>NZ_CP152014.1:0-3641587 GCF_038610765.1 Bacillus sp. FSL R5-0422
ATGGAAAATATTTTGGATCTGTGGAATAAAGCACTTCAAAAAATAGAGACAAAGTTGAGCAAACCTAGTTTTGAGACATGGATGAAATCGACAAAAGCCCATTCTCTTCAAGGTGATACGCTCACAATTACGGCACCTAATGAATTTGCTAGAGACTGGTTGGAATCAAGATATCTCCACTTAATTGCTGATACCATCTACGAACTGACAGGTGAAGAGCTCAGCATTAAATTTATTATTCCTCAAAATCAGGATGAAGTGGAAGCTATGCCAAAGTCTCCAATTAAAAAGATGTCTAAAGAAGATCCCGTCGATATTCCACAAAATATGCTGAATCCAAAATATACATTTGATACTTTTGTTATTGGTTCAGGCAACCGATTTGCGCATGCCGCTTCACTTGCAGTTGCGGAAGCACCAGCAAAAGCATATAATCCGCTCTTTATTTATGGGGGCGTTGGTTTAGGAAAGACTCACTTGATGCATGCGATTGGTCATTATGTCATCGACCATAATCCATCAGCCAAAGTGGTCTATCTATCATCTGAAAAATTTACAAATGAATTTATCAACTCAATCCGAGACAACAAAGCTGTCGATTTCCGTAATCGCTATCGGAATGTCGATGTGCTTTTGATAGATGATATTCAATTTTTAGCAGGAAAAGAACAAACACAAGAAGAGTTTTTCCATACATTCAACACACTTCACGAAGAAAGTAAGCAAATCGTCATTTCTAGTGACCGGCCGCCGAAAGAAATTCCGACACTTGAAGACAGATTACGCTCTCGATTCGAATGGGGCCTAATCACAGACATTACCCCGCCAGATTTAGAAACGCGTATTGCGATTTTACGAAAAAAGGCAAAAGCAGAGGGATTAGACATTCCGAATGAAGTGATGCTCTATATTGCCAATCAAATCGACAGCAACATTCGTGAACTGGAGGGTGCTTTGATTCGTGTCGTTGCTTACTCTTCTTTAATTAATAAAGACATCAATGCAGATCTAGCAGCTGAGGCGCTAAAGGACATCATTCCATCGTCGAAGCCAAGGGTCATTACAATTAAAGATATTCAAAGAATTGTAGGGCAGCAATTTAATATTCGTTTAGAGGATTTCAAAGCGAAGAAACGTACGAAGTCAGTTGCTTATCCAAGACAAATTGCCATGTATCTCTCTAGAGAAATGACCGATTCCTCTCTGCCTAAAATAGGAGAAGAATTTGGAGGTCGTGATCATACGACTGTCATTCATGCTCATGAGAAGATTTCGAAATTAATGGTTGAGGATGAACAGCTTCAGCAGCATGTCAAAGAAATAAAAGAACAATTAAAATAACCTAGCTGATATAATAAGTACGGGAAAATGTGAATAACTAGAGCATAGTCATACACAGTCTGTCCACATGTGGATAGGCTGTCTTTCCTTTCTTTTTACCGACTTATCCACATATTCACAAGCCCTACTATTACTTCTACGATTTTTATTAATAAAATATATATACATGTCATTAAGAAAATTTAGGAGGACCACTATGAAATTCACGATTCAAAAAGATCGTCTTGTCGAAAGTGTCCAAGATGTATTAAAAGCCGTATCCTCTAGAACAACGATACCTATTTTGACAGGGATAAAAATTGTTGCATCTGATGAGGGGGTTTCTCTCACAGGAAGTGACTCTGATATCTCAATTGAATCCTTTATTCCTCAAAGAGATGGAGATTTAGAAGTAATTACGATTGATCGTCCAGGAAGTATTGTGCTTCAGGCTCGCTTCTTTAGTGAAATTGTGAAGAAACTGCCAATGGCTACTGTCGAAATTGAAGTAGAACAAAATCACCTCACCATCATTCGTTCTGGTTCAGCAGAATTTAACTTAAACGGCTTAGATGCTGAAGAGTATCCGCATCTTCCGCAAATTGAAGAGCATCATGCATTTCAAATTCCGACAGATCTACTTAAAAACTTAATTCGTCAAACTGTTTTTGCAGTGTCCACCTCAGAAACACGTCCTATCTTGACAGGTGTAAACTGGAAGGTGGAAAAAGGTGAATTAATATGCACAGCGACGGATAGCCACCGTCTTGCTTTAAGAAAAGCGAAGTTGGATATTGATGAGGAAAGCTCATACAATGTCGTCATTCCTGGGAAGAGTTTAACAGAGCTAAGTAGAATCCTTGATGATGGACAAGATCTTGTGAGCATCGTGATTACAGAAACGCAAGTTCTCTTTAAAGCACAAAACGTGTTGTTCTTCTCAAGATTGCTGGATGGGAATTATCCAGATACAGCTCGCCTGATCCCGCAGGAAAGTAAAACGGATGTTGTGGTCAACACAAAGGAATTCCTTCAAGCCATTGATCGTGCATCACTTTTGGCAAGAGAAGGACGCAATAATGTCGTAAAGCTGTCAGCTGATCCTGAACAAAGCCTTGAGATTTCTTCTAATTCACCTGAAATCGGTAAAGTAGTCGAAACAGTTCAAGCAGATGACATTAAAGGGGAGGACCTTAAAATCTCCTTTAGTCCAAAATATATGCTAGATGCATTAAAAGTATTAGAGGGAACAGAGATTCATGTAAGTTTTACTGGTGCTATGAGACCGTTCCTGTTGCGCACGCCAAATGATGATTCAATCTTGCAGTTGATTCTTCCAGTCAGAACATATTAATTCAATCTAAAATAGCTGCTGTGTGAGTGCATAGCAGCTTTTCTTCTCGTTTACCATGCTTTCTTTCATCCCAGTTCGCTTTCCCCCTTTCCTTCTTGTCTTGTTTTTTAGTACAATTAGATATTAGTGATATTGAAAGAGGTCGATATAATGCCTAATCCTATAACCATTGAGAAAGAAATGATTACATTAGGGCAATTTTTGAAATTAGCCGAAGTCATCCAATCTGGCGGAATGGCGAAATGGTTTTTAAGTGAACATGAGGTGTTCATTAATCAAGAGCCAGATAATAGACGGGGACGCAAACTATACCCAGGAGATGTTGTCGAGATAGAAGGTTATGGCACATTTCAAGTTGTGAATTAGAAACGGGTGACAATACATGTACATTCAAAGTCTGGCGTTAACTTCATACCGAAACTATGAACACACCGAGCTTCAATTCGACAACAAGGTGAATGTCATGATCGGTGAGAATGCCCAAGGTAAAACGAACTTGATGGAAGCGATCTATGTATTGTCGATGGCAAAGTCGCATCGTACGTCAAATGATAAAGAACTTATCCGATGGGACCAAGACTATGCTAAAATAGAAGGTAGAGTCATCAAAAAAAATGGTCCACTCCCAATGCAACTCGTGATTTCAAAAAAAGGGAAAAAGGGCAAGGTCAATCACATTGAACAACAGAAGCTCAGTCACTATGTTGGTGCGCTAAACACCATCATGTTTGCACCAGAGGACTTAAGTCTTGTAAAGGGCAGCCCGCAAATCCGTAGAAGATTCCTCGATATGGAGATTGGACAAGTTTCTGCTGTCTACTTGCATGATTTATCGCTCTATCAAAAAATTCTCTCTCAGCGGAATCATTACTTGAAACAATTGCAGACTAGAAAGCAAACGGATCAAGCGATGTTGGAGGTTTTAACAGAGCAATTGATTGATGCGGCAGCGAAGGTTGTCAAAAGACGACTGACTTTTACGAAACAGCTCGAAAAATGGGCGCAGCCGTTGCATTTTGGCATTTCTAGAGAGCTAGAAACACTCACGCTCCAATACCACACGGCGATAGAGGTATCAGAAGCGTCAGACTTGTCGAAAATAAAGAATAGCTATGAAGAATCGTTTCAGAAACTAAGAGACAGAGAAATAGACCGAGGAGTGACGCTGTGGGGACCTCACAGAGATGACCTTCTTTTCTTTGTGAATGGTCGGGATGTTCAGACATATGGCTCTCAAGGGCAACAAAGAACAACAGCTCTTTCACTTAAGCTGGCAGAAATCGACTTGATACATGAAGAAATCGGAGAATATCCCATTCTTCTACTCGATGATGTTTTATCTGAACTTGATGATTACAGACAGTCTCATTTGCTCCATACCATTCAGGGACGTGTACAGACCTTCGTCACCACAACAAGTGTTGAAGGTATCGATCACGCTACCTTGAAAGAAGCGGAAATTTTCAGAGTAGCCAGTGGAAAAGTAATTGACTGATAAATGAGGTGTGGGTCTTGTATATTCATTTAGGTGATGATTGTGTTGTTTCTACACGAGAGATTGTCGCAATTGTTGATTACAAAATGAGGTCGTCTTCTGTTGTAGAAGAGTTTCTTCAAAAACAAGAAGGACAAATCATTTCGTTATCACAAGGGACACCAAAATCCATCGTCGTCACAACTAAATCTGTTTATTACTCTCCTCTTTCCTCAAGCACGCTCAAAAAACGTGCTTCATTTGTGATTGAAATTGAAGTCTAAAAGCTCAATTCATATAAATATATCGTTTAAGAAAAGTGTAGGTGAATGTACGTGGCAATGGAACAGCAACATAATAGTTATGATGAAAATCAGATACAGGTGCTTGAAGGACTAGAAGCTGTTAGAAAACGTCCAGGAATGTACATTGGGTCAACCAGTGCAAAAGGACTTCACCATCTTGTATGGGAAATTGTCGACAACAGTATTGATGAGGCTTTAGCTGGATATTGCACAGATATTACCGTGCAAATTGAAAAGGATAATAGCATTACAGTGAAAGATAATGGCCGCGGAATTCCTGTTGGGATTCATGAGAAAATGGGACGTCCTGCTGTAGAGGTTATTATGACTGTTCTTCACGCTGGTGGTAAATTTGACGGCAGTGGTTATAAAGTATCTGGCGGTCTGCATGGCGTAGGGGCATCTGTTGTTAATGCGTTATCTACGACCTTAGACGTGACCGTATATCGTGATGGGAAAATTCATTATCAACAATTCAAACGCGGTGTTCCAGTTGGAGATTTAGAGATCATTGGTGAAACAGATGTTACAGGGACAACCACTCATTTTGTGCCAGATCCAGAAATTTTTACTGAAACCATTGAATTTGATTACGACACACTTGCTAACCGTGTACGTGAATTAGCTTTCTTAACAAAAGGTGTAAACATCATTATTGAAGATTTACGCGAAGGTAAAGAACGACGAAATGAATACTGCTACGAAGGCGGTATTAAGAGCTATGTAGAACATTTAAATCGCTCAAAAGAAGTCGTTCATGAAGAACCTGTTTACATCGAAGGTGAAAGAGACGGAATTACGGTTGAAGTGGCATTACAATATAACGATTCCTATACAAGCAACATCTATTCCTTCGCCAATAATATCAACACGTATGAAGGCGGAACACACGAAGCAGGCTTTAAAACAGGTCTGACGCGTGTGATCAATGATTATGCTCGTAAAAATGGCGTATTCAAAGATGGAGACTCGAATTTGAGCGGTGAAGATGTGCGAGAAGGCTTAACAGCCATTATCTCTATCAAACATCCAGATCCTCAATTCGAAGGGCAAACGAAGACAAAGCTTGGGAACTCAGAAGCAAGAACCATTACCGACTCCCTTTTCTCTGAAGCACTTGAGAAATTCCTCTTAGAGAACCCTGATGCGGCAAAGAAAATTGTGGAGAAAGGCGTGATGGCAGCTCGTGCAAGAATGGCTGCCAAAAAGGCACGTGAGCTGACAAGACGTAAAAGCGCACTGGAAGTCTCCAGCTTACCGGGGAAACTAGCGGACTGTTCTTCTAAAGACCCATCCATCTCTGAACTCTATATCGTAGAGGGAGATTCAGCGGGCGGATCTGCTAAGCAAGGTCGTGATCGTCACTTCCAAGCCATTTTGCCGTTAAGAGGGAAGATCCTAAACGTTGAAAAAGCGCGACTAGATAAAATTCTATCGAACAACGAGGTTCGTTCAATGATTACAGCATTAGGAACTGGAATCGGAGAAGACTTCAATTTAGAGAAGGCTCGCTATCACAAAGTTGTGATTATGACCGATGCCGATGTGGATGGAGCGCACATTCGAACACTGCTTCTAACATTCTTCTATCGCTACATGCGTGAAATCATTGAAAACGGTTATGTGTATATTGCACAGCCACCTTTATATAAAGTGCAACAAGGAAAACGTGTTGAGTACGTGTATAACGATAAACAGCTAGACGAGCTGTTGAAATCACTTTCTCAAACACCAAAACCTGGACTTCAGCGTTATAAAGGTCTTGGAGAAATGAATGCTGCTCAGCTTTGGGAAACAACAATGGATCCTGATGCGAGAACACTTCTTCAAGTGACACTTGAGGATGCAATCGATGCTGATGAGACATTTGAAATGCTCATGGGAGATAAAGTAGAGCCGAGAAGAAACTTTATCGAAGAAAATGCGCAATACGTGAAAAACCTCGATATTTAGATAGCTCCCTACTGAGAACAACCTTATTTCTTGTTTGGAATAAGGTTGTTTTTCAAGAAATAGGAGCGTGTAACCAATGTCCTGTTTTTCCGTGTTTTCGTTGATTTTCTAGTAAATAAATGTGTATAAAGACGAGATTATTGATATAATGGAGAATAGTCTTGTGAAGATAAATACATATTTTACTCCCACATAATTTATTTCATGTGATACGTAAAGGGAGGTTCTTATAGTGAGTGAACAACATACACCAAATGTACGCGAAGTGAATATTAGTCAGGAAATGCGTACGTCTTTTTTAGATTATGCAATGAGTGTGATTGTGTCGCGTGCATTACCAGATGTGCGTGACGGATTAAAGCCCGTGCATCGAAGAATTTTGTATGCGATGAATGACCTAGGTATGACAAGTGATAAACCATTTAAGAAATCTGCACGTATCGTCGGGGAAGTTATCGGTAAGTATCACCCTCATGGTGACAGTGCTGTATACGAAGCGATGGTTCGTATGGCGCAAGACTTCAACTATCGTTATATGTTAGTAGACGGTCATGGAAACTTTGGTTCAGTCGATGGAGACGGAGCAGCGGCGATGCGTTATACCGAGGCACGTCTATCGAAGATTTCTATGGAAATCCTCCGTGATATCACTAAGGATACCATTGATTATCAGGATAACTATGACGGCAGTGAAAGAGAGCCAATGGTGATGCCTGCAAGATTCCCTAACTTGTTGGTCAACGGAGCGACAGGAATTGCTGTAGGAATGGCGACCAATATTCCGCCGCACCAACTAGGTGAAGTGATTGATGGGGTATTGGCTATCAGTCAAAATCCAGAAATGACTACACAGGAGCTTATGGACATCATTCCAGGGCCAGATTTCCCAACAGCAGGTCAAATCATTGGCCGAAGTGGTATTCGGAAGGCGTATGAAACAGGGCGCGGCTCTATTACATTAAGAGCAAAATCGAATATTGAGGAAACATCTAGCGGTAAACAGCGCATTGTTATCAATGAGATTCCTTACCAAGTCAACAAAGCCCGTTTAATTGAAAAAATTGCTGATCTTGTACGTGATAAAAAGATTGATGGCATTACAGATTTGCGTGATGAATCAGACCGTAATGGTATGCGTATTGTCATTGAACTGCGTAGAGACGCAAACGTCCATGTTCTATTAAACAATCTTTATAAACAAACGACACTTCAAACGTCATTTGGTATCAACTTATTAGCACTTGTTGATGGACAGCCAAAAGTCTTGTCCCTCAAACAATGTCTTGAGTATTATCTAGAGCATCAAAAAGTGATCATTCGTAGAAGAACAGCGTATGAGCTGCGTAAAGCAGAAGCAAGAGCACACATTTTAGAAGGTCTGAGAATTGCACTTGATCACTTAGATGAAGTCATTGCTTTAATTAGAGGCTCTCAAACTGCGGAAATTGCGAGAAATGGTTTGATGGAAAACTATAGCTTGTCTGAAAAACAGGCACAGGCTATTCTTGATATGCGACTTCAGCGTTTGACTGGTCTAGAACGAGAAAAGATAGAAGATGAATATAAAGGACTTGTTGATTTGATTGCTGAATTAAAAGCCATTTTAGCAGACAATGAGAAAGTACTTGAAATCATTAGAGAAGAATTAACAGAAATTAAAGAACGCTTCAATGATACGCGCCGTACTGAAATTGTGACAGCGGGTATCGAAACAATTGAAGACGAAGATTTGATTCCTGTTGAAAACATCGTGATTACGCTCACGCATAATGGTTATATCAAGCGTCTCCCAGCTTCTACATACCGCAGCCAAAAAAGAGGCGGTAAAGGTGTCCAAGGAATGGGAACCAACGAAGATGATTTCGTTGAACAGTTGATTTCAACATCGACCCACGATACGATTCTTTTCTTCTCTAATAAAGGGAAGGTTTATCGTGCGAAAGGCTACGAGATTCCTGAATTCGGACGGACGGCGAAAGGAATTCCGATCATTAATCTTCTTGAAGTAGAAAAGGGAGAATGGATTAACGCCATTATTCCAGTAAGCGAATTTGATGAAAATTCTTATCTCTTCTTTACAACAAGACACGGTGTATCAAAACGGACGACATTGTCTCAGTTCGCTAACATTCGAAACAACGGTCTTATTGCACTTAGTCTTCGTGACGAGGATGAACTGATGGCTGTTCGTTTAACCAATGGAGAAAAACAAATCATCATTGGAACGAAAAAGGGAATGCTGATCCGTTTTGACGAGACAGATGTTCGTGAAATGGGACGTACGGCAGCTGGAGTGAAAGGGATCACACTTTCCGAAGATGACATTGTCGTAGGTATGGAAATCCTTGAGCCAGATGCAAACGTATTGATTGTAACTGAAAAAGGATACGGTAAACTAACTCCTGAAAAAGAATACCGTGTTCAAAGTCGTGGCGGTAAAGGTCTTAAAACGTGCAAAATCACTGACAATAATGGTCCACTTGTCGCAGTGAAAGCAACGAATGCTGAAGCCGAAGAAGACTTGATGATTATTACAGGAAGCGGTGTAATCATTCGTATGGCCGTTTCTGACATTTCAACAACAGGTCGAGTTACTCAAGGTGTTCGTCTAATCCGTCTCGGTGATGAGGAACATGTCGCAACAGTGGCATTAGTTGAACAATCACCAGAAGACGATGAAGATAATGAAGAGAACGTAGAAAACATAGAGTCAGATCAAGAGCAATCTGAGTAAAATAAAGCCGGTTTTTTCACCGGCTTTATTTTTTTTGAAAAAACTTCACTTTTTTTGAAATTAATAATGCTTTTTTCATAGATATGTGTTAATCTTTCAAAGGAGCAAAAAGATGCTCTATTTTTTATCTCATTCCTCAGTGAAAACTTCTTAGAAAAACAAAATGTTTTTTAAGAAAAATGTTGACTGTTGATAGAGATATATGATATATTTAAGTGGTCGCTTTAAGAGAGTGACACACAAGTTCTTTGAAAACTAAACAAGACAAAACGTACCTGTTAATTCGAGTTTTTATAAAAAATCCTATGATGTTTCATAGGTAGTCAGTCAAACGCTGACGAGGCAGGAAATGATCACATGCTAAGTTCGCTACATCGTGTAGCAACGCATGTGTGATATGCATCCTGCATACCTCGGAGAGTTTGATCCTGGCTCAGGACGAACGCTGGCGGCGTGCCTAATACATGCAAGTCGAGCGGACAGAAGGGAGCTTGCTCCCGGATGTTAGCGGCGGACGGGTGAGTAACACGTGGGTAACCTGCCTGTAAGACTGGGATAACTCCGGGAAACCGGAGCTAATACCGGATAGTTCCTTGAACCGCATGGTTCAAGGATGAAAGACGGTTTCGGCTGTCACTTACAGATGGACCCGCGGCGCATTAGCTAGTTGGTGGGGTAATGGCTCACCAAGGCGACGATGCGTAGCCGACCTGAGAGGGTGATCGGCCACACTGGGACTGAGACACGGCCCAGACTCCTACGGGAGGCAGCAGTAGGGAATCTTCCGCAATGGACGAAAGTCTGACGGAGCAACGCCGCGTGAGTGATGAAGGTTTTCGGATCGTAAAGCTCTGTTGTTAGGGAAGAACAAGTGCGAGAGTAACTGCTCGCACCTTGACGGTACCTAACCAGAAAGCCACGGCTAACTACGTGCCAGCAGCCGCGGTAATACGTAGGTGGCAAGCGTTGTCCGGAATTATTGGGCGTAAAGGGCTCGCAGGCGGTTTCTTAAGTCTGATGTGAAAGCCCCCGGCTCAACCGGGGAGGGTCATTGGAAACTGGGAAACTTGAGTGCAGAAGAGGAGAGTGGAATTCCACGTGTAGCGGTGAAATGCGTAGAGATGTGGAGGAACACCAGTGGCGAAGGCGACTCTCTGGTCTGTAACTGACGCTGAGGAGCGAAAGCGTGGGGAGCGAACAGGATTAGATACCCTGGTAGTCCACGCCGTAAACGATGAGTGCTAAGTGTTAGGGGGTTTCCGCCCCTTAGTGCTGCAGCTAACGCATTAAGCACTCCGCCTGGGGAGTACGGTCGCAAGACTGAAACTCAAAGGAATTGACGGGGGCCCGCACAAGCGGTGGAGCATGTGGTTTAATTCGAAGCAACGCGAAGAACCTTACCAGGTCTTGACATCCTCTGACAACCCTAGAGATAGGGCTTTCCCTTCGGGGACAGAGTGACAGGTGGTGCATGGTTGTCGTCAGCTCGTGTCGTGAGATGTTGGGTTAAGTCCCGCAACGAGCGCAACCCTTGATCTTAGTTGCCAGCATTTAGTTGGGCACTCTAAGGTGACTGCCGGTGACAAACCGGAGGAAGGTGGGGATGACGTCAAATCATCATGCCCCTTATGACCTGGGCTACACACGTGCTACAATGGACAGAACAAAGGGCTGCGAGACCGCAAGGTTTAGCCAATCCCATAAATCTGTTCTCAGTTCGGATCGCAGTCTGCAACTCGACTGCGTGAAGCTGGAATCGCTAGTAATCGCGGATCAGCATGCCGCGGTGAATACGTTCCCGGGCCTTGTACACACCGCCCGTCACACCACGAGAGTTTGTAACACCCGAAGTCGGTGAGGTAACCTTTATGGAGCCAGCCGCCGAAGGTGGGACAGATGATTGGGGTGAAGTCGTAACAAGGTAGCCGTATCGGAAGGTGCGGCTGGATCACCTCCTTTCTAAGGATATATGGAGCAGCGTGCGTTTTCGTCTTGTTTAGTTTTGAAGGAACTTGCAAAAGATCCTACAACATCATATCTTCGATATGAAAGATGGGCCTGTAGCTCAGCTGGTTAGAGCGCACGCCTGATAAGCGTGAGGTCGGTGGTTCGAGTCCACTCAGGCCCACCATCTTCTATTAAATCGGGGCCTTAGCTCAGCTGGGAGAGCGCCTGCCTTGCACGCAGGAGGTCAGCGGTTCGATCCCGCTAGGCTCCACCAACGTGTTCTTTGAAAACTAGATAACAATAAGTAATACATTCACATTGAATGCAATGCAAAGTTCATCACACATAGTGATTCTTTCTAAAGTAAGAAATGGTTAAGTTAGAAAGGGCGCACGGTGGATGCCTTGGCACTAGGAGCCGATGAAGGACGGGACGAACACCGATATGCTTCGGGGAGCTGTAAGCAAGCTTTGATCCGGAGATTTCCGAATGGGGAAACCCACTGCTCGTAATGGAGTAGTATCCATACTTGAATACATAGAGTATGAGAAGGCATACCCGGGGAACTGAAACATCTAAGTACCCGGAGGAAGAGAAAGCAAATGCGATTCCCTGAGTAGCGGCGAGCGAAACGGGAACAGCCCAAACCAAGAGGCTTGCCTCTTGGGGTTGTAGGACACTCTATACGGAGTTACAAAGGAACGATATAAGCGAAGAGGTCTGGAAAGGCCCGCCAAAGAAGGTAACAGCCCTGTAACTGAAATGTTGTTCTCTCCAGAGTGGATCCTGAGTACGGCGGAACACGTGAAATTCCGTCGGAATCCGGGAGGACCATCTCCCAAGGCTAAATACTCCCTAGTGACCGATAGTGAACCAGTACCGTGAGGGAAAGGTGAAAAGCACCCCGGAAGGGGAGTGAAATAGATCCTGAAACCGTGTGCCTACAAGTAGTCAGAGCCCGTTAAAGGGTGATGGCGTGCCTTTTGTAGAATGAACCGGCGAGTTACGATCCCGTGCAAGGTTAAGCAGAAGATGCGGAGCCGCAGCGAAAGCGAGTCTGAATAGGGCGCATGAGTACGTGGTCGTAGACCCGAAACCAGGTGATCTACCCATGTCCAGGGTGAAGTTCAGGTAACACTGAATGGAGGCCCGAACCCACGCACGTTGAAAAGTGCGGGGATGAGGTGTGGGTAGGGGTGAAATGCCAATCGAACCTGGAGATAGCTGGTTCTCTCCGAAATAGCTTTAGGGCTAGCCTCAAGGTAAGAGTCTCGGAGGTAGAGCACTGATTGGACTAGGGGCCCCTACCGGGTTACCGAATTCAGTCAAACTCCGAATGCCGATGACTTATCCTTGGGAGTCAGACTGCGAGTGATAAGATCCGTAGTCGAAAGGGAAACAGCCCAGACCGCCAGCTAAGGTCCCAAAGTATACGTTAAGTGGAAAAGGATGTGGAGTTGCTTAGACAACCAGGATGTTGGCTTAGAAGCAGCCACCATTTAAAGAGTGCGTAATAGCTCACTGGTCGAGTGACTCTGCGCCGAAAATGTACCGGGGCTAAACGTATCACCGAAGCTGCGGACTGTTCTAACGAACAGTGGTAGGAGAGCGTTCTAAGTGCTGTGAAGTCAGACCGGAAGGACTGGTGGAGCGCTTAGAAGTGAGAATGCCGGTATGAGTAGCGAAAGACGGGTGAGAATCCCGTCCACCGAATGCCTAAGGTTTCCTGAGGAAGGCTCGTCCGCTCAGGGTTAGTCGGGACCTAAGCCGAGGCCGAAAGGCGTAGGCGATGGACAACAGGTTGATATTCCTGTACCACCTCCTCACCATTTGAGCAATGGGGGGACGCAGGAGGATAGGGTAAGCGCGGTATTGGATATCCGCGTCCAAGCAGTTAGGCTGGGAAATAGGCAAATCCGTTTCCCGTGAAGGCTGAGCTGTGATGGCGAGCGAAATTTAGTAGCGAAGTTCCTGATTCCACACTGCCAAGAAAAGCCTCTAGCGAGGTGAGAGGTGCCCGTACCGCAAACCGACACAGGTAGGCGAGGAGAGAATCCTAAGGTGATCGAGAGAACTCTCGTTAAGGAACTCGGCAAAATGACCCCGTAACTTCGGGAGAAGGGGTGCTTCTTAGGGTGTTAAAGCCCCGAGAAGCCGCAGTGAATAGGCCCAGGCGACTGTTTAGCAAAAACACAGGTCTCTGCGAAGCCGTAAGGCGAAGTATAGGGGCTGACGCCTGCCCGGTGCTGGAAGGTTAAGAGGAGCGCTTAGCGTAAGCGAAGGTGCGAATTGAAGCCCCAGTAAACGGCGGCCGTAACTATAACGGTCCTAAGGTAGCGAAATTCCTTGTCGGGTAAGTTCCGACCCGCACGAAAGGCGCAACGATCTGGGCACTGTCTCAACGAGAGACTCGGTGAAATTATAGTACCTGTGAAGATGCAGGTTACCCGCGACAGGACGGAAAGACCCCGTGGAGCTTTACTGCAGCCTGATATTGAATGTTGGTACAGCTTGTACAGGATAGGTAGGAGCCTTGGAAACCGGAGCGCTAGCTTCGGTGGAGGCATCGGTGGGATACTACCCTGGCTGTATTGACCTTCTAACCCGCTGCCCTTATCGGGCAGGGAGACAGTGTCAGGTGGGCAGTTTGACTGGGGCGGTCGCCTCCTAAAATGTAACGGAGGCGCCCAAAGGTTCCCTCAGAATGGTTGGAAATCATTCGCAGAGTGTAAAGGCACAAGGGAGCTTGACTGCGAGACCTACAAGTCGAGCAGGGACGAAAGTCGGGCTTAGTGATCCGGTGGTTCCGCATGGAAGGGCCATCGCTCAACGGATAAAAGCTACCCCGGGGATAACAGGCTTATCTCCCCCAAGAGTCCACATCGACGGGGAGGTTTGGCACCTCGATGTCGGCTCATCGCATCCTGGGGCTGTAGTCGGTCCCAAGGGTTGGGCTGTTCGCCCATTAAAGCGGTACGCGAGCTGGGTTCAGAACGTCGTGAGACAGTTCGGTCCCTATCCGTCGCGGGCGCAGGAAATTTGAGAGGAGCTGTCCTTAGTACGAGAGGACCGGGATGGACGCACCGCTGGTGTACCAGTTGTTCTGCCAAGGGCATCGCTGGGTAGCTATGTGCGGACGGGATAAGTGCTGAAAGCATCTAAGCATGAAGCCCCCCTCAAGATGAGATTTCCCATTCCGCAAGGAAGTAAGATCCCTGAAAGATGATCAGGTTGATAGGTCTGAGGTGGAAGCGTGGTGACACGTGGAGCTGACAGATACTAATAGATCGAGGACTTAACCTATATTCTATTGTGAAGTTTGAACATTGTTATCTAGTTTTGAGAGAACATTCTCTCCATCAGGTTTGGTGGCGATAGCGAAGAGGTCACACCCGTTCCCATACCGAACACGGAAGTTAAGCTCTTCAGCGCCGATGGTAGTTGGGGATCTCCCCCTGTGAGAGTAGGACGCCGCCAAGCTTGTATAAGGATCAGTTCCATTTGGAACTGGTCTTTTTTGTTTTTTCTTCTAATAGCATCATGATATATGCTGGGAACTTCTCTTCAGCAATCTCCATGTAGCGTTCGATCATGACGTAATCATCACTAATGTATTGAGATAGCAGTTCGTACCACCATTCTGTTTCATAGCGGGCAATCATACTGAGGTTATACATCAATAAGTAATGGCTGATGATCTCAGGAATCCCCAAAAATGAATCACGCGTTGACGGAATATACCATTGATTCGCTTCTAAATCATAATGAAGATGAGTAGCGAACGCTGGGTTTTCTTCTAGAGACACATCAAACGCCAGTTTTTTCGCTTCTCTCTGTTTAAGTTTCCAACTTGTGTGGAACTCAAAATATTCAATAAAACGTTCAGCAGACATGTTATAAAGCAATGGAATATGATCTTGAATCATCATTCCATTGTCTTTTTCTACTTTAACTAATGTCGAAGGCTGCTTTTGAAACTCCAGAATATGACCCATTTCAGGTATCTTTGACAGGAGGTGAATCATCGTAAATCGCTCATCTTCAAGTCCATTTAAATGAAATAGATGCTTTAACACATGCATGCATAGTCCATTTCGCTGAATTTTCACTTCATCTTCACTAAAACGGTAGTGCTGCTTCTTTCTCTTTCTCGATGTTACACCGTGTGCCAAAACAGAAGTTTGAGAAGGATAGTAAGGATCAACTGTCAGTAAACATGCCTTTAGCAACTGAGCCATTCCATAAAATAATAAAATGGGCTTCAGTTCGAGTGGAGCGATAGCTGCCTGTTCATAGAATGTATGACCATGCTTTAAAAAATAAATAAACCGTTCACAGTTTTTATAGGCTTGCTGGTTTGCATCTTGAATGCTCCGTTTCTCATATTGTTGATATAGAAACTTTTGGGAAGTTTCGAGTGAGTAAAAACGTTTTAAATCCTTCCATCCTGAACTTTTCATCTTCTTCCTCAACTCTCTTTATATTTTCTAAAAATTGCAACTGTTTGTTGCTTCCTTGACATGCTGTTTGCTAGTTGATAATCTACATATAATATTTTGCCGAAAAGAGGGGGATTTACTAATGTGGGAAAGTAAATTTTCAAAAGAAGGTTTGACGTTTGACGATGTTTTGCTTGTTCCAGCTAAGTCTGAAGTACTTCCGCGTGATGTCGATTTATCAGTTGAGTTAACAAGCACATTAAAACTAAACATTCCCGTGATCAGTGCAGGAATGGACACGGTGACAGAGTCACAAATGGCGATTGCAATGGCACGTCAAGGTGGTCTTGGTATCATTCATAAGAACATGTCTATTGAGCAACAAGCAGAGCAAGTGGATAAAGTAAAACGTTCAGAGCGCGGCGTTATTACAAATCCATTCTTCTTAACACCTGAGCATCAAGTATTTGATGCAGAGCACCTAATGGGTAAATACCGTATTTCAGGTGTACCGATTGTAAATAACATAGAAGATCAAAAGCTTGTTGGTATTATTACGAACCGTGACCTTCGTTTTATTTCGGATTATTCAATGAAGATCAGCGATGTGATGACAAAAGAGGAACTCGTGACAGCTTCGGTGGGTACAACGTTAGAAGAAGCTGAAAAAATTCTACAGCAATATAAAATTGAAAAATTACCTCTTTTAGATGACGAAGGAACGTTAAAAGGTCTCATCACCATCAAAGATATTGAAAAAGTGATCGAATTCCCTAACTCCTCTAAAGATGCACATGGCCGTTTAATTGTTGGTGCTGCTGTTGGTGTCACTGGCGATACAATGACTCGTGTGAGAAAATTAGTCGAAGCCAATGTAGATGTCGTTGTCATTGATACGGCACATGGTCATTCACAAGGTGTTCTAAACACTGTATCGAAAATCCGTGAAACGTATCCTTCTCTTAATATCATTGCTGGAAATGTTGCAACAGCTGAAGCAACTAAAGCATTGTTTGAAGCAGGAGCAGATATTGTGAAAGTTGGTATCGGACCAGGATCTATCTGTACAACACGTGTTGTAGCAGGTGTTGGTGTACCACAAATCACAGCGATCTATGACTGTGCAACAGAAGCAAGAAAACATGGTAAAGCTATTATTGCAGATGGTGGAATTAAATATTCAGGTGATATCGTAAAAGCTCTAGCATCTGGTGGACATGCTGTTATGCTTGGAAGCCTTCTAGCTGGTACATCTGAAAGCCCAGGAGACACAGAAATTTTCCAAGGTAGACGATTCAAAGTTTATCGCGGTATGGGTTCAGTGGCTGCAATGGAAAAAGGAAGTAAAGATCGTTACTTCCAAGAAGATAATAAAAAATTCGTTCCAGAAGGTATTGAAGGCCGTACACCATACAAAGGACCAGTCGTTGATACAGTGTATCAACTAGTTGGCGGTATCCGTTCAGGTATGGGCTATTGTGGAACACAAGATTTACGCTCTCTTAGAGAAGAAGCACAGTTCATTCGAATGACTGGTGCAGGACTTCGTGAGAGTCATCCACATGATGTACAAATTACAAAAGAATCACCAAACTACACAATTTCTTGATAAATTGTGACAATCAAATTACATTTGACAGGGTCTATGACTCTGTCTATTTTTTTTGTCTTTATTGTGATAAAATTTATACTGTTGTGTTGAAATAAGCCCTTGTGGATTAAATATATATGAAATATGTCGAAAAAAGATGATAACGGAGGTATGACGATTGAACAGCAAGATATTGAAACAGCTTATGGTCTCTATCCTTGCACTGGCATTGATTGTGACAGCATTTACACCAATGTCCAAAGCAAAAGCAGCTGAAGATCCATTCAATGTGAATGCGAAAGCAGCGATCCTAATTGAAGCTTCTACAGGTAAGATTCTTTATAGTAAAAACGCAGAACAAAGACTGCCTATTGCAAGTATGGCAAAGATGATGACAGAGTATCTATTACTAGAGGCGATTGCTGAAGGCAAAGTGAAATGGGATCAAACGTATACGCCAGATGATTATGTATACGAAATTTCTCAGGACCGCAGTTTATCAAACGTTCCTTTGAGAAAAGATGGCTCGTATACAGTGAAAGAACTTTATCAAGCAACGGCTATTTATTCGGCAAATGCAGCAGCAATTGGCTTAGCAGAAGTGATTGCTGGATCAGAATCGAAGTTCGTTGAAAAAATGAACGCCAAAGCAAAAGAACTAGGTTTAACAAACTACAAATTCGTGAATGCAACTGGTTTAGAAAATAAAGACTTACATGGCAAACAGCCAAAAGGTACAGGTACTGATGAAGAAAGTGAAGTATCTGCGAAAGATATGGCATTGCTTGCACAGCATCTCATCAAAGACCATCCAGAAATCCTTGAAACATCAAGTATTGCGAAAACAAAGTTCAGAGAAGGCACAGACGATGAAATGGACATGCCTAACTGGAACTTCATGCTTAAAGGACTTGTGAAGGAATATGAAGGTGTAGACGGTCTAAAAACAGGTTCTACAGATTCAGCTGGTTCTAGCTTCACAGGTACGGCTAAACAAGGTGACATGCGTGTTATCGCAGTGATTTTGAATGCGAAAGGTAATCTTCATACAGCACGTTTCGATGTGGCGAAAAAACTGTTCGACTATGCGTTTAAAAACTTCACGATGAAAGAAATGTACAAAAAAGGTCAACAGATCAAAGGACATGAAAACATCGAAGTCGACAAAGGCAAAGACAAAGAAGTACCCGTCGTTACGAAAGAAGCATTCTCTGTGCCAGTCAAAAATGGCGACGAAAAGAGCTTTAAAGCAAAAGTAAATATCGAGAAAACGAAACTCGAAGCTCCTATTAAAAAAGGAACGAAGGTTGGCATGCTGACCACTTCTTACTCAGGTGATGAGAAGGACTACGGCTATTTGAATAAAGATCAATCAGGTGTTGAGCTTATAACGAAAACAGGCGATGAAAAAGCAAACTGGTTCATCCTTACAATGCGTAGCGTAGGTGGGTTCTTCGCTGGCATTTGGGGCGGAATCGTTGACACAGTAAAAGGTTGGTTCTAATAAAAAACTGCTCTCTATACATGAGAGCAGTTTTTTATCGTTAAAAGAAAAGAGATTGTTTGTGATTTTGAGGAGTGGACAAGGCTTGCTGAAAAATACCACATAATTTTTCCACGCCCTCTATCAGCGCCTTTTCATTCATATAAGAAAAGCTAAGGCGGATATAGTTTTGCTTCGGCTCTCCAGGATAGCACACAGAGCCAGGCAGAAAGGTGATTTGCTGTTTGCGTGCCTCATGCAGAAGTGCACGTGTATCGACCCAGGAAGGAAAGCTAAGCCATAAATTGAGTCCACCCTGAGGGATTTGCCACGTCACATCTTTTGGCGCATGCTTCGTTAATACATCTATCATTAAATCACGCCTCACCATTAAGGCGGTTCTCAGCTTTTTCGTATGATCAATCATTTTCTTTGAAGTCAGAAATGGCAAAATGGCTTTTTGTGTGAGAAGAGGGCTGCCTAAATCATTATTGGCCTTTGCAGCTAATAAACGATTAAATATCGAGCCTGAAGCAGTGATAATCCCAATTCTGCATCCTGGAGCAAGTGTTTTACTTAAACCTCGTAAATAAATGACGTGTCCATCATGATCCAGACTTTTAATAGGTGCTGGCGGCTTCTTTTCGAAATATAGCTCACGATAAGGATCATCCTCTACAATGAGACAATCAATACTTTGTGCCAGTGAGAGAAGTTGTTTTCTGCGTTTCATTGACATACTGGCGCCTGTCGGACTGTGGAAAGTAGGAATCGTGTAGATGAGCTTTGGTTTATACTTATCACAAATGCTTTGAAGCTGTTTCATGTTCATTCCTTCATGATCAACAGGGACTGTAATAATTCTTGCCCCTCTGCCCATAAAGACATCAATGGCGCCTGGATAGGTTGGTGCTTCCATGACCACTACATCATCAGGACCGATAAACGCACGTGCAACCAAATCAAGCCCTTGCTGAGAACCACTAGTTACAAGAATATTTTCAGGAGTAGAAGGAACATCCAATTTTTCTAAAAAAGACTGAATGACTTGCCGAAGTTGAAGATCCCCTTGAATTTCCCCATACTTTGACATGATTTGAGGATGTCTGGCTAGGACATGCTGCATTTCTTTTTCTAAATACCGGTTTGGCAAAAGCCCAGGATCAATCATAGAGGAAGAAAGATTGATCGCTTCTTCGACATAGTGATACTGAGCAAATTGAGACCGTGGTAAATAATCTGGGATAGATAACTGCCAATCAAAAGAGGTAGATGACGGAACTGGAATTTCTGACTGCTTTTGCAGCTCATCCACAAACGTCCCTTTTCCTTGCACAGTCGTTAAATATCCGTCGTCCTTCAGCCGAGTGTATGCCTTTGCTGCCGTGACAAGACTCACATTCAACTGCTTTGCTAAATCACGTACAGTTGGCAGCTTATCTCCCTGTTGAAGCAAACCCGATTGGATATGATCAATGATTGAAAAGTAAATCTGATTCGAAAGTGATGTATCAGAATGTCGATGGATATCAATATGCATGAGAAACCTCCATTGCGTGCAAAATTGTTATACATGAATTTGAATTGTTATAGTTGCATTATAGCATGTAAATGATACTTCAAAGAAAGAATGACATATTTTTAGCAAGTAATCGTTTATATACAAGGGGTTAAGCCTTTTTGTTGGCTGATTGAATTGTTATACTATTCTCTTTATTGTTATACTGTCTCGCTTGTATGATAAAGGGGTAAATCAATCGAATTGACAAATGGGAGGAAACTATTGTGAGCAATAAGGGAACTGAACGAGTGAAACGTGGAATGGCAGAAATGCAAAAGGGTGGCGTCATTATGGATGTCGTCAACGCTGAACAGGCAAAGATCGCAGAAGAAGCAGGTGCGGTGGCAGTTATGGCACTAGAACGAGTTCCAGCTGATATTCGTGCAGCCGGCGGTGTTGCCCGTATGGCAGACCCAAGAATCGTAGAAGAAGTACAAAATGCAGTAACGATTCCAGTCATGGCAAAAGCACGTATCGGCCATATCGTCGAGGCTCGTGTCCTTGAAGCACTTGGTGTTGATTATATCGATGAGAGTGAAGTGCTGACGCCCGCAGATGAGGAATTCCATTTAAATAAAAATGAATACACAGTACCTTTTGTCTGTGGTTGCCGTGATTTAGGTGAAGCAACCCGTCGTATTGCAGAAGGAGCTTCTATGCTTCGTACAAAAGGAGAGCCTGGAACAGGCAACATTGTAGAAGCTGTCCGTCATATGAGAAAGGTCAATGCTCAGATTCGTAAAGTGGCAGCAATGAGTGAAGATGAACTGATGACAGAAGCGAAGAACCTAGGAGCACCGTATGAATTATTGCTTCAAATCAAAAAAGACGGCAAACTCCCAGTTGTTAACTTTGCAGCGGGAGGCGTTGCGACACCAGCAGATGCTGCGTTAATGATGCAGCTTGGAGCAGACGGTGTATTTGTTGGATCTGGTATCTTTAAATCAGACAATCCAGCGAAATTTGCAAAAGCAATTGTTGAAGCAACGACTCACTTCACAGATTACCGTCTCATTGCAGATCTATCAAAAGAGCTTGGAACAGCCATGAAAGGAATTGAAATCTCAAATCTACTGCCAGAAGAGCGTATGCAAGAGCGTGGCTGGTAATTAAGGGAGCGCAAACGAACATGCTAACAATTGGTGTACTAGGGCTTCAAGGAGCTGTGAGAGAGCATATTCAATCGATTGAAGCCTGTGGCGCAGAAGGGAAGATCATCAAACGAGCAGAAGAGCTAGTATCTGTTGACGGTCTTATTATCCCTGGTGGAGAAAGCACGACGATGAGAAGACTCATGGATACGTATCAATTCATTGAACCGATCAAAGCGTTCGCTGCAAAAGGGAAACCGATTTTCGGGACTTGTGCAGGTTTGATTATGCTGGCAAAGCATATAGAAGATCGAGATGATGCTCACCTTGGACTGTTAAATGTATCTGTTGCACGGAATTCATTTGGCAGACAGGTAGACAGCTTTGAAGCAGATTTAGAAGTAAAAGGACTGGATGCCCCGTTTACAGGAGTGTTCATCCGTGCGCCTCATATCATCAGTGCAGATGAGAGCGTAGAGGTCATGGCTGAATATGATGGTAGGATTGTGATGGCGAAAGAAAACAATATCTTAGGCTGTTCTTTTCATCCAGAGCTGACAGACGACCACCGGTTAACACAACTGTTTGTTGAAATGGTGAAGACCTATAAAACGAAGCTCGCTGTATAAAACGGTTGAAAAGAGATAAAACTTATAGTACATTAAAATCACAATCAAAGATCGAAAAAGCGTTGACGGGAAATAGTAAGAAGCCCCTCTTTCTCAGAGAGCCGATGGTTGGTGCGAATCGGTGAAAGATGCAGTCTGAATCCATCCTTGAGCGAAATGCTGAAACACGAGAAGTAAGCATTTACGGTGATACCGTTACAGAGGAAAGAGGAAAGCGTGCTTCTGCATGTTTTCAATCAGGGTGGCAACGCGAGAGCTCTCGTCCCTTTCATGGGATGAGGGCTCTTTTTATTTTTCGATAAAAAAAGGAGTGTTACACATGCTGGATATTAAACAACTGCGCACGGACTTTGATCAAATCAAAGAAAAACTAGCACACCGTGGCGAAGATTTAGCGGATTTTGATAAGTTTGGTGAGCTGGATCAAAAAAGAAGAGAACTAATCGGAAAAACAGAAGTATTAAAGAGCCGAAGAAATGAAGTATCACAGCAAGTGGCTGTTCTAAAAAGAGAAAAGAAAGACGCCGATCACATTATTCAAGAAATGCGTGAGGTAGGAGATGAGATTAAGAAGCTGGATGATGAGCTAAGAACAGTAGAAGAAAGCTTGCAGCACATCTTATTCTCTATTCCGAATATTCCTCATGATACGGTACCAGTTGGGGAAACAGAAGATGACAACGTGGAAGTGAGAAAGTGGGGCGAACAGCCGGCATTCTCATTTGAGCCAAAGCCACATTGGGACGTAGCGGATGAGCTAAACATTCTCGATTTTGAACGGGCAGGCAAAGTTACAGGAAGCCGTTTTGTTTTTTATAAAGGGCTTGGCGCACGCTTAGAGCGCGCACTATATAACTTTATGCTCGATTTACACGTAGATGAGTTTGGTTTTACTGAAGTGCTCCCACCTTACATGGTCAATAGAGCAAGCATGACAGGGACTGGGCAGCTTCCAAAATTCGAAGAGGATGCCTTTAAAATCCGTGAAGAAGATTATTTCCTCATTCCAACAGCCGAAGTACCTATTACCAACATGCACCGTGATGAAATAATTGAAGGAGAACAACTGCCAATCAATTATGCAGCATTCAGTGCTTGCTTTAGATCAGAAGCTGGATCTGCCGGCAGAGATACACGTGGACTCATCCGTCAGCATCAATTTAATAAGGTAGAGCTTGTGAAATTTGTTAGACCTGAAAATTCTTATGAAGAATTAGAGAAACTAACAAATCAAGCAGAAAAAGTCCTACAACTACTAAACCTACCATACCGTGTCATGAGCATGTGTACCGGAGATTTAGGTTTCACAGCTGCGAAAAAATACGACATCGAAGTATGGATTCCGAGCCAAGATACGTATCGTGAAATTTCTTCTTGCAGTAACTTCGAAGCGTTCCAAGCAAGACGCGCAAACATTCGATTCCGTCCAGAGCCTAAAGCCAAGCCAGAGCATGTGCATACATTAAATGGATCTGGTTTAGCAGTAGGAAGAACCGTGGCGGCTATTTTAGAAAACTATCAACAAGAGGACGGCACTGTGATCATTCCTGAAGTACTGCGTCCTTATATGGGAAATAAAGAAGTAATGAAATAAGATGCCGCTATGGCATCTTATTTCTTTTTACCAAAAGTCCTACAGTTTTCCTAAATTTAGCCGATAGAAATACTAAAAGCTTCTAGGAAAGAAGGAATAACCTTGAATAGGCTTGACTATTATGTTGAAATGGCTCAATTAGTTAGAAAAGTTCTAGATGAAAGTATTCTTTTCGGCATCACTGATAAAGAAAAGGTGCTTTGCTACTATCCGTCTAACACAATAGATTTTGGCATGAAGGTTGGGGACCCATTGAACCCAGAAGACCAAAACGTGGCGACGACATTAAGAGGACAAGAATATGACGGTCATTTACCAGAATCTTTATATGGTTATGAAATTGCAGTAAAAGGTTACCCGATTTTCGATGAAAATAGAAAAGTAATTGGCTCTTTTTTAGTGGCATTTTCACATCATCGTGAAAAGAAATTAAGCGGTTATATGGAGCATATCAATGGTGTAGCAAAAGAACTCCAAAGTGGAATTGAGCAAATTGCTGCGCATTCACAAGAGCTAGCTGCCACAAGTTTAGAAATAAGTGAACAGGCAGGAAGAGCGGAAGAGAAATCAGCAAACATTGAAGAAGTCGTCAAAACCATTGGCGGGATTGCTAGACAAACCAACTTGCTAGGCCTAAATGCTGCAATTGAAGCAGCAAGGGCAGGAGAGAATGGAAAAGGGTTTGCTGTCGTGGCTGATGAAGTTCGTAAATTATCAGATGGCTCAAAGGAAGCGGCTGAAACCATTAATACCTTTTTAAAAGAGATCCAAGACAGTATTGGTACATTGTCTGAAAATATCTCACAAATCAGCAGCTCAACAAATGAACAAGCCAAACAAGTGACAGACTTTACGAAAATTATCGAATCATTAAATGAGTTTAAAGAAGAGATGAATCATTTTATTGAAGAGATTAGACAGGATACAAAATAGATCAAGAGCAGCCGTCGATGGCTGCTTTTTTATGGGCAGATTTCATGGCAAAATAACTTATTGAAATTTTTTTCGAAAAGATGTTGACTTGAAATAAAACGATATGGTATATTAATTCTTGTCGATACGGAGGAATACCCAAGTCCGGCTGAAGGGATCGGTCTTGAAAACCGACAGGGGTGTCAAAGCCCGCGGGGGTTCGAATCCCTCTTCCTCCGCCATATTGATTTTTTACCTTAGTTGAATTGAAACGCAAGCATAAAAATTGGAATTGTCAAACCGCTGCATTCGCGAATGCAGCGGTTTTTTTTATTTTGTTTTAGAGCGATTTTTTTGAATGACAGAAGCTATTTCATGAAGAATGGGATCAAGTGAGCTTTCATCATGAAGTAAGTCGTAATCTTCAATGTTAATTTTAATCACTGGACATAAATCGAATTGTTCGATCCATTCTGTGTATCGAGTGTACATTTCTTCCCAATAGGCTCGGTCCGTTTGAGTTTCCATCTCTCTGCCGCGTTCCTCGATACGATATAAAATATGATTTAAATCCCCGTGTAAATAGATGAGAACATCAGGGTGAGGGAAGTAAGGTGTCATCACCATTGCCTCGAATAGACTTGTATACGTTTCATAATCTACTTCAGACATCGTACCTTTGTCCGCATGCATTTTTGCGAATATGCCCGTGTCCTCATAAATTGAACGATCTTGCACATATCCTCCACCAGATTCAAAAATCCGCTTTTGTTCCTTAAAACGCTCCGCAAGGAAATAGACTTGTAAATGGAAGCTCCATCTTTGAAAATCAGAATAAAAGGGCTCTAAGTATGGGTTATCATCTACTTTTTCAAGAGAGGTTTGAAAGCCTAGCTTGTCCGCTATCGTTTTAGTCATAGTTGATTTTCCGACACCAACAGTCCCGGCAATTGTGATCACTGCATCTTTTGGTATTTCGATATTGTTCATAGCACTTGCTCCTTTATGTTCTGTACAATTTGCTGGTAATCTTGCTGTGAGGAAACGAAGTCTGTATGATCTCCTTCAATTGTAATGATAGGAAGCCCTGGGTCTGTCTGTTTTAAATGTTCAATGGCCAGCTCATAATCTTCAATGAGTGTTTTTAAATAAGCTGGGTCAATGTCTTCTTCAAAAGAGCGTCCTCTCATCTGTATTCTTTCAAGTAAGGTAGGAAGGCTGGCTTTTATATAGATGATGGCATTTGGTTTAGGAAGATCATCTGTTAGCAAGTGATAGATCTTTCTGTATTTGTCCATATGCTTTTTCGATAATGTTCTTTCTGCAAATATCATATTTTTATAGACATGATAATCAGTGACAATCGGCTGCTGATGATTCACATAGTTTTCTTGAATCGATTCTAACTGTTTGAACCGATTGCATAAAAAGAACATCTCAAGCTGAAAGCTCCATTGTTCCATATCTTCATAAAATTTATCTAAGAATGGATTTTCTTCTACAATCTCTTTTACTAAAGGAAATTGAAATTCCTTCGCAAGCATTGTAGCCAAAGTTGTTTTTCCGGCTCCAATTGGGCCTTCCACTGCAATAAAAGGGGCAGGATACATAGGCGTTCTCCTCTATCTATAAAGTTGTCAAACCAATGTATATTGTACCATACCCCTTCCGAGAGATAGAGCGAACGGATTACGATGTCGTTCTTTTTTCAATATTAAATTGATCTGATAATAAGAGCCAATTTTGAGGGAAGGATAGACCTAATTTCCAATAAGCAATCCCGTTCAAGCTTAACTCTTTGATGAGGTTGAATTTTGCTTGAATCGATCTAGCATCTTCGAACCATACTTCGTGCTCTTTATTATTGGCATCTGTATAACGAAAATAAGGTGCTTGAGCTGTTTCGTCATATAGAATGGAGGCATTATTATTTCTAGCAATGGCAATCGCTTGTTGGGGACTGACAGCTTTAGCGATAGGCCCGCCTTGAACGTAAGGAAGCGTCCAATCATAGCCGTATAAGTTCTGGCCCATAACAATTTTATTGGCTGGCATAACGGTCAGTGCATATTCAATGACTTCGCGGACAGGTCCAATGGGAGAGACTGCTTGCGCAGGGCCGCCGCTGTATCCCCATTCGTAGGTCATTAAGACAACATGATCGACGATATTCCCAATAGCTCCATAGTCATGAGCCTCATACCATTTTCCCTTTTGCTGACTACTTGTTTTAGGGGCAAGTGCAACAGATATTGTCCATCCTTCTTGATGGAAGCGGGTCGTTGCCTCTCTTAAAAATTGAATGTAAGCCTCTTTATCAGCGGGACGTAAATATTCAAAATCAAAATGGATTTCTTTAAATTGATATTTTTTTGCAATACGAACGATTTCATTTAAAAATGTGGCTTTGACAGATTGGTTATTCAAAAGAATTCGCCCAAGTTCATCACTGAATTTATCATTCTCTAGGTTAGTCACCACCATGGATAAAACAGTTCTGCTTTGAGCGGCTATTTGAGGTAGCTGATCTAACGGTGGTTCTTTCAGTGTTCCATCTCTTTGCGCTTGAAAACTAAAAGCGCCTAAATGCGTTAAATATGGAGAGGCCTCTCTAGCTGCTTGTTTTAAGTTTTCACTCACTTGATTTCCCCGTGGTTCAATGTAAGCATTCGAATTAATGTTCCTTTTAGGTCTTTGAGGAATATAGAGCAAGAAGCGAATAGGAAGTATTGCTTCAGGCCGTATTCTATTCACACGTGCCAGTTCTTCTACTGAAATTCGAAATCGTCTTCCAATTTGATAAAGTGTGTCATTTTGTTTGACCTCATAAAATTGTCCTCTAATTGGAATGACAATTGTTTGTCCAATGACGAGTTGATTTGGTGTTTCAATATCGTTGGTCCGGATGATTTCATTGACTGTTGTTTTAAAACGCATGGCAATTTCGTTTAAAGTATCTCCTCTTTTGACAACATAAATTTGAATAGTCAACGCCCCCTTTGTTATTGCTAACAATTTATGAGGGTTATGGATAAATCATGTTTGATTTTCATTCGTGATCTCTTTAGCAGTGGTGATTTTTGCAAGTAGAACGTTTTCCATCATCGTTAAAGCATATTCGTTGTCTCTGTCGTCATTTGATGCGATACAATCTTTAGGTACAATTAAGTTGTATTCTCGCATGTATGCGTCATTTGCAGTGAATAGAACGCAAATGTTTCCTGCAATTCCGGTCAAAATGATGTCTTGTACACCTAATTCATTTAAGAGTGTCTCTAATGCAGTACCATAGAAGGCAGAATGCTTCGGTTTAATTAAGAAATAATCATCTTTTGATGGTGCCATTTTCTCTAAAATAGCGGCGCTTCTCTCGTTTTTGCATGTTTCCATCACAGCTTGAATATCAGCCTTCCAGAGACCATAGTGGTCGTTGATATAGATGATCGGCCAATTTTCCTTGAAAGCATGATCTTTAAGAGCTAAAATCTTATTGGTCATTTGCTCTGTTTTATCAGCGAGTACATGTCCCATTTCAAAGTCAAAATTATTAATCATGTCAATAATCAGCAGTGCCTTTTGGTGCTTTTGCAAAGTAAGACCCCCTTTAAAAGATTGTGCTAATATGTTAACCTCAATATCCTTTTAAAAAACATGAAAAGAGAGCCGTGCTATGACGAGAGATGAACAGTTTATGCAAGAAGCTATTTCTGAAGCCTTAAAAGCAGAACAAATAGGAGAAGTACCAATCGGTGCCATCATCGTTGTTGATGACCAAATTGTGAGCCGCGCTCATAATTTAAGGGAAACAGAGCAACGTTCAATTGCGCATGCAGAATTACTTGCTATTGATGAAGCGTGTAAAACAACTGAAAGCTGGCGTTTAGAAGATGCTGTACTTTATGTGACGCTTGAACCATGTCCTATGTGTGCGGGAGCGATTGTTCTTTCTAGAGTGAAAAAGGTCGTTTTTGGTGCATACGATCCAAAAGGTGGATGTGCAGGTACTTTAATGAATTTACTGGATGATGAACGATTCAATCATCAGTCTGAAGTCATTGGTGGTGTACTTGAAAATGAGTGTGGTGAGTTGCTAAGTCAGTTCTTCCGAAATCTCCGTCAACGAAAGAAACAAGCCAAAAGTAAATGAATGGATGACGTTTGCAATTTCGACTATAAGAAGGTATACTTATGTCTGCGTCACTAACAATTTAATATTCATTTTGCCGTGCTAAGCGGGGAGGTAGCGGTGCCCTGTACTCGCAATCCGCTCTAGCGAGGCCGAATCCCTTCTCAAGGTTCGTTTACTTCAAGGTCTGCCTTAAATAAGTGGTGTTGACGTCTGGGTCCTGCGCAATGGGAATTCATGAACCATGTCAGGTCCGGAAGGAAGCAGCATTAAGTGAAACCTCTCATGTGCCGCAGGGTTGCCTGGGCCGAGCTAACTGTTTAAGTAACGCTTGGGGTAGCGAATCGACAGAAGGTGCACGGTAAATCAATATTAAATGTAACTCATCTAGTTAATCTAGGTGAGTTTTTTGTTGCTGTTTAAAGAATAATTCAGCTGCTTTTTTTATACAAATAGCCAAAAAAACATTTTAGAGTCCTTTTTGTTTTTTCGGAATGAGAACGAGTGTTCTTGTTGGTTTTGTAGATCAATTCGAACATCTAAAAAACAGGTTTTTGATTCATAGAAAGTAGAAAACCTATAGTTGAAATCATCATTTTCGTTTATTAGAAAATAAAGGTGTGCTTTTGAATTGATCGGTGCATCATGTATAATAAAAAAGATGATAAATGGAGGAGGGCGTATTTGTGAGTTATCAAGCTTTGTATCGAGTGTTCAGACCTCAAGTTTTTGAGGATGTTGTTGGACAAGAACACATCACAAAAACGTTGCAAAATGCCCTTTTGCAGAAGAAGTTTTCTCATGCTTACTTATTTTCAGGTCCTAGAGGAACAGGTAAAACAAGTGCTGCTAAAATCTTTGCGAAGGCAGTGAACTGTGAAAAGTCACCTGTGAGTGAACCTTGTAATGAATGTGATGCTTGTAAAGGGATTACAAACGGCTCAATTTCAGATGTGATCGAAATAGATGCTGCCTCAAACAACGGGGTAGATGAAATCCGTGATATACGTGATAAAGTGAAATTTGCTCCTTCGGCTGTTACATATAAGGTTTATATTATAGATGAAGTACATATGCTCTCTATCGGGGCGTTTAATGCCCTTCTTAAAACGTTAGAGGAGCCGCCTGCTCATTGTATCTTTATTTTAGCTACCACAGAGCCTCATAAGATTCCTCTTACGATCATATCTCGTTGTCAGAGATTTGATTTTAAACGAATCACGACAAAAGATATTGTTGGAAGAATGCAGAAAATTGTAGATGCAGAAAGCCTAAATGTACAAGAGGGCTCGCTCGAGATTATCGCTAGTGCAGCTGATGGCGGTATGCGTGATGCATTAAGCCTCTTAGATCAAGCCATTTCGTTTAGTGGTGAGCAACTGACAATTGATGATGCGCTGCTTATTACAGGAGCTGTTTCTCAGCAATTCATTAGTCAGTTAGCCGAAGCAATTTTTGATCAAAATATTGCCGTGGCGTTAGATACCTTAAATGAATTACTTCAGCAGGGGAAAGATGCTGCTAAATTAATAGAGGACATGATTTTTTACTTTAGAGATATGCTGCTTTATAAAACAGCACCAGATCTGGAAGGGGTCCTTGAAAAGGTAAAGGTCGATGAAAATTTCGTGGCGCTTTCGGATCGTGTGACACCTCAATTTCTATATGAAACAATTGAAGTGCTGAATAAAAGTCACCAAGAAATGAAGTGGACGAATCATCCAAGGATTTTCTTTGAGGTAGCTGTTGTCAAGCTATGTCAGTCAACGGCTGGAATACCACAATCTCATGCTAACGCTGATTTAACGACGCTAACGGATAAAATAGACAGGTTGGAACAGGAGCTATCTAGGATAAAAGCTGAGGGTGTGCCAATGTCTCATTCTCAACATCCTCAAGAAAAAAAGGAAGCACCTCGACCACAAACGAGTAACAAAAATGGATATCGTGCACCTGTCGGCCGAATTCACGAGATTCTAAAAGAAGCAAAACGTCCAGAGTTAGAAAAAATTAAAGGCAAATGGGGAGAACTTCTTGCCCACTTGAAACAGCAGAATAAGGTGTCTCACGCTGCGCTATTAACGGATAGTGAACCAGTTGCTGCGGCTACTCATGCCTTTGTTTTAAAATTCAAGTTTGAAATACATTGTAAAATGGTTGCTGAAGATAAAAGCGGTGTTCGAACTAACCTTGAGCAGCTACTAGAGTCTATGTTAGGGAAAAGAGCGGAATTAGTTGGCGTTCCTGACGCTCAATGGGGTAAAATAAGAGAAGAATTTTTAAGAGATCATCAGCCAGATGAACAGGCAGATGGTCAGGGGACTCCTGCTGAAGAGGATCCATTGATTGCTGAAGCAAAGAAGTTAGTAGGAACCGATTTAATTGAAATTAAAGACTAATAAAAATGAAAGAGAGTGGTGTTCATATGCGCGGTGGAATGGGAAATATGCAAAAAATGATGAAACAAATGCAAAAAATGCAAAAGGATATGGCTAAGGCTCAAGAAGAGCTTGCAGAAAAAGTCCTTGAAGGTACAGCTGGTGGCGGTATGGTCACTGTAAAAGTAAATGGACAAAAAGAAGTTGTCGATGTAGCAATTAATGAAGAAGTTGTTGATCCAGAAGATATCGATATGCTTCAAGATCTTGTACTTGCAGCGACAAACGATGCATTGAAAAAAGTTGATGAGTTAACAAATGAAACAATGGGACAATTCACAAAAGGAATGAACATGCCAGGTTTATTCTAGGAGGAATAACTGAAGATGCAATATCCTGAACCAATATCAAAGCTGATTGATAGCTTTATGAAATTGCCAGGAATCGGACCGAAAACTGCGGTCCGTCTGGCTTTTTTTGTTCTTAGTATGCAGGAAGATGTCGTGCTAGATTTCGCAAAGGCGCTTGTTAATGCAAAGCGTAATTTAACTTATTGCTCAGTATGCGGCCATATCACAGATCAAGATCCTTGCTATATTTGTGAAGATACAAGAAGAGATCAATCTGTTATCTGTGTAGTACAAGATCCAAAAGATGTGATCGCAATGGAAAAGATGAAAGAATACAACGGCTTATATCATGTCCTTCATGGTGCTATTTCGCCAATGGATGGTATTGGTCCAGAGGATATTAAAATTCCTGATCTGTTAAAAAGATTGCAAGACGATCAAGTGACAGAGGTAATCCTTGCAACCAATCCAAACATTGAAGGAGAGGCTACAGCCATGTATATCTCTAGATTGTTGAAACCATCAGGAATTAAACTCTCTCGTATTGCTCACGGACTACCAGTAGGTGGAGACTTAGAGTATGCGGATGAAGTCACACTGTCTAAAGCTCTAGAGGGCAGACGTGAGATGTAGGAAGGAGAAGTACGGTACATGGGTTTTCTTCGCAGAAAATCAATTCGAAAAGAATTCGATGAGAAATTAATTCAACAGCTTTTAAAGCAAAAGGAAGAATGGAACAGACAAAAAAAGCTTGTCGCAAATAGCGTTGAGCCTTCACCGGACATTCTATTCGAATTAAAGCTTGCTCAAGCGAAGTACTTTTTCTATCTAAGAGAAGCGAAAAAGAGGAATTTACGTTTAAACAACTGGAGATAGCAGGTCTATTTTACATAGTCCTCTCATATGCTTGTACTATTCATATGAAGAGGAGATGAGAGGATTATGGAACCTGTTATTGTGATCGGGTCAATTTTGCTAGCTGTACTATTGTTGTTTATGTCAGGTGTTCAAGCGAACCCCTTCAAATGGTTAGGGCTAATTGGAATAAAGTTTGTGGCAGGTGCTCTTTTTTTATTTTGCCTTAATCTATTTGGAGAGAGTCTGGGATTACATGTATCTATTAACCCTGTAACAAGTGGCATCAGTGGTTTATTGGGCATTCCAGGCGTAGCAGCTTTAGTTGTAATTGAAAAATTTATTATTTAATGAGGAATATTGTTGACTTTGATTCTGTATGGTGGTAAATTAATATACGTCGCTGATGACGAAGAAACGAAAAAACATGATAACAAAAAAAGTTGTTGACATTAACAATTTAAATATGGTATGATGTTCTAGTCGCTTCTGAAGCGGTAAACAAGTTCTTTGAAAACTAAACAAGACAAAACGTACCTGTTAATTCGAGTTTTTATAAAAAATCCTATGATGTTTCATAGGTAGTCAGTCAAACGCTGACGAGGCAGGAAATGATCACATGCTAAGTTCGCTACATCGTGTAGCAACGCATGTGTGATATGCATCCTGCATACCTCGGAGAGTTTGATCCTGGCTCAGGACGAACGCTGGCGGCGTGCCTAATACATGCAAGTCGAGCGAACAGAAGGGAGCTTGCTCCCGGATGTTAGCGGCGGACGGGTGAGTAACACGTGGGTAACCTGCCTGTAAGACTGGGATAACTCCGGGAAACCGGAGCTAATACCGGATAGTTCCTTGAACCGCATGGTTCAATGATGAAAGACGGTTTCGGCTGTCACTTACAGATGGACCCGCGGCGCATTAGCTAGTTGGTGGGGTAATGGCTCACCAAGGCGACGATGCGTAGCCGACCTGAGAGGGTGATCGGCCACACTGGGACTGAGACACGGCCCAGACTCCTACGGGAGGCAGCAGTAGGGAATCTTCCGCAATGGACGAAAGTCTGACGGAGCAACGCCGCGTGAGTGATGAAGGTTTTCGGATCGTAAAGCTCTGTTGTTAGGGAAGAACAAGTGCGAGAGTAACTGCTCGCACCTTGACGGTACCTAACCAGAAAGCCACGGCTAACTACGTGCCAGCAGCCGCGGTAATACGTAGGTGGCAAGCGTTGTCCGGAATTATTGGGCGTAAAGGGCTCGCAGGCGGTTTCTTAAGTCTGATGTGAAAGCCCCCGGCTCAACCGGGGAGGGTCATTGGAAACTGGGAAACTTGAGTGCAGAAGAGGAGAGTGGAATTCCACGTGTAGCGGTGAAATGCGTAGAGATGTGGAGGAACACCAGTGGCGAAGGCGACTCTCTGGTCTGTAACTGACGCTGAGGAGCGAAAGCGTGGGGAGCGAACAGGATTAGATACCCTGGTAGTCCACGCCGTAAACGATGAGTGCTAAGTGTTAGGGGGTTTCCGCCCCTTAGTGCTGCAGCTAACGCATTAAGCACTCCGCCTGGGGAGTACGGTCGCAAGACTGAAACTCAAAGGAATTGACGGGGGCCCGCACAAGCGGTGGAGCATGTGGTTTAATTCGAAGCAACGCGAAGAACCTTACCAGGTCTTGACATCCTCTGACAACCCTAGAGATAGGGCTTTCCCTTCGGGGACAGAGTGACAGGTGGTGCATGGTTGTCGTCAGCTCGTGTCGTGAGATGTTGGGTTAAGTCCCGCAACGAGCGCAACCCTTGATCTTAGTTGCCAGCATTTAGTTGGGCACTCTAAGGTGACTGCCGGTGACAAACCGGAGGAAGGTGGGGATGACGTCAAATCATCATGCCCCTTATGACCTGGGCTACACACGTGCTACAATGGACAGAACAAAGGGCTGCGAGACCGCAAGGTTTAGCCAATCCCATAAATCTGTTCTCAGTTCGGATCGCAGTCTGCAACTCGACTGCGTGAAGCTGGAATCGCTAGTAATCGCGGATCAGCATGCCGCGGTGAATACGTTCCCGGGCCTTGTACACACCGCCCGTCACACCACGAGAGTTTGTAACACCCGAAGTCGGTGAGGTAACCTTTATGGAGCCAGCCGCCGAAGGTGGGACAGATGATTGGGGTGAAGTCGTAACAAGGTAGCCGTATCGGAAGGTGCGGCTGGATCACCTCCTTTCTAAGGATATATGGAGCAGTGTGCGTTTTCGTCTTGTTTAGTTTTGAAGGAACTTGCAAAAGATCCTACAACATCATATCTTCGATATGAAAGATGGGCCTGTAGCTCAGCTGGTTAGAGCGCACGCCTGATAAGCGTGAGGTCGGTGGTTCGAGTCCACTCAGGCCCACCATCTTCTATTAAATCGGGGCCTTAGCTCAGCTGGGAGAGCGCCTGCCTTGCACGCAGGAGGTCAGCGGTTCGATCCCGCTAGGCTCCACCAACGTGTTCTTTGAAAACTAGATAACAATAAGTAATACATTCACATTGAATGCAATGCAAAGTTCATCACACATAGTGATTCTTTCTAAAGTAAGAAATGGTTAAGTTAGAAAGGGCGCACGGTGGATGCCTTGGCACTAGGAGCCGATGAAGGACGGGACGAACACCGATATGCTTCGGGGAGCTGTAAGCAAGCTTTGATCCGGAGATTTCCGAATGGGGAAACCCACTGCTCGTAATGGAGTAGTATCCATACTTGAATACATAGAGTATGAGAAGGCATACCCGGGGAACTGAAACATCTAAGTACCCGGAGGAAGAGAAAGCAAATGCGATTCCCTGAGTAGCGGCGAGCGAAACGGGAACAGCCCAAACCAAGAGGCTTGCCTCTTGGGGTTGTAGGACACTCTATACGGAGTTACAAAGGAACGATATAAGCGAAGAGGTCTGGAAAGGCCCGCCAAAGAAGGTAACAGCCCTGTAACTGAAATGTTGTTCTCTCCAGAGTGGATCCTGAGTACGGCGGAACACGTGAAATTCCGTCGGAATCCGGGAGGACCATCTCCCAAGGCTAAATACTCCCTAGTGACCGATAGTGAACCAGTACCGTGAGGGAAAGGTGAAAAGCACCCCGGAAGGGGAGTGAAATAGATCCTGAAACCGTGTGCCTACAAGTAGTCAGAGCCCGTTAAAGGGTGATGGCGTGCCTTTTGTAGAATGAACCGGCGAGTTACGATCCCGTGCAAGGTTAAGCAGAAGATGCGGAGCCGCAGCGAAAGCGAGTCTGAATAGGGCGCATGAGTACGTGGTCGTAGACCCGAAACCAGGTGATCTACCCATGTCCAGGGTGAAGTTCAGGTAACACTGAATGGAGGCCCGAACCCACGCACGTTGAAAAGTGCGGGGATGAGGTGTGGGTAGGGGTGAAATGCCAATCGAACCTGGAGATAGCTGGTTCTCTCCGAAATAGCTTTAGGGCTAGCCTCAAGGTAAGAGTCTCGGAGGTAGAGCACTGATTGGACTAGGGGCCCCTACCGGGTTACCGAATTCAGTCAAACTCCGAATGCCGATGACTTATCCTTGGGAGTCAGACTGCGAGTGATAAGATCCGTAGTCGAAAGGGAAACAGCCCAGACCGCCAGCTAAGGTCCCAAAGTATACGTTAAGTGGAAAAGGATGTGGAGTTGCTTAGACAACCAGGATGTTGGCTTAGAAGCAGCCACCATTTAAAGAGTGCGTAATAGCTCACTGGTCGAGTGACTCTGCGCCGAAAATGTACCGGGGCTAAACGTATCACCGAAGCTGCGGACTGTTCTAACGAACAGTGGTAGGAGAGCGTTCTAAGTGCTGTGAAGTCAGACCGGAAGGACTGGTGGAGCGCTTAGAAGTGAGAATGCCGGTATGAGTAGCGAAAGACGGGTGAGAATCCCGTCCACCGAATGCCTAAGGTTTCCTGAGGAAGGCTCGTCCGCTCAGGGTTAGTCGGGACCTAAGCCGAGGCCGAAAGGCGTAGGCGATGGACAACAGGTTGATATTCCTGTACCACCTCCTCACCATTTGAGCAATGGGGGGACGCAGGAGGATAGGGTAAGCGCGGTATTGGATATCCGCGTCCAAGCAGTTAGGCTGGGAAATAGGCAAATCCGTTTCCCGTGAAGGCTGAGCTGTGATGGCGAGCGAAATTTAGTAGCGAAGTTCCTGATTCCACACTGCCAAGAAAAGCCTCTAGCGAGGTGAGAGGTGCCCGTACCGCAAACCGACACAGGTAGGCGAGGAGAGAATCCTAAGGTGATCGAGAGAACTCTCGTTAAGGAACTCGGCAAAATGACCCCGTAACTTCGGGAGAAGGGGTGCTTCTTAGGGTGTTAAAGCCCCGAGAAGCCGCAGTGAATAGGCCCAGGCGACTGTTTAGCAAAAACACAGGTCTCTGCGAAGCCGTAAGGCGAAGTATAGGGGCTGACGCCTGCCCGGTGCTGGAAGGTTAAGAGGAGCGCTTAGCGTAAGCGAAGGTGCGAATTGAAGCCCCAGTAAACGGCGGCCGTAACTATAACGGTCCTAAGGTAGCGAAATTCCTTGTCGGGTAAGTTCCGACCCGCACGAAAGGCGCAACGATCTGGGCACTGTCTCAACGAGAGACTCGGTGAAATTATAGTACCTGTGAAGATGCAGGTTACCCGCGACAGGACGGAAAGACCCCGTGGAGCTTTACTGCAGCCTGATATTGAATGTTGGTACAGCTTGTACAGGATAGGTAGGAGCCTTGGAAACCGGAGCGCTAGCTTCGGTGGAGGCATCGGTGGGATACTACCCTGGCTGTATTGACCTTCTAACCCGCTGCCCTTATCGGGCAGGGAGACAGTGTCAGGTGGGCAGTTTGACTGGGGCGGTCGCCTCCTAAAATGTAACGGAGGCGCCCAAAGGTTCCCTCAGAATGGTTGGAAATCATTCGCAGAGTGTAAAGGCACAAGGGAGCTTGACTGCGAGACCTACAAGTCGAGCAGGGACGAAAGTCGGGCTTAGTGATCCGGTGGTTCCGCATGGAAGGGCCATCGCTCAACGGATAAAAGCTACCCCGGGGATAACAGGCTTATCTCCCCCAAGAGTCCACATCGACGGGGAGGTTTGGCACCTCGATGTCGGCTCATCGCATCCTGGGGCTGTAGTCGGTCCCAAGGGTTGGGCTGTTCGCCCATTAAAGCGGTACGCGAGCTGGGTTCAGAACGTCGTGAGACAGTTCGGTCCCTATCCGTCGCGGGCGCAGGAAATTTGAGAGGAGCTGTCCTTAGTACGAGAGGACCGGGATGGACGCACCGCTGGTGTACCAGTTGTTCTGCCAAGGGCATCGCTGGGTAGCTATGTGCGGACGGGATAAGTGCTGAAAGCATCTAAGCATGAAGCCCCCCTCAAGATGAGATTTCCCATTCCGCAAGGAAGTAAGATCCCTGAAAGATGATCAGGTTGATAGGTCTGAGGTGGAAGCGTGGTGACACGTGGAGCTGACAGATACTAATAGATCGAGGACTTAACCTATATTCTATTGTGAAGTTTGAACATTGTTATCTAGTTTTGAGAGAACATTCTCTCCATCAGGTTTGGTGGCGATAGCGAAGAGGTCACACCCGTTCCCATACCGAACACGGAAGTTAAGCTCTTCAGCGCCGATGGTAGTTGGGGGTCTCCCCCTGTGAGAGTAGGACGCCGCCAAGCTTGTATAAGGATCAGTTCCATTCGGAACTGGTCTTTTTTGTTTTTTAAGAAAAGGAACAAACACCCGATCTGACATGGATACATATACTAAACTACCATCTAAAACATTCTTAATTTTGTATACAATTGAAAGCGCTAGGGCATACTGAAGCTATAAGTGGAGGTGTCACAATGGACAAAAAAGAGCGAGAAGCAATTTGTTTGATTTGTGAAGAGAAAAAGACAAAGGGAATTTATTTATATCATCAGTTTTTGTGCCGAGACTGTGAGCGAAAATTAATTTCTACATCGACCTCAGATCCTAGCTATTCCGATTATGTGAGAAAGCTTAAAAATCTTCATACGCCGCCTTTGTATTCATAGACCACTAGCTGGTCTTTTTTTATGAGCTATGAAGGATTGGGCCTGTTTTTTGGGAACTTAGTTTGGACATCATCCGTAATTCATAATAAGATAAACAGAGAGCCTGATTATTCATAGGAGTCGATAAACATGAAATCAATCTTTTATACTTTTATATGGGCCATCCTCTCTACTTTTTTTTCGCTTATGATTTTAACCGTCAGTATAGGGGTTTTCCATCATCATGCTGGATTATCGATACTGTATGCGATGATTGGGTGGGGTGTGATGTTTGCGGGGAGCAGATGGACTGCTTTCCAATTGTTTTTAAAGAAACACGGACTGTCTCGTAGTGATTATGTATATATCAAACAGCATTTAAAAGAAGCAGGGCAAAAGCTTGTGCGTTTAAAAAAAGCCTTATTTGCTGTGAAAAACGTACAAACGATCAAACATAATTATGAAGTTTTTCGGCTTGCACGACGAATCTATACAATAACAAAAAAAGAGCCAAATCGATTTTATGATGCACAGCGCTTTTATTTCGAAAGTTTAGATTCCGTCGTTGAACTAACTGAGAAATATGCACTATTGTATAATCAGCCTAATCGTAGCCATGAGCTGGAAATGACATTAAGCCAAACCCGAGTGACATTGACAGAGCTGCAAAAGCAATTGACGAATGATTTGCAACAAGTGTTAGGAAGAGATATAGAAGCTCTTCATATTGAGCTTGAAGTAGCAGATAAAATGATGAAGAAATAGATGAAAGGAGTCAAACACGATGAAATCGGAAGATCGCGCCACAACATCACCTGCCTCCACTACTGATCTCCAGTTTCGGTTGTTTGATACCTTATCTGATGAAGAGAAAAGGGAAGCCGTTCAGCGTGCTAAGCAGATCCCTGACAATCCGCAAAAGCTCCTTTTCTATGGTACACGTGTGCAGGAACGATTATTGGAACAATCACAACAGATGATGAAATATGTTGAGAAAAAAGATATCGATCAAATAGGAGACGTGCTTGAGGCCTTTTTGCAGCAGTTACATGTAGTGGAGCCAGAGGATTTGGTGCCGAAGAAACAGGGCTTTTTTTTGAAATGGTTTCAACGCGATAAGCGATCTACTCAGGAGACCATATCACGTTTTCGACATGCAAAATCACAGATCGAGAGATTGTCAGCAAGGCTTCAATATGCAAGAGGCGTATTAATCTCGGACCATATGTTATTAGAGCGTTTATTTGAAGAAAATCAAACGTATTTCCAAGAGATGACGCTGCAGGTTGCAGCAGTTGAAGAGAAAATAACCATGTTAGAGCAGCAGCCTCTTTCAGAAACGCAACTTTCTGTTGAACGGACGTTAGAGGAGCAATTGATGAGTCAAGAAGTCAATGTAGAAGAGTATATGGAGAGACTAAAGGAACGAAAGTATGATTTGCTGTTAAGCCGGCAGATTGCATTGCAATGTAATGCTCAAATTCGGATGATCCAGCATACGAATCATACATTGGCTAATCACATTCAATCAACAGTTTCAGCCTCTATTCCTCTATGGATCAACCAAATGTCGATTGCATTAACGCATATACAGCAGCGGGCCAATTCAGCTCTAGAGAACCGAATTCAAAAAACATATGAAAATGTATCAAAGCAGCAGGGGCAGATTCTTGAAGAGGCATCTTTAGCCCCTATAGATACGTTGAAACAGGTTCAACGTCAATTAGCTGAAACATTACAGGAAACGTTACAGGTGAAAGAGCATGGAAGCCAAGAGCGGGCTCAATTGAAAAACAGTATGTATGAGGCAGAGCAGCAGTTGGCGAATCCAATAAAGGAATGAGAAACCATCTTTCGGTTCACTTGTTTGAACGTTATAATAGACTTAAGATATCGTTAAAGTGAAAAGGGTCGATTTGTTTGAAAACACCTTTATATACAGCATTAGCACAGCATGCGGAAAAGAAGCCTTATTCTTTTCACGTTCCAGGACATCACAATGGAGATGTCTTTTTTGATGAGGCACGGTCTCACTATGCTTCAATTCTTCAGCTGGATGTGACAGAGCTTGAAGGTCTTGATGATCTTCATCACCCGACTGGGGTCATCCAAGAGGCAGAACATTTATTAACTAAGCTATATGGTTCAGATCAAAGCTTCTTCCTTGTGAATGGTACAACAGTCGGAAACTTGGCGATGGTGATGACAGCATGCCGCACGGGAGACGAAATTTTCGTCCAGCGAAATTGCCATAAGTCTGTCTTTCATGCGATCGAACTTGCAGGGGCAACGCCTATTTTGATAGACGCTGAGATAGACCCACACTTGCACGTTCCAACACATGTGATGGAAAATACAGTGAGAAAGGCCATAGCAAAACATCCTCATTGCAGGGCAATCATTTTGACTTATCCGAACTACTACGGACATGCAGCTGATTTATCAAAGCTGATTCACATGTGTCATGAAGCAGGTATGATTGTGTTGGTTGATGAGGCACATGGTGCGCATTTTGTATTAGGCGGGGGCTTCCCTCCATCGGCTCTTTCCTATGGAGCGGACGTGGTGGTACAATCAGCACATAAAACCCTTCCGGCAATGACGATGGGTTCCTATCTTCATCTTCAAGAGGACCGAATCGATGCGAAGAGATTGAAAACCTTGCTCACCATGCTTCAAAGTAGCTCGCCCTCTTATCCCATTATGGCCTCATTAGATGTAGCAAGAGCTTATGTCGAGGAGATCAAAGAAAAAGGGACATTGGATGTCATCATGAAAGAACTGACAGAGCTGAAAGATCAGTTCAACCGTCTGAATCACCTTGAGGTGGTTGAGCCAGAATCATTGCATTCTGATCCATTAAAATGCGTCATTCGATCAACAAAAGGACTGACAGGTTACGAACTAAAGCAGGTACTTGAATCAGTGGATGTTCATCCAGAGCTTGCGGACGAACATCAGGTTTTACTTGTACTTAGCCTAGAACAGAGGAAGGACGTCCCTTTCAAGCAGATCGATCAGGCTCTTAAGCAAATTGATTCATTGCTCAAAGGGAAAAAATATATCCAAAATGAAACGGTATCTCTTGAGACTGATATATTAAATCAAGACATAGAGGCTGTTCCATTTGAACAAGCAACAGGCAGGGTGAGTGCAGAATCCATTATTCCCTATCCACCTGGAATTCCTTTGATGATTAAGGGAGAGCGTATTGAAAAAGAACAAATTGAGGCGTTAAGCCGTTTGCTTGGTCACGAGGTTCATATTCAAGCAAGTCAGGTCATTCATCAGAGAAAATTATATGTTTATATAGAAGAGGAGACACTATGAGCGGTATGTTTATTACGTTTGAAGGGCCAGAGGGTGCCGGAAAAACGACAGTGATACGAAAAGTGTACGAAGAAATGGAACGTCAAGGATATGCAGTGATGGCAACACGCGAGCCGGGCGGTATTGACATTGCTGAGCAGATCCGTGAAGTCATTTTAAATGAAAAAAATACAAAAATGGATGCGAAAACAGAGGCATTGTTGTATGCAGCAGCAAGAAGGCAGCATTTGGCTGAAAAAGTAGAACCGGCATTGCAGCGCGGAGAGACTGTCTTATGTGATCGTTTTGTTGATAGCTCTCTTGCTTATCAAGGCTATGCGAGAGGGCTTGGAATTGACCAAGTCAGATCAATAAACGACTTTGCTATTGATGGCACGATGCCGCAAATGACGATTTACTTTTCTATTACACCTGAGGAAGGGCTAAAGCGAATTCACGCCAATCAAGGAAGAGAAAAGAACCGATTAGATATGGAGACACTGAATTTTCACCAGTTGGTTAGAGAAGGCTATGAACTTCTTATTGCGCAATCACCAGAACGATTCCGCGTTGTGGATGCTTCTAAGCCGATGCAGGATGTCTATGAAGAAGTACTTCGAGTGATTCAGGACACATTAAAGAAAAATCAAATATGACCTCATTCCCAATCGTTGTTATAATATAGAGGAAGACATCGGCATGTCACCTGTGCCTAAAAAAAAGGAGGCCAATCAAATGAAATTAATTGTTGCCGTTGTACAGGACCAAGATAGTAGCAAGTTGTTGAAAATATTGACTGAACATCAATTCGGCGTGACAAAATTAGCTTCAACTGGTGGGTTTTTAAAGTCTGGGAATACGACTTTTATCATTGGTTGTGATGATGTCCGAGTGGATAAAGCGTTGCAGCTTATAAAAGAAAATTGCCGCAAACGTGATCAAATGATTGCACCTGTATCTCCAATGGGTGGTAACGCAGATTCATATGTACCATACCCTGTTGAGGTTGAAGTTGGTGGAGCTACTGTCTTTATTCTGCCAGTTGAACAATTTCATCAATTCTAAGGATGGGTTGCTGTGAAAATTAATCAAGATATGCGGCTGCTTTTAGAAAAGCGTGAACTCCAAGGCATTAAGGGAAGCCAAACATCTGCCTCCTTTAAAGCTTCGATGGAGACGCAAAGTGGTAAAATGCGCTTAGAGCAGCTGACGGTTATGCTGAGTGATATCGAAGTGTTCGGTAAAAAGCTGGCAAAGTCACGAAATTTAAAGGACTTGGCTAGGTTTAAAGGACTTGTGAAGCGCTTTGTGAAAGAGACAGTCGATAATGGATTAAATATAGAAACATCAAGAAGCTTTGATATTTATGGCAACACACGTACACTCGCTTTAGTCAAAGCATTGGATGAAAAGCTGATCGAATTAACAGAGGATATGATGGATCAAGAGAAACCATCTATCGATTTGCTTGAACGTATTGGAGAAATAAAAGGTTTATTAATTAACCTTTACACATAGAGAGTGATAACATGGCAATTAGCTGGGATGACATGAATGATTTGCAGCCGCGCGTCATGCGGCTGATTTTTAATAGTATTGGTAAAGACCGACTTGCGCATGCCTACTTATTTGAAGGAAAAAAAGGGACCGGTAAGCAGGATGCTGCGATGCTACTAGCAAAGAGCTTTTTTTGCTTGGAATCAGGAGTGAAACCGTGTGAATCCTGCCAAAATTGTAAGAGGATTGAGTCAGGAAACCATCCCGATTTACATCTCATGCAGCCTGATGGTCAGTCAATTAAGAAAGCGCAAGTACAGGCATTGCAAGAGGAGTTTACAAAAGCAGGTGTGGAATCTCACCGAAAAATGTATATCATTCTTCATGCGGACAAAATGACGGTCAACGCTGCGAACAGTTTATTGAAGTTCCTAGAGGAGCCTAACCGGGAAACGATGGCAATTTTAATTACTGAGCAATCGCATAAAATGCTGGATACGATTATTTCAAGATGTCAGATGCTTAGCTTTCAGCCACTGCAGCCTCAATCCTTGGAGCAGCAGCTATTACAAGAAGGCGTATCTCAGCATCTTGCAAGGCTTTTGTCGAATTTAACCAACAATTTAGCAGAAGCACTCGAATTAAGTCGAAATGATCAGTTTGCAGAGTCTAGAGCGAAAGTGATAAAATTGTATGAAGTCTTACACCAGCGAAAAGAACATGCATTTTTTTATATACAGGATCAATGGATGCCTTTTTTCAAAGAGAAAGACCTTCAAGAAACAGGTCTGGATATGCTTTTATTTATATATCGTGATGTATTGTCGATTCAAATAGGAAATGAAGATAAAGTCATTTATCAAGACTTATTCCAGACAATGAAGCAGCATGCGCTGCATTCCACACAGCAGATGGTGACGAACCAGATCCTTGCTGTATTAGAAGCGAAAAAGAGACTTCAATCCAACGTGAATGCCCAAGGGCTGATGGAGCAATTGGTGTTGATGTTGCAGGAGGGATAAGCTTGTACAACGTAATTGGTGTTCGCTTTAAAAAAGCGGGCAAAATCTATTATTTCGATCCTAATGGATTTCATATAGAAAATGATAGTTGTGTCATTGTAGAGACAGTCAGAGGAGTTGAATACGGGCAAGTGGTCATCGCTAATAAAAAAGTAGATGAACACGATGTCGTTCTTCCTCTGCGTAAAGTGATTCGTGTAGCAGATGAAAGAGATCGGCTCATCGTTGAGGAAAACAAAGAAGCAGCGATGACAGCCTTTGATACATGTCTTCAGAAGGTAAGTGAACATGGTCTTGAAATGAAGCTAGTTGATGTTGAATTTACATTTGACCGAAACAAGGTCATCTTCTACTTCACAGCGGATGGCAGAGTGGATTTCCGCGAACTAGTGAAGGATCTTGCATCGATCTTCAAAACAAGAATTGAACTTCGCCAGATTGGTGTAAGAGACGAGGCAAAAATGCTGGGTGGCATAGGACCTTGCGGGCGAATGCTTTGCTGTTCGACATTCTTAGGAGACTTTGAACCAGTATCCATTAAGATGGCAAAAGATCAAAACCTGTCGCTAAATCCCACAAAAATTTCAGGGCTTTGCGGTCGTTTGATGTGCTGCTTGAAATATGAGAACGATGAGTATGAAACGGCGAAAGAACAATTGCCGGATATCGGTGAAACGATTCAAACATCTAGTGGCTCTGCAAAGGTAGTAGGGCTCAACATTTTAGAACGAATTTTACAAGTTGAATTAACCGGGCAAGAAAAAGTGATAGAATATACTTGGGAAGAATTATTACAAGAAGGCGTTGTATCTGCACAAACAACTGAGTAACGAGGTGTGCCACCTTGGATAAAAAGGAACTATTTGATACGGTAATCAATTTAGAAGAACAAATCGGTTCTCTTTATCGCCAGTTAGGTGATTTGAAAAATCATATCGGTGAAGTGATTGAAGAAAATCATCAGCTGCAGATGGAGAATCAGCACTTGCGTGAACGTCTGGATCAGTCCGATCGGGTCAAATCGTCTGAGACAGAGAATGATTCTGCTCAGAAGCCAGGTCATTCTGATATAGGAGAAGGTCATGATAACCTGGCTCGGTTATATCAGGAGGGCTTCCATATTTGCAATGTACATTATGGGAGCATACGTAAAGAGGGAGACTGTTTGTTCTGTCTGTCATTTTTAAATAAAAAATGAGAAAAGGCTTCCGCTGAATCGGAAGCCTTTTTCACAGGAAAAGAAAGGATACATCATGGTTTCGTTAAGAGAAGATGAACGATTAGATTATTTGCTCGCCGAAGATATGAAGATTATTCAAAGTAAAACGGTTTTCGCCTTTTCATTGGACGCAGTCTTATTAGCAAAATTTGCGTATGTGCCCATCCAAAAAGGAGAAATCATTGATCTTTGTACAGGAAATGGCATTGTGCCATTGCTGCTTTCGACTCGATCTAAGGCATCCATTATGGGAGTTGAAATTCAAGATCGGCTTTTTGATATGGCAAAAAGAAGTGTGGCGTATAATCAACTTGAAAAGCAGATAGAACTGATTCATGGTGATCTGAATGATATGCCAGCACGCTACGGTAATCACAAAGTAGATGTCATCACATGTAATCCGCCATATTTTAAGACACCTTCTAAGGAAGAGATTAATGAGAATGAATACTTGGCCATTGCTCGGCATGAAATCCATTGTACATTGGAAGATGTTATTCGCGTTTCTTCTACGCTTCTGAAGCAAGGAGGGAAACTGGCGATGGTTCATCGGCCAGGACGTCTGCTTGAGATTGTGGAATTAATGAAGAAGTACCGAATTGAGCCAAAACGAATTCAATTTATTTATCCCAAACAGGGAAAAGAGGCCAATACCATCTTAGTAGAGGGGATAAAAGATGGAAAACCTGATCTGAAAATTCTCCCGCCTCTTTTTGTTTATGGAGATGATCAAGAGTATACAGAGGAAATCAGGACGATACTGTATGGAGAAGCATAATCATTATTTCTATGTATTGAAATGTGCTGACGGCAGCCTATACGCAGGTTATACAAATGATTTACAAAAAAGACTGATGACCCACAATAGTGGGAAGGGAGCAAAGTATACAAGAGCCAGACGGCCAGTTGAGCTGTATTATTATGAATGTTTTGCAACCAAAAGAGAAGCGATGCAGCAAGAATATCGTTTCAAAACGTGGACACGAAAAAAGAAAGATCTTTATATAGAAGAAATGCGTATTGAAAAGGAGGCGACACATGAACACACAAAAAAGCTTTGATGGTCAATCAGATATGGGGATTCTATATCTCGTCCCAACCCCAATTGGCAATTTAGAAGATATGACGTTTCGAGCCATACAAACATTAAAAGATGTAGACTATATTGCCGCAGAGGATACAAGACAAACGAAAAAGCTTTGCCATGTCTATGAAATTGATACGCCATTGACGAGTTATCATGAGCATAACAAAGACAGTAGCGGTCACAAGTTGATCGAATGGTTAAAAGAAGGAAAAAACATCGCACTTGTGAGCGATGCTGGTTTACCGACGATTTCTGATCCAGGTGCTGAAGTGGTCCGAGACTTTACTAATATCGGCGGTTATGTCGTTCCATTACCTGGAGCAAATGCTGCACTTACAGCACTCATTGCATCAGGGATTACGCCGCAGCCATTTTTCTTTTATGGATTTCTCGACCGACAAAAAAAGGAAAAGAAAAAACAGCTCGAAGCTTTGAAGAAGCGTCAAGAAACCATCATTTTCTATGAAGCGCCTCATCGGTTAAAAGAAACGCTGACTTTGATGAAGGAAGTGTGGGGCAACCGGAATATCGCCATTACGAGAGAACTAACGAAAAAATTTGAAGAGTTTATTCGTGGAGATTTGGAGTCTGTGCTGACATGGGCGACAGAAAATCAAATCCGAGGTGAATTCTGTCTTGTCGTACAAGGGAACGATCAAGATGAAGAAGAGCGAAATGAAGAAGTTTGGTGGAAGTCCTTATCAGAAAAAGAACACGTGATCCATTACATAGAAGAAGGATTAACGTCGAAGGAAGCTATTAAGCGTACAGCCGTCGAACGTGGTGTACCAAAACGTACCATATACGATGCTTATCATATTGAACAATAAAGAAAGGTTCTTGCAAACGGTGCAAGAACCTTTTTTATATCAAACTTATTTTTGTGATTGAAGTTGGTTTTGGATTTCGTTAATGATTTGCTCTGCACCTTCACGGCTAAGAACTAATTTACCATTAGCAAGTTTAAGGTTATCGTCTGATACTTCACCTGTAACTTGGCAAGTCATGTTTGGTTTATATTTTTTTAGGATAATTTTTTCATCATCAACATAAATTTCCAAAGCGTCTTTTTCAGCGATTCCTAGAGTACGGCGAAGTTCGATTGGAATCACCACGCGCCCTAATTCGTCAACTTTACGTACAATACCTGTAGATTTCATCTTCATTCTCCTCCCAAAGAGTTCTTATTCTTAATATAATATTATCTTCGTCATTATTCGACAAATTCCTTACATTCATAGCATAACAAGGTTTCCATAAATCGTCAATCATTTTGTTTACTATTGTTTGTAAAATATGACTCTTAAAGTCAAAAGACCTTGAATCTACTGATTTATAAGGATTTTGAGGCTTTTTTCTATGAAAATATAAGAAATGACGAACTCAGATTAACAAGACTTTTGCCCTAAATTAGACAATTGTAAATCTGGAAATAGATTTCATACGACAATATTCGACAAAATGTCGACAGGTTTGTCGTTTTTTTCGAAAAACTCATCTTTTTCGATCATTTCAACTTGTTCTATGTATATATGCTTGATCTTAAAGGCTAAGATGGTATCATAGAGAAAGCACAAGTGCAAAATTTAATAAATGGATCTAACACATTTTCATGTAATGATAATAACCGCTCTCGTCCATTGGGCGGGAGTTTTTGACATTTACACACACGCAGGAGGTTCCAACATGCCGGAAAAGAAAAAAACGTTCTATCTGACAACACCTATTTACTATCCGAGCGGAAAATTACATATTGGACATGCTTATACGACAGTAGCAGGGGATGCTATGGCTCGTTATAAACGTCTTCAAGGCTATGATGTGATGTATTTAACGGGTACAGATGAGCACGGACAAAAAATTCAGCAAAAAGCTGAAGAACAAAACATCACACCGATCGAGTATTTAGATCCGGTCGTAGCAGACATTCAATCACTATGGAAGAAACTCGACATTTCCAATGATGATTTCATCCGTACAACAGAAAAAAGACATACGAAAATCATTGAGCAAGTGTTTCAAAAGCTACTTGATCAAGGTGATATCTATTTAGATCAATATGAAGGCTGGTACAGTATTCCGGATGAGACATTCTATACGGAAACACAGCTTGTGGATGTTGAGCGCAATGAAAAAGGAGAAGTCACTGGTGGGAAAAGCCCTGACAGCGGACATCCTGTCGAATTAATTAAAGAGGAATCATATTTCTTCCGTATGAGTAAGTATGCAGATCGTTTACTAGACTATTATGAAAAGAATCCAACGTTCATTCAGCCTGAATCAAGAAAGAATGAAATGATCAATAACTTCATCAAACCAGGTTTAGAGGATTTGGCTGTATCAAGAACAACCTTTGATTGGGGGATTAAAGTTCCAAATAATCCAAAGCACGTTATCTACGTATGGATTGATGCGTTGTTCAATTATTTAACTGCGATTGGTTACGGAACTGATCACGATGAAAAATATAAAAAATATTGGCCTGCTAACGTGCATCTCGTAGGGAAAGAAATTGTTCGTTTCCATACGATTTATTGGCCAATTATGCTGATGGCACTCGATCTGCCGCTGCCGAAACAAATTTTCGCACACGGTTGGCTACTGATGAAAGATGGAAAGATGTCTAAATCAAAAGGGAACGTAGTCGATCCGGTCACATTAATAGATCGCTACGGTCTTGATGCCCTTCGTTATTATCTCCTTCGTGAAGTACCTTTTGGTGCGGATGGTGTGTTTACACCAGAAGGATTCGTGGAACGTGTAAACTATGACCTTGCCAATGATTTAGGTAACTTGCTTAACCGTACAGTGGCAATGGTTCAAAAATATTTTGACGGTACATTAAGCAGCTATAAGGGTCCAGTTAATGAGTTTGATGAGGAACTTAAAGCAGTAGCAGAGCAAACAGTCAAAGCCTATGAAGAAGCGATGGAAAACCTTGAATTCTCGGTGGCTCTTTCAAATGTTTGGACATTAATCAGCAGAACCAATAAATATATTGACCAGACAGCTCCGTGGGTGCTAGCAAAGGACGAAACAAAACGAAAAGAGCTGCATTCTGTCATGTATCATTTAGCAGAATCATTGCGTATCACTGCAGTGCTCTTAACGCCTTTCCTAACGAAAACACCTGAGAAAATCTTTTTCCAGCTTGGCATTGAAGAAGAAAAGCTTAAAAGCTGGGATAGCATTCTATCTTTCGGTGCGATTCAACAAGCGACGGTACAAAAGGGAGAGCCTTTGTTCCCGCGTTTAGAGGTTGAAGAAGAAGTAGCATATATTAAAGAGAAAATGCAGGGAAGTGCACCAAAGGTAGAAGAAGAGAAAATAGAAATAGAAGAAACAGAATTACCTGAGCTGGGAGAAGAAATTGCTTTTGATGATTTCTCAAAAGTTGATCTTCGAGTCGCACAGGTGCTGGAAGCAGCCCCAGTGAAAAAAGCAGATCGTCTCTTAAAGCTGCAGCTTGATTTTGGATTTGAAAAGAGACAAATTGTTTCAGGGATAGCCAAGCATTATCAACCCGAGGAGTTAGTAGGGAAGAAGCTCGTCTGTGTAGCGAATCTCACACCAGTTAAACTCAGAGGGGAAATTTCCCAGGGAATGATTTTAACTGGAGAGACTGGTGGGAAATTGCAGGTTCTTGAAGTGGATCAATCTCTAGCAAATGGAACAAAAATTTTATAAATCAACAAAGGTGTTCCACGTGTAACATTTCGTCGAACACCTTTTGTTTTTTAGAAGAATTGTCGAAAGGAGAAATCAACGATGTTATTTGATACACATGCCCACTTAAATGCAGAACAATATAATGAAGACTTAGAGCAGGTGATTGAAAGAGCGAAGAGTGAAAAAGTCGAAAAAATCGTGGTGGTAGGGTTTGACCGCCCGACAATTACGAGAGCGATGGAATTAATTGAAGCGTATGATTTCATCTATGCAGCCATTGGCTGGCACCCAGTCGATGCCGTTGATATGACAGATGAAGATTTGCTATGGATCAAAGAATTATCTCAACATGAAAAAGTCGTTGCGATTGGAGAAATGGGTCTCGATTACTATTGGGACAAGTCGCCAAAAGATGTGCAAAAAGAGGTCTTTAGACGCCAAATTGCTCTTGCGAAGGAAGTGAATCTTCCAATTATTATTCATAATCGTGACGCAACGGAAGATGTCGTGACGATCTTAAGGGAAGAGGGAGCGGCTGAAGTTGGAGGGATTATGCATTGCTTTACTGGTAGCCTAGAAATCGCAAAAGCGTGTATGGATATGAATTTTTATATTTCATTCGGTGGACCTGTGACATTTAAAAATGCCAAAAAACCGAAAGAAGTGGTCAAGGACATACCAAGTGACCGGCTTTTGATTGAAACAGACTGCCCATACTTAACGCCAGCGCCATTTAGAGGAAAACGTAATGAGCCGAGTTATGTGAAATATATTGCAGAACAGATCGCGGAGTTACGAGAAATAAGCTTTGAAGAGCTTGCTGAATTGACCACAAAAAATGCAAAAAAAGTTTTCGGTATAAACTGACAGTATATGATGTCAATCCTTGTTTAAGCTTGTCCATTTGTGAAACATAACGAAAATGTTCTACACGATTACGCCTCTTCATAGGATAAGTTGTCGATAAGTCTTTCTTCCCTTCCTTCCATTAAACTCCCATAATAGGGGTACAATCGAGCATTTTTGTACAGTGGGTGGAAGGGTTGACAGGTTTTGAGATACTCTATATAATCTCTCCGAGGAGAAGGAGGCGTTTTTCATCGTACAAAAAATGAAAAATCTGTTTTCTGTAAAGCTAGGAAAAGGCAAGGTTTTATTACTAGTTGTTTGCTTGCTTTTAGCTGGAACTGGGACGGCTTACGGTGCGCATGAGCTCACTAAGCAGTCTATTACCATTTCAATCAATGGTAAAGAGAAGACAATTCGTACACATGAAGAGACAGTAGCACAGCTGCTTTCAGACCTTGGAATAAAAACCAAGGCGGAGGATCATATCTCTCCAAGTCTAAATACAAAGATTGAAGACAACATGAACATTGTGTATGATGCGGCTATACCGGTTCATCTAACCCTAGATGGGAAAGAGAAAACGATATGGACAACAGATCAGACGGTTGGAGCATTATTGAAGAATGAGAAGATAGATATTGGGAAGCACGATCAAGTAACTCCAGGAAAAAATGACAAGATTAAAAAAGATATGGATCTTGTGGTTGAGCAGGCCTTCGAGGTCAGTGTAAATGATGGAGGGAAAGAGAAAAAAGTGTGGACCACTTCGACTACGGTCGCTGACTTTTTAAAGCAACAAGAGCTGAAGCTCAAGAAGCACGATAAGATCAAACCTGCGTTACATAGTCATATAACTAAAAAAAGCGCAGATATTCAGATCACTCGGGTGGAAAAAGTCACCGATGTAGTGGAAGAGAAAATTGCTTTTGATACCAAACATAAAAAGGATCGTTCTCTTGAAAAGGGAAAAGAGAAGGTGCTTAAAAAAGGTGAAGAAGGTAAATTGAAGAAGCACTATGCCATTGTGAAAGAAAACGGCAAAGTGGTGTCTAAAGAATTGATTAAAGAAGTGACTGAAAAAGATAGCAAGGATCGTTTAGTGGCCGTTGGTACACAAGAGTCCCAAGAAGAGCCTAAAGCGACACCTGCCGTTTCAAGAAGCAATGAATCGTCAGGAAAAGAATTTTATGTGACGTCGACAGCTTATACAGCGAGCTGTGCTGGATGTACCGGTAGAACGTCAACAGGATATAATTTAAAATCAAATCCAGGTGCAAAGGTCATAGCAGTTGATCCGAGTGTCATTCCGCTAGGCTCTAAAGTGTATGTGGAAGGCTATGGATATGCCGTTGCATCAGACACTGGATCTGCTATAAAAGGGAATAAAATTGATGTGTTCGTCCCAAATAAGTCGGCAGCTTATCAATGGGGAAATAAACGAGTGAAAATTAGAGTGCTCAAATAAACACATCAAATCATTTATATGAACAGAGGGCTTTGCGCACCCTCTGTTTTTTTGGTTATAATAGAAGCACTGTTTTCTAATTAATTAGACGCAAAAACAGCATAAAAGGTTTCGTTTTTTAACCAAAAATTGTTTATTGTTTTTGCAAGCGGAGGAATACATGAAAATCAAAGAAATCATTGTGGTGGAAGGTCGTGACGACACTGCGAGAGTGAAGATGGCAGTTGATGCAGATACGATCGAAACAAACGGATCAGCCATTGGCGATACAGTTATTCAACAAGTGCGTCTCGCTCAGGAGACGAGAGGGGTCATTATTTTAACTGATCCTGATTTCCCTGGGGAGAAGATCCGGAAAACCATCGCAGAAGCGGTTCCTGGCTGTAAGCACGCATTTTTGCCAAAACATCTTGCGAAGGCGAAGCGGGACAAAGGAATTGGTGTCGAGCACGCTTCTTTGGACAGTATTCGGGAATGCCTTGCCCATGTCCATGAGGAAATGGAAGTAACGGAAAGTGACATTACATTAGATGACTTATTTGACGCAGGCCTTATAGGAGGCGAATCATCGAAACGTCGCCGCGAAAGACTAGGTGTGCTTTTAAATATAGGATATACCAATGCGAAGCAGCTGCATAAGCGCCTTCACATGTTCCAAATAACCAAACATGATTTTATTGCGGCCTTAAAGACCGTCATGCAGGAGGAAGCCGATGAATAAAGATATAGCGACACCCATCAGAACGAAGGAAATACTGAAGAAATACGGTTTCTCTTTTAAAAAGAGCTTGGGGCAGAACTTTTTAATTGATACAAATATACTCGATCGTATTGTCGATCACGCAGAGGTGACAGATGAGACTGGCGTGATTGAGATTGGGCCTGGTATCGGTGCATTGACCGAGCAGCTCGCTAAGCGTGCAAAGAAGGTCACCGCTTTTGAAATCGATCAGCGCTTATTGCCTATTTTAAACGATACGCTTTCTCCATATGATAATGTCACGATCATTCATCAAGATGTATTAAAGGCAGATGTGGGAAAAGTCATCGAGGAAAATTTTGCTGATTGTAAAGAAGTGATGGTGGTCGCCAACCTTCCATATTACGTGACGACACCGATTATTATGAAGCTGCTTGAAGAAAACCTTCCATTGAAAGGGATTGTGGTCATGCTGCAAAAAGAAGTAGCAGATCGTATGGCCGCTATTCCTTCATCAAAGGAATACAATTCGCTTTCTATCGCAGTTCAATACTATACAGAAGCGAAAACAGTGATGGTTGTGCCTAAAACGGTTTTCGTTCCACAGCCAAATGTCGATTCGGCTGTGATCAAGTTGACCGTTCGTGAAACGCCTGCCGTATCAGTAGAAAATGATGAATTTTTCTTTCAATTGATACGTGCGAGCTTTGGTCAGCGCCGGAAAACATTGATGAATAACCTCATGAACAACTTACCTGATGGAAAGCAACATAAAGCGATCATTGAAGAAGCACTTCAAACAGCAGACATTGATGGAAAGCGCCGCGGCGAGTCATTATCCATTGAGGAATTTGCCCGTTTGTCGAATGTTTTACAAAAAGCCCTGTTTTAAGGGCTTTTTTTGTTTTTCACCACTTCGCTTGTTCGGGCATAGGCTAGAAAGAACAGCACATATGAAAGACGAACATATTTAGTGCAAGACGATACCAACAGGATATGAGCCTGATTGTGGAGTGAAAAGCATGCAATTTCAAATAGGAGATATGGTGACAAGGGCATCCTATCAAATGGATATTTTGTTTCGAATCATTCGAATTGATGAGACCGATCAGCACGAAGCCACCGCCATATTGCATGGGAATGAAGTGAGGTTAATTGCTGATGCCAAGTTGTCAGATCTCGTCAAGGTTCAAAAAGAGGAACAGCTGACTAGACAGAAAAATGACGAACGAAAAATCAATGAATCGCTCGACTTACTAAGACAGGATTATCAGCTGCTGCGGGAAAAACAAGAGTATTATACGTCAGGGCAATATCAGCATCAGGAGCAGTATTTTCACATGCCTGGAAAGGTCCTTCATTTAGATGGAGATGCTTCATACTTAAAGAAATGCTTAGATGTATATGAACGAATTGGTGTACCTGTGTATGGGGTGCATTGCCATGAGAAGAAAATGCCAAGCATGATTGACTCGTTAATTGATCAGTATCGACCAGATATATTGGTTATCACAGGACATGATGCATATTCAAAGCAAAAGGGCGGCGTACATGATATCGGTGCATATCGTCATTCTCGTCATTTTGTTGAAACGGTTCAAAAAGCCAGACGAAAAATCCCTCATTTAGATCAGCTTGTGATCTTTGCTGGTGCCTGTCAATCTCATTTCGAATCATTGATCCAAGCAGGTGCCAATTTTGCGAGTTCGCCTTCCCGTGTGAATATCCATGCGCTCGACCCCGTTTATATCGTTGCGAAGATCAGCTTCACTCCATTTGTAGATCGAATCAACGTGTGGGATGTGCTCCGTAATACATTAACAAGAGAAAAAGGGCTCGGAGGCATCGAGACGAAGGGTGTTCTAAGGGTAGGTATGCCATATAAAAGAGACCATGAATCGACATAACCCGACTGATTTCAGTCTGGTTTTTTTTATGTTCAAAAAGAATTTGCAAAAGGATACATAATTCACCGGAATTTGAGAAAAATAGGGAGAAGAAAAGGTAGAAGTTTGTCAAAATTATTTTGTTGACAATGGCTCGTGTTGGTTGATATAATTTAATTTTTATTTGACAAAAACGGGCCGTTGTTGTATAATTATCTCAGTGAGGTGGATGCAATGGCGAAGACTTTGTCCGACATCAAAAGATCGCTTGATGGTAACTTAGGTAAACGTTTGACGTTAAAGGCTAACGGGGGCCGCCGTAAAACAATTGAGCGTTCGGGCATTTTAGCTGAAACGTACCCTTCTGTATTTGTGATTCAATTAGATCAAGATGAGAATTCGTTTGAAAGAGTTTCTTATAGTTATGCAGATATACTGACTGAGACGGTCGAATTAACGTTCGATGATACCGCTAGCTCAGTCGCCTATTAATGGGCAGTGAACTTTTTGTTTACTGCTTTTTGTTTTGCCTTTTTTTCTGAATGGGAGCCTGTCCATTTTTTGAAAGGGGTAAAAGAAAGGATTCGATACAAAATAAGAAAGCCACCCAAGCGGTGGCACTGATTCGAATTCTCGACTAAAGGGGCTGTTTCGTTTGGGTAGACGCCGAGGGATTATGTCAGATGAGTTCAAATACGAGCTGGCGAAGGATCTTGGATTTTATGATACCGTCAAAAATGGAGGCTGGGGAGAAATTCGTGCGCGTGACGCAGGTAATATGGTCAAACGTGCCATTGAATTAGCTCAACAGCACATGGCTCAGGATGAGAATCAACGATAGAAAAACGGTCAGGGATACCTCAGGTGTCTCTGGCTTTTTTTGATGAAAAAGTCAGTGTGCTCGGCGTAAAAGCCTATATTCATCAGATCCATCAAATGTGATACAATATTGATACTTATGTTTAGATGGAGAAGTAGGTGAAATGTTTGCGTATTTTAGAAAAAGCACCGGCAAAAATTAATCTCTCACTTGATGTTCATGGAAAAAGACCGGATGGATATCACGAAGTGGAGATGGTGATGACAACAATAGACCTTGCAGATCGACTAGAGTTGACGGAGCTGGACAAGGATGAAATCCGTGTATCATCTCATAATCGATTCGTGCCAGATGATCAGCGTAATTTGGCATATCAGGCGGCTAAATTACTTAAAACAAGGTTCGGTATTCAAAAAGGTGTATCCATTGTCATCACAAAAACAATTCCAGTAGCAGCAGGTTTGGCTGGAGGCAGCAGTGATGCAGCAGCAGCACTTCGCGGTTTAAATCGTTTGTGGAAGTTGAACCTCACGTTAGATGAACTAGCTGAGCTTGGGGCGGAGATTGGCTCAGATGTGTCTTTTTGTGTACACGGAGGCACAGCACTAGCGACAGGACGTGGAGAAAAGCTGAAGCATATTGCGACACCGCCGCATTGCTGGGTGATTTTAGCGAAGCCGGTGATTGGGGTATCTACAGCAGAAGTCTATAGACAATATGACGCAAGCAAAGTAGAACACCCGAATGTAGAGCGTATGATTGAAGCGATTGAAGCGAAAGATTATAAAGAAATGTGCGGCTCGCTCGGAAACGTTCTTGAGTCTGTGACATTAAAGATGTATCCAGAAGTAGATATGATCAAAAGACAGATGAAGCGTTTCGGTGCTGACGCTGTTTTAATGAGTGGAAGCGGCCCTACAGTATTTGGTTTGATTCAATATGAATCGAAGGTACAAAGAATATATAACGGACTGAGAGGGTTTTGTGATCAAGTATACGCTGTCCGCATGATCGGCGAACAAAATGCCCTTGATTAAATCCGTATATTAAGTTATATTTATCATAAATTATTCGGGTTCTGGGGGTAAGTTCATGAAGTTTCGTCGAAGCGGCAGATTGGTGGACTTAACAAATTACTTGTTAGCCCACCCGCACGTACTAGTACCGTTAACCTTTTTTGCAGAAAGATATCAATCTGCGAAGTCCTCCATTAGTGAAGACTTAACGATTATCAAACAGACCTTCGAACAGCAGGGAATAGGCACATTGCTTACTGTACCTGGTGCTGCTGGCGGAGTGAAATATATTCCGAAGATTCACCTAAAAGAAGCAGACGACGTAGTAAACGATATCGGAGAAGCTCTATCGACTCCTGAACGTGTACTTCCTGGCGGTTATTTATATTTAACCGATGTTTTAGGTAATCCATCAATCCTTGCGAAAATCGGTAAGCTATTTGCGACCATCTTTGCAGACCGTGCGATTGACGTCGTCATGACCGTTGCGACAAAGGGTATTCCAATTGCCTATTCTGTTGCGGGTTATTTAAATGTGCCGGTTGTGATCGTTAGAAAAGATAATAAAGTAACTGAAGGATCAACTGTAAGTATTAACTACGCATCAGGTTCGTCAAATCGAATTCAAACCATGTCACTGGCAAAGCGGAGCTTAGATAAAGGGTCCAATGTCCTGATCATTGATGACTTTATGAAAGCTGGCGGAACCATTAACGGCATGGTGAATTTGCTTGAGGAATTTAATGCAAATGTTGCAGGGATCGGTGTTCTTTTAGAAGACGAAGGCGTAGATGAACGTCTCGTTGATGAATATGTATCGCTTTTAAAGCTTTCAACCATTGATATGAAGCAGAAGATCATTGAGATTAATGAAGGCAATTTCCACGAGTTTTTTCATTCGAAAGCTTAAGAATTGAAAACATGTAGTTGAATGGGAGAGATTGATATGACAAAAGTTGTTCAAACCAAACATGCACCAGCAGCCATTGGACCTTACTCTCAAGGGATTATAGTCAATAACATGTTTTACAGCTCCGGGCAGATTCCATTAACGGCAGCTGGAGACTTTGTAAATGGAGATATTAAAGAACAAACTCATCAAGTGTTTCGTAATCTTAATGCCGTACTTGAAGCGGCAGGTGCTTCCTTTGAGACAGTCGTGAAAGCAACAGTTTTTATCAAAGATATGGAACAATTCGGAGAAGTAAATGAAGTGTACGGTGAGTATTTCCATACACATAAGCCAGCTCGTTCTTGTGTGGAAGTAGCAAGACTTCCTAAGGATGCACTCGTAGAAATTGAAGTGATTGCATTAGTCAAGTAAACAGGCAATCTTAACGAAAGCCGTTTAGTTTCATCATATGCAGGAAAAGACATCATCATGATGTCTTTTTTTCGCGAAGAGAATGTAAGCGCCGTCACCAATATGACAAAAAATGTATAAATATCCCGATATTTCAAAAAAAGTTTAAAAAAAGAGCAGGAGAATCACCACAATCGTTGAATACCTAAGTAATGCTTTTATATTGGGAAAAGGTGGTGAACTACTGTGGAAGTTACTGACGTAAGATTACGCCGCGTGAATACCGATGGTCGCATGAGGGCGATTGCATCCATCACGCTGGACCACGAATTTGTTGTTCATGATATTCGTGTGATTGATGGAAACAATGGCTTGTTTGTTGCAATGCCTAGCAAACGCACGCCTGATGGAGAGTTTCGCGACATTGCACATCCAATTAATTCAAGCACTCGAGGTAAAATTCAAGATGCTGTTTTAAATGAGTATCATCGCTTAGGTGAAGAGGAAGAGACAATTGAATATGAAGAAGCTGGAGCTTCTTAAAGATATGTGAACCTAAAAAGACAGCTTTAAGAGAAAATGAATGTTTTCTTTTAAATGCTGTCTTTTTTGCGTTTTTTCTCTTGTTCCTTATGTCTCCCATTCATTAGAAAATTAATGCACTTCCTCTTGTATCCTTGAAATCAGTCCTTATTTAGGATATATTTTTCTATGGATAATAGGGATATTGGAGGCCAATCAATGGATAAGCGGTTCGCAGTGATTTTAGCAGCGGGAAAAGGAACGAGAATGAAGTCAAAGCTATACAAAGTACTTCATCCAGTTTGCGGAAAACCAATGGTCGAGCATGTGGCAGACGAAGCGTTAAAGCTTTCTTTAGCCAAGCTAGTGACGATTGTCGGTCATGGAGCAGAGGACGTCAAAGAGCAGCTTGGAGACAGAAGTGAGTATGCACTTCAAGAAGAACAGCTGGGAACAGCACATGCCGTCAAACAAGCAAAGTCGTTCCTTGCGCAGGAAAAGGGAACAACCATTGTCATTTGTGGTGATACACCATTATTGACAGCGGAAACAATGGAAGCTATGTTGAGCGAGCATCAAAAACATCAAGCGAAAGTCACTATTTTAACAGCACGTGCGGAAGACCCAACAGGTTATGGTCGTATTATTCGTGATGAAACCGGTGCTGTTGTGAAAATTGTGGAGCATAAAGATGCGAATGATGCAGAACGTCAAGTGAATGAAATTAATACAGGGACCTATTGCTTTTCAAATGAAGATCTCTTCCGTGTGATTGAGCAAGTATCGAATGAAAATGCTCAAGGTGAATACTATTTGCCAGACGTCATTGAAATTTTAAAGAATGAAGGGCAAACAGTTGCAGCGTATCAAACTCCGCAATTTGAGGAAACACTTGGAGTCAATGATCGTATCGCTCTATCACAAGCAGAGCAATTCATGAAGCGACGTATTAATCATCAGCATATGAAAAATGGTGTGACCTTGATTGATCCTGAGAACACGTATATTTCACCTGATGCAGTTATTGGTGAAGATACAATGATTTATCCTGGGACGGTCATCAAAGGGAATGTGAAAATCGGTGCAGACGCTATTATTGGGCCAAACACTGAAATTGTTGACAGCATCATCGGAGACCGCACAGTGATTAAGCAATCTGTCGTCTGCGATAGTGAGGTTGGAGTCGATGTGACAATTGGGCCGTTTGCTCATATTCGCCCGTTGTCGAAAATTGGCGATGAAGTGAAAATCGGGAATTTTGTCGAAATCAAGAAAACGGTTTTCGGAGACCGCAGCAAAGCATCTCATCTAAGCTATATTGGAGATGCAGAGGTCGGAACTGATGTAAACCTTGGTTGTGGATCGATTACAGTCAATTATGATGGGAAGAACAAATTCTTAACGAAGATTGAAGATGGCGCATTTATTGGCTGTAATTCAAATCTCGTGGCACCAGTCACTGTCGGAAAAGGGGCATATGTTGCAGCTGGTTCAACGGTTACAGAAGATGTACCGCAGGATGCATTGTCTATTGCTAGAGCAAGACAAGTCAATAAAGAAGATTATGTGAAAAATATTCATAAAAAATAATCCAAATACCCGGAGGTTTACCATGTCTAATCGTTATGCTGATGCGAATTTAAAGATCTTCTCTTTGAATTCAAACCCTGAACTTGCTAAAGAAATTGCCGATCGTATCGGAGTTGATGTAGGAAAGAGCTCTGTTAAACGCTTTAGTGACGGTGAAGTCCAAATCAATATTGAAGAAAGTATCCGCGGGTGTGATTGTTATGTCATTCAATCCACTAGTGCGCCAGTGAATGAGCACATTATGGAGCTGCTTATTATGGTAGATGCACTAAAACGCGCTTCTGCGAAAACGGTCAATATTGTGATCCCTTATTACGGATATGCACGTCAAGATCGTAAGGCAAAACCTCGTGAGCCAATCACTGCGAAGCTTTTTGCGAACTTACTTGAAACAGCTGGTGCTACACGTGTCATTGCACTTGATCTTCATGCGCCGCAAATCCAAGGTTTCTTTGATATTCCAATCGATAACTTAATGGCTGTGCCAATCTTAACAAACTATTTCGAACAGAAAAACTTGAATGATATCGTCGTTGTGTCTCCTGACCACGGTGGTGTGACACGTGCGCGTAAAATGGCAGATCGCCTGAAAGCACCAATCGCCATTATCGACAAACGTCGTCCAAAGCCAAACGTTGCTGAAGTCATGAACATCATTGGTAACATTGAAGGCAAAACGGCGATTCTCATCGATGATATTATTGATACAGCTGGTACTATTACACTTGCTGCAAATGCACTTGTGGAAAATGGAGCAGCTGAAGTCTATGCTTGCTGTACTCACCCAGTATTGTCTGGACCAGCAGTAGAACGTATCACAAACTCTAAAATTAAAGAATTAGTTGTGACAAACAGTATTCACTTAACAGATGACAAGAAAGTTGGGAAATTCATTCCGCTTTCAGTTGGGCCTTTGCTTGCAGAAGCCATCATCCGTGTACATGAAGAAGAATCTGTGAGCTACCTTTTCAGCTAATTTTCTGATTAAAAAAGGCCTTAAGCATCCGCTTGGGGTCTTTTTGCTATCATCATTCACGGTAAATAGGTTTAAAATGATTCGGTTATGGGTAATTATGAGAGTAGTGACAAAAAAGAAATAGGATGGTGCTGAATATGGCAACTTTAAAAGCAAATAAAAGAACTGATTTCAAACGTTCCACACTGCAAAAAATCCGTCATTCAGGACACGTTCCTGGTGTCATATACGGAAAAAATACAGACAATCTGGCTGTTTCACTAGACAGCATCGATTTATTAAAGACCTTACGTGATGAAGGGAAGAATACAATCATCACATTGGACGTAAACGGTGAAACAAAATCCGTGATGGTCACAGAATTACAAACAGACCCGCTGAAAAATGAGCTTGTCCATGCAGACTTCCAAGTGGTCGATTTGCAGCGTGAAATTGAAGCGGATGTACCTGTTCAGTTGATTGGCGAATCTAAAGGAGTTAAAGATGGCGGTGTGCTTCAGCAGCCACTATTTGAACTATCCATTACAGCGAAACCAAAAGATATCCCACAGCATATAGAAGCAGATATTACAAACTTAGAAGTGAATGATGTCCTAACAGTCGCTGATTTGCCTGTTCAGTCATCATATCAAGTGAATAACGATCCAGAAGAAGTCGTGGCATCCATTTTACCACCTCAGCAATCAGAGGTTCCTGAACCGGATAGCGAAGAGGAACCAAAAGAACCTGAGGCTATTAAAGAAAAGGATAACGATGGAGAATAACTGGTCATTTAGAGACGTAACCCTCCCGCGGTTGCGTCTTTTGTGCTAGAATGAAAAGAATTCATACGTTTTACATGAGGCAATCCTATTGGCTCATTTTTTAGGCGTGTGCTTTGTGACAAAGGAGGTTTTTGGTTTCATGATTGCGTTTGTTGGATTAGGTAATCCAGGAAAAGAATATGAAAAAACAAGACATAATGTCGGGTTTATGACAATAGATGAATTATCGAAAAAATGGGACATCCCTTTAAATCAATCAAAGTTCCATGGACAATTTGGAACGGGGTTTGTTTCAGGGCAAAAGGTTCTACTTGTAAAGCCGCTTACATATATGAACTTATCAGGAGAATGCGTGCGTCCACTAATGGATTACTATGATATTCCCCTTGAACATTTGAAAGTCATCTATGATGATCTTGATTTGCCAACTGGCCGAATTCGTTTGCGTACAAAAGGAAGTGCAGGCGGGCATAATGGAATCAAATCGTTGATTCAGCATTTAGGGTCACCTGAGTTTGACCGATTCCGTATCGGTATTGGACGTCCTCAAAATGGCATGAAGGTCGTCGATTACGTTCTAGGACGCTTTTCTGAAGAGGAGCAGCCAGATATCGAATCTGCCATTCAGGCGTCTGTCGAAGCTTGTGAGGCGGCTTTAACAAAGCCATTTTTAGAAGTGATGAATGATTTTAACAAAAAGGTATAAGAATGATAAGCAAAGCACATACTGATCATAAAATCTCAGCATGGGAGGATCACGTATGGCTTTGCATTATTACTGCCGGCACTGTGGTGTAAAGGTTGGCAGTCTAGATGAATCTGCTGTTCAAAGTGAAGCACTCGGATTTCATCACTTAACAAATGAGGAAAGAAACGATATGATTTCTTATAGGGAAAATGGTGATTTACATGTACAAACCATTTGTGAAGATTGCCAAGAGGCGCTCGAAAGAAATCCTGATTACCATCAGTATCATACCTTTATTCAATAAAAAGCTTTGGTGTAGATAATAGACCAAAGCGTTTTTCTGTTTTAAACAAGCAGGGAGGAGGAGCCAAATGAAAAATATACAATCATTTATCAAACAAAGTGATGATTTTCAGTCCATTTTTAATGGGCTAAAGGAAGGTTTAAAAGAACAACTGCTCGCCGGACTATCAGGCTCCGTCAGATCTTTATTTACAGCCGCTATATCAGACGAACTTAAGCGGCCGATGTTTATTGTGACTCACAACTTGTATCAAGCGCAGAAGGTAACAGATGATCTTGCCAGTGTGATGTCAGATCGCTCGGTCCTTCTTTATCCTGTGAATGAACTTATTGCTTCAGAAATTGCCGTGGCGAGTCCTGAGCTCAGAGCACAGCGTCTAGATGTGCTGAACCGGCTGGCGAATGGAGAGAACCCCATTATCGTCACCCCGGCTGCTGCGGTGCGCAGAATGCTTCCGCCAGTTGAGCTCTGGAAGGAGAGTCAGATCCATTTAAAGCTTGGTGAAGAAATTGATTTGGAGGCGTTTTCAAAACAGCTTGTGCAAATCGGTTATGACCGGACGTCGATGGTTGCTGCGCCCGGAGATTTTAGTGTGCGCGGAGGAATCATTGATATTTATTCGTTAACGGAAGATCATCCGATCCGTATTGAGCTGTTTGATACAGAAGTAGACTCAATTCGAACGTTCCATTCGGATACACAGCGTTCATTAGAAACACTTCAAGAAATTAAAATCGGTCCCGCAAAAGAGCTTATTGTCAGAGGCCCTGAACGAGTGAGAGCCATTGAACAGCTTGATCAAGGACTTGCGAATAGCTTAAAGAAATTCAACTCGGACCAGCAAAAAGAATTGCTGCATCAACATATTACTGCTGATCGAGAGAAGCTGCTAGAAGGTATCGTGACACAGGAAATGACGAAGTACCTGTCCTATTTCTATGAAAAACCTGCTAGTTTGCTAGATTACACTTCACAGGATACGATTATTATTTTAGATGAAATAAGCAGAATTCAGGAGATGGAAGAACAACTTGAGCAGGAAGAAGCGGATTGGACCATTAGCCTGCTTGAAGAAGGCAATATCCTTCATGATTTAACCCTTTCTTTCCCGTTCCAACAACTGATCAATCGACAATCCCGGTCAATTCTGTACTACTCCTTGTTCCTGAGACATGTCCAGCAGACAAATCCGCAAAATATCGTCAATGTCTCTAGTAAGCAAATGCAGAATTTCCACGGGCAGATGAATGTGCTTGCAAGTGAAATAGAACGCTACAAAAAACAACAATACACAGTTGTTTTCTTAGGTGCGGATGAAGAACGGACAGACAAACTGTCTTCTGTCTTACATGATTATGACATTGAAGCCGCTCTTGCTAAGCCGGACGCAGAGCTTGTAAGCGGACAGGTGTATATTTTACAAGGTGAGCTGCAAACAGGCTTTGAACTACCGTTATCGAAAATTGCCGTGATCACAGAAGGCGAGCTATTCAAAAAGCGTGTGAAGAAGCAGGCACGTAAGCAAAAGCTGACCAATGCAGAGCGAATTAAGAGCTATTCAGAGCTTCAAGTCGGCGATTATGTGGTGCATATTAACCACGGGATTGGTAAGTATTTAGGAATTGAAACGCTTGAAATCGGCGGCATTCATAAAGATTATTTAAATATTCATTATCAAGGAAGCGACAAGCTTTATGTACCGGTTGAACAAATTGATCAGGTGCAGAAATATGTTGGATCAGAAGGTAAAGAACCAAAGCTGTACAAACTAGGCGGCAGCGATTGGAAACGTGTGAAGAAAAAAGTGGAGTCCTCTGTACAGGACATCGCAGATGATCTCATTAAGCTGTACGCAGAACGTGAGGCAAGCAAAGGGTATGCCTTCTCGCCTGATCATGAGATGCAGCGCCAGTTTGAATCAGCGTTCCCTTATCAGGAAACAGATGATCAGATCCGTTCGATTCATGAAATCAAACAAGATATGGAGCGGGAACGTCCTATGGACCGCCTGCTTTGTGGAGATGTGGGATACGGAAAAACAGAAGTAGCGATTCGAGCCGCCTTCAAAGCAATTGCTGACGGGAAGCAGGTTGCACTGCTTGTGCCGACAACCATCTTAGCGCAGCAGCATTTTGACACGATTATGGACCGATTCCAAGACTATCCTGTTAAAATCGCTCAGCTGAGCCGTTTCCGTACGAGAAAAGAAACAACTGAAACGTTAAAAGGGTTGAAAAATGGAACGATAGATATGGTGATCGGTACACATCGTTTGCTTTCGAAAGATATTGTTTATAAAGACTTAGGTCTGTTGATTATTGATGAAGAGCAGCGTTTTGGTGTCACGCATAAAGAGAAAATTAAACAGATGAAAGCCAATATTGATGTTCTGACATTAACGGCTACGCCAATTCCGCGTACGCTGCATATGTCTATGCTTGGCGTACGGGATTTATCGGTTATTGAAACACCGCCTGAAAACCGTTTCCCTGTTCAAACCTATGTGGTCGAGTACAATGGCGCTTTAGTTAGAGAAGCGATTGAGCGAGAACTAGCACGTGGTGGTCAAGTGTACTTCCTGTACAACCGTGTCGAGGATATTGAACGTAAAGCAGATGAAATCTCTATGCTAGTCCCAGATGCGAAAGTCAGCTATGCACATGGGAAAATGAGTGAGAACGAACTGGAATCAGTGATGATCAATTTCCTTGAAGGTGAATCAGATGTATTGGTCAGTACCACCATCATTGAAACGGGAGTCGATATTCCGAATGTGAACACGCTCATCGTCCATGATGCGGATAAAATGGGGCTTTCTCAGCTGTACCAGCTAAGAGGACGAGTAGGACGCTCAAATCGTGTCGCATATGCTTATTTCACGTATCGAAAAGATAAAGTTTTGTCTGAAGTAGCAGAGAAGAGACTTCAAGCCATTAAAGAATTCACAGAGCTCGGATCAGGATTTAAAATTGCGATGCGAGATTTAACAATTCGAGGAGCAGGCAATTTACTTGGTGCACAGCAGCATGGATTCATTGATTCTGTTGGATTCGATCTCTATTCTCAAATGCTGAAAGAAGCCATTGAAGAAAGAAGAGGCGATACGACGGCTCAAGATAAATTCGAACCGGAAATCGATCTGCAAATCGATGCCTATATCCCAGACACTTACATTTCGGATGGCAAGCAGAAGATTGAGATGTATAAACAATTCAGAGCGATTGGATCCATTGAAGAGCGAAAAGAGCTTCAAGATGAAATGATCGATCGATTCGGTGAATATCCGCAAGAAGTGGCGGATTTGTTCACGATTGCGACAATGAAAGTATACGCAGTGCAGGAACGTGTTGAATTAATCAAGATGGAGAAAGGCATTGTCAGACTCACCCTTGAAGAGCAAGCAAGCGGTGAAATCGACGGTCAAAAATTATTTGCGCTCGGCAGTAAATATGGTCGTGATATTGGCTTAGGAATGGAAGGCAGCAAGCTAATTATTTCTGTCCAGACGAAAGGCAAGAAGACGGAGGAATGGCTTGAAATCGTTCTGAATATGCTTCGAGGCCTTCAAGATGTGAAAAAAGAAACCATTCCATCTTCATAAAAATTTGTTTGTCTCTCGTGTATATTACGTTTGATGTGACGGATACTAATCTCAGGGTCAAGTGGTGAATGTTGCATAAAGTGGACGCTTTTGCTCCATTCACCCAACACATCATCAAACGAAAGAGAGGCAGCAGTGAATGAAAGCAACTGGAATTGTACGCCGCATCGATGATCTAGGTAGAGTGGTTATTCCGAAGGAGATTCGCAGAACATTGCGCATCCGGGAAGGAGATCCGCTTGAGATTTTCGTCGACCGCGATGGAGAAGTAATTTTGAAGAAGTATTCGCCGATTAGTGAGCTAGGAGACTTTGCAAAGGAATATGCTGATGCATTATTCGACAGTTTGGGTCATTCCATCCTGATTTGTGATCGAGATACGTATATTGCTGTATCCGGCAGTTCGAAAAAAGAGTACTTAAACAAATCCATCAGTGATTTACTTGAACGAACAATGGACCAGCGTAATTCTGTTTTAGAAGAAAGCAAAAAAGAAATTCAACTTGTCGATGGTATTGATGATGACGTATCTGCTTATACCATTGCACCTATTGTTGCAAACGGAGATCCGATTGGCGCCGTCGTCTTATTTTCTAAAGAGCGTTCAATGGGGGAAGTGGAGCATAAAGCAGCAGAAACGGCAGCTGGCTTCTTAGCCCGTCAAATGGAACATTAGGTCTAATAATTCTATATCATTTTGATAAAACGAAAGAATGCCGATGAAATCATTTGATTTTGTCGGCGTTTTTTATATGGGATGAAACAAAACGGGGAATGTGTCGTCTACTCCTTAGAAAGAAACGGCTTTTCATTGACGTATGATATAATGAGTGCGTTTAACTGTAGATCTATTTTTAAAGGAGCCATCCATGAAAAATGCTGTAAATCAGCCGCATTGGCTTTTCCAAGGTGCGGTGATTTTGACCATCGCAGGGTTGTTATCAAAGGTACTAAGTGCCGTTTATCGTGTTCCGTTCCAGAACATCGTAGGAGACACTGGATTTTATATTTATCAGCAAGTGTACCCCTTCCTTGGTATTGCGATCATGCTCGGCACCACAGGGTTTCCTGTCATGGTGTCCAAGCTTTTGAGTGAACATGGGGAAGAGAATCGACGGATCATTACAAGGGTATCCTTGGTCTATATCACTTTACTGAGCCTGGTCTTGTTTCTTTGTCTTTACATAGGAGCAGGTAGAATTGCGAGCCTTATGGCGGACAGTCAATTAATTCTGCTCATCCAAATGAGTGCCTTCGTATTTTTATTCCTGCCGCTTACCGTGATGCTGAGAGGCGTTTTTCAGAGTGACGGTATGATGCTTCCAACGGCTGTTTCTCAATTGGTGGAGCAGCTTATTAGGGTAGGCGTCTTGCTTGTTTTATCCTTTTATTTCGTCAGGCACGGCTATTCGCTTTATGAAACAGGAGCGGGCGCGGTCTTCTCCTCCATAGCCGGAAGTGCGGCCTCGCTTATCCTGCTTCTTTTTCTTTGTCTGACTTACCGAAAACAGTCTTCTGCACCTATGATAGTCAAGCAGGCGACACTCCGGAAAAAGGATGTTTTGAAGAGTTTGGTGCTATATACATTCACGATTTGTGTCAGCGGACTGCTCATTTTATGGATGCAAATGATTGATGCCTTTCATCTGTATGCGTTGCTACGCAGTGAGGGTCTGAGTGAAGCCGCGGCAAAGGCGGCAAAAGGTGTATATGACCGAGGACAGCCGTTTTTACAGCTAGGGACGGTGTTTGCCATTAGCATTGGAACCTCTCTTGTGCCATTTTTATCTGCTGCCATGAGGAATGGAGAGCATGAAGCGATCAGGCAAAAAGTACGGACATCGTTTAAGACTACATCGGTTTTAGGGATTGGTTCAGCAGTTGGGCTGATTTGTATTCTTTCGTCAGTCAACATCATGCTTTTTCGTAATGATTTAGGTACCGATGCGCTGCAAATATTCTGTATTTCCATCGCATTTACTTCGATTGCGATTACGCAAGCAGCTTTACTTCAAGGTCTCGGGCATACTGTGTATCCGGCTGTTGTGGTGCTTCTCAGTGTACTGGTGAAATGGATACTCACGCTTGCACTTGTGCCGCTATTAGGCATCTACGGTGCGGCATGGTCAACTGTGTGCGGCTTCCTCGCTGCTGCTCTGCTCAATGCCTTTTATTTGAGGCACAAAGGATGGATTTCGTTGAGAGAGCTGTTCCCAGTGAGAATTCTTTTATCGGCCGCTTTCATGGCCATCGTCTTAATAGGGTATCAGGCACTGTTTTCTTGGGCCATTCCCTTTGAAAAACGTCCTTTTTCCGTTTTAGAGAGCCTGACGTCAGTTTTTATTGGTGGTTTCGCCTTTTTATATAGTATTCTTAAGCTAGAAGTATTTACGGACGAGGAATGGAGACTCATTCCATTAGGAGAAAAGATTTTATATTTTAAACAGATGAGAGGGAATCAAAATGGCAGGTAAGATTACCGTCGTCGGTCTTGGGGCAGGCGACATGGATCAGCTGACGCTCGGTGTATACAAGCAGCTGAAGCAGGCGAAAGAAGTATTTATGAGAACGCAGGACCACCCGCTTACCGCAGAGTTGATGCAGGAGGTCCCGTCACTGACCTTTTTTGATGAGATTTATGAAAAGCACGATCAGTTTGATTCGGTCTATCAGGAAATCACAGAAATTTTATTTAAAGAGGCAGCGGAAAAGGAGATTGTGTACGCAGTACCAGGTCATCCATTTGTCGCAGAAAAGACTGTTCAGCTATTAGTTTCTCAGCAGCAAGAGCGCGGGATTGAAGTCTCTGTTGCTGGTGGACAAAGCTTTTTGGATGCGACGTTTAATTCCTTGCAGATCGACCCAATCGAGGGATTGCAATTCGTTGATGCAGGAGATATGAGAGCGGACGATCTCAAATTGACCCAGCATGTCCTCATTTGTCAGGTATATGATCAGATCACTGCTTCGAATGTGAAACTCACGCTGATGGAAAAGCTTCCTGATGATTATGAAGTCTATATAGTGACTGCGGCTGGAAGCAGCCTGGAACAGATTACTGCCGTTCCTTTATTTGAACTTGATCGAGATGTGTCGATAAATAACTTAACGAGTGTTTATGTACCTCCGATTCAAGATGAAAAGCTGCTTTACAAACAATTTGACACCTTCCGTGACGTCATCCGTACATTAAGAGGTCCGGGCGGCTGTCCATGGGATCAAAAACAAACCAATGAGTCACTTAAACCCTATTTAATTGAAGAATGCTATGAACTGCTTGAAGCGATAGATGAAGATGATCCAGACCATATGGTGGAGGAGCTCGGAGATGTGATGCTACAGGTGTTACTTCATGCTCAAATCGGTGAAGATGATGGCTTTTTCTCCATTGATGATGTCATCCAGCATGTCACAGAGAAAATGATTCGTAGACATCCCCATGTGTTTGGTGACACAAATGTGTCTGAAGCAGAAGACGTGGTCGTCAACTGGGAAAAAATCAAGCAGTTGGAGAAGCCGGAGCGGGCAGCCTCTATGTTGCAATCCATCCCTGCGACGCTTCCAGCATTAACGAAGGCATATAAGCTCCAAAAGAAAGCCGCCAAAGTAGGCTTTGATTGGACAGATGTGAACGATATTTGGAACAAATACGAAGAAGAAAAGCAGGAATTTCTCGTTGAAGTGGCAGAGAAGCCGGACGAAAGTGCAACGAAGCAGATGAAAGATGAATTTGGAGATCTTTTGTTTGTTCTCGTCAACATTGGAAGGTTCTATCAGCTAGAGCCTGAAACGGCGCTCGCTTCCGCCAACACAAAATTCATGCGACGCTTTCAGCATATTGAACAAAAAGCAAAGGACATGGGACGTTCATTAGAAGAATTAACACTAGAGGAAATGGACGATCTATGGAACGATGCCAAACGTATAGAAAGAGGTGAGCATACATGAGATTAGATAAATTTTTAAAAGTGTCCCGTTTAATTAAAAGAAGAACATTGGCAAAAGAAGTCGCTGATCAAGGCAGAATTTCTATTAACGGCACACAGGCGAAAGCCAGCTCTGACGTGAAAGAAGGAGACGAGCTTAAAATCCGTTTTGGTCAAAAGCTCGTGACGGTGCAAGTCAACGAGTTAAAGGACACAACGAAAAAAGAAGAAGCTGCTGGCATGTATACTGTGCTAAAAGAAGAAAAAACAGCAGAATAGGGCTTGTTCTAAATGATCCTCCTGTCACATACAATGCAGTAACAATGCAAGTATGAGATATGGGGGATGTATAAATGAATCAATATTATAATCAACCTCAAGGCACGAAGCTGTCATCAGAAGCAGAACACAATATCACAATGCGAAACAGAAAGCATTTAGATATTACCGGTGTCAAACAGGTGGAAAGCTTTGATAATGAAGAATTTCTGCTTGAGACGGTCATGGGGATTCTCGCGATTCGTGGAGAAAATCTGCAAATGAAAAACCTAGATGTCGAAAAAGGCGTTGTGTCGATTAAAGGACGTGTCTTTGACTTAATTTATGTAGATGAGCAGCACGGGGAGAAAGCTAAAGGATTTTTTAGCAAGCTGTTTAAATGACGCTGACAGTCCAGTTTTATACGATGCTTTCGATGGTAGCGATGGGCATCTGGCTGGGCGCATCGCTTGATACGTACAAGCTGTTTGTGAATCGGGAAAAGACAGCAAAATGGCTTTTGATCATACACGATCTCCTTTTTTGGCTCGTACAGGGTCTCTTATTCTTTTATGTTCTGCTGCTGACAAATGAAGGAGAATTCAGGGTTTATATCTTTCTAGCCGTTGCACTAGGTTTCTCGATGTATCAGGCATTGATGAAACAGCTGTATATGAACATTCTCAAGTTTCTGGTGATGTGTGTGTATCAGGCCGCTCTCATTCTGAAACGGCTGGTCATGTCCATCGTCTTCCAGCCAATTCGCTGGCTGATTACCTTCATCATAAGTGCAATTATGTTCTTGCTCCACTTGCTCTTACGTCTTGTTCATTTTACGTTTCGGCTCGTGTGGAAGGTGCTGTCCATTGTCTGTTATCCGCTCATCTGGTTACTCAATGTGACCATTATTCATCGGATTCCCGAAAAATGGCGAACATCAATGAGATTGTTTTTCTCTAAAGGAGCAGGAATTTTACAAGGGACCAAGAAATTATCTGGTACCATCAAAACGAAATGGAAACAATTCTGGACAAAGTAAGAGAGGAGGCCTTCAACCTTGAACAAGAGAAAAAGAAATATCGCACAAATTCAAAATGATTACCAAAAACAAATGGAACAGCAAGCACAGCGCTTAAAACGCAAACGCCGTGGACTCCTTAGAAGGCTTACCGTGTTTGGTGTGATTGCGCTCATGTTTGTTGTCTTGGTGACAAGTGCCCTCTGGTCGCAATCGTCCTCATTAAAGGAAAAAGAAGAGAAGAAGGTTGCGCTTGAAAAAGAATTGAAGCAATTACAAACAAAGCAGGAAGATATTTCTGATGAAATTAAAAAGCTGAAAAGCAAAGAATACGTACTCGAACTGGCACGACGGGACTATTATATGTCCAAAAAAGGCGAAAAAATCTTTGATGTGGGCAATAAGAGCGATTAGCCTTGTTGACACTTAAAATTCAGTTTATGTATAATTGAACAAATGAGATTTTTTTATAAGTCTAAGGAGGAGCACTTTTTTTATGTCGATTGAAGTTGGCAGCAAGTTACAAGGGAAAGTTACGGGCATTACAAATTTTGGAGCTTTTGTGGAGTTGCCAGGCGGTTCAACTGGTCTCGTTCATATCAGTGAGGTAGCCGATAACTATGTAAAAGATATTAATGAGCATTTAAAAGTCGGTGAACAAGTTGAAGTGAAAGTGATTAACGTTGAAAAAGACGGTAAAATCGGCTTGTCCATTAAAAAAGCAAAAGATCGTCCTCAACAACAACAATCAAGACCAAGCAGAAATGATTTCCGTCCGAAGGAATCGTTTGAGCAAAAAATGAACAAATTCTTAAAAGATAGTGAAGACCGCTTAACATCTTTAAAACGTAACACGGAATCAAAACGTGGGGGACGCGGAGCAAGAAGAGGTTAACTTGTTGCTGCTTTCTATATATCTTTCACAACAAAGCACCTGCTGTCCGCAGGTGTTTTTTTCTTAATTCATCCGACATTTTTTGAGATTTCGCCATTTAATTTAAAACTTCCTATTGACGGACAAGCGATTCCTTTGTATTATAGATCTTGTGCTTCTTAGCGCATTTTTATTATGGCGGTGTAGCTCAGCTGGCTAGAGCGTACGGTTCATACCCGTGAGGTCGGGGGTTCGATCCCCTCCGCCGCTATCCTTTTGATTAGAACATAAAAGCAAGGCCCGTTGGTCAAGCGGTTAAGACACCGCCCTTTCACGGCGGTAACACGGGTTCGAATCCCGTACGGGTCATCTTCGAAAACAGCTTTCTTTAGGAAAGCTGTTTTTTTGTGTCTTCGTAAAATTCTGATGAAAGACATCGACTTTCATGAAAGTATGCCTCTTTGACGAATAAAGCGTCGAACGTTTTATGGAAACGACAACTTCTTTTGACAAAATTTCTTTTTCACCTTCGCTATAATGACAAGCAACGAATATCAGGTGGGGGATGAAAAGATGGAAAAACTAGAAAGAAGAACTGATTTAACAGGAGCGGGGTTTGAAAGAATCAGTGCAGGGTTAAAGAAGATGAAAAACCTGTTTCTTCATCATACGCATTCTCTTTTTTTCTATAAAGGGTTTATTTATGTCGTTCTAGGCTTTTTATTAGGACGAGCCTTCATATTATCTGAAATCATGCCGTTTGCTCTGCCTTTCTTTGGGTCCATGCTGCTTATCAAAAGAGACAAGGCCATGCTTGCTTGTCTCGCTTTACTTGCTGGAGCCATGACGATATCACCTCAAAATGCATTGTTTGTGTTTGCGTCGCTGATCGTCTTCCTTCTGATGTCCAAGGTGGTTTCTTTCATCATCAAAGATCCAGTGAAAACATTGCCGGTGGTCATTGTACTGTCAATGCTGATCACCAGAGGAGCATTTGTTTACCTAGAGCAAGGTGCTGTGCAAAGCTACGATTACGTTATGGCGGGTGTAGAGGCAGGACTTGCCTTCATTTTGACACTGATTTTCCTTCAAAGCCTGCCGATTTTTACAGTCAGGAAAATCAAACACTCCTTAAAGGTTGAAGAAATTATTTGTTTTATGATTTTGATTGCCTCAGTTTTAACAGGTCTAGCTGGGATCACATTTCAAGGAATGCAGGCAGAACATATTTTGTCACGATATGTAGTATTGAGCTTTGCCTTTATTGGAGGAGCGAGTATTGGTTGTACAGTTGGTGTCGTGACTGGATTAATTCTCGGTCTCGCTAACATCGGAAACCTTTATCAAATGAGTCTTCTTGCCTTTTCAGGTTTATTAGGGGGATTGCTGAAAGAGGGGAAGAAAGCAGGCGCAGCCATTGGCTTAATTGTGGGCTCCTTACTGATTTCATTGTACGGAGAAGGATCAGCAGGACTCATGACTACGCTATATGAATCGTTGATTGCGGTTGTGCTCTTCTGGCTCACGCCACAATCCGTAACCTCTAAGGTAGCGAAATATATTCCTGGTACGGTAGAGCATGTGCAGGAGCAGCAGCAATACGCCCGGAAAGTACGAGATGTGACAGCAAAAAAGGTAGACCAATTTTCTAATGTATTTCATGCGCTGTCTGAGAGTTTTGCGACATTTTACGAATCTATTCCTGAAGAAAAGAAACAGGAAGAGGATGTAGATCTTTTTTTAAGTACGATCACAGAACGATCCTGTCAAACGTGCTATAAGAAAAATAAATGCTGGGTGCAGAACTTTGATACAACCTATGAACTGATGAAACAAGTTATGCATGAATCTGATGAAAAAACCTACGAGCAAAACCGGAAATTGAAGAAGAAATTTAGCCAGCACTGCTCAAAATCAAAACATGTTGAGGAATTGATTGAAGAGGAGATCGCTTACTATAAAGCCAACCAGACCTTGAAGAAAAAGGTCCAAGACAGCAGACGACTTGTAGCTGAACAGCTGATGGGCGTCTCACAAGTGATGGAGGATTTTTCCCGGGAAATAAAACGGGAAAGAGAACAGCATTTTATTCAAGAAGAGCAGATGATAGAAGCACTTCAGCACTTTGGAATTGAAATTCAACAAGTAGAAATTTATAGCTTGGAGCAGGGGAATGTCGATATTGAAATGAGAATCCCATATTGCCAAGGACATGGGGAATGTGAGAAAATCATCGCCCCTATGCTCTCAGATATTTTAGAAGAGCAGATTTTAGTCAAGGCAGAGCAGTGTGCAGAGCACCCAACAGGCTATTGTCACGTTGTATTTGGCTCTGCAAAGTCATATCGAGTAGCTACAGGCGTAGCGCATGCAGCGAAAGGCGGAGGGTTAGTGTCTGGAGACAGCTACAGCATGATGGAGCTGGGTGCGGGCAAATATGCTGCAGCTATTAGTGATGGGATGGGTAATGGAGCAAGGGCTCACTTTGAAAGCAATGAAACGATTAAGCTGTTAGAAAAAATATTAGCTTCAGGTATCAATGAAAAAGTAGCGATTAAAACCATTAATAGTATTTTATCTTTACGAACGACAGATGAAATCTATTCAACATTAGATTTATCCATTATTGATTTACAGGATGCGAGCTGTAAGTTCCTTAAGATCGGTTCAACACCCAGCTTTATTAAACGGGGTGATCAGGTGATGAAGGTACAAGCGAGTAATTTACCGATTGGGATTATTGATGAATTTGAAGTGGAGGTTGTGAGTGAACAGATGAAGGCAGGAGATCTGCTGATTATGATGAGCGATGGCATCTTTGAAGGACCAAAGCATATTGAAAATCATGATCTCTGGGTGAAGCGCAAAATGAAAAGCTTTAAAACAGAAGATCCGCAAGAGATTGCTGATTTATTAATGGAAGAGGTCATTCGAACAAGATCGGGTCAAATCGATGACGATATGACGGTTGTTGTCATCAGGCTTGATCACAATACGCCTAAATGGGCATCCATTCCGACAGGTACATTCTATCTTGAGAAACAAGAGATTTCTTGAAATATCGTATAATATGAATTTCTTCTGGCGATGATGGGGATATAAAGCATTCAGTACGATCCCAGGAGGAATGAAGATGCGAAAAGGTCACGTAAACCAAATCTTATTGATTACAGATGGCTGCTCAAATCACGGGGAAGATCCACTTGCGATTGCCTCATTGGCAAAGGAACAAGGGATTACAGTCAATGTTATTGGCATTATGGAGGAAAACAGACACGATCATGAAGCAATGAAAGAAGTTGAAGGGATTGCTCTCGCAGGTGGAGGCATTCATCAAGTTGTCTACGTCCAGCAGTTATCTCAAACGGTACAAATGGTTACAAAAAAAGCGATGACACAAACCTTGCAAGGTGTTGTGAATAAAGAATTGCAGCAAATACTTGGCAAGGATACTGAAATTGAAGAGCTTCCGCCTGATAAGCGTGGGGAAGTGATGGAAGTAGTTGATGAGTTAGGAGAGACGGTTCATCTTCAAGTGCTTGTGCTTGTTGATACAAGTGCAAGTATGAAGCCGAAGCTTCCGACCGTTAAAGAAGCACTCATTGATCTCTCCATTAGTTTAAATTCAAGAATTGGTGAAAATCAGTTTGGAATGTGTATATTTCCCGGGAAAAACTCAGATGCTGAAATTGTGTTGAATTGGACGCCTCGATTCGATTCACTATCATCTATTTTCCCGAAACTGACCACGGGGGGAATCACCCCAACTGGACCAGCGCTTCGAGAAGCACTCCAGCATTTCAAATCAGTTCGTTCGCGTAAAGGGCTGCTTGAAGCAAAGGAAGAGCATGATGAATTCGGTTTCTAACATTCCGTTAGGCACGGTGATTCAAGGGAAATGGCACCACCATCATTACCGCATTGTAAAAGAGCTGGGAAAAGGGGCGAACGGTACTGTCTATTTAGCCGAATCGCCAAATGGTCAAGTAGCCCTTAAAGTGAGTGATGACAGTATGCTCATTGCATCTGAAGTCAATGTGTTAAAATCCTTTTCTAAGGCTCCTGTGAAAACCATGGGGCCTTCTTTTTATGATATGGATGATGCGATTTATCCCGGCATGCTTCAAAAGCGTTCCTTTTATGTGATGGAGTATGTCAGAGGCCCATTACTGCTTGATTTTGTCAAACAAAAAGGTGATGAGTGGATCGTCGTTTTAATGGTTCAGCTTTTATCTAACCTAGCTCATTTACATCAAGAAGGGTGGATCTTTGGTGATTTGAAGCCAGACAATCTCATCGTGTCAGGTCCCCCAGCCGCGATCCGGTGCATTGATGTAGGGGGAACGACAAAAGCAGGCAGAGCAATCAAGGAATATACAGAGTTTTTTGATCGAGGCTATTGGGGATTCGGTACAAGAAAGGCAGAGCCATCCTATGATCTATTTGCCTTAAGCATGGTGATGGTGAATTGTGCGTATAAGAAAGAATTCAAAAAAGGAGTAGAACCGGAAAAGCAGCTTTACAAAGCCATTGAAGGTCATCCTTTATTAAAGCGATATGAAAGGGTATTAAAGGCTGCTCTACAAGGTAAATATCAATCAGCGGCGGCAATGAAGAGTGCGATGCTGAAAGAAGGCCAGCTGATCGCTTCAAGAAAAGCGAGTCAAAAGAAGCAACAGCAAAAAAATGGGCAAAGGCCAGCTGGTCAACAAAACCAACAGGTGACTTCACGATCGAGAGTAGCAGCAAAAAGAACACAAGTACGCAAAAAATCAGGTGGGCTTTTTGAAACGATTCTTATCGTGTGCAGTGTACTTGCTCTTTACTGTGCATATGTCGTTTTGTTCCTGCTATAGACCTGTAAAAAAGCAGGCTTCATCTTTGCTTGGAGCTACTGAAAGTGATAGGATATGTATATCTTTAAATTACCTGCTCTTTGTGAGGAGGAAGTTGTGAATAGAATTGAATCATTTTTGAAAAAACATGATGTTTACCTTGAAAATACGACAGTCATTGTCGGGGTTTCTGGCGGACCAGATTCCATGCTTTTGCTGCATGAACTAAACAAACGTCGAAAAGATTCCTTTCAGCTGATTGCAGCCCATGTAGATCACATGTTCAGAGGAGAAGAATCCTTTGCTGATTTGGCATTTGTTGAGGCATACTGCAAAGAGCAAGGAATTCCTTTTGAATCGGCCCGCATACAAGTTACCCAATATGCAAAAGAAAACCACTTAAACAAACAGGCAGCTGCAAGAGAGTGCAGATATGCTTTCTTTCGTCAATTGATGGAGCAATACAAAGCTCAATTTATAGCGCTTGCACATCATGGGGACGACCAAGTAGAAACAATGATGATGCGGCTTGCGAGAGGGACTGTTGGAATAGGACTCGCCGGTATCCAAGCAAAACGTCCTTATCAAGATGGATGGCTGATTCGGCCGCTCATTGGATATTCCAAGGATGACGTGCTGACTGCTTGTGAACAAGCACATATTCCCTATGTCATTGATCAAAGTAATCACACAGATGACTACTTGAGAAACCGGATAAGAAGACACATTCTTCCCGTGTTAAAAGAAGAGGCACCTCATGTACATGAAAGCTTTCAGTTTGTAAGTGACATGCTGACTGAAGATGAGCAATACTTGCAGGCATTAACAAAGGAACAAATGAACCAAGTGATAACGAATCAATCGCCTAAGCAAATTAAGATTAAAACGAGGCCTTTGCTTGACCTGCCTTTGCCTTTACAAAGAAGAGGCATTCAACTAATATTAAACTATCTTTATGAAAACACTCAATCAGCGTTTTCAAACCAGCATATTCTAGGGACTTTGGACTGGTTATCTCATACTGAACAACCGTCTGGATCATTAGATTTGCCAAAAGGTTTACAAGCTGTCAAATCTTATGATTACTGTATGTTTACCTTTGAACGATCGCTTGTACTAGACCAGTCTTATGCTCTTCACTTAAAGGGTGAGGTTGGAGAGGAGCTTTTCCTTCCAAATGGGCAGTCTATCGTGGTATCAAATCATGTTCCGAAGGATGCACGGAACGGAAACCATTTTTTCTTGCTTCAAAAAGATCGTGTTCGTTTCCCTTTGATCATTCGCTCACGAAAAAATGGTGATCGAATCAAACTTAAAGGGATGAATGGATCAAAAAAGGTGAAGGATATATTTATTGATAAAAAAGTGCCTCTTGCAGAAAGAGACAGCTGGCCGATCGTCACTGACTCGGATCATCAAATCATCTGGATCCCAGGTCTGAAAAAATCCGTTTTTGAAGAAATTGATATGACAAACAGCGATCTCATTGTATTACAATATAGACAGCATGAAAATTTGTAGGGGGCAAGCAAAAGCATGAAACAAGATATTGAAAAGGTTTTGATCTCAGAAGAAGAGATCCAGCAAAAAGTGAAGGAACTGGGTGCAACATTAACCAGCGATTATGATGGTAAATTTCCCCTGGCTATTGGTGTTTTGAAAGGGGCTCTTCCATTCATGGCAGACCTGATCAAACACATTGATACATATTTAGAACTGGATTTTATGGATGTATCTAGCTACGGAAAATCTACCGTATCTTCAGGAGAAGTAAAGATCATTAAAGATCTAGATACTTCTGTTGAAGGAAGAGATATTTTAATTATGGAAGATATCATCGACAGTGGGTTAACTTTGAGCTATCTGGTAGAGCTTTTCCGATACCGTAAAGCAAACTCCATAAAAATCGTGACATTGCTTGATAAACCAAGCGGTCGTAAAGCAGACATCAAAGCAGATTATGTTGGATTTGAAGTACCAGATGCATTTGTTGTCGGCTATGGATTGGATTTCGCTGAACGTTACCGAAACCTCCCGTATATTGGAGTGTTAAAACCATCTGTTTACGAAGGCTAATCAGCATGCGTATACATGAGGTTATTGGTTGTATTGGAATGATTTTCTATGATACTATTGAACATAGTTGTGCTTACTGTGGGAGGAGGTAAGGAATGAATCGGGTTTTTCGTAATACGATTTTTTATATACTTATTTTATTACTTGTGATAGGGGTAGTCAGTTGGTTAGGATCCCCTAATCAAAAGCCTGAGAACATGTCTTACAGCAAATTTTCGCAAAATCTAAGTGCGGGAAAAGTGGAGAGTATCTCCATTCAGCCTGTAAGAGGGGTTTATGAAATTCGTGGTCAATTAGATGGCGCGAAGAAAGATGAATACTTCATTACCCATGTTCCAGATGGTCAAGGTGTTGACCAGATTTACAGTGCACTGAAGAATACAGATGTAAAAGTAGAACCAGCACCTGAAACAAATGGATGGCTGCAAGTTCTGACAACCATCATTCCGTTCATCATCATCTTTATCCTGTTCTTCTTCTTATTGAACCAAGCTCAGGGCGGTGGAAGCCGTGTCATGAACTTTGGTAAAAGTAAGGCGAAGCTTTACACAGAAGAGAAGAAACGTGTGAAATTTAAAGATGTTGCCGGTGCAGATGAAGAAAAGCAAGAACTTGTAGAAGTGGTTGAATTCCTGAAGGATCCACGTAAATTCGCGGAGCTTGGCGCAAGAATTCCTAAAGGGGTTTTACTAGTAGGACCTCCAGGTACAGGTAAAACATTGCTTGCGAGAGCATCTGCTGGAGAAGCAGGCGTTCCTTTCTTTAGCATCAGTGGTTCTGACTTCGTCGAGATGTTCGTCGGTGTCGGTGCATCACGTGTACGTGATTTATTCGAAAATGCGAAAAAGAATGCACCATGCTTAATCTTTATTGATGAGATTGATGCAGTGGGTCGTCAGCGTGGAGCCGGTCTTGGCGGTGGTCATGACGAGCGTGAACAAACGCTTAACCAGCTTCTTGTTGAAATGGATGGTTTTAGTGCGAACGAAGGTATTATTATCATCGCTGCGACAAACCGTGCAGATATCCTAGATCCTGCATTGCTGCGTCCGGGACGTTTTGACCGTCAAATTACGGTTGACCGCCCAGATGTCATTGGCCGTGAAGAAGTACTGAAGGTTCATGCGAAAAACAAACCGCTTGATGACACAGTGAACTTGAAAGCCATTGCAAGCAGAACACCTGGGTTCTCTGGAGCAGATCTTGAGAACTTACTAAACGAAGCAGCACTTGTTGCTGCCCGTCATAACAAAAAGAAAATTGATATGCGTGATATCGACGAAGCGACTGACCGTGTTATCGCTGGACCGGCGAAGAAAAGCCGTGTCATTTCGAAGAAAGAACGTAATATCGTGGCGTACCATGAAGCAGGTCATACTGTCATTGGTCTTATCCTAGACGAAGCGGACATGGTGCATAAAGTAACGATCGTTCCTCGTGGTCAGGCAGGCGGATATGCGGTCATGCTTCCAAGAGAAGACCGTTATTTCCAAACGAAGCCTGAGCTTCTTGATAAAATTGTCGGCTTGCTCGGCGGTCGTGTTGCAGAGGAAATTACGTTTGGCGAAGTAAGTACAGGCGCTCACAACGACTTCCAACGTGCAACTGGCATTGCAAGAAGAATGGTCACAGAGTTCGGTATGTCTGATAAACTTGGTCCACTACAATTCGGTCAAGCACAAGGAGGTCAAGTATTCCTTGGCCGTGATTTCAACAACGAGCCGAATTATAGTGAAGCGATCGCTTACGAAATTGACCAAGAAGTTCAGCGTTTCATCAAGGAAAGCTACGAACGTGCGAAACAAATTCTCACTGAGAATAAAGATAAGTTAGAAATTATCGCACAAGCTCTTCTAGAAGTTGAAACATTAGATGCTGAGCAAATTAAATCTCTTTACGAAACTGGAAAGCTTCCAGAGCGTGTATACGCAGATGACGAAGAGAAAAATGATGATGTGAAAGTAAACATCAAGAAAAAAGAAGAAGACGAGGAGATCTAATCTCCTTCTGTGAAAGCTGCCGGGATCACGGCAGCTTTTTTTTATTTCAATTCCTGAATGGATCGGTTTCGAATTGTTTACAAATGGAACTCAATTCGTGTATGGTATGATAGAAAGTCGAAAAATGCTCTTTTTGAGAAACTATTCAAAGTGGTGATGAAGTTGTTACTCGTGATAGATGTAGGGAACACAAATACCGTTTTAGGTGTTTATCATAATGGCGATCTAAACTACCATTGGCGAATTGAAACAAGCCGTCATAAAACAGAAGATGAATTTGGTATGGCCATTAGGTCTTTATTTGATTATGTCGGCCTAATGTTTGACCAAATAGAAGGAATTATCATATCGTCTGTTGTCCCGCCAATGATGTTTGCATTAGAAAGAATGTGCGAGAAATACTTTCACATAACTCCCCAAATTGTAGGGCCTGGAATGAAGACTGGATTAAACATTATGTGTGACAATCCAAAGGAAGTCGGGGCTGATCGAATTGTGAATGCCGTAGCGGCGATTCACCTTTATGGGGCACCGCTCATTGTCGTAGACTTTGGTACAGCGACAACCTATTGCTATATCAATGAACAAAAACAATACATGGGTGGGGCGATTGCACCTGGTATTACCATCTCAACAGAGGCATTATATACAAGAGCGGCAAAACTACCGAGAATTGAAATTGTCCGTCCAGATCACATTGTTGGAAAAAACACCATTAGTGCGATGCAATCTGGCATCCTTTATGGATATGTTGGGCAAGTCGAGGGAATAGTGAAACGGATGAAGCAGCAAGCGAAACAAACACCGAAAGTCATTGCAACAGGCGGTTTGTCGACATTGATTGGAAATGAATCAGACTGCATTGATATTGTCGATCCGTTCTTAACATTAAAAGGACTTCAACTCATTTATGAACGTAATCGTGTCGGTGTATTATAGGAGGTTTAAAATCGAATGGATTACTTAGTTAAAGCGTTAGCATATGACGGAAAAGTTCGAGCATATGCTGCAAACACAACAGATACAATCAACGAAGCACAAAGAAGACACCATACATGGCCAACAGCTTCAGCAGCGATTGGCAGAACAATGACTGCCACAGTCATGATGGGTGCTATGCTGAAAGGTGAAAATAAATTAACGGTCAAAATTGAAGGCGGTGGACCAATCGGTGCCATTATTGCTGATGGAAACGCAAAGGGCCAGGTGCGCGGATATGTCTCAAATCCACAAGTCCACTTTGACCTAAATGAACATGGCAAACTGGATGTTAGACGTGCAGTCGGGACATCTGGAACGTTAAGTGTTGTGAAAGATATCGGGCTGAAAGATCACTTTACAGGACAAACGGAGATCGTTTCAGGTGAAATTGGAGATGACTTCACTTATTATCTTGTCTCTTCTGAGCAAGTGCCTTCTTCTGTAGGTGTAGGGGTTCTCGTCAATCCAGATAACTCGATTCTCGCAGCTGGCGGTTTCATCATTCAATTGCTGCCTGGAACAGAAGATGCTGTCATTGAAAGATTAGAAAAGCGTCTCTCAACCATTGAACCCATTTCTAAACTCATTGAAAAAGGGATGACACCAGAAGAAATTTTAGAAGAAGTACTCGGAGAAAAACCTCAAATTTTAGAAACTGTACCTGTCGAATTCTCTTGTAACTGTTCAAAAGAACGTTTTGCTAATGGCATTATCAGCCTAGGCAAAGCCGAAATTGACGATATGATTGAACAAGACGGACAAGCAGAAGCTCAATGCCATTTTTGTAACGAAACGTATGTATTTACAAAAGAAGAGCTAGAAGAGCTACGTGAAGAAATAACCCGCTAAGCTCTAAGCAGCGGGTTTTCTTTTTAGAATGGAAAGGAGACAAAAGATGAGACTGAAAGCAAGAGTGGTATGGACATTTATTCTCGTGTTGCTTATGATCAATGCCGTTGTTATTGCATATGTATTAACAAAGTCGCAAATGTCACAGGCTTCTTCAAACGGGAAGAGCGGTGAAGAAATTGCGTCGATTGGAAAAGAAAAGGTGACACGTCAAGAATGGTTAAAGAAGATGGAAGACCGCTATGGAAAGGCAACACTTGAGCAAATGATTAATCAGAAGGTGGTTAACCAGCTTGCGAAAGAAAACAAGCTTGAAGTGTCTTCAAAAGAAATCAATCGTGAATTGCTGATGCTTAAAGCGGTATCTAATAATTTCTATGAAGATGGACATACGAGTGAAAAAGACTGGACAGAACAGATTCGTTATCAAATTTTATTGGAGCAGCTTTTAACGAGAGATGCTGTTGTTTCTGAAAAAGAAGCGAAATCCTTTTATGAAAAAAACAAGGACTTATATCAATATGATGATTCATACCGTATTCGTCATATCGTCGTGAAGACAAAAGGCGAAGCTGAAAACGTATTGAAGGATCTGAAAGGCGGATCTAGCTTCGAAGCGGTGGCAGCTGAACGCTCCATTGACCGCTACACCTCTCCATATGGCGGAGATCTTGGGTTTGTGACAGAAGAACAAGAAAGTATCCCAGCCCTATACATACAAGAAGCTCAAAAGCTTCAGCCAGATGAATGGACAAAAGAACCGATCGAGACCAAAAACGGGTATGCCATTATTCAATTGAAAGAAAAATTAGATGGCCGCTCCTTCTCGTATGAAGAAGTCAAAAATCAGATCAAAAGGCAGATTGCTATGGAAGATCTAGGTGAAAAGGCGAATGTCAAAACCCTGTGGAAAGAAGCAAAAGTCACATGGTTTTACGATGGCGAGCAGGACTAAAAGCATTGACAAAATTTTTCGAAATTGATAATTTAATATTAATACAATAAAATTACTCGGAGATAGAGGTGTTAGTGATGGCTCGTATTGCAAATTCAGTTTTTGAACTAATAGGAAATACACCAGTCGTTAAATTAAACCGTTTAGTAGATGAAGACAGTGCGGATGTCTACTTGAAACTTGAATATATGAACCCGGGCAGCAGTGTAAAAGATCGTATTGCGTTAGCGATGATCGAAGATGCTGAAGCGAAAGGTACTTTAAAAGCCGGCGACACGCTCATTGAACCAACAAGCGGAAACACTGGGATCGGTCTTGCAATGGTAGCGGCAGCTAAAGGAATTAACGCTATTCTAGTGATGCCAGACACAATGAGTCAGGAGCGCCGCAACCTTTTACGCGCTTATGGTGCAGAGCTTGTATTAACACCGGGTGCAGAAGGAATGAAAGGCGCCATCAAAAAGGCAGAAGAATTGGCAGAAGAGCACGGTTACTTCATGCCTCAGCAATTTAGCAACGAAGCCAATGCAGAGATTCACCGTCGTACGACAGGAAAAGAAATTCTTGAACAGTTTGACGGCGAGCTTGATGCATTTATTGCAGGTGTTGGGACGGGCGGCACAATTACGGGTGCTGGTGAAGTCTTAAAAGAAGCCATCCCATCAATTCAGCTTTATGCGGTAGAGCCGACAGATTCACCTGTATTATCAGGCGGAAAGCCAGGTCCACACAAAATCCAAGGGATTGGAGCAGGTTTTATTCCTTCCATCTTGAACACGGAAGTATACGATGGCATTATCCAAGTGAAAAACGAAGATGCATTTGAGCTTGCAAGAAAAGCAGCGAAAGAGGAAGGAATTCTTGGCGGTATTTCTTCAGGAGCAGCCATTTATGCAGCACTTCAAACAGCGAAGAAACTTGGTAAAGGGAAAAAGGTTCTCGCAATCATCCCAAGTAATGGGGAGCGTTACCTCAGCACACCTCTTTATCAATTCGATTAAACAATTACCCCAGCATTTGCTGGGGTTTTTTTATGAAATTTGTAGATGGAAAGCAAATACTATTTTCTAAATAAAATGGATTGCATTACAATAAGATTAATGAAAATGAAAAAGGATGATAACATGACACAACGCAGGCCGATGGGCATCAAAATTCCTTTTACGAAAGATGCATTCTTGAAAAGATATGAACAACTGACTGCTGGCGAAACGCACCATGTTCTGCTTGAAAGTGCTCGCGGTGGTTCCTACAGCATTGCTGGTATTTACCCAATTGCTAAAGCGAAGGGTAAAGACGGGATGACAACCATCCATTATCAAGATGAGGTGCTGTTCAAAGAAGGCGATCCATTCAGAGCGTTTACGGATTGGTTCCAAACCCTTCAAACCGAAACGAATGAGGAATACCCTGATTTCCAAGGCGGGGCGATTGGATTTTTAAGCTATGATTATGCTAGATATATTGAGCATTTTAAGATGTTGTCCATTGATGACCTGAAAACACCAGATCTTTATTTTCTCGTGTTTAATGATGTTGCGGTCTTTGATCATGAAGAAAACATGCTGTGGCTGATTACTCACACAGAGAGAGCGGAACCTGTGAGTGACACTCATCAAAGACTCGAAGATTTAAAGCAAAAGTGGACAAGCTCTGCAAATGAATCAGCGCAATCACCTGTTCATGAACCTTCTGTAGAATTTGTACCAGCAGCGCCTTTTACCGAAGAAACCTTTGGAGAAGCAGTAGAGAAGATTAAGCAATATATCGAAAGCGGTGATGTGTTCCAAGTGAATTTGTCCATCAGACAAGATGAACAGCTCCACACACATTCGTATGAATTATACAAAACGTTACGTCAAGTCAATCCATCCCCTTATATGTCTTATTTGCACACGCCTGATTTCCAGATTGTTTGTGGATCTCCAGAGCTGCTGATTAAGAAAAAGGGAACTCAACTAGAAACAAGACCGATTGCGGGTACAAGATCAAGAGGCAAAGACGATGCTGAGGATCAAGCGCTGGCAAAAGAGCTCATTGAAAATGAAAAAGAACGCGCGGAGCATGTGATGCTCGTGGATCTTGAACGGAATGACCTTGGACGCGTGTCCACTTATGGCTCAGTAAGAGTGAACGAATTTATGGCGATTGAAAAATATTCACACGTAATGCACATTGTATCCAACGTACAGGGTGAACTGCGTGATGATTGTGATGTAGTAGATGTCATGAGAGCCGTATTCCCAGGAGGCACAATTACAGGTGCTCCAAAGGTGAGAACAATGGAAATTATAGAAGAGCTTGAGCCAACAAGGCGTGGGCTTTATACTGGATCTATAGGCTGGTTTGGATTCAATCAAGATATGCACTTTAACATCGTCATTCGTACGGCGTACTGCACTGAAGGCAAAGCCTTTATGCAGTCGGGTGCTGGGATTGTCATCGATTCTGTACCAAAGCACGAATACAAAGAATCGATTAAAAAAGCCTATGCAGTGAAAAAAGCATTACAGTTGAGCAAAGAAGAGACTATTTTGAGTTAGAGGTGAGCAGAGCATGATATTAATGATTGATAATTATGATTCATTTACGTACAACCTGGTCCAGTATTTAGGTGAGCTTGGAGAAGAATTGATCGTGAAACGGAATGATCAAGTAACCATTCAAGAAATTGAAGAACTCAAGCCTGATTTTCTCATGATTTCTCCAGGACCATGCAGTCCTGATGAAGCGGGAATTAGTATGGAAGCAATCAAGCACTTTGCGGGAAGTATTCCGATTTTCGGTGTATGCCTAGGGCACCAATCCATTGCGCAAGTCTTTGGAGGGGATGTCGTTCGTGCTGAGCGCTTAATGCATGGTAAAACGTCAGAGATCGAACATGACGGAAAAGGTGTCTTCACTGGACTCCACAATCCGCTTGTCGCAACGAGATATCATTCATTAATTGTCAAAAACGAGACGCTGCCAGAGTGCTTTGACGCAACAGCCAGCACAAAAGAAGGCGAGCTCATGGCCATTCGCCATAAAGAGCTGCCAATTGAAAGTGTACAGTTTCATCCTGAATCGATTATGACGTCCTTCGGAAAAGAAATGCTTAAAAATTTCATTGAAACCTATCGTAAAAAGGGGCATGAAGTAAACGCATGATCATTTATCTGAACGGTCAGTATATAGAGGAGAAAGACGCGACTCTTTCTCCTTTTGATCATGGTTTTCTATATGGCATCGGTGTATTCGAAACATTTACCAGCCTGGCAGGACAAGTCTTTCTGTTAGATTGGCACCTTGAAAGGCTCAATCAATCATTGCGTGACCTTTGCATCGAATCCACAATAGAGAAACCATTTGTACTCGACATCATTCATACCTTACTAAATAAAAACGACATAGCCGGCGGTCATGCGAGAATTCGCTTCAATGTATCCGCGGGCAGGGGCAATGGATTTTCTGCCGATCCTTATGAAGAGCCTGTCGTGTTTGTCATGATCTCCCCATTCCGGCCCGAATCTGTTTTAGATGAGAAACAGGGAGTCATTCTTCAAACGAGGAGAAATACCCCGGAAGGTTCGAGGCGTCTCAAGTCTCACCATTATATGAACAACCTGTTCGCGAAAAGAGAAGTGGGAAATGATCCGAAGTTAGAAGGTATCTTTTTAACAAAAGAAAATGATGTGGCAGAAGGAATTACCTCCAATGTATTTTGGCGAAAAGGCGATGTGATATATACACCGTCACTTGATACAGGTATTTTAAATGGGGTCACTCGTCGATATTGTATTGAAACACTCCAAGCGATGGAGGCTTCACTAAAAATAGGGCGATATCCAGTCTCCCATTTGCTATCAGCTGATGAGGCATGGATGACCAATTCTGTTCAAGGGATTATGCCTTTCAGAAGTATAGGAGAAATCTCCTTTTCCCATAACAGCCGAATCTTCTCAACAAAATTGAGAACACAATATACAAAAGAACGTCTAGATTATAAAGAGTAGGTGGACACAATGACACAACAAGTGATAAAGCAGCCTAAAGTCATACAAGCCAAGCACCACACCCTTAGTTATGAAGAAAAGACATTGGTCATGGGCATTTTAAATGTCACACCTGACTCTTTTTCAGATGGAGGAAAGTTTAATCAAGTGGATAAAGCGCTGGCCCATGCAGCACAGCTGATAGAGGACGGGGCACATATCATTGATATAGGCGGAGAATCGACTCGTCCAGGAGCGGCATTTGTCTCAGAACAAGAAGAGCTTTCAAGAGTCATTCCCGTCATCGAAAAGATCACAAAAGAATTGGATGTTCCAATTTCTATTGATACGTATAAAGCTCATGTGGCAGATGAAGCAGTGAAAGCTGGAGCTTCCATCATTAATGATGTATGGGGAGCGAAGGCAGATCCTCAAATGGCGCACGTAGCAGCGAAGCACAATGTGCCAATTATTTTAATGCACAATCGGCCAGAACGAAATTACACACATCTAATTTCAGATATGATCGCAGATTTGAAAGAAAGTGTTCAAATTGCAAAACAAGCCGGTGTCTGTGATGACATGATCATATTAGACCCGGGTGTAGGGTTTGCGAAAAATAAAGAGGACAACCTGATGGTCATGAATGAGCTCGAACATTTTTGTCAGCTCGGGTATCCACTGCTCTTAGCTACATCTCGAAAACGATTCATCGGAGCTGTCTTAGACCTGCCACCGGAAGAACGTACTGAAGGAACGGGGGCCACGGTCTGTCTTGGGATTCAAAAAGGCAGTGCGATGGTTCGCGTACATGATGTAAAAGAAATCGCAAGAATGGCAAAAATGATGGATGCCATGCTGAATAAGGGAGGCGCTTATCATCGATAAAGTATATGTAAATGGAATGGAATTTTACGGCTACCATGGCGTATTTGCAGAAGAAAATAAATTAGGACAGCGGTTCCGTGTTGATTTAACAGCATCTCTTGATCTAAGTAAAGCCGGACAAACTGATGACCTCAATGAGACCATCAATTATGCGGAGCTCTACCAAATCTGCAAAAGCATTGTAGAGGGTGAATCAGTCAACCTCGTTGAAACACTAACAGAAAGAATTGCAAGCCAAGTGTTAAAGGACTTTCCGACAGTTCAGGAATGTACTGTGAAGGTGATTAAACCAGATCCGCCAATTCCGGGACACTATCAGTCCGTTGCCATTGAAATGACGAGATCGCGCGCATGAACAATACCGCGTACATTGCTTTAGGTTCGAACATAGGGAAAAAAGAAACTTATTTAAAAGAAGCCGTCAAAAAACTGCACGAACATTCAGAGGTTCAAGTAGAATCGATCTCTTCTATATATGAAACAACACCTGTAGGTTACGAAAACCAAGATGACTTTTTAAATATGGCTGTGAAAATTTCCACCTCGCTTCGTCCAAATGAATTACTGGCACTTACTCAGAAAATCGAGCAAGAGTTAGGCAGAACGAGAGAAGTGAGATGGGGACCACGAACGGCTGACCTTGACATTTTACTTTATAATCGTGAAAATATTGAAACAGAACAGCTCGTAGTGCCACATCCTAGAATGTACGAACGTTTATTCGTTCTCGTTCCGATGAGTGAGATTTGCCCGGAAATCGGCGAAGTACAAATAAATGCCGTAACAGACCAAGAAGGTGTAAGCATATGGAAAAAGACGTGTGGGGTAGAAGAATTCGTGCATACCGAAAGCTAAAAGGGTATACTCAGGAAGGGTTCGCGAAAAGACTGGGCATCTCTGTCTCTGTCCTAGGAGAAATTGAGCGGGGCAATCGATTACCAACAAACCAATTGGTTGGTCAAATAGCAGATGCTTTAAATATAACGGTGGAAGAACTTTCACCAAATCTTGAAGGAGAAAGGAGGGGAAATGATGTTTAAAATCGGAGATATCGACATTAAAAACAAAGTGGTGCTCGCACCTATGGCTGGTGTGTGCAACTCCGCCTTCAGACTGACAGTGAAAGAATTTGGAGCAGGTTTAGTCTGCGCTGAAATGGTCAGTGATAAGGCGATCCTGATCAACAATGCAAGAACAATGGGTATGCTATACATTGATGAACGGGAAAAGCCTTTGAGCCTTCAGATATTTGGAGGAGAAAAAGACACTCTCGTTGAAGCGGCAAAGTTTGTAGATCAGAATACCACAGCGGACATTATTGATATCAACATGGGCTGTCCTGTGCCGAAGATTACGAAATGTGATGCAGGAGCGAAATGGCTACTTGATCCAAACAAGATTTATGAAATGGTCTCTGCTGTTGTAGATGCTGTAGATAAACCTGTTACGGTGAAAATGAGAATGGGCTGGGATGAAGATCATATCTTCGCTATCGACAATGCACGTGCTGTTGAACGAGCAGGTGGACAAGCAGTTGCACTTCACGGACGGACACGTGTGCAGATGTACGAAGGAACAGCAAATTGGGATATTATAAAAGAGGTCAAACAATCTGTTTCCATTCCTGTCATCGGCAATGGAGATGTCAAAACCCCTCAGGATGCAAAACGTATGCTTGATGAAACGGGTGCAGATGCTGTCATGATCGGAAGAGCGGCACTAGGAAACCCGTGGATGATCTATCGAACAGTTCATTATTTAGAAACGGGTGAACTGAAAGAAGAGCCAAACGTACGTGAGAAGATGTCAGTGTGTAAGCTTCACTTAGACAGACTTATTGATCTAAAAGGGGAGCATGTGGCTGTCAGAGAAATGAGAAAGCACGCAGCATGGTACTTAAAAGGTGTCCGAGGCAATGCGGACGTGAGAAATCAAATCAATCAAAGTGAAACGAGAGCGGAGCTTGTACAAGTTCTTGATGACTTTACGATCGAAGCCGAGGCAAAAGAGCTTCAAAGTATAAAAGTAGGATAAAACTATCTTTCTTTTTGTAGCTCACTGCTAGTGCATGTACTGGCAGTTTTTCTGCTTTTCTCTGCAAAATACATTATTGGAGTGATATAAATGAGTAATGAAGGGCTTAATAACGAAGAATTAAATGACCAATTCCAGGTCAGACGTGACAAAATGAATAAAATGAGAGAAGAAGGTATCGATCCGTTCGGTGAACGATATGACCGTTCTCATCAATCTGCACAAATTATTGCTGAATACGATGAGTTTTCTAAAGAAGACTTAGAAGAAAAGTCTGCACAAGTAACGATCGCTGGACGTATGATGACAAAGCGTGGAAAAGGGAAAGCTGGCTTTGCGCATATCCAAGACTTAGAAGGACAAATCCAAATCTACGTTCGTAAAGATAGTGTAGGAGAAGAAGCTTATGAATTATTCAAAAGCTCAGACCTAGGCGATATTATCGGTGTAACAGGAACAGTATTTAAAACGAATGTAGGCGAACTTTCTATTAAAGCGACTAGCTTTGAGGTTCTCACAAAAGCACTTCGCCCGCTTCCTGACAAATATCATGGACTTAAAGATGTCGAACAACGCTATCGTCAGCGTTACCTTGACCTGATTGTAAATCCAGAAAGTAAGCAGACGTTCATCATGCGAAGCAAGATCATCCAATCTATGAGAAGATACTTAGATTCTAAAGGATACCTAGAAGTTGAAACACCAACAATGCACAGCATCCCTGGTGGTGCATCAGCACGTCCTTTCATTACTCATCACAATGCACTGGATATGCCACTTTATATGCGTATTGCGATTGAACTTCACTTAAAACGCCTTATTGTCGGTGGTCTAGAGAAGGTATACGAGATTGGTCGTGTATTCCGTAACGAAGGTGTATCAACTCGTCATAACCCAGAATTCACTATGATCGAGCTTTACGAAGCTTACGCAGATTACAAAGACATCATGAACCTAACTGAAAATCTGATTGCTCATATTGCCGAAGAGGTACTAGGAACAACCACTATTCAATACGGAGAAGATGAAATTGATCTGAAGCCTGAATGGAAGAGACTCCATATGGTTGAAGCAGTCAAAGAAGCAACTGGTGTAGACTTCTGGCAGGAGATGTCTGTAGAAGAAGCGCAGCAGCATGCAGCTGATCACGGAATTGAAATTACGAAAAATATGACGGTAGGTCATATCATCAATGAGTTCTTCGAGCAAAAAGTGGAGGAAACATTGGTACAGCCTACATTTATTTACGGACATCCAGTGGAGATTTCTCCATTAGCTAAGAAAAATCCTGAAGACCCTCGCTTCACAGATCGCTTTGAGCTATTTATCGTACGCCGTGAGCATGCTAATGCATTCACAGAACTAAACGATCCAATCGATCAAAGAGAACGATTCGAAGCTCAATTAAAAGAACGTGAAGAAGGAAATGACGAAGCGCATCTAATGGATGACGATTTTGTTGAAGCATTAGAATATGGTATGCCTCCAACAGGCGGACTAGGAATCGGTATCGACCGGTTAATCATGCTATTAACAAATTCTCCATCAATCAGAGATGTACTGCTTTTCCCGCAAATGAGAAACCGCTAATACACCAATTAAAGCGCCATTTTAACTATGGCGCTTTTTATTTTTCATGAAATGAAACTTTTTTTAAAAAAACTATTGCAAGGAAAGAATCAAGATGGTATATTATTATTCGTTGCCGCAAAACAGCAACGAGGTTAAAAAAGAAATTGAAAAAACTTCTTGACTTTAACCGATACGAAATGTTAAGATATTAAAGTCGCTTACGAGCGATAACGAAAATGATCTTTGAAAACTAAACAAGACAAAACGTACCTGTTAATTCGAGTTTTTATAAAAAATCCTATGATGTTTCATAGGTAGTCAGTCAAACGCTGACGAAAAACAAAACTTCGGTTTTGTACTTTTTCGGAGAGTTTGATCCTGGCTCAGGACGAACGCTGGCGGCGTGCCTAATACATGCAAGTCGAGCGAACAGAAGGGAGCTTGCTCCCGGATGTTAGCGGCGGACGGGTGAGTAACACGTGGGTAACCTGCCTGTAAGACTGGGATAACTCCGGGAAACCGGAGCTAATACCGGATAGTTCATTGAACCGCATGGTTCAATGATGAAAGACGGTTTCGGCTGTCACTTACAGATGGACCCGCGGCGCATTAGCTAGTTGGTGGGGTAATGGCTCACCAAGGCGACGATGCGTAGCCGACCTGAGAGGGTGATCGGCCACACTGGGACTGAGACACGGCCCAGACTCCTACGGGAGGCAGCAGTAGGGAATCTTCCGCAATGGACGAAAGTCTGACGGAGCAACGCCGCGTGAGTGATGAAGGTTTTCGGATCGTAAAGCTCTGTTGTTAGGGAAGAACAAGTGCGAGAGTAACTGCTCGCACCTTGACGGTACCTAACCAGAAAGCCACGGCTAACTACGTGCCAGCAGCCGCGGTAATACGTAGGTGGCAAGCGTTGTCCGGAATTATTGGGCGTAAAGGGCTCGCAGGCGGTTTCTTAAGTCTGATGTGAAAGCCCCCGGCTCAACCGGGGAGGGTCATTGGAAACTGGGAAACTTGAGTGCAGAAGAGGAGAGTGGAATTCCACGTGTAGCGGTGAAATGCGTAGAGATGTGGAGGAACACCAGTGGCGAAGGCGACTCTCTGGTCTGTAACTGACGCTGAGGAGCGAAAGCGTGGGGAGCGAACAGGATTAGATACCCTGGTAGTCCACGCCGTAAACGATGAGTGCTAAGTGTTAGGGGGTTTCCGCCCCTTAGTGCTGCAGCTAACGCATTAAGCACTCCGCCTGGGGAGTACGGTCGCAAGACTGAAACTCAAAGGAATTGACGGGGGCCCGCACAAGCGGTGGAGCATGTGGTTTAATTCGAAGCAACGCGAAGAACCTTACCAGGTCTTGACATCCTCTGACAACCCTAGAGATAGGGCTTTCCCTTCGGGGACAGAGTGACAGGTGGTGCATGGTTGTCGTCAGCTCGTGTCGTGAGATGTTGGGTTAAGTCCCGCAACGAGCGCAACCCTTGATCTTAGTTGCCAGCATTTAGTTGGGCACTCTAAGGTGACTGCCGGTGACAAACCGGAGGAAGGTGGGGATGACGTCAAATCATCATGCCCCTTATGACCTGGGCTACACACGTGCTACAATGGACAGAACAAAGGGCTGCGAGACCGCAAGGTTTAGCCAATCCCATAAATCTGTTCTCAGTTCGGATCGCAGTCTGCAACTCGACTGCGTGAAGCTGGAATCGCTAGTAATCGCGGATCAGCATGCCGCGGTGAATACGTTCCCGGGCCTTGTACACACCGCCCGTCACACCACGAGAGTTTGTAACACCCGAAGTCGGTGAGGTAACCTTTATGGAGCCAGCCGCCGAAGGTGGGACAGATGATTGGGGTGAAGTCGTAACAAGGTAGCCGTATCGGAAGGTGCGGCTGGATCACCTCCTTTCTAAGGATATATGGAGCAGCGTGCGTTTTCGTCTTGTTTAGTTTTGAAGGATCATTCCTTCAAAACATGTCTCTAGCGAGACAGGATTGTTCTTTGAAAACTAGATAACAATAAGTAATACATTCACATTGAATGCAATGCAAAGTTCATCACACATAGTGATTCTTTCTAAAGTAAGAAATGGTTAAGTTAGAAAGGGCGCACGGTGGATGCCTTGGCACTAGGAGCCGATGAAGGACGGGACGAACACCGATATGCTTCGGGGAGCTGTAAGCAAGCTTTGATCCGGAGATTTCCGAATGGGGAAACCCACTGCTCGTAATGGAGTAGTATCCATACTTGAATACATAGAGTATGAGAAGGCATACCCGGGGAACTGAAACATCTAAGTACCCGGAGGAAGAGAAAGCAAATGCGATTCCCTGAGTAGCGGCGAGCGAAACGGGAACAGCCCAAACCAAGAGGCTTGCCTCTTGGGGTTGTAGGACACTCTATACGGAGTTACAAAGGAACGATATAAGCGAAGAGGTCTGGAAAGGCCCGCCAAAGAAGGTAACAGCCCTGTAACTGAAATGTTGTTCTCTCCAGAGTGGATCCTGAGTACGGCGGAACACGTGAAATTCCGTCGGAATCCGGGAGGACCATCTCCCAAGGCTAAATACTCCCTAGTGACCGATAGTGAACCAGTACCGTGAGGGAAAGGTGAAAAGCACCCCGGAAGGGGAGTGAAATAGATCCTGAAACCGTGTGCCTACAAGTAGTCAGAGCCCGTTAAAGGGTGATGGCGTGCCTTTTGTAGAATGAACCGGCGAGTTACGATCCCGTGCAAGGTTAAGCAGAAGATGCGGAGCCGCAGCGAAAGCGAGTCTGAATAGGGCGCATGAGTACGTGGTCGTAGACCCGAAACCAGGTGATCTACCCATGTCCAGGGTGAAGTTCAGGTAACACTGAATGGAGGCCCGAACCCACGCACGTTGAAAAGTGCGGGGATGAGGTGTGGGTAGGGGTGAAATGCCAATCGAACCTGGAGATAGCTGGTTCTCTCCGAAATAGCTTTAGGGCTAGCCTCAAGGTAAGAGTCTCGGAGGTAGAGCACTGATTGGACTAGGGGCCCCTACCGGGTTACCGAATTCAGTCAAACTCCGAATGCCGATGACTTATCCTTGGGAGTCAGACTGCGAGTGATAAGATCCGTAGTCGAAAGGGAAACAGCCCAGACCGCCAGCTAAGGTCCCAAAGTATACGTTAAGTGGAAAAGGATGTGGAGTTGCTTAGACAACCAGGATGTTGGCTTAGAAGCAGCCACCATTTAAAGAGTGCGTAATAGCTCACTGGTCGAGTGACTCTGCGCCGAAAATGTACCGGGGCTAAACGTATCACCGAAGCTGCGGACTGTTCTAACGAACAGTGGTAGGAGAGCGTTCTAAGTGCTGTGAAGTCAGACCGGAAGGACTGGTGGAGCGCTTAGAAGTGAGAATGCCGGTATGAGTAGCGAAAGACGGGTGAGAATCCCGTCCACCGAATGCCTAAGGTTTCCTGAGGAAGGCTCGTCCGCTCAGGGTTAGTCGGGACCTAAGCCGAGGCCGAAAGGCGTAGGCGATGGACAACAGGTTGATATTCCTGTACCACCTCCTCACCATTTGAGCAATGGGGGGACGCAGGAGGATAGGGTAAGCGCGGTATTGGATATCCGCGTCCAAGCAGTTAGGCTGGGAAATAGGCAAATCCGTTTCCCGTGAAGGCTGAGCTGTGATGGCGAGCGAAATTTAGTAGCGAAGTTCCTGATTCCACACTGCCAAGAAAAGCCTCTAGCGAGGTGAGAGGTGCCCGTACCGCAAACCGACACAGGTAGGCGAGGAGAGAATCCTAAGGTGATCGAGAGAACTCTCGTTAAGGAACTCGGCAAAATGACCCCGTAACTTCGGGAGAAGGGGTGCTTCTTAGGGTGTTAAAGCCCCGAGAAGCCGCAGTGAATAGGCCCAGGCGACTGTTTAGCAAAAACACAGGTCTCTGCGAAGCCGTAAGGCGAAGTATAGGGGCTGACGCCTGCCCGGTGCTGGAAGGTTAAGAGGAGCGCTTAGCGTAAGCGAAGGTGCGAATTGAAGCCCCAGTAAACGGCGGCCGTAACTATAACGGTCCTAAGGTAGCGAAATTCCTTGTCGGGTAAGTTCCGACCCGCACGAAAGGCGCAACGATCTGGGCACTGTCTCAACGAGAGACTCGGTGAAATTATAGTACCTGTGAAGATGCAGGTTACCCGCGACAGGACGGAAAGACCCCGTGGAGCTTTACTGCAGCCTGATATTGAATGTTGGTACAGCTTGTACAGGATAGGTAGGAGCCTTGGAAACCGGAGCGCTAGCTTCGGTGGAGGCATCGGTGGGATACTACCCTGGCTGTATTGACCTTCTAACCCGCTGCCCTTATCGGGCAGGGAGACAGTGTCAGGTGGGCAGTTTGACTGGGGCGGTCGCCTCCTAAAATGTAACGGAGGCGCCCAAAGGTTCCCTCAGAATGGTTGGAAATCATTCGCAGAGTGTAAAGGCACAAGGGAGCTTGACTGCGAGACCTACAAGTCGAGCAGGGACGAAAGTCGGGCTTAGTGATCCGGTGGTTCCGCATGGAAGGGCCATCGCTCAACGGATAAAAGCTACCCCGGGGATAACAGGCTTATCTCCCCCAAGAGTCCACATCGACGGGGAGGTTTGGCACCTCGATGTCGGCTCATCGCATCCTGGGGCTGTAGTCGGTCCCAAGGGTTGGGCTGTTCGCCCATTAAAGCGGTACGCGAGCTGGGTTCAGAACGTCGTGAGACAGTTCGGTCCCTATCCGTCGCGGGCGCAGGAAATTTGAGAGGAGCTGTCCTTAGTACGAGAGGACCGGGATGGACGCACCGCTGGTGTACCAGTTGTTCTGCCAAGGGCATCGCTGGGTAGCTATGTGCGGACGGGATAAGTGCTGAAAGCATCTAAGCATGAAGCCCCCCTCAAGATGAGATTTCCCATTCCGCAAGGAAGTAAGATCCCTGAAAGATGATCAGGTTGATAGGTCTGAGGTGGAAGCGTGGTGACACGTGGAGCTGACAGATACTAATAGATCGAGGACTTAACCTATATTCTATTGTGAAGTTTGAACATTGTTATCTAGTTTTGAGAGAACATTCTCTCCATCAGGTTTGGTGGCGATAGCGAAGAGGTCACACCCGTTCCCATACCGAACACGGAAGTTAAGCTCTTCAGCGCCGATGGTAGTTGGGGGTCTCCCCCTGTGAGAGTAGGACGCCGCCAAGCTTGTATAAGGATCAGTTCCATTTGGAACTGATCTTTTTTGTGTTTTTGAAAAAATCACTTCTATATTAATGGCTGTGTAAAATGAGAAGTGATGATGTAGTAAGACTCATTGATCAGCTAACCCTTCCGTTCGTCTCACTTACATGTGCTTTAAATGAACAACGCAGTTGTTGTTTGGGTGGATCATTCAATTGTGTTTAGGATGAAGATATAGAAAGCAGCCAATAAAATTTTCTTTGTCAGTCAGATAAAGAGGACTGTTTAGAGTTACACTAGATAACCGAGTATCGCCAAAGAGCATAGAGCACCTCCAGTTAATTTTTACGCCCGCTCTAAGCAAGAACAAGAAAGAATCAACAACTAACTTGTTACCCCAGTAACACTTTAATATGAAGATCGTAACTAACAGCATCATTTACGTATGTTTTTACATAAAAATGATTTCTCAGAAAAATAAAATAACAAAAGAATCCCTTTTTTAGATGATTTGTATGAGAAGATATATTGAATAAAACACGCGTATAAAAAACATGAATTGGGTCATTTCACACCAATAAAGCTTTATTAGAGCGCTTTTTAACAAAAAACATAAAAAAATGCAAAAAAGACTTTTAAAATGATGAAACAAGTGGTAAAATTCTTTAGGTGCCTTAACGAAAAGATGAAAAAAACAACATTAAAATAAATTCAAAAATTATTTTAAAAAAGTCTTTACAAACAATATCTTATCGTTATATAATACTATTTGTCGGATCGAGAGACATTCGAAATGACAACACAATATGGAGGATTAGCTCAGCTGGGAGAGCATCTGCCTTACAAGCAGAGGGTCGGCGGTTCGAGCCCGTCATCCTCCACCATATTTATTCTTACATAATGTTAGGATAGATAAAGCCGGTGTAGCTCAACTGGTAGAGCAACTGACTTGTAATCAGTAGGTTGGGGGTTCAAGTCCTCTTGCCGGCACCAGTTTCATATGGTAAGATAGACAAGTCGCTTTTAAAGCGAGCCATTAGCTCAGTTGGTAGAGCATCTGACTTTTAATCAGAGGGTCGAAGGTTCGAGTCCTTCATGGCTCACCATGTTTCATGCGGGTGTGGCGGAATTGGCAGACGCGCTAGACTTAGGATCTAGTGTCTTTATGACGTGGGGGTTCAAGTCCCTTCACCCGCATTGCCAAATAAAATAAAGAAATCCTGTAATGCGGAAGTAGTTCAGTGGTAGAACACCACCTTGCCAAGGTGGGGGTCGCGGGTTCGAATCCCGTCTTCCGCTTATACCATCCACGCCGGGGTGGTGGAATTGGCAGACACACAGGACTTAAAATCCTGCGGTAGGTGACTACCGTGCCGGTTCAAGTCCGGCCCTCGGCATTATAAATAAGCGCCCGTAGCTCAATTGGATAGAGCGTTTGACTACGGATCAAAAGGTTAGGGGTTCGACTCCTCTCGGGCGCGCCATTAAGATCGGGAAGTAGCTCAGCTTGGTAGAGCACTTGGTTTGGGACCAAGGGGTCGCAGGTTCGAATCCTGTCTTCCCGACCATCTTTTATGGGGCCTTAGCTCAGCTGGGAGAGCGCCTGCCTTGCACGCAGGAGGTCAGCGGTTCGATCCCGCTAGGCTCCACCAATATGATCTTTGAAAACTAAACAAGACAAAACGTACCTGTTAATTCGAGTTTTTATAAAAAAATCCTATGATGTTTCATAGGTAGTCAGTCAAACGCTGACGAAAAACAAAACTTCGGTTTTGTACTTTTTCGGAGAGTTTGATCCTGGCTCAGGACGAACGCTGGCGGCGTGCCTAATACATGCAAGTCGAGCGAACAGAAGGGAGCTTGCTCCCGGATGTTAGCGGCGGACGGGTGAGTAACACGTGGGTAACCTGCCTGTAAGACTGGGATAACTCCGGGAAACCGGAGCTAATACCGGATAGTTCATTGAACCGCATGGTTCAATGATGAAAGACGGTTTCGGCTGTCACTTACAGATGGACCCGCGGCGCATTAGCTAGTTGGTGGGGTAATGGCTCACCAAGGCGACGATGCGTAGCCGACCTGAGAGGGTGATCGGCCACACTGGGACTGAGACACGGCCCAGACTCCTACGGGAGGCAGCAGTAGGGAATCTTCCGCAATGGACGAAAGTCTGACGGAGCAACGCCGCGTGAGTGATGAAGGTTTTCGGATCGTAAAGCTCTGTTGTTAGGGAAGAACAAGTGCGAGAGTAACTGCTCGCACCTTGACGGTACCTAACCAGAAAGCCACGGCTAACTACGTGCCAGCAGCCGCGGTAATACGTAGGTGGCAAGCGTTGTCCGGAATTATTGGGCGTAAAGGGCTCGCAGGCGGTTTCTTAAGTCTGATGTGAAAGCCCCCGGCTCAACCGGGGAGGGTCATTGGAAACTGGGAAACTTGAGTGCAGAAGAGGAGAGTGGAATTCCACGTGTAGCGGTGAAATGCGTAGAGATGTGGAGGAACACCAGTGGCGAAGGCGACTCTCTGGTCTGTAACTGACGCTGAGGAGCGAAAGCGTGGGGAGCGAACAGGATTAGATACCCTGGTAGTCCACGCCGTAAACGATGAGTGCTAAGTGTTAGGGGGTTTCCGCCCCTTAGTGCTGCAGCTAACGCATTAAGCACTCCGCCTGGGGAGTACGGTCGCAAGACTGAAACTCAAAGGAATTGACGGGGGCCCGCACAAGCGGTGGAGCATGTGGTTTAATTCGAAGCAACGCGAAGAACCTTACCAGGTCTTGACATCCTCTGACAACCCTAGAGATAGGGCTTTCCCTTCGGGGACAGAGTGACAGGTGGTGCATGGTTGTCGTCAGCTCGTGTCGTGAGATGTTGGGTTAAGTCCCGCAACGAGCGCAACCCTTGATCTTAGTTGCCAGCATTTAGTTGGGCACTCTAAGGTGACTGCCGGTGACAAACCGGAGGAAGGTGGGGATGACGTCAAATCATCATGCCCCTTATGACCTGGGCTACACACGTGCTACAATGGACAGAACAAAGGGCTGCGAGACCGCAAGGTTTAGCCAATCCCATAAATCTGTTCTCAGTTCGGATCGCAGTCTGCAACTCGACTGCGTGAAGCTGGAATCGCTAGTAATCGCGGATCAGCATGCCGCGGTGAATACGTTCCCGGGCCTTGTACACACCGCCCGTCACACCACGAGAGTTTGTAACACCCGAAGTCGGTGAGGTAACCTTTATGGAGCCAGCCGCCGAAGGTGGGACAGATGATTGGGGTGAAGTCGTAACAAGGTAGCCGTATCGGAAGGTGCGGCTGGATCACCTCCTTTCTAAGGATATATGGAGCAGCGTGCGTTTTCGTCTTGTTTAGTTTTGAAGGATCATTCCTTCAAAACATGTCTCTAGCGAGACAGGATTGTTCTTTGAAAACTAGATAACAATAAGTAATACATTCACATTGAATGCAATGCAAAGTTCATCACACATAGTGATTCTTTCTAAAGTAAGAAATGGTTAAGTTAGAAAGGGCGCACGGTGGATGCCTTGGCACTAGGAGCCGATGAAGGACGGGACGAACACCGATATGCTTCGGGGAGCTGTAAGCAAGCTTTGATCCGGAGATTTCCGAATGGGGAAACCCACTGCTCGTAATGGAGTAGTATCCATACTTGAATACATAGAGTATGAGAAGGCATACCCGGGGAACTGAAACATCTAAGTACCCGGAGGAAGAGAAAGCAAATGCGATTCCCTGAGTAGCGGCGAGCGAAACGGGAACAGCCCAAACCAAGAGGCTTGCCTCTTGGGGTTGTAGGACACTCTATACGGAGTTACAAAGGAACGATATAAGCGAAGAGGTCTGGAAAGGCCCGCCAAAGAAGGTAACAGCCCTGTAACTGAAATGTTGTTCTCTCCAGAGTGGATCCTGAGTACGGCGGAACACGTGAAATTCCGTCGGAATCCGGGAGGACCATCTCCCAAGGCTAAATACTCCCTAGTGACCGATAGTGAACCAGTACCGTGAGGGAAAGGTGAAAAGCACCCCGGAAGGGGAGTGAAATAGATCCTGAAACCGTGTGCCTACAAGTAGTCAGAGCCCGTTAAAGGGTGATGGCGTGCCTTTTGTAGAATGAACCGGCGAGTTACGATCCCGTGCAAGGTTAAGCAGAAGATGCGGAGCCGCAGCGAAAGCGAGTCTGAATAGGGCGCATGAGTACGTGGTCGTAGACCCGAAACCAGGTGATCTACCCATGTCCAGGGTGAAGTTCAGGTAACACTGAATGGAGGCCCGAACCCACGCACGTTGAAAAGTGCGGGGATGAGGTGTGGGTAGGGGTGAAATGCCAATCGAACCTGGAGATAGCTGGTTCTCTCCGAAATAGCTTTAGGGCTAGCCTCAAGGTAAGAGTCTCGGAGGTAGAGCACTGATTGGACTAGGGGCCCCTACCGGGTTACCGAATTCAGTCAAACTCCGAATGCCGATGACTTATCCTTGGGAGTCAGACTGCGAGTGATAAGATCCGTAGTCGAAAGGGAAACAGCCCAGACCGCCAGCTAAGGTCCCAAAGTATACGTTAAGTGGAAAAGGATGTGGAGTTGCTTAGACAACCAGGATGTTGGCTTAGAAGCAGCCACCATTTAAAGAGTGCGTAATAGCTCACTGGTCGAGTGACTCTGCGCCGAAAATGTACCGGGGCTAAACGTATCACCGAAGCTGCGGACTGTTCTAACGAACAGTGGTAGGAGAGCGTTCTAAGTGCTGTGAAGTCAGACCGGAAGGACTGGTGGAGCGCTTAGAAGTGAGAATGCCGGTATGAGTAGCGAAAGACGGGTGAGAATCCCGTCCACCGAATGCCTAAGGTTTCCTGAGGAAGGCTCGTCCGCTCAGGGTTAGTCGGGACCTAAGCCGAGGCCGAAAGGCGTAGGCGATGGACAACAGGTTGATATTCCTGTACCACCTCCTCACCATTTGAGCAATGGGGGGACGCAGGAGGATAGGGTAAGCGCGGTATTGGATATCCGCGTCCAAGCAGTTAGGCTGGGAAATAGGCAAATCCGTTTCCCGTGAAGGCTGAGCTGTGATGGCGAGCGAAATTTAGTAGCGAAGTTCCTGATTCCACACTGCCAAGAAAAGCCTCTAGCGAGGTGAGAGGTGCCCGTACCGCAAACCGACACAGGTAGGCGAGGAGAGAATCCTAAGGTGATCGAGAGAACTCTCGTTAAGGAACTCGGCAAAATGACCCCGTAACTTCGGGAGAAGGGGTGCTTCTTAGGGTGTTAAAGCCCCGAGAAGCCGCAGTGAATAGGCCCAGGCGACTGTTTAGCAAAAACACAGGTCTCTGCGAAGCCGTAAGGCGAAGTATAGGGGCTGACGCCTGCCCGGTGCTGGAAGGTTAAGAGGAGCGCTTAGCGTAAGCGAAGGTGCGAATTGAAGCCCCAGTAAACGGCGGCCGTAACTATAACGGTCCTAAGGTAGCGAAATTCCTTGTCGGGTAAGTTCCGACCCGCACGAAAGGCGCAACGATCTGGGCACTGTCTCAACGAGAGACTCGGTGAAATTATAGTACCTGTGAAGATGCAGGTTACCCGCGACAGGACGGAAAGACCCCGTGGAGCTTTACTGCAGCCTGATATTGAATGTTGGTACAGCTTGTACAGGATAGGTAGGAGCCTTGGAAACCGGAGCGCTAGCTTCGGTGGAGGCATCGGTGGGATACTACCCTGGCTGTATTGACCTTCTAACCCGCTGCCCTTATCGGGCAGGGAGACAGTGTCAGGTGGGCAGTTTGACTGGGGCGGTCGCCTCCTAAAATGTAACGGAGGCGCCCAAAGGTTCCCTCAGAATGGTTGGAAATCATTCGCAGAGTGTAAAGGCACAAGGGAGCTTGACTGCGAGACCTACAAGTCGAGCAGGGACGAAAGTCGGGCTTAGTGATCCGGTGGTTCCGCATGGAAGGGCCATCGCTCAACGGATAAAAGCTACCCCGGGGATAACAGGCTTATCTCCCCCAAGAGTCCACATCGACGGGGAGGTTTGGCACCTCGATGTCGGCTCATCGCATCCTGGGGCTGTAGTCGGTCCCAAGGGTTGGGCTGTTCGCCCATTAAAGCGGTACGCGAGCTGGGTTCAGAACGTCGTGAGACAGTTCGGTCCCTATCCGTCGCGGGCGCAGGAAATTTGAGAGGAGCTGTCCTTAGTACGAGAGGACCGGGATGGACGCACCGCTGGTGTACCAGTTGTTCTGCCAAGGGCATCGCTGGGTAGCTATGTGCGGACGGGATAAGTGCTGAAAGCATCTAAGCATGAAGCCCCCCTCAAGATGAGATTTCCCATTCCGCAAGGAAGTAAGATCCCTGAAAGATGATCAGGTTGATAGGTCTGAGGTGGAAGCGTGGTGACACGTGGAGCTGACAGATACTAATAGATCGAGGACTTAACCTATATTCTATTGTGAAGTTTGAACATTGTTATCTAGTTTTGAGAGAACATTCTCTCCATCAGGTTTGGTGGCGATAGCGAAGAGGTCACACCCGTTCCCATACCGAACACGGAAGTTAAGCTCTTCAGCGCCGATGGTAGTTGGGGGTCTCCCCCTGTGAGAGTAGGACGCCGCCAAGCTTGTATAAGGATCAGTTCCATTTGGAACTGGTCTTTTTTGTGTTTTTAAGAGGTTTGACACCATATAAATGTGGAAATAATATTCTTAGTTGAGCGATTATCTTGAAAAATCGACCGAAAAAATTTATAGTAAGATTAAAGTCAAATATAGTCAAAGTCAATGGAGGAGGAGGCGGAGTGGCACAAAATATTTCTGATATCATCGAGCAGTATTTGAAAGAAGTCTTGGATCAGAATGGTCGAGAAATATTAGAAATTAAGCGCAATGAAATTGCAGATAAGTTTCAATGCGTACCTTCACAAATTAACTATGTTATCAATACACGCTTTACGAGCGAGAGAGGCTACATCGTTGAAAGTAAGCGTGGCGGCGGTGGCTATATCCGCATCATTAAAGTCAAAATGAATGATGAAGTCGACTTATTGAACAATATTATTTCCCAAATATATCATCGTTTATCACAGGCTGCCTCTGATCATATCATCATGCGTCTTGTCGAAAATAACATTTTATCTGAAAGAGAAGCAAAGATGATGATCAGTGTCATGGACCGTTCTGTTTTGCACATTGATTTACCTGAACGTGATGAATTGCGGGCTCGGATGATGAAAGCGATGTTAAATGCTTTGAAATTAAAGTAAAGCGGGTGAAAAGATTGATTTGTCAAGAATGCAATGAGAGACCAGCCACTTTTCACTTTACGAAAGTTATAAATGGAGAAAAACAAGAAATGCACATATGTGAACAATGTGCAAAAGAAAACAGTGATTCATATGCTATGAGTGGAAACCAAGGTTTCTCTATTCACAACTTATTATCAGGTTTATTGAATATTGATCCTAGCTTTACGACAAGTGCGAATAAGGGATCATCTATTTTTCAAGAAGCAAGAGAAGTGGATCAATGTCCTAAGTGTGGCTTAACCTTTCAACAATTCAGAAAAACAGGCCGTTTTGGCTGTGCAGAATGCTATCGTTCGTTTGACCAGTATTTGAACCCTGTTTTACGGAAAGTCCATAGTGGGAATACAGTCCATAATGGAAAAGTGCCTAAACGGATTGCCGGCAGTCTTCATGTGCGCCGGAAACTTGAGTTGATGCAGCAAGAACTGAAGCAGTTAATTGAACAAGAAGAGTTTGAAAAAGCAGCGGAAGTTCGAGATCAAATTCGTGCATTAGAGCATGAGCAATCTCAGCAGAGGGAGGGAGATTAACAACATGTCACTCCAGCATTTTATTCAAGACGCTTTAAGTCAATGGATGAAACAAAAAGGACCCGAAAGTGACATTGTTCTAAGTAGTCGAATCAGGCTAGCACGAAACCTAGAGCATGTTCGTTTCCCAACTCAGTTTTCTCAAGAAGAGGCTGAAGCTGTTCTCCAGCAATTTGAGCAAAAGTTTGCTAGCCAGGAAGTGAAGGACATCGGAAACTTTGTTCTAATTCGAATGAATGAAACGCAGCCTTTAGCAAAGAGGGTACTTGTTGAAAAGCATTTGATCAGCCCAAACTTAGCAGAATCAAGATTTGGCGGTTGTTTGCTTTCTGAAAATGAGGAAATCAGTGTGATGCTGAATGAAGAAGACCATATTCGGATCCAATGCTTATTCCCAGGATTCCAACTAGCCAATGCATTAAAAGCAGCTAACCAGATAGATGACTGGATTGAGGAGCAAGTGGATTATGCATTTTCTGAAAAGCGAGGATACTTAACAAGCTGTCCAACGAATGTAGGTACAGGTATTAGGGCATCAGTCATGATGCATTTACCCGCTTTAGCCCTCACAAGACAAATGAATCGGATTATTCCTGCGATTAATCAATTAGGTCTTGTAGTCAGAGGAATTTATGGTGAAGGCAGCGAAGCAATAGGGAACATCTTTCAAATTTCAAATCAAATGACACTTGGTCAATCAGAAGAAGATATTGTAGATGATTTAAATAGCGTGACCGCGCAGCTTATTGAACAAGAGCGATCTGCACGAAAAGCATTATATCAAACATCTAAAATTGAACTTGAGGACAGAGTGTACCGGTCCTTAGGGATTTTGTCCAATTGTCGTATGATTGAATCAAAGGAAACAGCAAAATGTCTGTCAGATGTGCGCCTTGGAATTGATTTAGGTATCATTAAGGGGCTTTCAAGTAATATACTGAATGAACTCATGATTTTGACACAGCCTGGCTTTCTTCAACAATATTCTGGAGGAGCTTTGGAGCCAAATGAAAGAGACATAAAAAGAGCAGCAATTATTAGAGAAAGACTGCGTTTAGAAATGCATAGGAATGGACAGGAGGATGAAACGATATGATGTTTGGAAGATTCACTGAAAGAGCTCAAAAGGTATTAGCACTTGCACAAGAAGAAGCCATTCGCCTAGGCCATAAGAACATTGGTACTGAACACATTTTACTTGGTCTAGTACGTGAGGGTGAGGGCATCGCCGCAAAAGCGTTAGAAGCACTGGGCCTTGTTTCAGATAAAATCCAAAAAGAAGTCGAAAGCTTGATTGGAAGAGGGCAAGAGGTGTCTCAAGCTATTCCTCATTATACGCCTAGAGCGAAGAAGGTCACTGAGCTTTCAATGGATGAAGCAAGAAAGCTAGGTCATTCCTATGTAGGGACAGAACATATTCTATTAGGTCTTATTCGCGAGGGAGAGGGTGTAGCAGCCCGCGTTTTAAATAACCTCGGAGTGAGCTTAAATAAAGCACGTCAGCAAGTCCTGCAGCTGCTTGGCAGTAATGAAACAGGTGCATCTGCCGCTGGCTCTAACAGCAATGCAAATACACCAACATTAGATAGCTTAGCAAGAGATTTAACAGCGATTGCGAAAGAAGATAGCTTGGACCCTGTCATTGGACGAAGCAAAGAAATTCAGCGTGTCATTGAGGTTCTAAGCAGAAGAACAAAAAACAACCCTGTGCTGATTGGTGAGCCTGGTGTTGGTAAAACAGCCATCGCTGAAGGTCTTGCACAGCAAATTATTCATAATGAAGTGCCTGAAATTCTACGCGATAAACGAGTGATGACGCTTGATATGGGAACCGTTGTCGCGGGGACAAAATATCGTGGTGAATTTGAGGATCGTTTGAAAAAAGTCATGGACGAAATTCGCCAGGCAGGAAATATCATTCTTTTCATTGATGAGCTTCATACACTGATTGGTGCTGGTGGAGCTGAGGGTGCGATTGACGCATCTAATATTCTAAAACCATCCTTAGCACGTGGAGAGCTTCAATGTATCGGGGCGACAACATTAGATGAGTACCGTAAATATATTGAAAAGGATGCTGCGCTTGAACGCCGTTTCCAGCCAATTCAAGTAGATCAGCCATCAGTTGATGAGAGTATTCAAATCTTAAGAGGACTTAGAGATCGTTATGAGGCACATCACCGTGTGTCCATTACAGATGAAGCGATTGAGGCGGCAGTGAAGCTGTCTGACCGTTATATTTCTGATCGTTTCCTTCCAGATAAGGCGATTGATTTAATTGATGAGGCAGGTTCGAAAGTCCGCTTACGTTCTTTCACAACACCGCCTAACCTAAAAGAACTAGAGCAAAAGCTGGATGAAGTACGCAAGGAAAAAGATGCGGCTGTTCAAAGTCAGGAATTTGAAAAAGCAGCTTCTCTTCGTGATACAGAGCAGCGTCTGCGTGAAAAAGTAGAAGTCACAAAGAAATCTTGGAAAGAAAAGCAAGGACAGGAGAATTCAGAGGTATCAGTGGATGATATCGCAATGGTTGTCTCTAGCTGGACGGGAGTGCCTGTTTCAAAAATTGCCCAAACCGAAACAGATAAGCTTCTAAATATGGAACAATTACTCCATTCTCGTGTAATTGGGCAGGATGAAGCGGTTGTCGCTGTAGCAAAAGCTGTGAGACGTGCGCGTGCTGGTCTAAAAGATCCAAAACGTCCAATCGGCTCATTTATCTTCTTAGGCCCAACAGGGGTTGGTAAAACGGAGCTTGCAAGAGCACTCGCAGAGTCTATTTTCGGTGATGAAGAAGCGATGATCCGTATTGATATGTCAGAATACATGGAGAAACACTCTACATCTAGACTTGTTGGGTCACCTCCAGGCTATGTTGGCTATGAAGAAGGCGGACAACTGACTGAAAAAGTGAGAAGAAAACCTTATTCTGTTGTGCTTTTAGACGAGATTGAAAAGGCGCATCCAGATGTATTCAACATCTTACTTCAAGTATTAGAAGATGGTCGTCTGACTGATTCTAAAGGGCGTACTGTTGACTTTAGAAATACGATTTTGATCATGACATCCAACGTTGGAGCTAGTGAACTGAAGCGAAATAAATATGTTGGCTTTAACGTGCAGGATGAAGGTCAAAATTACAAGGATATGAAAGGCAAAGTGATGGGCGAGTTGAAACGTGCGTTCAGACCAGAATTCATCAACCGTATTGATGAAATCATTGTCTTCCATTCACTTGAAAAGAAACATCTAAAAGAGATTGTGTCTCTCATGTCTGATCAATTGACGAAACGATTAAAAGAACAAGACCTTTCAATTGAATTGACAGAAGCAGCAAAAGCGAAGATTGCCGATGAAGGTGTAGACCTTGAGTACGGTGCGCGTCCGTTAAGAAGAGCGATTCAAAAGCATGTGGAGGATCGACTTTCTGAGGAGCTTCTGAAGGGTAATATTGAAAAAGGTCAACAAATCGTATTAGATGTGGAAGATGGAGAAATTGTCGTAAAAACGACGGCTGCTACGAACTAATATAGTAAGAAAAAAGTGTGAGGCATACCAGTAAGCTGTATGCCTCCCTTTACTTATTTTCTGACCAGTATAAGGAGTTGTATTCTTCAATCTATGGCTAAGACAAAATCAAAATTTATATGCCAATCGTGCGGTTATGAGTCAGCCAAATGGATGGGGAAATGTCCAGGCTGCGGCACGTGGAACAGTATGACAGAAGAGGTCGTTCGTAAAGAGCCAGCAAACCGTCGAAGCGCTTTTAACCATTCTGTTCAAACCATTCAAAAACCTTCACCTATATCTGCAATTGAAACATCAGATGAACCCCGAATCAAAACGAATTTAGAAGAATTTAATCGAGTATTAGGAAGTGGAATTGTCAAAGGCTCTCTTGTTCTCATTGGCGGAGATCCTGGGATTGGGAAGTCCACTTTATTATTACAAGTATCAGCACAGCTCTCAGATAAAAATCAGAATGTATTATACATATCTGGTGAGGAGTCCATTAAACAAACGAAGCTAAGAGCGGACCGCCTCGGCATAAAAAGCACCTCTTTACATGTTTTGGCTGAAACCGATATGGAGTATATAACGTCTGCTATACAAGAGATGAAACCCGCTTTTGTCGTGGTGGATTCGATTCAAACCGTTTATCAAAGCGATATTACGTCAGCTCCTGGGTCTGTATCTCAAGTGAGAGAATGTACAGCACAGCTGATGAAGATTGCAAAGACAAATGGGATTCCAATTTTTATCGTTGGTCACGTGACCAAAGAAGGCTCGATCGCAGGCCCACGTCTTTTAGAGCATATGGTGGACACGGTTCTTTATTTTGAAGGCGAGCGTCATCATACGTTTCGTATCTTACGTGCGGTGAAAAACCGATTTGGCTCGACGAATGAACTAGGGATTTTTGAAATGAGAGAGGAAGGGCTCACGGAAGTATTAAACCCATCCGAAATTTTCTTAGAAGAACGTTCGGCAGGTGTATCTGGTTCGTGTGTCGTTGCCTCAATGGAAGGAACAAGACCTGTTTTAGTCGAGATACAAGCATTAATTTCACCGACAAGCTTCGGAAATCCGCGTAGAATGGCCACTGGTCTTGATCATAATCGAGTGTCACTACTCATGGCGGTTTTAGAAAAACGTGTTGGACTGTTGCTGCAAAACCAGGATGCGTATTTAAAGGTCGCAGGCGGTGTGAAGCTTGACGAGCCGGCGATTGACTTGGCGATTGCGGTCAGTATTGCATCAAGCTTTAAAGACGCAGCACCGCATCAAGCGGATTGCTTTATAGGAGAGGTCGGCCTGACGGGAGAAGTCAGAAGAGTATCAAGAATTGAACAGCGTGTGCAGGAAGCTGCGAAACTAGGATTTAAACGAATGTTTATTCCTCAGGCAAATATAGATGGATGGAAAAAGCCGAGAGGGATTGAGTTAGTCGGTGTAGAAAATGTAGCGGAGGCACTTCGAATTTCACTAGGGGGATCATAGAAATGGAAAAAGAGAAAAAAGGAGCGAGAGAACTCGATCTCTTAGATATCGTACAGTTTGTGGCACCAGGGACACCTCTTCGGGCTGGGATCGAAAACGTCCTGAGGGCCAATACTGGCGGGCTAATTGTTGTTGGTTATAACGATAAAGTGAAGAGTGTTGTCGATGGAGGATTTCACATTAATTCTGCCTTCTCCCCAGCACACTTATATGAATTGGCGAAGATGGATGGAGCCATCATTTTAAGCGATTCTGGTCAAAAGATCTTGTATGCGAATACACAGCTCATGCCAGATGCAACCATCCATTCATCGGAAACGGGCATGAGGCACCGTACTGCTGAACGTGTAGCGAAGCAGACTGGCTGTTTAATCATTGCGATTTCTGAACGGAGGAACGTCATTACCTTATACCAAGGAAATCGTCGTTACACGTTGAAAGATATTGGCTTTATTTTAACGAAGGCTAACCAAGCCATACAAACACTTGAGAAATATAAAACCATTTTAGATCACGCCATTTCTGCGTTAAGCGCCCTGGAATTTGAAGAGCTTGTGACCTTTGGTGATGTATTATCCGTGCTGCATCGTTACGAGATGGTGCTTAGAATCAAAAATGAAATCAATATGTATATCAAAGAGCTTGGAACAGAAGGACATTTGATCCGTCTGCAAGTCAATGAATTGATTACAGATATGGAGCAGGAAGCGGCTTTATTTATTAAAGATTACGTGAAAGAAAAGATTAAAGATCCATATGTTCTGTTAAAACAGCTCCAAGATATGTCTAGCTTTGAGCTTTTAGATGATTCCATTCTGTACAAGTTACTAGGCTATCCAGCTTCTACAAATATTGACGAATATGTGTACACAAGAGGTTACAGATTGCTTCACAAAATCCCTAGACTGCCTATGCCAATCGTCGAAAACGTGGTTGAAGCATTCGGTGTGTTAGATCGAATTATGGAAGCGGATGTACAAGATTTGGATGAAGTAGAAGGAATTGGAGAAGTAAGAGCGAAAAAGATAAAAAAAGGATTAAAAAGGTTGCAAGAAAAACATTATATCGATCGACAGCTGTAAGAAGAGAAATTTTCTCTCAATACGGTTAAAAATGGATGAATATGGGTATATTAATGATGCTTTTGTTTTCTATTGAACACGATAGGAAACTTAAACATATATCAATGTCAGGTGAGGGTGGATTGACAGATGAATAATAAAGGAGGTGAAGGTATGTTAAAAAGAATCGTTCAGGCGTTTTTTATCATTTTTGGTGCAGTTGTAGGGATTTTTATCATTCCAGAGTTATTTCTGCTGTTAAATGTAAAGGACATACCTTTCATTACAAATGCTTACTCTTCAGCACTAATAGGAGCCGCTGTGTTCTTAATCATCGGCAAATGGTGCACAGGTTATGTGGTTAATTGGGTGAAATGGATCGAGGATTCTCTATTAAAGGCGCCTCTTCCTGATCTTATTTCTGGAAGTTTCGGATTAGTATTTGGACTTATTCTAGCATATCTTATTGTAAACGTGATTCCGCTAAACAATATCCCATATCATATTTTTGGTACCATTATTCCGATTTTCCTGGCTTTCTTTTTAGGATATCTTGGATTTCAGGTAGGGTTTAAGAAGAAGGATGAAATGATGGGGCTGTTCTCCCGATCTGCAAAGGTCACCAAGAAAAAAGGAGCAGCTGATGATGAACCTGAAATAGAAGATAAAAAGCTGAAAATTTTAGACACAAGTGTTATCATTGATGGAAGAATCGCAGATATTTGTCAAACTGGATTCTTAGAAGGCGTCATGGTCATTCCTCAATTTGTGCTCGAGGAATTACAGCATATTGCAGACTCTTCTGATGTATTAAAGAGAAATAGAGGCCGAAGAGGTCTTGATATTTTAAATCGTATTCAAAAAGAATTAGATATCAAAGTTGAAATTTACGAGGGTGACTTTGAAGACATTCAAGAGGTTGATAGCAAGCTTGTGAAGCTCGCTAAATTAACTTCAGGTGTTGTTGTGACAAATGATTTTAATTTAAATAAAGTATGCGAACTTCAAAAAGTAGCAGTGTTAAACATCAATGATCTAGCCAATGCGGTGAAACCGGTTGTGCTGCCTGGGGAAGAAATGAAGGTACAGGTCATTAAAGATGGGAAAGAGCATAACCAAGGTGTTGCTTACTTAGATGACGGTACGATGATTGTGGTCGAAGAAGGACGCAATTACATTGGAAAAGACATCGATGTGCTCGTCACAAGTGTGTTGCAGACTGCTGCTGGAAGAATGATTTTTGCGAAGCCAAAACTTCTGGAGAAGGCGCTCTAAAGGGAGAACGAACATGTATTATGAAGTAGTTATTCCGGCTGCGGGGCAGGGGAAACGAATGAAGGCCGGCCGCAATAAGCTTTTTATTGAGCTGAAAAGAATGCCGGTCATTATTCATACACTAAAGGTGTTTGACGCTCATGCTCAGTGCAAACGCATGATCCTAGCGATCAATGAAGAGGAGCGTCAAGACTTTGAAAGGCTTCTCAAGGTACACGCGTTTCAAACGCCTGTTTCACTTGTCAACGGCGGTGAGGAACGTCAGCAAAGTGTATACGAAGGATTAAAGGCTGTGAAAGATGCAGACATCGTGCTTGTTCATGATGGGGCAAGGCCTTTTATTAAGCATACACAGATTGACTTGCTCGTTAAAGCAGCGATTGAAAAGGGCTCCGCGGTTGTAGCGGTACCAGTGAAAGACACAATCAAACGCGTTCAAGAAGGCAAAGTGGAACAAACCATTGAACGTCAGAGCTTGTGGGCAGTCCAGACCCCACAAGCTTTTCGTCATTCTATTTTAAAAGAGGCGCATGAATATGCAGAGCGGACCGGTTTCCTTGGAACAGACGACGCCAGTCTTGTGGAACAATTACATGGTGAAAACGTGTATATTGTCCAAGGAGATTATACCAATATTAAGCTGACGACACCGGATGATTTATTGGTTGCCAAGGCAATTATGGATGCGGAAAGAGGGTACTAGATCATGTTGAGAATAGGACAAGGCTTTGATGTACATCAATTAACAGAGGGAAGACCTTTGATTATCGGCGGGGTCACCATCCCATATGAAAAGGGGCTGCTTGGGCATTCAGACGCTGATGTACTGCTTCACACAGTGGCAGATGCCTGCCTAGGTGCGATTGCTGAAGGAGATATCGGCAGACATTTCCCGGACACAGACCCTGAGTTTAAGGATGCGGATTCTTTTCAATTACTGCAGCATGTGTGGGCACTAGTAAAGGAAAAAGGCTACACACTTGTGAATATTGATTGCACCATCATGGCGCAAAAGCCGAAAATGGCTCCTTATATTCAACCGATGTGTGAGAAGATTGCAGAAGCGCTTGAGGCAGATGTCACACAGGTGAATGTGAAAGCTACGACGACGGAGAAACTCGGATTTACAGGAAGAGGCGAAGGAATTGCCTCTCAGGCAACGGTGCTTCTTCAGAAAAAGTAAAACTCGTTTTGATGAGAATGGGATTTGATGATAAAATACGTTTATAAAAAATTGGTGTCAGGCAACATGATGCAGATGAAAGGAAGTTAAACTCATGGGAAATGAAGTGCGTGTTCGTTATGCACCGAGTCCAACTGGTCATTTACATATTGGGAATGCTAGAACGGCTCTTTTCAACTATTTGTTCGCACGCAGTCAAGGCGGCAAATTTATTATTCGAATCGAAGATACGGATCAAAAGCGTAATGTAGAAGGCGGAGAAGAAAGCCAGCTTCGCCACCTGCAATGGCTCGGTATTGATTGGGATGAGAGCATTGATAAAGATGGTGGCTACGGTCCTTACAGACAGTCAGAGCGTAATGATATTTATAAAAAGTATTATGATGAGCTGCTAGAGAAGGACTTGGCGTATAAGTGCTATTGTACGGCTGAAGAGCTAGAGGAAGAGCGTGAAGCACAAATCGCCCGCAGTGAAATGCCTCGATATTCTGGTAAATGCAGTCATTTATCGAAAGAAGAAGAGGACAAGCTAATCGCTGAAGGAAGAGAGCCAAGTATTCGCTTCCGTGTGCCAAAAGGAGAAATCATCAAATTTGACGACATGGTCAAAGGCGAAATTTCATTTGAGACAGACGGCATCGGTGACTTTGTCATTGTGAAGAAAGATGGTACGCCGACTTATAACTTCGCTGTAGCAGTGGATGATCATTTGATGAAGATGACTCACATTCTCCGCGGAGAGGATCACATTTCGAATACGCCTAAACAAATCATGATCTTCAATGCATTTGGCTGGGATGTTCCGCTATTTGGACATATGACGCTGATTGTGAACGAGAACCGCAAGAAATTAAGCAAGCGTGATGAATCCATTATTCAATTCATCGAGCAATATAAAAACTTGGGCTATTTACCAGAAGCCCTGTTCAACTTCATTGCACTACTTGGATGGTCTCCAGTGGGCGAAGAAGAACTGTTTACAAAAGAGCAATTCATCGACATTTTCGATGTGAATCGACTTTCTAAGTCACCAGCTCTATTCGATATGCATAAACTAAAATGGGTAAATAACCAATACGTGAAAGCACTTGATCTTGATCAGGTTGTTGCGCTAACACTTCCACATCTTCAAAAAGCAGGCAAAGTAAGTGAGCAGCTGTCAGATGAAGAAAACACGTGGGTGCGCAAGCTGATTGCTCTGTATCATGAACAATTAAGCTATGGAGCAGAAATTGTTGAGTTAACAGAGTTGTTCTTTAAGGAGCAAATTGAGTATAATCAAGAGGCAAAGGAAGTTCTAGCAGGGGAGCAAGTACCAGAAGTCATGGCATCATTTGCTGGTCAGCTTGAACGACTTGAGTCTTTCACACCTGATGAAATCAAGGCGGCTATTAAAGCGGTCCAAAAAGAAACAGGGCATAAAGGCAAGAAACTATTCATGCCAATTCGTGTGGCTGTCACAGGACAAACGCATGGTCCAGAACTTCCGCAAAGTATTGAACTACTAGGTAAAGAAACGGTATTAAACCGCATTAAACAAATATAAGGAAATCGTTGCGAGGGAGAAGTACAATGTTTTCGTCCATCACAGAAAGAGTCTTCACCGGCTGAAAGAGACTTATGGGCAGACGTTGGAAATGCACCCTCAAGACCCTTGAGGAACACGAGTATGTAAGTATGCAAGGGCGGTACCCTCCGTTATGGGATGAAGTTGAGAAGGCTGCGAAATGAGGGCTTTCTAAACAGAGTGGAACCGCGTTTTCAAAACGTCTCTGTCATATGGCAGAGGCGTTTTTTATTTGTCCAAAAAAGAGAGCAAGTCCGAAGAGAGATTGATGGGGAGAACGGGGGGAGCATGTGTTTTTCAAAATGCTGAAAGAAGATATTGATACTGTGTTTGATCAAGATCCTGCTGCTAGAAGCTATATTGAAGTAGTGCTAACCTATTCAGGGCTTCATGCGATTTGGGCTCATCGTATCGCGCATGCATTTTATAAGCGGAAGCTGTACTTTCTTGCGCGGATCATTTCTCAGGTCAGCCGATTTTTCACAGGGGTGGAAATTCACCCTGCGGCCACCATTGGCAGGCGCTTCTTCATTGACCACGGTATGGGAGTGGTGATTGGGGAAACATGTGAAATCGGAGACAACGTCACTGTTTTCCAAGGCGTGACATTAGGGGGAACAGGGAAAGAAAAGGGAAAGCGGCACCCGACCATTTTAGACGATGCGCTCATTGCGACAGGTGCAAAGGTGCTTGGTTCCATTACAGTCGGAAAAGGAGCCAAGATCGGAGCGGGATCGGTCGTCTTAAAGGACGTACCTGACCATTCAACGGTTGTCGGTATACCTGGGCGAGTCGTCGTTCAAAATGGTAAGAAAATTAATCGTGATCTCAATCATCAAGATTTGCCAGATCCAATTTCCGATCGTTTCAAAGAATTGGAACGAGAAATGGAAAAGCTAAAAGGTGAGCTGGCTTCATTGAGCAGAAAGGAAGAACAATCATGACAATCAATATTTATAATACATTGACACGTAAGAAAGAGGAATTCGTCCCGCTTGAGCCAGGAAAGGTCAAGATGTATGTGTGCGGACCAACCGTTTATAACTACATTCATATCGGGAATGCAAGACCTGCTATTGTTTATGACACTGTACGTAAGTATTTAGAATACAGCGGCTATGATGTAAACTTTGTCTCAAACTTTACAGATGTGGATGATAAACTCATCAAAGCAGCCAATGAACTCGGAGAAGATGTTCCGACGATTGCTGACCGCTTTATCCAAGCCTACTTTGAAGACGTCAGTGCACTAGGTTGCAAAAAAGCTGATCTTCACCCGCGCGTGACGGAAAATATGGATGATATCATTGCATTTATTGAGACATTAATAGAAAAGGGCTACGCCTATGAAGCAGATGGTGACGTGTATTACAGCACACGCTCATTTGAAGGCTACGGAAAGCTTTCTCACCAGTCGATTGATGAACTGAAGACAGGTGCCCGTATTCGTGTAGGTGAGAAGAAACGAGATGCGCTGGACTTTGCTTTATGGAAGGCTGCAAAGAACCAAGAAATCTCATGGGATAGCCCGTGGGGCGAAGGACGTCCAGGCTGGCACATTGAATGCTCGGCCATGGTTAAAAAATATTTAGGTGATACAATCGATATTCATGCAGGAGGACAGGATTTAACCTTCCCTCACCATGAAAATGAAATCGCTCAATCTGAGGCTTTGACAGGCAAACCATTTGCGAAATATTGGATGCATAACGGTTATATTAATATTGATAATGAGAAAATGTCAAAATCACTTGGCAACTTTGTGCTTGTGCATGACATTGTAAAGGAACAAGATCCTGATGTGCTTCGATTCTTTATGTTGTCGGTTCACTACCGTCATCCAATTAACTACTCAATGGATTTACTAGAGAGTACAAAGAGTGCGTTTAACCGACTCAAAACGTCTTATGCTAATTTACATCATCGCCTTGAAAGCAGCACGAATATCACAGAAGACAATGCTGAATGGTTGGCGAAGGTTGAAGAGCAGAGAGCGACATTTATTTCTGAAATGAATGATGACTTCAATACGGCAAATGCGATTTCTGTTTTATTCGAACTTGCGAAACAGGCGAATTATTATATGGAAAATGATCATACTTCGGAGGAAGTGATCAAGGCATTTATCGGCTTGTTCCAAGAAATCACGTCTGTCCTTGGCTTCTCATTAGAAGAAAAGCATACGCTTGAAAAAGAAGTAGAAGCGTTAATTGAACAACGCAATGAGGCTAGAAGAAATCGTGATTTTGCGCTATCTGATCAAATTCGTGACCAGTTAAAGAGCATGAATATTGTATTGGAGGACACTCCTCAAGGTACTCGCTGGAAAAGAGGAGAATAGGTCATGTTGAATTTTGAAAAGCTGAAAGACGGTAAACAATTGAACGGACTAGCGCTTGCTTATATGGGTGATGCCATTTTTGAAGTCTACGTGAGGCATCACCTCCTCCAAACGGGGGCGACAAAACCAAATGAGCTGCACAAACGAGCAAGCAAAATTGTTTCAGCTAAATCTCAGGCAGCTATTTTATTTACGCTTCAGCAGCAAGGCTTTTTCACTGAAGCAGAAGAAGCGGTGCTGAAAAGAGGAAGAAATGCAAAATCAGGCACAGTGCCTAAAAACACAGACGTTCAAACGTATCGTTATAGTACGGCGTTTGAAGCGCTCATGGGCTATTTATTTATTGAAAAGCAGGACGAACGCTTAGAAGAGCTGATTAGTCAGGCGATTGAAATCGGAACATCAGGGAGGAAGACAAATGAGTCAGCAACATGATTATGTGATTGGGAAAAACGCAGTGATTGAAACACTGAAGTCAGATCGGGAGTTATACAAGCTCTGGATGGCAGAAAACACTGTAAAAGGACAAGCCCAGCAGGTCATTGAACTCGCAAAACAACAAAATATCACCATTCAGTATGTTCCGAGGAAAAAGCTTGATCAAATGGTCACAGGTCAGCACCAGGGAATCGTTGCACAAGTAGCGGCATATGAATATGCAGAATTGGACGATCTATATCAAATCGCTGAAGAGCGGAATGAACAGCCATTTTTTCTTATCTTAGATGAAATTGAAGACCCGCATAATTTAGGTTCTATTATGCGTACAGCAGATGCTGTAGGTGCACACGGGATTGTGATCCCGAAAAGGAGAGCGGTCGGCTTAACGACAACTGTTGCCAAGGCATCTACTGGAGCAATTGAACATATTCCTGTTGCCAAAGTCACCAATCTTTCAAGAGCTCTTGAAGAGATGAAAGAAAGAGGAATCTGGGTCGCGGGAACAGATGCGTCTGCCAAACAGGATTACAGACAATTTGATGGCACGATGCCGCTTGCTCTCGTGATTGGCAGTGAAGGAAAAGGGATTGGCCGATTGATCAAAGAAAAGTGTGATTTTCTAATTAAGCTGCCAATGGCCGGAAAGGTCACTTCGTTAAACGCGTCAGTTGCGGCTAGTCTATTGATGTATGAAGTGTATCGAAAACGTTATCCGTTAGGAGAATAGAGATGGACATCCTCTTAGTCGATGGATACAACATGATAGGTGCATGGCCAAGGCTGCAGCACTTAAAGGAAAACAGCTTTGAAGAAGCCAGAGACATACTGATTCAAAATTTAGCTGAATATCAAGCCTATACAGGGTATCGAGTCATTGTCGTATTCGATGCCCATATGGTCAAAGGAATTGAAAAAAAGCGAATCAATCACCGAGTAGAGGTCATCTTTACGAGAGAGAATGAAACGGCTGATGAGCGGATTGAAAAGCTTGCCCAGGATCTGAATAATATTCGGACGCAGATTCATGTGGCGACCTCAGACTTTACAGAACAATGGGCAATCTTTGGACAAGGAGCTCTTCGGAAGTCGGCTCGAGAGCTTTTAAGAGAGATTGAAGTGATCGAACGAAAGATTGAAACGAGAGTCAAAAAGATTACTTCTGATAAACCAGCATCCAAGATAGAATTGTCAGAAGATGTATTGAAAACGTTTGAAAAATGGCGGCGCGGGAATCTAGAATAGCTTGACGATATTTCAACCATTAATGTATAATATTTCTATCTAGGTGCGGTCGGGGGGATCGAAGTGAATCTAAACAACAGCAAGGATAAATCCATCAGAGAGCAATTTTGCCAGTTGGAAGATGAACAAGTCATTGAAAGGGTTCATGTCGGAGATAGTGATGCGCTAGATTACTTAATAACGAAATACCGAAATTTTGTACGTGCAAAAGCAAGATCTTATTTCTTGATTGGAGCGGATCGAGAGGACATTGTCCAAGAGGGGATGATCGGACTTTATAAGTCTATCCGCGATTTCAGAGAGGACAAGCTTACTTCATTTAAGGCTTTTGCAGAATTATGTATTACCCGCCAAATTATCACCGCAATTAAAACAGCTACTCGCCAAAAACATATCCCGTTAAATTCCTATGTATCATTAGATAAGCCAATATATGATGAAGAATCAGACAGAACATTGTTGGACGTCATTTCCGGTGCTAAAGCGCTTAACCCAGAAGATTTAATCATTAGCAAAGAAGAATTTGATGATATCGAAATGAAGATGGGTGAACTACTAAGCGAGCTGGAAAGAAAGGTTCTTGTGCTTTACCTTGATGGCAGATCCTATCAAGAGATTTCTGAAGATTTAAACCGTCATGTGAAATCAATTGATAACGCACTCCAAAGAGTAAAGAGAAAATTAGAGAAATATTTAGAGCTTCGCGAGATTAGTCTCTAATCAAACCTATATTGACAGCTTTTTCGACACTGTGATAAGGTACTAAGGAAATGATGTCGAGAAAATAGGTGTAAATATGAGGAAAAAGATTACTCTAGCCTGTAAAGACTGCGGAAGCCGCAATTATACGACAATGAAAAGTGATGCTTCAGCAGCTGAAAGATTAGAAGTTAAGAAATATTGCAAGACTTGTAATTCACATAAAACACATTTAGAAACGAAGTAAGATTTGCGTTCTTTAATCTGTGGAGGTCTTTTACAATGCGTATTATCAGTTTCTTAAAAAGTGTCGGAAAAGAAATGAAGAAGGTCAGCTGGCCAAAGAAAAACGAAATGATTCGTTACACAATCACTGTTATTTTAACAGTCGTATTCTTTGCAATCTTTTTCTCTTTTCTTGATATAGGAATCTCACAATTAATCGAATTAATTCATTAATACTTGAATAATGGTCTGCTGAACGTGCTATAATAGATCATAATATGACTTGCCAAAAAACCCGTTTTACGGGTTTTTTCAATTGCTTGAAAATATTTACCGGTACTCGAGATTCGTCAAATAGACATTACGAAATGTGGGGAGGGAAGGACTGAATAGTCCTGAACGAAATGGAAAAGAATTGGTATGTTGTGCATACGTACTCTGGCTATGAAAACAAAGTAAAAGCGAACTTGGAAAAGCGTGTTGAATCAATGGGCATGCAAGATAAGATCTTCCGCGTTGTCGTACCAGAAGAAGAAGAAACAGACATTAAAAATGGTAAGAAAAAAGTTGTCAAAAAGAAAGTATTCCCTGGCTATGTCCTAGTGGAAATCGTGATGACTGACGACTCTTGGTATGTAGTTCGTAATACACCAGGTGTCACAGGGTTCGTTGGATCAGCTGGATCAGGCTCAAAGCCGACAGCGCTACTACCAGGCGAAGCTGAAACCATTCTGAAGAGAATGGGTCTTGAAGAACGTAAAACAGAAATCGACTTTGAATTGAAAGAAACAGTCAAGGTCATCGACGGACCATTTGCTAACTTCACAGGCTCTATCGAAGAGATTGATTACGATAAAAGCAAAGTCAAAGTATTTGTTAATATGTTTGGTAGAGAAACACCCGTGGAACTTGAGTTCACGCAGATCGATAAATTGTAATTCAAAAGAGCTTGAAATGAGTGTATAGAAGTGGTAATATAGCAAAGGTACGTCTTGAGTTCGCTCAAGATCGCTAGCTAGTTATTTCGTCATTCATATAAAGAATGAAGTTGTTGAGTGGGAGGGGGATTCCCCTATTACCACATCACGGACTTTAAGGAGGTGTGTCTCGTGGCTAAAAAAGTAGTTAAAGTTGTTAAATTGCAAATTCCTGCTGGAAAAGCTAACCCAGCTCCACCAGTTGGACCTGCACTAGGTCAAGCCGGTGTTAATATCATGGGATTCTGTAAGGAGTTTAATGCTCGTACAGCTGACCAAGCTGGTCTTATCATTCCTGTTGAAATTTCGGTTTTTGAAGACCGTTCATTTACATTTATTACTAAAACTCCACCTGCTGCAGTTTTACTTAAAAAAGCAGCTGGTATTGAGTCTGGTTCTGGTGAACCTAACCGTAATAAAGTGGCAACTGTTAAGCGTGATAAAGTACGCGAAATCGCGGAAACAAAAATGCCTGACTTAAACGCTGCTAGCGTTGAATCAGCTATGCGCATGGTTGAAGGTACTGCACGCAGTATGGGTATTGTCATCGAAGATTAATTTATTGTCTTGTTGGGTTGCGAGTTTGGTTTTGACAAGTTCGCAACCCTTATTCGTGGGAGGTTATTCCGCTAAAACCACATAAGGAGGATTTTTATAATGGCTAAAAAAGGTAAAAAGTATGTAGAAGCTGCTAAGCTAATCGAACGTACTAAAGCGTATGATGTAGCTGAAGCTGTTTCTCTTACAAAAAAAGCAAATACAGCGAAATTTGATGCGACTGTAGAAGTTGCTTTTCGTTTGGGCGTAGACCCTCGTAAAAACGATCAACAAATCCGCGGTGCAGTTGTACTTCCTAACGGAACTGGTAAAACTCAACGCGTTCTTGTGTTCGCTAAAGGCGAAAAAGCGAAAGAAGCAGAAGCTGCTGGAGCAGACTACGTTGGAGATTCTGATTACATCACTAAAATCCAACAAGGCTGGTTCGAATTCGATGTAATCGTTGCAACACCTGACATGATGGGTGAAGTTGGTAAGATCGGTCGTGTACTTGGACCAAAAGGTCTTATGCCAAACCCTAAAACAGGAACTGTTACATTCGAAGTAGAAAAAGCAATCAATGAAATCAAAGCTGGTAAAGTAGAATACCGCGTTGATAAAGCTGGTAACATCCACGCGCCAATCGGAAAGGTTTCTTTCGAGGACGAAAAGCTTGTTGAGAACTTTGCAACAATCTATGACACAATCCTTAAAGCAAAACCTGCAGCGGCTAAAGGTGTATACGTGAAAAATGTTTCTGTTACATCTACTATGGGCCCTGGCGTGAAAGTGGATCCATCTTCTTTCTCTGCAAAATAAATCTTGACTTATCACAATCATTTTGATAATATCAAAATGTTGTAAAATAGAATATGTCCATTTATACCGTAGACAGCAGGGGCCTTATGGCTTAATTAACCCGCCGAGGTGTATATGTCACAGTCTTACGTTAACGTATGCTTGTATATACAGCCTCCATGTCTTATTGGAGGCTTTTTATATGGAGAACCGTTCGTTAGGAACGTGATGGCCTGATCGGTATAAGTGTTACACAAACAATGTACAGGAGGTGTAACCATGAGCAATGCAATCGATACAAAAAAAGTTGTCGTTGATGAAATTACTTCTAAATTCAAAGATAGCATGTCTACTGTCATTGTAGATTACCGCGGTCTTTCAGTTTCTGAAGTGACTGAACTTCGTAAACAACTTCGTGACGCTGGCGTAGAATTCAAAGTTTACAAAAACACTTTGACTCGCCGTGCAGTTGAACAAGTTGAACTAACAGGTTTAAACGATTTCTTAACAGGTCCAAACGCTATTGCATTCAGTAACGAAGATGTTATCGCACCTGCGAAAATCATCAACGAATTTGCGAAAAGCCACGAAGCTTTAGAAATCAAAGCTGGTGTCATCGAAGGAAACGTAGCGACTGTAGAAGAAGTGAAGGCTCTTGCGGAACTTCCGTCTCGCGAAGGCTTACTATCTATGTTGCTTAGCGTTCTTCAAGCTCCAGTTCGTAACCTTGCTCTTGCTACTAAAGCAGTTGCAGATCAAAAAGAAGAACAAGGCGCTTAATGCGTACTTGACGTAAAAAAACTTAAAATGGAGGAATTACAAATGGCTTTAAATATCGAAGAAATCATTGCTTCAGTTAAAGAAGCAACTGTACTTGAGTTAAACGACTTAGTAAAAGCAATCGAAGAAGAATTTGGCGTAACTGCTGCTGCTCCTGTAGCTGTAGCTGCTGCTGGCGGTGCTGCTGCTGAAGAAAAAACTGATTTTGATCTAGTACTTGCTGGTGCTGGAGACCAAAAAATCAAAGTTATCAAAGTGGTTCGTGAAATCACTGGTCTTGGCTTGAAAGAAGCTAAAGAACTTGTTGACAACACTCCAAAACCACTTAAAGAAGGTATTGCTAAAGAAGAAGCTGAAGAACTTAAAGCTAAGCTTGAAGAAGTTGGCGCTTCTGTAGAAGTTAAGTAATCTTCGCCTAATCTTTTGGGAAAGCTCGCTTTTACTGGCGGGCTTTTTCTTTTCTATTCTCCTGAAACGATTGAATCCAGAGGAGGTCCAATTCACCATGAGTGACCACTATTATACGGAAAAGCCATCAGTGAAAAGCAATAAACAGACATGGGACTTCACCTTGAGAAACCGTACCTTTACTTTTACAAGTGACAGTGGAGTGTTTTCTAAGAAAGAAGTCGACTTTGGTTCGAGGCTTTTAATTGAAGCTTTTGAAGAACCTGACGTGGATGGCGATGTCTTAGATGTCGGTTGCGGTTATGGACCGATTGGCTTATCGTTAGCAAACGAAATGACGAGCCGCACCATTCATATGATTGATGTGAACGAAAGAGCAGTCGAACTTTCAAAGGAAAACGCTAAACATAATCGCATTGATAATGTCCGCATCTATCAAAGTGATTTGTTCTCGAATGTTCATTCATCAGCTGCTTTTGCCTCTATACTGACCAATCCCCCAATACGGGCAGGGAAGAAAGTTGTACATGCGATCTTTGAAAAAAGCGCTGATCATTTATTGCCGGAAGGTGAGTTGTGGGTGGTAATTCAGAAAAAGCAGGGTGGACCATCTGCGATTGAGAAATTAGAACAGCTTTTTGGAGAAGTCGAAGTTGTACTGAAAAAAAAGGGCTACTATATTATCAAAGCTAAAAAAGTTTGACGCAGTTTCCTAGCTGTGTTAACATTATAAAATGCCAATGTGTATATTTTGCTTGATAGGCTTAAAAAACAACTATTTTGTATAAATTATGCATACTTGGGAAAACTAATAAAATCGGTATTTGTTTTTGGATGTGGTTTTCTTATTTTAGAAACCCTTTTTTCTTTTGTCTTGTAAAAGTATTTCTTTACTGACATTTGAAAGGCTGAAATACTTTTTACACATATAATACGCATGATTTGAGGGGTGAATCAGTTGACAGGTCAACTAGTTCAGTATGGACGACACCGCCAGCGCAGAAGCTACGCACGCATAAGCGAAGTGTTAGAATTACCAAATCTCATTGAAATTCAAACCTCTTCTTATCAGTGGTTTCTTGATGAGGGTCTTAGAGAGATGTTTCAAGATATATCCCCAATTGAGGATTTTACTGGTAACCTTTCTCTTGAATTCATTGATTACAGCCTAGGGGATCCTAAGTATCCTGTAGCAGAATCAAAAGAACGTGATGTAACTTACTCTGCTCCACTAAGAGTGAAAGTTCGTTTAATTAACAAAGAAACTGGAGAAGTAAAAGACCAAGATGTGTTCATGGGAGATTTCCCAATCATGACCGACACAGGTACTTTTATCATTAACGGTGCGGAACGTGTAATCGTTTCTCAGTTAGTACGTTCTCCAAGTGTATATTTCAGTGGTAAAGTAGACAAAAACGGTAAAAAAGGTTTTACTGCGACTGTCATTCCAAACCGTGGCGCATGGTTAGAATACGAAACTGATGCGAAGGATGTAGTCTATGTACGCATCGATCGCACACGTAAGTTGCCGGTTACGGTTCTTTTGCGTGCTCTCGGCTTCAGCTCTGATCAAGAGATTCTTGACCTCATTGGCGAGAATGAATACTTACGCAACACGCTGGAAAAAGACAATACAGAGAATGCGGATAAAGCACTTCTCGAAATCTACGAGCGCCTCCGTCCTGGAGAGCCACCAACTGTTGAAAATGCGAAAAGCCTGCTAGACTCTCGCTTCTTCGATCCGAAGAGATATGACCTAGCAAATGTTGGACGCTACAAGATTAATAAAAAGCTTCATATTAAAAATAGACTGTTCAATCAAAAATTGGCTGAAACGTTAGTTGATCCTGAAACAGGTGAAATTCTAGCAGAAAAAGGTCAAATTTTAGACAGAAGAGTTCTTGATAAAGTTCTTCCATACTTAGAAAACGGCATCGGATTTAGAAAGCTTTATCCAAATGGTGGCGTAGTAGAAGATGAAGTAGAACTTCAATCTATTAAGATTTATGCACCGTCTGATCAAGAAGGCGAGCAAGTGATCAACGTGATCGGGAATGCATACGTAGAGGAAGCTGTGAAAAACATCACGCCTTCTGACATCATTGCATCGATCAGTTACTTCTTCAATCTTCTTCATGGTGTAGGTGATACAGATGATATCGATCACCTTGGTAACCGTCGCCTGCGTTCTGTAGGTGAGCTTCTGCAAAACCAATTCCGTATTGGATTAAGCAGAATGGAGCGTGTTGTTCGTGAAAGAATGTCGATCCAAGACACAAACACGATCACACCTCAGCAACTGATCAACATCCGTCCTGTGATCGCTTCTATTAAAGAGTTCTTTGGTAGCTCTCAGCTTTCTCAGTTCATGGATCAAACAAACCCGCTTGCTGAATTGACGCACAAACGTCGTCTATCAGCGCTTGGGCCTGGTGGTTTGACACGTGAGCGTGCAGGAATGGAAGTTCGTGACGTTCACTACTCTCACTATGGTCGTATGTGTCCGATTGAAACACCAGAGGGTCCAAACATTGGTTTGATCAATTCTCTATCTTCATTTGCAAAAGTAAATCGTTTCGGCTTTATTGAAACACCTTACCGTCGGGTTGATCCTGAAACAGGTAAAGTGACGCCGAGAATCGACTACTTAACTGCTGATGAAGAGGATAACTACGTAGTAGCACAAGCGAACGCTCTTCTAGCTGATGATGGTTCGTTTATCGATGATAATATCATTGCTCGTTTCAGAGGGGAAAACACCGTTGTTCCTCGAAACCGCGTTGACTACATGGACGTTTCGCCAAAGCAGGTTGTTTCTGCAGCGACAGCATGTATCCCATTCTTAGAGAACGATGACTCTAACCGTGCTCTAATGGGAGCGAACATGCAACGTCAGGCTGTGCCTTTGATGCAGCCGGAATCACCGATTGTTGGTACAGGTATGGAGTATGTATCAGGTAAAGACTCTGGTGCTGCTGTCATCTGCCGCTACCCAGGTGTTGTAGAACGTGTTGAAGCAAAAAATATTTGGGTTCGCCGCTATGAAGATGTTGACGGACAACAAGTCAAAGGAAACCTAGACAAATACAGCTTGCTGAAATTTGTCCGCTCTAACCAAGGGACTTGCTACAACCAACGTCCAATCGTAAGTGTTGGAGATGAAGTCGTAAAAGGAGAAATTCTTGCAGACGGTCCTTCAATGGAAAAAGGTGAATTGGCTCTAGGACGTAACGTCATGGTTGGCTTCATGACTTGGGACGGTTATAACTACGAGGATGCGATCATCATGAGTGAGCGCCTTGTAAAAGATGACGTCTACACGTCTATTCATATTGAAGAATATGAATCAGAAGCTCGTGATACAAAGCTTGGACCGGAAGAAATCACTCGTGATATTCCAAACGTTGGGGAAGATGCTTTACGCAACCTTGACGAGCGTGGAATCATCCGTATCGGTGCAGAAGTAAAAGACGGAGACCTTCTTGTAGGAAAAGTAACGCCTAAAGGTGTAACAGAACTAACCGCTGAAGAACGTCTATTACATGCAATCTTTGGTGAAAAGGCTCGTGAAGTACGTGATACGTCTCTACGTGTTCCACACGGCGGCGGCGGAATTATCCACGACGTCAAAGTCTTTAACCGTGAAGATGGAGATGAATTACCTCCGGGCGTTAACCAGTTAGTCCGCGTATACATCGTTCAGAAGCGTAAAATTTCTGAAGGTGATAAAATGGCCGGACGACACGGTAACAAAGGGGTTATCTCTAAAATCCTTCCAGAAGAAGATATGCCGTATCTTCCAGATGGAACACCGATCGATATCATGTTAAACCCTCTAGGGGTACCATCTCGTATGAACATCGGTCAGGTACTTGAGCTTCATATGGGTATGGCTGCACGTTACCTTGGCATCCACATTGCGTCACCAGTATTTGATGGTGCGCGCGAGGAAGATGTTTGGGAAACGCTTGAAGAGGCAGGTATGTCTCGTGATGCGAAAACAGTCCTTTATGACGGTCGAACTGGTGAACCATTCGATAACCGTGTATCAGTCGGAATCATGTACATGATCAAACTGGCTCACATGGTTGACGATAAACTTCACGCTCGTTCAACTGGACCATACTCACTTGTTACGCAGCAGCCACTTGGCGGTAAAGCACAGTTTGGTGGTCAGCGTTTCGGAGAGATGGAAGTATGGGCACTTGAAGCTTACGGTGCAGCATACACACTTCAAGAGATCTTAACAGTTAAATCGGATGACGTGGTGGGTCGTGTGAAAACATACGAAGCCATCGTTAAAGGGGATAACGTCCCTGAACCAGGTGTCCCTGAATCATTCAAAGTGTTAATTAAAGAACTTCAAAGTTTAGGTATGGATGTCAAAATCCTATCTGGCGATGAAGAAGAGATAGAAATGAGAGATTTAGAAGACGATGAGGAAACGAAGAAAGCAGACGGATTAGCGTTATCTAATGACGAAGATGCTGCAGACCTCACTCCTGTCGATCTTGAACGTGACGCAGTCACAAAAGAATAGCAGAAACGATTAGAGCAAGTGACTAGGGTATAACCCGAAGATTAAAAGGGAGGTAGGCCCCTTGCTAGATGTGAACAATTTTGAGTATATGAACATCGGTCTCGCATCACCTGATAAAATCCGTTCTTGGTCTTTTGGTGAAGTGAAAAAGCCTGAAACGATTAACTATCGTACACTGAAACCTGAAAAAGATGGTCTCTTTTGTGAACGTATCTTCGGACCGCAAAAAGACTGGGAATGTCATTGTGGAAAGTATAAACGCGTTCGTTATAAGGGTGTTGTATGTGACCGTTGTGGTGTAGAAGTAACACGGGCAAAAGTCCGTCGTGAGAGAATGGGGCATATCGAACTGGCTGCCCCAGTTTCCCACATTTGGTATTTCAAAGGTATCCCAAGCCGTATGGGTCTTGTTCTTGATATGTCACCACGTGCGTTAGAAGAAGTGATTTATTTCGCTTCTTACGTTGTGACAGATCCGGGCAACACACCGCTTGAGAAGAAACAACTTCTTTCTGAGAAGGAATTCCGTGCTTATTTAGATAAATACGGTAATACATTCTCAGCAGCTATGGGTGCAGAAGCAATCAATAAACTTCTTCAAGATATCGATCTTGTAAAAGAAGTAGATACACTGAAAGAAGAGCTGAAAACGGCTCAAGGGCAGCGTCGTACACGTGCGATTAAACGCCTTGAAGTGCTCGAAGCCTTCCGTAACTCAGGAAACAAACCATCATGGATGATTCTTGATGTACTTCCGGTTATTCCGCCAGAATTACGTCCAATGGTTCAGCTTGATGGTGGACGTTTTGCTACTTCTGACTTAAACGACCTTTATCGTCGTGTCATCAACCGTAACAATCGTCTGAAACGTTTATTAGATCTTGGCGCGCCAAGCATCATCGTTCAGAACGAGAAGCGTATGCTTCAAGAAGCTGTCGATGCCTTGATTGATAATGGACGTAGAGGCCGACCAGTAACAGGACCAGGAAACAGACCATTGAAATCTCTTTCTCATATGCTGAAAGGGAAACAAGGACGTTTCCGTCAAAACTTGCTTGGTAAACGTGTTGACTATTCTGGACGTTCCGTTATCGTCGTAGGACCACATTTGAAAATGTATCAGTGTGGACTTCCGAAAGAAATGGCTCTTGAACTATTCAAACCATTCGTGATGAAGGAGCTTGTTGAAAAAGGTTTAGCTCACAACATCAAGAGTGCGAAGCGTAAAATTGAGCGCGTGCAGCCGGAAGTATGGGATGTTTTAGAATCAGTAATTCGTGAGCATCCAGTTTTACTAAACCGTGCACCGACTCTTCACAGACTTGGTATTCAAGCGTTTGAACCTACACTTGTGGAAGGACGCGCAATTCGTCTGCATCCACTTGTATGTACAGCCTACAACGCTGACTTTGACGGTGACCAAATGGCGGTTCACGTACCATTATCTGCTGAGGCTCAAGCTGAAGCTCGTATCTTAATGCTTGCTGCTCAAAACATTTTGAACCCGAAAGATGGAAAACCTGTTGTTACGCCATCTCAGGATATGGTGCTTGGTAACTACTACCTTACACTTGAGCGTAAAGGTGCTATCGGAGAAGGTATGGTCTTCAAAGATACTAACGAAGCCCTTCTAGCTTATCAAAATGGGTATGTACATCTTCATACACGTGTAGCTGTTGCAGCTAACTCGTTGAAGAATGTGACATTTACTGATGAACAGCGTTCTAAATTGTTGATTACAACAGTTGGAAAACTGATCTTTAACGAAATCTTACCGGAATCATTCCCTTACATGAATGAGCCGACAAAGAGCAATATTGAAGAAAAAACGCCTGACCGCTTCTTCCTTGAAAAAGGTGAAGATGTCAAAGCTACGATCGAGAAACAAGAAATCAATGCGCCGTTCAAAAAAGGTATTTTAGGTAAAATCATTGCGGAAATCTTTAAGAGATTCCATATCACTGAGACATCTAAAATGCTTGACCGCATGAAAAATCTTGGTTTCAAATACTCTACTAAAGCGGGTATTACGGTTGGGGTGTCTGATATCGTCGTATTAGATGATAAGCAGAAGATCCTCGAAGAAGCGCAAGCAAAAGTAGATAACGTCATGAAGCAATTCAGACGTGGTTTGATTACTGAAGAAGAGCGTTACGAGAGAGTTATTTCGATCTGGAGTTCTTCTAAAGATGTCATCCAAGGTAAACTGATGAAGTCCCTTGATGAAGTCAACCCAATCTACATGATGAGTGACTCTGGAGCGCGTGGTAACGCATCTAACTTCACTCAGCTAGCTGGTATGCGTGGTCTGATGGCCAACCCGGCTGGACGTATCATTGAACTTCCGATCAAATCTAGTTTCCGTGAAGGATTAACTGTATTGGAATACTTTATTTCCACTCACGGAGCGCGTAAAGGTCTTGCCGATACAGCCCTTAAAACAGCTGATTCAGGTTACCTCACGCGTCGTCTCGTCGACGTTGCACAGGATGTTATCATCCGTGAAACTGATTGCGGTACAGACCGTGGTATCTTGGCGAAGTCCATTAGAGAAGGAAATGAAATTATTGAGAAACTTGAAGAACGTCTCATTGGACGTTTTGCAAGAAAACCAATTGTCCATCCTGAAACGGGCGAAGTCATTGTTGGCGAAAACGAACTAATTGATGAAGATAAAGCACTTGAAGTAGTTGAAGCAGGAATTGAGGAAGTATGGATCCGTTCTGCATTTACATGTAACACGCCTCATGGTGTATGTAAACGATGCTACGGCCGTAACCTTGCAACTGGTACTGACGTTGAAGTCGGTGAAGCAGTTGGAATCATCGCTGCTCAATCAATCGGTGAGCCAGGAACACAGCTTACAATGCGTACGTTCCACACCGGTGGGGTAGCAGGAGACGATATCACACAAGGTTTACCTCGTATCCAAGAGCTATTTGAAGCGCGTAATCCGAAAGGGCAAGCGACCATTTCTGAAATTGATGGTGTCGTTGCTGAAATTAACGATGTTCGTGACAAGCAGCAGGAAATTGTGGTTCAAGGCGACGTTGAAACTCGTTCTTACACAGCTCCTTACAATGCACGTCTGAAAGTTGTTGAAGGTGACAAAGTCACTCGTGGTCAAGTACTGACAGAAGGTTCGATCGATCCGAAAGAACTTCTTAAAGTGACTGACATGACAGCTGTTCAAGAATATCTGCTTCATGAAGTACAAAAAGTATACCGTATGCAAGGGGTAGAAATCGGAGATAAGCACGTTGAGGTAATGGTTCGCCAAATGCTTCGTAAAGTGCGTGTCGCTGATGCAGGGGATACAGATGTATTACCAGGCACACTTCTTGATGTACATCAATTCACTGAAGCGAACAAAAAAGTACTATTCGAAGGCAAGCGCCCTGCAACAGGCCGCCCAGTTCTTCTTGGTATTACAAAAGCATCGCTTGAAACAGACTCATTCTTGTCTGCAGCATCCTTCCAAGAAACGACTCGTGTCCTAACAGATGCGGCGATCAAAGGAAAACGTGATGAACTGCTTGGCTTGAAAGAGAATGTGATCATCGGTAAACTTGTTCCAGCTGGAACAGGAATGCCAAACTACCGTAAAGTTAAGCCGGTTTCACAAGTGCAGCCGTCTGACGATATGGTGCCTGTAGAGTAATCTTTCTCGTGAGATTTCAATAAAATCATCAAAAAATGGTGAAGGATGTCAAGATAATCTGTCATATGATATTGACATCTTTCTGCCATGATGATAATATAACCAAGGTGCTCAAAATAAAACCTGTTACTTTGGAGGATATTCGATGTCTTATGATAAAGTATCACAGGCTCAATCCATTATTATTGGTACGAAGCAAACAGTAAAAGCTCTGAAACGAGATTCAGTAAAGGAAATCGTCGTAGCGAAGGATGCTGACCCTGCTTTAACAGCTAGTGTAACAAAACTAGCGCAAGAGAAGGGTGTAGACATTTTAGTGGTAGATTCCATGAAAAAGCTCGGCAAAGCCTGCGGAATTGAAGTTGGGGCAGCAGCTGTTGCCATTATGTTATAGCGTACTTGTTTTGTTTTTGCATGTGTAAATGCAAAAGCATTGTTTTTTGCCTTTTGATGAACCACCTGGGTATGTGGGTTATAAAAAAAGCAACGAAGGGAGGAATAACAACATGCCTACAATTAATCAGCTAATACGCAAAGGACGCGTGAGTAAAGTTGAAAACTCAAAGTCTCCTGCACTTAACAAAGGATACAACAGTTTCAAAAAAGAGCACACTAACGTAACATCTCCACAGAAGCGCGGGGTTTGTACTCGTGTCGGCACAATGACACCGAAAAAACCAAACTCAGCACTACGTAAATATGCTCGTGTACGTTTGTCTAACCTGATTGAGGTAACAGCTTACATTCCTGGTATCGGACATAATCTACAAGAGCACAGTGTAGTACTTATCCGTGGCGGACGTGTAAAAGACTTACCGGGTGTACGTTACCACATCGTTCGTGGTGCGCTTGATACTGCCGGAGTTGACGGTCGTATGCAAGGACGTTCTAAATACGGAACAAAACGCCCTAAACAAAGCAAATAATACAAACAAACATAAGGGTTTTTAGAAGTTGATATCAGATCAGTGGAGTCAGGCAACTGACAATGATATTGAGATGAGAGACAGATAGAAATCCTTTTAAATGAGAAGGGAGGCTATCAGATGCCACGTAAAGGTCCTGTAGCAAAAAGAGACGTATTGCCAGATCCAATTTACAATTCTAAACTTGTATCTCGTTTGATCAACAAAATGATGATCGACGGTAAAAGAGGAAAGTCACAAACTATTCTCTACAAGTCATTTGATATCATCAAAGAACGTACTGGTAATGAAGCGATGGAGGTTTTCGAACAAGCCTTGAAAAACATCATGCCAGTTCTTGAAGTTAAAGCACGTCGTGTAGGTGGAGCTAACTACCAAGTTCCTGTAGAAGTTCGCCCAGACCGTCGTACGACTTTAGGTCTTCGCTGGTTAGTAAACTACGCTCGTCTTCGTGGAGAAAAAACGATGGAAGAGCGTCTTGCTAACGAAATCCTTGATGCAGCTAACAACACTGGTGCTGCTGTTAAGAAACGTGAAGATACACACAAAATGGCAGAAGCGAACAAAGCATTCGCTCACTACCGCTGGTAGGATTTATACCAAACTAAAAAAACTATTCCCTAATAAGGAAGGAGAAATTACCCAATGGCAAGAGAGTTCTCCTTAGACAAAACTCGTAATATTGGTATCATGGCTCACATCGATGCCGGTAAAACGACAACGACTGAGCGTATCTTATACTACACTGGTCGTATCCATAAAATTGGTGAAACTCACGAAGGAGCTTCCCAAATGGACTGGATGGAGCAGGAGCAAGAACGTGGTATTACAATCACTTCTGCTGCTACTACAGCACAATGGAAAGGTTACCGTGTAAACATCATTGATACACCAGGACACGTAGACTTCACTGTTGAAGTTGAACGTTCTTTACGTGTACTTGATGGTGCGGTAGCAGTTCTTGATGCACAATCAGGTGTAGAGCCTCAAACTGAAACAGTTTGGCGCCAAGCAACAACTTACGGAGTACCTCGTATCGTATTCGTTAACAAAATGGATAAAACCGGTGCGGACTTCCTTTACTCTGTAAGTACATTAAGAGATCGTCTTCAAGCGAACGCTCATGCAATTCAATTGCCGATCGGCGCTGAAGATCAATTCGAAGGAATCATCGACCTTGTAGATAACGTAGCATACTTCTACGAAGATGACCTTGGAACTCGCTCTGATGCACAAGAAATCCCTGCTGAGTATAAAGACAAAGCTGAAGAGCTTCGCAACAGCCTTATTGAAGCTGTCGCTGAGCTTGATGAAGAGCTTATGGAAAAATACCTTGAGGGTGAAGAAATTACAATTCCTGAATTGAAAGCTGCAATCCGTAAAGGAACGTTGAATGTTGAATTCTACCCAGTTCTTGTTGGATCTGCTTTCAAAAACAAAGGTGTTCAGCTTGTACTTGATGCTGTGCTTGATTACCTTCCTGCACCAACTGATGTTGCTGCAATCAAAGGTATCCTGCCAGATTCAAATGAAGAGGTTGTTCGTGAGTCTACTGATGACGCACCATTCTCAGCTCTTGCATTTAAAGTTATGACTGACCCTTATGTTGGGAAACTAACTTTCTTCCGCGTATACTCTGGAACACTTGCTTCAGGTTCATACGTGAAGAACTCTTCTAAGAACAAGCGTGAGCGTGTTGGACGTATCCTTCAAATGCACGCAAACAGCCGTGAAGAAATCTCTACTGTATATGCAGGGGATATCGCAGCAGCTGTTGGTCTTAAAGATACATCTACTGGTGACACTCTTTGTGATGAGAAAGATACTGTTATCCTTGAGTCTATGGAATTCCCAGAGCCAGTTATCGATGTAGCTATCGAGCCTAAATCAAAGGCTGACCAAGATAAAATGGGTATCGCTTTAGCTAAACTAGCTGAAGAGGATCCAACATTCCGTACACAAACAAACCCTGAAACTGGTCAAACGATCATCTCTGGTATGGGTGAGCTTCACCTTGACATCATTGTTGACCGTATGAAGCGTGAGTTCAAGGTTGAAGCTAACGTAGGTGCTCCTCAAGTTGCGTACCGTGAAACATTCCGTTCTGGTGCAAAAGTTGAAGGTAAATTCGTACGTCAGTCTGGTGGACGTGGTCAGTTCGGACACGTTTGGATCGAATTCGAACCAAACGAAGAAGGCGCAGGCTTCGAATTCCAAAATGCAATCGTCGGTGGGGTTGTTCCACGTGAATACATTCCAGCAATTCAAGCAGGTCTTGAAGATTCACTTGAAAATGGTGTGTTAGCTGGATTCCCATTAATCGACATCAAAGCAAAATTATTTGATGGATCTTACCACGATGTTGACTCGAACGAAATGGCGTTTAAAATTGCTGCATCTATGGCATTGAAAAATGCTGTCAGCAAATGTAACCCAGTTCTACTTGAGCCAATGATGAAAGTGGAAGTCGTTATCCCTGAAGAATACATGGGAGACATCATGGGTGATATCACATCTCGTCGTGGACGTGTAGAAGGTATGGAAGCTCGCGGTAACGCTCAAGTTGTTCGCGCAATGGTTCCACTTTCTGAAATGTTCGGATATGCAACTTCACTCCGTTCTAACACACAAGGACGCGGTACTTTCACTATGCACATGGATCACTACGAAGAAGTGCCTAAGAGCATCAGTGAAGAAATCATCAAAAAAAATAAAGGTGAATAATTGATTTTGCCTTTAAACTAAAGTATAACTACTATTGAAGATCAGAAAGTGACAGGTAACTCTTCACTTTCTATCACTCTATACCAAATACAATGAACCTTTAAGGAGGATTTTTAGAATGGCTAAAGAAAAATTCGACCGTTCCAAATCGCATGCTAACATTGGTACAATTGGACACGTTGACCATGGTAAAACAACTCTAACTGCTGCTATCTCAACAGTTCTTCATAAGAAATCTGGTAAAGGTACGGCTATGGCTTATGACCAAATCGATGGTGCTCCAGAAGAGCGCGAGCGTGGAATCACAATCTCAACTGCACACGTTGAGTATGAAACTGAAACTCGTCACTATGCACACGTAGACTGCCCAGGACACGCTGACTATGTTAAAAACATGATCACTGGTGCTGCTCAAATGGACGGCGCGATCTTAGTAGTATCTGCTGCTGATGGTCCAATGCCACAAACACGTGAGCACATCCTACTTTCTCGTAACGTAGGTGTACCATACATCGTAGTATTCCTTAACAAATGTGACATGGTTGACGATGAAGAGTTACTTGAACTTGTTGAAATGGAAGTTCGTGACCTTCTTTCTGACTATGACTTCCCTGGTGACGATGTTCCAGTTATCAAAGGTTCTGCTCTTAAAGCTCTTGAAGGAGATGCTGATTACGAAGCAAAAATCTTTGAACTTATGGACGCGGTTGATGAGTACATCCCAACTCCAGAACGTGACACTGAGAAGCCATTCATGATGCCAGTTGAGGACGTATTCTCAATCACTGGTCGTGGAACAGTTGCTACTGGTCGTGTTGAGCGTGGACAAGTTAAAGTCGGTGACGAAGTTGAAATCATCGGTCTTCAAGAAGAAAACGGTAAAACAACTGTTACAGGTGTTGAAATGTTCCGTAAGCTTCTTGACTATGCTGAAGCTGGTGACAACATCGGTGCACTACTTCGTGGTGTATCTCGTGAAGATATCCAACGTGGTCAAGTACTTGCTAAACCAGGTACAATCACTCCACATAGCCGTTTCAAAGCTGAAGTTTATGTACTTTCTAAAGAAGAGGGTGGACGTCATACTCCATTCTTCGCTAACTACCGTCCGCAGTTCTACTTCCGTACAACTGACGTAACTGGTATCGTACATCTTCCAGAAGGTACTGAAATGGTTATGCCTGGCGATAACACTGAGATGGAAGTTGAACTTATCTCTACTATCGCTATCGAAGAAGGAACTCGTTTCTCTATCCGTGAGGGTGGACGTACTGTAGGTTCTGGCGTCGTTTCATCTATCATTAAGTAATAAAACATATAAAAGAGACTCCTTGCAAAAGGGTCTCTTTTTTTGCTTTTCCAGATCAGAACGGCTACTATAAGCTATAGAATCTAAATGGAACCGAGAGGATCACTGGAATGGCGAAGACATATTTGAAGAAATGGTTAATCGGTGGAGTTGACCAATGGATTATGATCAAAGAAGATCATACTAGTGAAGCGAAGCCTGTTCTATTATTTGTACACGGTGGGCCAGGTTCTGCTCAAATCAGTTATATTAATTCGTTTCATGAGGAGCTTAATCGAGATTTTACAGTGGTTCATTGGGATCAACGAGGAGCAGGACTTTCCTATCAAAAGAATCTCCCCAATACGTCCATGACCATTCAGCAATTTATTGAAGATACGATTGAACTGACAGAGAAAATCCTTTCATATCTAGGTCAATCAAAATTGTACATCGCCGGATATTCATGGGGGTCATTAATCGCCATACAAGCTGTACATAAGCGCCCAGATCTATATCATGCATATTATGGAATTAGTCAGGTAGTAGATGTATTAAAAGAAGATATTGTGTCGTACGAGCTTCTTTTGAAGAAATACGATCGAAATCGGTTGTTTGCTTGGTGTCTGCGATTACTGACGCCTCCTCCGTGGAAACGATTATCGGCTCATGCTCTATTCTCTCTATATAAAGAGCTTGGGAGCGTAGGTCTCACACATAAGTGGAAGCCGCTCCTTCAAATGCTACACAGTTTTATTTTTAGTAAAGAATATCAGCTCAAAGATAAGTGGAAATTCCTGAAAGGACAGAAATTTAGCCAGGACATGCTATGGGATGAATTGATGAATGAGAGCATTGAATACCGAGTTTCTACTATATTAATACCTTGTTACTTTATCATTGGTGAATATGACATGATTACACCAGCTGCTGTATCAAAACCATATGTTGAGCAATTAAAAGCACCAATCAAAGAATGGTTCACCTTTAAAGAATCTGCACATTCCCCGCAGCTAGAAGAACCAGAAGAATTTATTCGCACTATCAAAAAGACTGCTGTACATCATCTTCAGGGAAAGCTTGATTTATAGGCTGAACCCCTGTATAATATGAAAAGTGTGCAAATCATAAATTTATCCGATTTATTATTGCAACACGCAGGCCAATTTGGTACAATAGTGCATGTTGGTCTTTGACTGCGATGAAGTGAGAGGTTGCTGACACACCCGGCCGCTTTGCCATGGCAAGGTGATCAGGTTTTTCTCACGGAGAACTGTCTAACGTAAGTAGGCGAAAAGGAGGGAAAATAATGGCAAAACAAAAAATTCGTATTCGTTTAAAAGCATATGATCATAGAATTCTTGATCAATCTGCTGAGAAGATTGTTGAAACGGCTAAGCGTTCTGGTGCTAGTGTATCTGGTCCAATCCCGCTTCCAACTGAAAAATCAGTTTACACAATCCTTCGTGCGGTGCATAAGTACAAAGATTCTCGTGAGCAATTTGAGATGCGTACTCACAAACGTCTAATCGACATCGTGAATCCAACTCCACAAACAGTTGATGCACTTATGCGTTTAGATTTACCATCTGGTGTAGATATCGAAATCAAACTTTAATTCAAATAGAAAACACATATTATAGGAGGTGTGACTAATGACCAAAGGAATCTTAGGTAGAAAAATTGGTATGACGCAAGTATTCGCAGAAAACGGTGATCTTATCCCTGTAACTGTTGTTGAGGCTGCTGCTAACGTTGTCCTTCAAAAGAAGACTACTGACACGGATGGCTATGAAGCAATCCAAATCGGTTTTGACGACAAACGTGAAAAGCTTTCTAACAAACCAGAAAAGGGCCACGTTGCTAAAGCGGAAACTGCTCCTAAGCGCTTCGTAAAAGAATTACGCGGTGCGGAGTTAGATGCGTATGAAGTTGGTCAGGAAGTCAAAGTTGATATTTTCGCAAATGGAGATATCGTAGATGTAACAGGAACATCAAAAGGTAAAGGATTCCAAGGGGCTATCAAGCGCCACGGACAATCACGCGGACCTATGACTCACGGTTCACGTTATCACCGTCGTCCTGGTTCAATGGGACCTGTTGATCCAAACCGAGTATTCAAAGGCAAACTTCTTCCAGGTCGTATGGGCGGAGAGCAAATCACTGTCCAAAACCTTGAGATCGTTAAAGTTGATGCAGAACGCAATCTTCTATTGATCAAAGGAAATGTACCAGGAGCTAAAAAATCTCTAGTAACTGTAAAGAGTGCAGTTAAATCTAAATAACTCTCTTAGGAAAGGAGGAAACAAGTCATGCCAAAAGTAGCATTATTTAACCAAAACGGTTCTACTAACGGTGAAATCGAATTAAACGCTTCTGTGTTTGGAATTGAGCCAAACGAAAGCGTAGTATTCGATGCTATTCTTATGCAAAGAGCTTCCTTACGTCAAGGAACTCACAAAGTAAAAACTCGTTCTGAAGTACGTGGCGGAGGTCGTAAGCCTTGGAGACAGAAGGGTACTGGTCGTGCTCGTCAAGGTTCTATCCGTTCACCACAATGGCGCGGAGGCGGTATCGTATTCGGTCCAACACCACGCAGCTATTCTTATAAATTACCTAAAAAAGTTCGCCGCTTGGCTATCAAGTCAGTATTGTCTTCTAAAGTAATCGACAACAACATCATCGTTCTTGAAGATCTGACTCTTGATGCAGTGAAAACGAAAGAATTCGCAGGCATCCTTAAAGGATTATCTGTCGAGAAGAAAGCGTTGATCGTCACTGCGGATGCAAACGAAACAGTTGCTTTATCTGCTCGTAACATCCCTGGAGTAACAGTTGTTGAAGCTAACGGTATCAACGTTCTTGACGTTGTCAACCACGAGAAACTTCTGATCACTAAAGCAGCGGTTGAAAAAGTAGAGGAGGGACTTGCATAATGAAAGATCCTCGTGATGTTCTAAAGCGCCCTATCATTACTGAACGTTCTGCTGATCTAATGACAGAGAAGAAGTACACGTTCGAAGTTGATGTCAGAGCTAACAAAACAGAAGTGAAAGACGCTGTTGAAGAAATCTTTGGAGTGAAAGTTGAGAAAGTCAACGTTCAAAACTACAAAGGAAAATCTAAACGCGTTGGACGCTACACTGGTATGACTAGCCGTCGCAGAAAAGCGATCGTGAAATTAACTGCTGACAGCAAAGAAATCGAAATTTTTGAAGCGTAAATCTTAAAAAGAAGGAGGGAAATTCAAAATGGCGATTAAAAAGTATAAACCAACCAGTAATGGTCGTCGTGGCATGACTACTTCAGATTTTGCTGAAATCACGACTGACAAACCAGAAAAATCGTTGCTTGCGCCGCTTCATAGAAAAGGCGGACGTAACAACCAAGGTAGAATGACTGTTCGTCATCAAGGTGGCGGTCATAAACGTCAATACCGTATCATCGACTTTAAGCGTGATAAAGACGGTATACCTGGACGCGTTGCTACAATCGAGTATGATCCAAACCGTTCAGCGAACATCGCTCTTGTAAACTATGCAGATGGTGAGAAACGTTACATTCTTGCTCCGAAAGGAATCCAAGTTGGTACTGAAGTTACTTCTGGACCAGAAGCTGACATCAAGCCAGGTAACGCTCTTCCACTTATCAACATCCCAGTTGGTACAGTTGTGCATAACATTGAATTAAAACCAGGTAAAGGTGGACAATTAGTTCGTTCTGCTGGTACTTCTGCTCAAGTTCTTGGTAAAGAAGGTAAATACGTTCTTGTACGTTTGAACTCAGGAGAAGTTCGTATGATTCTTTCTGCTTGCCGTGCGACTATCGGTCAAGTTGGAAACGAGCAACACGAATTAATTAACATCGGTAAAGCTGGACGTTCACGCTGGAAAGGCGTACGCCCAACAGTTCGTGGTTCTGTAATGAACCCTAACGATCACCCACACGGTGGTGGTGAAGGACGTGCTCCAATCGGACGTAAATCACCAATGTCTCCATGGGGCAAACCGACTCTTGGATTCAAGACTCGTAAGAAAACCAACAAGTCTGATAAATTCATTGTACGTCGTCGTAAAAACAAGTAACGGGGTTGTCTACGGTTCATTTAGGACCGTAGTTCAATCACGAAGGGAGGTTCCACAATGGCTCGCAGCTTAAAAAAAGGACCATTTGTTGATGATCATTTGATGGCTAAAGTCGAGAAATTGAATGAAACTGACAAAAAGCAAGTCGTAAAAACTTGGTCTCGTCGTTCTACAATTTTCCCACAATTCATCGGTCACACAATCGCTGTCTATGACGGACGCAAACATGTACCTGTTTTCATTTCTGAAGATATGGTAGGTCACAAATTGGGCGAATTCGCACCAAGCCGTACTTACAAAGGTCATGCTAGTGACGATAAAAAAACAAGACGCTAATGAGAGGAGGCTTTTAAATGCAAGCTAAAGCTGTCGCAAGAACAGTCCGTATTGCTCCTCGTAAAGCACGTCTAGTAATGGACCTGATCCGAGGTAAGCAAGTAGGAGAAGCAGTTTCTATCTTAAACCTTACACCTAAGGCTGCTTCACCAATTATTGAAAAAGTATTAAAATCTGCTATCGCAAACGCTGAGCACAACTACGAGTTGGACGCTAACAGCCTAGTGATTACTCAAGCATTCGTTGACGAAGGTCCAACACTTAAGAGATTCCGTCCACGTGCTATGGGTCGTGCGAGCGCAATTAACAAACGTACTAGCCACATTACAATCGTTGTATCAGAAAAGAAGGAGGGATAATCCGTGGGTCAAAAGGTAAATCCAGTAGGTCTTCGTATTGGCGTCATTCGTGATTGGGAATCTAAATGGTTCGCAGGAAAAGATTACGCTGACTTCTTACATGAAGACTTGAAAATCCGTGAATTCATCAGCAAGCGTTTGTCTGACGCGTCTGTTTCTAAAGTAGAAATCGAACGTGCTGCAAACCGCGTAAATATCACAATCCACACGGCTAAACCAGGTATGGTAATTGGTAAAGGCGGATCTGAAGTTGAAGCACTTCGTAAAGCTCTTAACAGCCTAACTGGCAAACGTGTACACATCAACATCCTTGAAATCAAAAGAGCAGATCTTGATGCTCAGCTAGTTGCTGAAAACATCGCTCGTCAACTTGAAAATCGTATTTCATTCCGTCGTGCACAAAAACAAACAATCCAACGCACAATGCGTGCTGGAGCACAAGGAATTAAAACAATGGTTTCTGGTCGTCTTGGCGGTGCAGATATTGCTCGTTCTGAATATTACAGTGAAGGTACTGTTCCGTTGCACACACTTCGTGCTGACATCGACTATGCTACTGCTGAAGCTGACACTACTTATGGTAAGCTTGGCGTAAAAGTATGGATCTATCGTGGAGAAGTCCTTCCAACTAAGAAGAATACTGCGGAAGGAGGAAAATAATATGTTATTGCCAAAACGCGTGAAGTATCGCAGAGAACATCGTGGAAAAATGCGTGGTCGTGCAAAAGGTGGTACTGAAGTACATTTCGGTGAGTACGGTATCCAAGCTCTAGAAGCTTCATGGATTACAAACCGTCAAATCGAAGCTGCTCGTATTGCTATGACTCGTTACATGAAACGTGGCGGTAAAGTTTGGATTAAAATTTTCCCTTCTAAGCCATATACAGCAAAACCTCTAGAGGTCCGCATGGGTTCCGGTAAAGGTGCTCCAGAAGGATGGGTAGCTGTAGTAAAACCGGGCAAAGTTTTATTTGAAATTTCTGGTGTGTCTGAAGAAGTTGCTCGTGAAGCTCTTCGTCTTGCATCTCACAAATTGCCAATTAAAACGAAGTTCGTAAAACGTGAAGAAATTGGTGGTGAATCAAATGAAAGCTAATGAAATTCGTGACCTTACCACTGCAGAAATTGAACAAAAAGTAAAGTCTCTTAAAGAAGAACTTTTCAATCTTCGTTTCCAATTAGCGACTGGGCAGCTTGAAAACACTGCTCGCATTCGTGAAGTGCGTAAATCAATCGCACGCATGAAAACTGTGATTCGTCAAAGAGAAATCGCTGCTAATAAATAATAATTAGAGGGGAGGCCCCGCAAACATGAGCGAACGTAACCAACGTAAAGTGTATCAAGGTCGTGTTGTTTCTGACAAAATGGATAAAACCATCACTGTTGTAGTTGAAACATACAAAAAGCATTCACTTTATGGCAAACGTGTAAGATACTCTAAAAAGTTAAAAGCACATGATGAAAACAACCAAGCAAAAATCGGAGACATCGTAAAGGTGATGGAAACTCGTCCTTTATCTGCGACTAAACGCTTTCGTCTAGTTGAAGTTGTCGAAGAAGCCGTTATTATCTAATAAAGTTCGGATTTCTTTTTCCGAAAGGAGGTAACATTAATGATTCAACAGGAGACTCGTTTAAAAGTAGCTGACAACTCTGGCGCACGCGAAGTACTAACGATTAAAGTTCTTGGTGGCTCTGGACGTAAGACGGCTAACATTGGTGATGTCATTGTTTGTACGGTTAAACAAGCAACACCAGGAGGCGTTGTCAAAAAAGGTGAAGTTGTGAAAGCAGTTATCGTTCGTACAAAGAGCGGAGCTCGCAGAAACGATGGATCTTACATCAGTTTCGATGAAAATGCATGTGTCATTATCCGTGACGACAAGAGCCCACGTGGAACTCGTATCTTCGGACCAGTAGCACGTGAACTTCGTGACAATAACTATATGAAAATTGTTTCTCTAGCACCAGAAGTACTTTAATGAATACAATCCGCGACTCAAGGAGGTGCGATTAAATGCATGTTAAAAAGGGCGATAAAGTAGTGGTTATCTCTGGTAAAGATAAAGGTAAACAAGGAGTCATCCTTGCTGCTTTCCCTAAGAATGACCGTGTTTTAGTAGAAGGTATTAACCTTGTGAAAAAACACTCTAAACCAACCCAAGCTAACCCTCAGGGCGGAATTTCTGAACAAGAAGCGCCGATCCACGTATCAAACGTAATGCCGCTTGATCCTAAAACGGGTGAAGTGACACGTGTTGGGTATAAAGTTGAGGACGGAAAGAAAGTCCGTGTAGCGAAAAAATCTGGGCAAGTTCTAGATAAATAGTAAATAAGGAAGGGAGGTCTTTCTCATGAACCGCCTTAAAGAAAAGTATGTAAAAGAAATTACACCTGCATTAGTTTCTAAGTTTGAATACAAATCAGTAATGCAAGTGCCTAAAATCGAAAAAATCGTGATCAACATGGGTGTTGGTGACGCCGTTCAAAACGCTAAAGCAATCGATACTGCTGTTGAAGAATTAACGTTTATCGCTGGTCAAAAACCTGTCGTTACTCGTGCGAAGAAGTCTATTGCTGGATTCCGTCTACGTGAAGGAATGCCAATCGGTGCGAAAGTAACACTTCGCGGAGAGCGCATGTACGATTTCCTTGATAAACTTATTTCTGTATCTTTACCACGTGTACGTGACTTCCGCGGGATTTCTAAGAAATCTTTCGACGGTCGTGGAAACTACACGCTTGGTATTAAAGAACAGTTAATCTTCCCAGAAATTGATTACGATAAAGTAACAAAAGTCCGAGGTATGGATATCGTTATCGTTACGACTGCCAATACGGACGAAGAAGCACGTGAGTTATTAACTCAAGTAGGTATGCCGTTCCAGAAATAATCAATGAAAGGGAGGCGAAATCGTGGCTAAAAAGTCTATGATTGCGAAACAACAACGCAAACAAAAGTTTAAAGTTCAAGAGTATACGCGCTGCGAACGTTGTGGACGTCCACATTCAGTAATTCGCAAGTTTAAACTTTGCCGTATTTGTTTCCGCGAACTTGCATATAAAGGACAAATTCCTGGCGTTAAAAAAGCCAGCTGGTAATCCCCATAAATGGGAAGGAGGTTATTAAATAATGGTTATGACAGATCCGATTGCAGATTTGCTGACTCGTATTCGCAATGCGAACATGGTACGTCATGAGAAGCTAGAAGTACCGGCTTCAAAAATCAAAAGAGAAATTGCTGAAATCTTAAAGCGTGAAGGTTTTATCCGTGACGTTGAATATGTTGAAGACAGCAAACAAGGAATTATCCGTATGTTCCTTAAATATGGCCAAAACAACGAACGTGTTATCACTGGTCTAAAAAGAATCAGTAAACCTGGTTTACGTGTATATGCGAAATCAAATGAAGTACCACGTGTACTTAACGGACTTGGAATCGCAATTATTTCTACATCACAAGGTGTTTTATCGGACAAAGAAGCCCGTGCTAAACAAGCTGGTGGAGAAGTACTTGCTTACGTATGGTAAAAAAAGTTTAAGATGAATGGAGGTGCTTGGTATGTCTCGTATAGGTAAAAAACTAATCGAGATCCCTTCAGGAGTTACTGTGACAAACAACGATAACACAGTGACAGTAAAGGGACCAAAAGGTGAACTAACTCGTACATTTCACCCTGATATGGAAATTAAAATTGAGGACAGCGTCTTAACTGTAAGCCGTCCGTCTGATCATAAAGAACACCGTGCTTTACATGGTACAACACGTAGCTTAATTGCAAACATGGTTGAAGGTGTATCTAAAGGTTTCGAAAGAGGTTTAGAACTTATCGGTGTCGGTTACCGTGCAGCTAAATCTGGAAACAAACTTGTTCTTAACGTTGGATACTCTCATCCAGTTGAAATCGTTCCTGAGGCTGGAGTAGAAGTTGAAGTTCCATCTCAAACGAAAGTAGTCATTAAAGGTATCGATAAAGAGCGTGTGGGAGCTCTAGCTTCTAACATCCGCGCTGTCCGTTCTCCAGAGCCTTACAAAGGTAAAGGAATTCGTTACGAAGGTGAATTCGTTCGCCGTAAAGAAGGAAAAACTGGTAAGTAAGATCGCTTAATGTGAAGAAAGGAGTGACTCGGATGATTACGAAAACTAGCAAAAACGCTACTCGTCTTAAAAGACACGCTCGTGTTCGTGCGAAACTTTCAGGTACTGCTGAAAGACCTCGCCTTAACGTTTTCCGTTCTAACAAGAACATCTATGCTCAAGTAATTGATGATGTTAACGGTGTAACACTTGTAAGTGCTTCTACTCTTGATAAAGATTTAAAGATCGAGAATAGTTCTGACGCTGCAGCTGCTACTAAAGTTGGCGAACTTGTTGCAAAACGTGCTGTTGAAAAAGGAATCTCTAACGTGGTATTTGACCGCGGAGGATACTTATATCATGGACGTGTAAAAGCTCTAGCTGAAGCTGCTCGTGAGGCTGGACTTAAATTTTAATAAAAGAAGGAGGGACACATCCGAATGAGTCGTATTGACCAAAGCAAATTAGAGTTAGAAGAACGCTTAGTTACGGTTAACCGCGTAGCGAAAGTTGTTAAAGGTGGACGTCGTTTCCGTTTTGCAGCTTTAGTTGTTGTCGGTGACAAAAACGGTCATGTAGGTTTCGGTACTGGTAAAGCACAAGAAGTACCAGAAGCGATCCGCAAAGCTGTTGAAGATGCGAAAAAGAATTTAATTGAAGTACCAATGGTTGGAACTACAATTCCACATGAAATCATCGGTCGATTCGGTGCAGGAAACGTTCTATTGAAGCCTGCTTCAGAAGGTACAGGAGTTATCGCTGGAGGCCCAGTGCGTGCGGTTCTTGAGCTTGCTGGTCTAGCTGATATCCTTTCTAAATCTCTAGGTTCTAATACACCGATCAACATGATCCGCGCAACACTTCAAGGTTTAAGTGAACTTAAACGTGCTGAAGACGTTGCGAAGCTTCGTGGAAAATCTGTAGAAGACCTGTTAGGATAAGGAGGGAACAATAATGGCAAATAAAGTAGAAATTACCCTCAAACGCAGTGTAATCGGTCGCCCAGAAGATCAGCGTGTCACTGTTCGTACTCTTGGTCTAAAGAAAACAAACCAAACAGTCGTACATGAAGACAATGCAGCGATCCGCGGCATGATTAACAAGGTGTCTCATTTAGTTTCTGTTAAAGAACAATAAAACATTTTTAATCGATAAGGAGGTGCCCAAATGAAACTTCATGAATTGAAGCCTTCAGAAGGTTCACGTAAAGAACGCAACCGTGTTGGTCGTGGTATTGGATCAGGTAACGGTAAAACTTCTGGTAAAGGTCATAAAGGTCAAAACGCTCGTTCTGGCGGCGGTGTACGCCCTGGTTTCGAAGGTGGTCAGATGCCTTTATTCCAACGTCTTCCAAAACGTGGTTTTACAAACATCAACCGTAAAGATTATGCGGTTATCAACTTAGACAGATTAAACAGTTTTGACGAAGGAACGGAAGTAACTCCTGAACTTCTTCTAGAGACTGGTGCAATAAGCAAGTTAAAAGCAGGAGTAAAAATTCTTGGCAACGGTAAATTAGAAAAAAAATTAACTGTAAAAGCCAATAAATTCTCTGCTTCTGCTAAAGAAGCGATTGAAGCTGCTGGCGGTACAGCCGAGGTGATCTAACTTGTTTAAGACAATCTCCAATTTTATGCGCGTGAAAGATATACGGAATAAGATTATATTCACTCTTTTAATGTTAATCGTCTTTCGTATAGGTGCTTTCATCCCTGTGCCTAATGTGAACGCCGAAGTTCTCCAGGCACAGGATCAAATGAGTGTTTTCGGGATCCTCAACACGTTTGGGGGCGGGGCACTTTTCCAATTCTCCATTCTTGCAATGGGGATTATGCCGTATATCACTGCTTCGATCATCATTCAGCTCTTGCAGATGGATGTTGTTCCGAAGTTCACTGAGTGGTCAAAGCAAGGAGAGGTTGGCCGCCGAAAATTAGCACAATTCACAAGGTATTTTACAATTGTTCTAGGTTTTATCCAGGCGTTAGGAATGTCATATGGATTCAACAATATGGCAGGAGGCATGCTGATTGAAAACCCAGGTGTTTCAACGTACCTCTTAATTGCGGTCGTACTCACTGCGGGAACAGCATTTTTAATGTGGCTGGGAGAGCAGATTACTGCTCACGGTGTTGGTAACGGTATTTCGATTATTATCTTTGCTGGTATCATCGCAGGTATCCCTCAAACATTAAAACAAGTGTACGCTCAACAATTTGTAGGTGGAGATGGACAGTTGTTCATGCAAATCCTGAAAATTGCCCTTATTGTTATTGCTATTCTTGTCATTGTTATTGGTGTTATTTACATTCAAATGGCAGTGAGAAAGATTGCGATTCAATATTCAAAAGGAACTGGCCGTGCACAAATGTCTGCTAGTCAAGCAACGCACCTTCCATTGAAAGTGAATCCAGCAGGGGTGATTCCAGTCATCTTTGCCGTTTCATTCATTATTACTCCGCAGACGGTCGCATCGTTCTTCGGAACCAATAATGTGACAACTTGGATAACCAACAACTTTGACTATACTAAGCCAATCGGTATGACGATTTATGTAGCACTGATTGTTGCTTTCACATATTTTTATGCCTTTGTCCAAGTGAATCCTGAACAAATGGCTGAAAATCTGCAAAAGCAGGGTGGCTATATCCCGGGAGTTCGTCCAGGGAAAATGACTCAAGATAGAATTACGAGCATTTTGTACCGACTCACGTTTGTGGGCGCCATTTTCTTAGCCGTGATTTCAATACTTCCTATCTTTTTCATTCAATTCGCTGGATTACCTTCCGCTGCACAAATTGGCGGCACAAGTCTTCTCATTGTTGTAGGTGTTGCACTTGAAACAATGAAACAGCTTGAAAGCCAATTAGTGAAACGAAACTACCGTGGATTTATGAAATAAAACAGAGGGCTGGGCTCCTGCCCAACCTCTCTAAGTAAGGAAGGGGAAATCCGAAATGAACTTAGTCTTAATGGGGCTTCCGGGTGCTGGTAAAGGCACTCAGGCAGAACGAATTGTTGATGATTATGGGATCCCTCATATCTCAACAGGAGATATGTTCCGCGCTGCTATGAAAGAGGAGACACAACTTGGGCTCGAAGCAAAATCCTTTATCGATAAAGGAGAGCTTGTTCCTGATGAGGTCACAATCGGTATTGTTAGAGAAAGACTTGGCAAAAATGATTGTGAACAAGGTTTTCTTCTGGACGGATTTCCGCGAACAGTCGCTCAGGCTGAAGCTTTAGAAGACATTCTAAAGGACCTTGGCAGAACGATTGATTATGTCATTAATATTAAAGTCGATAAAGATGCTTTGATGGAGCGTCTGACTGGCCGAAGAATTTGCAAAAATTGCGGAGCAACATATCATTTAGTATTCAATCCACCTGCGAAAGAAAATGTTTGCGATAAGTGTGGAGGCGAGCTTTATCAACGTGCAGATGATAATGCAGAAACCGTTTCGACTAGACTTGAAGTAAACTTAAAGCAGACTGAACCTTTACTGAACTTCTATTCAGAAAAAGGATATCTTGCAAACATTGATGGTGCAAAACACATTAACGATGTATATGCAGATATCAAGGACCTGCTTGGGGGATTAAATAAATGATTATCTGTAAAACTCCTCGCGAGCTTGAGATTATGAGAGAAGCTGGACGCATTGTCGCACTGACTCATGAAGAGCTGAAGAAACATATAAAACCAGGTATTTCGACAAAAGAATTGGATCAAATTGCCGAACGTTTTATTACAAAGCAGGGTGCAATCCCATCTTTTAAAGGGTATAATGGTTTTCGCGGGAGCATTTGCGTTTCGGTGAATGAAGAACTCGTTCACGGTATTCCTGGTAAACGGGTTTTACGTGATGGTGACATCATTAGTATCGATATTGGCGCAAAGTTAAATGGCTATCATGGTGACTCTGCTTGGACTTATCCAGTTGGGGTAATCAGTGATGAAGACCGCAAACTACTGGAAGTCACAGAGGAATCTCTATATAAAGGCTTACAGGAAGCAAAGCCAGGCGAACGTCTGTCGAACATTTCCCATGCCATACAAACGTATGTAGAAAACGAGAATTTCTCAGTTGTTAGAGAATATGTTGGACATGGGGTCGGACAGGATCTTCATGAGGACCCTCAAATTCCTCATTATGGTCCGCCCAACAAAGGCCCGCGGCTAAAACCTGGAATGGTGTTGGCCATCGAACCGATGGTGAACGCAGGCAGCCGATATGTGAAAACATTGGCTGATAACTGGACGGTTGTAACGGTTGATGGGAAAAAGTGTGCTCACTTTGAGCATACGATTGCGATTACAGATACAGGTTTTGATATACTGACTAAGATTTAGGTCTTCACTGAAGCCTTTCAGGCCCAAATCGGGCAGGTTGTCTGTATAGTCCAAAGGAAAGAACAAGATCAGTATACAGGTGTCATCGGCATGTTCGGTGGCTGCCATGTACTAATCGCAGACGGAGAAAAGCGTAAATTTCATTCTCCTAAGAAAAAATATCAATCATATAACCTTTTATGGTTGCGTATCTCCGGAAGTTCAGAACAGTATATTCAAAACAGGTCGGGTGATGGATGGACAATTGAGATGAACTCATTTGGACATTTGTCAGAGAGCAAGTTACTGATTTGAAGAAGGGAGAACACTTGAATGGCGAAAGACGATGTAATTGAAGTGGAAGGTACTGTAGCAGAAACTTTGCCAAATGCAATGTTCAAAGTTGAACTAGAGAATGGTCATACAGTTTTAGCTCATGTATCAGGAAAAATCCGTATGCACTTCATTCGCATTTTACCTGGAGACAAAGTTACGGTAGAATTATCTCCATATGACTTAACTCGTGGTAGAATTACGTACCGTTACAAATAAAGCAACTCCGGAAGAAGGAGGTTGGAAACACATGAAAGTGAGACCATCTGTTAAACCTATCTGTGAAAAATGTAAAGTTATTCGCAGAAAAGGAAAAGTAATGGTGATCTGTGAAAACCCAAAACATAAACAAAAACAAGGCTAATAACAAGGAGGTGCCCAAATCATGGCTCGTATTGCTGGTGTAGATATTCCACGTGATAAACGTGTTGTCATTTCTTTAACATATGTTTTTGGAATTGGTCGTACGACTGCGCAACAAGTCCTTAAAGAAGCAGGTGTTTCTGAAGACACTCGCGTTCGCGATCTAACTGAAGACGAACTTGGTAAAATCCGTGATATCATTGACAAACTTAAAGTAGAAGGTGACCTTCGTCGTGAAGTTTCACTTAACATTAAGCGTCTAATTGAAATCGGAAGCTACCGCGGAATCCGTCATCGTAGAGGACTTCCTGTTCGTGGACAAAACACAAAAAACAACGCGCGTACTCGTAAAGGTCCGCGTCGTACTGTAGCTAACAAGAAAAAATAAGTAAAGGAGGTAGTTAAAGAATGGCTGCTGCTCGTAAACAAAATACGCGTAAACGTCGCGTGAAAAAGAATATTGAAGCTGGAATCGCTCATATCCGTTCCACTTTCAACAACACGATTGTAACGATTACTGATGTTCATGGAAACGCAATTTCTTGGTCAAGTGCTGGTGCATTAGGATTCAGAGGTTCTCGTAAATCTACTCCTTTCGCTGCACAAATGGCTGCTGAAACTGCTGCTAAAGGTTCTATCGAACATGGTCTTAAAACACTTGAAGTAACTGTTAAAGGTCCTGGTTCTGGTCGTGAAGCTGCAATTCGTGCACTTCAAGCTGCAGGTCTTGAAGTTACTGCAATCAGAGACGTAACTCCAGTTCCTCATAACGGATGCCGTCCACCAAAACGTCGCCGCGTGTAATTTGTTTGTATAGATTTTGTGTCCCTGTCAATAATGGGTTATGATACAGTTATTTATGAGACGAATACACGACTCGTTGCCTGAGCACATACGGGACTAAACAATGAGGAATTTCGGATGGAATCTCATATGATTCTATTCGAGGTTTCGACGTTTTGAAGGAGGGTTTTATTAGATGATCGAAATTGAAAAACCAAAAATCGAAACGGTTGAAATCAGCGACGATGCCAAGTATGGCAAGTTTGTCGTAGAGCCACTTGAGCGTGGATATGGTACCACTTTAGGGAACTCCCTTCGTCGTATCCTTTTATCCTCACTTCCTGGTGCAGCTGTAACATCGATCCAGATAGATGGTGTCTTACACGAATTCTCAACGATCGAAGGCGTGGTTGAAGATGTTACAACGATTATCTTAAACATTAAAAAGCTTGCACTCAAAATCTACTCTGAAGAAGAGAAGACGCTTGAAATTGATGTACAAGATGAAGGTACTGTAACAGCTGCTGATATTACACACGACAGCGATATTGAAATCTTAAATCCAGATCTCCACATCGCAACTCTTGGCAAGAATGCGAGCTTCCGTGTTCGCTTAACTGCACAAAGAGGTCGCGGGTATAATCCTGCTGATGCAAACAAAAGAGACGATCAGCCAATCGGTGTGATTCCGATCGACTCAATCTATACACCTGTATCTCGTGTGACTTATCAAGTGGAGAACACCCGTGTTGGGCAAATCACAAACTATGATAAATTAACACTAGATGTATGGACTGATGGAAGCACAGGACCGAAAGAAGCGATCGCTCTAGGTTCTAAGATTTTAACTGAACACCTGAATATTTTCGTTGGGTTAACTGACGAAGCTCAGCATGCTGAAATTATGGTTGAGAAAGAAGAAGACCAAAAAGAAAAAGTGCTTGAAATGACAATTGAAGAGCTTGATCTTTCTGTTCGTTCTTACAACTGTTTGAAGCGTGCGGGTATTAATACTGTTCAAGAGCTTGCTAACAAGACAGAAGAGGATATGATGAAAGTTCGTAACCTTGGACGTAAATCTCTTGAAGAAGTGAAAGCGAAACTAGAAGAACTTGGACTGGGTCTTCGTAAAGACGATTGACTAGTTTCATTGTGAACTAGGATTTTCGTGTGTTTTTTATTCATACAGCATTCTCTAACTAAGGAGGGGACATCACATGGCATACAGAAAGCTAGGACGCACTAGTGCACAACGTAAAGCAATGCTTCGTGACCTAACGACTGATTTGATCATCAACGAACGCATCGAAACAACTGAAACACGTGCGAAAGAACTTCGCTCTGTAGTTGAAAAAATGATCACTCTTGGCAAACGCGGAGATCTTCATGCTCGCCGTCAAGCTGCAGCTTACATTCGTAATGAAGTAGCTAACGCTGAAACAAACCAAGATGCACTTCAAAAATTATTCGCTGACGTTGCAACTCGCTACGAAGATCGCCAAGGTGGATACACTCGTATCATGAAGCTTGGACCTCGTCGCGGCGATGGCGCACCAATGGCTGTCATTGAATTAGTTTAATCACATAGCGTGTATCTAAGAAAGGGCGGGACAGTTCATAACTGGATCTATGCCCTTTTTTAGATACTACGGCTTTTTAGCAATATAGCAAGAAGCAAAGAAGAGGTTGAGCTGAGAGGAGGTCCGGTAGAGATGGGGAAGACATTAATTGACGTAAAGGACATTGTATTTCGTTATCACAAGGATGCGGAGAAGCCCGCTTTAGATCAAGTGTCATTGCATGTGAATCAAAATGAATGGCTCGCCATTGTTGGTCATAACGGTTCAGGTAAATCCACACTTGCCCGTGTACTGAATGGGCTTATTTTACCGGATGCTGGAACGGTCAAGGTTGAAGAGATTGAGCTGAAAGAAGAGAGTGTCTGGGATATTCGCAAAAAGGTCGGAATGGTCTTTCAAAACCCAGATAACCAATTTGTTGGCTCAACGGTTCGTGATGATGTGGCTTTTGGTTTAGAAAATAACGGGGTTGAGCGGGAATTGATGATAGAACGTGTAGATTGGGCTGTCAAACAGGTCAATATGCAGGAGTTTCTTGATCAAGAGCCGCACCATCTATCAGGCGGGCAAAAGCAGAGAGTCGCCATTGCAGGTGTACTTGCCGCAAGCCCTGACATCATGATCTTGGATGAAGCAACATCAATGCTTGATCCGATTGGCCGTGAAGAAGTGTTAGAGACTGTTAGACTACTGAAGGAACAAGGAACGGTCACAGTCATTTCTATCACACATGATTTAGACGAAGCCGCCAAGGCAGACCGGGTCATTGTCATGAATGGCGGGAAAAAATTTGCCGAGGGAACCCCAGAGGAAGTTTTTGAATTAGACGAGCAGCTAGTTCAAATTGGACTTGATCTGCCATTCTCCTATCGGTTGAGCAAACAATTGAAGCAGCAAGGTGTACCGCTTGCAAATGCCCATTTGACACAAGAAGGATTGGTGAAAGAGCTATGGACATTACGATCAAAGAATTAGAGCATCGTTATCAAATGAAAACGCCGTTTGAGCGTCTCGCTTTGTATGATGTCAATGCTTCCATCCAAGAGGGCAGCTATGTCGCTGTCATTGGTCATACAGGCTCTGGCAAGTCCACGTTGCTGCAGCATTTAAATGGCTTGCTCAAACCAACGAAGGGGAGCATTGCGCTTGGGGGTACCGTCTTACAAGCCAATAAAAAGCAGAAGGATTTAAAGTCCCTCCGGAAAAAAATAGGCATCGTCTTTCAGTTTCCTGAGCATCAGCTCTTTGAAGAAACGATCCTTAAGGATATCTGCTTTGGTCCGATGAATTTCGGTGTTCCTCAGGAGAAGGCAGAAGCGAAGGCGAAAGAAATGCTGAAGCTAGTTGGTCTTCCTGAATCCTTATTATCTCGATCTCCCTTTGAACTTAGCGGCGGTCAAATGAGACGTGTGGCGATTGCAGGTGTTCTAGCGATGGAGCCAGAAGTGCTTGTACTGGATGAGCCGACTGCAGGGTTAGATCCACGCGGACGGAAGGAAATCATGGACATGTTCTATGAGCTTCATCAAAAGGCAAACCTCACCACGATTCTGGTTACACACAGTATGGAGGACGCTGCTCATTATGCAGATCAAATGATTGTGATGCATAAAGGAACGGTGAAGGCGACAGGTACGCCGAGAGAATTGTTTGCCAATCGTACAGACATGTCTTCATTTGGTCTCGACCTCCCAGAAACGATTAAATTCCAGCAGACTGTAGAAGAAAAACTGGGCATTACGTTTCCGAGGCCGCTTCTGACCATGGATGAAATGGCAGAAGCCTTGACAGCTCTTTATCAGGAGGACACGACATCATGATGGATAGTATGATTATCGGCAAATATGTGCCAGGTACATCCTTTGTCCATCGTCTTGATCCAAGGACAAAGCTGTTATCAATTTTCTTTTTTGTCTTTATTGTCTTTTTTGCTAATAATTACATCACTTACGGGCTTTTAGGGATCTTTACCCTACTTGTGGTGATGGTGTCTCAGGTGCCACTATACTTTATTCTCAAAGGAATGAAGCCGATCCTATGGATTGTCCTGTTTACCTTCATTCTGCATATTTTTATGACAAAGGATGGCGCCTTGCTATTTCACTTTGGTTTTTTAAATATTTATGAAGAAGGTCTAAAGCAGGGAATTTTCATTTCACTCCGTTTTGTCTATCTCATCATGATGACGACACTTCTGACGTTAACCACAACGCCTATAGAAGTGACAGACGGTATGGAAAAGCTGCTTCACCCATTCCGTAAAATCAAACTGCCCGTTCATGAGCTTGCTCTCATGATGTCCATCTCTCTTCGGTTTATTCCAACCTTACTAGAAGAGACAGACAAAATCATGAAGGCACAAATGGCAAGAGGTGTTGATTTTACAAGCGGACCTCTTAAAGATCGCATGAAAGCCATCGTTCCCTTACTTGTCCCGCTTTTCGTCAGTGCGTTTAAGCGTGCAGAGGAACTAGCGACTGCTATGGAAGCGAGAGGCTATCGCGGAGGAGAAGGACGGACGAAATACCGTCAGCTTGTCTGGGGCATGAAAGACACGTTCACATTGCTCCTGTTCATCCTGTTAACAGCACTCCTTGTGCTTCTGAGAAATTAGGTGATTCCTAGATGAAGGTCAAATGTACCGTATCCTATGATGGGACACATTTTAAAGGCTATCAGGTGCAGCCTGGGCAGCGAACTATTCAGACGGAGATCGAGTCTGCTCTTGCAAGAATGCATAAACAGGATGAACTGATTCCGATTGTGGCTTCTGGCCGGACGGACAGCGGCGTCCATGCGAAGGGGCAGGTCATTCATTTCGACACGCCGCTCTCGATTCCGATGGAAAGATGGCCTTTTGCCCTCAATAGTCTCCTGCCGAATGACATCACGGTTCTAAAGGCTGAGGAAGTGGATGAGTCATTTCATGCACGTTTTAGTGTCGTTTCGAAGGAGTACCGTTATAAGGTCTCAACGGAAACGCACCAAAATGTGTTCACGAGACAGTATGCCTGCCACTTTCCTTACCGGTTGGATGCAGACAAAATGAGAGAAGCTGCTGGATACCTTATTGGCACACACGATTTCACAAGCTTTTGTGCAGCCAATACAGAGGTTCAGGACAAGGTGAGGGAGATTTACACCCTCGAGTGGAAAAACGTCTCAGACGGGCTTGAAATGCGCGTGAGAGGAAATGGCTTTTTATACAACATGGTGCGAATTATCGCTGGAACGTTACTTGAAGTCGGATCTGGTAAATTCCACCCTGATGAGATAAAAGCCATGCTTGCCGCCCGAAATCGCGAAGCGGCAGGCAAGACTGCGCCTAGTCACGGACTGTATTTATGGGAAGTTTTCTATGACAACTAAACCAGGTGTAACATGTTCTTGACACAGGAAGCAGAAAGTTATAAGATATCATATGGTATGTATTTCAACCCCACAAATAAGCCCCGGAAGACTTATCTTGTGTTTTGAAATAGAACGTAGCATTTGATTCAAGGAAAAATTATTGATTTATTTAGGAGGGAAACTCATGCGTACAACACCAATGGCGAACGCAAGCACAATTGAGCGCAAATGGCTAGTTGTTGATGCGGCAGGCAAGACTCTAGGTCGTCTTTCTACTGAAGTAGCATCACTTTTGCGCGGTAAGCACAAACCAACTTATACACCACACGTTGATACAGGTGATCATGTAATCATCATCAATGCTGAGAAAATCGAATTAACAGGTAAGAAATTGACGGACAAAATTTACTACCGTCACACAATGCACCCAGGTGGTTTGAAACAAAGAACTGCTCTTGAGATGCGTACAAACTACCCTGAAAAAATGTTGGAGCTTGCTATCAAAGGTATGCTTCCAAAGGGTCCATTAGGCCGTCAAATGTTCAAAAAATTAAATGTGTACCGTGGTTCTGAGCATCCACATCAAGCACAACAACCTGAAGTTTACGAACTTCGCGGTTAATTATAAGGGAGGTTAACAATTTGGCACAGGTTCAATATTACGGTACAGGTCGTCGTAAAAGTTCTGTAGCGCGCGTTCGCTTAGTTCCAGGTGAAGGCCGTATCGTCGTTAATAATCGTGAAATTACTGAATACATTCCATTCGCTGCTTTAATCGAAGACGTGAAACAACCTTTGAACATCACAGAAACAGCTAACAGCTACGATGTTCTTGTAACTGTTCACGGTGGTGGATTCTCTGGTCAAGCTGGAGCAATTCGTCACGGTATCTCTCGTGCTCTTCTAGAAGTAGATCCTGAGTACCGTACATCACTTAAACGTGCTGGACTTCTTACTCGTGACCCACGTATGAAAGAGCGTAAGAAATACGGTCTTAAAGGCGCACGTCGCGCACCTCAGTTCTCAAAACGTTAATCAATTTTATATTGTATGGACGTTTTACAAAGGTTTGTTACAAACAAACCTTATAAAAAAAGCATCAGCTTCGTGCTGGTGCTTTTTTTTGTGCCTTTTTATGTAGATAAATCATGACTGGTCTCTTCCTCTTGAATACGTATAAAATATGAGTATAGAAGTTTTCTGTTAAAAAAGATGGAGGTTGTCCTATGAATCTAACGACAGAAAGATGTCTCATTCGACCATTTACTGAGGATGATTGGCAGGACGTCTATGCCTATACATCTGATCCGGTCGTGATGAAGTATATTCCAGAAGATGTATTTTCTAAAGAAGATGCGCAGAAATTTGTCAAAGATAATCGTCGTGAAGATGCTAAGTATGTCGCAGTCCTATTAAAAAAAGATCATACATGCATCGGACATATCGTATTTCATCCTTACTTTGGTGATCACACGTATGAAATTGGCTGGGTTTTCAATCCTGCATATCAGAACAAAGGTTATGCATCTGAAGCGGCTTATGCTCTCCTACATCATGGTTTTCGCACACTGAATTTACATCGGGTCATTGCCACTTGTCAGCCTGAAAATGTCCCATCGTGGAGAGTGATGGAGAAAATGGGGATGAGAAGAGAGGGTTATTTTAAAAAGTGTATACCACAGGAAAATGAGTGGTGGGATGAGTTTTACTATGCCATCTTACGAGAGGAATGGAAAGCTTGATAAGTATTCATGATATGAAGTAATTCGTCATTCCAAATATCCCTCGACTTTCTCTATTGATATAATCAGATCAAATAAGCAGAAGAGGGGCGCGCGCATGAAGATCTTTGATGCACATTTTCATATCATTGATTTTAATTTTCCCATTCAAGAAAACCAAGGGTATACACCGCCTAGTTATGATGTGAATGATTATGAGAGAGAGACGGCTGATCTAGGGATTGTAGGTGGAGCCATCGTCTCTGGGTCATTTCAAGGCTTTGATCAAGGCTATTTGTTGAAAGCGCTAGATGAACTGGGTCCCGCTTATTGCGGCGTGACTCAATTACCTTTTACAGCAACTGATGATGAAATTGTTCATTTGGATCAACATGGGGTAAAGGCTTTACGTTTTAATGTGAAGCGGGGCGGTTCGGAGGATATTTCGAAGCTCGATTATTTTGCGAGAAGAGTGTATGAGCTGGCTGGGTGGCATAGTGAGCTTTACATAGATGCTAAGCACCTCCCTGAAATATCATCAATGCTTGAAAAACTGCCTGCTATTTCAATTGATCATTTAGGCTTATCGGAAGAAGGCTTGCCGCATTTGCTCAAGCTGGTTGATAAAGGGGTTCGAGTGAAAGCAACAGGTTTTGGACGCGTTGATTTAAACGTTGAACATGCATTGACGTCCATTTATCAAACGAATCCTGATGCACTGATGTTTGGTACAGACCTTCCATCTACAAGAGCAAAGCGCCCATTTGAATACGGTGATGTTGAGTTGATTCAACAGCTCTTTGATGAAAAAGCAGCTGATCACATCTTATATAAGAACGCTCATCAATGGTATTTTGGTCAATAATTTCATAGGAGGTTTTTGTTCAATGGGATTCAGTCAATTGACGTTCAGAGAAGCTAAGCTGGATGATCTCGACAAAATCGTCTTCATGCTCGCAGATGACATGTTAGGTGAAAAAAGAGAGCGTTACACTCAACCATTATTAGAAAGCTATATCGAAGCCTTTCATTCAATAGATAGTGATCCAAATATTGAACTCATTGTTGCGTGTGATCAGGAAGAAGCTGTCGGTGTTCTCCAATTAACCATGACGCCATTTCTTACACATCTAGGAGGATGGAGAGCTTCAATAGAAGGAGTTCGTACAGCCTCGACTCATAGAGGAAAAGGAATTGGCACGATGTTGATAAAAAAGGCTATTCAACATGCAAGCGACCGCGGCTGTCATATGATTCAGCTAACAACAGACAAACAGAGACCAAAAGCACGCCGTTTTTACGAAAAGTTGGGCTTTGAAGCTACGCATGAGGGGATGAAGCTGCAACTGCCTCATGAATAAAATCATCAAAAGAAGGGGATTCATAAACCCCTTCTTTTTTGTGTCTTTATTTCAAATATTTGTTATATTGAAGATGAGAATCTATAGTGGTTGGGAAAGGAGATACATTTGAATAAAACAAAAGAAGATCTTTTGACATTTGTCATGAAAAACAAAAGGGACATATCAGCGACAATGATTGAAAATGAAGATGTGGTATTAGATTGGAATGGTGATCAAGAAACACCACTTGCAAGTACGGTGAAATTGATGGTTTTGTTTCATTTTGTTAAAACCGTCTCTAGCGGTGACACCAAGCTAGATGAAAAAGTGGCATTGTCTGATATAGAGCGGCTTTATATTGATAGAACAGACGGTGGTGCTCACACATACTGGCTGGAGGTCAATGATTTTTCTGAACATGCAACTTTATTAGATGTTGCCAAAGGGATGATGCAATTCAGTTCGAATGCTTGTACGGATTATTTGATTGACCGGCTCGGCTTAGATAAGATCAATGATCAGATGAAACAAGAAGGTCTTACAGAACATGATGAAGTCATGCCACTGACACCAATGATTTTGTGGTCCGCTTATGTATCTGATCATGAGCAGGATGCATTAAAGCAAATGAGCGGTGTATCTCATGAGCAATATAAATCTCTAATGAATGAGATTTTTAATATCATGAAAAATGACCCAGAGCATAAAAAGATATTAGAAGAAAAAACGATGGAAAAGGACTTATTAAGCTTACATATTCAATCATTACTGACACAAAAGATGACAAAGTCTACAACCAATCAATATGCACAATTTATGAAACGTCTTCATGACGAGCTGTTAACAACAGAAGAAAAGAGTCTTTTTAGCCAAATTGTGCTGGGAGAAACATTGAAGACGGAAAAAGATCAATATATTTGGTATAAAAGCGGAGCGACGTTGTTTGTTTTCACAGCTGCTTTATATCGAAAAACAGATACATCCTCTATATCCATTTCTCTTTTTATCAATGATCCAAAAGCGAACAATTCTCACTGGATTGAGGAAGTATTCAACGAATTTATGCTTACTGCAGCAGGGGATCAAAGCTTTCGACAACGATTGATTCAGGCTTTTACTAAATAACCATCAAAAAACAGAGGGAGACACCCCTCTGTTTTATTATTTCTGCATGGGAAACACTCTATATACATCTTGCCGTTTCTCTTTTGACTTCACAACTCCATCAACCAGTTCCTTCTGCCAAAGCTCTACATTGTCTTGGTACTCTTTAAAGGAGTGAGGGAGCATTTTTTCTAGTTGCTGTCTATTAAACGTGACAGCTGGTTCATTGTTTGAGCTCATCTTGAGGATTACCTGCTCAACATTATCGACAAGGATAAAAAATGCGAATGCGTTGTATAAATACGTTTTCTCAATCGTGTTCTTTTGATCAAACCAGTATGCGTCAAATTGTTCTTCTGTGTCATTGGCATTTTCTTTCACGCCATACGTCACTTTTAGCTCTTTTTCATCTACGATTTCATACTCACGAATCACGTTACCTGGAAGATCTGATAAAATAGCGCCAATTGCTCCGTTGTCTCCAATATAAGAATTTTTGTGCTTAGAAAGTTGTTTTAAGGAAATGTCTTCTATTCCTTTGATGTCGCTCTCTTTCTCACTGGCTTGACTACTGCAAGCGGATAGAATGACTGTCATTAGTAGTAGGATGTACATCCACTTTTTCATTTACTTTGCCCCTTTATCATTCTTTTCTATATAAAATACCATTTTATCACAAGATCCCAATTCCACCACTTATTTCATGATTTCCATTTACTGAACTGCATGTTTTGTTCAAACCAACGAACAATACAAAAAAAAAAGGAGTTCAGTCCATGGCAGAGGTTCTTTCATTTTATCAATTGAAAACAAAACGAGATGTCACGCTTGAAAAGAAGCTGTTGCGTACATTGTCTCTTCAACAGGTGACGGATGCTTCCGAGAAATTCACGAAGAAGCTGTTCCCTTTTGCAGATGATCCAGCTGGGATTATGAGTGATGGCTGTATTGATTTCGCCATTGAGGCCTTTTTAGCAGGTGGGAGATACGGTGAGTCGAGTAAGTACGGTGAATCATTCGATGATATAAAGAAGCGGTCAGTTCATGAAGAAAATGAGCTGGTTGAGGAGCTAGCGGGGTGTTTGCAATCGTGGGGGAATATGTTCCGAATGGAGCGGAAGATGTCGTGTCTATATCCATTTGCGAAGGATTTTTTAAGCATGTGGTGGCAGGAAGGCTTTCGAGAATCAGAAAAAAGGCATAAGCTTCGGCTGCACTAAGCATATTTCCAGCCCTTGTCCCATATCTATAAAATAATGGTGTATGGGAGGGACAGGGATGAAAAGAAAGCTGAAATGGACAGGTTTTTTAATCGGGTTTATCGTCCTCTTATTCTTATTCAGGTTTCAGTTTCTAAATGATGATTCGTGGAAATCGTGGAACTTGCCTTTGAGCGGCAAGATCATCTATTTAGATCCGGGTCATGGCGGTCCAGATGGCGGGGCTGTAGGAGGAGAGTTGCTTGAAAAAGAGATTGCACTAGATGTATCCATGAAGATACGTGACTATTTACAGGAGCAGGGAGCACTTGTTCTTATGACCCGCGAAGATGATTCTGATTTATCATCAAAGAATACAAAGGGGTATGCGCGGAAGAAAGCGGAGGATTTAAGAAACCGTGTAAAAGCCATCAATGAGTCTGAAGCGGATTTCTATCTAAGTATTCATTTAAATGCGATCCCATCAAACAAATGGAGCGGCGCACAGACGTTTTTTTACGGAAAGTATGAAGAGAATGAAAAGGCAGCGAAGTTCATTCAAGATGAATTGCGCAATAATCTTGAAAACACAGATCGAAAGGCGAAGCGGATCAATGGCATTTATTTAATGCAGAATGTGACGAAGCCAGGAGCTCTTGTGGAGATTGGATTTCTCTCCAATCCGAAAGAGGCTAGTCAGCTGGCAACACCTAAATATCAAGATCAAATTGCTGCCTCCATTTATAAAGGCATTTTAAGATATTTGACAGAGCAAAAAGAGCCGCCTGAATAAGGGGCTTTTTCCTTTTGAACGAAGGCAAACAGGACAGACATTGTAAGGATATGTATGATATACTTGGATTGTAAACGAATTCAATAAAGGGTGAGGTTCTGCTATGATCGGACAAGATGATGTGAGAAAACTAGTTGGGAAGATGGACGAACCTTTCCTTCATATACCGCTTGGTGAGCTGGATGCCATCAAGGAAATCAGCCTAAAGCCTGAAAAAGAACATGTGAGCTTAAAGGTGGCTATTGCTAAAACGGGTACTGCTGAGCAAATGAAACTGCAGCAAGACATCGTACAAGCCTTGAAAGCAGAGGGTGCTAACACAGTAGGACTTCGTTTTGAAGAACTGCCTCAGGAAACTCTTGAAAGGTTTATGCCGTCACAAGATGAGGAAGAAAACCTACTCAATTCTAAAAATCCTCCTGAATTCCTTGCGATTGCGAGTGGAAAGGGAGGCGTTGGGAAATCCACCGTGTCTGTCAACCTTGCTGTAGCACTGGCTCGTCTAGGAAAAAAAGTCGGACTGATTGATGCAGATATTTATGGCTTTAGTGTACCGGATATGATGGGAATCACCGTCAGACCAACGGTTAAAGGGGAAAAAATTATTCCTGTGGAACGCTTTGGTGTCAAAGTGATTTCAATGGGCTTTTTTGTTGAAGAAAATGCACCGGTCATTTGGAGAGGACCGATGCTTGGTAAAATGCTAAATAACTTCTTCCACGAAGTAGAGTGGGGAGAATTAGATTACTTACTATTAGACCTTCCGCCTGGAACTGGAGATGTGGCGCTTGATATTCATACAATGCTTCCAAGCTGTAAAGAAATCATTGTCACAACACCGCATCCTACAGCTGCCTTCGTTGCTGCTAGAGCAGGCGCAATGGCACTTCAAACAGATCACGATGTGCTAGGGGTCGTTGAGAATATGAGCTATTATGAAAGCAAAAAAACAGGTGAAAAAGAATATGTCTTTGGAAAAGGGGGCGGGGACAAGCTAGCGGAAGAACTGCGAGTATCGGTCCTTGGTCAAATTCCTTTAAGGCAGCCTGACTGGAATGAAGATGATTTTGCTCCATCTGTCTATGATGCGAGTCATTCGACCGGAGAAGTGTATCAACACATTGCGAATAAAGTCATTGAACAATTAGCAGTAAAAGCATAATGAAAGCCCGAGTGGATGTAAGTCTACTCGGGTGATGTTTAACTGCCGCTTTCTTTTGATCCAGAATCACTACTTTCAGATGCTGCTTTTTTAAGCTCATCTTCGAATTTCTTCTTATAGAGAGGACTGCTTAATGTTTCCGTAATCACTTTTTCTAAATGCTTTCTGAACTCTTTGCTTTTTACCAGTTCACCGTATTTCTTTTCCATTTCAGGATCCTTGAGAATATCCATCATCAATTGCTGATAGTCAGGGTCCTTCATTAACTGTTTTAACATCTTTTCATGCTGTTGCTGCATGGATTTTGCGAAAGTCTCGGCAAATTTAGAATCCTCAAAGACCTTCTTCCAGAACTCTTTGCCTTTATCAGAAGTCAGTGTTTTCTCTATCGTTTTTTTCACAGTTTGTTCATCCATTACCAAAGCTTCATTCATTGCCTCGTCATTTAATAACTGTTGAATGGCCTTTTTACCGTCATCTGTCTTCAATATATCGACGACCATTTTCTTTGTTTCGTCATAGTCCATATTAGATGAGGATTGGGTTTTGGGAGCACAAGCTGTTAGAGATAAAAGGAGAAAACAGCTCATTATACGCAAGATGCCTTTTGACATACTGTGGCTCCTTTCGTTACATGTCTTACTTTTAATATGAATGTTTCACGTAAATTTATACATAACAAAAATAGGGGTTGGATCAATTCAATGAAAAGTCGGGATTTAGTTCGTTTTTTCTTCTCTGTGCTAGCTGTTGGAGCGGTCATTACAAGCGTTGTAGGCTTTGCGCTGGAGTGGGGGAAATATCAGAAGCTTTTTATATCATTTGAAATACTAGAAATCGCATCTGTGTTGTTTTGGTTCATTGGTGTGGGGATGATTTTTAGTGTCATTAGCCAGATGGGGTTTGTTGTCTTTTTAACGGTGCACCGATTTGCCCTAGAGATATTCCGATCACATTCATTGTGGAATACCATTCAGCTGTTTCTGGTGATCTTTGTGCTGTTTGATTTAGCTTACTTGCGATTTTTGTTTTTCGGGGAGAACGAATCATTTCTTCCATACCTATGGCTGCCTGTCTTTATCGGTGTGTTCGCATTGATCGTGTCTTACTTTAAACAGCAGCAGTCCTCTAAGAAAACATTTGTTTCCGCAATGTTTCTCATGGTTGTCATCACCGCGCTAGAATGGTTCCCGGCGCTCAGAGTCAATGAAGAGGACTGGCTGTATTTAATGCTATTCCCGCTATTAGGCTGTAATGCGTTTCAGTTATTAGCTATGCCGCGGTTTTCAAAGGCGAAAGCTACTTAACTTCAGATGACCTTGTTTTGGTATTGGAGATCAGTTCGCCAACCGTCACATTTTTAAGGTTTTTCTCTTTGATTTGTTTCAAAATAGCTGGTAAGGCTTGAGCGGTTTGGGTTGCTGAATCTGAGGCATGTAGGAGAACAATGTCTCCGCTTTTCATTCGATCATTTACATTTTGAGCAATCTGATCGACGCCTGGATTCAGCCAATCCTGTGAATTGACGCTGTAATGGACAACGGTATAACCGTACTGTGTGGCAATTTTTAATGCTTTTTCGTTAAATTGCCCAGTTGGCGGTCTTAATAGTTGAATGTCATCTAGTCCAAGCTTTTGAAATGAATTTTGTGCCCGGACAAGATCTTGCTTGATTTCACTATCTTCAAGCTGGCTATAATTTTTATAAGCATAGCCAAGGCTGCCAATTTGGTGGCCGTCCTCTCTAATTTGTTTGACGATATCCGGATGACGCTCAGCCCAAGAAGCAGACAGAAAAAAAGTAGCGTTCTTTATATCGTACTCTCGAAGGACATTTAAAATAGGCACAGCCTTCTCATCTCCCCAGCCGATATTAAAAGTGAGGGAGACATGTTTTGAGGAAGTCTCGCCTTTATAAATAGCTCGGGGTCCGTGTTCTGTTTTAAATACCGACAGCGGCGGCGCCTTTTGTACATAAAAAAAGGTTGCGGCTGCAAGGGCTGCTACAAGAATAATGACAACTTGCTTCAGCCGTTTAATAGGCAACACATATAATCGACTCAATTCAAACACTCCTGCCTTGTCCGAGATTGTTACTTGATTGTATGCAGGACAAGGGTTTGAGATGCACAATAAAACTATTTCAAAAAAAGTTTTGAAAAGGCGTTGACCATTAGAATATTTTCGTGATATATTATTAATCGTCGCTGACACACAGTGGCAAACACAAAAACGCTTCGGGAAATAAATTTGAAAAAAGTTGTTGACATAAGATGAAGCGAAATGTTATATTATTAAAGCCGCTAAGAACGGCGTTGATGATCTTTGAAAACTAAACAAGACAAAACGTACCTGTTAATTCGAGTTTTTATAAAAAATCCTATGATGTTTCATAGGTAGTCAGTCAAACGCTGACGAGGCAGGAAATGATCACATGCTAAGTTCGCTACATCGTGTAGCAACGCATGTGTGATATGCATCCTGCATACCTCGGAGAGTTTGATCCTGGCTCAGGACGAACGCTGGCGGCGTGCCTAATACATGCAAGTCGAGCGGACAGAAGGGAGCTTGCTCCCGGATGTTAGCGGCGGACGGGTGAGTAACACGTGGGTAACCTGCCTGTAAGACTGGGATAACTCCGGGAAACCGGAGCTAATACCGGATAGTTCCTTGAACCGCATGGTTCAAGGATGAAAGACGGTTTCGGCTGTCACTTACAGATGGACCCGCGGCGCATTAGCTAGTTGGTGGGGTAATGGCTCACCAAGGCGACGATGCGTAGCCGACCTGAGAGGGTGATCGGCCACACTGGGACTGAGACACGGCCCAGACTCCTACGGGAGGCAGCAGTAGGGAATCTTCCGCAATGGACGAAAGTCTGACGGAGCAACGCCGCGTGAGTGATGAAGGTTTTCGGATCGTAAAGCTCTGTTGTTAGGGAAGAACAAGTGCGAGAGTAACTGCTCGCACCTTGACGGTACCTAACCAGAAAGCCACGGCTAACTACGTGCCAGCAGCCGCGGTAATACGTAGGTGGCAAGCGTTGTCCGGAATTATTGGGCGTAAAGGGCTCGCAGGCGGTTTCTTAAGTCTGATGTGAAAGCCCCCGGCTCAACCGGGGAGGGTCATTGGAAACTGGGAAACTTGAGTGCAGAAGAGGAGAGTGGAATTCCACGTGTAGCGGTGAAATGCGTAGAGATGTGGAGGAACACCAGTGGCGAAGGCGACTCTCTGGTCTGTAACTGACGCTGAGGAGCGAAAGCGTGGGGAGCGAACAGGATTAGATACCCTGGTAGTCCACGCCGTAAACGATGAGTGCTAAGTGTTAGGGGGTTTCCGCCCCTTAGTGCTGCAGCTAACGCATTAAGCACTCCGCCTGGGGAGTACGGTCGCAAGACTGAAACTCAAAGGAATTGACGGGGGCCCGCACAAGCGGTGGAGCATGTGGTTTAATTCGAAGCAACGCGAAGAACCTTACCAGGTCTTGACATCCTCTGACAACCCTAGAGATAGGGCTTTCCCTTCGGGGACAGAGTGACAGGTGGTGCATGGTTGTCGTCAGCTCGTGTCGTGAGATGTTGGGTTAAGTCCCGCAACGAGCGCAACCCTTGATCTTAGTTGCCAGCATTTAGTTGGGCACTCTAAGGTGACTGCCGGTGACAAACCGGAGGAAGGTGGGGATGACGTCAAATCATCATGCCCCTTATGACCTGGGCTACACACGTGCTACAATGGACAGAACAAAGGGCTGCGAGACCGCAAGGTTTAGCCAATCCCATAAATCTGTTCTCAGTTCGGATCGCAGTCTGCAACTCGACTGCGTGAAGCTGGAATCGCTAGTAATCGCGGATCAGCATGCCGCGGTGAATACGTTCCCGGGCCTTGTACACACCGCCCGTCACACCACGAGAGTTTGTAACACCCGAAGTCGGTGAGGTAACCTTTATGGAGCCAGCCGCCGAAGGTGGGACAGATGATTGGGGTGAAGTCGTAACAAGGTAGCCGTATCGGAAGGTGCGGCTGGATCACCTCCTTTCTAAGGATATATGGAGCAGCGTGCGTTTTCGTCTTGTTTAGTTTTGAAGGATCATTCCTTCAAAACATGTCTCTAGCGAGACAGGATTGTTCTTTGAAAACTAGATAACAATAAGTAATACATTCACATTGAATGCAATGCAAAGTTCATCACACATAGTGATTCTTTCTAAAGTAAGAAATGGTTAAGTTAGAAAGGGCGCACGGTGGATGCCTTGGCACTAGGAGCCGATGAAGGACGGGACGAACACCGATATGCTTCGGGGAGCTGTAAGCAAGCTTTGATCCGGAGATTTCCGAATGGGGAAACCCACTGCTCGTAATGGAGTAGTATCCATACTTGAATACATAGAGTATGAGAAGGCATACCCGGGGAACTGAAACATCTAAGTACCCGGAGGAAGAGAAAGCAAATGCGATTCCCTGAGTAGCGGCGAGCGAAACGGGAACAGCCCAAACCAAGAGGCTTGCCTCTTGGGGTTGTAGGACACTCTATACGGAGTTACAAAGGAACGATATAAGCGAAGAGGTCTGGAAAGGCCCGCCAAAGAAGGTAACAGCCCTGTAACTGAAATGTTGTTCTCTCCAGAGTGGATCCTGAGTACGGCGGAACACGTGAAATTCCGTCGGAATCCGGGAGGACCATCTCCCAAGGCTAAATACTCCCTAGTGACCGATAGTGAACCAGTACCGTGAGGGAAAGGTGAAAAGCACCCCGGAAGGGGAGTGAAATAGATCCTGAAACCGTGTGCCTACAAGTAGTCAGAGCCCGTTAAAGGGTGATGGCGTGCCTTTTGTAGAATGAACCGGCGAGTTACGATCCCGTGCAAGGTTAAGCAGAAGATGCGGAGCCGCAGCGAAAGCGAGTCTGAATAGGGCGCATGAGTACGTGGTCGTAGACCCGAAACCAGGTGATCTACCCATGTCCAGGGTGAAGTTCAGGTAACACTGAATGGAGGCCCGAACCCACGCACGTTGAAAAGTGCGGGGATGAGGTGTGGGTAGGGGTGAAATGCCAATCGAACCTGGAGATAGCTGGTTCTCTCCGAAATAGCTTTAGGGCTAGCCTCAAGGTAAGAGTCTCGGAGGTAGAGCACTGATTGGACTAGGGGCCCCTACCGGGTTACCGAATTCAGTCAAACTCCGAATGCCGATGACTTATCCTTGGGAGTCAGACTGCGAGTGATAAGATCCGTAGTCGAAAGGGAAACAGCCCAGACCGCCAGCTAAGGTCCCAAAGTATACGTTAAGTGGAAAAGGATGTGGAGTTGCTTAGACAACCAGGATGTTGGCTTAGAAGCAGCCACCATTTAAAGAGTGCGTAATAGCTCACTGGTCGAGTGACTCTGCGCCGAAAATGTACCGGGGCTAAACGTATCACCGAAGCTGCGGACTGTTCTAACGAACAGTGGTAGGAGAGCGTTCTAAGTGCTGTGAAGTCAGACCGGAAGGACTGGTGGAGCGCTTAGAAGTGAGAATGCCGGTATGAGTAGCGAAAGACGGGTGAGAATCCCGTCCACCGAATGCCTAAGGTTTCCTGAGGAAGGCTCGTCCGCTCAGGGTTAGTCGGGACCTAAGCCGAGGCCGAAAGGCGTAGGCGATGGACAACAGGTTGATATTCCTGTACCACCTCCTCACCATTTGAGCAATGGGGGGACGCAGGAGGATAGGGTAAGCGCGGTATTGGATATCCGCGTCCAAGCAGTTAGGCTGGGAAATAGGCAAATCCGTTTCCCGTGAAGGCTGAGCTGTGATGGCGAGCGAAATTTAGTAGCGAAGTTCCTGATTCCACACTGCCAAGAAAAGCCTCTAGCGAGGTGAGAGGTGCCCGTACCGCAAACCGACACAGGTAGGCGAGGAGAGAATCCTAAGGTGATCGAGAGAACTCTCGTTAAGGAACTCGGCAAAATGACCCCGTAACTTCGGGAGAAGGGGTGCTTCTTAGGGTGTTAAAGCCCCGAGAAGCCGCAGTGAATAGGCCCAGGCGACTGTTTAGCAAAAACACAGGTCTCTGCGAAGCCGTAAGGCGAAGTATAGGGGCTGACGCCTGCCCGGTGCTGGAAGGTTAAGAGGAGCGCTTAGCGTAAGCGAAGGTGCGAATTGAAGCCCCAGTAAACGGCGGCCGTAACTATAACGGTCCTAAGGTAGCGAAATTCCTTGTCGGGTAAGTTCCGACCCGCACGAAAGGCGCAACGATCTGGGCACTGTCTCAACGAGAGACTCGGTGAAATTATAGTACCTGTGAAGATGCAGGTTACCCGCGACAGGACGGAAAGACCCCGTGGAGCTTTACTGCAGCCTGATATTGAATGTTGGTACAGCTTGTACAGGATAGGTAGGAGCCTTGGAAACCGGAGCGCTAGCTTCGGTGGAGGCATCGGTGGGATACTACCCTGGCTGTATTGACCTTCTAACCCGCTGCCCTTATCGGGCAGGGAGACAGTGTCAGGTGGGCAGTTTGACTGGGGCGGTCGCCTCCTAAAATGTAACGGAGGCGCCCAAAGGTTCCCTCAGAATGGTTGGAAATCATTCGCAGAGTGTAAAGGCACAAGGGAGCTTGACTGCGAGACCTACAAGTCGAGCAGGGACGAAAGTCGGGCTTAGTGATCCGGTGGTTCCGCATGGAAGGGCCATCGCTCAACGGATAAAAGCTACCCCGGGGATAACAGGCTTATCTCCCCCAAGAGTCCACATCGACGGGGAGGTTTGGCACCTCGATGTCGGCTCATCGCATCCTGGGGCTGTAGTCGGTCCCAAGGGTTGGGCTGTTCGCCCATTAAAGCGGTACGCGAGCTGGGTTCAGAACGTCGTGAGACAGTTCGGTCCCTATCCGTCGCGGGCGCAGGAAATTTGAGAGGAGCTGTCCTTAGTACGAGAGGACCGGGATGGACGCACCGCTGGTGTACCAGTTGTTCTGCCAAGGGCATCGCTGGGTAGCTATGTGCGGACGGGATAAGTGCTGAAAGCATCTAAGCATGAAGCCCCCCTCAAGATGAGATTTCCCATTCCGCAAGGAAGTAAGATCCCTGAAAGATGATCAGGTTGATAGGTCTGAGGTGGAAGCGTGGTGACACGTGGAGCTGACAGATACTAATAGATCGAGGACTTAACCTATATTCTATTGTGAAGTTTGAACATTGTTATCTAGTTTTGAGAGAACATTCTCTCCATCAGGTTTGGTGGCGATAGCGAAGAGGTCACACCCGTTCCCATACCGAACACGGAAGTTAAGCTCTTCAGCGCCGATGGTAGTTGGGGGTCTCCCCCTGTGAGAGTAGGACGCCGCCAAGCTTTTTGTTTATATCCTTCCAATGGAAGAAGTTACTTTATCATTCCGCAGTAGCTCAGTGGTAGAGCTATCGGCTGTTAACCGATCGGTCGTAGGTTCGAGTCCTACCTGCGGAGCCATGCTTCCATAGCTCAGTAGGTAGAGCACTTCCATGGTAAGGAAGAGGTCAGCGGTTCGAGCCCGCTTGGAAGCTTTCCTCTAAATGTTGATCTGACAGGGTTTCTCGATGATGAGAAGGCTTTTTTTTATGTCTTTTTTTATTTGTTTGGGGACCAATCCGCATGACCTAAACGCTGAGAGACTACCAGGTATATGTCGATTTGATTTAGTAGCATGAGTAAGAGGCATTACATGCAAATGAATTTTCTTTATATCGATTCTACCATTTTATTTAAAATTGAAAAGGCAGTTGAGAACGTACAATGCTAATTCGTTAATTGATGAATTAGCAAGGAACTCCATTGGCCAACGTTTTGCCGCATAAGAAATGGAATGGACCGAAGACAAAAGCAACTCTAAAAAAACATTGGAAAAATGAAAAAAGTAAAGCCCCTAGCCATAGAGAATAGGGGCTTTTTTGGTGTTTATTTTTCATCGTTTGAAAATCTGTGAAGCTGCAATTCTTTTGCAGTCGCAACACTTTCATTGTTCTTCTTTTGAAGTGAATCCTTCTCCCAAAAACCTTTTTCTTTTCTCTGTTACTTTATCGAGTGATTCTAGGGTATACGAAAACGTGTTGCTTCCACACGATTTTACACTAATCATGTTTCTGCTCCTGTTTTCGTAATATGTTCTTTTTGTTTTACTTAATATTCAATAAAAAGCAGTTCATTAAATTTCGTCATCCCTATATGCTTGTTAAATGTGTCTAATTTGTGAAATTTACAATTTCCACAAACTAAAATATGTGGTAAGTCTGTCTATAGTAGGTAACACAATACTCTTTGTTATGGTGAGCATTGAAAGAAGGAGATTTCATGATTATTGCCATAACTGGTGTTACATATGGTAGTAAAGTTAGAGAGCCAAAGGTGCTCTGCATTACTACTAACACATGCCTTAGAAATCGGAAATTCTAAGGAAGAGCTTCTCATCTAAATGGACTTTACAGACAAGCTCGAAAAAAATTACATGGAGGTAATAGGAAATGAGAATTAACCACAATATCGCAGCACTTAACACATTGAACCGTTTGTCTGCAAACAACGGTGCGAGCCAAAAGAACATGGAGAAACTTTCTTCTGGTCTTAAAATCAACCGTGCAGGAGATGACGCAGCAGGTCTAGCAATCTCTGAGAAAATGCGTGGGCAAATCCGCGGATTAGAAATGGCTTCTAAAAACGCACAGGACGGTATCTCTCTTATTCAAACAGCTGAGGGTGCATTGACTGAAACTCACTCAATCCTTCAACGTGTTCGTGAACTAGTTGTTCAAGCTGGAAATACTGGTACACAGCAAGGTGAAGACTTAACTGCAATTAAAGATGAGATCACAGCGCTTGTTGATGAGGTCGATGGTATTTCTAATCGTACTGAGTTTAACGGAAAAAAATTATTAAATGGTACGTTTAATGGAACAGGTACACCTGGTACACCTGGCACACCTGCAGATCCAGATGCTGGAACACCAGAAATCCCAGCAACCCCAGCAACTGATGGTGAGGCTTTAGTATTCCAAATTGGTGCAAATGCTACACAACAAATTAAGGTAAACATTCAAGATATGAGCGCTGTTGCTTTAGGCGTTGCAGGCACTGATGGTAAAACTGAGACAGGTAAATCTGTTAAAGATATCGATGTATCAAAATTTGAAACAATTGCAGCTGATGAAGATGGTGGATTTGATGATCAGTTAGCAATCGTTGATGGAGCTATTAAACAAGTTTCTGCACAACGTTCTAAACTTGGTGCAGTTCAAAACCGTCTAGAGCACACAATCAACAACCTTGGTGCTTCTTCTGAAAACTTAACGGCTGCTGAGTCTCGTATCCGTGACGTTGACATGGCGAAAGAAATGAGTGAGTTCACGAAGAACAACATTCTTTCTCAAGCGTCTCAAGCGATGCTTGCGCAAGCGAACCAACAGCCGCAAAACGTACTTCAATTATTACGTTAATAAACCAAAAGCCCCTTTGATATAGGGGCTTTTTTGTTTGTTTTAAAATGTTGGACTTGCTCAGTGACAAATAGACTCATGAAGATGGAATAAATCGATTGGTAAGGAAGCTTTGTATCAATTTTCTACACTTTCCTTCTTTTTGTGCTTGATTCCTTCGTTCCTTTCTTATATTCTTACTAAAGTGATGATTATCCTCTCTAACAAAAGACTCTGTACGTTCCTCTTTTTCCCCGAAAGTGAAGCATTGTTAATTTTCCTTTCCTCATCTCCAGGTTTGAATGATCTTCTTTTCCGTGTACGGTATGTATATAAAAAGGAGTAGATGGTTTGAAAGATTTATTTGTAAAGCAAGAATGGTTTGGATATGTGCGTCAGGATGTGCTGGCGGGTATTTTAGTGGCTCTGGCTTTAATTCCTGAGGCGATTGCGTTTTCGATTATTGCGGGCGTTGATCCAAAGGTTGGGTTGTATGCTTCGTTTTGTATTGCCATTGTCATTTCGTTTGTTGGTGGACGGCCAGGTATGATTTCGGCTGCTACAGGGGCTCTGGCTTTGGTTATGGTTAATTTGGTAGCTGATCATGGATTGCAATACTTGTTTGCGGCTACGATTTTAACAGGACTGATTCAAATAGTGTTTGGACTTTGCCGAGTGTCTCGTCTGATGAAGTTTATTCCGAGATCCGTAATGGTTGGTTTTGTGAATGCGTTGGCTATTATGATCTTTATGGCTCAGCTTCCGCATTTTGTTGGGGAATCATTGGCCATGTATATCATGACAGGCGGTGCTTTGCTGATCATTTATTTATTGCCGATGGTGGTAAAGGTGATACCTTCCCCCCTCATTGCGATTATTGTCATGACGATCATTGCTGTATTTGGACATATTGATGTGAGAACAGTTGGAGATATGGGAGAGCTTCCTAGTACTTTGCCTGCTTTTCTGATTCCTCAAGTTCCGTTTAGCTGGGAGACTCTTGCTATCATTTTTCCTTATTCTTTAGCGCTAGCCATGGTTGGTTTACTTGAGTCTCTTTTAACTGCACAGATTGTTGATGATATGACGGAGACGTCTAGTCGAAAGAACAAGGAAGCGAGAGGTCAAGGGATTGCCAATGTGGTTGCAGGATTCTTTGGTGGTATGGCTGGTTGTGCGATGATTGGTCAATCAGTGATCAATACGAAGGCAGGTGGGCGTGGCCGACTTTCTACCTTTGTAGCGGGTGCCTTTTTAATGGTTCTCATTTTTGTACTTGGTGATGTTGTGGTTCAGATTCCGATGGCTGCTCTTGTGGCTGTGATGATTATGGTCTCCGTTGGGACATTTGATTGGAGTTCCTTTCAGCAGCTAAAAAAGAATCCGAAAACAGATTCTATTGTGATGATTGTTACGGTCGTGACGGTGGTGTTAACTCATGATTTATCAAAAGGTGTTTTTGCAGGTGTTCTACTTAGCGCGGTATTCTTTGTGGCAAAAATATCGAAGCTTCATATTACCTCTACTGAAAGGCAAGCAGGGACTTGGGTTTATCGAATTAAAGGTCAAATTTTCTTTGCTTCTGTCACTGATTTCATCCAAGCGTTCCATCAGGGGAATGATCTCCAAACCGTTGTGATTGATCTATCTGAAGCGCGTATATGGGATGAATCGGGTGTGGCAGTGATAGAACGTGTAAAGGAAAAGTATTATGCAGCTGGCGTACAAGTAGACATAGTTGGAATGGATACACAAAGTCGAAATCTTGTGAAATAGGCGAATGGTTCTTTATAAGTTCTTTCTGTTTGTTACAATAGAAAAGGTAAGAAAGTGAAGGATGGAGGTGGCCGGCATGCTTGTGCGTTTGAACCAAGTGCTCGGCCGTATGATGCCATTTATTACGCCTATTAGTGTATTACTTGGTGTTTTATTGGCGGCTTATTTAAAGGATTTTACGTTTATGGTGCCTTGGGTATTTGCTATTATGACATTTTCAGGGAGCTTGTCGTCTACTTTTTCAGCATTAAAACATACGGTGATGCATCCATTGCCTTTGATTTTATCGTTTATGATTTTGCATGTGTTGATGCCTCTGTATGCTTGGTCAGCGGGGCATTTGATATTTGCGGGTGATTCTATGACGATCACTGGTTTGACGCTTGCGATGGTGATTCCGACAGGTGTGTCTAGTTTAATATGGGCGTCAATGTATAAAGGGAATGTCGGATTAACGTTATCTATCATTTTAATAGATACATTGCTTTCGCCATTGATTGTGCCAGTAAGTTTGTCACTCTTCGTCGGTACACAGGTCCATATGGACATGGTGGCAATCATGAAAGGGCTTTTCGGTATGGTGGTGCTGCCCTCTATTTTAGGGATGCTCGTTCGTCAGTATGCAAAGCCATCGGTGACAAAAGCAATGAGTCAGACCTTGGCACCTTTTTCAAAATTAGGCTTGTTTGTTGTCGTATCGATTAACAGTTCTGTTGTCGCCCCATATTTGCGTGAATTGGATGCTGCCTTTTTTAGCAAAGCAGCGACTGTCTTTTTCATTGCGATGAGTGGTTATGCATTTGCGTGGTTGATTGGAAAGGTGATGAAATGTACTCAAGGGGAGATTGTTGCCATTGTGTATACGGGCGGTATGAGAAATATTAGTGCCGGAGCTGTGCTTGCGATTAGCTTTTTCCCGCCTGCTGTTGCTGTTCCTGTTGTGATTGGTATGCTGTTTCAGCAAGTACTTGCTGCCTTGTTTGGTTACTTACTCAATCGTTTTGAGCTGAAAGCACCTGCTGTGACTAAATCTTTAACATGAAAAGACCTCCATCCTATGAGATGGAGGTCTTTTTGTGAATTAATAGATGAGATATTTCTTCCGTTTCTTTTCGAACGATTTGAGGTCGTGATGATAGCGTTTCATGATGTGTTTGACGGAAGTCCCTTGATTGATTTCTTCTTTGATCCAACCATTCCCGATGAGTTTATCAAAGCTTCCTGTTTGAAGGAATTCAAAGTCTTTTGGATATAAATCATGTATGGTTTTGATGATGGATAAACCTGTTTTTACCGCTTCGAATGAAGAGCGGTCTGTGACGTATAGCTGCACACCGTGTGATAGCTTCCCTGCATGTTTAGAAAAAGTGGGGGTGAATGATACGGGTCTAAATTTCACACCCTTTAGTTTTAATTGATTTAAATGATCTGCTAGCTCATTGCTATTGATATATGGAGCGCCAATGAGCTCGAATGGTTTTGTTGTTCCTCTGCCTTCAGAGACATTTGTCCCTTCAATTAATCCTGTGGCGGGATATACAAAGGTACTATCCACTGTCGGCATATTAGGTGAAGGAAGGACGAACGGCAGCTTCGTGTCATCAAACGTCATGGACCGCTTCCAATGTTTCATTTTGATGACTGTGACATCAGCATTAATACGAAATTCTTTGTTAAAGAATGTGGCTAGTTCACCAGTGGTCATTCCATGTCTTAATGGTATTGGATAGAGCCCTACAAATGAAGCGTACTCAGGTTCTAAGACAGGGCCTTCTACTTTTAATCCGCCAATGGGATTTGGACGGTCTAGGACAACAAAGGGAATGTTGTTTTCTTTCGCGGCCTCCATCGCATAGGCCATCGTGTAAATATAGGTGTAATAACGAGCACCAACATCTTGGATATCAAACAGCAAGACGTCTACATTTTTGAGCATGTCAGGTGTGGGTTTTCTTGTTTTTCCATAGAGAGAGTAAACAGGAAGACCCGTTTTTTCATCGGTATAGGATTCGACGCCTTCTCCTGCTTGTGCATCGCCGCGCACACCATGTTCAGGCCCATAAAGAGCAGTAAGCTTGATATTTGGATGCTCAAATAGAAGATCGACACTACTTTTCATATTTGCATCAATACCAGTTGGATTCGTAATGAGGCCTACCTTTTTCCCTTTTAACCATGAAAGTTTGCCTGAGAGTAGTGTTTCAATCCCTGTTTTGACTGCCGCTTTTTTTCCTTTTGTATCTGTTCGTTCTTGGTTTGCGGGGGAGGCGGCGGTCAATGTGCTCATCATAAGAATGCTTGCGAGTATCAAGCTTGCTGTTTTTTTCAAGAGAATCCCTCCTATTTGATCTGCTTCCCTTTCAAGTTAAGTCCATAGCCGAATGGATATAGGATTTGATTTTGATGAGTGACAGATGGGATATCTACAGGCAGTTTGCCTTTAGGTGATGCAGTGCCAAATATGACTTCTAATCCAGCAGGAATATTTGGCTGGTTGAATTGTCCGTTTGAATAGCCTTTAAAACCGTAAACAGCTAGTAAGGCATCCGCCTCCTCAAAATTTGCCGCATCGTAAGGGTTTCTTAGGCTCATGACGACCATTTTTTTGTTTTGTGCGGCAGCTTCTTTCATGACAGCACGTGGGAAAGCAGTCGCCCATTTTTTCGGGTCCTGTACATTATCATCAATGACACCATCATTCACAGCTGGGTCATTTTGGACAACGTAAGATCCTGTAATCACATAGTCAGCGTCTTGTATGAGTTTGGCTGTTTCTTTGTTGAAGGACTTATCCGCAAAAGCATATGATTGGATACGTACAGGCTTGATCTTTTTTTGTTTAATCAGAGAGTCAATTGTGACAGACATGGCTTTTGTCTGATCTTCGTAAGGTGCCATAACCAAGATCTTGTCATTCTTTTTAGGTTTGAAGGGTAGGGTCTTATTGTTGTTTTTAAGCAGGGTGATCCCTTCACGTGCCATTTTTTGTTCTGCTTTCCGGTGCGATTTTTTCCCAACGATTTGAGTGGCTTTTTTGATTTTTTTCTCAAGGGTCATAGGTTTTTTTGAAGAGATGATGCCACGTTTGATCTTCAATTGAAGAATTTTTTCAACAGATTCGTTGATTTGAGACATCGGGATTTCTTTTTTTACAATTGCCTGTTTTACCGCATTGAACACATTCTCAAGATTTTTCTCTGTTTTTAGAGAGGTGACTGGTGCTGGCATGAGGGCGATGTCGGCGCCAGCCTTAATGGCCATCACTACAGCTTCCTCCTGCCCGAAGTTATCTGCAATCGCTTTCATGTTTAGGGCGTCTGTTACGACAACTCCTTGAAAGCCCATCTCTTCTTTTAATAAATTTGTGATGACTTTTTTCGATAAGGTTGCTGGAACCATAATGTCCTCGCCATCTTTTTTGCTTTTATACGTTGTATCATCAATAGCAGGAAATTGAACATGAGCGGTCATGACCATATCCGCACCAGCGTTGATCGCTTGTTGAAACGGATACAGCTCCACTTTTTTTAGACGATCTAGAGCATGTTCTACGAGCGGCAAGCCGTAGTGACTATCGACTGCTGTATCACCATGTCCCGGGAAATGCTTGAGTGTCGAAATCGTCTTCTCCTTTTGAAGTCCCTTCATGGTTTGAAGACCGAGCCTTGTGACAAGAGCAGGATCAGAGCTAAAGGAACGGACACCAATGACGGGGTTGTTTGGGTTGTTATTCACATCTAGCACAGGAGAGAAGTTTGTATTGATCCCTAGTACGTTTAATTCTTTACCGATGATTTTCCCTGTGTCGTATGCATTTTTCTTGCTTCTAGAGGCACCAATCGACATATTTCCTGGGAAATGTGTTCCCTTTTGTAATCTTGTGACGATTCCACCTTCTTGATCAATTGAAATGAGTAATGGAATCTTTGGTGATGCTTTTTGAAATTCATGGGTGAGTTTGACGGTTTGTTTCGTATCAACGACATTCTCAGCAAATAAAATGACACCGCCTAGATGATATTTTTCTACAAGGTGTGACACTTCTTTATTCATCTTAGTAAAGCCTGCAGGTGTGGATTCATCTTTTGTTTGCCAATTACGAAAGTCTGGCATGAGCATTTGGCCTATCTTTTCATCCAAAGACATGTTTTGTACCATTTGTTTTGCGGTTGGCAGAGGGGCAGAACTCACCTTTTCCGTTGGAATAGAAGAGGTGAGCAGAGCTAAAACCAAAGCAGCGGGGAACAGTGCTTTTAACATCGAATTCCTCCTTTTACTTAAAAGATTCGTAGATGGCGGTCATGATGCCTCCATAAGTGCCAGTTGGGAAAAGGTCACCTTCAAATTGATTTGGGTTGGTTTCAGGTGAAACGACAGGCGAATGTTTCTTATTTGTCAGCAAGACGATGCCTAGATTATGTTTTGGATCAATCAATGTCATGGTTCCAGTCCAGCCAGTATGTCCATAGGCTTCGTTACTTGCGTATTTTCCAAACATCCATTCCATGTCAGTATGACCGTTTTTACGCCAGCCTAGCCCGTATGTTGGGTTTGTATCAGAAGAGGCTGTAAAGAGATCAATAGAAGCTTGATCAAAGATGGTGGTTTTTCCATAGCCTCCTTTGTTCAGCATGAGCTGGAGTAGCACGGCCATATCGGATATGTTAGAGAAAAGTCCAGCATGACCAGAGATTCCTGCCATTGAGTAAAATGCTTTCTCATCGTGTACTTCGCCTAGCAGGGTGTATCTGCGAATGTTTTCAAAATCAATGACACCATCTCGCGAATTACCTACACGTTCGGTTGCTGCAAAATGCTTCGGTTTAAAACCTTTTTGCAGCGGATTGAACATGGTGTGTTTGAGACCTAGCGGTTGGTAGATTGTCGACTCTACATATTGATCAAGAGGCATCCCTGTTTTTTTCTCAATGATCATGCCTAACAGCATGTAATCAATGTCACTATAAATGTGCTGGGTGCCTGGTTTGTATTGCAAAGGAACCTTCGGCAGCCATTTCATCGTTGTCTTTCTATCTTGAGAGTAAAAGGTGCCGGCTGCTTCTTTGCTATAAAATAAGACACTGGAAGGGAGTCCGGCAGAGTGGGTCAGAAGATCTTTTACACGGAGCTGATCTTTGCCGGTTACCTTTGCATCTGGTTCATCTTTAAAATCTGGCAGGATGGCTTGTATTTTTTCGTTCACATCTAGTTTTTTCTCATAGACAAGTTTTTGCAGGGCATAGTTTGTCGCATACATTTTGGTGTTGGATGCTAAGTCGAACATTGTATTTTTTTTCATTTTCTTATAGGATTTGAGTTCTGTTGTACCGTTGTATTTTTGCCTGTAGCCATAGGCTTTTTGATGGACGATTTTTCCGTCTTTGATAATGATGAGTGCGGCTCCAGGAAATCCTTCTTTGATGTCCTTTTGAATCATGTGATCAACCTTCCTAAGCTGCCTGGAAGAAAAACCAACATGTTCCGGTCGTTTTGCCTTTTTTAAGACGGGGTATTCTTCAGGTGCTGTTTTAGACAAAGACGATACAGGATGGGAGCTAGTTGCAAATGTTTGTGCTGGTAATCCAAGGAGCATGAGCAGACTTGTTATTAATAGAAAGTATTTCTTCAAGAGTTAGCCCTCCTATTGCTTATTTTTCCTCAAATTCAACAGCCATATCATCATGGAAACCAAATAAGTATGTGAAAATAAATCCAGCGACATAAGCAATAAAGAGTCCGATTAAGTAAAGAAGCATTTGATGTGTGTGAACAATAAAGGTTAATGGGAGACCTGATACACCAATCGCCTTCGTTGCAATTTGGAAGTAGGCTTGAAATGCACCGCCAATTCCAGCGCCAAGACAAGCGGTGAGAAATGGTCGTCCCAGCGGGAGTGTGACACCGAAAATGAGTGGTTCACCAATGCCAAGCATCCCCGAAGGAAGTCCACCTGCGATGGCTCTTTTGAGTTTTTTCTTTTTTGTTTTCATATAAATGGCGAATGCTGCACCTACCTGTCCTGCACCGCCCATAGCGAGAATCGGTAAAAGCGGGTCATCTCCTATGGAATTGATGAGTTCCATATGAATCGGTGTCAGCCCTTGGTGAAGTCCTGTTACAACTAGTGGAAGGAAGGTCGCACCAAGAACAAATCCAGCGAAGATGCCGCCCATATTTAATAGATAAGTTAATCCTGAGGTAATGGCATCCGATATAAATCCGCCGACTGGCATGAAGACAACGTACGTAAAAATGCCTGTAATAAGTAGTGTGATGGTTGGTGTGACGATGATATCAAGTGATTGCGGGACAAAGCGTCTGATTCTTGTTTCCACAACTGCCATAAAAATAGCGGCTAGGAGAACACCGATAAGTCCGCCTCTGCCTGGTAGAATATTTGTGCCAAATAGCATAATGTCTGCGGAGGCTGGGTTAATAATGAGGATCCCAGCTAATGCGCCTAATGCAGGAGAGCCCCCGAACTCCTTTGCGGCGTTTGTTCCGACTAATATACCGAGATATGCGAACAACCCTGAACCAATAACGGTTAAAATGATCGCTGCTTGAGATTTTTCATCAAGCCAGCCTGCTTGCACGATTGCTTTTGTAATCCCTGTAATAAGACCTGATGCAACGAGTGCTGGAATAATAGGAATGAAAATGCTGGCAATTCGTCGTAAGAACAGCTTGAACGGTGTACGGTTCTTTTGTGAAATGGCTTGCTTGTTTTTTTGTGCTTCGTTGTTTAAATCATAGGAGCCAGTGGCATTTAGCAGTTGTTCAAACGCACTTGATACTTGGTTAACAACACCAGTACCTAAGATGATTTGCAGCGTTTCTGCCTCAACGACTCCAATGACGCCATCGAGTTCTTTGATTGCATTGATCTGAACTTGTTCATTGTCAATCGGTGTAATTCGGAGACGCGTCATACAATGTGTATGGGAAGAGATGTTTTCAGAACCACCACAGAGAGAAAGGATGCCTTTCGCCAACTGTTGATATTTCGTTTGATGACTCATGTTGAATCCCCCTTTGATTTTCGTTTCATGGAGCGGATGGCGTGTCTTGTCTTATCAATATATTGCGCTGTCTCTTCATATTGACGGGAAGCTAAGCTGAGGAACAAGACATCAATTAAGTAGAGCTGTGCCATTCTAGAGGAAGTGGCTGCACTGCGAAAAGGTGCTTCATTGGAACCGGACGTCGAGAGGTGAACGTCACATAAGGCAGAAACGCTTGTATGGCCTGGGTGCGTCAAGGCAATGGTTTTCACTCCATTGTCTTTTGCGAGCTGTAGGGCTTGAATGATGTCTAACGTTTCTCCTGAAAAAGATATACCGAACACGATGTCATTCTCTCCTGCATTTGCGATGACCGTTGATGCGATGTGCATGTCAGTAAAGGCAGTCGCTGCATAATTGATTCTAAGAAATTTCTGCTGGGCATCCGCTGCGACGATGCCAGATGCACCGACGCCGATAAAATGGATTTGGTTTGCATGAAGCAGTAATTGAACAGCTTTTTCTAATGCATCTGCATTTAAGATAGAAGCAGTATCCTTAATCGATTGAATCGAGTTTCCTGCTGTTTTTTGAATAATGGATTGAATTGGTTCATCTTGTTCGATATCACGGTAGCCCTGTTTATCGCTGTGCATCAAGTCTCCAGCGATTCGCATTTTTAAATCGTGGTAGCCATCTAGACCGAGAGATTTACAAAGGCGAATGACTGCAGAGCTGCTTGCACCGGCTGCCTGACTAATCTCGTGTACTGTGCTTTTAATGACTTTGTCAGGATGGGCAAGGATATAGTCTGCAATGATTTTTTCAGATTGGGGGAGCTTTGCTTTCATTGTGTGAAGTAGAGTGAGTCCACCTGCTGACATGAGCTCTGCCTCCTTTAGGATTGATGATGTGAGATGGCTTTGTCGATATGACCATTTGCTTTGTTGAGTAAATCCTTGGCTGTTTTCTTGTCTGTGTTTGTTTGAAGCATGACGATGGCGGTTTTGACTTCTAAGTCTGCCGCTTCAAGCGTTTTCAAGGCTTGTTCATAGGAAGCGTTTGTCACATGTTGAATGATGGTGATGGCGCGTTCTTTTAATTTATGATTGCTGACTTTTACATCAACCATCAAGTTTTCATATACTTTTCCTTGTCTGATCATGACAGAGGTGGAAAGCATATTTAAAATCATTTTATGAGCGGATGCGGCTTTCATTCGTGTTGACCCAGTAATGGCTTCTGGTCCTACAATGACTTCAATGGCGCAGTCTGCCAGTTCGCTGATTTTTGATTGTTCATTACAGCTGAGGGCTACTGTTTTTGCGCCGATGGATTTAGCGTAGTTTAAAGCACCGATGATGTAGGGTGTCCTGCCGCTGGCAGCGATACCGACGACTGTATCTTTTGATGTCAGGTGAATGTGTACTAAATCCTGTTTGCCGGCTTCTTCACTGTCTTCCACATCTTCGGCAGCATGTGAAAAAGCAGAGTCTCCGCCTGCCATGATGCCGACAATCACATCAGGTGAGACGCTATAGGTAGGGGGACATTCGACAGCATCCATCACACCTAGTCTTCCGCTTGTCCCGGCCCCTAAATAAATAAGTCTGCCCCCATTTGAAATGGAATCATAGGCAAAGTCACTTGCTGTTTTGACATGTGGTAGGACACAGTTCACTGCTTGAGCGACCTTCATATCTTCTTCGTTGATCATCTGGAGTATTTCAAGCGGATCTGCTTGTGATATTCCCATTGTGTTAGGATTTCTTGATTCTGTTGTCAAAGAACGCAATTGAGATGGCTGCATGCGACATTCCTCCTTATTTCTTCATTTTCAGTATATTCAGTATGATATGAAATTTCAACATTATATTTAAATACTGAAATTATATTTCAAACAAAAAGTGGTGCTTATTGAAGGTGAATAGTTAGAAAATAAAAAAAATAAAAATCCCCTTTACAAAAGGGGGACAACCTGTATATAATAACTTTTGTCAGCTTCAAGGAAACAGTCAAACTTGACAAATTGGCCCGTTGGTCAAGCGGTTAAGACACCGCCCTTTCACGGCGGTAACACGGGTTCGAATCCCGTACGGGTCACCATTGATGTGGAGGATTAGCTCAGCTGGGAGAGCATCTGCCTTACAAGCAGAGGGTCGGCGGTTCGAGCCCGTCATCCTCCACCATATGCCGGTGTAGCTCAACTGGTAGAGCAACTGACTTGTAATCAGTAGGTTGGGGGTTCAAGTCCTCTTGCCGGCACTGTTTTTCTTTATCAATTTCATATGTGGAGGGGTAGCGAAGTGGCTAAACGCGGCGGACTGTAAATCCGCTCCCTCCGGGTTCGGCGGTTCGAATCCGCCCCCCTCCACCATTTTTGGGCTATAGCCAAGCGGTAAGGCAACGGACTTTGACTCCGTCATGCGTTGGTTCGAATCCAGCTAGCCCAGTTAAGACACCTTTTTGAAAAAGGTGTCTTTTTTTATGTTGGTAGCGGAATGTATAACTATTCAAAATATTGTTGAGTTGAGTCATAAGGCATCGAGAAAGTAAAATATAAGCAGGAACGGAAAGGGGATGTACATATGGGAGAGCAAAAGAAAGTCACACTTGTCGGGGTTCCAATGGATTTGGGTCAGATGAGAAGGGGTGTCGACATGGGACCGAGTGCGATTCGGTGTGCAGGCGTAAAAGAAAAATTGGAATCGCTTTCATTTGAAGTGGAAGATCTCGGAGATATTCCGGTTGAACAAAGAGATGATGAAAAGGGTTTATATTCAAGTGAAAAGCTAAAAAATTTAACGGAGAATGCTGGTGCGAATCAGCTGCTGGCTGAGAAGGTTGACAGTATTGTGCAATCAGGCTCATTCCCGCTCATTTTAGGCGGTGATCACAGCATTGCCATTGGCACACTTGCGGGAGTATCCAAGCACTATGAAAACTTAGGTGTCATTTGGTATGATGCACACGGTGATTTAAATACAGAGGAGACCTCTCCTTCTGGAAATATACATGGTATGCCGCTTGCAGTCAGTCTTGGCCTTGGTCATGCTGATTTGACGAACATTGGTGGTTATTCTCCAAAATTGAAGCCTGAGAATGTTGTTTTAATTGGTGCTAGATCCTTAGATGAAGGAGAACGGGCATTGATTAGAGAGAAAGGTATTAAAGTGTATACGATGCATGAAATAGATCGTTTAGGGATGACAAGGGTGATGGAGGAGGCCATTTCATATTTAAAGGAAAGAACGGATGGTGTCCACCTGTCACTTGATTTAGATGGATTAGATCCAGCCGAGTGTCCAGGTGTAGGAACTCCTGTGGCAGGCGGCATCAGTTACCGGGAGAGTCATCTAGCCATGGAGCTTTTAGAGGAAGCGGGTATTTTGACTTCAGCTGAATTTGTTGAGGTGAATCCGGTTTTGGATGAAAAAAATAAAACAGCCGAGGCAGCTGTTGCGCTGATTGGATCATTAATGGGCGAAAAGCTATTGTAGAGCGGGACTTGTTCCCGTTCTTTTTTGTTTTGGATAAATTTAAGGATATATTAAGGTTTTTACTGGTGGATATACGTAACACGCTGTCAAAAATTTGTTACACTATTTTTTAGAGGAGAATGAAACCTTTTGGAAAGAGGTTCGTATACATAAAGACCGGTGAAGGCAGAGGTTGAATATACTATGGACACAATGATTAAAAAGAGAATTAAGCAATTGAAAAAAGGCGACCAGAACGCATTTGCAGACATCGTAGACCTGTATAAAGACAAAATTTATCAGCTGTGCTACCGTATGCTTGGGAATGCACACGAAGCAGAGGATATCGCACAGGAGGCGTTTATTCGTGCCTATGTGAATATTGAAAGCTTTGATGTGAATCGTAAGTTTTCTACGTGGCTGTACCGCATTGCAACCAACCTGACCATCGATCGTATTCGCAAAAAAAAGCCGGATTATTATTTAGATGCAGAGGTGGCAGGAACAGAAGGATTAAATATGTATTCTCAAATTGCTGCTGATGGCATTTTGCCAGAGGAAGAGGTGGTGTCTCTTGAATTATCGAGTACCATTCAGCAAAAAATTCTAAGATTACCCGATAAATATCGTTCGGTCATCGTATTAAAGTATATTGATGAACTCTCGTTAAAAGAAATTAGTGAGATCCTAAATATACCAGTTGGTACGGTGAAAACGAGAATACACAGGGGTAGAGAGGCTCTCCGGAAACAGTTGAGAGACCTTTGAGTGAGGTGATTTTGATGAGCTGTCAGGAAAAAATCGTCCTGCTTATGCATCAGTATTTAGACGGGGACATTGATCCCCAAGACGAAAAAGAATTAAAAAGCCACCTGCAATCGTGTGAGGAGTGCCGTACTCATTTTCAACAAATTGAGAAATCCATCGCGCTTGTGCAGAGTACATCTCATATAGAAGCACCAACTGATTTCACTGCAAAGGTGATGGCAGGTCTTCCAAAGGAAAAAAAGCGTGTGTCGATTCAAAGATGGATCAAAGCTCATCCGCTGATGGTGGCCGCTGCCCTCTTTCTCATTTTGATGGGAGGTAGTCTGTTTACAAGCTGGAATACGGATCATAATTTCAGTGTGTCAAAACAGCCGAATCTCGTCGTTGTAAATGATACAGTGACCGTACCTAAAGGGGAAACCGTAAAAGGTGATGTCACTGTCAAAAATGGCAAGCTGATTGTAGAAGGCAAGGTTGATGGAAATGTCACCGTCGTCAATGGGGAACAGCTGACTGCTTCTGCCGGACAAGTCACTGGTCAAATTAATGAAATTAATGAAGTGTTTGATTGGATTTGGTACAAAATGAAATCTACAGCACAAAATGTGATGCGGGTCATTGGACCAGAGGAGCAAAAGTAATCATACGGGTCGAGAGCAGTCTCTTTAGGGGCTGCTCTTTTTCTATATCATAGGTCTGAATGTATCCCCGAAATAGCACGCCAGCCATATATGGCAACTGTTTTCCTTGCTGAAACAAAATGTGGTATAATAGCCACGCTATGTATTTACACATAGGTTCTTTTTTTATTAAAAATGCATCAAACGAAGAATAACTGAAAATTCTGGAGGACGAGGAAATGGCTTTAGGGGATATTCCTTTTTTGCAGTACCTCGGTAATGCTGTTGATATTCTCGTTGTTTGGTATGTGATATATAAATTAATGATGGTCATCCGCGGAACAAAAGCGGTTCAGCTTTTAAAGGGAATTGTGGTCATTGTTCTCGTCAGGATGGGAAGTGCGTATCTCGGTCTTAACACACTTCAATGGCTGATGGATCAAGCGATTACGTGGGGATTCCTTGCGATCATTATTATTTTTCAGCCAGAGCTAAGGAGAGCGCTTGAGCAGCTTGGGCGCGGCCGTTTCTTCTCAAGAAGCGGGACACCTGTAGAGGAACAGCAGCAGAAAACGATCGAGGCAATTACAAAAGCAATTAACTATATGGCAAAACGTAGAATCGGCGCGCTGCTGACAATTGAGCGTGATACTGGGATGAATGATTACATAGAGACTGGAATTCCTTTGAATGCAAAGGTGAGTTCAGAGCTGCTCATTAATATTTTCATTCCAAATACCCCGCTTCATGATGGTGCTGTCATTATGAAGCGTGATGAGATTGCAGCTGCGGCTTGTTATTTACCGCTGTCAGAAAGCCCTTTTATCTCAAAGGAACTTGGGACGCGTCACAGGGCGGCAGTCGGAATTAGCGAAGTGACAGACAGTTTGACCGTCATCGTTTCTGAGGAGACAGGTGGCATTTCTGTCGCAAGAAATGGTGATCTCCACCGAGAATTGACAGAAGAAGCGCTTCAAGAAATGCTGATTGCTGAATTTAGTAAGAACAGCAAAGATGCTTCCTCGACCAAATGGTATTGGAGGGGCAAGAAAAATGGATAAGATTTTGAATAATCGCTGGGCTGTAAAGCTTCTTGCATTGGTCTTCGCTTTATTGCTGTATGGTGCAGTCAATTCAGCGCAAGCGCCCACGCCGAAAAAAATCGGTGAATCCTTTTTCCCAACATCGACGACAGATGAAGCAACCCTAACAGACATTCCTGTTAAAGCGTATTATGATGACGAGAAGTACGTCGTTACTGGTGTGCCGCAAACAGTCAATGTGACAATTAAAGGGTCAACGAGTGCAGTGAAAACAGCAAGACAAACAAAGAACTTTGAAATATATGCAGATATGCAGAATTTATCCACAGGTACTCATAAAGTGGAGCTGAAAGCAAGAGATGTATCAAAAGGACTCACACTATCGATCAATCCATCTGTGACGACGGTGACGATACAAGAAAAGACAACAGCAGAATTTCCTGTTGAAACCGAATTTTATAATCAAAATAAAATCAAAGATGGCTATTCGCCTGAACAACCTATTGTGAATCCAAAAAAAGTGACAGTTACAGGTTCTAAGGACGTGATCGACAAAATTTCTGTCATTAAAGCATTTGTGAACCTAGAGGATGTCGATCAGCAAATTGAAAAGGAAGCGAAACTCACTGTGTATGATAGCAGCGGGAATGAGCTGCCAGTCGAATTAAGTCCGTCTGTGGTAAATATTACAGTTCCTATCTCAAGTCCAAGCAAAAAGGTTCCGTTTAAAATAGAGAGGACTGGCAGTTTGCCGGATGGGATCAGTATCTCAAGTATTGAGACAAGCCCGAGTGAGGTCACAGTGTACGGCTCTCAAAAAGTGCTTGATTCTCTTGATTTTATTGATGGCGTCAAGCTGGACTTAAGTAAGATCAAAGATGATACGGAGATTGATGCCGATATTCCCATACCAGATGGTGTGAAAAAGGTATCGCCCGAAACGGTGAAGATCAAAGTGAAGGTTGCAACAGCGCAAGAAAAAAAGATCGATAATGTACCAATTTCTATCGTAGGTCTGAGCAAGGATCTCACCTCTGAATTTGTGAGCCCATCTTTTGGACGGCTCACGTTAACAGCAAAAGGATCAAAGAGTGCGATTGATAAACTAAAGGCTTCAGATGTTGAAGCCTATATCAATGTCGGGGACTTGAATGAAGGAACACATGAAGTCACAGTTCAAGTGAATGGTCCTCAAAATGTGACGTGGACATTATCGAGATCAAAGGTCAAAGTGAAACTGACCTCTACTGAGACAGAAGATCAGCCAGCGTCTACAAATGATCAGAAGAAGCCATCTTCTGATGACGATGATCAGGAAGAGAAGAGTAAAGAAGAAACCACGCAAGATAAAGCAAAGAAAGAATCAAGTCAAAGACAGCGGATCAAAGAAGATAAAAAAGAGGACGAATCGTCCTCTTGAATGGTAAAAAAGGAGCGATTGAAACATGGGCAAGTACTTTGGAACTGATGGTGTAAGGGGTGTGGCGAATAGCGAATTAACGCCAGAGCTCGCATTTAAAATTGGGAGATTTGGCGGCTATGTGCTCACGAAGGATAAAGAACGTCCAAAGGTACTCGTTGGGCGAGACACACGTGTATCCGGCCATATGCTAGAAGGAGCGCTCGTTGCTGGCTTACTTTCAATTGGGGCTGAAGTGATGCGTCTAGGTGTGATTTCAACACCTGGAGTGTCATATTTAACGAAAGCAATGGACGCAGAAGCGGGTGTCATGATCTCTGCTTCTCACAACCCAGTTCAAGACAACGGAATTAAATTCTTTGGCGGTGACGGCTTTAAGTTGTCTGATGAACAGGAGAATGAAATTGAGCAGCTGATGGATCAGCCGGTCGATCAATTGCCACGCCCAGTTGGAGCGGACCTTGGAACAGTAAATGACTACTTTGAAGGCGGCCAGAAATACTTGCAATTCTTGAAACAGACAGCAGATGAGGATTTCACAGGTATTCATGTGGCACTTGACTGTGCACACGGCGCAACCTCTTCTCTAGCGACACATTTATTTGCGGATTTAGATGCGGATGTATCCACAATGGGAACATCACCAAACGGATTGAATATCAATGATGGTGTAGGCTCAACTCATCCAGAGGCGCTTTCTGTTTTTGTAAAGGAGAAGGGTGCAGATATTGGTCTTGCGTTTGATGGTGACGGTGACCGTCTGATTGCTGTCGATGAAAAAGGTGATATTGTAGACGGCGATCAAATTATGTACATATGTGCACGTTATTTGAAGGGCGAAGGCCGATTAAAGGATAACACTGTCGTATCCACAGTCATGAGTAACCTAGGTTTTTATAAAGCGCTCGAAAAACAAGGCATTAAGAGCATCCAAACAGCTGTTGGTGACCGCTATGTGGTTGAAGCGATGAAAAAGGATGGGTATAATGTCGGCGGTGAGCAGTCAGGCCACTTGATTTTCCTTGATTACAATTCGACAGGTGATGGCATGCTTTCTGCAATTATGCTTGTCAACACACTCAAAGCAACAGGGAAAACATTGTCAGAGCTTGCAGCTGAAATGGAGAAATTCCCGCAGCTTCTAGTGAATGTGAAAGTGTCTGATAAATATAAAGTAGAAGAAAATGAAAAAGTAAAAGCAGTCATTCAAGAGGTTGAAAAAGAGATGAACGGTGACGGCCGTATTCTTGTTCGACCATCTGGAACAGAGCCGCTTGTACGTGTCATGGCAGAGGCGAAAACAAAAGAGCTATGTGATGAATATGTGACTCGCATTACCGCTGTTGTGAAAGAGGAAATGGGTATTGAGTAATAGATGAAAGCAAATCGCTAGTAGCGGTTTGCTTTTTTTCGAATAAACGTCATAAATGGATGGATTTGTACGAATCTTATATGCGAGGGCAATTTACTGTTGTCTTCATACATAGGAGAGCACATCAAAGGTAGAACGTGACAAGCCTCATCGCATATAGTGTATGGAGGTCTTACTTTCTTGAAAGGGATCACCCGCTACATTGTGATTGACGGAGGTCAGACCTTATAGTACAATCATCCTTGTGTTACTGGATTTTTATTCTATCAGGAAAGGCAGGGTAGATGTTCAGCAACTCTCTTATAATTATAGCGCCCGAACTAAGCGATCGGACGAAAGATGCTTAGTTGACGAGGATGGAGGTTATCGAATTTTCGGCGGATGCCTCCCGGCTGATCAAAAAGAGATCACAGCCGTAAGTGTTTCTTTAAAGCAAAGAGGTGACTCTTTGTACAAAGGGAATACACATGATCTCCCAAATTAAACATGTAGAGAGGGACGAAGAAATGTCCCTTCTATTGTAGTAGGCTTTCTTTGTCCCTTTCACATGATCGGGAGGAAGAATATTTATGTGTGGAATCGTAGGTTATATTGGTCAGAATGATGCGAAGGAAATCTTATTAAAAGGTTTAGAGAAGCTTGAGTACCGTGGGTATGACTCAGCAGGTATCGCTGTGGCAAACGAAGAAGGCGTGCATGTGTTCAAAGAAAAAGGACGTATCGCTGAGCTTCGTGAAGTTGTTGATGCAAACGTAGCATCTTCAGCTGGAATCGGACATACACGCTGGGCAACACACGGTGTACCAAGCCATCTAAATGCGCATCCGCATCAAAGTGCTTCTGGCCGTTTTACGCTTGTTCATAACGGTGTCATCGAGAACTATGTACAATTGACACGCGAATATTTACAAGACGTCACACTAAAAAGCGACACAGATACAGAGGTTGTTGTTCAAGTCATCGAACAATTTGTGAACAGAGGTCTTGATACAGAGGAAGCTTTCCGTCAAACGCTTCTTCAACTAAAAGGCTCTTACGCAATTGCTCTTTTCGATAACGAAAACAAAGAAACAATCTATGTGGCGAAAAACAAAAGCCCATTATTGGTTGGTTTCGGAGAAGATTTCAACGTTGTAGCTTCTGACGCAATGGCGATGCTTCAAGTAACAAACGAATATGCGGAATTAATGGATAAAGAAATGGTCATTGTCACAAAAGACGAGGTTATTATTAAAAACCTTGACGGTGATATCATGACACGTCCTTCTTATATCGCTGAGCTAGATGCAAGCGACATCGAGAAAGGCACATATCCTCACTACATGTTAAAAGAAACGGATGAGCAGCCGCTTGTTATGCGCAAAATCATCCAAGAATATCAAGACGAAAACGGCAAACTGTCAGTCGCTGGCGATATCGCAAGCGCAGTAGCAGAAGCAGACCGCATTTACATCGTGGCTTGTGGAACGAGCTACCATGCAGGACTTGTTGGTAAACAATATATTGAAGACTGGGCAAAAGTACCTGTAGAAGTCCATGTAGCAAGTGAATTCTCTTACAACATGCCGCTTCTATCGAAAAAGCCGTTGTTCATCTTCCTTTCTCAATCTGGGGAGACTGCGGACAGCCGTGCTGTACTTGTTCAAGTCAAAGAGCTTGGTCATAAAGCATTAACGATCACAAACGTACCAGGATCTACGCTTTCTCGTGAAGCGGACTTCACATTGCTTCTTCATGCAGGACCAGAAATCGCAGTGGCTTCAACAAAAGCTTACACAGCGCAAATCGCTGTTCTTGCGATCCTTGCATCTGTTGCAGCTGAATTAAATGGTCAATCTCTTGACTTCGACCTTGTGAAAGAGCTTGGAATTGTAGCAAACGCAATGGAAGCCCTTGTGGATCAAAAGGATGAAATGGAACAAATCGCTCGTGACTTCTTCACAGTGACACGTAACGCATTCTTTATCGGAAGAGGACTTGACTACTATGTGTGCCTTGAAGGTTCACTCAAACTAAAAGAGATCTCTTACATCCAAGCAGAAGGCTTTGCTGGAGGAGAACTCAAACACGGCACGATTGCTTTAATTGAAGAAGGCACACCGGTCATTGCCCTTGCAACACAAGAGCACGTGAACCTCAGCATTCGCGGTAACGTCAAAGAAGTCGTTGCACGTGGTGCAAACCCATGTGTCATCTCACTAAAAGGCCTAGAAGACGAAGGCGACCGTTTCGTCCTTCCAGCTGTACATCCAGCACTTGCACCACTTGCATCTGTTGTTCCATTACAGCTAATCGCTTACTACGCAGCCCTTCACCGCGGGTGTGATGTAGATAAACCACGTAACCTTGCGAAGAGTGTGACGGTGGAGTAGGAATTAAATAAAATCGGATTTTTGATACCCCTTTAGATATCATTTTCTAAAGGGGTATTTTGTGATAAAAGAACTAGAATTCAATATTTGAAAATCAGTTGATAAAGGGTAGAGGATCTGGAACTGATCAGATTATAAGCTAACGTCGAACATTCAAGAAGTCTCTATCTTAAGTTTGAGGTGAATTAGAATATATTGTTATTTTTTCAATTAATATTTGATTTAAATGATATAATAGACATAGATAAGATATAGGTTACAGGAGGACAACAACATGGCAACAGCAAATCTGGGATTCGAAGAAAAATTATGGAGAATGGCAGATAAATTAAGAGGATCAATGGATTCTGGTGAATATAAAAACGTCGTATTAGGATTATTATTTTTAAAATATGTATCAGATGCTTTTGAAGAAAAGTATTTAGAGTTAAAAGAAGATGAATGGGCAGATGAGGAAGATCGGGATGAATATGTTGCAGATAACATCTTTTTTGTACCAAAAGAAGCGCGGTGGTCATTCATTAAAGACAACGCGAAAAAACCAGAAGTTGGTCAATTAATTGATGCAGCCATGGTTGCAATTGAAAAAGAAAACCCATCGTTAGTAGGCGTATTACCTAAATCATTTGCTCGCCCAGAATTAGATAAAACACGTCTAGGTGAAACAATTGATTTATTCTCTTTTAAAGTCGGAGATGAAGATAGTCGAGAGAAAGATGTTATCGGACGCGTATATGAATATTTCTTAAGTAACTTTGCAAGTGCAGAAGGAAAGAATGGCGGGGAATTTTATACACCATCATCAGTCGTACGTTTACTTGTTGAAATGTTAGAGCCTTATAAGGGACGAGTATATGACCCTGCATGTGGATCAGGTGGTATGTTTGTTCAATCATCTAAGTTCGTAAAAGAACATCAAGGACGTATTGATAACTTATCTGTATATGGCCAAGAGTCGAACCCGACAACATGGAAACTTTGTAAAATGAACTTAGCAATTCGAGGAATTGATGGGAATATTGGACCGCATAATGCAGATACATTCCTGAATGATCTACATAAAGGATTAAAGGCAGACTATATTTTAGCGAACCCACCATTCAATATTAAAGATTGGGGCGGCGATAAACTAAAAGATGATATGCGTTGGCAATTTGGAATTCCACCAGAAGGTAACGCTAACTATGCTTGGGTACAACATATGATTTCAAAACTAGCACCAGCAGGAACAGCAGGGTTTGTTTTGGCAAATGGTTCCATGTCTTCTAATACAGGTGGAGAAGGTGAAATCCGTAAAAACTTAATTGAAAATGATTTAGTTGAATGTATTGTGACACTACCAGGTCAGCTATTTTACTCAACGCAAATTCCTGTATGTTTATGGTTCGTATCGAAAAATAAAGTGAAGACTGGCAAACGTGAACGCAATAATAAAATGCTCTTTATTGATGCACGTAATTTAGGATTTATGGCAGATCGTACACATAAAGAATTTACTGATGAAGACATTCAAAAGATTGCTGGCACATTCCATGCGTGGCGTGGTACGAATGAACAAGAATATACTGATGAATTAGGTTTTTGTAAAGAGGCAACAGTTGAAGAAGTACGCAATAACGACCATATTTTAACACCAGGACGTTATGTAGGTTTAGCAGAACAAGAAGATGATGACAGTGAACCGTTTGAAGAAAAAATGGCACACTTAACAAGTGAATTATCAAGGCAATTTGCGAAGTCAAAAGAGTTAGAAGAACAGATTCGCAAAGCGTTAGGTGGTATTGGGTATGAATTTTAAAGAACAGCCATTAAGTAATATACTTGAAATCAATCCAAGAATGGTATTAAAAAAAGGCACTATAACTAAAAAAATTGCAATGGAGCATTTAAATGAAAATATAAAGCGGATAAAAGGTTACGAGTTAGCGGAATTTAAAAGTGGCTCAAAGTTTAAAAATCAAGACACTCTTGTAGCTCGTATTACACCATGTTTAGAAAATGGAAAAACAGCTTTTGTAAATATTCTAGATGAAAACGAAGTTGCGTTTGGTTCAACAGAATTTTTTGTTGTTAGAGCAAAAGAGGGTAAAGGTGATCCACAATTTATTTATTATTTAATGCGTCATCCAGAAGTAAGAGAAGCCGCTATTAAATCAATGACTGGAACTTCTGGTAGACAACGAGCACAAAAAGAAGCTATTTTAGATTATTCGATGTCTTTACCAAATATCATTGAACAAAAGAAAATAGGATATATCTTATCATTATTTGATTCTAAGATTGAAGAAAATAATGATATTATACGTAATTTAGAACAATTCTCTCAAACTCTTTTCAAACACTGGTTTATCGATTTTGAATTTCCAAATGAAGAAGGACAGCCTTATAAATCAAGTGGTGGAAAAATGGTAGAAAGTGAGTTGGGGGAGATACCTAAAGATTGGGTGATATGTAAGGCAGGCAATATTTTAGAATTTTCACCTATAGAAAAGATAGCTAAAAATAAAACAGCTACATTTGTAGAAATGAAAAATCTTAATACTTCTGCAATGGTATACGATTACATTCAAAAGCCTTTTAAATCTGGAAGTAAGTTCAGAAATGGGGATACTCTATTAGCACGAATAACTCCCTGTTTAGAAAATGGCAAAATTGGATTTGTAGATTTCTTAAATGAAAATGAAGTAGGATGGGGATCAACAGAATTTATCACGATTCGAACGAAAAATAATATTGCTTCTTCATTCTCTTATTACTTTGCATCTGAACAAAATTTTAAAAATTATGCCATCAAAAATATGAACGGCAGTTCTGGACGACAAAGAGTAAAGGCAGAAACACTTATAAATTATTTAATTGCTATTCCTCCAAATGAATTAATCAAAAAGTTTACAGATATCAGTGAACCAAATATGCAAATGATGACTAAATTAAAAGAAGAAACATTAATATTAAGAAAAGTCCGCGACACTCTCCTTCCAAAACTTCTTTCGGGTGAAATCGAAATTCCTGATGAACTGAGGTGTAATCAGTGTTTAAATACAATGAATCAGAATTAGAAGTTGCGTCATTAGAGTGGTTAGAAGAACTAGGTTATGACATTGTAGAGGGGCCAGATATTGCACCGGATGGTGATAGTCCAGAGCGTGCTAGTTTTCAAGATATTGTATTAGTTGATCGGTTGCGTGATTCGCTTCGAAAGATTAATCCAACACTTGATGTAAAAGTGATTGAAGAAGCCGTTCAAAAAATTGTAGCGAATGCTTCACCAAATTTAATTTTGAATAATAAACAATTCCATAAGCTTGCGACAGATGGTATTGAGATACAAGTACAAGGAATAGATGGGTATAACCCCACTGTTTCTGTCTATGTATTTGATTTTGAAAATTATAAAAACAATGACTTTATGGCAGTCAATCAGTTTACGATTATTGAAGGGCAATCAAATAAACGCCCTGATGTACTTGTGTTCGTCAATGGGTTACCTGTTGTCGTCATGGAACTCAAAAATGCGACGAATGAAGATGTTGATATTTCCGATGCATACAATCAAATTCAAACGTATAAACAAGCGATTCCTACACTATTCCGTTACAATGCTTTCTTAATTACAAGCGATGGTATTAATGCGCGCGTTGGTTCTCTTACAGCAAATGAAGAACGTTTTATGAAATGGCGTACTGTTGATGGTACTTCATTAGCAAGACCAGCTGAACCTCAACTTGAAGTGATGATTAATGGCATGTTAGAGCCTAATCGTTTATTAGACATTATTCAAAACTTTATTTTATTCCAATCTGATGGTGAAAATACTTTAAAAATTTTAGCGGCATACCATCAATATCATGCGGTCAACAAAGCAGTTGAGAAAGCACAACTAGCAACAAAAGAAGATGGCGACCAGAAAATTGGCGTCGTATGGCATACGCAAGGTTCTGGTAAAAGTTTATCGATGGTCTTTTATGCAGGTAAACTTATTAAGACTATGAATAATAATCCGACATTAGTTGTTTTAACTGACCGTAATGATCTAGATGATCAGTTGTATAAAACGTTCTCGGTGTCCAAGGATATTTTACGTCAATCACCAAGCCAAGCGAAATCGAGTGATTCTTTACGAGAATTACTAAGTGTAGAATCTGGCGGTATTATTTTTACAACATTACAAAAATTTTCACCAGATGAAAAAACAGGTGAAATGCCGTGTTTAACAGACCGTACAAATGTCATTGTCATGGCAGATGAAGCTCACCGCTCACAATATGGTTTTGGTGCAGCGTTATCGCAACAAAAAAACCATGAAGGTGAAATGAAATATGGTTATGCAAAATATGTTCGTGATGCATTACCAAATGCTTCATTTATTGGTTTCACAGGAACTCCAGTAGAATCAACAGACCGTAATACACCAGCTGTATTTGGTGAATATATTGATGTATATGATATGTCACAGGCTGTGGAAGATGGTGCGACGGTTAAAATTTTCTATGAATCACGTGTTATTCCTTTAGAGCTACCAGAAGGATTAGCGATTGATGATGATTATGAAGATATTACAGAAGACCAAGAATTATCAACAAAAGAAAAGCTAAAGTCAAAATGGTCACGTTTAGAAGCAGTTGCTGGCGCTAGTTCACGTGTTGAAAAAATGGCACAAGATTTAGTTCATCATTATGAAGAACGTGAAAAAGCCATGTTTGGTAAATCAATGATCGTTGTGATGTCACGCCGTATTGCGATTGATTTATATAAAGAAATTATTAAAATCCGACCAGAATGGCACTCAGATGACGATGATAAGGGTGCAATTAAAATTGTTATGACAGGTTCCTCTAGCGATCCAGTAGAATGGCAGCCATTCATCGGTACGAAAAAACGTCGTGAATTTTTAGCTCGTCGTATGAAAGATAATGATGATCCGTTAAAAATCGTTATTGTCCGAGATATGTGGCTAACAGGGTTTGATGTTCCTGCAATGAATACGATGTATATTGATAAACCGATGAAAGGCCATAACTTAATGCAAGCTATTGCTCGTGTGAATCGTGTATTTAAAGACAAACCAGGTGGCTTGGTCGTCGATTATATTGGTATTGCGGATAATTTAAAAGAAGCATTGAAACAATATACTGATAGTGATCGTGAAACGGCTGGTGTCGATACAGCACTTGCAGTAGATATAATGTTAGAGAAGCATCAACTAATTTTAGAAATGTTGTATGGTCATGATTATTCGGGTTTCAAATCTGAAAAGTCATCACAACGCATTAAGGCTATTATCAATACAATGGATCATGTGATAGGTCTTGGTAAAGAAGAAAAGATACGTTTTTTAGATACGGTTACAGAATTATCTAAAGCTTATGCGCTATGTGCAACGTCGAAAGAAGCTGAGGAACTAAATGATGAAATTGGTTTCTTCAAGGCTGTAAAAGCAAGTATTGTGAAAACCATTAGTGATGGTAGTAAAAAGAAAACAGCGACACAAATGGATGCGCAGATTAATCAACTGATTTCAAGATCAGTTATTTCTGAAGATGTGATTGATATTTATAAAGAGCTTGGTTTAGAGAATCCAGATATTTCGATCTTATCGGACCAATTTTTAGAAGATGTTCGAGCTTTACCACAAAAGAACTTAGCGGTGGAATTACTGAATCGTTTATTAAACGGTAAAGTGAAAAATGTACAGCGTAGTAACTTAATTAAGGCGCGTAAGTTCTCAGAAATGCTAACAAATTCGCTAAATAAATACAACAAACGTACTATTGAAACTTCAAAAGTTATTGAGGAATTAATTGTATTGGCAAAAGAAATGGATGAGGCATATAAACGTGGAGAGCAAAATGGCATGGTGAAGGAAGAAATTGCTTTCTATGATGCGTTAGCTTCGCATGATACAGCTGAACAAGTTTTAGGTGATGATACGTTAAAAATTATTGCCCATGAACTAACACAGTCTATTAAAGAAAATATGAGCATTGATTGGAATCTACGTGATTCTGCACGTGCAAAAATGCGTGTCATTGTTAAACGACTATTGAAAAAATACGGTTACCCACCAGAAATTAGTAAACAAGCAGTCGAAACCGTGCTCGAACAAGCAGAATTAATGTCAGAACAACTTGCATTGAATTTCTAATAATTAGCAAACTCATTAATGAAGTATCGAATAGATAAATCATTAATGAGTTTTTATTTTAGAAAGATAAAGTATACAAGTATTAGAATAATATTAGTGAATTTCTATCTAAGGCTGCTTTTCTTCACAAAAGATAGATCGTTTTCAAGGGGGCGATGCTATTTTTATTCGGTACTTTAAAAAGAAAAACGGGGAATTATTTTTTTCTATATCGTTTAAATCGCATTGTTTATAAGATCTTATTTGTTGATTGGCGTTCCTGCCACGGTCGAAGGACTGATTAGTATATTTCTAGGATTCCGTTTCGTTCAATAAAGATGCAGGTAATAAAAAGGGAATAGGCATACTAAGAGAGCGGCACCTAGAGAAGGCAATACAGCTTGAATATTTAAAAAAGAAAGAGAGAAGAGCACATGACCAAACATAAAGTTTACTCAATGAGCTTTGCAAAAGTCTATCCTCTCTATATCGCAAAGGCAGAGAGAAAGGGACGAACAAAGGCTGAAGTCGATACGATTATTTGTTGGTTAACAGGGTACAGTCCAGAAGAGTTGCTGGAACAGATAGATAAACAGATAGACATTGAAACCTTCTTTGCTGAGGCTCCTGAGCTTCATCCTTCCCGCAGTTTAATCAAAGGAGTCATCTGTGGTATTCGAGTAGAGGACATTGAGGAAGAGACCATGCAGAACATTCGTTATTTAGATAAGCTGATTGATGAATTAGCCAAGGGAAAGAAAATGGAAAAGATTTTGCGAGATTTGTCATGATCATCACAAGCAGGCCCAGTGAACTAACCTTCACTGGGCTTTTTATATCTTATAGATCATTCGATCGATAAAAATAAAATCTGTTTGAACGAATCCTCTCTTCATGTCGTCAAAAGAAGTGATATCAAAACAAATTGGCGTTTGAAAAGGGAGTGGCGTGGATGGATATGAAGATGATTTTACCTCTTATTTTGCTGCAAGCGATTTTGATGGTGATTGGTTTGTTTGATTTGTTGAAAAGAGACCCATCGAGAATCAGAGGAGAGGTGAAGTGGGTTTGGGCTTTGGTGATTGTGTTTGTGGCGAGTGCCGGCCCTATTACGTATTTCATTTTTGGTCGTAAACAATCTTAGTAGGGGGGATTCGCTTGAATATGTTGGAGTGTCACGGGCTGACGAAATCGTATGGACGGCATGAAGTGTTAAAAGATGTCTCGTTTTCTGTTGGGGAGGTTGGATGTGTTGGCTTTTTAGGAGCCAATGGAGCGGGGAAGACAACGACGATTCGGATTCTGACGGGGCTTGCTCGTCCTACGTCAGGTGTCGTAAAGGTGGCAGGTATGGATGTGACAAAGGACATGGATGACATTAGTCATGTGATCGGCTATTGTCCGCAGCAGCCTGCATTTTATCAGGATATGACAGGGCAGGAGTGGATGCATTGGGTTGGCGGATTATTTCAATTAGAGAAAAACATCATTCGCTCCAAAACAGAGGAGCTATTGAAGCTTTGCCGCATATACGAGGCGAAGGATCGAGCCATTGGTAGCTATAGCGGAGGGATGAAGCAAAGGCTTGCCATTGCGCAGGCACTGATCAACAGCCCGAAGGTTCTCATCCTAGATGAGCCTGTCTCTGCACTTGATCCAATGGGAAGAAAAGACGTCCTGACTTTGATTGAGCGTCTAAAGCATGAGATGCTGATCTTTATGTCGACCCATATTTTAGATGACATTGAACGTGTGGCGGATCATATTATCATGATCAACAGCGGCAAAATTGAGATGTCCTCTTCGATGAAACAGATCAAAGAAGACTATATCCAGCCAGTGATTGAATTTCAATTAGAACAACAGAATACGAAACTAATGGCTTTGTTAAAAGAACGGGATTGGGTGGAGGAATGCATGGAGACAGAAGACGCTTATCAGGTGCGAGTCAACAATCAACAAACGGCATTGAAGGAACTGCCGGCTCTCATCACTGAAACTGGCGGTGTTCTTCTCCAATATCGACTATCTAAGATAACGCTTGAAGATATTTTCATGAAGGTTGTGACGGCATGATGATGTTGAAAAAGGAATTTAGGGAGTTATTCACTAGTTATAAAATCTTATTTGTGCCGATCATTTTTACGATTTTAATGATTACACAGCCTATTACGCTCAAAATGCTGCCGGATCTTTTATCGAAATCCGCTAATTTACCTGAAGGGTCTACATTTTATATACCAGAGCCTAGTGCTGGAGAGGCTTTAGCCAGTGCATTGAGTAAATTTGATTCACTCGGCGTGTTTATCCTCATTATGATCGTGATGGGGACGATTGCTGGAGAGCGTGCCTCTGGGGTGACGGCGATGATTATGGTGAAGCCGATCAGTCGAATGAGTTATTATGTCTCAAAAATATGTGCCTATGCTTGTTTGACTTTGTTTAGTTTGGTGGTGGCGGTGCTTGCCTCTGTTTATTATGTGGACATTCAATTTGGGCATGTGGATTGGGGCAATGTGGTTAAAGGCACGCTTCTTTATTATCCAAACTTATTGCTGATTGTGGTATCAACCATTTGTGCTTCGGCATTCTTTACGCGTTCCGTCACAGCTGGCGGTGTATCGCTTTTGATCAACCTTATTTTATTTACCGTTCCTTCATTTTATGAGGAAACATTAGGGAAGTTTGCACCTAAAGGCGTAACAAGTGCAGCTGAGGAGATGATTCATAGAGGGACTTATTCGGATCAGGCGCTTACAAGCTTGCTAGGTGTATCGGTATTGATCATTTTCTTTTTTCTCATCGGATGGTTTCTTTTTAGAAAACAAGAATTATAGGTTGCCATTGCAATTGTTTCTTCAGGTTTACTATGAGCATAAAACTCTGAATACGGTAGATAGTTTGATATGATGGATAAAAATTGACTGTATTTTCAGAAAAGGGGATTTTATTCATGAGAACATCACGTAATCCTGAGACCATTCACCCGCCAGTTGCGCCCTACACTCATCAAATAGAAACAACGGGGCCGCAGCGGTGGTTAACTTTATCGGGGCAAGTGGGGATGGAAGTCGATGGGAACATCCCAGCAAGCCCGATGGAACAGCTCGAGCTAGCGTTAGAGAATGTAAAACGCAATCTAGAAGCGGCAGATATGAAAGTAGAAGATATAACGAAGCTAGTGTTTTATTTGGTAGGTGAGTTCGATGCTGAGAGCAGGAAACGAATCATGGGGCAGTTTTTAGGCGATCATCTGCCTTGTATGACAATGATTTATGTGGTGGCATTGGCTTCTCCTGCTTTAAAGGCGGAGGTGGATGCTTGGGCGTGTCAGGAGATAGTTTTGGGTTAATAGATAAAAGATTGGGATACTGCAACCCAATCTTTTTTTATTTTGTACATAATCTATTTTCTTTTTCCGTTGTATATAGAATAGATTACCTCATTCCTATTACCTTGTTATTCTCTATATGGTAATATTAGGGTTAGAGATTAGTAGGCCTAATGACATTCGTTTTTTGATTTTATAACACACCATAGATAAGCATACATCACTCTAATCAAAGGGAGAGATTTGATGCCATTCATGGAGGTTCAGAATGTAAGCAAACGATATAGCAATGGTGATGGGATAGAGGATTTGTCGTTTTCCATCGAAGCAGGTGAGGTTGTGGCACTGCTTGGGCCTAATGGTGCCGGGAAGACGACAACGATTCGATGTTTAACGGGTCTATATAAACCAGATGGAGGGGAAATTCTCATAGAGGGTTTCCCGCCTGGTCATTCCCATGTTCAAAAACAAGTCGCGCTTATTCCTGATCACCCCTATTTGTATCCAGACCTAACGGCTGCTGAACATGTTCAATTCCGTGCACGTGGATATCATAAAGGCTTAAAACAGATCAAGGAAAAGGTATATGGAGCGTTGAAAGAAGTAAATATGGAAAAAAAGATGAATGAACTGTGCGGAAGGCTGTCAAGAGGCCAAAAGCAGCGTGTTGTCTTAGCAGGGGCCATTGTTCAAGATGCCTCCCTTTTTATATTAGATGAACCGACTGTTGGGTTAGATATACCGTCAAAACAGTGGCTGTCGGATTGGCTAAGACAAAAAAGCAGTCAAGGTGGGTCGGTCTTTGTGTCGACTCATAGTCTGGAGTTCGTTCTCGATACGGCCAGCAGGGTGGTATTGATTCGAGACGGTGCCATCATGAAGAACATGGATGTTCCTCAATTAAAGGAAGAACAGAGTGATTGGAGGGCAGAAGTCATTCAACTTCTGGGGGAGTGGTCAAGTGAATAACACACTCTCCCTATTATGGATGAAATCTCAAAGGCGCTTTATCAGTAAAAATCAAGAAAAGAAAATGCCTTTTCTGATCTTACTTCTCTTTATTACGGCAATTGGTTTTCAGCTTAGCACGGTTTCAAGTATGGGTGATTGGGATACGAGTGCAGCAGGATGGATCATTGTCTGTTTGTTCTTTATACGGGGGTTGGTTTGTTTACGAATCGGCTGCCTAGTCAGATGAACGATATCATTTGGTTATATGGAAATGGCGCTTCTTTATGGACGGTTGTTATCAGTGTGTGGATGTATCACCTTTTCTGGCGAGGTGCTCTTCTTATTATCTCTGCTTTGGCTGCGGATTTTCTTCTGTTTTTTATGACGCAGCAGTACCCGTTTCTGCTTGGCAAATCACTCATCCTGACAGGGCTGTTATGTTTGGTCGAAACTTGGATGATTGCGGTGTCTTGTGCTAGAACCATTCGAGTATACAAGCGACTGCTCTTACTCGGCTTTGTATTGATGTTTTTCAGCTTTGCACTGCTTGTTTTGAATCAGTTGATGATGAAACAGCCCTCTTTGATGAACTTTGCTGATTCTTTGATGTTTCAAGCTGGACGTATGATTGAACAGTTTTCCATCCTTTCTTTCTTCATTTTTGTGGGAGTGATGTTCCTATCTTTCACGATGATGTACAGGGCTAGTCATCGTTTAGAGATGAAGGAGTCTTTAGTCAAGGAAGCAGTATTTTGGGAGGAATTTGAGGGGAAACATATTCAATCAAGTCCAATCGTTCAAAAAAAGAGCAGGACATGGTGGGGACTTCTGACATTAACGGGCATTTGGGCTTTTCTTTGGATTGAATTATTGCTGATAAAAAAATATATCACCTTCCATGTGCTATTTACCATGCTGTTAATTGGTACTTACTATGTTGTCTTTACTTATTTTTCAGATTGGCTGAATCTATTCTTGATCGTCATTGCGGCATCCGTTCTTTTTAGTTCATATTATGCAGGGATTGTAAGACACGCACAAACAGGAGTGCTCTACCTTTTTCCAGGCGCTTTATATCAAAAAATCATTCTGTTAGAAGTGTTTCAAACCTTTTGGCTGTATGCGTTCTACTTGGTTTCTCTTTTATTGGCTGGTATTCAGGATGTATTGTATGGGACCTTATTTGGTGGAGGAGTTTATATATGGTTTTTGGCCATACGGCTCTTTGCCTTTATGCAGCCTCTGAGACGAGAAAGGAGTTTTGCTTTGGCCGCCTATTATCGATCCTTACTATTTGCGTCTGTGATGAGTGCTATGGTCATTATTAGCATTCATCTCATCACTGATGGCTTGTTGACTACAATTGTATCCCTAGTGGCTGGAGCTGGATTTTATGTGCTTTGTTATCGATACCGTGCGGTTCATTAAAAAGAGGAGTTGATTGTAAATGAAACCAGAAAATAAGCTGTCTCAATCCGTTCAACAATTGGCCAATACAAATGAAGTAACGATCGTTCAAGCAATAGGAGATTTAAGAAAATATGGAAAAGATGCAGTGCCCGTCCTTGTTGAGGCTTTAAAAGAAAAAGGCTCTCTGCGGAACATTGCAGCAGCTGTACTTGGTGAATTTGGAGCAGATGCGGGGGACGCAGCAGAACCGCTAGCTCGGCTATTAGAAAGTGACGAAGAAGATACAAGAATGGCCGCTGCCATGTCACTCATGAGGATTGGGCAGCCTAGCTTGCCATTCCTTCTGGCACTGGCTAAACGTTATGAGGGACCGACTTGTTTCTGGGCATCATGGTGTATCTCTTGGATTGATCCATCAAAAATTGAAAAAAACATGTACGAGTGCTTAAAACAAGAACAAGAAAATCCAACAGGCAGCGTTACTCCTTTTGCAGCAGAGGAAGCATTAGGGAAGATTATTGCTTTTCAGCTAAAGGAAAAGGGGGATGAATAGTGGAAACGCAGAAACTCAACTGGCCTGAGAATCTACCTTGGATTTACCCTTCAGATCAAAGGAGTTTACCTAAGGGACAGCATCAGCTTCTTTATTTTTGGTCAGTCAACTGTCCTAATTGTGAAGAATTAACCAATCATATTCTACAACGTGTGAATGAGCTGGGTATTCATTTAACCTGTGTCCATGTTCCATATACAGAAGAGGAAAAATCGGAATATGTTGTTTCAGAGTATGCAGAGGAAAAGAATATGACCGATCCTATTGTATTGGATCAGGATTATGAGATTGTTGCAAAGTATAAGATTCAAGGATTACCTAGCTTTTGCCTCTTTAATCAAGAGGGGCAGTTAATAGATCGGAAAATGGGAGATACCGGCTGGGAAAGAATATTGAAAAAGTTAGAAAAACATTCAATTGATAAATAGTGGAGGAGAGAGTGTTGTTTCAATCAAACAAAGAATTAAAAAGAAACGTCATTTTTTTCGCAGGGATTGGAGCGGTTTTGTTGATTTTAATGATGCTGAAATGGTTGTCGATTTCTGCAGACTTGGAAATGGCGTTGATTTTATTCGGTTTGGGAATTTTGTTTTATTTGAAGCGTGTGCTGCGGGAAGAAGAAGAAAATCATCATTCATAATTCATCAGTATGATACCTAGAATGTATATTCTAGGTTTTTTTATTAAAATTACCTTAAAACACACCTTTTCACATGGGGATATGAACCAATTTTTAAAAAGTGTGGTAGGATAAATATGCTTTATCTTTATATTGTCCGAAGGAGCTGTCGTGTTGAAGGGATCTAGGGTTGAGTTTATTGATAGTTTACGTGGTTTTAGTTTATTAGGTATTTTGATTGTGAATATGCTTAATTTCCAATATGATTATGATTTTGAGAAAATGTTTGATTCGAGCTTTTGGGGGCAGGAATTTGGCGTTTATGTAACGGAAATTTTGTTCCAGGGGTCGTTTTATCCGATTTTCTCCTTTTTGTTTGGGTATTCTTTTATCAAGCTGATTGAATCTACAAAAGCTAAGGGACTCAATACGAATGCCATTGTCGTTCGCCGAGGCTTTGGTCTGATTGTGCTTGGAATGCTGCATTATATCTTTATTTGGAATGGCGACATTCTTCTTTATTATGGAGCATGTACGTTTTTCTTGATGATGTTTTTGAGCAGCCGGATCAAGACAATGCTGATTTGGTCGGGTGTGTTAGGGGCGTTGTCTTTAGTTGTTGTGCCATATATGATGAAACTCGTTTATGGGAGCGATGAACTTTTAACTGAGGTGTATGCGAAGGGAGCGTATGGGGATATTTTGCTCAGCCGGGTTACGGTTGAAGACGATATGCTGATTGTGACCATCATTCTGGCGATCGTGACCATTACGCTTATGCCGATACTAGGGTTTCTTTTCGGTACGATGATGGTGGGGCCGTTCGCATTGCTAGGTATGGTGATTGGTAAACGTGGACATCTGACAGAAGAAGATCGAGGTATGGCCTATCGAAAAGGCTGGGTCTGGATGATTGTCGTTGGGCTTGCACTAAAATGTGCAACGTTTATTGATGCGCCTTGGAGTGAATTTGTTATGATTTTCGGTGGATATGTGTTGGCGATCGGGTATATTCAAGCTTTTATTGTATTCTACTATTCGAAAGCAGCCCAAGGCCTTAAACGTCTGCTTGCAGGGCTTGGTCGTTTGTCCCTATCAAACTATTTGGCGCAGTCGATCATTTGTACAACAATTTTCTATTCTTATGGACTTGGTCTATTTGGACAATTGGGATCAATGTTTGGGCTGCTACTCGCTCTCGGACTGTATACTGCACAGCTGTTCATCAGCTATCTCTATTTGAAAAAATGGAGAAGAGGTCCGGTGGAGTGGATGATGGGAAAATGGGTATATTGGAGATAAATTTTTTTGGGAAGGCCGCATAGCTGAAGAGCTGTGCGGTTTTTTAATTGAGTTGCAATTAAAAAAATAGTTGATTATTCTTTCAGTGTGTATATAATGTATATATAGTATATATACAATATTTTGTTTCAAACACCAGTACAGAAAAAAGAGGTTTTTATATGCAAATTACGATTTCAAATCACTCTAAGGAGCCAATCTATGAGCAAATTACGAATCAAATCAAATCGATGATTTTAACGGGTGAGCTGGTGGAAGGCGCGGCGCTGCCGTCTATTCGAAAGTTGGCGAAGGATTTACAAATCAGCGTCATCACAACAAAGCGAGCATATGAAGAGTTAGAGAAGGCAGGATTTATTTATTCGATTGTCGGTAAGGGGTCATTTGTTGCCGAGCAAAACCTAGAGGTCATGAGAGAGAAAAAATTGAAGGTGATTGAGGAACAGCTTGGAGCGGTTGTCACAAACGGCAAGGAATTAGGCTTATCTTTTGATGAATTGCAGCAGTTATTAAAGTTCTTGTATGAGGAGTGAGATGAGTGGAGCATGTAATTGAATTCAAAGGAGTATCAAAACGGTTCAAGGACTTTTCTGTTCAGAATCTTGATTTACAGGTCAAAAAAGGCTTTGTTACTGGGTTTATTGGAGAAAATGGCGCCGGTAAGTCGACGACGATTAAAATGATCATGAATTTATTAAAACCAGATTCGGGTGAGGTTAAAATTTTCGGATTGGATTATCGCACCCATGAAAAAGAGATTAAGGAACGAATCGGCTTTGTTTACGATGCCAATGTTTTTTTCCCAGGATTGAATTTAAAAGACATCAAACGAATTGTGGCACCTGCCTATAAACGCTGGGATGACCAGCTTTTTTATCAATATATTGAACAGTTTGGTCTGCCGCTGAATAAAGCGATCAAAACCTTTTCAAAAGGGATGCAGATGAAGGCGTCCCTTGCGATTGCACTGTCGCATCATGCTGAGCTGATTATCATGGATGAACCAACTGCTGGGTTGGATCCGGTCTTTAGAAGAGAGCTGCTCAGCACGTTACAAGAATTGATGATTGATGGAAATCGGACGATCTTTTTCTCGACGCATGTGACGACTGATTTAGACCGCATCGCAGATTACATTGCGTTTATACAAAATGGAAGATTGGTCTTTCAACAGTCGATTCACGAGGTAGCGGAGAATTATGCGCTGGTGAAGGGGAGCCTAGATTTGTTGGATCGAGACACAGAAAAGTCGTTTATCCATATTCAGCGAACGGCAGCCGGATTTGAAGCATTAACAGATCGAATTGATGAGGTGAAACTTATTTTTGGGGATGCTGTTGTGATTGAACCAGCGTCGCTTGAGGATATCATGTTTTATTTGAAAGGCGGGGTTGCGCATGTTTCATTTAATTAAGCGTGATGTGATTTTGCAAAAGAAGCAGTTACTTATTTTTATTCCGTTTATTTTATTTTTTATTTTCATGGATGTCCATCCAGTATTGACGTTTCTAGTCGCTAGTGTCTTCATTCCATTTAACACATATGCTTATGATGAGAAGGCAGAAACGAATATTCTATTAAATTCCTTGCCCTATACACGTAAAGAAATTATTGCATCACGTTATCTTGGCGCCGTTTTCTATATGAGTATTGCGATCGTGCTGACAAGTGCTGCATTATTTGTGTTTGGGAAGCTGTTTTCGCTGTCAGATATTGCGATTGGCAGCGGGTTGTTTTTATTGTTCGCAGCATGTACGTTTCCATTGTTTTATATCTTAAAGCCTGGTTATATCACAACGGCAGTGATCATTGGCTTTATCGTATTATCTGCTATGGGACCGCCTGTTGTTCTCTATTTAGCAGAGCAATTCAGTGGGATCACTGATTTTATTATGAATTTATCGATCCCTATTGTATATACGGGGTCAACTGTACTGATTATGCTTATCTACTTGCTGTCTTGGGGACTGTCTACTGCAATTTACCAGAAAAAAGTGTTTTAGGAAAGCAATTGCCGATGTTCCTATAAATTCAAAGTTTGAGCTTAGAAGACCGTGTGAGCGGTCTTTTTTTGAAGATTTTTCTGGTTATTGATTATATCAATATAAAACAATTTGAGCATCTTCTTATGTCGAAATATTTCGATAATAGTGTTTTCCTCAAAAAAACAATTGTTTTTTAAGGGTAGATTTATTATGATAATATACATCGAAAGATTGATGTTTCTCAATCAGAATGAATATTCTGATTTTTATTTTTTATGTTGTTTGTTGATGAGGGGGAAGAAAAGTGGCTCAAAAGGAATTAAAAAGAGGGTTAAGTGCCCGCCATATTCAAATGATCGCACTCGGCGGCACGATTGGTGTTGGCTTATTTATGGGGTCAGCCAAGGCCATTCAATGGACAGGTCCATCGGTTCTTCTCGCGTACGCAGTATGTGGTATCTTTATCTTTTTTATTATGCGTGCGATGGGAGAAATGTTATACGTTGAACCGAGTACAGGTTCATTTGCTACATTCGGTCATCAATATATTCATCCGCTTGCGGGGTATATGACAGCTTGGAGTAACTGGTTCCAGTGGGTCATTGTCGGGATGTCGGAAATTATTGCCGTAGGCGCTTATATGAAATATTGGTTCCCAGAGCTGCCAGCGTGGATTCCAGGATTAATTGCGATGATTATTTTGGGAGCGGCCAATTTGATTTCGGTTAAATCGTTCGGTGAGTTCGAATTTTGGTTTGCCATGATCAAGATTGTGACGATTATTTTAATGATCATTGCAGGTCTAGGCATTATTTTCTTTGGATTTGGAAATGGCGGAACGCCTATTGGATTGTCTAATCTGTGGGCACACGGCGGATTCTTTACAGGTGGATTTACCGGATTCTTGTTTGCATTGTCGCTCGTGATTGCTGCCTATCAGGGTGTAGAGCTGATTGGGATTACAGCAGGTGAAGCGCAAAATCCAGAAAAGACACTGACCAATGCCATCAAAAGTATCATCTGGCGTATTTTGATTTTCTATATTGGTGCGATCTTTGTCATTGTGACAGTGTATCCTTGGGATCAGCTGAACACCCTTGGCAGTCCATTTGTGGCGACGTTTGCGAAAATTGGGATTACAGCCGCCGCTGGTATTATTAACTTTGTTGTCATTACAGCAGCGATGTCCGGCTGTAACAGTGGGATTTTCAGTGCGGGACGTATGCTTTATACACTAGGTGTGAACGGGCAGGCGCCTGCTTTCTTCACCAAAATTTCGAAGAATGGTGTGCCGTATTTTGGAACATTGGCTGTGCTGATTGGTTTAGCGGTAGGAGTTGTCCTCAATTACGTTGCGCCACCAAACATTTTCGTCTATGTGTATAGTGCGAGTGTACTTCCGGGTATGGTGCCATGGTTTGTGATTTTGATTAGTCATATCGGTTTTAGAAAAGCGAAGGGAGCTGCGCTTGATCAGCATCCATTCAAGATGCCACTAGCTCCGTTTTCTAATTATCTGACAATCGGTTTCTTACTGATGGTGCTTGTATTTATGCTCATTAATCAGGATACGCGTATTTCTCTGATTGTGGCAATTGGGTTCTTGATTGTAGTAGCGCTAAGTTTCTATGTCTTTGGGATCGGGAAACGGAAACCGATCCAAGATGCTTCAATGGATACAAATTCAAAGTAACTAACAATCTTATCACTTAGCGGAATACCCCAAAAGTTAGAGAAACCTAACGATTGGGGTATTTTTTGTATGATTGAATTTTCATAATGGGTAGGTACACCGAGAAAGATAGAACATTTTATTTTTACATAAAAAAGCTGCTTAGCTTTTATTAGATTGCTAAAACAGCTTCATTTAGATACTTTTATTTTACTGATTCACTTCGTACGTATCTTGCGGTTTTTCATTGAATTGGGTTCGAATCAAGATAGATGTTAATAGAACGGCGATGATCCCAATACCTATTAGATCTGTTAACAAACCTGTATGAACTAAAAGGGATGCTCCTCCAAAGCTGAGGATTCTCTCATAAAAGAACAAGTCTCTTTTGAGCCAGCCTGTTAAAGCAGCAGCGAAAAAAATGACACCGATACAAGCGCCTGTTACAGCCAATGCTATTTCTACTGCACTACCCTGTCCTAATAGTTCTGGTCCGAACACAAACATGTAAGGAATAATAAATGAAACTAAACCTACTCGTGCAGACGTAAAAGAAGTTCTTAATGGATCACTTCCAGCAATTCCTGCAGCTGTATACGATGCAAGTGCGACAGGCGGTATTATTGGTGCAAGACTTGCAAAATAATAGATAAACATGTGTGCTAGTAGAGGATCAATCCCTAAATCAATTAAAGCCGGTGCAGTAAGAACACCTACAATGATATAAGCAGCTGTAGAAGGTAAACCCATCCCCATAATGACACAAGCGATCATCGTTAAGAAGAGAGTGAGTAAAATGCTGTTCTGACCGAGGTTCATTAGTAGAGATGTTAATGTTACGGCAGTACCAGTTAAGTTAATCACCCCTACAACAATTCCTGCAATAGCACATGCCATTGAGATGAGCAGCATACCTTTTGCACCTTGCTCTAAAGCCTCAAGGAAAAATTTCCAGTCAATCTTTCTAAAATAGATGGCGATATAAGAGATAACTAAGGCAACAATGGACCAAAAAGCGGCAAACATCGGTGATGCATTTAAGACAACTAATAGATAAATGAGCGTTCCTAAGCCGATATATAAATGAAAGCCCTTCCAAAAAACCTCTTTGAAAACAGGCAGCTCTTTTTTCTCTATTCCTTTCATTTTAGCTCTGCCCGCATCAAAATCGACAAAAAGGAAGACTGATAAAAAATATAGTATGCCAGGGATAAGTGCAGCAAGAATGATTTTTCCATATGAAATCCCTGTGAGTTCGGCCATAATAAAAGCGCCTGCGCCCATAACGGGAGGCATAATACTTCCTCCAGCAGAAGCCACTGCCTCAATAGAAGCGGCCATACGAGGCTTGAATCCTACTTTCTTCATTAATGGGATGGTGAACTGTCCAGTTGAAGAGACATTAGCGACGGCACTTCCAGAAACCGTGGCCATCAATGCACTCGATATGACGGATACTTTGGCGGGACCGCCTTTAAATCGACCGCCAATGATAAAAGCTAAGTCTATAAAGACTTTTCCTGCTCCAGTTGTATTAAGAAAGGCTCCAAAAATAATAAAGAGAGCGATGAATGTGGCAGCAATTCCTAACGATGTTCCCCATAACCCTTCAGTGGATAAATACATTAAAGAAATGATTCTCTCTAGTGAGATATCTGATGTCTTTAAAATTGAAGGGAAGTAATGTCCAAAGTAAGCATAGAGTAAGAACAGTAAACCTATTAGCGGTAAAATAAAGCCAGTCACTCTTCTTGCTGCTTCTAGTATAACGATGATTAAAGTGATGCCAAAAAACATGTCGTATGCATTGGGTGCTCCTACTCTTAAAAGTAGCTGATCATACGTATAAAAAATATAGATTCCAGAGCTGATACTGATAATGATACAAAGGGTATCAAGCCAACGTAATTTTTTGTTAGCTAGTGGCTTGATTAGGAATACTAGCAGTAGAACAACGGTTAAATGAACATTACGTTGAATCATGGCTGTTAGAACACCGAATCCACCTGTGAATAAATGAAAAAGAGATAGCATGATTGAGATCAATAGAATAACTCTTATAGTAATACGTCTAGCACTTTCTGGCTGATCTTTCGATTGAACATTCTCCATAAAGACTCCTCCATTTCTCTTCTATTAATCGATTACATTTGCTTCTTTAAAATATTTTTTTGCTCCTGGGTGAAGCTCAATTAATGTTTTTGCCGCAGTCTCTTTATTTAGCTGTCGTAGTGTTGAGACAGTACCTTGCAGATTATCTAAGTGATCAAAAACAGTTTTGGTCAATTGGTACACATCATCTTCAGGGACATCTTTATTAACAAATAAGCTGACATCAACTGATATGGTTTGAATGTTGTTATCTACACCTTTATAAGTTTTAGCTGGAATTTCAAAAGGATAAAGAGAGGGATAGGCGCTGTAAATTGTATTCACTTCGTCGTTTGTAAGCGATATCATTTTTATATCTCGAATATTTGCTAGATCCATAATCCCTGGGGTTGGTAATCCAGTCCAAACAAAGATAGCATCAAGCTGACCGTCTTTTAATCCATCTACACTTTCTGAAATCGAAAGGAATTGTGGTTTAAAGTCTTTATCGTAATAAAGGTCTAGAGCATTTAGTACTTGCTTTGTCCGCACTTCATTCCCACTTCCAGGTGTGCCTACAGCAATTTTTTTCCCTTTTAAGTCATCTATTGATTGGATATCTGAGGATTCTAAAGCGACGATGCCAAGTGGCTGCGAATAGATCGTAAAAACACTTCTTAAAGAATCTTTTTGTGGATTCCCTTTAAACATCCCTTTTCCTTCATAGGCTTCTAAAGCGACATCTCCGCCAAATAAAGAGAAGTCTGCTTCTTTTTTATCCATGAGACGTATATTTTCTATTGCTCCGCCTGAAACTTGATTTGTGAGATTGATTGGGACATCGCTTTCATTCATTGTTTGCGAAAAAGCAGCACCGATTGAATAGAGTACACCGGAAGTGCCACCAGTTGGAAACGTGTAATTTGCCCCTTGCTGATTCTGACACGAAAATAAAAGTGTCACTACACTGATAAAACTAATCAACATCATCATTTTTCTCATGTTTTTCCCCCTCAACACAGGTTATATGGTAAAACGCTTTCATTTACATGTTTATATCGATATTCGGTTTTTTAATCCGATATTTGTAATATAACATCAAAAAATAATCAAGACAATAAAATCTTAAAATTCTGTTTATTTATGAGTCAATCATTTTAAATCATGCTGAATGATCATCATATTGATTATGAAGATGTTACAATGGAATTGGATTACTATTGTTTAAGGAGATGTCTATCTATGACGGTCAATAAATCATTATCACAAACCCTACAAAGGGGACTCATGATATTAGATTTGTATACTAAAAGTGAATCTGAATATAGTGTTAAAGAAATTTCCGACATATTGAAATTCTCGCCAACCATCGGTTTTAGATTGGTGAATACACTTGTTGGAATGGGATACTTAACAAGAAACGTTTCAAATGGAAAATATCGATTGGGTATGTCCTCCTATCGATTGGGCATATTTGCTAATCCAAATCCGAAATTGGTTGAAAAATCACACCCATTTTTAGAGAAAATTTCTTCTGAGACGAATGAAACCGTTAGTATAAATGTACTTGATCCTGTAAAAATGGAAGGAGTTTGTATTGCCTCAGTAGAGAGCAAAGACAATATCAAATTTTCTTCACCTGTAGGGCTGAGTAGACCGTTATATAAGGGTGCATCAAGAAAGACCATCTTGGCTTACCTGACTCCTTCACAGCAAGAATTAGTGATAGATGAAGCGGAAAAACAAGGATTTCAACAAATTGAGAAATTGAAAAAAGACTTACAACTAATTAAGAAAAATGGCTATTGCTGCTCCGAAGGGGAAGTTACAGCAGGTGCCTTAAATGTATCATCTCCTATTTTGACCAAAGAAGGTTTGATTTTGGCTAGTATTGCTATTCATTGTCCTGCCTATCGAAAAAAAGAAGATACGGTAAAAAATTTCACAATGCTTGTAAAAGAAGCTGCTCAAGATATATCTTCTCTAATGAATAATTATGATGAGTAGTATGATCTTTCCATAGAGCATAAACGCTTTATGGAAAGATCACGTTTATTTTTGTTGATAGTGAAAGAAGCCTTCACCTGATTTTACACCCAACTTTCCTGCCTTTACATATTTAGTAAGTAATGGACTAGGTCTATATTTTTCTCCCAAAGTTTGATGCAAATATTCCATATTTCGAAGTCTAGAATCTAAGCCCACCAGGTCAGCCAGAGCTAGTGGCCCCATCGGGTGGTTTAGGCCTAATTTACAGGCTTTATCAATATCCTCGGCAGATGCAACGCCTTCCATTAACATATTCATTGCTTCATTCCCAATTAAGCAGTTCATTCGGCTTGTAACGAATCCTGGAAATTCATTTACTTCGACATATTCTTTCTTTAATTGTGTCGTCACTTCTTTTACAAAGTTTACTGTTTCGTCTGAGGTATCTAGTCCTCGTATAATTTCAACAAGTTTCATTTTGTGTACAGGATTAAAAAAATGCATTGCCACAACTTTCTCTGGTCGATTGGTGATTGCGCCAATTTCAGTAGGGCTCATTGTAGACGTATTGGTAGCGAGAATTGTCTCAGGCTTCGTCAGTTGATCAAGTTTTTTGAATACATCTAATTTGACAGCCATGTTTTCAACCACCGCTTCAATCACTAAGTCAGCTGAGCGAACAGATTCCTCAAAACTATCTGAATACGAAATCCTTTGTAGGGTCGGATGAATATCCTCTGTTTTAATAAAATTTCTCTCTGCGCTTTTTTCTAATTCTAGTTGAATAGAAGATTTTGCTTTTGATAGAGAAGATGCTTCGATGTCGTATAAGAGGACGGTAAATCCATTGGACGCAGCTGAATAAGCAATTCCTCTTCCCATCGTACCAGCCCCAATAATAGAGATTTGAGTCATTTTATACACTCCTATACTTGTAGATTTTCAAATATCGTTGTGATTCCTTGCCCGCCTGCTGTACAAAGTGTGACAATGCCATACTTCGTTCCTTGTCGCTCCATTTCATGGATTAGCTTTGTCGCAAGAATGGCTCCTGTAGCCCCTATTGGGTGCCCTAATGCAATTGCTCCACCGTTCACATTAATTTTGTTTATATCTAATGCTAATTCTCTAATGACAGCGATCGACTGCGCGGCGAAAGCTTCATTGAGTTCAATAAGACCTATATCACTGATAGAAAGGCCACATTGAGCTAATGCTTTCTTAGTCGAGTACACAGGCCCGATCCCCATATATTCAGGTGAAACCCCTACAGAAGCTTGTGCAATAATGCGAGATTTAGGTGTTAGATCATATTTTTTAGCAGTAGACTCACTCGTCATTAATAAAACAGAAGCGGCATCATTACGACCACTTGCATTACCGGCGGTAACAGTACCATCTTTTTTGAACACTGGTTTTAGATGAGATAGTTGTTCAAGAGAGGTGTTTCTAGGGTGCTCATCCTTCTGAAATAGAGTGGTATTCTTTTTTGAGATGATTTCATATGGGATGAGCTGGCTGTCAAAACGTCCATCATTTATGGCTTTATTCGCTAACTCTTGACTTCGTAAAGAAAATTCATCTTGTTCGGATCTCTCAATCTGATATTGTTCTGCCAAGTTTTCAGCAGTTTCCCCCATTGTTAAGTATCCGTATTCTTCAATAGGCTGAGAGTAGGGCTGACTTTCTGTGTTAGGATCTAAAAGTACCCCGTTTCCTGAACGATAGCCAAACCGAGCGTGTCTCAAGTAATAAGGAGCTGTACTCATGCTTTCAGCGCCCCCAGCTACAATGACCTCGTCCAGACCATGTTGTATTTGTAAGTCAGCACTGTTAATGGCCTGCAAGCCAGAACCGCATTGTCGATGAATGGTATAGCCAGAGGTCTCAATTGGAAAGTTTGCTCGAAGTAATGAGAGCCTAGCCAGATTTGATGAATCTGCACTTTGCTTTGCTTGGCCTAGGATCACCTCGTCTACTAATTCTTTTGGAAGTGAAGTTCTTTCAAATAATCCAGTCATGACTTTGGCTGCAAGCTCATCTACTAAAGCGTCCTTTAAACCACCGCCTAATTTCCCAATAGGTGTCCTGACTGCATCGATAATGACACTTTTATTCATATTAAACCTCACTCTCATTCTGCGGATTGACATCTCGATCATAAGCAGGTGTTCTTTTTTCTAAAAAGGCATTGATTCCCTCGGTTTTATCTTCCGTAGAAAAGGCTATTGATTGTGCAAGTTTTTCTAACATCAACGCAGTATCTATATCTGAATCGTAGCCTCGATGAACGATCATTTTCGCTAATTTTAGAGCGAGAGGACCTTTTGATAAGAGGGTTTTGATCATGTCTTCTTTTGCTTTATTTAATTGAGAGAGAGGACATGATTGAGCAACTAAACCAATGGATTTTGCTTCTGTTCCTGTGATTAATTTTCCGAGAAGAATCATTTCAAGAGCTCGACTTTTCCCGATCATTCTGCTTAGCCGCTGAGTTCCCCCAGCTCCCGGAATAACGGCTAAATTCAATTCAGGTAGTCCAATTTTTGCATGGTCAACGGCTATTCTAAGATCACACGCAAGTGCAAGTTCACACCCTCCGCCTAAAGCATGACCATTTATAACAGCTAAAGTCACTTTATCTGAGGCTTCCATTTTTTTATAAACTCCTTGCATTCCTGGTTTTAAACAATCTAACGCTTTTCTATCATTCAACTCGTTGATATCTGCGCCGGAGACAAATGCTTTCTCTCCTGAGCCGGTAATTATGATGATTCTGATTTTCTCTTGTGCATTAAGCATATCTAGGGCTTGTTCGAGCTCCTGAAGCGTTGCATAATTTAGTGCATTTCTTACTTCTGGACGATGAATTGTTATCGTTCCTACTTGTTCTTGAACATCAACAAGTATATGTTTAAACATCCAATCAACCTCCTTTCAAAATAGTTGTCTATTTACCTTTCCAAATCGGCTGGCGTTTTTCTAAAAAGGCTTGTGTTCCTTCTAATCTATCTTCGCTTTCATATACATTAGGTCCAATATCCATTTGTAGTGCATGGAAGAGGGGAACGTCCATTGATTTCCATATCGTTTCTTTTATACGCTGTACAGATAAAGGCGCACAAAGGCAAATTTCCTCAGCTAATTCCTTGGCTCTTGTCATTAGGTCTTCGACAGTTGGTAAGACTTCATCTATCAGTTGTAGATTATAAGCTTCATCTGATTTTATTAGGGCTCCTGTAAAAAGGAGTTTTGCCGCAGTACTTGGTGAAATAAGCTTAGGTAAAATCGTTGCTCCAAAAGTAGCCCCCATTCCTCTTTTTGCTTCAGGTAAACCTAGTTTGACATTTGAAACAGCTAGGCGAATATCACTTGCCAATGTAATCTCAAAGCCTGCTCCTACAGCGGCGCCATTAATCGCAGATATGACAGGCTTATACGTTTCGATAATGGCATTAAATAACCGGCCCCTAAGTGGCTTCTTTTTAAATGCCTCTGGATTTGATTTTACTTCACTTAAATCTCTGCCACTGCAAAAAGCTCTTTCTCCAACACCTGTTATGATTAAAACCCTGGCGTCTTTATCATTTTTATACTCTTCTAAAAATTCTAAAAATAGATCAGACATTTTTGAATCGATGGCATTCATCTTGTCTGGTTTATTGATGTATAGGTAAGCAATCTGCCCCTTTTTTTCATAGTGAATAACGTCCATAAATAAACACTCTCCTTTAAATTAATTGCCCTGAAAAACGGCTTTTCTTTTCTCTTTAAATGCCTGTACGCCCTCCTTGTGATCCGAGGTATCTTTGATAACAGCATAATGAGATGAAATGAGGTCTAAAGCTGCCTCTAATTCCAATGACTCCGCATATTGAACAGCACGTTTGGTCATTCGAATGGCTATTTGTGGACCAGAAGCGATGTGCTCTGCTAATTCTTTTGTTTTCTCTTCGAATTGGTCTTGTGAATAAACATGATTCACGAGTCCAATTGCTAGTGCTTCATCAGATGAAATAAAGTTCCCCGTCCATAAAAGTTCCAAAGCTTTCGCTTTCCCGACAATTCTCGGTAAAAAATAAGCACCTCCATCTCCAGGAACAAGGCCAACCTTGACATACCCTTCACTGACTTTCGAGTCTTGAATCATCACACGCATATCACACATTAACGCCATGTCCAGTCCTGCACCTACAGCGGGGCCATTAATCGCTGCGATTACAGGTTTATCAATATGTTTAAGGGTCAATGGGATACGATGGATATTTTCCCATAACTTATTTTTATTATCTAAAGGAGTTTGGTCTTGTTTCATCCCGCCAACATCCCCACCTGAACAAAAAGCATTGCCTGCTCCAGTGACTACAATGACATGGACATCGTCATTATCTTTGGCCTCTTCAAGCGCACGCACCCATTCGCTAATCATTTCTGCATTAAATGCGTTCTTTTTATCAGGCCGATTCAGGGTGATCGTTAATACGTGGTTTTTTATATTTGTTAAGATGGTTGAAGTCATAATGCCCTCCTTTGGTTACTTATTTTGTAACTCTTGATTATTTGAACGAATAATACCTTCATGGTTGAAAATTTCTAATTGTTCATCCGAGTAGCCTAATAAGTCTTTTAAAACCTCTTCTGTGTGCTCGCCGATAATAGGCGCTGGTAAAACTTTTTCCAAAGGTGAATCGGATAGTCTAATCGGGGAACCTGGTACCTTAATGTTTCCTTCAACAGCATGAGAAACTTCTCTTATCATTTCGCGCTCTATTAGATGCGGATCGTTTGCTACCTCATCAATTGTCTGTACAGGGGAATGAGGTATGTTGGCTTCAATAAAGAGCTCCGCAATCTCATTTTTATTACGTTTCGTTGTCCAGCTACTGACGATGTCATCGACGATAAGTGTGTGTGCAGATCGATCAATATTTGTCTCGAATCGTTTGTCATCTAAAAGATCTTCTCTATCTATAACGGTTAAAAGTGATCTCCATTGTCTGTCAGCGACACATAGAATAGCGATATAGCCATCTTTCGTTTCATACACATTATAGGGAGCTGTCGCCATCCCACTATGCTGATTGCCTGTTCTTTCGGAAAATTTCTCCCCTTGGCTGTAATATGCACCTAAAGCAGAAGCGAGTGTCGGATAGACTGAATCATGCATGGAGACTTCCACTAACTGACCTTTTCCGGTTATTGTTCTTTGATAAAGTGCGGTCGTTATCCCCCCAAATAGATGAATTCCCCCTAAGAAATCGCAAATGGCTGGTCCTGCCTTAACAGGAGGTTTATCAGCAAAGCCAGTTGTCGCCATAACTCCTGCCATTGCCTGCACCGTTAAATCCATCGCCGGTCTTTTTGCATAAGGACCACTAAGCCCATAACCTTTTCCAGAAGCATAGATAAGACGAGGGTTTACTTCCTTTAAAACATCATAGCCAAGTCCTAATCGATCCATGACGCCGAGTGAAAAGTTCTCAACTAATACATCAGATTTCTGCACTAAATCTAGGAAAATTTCTTTACCTTGATCGGTTTTTAAATCGATTGATACGCCGTATTTATTTGAATTCAACATAAGTAATTCATGGCAGTCCCCTTTTCGCCTTACCCTTAAGTTCTCTCCCTTTAAAGGCTCTACTTTAATTACTTTTGCTCCTTGAAATGCTAACATTAGCGAGCAGTAGGGACCGTTATAAATTTGACCAAGGTCTAAAACAGTAATACCTTCTAACGCCTTGTTCATATGAACTCCTCCTTAAAACGCTTTCATTTTAATACGATAAACGGATTATTATTTCAATTATCGTATAAATTCAATTTATCATAGGTTGATTGATCATGCAATAAGAAGAAAGAGGCATGTATGAAGACAAAGGTGATATGCATAAAAAATAACAAAACAGTCTATTAGTTTTGTTACTAATAGACTGCTTTGTTAACAAATAAGATGAGACTATAGCAAAGCTTTTACACGGTTGAAGACATCTGGAAAGTTGGTGAAAAGACCGGTGACGCCGTATTGCAGTAATCGGGTCATGTCTGCTTCGTTGTTGACCGTATATGGGTGGAGGAGGAGTCCATGGCTTCTGACCTGTTGCACGTTTTCAAGTGTCAATGCTCTAAAATTCGGTCCGACCCCCACTGCATAGGATTTGATGAAGTCGAGCTGATCATCTGTGATGGACGTCATTTGGGTTCTGTCTAAAAGCTGTACTTTTGGAAGGCGTGGGGCTAATTTCTGTAGCTTTAGCAGGCTGTCTTGGCTAAAGGATTGAATGATGACCTGCCCTTTTTTTGTGTGTTTCCCGAGAAGATGATGTTTTTTTAGGGTTGCCAATAGCTTTTCTTCCATTTGCGGATAGATGTCTGGTTTTTTTGTTTCAATATAATAATTTTCTCGTTTGCCAAAATAGCGCAGTACTTCATCTAATGTGAGGACTCGCTGTCCGATATAGTTGGCATTTTGTCTGTCGGGATTGGCCTCATTAAACCAAGTACCAGCATCCAGCTGTTTGATTTCAGCAAGTGTGAGGTCTTTAACCGAGCCCGTTCCGTTTGTGGTGCGGTCAACGGTTTCATCGTGCATGACGATGAGATGGCCATCCTTTGTCATTTGAAGGTCGAGTTCGAGGTAATCGGCATTCATCTTTGTGGCGAGTTTGTAAGAAGCCAGGGTATGCTCTGGTGCATACCCTGATGCTCCGCGATGTGCAACGGTTAGAATACGATCTGGAGATAAAAGATGTTCATGTGCCGATACGGTGGCCGGCACCCACGCAATAGACAGTAAAGCAAAAGAGAGCAACACGAAAGCAAGTAATCTACTTTTCTTCATATTTTATCCTCCTTTTACGGTAACTGCCTTCATCATAAGAAATAGATGTAAAGGGCATGTTGGGTGGATATGAATCTTTTATGTGATTTTCATTAAGCTTGCTCTACGCGCTTTCCTGTATTCCAAGTCATCGCTAGGAAGACAATCGCAAGCACACAAGAACCAACCAATAAAATAAATCCTCCTGTCCAGTCGTAATGATCGACGACAACGCCCATCATCGCATTGGCGAAGGCAGAGCCGCCAATATAACCGAAGAAGCCTGTGAGTCCGGCCGCAGTGCCAGCCGCTTTTTTAGGAGCGAGGTCAATGGCTTGAAGTCCAATGAGCATGACAGGTCCGTAAATTAAAAAGCCGATGCTGATGAGGGCGATGTTATCGACCATTGGATTGCCAGCAGGGTTTAACCAGTAAACAAGCACCGCAATTAACACCCCAGCCATAAAGAGGACGCCTGCTGGTGCGCGGCGGCTTCTAAAGAATCGGTCACTAATCCACCCGCACAATAATGTGCCGGGAATGCCTGCATATTCATAAAGAAAGTATGACCAGCGGGAATGTTCTGGTGAAAAGCCTTTAGCTTCTGTTAAGTAGGTCGGTGCCCAGTCCACGACACCGTAACGGACGAAGTACACAAAGACGTTGGCAATGGCGATATACCAAAGGAATTTATTGTTGAGCACATACTTAAATAAGATCTCTTTCACTGTTAATTCTTTTTCTTGATCCTCATAGTTTTGTGCCGGATAGTCATTTCTATATTCCTCGATTGGCGGAAGACCAGTGGATTGTGGTGTATCCCGGACGAGAAGAATGATCACGAAGGAGACGATAATGGCAATGATGGCAGGGAAGAAAAAGATACTTTTCCACGTCGCAAACAGCACGATCCCTAAGGTGATGAGCGGTGCCAGAATCCCCCCGCCGATATTGTGAGCGACGTTCCAAATGGACATTTTCGTTCCACGTTCACTAACCGAAAACCAATGCGCCATCGTCCGTCCACATGGCGGCCACCCCATGCCTTGGAACCAGCCGTTTAAAAACATGAATAAGAACATGATCCATACACTTGACGTCACCCATGGAAATGAGACAAATAGGATATTGATAAGGGCTGATAAAAAGAGTCCGGTTGCTAAAAAATATCTTGGATTACAGCGGTCTGAGATCATCCCCATGATGAATTTACTAAAGCCATAAGCGATGGAGACAGCTGCGAGTACAAAGCCTAATTCACTTTTCGTGAATCCTTCTTCTTGTAGATAAGGAATAGCAAAAGCAAAATTTTTCCGCAGCAAATAATAGCCAGCATACCCGATAAAGATGCCTAAAAAGACTTGCAGCCGCAGCCTCTTATACGTCTCATCTGTTTTGGCATCATCGAGCCTGTCGATATGCGGAGCAGGTTTAAACCATTTGAACATAAAGATCCTCCTCTTTTCGTTGTCCAATTGACTGAAGCAAAAGTACGAGATCAGCGTTTGATCTTGTACTTTTTAAGAGACAAAAGAATTAATAACGCTTTCTTTTGTACTCCCATCATATCGGAAGGAAAAGATGTTTATGATGAGGCTTTTGTCATTATTTTGGAAAAATAGTTCATCAAGTAACGAAAAAAATCCGCACAATGGCGGATTTAATTAGCTGTTATAGAGACACATTAATTTTCGCAGATTTCTTTAGTTTTTCAATTTCTTTTTGAACTTCTTTCTGCTTTTCTTGAGATTCTAGCTGTTTTTTAATTTGTGATTTAACCTCTTTGTACTCTGGTGCTTTTTGCTTTTGTTTTTTCATTTCATCAGCGTATTGATCATAGTACGCTTTGACATCCTTTTCAGAGACGGACGCTGATTTGATTTCTTTGTCGACATACTGGCTGTATTTGATGCTGTCGGCAATGTCACTTTTCAGCTGATCCATGGTGAGTCCGCTTTTCTTAAGGGCTTCTTCAAATTGAGCGTTGTCTTTGAATTGTTTCTTTTCTTCTTTTAGCTGTTTATCTACCTCTTTGTCAGAGGCTTTGATGCCCTTCTTCTCAGCATCTTGCAGGATGAGCTCTTGACCTACGAGCGCATCAATGGTTTGTTTCTTAACTGCTTTTGCGCCTTCTTTAGATGTTGGGTCTTGCCCAGATTGCTGAAGCTGTCCTTGAATGGTTGATAGAGCGCTATTATATTCATTACCTGTGATTTTGTCTTGGTTGACGGTCGCAACGACCTTTTGATCATCGATTTTTTGTGCGTCTAATTTCTTTTGCATCTCTTCCATTTGCTTTTGCTGTTCTTTTTGGTCAGCCTGTGTAGTTTCCTTGTTTTTGGCTGAATCGTTTTGCTTATCTTGTTTGGCATCGTTTGACGAGCAGGCTGCAAGTCCAACAGATAACAAACAAGCGATGAGTGTGTATGATACCTTTTTCATCATTTTCTCTCCCTTCGGTATGAGAACATCTAGTGCGCATTCTAACCGTTTTTTAGGAAAAATAAAACCGTACAGACAATTTGTTAGCGGATTGACATGTTTTTTATCTGTTTGTCCTCATTTTGTCTTCTCATAGTCATCTCATGACAAACTCAATTGTGCCATTGCTTCGTCGATATCGGTGATTGGCTGGCGGCAGCTGTAGTTTTCACAAATATACACGGTGGTTTTGCCATCAATTGTTTTGTAATCTTTTGTAAAGGGCGCGAGTTTTGCTAATTTCTGTCCTGTTTCGGCAGTCAATATGATATCAAATGGCATGAAGCGTTTTTGAAGCGCCTGTAAAAGCTGTTCTTTTTGAGGATCGCCATTTTTTCCGAGAATGATGATTTCTCTTTTCGTTGCATATTGAGCGAGAAGCCCTTGCAGAAATGCTGTATGACCGCTTGGATAGGAAGAAACATCGACATAAAAGGCTTGGAACATCTGCTCTAATGTGTCCAGCCAATCCTGACGTCCGGTCAGTCTGCTTAGTATGAGAAGGTGCTTGAGTGCGGTACTGTTGCCAGAAGGCATGGCACCGTCGTACACTTCTTTTTCTCGAACGATGAGCGCTTCCGCATCTGATCCTGAGAAGAAAAAGCCCCCTTTTTCCTTGTCCCAAAACAGTTCAAACATGTTCTCGGCAATGGCTGTTGCCTTTTCCAGCCATGCTAATTCAAAGGTCGCTTCGTATAAAGACATATACGCTTTTAGCATATGCGCATAATCCTCGATAAAGCCGAGATGCTTTACGTCACCTTCTCTATATCGGACCATGAGACGATCATGTTGGACGAGGTGTGTTTCTAGAAAAGACATCGCCTGTTTTGCCATACGGATGGCTTCCTCTGAAACAAAGACCCTTCCTGCTTTGGCGAGCGCAGAGATCATGAGGGCATTCCATGATGTGAGCACTTTGTCATCGACAAGCGGCGCGGGTCGCTGCTGTCTGATAGATTGTAAAATGTGTCGGGCTTCTTGCAGCTTAGACTGGAGCGTTTGGTCATCAATTGAAAAAGAGGCCTTGATGTCATCAAAAGAGGTGGAAATGGTATGAGGGATGTTCTCCCCTTCAAAGTTCCCCTCATCTGTGATGTGGTAGACAGCGCAGAATAATGCGCCGAGGTCCTCGCCTAAATGAGTCATGATTTCATCTTTTGACCAGACATAAAATTGTCCTTCTTTCCCCTCAGAATCTGCATCTATCGCTGAATAAAAAGAGCCATCCGGATTCATCATATCTCGCTTGATAAAGTGAATCAGGCGGTGGACAAGCTTTTCATATGTAGGTTGTTGAGTGAGCTGATACGCTTCTGTGTAAGCCTCCATGAGCAAGGCGTTATCATACAGCATTTTTTCAAAATGCGGCACAAGCCATTTTTCGTCTGTTGAATAACGAGAAAAACCTGAACCGACATGGTCATATATACCGCCATTTGCGATTCCATCTAACGTTTTCGTGACTGCATATAGCGCATTTTCCTGCCCAGTCCATTCGTAATAGCGCATCAAGAATGAAAGCATATGAGGTGCCGGGAATTTTGGCGCAGAGCCGAACCCGCCGTGCAGCGTATCAAAACTGCTCATGAGCTGATAATAGGCTTTGTGGATCGCCTCTTGGGTGAGCGTATTCTCTGTCTGCCCTGCTGCTTTGATCCGCAGATTATTTGTCGCCTTCTCTGCCAATGATTCGATATGATTGCGATCGTTGTGATACGCATCCAAGAGTTGTGTCAGTGCCTCGATAAAGCCAGGGCGTCCGTAAGCACTTCTTTTTGGAAAATACGTCCCCGCATAAAAAGGCTTTTGATCAGGCGTGACAAACACGTTGAGCGGCCAGCCGCCTTGCCCCGTCATCATCTGACAAACCGACATATACATCGAGTCGATATCTGGACGCTCCTCACGATCGACTTTGATTGAAATGAAATGCTCGTTTAGGATGTCAGCGACTTGCTGATCTTCGAAGCTTTCATGTGCCATGACGTGGCACCAGTGGCAAGTGGCGTAACCGATGCTGACAAGCACTGGCTTATTTTCATGCTTGGCTTTGTCGAAGGCTTCTTGCCCCCACGGGTACCAGTGAACTGGGTTGTGGGCGTGTTGAAGGAGGTAGGGTGATTTTTCCGTAATGAGTGGGTTGGGTGTTTGGTTGTTTGGCATGGGTCACCTGCTTTTCCATAATTAGTTTAATTTCATCTTAAATTTCTTAAGGAGTAGCGACTAAGTCAGAATTTGAGTGTATCATTTTGTTAAAATATAGGTTGCTATTTTAGAATGTGGGGAGTTCTGATGTCTAAAAAAACAATGAGCCATTTGTCATTACTATGCTTTGTAATAGGTGTTCTACTTTGGGTCCCTAATTGGATATTTGGATATGGAAGCGGAATCTGGTTAATGAATTATGTCTTAGGTCCAGTTGGTATTATATTAAGTATTTATGGTAGAAATTATCTTTATACGTTTTTAAACTTGCTCACTACATTTAGTTTCTTTATATTCATGTTTCTTGGATATCTCTGATTGAGACATGCCGTATATTCGCTTATCTAATACAAAATAATGAGAACGAACGGAGAGATAAAATGGACTATGTTTATAAGAAAAAGGAAAAGAAAAACGGTAATTGTGTTATTTCTGTTAGAGATAGGTGGGAGAATTCAATAATTGAATTTGAAAAAAAGCAACATCATATTGATATAGTGGTTAATTACCGTAATGATAAGACAACGAAGTATTCAATACCAATAGAGATTTTTGAAAAAGTTTACGAAGATCTGCAAAGAGGTAATTGAGGGAATTTTGGTTCCTTCAACTACCTGTTACATTTATATTCGCTTTTCTATTCATAACTTCAATTGATCTTTGTTAGGCTTCTACAATCTCTTATAGCACAACATTTTGATGTAATTTGTCAATTCTCCTCTACTTCTTTACTAAGACATATTGTAGGTGTTCTAATTCAAACATAGCGATCAGTTCATCAATGTCTTTAAAAACGATATGTTTCCCAAATTGTTTTTTGCTTAGGTCAATTTCTACATCCAATTGATCATCCTTTTCTTTCGTTTCGAGTTCATTTAGACAAGAATAGATTTCGATGGTTTCTCCTGTTGACAGCTCTTTTTCAATGAATCGAAAAAGTGCACGAAGAGAATGAATGATGTCCAATTCATAAACAAAAGGATGTGTGAATTTGTTTCTTACCGTTTCATAGAAAGGATCTAAATAATCAATGTGAATGCCTTCGAAATCCTCTTCTGTTTCGAATACTTTTATCAAAGGATCTTCTTTTTGACAGGTTTTGTGCTTTTTTTGTTTTTGATCAAACAATTTGATATTGAGTTCAGAGAGTGGTTTATAGGTAGGATTTTGACCAATGGTACCAAGCGGCAGTTCTTTGCCTGATCCAATATAATGCTGTAAAGTCATGGGTTGCCCTCTTTTCTTCAATGATTTCTTATTCGTTGATTATTTACTTTTTATCAATAAATGGTGGAATGTGCAATTCTTTTCACATTCGTTTTCTATAAAAGAAAAGGGCAAGTCGTTTGACTAAATACCTCTTAGGGTATACTATCTGTCATAGAAAGAATAGAAAGGAGTCCTTATTCATGGAGTATAATCAGCAGATGAAGAATCGTCTTCGCCGGATTGAAGGGCAGATTAAAGGGGTTCTTGCGATGATGGAGCAGGGGAAGGATTGCCGCGAGGTGGTAACTCAGCTGTCTGCATCACGTAATGCTATTGATCGGGCAATGGGTGTGATTGTGAGTACAAATCTTGAGCAATGTGTTCGTGAAAGTCTTGAACAAGGTAAGGATACGGAAGGTCTTGTGAAAGAGGCAGTTGAGCTATTGGTGAAAAGCCGGTAAGAAATTCCTCAGCCTTTGGAGGTTGACGGATTTTTTTACTTGATGTAATATACCCTTACCGGTATATGTATATATTTTTTGATTATTATATACCCCCATAGGTAATTGTTGGAGGAGGAGCAGAATGGAAGAACAGAAAAAACGCACGACGATTGTGTTATTCAGTGGAGATTATGATAAAGCGATGGCAGCTTATATTATTGCCAATGGTGCAGCAGCCTATGATCATGAGGTGACCATTTTCCATACATTTTGGGGGCTGAATGCCTTGCGTAAGGATGAGATGGTACCGATGAAAAAAGGATTTTTAGAAAAAATGTTCGGCAAGATGATGCCACGCGGGGCTGATCGCATGGGGATTTCCAAGATGAATTTTGCGGGAATGGGGCCGAAAATGATCAAGCATGTAATCAAAAAGCACAATGCCATGAACTTGCCGCAGCTCATTGAGATGGCGAAGGAGCAGGATATTAACCTCGTGGCATGTACAATGACGATGGATCTTTTAGGTTTACAGGAGAAAGAATTATTGGATGACATTCAATATGCTGGTGTAGCTGCATATTTAGCAGAGGCTGAAATCGGGCGTGTGAATTTATTTATCTAGTGAGGTGAAGCAGGATGGTGCAGACGATTTTACTCATCATCGTAATTGGATTACTCGTAAGCCGCTTTCTGCCGGTACGAGGTGTGAAGCAAATAGATGCAGGTCATTTGAAAAAGAAGCTGAAAAGCAAAGGTCAACAGCTCATTGATGTGCGGTCTCCTATTGAATTTCAAACAAATCATATCAAAGGCTTTCAAAACATCCCGTTGTCTCATTTGAAGAAACGAGCTTCTCAGCTTGAGAGAAATTAAGAAGTCTATGTCATATGTCAAAGCGGAATGAGAAGTATGCAGGCAGCGAAAATATTGAAGAAACAGGGATTTACTCAGATTACCAACATCAAGGGTGGCATGAATGCTTGGCATTAAATGCGCAATATAATATACCCCCACCCCTATATTGAGGAGGACATGACATGCAGCAACCAACTGTCATTTTAGATGCAAAAGGACTGGCATGCCCAATGCCGATTGTAAAAACAAAAAAACAAATGAATGAGCTTTTACCAGGAGATGTACTGGAGGTGCAAGCTACCGATAAAGGATCAACAGCGGATCTGGCGGCATGGTCAAAAAGTGCCGGCCACGAATTTTTAGGAACAACAGTAGAAGGCCAGGTGCTCCATCATTTGATTCGTAAAGGCGGAGAACAACAGAAAGAAGGGAAGTCCATGATTTCGGAAATGTCTTTGGAGACTTTTCAACAGAAAGTAAAAGAAGATCCATCTTTGGTGATTTTAGATGTGCGAGAGCTAGATGAATACGAGGCGGGGCATATTCCAGGAGCTGTTCATATTCCTCTTGGTGAGGTGGATCAACGTGCGGAAGAATTGAGCCGGGAGACGGACATTTACCTGATCTGTCATTCAGGCAGAAGAAGTGAATTAGCTGCGCAAAAGTTAAAAGAAAAAGGATTTCATCAATTGACAAATATTGTGCCAGGCATGAATAGCTGGACAGGAGCGATTGAAAAATAGGAGCTGAATGAAACATGACGGTAAAAGCGATGACTGCAGAGCAGTTAACAAAAAAGATCGTGAACAAGGAACCGCTCTTTTTGCTAGATGTGCGAAATCAAGCGGATGTACAGGACTGGAAGATCGAAGGGGAAGCAATCGTTCATATGAATGTGCCTTATTTTGATCTCCTTGAAGGAGTAGAGGGCATTTTGCATGACATTCCTCATGATCGTGAAGTGTTGGTGGTTTGTGCCAAGGAAGGCTCCTCTATCATGGTCGCGGAGATGCTGTCAGAGGCGGGCAGAATGGTCCATTATTTAGAAGGCGGTATGAAGGCGTGGAGTGAGCATCTAGAGCCAGTGAAGATTGGTGATTTAAGCGGCGGTGGAGAGTTGTATCAATTTGTGCGGATGGGCAAGGGATGCCTATCTTATATGATCATGTCGAATGGAGAAGCCGCAATTGTAGACGCAGCTAGAATGACTGATGTCTATATCCGTTTTGCTAAGAAGCACGATGTCTCTATCACCCAAGTGTTGGACACTCATCTTCATGCGGATCATATTTCTGGCGGGAAAAAACTGGCTGAACAGACTGGTGCTAGCTACTGGCTACCGCCAAAAGATGCAGAAGAAGTGATCTTTGAATATAACCGTCTTGAAGAAGGAGAGCACATCGCGATAGGAGCGGCTACCATTGATATTCATCCCCTTTACTCACCGGGGCATACGATTGGGTCAACATCTTTTATCGTGGATGATCAATATCTTCTTTCAGGTGATATTTTGTTCGTGGATTCGATTGGAAGACCCGACCTCGCTGGAATGGCGGAGGACTGGGTAGGTGATTTGAGAGAAACCCTATATGACCGATATGGCGCACTTTCAAAAGAATTGATTGTGTTGCCAGCGCATTTCATGATCATGGATGAAGTTAATGAAGACGGAAGCGTTTGGAAGGAGCTAGGCGTTCTATTTGAAGAAAATCATGGACTGAATATTGATGATGAAGCCGTATTTAGAGAAATGGTCACGAAGAACCTACCTGCACAACCAAACGCCTATCAAGACATTCGTCAAACCAATATGGGGAAGCTGAGCCCAGACGATGAAGCGCAGCGTGAAATGGAAATTGGTCCAAACCGTTGTGCGATTCGGTAATGTCCAATAAAATAAGAGGAGAGGAACAACGAAATGACATCAGATCAAATGTTAGACGTCACAGGGCTTGCATGCCCAATGCCGATTATTCGAACAAAGAAAAAAATGAACGACTTGGCGGAAGGTCAAGTTTTAGAAATACATGCAACAGATAAAGGAGCTAAAGCTGACTTAGCAGCATGGGCGAAGTCAAGTGGACATGAATTGATCACGCAGACGGAAGAAGGACATGTGCTGAAGTTCTGGGTGAGAAAAGGGTCCTAAAGGATGTAGGGGTATCTGCTGAAGATCCCCTTTTCCTTTTGCAAAGGAGGAGACCAGCGTGGATTTTGCGTTTTTGATTACACTTTTTATCATCGGATGTATTGGTTCCTTCTTATCAGGAATGGTGGGGATCGGGGGATCTGTGATTAACTATCCTATGCTTCTTTATATCCCGCCACTTGTCGGTGTGATGGCACTTTCGGCACACGAGGTATCAGGCATTGGCGCCATTCAAGTGCTTTTTTCGACGCTCGGTGGGGTATTGGCCTATCGTAAAAGCGGATTTTTACATCGGTCGTTGATTTTATATATGGGGAGCAGTATATTGGCGGGCAGCTTACTAGGCAGTTATGTATCTCACTTCATGCCAGAGAATGGGATGAATCTCGTCTATGGATTGCTTGCAATTGCGGCTGTGGTTCTCATGCTGATTCCAAAAAAGGGACAGCGTGCAGATGCAGAGGAAGAAGTCACTTTTCATAAAGGACTTGCGGCAGGTATTGCCTTTGTGATTGGTAGTGTTTCCGGGGTACTAGGCGCGGGCGGAGCATTTATATTGGTACCGGTGATGCTGTCTATTTTAAAAATTCCTGTCAGGATGACGATTGCGTCGTCCCTTGCGATTACGTTTCTTTCTGCGATCGGTGCATCGGCTGGAAAGGTATTGACGGGTCAAGTCATGCTTCTTCCTGCGGTTGTGCTGATGCTGGCAAGTTTAATCGCCGCTCCGATTGGTGCTAAGGTCGGTCAGAAAATCAACGCCGTCTACTTACAATGGGCACTTGCTGCGATGATTACGGCGACAGCGATCAAAATTTGGCTGGATTTATTATAAAGAAGAGACCAACAAAGCAAATGTGTTGGTCTTTTTTATTTGATGTCATCGTGCTCGATATATGTTTCAAGTGCTGGGTGATACTCTTTTTGATAATGAAGGTTGGGGCATGTTTTCACGACTTTGCCTTGCAGGGCATTGGACTTAGAGACTTCTAATGCTGTTTTACATTTAGGACAGCGTTCAGCAAACAGTGAGGGCCAGCGCTTCATATATCACCACTCCATTTAAAGTCTTAAAAACCGATTATATTAATATGAATTATAGGGGATCGTGCTGATGAGGTCAATGGGTGTTTGGGTCTTTTTAACAAAAAAGAAGCATCATGAGAGATGCTTCTTTATCGTTCATATTCTAATAGGCTTTCGCCCAGAACACCATATCAGATGCAGGTTTTCCACAGCAGACACAAGTGTCAGAAACAGGTTCTTGTTCAAATGGGATACAGCGTGAGGTCGCCCCTGTTCTTTCTTTGATGTCGTTCTCACAGGCTTCGTCACCACACCACATGGCTTTAATCAATCGATTTTCTTCTGAAAGAGTGTGCTCAATGTCTTCGATGGTGTGAGCTGTTGATGTTTTTTCATGTAATCGTTCTTTCGCCTTTTCGTACATCGTCCGTTGAATATCTTCAAGCGTGGATGTAATGGTTTGTTCAAGTGCATCTAAGGTGACAGCCTGCTTTTCTCCAGTGTCTCGTCTTGCGAGCATCACCTGTCCTTTTTCGATGTCTTTAGGTCCTACTTCGACACGTAGAGGAATGCCCTGCATTTCACATTCGTTGAATTTCCAGCCAGGCTGTTTATCACTTGCATCGATATCAGCACGTGCGATGCGGGTGAGTCGATCTTTTAATTCGTAGGCATGATCAAGCACACCTTCCTTGTGAGAGGCGATTGGCACGATTCGCACTTGGGTTGGTGCAATGTTTGGCGGAAGGACGAGTCCTCTGTCATCGCCGTGCACCATGATCATGGCACCGATGATTCTTGTCGTAAAGCCCCAAGAGGTTTGCTGGACATGCTCTAGCTTTCCTTCGCGGTTTAAGAATTCGATGCCAAATGCTTTGGCAAATCCGTTTCCGAAGAAGTGAGAAGTGGCTGTTTGCAGCGCTTTTCCATCATGCATCAGGCTTTCAACCGTATAGGTGAAGCGGGCACCAGCGAATTTTTCCTTCTCTGTTTTTCTCCCTTTAATGACAGGAATGGCAAGGAGCTCTTCGCAAAGAGAAGCGTAGATGTGAAGCATTCTTTCTGTTTCCTCAATCGCTTCTTGCTCCGTCTCATGACATGTGTGTCCTTCCTGCCATAGGAATTCAAGTGTTCTAAGGAATGGACGTGTGGTCTTTTCCCAGCGGACGACATTCGCCCATTGGTTATAAAGCTTCGGTAAATCACGGTAAGAATGAATGATGTTTTTGTAATGCTCTGCGAATAGTACTTCAGAGGTTGGTCTGACGCAGAGCCTTTCCTGTAATTCGGATTCACCGCCATGTGTGACCCACGCCACTTCAGGAGCAAAGCCTTCAATATGATCTTTTTCCTGATGAAGCAGGCTTTCTGGGATAAAGAGCGGCATATACACATTCTCATGCCCTGTTTCTTTAATTTGGCGGTCAAGTTCGTCGCGAATATTCTCCCAGATTTTAAAGCCGTATGGCTGAATGATCATACTGCCTCTAACGCTTGAATAATCGACGAGACGCGCCTTTGTGACAACATCTGTATACCACTGGGCAAAGTCCTCTTCCATGCTTGTGATTTTTTCAACAAATTGTTTCTTTGACATTGCATATTCCTCCTTTTAAAAAACAAAAAAGCTGTGCTTTAAGTTAGGGACCATTCCTGGTGGTACCACCCTAATTTAAAGCACAGCTTTACACTTGATCATGATAACGGTATGAACCGCTGTATGAAACAGAACTAAATCGGCAGGTTCACTTGAAGATGTCAGTAGGAACTTCTCAGCACCGTTCCCTCTCTGTTAAAGATCGATTCAAGCTACTATTCCAGATCTACGTTGATGAATGTTCGTTGATTTTTCATCAGTTTACCTGTAAATGCAGGAGAAAGCAAGTTGTACTGGCGTTTCTTTTCATGCTGTTCTGAGTGGTTTGTTTGATCTTGAATTTGCAGTCATTTCCTATTTTTATAGCTTGCCAGTTATGTAAGCATATGCTACTATATTTGAAGAAAAAAATAGACTTGTATAACCTCAATAATATGGTTTGAGGGTTTCTACCAGGATCCGATAAATCCTGATTACAAAAGCGTGCTTTCCTTTTTTGTAATCAGGGTTTTTTTGTTTGTCTTCACCCTGTATCAAAAGTGAAAGCGATGATATAGAGAAGGGATGTTAGACATGAACTGGAGAGTATATTTATTAGCCGTTTCTACATTTGCAGTAGGATTAGTTGAGCTTGTTGTCGGAGGCATATTGCCAAGTCTTGCAGAGGATTTGAATGTATCGCTTGCGACAGCTGGGCAGCTAATCACCGTATTTGCCATTGTGTATGCCATTTCAGCACCTGTGCTGTTGACTGCCACAGCTAAAATTGAACGAAAGCGTCTTTATTTAATCGCTTTATTGGTGTTTACAATAGGGAATGTCTTCACATATTTTAGTTCGACCTTTGCCCTTGTCATGATCTCTAGGGTATTGATCGCGATGAGTACAGCGCTAGTAGTGGTGTTGTCACTGACGATCACTGCTAAATTAGTGGAACCAGCGCATCGTGCGAAGGCATTAGGGCTGATTTTTATTGGGATTAGTTCTTCACTTGTTCTCGGTGTACCGATCGGCATTTTTATTACAGAGAGCTTTGGCTGGAGAGTGATGTTTTTAGGAATCAGTATTTTATCAGCGATATCGATGGTGCTGATCTATTTCCTATTAGAGAAAATGCCTGTTGAAAAAGTAACACCTCTAAGAGAGCAAATTCGCTCTTTAGGGCATCCCAAAATTTTTAGTGCACACTTGATTAGTTTGTTTATGCTTGCAGGTCATTATATGCTTTATTCTTATTTCACTCCGTTTTTAATGGAAGTTTTGCATATGACCCCGTTCTGGATTAGTATTTGTTATTTGGTCTTCGGGCTTGCCTCTATTGGCGGGAATGGATTTGGCGGCTGGCTCAGTGACAAGCTAGGTTCAGGGAAAGCCATTTTGCTGGTGACAATCGCGTTTGCTGTTGTGATGTTTATCATTCCTTATACAGCGGGTGTGTTTGTTCTCTTTATGATCATGGTTGTCCTATGGGGAGCGCTTAGCTGGGCATTAACGCCTGCCTTGCAGAGTTATTTGATTCAAACCGATCCTGTCACGTCTGATATTCAGCAAAGCTTAAATACATCGGCCTTGCAAATTGGTATCTCGATTGGATCAGCGGTTGGTGGTGTCCTATTTACGATGACCGGTTCATCTGTTGATCTGGCGAAATTCGGTGCAGTGTTTGTGCTGATTGCCTTTAGCTGTGCGGTAATTTCGTTGAAGAGACCACCACTTTATATGGATCGTCAGCATCGTGCTGAATAGCTGCCTAATGATAGGCAGCTTCAGCGTGTAGACAAACCCTCGCATCCGGTGTCAGTCCTGCGTGCTGGTGCTCACGAATGTCAAATTCGCTCCGCGCCAGTACTCGTCCTTCCTAGGGCTGCAAAGGTTTTCTATCACGCTGAAAAGAAGACAAAGGGTTAAAATCAAGATCATTTTAACCCTTTGTCAACAAATTGTAGCTGCCTAATGATAGGCAGCTTTTTTTTGTTCTACTTTATTCTATTCAAAAACAACCATTTCGCCGATTGGTTGGAAGCCGGCACGTTGGTAAATATTTTTGCCGTCAGTTGATGCTTGTAACATGACGCACTTTTGTTTGTTTTCTGTCTGGGTCAGAAGATAATGAAACATGTCACTGCCAAGTCCCTTTCCGCGGTGCTCTGCCCTTGTGATGACATCATAAATTCCGTAGCTATCGGTGGCTTCAAGTAATAAGCCTGTTGTGACCGGTTTGTGGTCTACATATCCGACGAACATGCGAGCACGTGATTGTATAGCTTCAAGCGAAAAACGCTGGAAATAGATCTCTAAGGCGATGGCCTCCGGTGACTCTTTGAATAGTTCGATAAAGATATTTTTGTAATCAAGCAGTGTCTGGTCATCAAGTACTTCTTTGATTGTAAGCGGTGAAGATGTAGCTGGGTCAATGCCCTCTGTCTGCTCAAGCATCATGATCGTATTGCGTTCAACCTCTTCAAGCTGGTATTCCTGTAGTAAATTGGTCCAATCAGGATGAAGCAAACGATGATCCACCCACGTACTGAATGATTGTTTCTGAGACTGCAAGTGTTCGATCGTTTTTTTCACTTTTTGCGGATCTTGAATGTGCGCCGATGTCGGTAATAGCAAATTGAATGTGTCTGTCGATATATGAGTATTAGATAGAACGAAATCGTCCGTTGTGAGGAACGTTCCGTTTACAGTTGAAGAAAACAGGTCGATCTTTTCTTCTAACTGACGAATGGCGATTTGTTGTTCGATTTTCATTAGCTCACCTTTTTCATCAAAAATTGGATGACATCCCCCCATGAATTATAGCAAATAAAAGAAAGAGGGGCTGTGACATTATAGGTCATCTAGTAGAAAAGTACATACATCATTTTCAGGTCTGATGGCCTGTTCTTTTTATTACACTGACATTTCTTTTGACTCCTATCTTAATTATTAGTACCATTTTATTAACCAGTTAAGAGTGGAGGTATCAGATGGAGACTAAAGAGCAGATTGTATTAAAAGCGATTCAAGATCTGATAATTCATAGGGAAAAGAGAAGGAATGATCCAACAGATCCACTGATTACCACGACTGATACACTCAAGCAAGATTGGACACTCACACAGCTACACATTTTATCGATGATTCAAGCCAATCCAAACGAATCAAATAATACATTTCTTTCTCAACAACTGAAACTATCAAAGCCCGCTATTACAAAGGCTGTGAAAAAACTAATTGATAAAGGCATGGTGGACTATTGCCACCGGCAAGGGGATAAGAAGTCAGTCTACTATTCATTGACAGAAAAAGGCACGCAATTGGCGGCGCTGCATGATGAATTACATGAGAAAGCTGTCGCGTCCTACTTAGAATTTCTCCAGCAGTTTCATGAAGATGAATTACAAGTAATTGAGCGCTTTTTAAAGGCATGGAAAGAAAAAATATAGATTGAAAAAACCGAAACCATCGTAAAAATGAGATGATTTCGGTTTTTTATATGGTAAAATTAACATATATTGACGTTATTTGTGATCATGTAAAAAGGGAGGGAGCTTCTTTGGGGAAAGAAATGATGGAGAATTTTAAAAAGTCAGCAACCATCATGCCGTTCGTGGGATTGTTTGTCAGCTTGCTATTATTTGTTTACTTTTTTGGCATCACAGGAGTTGAAGAACCTGTTTGGGCGGCTGTTTTGTATTGTGCCCTGCCCTTTTTGGTGTACACAATATTTTGTTTACCGTTAAGTATTTATTTTTCGATCAGTAAAAAACGCTCAATCCATAAAAATGAGGAACAGACGTGATTGTGGTCAGCGCTTGTCTTGCTGGATTGAAAGTTCGGTATAATGGCAGCCATCGATTAGATCAGCGAATTGAAGAGTTTGTGCAGGAAGGAAAGGCTGTGACAGTTTGTCCTGAACTGCTAGGCGGCTTCTCTACGCCTAGACCACCGGCAGAGATCATTGGCGGAGATGGACATGATGTTTTGCGGGGACAGGCTACTGTTGTCGATGTTCATGGAACTGATGTCACAGAGATGTATGTAAAAGGTGCAAAAGCCACGCTGGAACAGGTTCAGTCTCTGAAAGCAACAGCGGTTGTGCTAAAAGAGTATAGCCCTTCATGCGGGAGCCGGATGATTTATCAGGGAGAGTTTAATGGGAAGACAAAAGCGGGAGATGGTGTGACGTCCGCTTTGCTGAAACAGCATGGGATTCAAGTGTTCTCTGAAGAGGATGATTGGATTTCGTTGTTTCAATAGGAATTGGTATTTATTTTATGATCAATGCTACATTCGATGATGTGGTCTCGATTGATCAAAATAAGGTGACTAAAATTCAAATTGAGCATGATCATAAACGTGTTGTTTTGGACAAGAAAGAAGACATTCAAAAGCTGTTGAAGGAACTTTTAGATGTGACATTAAAGAAAACCAAGGAAGCCACAAAAGAGTCTTATTGGATCAGAGTGTACGAGAATGAACAGGAAACTTATCGTCTGACTTTTTATGACCTAAGCTTTTTAGAGACATATAATTTTTCTAAAAAGAAAGATTAAAACAGCGAATACCAAATCGTTGACGCCATCAGGTCGATATAGGACAATATATCAAATAACACCAACGAACATTCATGCATGATCAATAGAAAATTCGGGTATAGTGCTTGGTAAGCAAAAATGAAGCGGAGGTTTGTTTGATGAGTGGATTAACAGATACAGTCACATTAGCAAACGGAGTAAAAATGCCGAAGCTAGGCTTCGGCGTATGGCAGGTAAAAGATGGGGATGAGGCTGTAAATGCAGTCACAGACGCTCTTGAAGCGGGCTACCGTAGCATCGATACAGCAGCAGCCTATCAAAATGAAGAAGGGGTAGGCAAAGCCATTCAGCAATCAGGCATCTCTCGCGATGATCTGTTTATTACGACAAAGGTGTGGAATCGTGATCAAGGTTATGAATCAACACTTGAAGCCTTTGAAACAAGTATGCACAAGCTTGGGCTAGATGTATTAGACCTTTATTTAATTCATTGGCCGGTTGAAGGTAAATATAAAGAAACTTGGAAAGCACTAGAGAAGCTGTATAAGGATGGACGCGTTCGAGCCATCGGTGTGTGTAACTTCCATCAGCACCATCTAGATGATCTGTTAGAAGAAGCAGAAGTTGTGCCAATGGTCAACCAAATCGAGCTACATCCTAAGCTAACGCAGGAGCCTTTACGAGACTACTGCAAGGAGAAAGGGATTCATGTAGAAGCGTGGTCACCATTAGGCAGCGGGAAGTTGCTGAACCACCCTGTTCTTCAGGATATTGCGAAAAAACATGACAAATCCGTGGCACAAGTTATTCTTCGCTGGGACTTGCAGCATGGTATTATCACCATTCCAAAATCTGTGACGAAGAGCCGAATCATCGAAAACACACAAGTCTTCGATTTCGAGCTGTCCGCACATGAGATGGGCGTCATCGATCAGCTTAATGAAGATGAGCGCACAGGTCCAGATCCAGATAACTTTGATTTTTAATCGAAAGAAAAGCACAGGTGGCATGCCTGTGCCTTTTTATTTAACGATTTTTTGCGGCTGATACGTTTTCAATGACTTGAATGGCGTCGACAATTTGCTCTTTGGAATAGTCACCAATTAAGCAAAAGGTTTCGTCTGCTCGTGCAGCATGGTTTGCCACTGTTTTTGCGGCTTCTTCCAGCTGAGCTGTGATGCCAAGCTCACGCATATTTCTAGGTAATCCGAGTGTTTCATAAAGTTCAAGTAGCTCTTCTACTTCACTCATTCGATTTTCTGCGGCAAGCTGAACAAGAATGCCATAGGCCACTTTTTGACCATGCAATACGTGATGTGTTTCTTCAATAAATGTCAATCCGTTATGGATGGCGTGAGCTCCTGCCATTCTGCCGTAGCGTCCCCCGTACCCGCCGACCGTGCCGGCTAATGTAATAATAGTATCCGTTACATCTGCAAATGCTTGCGAAAGTTGACCCGTTTGCAAGCTGTGGACAGCTTCTTCGCTATGGGAAACAAGAATATCCCTCACGTATACCGCCTGTTTTAGTGCAGCATGCACCATGAGCGGCAAGGAATCCTTAGCATTTCGAATAATGGCTTCTGCTTCATACCATTTAGCCAGCGTATCCCCAATCCCACTTTGAAGGTAGGGAAGAGGAGAAGAGAGCAAAAAAGTATGATCAATGAGGGTGAGGTAGCTGGACCGTTTATGGTAATCAACTCTCATGAAATTCCCCTTGTCATCATAAATAACGCTAAGCGGTGTAGATGCAGCGCATGTTCCCGGGATGGTTGGAACCATGATGACTTCAATTTGAAGAGCCTCAGCTACTGACTTGGCGGTGTCTAAAATCGTGCCACCTCCAATCCCAATGATCACATCTGCCTCTTGCAGTTCTTCTGCAATTCGAGTGATGGCATTGGGTGAACTGTATCCTTTGTGCTGGACAACAGGCCAATGAGACGGAAGCTTTGTGTACTGTGAAAAAGCATGAAATGAATCGTATCCGGTCACGACAGCGGGCGACTGGAAGGATGAAGAAATAAGTGAATCGAGTTCATGATAAATGCCTTTTTGAGAAATAAATTGGTTTGGACCGCTTCTGACGATATCTTCTGGCTGGATCATTGCGTTCTACTCCTTTACAACATCATATTTTATAGATCATCTCATTTTACAGAAAGTTCTGTCAAATATGAGAAGAAAGACCCTACCGTTTTATGGAATTGAGTCGCTGTCATTGCCTTTAGGTATGTATTTCCTGTATGATAAAGAACGGTATGTTTTGATTAAATTTAAGAGGTGTTTATATATATGGAAAAGCAATATCGAGTCTTACTTTACTATCAATATGTCCCCATCGAGGAGCCAGAGACGTTTACAGCAGAGCATTTAGCATTCTGTAAGGAACTTGGATTATTAGGCCGTATCCTTATCTCATCAGAAGGCATCAACGGAACGGTTTCTGGTACCATTGAGCAAACGGACAAGTACATGGAAGCATTAAAAGAAGATCCGCGCTTTGCGTCTATGCCGATCAAAATTGATGAAGCAGACGGTCATGCGTTTAAAAAAATGCACGTCCGCCATCGAAATGAACTAGTGAATCTGAGCCTTGAAGATGATGTGAACCCGTTAGAATTAACAGGTAAACATCTTAGCCCGGTTGAATTTTACGAGCAAATGCAATCACCTGATACCGTTGTGATTGATGCACGTAATGATTACGAGTTTGATGTTGGTCACTTTAGAGGGGCTGTTCGTCCTGATATTGAGACGTTCCGTGAATTACCGGAGTGGATTCGTGACAATAAAGAGATTCTTGAAGGGAAAAAAATTCTGACGTATTGCACAGGTGGTGTACGTTGTGAAAAATTCTCAGGCTGGTTAAAGCGTGAAGGCTTTGAAGATGTATCTCAGCTTGACGGCGGAATTGTCACGTACGGAAAAGACCCAGAAGTTCAAGGGAAGCTTTGGGATGGTCAATGCTACGTGTTTGATACTCGCTTAACAGTACCTGTGAATCAAACAGAGCATGTGGTTGTCGGAAAAGATTTCTTCACTGGTGAGCCTTGCGAGCGTTATGTGAACTGTGCAAACCCTGCATGTAACCGCAAAATGATTGCAACAGAAGAAAGTGAGCATAAATATATGCGCAGTTGTAGCCATGAATGTCGTACAAGTGAACGTAACCTATATGTGAAACAGCACAACCTGTCTGACGAAGAAGTGAAAGAAAGATTAGCTGTGATTGAACAAGAACAAGCGATCTCACAAGGATAGAGGACTCCTCTATCCTTTTTTCTATACAGAAGAAAGAGGGATTCATTTCCTCTTTCTTTTTTGTTTTGTTTTTTTCAAAATAAGGGTAAAGGTAGTTATTCAGTCTACTAGATTGAATCATTGGAAAAGCGCTTTCTTGAGAAATAAGCATGTTCGACTATTTCAGAAAATGGAGAATTGAGAGATAATAAAGCAGGCGAAAAAATGAACAAGGGTAAAGATTTAGTTAAAGAAATATTTGTTAATTGAATAAAAGTTGAACTGCAATGAAAGAAAGGCGCTTATTTGGGCACATGCTTTGTATTTTAATCGAAAGGTGTTATGAACATGAATCATTTACATCGTAGAATGGGAACTTTCGCTTTAATGATGGTAGGTCTTGGCTCAATCATTGGTTCAGGATGGCTATTCGGTGCTTGGCGTGCCGCTCAAATTGCCGGCCCTGCGGCTATTTTATCATGGTTGATTGGGATGGTTGTGATTTTATTTATCGCTTTGTCTTATAGTGAACTCGGATCGATGTTTCCAGAGGCAGGCGGAATGGTGAAATATACGCAATATTCACACGGCTCTTTTATTGGATTTATTGCGGCTTGGGCAAACTGGATCGCTATTGTCTCCGTCATTCCGGTTGAGGCGGTGGCTTCTGTCCAATATATGAGTTCTTGGCCTTGGGAATGGGCAAAGTGGACAACCCATTTGGTCACAAAAGGGGTGTTGACGACAGAAGGACTCATGGTCGCCAGTGTGCTGCTTGTGATTTACTTTCTACTTAATTACTGGACAGTAGGATTATTTTCAAAAGCGAATACATTCATTACCGTGTTTAAAATTGTCATTCCAGGGTTAACCATTGGTGCGCTCTTATTCGTAGGTTTTCATAGTGAGAATTTTACTTCTGGAACAAGTATTGCTCCTAACGGCTGGGCGAGTGTGCTGACAGCTGTTGCGACATCAGGAATTGTGTTTGCCTTCAATGGATTCCAAAGCCCGATTAATATGGCGGGTGAGGCGAAAAATCCAGGGCGATCCATTCCGATTGCGATTGTTGGATCCATTTTGATTGCGACTGTGATTTATGTGCTTTTACAAATCGCCTTTATCGGTGCTGTCGATCCGTCCATGATTGTGAATGGATGGGGCCATTTGAATTTTAACTCACCATTTGCTGACCTTTCCATTGCGCTTGGGATTAACTGGCTGGTTCTGATTTTATATGCAGATGCGTTTGTATCCCCTTCTGGTACAGGGATTACGTATACGGCGACGACATCTCGCATGATTTATGGAATGGAAAAAAATAAGTATATGCCAAGTGTACTTGGTCGTCTGCACCCTATTTATGGCGTGCCTCGTCCAGCGATGTTTTTTAACTTAGCTGTCTCGTTTATCTTTCTGTTTTTATTTAGAGGCTGGGGTGTACTAGCGGAAATCATATCAGTTGCGACACTTATTTCTTATCTGACAGGACCAGTAACGGTCATGACGCTGAGAAAGACAGGGACAGATTTATATCGTCCGCTTCGAATAAAAGGACTCAGCATCATCGCTCCTCTCGGTTTTGTCTTTGCGTCATTGACGCTTTATTGGGCGAGATGGCCGTTAACAGGTCAGGTGCTATTCATTATTCTCATCGGTCTTCCGATCTATTTTTACTATCAAGCAAAATCGAAGTGGAAAGGCTTCGGCCGTAACTTCAAAGCGGGTGCTTGGATGGTCGTGTACTTACTTGTGATGATGACCATTTCCTGCCTTGGTAGTGACAAATTCGGCGGTTATAATGTCATTCATTATGGTTGGGATATGGCTCTTATTACAGTGGTTTCCTTGCTGTTTTATATGTGGGCACTCAAAAGTGGATTTGAAACAGAATTTCTAGAGGATGCGAAAAAAATCAATGATGAGCTGCGTACTTCTTCGCAAGAAGCCGCATCATCCAAAGAATAAAGGAACGGCTGCCTGAATATTACGGGCAGCCGTTTTATTTTGATAAATGATGCATCACATGCTGCCTCAGCCAAGTGGTGACAGCGCGCAAAACCGCTGCTGTGACAAATGAGATGAGTACATACTTCCAAAGTAGATTCATACCTTGTCCACTAAGCAAAAACACGATTCCTAGAAAAACGAGTGTGAATAGAAGCATGAATAAAAATGATGCTGACCAGAAAAAAGCCTTCACTGAAGGTCACCTCCTTGGAGTATTGTATGCAGTCAATTGAAGGATCAGACCAGCTATGAAAGGGTATAATCATGGTGAAATCTATTGCCAAAGTCAGATAAAAACACCAAGTGATTTGACAGTTGTGTTAAGATGAGAGCATATTTTGAGTGAAGATTGTGGTTCATAGACGGAGGTGTTTGGGGTTGCAAATACAAAAAGTTCTAAACAATAATGTCATTAGTGTAATAGATGAACAAGGAAAAGAAATCGTCGTCATGGGGAGAGGTATCGCGTTCCAGCGGCGACCTGGGGATCCGGTAGACGAATCATTAATCGATAAAGTCTTCCGCCTAGAGGATCATTCCGTTCATGAGCGGATGAAAATGCTGCTTCTGGAGGTTCCGTATGATGTGGTCAAGGTGACCGAAGAAATGATTCAATATGCACATACAAAACTGAACCGAAGATTAAACGAAAGTCTGCATGTATCACTCGCAGACCATATTCATTACGCCATCGAACGATTGAAGAAAAATCATCTCATTGAGAATTCGCTCATTTGGGAGATTAAACGCTTATACAAAGATGAATTTCTTGTCGCAAAGGACTGCCTTGAGATGATTGAAGAGCGTCTACATATTGAATTGCCTGAGGATGAAGCAGGCTTTATTGCTATGCATATCATTAATGCAGAGCTCAATGAGGACATGAATACAACGGTCAATATCACAAAAGAAGTAAATGCCATTCTCACCATTGTGAAATATCACCTCAATATGGAATTTGATGAAGACTCACTCAACTTTTATCGTTTTCTCACGCATTTACGCTTTTTCGTCCAGCGTCTGATTAACGAAACAATGCTTGTCAGCGAAGATCAGGACTTGTATCAACTGATCAAGGTAAAATATCCAAAGGCATACGAATGTGCAAAGAAAATCGCAGAATACGTCTATCAAACCTATCACCGAGACCTTACATCAGAGGAGATGCTGTATCTATCCATTCATTTGAATCGATTGATCAAACGAGAAAATTAAAGGTGGTTTTTAAAAGAAAGCGTTGACATGAGAAAAGTTGAGTGGTACTATTTGCTCATAAACATAAAAGAATACGGTTTCACAATGATCGTCTTAGAGGATTGTGACTGTTCGGCAGGCAAAACCTAAACGTTCACTGAAAAAGCGCAATAGCAAGTTGCGACTATTTTTGGTGCCCGTTTAGGTTTTTATTTTGCCTAAAAACGTATTTTTTTGAAAAAAAGGGGGTTTTTGTATGAGTTATCGTCAATTAGCAGAAGACATTATGAAACACATTGGCACAGAGAAAAACGTTCATTCACTGGTCCATTGCGCTACGAGACTTCGCTTCACATTAAATGACCGATCAAAAGCAGACAAAGCAGCCATTGAAAAATTAAATGGCGTTGTAACCGTTATGGAAAGCGGTGGTCAATTTCAAGTCGTCATTGGGAATACTGTACCAGAGGTTTATCGAGAGATTGGAGAGTTTACGAATCTATTAGAGGAGTCCACTTCTTCATCTGCAAAATCTGGTGGAGAGAGCACGAGCCTTTTCGGAAAATTCGTCGACATTGTCTCTGGTATTTTCACACCACTTCTCGGTGTTATGGCGGGTGCTGGTATTTTAAAAGGTCTATTAGGTATCTGTATCAATGCAAAATGGTTATCACCTGAAGATACGTCGTATCAAATTTTATTTGCTGCGTCTGACAGCTTGTTCTACTTCTTGCCATTACTGCTCGCATTCACTTCGGCGAGGAAGTTTAAAGCGAATCCATTTGTCGCTGTGACGATTGCTGGTGCACTTATTTACCCTACCATTCAAGAATTGTCAAAAGGCGGCGGAGATGTGACCTTCTTCGGTATTCCAGTCGTCTTAATGTCTTATACATCAACGGTTATTCCAATCATTTTGGCAGTGTTTGTCATGGGATATATCGAACGTTTCTTTAACAAAGTCATTCATGAAAGTGTCAAAAACTTTATTACACCACTGATCTTACTTGTCACGGTTGTTCCGCTGACACTCATTGTATTTGGACCATTTGGTGTGTATGCAGGGAACGGCATTGCCGCTGTCTTGCTGAAAGTATTCTCCTTTAGTCCTACACTTGCAGGTGCTTTAATTGCGATGGCATGGCAGGTTCTTGTGATCTTCGGTATCCACTGGGGTCTAGTGCCAGTCATTTTAAATAATATCGCCGTCCATGGGAAAGACCATATCAAGCCGGCGACTGCGCCAGCTGTATTTTCACAAGCCGGTGCTTCCATTGGTGTTATGTTGAAAACAAAGAATAAAAAGCTGAAATCATTGGCTGGATCGACAGCGGTTTCTGCCGTGTTTGGGATCACAGAGCCAGCTGTATACGGGGTTACGCTTCGTTTGAAAAAACCATTTATTGCAGCCGTTATCTCTGCCGGAGTCGGCGGTGCAATCATCGGTTATTCACAAAGTATTGCGATTGCGTCAGGACTTCCAAGTTTACTGACACTTCCGATTTTCTACGGACAAGGTTTTACAGGATTCATCATCGGAATCTCGGTCTCGTTTGTTCTATCCATCGTCTTGACTTACTTGATTGGATTTAAGGATCCAGTAGATGAAGATGAAACACCGGCACCGGCTTCCGCGCCAACAATGGAAAACGAACATGGGGTCAAAGCAGCTCATGTGAAAAGTCCTTTAAAGGGTGAGGTAATCAAGCTAGAGGAAGTGCAGGATAAGGCATTCTCATCCGGTGCATTAGGAAAGGGTGCAGCCATCATTCCATCAGAAGGCAAGCTGTTTGCACCAGTATCAGGAGTCGTGACAACGGTGTTCCCAACAGGTCATGCGTACGGCCTTACTTCTGAAAGCGGAGCAGAAGTGCTCATTCACATTGGACTTGATACCGTACAATTAGGCGGTCAGCATTTTACCCCGAAGGTCGTACAGGGGCAAACCATCACTGAGGGCGAACTGCTTGCGGAGTTTGATATTGAAGCCATCCAAGCTTCCGGCCTGTCCGTCACAACACCAGTGATTATTACCAATTCAGGTGAGTTTAGCGATATCATAGAAACAGAAGAAAAACAAATTACACCTGGGCAATCATTTTTACATCTCGTTTAATCAAAAGGAGGAAAAAATATGAGATATTCAACACTAACACCATTTCCAAAGGACTTTTTCTGGGGCGGATCTACTTCCGCCTATCAAGTAGAAGGTGCATGGAACGAGGATGGCAAAGGACCATCTGTCATTGATATGAGAGCAAGTTACCCTGAAGGAACAACAGATTTTAAAGTCGCAAGCGATCACTATCACCGCTATAAAGAGGATGTGAAGATGTTTGCAGAAATGGGTTTGAAGGCTTATCGTTTCTCTATTGCATGGACACGGATCATTCCAAATGGAGATGGGGAGATCAATCAAAAGGGGATTGAATTCTACCATTCTCTCATCGATGAGTTGCGCCGTTATGATATTGAACCAATCGTGACAATGTATCATTTTGATCTGCCTCATGCACTTCAAGTAAAAGGCGGTTGGTCAAATCGTGCGACAGTCGATGCGTTTGAACGGTATGCAAAGGTTCTATTTCAGGAGTATGGTCAGAAGGTGAAATATTGGCTGACCATTAATGAACAAAACATGATGATCTTACATGGATCAGCGCTTGGTACACTTGATCCAAATTTAGAAAATCCGAAAAAAGAACTGTATCAGCAGAACCATCATATGCTCGTCGCTCAAGCGAAAGCCATGACGCTTTGTCATCAAATGCTGCCTGAAGCGAAAATTGGACCAGCGCCAAACATTGCGCTCATTTATCCGGCTTCTCCAAAGCCTGAGGATGTACTTGCTGCGGCGAATTACAATGCGATCCGCAACTGGCTGTATCTTGATATGGCTGTCTACGGCCGCTATAACAACCTTGCTTGGGCATACATGAAAGAAAAAGACATTCTTCCTGTCATTGAAGAGGGAGATATGGATATTTTGAAAAGTGCGAAGCCAGACTTCATTGCCTTTAACTACTACACATCTCAAACGGTTGAAGCGAGTAAAGGAGATGGCAACGATGAATTTGCTCGCGGCGGAGATCAGCATTTGAAATCTGGTGAAGATGGCGTATACAAAGGCGGCAACAACCCGTTCCTCAGTAAAAATGCGTTTGGCTGGGAGATTGACCCTGTCGGCTTCCGATCAACGATGCGTGAGATTTATGACCGTTATCAGCTACCTCTTATTATCACGGAAAACGGATTAGGTGCTTTCGACAAATTAGAAGAAGATGGATCGATTCAAGATGACTATCGAATTGATTATTTAGAAAAACATATCGAGCAAATCAAATGGGCGATCACAGACGGCGTCGAGGTCTTCGGATACTGCCCGTGGTCTGCAATCGATCTAATCAGCACACACCAAGGATGCTCCAAGCGCTACGGATTCATCTACGTCAACCGTGATGAATTTGACCTAAAAGACCTGAAGCGAATTCGTAAAAAGAGCTCTTACTGGTATGAAACATTAATTCAGCAAAATGGAGAGAACATCGGGGAATAACATATGAAAAAGCCAATCACCTTATGAGGTGGTTGGCTTTTTTGATTTCATTTTATTGGCAAGATCATATTATTTGAGTTGTTTTAAAAAGATAGCCTGATTTTAACAGCCTAATAAACTACTTTCTTTTATAATCCGAAGAAATTTTGCTGTTTCGAATGCTACATCAGGTGGAAGGCCTGCCTGTATAAACATTGCGCTACTTTGTAAAAAAACTGATATAGCTTTCTTTGCTATTGTGTTGAGAATATCTTGCGCCATTGTTAAGGACCATATGCATTTCGGCTTGTATCATTTGTCTACCACAGAAATTTTCATCAAAACGAAGTTCTAAAGAATAAAAAAATGATTGCGGACACCGCAACCAAAAAAGTAATTTTCTTAAATCTATCTTAAATACATTGATACACTCATTTTGATTTGATACCCTTGATTTTGGAATTTAATACAAAAGGAGGAATATAAACAAAATGTTCAAAAAAACACTCTTAGTCCTAATTACCCTAGCGCTTGTCATATCAATAGGGTCTCCATTTTCATCAGAAGCATCAGCAGAAACACACTCTATCCATTCACAAGAATTAGAAGCGTTAGTAACACCGACGGTTCTACAAAATGAACAAGCTAACAAAGAATTAGACGAACTTGAAATGAAAATGGGGGAATACATAGAAAGCCTTCCATTTACAGAAAAAGAATTTGAAAACATGACAGAGTCAGAACAAAATAAAGTGATTGATCAATATTTCAACAATGAAGAATTTTTAGCTTTAGAAAACCGAATGAAACAACTTGACTCCAAAAGTAGTCAGAGTGAAATCACAACACAAGCACTACCAATATTCTTCGTACCAATCGCAATGACCGTAGGAAGGGTAGCTTTAATGGTCATCAGATCAAAAGGCGCAAGAACAGCACTTAAATATCTAAAAAATCGAATAAAAGGATTCGGTAAAAATTACAAAATTAAATGGGATGTAAGAAATGATAAAGGACAACTTAGAAGTTTAGTTGTCGTCCTACACAAAGGAAAGAAAAAAACAACAAGAGTATTTGCTGTAGACAATGGAAAAATCCCTTTAATACCAAAAACTTCAACTTGGTATTGGCATTTCCATGTAGCCCCAAAAGATAAAATACACCATGCTCTCAGAGCATCAGTACCAAAGAAATACAAAGCAAGTCCAGGAGAAACAATATTACACTAAAAAACCCCTAATTTTTAGGGTTTTTTTTCTCTTCATGACTTGTAACTATATCAACTGGATGTATCAAGTTTTCATCATCATTATCCTCATCAATGTAAGGCATAATAAGTGAATCCAACTCTTCCTTGTCATCGACTAAAGCAACGTAAGTTGTATAATCCTCTAAATCTGATGGAAACAATTCAGCTTGACCAACATTACTTTTCAATGCTTGGTCAATAGCACTCTTTAATTCTAATAAACCCTCACGATTACCAATAATATAAGAATCCATATGCCAACTTTTTTGAGCATAAATATGACAAATCTTATCCCTATCTTTCATCATCTCATTACACCTTTCCTGAAAAATTTAAATGATTATGTTTTTTTCATCCTGCTTCGTTGCCGCAATTAATTTTTTAGTTTCTTGAGTTTCTCTTATGGCTTCTAATAGCTTTTTATCTATTTTAATAAGACTGCTTTGTATGTATTCTTGCTGTTTTTTAACTTTCTGGAGGTGACAAATCACATCTTACTCTCTACTATCATTATACCCCGAATATCATCTCATTTATAGACTGTTTCTCGCCCATATGAAGCCGTATACTGTTATACGCAAGTCAAAAACGATAAGGGGCGTGGCTGTATGAATGACAAGCAACAAGTTTTAGACCCTGGTCCATTTTTTCATGGGACGAAAGCAGAATTGAAGATTGGGGATCTGCTTGAACCGCAGTATTTATCCAATTTTCAGGAGAAAAAATCAAACCATATTTATTTCACCGGAACATTAAACGCAGCCAAATGGGGTGCTGAATTAGCAAGATCTGATGCGAAAGAGAGAATTTATCTTGTAGAACCGTTAGGCAAGTTTGAAAATGATCCGAATTTGACAGACAAAAGATTTCCCGGCAACCCAACACGTTCTTATCGGTCGAAATCCCCTTTGAAAATCGTCGCAGAATTAGGTTCATGGGAAAGACATTCCGATGAAGAAATTGAACATATGCTGAGCTCTTTAAAGAAATTAAGTGAAGAAGGAAAAAATGTCATATACGATTGATGATTCTCAATCACACGAAGGCCGCCTCATCAACAGCTGGGCGGCCTTTTGTTTGATCTTATTGAAACAACGCATTCATTAGCTCATCAAAGGTTTTTGATTGATTCAGGGAGTGAATGCGGTTTGGATTGTCCAGTAAATCGACGGCCTGTTCAAAGAATTGATTCATGTAGGCTGCGTCATCTTTATGAATGGCTAATAAAAAGACAAGTGATACTTGGTTTCCCTGCCAATCAATCGGCTGTTTTAAGTGTGCAATGGCTACGCAGGATGTGCCTTCATTTGTGATGAGCGGGTGCGGCATGGCAATTCCTTTTCCAAGATAGGTAGATGACATTTGCTCCCGCTCAAGCACCGAGGATCGAAAAGAAGACGATACTAGGTGATACGTTTCTAAACGGCTGCATAATGCGTCTAATACCTCGTCCTTACCGGATAGGTCAGCATTCAATATGGTCAATCGTTCTTGAAAAAACGCCATCAGTTCTTGCGAGGGAGTCCCGTGTCCATTTAATAAATGAATGACCTCATTCACTTGCTGTACATCATGTTGTTCAAAAAAGGCGCTGACCTGTATCACTGGTTTTCCCTTTGATGCGAGTGGGACAGTTGTAATGATGACATCACAGGGAAGGGTGGTGCTCATGAGATAATCCTGATAGGAATAAAGCTCGACGATGTCCAGTTCATGCTGAAAGGCTGTCTTCAACTTAATTTCAAGCAGTCTTGCCGTCCCTAATCCAGACCCGCACACGATAATCGCTCTCTTTTTTTGCGATGTGTCGAGCTGACTTCTTTCAAATGAAGCAGCGATATGCAGGGCAACATATGCCGCCTCATCTTCATTTGGCGTCCGCACCAGCTGTAAGGCATTCAGCCCGCTGACAGCCAAATCAAACGGGTATGGATAGGACGTTTTGATTTCATGCAACAGCGGGTTTTGTAAGGATACGCCATATTGGATTCGATTTAATAATGGTTTCATATGAAGCATCAAGTCTTGCTGCAGGATGTTGTCATCTGCAAATCGATGGCCGCTCATTTTCTCAATGTGCTGTAGAAAGACCGCAACCGCCTGCTGAACCTCCACTGTCGTCTGATGCTGGGCGGCTTCTTTCCACGTTTGATTTGCCAATAGATGCATGACTAAGTAATCTGTTTCATCCTCCGACAAGGTGACATGAAAGGTATCACTCACTTGATGTATGATCTTTTGAGCAATTCTCATCAAAACAGGTGATCGTTGTGTACGAGTGGTACTGGCGGGTATCCGCTGGTTTTTTCGTGTCTGCTGAATCGCAATCGCTAAGTGAATGACTAAGTTTTTTAAGGCAATGTCTTTAATGAGCAATGACTCTTGATGCAGATTCGTCAGGACAATCGATCGAATGGTTTCAAGAGAAATATCAGGAAAATGGAGCTGCTCCCGCTCGGTGATATGAGAAAGCGCAGGCTCTTCTTCAAGGAGTAAGTCTGCATAGCATGTTCTTTTTTGTAGCTCGTCTCCTTCAATTTTCAAGCCAAATCCGGGCTTTGACACAAGAGCCATACCGTAACGGGCTAACAGCTCTCGTCCTTTTTTCAAATCACTGCTGACTGTCATGCGGCTGATAAACAATTCTTCGGCTAGCTGGTCAATTTTTAAGTAATCCTGTTGAAGCAATAGCTTCCTCATGATGAATCGTACACGCTCTTCTGGCATGACGGGGACGAGTGAGCGGGCAGGAAGTTTCTGCTGATGAAGCCAAAGCAGGAAGGCATCTTGATCACTCGTTAATAGGGTGTATCCCTTTCCGCGGATCGTTTTAATCTTGGCTCCTGCTTCCTTTAATTGCTCATTTGCTTCTTTGATTAAATGACGGATGGATCGGTCAGATAAGCGAAAAGAGGCAGTGAGCTCCTCTAGCTTCACGAACCCCTTCGTTTCAAATAGCCGCTGGATCAGCTGATAGGTTCGAGGATCTGCTGTCATCATCATTGCGCGGCTCCTTGTGCCTTTAAGGCATCAGCACCAAGAGCGATAGCGCCCATTAAACCTGATAATCCATCAAAGGATGGCTTGGTGATAATTTTATTTAAAGGTTTTGGCAGTTGTAAATACCCATGAAGCCGCTTTTCTGTTTCCTCAATAATGAGCGGCAGCATAGCGGGCTGTTTCATCACACCTCCGCCGAGAATGATGCGTTCTGGTGAAAGGGTGAGTAATAAATTGGCGGTCATCTGCCCGAGATAGTAGGCGTGAAGTGACCAGGCAGAATGATCCTCTGGCAGCATGGGTGCCAGTGTATGATAGCGCCCTTCTATGGCAGGACCTGATGCCAGTCCCTCTAAACAGTCATGATGTATAGGGCAACAGCCACCATAGGAATCATGAGGGTGCCGCTGCACTGTGATATGACCCATTTCTGGATGCAGCAACCCGTGAATGAGGCGATGTTCAATATAGGCACCGCCACCAATCCCAGTTCCCACAGTGATATAGACCAAAGAAGCAGGCTTTTCTGCTTCAAGCGAAAAGCGGGCTTCCCCGAGTGCTGCACAATTCACATCGGTATCAAGCATCATCGGGAGCCCAAGTGCTTGTTTTAAGGTAGAGAGGAAAGGGAATTGGCGCCAAGCTGTTTTGGGTGTCTCTAAAATCGTCCCATAGCTTGGGCTGTGCTCTTTTACATCGACGGGCCCAAACGCCCCAATGCCAATGGCATCGACAGGATGCTTTGTAAAGTAATCGATCACTTGCTGGCATGTTTCAATTGGGTTTCCTGTTGCAAAGGAAGTCATATGTTCAATCGTTCCGTCTGTTGTTCCGTAGCCGCAGACAAATTTTGTTCCGCCTGCTTCAATGCCTCCAATTCGCATGATCAATGCCCTCCATTAAAGAGGGGCGGAATCCAAATGGATCCCGCCCCTACATGTTCATTTTTTCTTTACAATGTAGGTTTGTACCTGACAAGGTGTGAGCGGTTCAATGTGTAATGATCCATGTTGTGCTTTGAGTATATGTCCTTCAGGTGTTTCGCCTAAATTCGCTGTTTCTCCGTGTTGTAGAGATGAACTATTGATTGAAGCGGCTGTTTGACGCGTCAAAAATGGATTGAAGAGACGGATGACAATGCCTTTTCCATGCTCTTCTTTTTTCAGAGCACTAAGAATGGCTCCGTCTGTTTCGATGTCAAGCAGGCTATAAGTAGATTGTAAGTCTTCTTTTTCATCTCGGAAAGAGAAAATTAAACGCCCGTTTAAAAAATCTGCCCGTTCGTAGTATTGAACTGGTGTGGTATACCGCTTGGCGAGCTGCGCTAAGTACCCCTCGCTGACAGCGTCCTTGCTATAGTGCATGCCAAATGAGAACGACAGCGCCCCTTGCAACTGAGCGTCAGGTGTCTCTACAATTTTTTCACCAGATGCGCGTCCTGGACGGTAAAGGAGGTTTTCTTTCCCCATTTTTCCGAAACAGCGGAAGAGCGTATACGCGATCGTTGTGTAGTCTTCTCCTGTGATTTGGTATTCTCTCACGCAGTCCGTCAATAGAGCGACACCGTATGCTTCATCACGAAGTGCAGTAAAGGATTGCATCGGTTCAATGGTGATCGGTTTTTCTTCCCAATGTTCATTGTTCCACCATTCAAGCTCTTGCGTGAGCTCAGTTGGGCGTTCGATGGTTCCAAACTGCTGATCGCTCAGTGATACTTTTGATGCGATGCCTGTATCAAAGAGGACACGCAGACGATGGTCTAACGCATGATTGTCGACATCGACATGAAAACGGATGACAGGCTCATCTTTGTTTAATGCCACCTTCGCTGTAATCGGGAGTGAAGTCGTGACCGTTTGCTGAGAGCGCTCTTCTAAGTCATATGGAACAGTAAGAGTAAGCTGGACAGTGAGCTCTTCCTGCAAGCCGCTTTTAGACACTGCGATATCTGCTGAAGAAAGGTCTATAGATGACACATATAGATCCTCACGCGGTGGTGAATAGTTGTAAGAATCCCCATCGTCTCCATTGTCTTCAAAGATCATTTGCTCAGAAAATGTCCGGCCAGTTTGTTTATCTGTGATGTCCAGTGATCCATTATCGTTTGCTGTAATGCGATAATACGTATTTTCAATCGCATGTCCTTCTGTTTGTTCCCATACAGATTCGCTCGATTCATCGAAAACCATGCTGACTTGTGTATAACCAACGGATGGTAAGCTGGTGGCTTCGATCAGTAAAACGGCTTTCCATACCTGCTTTGGCATGTACACTTCTTTACTTGGGTTAAGGGAAATTTGCTGTGCCAGCACATAATCTGTGACATCGGTTTTGCTTTTCACTGTGTACGGAAGTGTTCTCCCATGTGCATCCTTTAGTGTAAATGGACGTTCCGTGATAAAGGTTTCAACTTCAATGACTTCAGAACGTTTTGAAGGCAAGGTATTAAATAACGTGAGTGTAATTTCTTGCTCAGTTTGCAGTCGGATGGCAATGAGGCGCATGTGTAGGTCCACAAGGTTCTCGGCGATTTCCTTTGCCTGCTTGTAGCGGAAAAAGACGTCTTGATTCGTCGTATCACTATTACATCCGCCAATGCTGTCATGCGCTGCATTTTCAAACATGAGGTACCAAATATCACGAACCGTGTCATGCGGGTAGTCGTGTCCAAGTGAATAGCTGATCGTGAGGATCGGCTCCATCACATTGACAAGATAGTTCTCAATTTGATTGTTTAAGATTTTTAAATCAGCTCGTGTTGAAAAAATAGATTTGTGAATTCGCATGTGCTTCGCATGAATGAGCTCTCCTTGTAATGTTTCAAAAGACGTCCGCTCTTTTTTCACTGCTGCAATGTAATCTTCTAAACTGCTGATTTGATAGTGATGCTCGTCCAGTTCATTGGCTTTTTCTAATAAGTCAGGCAGATTTTTGCGGATTGGTGCCTGGTCAAAGCCATTTGGGAAATAGACATTCTTTGTGGTGGCCTTAGCTTGCAACGCACCGATTTTTTCAGATAAAAAGGCTTGTAAGTCCTCATCCTTTTCAGGAATATTTCCACCGTAGTAGTAGCCAAATGGCAGGTTCACCGCAAAGACTTCACTTCCGTCAGCACCTTGCCAATTGAATTCGGTGTGATTCGTCATATGATCTGAAACACCGCGCCAAAAAGCCGTATCCACAATACCAAATCCGTGGTAAATTTGAGGCATTTGTGCGGATTGACCGAAAGAGTCAGGGACATAGCCGACTTTCATCACATGACCGAACTGCTGACAGCGTTCAATTCCATATTGCAGGTTCCGTACAATGGATTCACCCGAAATGACGAGTTGGTCGGTTTGGGTATACCATGGGCCGATGATGAGACGTTTGGCTGTGACGAGCTTTTTGATTCGATTTTCATCCTCAGGGCGCCATTTCAAGTAATCATCCAATAAGGATGCTTGGGCATCGAGCATGAAATAATGGAACCTGTCATCTGTTTCAAGGGTGTCTAAAATGTCCATTACGCTTTTCATTAAGTAGATACGGGAGCGGGAGGTGGTGAAATACCATTCCCGGTCCCAGTGAGTATGTGGAATCACATGTACATTGACAGTCATTGATCAACGACACCTTTCTATGTGCAAATTATCCTTCTAGTACAAGGTCAAAATCGTCTTCTTCTTTCTGTTTCTGATCATGCTCTGGCGTTTTTGGTTCTTTTTTCTCAGAGAAATTGACAAGCAGGTTGGCACCAATACCGATGACGAGTGCACCAGTGAGGGCTCCGATTAAATAGGCCCACCAGTTTCCGACGGAGAAGAATCCGTATAGCCCGCCAATTGGCGGCATGATATCATGAACACCTAATAATGCAGCGACCCCGCTTCCAGCAGCACATGCGACAACATTGAGCGGAATCAATTTTAATGGATTGACAAGGGTAAAAGGAATCGCCCCTTCTGTAATACCGATAATGCCCATGACAAGACCGCCACGTCCGGCTTCTCTAAAGGTCGGAGAGAAGTTGCGTTTTCGAATCAATGTCGCAAGCCCGTATCCAAGCGGCGGGATGACAATCGCAATATTGACGAGAATGGCAGGAAGGTAGACGCCTGATAGGAAGAGCGCATTACCAGCCATCCAAGCAGATTTATTCACTGGTCCCCCAAGGTCAAAGCCAATCATCGCACCTAAAATGAGAGCGAGTGCGAGTGTGCTTGTCCCGTCAGCGACCATACCTTTGATCCATTCAATTAAAGCCGTGTTCAAAGCACCTAATGGCCCGCCCAGCAGAACGGACATGAGAAGTCCAGTTAAGCCGACGGTAATAAGCGGTAAGATGAGCAGAGGAACAAGTCCGGCTGCGGAGCCTTGAATTTGAATTTTTCGTTTCACAAAGAGAGCGGCATATCCTGCGAAGAAGCCTGCAATAACAGCACCAATAAATCCAGCATTTGTTGAGCTGGCAAGGGCGCCGCCGATGAAGCCGGCTGCAAGCCCTGATTTATCCGCAATCGAATAGGCGATAAATCCAGCGAGTAGGACGTTCATTAAGCCAATGCCTGTCCAGCCAACCTGTTCCATTAAATAGGCACCGTGCAGTATGCCGCCAGCATCCTTATAGGCGTTTAAATCTGAAACACCAAATCCTAAACCGACTAGTTTTGCTAAACCAACGATAAGGGAGGCACCGATGATCACAGGAAGAATATAAGAAATACCGGTCATGAGATGGCCTTCAATGACTTTTAATTTTGCTTTCATTTTGCTTTGCTCCTTTCTATATGGCATTGCTCACGTTTATTAAGATTCAGATTTTTTCTTTTCAACAAGTGCTACAGCTTTTGTGATGATTTGCTCGGCATTTTTTAAAGCGCGTCCAATCTCGACACGTACTGTGGGAATGCCTGAGAAACGTTCCGCATCGTTGATATGCTGATTGGAGGCAATGATACAGAGGTCTGCCTGCTTTGCTTCCTCTGCTGTAATGCCATTTACCTGTCCCATAATTCCTTGCTGCTCGATTTTGATCTCGTGACCGAGCTGTTTACCCGCATTCTCTAATGCCTTTGCTGCCATTGGTGTATGAGCTAACCCTGCTGGACATGAAGTGACACCGACAATTTTCATTGTGTAATCCCCTCTTTCAATTGTTGTTCAATGACTTCGTAATAATAGTTAGCGGTTTGACCTGGTTGTATTTTTTCGATGAAAGCCGGTTCCATGAGGCTTGTCGCAATCCCTGACAGTAATTTCAGGTGTGTGACATTTGCTTCTTCTAATGGAACGAGCAGTGTAAATAAATAGCTTGTGGGCAAATCGTCGAAGCTGCCCCATTCAATCGGTTGTTCCAGCTCTAAAAAAAGAAGTGATGCCGTTTGTACAGCGGAGCTTTTTGTATGAGGAATGGCGAAGCCTTGCTGAAGTCCTGTTGAAACTTCGTCTTCGCGAATCAACAAATCTGATAATAACCCCGCCTGATCGTTTGTAATCTGAAGGTCTTCAGCTTTCTCGGCAATGTATTGTAAAATCTCATTCTTTGATCGTCCGTTTACTTGTGTGAAAACATGATCTTTTTGGAACAAGCTGATCCCTTCTCTCTTGTTTGTTAAGCGCTTACAAATTGATTGTAATGTACTTTTCTGCAAGGTTAAATAGCATCATTTTCCGTTTGAAATGGCAAAAAGTTTATGAAGCTATTTGTCTTGTACTCTGTTATCTCAAATCCTAGCTTAAAACGAGTTTAATTATGTAAAAAACAGATTCTACTAATTGCATTTCTGTGATATTCTTCCAAGGTGTGACAAAAGATAAGGGGGTCTTTTCATGTTCAAGAAGCAGGTCAAATCCTGTGTGATCGTACTCATGGCCATCATTCTCTGTATGGCGGCATTACCTGGATACGAGGCAGCAGCTGCCAGTAAAGGAACAAATGTCAATGAAGCCATTGGGTTAAAAAATGGTGAAGTCATTTCAGGGACATTACAAAATGAAATGGAAGAGTCATGGTACCAAATCACGCCATCTGCACAAGAGGTGGCAAAAGATACACATATGAAAATTTCTGTCAAAAGTAAACAAGTGTTATCCGTATCGGTCTATCCAAGTAAAGACAGAGCGATGAAGGATGACACTTATTCGAGATATCGTGTGGACACTGCAAGTGGAGAGACAGAGGTAGACTTCCCGCATGCATGGTCAGGTCCTTATTATGTCAAAGTGCTCTACTTAGGGTCAGAGGAAGACAGCCGTGACGAGGAGGAGGATGCAGCATATACAATCGGGTATAAAGGAGCTAACCTTCCGCCTTCTGAACCTGTTTTCCCAGAAGATGATGAGTTTGACATCATTATTATAGAGAAAAAATACGGGCGCGAAATTCTCCAATCGATTCGCACAATTGAAGATAAACGTTTTAATGAAACACCAAATGGTCAGAAGCTGAGCCGAGTGCTTCAAAAAACAAAGCCGTTTCTCAAATCGAAGCTCATCAAACAAAAAAATGAGCAACAAAAGGTATACAATCATTTGCTGACATTAAAGTCACTGCTAAATGACGTAGAGAAAAATGGTGCATTTAGCGGTCATATTGTGACAGAGAGAGAACAACAGGCGATCCGTTCCCTTTTTGATATGCTCAAAGAAGTAAGTCCTGCCTATTTAAAAAAGGAATTAGAAGCAGTAAGTCAACAGCTTGGAATCGATCAGCTTGAAGGAAAATCGATCGGTTATGTATTAGAAAAGCAAAAGCTTGTAAAAGAAGAGAATGTGAAGACGAATAAGATCATTTTTAAACTAAAGGATGGCCAAACACTTCAATCGGCGAAAAAGAAGATGAAAAGCTATGGAATCCAAGAAAACCGCGTGACATCGCAATCAGTAAGTCCTTTGTTTAAAGGAATGTATGTCTATGATGTGCCAGCAGGGCAAGAATCAGCTGGGAAGACTTTAAAAGCAGGCAAAGCTGTGATCAAAAGCACTGCGAGAAAGCTGTCCAGTATGCCGAATGTTGAATTTGCAGAGCCTGTTCAAACCTATCGTGCACTGAGTAATGATGTGCAGTATGGATACCAATGGCCTCTGAAAAACAGCGGGCAAAACAGCGGGAAAAAAGGCGCTGATGTGAAGTTTGATCAAATGAATAAATTGATTGGCACAAGCAAAATGAAGCAAACATTGATTGCAGTTGTGGATACAGGTGTAGACAGTCGTTTGACTGATCTAAGTGGGACTGTTCGTACGGACTTAGGTGCGAATCTCATTGGACGAAACAAAGATGCGATTGATGACAATGGACACGGTACGCATGTGGCGGGCATCATTGCTGCAAAAGCTGATAATCATTACTCAATGGCAGGTCTCAATCAACATACGGGCATCATTCCGGTGAAGGTGCTGGATGCTTATGGTTTTGGAGATACAGAGCATATTGCACTTGGAATCAAGCATGCAGTGGATAAAGGCGCGAAGGTCATCAACATGAGTCTTGGCGGCTACTACAGCCGGGTGATCGAATATGCAATGAACTACGCGGCGCAAAGAAATGTACTAGTGGTCGTGGCGAGTGGAAATGATGGCGTTCCAGAAATGGGCTATCCTGCGACATCAAAGTACGCAATGGCCATTGGCGCAAGCAACCGTATGGATATTGCTGCTGAATTCTCAAGCTTTGGTAAAGGACTGAGCATGTCTGCACCAGGATCTGATATTCCAAGCTTAATGCCAGATGGAAATGTCTCATATCTGAGCGGGACATCAATGGCGACACCATATGTGGCAGCGGCAGCAGGATTACTGCTTTCTAAAGATCCAACCTTGAAGCCGAATCAAGTAAGGAATATTTTGCAAAGCACAGCTGATAATATCTCCTTTACATCTGTTGATGGCACAGATGACGTTTTCTATGATGAAAATGAAGAGCCAATTGTCGATCCGAAAATTCCAGGCGTCGATTGGATGACAGGACATGGCAGACTGAATGCATTTGCTGCTTTAAGTGCTGTCGAACTAAATGCATCTGTGAGCAAAGTGGAGGATCAGCATCAAAAGGTGACAGGTAAAGCAAAGGCTGGCGCTGCTATTTCTGTGTATAGAGGTAAAACCCTGCTTGGAACAGGCACAGCGGGTAAAAATGGAACCTTTAGTGTGAAGATCAAGCATCAGAACAAAAACAAAGTTCTTCACATTAAGATTTCAAAAGGAAAGGCAGCAACGACGCTCAAAACAGTCGTCAAAAAAGGCAAAGCACCAGCTAAGCCGAAAGTGGGCAAAGTAACGGTCAAAAGTAAAACGGTCAAAGGGACTGCGGGTGCAGGATTGACCATTAAAGTAAAAAATAAATCAAAGAAAGTCATCAAAACAGTAAAAACAAATAACAAGGGCGCATTTACTGCCCAAATAAAACCGCAAAAAGCCAAAACAGTCTTGTATGTGACTGCTTCAGATGTGAGAAAAAGAGAAAGCAAAGCGGTGAAAGTTGTTGTTGTGAAAAAGTAAGAGGAGAGCTTCCCTTTCAAAAAAAGGGAAGTTTTTTTGTTTGTTACTGGAAAAATACCAATTAATGTCGATAGTAATATAGTAGGAAAAAAAAGGAGGATTTATCGATGAAAAAAATCATGTTTGCTTTCTTTCTATCTTTGCTTCTCGTATTCCCAACATTTGCACATGCAGAGGAAACAGGAGCAGTACCAGCATCCGTTCAAGTAACAAGTGTCACAGCAGCCGATAGTGGTTTAGTGAATTACGGCTATGGCAGTAAATATCGCGTGGGTTCTTATTATCCAGCTACGTTTAAAGGAACGCTAAAAGATGCAAGTGGAAATCTCATGCCCAATCAGCCGATCCAGCTTTATTTTGAAGCAGCGATCAAATCATATGCTCAAACAGCAACAGGCACAACAGACGGGAACGGACAATTTTCACTGACGTTTCAAGTTCCTGCCGGTGCAGGCTACCAATCATACAATAATGCAGGCTGGTCTACACATTACTACGATGTCGTTCCAGTGACATTCACTTCAAACGACATCAAGCTTTCTTCAAATGTCACAAGTGTGTACCATTTGGCATATACATCACGTTACTAATCTGCTGGGAGAGACGACCTGGCTGAAGCCTTGTCGTTTATTTCATAGAAAAAAGGATGTCATCAAGTGACATCCTTTTCTTTTTGTTAGCAAACCTGCTGGGCGGCAACCGAAAGAGTCGATAAACAAACACTCATGAGCCGTTACTCCCAGATTTGATCGAGCGTTTAACTTTTAATTCTGAGTTTTGATGGATAAGAACTTTCACACTTGAACGTTGATCCTTGAACTTTCAGCTTTGAGCTTTTATCAAGGATCATCCAGAGATGATCAGATGAGGAGGGAATAACCTTTCCCTCGGAGGTGTTTAGTTCTATCGATTTTCGGCTCACTAACAAAATTGATTAATCGACCTGTATTTTCGTCAGCGTATTGCTTTCTGACAAGGAAAAATCAACTTCCATTTGAAAATCCTCAATTTCGGTCGAGAGCTTTTCAATCTTCACTCGAAGATGAAGCGGATCGATGATCGTTGCCTCATTTTCAGCGAGAAACGACTTGACGATCTCTTGGTTGGCAGCCGCTTGTGTTTTTCCATCTTTTCCAAACAAGGTTTCTAAATGCTGGTCGAGCCTCTTCTTCACATCTGCATTGGTTTGTTCTGCTTTATCTACTAGCTCTGTGTACACCTTTTTCAATTTCCGTAAATAGCGAATATCATATTCTATCGATGTCTTCCGTTCAATCGCTTCCGCCACTGTCATGCTGACACCCGCCACATCAATCGTTGTGGTCGCATTCGACACAACGATGGCTGATTTGATGGCATTCCTGCGCTTGATTAATGCTTGAATCGATTGGTCATCAGCCTTCGCTTTCTTTTCGATTTCTTCTTGATGTTGAAACCCGTGCTGTATATGTTTCCCGATCATCAATCCACCAATTACGGCTTCATCAACGGTTCGGTTGATTCTTTTATCTAACATTTTCAGTTCACTTAATGCTCTTGTAATAGTCATTTCCATAATAGTGACAACTCCCTTGGTTCATCCTGAAAATCATAGATTCCTATCATATACCAAAGTGTGCTTCTTTTACTAGTGATATCCTTTTTTGTAAGACTATTTTCATAGAAAAAACCTGGCGTTATACACCAGGTTCTTCACGTTTTTTCTGAATCCAAGCTGTTACATAATAGGCAGCATAGCAGAGCGCAATGAAAGGAATGCCGCAGATAAGGGCAATCCGCTGATTTGGATCAAAGGCAATGCCGATCACAGAGGCAAGACACAGGAAGAAGGCAGCAATCGGAACCACTGGATAGAGCGGGGTTCGAAAGGAAAGATCATGAAGCTTTCCGCCTTCCTGTAAAAAACGTTTCCGAAACATAAATTGTGAGGCAGCAATCCCCATCCACACGATCACAACGGCAAGTCCTGAGATCGAAACAAGGACAAGGTAAACCGTTTCTGGTGCGATGACACTTGATAACAAAGAAAGAATCCCGCCAATCATACTTAAAATCAGTGCATTTAAAGGAATTCCTTTTGATGTCAGCTTCGCCAATTTTTTAGGCAGTGTCCGTTCCTCAGAAAGTGACCAGAGCATACGGGATGACGCATATAGTCCAGAGTTTGCGGCAGATAAGATCGCTGTCAAAATGACAAAATTCATGAAATCTGCGGCATATGGAATCCCAATGCGATCAAACACCACAACAAATGGACTTTTGATCACTCCAGCTTCTTCTACTGGGATCAAGCCAGCTAACACCACGATTGTTCCAACGAAAAACAAAACAAGACGCAGTACGGTTGTGCGGATCGCTCTAGGAATGGTCTCGTCAGGATTGACGCTTTCACCCGCAGCAATTCCAATTAACTCCGTACCTGAAAAAGCGAAATTGACGGCCAGCATCGTCATTAAAATTGGTAAAAAGCCGTTTGGGAAAAGACCACCTTCCCCAGTGAAGTTAGAAAAGAACGGAGCGGCTTCACCGCCTTTTAATGGAATCAAGCCAAACATCGCAGCTCCGCCAAGAATAATAAAGAGAATAATAGCCATTACTTTAATGCTGGAAAACCAAAACTCTGATTCTGCAAAAAACTTAACTGTAAACGCATTGAGTAAAAAGATAAGAAGAGCGAAGACGCCGCTCCACATCCAAACCGATGTGTCTGGGAACCAGCGCTGCATTAAAAGCCCTGCCGCTGTAAATTCCGACCCGAGTGCGACTGTCCATGTCAGCCAGTACAGCCAAGCAACTGTGTAGCCTGTGCCGGGTCCAATGTACTTTGTTGCATACGTATGAAATGCCCCTGTAACCGGCATGGCAACAGACAACTCGCCTAAACAGAGCATCACGAGGTACACAATTAATGCCCCGACAAGATAGGCAAGGATCGTTCCTGCGGGTCCTGCTTGATTGATGGTATACCCAGAGCTTAAAAAGAGCCCTGTGCCAATGACGCCGCCTAGAGAAAGCATGAACAGGTGGCGGCTCGTCATTTTTCGTTGATATTGTTGTGACTGATCTTGTTCTTGTTCCATGTCTTCCCGCCCTTTTGCTTAGAAGTATGTGTGATGAATCATGGTGTTATGATGTGGTAAGTTTTAAGATGTCCGTGATATCTTCTGGCGTCGTCCGGCAGCAGCCGCCGATGATATGCGCGCCGTCTTGATACCATTGATGCGCACATTCACCGAATGTATGCTGAGGCGTATCCCCGCTCCATACCTTTTCTTCAGGATCATATAATTCCCCAGAGTTTGGATATACGACAATCGGCTTGCTTGTCCCCTTTTTCATCTCTTGAATGAGAGAAGAGATATATTGCGGCGGCGTACAGTTAACGCCAACAGCAGCGATCTGTTCATAAGGTTCCAGTGCTTGTACACATTCTCTGAGCAAATCTCCTTCACTAATATGAAGGTCGTCCTTCGCGCTGAATGTAATCCAAGCAGAGACACCACTGAATTCATCTTGCAATAGCTTTGCGATGGCTGTTGCTTCAATGAGACAAGGAATCGTTTCACACGCAAGAATATCTGCACCGGCCTCTACTAATGCCTGAATCCTTGGTCTATGAAAATCAATGAGTGCCTGCTCTGTGAGTCCGTAATTTCCTTTATATTCTGAACCATCAGACAAATAAGCGCCGAATGGCCCTACAGATCCTGCGACAAATGGTTTTGTCCGCCCATTACGAATGGCTTCATCCTGCCAAAAAAGATCGCGTGCCTCTTTTGCTAAAGTGACGGATCGTTTCATTAGTTCAATGGCTTCTTCTTTTGAATAGCCTTTTTCAGCGAAACCATCAATCGTCGTTTGGTAGCTCGCTGTTGTGGCACAGTCAGCTCCGGCTTGGAAGTAATCCAAGTGTACTTGCTGAATCAATTCTGGCTGTTCAATCAGTATTTTAGCTGACCACAAACTGTCGTTTAAATTGCAGCCCTTTCGTTCAAGCTCTGTTGCAAGTGCACCGTCTAAAATTAAAGGTGCGTGAGCCTGTAAACGGCTTTGAATAGGATTCATCGAATGAAACACCCTCCTTTTTAGTCGGAAATGATGGATATGATATGAGGCAGTAGTTTAAATGACTAAAGTGTTTTTGTCAAGGAGAGGAAAAAGCATATGACCGCTGAAAAACCCTGAAAACATACGGGTTTTCATGCATAAACATGCAGTCAAAATAATAGAAAACCAAGTCATTGACAGCCTCTAAAAAGAGATATATATTATGGAAAGGTTCATTTCAGAAAGCTTCATCAAAAGGCGCTGTCTTTTGATTTTTATTTTGTTCAACGACTGTCTTCTTTCGTGTAGAAAGAGGGTTTTTTATATGCTTAAAAAAGGAGGAAAGAAGAAATTGAAAAAATGTGTAAAAGATATCGCAATGATTCTAATTGGTTCTTTTTTATTTGCCGCCGCAGTGAACATGTTTGTCATTCCGCTTGAATTTGGTGAAGGCGGTGTAACGGGGCTGTCCATCATTTTCTATTATTTGTTTGAAATTGCACCATGGCTGACGAACCTAGTGTTTAATGCCATTCTGCTGCTTGTAGGGTATAAATATTTGGACAAGAAGACGACGATTTATACTGTGGTTGCGGTCGCAAGTAACTCCCTATTCTTACACCTGACCACAACATGGGTCGTGAATGTTCACGAATTGATCATTGGAGCCATTTTCGCGGGAATCATCATTGGAATTGGGATTGGTCTTGTGCTAAGAGCAGGCGGTACTACGGCGGGCTCTGCCATACTTGGAAGAATTGCCAACAAGTATTTAGACTGGAACGTGAGCTACGCCATCTTGTTCTTTGATCTGATCGTCGTATTTGCTTCCTACTTTATTATTGGTGCGGAAAAATTAATGTTCACGATTGTCATGCTGTACGTGGCAACAAAGGTGATGGACTTCGTGATAGAAGGACTTAACACGAAAAAGGCAGTGACGATCATATCTTCATGCAAAGATGATATTGCCGAAGAAATCAATCACACCTTGGATCGAGGCGTGACGATTTTAAACGGACGCGGTCATTATTCAAAGGAATCGAAGGAAATTCTCTATGCAGTCATTCAAAAGCAGGAGCTTATGCGTCTAAAGAAAATCATTAAGAAAATTGATCGAGACGCATTCGTTGTTGTCCATGACGTGCGTGATGTGTTCGGAGAAGGATTTGTGAATATATAAAAGCGAAAGGACCTCAAAAGGTTCTTTTTTTTATATTTATACCTCTTGTCACATGATACTATGTAATGTATAGTATAAATGGTTAGGAGTTGTAATCATGAATGCACAATTAAAAAAAGGTTTACTGGAATTCTGTGTACTGGCGGTATTAAAGAAAGGCGATTCCTATGGTTATCAAATGATTAAAGATATGTCCCATTGTATTGAGATTTCAGAATCGACATTATATCCGATATTAAAGCGGTTAGAGCAAAACAATTATGTGGAGACCTATTCCCAGGAACATAATAGTCGATTAAGAAAATACTACCGGATGACACAAAGCGGCCGTGAGCATATGGCGCAGTTTTTAGCGGAATGGGATCAAGTGATGGCGATTTACGACTTTATTTCTGGAGGACAGGGCAATGAATAAAAAGGAATTTTTAGCTAGCCTAGAGAAGCACCTGCATCGTCTAGGCGAAAAAGAAAGTGATCGGTTCATCGAGTATTACGATGAAATGATCGAGGATTATCAGGAAGATGGCTACAGTGAACAAGAGGCAGTTCATCAAGTGGGCCAGCCTGCGATGATTGCTGAAGGGATTTTGAAGGAACAAGGAATTAAAACCGTTCAGGTGCCCACGTTTGGAGAAAAAGCCACAAGGCTCTCCATCCTCATCTTAGGCTTTCCATTATGGGGTAGTATTCTGGCCGCAGTTTTCCTGCTAATTCTTTCTATGTATATTGTAATTTGGTGCATCCCACTCGTGACAGGTACAATGACGCTAGTTGGTCTTCTCGGCGGTTTTTGGAGCATCATTGGTTCTCCGTTTATCTTTCAGGACGGTTTGCATGTGGTGGTGACGCAAATTGGCGTTGGTATTTTTCTATTAGGTGTTGGATTATTATGCGGCATGGCTACGGTGTATTTGACAAAGCTATTTGTTCAAATGACTTTTCAAACCACTAAGGCATTCATGGGAATGTTTAAAAAGAAGGTTGTGAGAGTATGAACGTGAATGATTTAAAAAAACAATGCATCAAATGGGGGATCATCTTCACCGTTGCCGGAGGAATTGTCATGACAATTGGTTTTGGAATATCAGGCTTTGATCTAGATGCATATGACAATAATGACCAGAACAATGTGTTCCGCACGATCAATTGGAGCAAGCCATAAATGAAAGACCCGCTTATGCGGGTCTCAGCTTGTAGACAAAGTCTACAAGCTTTTTTGTATAATAAGGGTAATAACAATAATCTGTGGGGGATAAACATGTTATCGAAACGTGAAGAAGAAAGAAGAAATCAATTAGAAGTAGTGGCTTTAGATGAATTAGTGCCTCAAGATCATCTTGTGCGGAAAATTGAACAAGCAATCGATTTCGATTTCATTTATGATCTTGTCAAAGATCATTATAGTTCTAATAATGGTAGACCAAGTGTTGATCCTGTTGTTCTCATTAAGATGGTCTTAATCCAATATCTATTTGGTATTCGTTCTATGCGTCAAACCATTAAAGAAATTGAAACCAACGTGGCTTATCGTTGGTTTATTGGATATGGGTTTTCGGAGAAAATTCCGCACTTTTCTACCTTCGGTAAAAACTACGTGAGACGCTTCCACGATACAGATTTATTTGAACAAATTTTTTACCGAATCTTAAGAGAAGCGATGAAAAAAGGGTTCGTTGACCCGTCTATTGCCTTTATTGATTCCACTCATGTCAAAGCAAATGCCAATAAGAAAAAACTTGAAAAGAAAATCGTTCGGGTAGAGACGAGAAGTTATCAAAATCAGCTTCATGAGGAGATCAATGTTGATCGTGAGGAACATGGAAAAAAGCCGTTACCCCTACAGAATAAAGAGAAGAAAAAAGAAATGAAGGTCAGTACAACTGACCCAGAGAGTGGCTATTATGTAAAGGGTGAACGTGAAAAGTCATTTGCTTATTCTTTTCATACAGCTTGTGATTCAAAAGGATTTATTTTAGGTTCGCTGGTCACAGGCGGAAATGTTCATGATAGTCGTATGTTGGATTCACTCGTATCAAAGGTGACAGAGAAAGTCGGAAAACCAAATGTAGTCGCAGTAGATGCGGGATATAAAACACCTTACATCGCTAAGTTCTTAATGGATCAAGAGATAAGACCTGTCATGCCCTACACTCGTCCAAGAACAAAAGCTGGTTATTTGAAAAAGAATGAATACGTATATGATGCATATTTTGATTGTTACATTTGCCCCAACGGGCAAATTCTCTCTTATCGTACAACGACTAGAGAAGGCTATAAGCAATATGCGTCCGATTCAGAAGTATGTAAGTCCTGCTCGTTTTTAGATAACTGTACCCAAAGTCAAAACCACACCAAACAAATTCATCGGCATATTTGGCAGGATTACCTAGATGAAGCAGACCATCTGAGACTGACACAAATGAATAAAGACATCTATGCAAAACGGAAAGAAACAATAGAACGCGTTTTTGCGGATGCAAAAGAAAAGCATGGTATGCGTTGGACGAAACTTCGTGGACTCAAAAAAGTTTCAAAGCAGGCGATGCTTACTTTCGCTGCCATGAATCTCAAAAAGCTAGCAAACTGGACATGGAAAGGACCATGTCCAGCGTAAAAAACATGAGTTTTTATCAAAAAAATGTAAAAACCCCACTTTTACTTGAAGTAAAGGTGGGGTTTGTCTACGGTCTGAGACCCGCTTATGCGGGTCTTAGCGTGTAAACAACCCCTCGCATTCTTGTCAGTCCTGCGTGCTGGTGCTCACGAATGACAAATTCGCTCCGCGCCAGTACTCGACCTTCCTAGGGCTGCAAAGGTTTTCTATCACGCTAAAAAGAAGACAAAGGGCTAAAATCAAGTTCATTTTAGCCCTTTGTCAACAATCTGAGACCCGCTTATGCGGGTCTTTTTTTCGCTCGAACTACAAAGAAGAAATAACAGCAAAGTGCACCTAGTTCACAAAGCATAATAATCAGGCCCATTGGAAAGGCTGTTTGGCTTCCGGCTAATCCGACAAGAGGTGTCACGCAGGCGCCTAGCAGCATTTGTGCCACTCCGATGAGTGCGGCTGCACTTCCTGCATGTGCGCCGTGATGCTGCATCGCAAGAGACGGGGCAGAGGTGCCAACAATTCCAACGCTTGAGACCACGAAAAAGAGCGGAATAAGGATGCCATACAACCCTGCATCAATGGAGATCATCAAAAATAAGGTGACGCCGCCTAAAGCAGCTATCAGCAATCCAATGCGAAGAACCTTCTCTTCGCCAATTTTCGCAGCGACGCGGGCAAATACTTGTCCAGCTGTGATGATCCCAAGACTGTTCACCGCAAAGGCAGCACTGAATCCTTGTGGAGATAGGTGAAAAAGTTCCTGAAGCACAAACGGTGAGCCAGAAATATAAGCAAACATCGCTGCGAATACAAGACCTTGCGAGAGGGCATACCCAACAAAGAGACGATCACTCGCTAAAATTTTCATGGCACTTACAATCTGTTGAAAGCCTCCTGTCTGTCTGCGCTCCGCAGGTAAGCTTTCTTGAAGTGAAAAAATGGATCTCAGCAGCATCAAGGCTCCGAGAATTCCTAAAAGAACAAACACACCCTGCCATGTGGTAAAGCGTAACATCTGTCCGCCCACGATAGGTGCCGCTGCAGGAGCAACCCCGTTGACCAACATGAGCAGTGCAAAGAATTTCGTCATTTCTGATCCTTCATAATGATCACGCACAATGGCTCGTGCAATGACAATGCCTGCTGAACCAGCGAGTCCTTGAATCAGTCTTAAGAGGATGAACATCCAAATCGACGAAACCACTGTACATAAAAGAGATGCAGCGATAAAAATGATTAAGCCGATCATCAGCGGCTTTCTTCTACCGATCGTATCACTAATAGGGCCTGCAATCAGTTGTCCAAGCGCCAGTCCAATAAGACAAGCCATCAGACTTAATTGGGACAAAGCAGTGCTTGCTTCAAAATCGCGCGCAATATGAGGCAATGCAGGTAAATACATATCCATTGCAAGCGGTGCAAGGGCTGTTAAAGAACCAAGCAATGCGGCAAGGAGAAATCGGTTTTTTTTCGATTCTTGGGGATAAGATAAAGAACTCATATGACATTACACTCCTCGTATACTTCCTCAAAACAGCATAATGAATCAAGCGTTCCTTTTCAATGGAAATTTTCAAAGATGATTTCGTGCAAAATAATTGATCTTTCGAATCAGACTCTTTACATTGAATGAGTAGAGAAAAGAACAAGGTCATCGACATGCAGTATTTGCATGATACGTATATCTAGCAATAGAGAGCAGGAGGTGCTGACATGGAGCAGCAAGAGCTGATCATTCGTCAAGCAGTCAAAGAAGACCATAAGGCTATTAGAATCGTACTCATCAAATCCTATTCGCAGTATGAGCCTCAATTTACAGAGGAAGGCTGGCAAAATTATTCTGCTGCGCTTGCAGCAGCTGTAGATAATCCCAACATGGAACTGATGCTTGTGGCGGAGCTTGAAGGTCAGGTCGTGGGGACACTTCAAATGTTCCGATCATCAGAGCAAGCGTATGACAAACCCGAAATGGGCATTACATCAGCCATCGTCCGGTTTTTAGGGGTAGATCCCGATGTCAGAGGAAAAGGAATCGCAGAGTCATTGTTACGTAAAAGCATTGAACTCACGCAATCATGGGGCGAAAATGTCCTGTACCTTCATACATCTGATAAAATGCAGGCTGCCATTCGCCTTTATGAAAGAATGGGCTTTGAGCGTGCACTAGATAAAGAATTTGTGAATCAAAATGGGACGCATGTCAAGAGCTATCAATATGTCATCCAGAAAGAACAGCCGGCACGTTCATCACATCACTCATAATAAAAGGAAGAGCATGTCCTCAATGGACAGCTCTTCCTTTTTCAATTTACGCCCACAGTACAAGCGCCCAATAGGATACTCCCCATGAGATTAAACCGAACATTACAAAGAACTTTAACATGCGTTCATAAGGAGAAGCTTTCGTTCTCTCTTCGTTTTCACCAGCTGCCTATATAGGGCATAGCCGCAAAAAATGAGGATGATTTGTCCAAGCTGTGTCAGGTTTTCAAGAATCGTGATTCCGTTCATTTATTTCACCTCATCATAGGTCTTCCATATGTGAATGCAGCAACCCTTTATTTTTTCATAAAAAAACGGTGTATACTGGAAAGAGAGAAACTAGATGCAAGAGGGAGTTGTGACATGTTGATTTCGCTACATGTGGATCGGTGGAATGAAGTAATCGAGAGAAAAATCAAATACGATCAGAAGGTTGTGGAACATACGTGTCAGCTGTTAGACGCACAGGGACAGAAAATGGTGCTTTTTCACAAAATTGAAGAGACGTTTACGATGAGTGCAGATGATGATACGCTGACGATTCCAAAAGGAAGCTATACGACCGCCTACTATTGGAAGGATCGTCCTTACAATATGTATTTCTGGAGAGATGATCAAGGGGAGGAACTAGGTTCTTATTTTAATATGGTGGGGCATACATGGTTCAATGGCCAGCTGGTCATGTTTGAAGACCTCATTGTTGATCTTCTCGTTCTTCCAAATGGTGATTTTTTTGTATTGGATGAAGATGAGCTGCCAGAGAGTTTAGCGGATTTTGAACAAGGTTCGGTGCGCCGAGCATTAGAGGCTGTGATGGCTTCGTTAGAAAGCATACTGGATCAAGTGAGGGCAGATGCCGATGGGAAATATCATCACAGCTTGTTTGTGCCGCTGTTGAAATAAAAAAACGATTCCTTTAAAGCGAGGAATCGTTTTTTTCTGTTACACCTTAATCCGGTTCAATCGTTTTTGTAAACTTGTTTTCGTTTTAGAAGCTTTTAGCTGTTTCACAGCGGTTTGCGCTGCTGCTTTTGTTTTCTTTGTTCGTTTGGCTTCTGCTTTTTTCACCTTTTGTTTGGCGTCTGTTACTTTCTTTTGATAGGCCAACTGTTTTTTAACTTTGTCGAGCCGGTTTTGCAGGCTTGTTTTTTCTTTGCCTTTGTTTAGCTTTTTGATAGCCGTTTGGGCGCTTTTAATGGCACCTTGTGTTTTGCTTTTTTCGGCTGTTTGAACCTTTGCACGTGCGGAGCGGATATCAATGGTTCCTTGTACCTTTTTCACCCGTTCGGTGAGTGCTGTTTTTTGTTTACTTGCAGTGAGTCGGCCAATTCTCGTTTTGGCTTGATTGACATCTGCCTGCTTTTTAGACGTTTCGGCTGTTTTGACAGCGCTAGTCGCAGTCTTCAAAAAGCTAGACTGGGGAATATATTGCACGCGGCCATAGCCGAATTGTGGATCCTTTCCTTTTGCGCCAAGATCCACTGTATAGCTGCGCAATAAAGTGCGAAGCTGTACATTTGTTTTCTTCGGATGAAGCTGTTTCAACAGTGCCAGCATGCCTGTGACATGAGGTGCAGCTTGCGATGTACCTGTTGCATACCAATATTCATTCTTTAAATAAGTGCTAATGACTTTCTCTCCTGGGGCAGAAAATTCAATGCCTTTCCCTGTATTTGAGAGAGAAACGAGCTTATCCTTTTCATTCGTTGCAGAAACGGCAATGACACTATTGTAAGCGGCAGGGTAGCTAATAAAATTCTTCTTCCCATCATTCCCGCTTGCAGCGACCACAAGCAGTCCTTTTTTGTATGCTGCATCCACTGCTGATTGCAAGATGGGGATATTGTCTTCAAAACTTAGGCTTAAATTCATAATATCCATCTTGTTGCTAATGGCCCAATCGATTCCTCGGAGCAGGCTGTACAAGTCGCCTTCTCCCTTTTTATCTAACACTTTCACAGCATACAGCTTCGCGCCAGAAGCGACGCCTACTGTGCCGTAATCGTTATTGAGGGCACCAATCGTTCCTGCGACATGTGTGCCGTGTCCTTCATCATCTTTATAGGAAGATGTGTAGTTCACGAATGATTTACCGCCGGATATTTTTAAATCCTCATGTGGAGAAATACCAGTATCCAAAACGGCTACCTTCACATTTTTCCCTGTCACGCCTTCTTTTATCGCTTGCTTTACATTCAGCTTTTGCAGGTTGTAAGATTGTTGAACCAAAAAATTCTGACCAGTAGCGGCAGCGGTTTGCTTCATCGTAGAAGAAGCGAGTTTGACCTTTATGTTTTTTGAGACATACGCGATGTTGGGATCTTGTTTGAGTGACGTGACCGCTTGTTCATCTGCTGTCACAGCGACAGCGGGAAGATGTATGTACTGTGCGTTCACTTTTTCACTTTCTTCAATAGCTGTTTGCTTTCCTTTTTGGTTTTTATAGACGATGATGACATCTGTTTCTTTTGGCGGTGCAGCTGCCTGCGAATGGTAAGGCGAAGCAGTTGACAACGCAAGAAGAAACGCGATGACTACGACGATTTTCTTTTTCAAGGCGATAGCCCCTTGCATACGATGACCTCCGTCTTTTTTTCTCTATTATATCGGAGAAATGAGAAGGATGGTTAGAAGAATCATAATGTTTGTCAGAAAGTTTTTTTACAAGTAACCTGAAATTGAAATTCATATAAAACTAGTAGACAATAGAGAGATCATAATAAGAGAAAGTAGGATATGCTGATGAACGTAAAAGAGTATATGACGTACGATGCGACAGGCTTGGCAGCACTTGTACGGAATAAGCAGGTAACGCCAGACGAGCTTGTACAAGCTGCATTTGCTAGATTGAATGAGGTCAATCCTGAACTAAATGCGTTGACTCAGACAAGACAAGATCAAGTAGTAAAAGAAATGAAGACGTTACATACGGATCAGCCGTTTGTGGGTGTTCCATTTGTACTGAAAAATATATCGCAAGGACTGGAAAATGAACCGCTGACAGCTGGTGCTGCTTTGTTAAAGGATGTAAAGGCAAAAACGGACTCCCATTTTGTCCAGCGATTGAAGCAGGCTGGATTTCTTATGGTGGGTCATACAAACACACCAGAATTCGGATTAAGGAATGTCACAGAACCTGCTTTACATGGTCCAACGAGAAACCCTTGGCATCCTGACTATTCCCCTGGCGGTTCAAGTGGCGGGACGGCAGCAGCAGTTGCAAGCGGCATCGTACCTGCTGGTGGAGCGAGTGATGGTGGGGGGTCCATCCGGATTCCAGCATCCTTTACAGGGTTGTTCGGTCTCAAGCCAACAAGAGGAAGAACGCCGGTAGGACCAGGTGCAGGAAGGCAGTGGCAAGGGGCATCCATTGACTTTACACTTACAAAAACAGTGAGGGACAGTGCAGCCCTTCTGGATCTGCTTCAAGTCATTCAGCCTGAAGCGGCTTTCCAAACGCCATTATACGCCGGCAGCTATCAGGAAGATCTAGTGAAACGGACATCTTCTATGCGAATTGCTTACAGTGTAGAATCTCCAGTAGGTACGAAGGTCAGCGAGGAAGCGAAGCAGGCGGTGCAGCAAACAGTGAAATGGCTGAGTGATCAAGGGCACCAAGTAGAAGAAGCCAAACCGGCAATCGATGGGATTCATCTGATGCAGCAATACTATGTCATGAACAGCGGAGAAATGTCTGCACTTTTCATGTCCTTGAATCGTTCATTAGGACGTCCAGTCAATCCAGAAGAAACAGACATCGTGGCTTGGGTGTTGGCGGAGGCTGGCAAGAACGTAACCGCTGCTGCTTACACAGAAAGCCTTGATGCATGGGATATGGCGGCTGCACAAATGGCGTCATTTCATCAAACCTATGATCTCTTTGTGACACCAGCGACTGCCTATTCAGCTCCTAAGGTTGGTGAGTTGATGCATTCGAAAGAAGAAATTACTCAACTTTTACGTGTGTCATCTCTCTCAATGCAAGCGCAGCAGGATCTCATTTATGACATGTTCTTAAAGAGTTTGACCTACACACCATTTACACAGCTTGCCAACTTAACGGGTCAGCCTTCTATGAGCGTCCCTGTTCATCTTACTGAGGCGGGCATGCCCTTGGGTGTACAGGTCACAGCACCTAAGGGGAAAGAGGATTGGCTGCTTCGACTTGCAGCAGAAATGGAAACATCCTCGATTTGGAAAGGAACCAATCAACTTATACGTTGAAACGACATTTGTCTATGGAGGGAAAGGAGTGTCACACGTGAGTACGAAGGATAGAATTATTCAAACGGCCGCACTTCTTTTGCGCAAACAGGGGTATCATGCGACAGGATTGAATCAAATCATTAGAGAGAGCGGCACGCCTAAAGGATCTCTTTATTATTATTTTCCAAACGGAAAAGAAGAGCTAGCCATAGCAGCCGTTGAATATATTAGTCAAAAGGTCATCAATCGAATTGAAGAAAGCTTTGCCTATTCGGACGATCCTTATCTCGCCATCGAGCGTTTTATGACAAACATCATCCGAGGATTTACGGAGCAGGAAAATGAAAGAGGGATTCCGATTGTCTTACTGGCGGCAGAATCCAAGCCAGAACATACGCAGCTTCATACTGCATGTAAACAAGAGATGATCCGCTGGCAAAAGCTTGTGAAAGAAAAGCTCATGAACAGCGGATATGAAGAAAACAAAGCGGATGAGTTGGCTTCTCTCCTTCATTCAATGGTGATTGGGGGTCTATCGATGACCACAGCACTCAAACAAACGACCCCGTTAGAACATGTGAAATGTTACCTTAGACACTTATTTATGCGAGATGAGTAAAATCTCTCGCATATTGTCTATCTATTATATCAATTGGTCTATATAATAAAGATAGTCAATTCGTCATGAGGAGTGATGGGATGTCGGAGCAACCGCAATCGATCAAGCAATCCGAAGGTACCTCTTTTTATACCGTGTCTGGTTCAGGGAAACTGTATGGGCTGGAAAATCAGCTTGTTCATGTGCTGGCAGAAGCAAATCAAACGAATCAGCTGTTTGAGCTTGTCTTAATCACAGGTGGGAAAGGAGCTTATTTTCCACTTCACTGTCATGAGCACTTATTTGAAACCATATTTGTGCTGGAAGGAAAGCTTGAGGTGATCTTGGACGGTAAAAAATATATGGTCACAGCCTTCGATTATATTCATATCCCGCCCAAAACAATCCATGGCTACAGAATGCATAGTCACAAAACAAGATTTATTTCATATACGTTGGGCGGAAAGATGACAGATGTCTATCAGCAAATTGGGAAAAAGCTTCAGCGGAACGAATGGCCGATGATCGATCTTGCTTTCGATGCAGACAGCTTTGAACAAGCTGAAAAAGAAAGCGATCTCATATTGATGCATGGTATCCGGCAGCTGTCCAATACAACTAAGCCCTCCGTTTTATTTCATAGTCAGCTCCCTCAGGCGGTGCAGCCTTACGTATTAGAGGCTGGTGAAGGGAAGCAATATATTGTGGATGGTCAGCTACATGAGCTGATCGCAACAACAGAAACAACTGGAGGCGGGTTCACTCATTTTGTAATTGAAGGCGCGAAGGGAAAGTATTTTCCCCCGCATTATCATCAAGTACATACAGAAGCACTCTATTGCGTTGAGGGAAAAATGAATCTTCAGTTGAACGGAGAGGATATATGCCTGATGCCGGGTGACTTTGCCTATATACCGCCGGATACGGTTCACTCTTATGAATTCGTGTCTCATTCTAATAAATTTTTACTTTTGCTGCTCCCAGGAAAGATTGAGCAGTTGTATGAGCAGTTTGAAGAAGCGCAAAGCCCGAGTATATGTCCTTATTTTATTCAAGAAGGGAACTTGATGATCGATCGAGAGACTTCTTCTCAATATGATTTGGTCTTTATTGAAAAAGGATAAATATGTAACGCGTTACACATGATTGAATAAACGCCTGTCGAACCGATCGACGGGCTTTTTTGTTTTTCAAGGATTCCTGATCTGATGCATGAACCATCCATTTAAGGTGAAGCTATGTACAGATGATTTCGTTAAAGGAGGAAATGCATGTGAGAGCTGTTACGTACCAAGGGAAAAATAGCATCGCAGTGAAGAAAGTAGATGCGCCATCGATTCAAGATCGGGAAGATGTGATCATCCGAATAACATCAACAGCCATTTGTGGATCTGATTTACATTTGTATCAGGGGAATTTCCCGCTTCCAATCGGCTATGTGATTGGGCATGAGCCAATGGGGATTGTGGAGGAAGTTGGCCCGGATGTTACGGCAGTAAAAAAGGGAGACCGTGTCGTTATTCCATTTACCGTTGCATGTGGGCAATGCCAATATTGTCATCACCACTTAGAAAGCCAATGCGACAACTCAAACCCGCACTACGATTCGGGTGGACTTTTTGGATATAGTGAGAAATATGGCAACTATCCTGGAGGACAGGCAGAATATTTACGCGTGCCTTTTGGCAATTACACCCCGTTTAAGATCCCCGATGATTGTGAGCTGGAGGATGAACAATTGTTGTTCTTATCGGATGTTCTTCCAACTGCCTACTGGAGTGTTGAGCATGCTGGTGTGAAAAAAGGTGATACGGTCATTGTGTTAGGCTGTGGACCTGTTGGGCTAATGGCGCAGCAATTTGCATGGCAAAAAGGGGCAGAACGTGTGATTGCGGTCGATTACATTGATTACCGTCTGCGACATGCAAAACGGATGAGCGGTGTAGAAGTATTTGATTTTACAGAAGATCCCGACATGGGAGAAACGTTAAAGGAGCTGACCAAGGGCGGAGCCGATGTTGTAATCGACTGTGTGGGAATGGACGGGAAGAAGTCACCGCTTGAAAAAATTGAGCAGAAGCTCAAACTGCAAGGTGGAACAATCGGACCCATTCAAATTGCCACAAAAGCCGTCCGCAAATGTGGAACGGTGCAGATGACGGGTGTGTACGGTGGCCTATACAACATGTTCCCATTAGGCGCCTTTTTCGCAAGAAACGTCACCCTGAAAATGGGACAGGCTCCGGCGAGAGGCTACATGTCAAAGCTCTATCAAAAAGTGACAACTGGTGAAATTGATCCTAGAGCGATCATCACACATCAATTGCCGTTAGATGATGCCGCTCATGCGTATCATATATTTAATGATAAGAAGGATGATTGTATAAAGGTCATTTTAAAGCCATAAAAAAGAAGGCTTAGGTTTTTCCCTAAGCCTTTAATGTATGCTCGTCCATCATTTTTTCAATTAATTCAAAAAATGTTTTTTTATCTTCTTCTGAAAGGTGGTTGAACAGCTGATTGACAAGCAATTGGCGGTTGTCGATCATTTGTTTTGCAATTTGTTCACCAGATTCAGAGAGTTCAATCCATACAGTACGACGGTCATTATTATTTCGAGAGCGGATAATGAGCCCTTCATCTTCTAAGTGATTGAGAGCGGTTGTTGTTGCAGAGGGAGATAATGAAACTTCCTGTAGAATATTTTTCACAGTACATGATTGATGACGATAAATGATGCGTAAAATAAACCCTTTCACATTCGTGACGTTTTTCGGGATGTTCTCTTCATCTATTTGTTTCGTCGCTTTTAAATACTTTGTCAGCGCATGGTCTAATAAACTTGCCTCTAGCTCGAAATGTTGCATTCTCCATACCTCTTTTCCTATTGCATTTGCATTTCCCGATCAATTACTAGGTCTATCTTATCATAATAGTTATCATCATTTAAACCAAAATGGAAAACGGCTATAAAATTACCTGTATTATCAATTAATATAAAGAACAATTCCAAAATGAAATGATTTTACTTTCAGCTGGTTTTATTTTAGAATGTGAATGAGATAAAATCTGCCAACCCATTCACTGGAAATTGGCTATTGTAAATCAAACGTTTGGAGATGAAGATATTGAATACATTACAGGCATTACTTAACGACAGAATGGAACGCTCTTCACAAATTGAAGCGGTAACTGGCGGGGGTGTGTCTTATACATTTGAAGAATATGCAAAGCGCATTGACCAGCTTGCTCACTACCTGAATCAAAAGGGGATTCGAAAAGGGGACCGTGTTTGCTTTATTTGCCAAAACCATCACCACTTTTCAACGATTATGCTGGCAGCCATCAAAGCAGGTGCAGTCGCAGTTCCGCTTAGCTGGCAGCTTACTTCCTTTGAGTTGGAAGGTATTTTGAAAAAAGCAGAACCAAAGGCTTTATTTTTTGACCGTGAATTCCGTGACATCATTGCGGCAGTGAATGTATCTTTAGAAGATTGCCTGATGGTGGAATCCGGTGTCAATGCGAAAACAACACAGCTGTTTGAAGACATTTTGGCATCAAATGATGGCAGTAACCTTGCTGTAGAGGTATCAGAAGAGGATCTAGCGATGATTTTATTCACCTCTGGAACAACAGGCAATCCAAAAGGATGTATGGTCGGACATGGGCGAATCTATCAATTTTTAACAAGACGTGGGAATCGAGGATTCGATCTGAAAGGAAAACGATATTTGGCGAGTCATCCGTTGTATCATATGAGTTCAATTAATCACCTGATTGCAGCCGCGATTGAAGGGTATACACTTGTCTTTTTACATGATGCTACACCGAAACGCATTTTAGAAACGATTGAGAAAGAAAGAATTACGTTCATGATGGCTTTCCCATCAGCTTACACGTACATGCTAGAAGAAATGAAACGCGGTTCGTACGATCTCTCATCTTTTGAAATTGCAATTTCTGGCGGTACGAAGGTGCCGGTACGCTTAATTAAAGATTACAAAGAAGTAGGCATTCAGATGATGCATGGCTATGGAAGTACGGAAGCATGGGTTGTGAGTGCGTGGCATCCAGCGATGGGCGAGGATAAAATGGGCTCTGCGGGTAAAGTGGATCCAGATGTAGAAGTGAAAATCGTGCACCCTGAGACAGACGAGACATTGCCAGCTGGAGAAATTGGTGAAGTCGTCATGAGAAGCCCATTTTATTTCTTAGGCTACTATCATCAGCCTGACGCTACAGAGAAGGTACTCAAAGATGGCTGGTTCCATATGGGAGATGCAGGATATTTAGATGAAGACGGTTTTCTTTTCATCACAGGTAGATACAAAGATGTGATTCTTTACGGCGGGGATAATATCTATCCTGACCAAGTAGAAGAAGTCATTGATCAAATTCCAGGTGTGATTGAATCAGCTGTTATTGGGGTACCGGACGAATTATATGGTGAAGTGCCAAGTGCGTATATCGTAAAAGACGATTCCGTCGATTTTTGCGAAGAAGATGTGGTGAACTATTGCCAGGAACGTTTGGCAGATTACAAAGTGCCCTCCATTCATTTCACACAGGAGCTGCCAAAAAACAAGCTTGGTAAAATCATGAAGAAAGATTTACGTGAATTGGTTGTGAATGCGTAGTACCTATTCTGCTATAATGAAATTTGAGTGATTTTTTGTTTTTCTAACGTTTTGGAGGGAAAGGGTTTGCGACATATTCTTCGTAAGAAACACATTCACGACTTGTTAGAACAGAGCAGGCAGCAAAAGGTAAAGAAAACACTGGGCGGGCTCGATCTCACGCTCCTTGGTATAGGAGCAGTGATCGGCACGGGGGTCATGGTGTTAACTGGAATTACAGCGGCTAAGGATGCAGGACCAGCTGTCATTTTCTCCTTTGCCATCGCAGCGATTGTGTGTAGTTTGGCAGCACTTTGCTATGCAGAAATGGCTTCAGCGCTTCCTGTATTCGGCAGTGCGTACATTTATTCATATACAACGATGGGGGAGCTGATCGGGCATCTAATGGGATGGACGTTATTGTCCGTCTATATGTTGACTGCTTCGGCTGTCGCCAGTGGCTGGTCGAGCTATTTCAACAGCTTGCTTGAGGGGTTTGGAATTTCGATTCCCCATCAATTTTTAGCGGGGCCCGAACAAGGCGGATATATGAATCTGCCAGCCATTATCATTGCCTTACTGATTGCGTGGATCTTATCAAGAGGAACGAAGGAAAGTAAAAAATTCAATAATATCATGGTGTTTGTGAAACTCGGTATTATTGTTCTTTTCATTGTAGTAGGCGGATTTTATGTACAGCCAGCCAATTGGCAGCCGTTCATGCCGTTTGGTGCAGAAGGCGTCATTGCCGGTGCTGCTGCTGTGTTTTTTGCCTTTTTAGGATTTGATGCGATTTCTGCTTCTGCAGAAGAGGTGAAAAATCCACAGCGGAACCTGCCAATTGGTATTATTGGTTCATTGCTCATTTGCACGATCATTTACATTGTCGTTTGTTTGATTATGACGGGTATGGTGCACTATACAAAACTGAATGTCACAGAGGCTATGTCCTATGTCCTGCAAAGTGTACATCAAAATAGCGTAGCCGGTATTATTTCTGTCGGTGCGGTCATTGGATTGATGGCTGTGATTTTCGCCAATAATTATGCAGCGACTCGAATTGCCTATGCGATGGGCCGAGATGGTCTTTTGCCGAAAGTGTTTTCGAAGACAAACAAAAGCGATACGCCTGTTGCAAGCATATGGATGATTGGCGGCATGACAGCTGTTATTTCAGGGTTTATTGATTTAAAGGACTTGTCCAATTTAGCGAATATCGGTGCTTTATTGACGTTTGCGATGGTGAGTTTATCTGTGCTTATTTTGAGAAAGACCCATCAGCAGCTTGAGAGGGGATTCCGGGTTCCTTTTGTGCCAGTCCTGCCGATTATTTCAATGGGCTGCTGCTTGTTCCTTATGCTCAATTTACCAGGCCGCACGTGGCTTTATTTTGGAGTTTGGCTGTTAATCGGTGTCGTCATGTACGCAGCGTATTCAAACAAACATAGTGAATTAGCGAAATCTTCATGAGAAAAAGGTGCAAATCCGTTGACGATTTGTGCCTTTTTTCATACGATTTGGGATAAGCTACAAAAGAGAAGATGGACGGAACAAGAGGAGGATGAGGGATATGATTAGTGTTAGTCCTTATATTGTGGTAGACGATGTGAAGGAATCTCTTCAATATTATCAAGGGATTTTTGGTGGTGATATTCATATTCTAAATGAACATCAAGATCGTGTGCTACATGCGGAACTGCACCTTGGAGAATCATTGCTTCACTTTTCAGATACGTTTGGCCGCACACCAAAGCCCGAACATCTCAGATTGATTATGCAGTTTGACAATGAAGAAGAACTAAAGGCTGTGTATGAAGCGCTAGAAGCTGATGGAGATGTACTGGTTGAATTACAGGATACGTTCTTTGGGGCACTTCACGGACAAGTACAGGACCGCAAAAATGGGTTGATCTGGGTGCTGAATTATATGAAATGAACCAAGACCTTCACCTTCGTGAAGGTTCAGCGTGTAGACAAACCCTCGCATTCGGTGTCAGTCCTGCGTGCTGGTGCTCACGAATGACAAATTCGCTCCGCGCCAGTACTCGTCCATTCTAGACTGCAAAGGTTTTCTATCACGCTGAAAAGAAAACAAAAGGCTAAAATCGAGATCATTTTAGCCCTTTGTCACCAATCTGGACCTTCACCTTCGTGAAGGTTTTTTTGGGAGTGCTTTTATTTTCTGAAAAATGGAAAATATGCTATGTTGGAAGAATAAAAGAACAAGGAGAAAGGTGGCAAAGGGATGGAGCAAATTGAATTTCAATCAATCCAAACAAACGGTGTAACACTTCACACAGCAATGGCTGGACCTGAGGATGGACCGCTGCTTATACTGCTGCACGGATTTCCTGAGTTCTGGTACGGCTGGAAGAACCAAATCATGCCCCTGGCCGAGGCAGGCTATCGTGTCGTCGTTCCTGATCAAAGGGGCTACCATCTAAGTGAAAAGCCAGAAGGAATCGAGTCCTATGTATTAGATCAATTGAGAGATGATATCGTAGGGCTGATTAAGAGGCTTAGTCCGAACCAAAAGGCGATTGTAGGTGGTCATGATTGGGGCGGAGCAGTTGCTTGGCATTTAGCATCCACACGTTCTCAATATGTAGAGAAACTCATCATTGTCAACATGCCGCATCCGCGGGTGATGATGAAGGTTCTTCCGTTTTATCCGCCACAGTGGAAGAAAAGCTCCTACATTGCTTTCTTTCAGTTTCCGAATGTTCCAGAGGCAGCACTCCAAGAAAATCACTTTCAAAAGCTGGATGAAGCCATTGGACTGACTGCAAGACCCCATTTGTTCACGAAGGAAGATGTATCAAGCTATAAGCTGGCTTGGACGCAGCCAGGTGCCATGACCTCAATGCTGAATTGGTATCGTGCGATCAAAAAGGGAGGCTTTGAAAAGCCGATATCAAAGCGCATTTTAGTACCTGTACGCATGATCTGGGGGATGGAAGACAAGTATTTAAGTAGAAAGCTGGCGAAGGAAACGATGAAGATATGCCCTAATGGTCAACTGATTTTTGTCGATGATGCTTCTCATTGGATCAATCATGAAAAACCAGAAGTAGTAAACAAACTCATCCTCGAATTTTTGAACTAAAGAAAAAAGCTCTGGTCAGAGGACCAGAGCTTTTGTGATTTACCCTATATGATTCTTTTTCAACGAAGCAGGTTCATCGTCCCAGCATTCAATGTTCTCATTGTTTGGAACGGCATTTTTATAAAAGACTGGATCTTTCCCCTCTTTTTTCTGCCTTGAATAATCCTTTAATGCTGCAAAGGCGACTTTGGACAGCATGGTAATGGCAATGAGGTTAACGATGACCATTAAGCCCATAAACAGATCGGCAAGATTCCAAACAAAAGGAACACTTGCTACAGCACCGAATAAAACCATGGCAATGACCGCAATACGGTATCCAATCAACCAGGCCTTGCTTGATTTAAGGAACTCAATGTTCGTTTCACCATAGTAATAATTCCCGATCAGCGTACTAAACGCAAATAAGAAAACCATAATGGCAAGAACACCAGAAGCCCAAGGACCGATGTGTTCACTCAAAGATGCTTGAGTAAGCTCAATACCTGTTAATTTTGTCGTTTTATATGCACTTGAGAAAAGAACGATAAAGGCAGTACTTGTACAAATAATCAGTGTATCAATTAAGACACCAAATGCTTGGATCAATCCTTGCTTTACAGGGTGGCTCGTCACGGCAGCTGCAGCAGCGTTTGGTGCGCTACCCATCCCAGCTTCGTTTGAGAATAGACCCCGTTTGATCCCTTCCATAATGACGGCACCCATGGTACCACCTGCAAACTGCTCAATACCGAATGCATGTGAAATTATCGTTTGGATAACTCCTGGCAGTTCAGTAATGTTTGTAATCATCACAAAAAGAGCAATACCAATATAAGCGACAGCTAAGAAGACCACAATGTATTCTGCCATCTTGGCAATCGTTTTAACCCCGCCGAAAATGATGATACTAAATCCAATAGCCATAATGACGCCTACGAGCAAACGATTTGTGCCAAATGAATTTTCAAAAGCAATGGTAATGGTGTTTGACTGTACAGCATTAAAGACAATACCGAAAGAAATGGTGATTAATACAGCAAACAAAACCCCCATCCAGCGTTTCTTTAAGCCTTTTTCAATATAGTAGGCGGGACCACCGCGAAAGCCGGATGGATCTTTTACTTTATACACTTGGGCAAGCGTACTTTCAACAAAGCTTGACGCAGAACCAATAATGGCTAGAATCCACATCCAAAAAATAGCGCCAGGACCACCCATGGCAATTGCGATCGCAATCCCAGTAATGTTCCCAGTTCCAACCCGAGCCGCCATACTAATAGCAAAGGCTTGGAACGGTGATACGCCAGATTTTTGTTTATTTGTTCCTTCTTTCAGAACAATCACCATTTCCTTAAGCATACGCACTTGAAGGAAACGAGACCTGAATGTGAAATAAAGGCCGACAATAATTAATAGTGCAACAATAATATATGACCATAGAAAACCATTTGTTGTTGTTAATAAACCATTCATAACATCACCTCTTCTAATTCATCCTATTTCTTAAAAAATACTGAGATCCCACTCTTTAGCGAGCTTTTTCAGCATCATAACACCGGTAATACTATTACCACAATCGTCAATGGCGGGACCATAAATACCGATTCCACAGCCTGTCTGAAATGGGAATTCTCTTCTTGCGCTTGGCGGAACGCAAGCCATAATTCCTCCAGACACGCCACTTTTGGCTGGTACGCCTACGAAAGCAGCAAAATTACCAGATGCATTATACATGCCGCATGTCAGCATCAATGCCTTTGTTAGTCTTGCGATATCTTTTGGGATGACTTGGACTTGTTTAAAGGGATGGTAGCCATCACTTGAAATAATGAGTCCAATCAAGGCGATGTCCTCTGTTGTGACCTCGATGGAACATTGCTTTAGGTACACTTCTAATGTCTCTTCGACATCTGATTCTAAATAATTGGTTTCTTTTAAGTAATAAGCAAGAGCACGGTTACGGTGCGCAGTTGCCCATTCTGATTGATAAACCTCTTCATTAACAGATGGACGCTTTCCTATTAAGTTTTCGATTAAATCGAAAATATATGCTAGCTTTTCTGTAGAAGTCTTTCCGGGAAGGATGGAGGATACGGTAATAGCTCCAGCATTAATCATTGGATTAAAGGGCTTCCCTGGTTTATGCATCTCAAGACGATAGATGGAATTAAATGCATCACCAGTTGGCTCTACATCTACCCGATCCAAGACGTAAGGAACGCCTCTTCCTAAACAGGCAGCTATAAAGCTGATGACTTTTGAGATACTTTGCAGGGTAAAGGGAACGTCCCAATCACCATATCGTACAGATGATCCATCTGGGCCTATCACGCTGATACCAAGTTGAGAGGAATTCACTTTTCCGAGTGCTGGAATGTAGCCAGCGTTTTGTCCATTTTTGTAATACGGACGAATTTCTTCTGCCCATTGATCAACAGAAGACTGGCATGCGTGTTGTGTATTATTAGAAATTGCTGTTTTCATACGATTCCTCCAATCAAAAATCAAAAAGTACCCTATTGAATTGGCGGATGACAAAAAATGCGATCAAATAGGCACGAAAACATGTTACACATCTTCAAAGAACTTGTCATGCGCTGCTTGTACCACTCCTTTACACCTAAATATATGTTCAAATGAAGGCTTTGGCGGCGAAAAAACAAAAAGGGTTTTTAGTGAAAACTAAGAAAACGCTTACATATAGTTTCACTAAAATTATTTATTCAATTTATCTTGGAAACTATACAATCTGACGTAAATCTACAGAAAAACTTACAAATAAAAATCGATTTGTCGATGATTGTCTAAACAATTCCCATTATTGTAGACAATCACCAACATGCTGAATAGCTGAAAGGTCACCATGCCATCTCGGTGAATAGTCATAAAAAAGGATTTTGGGGAAATACGCGCTGTGAAAATTATTTTTTTGTACATTGTGAAGAAAAGAGTCTCCTTGTATACTGTGGCTATGCAAAAAGGGGAAGGGATGTCAGTCATTTGAGTTTAAACCAGCTTGTTAAAAAAGACGCATTCATATTAATTTTCATGGTGGTGATTGTGCCACTTGCAGGAGAACTGAAGTTTTATCCTGTGAATGAAACGTTCCGGATCAGCTTTGGCGCACCTGCGTTTTTCTTTTGTTTATTACTCTTAAGAAAATCTAGACCGTTCTTGCCCGGATTTTTAACAGGCGCAGCCATTGTGCTTTTTCGAGTAGGTTTAGATTTAATTCAGCATCATGCTGGTTTCGCCGCATCATTTTATCAGCAATTCCCAAGTTTCTTTTTCTATTTTACATATGCATTCCTGTTCTTTGCCGTCCGTACGGGACGTTTTAAACAGCGCTCTATTTTTATTGGCATCATTGGTCTAATAATTGAATTATTGGCTGATTTTGTTGAGCTGTTTGTACAATATTTAGTATTTGATACGACGATGACGCTATCAAAGCTAAGTGATATGTTTCTCATTGCATTTGCTCACAGCTTTGTGGTGATCAGCTTTTTTAATATGATGAAGCTGTATGAGGCACAATCTAGAGAGAAGCAAATCATGAAACAAAATGAGCATATGATGATGGTCATTTCTAATTTATATGAAGAAACGGTTCATTTAAAGAAAACGTTAAAACATACAGAGCATATTACGCAAGAATCATACAGGCTGTATCGTCTCCTTTATGAACACGAAGCAGGTAAGGAAGTGAGTCAAGAACTGTTGAAGCTTGCAGGAGAAATCCATGAAGTGAAAAAGGACAATCAGCGTATTTATGCTGGGCTTTCTAAGCTGATTTCTAAGGAAAATATGCAAGACTATATGAAGGCGGAAGAGCTTGTTCAAATTGTTCTCCGCATTCAAGAAAAGTATGCGCTCTCTCTAGGGAAAAACATCTCCTTTTCATCTGATATAAGAGGCATTCATTTGCATGATTACCATGTGTTCATTTTCTTATCGCTCATTAATAATTTAATGGCAAATGCGGTTGAAGCCATAGAGGGTAACGGAATGATCTCACTCGTATTGAAAGGAAGTCATGATAAAATAGAGATTCGGATTGAAGATGATGGCCCGGGGATTCCAGAAAAAATGAGAGACATAGTATTTGATCCAGGCTATACTTCCAAATTTGATGCATATGGAACACCATCAACTGGGATTGGATTATCCTATGTGAAAGAGCTGGTTAAAGAGCTTGGTGGTCAAATTAAAATCGAACAAAGAGAAACTAAGGGAACAGCTTTTCAGCTAATCCTTCCTATACAAAATTTAATACAGAGAGGGTGAGTGTATGCGATTTTTCATTGCAGATGATGATCGTGCAATACGCTCGATTTTAGGCCAAATCATTGAGGATGAAGATTTGGGAGAGGTCGTGGATGAAGCCGATGACGGAGTTGGATTAGAGGCACATTCATTGAACCTAAAAAAAATAGACATCCTTCTGATTGACCTTTTGATGCCTGCTAGAGATGGCATTCAAACCATACGTCATATTCACCCTGAATTCAAAGGCAAAATCATGATGATTTCCCAAGTAGAGGCGAAAGAGATGATGGCAGAAGCCTATGAATTAGGGATTGAATATTATATCCATAAGCCTGTCAATCGCATTGAAATCGTCAGTGTGATTCGAAAAGTCATCGAGCGGATCAAGCTGGAGAAATCGATTTATGATATTCAAGCGTCCCTTCGCCATGTGCTGCCGCTAGAGCCTGTTATTTCTCATCATACGACGGGTACTGGTTTGAAGAAAAGGACGATGAAAGAGGCGGGGGAATTTCTTTTATCTGAACTAGGAATTGTTGGAGAGAGTGGATCTAAGGATTTACTAGAGATCCTGATCTACCTACATGAAACACAGTCAGCCAATTCTCATGAGGTCAATTTCCCGCCATTAAAGCAGCTCTTTATCAAAACGGCGGAGAGGAAGCTGGATCATGGGGCAACCGATGTCGAAGTGATGAGAGAAGTGAAAGCGGCAGAGCAGCGGATTAGACGTGCTATTCATCATTCCTTGAATCATTTTGCTTCACTAGGATTAACAGATTTCTCGAATCCTAAGTTTGAGCACTATGCGTCAAAGTTTTTTGACTTTACCGATGTCAGCCAAAGAATGAAAGAAATGCAGAAGACCTCTCCATCCGCAGGTTCAACGGGCAGAGTCAATACGAAGAAGTTTGTTCAAATTTTTTATTTTGAAGCAAAGCAGTTATTTGAGGGAATGAGCTGAAGAAAATCTATTGGAATGATTGGAGAAAATAAACAGGAAAAGACCGCTATTCCTATGATCTTTCGTGATGTTTATGTATCTTTATCATTTAACTGATGATTCTGATTTTTCTTTTTTCTTGAAAATAAAACTCTCTTGTGCAAACGTTTGTTAAAATAGTGAGGTTAGACTAGAATGTCGGAGGTTTTATTTTGGGAAAAATTAAACGAAATGCGCTCTGCCCATGCGGAAGCGGAAAAAAATATAAACATTGCTGTGGTCAAAAGTCAGGCGGAGAACAAACGTCTGAGCTTGTGTTTAAGGAAGCTGTACAAGTTCAAAAGGATTTAATGAATTATGCATTCTCTAAACATCAGAGAGCCATCAATCAATTCATTAATGAGTTTTCTTTTCTTGCAGATATGGATAAAGAAACGCAACAAATCTCGGTCTTTCATTTGAGTGTATGGGGCATCTTTTTCCGTCCATTAACGGACCAAAAAGAAACCATCTTCCAAGAATTCCTGACAAAGAAAGCGGAAGATATTACCCGTCCGAAAACAAAACAAGTGGTTCAATCATGGACAGACATGGAACCATCTTTGCTTTTATTAAATGAAAAAACGGACGAGTCTCTTTACTTTGAGAATATGGTGACAGCTGAAAAGGTTGAAGTAGATGTAAAACCGGATCAAACAGTGCTACCTGAAAAGGGAAGTCTCGTGCTTGGATTCCCTGTTCAATTTGAAGAAAAAGCAGAGTTTTTCATTCAATATACGATGTTTGCGAAAGAGTTTACAGATACGCTTCTTCTTCAAGTTCGTCAGCTTGTTGAAGCATATGAGGCAAATGGAGGAACGCGCAGCACATTTATGAGAGAATCATTCCCTAACGTGTTGGAGTGCATGTTTGCGAAGCAAGAAGTAGAAGAATCAGAAACATCTGCTCAAACAGAAGGCGATACGGGCCTAACAGCAGATCGCATGGACTGGGCAAGTGACGTTCAACTGGAAACAGCTAAGCTGATTGAAGACGGAATGAAGGAACACGGGGACCAAAGCCTGACTGATGGCGCGTTAACTGTGTGGAAAGCCTATTGTGATCAGAAATCACCTGTGATCCGTAAAGCAGCATCATTTGCTGCGGGAATCGAATATTACATTCATTCACTTGCAAGCGATGCCCCGCTTTCTCAAGCGCAAATAGCGAAAAAGTATGGCATTAGTGCGTCTACTGTATCGAGCCGTTTTAAAGATATCGAAAAAGCGGTGAAAGAAGAACAAGAGGCGACGGTATAGCATAAGAAAAGACGCGGCTCCTTCATTGGGCCAGCGTCTTTTTTTAATTCATGATTATCTTGTTTTAATAAAACCACTCATGTACTGGGATGTATTGTAATCGTTGAGGTCAATTTTCCACTGACCATCCCCATTACGTTTCATTTTCACTTCGTATTCAGTCGGGCTGGAGACTGGGGGAAGCTTCTCGAATTCAGATGCGTACAAGTTTAAGCTTTTCTTATACAATTCTTCTTTAGAGCCGATCTTGCGGTTGTAAAACTCGTCTCTTTGTTTGTCTAGTTTGTCTTTTAAGTTAGTAGCATCAATGCCTGTTACTTGAGCGACAACCTTCGCCTCGTCATTAGAGATGGTTTTTACACTTGTTTCTACTTTGGTTTTATCCTTCATGGTGTCTTGAATCCGTTTGTACATCGACAGAATATCACGGTCACTTACTTCATTGCCGTACATGCCGGCGGTTCTTTTGAAGTCTTTTACGAACATATCGTGGTATTTATTCACGACATCGGATTGATTGTCGCCCGTTAAATCTGCAAATTGATCGTTCTTTTTGTCAAACACAATGATATCCGTATAAGCGGATAGCGCTTTTGCAGGGTTATCCAGCTTTTTTGCTGTATCCAATATTTTGTTTCCATCTAGGTTGATTTCGATCGAATCACTGTTTTTCTTGATGCTGTCTTGGTACACGAACTGATATTTTTTCCCTTTGTCTACTAGGAAATAAAGAGCACCTGATTGTGATTTTCCTTTGTTCAATGAACCAAGATCAAGACGGTCTTTACTGCCGTAAAATTTTAAATCAGATACTTTGGCATCGTCCTGATAAAGGGAGAAGTCAGAGCTATATAATGAGAGAGCTTTGTCGCCTTTGTTTGTAATCGTCAGGTTGACTTTTAGTACCAATTCATTGTCTCTTAGCGTAGTTGATGAGTCTTCTGGTAACGTATATACGTAGCTATCGACTTTTACCTCTGCTGTTTTTGTTGATTTTTGATCAGCGTTGCTTGATTTTGCTGAGCTCTGGCAAGCTGCAGAGATAATCATCACGAATGAAATCATGAGGAGTGCGCTTATTTTTTTAAGATTCACAGTTAATGCTCCTTTGCTTTTCTTTCGTCATTTCATTCCCGCTATCTGACTATGATAAAAGAAACAGATAGGATGGTATATTCGGGTGTTACAGGGGAAAATCTCCTTATGACGATTTGCACTTTTCATTCTATCGAAATTTAATCATGCTGAGGAATAGGTTTTAGTCCCTATCTTTGAAAGAAATTGACACAAAAATCAATAATAAAAGGAAATTTGTAAGTCTAAAATACCGGTCAATAAGAATTAATTTGTAGATTTATTATCTGTTTTAAATGTTTTTTAGGTAAAAATCTTGAAGTGAGGGTGTTGCTGCTTCAGAGAGCAGGATACTTGAATGTTGAAAAGGATTCATGGGAAAATAAGGATGATTAAGCAGATAAGGGAGATGAGCTTTTGAAAAAGGTAACGCTTGGACGAACTAATTTACAGGTGAATCCGATAGGGCTTGGTACGAATGCGGTGGGTGGACATAATTTGTTCCCGAACCTGAGTGAAGATGCCGGAAGAGAGCTTGTGGAGACAGCTCTTGATCAAGGTGTCAATTTCTTAGATTCTGCTTTTATTTATGGGCTGGGCCGTTCAGAGGAATTGATTGGTGAGATTATTGCCAAAAGAGGCGGTAGAGAAAACCTTGTCCTTGCGACAAAAGGGGCTCATAAAGAAGTAAACGGACAAATTGAATTGGATAACAGCCGAGACTTTTTAAGAGAGCAGGTCGAAAATAGCCTGAAACGACTGAAAACAGATTATATTGATTTATACTATATGCATTTCCCGGACGGCCGGACGCCGCTGGAAGAAGTAGCAGGCACATTAAAGGAATTGAAGGATGAAGGGAAAATCAGGGCGATTGGTGCATCTAACCTTGATTTTGAACAGCTTCAAGCCTTTAATCGAGATGGCTACTTAGATGTGCTTCAGTCGGAATATTCTTTGCTGAAACGTGAGGCAGAAAAGGATCTTCTCCCTTATTGCGTCGAGCATCGTATTTCCTTTATTCCTTATTTCCCGTTGGCGTCAGGTTTGTTGACTGGTAAATTTACGAAGGATGCGACATTTGATGATATTCGAGCAAAAGATCCGCTTTTCCAAGGTGAGGCGTTCCTTCAAAATCTCGAAAAAGTAGACAAGCTAAAGGCAATTGCACAATCTAAAAACGCCGAAACGGCACACGTCGCACTCGCTTGGCTTTTAGCACAGGACGGGATTGATGCCATTATTCCAGGTGCAAAACGAGCTGAGCAAGTTCAGCAAAATCTCAAAACAAACGACGTTCAATTAACAAAAGAAGAAATCAATCAAATTGACCAGATTTTCTCTTAATAAAAAAAGGTGCTTAGCTGCACCTTTTTTTATGTCGTGAGGGGGATTTTGATGACAAGTCGCAAATATGGAGAACGGTAAGTGAAATCAAGAGTACCGTCTGCCTTTTTAACAAGCTGATGAATGATATACGTCCCCATTCCTTGATGATCGCCGCCTTTTGTCGAGCGTCCAAAGTTTCTGAACAAATGGTCTAACACGTGTTTTTCCATTCCTTTTGTGCTGTTTTCACAATGGATTAAAAAGAGCCCGCTTCGAATAGAGGTCGCAATCGAGATGCTGCCCTCTTTCCCTGCTTGCTTCGCTTCAATCGCTGCGTCTAGAGCATTATCAAGCAAGTTTCCAGTAAAACTAACCTGATCCGCCTTAGAAAAAGGAAGCGATGAAAAAGGCGCTTGAAGGTCTAGAGAAAGGGCAATGTCCTCTTTTTCAGCCCGTTGAAAAAAGGAATGCAGGGTTGAGGCCAAATAGGCATTTTCTCCTTTCATCCAAGGGAAATGTTTGACGTATTGCTGAATCAAATCCTTGATCTCATGCTCGTCGTTTGACGCGGAAAAGGCATTTAAATGTCTAGCAGTTTCATGATGTTTACTGCGCAGCTCAAGTAGCAATTCATTGGTTCTTGATTCTGCGTTGATCAGCTCTTGAAGCCGCCCATTTAATCGTCTCTCCGTTTGCATCATCTTCAATGAAAGGATATCTGCTGTCATGATGATCACAAAAACCAGAAGAGAGCTCCATCCATTTCCTTGCGTCAGAAAAAGGGAAAGACCTGCACAGGTAAAGAGCACAAAAGCACCCAACATTACATAACCACTTACATGAGGCAAAAACCTTTTGTATATGAAACATGTATAAAGACCAATCACGCAAAAAGTGAGGAGCCACAGCACTCCTGATGATTGAGGCAGAAAAGCTTCAGTTACTGCATGAAACGCAAGACCTAGCCATATGAGAGCAAATATGCGGAATCCAAGATAGAAAGCGTTCACGTTCGTTCTCCTTAAAAATAATATTTCTTAAAGTATTCTAATTGCTGCTTGGTCATCATGGCTTTTTTATCAGTACCTTCAAAAGACACGATAAATGAATTTTTGGCATATGCCGAGAAGTTCTTAATGTAATGTATATTGATGATAAATGATCGGTGAGAGCGGATAAAATCTTTTTCAGCTAGATCGCCCTTTAACTCGTTTAGTGTCTGATATGTTTGGATATCTCCTGTTGTTGTGACAATGGTGGTTGACCGGCCTGTTCGCTCAACAAAAATGACATCTTTCTTTTGAAGCACGTGAATTTCTGACTGCTGCTTTATGAGAAGCCGTCCATGAATGCTTTTCTCCTGCTTGGTGGACATGTAGCGCTCTAAGGATTTGGCAATTCGATCAGCTTGGTAGGGCTTCATAATATAATCATGAACATTTAAATCAAACGCATGGACCGCATATCCGCTGTTTCCTGTCACAAAGACAACATCGACATTCAGTGCATGAGAGTGAATGAGATCCGCTAATTCATAACCGGACATTCCGGGCATTTCAATGTCTGCGAACAACAGATCAATATCTCCTTTTTTGACCTTCTCATATGCATCTTCTGCTGACTGCGTGACAAAGACAATCTCCACAGCCTCCATTCTGCCTACAATGGCATGCAGCTTTTCTAAATCTACTCGGTAATCGTCAACGAGACCTACTTTTATCATAAAAATCACCTATGACTCTTCTTATTATTTGTCTATTTTACCATTTGTTTTTTTAAAATAGATCATTTCAAGACAGAAAAAGGACGTTTCGCGACATTTTTATGTCAAGCAAGCGTCATTTTTTCTATCATAGACTTAGAAAGTTGAAAGGGGCGAACCACATGATTACTCTCAGCGATTGTAGTTGCTGGTTTAAAGATAAGAAAAAGGTTGTAAAAGCGATGAAGCATATGACGTTCTCCGTGAAGGAAGGGGAAGTCGTTGGCATCCTAGGAGAAAATGGAGCAGGGAAAACCACCTTATTACGCGCCGTTGCCACATTATTAGAACCTACGCACGGATCAGTCACTGTCGCAGGCTTTGATACGGTGAAAGAATCAACGGAAGTGAAAAAGCGAATTGGTGTCTTGTTTGGCGGTGAGACGGGGCTTTACGATCGTTTGACGGCACGAGAAAACCTTGAATACTTTGGCAAATTGTATGGCTTAGATCAGCATGAAATCAAAGCAAGAATAGAGGATTTGGCAAAGCGTTTTGGGATGAGACAATACATGGATCGCAAGGTGAAAGGATTCTCAAGAGGAATGAAACAAAAAGTGGCGATTGCCAGAACCTTAATTCATGATCCTGATATTATTTTATTTGATGAGCCGACAACAGGCTTGGATATCACATCAAGTAATATTTTCAGAGATTTTATTCATCAACTCAAGCAGCAAAATAAAACCATCCTTTTTTCAAGTCACATCATGGAAGAAGTCAGCCAGCTTTGTGACAGTGTGATGATGATTCATCAAGGAGAACTTGTGTATAAAGGGACACTTCCAGAATTATATACACAGGAACAAAGTGATGACTTGAACTATATCTTTATGTCGAAGCTCGCTAGGGGGATTTCATAATGTGGAAAACCGTATTTAAAAAAGAAATGACAGATGCGCTAAGAGACCGAAAAACGTTACTCTTAACAGTGCTGATTCCTCTTTTGACGATGCTTGGATTGGTGTTCTTTTATGAAAGCATGATTGCAGATCCAGGAGATGAAACCTATACGGTCGCATTGAATGAACAGCTTCCAACGGAAATGAATCAAATGATCAAAGAGGTCAAAAACCTCACACTTGAAACTTTTGATGACCCGCAGCAAGCTGTCAAAGATGGAAAGGCGAATGCTTACCTGGAAATGCCGAAAGAGGCAGACGACATGCTTCAGCATCAAAAGTCATTTGCAATTAAAATTCATGGGTATACAACAGATGATGATTCGGTCATTGCGGTTCAAATGCTGCAATCCTTATTGGAGCAGTATCAAAACCAAGTCGTAGAAAAGCGTTTAGCGGCTGATCAAATCAACACGTCAGTTATTCATCCATTTGAGGTGCAGTCCGTTGATGTAGAAGAAGGCGATGAAGGAGAAAATGGCATGACCTCTATGCTTTTGTCGATTCTTCTTCCAATGATTTTGGTGACCTCCGTCATCTCAGGTGCTTTGCCAGCTGCGCTTGATATTGTAGCGGGTGAAAAAGACCGAAAATCCATTGAAGCGTTGTTCCTCACACCTGCAAGCAGACTCCAAATTCTCATCGGAAAATGGCTGGCTGTCTCCATGTTCGGGATTTTAAGTGGAATTGTAGCGATCGGCATGCTGCTTTTATCCACACTGCTCTTTACAGAAAAGCTAAAACAAGCACTGAACTTTGGTGATCAAATGTGGAGCATTATCGCCGTCATGTTTGCGGCGCTCATCATCTTCTCCTTCATGGTATCGATGATTGAACTGCTACTCAGTGTCGTTTCAAGCTCAGTAAAAGAAGCACAATCGTACATGTCCATGATCATTACATTAGGTGTAATCCCGATGTTCTTTACCATGAGAGCAGGTGCTACGCAGCTAGATACGTATTACTTTGCAATCCCATTCCTTAATATTCACGCGCTTTGTAAGCAATTAATGTTTGGCATCATCGATCCGATGGCCGTCACTCTAACACTCGGCTCCTCAGCTCTCGCAGTCGTCATCTTGTTTGTCATCGTGAGAAGCTTGTTTATGAAAGAAAAGTGGATGCTTGCAAAATAAAGAAAGTAAAAACTTGTAGATTTTATCTGCAAGTTTTTTTATATCCAGAGATTTATTTAAAAGAGATTCACAATCGGGTGAAAGGAATGTCATAATGTTACATTATTATCCTAATTTATTTAAAGAGGTGATTCGTGTATGTTTGATCAAACAGAAGACGATGATGTGCTAGAGCTATGTAATATATATGCTCAACAAACACACCATTTTGAAGCGTTTATTTTGGGGAACAGGAAAGGATTATTGGAATTAAGAAAAGCGATAGATGAGGCATTAGAAACGGGTAGTTCCGTTGCACATTTATATCCATCTGATTTTGAAGGATATGAAACGTATGTTGCTTTAGTAGACGATGAGCAAAAGTTTGAGAAATTAATGGATCCTTATGTAGAGGAATACGCACAAGAGGAGGATGCGGTTGATCCGGTTGAGGTGATAAAAGAGTATGAAGCTGTAAAAGAAAATCCTTCATCATAGACGGTAAATGATAAGAAAAAACCCCCGGCATCGGGGGTTTTCCATTAGTTCTTGATGAACTTTTCAACTAATGAGCTTGTTTTGTAATCGTTCAAATCAAGTTTCCATTGGTCGATGTCATTTTTCTTCATGTTGACTTCTACTGTTTCTTCAGAAGATGAAGGTCCTAATTTTTTGAACTCTTCTGGGTAGATCGAGAGTAAATATTTTTGTGCTTCATCATAAGACGCTGAACGGTTTTTGCTGTAGAACTCAGTCGCTTTCTCTTTTAGACGATCGACAAGCGGGCTTGCATCAATTGGTGTAAGAGTTACAGTCACAACAGCTTTATCACCACTGATGGCTTTTGTTTTTGTTGAGACTTTTGATTTTTCAGCTAATGTTTCTTTTACAGCTTTTAAAAGCTTATCAAGGTTTTCGTCCTTTGCTGAGCTAGAAGAAATACCTGATGACGTGATGTAGCCTTGTTTGAATGATTTATCAAATTGGTTTACAACAGTTGATTTGTTATCACCTGTTAGTTTTTCGAACTCGTCGTTATTCTTACCAAAAATCATGACATCAATATAAGAAGAAAGGGCTTTTGCAGATGCTTGAAGTGTATCTGCTTTTTTCATTAAGTCTTTACCTTTAATATCGAATTCTAGTGTTTTGTCATCTTTTTTAGAACCACTACCTGGCTCATTGTACACAAGCTGATAGTCTTTTTCTTTATCAACAACAAAGAAAAGACCGCCTTTTGATACTTTTCCTGCATTTAGAGAGCTAGAAGATAATACTTCGTTGTAATCATCTGGTGAGATCGTAGACACTTGTGAGTCATCTTGGTAAAGCGTGAAGTTGCTTTTATCAACATTTAGAGGCTCTTTGCTGATATTTTTTACAGATACGTTCACTTTTAGTACATACTGATCATCCTGTACAGATGTATCGTATTGAGGTGGTAATGTGTACTCAGCACTTTCTACCTTTACCTCTGCTGAATCAAGGGATTTTGTATCTTTTTCCTTTGCAGCTGACTTTTCTTTTCCACCACTACAAGCAGCAGCGACAACAGTGACACACAAGATTAGAAGAAACAGGGATAATTTCTTTTTAAACATGACGTGTTTTCCTCCTCGGGTTTTATGGTGAATTTCATTGGAAAGCTTTAGTTCATATCATTCTTTTTGCACAAAAAGAAAAATACTGTATGTTTTTTACTGTAGAATGAAGCGAAAGTACTGTCAATACTTCAGTGCGTTTCTAAGTTTGCACAGCTTCAAATAGTAAAAATGACACTAAGTTGAGAGGAGAAACTTGTAAATTATGATTTGATGTCTCCTGTAAAAACTCAACATTTTATATTTTAAGGTTTTGAGTCGGATTGTTGAATAGGTTCAAATGACTGTTTTTGATAATGGTGTAGCAATTAGAAGGATTTTTATGACTTGTAAATGAGTCTATAGTAATGAATATTTTTTCCTGTTATGCGCATGATTACTTGGTTTGTGTGTTGTTGCCAGAGAGACACATGTCCAGCAAAATATTGAGGTATTTAGACAGGCTCACGACACGGAATGTGTCTTTTCCCTTCAAAATGGCAGTCATCTACACAGAAACCCTACATAAAATAAAAGAGAAACGAATGGAGGTGGATGTATGGCAGTGGTAAGAGCGACAAGCTCTGATATTGATCTCATGGCCAGACTGCTGAGAGCTGAGGCAGAAGGTGAAGGGAAGCAAGGGATGCTGCTCGTAGGAAATGTGGGCATCAACCGGTTGCGTGCCAACTGCTCTGACTTTAAAGGGCTGCGTACGATTCCACAAATGATTTATCAAGAGCATGCATTTGAAGCAGTCACGCACGGTTATTTTTATCAACGAGCACGAGAAACGGAAAAAACACTTGCGCGGAGGAATATTAACGGAGAACGATTTTGGCCAGCAAAATTCAGCCTTTGGTATTTTAAACCGCCTGGTAATTGTCCAGCGACGTGGTACAATCAGCCTTTTGTGGCAAGGTATAAGTCGCATTGCTTTTATCAGCCAACTGCTGAAACATGTGAAAATGTCTATAACACTTTTTAGCTTGATGAACAGCACAATCCTCGTAGTCAACGATTGCAGAGGGTTGTGTTTTTCTTTTTTTCAAAATGGGTAACCATTGTGTATCAACTAGATGAAGCACGTGATAGGAGGAAATAATGATGTATCAAGATTTAAAAGGAAAAACAGCCATTGTCACAGGTTCTTCAAAAGGAATCGGACAAGCCATCGCATTACGATTTGGACAAGAGCAGATGAATGTGGTTGTGAACTATAAAGGTGATGAAGAGGGTGCTGAAGAAACGGTACAAGCCATTCAGCAGAATGGAGGTAGGGCGGTGAAAGTACACGCGGATGTCTCCAAAGAGGATGGCATTCAAGCCATCATGGATACAGCCCTGGAGCATTTCGGTACAGTCGATGTGTTCGTCAATAATTCAGGATTTAATGGTGAAGAAGTGATGCCGCATGAGATGACGCTCGAGCAATGGCAAAAAGTTATTGATGTGAATATCACAGGCGCCTTTTTAGGGGCAAAGGCTGCAATCGCCTATATGATGGAGCATGACATCAAAGGGTCTATTTTAAATATATCCAGTGTCCATCAGGAAATACCGCGCCCGTTCAATGTTCACTATTCCACTTCCAAGGGCGGAATGAACATGATGACAAAAACGCTGGCTCTTGATTATGCGGAAGCAGGTATTCGGATCAATGCGATTGCACCAGGTACAATGGCGACCGAATCGAATGATGATTTGCAGGATGAACAGAAAAAACAAAAGCAGCTTGAAAAGATTCCGATGAGAGCATTTGGTGAACCGAAGGAGATTGGGTCCGCTGCTGCATTTCTCGTATCTAAGGAAGCTTCGTATATCACAGGCACCACTTTATTTGTAGATGGAGGAATGACGCTTTACCCTTCTCAAATCAATGATTAATCCAAAAAACATCCGCCCTTTCAGCCGGCGGATGTTTTTTGTTCGTATCGGTGTGCGGCTTTGGCTGGTTTGCCGAGCAGCATCGGGTATTTGCTTAGGAAGGAGATACATGGCACCATAAGCAGCAATGTTCCAATCGTGTAAAAGAGAGTCCAAGAGAGCTGCGCTGTATCTGCAATATTGATACCAAGTCCATAATAAACAAATGCTTTCATGATATCGATGCCGGCAAACTGCAAGACAAGAATGACAATGGAATTTCGTCCGAGATACGTCAAAATAGGGGACGTTTTGAATTTGAAACTTAAATAAATCACGGCAGCTGAACCGAGCAGTGCACATACATAGAAAAGAAAAAGATCACCATAGTCATTCACGCGCATATCGATCCGCGAATTAAAGCTTTGCATGTAAGCCGTCAGTACAAGCAGACCTGTACAAAGAAGAAGGGTTGGGTCTGTTTTTAATTCCACAAACCATTGCTTTGCCAAAAATCCGATTGAATAAAACACAACAGCCGTCAAGGCGACATTGGCATTCCACGGCAGACTTTGGTTTAAAAGCAAGGTAGAGGCAAATCCAGCGCCTCCGCAAAGGACGGTTAGTAAAATCAAAACGGCAGGTTTCCCTTTTGTCAGACGGTGCATAAAGAAAAAGATCAATTCCACTAAAAAGAGCGTTGTTAAAAACCAGATGGCTGGGTTATGCGTGAGTCTAGCTTCATCTGCATTGGATATAAAAATACCTGTAAAAGGAACGAAGGGGTCAATATCCGTTTGTCCCTTAAAGGCAAAAAAACGAGTAACGGTGAACCAGAAAACATACGTAATGATAGAGAAATAGAGATAGGGCAAGAGTAAGCTTTTGGCTTTCTTCTGAATAAATGACAGAGCAGGGCGTGAGGATGATCGAAACATCATGCCGGATAGTAAAAAGAAAAGCGGCATATGAAAAGAGTAAATGAATTGCTTGAACGAATCTGGAATGGGCACATGCGCCATGACCACGAGCAGAATACCGATTCCTTTAGCCGCATCGACCCAGTCGAGTCTCTTATTCATGACCTGTCATCTCCTTCCTTCTAGCGTCGTAAACGGTTCTTTTATATGTACCTCTACTATATAAAAGGTACACCCTTTATGCGTTTACAGTTCGCTAACGATTAGAAGACACATTTGCGATCAGATGACAGGCGGAAGGATTTTGACATCTCTATGTTACATTTCCCATTTTTTATGACAACGTAAAAAAGAAGCCAAGGGGATTGGCTTCAAAATAGTTCTGCGATTCGTTTGAAGGAACGCTGTTTTTCTATCGGATCAAATGAATTGTTGAGAATCATGATGTCATCCGTTTGATAGCGGTCCATCAAGCGAAGTAATTGCTCTTTTACCGTTGCCTTTGAGCCGACGATCATCCGCTGGCGGTTTTGTAACACTTTTTTCTTTTCCTGCGAGGTGTAGTGATAGGTGCTGGCTTCTTCTATAGAGGGGACGCGGCTGTCCAGTCCTTTTTCAACACGCAGCAGCCATAAATCTGTACTACTGGCGATCCGTTCGGCCTCTTCATCAGTTTCACTACAAATGACAAACACGGCAAACATAGCGTGCGACTGAGTGGAAAAGACAGATGGAGAAAAGTGAGATCGATACGTCTCGAATGCTTGTTTACCGCGTGCAGGGTGGATAAAGTGACCAAAAATATAGTTGATTCCAAGCTCTGCTGCTTGCATGGCGCTATTTTCTCCTAAACCAAGCAGCCAAACCGGCGGATGAGCATCAACAAGCGGAGAAGCTTTGACTCCTGCATGCGGGTGTCCAGAAGGCAGGCTGTCTGATAAGTAAAAGAGAAGATCCTTCAGCTGGCGGTCAAACTGAGATAGGTCTTTATGCACGCCGTCTGTCAAAGCCAGTCTCGTCCTTTCAATTCCGCCCGGAGATTTACCGACACCGATTTCAATTCGTCCTGGATACAGAGCTTCAAGCTGCCGCGTGACCTCTGCTACTTTAAAGGGGCTGTACTGCGGAAGTAAAATGCCGCCAGACCCTGTACGTAAGGTCGATGTATGAGCGGCAATATGTGCCATTAATATTTCAGGTGCTGTACTAGCGAGCCCTCTTGTGCTGTGGTGTTCAGCAAACCAATAACGCTCATACCCGAGGGTTTCTGCAAGCTGAGCCAGCTGCGTTGTGTGAATCAATGTCTCTTGTGCTGTCTGACCTTTAGGAATGGCGACTTGATCTAATATATGAAGTGATGGCATCATCAACATCCTTTCGATAATACGTTGGATATAAGTATAAAGAAATCAACGGATGGAAGGAAACGAAAGGGTTTATTCTTTGACTTTATGCTTTATCTTTTCTATTTCAACATATGAAACCACATTAATACGTTATTTATCAGTAAGAGCTGTGGACAAGAATTTTCGACAATGTTTCACATGAAACACTTCATTTACGACATGAATCATTTTCAACATGGATCTTTCGTTAAAAAAATATCATCTGTTTGAAACCTATCTTGAACGTAGATCGTATATACTAGTAAATAGAAAAAAGAGTAAGAGGCTCCAAGGTCATTTCATGAAATTTGTCGAATTTTCATGTATGATGATTTTAATAGGGTCCATCGCTTAATAAATAGATTTTTATTATGCTGGAGGAGTGATTGATTTGGCGATTACATTAGAAAAGGGTCAACGTATTGATTTAACAAAAGGCAAAGCAGGGCTAACGAATATTCTTGTTGGACTTGGTTGGGACCCAGTTTCACAAGGCGGCGGATTTTTAGGTAAGCTGTTTGGTGGCGGAGGCGGCGCTGATATTGATTGTGACGCTTCAGTGCTCATGCTGAAAAATGATAAGTTTGTTGAAAATAAAGATTTGATTTACTTTGGTAACTTGAAAAGCAAGTGCGGCAGTGTTGAGCATACAGGTGACAACCTGACAGGTGAAGGAGACGGAGATGATGAACAAGTCCTCGTCAACTTAAGCAAGGTGCCAGGCAATGTGAATAAATTGGTGTTTGTAGTGAACATCTATGATGCACTTAGAAGAAATCAACATTTTGGTATGATTCAAAATGCGTACATTCGCATTGTCGATCGTTCAAACAATCAAGAACTAGTGAAATATAATTTAAAAGATGAATATGCAGGGAAAACATCATTAATCGTTGGAGAGCTTTATCGCCACGAAAATGAATGGAAGTTTGTTGCTGTAGGAAATGGTACAAACGATGCGAAGCTTGCCGATATTACGAGAAACTACATTTAATCAGAAGGGAGAGATTCCTAGTGGGAATTTCTTTAGCGAAAGGTCAAAAAATTGATTTAACAAAAACGAATCCAGGTTTAACAAAAGTAGTCGTAGGTCTTGGCTGGGATGTAAACAAGTATGATGGCGGACATGACTTTGATCTAGACGCAAGCGTATTCCTTTTAGATGCAGCAGGGAAAGCAAACTCTCCATCTGACTTTGTTTTCTACAATCAAACAACTGGCGGTGGCGGAAGTATCGTACATACGGGCGATAACCGTACAGGTGAAGGAGACGGAGATGACGAGCAGGTCAATGTTGATCTTTCAACTGTACCAGCGAGTATTGAGAAAATCTCCTTCGTCATTACAATCCATGACGCAGAAGCACGCAGCCAAAACTTTGGACAGGTTTCTAACGCTTACGTCCGTATTTTAAATGCAGCATCAAATGAAGAACTGATTCGCTACGATTTGGCAGAGGACTTCTCTATTGAGACAGCGATTATTGTAGGTGAATTATACCGTCACGGCGGAGAATGGAAATTCTCAGCTGTCGGATCGGGCTATCAAGGCGGACTTGCCCGCATTGCAACGGACTTCGGCTTAGATATCGGGTAACAGCTCGTTTTATATTTTCAACGGACAGGAGAGATTCGAATATGGCGATTCAGCTATCAAAAGGACAACGTGTCGATTTAACAAAAACCAACCCAGGACTGACGAAAGTGATGATCGGTCTTGGGTGGGATACGAATAAATATTCAGGTGGAGCCGAATTTGATTTGGACGCTTCAGCATTCTTAGTGGATGCAAACAATCGTTGTCAGCAAGACACAGACTTTGTTTTCTATAATAACCTTCAGCATCCAAGCGGCAGTGTCACTCATACAGGTGATAACCGGACGGGTGAAGGAGATGGAGATGACGAGCAAATTCTCGTTGATTTCTCAAAAATTCCTGCTAACATTGATCGTATCGGAATTACAGTAACGATTCATGATGCAGAGGCGCGCAGCCAGAATTTTGGACAAGTCTCAAATGCGTTTGTTCGTGTTGTAAATGAAGAGGGCGGGGAAGAATTGATTCGCTTTGATTTAGGGGAAGACTTCTCAATCGAAACAGCTGTTGTGGTATGTGAACTATACCGCCACGGAAGCGATTGGAAGTTTAACGCGATCGGAAGCGGATTCTCTGGCGGACTTGCAGCTCTTTGTCAAAATTATGGGTTAGAAGTATAAACGACGAGACATCAATCGATTCAAGAGGCGCTGCCAATAACTCATATGAGGGCCTTTTCCAAAGTGAGAAAGAAACAGCGATCAAGAATAACAGCAGGCGAAAGCCTGCTGATGCTTCTACACTTATAGGAGGAAAACCAGTTGGACATTTTGAAACATATGTTGGACACCTATGCCTCGTTTTTTGATTGGCATATGTGGGCAGAGGTATTAACAAACCCTGTCTCTTGGGGACTCATTGGGACCCTTGTTGTGCTTGAAGGATTGTTATCAGCAGATAACGCACTTGTATTAGCCGTCATGGTGAAACACTTACCAGAAAAGCAGCGTAAAAAGGCATTAACCTACGGATTAATTGGCGCTTATTTCTTCCGTTTTCTATTCATTGGCGTAGGGATGCTGCTGATTAAGTTCTGGTGGATTAAGGTTCTCGGAGCTGCATATTTAGCATGGCTTGTCATTAAGCACTTCTGGTTAGGTGACGGAGATGATGAAGCGAAGGAATTGAAAAAAGAAGGCTGGATGATTCGCGTATTTGGCGTGTTCTGGGCAACCGTTATTTCTGTGGAAATTATGGACCTTGCCTTCTCGGTGGACAGTATTCTTGCGGCATTCGCAGTATCTGAGCAAGTATGGATTCTGCTATTAGGCGGAATGCTTGGTATTCTCATGATGCGTACAGTGGCACAGTTATTCCTTGTCCTCATTGACCGTATTCCAGAGCTTGAGAATACCGCGTTTATTCTCATCGGGATTATTGCTATCAAAATGGGTTTAAGTGCTGCACATATTGAAATTCCGCATCTTGCATTCTTTGCGATTATTATTCTAGCGTTTATCGGAACATTTATTGTTCATAAAATCAATAAGAAGAAACATCAAGATGTGACAAACGAAGCTGCGGCTTCAAAAGAAGAATAGGATGATCAAAAAGGAATGGAGTTGACTAGCGGCTCCATCCTTTTTTGAATCATCAGGTTATTGATTTTCTCTAAACAACAGGAGGTGGCACAGCATGCGGTATTTTCGATTTTTATCAGAGGCGAGGCAGCACGATCTTTTTTTCAAGCGGCCGGGGGCGATGCATTCATTGACACCAAGGCACGTACTTGCGCATGCATTAGGTGCTACTTTGTATATGCCTGCGACAAGACAAGATATAGCAGATATGCTGCTGTCGCAGAAATATGAAGCGCTTTGCTCTGTTGTCTTTTGCTTGGAGGATGCCATCGGTGATCAAGAAGTGGATATGGCTGAACAGAATCTAGTGGCACAACTGACCAGTCTCAAAGAGAAAGTCACGCATGCTCCTGAAACGGCTGAACATGTGCCTCTTATATTTATTCGCGTTCGTTCGCCGAAACAGCTGCTCAAAATGGCAGACTTGCTCGGTTCCTCTCTTCAATTACTTACCGGTTTTGTGTTCCCGAAGTGCTCCGTTCATAATGCGAAGGAATATTTGGACAGTCTGAAACAGGCATCGGCCAAAACGCAGACAACCCTTTATGGGATGCCCATTTTGGAAACACCCGATTTACTAGAAAAAGAAACAAGATATACGGTGTTGTCAGAGTTAAAGCAGATTTTGCTGAATGACGAGGAATATATTTTGAATATTCGCATTGGGGCAACGGATCTTTGTGGTTTGTACGGGATTCGCCGTGATCGTGACACGACCATATATGAAATTCATTTGATTGCTGACTTGATTACAGATATCATCAATTATTTTGGCCGTTCTTTTGTGATATCTGGGGCTGTGTGGGAGCATTTTGGTCCTGCGCGAAAGGAACAAAAGCCATTCATTCGGGCACTTTCTCATAAGAGTGGTGAATCGTCTTCATCTGAATTTGATGACGTACAAGGTTTACTGAAGGAGACAAAACTCGATGTGGCTAACGGCATTCATGGGAAGACGGTTATTCATCCAACACATCTCAAGCCGGTTCAAAGCATGTACGTTGTGACGAAGGAAGAGTATATGGATGCATTAAGCATTCTTGAACATGCAGACGGCACAGTTGGCGTAATGAAGAGTACCTTCTCTAATAAAATGAATGAAACGAAGCCCCATTACAGATGGGCAGAGCACATTTTAATGAAGTCAGATATTTACGGGGTGTTTCATGAAAACAGAAGCTATATCGACATACTCACAGAAGCAGAAGCCGCATACGCTGAGCATCTTGGAACATATGGAAGTTGAGCTTGATCTCAAAGAAGGTGCGCTTGACCTAGAAAAAGAGCATCTTTTTGACATGGCGGCAAGGGTGAACAAAAAAAGAGCCTTTTTATTCGTTAGTAAGGTGCTTGGCAAACACATTCCTGTTCATCCAGTCAAACCGCTCCTTGTCTCGGGTCTTTTAGCCATGGCGTATGCCAAAGAGCAAACAGGCAAGACGTCTCCGCATCAAGATCTTTTAGTAGAAGCACTCAAGACAGATGACCACGCAGTATTATCTAAAGCCTACGAAGCGCTCAAAAAAGAGAAACTTTCAGTAGGAAAACAGCCGATCGTGATCGGCTTTGCAGAAACAGCAACCGCTCTTGGACACGGTGTGTATGACGTCTTAGAAGGAGCATCTTACATTCATACGACACGTGAGCAGTTGCTGGATCTTGATCCTTCATTGGTCTTTGAAGAAGAGCATTCACATGCAACGGATCAGCTTTGTTATGCAGACGTATCATTGCTTAGAACAGTCCGTCCTATCGTGCTAGTAGATGATGAAGTCACGACAGGCCGTACGAATATCAATATCATCCGGGATCTTCATGCAAAGCACCCGCGACATTCTTACACGATTCTTTCTATTTTAGACTGGAGGACAGAGGAGCACGAAAAAGCCATCTGTGAGCTTGAAAAGGAGCTTGGTATTCACATCACCTCATTGTCTTTATTAAAAGGGCAAATGGTCTTTCGGGGCAAAACGCTGGATGAACCAGCTTATTCGTATGAGATTGCTGAGCAAAAGGATCTGCCAAATCTCTCTTTTCACTCTCTTCAATCTTTCTTTCAGCAAGTGCCGTATGCACGTTCTCATGCAACCAATTCGGCAGGTCATTCGCCATATATACATGAAACGGGTCGTTTTGGTTTAAACGCAGCAAATACGGCAGCCATCGACCAAGCAGCCGCAGAGGCTGGATTGAAACTGAAGAAGGAACGCAAAGGAAAGCAGACACTTTGTTTAGGAACAGGTGAGCTGATGTATGTACCGATGAGAGTGGCTGCCTATATGGGAGAGGGCGTTCTCTTTCATTCAACGACGAGAAGCCCTATTCATCCAGTTGAAAAGGATGGATATGCTGTTCAAAATGGGTTCACCTTTGTGAGTCCAGAGGATGCTCGAATTCAGCATTACGTGTACAACATACCAAAAGGTCAATATGATGATGTATTTCTCTTCTTTGAGAAAAGGGTCTCTCAGGAGGCATTGCTTCCGCTTGTTCATTTATTTGCTGAGCGGCATGTGAAGCATGTGCATATTGTGACTTTATCAGACGAGGTGAAGGTGAATGGCTAATGTGTATACAAAGATGGGAAGCTATCCAGAGCAGGATGTAACCTTCTTACTCAAAGATTTATCATCCATTGAGATGGAAAAAAGTACAGAGGAGCGGGAGCGTTCGATTCAGAGTGGTGCGCATTATTCAGAAATGCTGCCGATTGAATATAAACCAACGGAATCTTATATGGATTTATTCTATGAATCTCTGAAAGAAAGTAAGGAGAAGGTAGCAGAAGCAGTAGCTGTTGTAGCAGAACAGATTGTGAAAAGGCGAGGCTTCCAAACGGTGCTTTGCAGTTTGGCTAGAGCGGGAACGCCGATCGGGGTGCTCATCAAACGATATATTCGAAAGACATATGGTCTTGAACTGCCTCATTACAGCATCTCAATCATTCGTGATCGAGGAATTGATGAGAATGCGCTGCATTATATGCTCAAGGAACATCCGGGCTATGAGATTGCCTTTATTGATGGATGGACCGGAAAAGGTGCGATTTCGAGAGAGCTCCAAAAAGCGGTGATTGATTTTGAAAGAAAGTACGGTATTCGTCTTTCTAGTGAACTGGCTGTACTCGCTGATCCAGGCTATTGTACACCAGTCTACGGAACGAGAGAGGACTTTCTCATTCCTAGTGCTTGTCTGAATTCGACTGTATCTGGACTTGTTAGTCGGACGGTACTAAACAACCGTTGGATCAATGCCGATGATTTCCATGGGGCAAAATATTATGAAGAGCTGCTTGATGAGGATGTGTCCAATCTGTATGTGGATACAATTGAAGAAGCCTTTTCTAGCCTCGAACCAAATCTAGAAGAGAAAGCAGAGACCATCCTCACGCAAGGGATGCCTGCGGATTGGCGGGGGATGGCGTCGATTGAAGCGATCGGTCAGGAGTTTCAAATTGAAAACACTCATTTGATTAAACCGGGTGTTGGTGAGACGACCCGTGTGCTGCTGAGAAGAATTCCTTGGAAAATCTTAATTCAGCCTGGGTCTCAGGAAAAGCTAAAGCATATTTTGCTTCTGGCAGAGGACAGAGGCGTTCCTGTCATTGAATATGCCAATATGTCCTATACGTGCTGTGGACTTATTCGTCCGTTGGAGCAGACATCATGAAGACAAGTGCGTTTGCCAGTGATTTAGACCGGACGCTGATTTATTCACACCGAGTGCTAGATCAGTATGAGTATGATGGAGATTATGATTTAGTTGAGATGCTGGATGAGCGTCCGCTTTCCTATATGTCGGTTGAAACGAAGAAGTCTTTGCAGATGATTCATCAGTTAGGCTGGTTCATTCCAGTGACGACAAGAACGACCGCTCAATATGAACGGATCACCTTCTTTCAGCAAGAGCTCAAACCCGAGTATGCCGTCACGACAAATGGGGGCTGTATCCTGCATCACGGCAAGCCGCTTGAGGATTGGCAGGTCATTGTTGATGAGAGGCTCAAAGCGTGTATGTCAGTCAGAGAGATGCTAAGAGCCATCTCCGAACTGCCAGTTGCGGCATGGGTGAAGCGTACCCGGACAGCAGAGGGAAGATTTCTTTATTTGATTATGAAAGATGAGTATCTTTCTCGCATTCCACTTGCCGAATTGAAGCAGTGGGGCGAGGAAAGAGGCTGGCAGGTGTCTCTACAAGGGCGGAAGCTTTATTTTATTCCGGCACCGCTCAATAAGTGGGATGCTGTTGCTTTTCTAAAGGAACGGCTGGCGCTTGAATATGTATATGGAGCGGGTGATTCCCTCTTAGATGCAGGACTTATTCGACAGGCGGATATGGGCTTTGCCCCAAGGCATGGAGAAGTGCTCGACTTTCATCCGTTACTTGAGCCGACAGTAGCATCTGGCATGGCAGCAGCAGATGAAATCACCGCTTGTGTCAAAAAGCAGATGACGACCGCAAAAAAGCCCTCGATTCGATAGCAGAAGTAGAAGGGTGAATGATATGATAGTAGTAGCTTTCGAGAAAATATAGGAGAAAGGAAGGAGCGGCGTGAGTTATAAAGAAATCATTGTTAACCAAACACGGGCGGAGCAGGAAGCCTGGAAAAACGTGCTGAAAAAGCCGCTCCCTGAAAGAGATGGTTATGTAAAGGATGAGCATACATTGTCCTTGCCGCGTCTCGCCGCCCGGGTCCTTGGAACTCCGCATGATGCAACCGATTATTTTATTTATTTACATGAATTATATGAAACAGATGGCATTCATATTTTAAGTGAAACGCTCAATCGTCATATTGAGCCGGAGCATTTTCAAGCGCTTCAACGCATTCATTTGATTAACCAAGAAGAAAAGGGACTGTCCGTGAATCGCTTTGTGGCTTTCTTAGATGGTGAACAGCTGATTGTACGCCATCCAAACCCAGTGATGAACCGGCATATCCGTCTTTCATTGATCAAGGTGTTTGAGCATTTCAAGCAGCTGCATGAAGGCGGATTTCAGCATCCCGATTTCCGCCGTGTTTTGCTGGATGTCGTAAAGTTCTCAAATAATCATCTAGGTCCATGGCTGAAGGAAGTCAATATAGAAGAAAAAATGCCGGCTGTCATTTGGTATGGAGAGGCGAATAAAAGTCAGCTTTATTTTCTTTACTATGTCATGCTGATTGGCTGTGATGTTGTACTATTTCATCCAGAGGGCGAGGATTCGTTCCGCGAACTAGATCCAGAAGAAAAGCTGACTTTTATTGATCAGTATCCGGGGACTACGAAGCTGGAACCGTTCCCTACTGAAAAGCCGGAGAGGAAATCAACGGTGGCGTACCGCTCGACAAGAGAGCTTGAAGAGGTGCTCCATACGGAAGATTCAATGCTGTATAAGCCGTGGCAATTCAGAGATCATACCCCTCATTCTATTACGCTGAAGACAACGTATGATGAGTTGTTTTTGATTGCAAAGGAACGATCCTTTATTCGCCCTAATTTTCAAGCAGACCGCGACACGATACAGATTCCAAATCTCTTTGCGAAAATGATGGGAGTCACACGAGACAAACGTGAATACTGGGATCGTATCCACACGTTAATGGAATGGAAAGAGACGAAGACCATTCGCCATTTCCCTTTTACGAAAGAAGTGACATCGAATTATCAATTTCATTATCAGCACGCCCTTTCATCTGCTGGAGAGATTGATCCTGAATTATTAATGAAAAGCAATGTGTGGCAATTTTCTCATCTATATGAGGGAACGCAGCGTGCGATAGCAGAGGCGATATCTCGAAGCTGTCAGCATCCGAAGCTATTAAAAGAAGGCAATGAGACTGAATTAGATGTCCGTATTTATTTATTCAAACAGGTACTGCATATTGGTCAGGAGCTTATTGAACTCATTCAAACTTTTGATTATGCGCAAACCGTACCGAAAGTGATTTTATATCATACGGAATATAATGGTGAGCTGACTCGTTCTGATGCGGCTGCCCTCATTTTTCTAAATGAAATGGGTGTGGATCTCTTCGTGTATCATCCGGCGGGATACCAGTGTATCGAGCGGTATATAGATGACCAATTATTTGATACCCATTGGCTTGATGAGATGGTCATGAACCAGGAGTTTAAAGAGCCGTCCATCGTTAGAAAATTATTTCAATCCATTAAAAACCGATAAGGAGATCAAAACTTATGACAAATACAAACGGAAATGACATCATTTCAATTGATAAAGAGGAAATCTCCATTGAGAAGGCAGACGATATTCGCGTTCAGCTTCGAAATGAACCAGAAGTGCAAAATATTGCTAGACAGATCGATGCGAAAAATCAGCTGGAGCTACTTGAATACGGAAAACAGCCGGCTGTAGAAATTTCTAAGTTCTCAGATCGTATTCTTTCAATGATGCGTTCAACAAGCGTGACTGACTCAGGGACGATGCTGACACAGCTTGGAAAAATTATGGATCGTTTTGATAAAAATGATTTTGACGAGCCAAAGGGTGGTTTACTGTCAAAAATCTTTAAGCGCGGCGGCAGCATGATTGAAAAGATTTTCAGTAAATATCAAACGCTCGGTGCAGAAATTGAAAAAATTAATGTGGAAATCAGTAAATATAAAGACGAAATGACCAAATCGACTGTGACGCTTGAAGAAATGTATGAGCATAACATTCAATACTATATGGAGCTTGAAAAGTATGTCGTTGCCGGTCAAATGAAAATCGAGGAATTAAAGCAATTGGTTCCTTCTTATGAAGAAAAAGCGGCTAGTGGAAACCAGCTAGCACAAATGGAGCTTGATACACTTCGTAACGGTATTCAAGCATTGGAAGAGCGTGTATATGACCTTGATATGGCACGGATGGTAGCTCTTCAAACGGCACCGCAAATTCGTTTATTGCAGCGTGGGAATACGAAACTCATCGGTAAAATCAACTCAGCGTTCATCATCACGATACCTATCTTTAAAAATGGCATCATTCAAGCTGTGACAGCGAAAAGACAAAAGCTTGTGGCTGATTCAATGAGTGAGCTGGATAGAAGAACAAATGAGATGCTAAAACGAAATGCTGAAAACATTTCAAGCCAAAGCGTGGAGATTGCCAAATTGTCTGGACGTCCAAGTATCGACATTGAAACAATTGAATCTTCCTTTAATACGATTGTACAAGGGATGAAAGAGACAAAACAGATCGAAGAAGAAAACAAACGATTACGCGAAGATGGAACAAAACGTATGCTTGAGCTGCAAGATAATATTAAGCGAGCTGCACTAGAGTCCTAAAAAAATAAGCTGTCTGTAACTAAGGTTGCAGGCAGTTTTTTTAATATTTTAATTAAAATTTGAATAAAAAAGGTTTCTACGTGACCATTTTCGGGTAAATCCTGTTCAGGGGAATGGTTCACCCATGTTTGCAAAAGTCCGCTATGGTAAGGATTCGAGTCATTTTTTAGCACAATTAGGAATTTCCAGTAAAATATTGTCTGGTGAGAGGAAATACCCCGTAAAATATGTAGTTTATGAAGCATTCTATAGGATTTACGAGTAATACGGCGTATAAACTCTAATCACCAGACCTCTTATATGGAATTCATACATATTGTGCAGAAATAAGCGAATTCTAAAGATTGTTCGCATCATAACGCTTATGTTACGGTTATTAAGATGCTAATTTGGAGGGAAAATATGAATTCTGAAGAGAGAAATATCAAAATCAAGATAAATAATGTATCTAAAATTTTCGGTAAAAATGCTAAAAAAGCATCTCAAATGCTTGAAAAAGGGAAAACAAAAAGAGAGATCCTTAAAGAGACCGGCGCAACAGTTGGTGTCAATCGAGCAAATTTTGATGTGTATGACGGCGAGATATTTGTCATCATGGGGCTATCAGGGAGCGGAAAGTCCACACTTGTGCGGCTGCTAAATAGGTTAATCGAACCAACCTCCGGCGAAATATATATTGATGGGGATATGATAACAAATATGTCAAAGGATCAATTGCGTGAAGTCAGACGTAAAAAGATCAGCATGGTCTTCCAAAACTTCGCATTGTTCCCGCACCGCACCATTCTTGAAAACACAGAGTATGGTCTTGAATTACAAGGTGTAGACAAAGAAGAGCGCCGCTCAAAAGCGCTTGAATCTTTAAAGCTTGTTGGACTAGAAGGCTTTGAAGAGCAATATCCAAACCAATTAAGTGGTGGGATGCAGCAGCGTGTTGGATTGGCACGTGCATTAGCAAATGACCCTGACATTTTATTAATGGATGAAGCATTCAGCGCACTCGACCCATTAATTCGTAAAGACATGCAGGATGAATTGCTTGAGCTTCATACATCTGTAGGGAAAACGATCATTTTCATTACCCATGATCTAGATGAGGCGCTTCGGATTGGCGACCGTATTGTGCTCATGAAGGACGGGAATATCGTTCAGATCGGAACACCAGAAGAAATATTGATGAACCCATCGAATGAATATGTTGAACGTTTCGTTGAAGATGTTGACCTTTCTAAAGTATTAACCGCTGGTCATATTATGAAACGTGCAGAAACAATTCAGATCGACAAAGGGGCTCGTGTTGCGCTTACGCTCATGAAAAACCTTGGGATTTCGTCAATCTATGCAGTCGATAAGAAAAAGCATTTATTAGGTGTTATTTCTGCACAAGCAGCGAAAAAGGCGGCAGAAACGAATACGTCGCTAGAAACTGTTCTTGATAAAGAATTTACAACCGTATTGGAATCTACGTATTTGACAGAAATCTTTGATGCAGTGTCTGATGCGAACATTCCGATTGCCGTTGTTGATGAGAAAAACAGAATGAAGGGCATTGTGGTCAGAGGTGCATTAATTGGTGCGTTATCAGGTAATGATGAGTATATCAACATGTCTTCTAACAAGCTTGAGGAAATTAAAACACAAGAGCCTTCTGCACAGGAGGTAGAATAAGATGTTTAGTATGAGTGATTTACCTAGAATTCCGTTCGCGGATTATATCGATCAATTTGTTGACTGGTTAACATTAACGTTTGGTGGTTTCTTTGATGGCATCACAAATGGATTAGCAGGCACAGTAAATGGAATTGTGGCAGCACTTGGTGTGATTCCATCTATTATTTTAACCCTTATTTTTGCCGGTATTGCTTGGTGGATCAGTACAAGAGGAGTTGCTCTTTTCACACTTATCGGGTTTTTACTGATCGACTATTTAGGCTACTGGCATCCAATGCTTCAAACACTTGCGCTCGTTTTAACTGCTGTGGTCATTTCCATCGTGATCGGAGTCCCGATCGGTATTTGGGCATCACAGAAGGAAACTGTGCGTAAAATTGTAACACCTATTTTAGATTTGATGCAGACAATGCCAGCATTCGTTTATCTATTACCAGCCATCTTCTTCTTTAACATTGGGGTTGTGCCTGGCGTTGTGGCATCCGTTATTTTCTCTATGCCGCCAACGATTCGTATGACGATTCTCGGTATTAAACAAGTACCTTCTGATTTAATTGAAGCAACAGAAGCCTTTGGTTCAACGACATTCCAGCGTTTGTTCAAAGTTCAGCTTCCACTTGCAACAAAAACCATCCTAGCTGGTATTAACCAAAGTATCATGCTTGCTCTATCAATGGTTGTTATCGCAGCAATGGTAGGTGCACCAGGACTTGGTTCAGAAGTATATAGTGCGGTAACGCAGCTGAAAACAGGAATTGGTTTTGAAGCAGGTATTGCCATTGTTATTGTGGCAATTACACTTGACCGTATTACACAAAACATTAAAACGAAAAAAACCAGGGGGAATGCTTAATGTGGAAAAAGTCTCTCTACATTGGGATGACCGCCCTGCTTGTCTTTTTACTAGCAGCTTGTGGTGCAAAGTCGGACTCAAATGCGAGTGCGGCACAGCAGGTGAATAAAACCATTATCGGCATTGATCCTGGTTCAGGGATTATGGCGCTAACGGATCAAGCGAAAAAGGATTACGGCTTAGAGGATTGGACGGTCGTGTCTGCATCAAGTGCAGCCATGACTGCAACACTCAAGAAATCTTACGACCGTAAAAAGCCCATCATCATCACTGGTTGGAATCCACACTGGATGTTTTCTCGCTATGATTTAAAATATTTAGATGATCCAAAAAAATCTTACGGTGAAGCGGAAGAGATTCATACGATTTCTCGTAAGGGGTTTGCAAAGGATGAGCCGGATGCAGCCAAAATGCTTGGTCAGTTTAAATGGTCTCAAGATGACATGGGCGAAGTCATGATCGATATCCAAGATGGTATCAATCCAAAGGATGCTGCCGTTAAATATGTGAAAAAACATAAAGACCAAGTAGCAAAATGGACAAAAGGCGTGAAAAAGTCGAATGGTGCCAAAGTCAATCTTGCCTACGTTGCATGGGATAGTGAGATTGCAAGTACCAATGTTGCTGCAGAAGTGTTGCGTGAGCTCGGATTTAAAGTGACTTTGACTCAGGTGGAAGCAGGTCCAATGTGGACAGCAATTGCAACTGGAAGTGCGGATGCATCATTATCTGCTTGGCTGCCAAATACGCATAAAACGTATGCAGCAAAGTTTAAAGGGAAATATGATGATATAGGTACAAGTATGAAAGGTCTTCGCATGGGTCTAGTTGTTCCGACATATATGAAGAACGTCAACTCGATTGAAGATTTGAAAAAATAGCCAATTGTGATGAAGTTCCCTTATAATAAGAAGGGAGCATATGAAAAAGCAGTCTGCTCAAAAAGCGGCTGCTTTTTTCTTATATATAAGGAAGGTGAACGAGTTGTCGATGAGGGTTAAGCCGATCATGATTTTCCTGCATGGCGGAGGAGTAAGTAGCTGGATGTGGCAGGAACAGATACAAACATTCAAGGAAGCGTATGAATGCTATACGCCTGATCTTATTGGTCACGGGACAAGAGCAGATGAACAGTCCTTTTCCATGCGAGAAAGTGCTCTTGAAGTCGTCTCGTTGATCAAGCAGCATGCGCAAGGCCGTCAAGTGATACTCGTTGGCTTCTCTCTAGGAGCACAGATTGCCGTTGAGGTGTTATCAAAAGAACCTGACATCGTAGACATAGCCGTCATTAACAGCGCTCTTGTGAAGCCGCTGCCATGGCTTTACTTGATGGTGAGACCTCTTTTACCTCTTACGCATCCATTATTAAAGAAAGATTGGTTTATCGAGCTCCAAGCTGAAAAAATGGGGCTTCCAAAGGGTGTACTCAATCACTATATGGCGGATTCAAAAAGTTTGCAGAAGAAAACCCTTCTGACGATGTTTCAAGAAAATCTCCATTACAAGCTCCCAGACACGTTTCAACAAGCAAAGGCACGAATTCTTGTTACAGTGGGAGAAAAGGAGAAAGGCATTATGAAACGGTCAGCAAAGAAAATAACGAATTCACATCCGCAGGCAGCAGGTGTGATCGTTCCGGCTATTGGACATACATTTACGTTTGAAAAGAAAGAACTGTTTATGGATATGGTTCAATGCTTTATAGAAGAACGTGCGTTACCAGTGGAGTTAAAGGAAATCAAATAAGCGAAAAATAAAGACAGGCATAAAAGAGGCAGCCAGATCTTAGAACCTATATGATAGAGGTATAAAACGCTTACAGATGAGCTGCTGTCTGACTGATAGCTCATGAGATATAGAAGGAGGAGCTATGAGTAAAAACTATATCATATTCGGTGCAAGTCAAGGATTAGGGGATGCTTTTGTGAAGGGTCTTCCTTCAAGCGGAGATACAGTGTGGATTGTGTCACGAAGTGAACCGAGCAGTTTGAAATTAGATGACGGTGTACATAGAATTTGGCTGAAAATTGATTTATCAAGCCAATCTCATATTCCACAGATGATCGAAGCATTGGGGAACAAAACCATTGATGTCCTCATCTACAACGTCGGCTTATGGGAAAAACGAGGCTTTGAAGATGATTATTCATTTGATCATGATCAGCCAGAGGATATTGCTCATTTAATCAATGTGAATGTCACCTCAACGATTACATACATCCAAGCACTGCTTCCGAACGTCAGAAAATCGGAGAATGGAAAAATCATCGTGGTTGGCTCAACTGCGGGGCTTGATCATACAAACCTGCCACAAGTTTCTTTTGTCGCATCTAAGTTTGGTCTGCGCGGAATTGTGAATGCACTAAGAGAGCATGTGAGAAAAGATAAAATATCCGTTACCTGTATCAATCCGGGTGAATTGGCAGCGGAGGTACCATATGAAGATGGAGCCGAGAAAGCGATCGCTCTGTACGATGAAACGAGAATTCCTGTACAGGATATTGTGGAGCTTGCGAGATGTGTGATTCATTTATCAAGGGTATCTTGTGTAAAAGAAATCAACGTCCCAGCCATGTCAGATTTGAATGCATAATATCAAGTAGACCACCCGCTAAAAAACGGGTGGTTTTTTATTTTATGATGAATGCTGCTGAAGGGTTTGATAAACAGCTTCAGTCAAAATCTCAATGCCAGTAAAAATAGCAGAACGGTCGAATGTCATATATGGATGATGTAGACCAGGTTCTAGATCACAGCCTAAACCAAGCATCGTGGATTTGATATGCGGAAGCTTTGCAGCATAAAAGTGAAAATCCTCTCCACCTGTCGTTACGAGCGGCGGATCGAGCTGCTCCTTGCCTAAAACCTTTTCAATGGCTTGAGACATCATCTGGACGGCTTCCTCATTCAAAGTTGCGGCAGGTAGACGATGATCTGTTGAAAGTGAAATGGAAGCGCCAAAGGCATCTGCTACAGAATGTACGGCTCTTTCAATTTCTTTTTCTAGTTCATCCATCACTTCATTTGTTTGTGCTCTGACATCTAATGTAAAAGAAGCTTTGCCAGGGATGATGTTTGAACTGCCTCCGCCAGCATGTAGGTTGGTCATTTTCACAGAATGTGCAACTCTTGGGTCGACATGGATATGCGCGAGTCTTTGCACGAGGGTAGAAGCCACTTCAATCACGTTGACCCCTAGATGCGGGCGTGCACCGTGAGCTTCCTCGCCAATAATTGTGCCGATGTAATGATTACTCGATCCATGCAAAATCGCAGGTGCGCAGCGTCCGTTTAATGTTTCTTGAATTGGGCGCACATGTACTCCGTATAAGTAATCTACGTCTGCTAGCACACCTTCTTCAATCATTTTCAACGCACCGCCGCCTTTTTCCTCAGCAGGCTGAAAAATGAACCGGATGGTGCCGTTTGGGAGCTCTTTTTCTTTTAATGCCATGAAGGTGCCGAGAGCCATTGTCATATGTGCATCGTGACCACATGAATGATTGGCTTGAAACTCACCATCTACTTCCTGCCAAAGTGCATCAATATCGGCTCTCACCGCGACCACTGGTGAACCTTCTCCAATTTCACCGATCACTCCTGTACAGTCGTCAAATGTTCGAGTTTGACAGCCTATTTTCTTCAATAAGTCCTCAAGATAAGCCGTCGTATTCGTTTCTTCCCAGCTGATTTCAGGGTGAGCGTGCAGGTGTTCAAAGATGTCTTTCACCGTTTGCTGCATGTCGTTTGTCAAAGTTGTCATGAATAGCCTCCTTGCTGACAGAAAATCTGTCAAAATATTCTTTTAGTGAAATAATATTGATCTTAAATATCATCAGTGTTTATAATATAACACATCATTTGATTATTCTGAAAATTAAGTGAAATTCCGATCGGGACAAAGGGGTTTTGACACATGAAAACAGCAGCAGTATCACCACCAGAGAAACAAAAAAGAAAACTTCAAATGCCGGATGCGTATGTTCTCTTATTTATCATTGCGCTCATTTGTACCATTGCCACGTATTTTGTGCCAGCAGGTGAATTTGACCGAAAAACATCAGGGGAGATTACAACAGCTGTTCCTGGCAGCTATCACCGCATTGATCAATCACCCGTAAGTCCAGTGGGCTTTTTTACAGCTATTCAGGAGGGGATGGTAGGGTCTTCTTCTATTATTTTTCTCATTTTATTTACTGGCGGAACCATTGCCATTTTGGAGAAAACAGGTGCCATTAACGGAATGATCCACCATGTCATCAGCAGATTTCAAACAAAGCAATTATTGTTTATTTGTATTGTTGGAGGATTATTTTCAGTGCTTGGAACGACCGGGATTGTCGTGAACTCTGTTATCGGATTTATTCCAATCGGGATCATTGTGGCAAGATCCTTGAAATGGGATGCTGTAGCAGGAGCGGCGGTCATTTACATCGGCTGTTATGCCGGGTTTAACGCAACCATTTTGTCTCCATCCCCACTCGGGTTATCTCAGACGATTGCAGAGCTACCGATTTTTTCTGGCATTGGCCTGCGTGTCATTATATATCTTTGCTTTCTTATATCTAGTATTGTGTACATCTATTTATATACAAGACGCCTCAAGAATAAAGAGAAGGGAAGCCTTCTGGGTGATCAATGGTTTCCTGCGAAGGGGCTTGGCGGATCTGATGCAGAATCTGTGGACAAGCCTGCATTTACGGGCAGACATAAATTGATTTTAGCAGTGTGTGGATTGTCTCTTGGGGGCTTCTTATATGGCGCGCTTCAGCTTGGCTGGACTGATAAGGAAATGGCAGGAGTCTTCATTTTCATGGCGATTGCGGCTGGATTGCTTGGTGGATTAGCAGCCAATGATATTGCGAAAACGTTTATCGTCGGCTGTCAAAGCCTTGTTTACGGCGCACTCATTGTTGGAATGGCACGCTGCATTTCTGTCATTTTGGAAAACGGTAAGCTGCTTGATACCGTGGTCAATGGCTTGGCGAGTATGCTGACAGGATTTAGTCCAATTGCTGGTGCGATTGGGATGTACATTGCGAGTGCACTTCTTCACTTTTTGATTTCATCAGGATCAGGAGAAGCGGTTGTCTTTATTCCAATTCTTGCGCCGCTAGCTGATTTAATGGGCATCACAAGACAGGTCGCTGTAGAAGCGGTCATGCTTGGCGAAGGGGTGGTTAACTGTATCAATCCGACGTCAGGTGTGTTGATGGCTGTGCTTGCTGCAAGTGGTATTCCTTATGTGAAGTGGCTGCGTTTTATGGTGCCGCTTGCACTCATTTGGTTTGTCATTGGCCTTGTCTTTATTTGTATCGGCGTGATGATCAACTGGGGACCTTATTAATATATATAAAGCTGCTGACTATGGTTTGGCAGCTTTTTTCTTGTGGAAATATGCATGGGGACAGCGCTTTGAAAGTATAATAAGTGTGTTCACAAATTCGCTACATATTTTTTTTGAGCAACCCCCTTGCAAAAGTTTGTGAAGTATTGCACAATAAGAATGTGAAATACTTCACATGCAAAAAACAACCTAGTTTTACTCAGGAGGATGAGATAAATGACAAACGAAAAAGTAAACAAAGTAGCACTTATTGGAGCAGGTTTTGTAGGTAGCAGTTATGCCTTTACATTAATAAATCAAGTGATCACAGATGAATTGGTTGTCATCGATTTGAATCAAGATAAAGCAATGGGTGACGTCATGGATTTAAACCACGGGAAAGCATTTGCTCCGCACCCAGTGAATACATGGTATGGAGATTATGAGGATTGTAAGGATGCAGACATTGTGTGTATCTGTGCTGGAGCGAACCAAAAGCCAGGTGAAACGAGACTTGACCTTGTGGAGAAAAACTTAAATATATTTAAAGGCATTGTAGACAATGTGATGAAAAGTGGATTCGATGGTATTTTCTTAGTCGCCACAAACCCTGTTGATATTTTAACATATGCGACTTGGAAATTCAGTGGACTTCCAAAAGAACGAGTGATCGGCAGTGGAACTACACTTGATACCGCAAGATTTAGATACATGCTCAGTGAGTACTTTGACGCAGCGGCACACAATGTGCATGCGTATATCATTGGAGAGCATGGCGATACAGAGCTTGCTGTTTGGAGTCATGCGAATATCGGAAGTGTACCGATTACAGAATTAATGAAGAAAAATGATCAATACAAACAAGAAGATTTAGATGAGATGATGGAAAATGTTCGTCATGCCGCTTATCAAATTATTGAGAAAAAAGGCGCTACTTACTACGGTGTAGCGATGAGTTTGGCCCGCATAACAAGAGCGATTCTGCACAATGAAAACAGTATTTTGACTGTCAGCACTTACTTAGATGGAGAGTACGGAGCAGATGATGTCTACATTGGTGTACCTGCCCTTGTGAATCGAAATGGCGCAACAGAAGTGATAGAGCTTGCACTGAATGATACAGAAAAAGAACAATTCGCACACAGTGTGAATGTGTTAAAAGAGATTTTGGCTCCTCATTTTTAATCAAAAGCAACCTATCTGAGCAGAAAAGGATGAATCACTATGTGGCAGCAAATATATAATCCGTTTGGTAATGAGTTCGTGAGTGCATTGGTAGCCATGCTTCCAATTTTGTTTTTCCTACTTGCATTAACCGTTTTTAAGTTAAAAGGTGTTTTAGCCGCTTGTTTTACCTTAATCGTCAGTTTTGTCACAGCGGTTTTCTTCTTCCATATGCCAATTGAAAAAGCATTATCTGCTGTGCTGCTCGGTATATCTAATGGGCTGTGGCCGATTGGATATATCGTCATCATGGCGGTGTGGCTCTATAAAATAGCTGTAAAATCTGGTAAATTCGATGTTATTCGTTCTAGTATTGCAGGAATCTCTCAAGATCAACGTCTTCAGCTCTTATTAATTGGTTTTAGTTTTAACGCATTTTTAGAGGGAGCCGCTGGGTTTGGTGTACCGATTGCGATTAGTGCCGCTCTCTTAACAGAGCTTGGATTTAAACCGCTGAAAGCTGCGATGCTTTGCTTAATTGCCAATGCTGCGTCTGGCGCATTTGGTGCTGTAGGTATCCCAGTCATTACAGGGGCGCAAATGGGCAATATGACGCCGCTTGCATTATCTCAAACCCTTGTGTTTACGATTCCGTTTATTTCATTCTGTATTCCGTTCCTACTTATTCTCATTGTGGACGGATTCAAAGGGATTAAAGAAACGCTCCCTGCCTTGCTTGTTGTGAGTGGAAGCTATGCCATTTTGCAAGCTGTCACAATGGTGACAATGGGTCCTGAGCTTGCCAATATTATTTCAGCTTTAGCAAGTATGGGAATTTTGGCTTTATTCCTTCGAAAATGGCAGCCGAAACACATTTATCGTGAAGAAGGAGCACCAGCCATTGAACAGAAACAAACGTATCGAGGGGTTGAAGTGCTGAAAGCATGGTCTCCGTTCTATATTTTAACTGCTGTGATTACGGTATGGAGTCTGCCAGCATTTAAAGCATTGTTTGCTGTAGGAGGCCCGCTCAACTGGACAACCATTTTAGTGAAAATGCCATTTTTACATCAGCAAATTGTGAAATTACCACCAATTGCGCAAACAGCAACACCTATTGATGCGATCTTTAAAATTGATGTGATCAGTGCAACGGGTACGGCCATTCTGATTGCAGTGATGCTGACAGGTTTGTTTAGCAGACATATTACATTAAAAGAAGGCGCTGCCTGCTTAAAAGCATCAGTGAAAGAGCTTTGGGTACCAGTTCTCACCATTTGTTTTGTCATGGGCTTTGCCAACTTGGCGAACTTCGCTGGTCTAAGTTCAGCCATTGGGCTTGCACTTGCCAAAACAGGCGATTTGTTCCCGCTTGTCAGCCCAGTGCTTGGCTGGATCGGGGTGTTTATTACAGGATCTGTCGTGAGTAACAACGCATTATTCGGCAACCTTCAAGCAGTTACTGCTTCTCAAATCGGCTCACAGGCTGGTTTGTTAATCGGAGCAAATACAACGGGCGGGGTCATGGCGAAATTAATTTCTCCACAATCTATCGCCATTGCTACAGCAGCAGTTGGAGAAACAGGTAAAGAATCTGAACTCTTCCAAAAGACTGTGAAGTACAGCTTTATCCTGCTCGGCATAGTGTGTGTATGGACATTCATTCTTGCTCAATTTGTATAGGTTGATAGACTAAAAAAGACTGAGACAGCTCTCAGTCTTTTTCTTTATGTCGATTCCCTTGTCACGAGCCGGGTAGGTAGCTGGATATGTTCACGCTGTAATGGTTTTTGGTCTTGCAGGAGCTCGATCATTTGCTGCACAGATCGCTGGCCCAGCTCTACGATCGGGATGTCAATTGTGGTGATCGTTGGAGCTGTCACCTCGCAAATGTCTTGATTGTCATAGCCGATCACCGCTAGATCCTTAGGAATGTGATAACCATATGAAATGGCTTGTTTAATGAGCCCAGCAGCGACTTGATCATTACCGGTGAAAATAGCATCAGGTGCATTTTTCATGTCGTGGATGATATCCATTAATCGAAAGCCGTCTTCAATGGTGAAGGCCTCACCGAACAACCAATCGTCATGCAGCGGCAAGCCGTGGGCAGAAAGAGCGTCGAGATAGCCCTGTTTCCTTTGTTTCTGCGCTTCACTGCTTTCTGTATCAAAGCAAAACCCGATCGATTTCCGCCCCGACTGAATCAAGTAGTCAACTGCTTTATAGGCAGCTTCACGCTCATCGTATCCAATAATCGGAATGTCTGCTGTTTGATGATATTCATTCGCCATGACAATAGGGCCGTTCGTTAAAAATGGCTCAATCTTTTCCCACGGATTTTCTAATGCTCCTAAAATGACTCCATCTACTTCTCTTCTTTTTAATAATTGAAGCCCTTCAAGCTCTAAAGATTCCTGATAAAACGTCTGAAGCACGATGGCTTTATAGCCTTGGTCCAATGCTTCTTTTGAAATGCCTTTAATTAATTGTGCAAAAAAAGGATGGTCCACAGCTGGGACAGACACAGCAATGGTTTTTGTCTGATGTGAACGTAGAGTGCGAGCTGCTGAACTCGGTGTATATTCCATTTCCTTCATCACCTGTAATATGAGCTGGCGCTTTTCCTCTGACACATAAGGATGATGATTCAGCACTCTGGAAACGGTGGTCGTTGAAACCCCGCAGCGTTTGGCAATTTCATAAATTGTACACATATTAACAAATCCTTTACACAAAGTTATTGTTCTGAAATCGATAACATCATTTACAATGTGAAACAAGTTAAATATTAACTAATGGAATTGATTAATTGGAGGGAATGGAATGCAAATATTGACGAAGATATCAGGTAAAAGCAAGGATTATCTTCCTTTGCTGGATATGATCAATCAAGGTGTTCAAGTAAAGTCTGATTCAGTTGAGAAGCACCTAGCAAATGAAAAGCTGGTGACGTTCCTTGAGCAAGATATAGGACGCACAGGCTTGGAAAAAATTCTCTTCCATTATAAACAAAATAAGGAAAAAAAGATACCGTTTCTACCAGTCGATAAACTGATTTCAGAGGATGAGATCGATGACATTATGCAGGTGCTGAAAGAAGTATTGAGCTCTGGCCGTTTTACTTCAGGACCATATATTCCGGCGTTTGAAAAGCAGCTCGCTGAGTATTTAGGGAAGAAATATGTTATTGCCACGTCAAGTGGAACTGATGCCCTAATGATCAGCCTCATATCAGCAGGCGTCCATCCAGGAGATGAGGTCATTTTGCCAGCGAATAGCTTTGCTGCAACAGAAAATGCAGTGCTTGCGATTGGGGCTGTTCCGGTCTATGCCGATATTGATCCAGATACTTACTGCATGGCACCGAGTGAAATAGAGAAGCATATCACAGATCAAACGGCATGCATTCTTCCGGTTCATTTATATGGAAAACAAGCGGATATGAAGGCGATCTCGGCGATTGCGAAAAAGCATGGGCTGAAAATCATTGAAGATGGCTGTCAGGCGATCGGCAGCACCGGCCTTGGCGCATATGGAGATGGGCTTGTTCTTAGCTTTAATCCATACAAAAACCTTGGTGTTTGCGGCAAGGCGGGAGCCATCGCGACAAATGATGAAGCCTTAGCAGAAAAATGTATGGAAATCAGCTATCACGGCTTTGAAGTAGGAAAGAAAAATGTCAAACGCAGTGACTATGGCTTTAATTCGAAAATTGATAATTTGCAGGCGGCGATCGGACTCGAACGCATGAAGTATTTAGGATTACAAAACTTTAAACGTTTCTACTTAGCAAAGCGCTACATTGACCAGCTGCAAACGCTAGAGGATGAAGGATACTTGAAGCTTCCGAAGCTGACAGATGATCATGTATGGCATTTGTTCCCGATCAGGGTGCTGAAGGGAGAACGAGATGAGCTTGCCGCGAAATTGCTGGAAATGGGCATAGAGACAGATGTTTATTACCCAATCCTATCGCATCAGCATCAAACAAATCTCGTTTCTCAAAAGTATAAACGGACGACACTGCCGCACACGGAAAAAGCAGCACAGCAATTACTTCACCTGCCGCTGTATCCAGGCATGCCACTGCAAGATCAGGAGAAGGTCATCGAGGGGGTTCATCATGTTATCAAGTCTTCCATTCAATAAAAAACTGCTAAATCAGCCTAAAAATCCGAAGTGGATCGTCTTCTGTGATTTTGATGAAACCTATTATTCTCACGAAATGACAGAGGAGCAGCGAGAGGATGTCAAGCGGCTGGAGGCTTTTGTGGCAGAAAAGAGCGAAGCAGGACAGCTCATGCTAGGATGGGTGACGGGGAGCAGCCTTGATTCTGTGACGAGCAAAATGGAAAAAGGCGGTTTTCATCAATTCCCGCATTTCATTGCATCGAACTTAGGGACTGAGATTGTGTATACATCAGATGCTCATTTTGGACAGCCAGATGCGGAGTGGATGAAGCGTCTGGATGCGCAAGGATTCTCAGATGAAAAAATTGAAGACATCCTCGAAACCATACGTGAAAAGGGAATTCATCTCAGGCCGCAAACGCAGCTGGGCAGCTCAGGATATAAGAAGAATTTCTATTATCAGGAGCAGGATGAACGGACAGATCTTCATCATCTATCATTCATCCAAACACTTGCCAAAGAGCGCGGGGTGGCGGTCAACATCAACAAATGCAATCCGCTTGCAGGAGACCCTGCGGATTGCTATGATGTCGATTTTTTACCAGTCGGCACAGGGAAGGATGAAATTGTCCGCTTTATGCTGAACCAATATGATTTATCGAAAGATCAGGGCTTTGCCTTTGGAGATAGTGGAAATGATTTGCGGATGCTTCAATCCGTCACGCACGGTTTCCTTGTCCAAAATGCGACGGCCGAAGCCAAGCGGCATCATCATCAAATTTGTCATCATGGGTATGCAAAAGGAATCTATGAAACACTGAAAACAGTGATGTATAAACATGAGGAGGCACATTCATGAAGAAAATTGGAATTGTTGGAGCAGGGAATATTGCAAAAGCACATGCAAGAGCATTATCAACGATCAAAGGTGCAGAGTTATCAGGTGTCTATGATTTACACGAGTCAGTTGCACAGGGATTCATAAAACAGTACGGCGGACGTGTGTATTCAAGTATCGAAACTTTAGCAGATGCATCCGATGGGTTGATCATTGCATCCCCGAATTTTTGTCACAAAGACCATGCCCTTCAGGCACTAAGAGCAGGACAGCCCATTTTATGTGAAAAGCCGATGGCTGTGTCGCTTAAGGAAGCGAAGGAAATGGTGGAGACAGCCAAACAGTTCCAGGTTCAAGCCAGTATGGGCTTTAACTATCGTTACTTATCCTTTGTGAATATTTTGAAGAACTTGATTGCGAATGGTGAATTAGGCAGGATTTTAACGGTCAGGACGCATTTTAAGAAAAACAGTGCCCTCAGAAGAAAGACATTTTCATGGAGAGACAGCAGTGAGAGTCTGCGTACGAGCGGTGCATTAGGGGATCTTGGCATTCATTTAATTGATATGTTGTGGTACTTATTTGGCAGTGAGATGAAGAAAGAATCACTTAATACCAAGATGCTCACGCATGTAAAGGAAAAAGAAGAGAAAAAGGTACAGGTGGATGATCATACCGAAATTTTCGGTCAGATGGAGAATCAAGTGTTCTTTCACTTGGTCACATCCAAAAGCACGAAGCCTGAGGAATGCGGATTCAGTGTAGAAGTCGTTGGTCATGACAAGGTATTCAAATACCATACGAACATGAAAAACGAATATGAGATCAGCGATGGCTTGTGTGTGGAGCGCCATCAAATGCCGCAAACCTTGCTGACAGATCCGCCAAATGAATTTTATGGATGGTCTGATACGTTCCGTGACCAGTTGATGCACTGGGTGAATACAGATCCATATCCATCTCATATGAAAGTCGCTGATTTTGTAGACGGGTATCGCGCACAGGCTGCGCTTAATACATGCTTCGAGAGGGAAGAGGCGGTCGAGTCTGCTCGGGCATATTAAAGAGGTGGAGCGGAGGATATCAAAACTCCGCTCCTTTTTAGAGGAAGTGAAAAGATGAAAAAAGTATTTTATTTTGGCTGTGTCTTTTATTTTTTTATTGGGACCATTCATGTGTTTTTTGGCAGCTTAACTCCTTATTTACTGGCTAGTTACGATAAGGGTCCCGGGGAATTATCTTCTTTAATCTTTTTTCAGTTTATTGGTTTTTTGACAGGGGTTCTGTTATCCCCCATCCTTGTGAGGAAAAAAGGCTATGGCGCTGTTCTGACTATGGGGCTTTTGCTGATGATTGGATCACTTCTGCTTGGGCTTTTGGTGCCGGGCTGGTCAACTCTTGTGCTGGCAGGTTTTTTTCTTGGCAGTGGAGCAGGCAGTCTTGAGACAACAGCAGGAGCGTATGTGATTTCGATGGCAAACAGTGCGAAGCGAATCAGCATCATGGAGGTCTTCTTTGGGTTAGGAGCGCTATTATTTCCACTTGTGATTTTACTGACTGTCAACGAACAGACGTGGCACTATGTGTTTTTATTTCAAGTCGGTGCACTAACTTTCTTCCTTATGCTTTGGATTGCTTTTATGAACAAATTGCCTCGTGGACAGATGATTTCTCCTTCCAATGGGGTGAAAAAACCGTCCTTACTTGTTGATCGAAACAATCGAATCATTGTGGTGATCATGATTTGCTTTGCCTTTTTCTACGCAGGGATTGAAACGAACTTTGCGAACTTTTTGCCGTCGATCATGCTGGAGAAGGGAGGAGACAATTGGGGTCTCTTTGCAGTCTCCACTTTCTGGACAGCCATTGTCATCGGCAGAACCGTGATTGCGAGAAAAGCAGATCATTTGCACCCGCTGCGTTTTTTAAAGCTAAGTGCAGCACTCATGATTCTGCTGCTCGTGATCTTTGCGCTGACAACACACATCACCTTTCAGCTGCTTCTCATCTTTTTCATCGGCCTGTGTGCAGCTGGTATGTTCCCAATCGCACTGACTGCATCTGCATTAATGATTGAAAATGCCATCGACGAGGCCACGAGTTACTTTATTGCAGCCGCAAGTTTAGGCGGAGCCTGCTTGTCCTTCTTGATCGGCTTTAGTCTTGAATGGGCAGGAGCAGCAAGTGCCATCTTTGTTTTCGCCTTCTTAGCTGTTCTTTTATTTGCAGCTGCGATTCAAATGAATCGTGTGAAGAAAAAAGAAACCGTTCTCCCCAAGCAATCGGCACTGAAAGCAGATCAGTAAGCGATATCCACTCTTTCCCCTAAGTCCGCCTGAAAAGATGACAAGGACTTGTACTAAACCACTAAGCGTTTGAATAATATGTACAAGTCAGCATCAAAAGGAGGACGTCTATGTGGCGGTGTTTTTTGGTTATATCTTTTTAGGGTTGTCACTTTCAGCGCCTGTTGGGCCAGTCAATGCAGCCCAAATTGATAGAGGGATTAAAAGTGGCTTTTGGCATGCGTGGATTTTTGGTGTGGGGGCAATGGCTGCGGATATTGTCTATATGCTCCTCATCTATTTTGGTGTCGCCCAGCTTTTGACTGCACCTCTTGTGAAAACCTTTTTGTGGCTGTTCGGCTTTTTCGTTCTAACTTATACGGGGATTGAAAGTCTGCGTAAAATCAATTTGCAGGAGAGCCCAAAAAAGGATGGTGGAAACACGTCGATTGGTCAGTCGTTCATGACGGGGTTTTTCATTTCTCTTTCCAATCCGCTCAGTATTTTATTTTGGCTGGGCATCTACGGCAGTATTTTAGCCAATACGATCGAAAAGTATGGGGCATCTCAAATGCTGATGTACAGCATGGCTATTTTTATCGGCATGTTGATCTGGGATTTCAGTATGGCGCTACTGGCGAGTTCGTTTAGGCGCTATTTAAGTGAACGTGTCTTACATGGCTTATCCGTGCTTGCAGGGTTATCTTTACTTGGTTTCGGCGTTTATTTTGGGTATCAAGGGATCATGGCATTGATTGGGTAGAAAAGCAGACTGACATGTCAGTCTGCTTTTTTGTAATGATTGACAGACATAACACATTCTTGAATAATGGTGAGATATAAAAGAAATGCAAGGAGCTTTGCAAATGCGTATGTTTCTTCCAGTATTCAACTATGTGTGCATGCTGATCTTATCAGTGATCTCAGCAACATTCGTATATACCCTGCTATTTATCCCGGCTGAAGTAGGCTTTGGTTATGTGGAGATGACGAGTCTGCTCATTTTGATCGCCTATGTAGTTTTTGCTGCACCGATTCAGCTTGTTTTACACCGGCATCCTAAAAGGTTTCGAGGTCGCGACTTACTTGTTTATTTTCTTGCGGCTTGGTTGGTTTGTTCTGCGTTAGCACTGTGGATTGATTATGGACTGGTTGTGTTCATTAGCTACAAAGTCTATCTGTTTAGCTTTTGCTCAGCCCTCATTTATTGGGTGCTCGATTCTGTTTTTTTGATGAAGAACCGATCATAGGGAAGATACAAAAAACGCCCTATTAAAAGAAGCGGCATGGCGTGAAAGACACACATACATGCTCAATTTGAATGAGAACTTCCACCTCTTGAATGCGCATGGAAAGTCGCTTAGGGACAGTCACCACAGCCTTTTTTTCTCATAGGCTATGGAGAAGACGCTAAAACGAGGTGGAAGGAAATGGCCCAGTTGTATGCAAAAAGTTGCCTTGATCAAAATCTACGATCACTAGAAGAATGGAAGCAGGATGCTTTTACGCTATTTGGAGAGATGGTAGGAGATGAGGCAGATACATTCCCTTGTGTCCCAGGAAGACAGGGATTTTTTCTCGATCATTTACGCTATGGGTTTGTGGGTGATCCAAGAAAAGAGGAAGCTGTTGAAGAATTAGCGCAGCTGCTGAGAGAATATCAAAGTTGTGCGAAAGAAACGGGTCAATATGCTTCATTTATATGCTTTTTTGAAACACCGCAGGATTTAAAGGAAAGTTCACTTGAAGAGTTTGAGCAGCAGTTTTGGTCATTGCTTCAACGACTGCATCAGAAAGATGAAGTGCCGTGGCCTGAGGATATTCCACTAGATACTCATCATCATGAGTGGGAGTATTGCTTTCATGGGGAAGCGTATTTTATTTTATGCTCCACACCGGCTCATAAGCTGAGAAAAAGCCGCCACTTTCCTTATGTCTTAATGGCATTTCAGCCTAGATGGGTGTTTGAGAAATTGAATGGATCGACCAAGTTTGGTCAAAAAATGAGCCAGCTCGTTCGCAAGCGGCTTAAAGCGTATGATGAGGTCGGGGTTCATCCATCATTAAAATGGTATGGTGATCCGACTAATCATGAATGGAAGCAATACTTTCTTCCAGATGAAGAGGCGGAGAAACCTGCCTCCGCCAAATGTCCTTTTACTGCATTAAAAAACATGATGAAATTATGATGCGGTCTGATCCTGCTGCTTCCACTTTTTCCTCATAAATAGCACCATGATGGCTATCACTGCAATGATCCCAAGGCTGATAAAAAAGCCGGGTCGTCCGCTTGCCTCTGTTAAAGTGCCTGAAATGGCGGCTCCAATCAAGAGAAGCGCAAGAAACATTTCGCACGTTTGGCGAGTGGATGGCTTTGATAGTTTTTTACTTGAGAACAGAATGAAGACCCATGTATACAGAAGGGTAAGACCTGCTGCTGTTGTGAGATGCTCGTAGATGTGTTTGGACAAAAAGAGTGCAAGCAAAATCGAGACAATTAATCCAGCAGCCGTTAAAATAATCGAAGGCCAACCGACATGAGATGGGTCTTTTTGTTTAAAACAAGCAGGTGCATCTTGATGCTCCGACATCGTGCCAAGTAGCGTCGTGACTGCATAGAGTGAGGCAACCAATGTTGAAAAGCCGGCAATAATGAAAATGCCATTAAAGATATGAAGAAAGATCGATAAATGAAAAGGATCTAATGATGTAATAAATGGACTACTGTTCTCGTTAAAGGCTGTTACTGGGACAAGGAGGAGAGCAAGTCCTATTGAGACGATATAGATGACCGCTAGAATGATCAGCATGACACGTCCAGATTTTGCTGCATCCTTCGGGTCTTTTAAATGAACCGCCATCAGCCCCATGACCTCAATTCCCCCAAATGCATAAAACGCATAAATCAATCCATTCCAAAGACCAAGTGCACCGAGCGGCATCCATTCGTGATCTTTGTTTGGCAGATGCAAGGTCGGCTTATGATCTGTCAGAATGCCGAATAACACCAGCACTGCAAGGATCATAAACAGAAAAATCGCCGCTGTCTTCAGTACCGCAAGGACATTTTCTGTCTTTTGAAAAGAAGAAAGACCGATGATAATCACGAGCAGGGCAAGAGCAGAATAAATGGCAGAAAACACCCAGAGCGGCACAGATGGAAACCAGTGTCGGGTAAAAAGGGAAATCGCTGTTAACTGACTTCCTGTAATGAGCATTTCTGCGAACCAATACACCCAGCCATTACTAAACCCTGCCCAGCGTCCATATGCTTTACGAGCATAGGAGCAAAACGACCCTTTATCAGGGTTATCAGCTGTCATCGCAGCTAAATGTTTAAAGACGAGATAGGTCCCAACCGCAGCAAGTAAAAAAGATATGCAGACGGAAAAACCGGACTTCGTAATGGCAATGCTGGAACCAAGGAAGAAACCAGTGCCAATCGTACAGCCGACTCCGATGAGAGAAAGCTGCCACCAAGATAAAGTTTGTTCTTCTTTCAATGCATGTGCAACACCTTTCTGTTTCAATGACATTAGCTTGTGACCGCCTCTTTTTTTTATACATGATCAAAAGGACGTTTTGGGCATACTGTCAAGGAAAGGAGTGCATGTGATGAACGGAGAATATGTCATTTTACCAAAGGGCAGACTCGGCTTTCGTTTAGGAAAAGGCCAATGTATGCGGGTGGTTGATGTTGAAGGACAGCAAGTAGCAGATGTAATGGCCTATCATGAAAAGGATTTTTATGAAAAATTTGACCAAGGTGCGACAATGGACAGCCTATTTTCGTCAAAGGTAAAAAAAGGCGATAAGCTTTATTCTAACTTATACAAACCGATGTTTACGGTCATTGAAGACACAGTCGAATGCCATGATTTATACATGCCCGCCTGCCGGCAAGAAATGTATCAGCTTTTATATGGACGGACGCATTTAGAGGTCATGCATACATGCTACGATAATTTGCGGAATGCCTTTGAACCATTTGGGATTCCCAAGGAGGATATGTACTATCCTTTTAATGCCTTTATGAATACAGTCATTGATGAAAAAGGAAAGCTGTCTGTGGAGCTGCCAAAATCTCTTCCCGGTGATTACATTCGTCTGCGAGCCGAAATGGACCTCATTGTGGCCGTATCCGCATGTCCTGCTGATATTGGGAAGTGTAATGGCGCAAGCTGTACATCGATACGGGTTGAAATTGATTGAAAAAGAAAAGGGCCAGTTCGTATAGACATGGTCTTTTTCATTTGTGAATGTTTGATCATGAATGAAATAGGGGAACGTTTAACAAAATGTTCTTCCTGAAAACATGATATAATGGAGATTCAAAAAACGTTGTCAAATCAATGAATTCAGAGTAAAACCTGTTCTCTTCATGTAGAGGATGCTTAGGAGGAAAAGTGTATGAGTTTGCAGAAAAAAATCAGCCAAGAGTTGCATGTGCAGCCCTCAATTGACCCGAAGCAGGAGATCGAAAAACGGGTTGGATTTCTAAAGGACTACTTGAAAAAAACCGGTGCGAAAGGATTCGTTCTCGGCATTAGCGGCGGACAGGATTCAACGCTCGCTGGCCGTCTTGCACAGCTCGCTGCATCTGAACTGCGTCAAGAAGGAAAAGAAGAGGCCGTCTTTATTGCGGTGCGTCTCCCGCATGGCGTGCAGCAGGATGAAGATGATGCACAGCTCGCTTTATCATTTATTCAGCCGGACAAGTCGTGGAAATATGATATTGCGCCTGCCGTGACGGCATTCAGTGAACAATACCAAAAAGACACAGGCGGCCCGTTGTCTGACTTTAATAAAGGGAATGTCAAAGCACGCATGAGAATGATTGCGCAATATGCTGTCGGAGGAGAAGAAGGATTACTTGTCATTGGTACAGATCATGCAGCCGAAGCTGTCACTGGGTTCTTCACGAAGTATGGGGACGGCGGTGCAGACGTTCTCCCGCTCACAGGTCTGACGAAACGCCAAGGACGGACACTGCTAGAAGCGCTGCAAGCACCAGAGCGCCTATACTTAAAGAAACCGACAGCCGATCTGCTTGATGACAAACCTCAGCAAACGGATGAAACAGAACTAGGCATTACGTACAATGAAATTGATGATTACTTAGAAGGTAAGCCCGTGTCAGAACAAGCAGTAGAAGCGATTGAGAAGCGCTATGTTCAATCAGAGCATAAACGTCAAGTACCCGCTTCCATGTTTGATGACTGGTGGAAATAAGAAAGAGGCCTCTCCAGTGAAGGAGGGGTTTTTACCTGTATATTTTTAAGATTGTCTATCTTTTCGCGCTCCATTTATCATATAATAGAAACATTATGTAGCATTCCTTGTCGTAAGGAGGACGTGTCACGATCATGAAAATCAATAGAGAAATCCCTGTAAGACAACGGAATATTGTTCTCATTGGCTTTATGGGTGTTGGGAAAACAACCATTGGGCAGCTGGTTGCTAAAAAGCTATATCGAGATTTTATTGATGTCGATCAGGAGATTGAGAAAAAATACAACATGACGATTCCAGAGATGTTTCAGCAAAAAGGAGAAGCATTCTTCAGACAGGCTGAAAAGGATTATATCGTCGATTTATGTGAACATACACAGCTAAAGATCGTCTCACTTGGAGGCGGTGCATTCAAACAGGAAGAAATCAAACGCGCCTGCTTGAAACATTGTACGGTTCTTTTCCTTGACCTATCTTGGGAGAATTGGAAGCAGCGGCTTGATATTTTAATTGAAAATCGTCCTGTTCTTCACAACCGGACGCTTGATGAAATGAAAGAGCTGTTTGAAGAACGCCGGGAGATTTATTCTCTTCATAACTCCAGAGTGGAAACAGATCATTTAGAGGCTGAGGAAGTTGCCAATTATATTGTGGACACACTCAAGCTTGGCTGGGATTTATATTCCAAATAATAAAAGTCTGCCGTTTAGGGTAGACTTTTTTTATTGATACCTTTTTCTTCGTAGATATGATGATGTTTTGGCAGTAAAATTTATTTATCCTTTTCCTGATGTGTGGCTGGTTGGAAAAAGTGATCATGCATCATCAATCAAATCATGATGATGAGGTTTATTGGTTCATGTGACAAACAAAATATATCTCTCATTTTCTTTTTTTGAAAAAATAAAATAGTACTTAAAATTCTAAAATAGTATTTTGAATTATTATAATTTTTAAAAAATAAAGTTGACATCTTTCGCAATGTCATTCTATGATAGTTTACGTAAACGCTTACCGTAAACGTTTACTATAACGAATGGGGAGGAATTTGTTTATGAAAAATAAAGAAAAATGGAGCGGTGTATTCCCGGCTGTCTTAATTCCTTTTAAAGATGACTATTCAATTGATGAACCTGCTTTTCGTAAGCTTGTCCGTTGGGTGGCAGATCACAAAGGCATTAACGGGATCGTTGTCAATGGACATACTGGCGAGATTATGACTTTACTGCCACATGAACGAGCTGAAGCAGTGCGTATTGCAGCCGACGAATTAAAAGGGGAAGTACCTGTCATTTCCGGGGTTTCTGCTGAAGGGACAATTGAAGCAATCCAACATGCAAAAGCTGTTGAAGAAGCTGGTGGAGAAGGTATACTTCTCATGCCACCACATTCATGGCTAAGATTCGGTATGCAGCCTGAGTCACCTGTCCAATTCTTTAAAGATGTTGCAGAAGCGATTGATATTTCAATCATCGTTCATCAATATCCAACATGGACAAAAACCTCATATACAACCAGTCAATTACTAGAAATGTCTGAGATTGAGAACGTTGTTTCGTTTAAAATTGGTCAAAGAGACATGGCACAATACGAGGTCGATGTACGTGCATTGAAAAAACATGCACCAGATGTATCGTTACTCACATGTCATGATGAATATTTATTGCCAACATTGGTTCAAGGCATTGATGGAGCACTTGTAGGTTTCGGCTGTTTCGTGCCAGATTTGATCGCTGAACTTGTGAAATGTGTGGAAGAAAAAGACCTTGTAGCGGCCAATAAAGTTTACGATAGAATCTTTGAATTAAAGCATGCTTTGTATAAAATGGATGAACCTTCATCTACTTCTCATCTACGCATGAAAGAAGCGATGTATCAGCGAGGTTTGATCAGTAGTTCGCTTGCTAGGAAGCCGGTATTACCTTTAACTGATGAGGAAAAAGAAGAAATTCGCCAAGGCCTTCAAAGTGTTGGTTTGCTTAAGGAAAACGTCGGTAGATAACAGACCTTTGATTTCATGATGAAGGTGAGTCAGGTTATAATAGTGTATAAAACAACAGACTCCCGGAGGTATGAAATGTGTCAGTAAGTATTAAAGATGTCGCATTGAAAGCTGGAGTGTCTATCGCCTCTGTTTCCCGAGTATTAAGTGGTAAACCAGGAGTAGGTGCTCAAACGGCTGAAAGAATCAAACAAGTGATTGATGAGTTAGACTATCGCCCTAATTTAGGAGCCAGAGGGCTCGTTAAAAGAAAGACTGGGAATATAGCGGTCGTGGTTCCGCGTGGTTCATATATTTTGAATAATCCATTTTTTTCGACGATTTTAGATGGTATAGCGAAAGAGTTAGATGAAACTGAATTCAATATGTTGATGTCATTTACATCTGTGCAGCAGCAGCGATTACTTGAAACACAAGCTGTAGATGGTGCCATTTTATTTTCTCCAAGAAATGAAGAATTGAGCATGGATTGGTTAAAAAGTTTAGCTATTCCCATTATTGTGGTTGGAAGTTACTTAGAGGATTCTCCTTTCCCATGTGTCAGACCAGATGATGAAGAAGGTGTGTGTCAATCTGTAACGGCCTTATTTGAGAAAGGTCATCGAACCATTGGGCTGGTCAATGGTCCAATGAGTTCGATGCATAGTGTAAGGTATTACAATGGATATGAGCGCACACTGAAACATTTAGGATTAACAATGAACAAAGAACTTGTATTTGAGCTAGATGAATTTGATGGGGGAAAAGTAGTAGAAGTGGTTTCTCAATTTCTTCAAGGAAACCAGCACATGACTGGAGTTGTTTGCTCTTCAGATTTTTTGGCGATGGGGGTCATGAAAGCTGCAGATCACGCAAATGTGTCTATACCTCATGACTTGTCAGTCGTTGGTGCCGATGATGTGCCCATTGCAAGTTTTCTAACCCCTTCTTTATCTTCAGTTCATGTTGATTTAGTTGGGATGGGGAGAAAAGCTGTTTCTTTACTAACACAGGTATTAGATGGAGATCAGTTAGAGGAAATGGAGCATATCTTCCCTATGTACTATATAGATCGGGGCACCACGGGAGCGCCAAAAAAGAAATGATAGATGCTGAAAACTCATATGAACGCTTTAGAATGTCTTTTGATTGAAAATGTAAGCGATTTCTTTAGCGCTCTTCAGCATGTACTTTTGCATCATTTCCTCTAATAAGGAGGAGATATCATGACGTTAGAAGTCAGCGGAAATTCAAATTCTCATGATGAGCAAGTTGTTAATAGAGCTTCACAACTATTGACGAGAATGGAAAGTGTACCTTTTTCTAGATGGCATTTAAAACCTCGTATCATTATGGGATCTGCCACCTTTTTTGATGCTTTTGATGCTCTGTCTTTAGCGTTTGTACTCCCAGTTCTCATCGGCATGTGGAGTTTATCACCTGCTCAAATTGGTCTTCTTATTGGGTCTGGTTATATAGGACAAGCGATTGGTGCCATTTTCTTTGGGTGGTTAGCAGAAAGGCGTGGCCGTGTTTTTAGTGCAAAGTGGACTGTACTCCTCATGTCCGTCATGAGTATTGCATGTGTGTTTTCAGGTAATTTTATGGCACTGTTTATTTTTCGTTTTATACAAGGCATTGGGGTAGGAGGAGAGGTGCCGGTAGCAGCCTCATATATCAATGAGCTGTCCCGTGCTCAAGGGAGAGGCAGATTTTTTATGCTGTATGAGATGATTTTTCCTTTAGGTTTAATGATCTCAGCTCAAATCGGTGCATTTGTTGTACCTAGCTTTGGGTGGAAGTGGATGTTTTTGATTGGGGGCATCGGAGGTCTCATCGTCTTTGTATTCTTTTTTATGTTACGTGAATCTCCAAGGTGGTTGATTTCGAAAGGCAGATTTGATGAAGCCGAAAGAATTATTGAAGAAATTGAAGCTAGTACTGACAAGCGAATGCCTGTAGCAAAGCAAGTATCTAGCAGTACTGAAAAGGGCGACTGGAAAGAGCTTTTTTCAACTTTTTATCGTAAAAGAACATTGATCGTATGGGGACTATGGTTTTCTGCCTACTTTGTATCGAATGGTTTAAATAACTGGTTACCAAGTCTTTATAATACGGTTTACAATTTGCCAGTTGGAGATTCATTAAGGGCAGCCTCTCTGACAAATATTTTACAGACCGTCGGTGTATTCGCTTGTGCATTTTTAATTGATAAAGTAGGACGAAAGCGCTGGGCAACCATTGCATTTATCGTAACAGGTGCTTTATTAACTGTTTTATGGATCAGCGGAGCAAGTTCTCCAGAAAGTGTGATCTATTTAGGGTCTGCCGCTTACGGAATGATGGGGACGATTACAGTTCTTCTCTATTTATATACACCTGAAATTTATCCAACACGTATGAGGGTAATTGGAACGGCATTTGCTACAGCTTGGCTTAGGCTGGCCTCAGCGATCGCTCCTATTATGATAGGCTTTATTTTAGAGGTAAGCGGTGTTTCAACTATTTTTATTCTTTTCGCAAGTGTGACTGTAGTGGGAGCAATTCTTGCTTTTAAAATGATCGAAACGCGCGAGAAAGTATTAGAGGATATTGCACCGTGATTGACGCACGCAGTGAAGAACTTATTCTAAAAAGGGTAGGTTCTTTTTTATTCAGAGGATCTACGTACATTTTTTTGAAATGCCTAACCTATCTCCGTTCATGTATCATATAATAGAAACATGATTACGAACATGAAAAGCAATATCTGAGAGACAGTGAAGCTGTATATTCGAAATAAAAAGTCTACCGATGAAGGTAGACTTTTTCTATCAGTTTAATTCTTGATTCCTCGAATAAGTGCAGCTTTTAAGCAGAAGGAAATAGGGTGCTGCTGTGCATCGAATTGAAGATGAAAGAGCTGCTTTGTATCAGGGTCTGCGGCTTGAAGATGGGTAACGATCTCCTGTTGAACATTCTCTGGTGTGCGTCCGCGTGTGATCCAGTCCTGATAATCAATTTGTAGATCCCAGTAACGAATCTCTTTTTGAGTCAGTTGGTTGGAAGCGAAAAGCTCTTCCCATTCTGATAAAGAGCTTTCTCGCACATGAGAAGGATCTCTGAGTCTATTTAGATGATTAATGAATGAATCCTGTACCGCATTCTCAGGTGCATAATGATCGACGAGCAGAAATGCACCGCCTTTTTTTAAGACTCGGCTGATTTCAGACATGGCTGCGGGAAGGTTTGGAAAGTGGTGAGCGGCAAACCGGCACGTCACGATGTCAAATGATTCATCAGCGAATGGCAATGCTTCTGCGGCTGCCCGTTCAAAAGTAATATGTTTCAGCTGGCGTTCTTCCGCAAGTGCTGATGCAACCTCGATCATTTTTTGCGTGACATCAATGCCGATTCCTTTAGAAATGATGTCTGAAAAGGAAAAAACGGTATGTCCAGCTCCGCAACCGATATCAAGTAAATGCTCGTGTCCCTTCGTGTTTGCTGCCGCTTTTATCCATTCCAACTCTTCTCCGGCTGCAAATATAGGTGAATCGCGATAGTTCTCAGCATTTTGTGAGAATTGGTTTTCGGCTTTAGCATATGGATTCAATTTTTTCTCCCCCTTATGTTGTCTCTTTATCGTAAAATTCCTTTTGGTATTTGTCTAAGACCTAAAAGATATGACATGAATAGTTAAAACCTATGAGGTGATGAAAGTGGATATACGAATGATGGAATATGTTATGGAAGTGTACCGGCAGAAAAGTTTTACAAAAGCAGCAGAAGAGCTTCACATTGCACAGCCTTCTTTAAGCCAACAAATAAAGAAGCTAGAAGAGGAATTAGACACACCCCTATTTATTCGAAAGTATGGACAAGTCACACCCACACCTCAAGGGAGTCGGTTCATTAAAAGGGCTGAGAGCATTTTGAAGGAAAAAGATGATTTGTTGCGAGAGATGGGAGAAGCAGCTTATGAGGTGGGGAAAGAGCTGAACATTGGAGCGCCAGCCGTCACAGGGGGATATGTCTTGCCCAGTTTACTAAAAACTTTTTGTCAAACGTATCCTCATGTTCACGTTCGACTAATAGAAGAATCACCTCGTGAGCTAGAAAAACTTCTATTGGCTGGTCAGTTGGATTTGGCTGTTTTATCTATGCCGGTCGAGCATGAATCATTGAAAACGAAACACATGCTGACAGAGCAGCTTCTTCTTGCAGTTCCGCCATCTGCTCAACCTTGGTTACAGGCGGAATTGAACGATATCATCCATCAAAGAGATCAGAAAGGAACTGTTCCGTTTCGCCTTTTGGAAGACGCCTCATTTATTATGCTGAAAGAGGGATATGGTTTCCGGCAAGTGGTCACAGAACTCTGTCATCATCATGGCTTTCAGCCGAAGATAACCTTTGAAACAAGTCATATTCAAACAGCGCAGGCATTGGTCAAAAATGGGCTAGGTGTGACAGTTGTGCCGAAAATGGTGGCACAAGAGGAAAGGAACGAAGTCACTTATTTGAAAATTGATTCAAGTCCAACCCGCACTCTTGTGTTTGCATATGTGGAAGAAAGGTATTTAACGAAAGCCGCTCAAGCACTAATGGACCTTTATCAAAATCAGGAAAATACTTAAACAAACGTTTAATTAAATGCAAAAAGCAGGGGGGCGCCCTGCTTTCTAATAAATATCCAGACGCTGATCTGTCATCACAGGAATCTGCTGTCTCACTTCATCCACTAGCTGGAGTTCAATGTCCGCATAATAAATATCTTCCTCATGGTTTGTTTCAAGTAAAATACGGCCAAGTGGATCAATCACCATGGAATGACCAGGGAATTCAGTGTCTCTGCTTGTGCCTGTTCTGTTAACAGCAATCATAAAGGACTGATTTTCAATCGCTCTTGCGATGAGCAAGCTGCGCCAATGATCTACTCTTGCTGACGGCCATTGCGCCGAATTGATAAGCACCTTTGCCCCTTTGTTGACAAGTGTTCTAGAAAGCTGCGGAAAGCGAAGGTCGTAGCAGATCATCGCACCAATCTTCACATCCTCATCATAGTCAAATAAACAAAGCTGATCACCAGCGGTTAAATAGTTGTGCTCATCCATTAGGCGGAATAAGTGAATTTTATCATAATCAACTAAAAGCTCACCTTGGCGGTTAAAGATATACATTGTGTTGGTGATCTTCTCATCTTCTGTGCGTTTGTTCAATACACTTCCGGCGATAAGAACCACTTGGTACTTACGGGCAAAGGAAGAGAAAAGTTGTTTTGTGCGTTCACCATTTACATCCGCAAGCTGATCGGCTTGTTCAAGAGCGTAACCGGTATTCCACATTTCGGGTAAAATGATCAGATCAGGATGCTGGCGGATCGCTTCTTCTAAAAATGCTTCTGCTTTTTGAAAGTTTACATCAGGTTCTCCAATTTGTACGTCCATTTGGACAAGGGCGATTTTCATACAGTTGCCTCCTTTATTCAATGATTGCGAATGTGAAATCCATGAATGGATCTGTTGATTTGTTTTTGTCTAAGAATCTCTAGTTTTCAAGCCAGTTTCTTTATCATAAAGGTTTCAATCTTCTTTGCCAATAGAAATGTCAGAAGGTTTTGTCTTTTGTGGTGAAAATGGCTTTCTTCGTCAAGAAAACAGTGATATGATACACACAACTAATAAAACAAAGGGGGATAGTAGGATATGCAATTGTTTGATTTACCATTAGATGAGCTCAAAAAGTATAAACCGAAGAAAACAGCACGTTCTGATTTCTCAGACTTTTGGAAGGCGTCGCTTGAAGAACTGAACCAAGTGGAGGCAGAGCCAGCACTTGAACCTTATGATTATCCAGTAAAGGGAGTGAAGGTGTATCGCCTGACGTATCAAAGCTTTGGACATTCTCGAATTGAAGGTTGGTATGCAGTACCAGATCAAGCAGGCCCACACCCAGCACTCGTACATTTTCACGGCTATAATGCCAGCTATGACGGCGGCATTCATGACATTGTCAATTGGGCACTGCATGGCTATGCGACATTTGGTATGCTCGTCCGAGGTCAAGGCGGCAGTGAAGATAAGACAGTGACACCAGGCGGGCAGGCTCTGGGGTGGATGACAAAGGGCATTTTATCGAAAGAGACCTACTATTATCGAGGTGTTTATTTAGATGCGGTTCGAGCACTCGACGTGATTCAGTCTTTCCCAGAAGTGGATGAACACCGGATTGGCGTGGTGGGCGGAAGCCAGGGTGGTGCACTAGCGGTTGCAGCTGCAGCACTTTCAGACATTCCAAAGGTCGTCGTGGCAGATTATCCGTACTTATCGAATTTCGAACGTGCTGTAGATGTGGCATTGGAGCAGCCTTATTTAGAAATCAATTCATACTTTCGCAGAAACAGTGATCCAGCAGTGGAAGAAAAGGCATTTGAAACGTTAAGCTATTTTGATTTGATCAATTTAGCCGGATGGGTGAACCAGCCCACATTAATGGCCATCGGTTTGATCGATCAAATCACCCCGCCATCTACTGTGTTTGCAGTATACAACCATTTAGAAACAGATAAAGATTTAAAAGTGTATCGCTACTTTGGACACGAGTACATCCCGGCTTTTCAAACAGAGAAGCTCGCCTTCTTACAAAAGCATTTAACGAATTAAAAGAAAAGAGGCCGCTCTAGGAGGGCCTCTTTTTTAATAGCTCGTATTCTGTCTCGTTTTTTCATCAGGCACTAACGCGGTGATAATGAGAGCAAGGGCAGTGATGATATGAAGAATGAATCCGAGAATCGGAATCCATGCAAGGCAGGACGTGACAATTCCGATGATACTTCCAATCATTGGTCCCTGGTCTCGCTTCGATAAGACGAGTGTGATAATATGCAGAATAAGCATGACCATAAGCGGTGAATAGCCATTGCTAATAACGAATAGACCTCCGATCACAGGGATGGCAAGGCAAGCTTCAAAAATCCCAGTGATCCATTTCATAATGCGAGATATAGACATCAGATCCAACTCCTTTTTCATATATGTCTTATTCGTATTTTCCCAAAACGTGAAGAAGTCATGCAGAATTCTATAGAAAGAGTTGATGGACGCTTGAGAGAGAGAATTAAGGAAGAGCTGAAAATCATCGAAGAAACGTATGACGTCAAGATTTGTCTTGCCGTCGAATCAGGCAGTAGGGCATGGGGATTTCCCTCGACCGATAGTGATTATGATGTTCGTTTTTTATATGTTCCCCGGAAAGAATGGTATTGGGCGATGGAAGAGCATCGTGATGTCATTGAACGACCGATTGATGACGTGCTTGATATCAGCGGCTGGGAGCTGAGAAAGGCGCTTCGTTTATTCAATAAATCAAATCCATCCATTATGGAATGGCTGTCTTCTGATATCATCTATGCTGAATCTTTCTCTTTGGCAAAGAAGCTAAGAGAATTAAAGGATCGAGCGTTTTACCCTGCGGCTTTGATGTATCATTACCTCAATATGGCGAGGCGGAATGAGAGCCGGCATTTACGAGGAGAGCAGGTGCGAATCAAGAAGTATTTCTATGTGCTTCGTCCGCTTCTTGCCTGCGAGTGGATTGAACGTTACCGAACAGTTCCACCAATGGACTTTCATGAATTGCTCAAGGATCTAGTGGAGGAAGGCCCGCTTTTAACAGAAATTCACGAACTGCTCAAACGTAAAATGGACGGAGAAGAAATGGATGTAGAGAACCGTCTCGCTCATGTCCATCCATTTATCGACAAAGAACTAGTGCGTTTTGATGAATTGGTGAAAAGCTACAATCAGCCGAAAGACAATCTGATGCAAGAATTAAATGAGCTTTTGCAGTCTACCCTTGATGAGGTGTGGACGTAGGAGGAAAGAGCCAGCCGGATAGCGGCAGGCTCTTTTTTATCTCTTATTGTGATAAAACCACAAAAAAAGTCAGAATTTTTGTCATCTTCAAATATTGTAGCGGACAGCTTATGAGCCTTACAATAAAGACATAGCTTACAAAGAGTGGGAGGTGCCCTTTATGGAGTCGGTCACAAGAAATTTCTTCTTGTTTTTGTCAAAGAGCAGTCTCTTGAACCATATAGCTCGTAATTGGGGAAGTGCTGTTGCATCTAAGAAAATCATCGGTGGGAAAGATTTTGAGAGCGCTATCTCTGTCATTAAACGATTAAATGATCAAGGAATGGCTGTTACAGTCGATCACCTTGGTGAGTTTGTCACAAAGGCAGAGATTGCAAATGAGCGGACGGATGAGTGTATTCAAACCATTCAGCGGATTGCAGAGGCCAAGCTCAATTCCCACGTGTCACTCAAAATGACATCACTCGGCCTGGATATTGACGATGACCTTGTGTATCGCAATATGAAACGTATTTTAGATACGGCAGAAAAACACCGTATCATGGTGACAATCGATATGGAGGATGAACAGCGCTGTCAAAAAACGCTGGACATTTTTAAAGAGATGAAATCTCAATATGAGTATGTCAGTACGGTCCTGCAGGCGTATTTGTACAGAACAGAAAAGGATCTTGATGACCTCAATGAGCTGCAACCATTTTTACGACTTGTAAAGGGTGCCTATAAGGAATCCGCCGAAGTGGCGTATCCAAACAAAAAAGACGTTGATCAGAATTACAAGAAACTGATCGAAAAGCAATTACTCACAGGGAACTATACAGCCATTGCGACACATGACGATCAAATGATCGAGTTCACGAAAAATATTGTGAAAAAACACAATATACCAACAAGTCAGTTCGAATTTCAAATGCTGTATGGCATGAGATCAGAAACGCAGCAGGCACTTGTGAAGGAAGGCTATCAAATGAGGGTCTACACACCGTATGGACGAGAGTGGTATGGCTACTACATGAGACGTCTTGCAGAACGGCCGGCAAACATTGCCTTTGCTTTAAAAGGAATGACGAAAAAATAATTTGAAACGGGAGCGTGACAAAGATGACAACACCTTACAAACATGAACCATTCACGGATTTTAGCCAGGAAGAAAACCGCAAAGCGTTTGAACAAGCATTAGCAAAGGTAACAGAAACACTGGGTCAAACCTATCCGCTCGTGATTAATGGAGAAAGAATCGAAACGAAAGACCAAATTGTCTCGATCAATCCTGCGAAAAAGGATGAAGTCGTTGGAACCGTATCAAAGGCCGGAAAAGAAGAGGCAGAACAAGCGGTTCAGGCTGCGGCGAAAGCATTTGAAACTTGGCGCTATACTTCTCCAGAAGAAAGAGCCAGCGTTATTTTCCGTGCTGCGGCAAATATTCGCCGTAAAAAGCATGAGTATTCAGCCCTTCTTGTTAAAGAAGCAGGTAAGCCTTGGAATGAAGCGGACGCAGATACAGCAGAAGCGATCGACTTTCTTGAATATTATGCTCGTCAAATGCTGGAGCTGGCGAAAGGCAAACCAGTGAACAGCCGTGAAGGAGAACACAATCAATACGTATACACCCCAACTGGCGTGACACTCGTCATTCCGCCGTGGAACTTCTTGTTTGCTATTATGGCAGGAACAACAGTAGCACCAATCGTTACAGGGAACACAGTTGTCTTAAAACCTGCAAGTGCAACTCCTGTCATTGCGGCACGTTTTGTGGAAGAGCTTGAGCAAGCAGGACTTCCAAAGGGTGTGGTGAACTTTGTACCAGGAAGCGGAGCTGAAGTTGGAGATTATTTAGTCGATCACCCGAAAACAAGCCTGATTACATTCACTGGCTCAAGAGAAGTAGGGACACGTATCTTTGAACGCGCAGCTAAAGTACAGCCAGGTCAGCAGCATTTAAAGCGTGTCATTGCTGAAATGGGCGGTAAGGATACAGTGGTTGTAGATGAGGATGCAGACGTCGAATTAGCGGCTAATGCTATTTTCACATCAGCCTTCGGTTTTTCAGGTCAGAAATGTTCAGCTGGATCTCGGGCTGTCGTTCACGAAAAGCTGTATGATCAAGTGATTGAGCGAGTGAAGGAAATCACAGAAACGAAAACAACAGCGAACCCTCTTTCTGCGGATGTCTACATGGGTCCTGTCATTGATCAAGCGTCCTTTGACAAGATCACAGATTATATCGAAGTGGGCAAGCAGGAAGGCCGATTAGTCACTGGCGGAACGAGTGATGATTCGGAAGGATACTTCATTCACCCAACCGTTTTTGCAGATCTTGAGCCAACGTCTCGCTTGATGCAAGAAGAAATCTTTGGACCTGTCTTGGCCTTCTCGAAAGTGTCTAGCTTTGATGAGGCACTTGAAGTAGCCAACAACACGGAATATGGTTTGACAGGTGCTGTCATTACCAATAATCGGGATCATATCAATCGTGCGAAGCAGGAGTTCCATGTAGGGAATCTCTACTTTAACCGTAACTGCACAGGAGCCATCGTAGGATACCACCCATTCGGCGGATTCAAAATGTCAGGAACCGATTCAAAAGCAGGCGGTCCAGATTACCTAGCTCTACACATGCAGGCAAAAACGATTAGTGAAATGTTTTAAGTTGGAAAAGCATGAACCTGTACACACGGGTTCATGCTTTTTTTGCTTGTCTACGACTTTGTTTCTATGCAAATCTGTCCGGAAAGAAGTATGATAAATGTATTACTTAATCAGGGAGCAATCGGGATGGAAGAGATATTAGAAAAGCTTCACACATTTTTTGATGTCGATAAGTTAATTGCATTTATTAGCGGGTATTTAAAAAAACCAGTCATTTTAGAAAGCACAGAGTGCCAGCTCCTTGCTTATAACTCTTACAGCATTCAGCAGTTTGACCCAGTCAATCAGCAAACGATTTTCTCAAAAGAATGTCCAGGGTCTGTTGTCGATTGGTTAAAGAAAACAGGGGTCATCGAGCGGCTTCACAAGGAGTCAAAGCCTTTTTATGTGAGCGGTCATGACGAGCTCGGGTTTAATCGGCGGGTGGCTGTGAGCGCCAAGCATAAACAAGAAGTTGTCGGCTTTATTTGGGTGCAGGACATTGAGGATTCTCTCTCTCAAGAGGAGCTGCAATTTTTGCACGAAGCTTCCTTTCAAGTGGGGAAAGTGATTTATAAAAATAAGAAACAGCTGGAGAAAAAGGAAGGCAAGATTGAAGAGTTTTTCAAAAAGGTCATGGATGATCATTTTTATACAGAAGAAGAACTGAAGTGGGAGGCTGAGAATTTAAGCATCCCGCTGCCAGCTGTATTTACTGTCATGGTCGTACACGCTGCCGATAACAAAAGTGAGACGGCAGAAGATGTGAAGGACGTCATTCGGACGTATTTGCAGCTAGAAGACAAGGTGAATCACGTATACTCCGTTCAAGCCGACATTGTGGTGATATTGGGCAGCTTGTCAGACCGGCACTCACCGAAAGCGACTGCGGCTGACGTCATCGCTCATCTGCAATCGAAAGCGCATGCCCATCCTTCTCCCTTGTATATTGGGATGGGAAGAGAGTATCGGGATGTCATGAAAATGAGTACAAGTCGATTTGAAGCGATAGAGGTCGTGAAGGCTGTGAAAATTGTGGGAGGACAAGAGCTGATTCCATATGATTACGAAAATCTAGGGGTTTTCCGGTTCTTAGACTCGATTTACAGCCATCAAAAAAAGAAAAATGATTTCAATCCAGATTTGTTACGTTTGAAAGAAAAAGACCGTGACAGCCAAACCTCATTTTTAAAAACGCTGGAAGTCTACTTATTGAATAACTGCAAGCTAAAGCCAGCCGCTGAGCAGTTGTTTATTCATCAAAATACATTAAACTATCGAATGAAACAAATCTTTGAGATGACCTCAATCGATTTAAGTCACTTCAGCCAGCGATGTGAGTTATTTATTGAATTAATGCTAATGAAAAAAGATCAATAGTCATGGAATCCGCAGGTGCCTGGGATCACCTGCGGGTTTTCATGTGAAAATGGCATACAACGGCCTTGTTTCGTTGTATGATAGATAAGGATTTTATGAGAGAGTGAAAGGGGGACCACCTTTGGGAGCAGTCACCTTGGCCATTTTGATTTTCATCCTGACCCTCGTCCTCGTCATTTGGCAGCCCGGACGTTTAACCATTGGATGGTCAGCATGTGGAGGCGCCATTCTTGCACTTGCTTTTGGTGTCGTTCATCTGGGCGATGTGTGGGAAGTGACGCAAATAGTATGGAACGCAACATTTGCGTTTATTGGCATTATTATGATTTCGTTAATTTTAGATGAAATCGGCTTTTTTGAATGGGCTGCACTGCATATGGCAAAAGCCGCAAAAGGGAACGGTGTCCGCATGTTTATTTATTTAACATTGCTTGGCGCTGTCGTGGCTGCTTTTTTTGCGAATGATGGAGCAGCACTGATTTTGACCCCGATCGTCTTGTCTGTAGTGAGAGCGTTAAACCTAGATGAGCGGATGATCCTGCCTTTTGTAATGGCGAGCGGCTTTATTGCAGATACAACCTCTTTGCCATTTGTCATTAGTAACTTGGTCAATATCGTATCAGCCGACTATTTTCATATTGGGTTTCTAGAATATACAGCAAACATGTTCGTACCAAACCTTGTGTCGCTTGGAGCGAGCATGCTAGTGCTTTATGTGTTTTACCGAAAGCTTATTCCAAAAACATACGATCTGTCACAAGCGAAGGAACCGGCTTCAGCGATCCGGGACATCCGCATGTTCCGCTTGTCTTGGTATGTGCTTGGCTGTCTGCTTGTCGGTTATTTTGGAGGGGAACTTATTGGAATTCCGGTCTCCATCATTGTGGGTGGTATTGCCCTTGTTTTCTTGTGGCTGGCAAGAAGAAGTCCGCAAGTGGCGACAAAACGTGTCATAAAAGAAGCACCGTGGTCGATTGTCTTTTTCTCAATTGGCATGTATGTCGTCGTATATGGACTGAAGAATGTCGGTCTCACAGAAATATTGGCGGCATGGATCGAACAAGGAGCATCGCATGGCTTGCTTGCGGGAACGATGTTTATGGGCGTGCTTGCCGCAGTGCTTTCCTCTGTCATGAACAATCTACCTACTGTGTTAATTGATGCGATTGCAATCGGACATACAGACACAGCAGGCGTCATGAGAGACGGCCTGATTTATGCCAATGTCATCGGCTCAAACCTTGGTCCGAAAATGACCCCAATCGGCTCATTGGCGACATTGCTGTGGCTTCATGTTCTTAAGAAAAAAGGCGTCCATATCTCTTGGGGGGCATACATGAAAGCCGGAATTATCCTCACCATCCCGACCTTGATCCTTACTTTATTGGGGTTATATGTGTGGTTATGGCTGATACATTAAAGCTGAATATAAAAAAGAGCAGGTCGCTTGGATCTGCTCTTTTTTTGTTACAGATATTTGGCATAGCGTTTTTCTAAAAAGTCCTGAAGCAATGAGACTACACTACAAATGCCCCAGTAAATGAGGGCGACCAAAATATACATCGTCATATAATCGAATTCGCGCCCACCTACGATTTTTGCTTGCTGGAACAGCTCGGGTACAGTAATCATTGCAGCCAGTGAGGAGGCTTTGATTAAATCGAGCATGACATTGGCTAGTGGCGGTAGTGCGATGCGAACGGATTGAGGCAAAATGACACCACGCATCGTTTGCCAATAGCTGAGACCTAGTGACTTGGCAGCTTCTACCTGTCCACTCGGCACAGAGGAGAGAGCCGCTCGATTGATTTCTGCAATATAGGCAGCGCTATTGAAGCTAAATCCAATAATGGCAGCAGTCACCGCTGTAAACTCAATCCCGATGTAAGGGAATCCAAAATAAAGAATAAACAAAATTACTAGAATGGGCACGCCGCGCATGAATGAGATATACAACCGTGCAGGCAGCCAAAGCATCCACGTATTCGCCATTCTGGCAAGCGCAATAAAAAAGCCAAGAATGGTACCAAAAAACATGCTCACAAAGGAAATGAGCAGCGTCAGCCAAATGCCTTTCATGACAAATGGAAATGACGCCTTTGCCAGTGCAGGATTAAATATATATTCTAAATGAATATCTCCCACGCTTTCGGCTCCTTATTTCGAAATGTCGACATCTTCGACATCAGCATCTATTTTCTTTGAGACGTCTGCATGATTAAAGAATTTTTCGGAAATCTTTTTCATAGTTCCGTCTTTTTTCATGTCCTTTAAGACACCATTTAATTCTTTTTGAAGCTCTGTGTTGTCTTTCTTCATCACAAAACCTTGTTCGTTTGGCATGTATTTTAAGTCAGGGTGAATCGTAATATTTAATTTCGGGAATGCAGCTAGCGCTAGTGTCTGCAAGTAATAATCATTTAGAATGACATCTGTACGACCGTTAGCAACATCCTTTAAGTATTGCTCGTTTGTCGCATTGTCATAAATGACTTCCTTCGCACCGTACTTGCGAGCGACATCCATGTAAATCGTTGTGGCAGCACCAGCTGCTTTCTTTCCTTTTAAATCTTTTAACGTTTTAATGCCAGACAAATCGTCTTTTCTTACGATCGCCGTGCCATAAGAATATTTATAAGGAGTTGAAAAGGCGAACTTATCTTTTCTGTCATTTGTGATGTCGATGTCATTTGCAGCGGCATCCACTTGACCAGAATTAATGGCGCTCAGCATGCCATCATAGCCCATTTCTTTAAATTCTACTTTTACATCAAGGCGTTTAAATGCTTCTTTGACTACTTCCACTTCATAACCAGTCAATTGATCCTTGCCATTAGCGGTATCGTGATATGACGTTGGATAAAGGGTGCCTGAAGTAGCAACAACAATTTTCCCTTTCTTTTGAATCTTATCCCACTTTGAATCTCCAGACTGAGAAGAGCCTGATTGACTGCAAGCAGACAAGACAAGTATGAAAGCAGACACAACAAGCATTACCCAAATCGATTTTCTATGATAAAAACGACTCATTTAAGAATCCTCCTCTATTTTTTATACAAAACAAAACATAGCACGCTTTTTCTGTTAGGACAACGTTTTCAGAAGAAAAGCGAAAAAGTAAGAATATTATGTGCAATTTGCGTGATGAAATAATGTATAAAAAAGGAAAGTGAGTGCAAAATAAATGCGAATAAAGGAGGGAAGAACATGATGAAAAGAATAAGTGGCTTGTTCATATTATCGGTGATGCTGTTGTCCGGTTTTTATATGGAAACAGCTCATGGAGAAACACCTCAAATGGAAAAGCGTCCAGTAACGCATCAAGTAAAACTAACGACAGAACAACAAAAACAAATTGAAACACTTGAGCAGCAAATTCTTTCTAAACGAAAAGAAGTGATTGAGAAGTACGTCCAATATGGTGTGTTAACAAAAGAACAAGGTACACATATTACGAAACGAATGGATGAGCATTACAATCATTTGAAAAACAACGGATTTGTCCCATTGCTGAAAAAACCACAGCACCATCGACCATAAGGATGAAACCGGCAGTGAGGTGCCGGTTTTTTTGTTTAAGATTCTTTTCAGAAGGTGAGACTTTCACCATCTTTAGGAACAAAAATGGCTTTTTCTGTTTGATGCTCCTGAATGTAAGTTTGTAATGAAGCTCTTGTAAGCAAGCAATGATTCACTGCCTCAAGGTGACAAGCGACAATTTGTGCAGTTGGATGAGAATGGTGAACATCTAAAATGTCTTCCTTCGTCATCGTAATCGGATCGCCTTCTAAAAATTGAGCAGCTCCGCTATTGACCACAATGACATCTGGCTTGCAAGTATTGATAACCTCCTTCGGCTCATCACACCAAATGGTATCCCCTGCAATATAAAGGGTAGGTTCATCAGGGTGAGAGAAAACAAAACCGCTGACCTGTCCCATCCGCTTTGCAATTTCTCCCGTCCCATGCTGTCCACCTGTTCGCAGGATATGAACACCACCAATGTCTATTTCATCTTCAATACATGTGACATGCTCGAAACCGGCTTCTTCAACTTCTTTTTTGTCATTCTCAGATTGGGTATAAATGGGCTGATCTTGAGCTATTTTTTGTTTTGCCTCGTCATCAAAGTGATCTACGTGCAAATGAGTGAGTAAGACAGCATCTGGATGTAGCATGTGGTCTATGTCAATGTTTACAGGCAGATCAACAATTGGATTATTCAAATGTTGATTGGCTGTATGAGGGAACGGTGGGTATGTTCCTTTTGCTGCTAAAAAGGGATCAATGAAGAAAGTTGTCTGACCATATTCAAGGTATAAAGTAGCATTCCGAATGAGCGTGATTTTCATGAAAAGGCCTCCTTTTTTTCTGATTAAGTTTACAGTATATTAAAAGAGTTCCTTTTTGACAGAGGGGAATGAAAGTCTTTCATCAGCAGGACTTGATTTTTGAAAGAGGTGAGCCAATGTTAGACCAAACCGATATGGATATATTAAAAGAGCTCTCTAAAAACAGTCGGTTGACCATGAAAGCGTTAGGTGAAAAAGTTCATTTAACCGGTCAAGCTGTTGCGAATCGTGTGTTAAAACTTGAAGAAGAGGGTGTGATTGAAGCATATACCATTTCGATTGACTGGCGGACGCAAAAGACCATCCAAACATTTATGCAGCTCTATACCCGAAGTCATCATCACGAACCACTTCTGTCATTTCTCGATCGACAGGAAGAGATCAAGAATTTATTTAAAATAAGTGGTGAGGGTTGCTATATGGCTGAAGGTCATTTCTCAAGTCATGATGAACTCGATCTGTTTTTAACGGAGCTGACAAATTACGCAAATTATAAACTGTCTATTGCGGTTAAGCGTCTCATTCATCATTAAGAGAAGAGATGCAGGAGGAAAAGGAAACGATGAAAAAATTAATCGAAAATCAAGCTGAACCGGTGACAAAGGAAACAATCAAAGCTGACTTGGTTCAACTTGGTGTGAAAAAAGGCATGATTTTATGTGTTCACTCATCTTTATCATCTATAGGCTGGGTAAACGGAGGCGCTGTTGCCCTCATCCAAGCATTGATGGAAACCGTAACAGAAGAGGGGACACTGATCATGCCGGCACAAACGTTAGAGCTTTCTGATCCCGCCGATTGGATCGATCCGCCTGTTCCTTTTTCATGGTGGAAATCGATCAAAGACACAATGCCTGCATTTGATCCAGCTTACTCGATACCAACTGCAATGGGAAAGGTAGCGGAAGCGTTTTGGAAATACCCAGGCGTGGCGAGAAGCAATCATCCTCATTTTTCATTCACGGCTTGGGGGAAAAAGAAACATGAGCTTCTGAAACACCACGCCCTTTCTTTTGGATTAGGGGAACATTCTCCTCTAGCCCGCATGTATGATGTTCAGGCTCAGGTGCTACTGATTGGGACGTCTTTTGAGAGTCTGACCGCTTTCCATTTGGCTGAATATCGCATTCCTCAACAAGACCTCATGACAAGAGGAGCTCCCATCTTAGAAAATGGATGGAGGGTATGGAAAGAGTACCAAGATATCATCACTAGAGAAGAACTATTTGAGCAGATCGGCCGGGACTTTCTGAAATCAGGAGGCACTCATCATCACGGTCAAATCGGGCTTGCCAGTTCATATTTATTGCCAGTGAGAGAATCGGTAGACTTTGCAGAAAAGTGGCTTGATTTGTACGATCAGTCGTGATCTACACCGTTTGGAAATGGATATGATAAAGGTCTTCATCAGGCTGCTGTGTAGTGTAGCAGGTGAGCTGATAGTCTCCCTTTGGTATAGGGAAAGACAGCACCTGAGCCATGACGCTTGTGATATAAACTTGGTCACTTGCATGCGTATAAGGTATTGTGATCGTTCTGTCAGCCGAGGCTGGGGAGATATCGTTATTTAAAGTTACAGTAACAGAGGCTTTTCCGTTGTTGATCCCTTCAAAGGACACACCCTGATCTCCCATGGCGAATCCTTGAAGAATGTCATCATCTGACCAGTCAATCACAGGTGGCGTTTTGCTTCCGGTGTATACGGTGATTTGGTGATAGGAGATAGATAGGGAATAGGCTTGGTTTAAGTTATTCATTAAAAAAACTCCTTTATTCATAGATTTTCGTTGGAATGTGAATGGTTGAAAGAGTGATTCTTGAAGAGAATGTTAGGCAGCAAGACGATTGTCGCCGTCTTGCGCTTCTATATGAGGAATCTAGATGTGAAATTGTGAAACCATTGTTTTTAAATCTCCTGCTAAATGGGCAAGAGCTTCTGATGAAGCAGTTACTTCTTCCATTGCAGCAAATTGTTCTTCTGTTAAACCGGCTACTTGCTGTGAATGTTCACTTGTTAATTTTACCCCTTCTGTAATAGTGGCAAAGGATTGTTTCGCATCGTTTGTATAAGCTGCGATTTTTTGAGATGCACTAGATAAATGCTTAATACCATCTGCCATTTCTCTCATTGATTGCTGAATATCAATAAATGATTCTTCTGTATGAGAAATAAGTACAGTCCCTTGAGCCGCTTCTTCTCTTACCCGATTGATCGCACTTGTTGAATGAGTCATCTCTTTTTGTATTTCAGAAATGAGATGGGAAATCATATTTGATGATGCTTGAGACTCTTCAGCGAGCTTTCTCACTTCGTCTGCGACAACCGCAAATCCTTTCCCATGCTCACCTGCTCGTGCTGCTTCAATTGCTGCGTTAAGAGCAAGCAGGTTGGTCTGGTTAGCGATATCTGTAATAACATGGGAAATGTGATCAATTTCAGCCGAACGTGTTTCTAATGCTTGAATGGCTGTCCCATTTTCCTCTATTGATTTTGCAATAGATGTCATTTGTGAGTTTACTTCCCCAATATTCTGTACACCTTTTAAAGCCATTTCTTGTGCATATTGACTTCTTGAAGCCATTTGCCCTGCATTTTTCGTGATGTTTGCCAATTCGTTAGATACTTGAATCATTGTGTGCTCACTTGTTGTCATTTGAGCAGACTGTTCTTCTGATGAATGAGCGACTTCTTGAATACTATGGGTGATTTTTTCTGATGCTGCACTTGTTTCTTCTGCACTAGCTGACAGCTGTTCAGATGAGGTTGCCACTAATTCAGACGTGTTCATCACATTAAGAATGGTGTGATTTAATTTTTCCCGCATCTTATTGAAATGATTAGCCAAATCAGACAGTTCATCGCCTGTTGTATCTGTCACATTGATGGTTAAATTGCCTTCTCCTGCACTCTTAATGGCAGAAGCCATGCGCTTGAGACGGGTTTGAATCCACTTCGTAAAAATAGAAATAATGATCACAGCAACAATTAAGCTTAACAACAGAACAATGAAAAATTGAATGTAGAATGACTGAAGCATTTGTGAAATCATGCTTTGGTTGGCGCCCGTATAAAAAATACCGATCGTTTCACCTGCATCATTTTTGATTGGCATATAAGCCGTTTGATAGTCTTTCCCAGCAACATTTGCTGTGCCGTAATAGTTTTCACCTTGATCTAATACAGTGGCCTTCACTTCTGGTGAAACTTGTGTACCGACAGCTCGTTTGCCGTTTAACATGACATTCGTTGCGACACGGGTATTTCCTTGGAAAACTGTGATCGTATCATCGGTGTATTTTGCTAAATGGTCGACCAATGTATCATGATCATTGATTTGGGTATTCCCTTTGTACAGCTTTCCATCTTTTATCTGCCACGAGCCTGCTACTTTTTCATCTAGGTAGGCATAGCCTAGCTTTAAATCACCTTTTGCTTTTTCAGTGGCCATGTGCTTGATGTTTTCTGTCATTTCGCGATTCACCACATAACCAACAATTGCAGAAAAGATGATGATGACACTTAAAAAGATCAGCAAAATTTTGGCACCAAGCCTCAGTTTTCCCTTTTTCTTCATGCTTTTTGACTCCTTTAGGTATAAGGTAGGATAAACCTCCTTAAGGATTATCGGCATGAAAAAAATGTTTGAAATACCTGGATGCAGTTACGAGGAAATTTTTTTAAGATAGAAAAGGGAAATGGCGTTAATCGATGATAAATTGTATTCTTGTGCCGTCGGGATCATCAGATAATTGATGACCGACCCATGAGCCTGCTCCTCTATTATCTGAAGGACTAATATACTTGACTGAAGCTCCTGTTCCTCCTTCCTTGCACATCGCCATCGGCCATTCATCTCGATCATACCCGCGCTTTGTTGGGATGCCATGAAGTGATTGTTCTCTTTGTTCATCGCTATGTTCACGGTCAATCGTACATACGGATGAATGGCCTTCATCAATTGCCTCCTCTATGTGCTTCGCGGTCTCGGGGTAACGATCTGATGGGAAGTGAATCGTCTTGTCATAAGATGAGTTCGTCGTCTCTTGTTTACTTTGCTCCAGCTGAATATAGCCTGTTGCTACACCAACGACGATCAGTAAAAGCAAGAGAATGATTTTAAGAAGTTTCATAGATGCTAGCTCTCTTTCTTGTTTGCGTATTTTGTAAACAGAAGTATAGCAGAATTACTTACCAATTTCTCCTGGTTTTGAAAAAACGCCTTTTAAAGTTCGAAAAACGTTTTTTATCCGTTTTCTTGCTTTTCACATTTGTAAAAATTCATAAAAATTTTAATTTTTCAGTTCATAAAAAGATTATGCTTTATCAAAATGGCTTTATCACTGCTTTTTGGGCTAATTTCAAGAATTTAACACGCAGAAATTTTAAAAAAATAAAATTGACTAGACCGATATGCTTTAATAATATGGAGTCAAATATCAAAAAATGTCGTAATTTATCAAAATATCATTCTATTTACATTGTAGGAGGGAAGTACAAATGGCGGATGTCTCTTATCGGCTCGGCATAGATATAGGCGGAACATTTACTGACTTATCGTTGATGAATGAAGCAACAGGGGCGCTGACTGAACTCAAAACACCCACAGTGACTGACGACCCAGCTCAGGGAATTATCAATGGGCTAAAACTTCTAAAAGACAGAGGTGTTGATTTATCTAAAATCCAATATCTCGTACATGGAATGACAATCGGTCTTAATACATTGTTGCAGAGGAAAGGAGCAGATTTGGCTCTTTTTGTGACGGAAGGCTTTCAAGACATATTGTCACTTCAACGTTTAAGATTACCCATTCCTTATGACTTCAATTCTCGTTTGCCAGAACCATTGATACCACGAAAGCATGTATATCCAATCTCTGAAAGGTTGATACACGATGGTACGATCAAAAAACCTCTCCATCTGCAGCAATTAGATTATGCTGTTCAGCAGGTCATATCTAAAGGGCTAGCAGGTATTGCCATTTCTTTTTTACATAGCTATCAAAATCCAGTTCATGAATTACAGGCAAAAGCCTATATCAAACACCATTATCCACAATTAGAAGTCCTTACTTCATCTGAATTATGGCCCCAAATGAGAGAATACGAGCGTACCGTGATGTCTGTTGTCAATTTGTACATCCAACCAAAGGTGAAACAGTATTTACAAACATTGAAAAGCCGATTGAAAGAAGAAGGTGTACCAATTTCTCCATACATTACACAATCAAATGGTGGTTTAATGGATGCAGAAAGTGCAGCAGATTCACCTGTTAAAACACTTTTTTCTGGTCCAGCAGCTGGTGTCATTGGTGCCGCAAGAATTGCGGCTTCTGCAAACGAATCCAATCTGATCACGTTTGATGTTGGGGGGACGAGTGCAGATATCTCCATTATTCAAAATGGACAGCCGACGATGGCTCAGTCAAATCAGCTTTCAGGCTTTCCTATCATTCTTCCATCTGTTGCAATGTATTCAATAGGGGCAGGCGGGGGTTCTGTTGCATGGATTGATCAGGGCGGGCTTCTCAAAGCAGGACCAGAATCAGTTGGCTCACATCCGGGACCAGCTTCGTATGGTAAGGGGACGAAAGCCGCCTTAACTGATGCGTTCCTCATATGTGGTTATCTTAATCAAGAGCGTTTTGCCGGAGGACATTTACAACTACAGCTGTCCGCGGCGGAAAAGGCCTTTCAGCCAATTGGTAACCAGCTCAACAAAACGGTAGAAGAAGCGGCTGACCAGCTGATTCAAGTAGCTGTCGCCAATATGTACACAGAATTAAGCAATGTCATGGAACAGCAAGGGTTTGACCCAAGAGATTTTAGTTTACTAGCGTTTGGTGGAGCAGGACCGGTTGTAGCGAATTTCCTTGCGCGAGAAATTCATGCGAAAAACGTAGTCGTTCCTCCAAGTCCAGGAACATTATGTGCATTAGGTGCCCTGACCGCTGATTTTATTCATGATGCAGTACTGTCGAAGAAAATATGCTTACAAGACTACTCGATAGATCAACTAAAACAAGATTATGAGGTGCTTTCTCGAAAAGCGATTGATTGGTTCAGCCAGCAGAACATTCAGCATATTAAACAGACGTCCATTCTATTATTGGCAGATGCACGTTATCAAGGACAAGCCTTTGAGATTGAATTACCATTATCAGCTGAATGGCTGAAGCAAGAGCAAGACATCCATCAACTCGTTGAAGCCTTTCACAAACTACATCAACGTCAATACGGTCATAGAGATGATCAGGCGAACATCGAGTTCACTCATTTACGAGTTCGAGTCATAGGCGAAACGCCGCGGCTGCCTCTCACACATGCTCATGAAAGCAGTGGACAATCTTTGAAGCCACATGAATTCAGGCGAATCTTTATAGAAGAAAAAGAATATGAAGCAGCTATTTATCGCAGAAATACTTTGTCGGTGGGTTCTGTCATGAATGGTCCTGCCATCATTGAGCAGGATGATACGACAACATTGATTCTGCCAAATTGGGCAGGCAGCATTGATCCATCAGGGAACTTGGTGATTTCAAGGGAGGCGGCTTTACATGAGAACTGATCCAGCAAAGCTTGAGATGATGCGCAGTTATTTTAATGCAATTGCATCTGGTATGGGACATGTCATTGAACGGACGTCTTTTACGACTTTCGTCAAAGAATCAGCTGACTTTGCGACAGCGTTAGCTACGCCTTCTGGAGATTTCTTTGTTTATCCGAAGACAGTAGGTGTCACGATCTTTTTAGGGCTGAGTCTTAAAAAAGCGATTGAAGAGAGCGGACCGATGCAGCCAGGAGATATTATCATCACAAATGATCCTTATACGACAGATGGTTTAGCAACCCATTTGCCAGATGTCCATATCATTAAGCCGATTTTCGTAGATGGTGAAATTGTCAGCTATGCTTGGTCTTTTGTTCATGTAAGTGACGTGGGAGGACTTGTGCCCTCGAGTATTTCACCGACAGCGACAGATGTTCATCAAGAAGGGTTAAGAATACCGCCAGTGAAAATTTATGAAGACGGAAAAGAGAATCAAGTCGTTCGTACTTTTTTAAGAGCTAACAGCCGAGCTGGTCATTTAAACGATGGGGATATCAATGCGATGATTGCTGCAGTGAATACGGCAGAAATTCGGTTAAAAGAAATGATCGGCAAATTTGGAATAAATGAAGTGAAACAAGGAATGATGGACCTCCTGAAACAAGCTGAGGTTCGTGCAGGAAAGGTCATTGAAGCCATTCCGGACGGAACGAGTGAATTCGCTGACTATTTAGATGATGATATGATCTCGGATGTGCCGATCCGGTTGAAAGTCAAGTTAACGGTGAAAGGAAAGCAGCTGACACTTGATTTTTCTGAGTGTGACCCTCAAGTGAAAACAGCATTTAACCTTGTTACCAATGGTCAGAAGCATTCCTTCCTATATCAAGGGTTGATTAACTACATTATTAGTCAAGATCCCTTTATACCGATTAATGGAGGAATCACATATCCGATTGAAGTGATTTCCCCTAAAGGGACGCTAGTGCATCCAGAATACCCGGCTTCTGTTGGTATTCGGCATTCGATTACGATGAGGCTGTACAATGTCGTATTAGGTGCTATTGGTAAGCTGTTACCTGAGGCGGTGCCGGCAGCAGGTGCCGGTCAATCTGCTATTGTTGTTCTCTCTGTTCCTGATAATCAAACAGGTGGTAGGAAAATGTCTGTTGTCGAACCATTAGGCGGAGGCGGTGGTGCTCAAAATGGAACGGACGGAGTAGATGGTATTGATCATTCGTCTGGCTTTTTAAAGAATACACCCATTGAGAGCTTAGAACAGCATATTGATATTCATGTTCATCGATATGAGCTTTTGCCAAACACAGGTGGAGCAGGAGAAAACAGAGGCGGACATGCGATTGGTTTGGAATTTGAAATGCTCAAGCCTGAATCCATGGTGACCGCACGAGGTATGGAACGGATGAAGTTTCAGCCTTGGGGATTAATGGGCGGCCGAGCAGGAGCAATCGGTGAGGTCAAGCTAGTCACGGCAAAAGGTGAAAAACAAGACCAGCCGAAAATAGATGTCTTGCGTCTTGAAAAAGGCGATATTGTGCAATTGACATCACCAAGTGGAGGCGGCTGGGGAAATCCATTTGCAAGAGAGAAAGAAAAAGTCCTTCATGAAGTGGAAGCAGGTTTATTAAGCGAAGAAAGAGCGCTGCAACAATATGGGGTTAAAGTGTATGTAGACCAAAATGAATGGAAAATTGATGAGGAGCAAACAAATCAGCTTCGTGAAAAGGGTAATCATCCTGCTCATATGATATGGGATGTCGGAGAACACAGAGAAGCTTATGAGAAAGTATGGACGGATGAAGCCAGTAGCGAACTTGCTGTGCTTCTGCGTTCCTACCCAGCCAACGAACGTACACATTATAAACATGCAGTTCATCAATATTTCAGTCATAGAAATGAGCCGTTAACAAAGAAAGATATCATTCAAGCACTTCGTCATTTGGATGGACAAAAAGGGGGAAATGAATCATGAGAAGAAGATTAATCACTATTTTTGCAGGTGTTCTATCAATGATTCTACTGCTATCAGCTTGCGGTGGGAATGGACAAGATCAAGGAAAACAGCAACAGACTGTGATCGTTGGCGTATACGGAGGCGATTGGGAAAAGAATATCAAACCGATTCTTGAAAAGTTTGAAAAAGATACGGGAATTAAAGTCCAAACCGTCTCTGGTGCGGATTCTGAATGGTTTACAAAATTAAAAGCGTCAAATGGTAAAAATCCACCATATGACCTGCTTATTTTACAGCCTGATACGATTCAAAGAGGCATTGCAGCAAACGTTCTTGCACCGATTGACGAAGGGAAAGCACCGAATGTCAAAAAGCTTTACCGTTCTGTTCAAAAGAAGCTCACTGTTGATGGAAAACAATATGCAGCAGGCTTTAGTATGGGTCAGCTTGGAATTGCGTATAGAAAAGACCTCGTAAAGCAGGAACCAAACAGCTGGACTGACCTATGGAGCAGTCAGTTAAAAGGGAAGGTAGCCATTTCATCTCCGACTTATTCAGCCGGGTTACAATTTTTCTCTGCGCTTGTCCATGCTCAAGGGGGGACAGAATCAAATCCTAAGGATATTGATAAAGCCTTTAAAAGCCTTTCGCAATTAAAAGGGCATGTAGCTGCTTTTCCAGATAATCCAGGGTCTATTCAAACCTTGTTAGAACGTGGTGACGTCGCAGCAGTTCCTTATTGGGATGGACGAGTATTCGCACTTGAAGAAGAAGGTATGGATATTGGTTTCTCATATCCGAAAGAAGGCGCTGTTGCAGCAGTTGCGAGCTGGGCTTTAACGAAGGGAAGTCAGCATGAAGAAGCTGCTTACAAACTATTAAACTATTTAAGTGGAAAAGAAGCTCAGGAAGCCTTCTCGGAAAAATCTTATTATGGTATGTCGAATTCTGATGTGAAATACGGTGACAAGATTAAGGGGAAGGTCAAGGTTGGAGAGAATTATTATAGCAAGCTGACTTGGGTAGATTACGAAACAGCAACTTCGGAGCTGGGCAATTGGACAAATCGATGGAACGAAGTATTAGGCGGAGGAAAATAGGTGATCGTATGAGTGGAATTCATTTAGAACATATCAGCCAGCATTTCGGCGAGCAGATTGCTCTTAACGATGTCAGTCTTACGGTGAATGAGGGAGAGTTTTTCTCCCTTCTTGGTCCTAGTGGCTGCGGGAAATCAACTTTATTAAACATCATTGGTGGTTTTTTAGAGCCAACAAAAGGTGTCGTCTATATTGGGGATCAGGATGTGACGAATTTACCGCCTTATCAAAGAAAAACGGGTATGGTTTTTCAAAGCTATGCACTCTTTCCGCATTTGACTGTCTTTGATAATGTGGCGTATGGGTTAAAGGTTCAAAAGAAAAAGAAGGCAGAAATCAAAGAGAAGGTAATGGATAGTTTGTCTCTTGTGCAATTAGAGGCGTTTGCGAAACGTATGCCGCATCAATTAAGTGGTGGACAGCAGCAGCGGGTAGCGATTGCAAGGGCGCTTGCGATTCAGCCCTCTGTTCTTCTTCTTGATGAACCGCTCAGCAACCTAGATGCAAAACTAAGAAAAAATATGCAGACAGAGCTTCGAAATATTCAAAGGAATGTCGGGATTACCACCATTCTCGTGACCCATGATCAAGAGGAAGCGTTAAGTCTTTCTGATCGGGTTGGGATTTTAGGAGAGGGGAAAATCCAGCAGATTGGGACGCCTTTAGAGGTGTACCGCCAGCCAAACAATCGATTTGTGGCTGAATTTATCGGGCAAGTGAACCTATTTGAGGCAGTCTATGATGAAGCAAGTGCTGCATTTATCGTTCCTCATTTAATCCAGTCAAATGGGCAGCATGTTCAGTTAAAGGTAGCGGCACACCAAGAGAAGAAGGAGAAGCATTTACTCATGCTCCGTCCAGAAAGAATCAACATATCTTCTGAGCGGGGAGACATTCAGTCTAACCATGTATCAGGCGTGCTGACAGATGTCAGTTATATTGGTCACTCATTACGTTTGGTGGTGGGGCTAAATAGTGGTGAAATGATTGTTCATGCTTCTGATGCAGCGTTTCCAGAGCTGCCGAAAGCTGGAGAAGCTATTCATATCAATTGGCAGCCTGAAGATATCGTTTTCCTAGATTCGAAGGTGCATACGTGATGCGTATCAAGAAAAAGAATCAGCGATTTCATTGGTTCATGCTGCTGCCAGCGTGTTTGTTTCTTGTTGTATTTCTTCTAGCGCCGCTCGTGATGATGTTCGTCCTTAGTTTTCGCGATGTGGATTCAATGATGAATACATTACAAACGTATAGCTTTTCTCAATATATTCATGTGTTCACGACAGATGCGTATGTGAAGGCGATTGGAAGTACAGTATGGGTCGCTTTGCAGACAACGGTGATTTGTCTATTGATGGCATACCCTGCAGCATACGTGCTCGTCAAGGCACCTCATCCGCGTCTGCGGGCATTTTTCTATATCTTACTTGTCTCGCCGCTTTTGACAAGCGTTGTGATTCGGACCTTTGCATGGATTGTCCTTCTTTCACAAAATGGTTTGATCAATGGCATGTTATTAGATTTACATGTGATTGAGAAGCCGCTCTCTATGCTGTGGAATATGAATGCGGTAATTATTGCGTATGTTCAGGTCATGCTGCCTTTTGCAGTGCTGCCTATCGCGACGAGCTTAACTGATATGGATCGTCATTTACGACCTGCTTCTATGAGTCTAGGAGCTGGACGAATTCGAACCTTCTTTCATGTAACCTTTCCATTGACTATTCCAGGGATGGTGACTGGGGCTATTATTGTCTTTTCTCTGGCGGCTGGAAGCTATATCACTCCGCTCTTAGTCGGCGGAAGAATGCAACCGCTGCTGCCGCTGTCTATATATCAGCAAGTCATGCAGGTGTATAACTTGCCTCTTGCTGCAGCGATGTCCTTTACGTTATTGGTTTGTGTGCTTATCGTGGTCAGTTTATTAAGCTATCTATTGAAGCGTTGGGAGGCGAGGATGCATGCGTAAAAAATCATTTGGTGATCGCTTGCTTTCCATCCTGATTTGGACTGCTGGGTCACTGGTTTATCTCTTTTTAACCATACCTGTTCTTGTCATCGTCTTATCTGCTTTTAGTCCAAATGCCTTCCCTGAATTTCCGCCGACTTCATTCTCTGTTCGTTGGTTTCAAGAGGTCGTGTCGAATCCAGAATGGATGGAGTCTCTGCGTATCAGTGTGATGTTGCTATTTATCGTAACGCCTCTTACGGTTCTTTTAGGCACGATGGCTTCGTATGCTTTAGCAAGGCTTTCCTTTAAGGGAAAGGAGGCAATTCAAGCCTTCATTTTGTCCCCTCTGATGATTCCTCAAGTAGTGTTAGGGATTGCCATGCTTTATTTGTTTACGGCTATGGGATTTACAGGATCTTTGTGGGCACTTGTCATAGGTCACGTCATTATTGGCTTTCCCTATGTGGTTCGAACAGTAGGCGTCAGTGTCTCGAATTTGGACCCGAGGCTTGAGCTAGCTTCAATGAATCTTGGCGCAGGACCTATTCGCACATTCTTTCGAGTGACACTGCCTTTGATAAAACCAGGAATAATTGCAGGCGGGGTATTTTCTGCCGTGACGTCATTTGGGGAAATATCGATCAGTTTGTTTGTTTCCTCTCCTCAAACGATTACGATCCCTGTTAGGACGTTTAATTACATTGAGCAAACCTTTGATCCGAGTGTCAATGCGATATCTGTCATATTTATTATCATTTCTATCATTGCGTTGCTCATTATTGAGAAAACGATTGGCCTGTCTAAGGTGATGTAAATATAATGAAGAAACAAGGGAGCTGTCATTTGAAATGGCAGCTCTTTTTGTATTGTTTTTACGGTAAATATTTTCAATTTTTTAGGGAATATAGTTCTTAAGATTTAAGAAATCGTGGAGGGTGAAAGGAGACCTCTATCCTACATTTTCGGTCATATTTGCAAATTTTAAGGAAAAACATGAAAATTTTGCGGTATTTAGTCGATTATTTTCGGTTGAACGCAACTATTATTAGTTATTTTCGGTAAATATCGTAAATTATTATGTGATTCATTCGGCATAACGCATGAATCTTTACACCCATTTTTCGGTGAAAAAAACAATAATTTCATATAAAGTGGACGTAAATAGAAAATATTTAAAAAGAAAAGAAGAAAAAGGCAAATCTATGGAAACGTAGAGACGCAAAGCCATGTCCTAAGGTAAATGTTGCTTTTTTACTATGGTCGCCAGGTTACCGAATCAAAATGGGAGTCCCTCCGTTTTATTCGGGGTGGGCTTCTTTCCGTATTCTGTCTATTTTAATGAAATAGACTTGGTTCTTTTGATATAGAGGGTGCAGGATTGTCACATTGGTGGAGAAAACATAGAAGAGGCGGAGGATGAAAATGAATACAGTTTATTACCCCTTAACACATGCGCAAAAGCGAGTATTCTACACGGAAAGATTTTATCCAGGTACAAGCATTTCTAATTTGGGTGGATTCGCCAGATTGAGATCGGTATCGGGTTTAGATCCATCTTTGGTCGTTGACGTGCTTCAAATGTACATTCGTCAAACTGACTCCCTTCGGTTGAGACTGGTGTATCGACATGAGCAGGAGGAACCTGTTCAATATATCAAGCCTTATGAAGAGCAGCCGATTCGCTTGGAGAAGGGCTGGAGTGAAGAAGAAGTGAGGGCTTGGGCGAATGAGCAAATCCGTGAGCCGATGCCGTTGATTGACAGCCCCTTGATTGAGTTTACAGTCTTTCAAATCAGTGATGAAGAGTGCTGGCTGTTTTGCAAAGCACATCATATTGTGGCGGATGGTATCTCCATAATCTTGATGGGAAATCGCATCATCGACTTATACCAGGACATGTTGCACGGAGTAGACATTTCACCGGTTGAGGAGATTTCCTTCGTTGACCACATCACGAGTGAGCAAAGCTATGAAACTTCTAAACGGTTTCAAAAAGACCAAGCTTTTTGGAATGAGCAATTTGCCAATATTCCAGATTTCGCTTCTTTAAAACCGCATAAAGGATACGAGATGAGTTTACATGCGGAGCGATTTTCAGGGGATATTCCAGATTCTTTAAAGGAGAAACTTCGTGCGTTTTGTGAAGAGCAAAAAGTCAGTATGCTCTCAATGTTTATGTCTACCGTTTATACGTATTTGCATCGTTTTAGCGGTATGGAAGATGTTGTCCTTGGAACCTTTATGGGCAACCGAACAAATGCCAAAGAAAAAAAGATGATTGGTATGTTTGTTTCCACCATTCCGATGCGTGCATCTGTTCAGGGGTCGCAATCATTTCTTGATTTCGTCAAACAGGTCATGGCGGATCAAATGAAGATCTTGCGTCACCAAAAGTACCCTTACAATCTTCTCATGAATGATTTGCGTGAAAGAGAAGGGTTTACAGGACGCCTTTTTGATATTTCTTTAGAATACCAGGTCATGCAGTGGCAGAAAAAAGAGAATCTATCTTTTATTACTGAACCGATCTTTAGCGGTAGCGGAATGAATGATATTTCCATTCATGTAAAGGACCGCTGGGACACAGATACATTGACCATTGATTTGGACTATCGTACAGATGTATTCACCGAAGAAGAAATCAGTCAGATGTTTAAGCGATTCTTGATCATACTAGAAGCGGCGGTCTCCCAGCCTGATCAGCTAATCGGGAAACTCCCTTTACTTCCACCAGATGAACAAAAGGAACTGCTGCAATTATCTGAGAGAAAACCGTTTGAAAAACCAGCTGTAAAGCCGATTCATCACATGTTTGATGAAACAGCCAATAAGTATGCAGAGCGGACAGCCGTTGTAGCGGAAAATGGAGCATTTACTTATGGAGAGCTGTATCAAAAGGCAGAAAAGTTAGCGCGTTTTTTACAAATGAAAGGTGTCTCGCGTGATGTACCTGTTGCTGTCCTAATGGATCGGAAGGCAGAGGCGATGGTGGCGATCTTCGGCATATTAAAGGCTGGCGGTGCGTATGTACCGATTGATCCGGCATTACCTGAGGAGCGTATTCAATATATTGTGGAGGATTCTGGTGCTTCCATTGTGTTAACAGAGGAAACGTTCGTTTCAACATACCATGCCCTTTCGGAAAAAATGGTCGTGCTGCAGCAAATCGCATTAGATGATGAACGGTTGCCTCAGCTTGTAGATGAGTCGGTACCAGAGGATTTGGCTTATATGATTTATACATCTGGGACAACAGGGAAGCCAAAGGGCGTCATGATTGAACATCTTCAGCTGCATCATTTGGTTCATGCCTTGCATCATGAGATTTATGAAGAGGCGAGTGAGCTTCAAATGGCGCTTCTTGCACCATTCCATTTTGATGCATCGGTGAAACAAATTTTTACTGCTCTTTTATTTGGGCATACGCTTCATATCATCCCGCGAGAAACAACGAGAAATGGTGTTCAATTAGCGGCTTATTATAAAAAACATCAAATTGAAGCAGCAGATGGAACACCGGCGCATGTGCAGCTTTTACTTGCAGCTGAATTAGAAGGGCTGTCACTCTTGCATATGTTAGTTGGGGGAGAAGCATTGCCTGCGAAAGCAGCACATTCTCTTATCGAAGCGATTCGTATGAGTGAGCCTGATTTTACTTTGTGGAATGTGTATGGTCCGACTGAGACGTGTGTCGATGCGGCGGTTCATCGCCTAGAACTAAGTGAACTGCGCGAATCCTCTGAACAGCAGCGTTATGTGTCGATCGGAAAGCCGCTTGGTCATCACCGTCTTTATATTTTAAATGAACATGATCAATTACAGATACAGGGTGCTGCCGGAGAACTGTGCATTGCAGGGATAGGTGTTGGACGAGGCTATGTGAAACAGTCTGAATTGACGGAGAAAGTATTTACGGCAGATCCATTTTCTCCAGGTGAGCGGATGTATCGAACAGGGGATTTAGTCAGATGGCTTCCGGATGGCACAATTGATTATCTTGGCAGAATGGATGATCAAGTGAAAATAAGGGGTTACCGCATTGAAGTAGGCGAAATTGAAGCAGTGATGGAGCAGGTAGATGGACTGGATCAAGCTGTCGTACTTGTTGTTGAAGAAGCGGACGGGGAAAAGGCGTTAAGTGCTTACTATCAAGCTCGTCATGAAGGTGTGTCAGTTGACATGCTGCAAGCCGCTATCAAACATCAGCTGCCAGCTTACATGATGCCGCTCTATTTCAAAGAACTCGATGCATTTCCACTCACAGTCAGCGGCAAAGTCGATCGTCGTGCACTTGCTGCCTTAAAAGGTGATAAAGCGGTTCAAGCTGTTTATGCTGCGCCTAGAAACGAGCTCGAAACGAAGCTTGTCCGTCTGTGGGAAGAAATTCTTGGCCAAGAGAAGATTGGTGTATATGATTCTTTCTTCGAGCGAGGGGGGCATTCGCTGAAAGCAATGACTGTACTCACACATGTGCAGCGAGATTTTCATGTGGAGGTGCCGCTGTCCATTTTATTTGAACAGCAGAACGTTGCTGCTTTGGCTGCTTACATTGAGCAAGCGGAAACATCTTCTGAAACAGTGATACCTAAAGCACCTGCTTTCGACCATTATCCATTGTCACCTCCACAGCAGCGCGTTTATATGGTGAGTCAATTAGAGCAAAGCACTGCATATCATATGCCAGCTGTTGTGAGGTTAAAAGGAACGCTGCAGCAAGAGAAGCTGACTGAAGCCTTTGAAACACTGATCACACGTCATGATATGCTGCGTACGTCTTTTCATACATTGAAAGGTGTTCCTCGTCAGCGGGTAGCTCCATCTGTTTCATTTCAAATCGAACAGCTGACAGGCGGTACGATGGAAGAAAATATGAAGCAATTTGTCAGACCCTTTGACCTTGAGTGTGCACCACTTCTTCGCATTGGCTTGAAGTCATTACATGATCAGGAGCACCTGCTCTTTTTCGATATGCATCACCTGATTTCAGATGGTCTTTCAATTGATTTAGTGCTGCGTGAGCTGTCGGATGCTTACGAGGGATCGGTCAAAGATCCATTTAAGCTTCAATATCAGGACTATGCTGTTTGGCAAGAACAACAAGATTTTCAAAAAGAAGAGGCTTTCTGGCTACAGGAATTCTCGGGTGATCTTCCTGCTTTACAGTTGCTGACTGATTATCAGCGCCCAGCAGTCCAATCATTTGCAGGAGATCGAGTGATCAAAGAAATAGATGGAATGTTAAAAGGACAATTACAGGACCTGGCGGCAAAACACCATACGACACTGTATACGGTTCTGCTTTCTGCTTACTATACATTGCTTGCGAAGTATACGGGTCAAAAGGAATTCGTGGTTGGAACACCGGCGTCGGGGCGTGTGCATGCAGACCTGGATGACATGATCGGCATGTTTGTCCAGACACTTGCTTTGCGGTCAGAGGTTGACCCAAATGCAACCATGTCGCAGTTGCTTGAGCAAGTGAAGGAAAAGACGATGCATGCATTTGAGCATCAGCAATATCCATTTGAACGACTGCTTGAAAAACTGAATGTGCCAAGAGACTTTAGCCGTCATCCATTATTTGATACCGTTTTTACACTCATGCCAGATCATGGAGCAGCTCAGCATATTGGAGAAATGCAAGTTGAAATTGAAGAAACCAATTTCCATATTGCAAAGTTTGATTTAACGCTGCAAGCGATGGAGTCAGATCAAGGGTTATCCTTTGTCCTCGATTACAGTACGGCGTTATTTAAACGAAGTACAGCCGAGCAGATGCTGCATCATTATATGTATTTGCTGAAACAGATGGTCCAAGCGCCAGAGGGAGCGATTCGATCTTATCGATTACTCACTGAACAAGAAGCAGAAGCTCAACTGAATTTGTGGAATCCGTTACCGACACCTTATCCGGCAGAAGAAACCATTGTGACACAGTTTGAAGCACAGGTGCAGGCACACGGTCATAAGCCTGCTCTCCAATGTGAAGGTGTCATTCTTTCTTATCAAGAACTAAATGACCGTGTGAATCAGCTAGCTCATTATTTGCGTGAACATGGGTTTGAAAGAGGGATGAAAGCAGCCTTATTCTTTGAACGATCTAATGAGATGGTACTCTCGGTTCTAGCTGTACTTAAGGCGGGCGGCGTCTATGTACCAATTGATCCTGATTTTCCTGATGAACGTGTGAAGCACTTTTTAACAGACAGTGGTACGCAATTCTTATTGACACATCAAGTGCTGCGCCAACGCTCGGTGCTCGCTTCTTTTGAGGGAACCATCATCGAAACAGAAGATCAAGCAATTGATCAGCAATCAGACAGCAATATAAAGATTCGTCTATCGCCAGAGGATTTGGCGAATTTGACCTATACATCTGGTACAACTGGAAAACCTAAAGGGAATATGGTGACACACCGGAACATTTTGAGAACAGTGAAGCAATCAAATTATCTAGCCATTCATCAGGAAGACACGGTGATGAGCCTATCAAACTATGTATTTGATGCTTTTATGTTCGATGTGTTTGGTGCTTTATTAAACGGTGCGAAACTGATTGTTCTGCCAAAGGATCATATCTTAAACATGAATGAGCTTTCTGGAGCGATTGAGAAGGAGAAAGTCAGTATTTTAATGATCACGACAGCTCTTTTTCACTTACTTATTGATATGAAAAAAGACAGCCTGAAGAACATCAGAAAAGTTCTATTTGGCGGAGAACGTGCTTCTGTGCCTCATGTCATGACTGCGCTTGAAACGGTAGGGGAAGGCACACTTGTTCATATGTACGGTCCTTCTGAAAGTACGATTTTCACAACGTATTATCCAGTGAATTACATTGAGGAGCAGGCGTTATCGATTCCAATCGGAAAGCCAGTGAGCCAAACGGCTGTTTATATTGTAGATGAATTTGGGCAGTTGCAGCCGCCAGGTGTAGCAGGAGAGCTATGTGTCGCTGGTGATGGACTGGTCAAAGGATATTATGGACAGCAAGAGCTCACAAGCGAAAAATTCGTGGAAAATCCTTTCCGCCCTGGTGAGGTCATGTACAAAACGGGTGATCTTGCACGATGGCTGTCAAATGGAGAGATTGAATTCATTGGACGAATCGATCATCAAGTGAAGATTCGAGGTCAGCGTATTGAACTCGGAGAAATTGAGCATCAGCTGCTTCGCCATCCGCAATTGAAGGAAGCCGTCGTCATTGCAGCTCCAAATGACACATTATGTGCGTATTTTACAGCAGAAGGGTCCGTCTCATTAACTGATTTGCGCGAGCAAGCAGGGCGTGAACTGCCTGTGTACATGATGCCGTCATTCTTCATGCAATTAGACGAACTTCCGCTGACGAATAACGGCAAGTTAGATAGGCGTGCGCTACCTGTGCCTGATCTAAGTGAGCAAGGGGTAAATGAGTACATCCCTCCTCAAACAGAAACGGAGCGTGTCGTGGCGCGCATTTGGGAGGAAGTTCTTGAAGTATCGAGAATCGGCAGGCACGATCATTTCTTTGAATGCGGTGGTCACTCGCTGCGCGGCATGAAAATGTTGAACAAGCTGTATGAAGAGATGCATGTGGAGCTCACTTTGAAATCTTTATTTGAATTCCCAACATTAGAGGCGTTTGCTTTTGCGGTTGATCAAGCGGATCAAACGGAGATCAAGCGGGTGGAGGTTGCAGAAGAAGCGACCTATTATCCAGTGACATCTGCTCAGAAGAGGTTGTTTGTATTGGAGAAAATGACCGATGCGGAGCAGAGCTATCATATGCCGGCTGCTTTAAAGCTAGAAGGTGCTTTTGATGAAAAGCGATTTAAAAAAGCAATTGAACAGCTTGTCCAACGTCATGAAGCATTCCGAACGAGCTTTGATTTTGTTCAGAATGAACCTGTTCAACGAATTGAACCAAACATCTCCGTAGCTATTGAGACAATCGAAGGGAACGGACGAGACATACAGGAATTGATGAATGACTTTATCCGTCCATTTGATATAGAAAAGGCGCCTCTATTCAGAGTAGGTCTAGTATCTGCTTCCGTAAATGTCCATTATTTACTGATCGATATGCATCATATCATTTCAGATGGTGCATCTGTGGGCATCTTAATTGAGGAGCTTTCAGCGTTGTATCGAGGGGACAAACTAGAGGAATTACCTGTTCAATATAAGGATTATGCGGTTTGGTCAAAAAGCGAGACGTTTGCTGCACAAATAGAAGCTGAAGAGGCGTTTTGGCTGAAGCAATTAGAAGGAGAATTGCCTGTACTGGCACTGCCAGAAGATTTGCCAAGACCAAAAGTGCAAACATTCTCAGGAGGTCGCGTCTCATTTACCATCAATGGGCCGCTTAAAACGAAATTGGATGAGTTTGTCAGAGCACTCAACAGTACGACGTATACAGTGCTACTTACTTGCTACAGTACCCTTTTAAGCAAGCTATCGAGACAAGAAGATATCATCATCGGTTCACCGATTGTGGGCAGAACTCACCCTGATATTCAATCTGTCATTGGTATGTTTGTGAACACGCTGGCACTTAGAACACAGCCAGCAGGACATCTGACAGCTGCAGAATTTGCGTCAAATGTTCATCAGCTTGTGTTAGAGGCAAATGACCATCAGTTGTACCCATTTGAAGAATTGGTAGACCAAGTACAAACGGTTCGAGACACTAGCCGTCATCCAATCTTTGATGTGGTGTTCTCAATGGAAAATGCGGATATTCGTGATTTAAAGATGGATGGACTTCAGGTTGTTCCAGAGCCATTCGAAGAGAATATCGCCAAATTTGATTTGACCTTAACTGGAAATGAATCGGTTGATCACATTGAGCTTGTGTTCGATTTTAATACTTCTATCTTTCAACAGTCATCGATTGAAAAGTGGAAGGAATTTTTCCTTCATCTATTGGAACAAATGGTATCAGCGCCAGATCAATCGCTAGATCAAATGCAGCTATTATCACCGAAGCAGCAGCAAAAATTGCTCAGCGAATGGTCAGGTCCTGTCCTAGACGTTCCGTCAGATCAAACCGTTCATGCATTGATTGAAGCTAAAGCATTTGAAGTACCGAACCAAAAAGCGGCAACTTTCTGCGGAACAAGCTGGACGTATGAAGAACTGAACAGCCGGGCGAATACTTTCGCTTCAAGACTCATCTCAAACGGCATAAAACGAGGAGATCGCGTCGGTATTCTCACTCGTCCGTCCCTTGACATGACGGCAGCCGTCCTTGGGGTTCTCAAGACAGGAGCGGCATTCGTTCCAATTGATGCGGATTATCCAGACCAGCGTATTGCCTACATGCTGGAAGACTGCGGGGCAGAGGTTCTTCTCATACAAAAAGGACTCACTGCACCAACTTCCTTCACAGGTCATGTCCTATTGATAGAAGATGCCATAGAAGGCGAAGCGCAAGAAATGCAGGTTCATGTCAAACCAACTGATCTCGCTTATATGATTTACACGTCTGGAACAACAGGACAGCCGAAGGGTGTCATGGTTGAGCACCAGTCCCTTGTGAATCTGGCGTTCTGGCACAATGATGCCTTCCAAGTGACCAATGCGGATCGAACCGCTAAATATGCCGGCTTTGGCTTTGATGCCTCCATTTGGGAAATGTTCCCGACATGGATCGCCGGCGCAGAGCTGCACATCATTGATGAAGCGATTCGTCTCGATATGATCAAGCTTAATGCGTATTTCAATGACGAAAATATCACCATTGCGTTCCTGCCAACACAGCTATGCGAGCAGTTTATGTCAATGGACAATCACTCCTTGCGTTACTTACTCACAGGGGGAGACAAGTTGAAACAGGTAAAGCCTGTTCCTTATCAACTCGTGAATAACTACGGCCCAACCGAAAACACAGTCGTGGCGACAAGTGGGATTATTGATCCAAATCAAGGCACGCTTCCGATTGGAACAGCGATTGCCAATACTCGTTTTTATATTATGGGTTCGTTATATGACCTCTCGCCGCCAGGCGTACCGGGTGAACTCGTGATTGCGGGGAAAGGATTGGCAAGAGGGTACTGGAATCTTCCGGAGGAAACAGAGAAACGATTTGTCCCAGATCCATTTTATTCAGGTGAGCGCATGTACCTGACAGGTGATTTGGTGAAATGGACAGAGGATGGCGAGCTGATCTATCTCGGCAGAAAAGACCATCAAGTCAACATCCGAGGATTCCGGATTGAGCTGTCAGAAATTGAAGCGCAGCTTCTTGCACTTTCGGATGTCAAAGAAGCAGTTGTGACAACGATCAAAGATGCCAGCGAACAAGATGCCCTTGCCGCATATGTCATTACAGATGAAGAAACGATTGACCTGAAAGAAAGCTTAAAACGTACGTTGCCAGACTATATGATCCCTTCATGGATCATCAAGCTAGACCAACTGCCGATGACGGCAAATGGCAAAGTCGATCTAAAAGCATTACCAGCACCAGATATGGAAGCGGGCCAAACAGCATACGAAGCGCCAAGAGACGAAGTCGAAACGCTTCTATGTGGCATTTGGGAAGACGTGCTTGGCGTGAGCCAAGTCGGCATTCACGATCACTTTTTCTTCCTTGGAGGAGATTCAATTAAAGGCATCCAAATGGCAAGCAGACTCACACAAGCCGGCTGGAAGCTTGATATGAAACTATTATTTCAGTATCCAACCATTGCGGAGCTGCGCCCATATATCGAAGAAGCGGATCAACTGACAGTCGACCAATCACCTGTCGAAGGGGAAGTCATTTTCACACCAATTCAGCGCTGGTTCTTTGAAAGAAACTTTACAAGTCAGCACCATTGGAACCAATCGATTATGCTGCAAGCACCAAATGGTTTGGATGAAACGATCGTTCAGAAAGTGTTGGAGCAGCTCATGATTCATCACGATGCCTTGCGAATGGTGTATCCACTCGAAGAAGGTCGCGTAATCCAGCGTCATCGAAAAATCGAAGAAAACTTGGTAGTTGTTGATGTGGTAGAAGTACAAGGGGAACTGTCGGAGCAAATTCAGCAGGTTGAAAAGCTGGCTAATGAAGTGCAGGCTAGTATATCGCTAGCGGAAGGGCCTTTAGTAAAACCAGCCATTTTCCGAACGGATCAAGGGGATCATTTACTGCTCGCTGTACATCATCTTGTCATCGATGGTGTATCATGGCGTATTTTCCTTGAAGATTTTATGGCTCTTTATGAAAAGTCGAAGCGCGGGGAAATCCTGACACTTCCTGAAAAAACACACTCTTTCCAAGAATACGCCCAGAAGCTGACGGAATACGCGATGTCAGATGAGTTGCTGTCAGAAAGAGCTTATTGGAAAAAGGTACTTGCGCATTCCGTTACGCCCCTTCAAAAGGATCATGTGACGGAGGATCAGCGGATGCTTCATACACAGACCATTCGTTTCACATTGTCTGAGGAGGAAACACGTAGTCTGCTGACAGATGTACATGAAGCATATCAAACAGACATCAATGATATTTTGCTGACAGCCCTCGGATTGTCCATGAAAGAGTGGACAGGTGAAGACAGACACTTTATTCATCTTGAAGGACACGGAAGAGAGGACATCCTCCCTGCAGTTAATATCTCAAGGACGATTGGCTGGTTTACAAGTATGTATCCTGTGTTACTAGATATGTCGCATGCAGACGATCTTTCTTATCAGATCAAGTATTTAAAAGAGGAACTCAGGCACATCCCGAACAAGGGAATCGGCTATGGCATATTAAAATATTTAACCCCTGACAAGATGAAGGACGCTATCTCATTCGATCTCGCGCCAGATATCAGCTTTAACTATCTTGGACAGTTTGATGAACAGATCACCGGTGAGTTAAGCCGCTCAACATGGGATTCAGGAAAATCGCTGAGTCCAGAATCAGAGAAACCTCATGCACTTGATATTGTTGGTTTCGTCGAACAAGCCATGCTCCATGTGACGATTTCTTATCATCAACTTGAATTTGAAGAACGTACGATGGAACAATTCAAGGACCTTCTTGAAAAGAATGTGAAGACGTTGATCTCACATTGCGTATCACAGGAGGAGACCCAGATGACACCTAGTGATGTAGGGGATGAGGATCTCACGATGGATGAACTTGAAAAGCTAATGGATATATTTTAAGCAAACGAAGAGGTGGACATATGAGTAAGCAAAAGATTCAAAAGGTATATCCTTTAACACCCATGCAGGAGGGCATGCTGTATCATGCCATGCTAGACCCTAATTCCTCCTCTTATTTCACACAGCTTGAGCTTGGAATAAGCGGAGAGTTTGATCACGCTGTTTTTGAGAAAAGTCTCAATGAGCTCATACAGACATACGACATTCTCCGTACAGCCTTTGTTTATCAACAATTACAAAAGCCTCGTCAGGTTGTACTAGCTGAACGTCATCTTGATGTGTATCGAGAGGATCTATCTCATCTGAATCATCAAGAGCAGCAAAAGGCACTGGATCAATATAAAAAACAAGTGAGAAAGCAAGGATTTCACTTAACAAATGATCTGTTATTGAAGGTCGCTGTTTTTCAACTAAATGAAACAAACTGGCACCTGATTTGGAGCAACCATCACATCATCATGGATGGTTGGTCCATGGGTGTTTTAATGAAAAAACTGTTTCATTACTATGAATCTTATCGGAACGGTCGAACACCGGATCGCTCACAGGGGAAGCCTTATGCAGATTATATCCAGTGGCTTGGAAAGCAAAACAAACAAGAAGCGGAAAGGTATTGGGAGGAGCGTCTAGATGGAGCGGTTCAGCATCAAGGGCTGCTAGAGCAAAAAGATGCGAATGGACAATACGATCATCAGGAATGGACGTTTACATGGGATACTCAAACGATACAAGCGATTCAAAATGTAGCAAGACAATGCCAAGTGACAGCCCCGAATCTGTTTCAGGCTGTCTGGTCCGTTCTTTTAGGCACCTATCATGCAACTGATGATGTCACATTCGGCACCGTTGTATCGGGCAGACCTCCAAGTGTATCTGGAATTGAGCGCATGGCAGGGCTATTTATCAATACGATACCCGTTCGAGTGACAGTGGATCAGAAGCAGACATTTAAGCAGTTGTTTCAAAAGGTTCAGCAGCATGCACTAGAAGCGGAAAACTATGATTTTATGCCGCTTTATGACATTCAGCAGAAGACAGCTGCTGGAGGGCAGCTCTTTGATCATTTGGTTGGGTTTGAGAACTATCCTTTAGATCAGGAGCTGTCTGGTGACACCATGTCTGCACGTCTTGGTTTTTCCATTGATGTAAAGGACGGATTTGAACAAACGAATTTTGATCTAAACGTCCTTGTGTATCCAGGTGAAACGTGGACATTGAAAATCAAGTACAACGCCATAGCTTTTGAAGAAAAAGTCATTGAAAACATATCAAAACATCTGACCAATCTCATGAAGCAAATCATCCAAAACCCTGATGCACGCCTTCATGACGTGACATGTATCACGGAAGAGGAAAAGCAGCAGATAAAAGCGTGGAATCAGACGGAGCGGGATTATCCGAAGCATCTGTCTATTCCTGAGCTGTTCAATGAACGTGTGAAGGCGCAGCCTGACCATCTGGCGCTAGTTGAAGGCGACCGAACATTTACGTACGAGGAGCTTGGAGAAGAAATCCGTCGTTTGGCTGGCAGTCTTATTGAAAATGGCGTACAGCCAGGAGATGCTGTGGCGGTGTATATGAACCGATCAGCTGATGCGGTGATCGCCATCTTAGCAGCTCTAAACGCAGGGGCAGCTTATGTGCCGATTGATCCTTCCCAGCCTGAGGAGAGAATCCGATGGATGCTTGAAGATAGCGGCGCAACCATTTTGCTTCATGCTGATAGTCCGCCGCCAATTGCTGAGCAGATCAGGGCAGTACATGTGACGAGTAAGCCCCATCACTCACACATGGATGTATCCGTCAGAACGTCTCCTTCTCACTTGGCGTATATCATGTATACATCGGGATCAACTGGACAGCCAAAAGGGGTTCAAATTGAGCATCAGCATATTGTGAGATTGGCTTGCTCTCAGGACAAATTAGGCTTGACCAAATCGGATCGTATGGCGCATACAGGCGCCGTCAGCTTTGACGCCATTACCTTAGAAATTTTTAACACACTGCTGGGTGGTGCGACGCTGTATCCTGTTGATCGTGATACTTTATTGGATATCCATCGATTCGAACAATTTATCCAAACACATCAGATCACGAAGCTCTTTTTAACGACTGGATTATTTAATCAGCTCGCTCAGCAGCGGCCGCAAATGTTCAAAGGATTAACCACATTAATTACAGGTGGTGACGTGATCAATGTGAAGAGTGCGGAGCTTGTGAAACAGCATCATCCAGCACTTGTTTTACTAAATGCCTATGGTCCAACAGAAAATACAACCATCTCAACCATTTACGAAGTAAGAGGAGATGAAACGAGTCCGATTCCAATTGGTCAGCCGATCAACCATTCGTCGGCTTATATTTTAGATGATGATCAACGATTACAGCCAATTGGAGCGCCAGGAGAGCTGTATGTTGGTGGAGATGGTGTCGCAAGAGGGTATCTCAATCGTCCAGACTTGACCAATCAAGTATTCATGGCAGATCCTTTTAAGCCGTCAGGCCGTTTGTATCGAACAGGGGATTTGGCTCGGTATGGCGCAAATGGCCAGATCGAATTCCTCGGCCGGACAGATGATCAGGTGAAAATTCGAGGCTTCCGTATTGAGCTTGGTGAAATTGAAACAATGCTTCAGCAAAAAACGGGCATAGATGACGCGGTTGTGCTTGTCCATTCGTTTTCCTCAGATGAAAAGGAAATCACGGCTTACTTCACAGGGACCATGACAGAAGAAGAGGTGCGAAATTTATTTAATCAAGAGCTGCCAGCTTATATGGTGCCGCACCATGTGATGAAGCTGGATGCTTTTACGCTCACATCGAACGGGAAGGTAGATCGAAAAGCTTTACCAAAGCCGGACGAAGCGCATCAGGAGAAAAAGGAAATCATTCCGCCTGATACGGAGACAGAAAAGGCACTCGCTCAAATTTGGGAGGAGCTCCTTGGAAAAACAGTCGGAGTAGATGAACATTTCTTCATGGCTGGCGGGCACTCTCTCAAAGCGATGATGATGTCTGCGAAGATCCAAGAGGTGCTTCAAAAGGAAGTGCCGATTCAAGTGATTTTTGAGAAGCCCACAATTCGTTCATTAGCGGTATATATCGATCAGGATGGTCAAGAAGAAATGATGCACCCGATTTTACCAGCAGAGCAGTCGGATGAATATCCGGTATCACCAGCTCAGCGCCGTTTATACATTTTGCAGACGCTTGAACCAGACAGCACGAATTATCATATTCCCATCGTCTTAACGCTTGAAGGAACACTCGAATATCAGCGGCTTAAATCAGCGTTTGATCAGTTGATTCAAACGCATGAAATTCTAAGAACAAGTTTTCATATGAATGGAGAAGACATTGTTCAAAGAGTGAATGATTGGACGGCATTTGATCTTCCTGTTCATCACATCAAGGAAGAAGAGGCGGAGGCATTTCTTTCTGAACATCAATCTCCATTTGATTTAACAGCTGCGCCTTTATTACGAGCCCAGTTGTTAAAGGTCAGTGAAAACCGTCATCTTCTCGTCTTGGAAGCACATCATCTCATTACAGATGGCAGCTCCATGAAGACGTTTATTCAAGATTTGGCGAAGGCCTATGATGGCGAAGCTCTTACAGAAAGAGCCATTCATTATAAAGATTACGCTGTCTGGCAGTTAAGTGAAGAAGAGACAGAGAAACAGAAGGAGCATGAAGCCTATTGGCTAAAGCAATTCGAAGGAGACTTGCCAGTATTAGAGCTGCCAACGGATTATTCACGTCCAGCGGAACGTGATTTTTCAGGAGAACGATTCATGTTTGGTAGTGATCAAGAGACGACTCAGCGGATTCATGACCTGCTTCAGAAAACTGATACGACCATGTACATGTTCTTGTTATCTGCTTTTCAAGTTCTGCTTGCCACATATAGCGGTCAGGAAGATATCATTGTTGGTTCCCCTGTTGCAGGGCGGACACATCCTGATATACAGGACATGCCGGGGATGTTTATCAACACTGTTGCGATGCGCGGAAAACCAGCGCAAACAAAGACATTTTTACAGCTACTTGAAGAAATAAAAGAAACGAGTGTTGACGCTTTTGCTCATCAAAGCTATCCGCTCGAAGAGTTAATTGCCCGTCTTCCGTTAGATCGTGATACAACCCGAAGCCCGCTCTTTAGCGTGTCATTTAACATGCAGAACATGGAGGTTCCGGCGCTAAAGCTCGGTGACCTGCGCATTTCGCCTTATGCCATCCAGCATCACACAGTCAAATTTGACTTGTCTCTAGAAGCATTTGAACGAGAGGGAGCATTAAAGCTGAGCTTTGACTATGCAGCGGCGTTATTTAAAGAAGAGACGGTCCGCAGATTCGGAACTCATCTTCTGGCGATTATTCGTGAAGCGGTTCAACACCCAGAGGCACAGATCGGCTTGCTCCCTATTCTTGATCAGCATGAGCAAATAGAGCGGTTGGAGAAAAAAGACGAAGTGCAAACAAATCGTCATGAGCCTTTCCATGTCCAGTTTTCACGTCAGGCAAAGGAAACACCTGACGCCATTGCGGTGATGGATGATCAACGGAAGCTCACTTACCGTGAGCTAGAAGACATGTCAAATGCGCTCGGCAGTGAACTGAAGGTACGAGGGGTCGAGAAAGAAAAGACTGTAGCGCTGATTCTTGATCGCTCTGTCTATGTCATCGTCTCAATGCTTGGTGTGATGAAAGCGGGAGGTGCATTTGTACCAATTGACCCAGCCTTCCCTGCGGAACGTATCAATTACACATTAGAAGATTCAGGTGCACAAGTGATCGTAACAAATGAGTCTCTTGTAAGTTCCTATCAACATCACAAGTCGATTCAGGTCGTGCAGGTTGAAAAGGCAGTACGACAAAGCCGTACGCTAGATTTGCCGGAAGCATCATCCGATCAACTGGCGTATGTCATTTACACATCTGGGACAACAGGAAAACCGAAGGGTGTACAGCTCACGCATCGTAATCTATCACACTACGTGAACTGGCTGACAAATGAGGTGACATTGCAAGAATGCGATCGGACGGCACTGCTTTCTTCTTATGCATACGATCTTGGCTACACAAGCATTTTCCCTGTCTTGAAGGCAGGAGGGACACTATATGTGCCTCGTGAAAATGTGTATACAGACCCGGTTCGACTCATGCGTTTCATTGATGAACAAGAGCTGACTTATATCAAAATGACACCGTCCTTATTTCATATGATGGCAGATTCGAAGGATCATGCATTTAACGCTTTACGCCTTGTCATACTTGGAGGGGAACCTATTGTCTCTGAGTATGTGGAGACATTTATGGAGCAGCACCCGTGTGTGGCAGTCATGAACCACTACGGTCCGACTGAGACAACCATTGGGACTGTGACTAAGCTGATTACAAAGCAAGAGTCGAGCGCTTTGAAGGATCGCTCTATGATCGGACAGCCAATTGCTCATACAAGAGCGCTCGTACTCAATCGTCAGCAGCGCCTCGTTCCTTATGGCGCACCTGGAGAGCTTTATATATCGGGGGAAGGCGTATCGATAGGATATTTGAATCAGCCTGAATTAACAGCAGAGCGTTTTCTAGAAAATCCGTATTTTCCTGAAGAGCTGATGTATCGTACAGGAGATTTGGTCAGACAGCATGCAAATGGAGACATTGAGTTTCTTGGAAGAATAGATGATCAAGTAAAAATTCGCGGTTATCGTATTGAGAAGCAAGAAATTGAACATGCCGCACGTGTACGATTATCCATTCATGAGGTGTATGTCAAAGTCCTTCATATGTCCCGTTTACCAGAGCTTGCACTTTATTACACTGCGCCTGAACCAATTGGAACACTGACGTTTAGAGAAAAGCTTGCGGAGACACTGCCGGATTATATGATCCCAACGTACTTTGTCAAAGTCGATCACATCCCGCTCACGCAAAACGGAAAGGTAGATGCGAAGTCCCTACCGCTTCCGCACGAGGCGCATATGAAGCGTGCGATGCATGTAGCACCAGAAACGGCACTTGAGCAGACGATTTGTGATATTTGGTCAGAAGTACTTGGAGTTGAACAAATAGGTGTTCATGATCACTTCTTTGAATTGGGAGGTCATTCTCTCAAAGGCATGGTGCTCATTTCGAAGATGCAAGCCAAGCTGAACAAACATGTGCCGCTCAAAGTCCTTTTTGAAAAGCCAACGATACGCGCGATGGCAGCTTATTTAGAAAAAGTGGTTTCCTCGGATATGACATCCATTCAGACGGCGGAGAAGCAAGATTTCTATCCTGTCTCTTCTGCTCAAAAGCGGATGTATGTGTTGCAACAGCTGCATCCAGAAGCAGTGACTTACCATATGCCTGCCGTTTTGATGATGGAAGGCAGTCTTGATGTAAAACAGCTCGAAGAAGCGCTGGGGGCTTTGATCGAACGACATGAATCATTGCGTACAGCCTTTGTAGAAATTGACGGCGTACCCGTTCAAAAAGTGTATCGCCGAGTGCCGTTTACGTTAGAGGTGGTTGAAGTAGAGAACGGTCATGAGCACGCTGTCATAGACGCATTCATCACCCCATTCTCATTACATCAAGCACCATTAATGAGGGCAAAGGTGGCGAAGCTTTCTGATGAAAAATATGTGTTCATGATGGATATGCACCATATCATCGCGGATGGTGTCACACGCAGTCTGCTCATTCAGGAATTGGCAGAGCTGTATGAGAAAAAGACGTTACCGCCAGTTCAGCTGCACTACAAGGATTATGCGGTATGGCAGCAGGAAGAAAAGCAACGAGCGCTGCTCGAGAAACAGCGTCAGTATTGGCTGGAGCAATACGCAGAGCGACCTGAAGATTTGGCACTGCCACTTGATTTTCCTCGCCCTCATGTACAGTCATTTGAAGGAGCGAGAGTCGATAGGTGGTTATCTCCTGAAAAGGTGCAGACCATTAAAGCACTCATGGCTGAAAAAGGTGTAAGCATGAACATGGTCATGCAAACGGCATTTGCTATTTTCCTTTCCAAATTAACTGGGCAGACAGATATCGTCATAGGCGCTGTCACAGCAGGACGTACGCATGCTGCAATCGAACGGGTTCCAGGCATGTTCGTCAATACATTGGCTCTTCGACAAGAAGTGCAGCTCGAGGAAACGGCAGCACAATTGCTTGAAAAAATGAAAGATCGAAGTCTATCAGCCTATGAACATCAGGATTTCCCGTTTGAGGAATTGGTCGCACAGTTAGATCTGCCGAAAGACACGAGCCGCAATCCGTTGTTTAGTGTCATGCTGACAACGGATGACCGTGACATGACGTTACCGAATCTAAATGGACTCAAGCTTTCGCAAAAGCAGCAAGAGACAGTTCATGCAAAATTTGATGTAACGCTCGGTATATTCGAAGAAAAGGACCAAGTGGGCGTACGCTTTGAATATGCAACGGCGCTGTTTAAAAAGAAGACCATTCAGCGTTGGAGTCGATATTTTGAACAAATCATAGACGAGATGCTGGCGAAGCTAAATGAACCCATTTCATCGCTTTCGATCTTAACGGAAAATGAAAAACAAGAGCTGATCAATGAATGGTCAGGACCTGTACTAAATGTACCGTCAGATCAAACCGTTCATGAACTGATCAAGGCTAAAGCATTTGAAGCACCGAACCAAAAAGCGGCGACTTTCTGCGGAACGAGCTGGACGTATGAAGAACTGAACAGCCGTGCGAATACAGTCGCTTCAAGGCTTATCTCAAATGGCATAAAACGAGGAGATCGCGTCGGTATTCTCACCCGTCCGTCCCTTGACATGACGGCAGCCGTCCTTGGGGTTCTCAAGACAGGAGCGGCATTCGTTCCAATTGATGCGGATTATCCAGACCAGCGTATTGCCTACATGCTGGAAGACTGCGGGGCAGAGGTTCTTCTCATGCAAAAAGGACTCACTGCACCAACTTCCTTCACAGGTCATGTCCTATTGATAGAAGATGCCATAGAAGGCGAAGCGCAAGAAATGCAGGTTCATGTCAAACCAACTGATCTCGCTTATATGATTTACACGTCTGGAACAACAGGACAGCCGAAGGGTGTCATGGTTGAGCACCAGTCCCTTGTGAATCTGGCGTTCTGGCACAATGATGCCTTCCAAGTGACCAATGCGGATCGAACCGCCAAATATGCCGGCTTTGGCTTTGATGCCTCCATTTGGGAAATGTTCCCTACATGGATCGCCGGCGCAGAGCTGCACATCATTGATGAAGCGATTCGTCTCGATATGATCAAGCTCAATACGTATTTCAATGACGAAAATATCACCATTGCGTTCCTGCCAACACAGCTATGCGAGCAGTTTATGTCAATGGACAATCATTCACTCCGTTACTTACTCACAGGGGGAGACAAGTTGAAACAGGTAAAGCCTGTTCCTTATCAACTCGTCAATAATTACGGACCGACAGAAAACACAGTCGTGGCGACCAGTGGGATCATCAACCCAGATCAAGGCACGCTTCCGATTGGAAAAGCGATTGCCAATACTCGTTTTTATATTATGGGTTCGTTATATGACCTCTCGCCGCCAGGCGTACCGGGTGAACTCGTGATTGCGGGGAAAGGATTGGCAAGAGGGTACTGGAATCTTCCGGAGGAAACAGAGAAACGCTTTGTCCCAGATCCATTTTATTCAGGTGAGCGCATGTACCTGACAGGCGATTTGGTGAAATGGACAGAGGATGGCGAACTGATCTATCTCGGCAGAAAAGACCATCAAGTCAACATCCGCGGCTTCCGGATTGAGCTGTCAGAAATTGAAGCGCAGCTCCTTGGGCTTGCGGATGTCAAAGAAGCAGTCGTGACAACGGTCAAAGATGCCAGCGATCAAGATGCCCTTGCCGCGTATGTCATCACGGACAATGAAACAGAAGACTTAAAAGAAAGCTTAAAACGTACGTTGCCTGACTATATGATCCCTTCATGGATCATCAAGCTAGACCAACTGCCAATGACGGCAAATGGCAAAGTCGATCTAAAAGCATTGCCAGCACCAAATATGGAAGCGGGCCAAACAGCATACGAAGCGCCAAGAGACGAAGTTGAAACGCTTCTATGTGGCATTTGGGAAGACGTGCTTGGCGTGAGCCAAGTCGGAATTCACGATCACTTTTTCTTCCTTGGAGGAGATTCAATTAAAGGCATCCAAATGGCAAGCAGACTCACACAAGCCGGCTGGAAGCTTGATATGAAACTATTATTCCAATATCCAACCATTGCGGAATTACGCCCATATATCGAAGAAGCGGATCAACTGAAAGTCGACCAATCACCTGTCGAAGGGGAAGTCATGTTGACTCCAATTCAACGCTGGTTTTTTGAACGAACGTTCACTGACCAGCACCATTGGAATCTTTCGATGATGCTTCATGCGCCGAATGGGTTTGACCTTTCGATGACGGAACAAGTGATGCAGAAATTACTTTCACATCATGATGCACTGCGTATGGTGTACAGGCAAGAAAATGGCAGCATCCTGCAATACAACCAGCGGGAGCTGACAGAGCCGATCGCGATGATTTCTCATGATGTCTCTAAAGAGAACGACGTGAAAAAAGCCATTTCCACCTATGCCAACGAGTATCAGCGTCAGTTGAATCTCGAAACAGGTCCGCTCATGAAAGTGATCTGTTTCCGTGCAAAAGATGGCGATCACTTACTCATCGTGACACACCATCTTGTGATTGATGGTGTCTCATGCCGAATTTTACTAGAGGACTTTATGTCTCTTTATCAGCAGGTAGCTCAAGGACAGACGCTCGTCCTGCCGCCCAAAACCCACTCCTTTAAAGAATGGGCAGAGGCGATCGAACGATACGCACAGTCCAAGCCATTAAAAAGCCAAAGTGAGTACTGGAATGAGATTGACAGGACGCCAATGACCACTTTACCTGTTGATCATGAAGTAACGAAAAGAAAAGTTGCGCAAACAAAAGCAGTACAGATGCAGCTTTCAGAGTCCGAAACTGAGCATCTTTTGACCGACATTCATCTACCGTACACAACGGAAATGAACGATATTCTTCTATGTGCGCTCGGTCTTGCTGTTCAGGAGTGGACAGGTGAGTCCCATGTACATGTGCAGCTTGAAGGTCATGGAAGAGAGGATATTTTATCAGGACTGGATGTCTCCCGCACGGTTGGATGGTTTACGAGTATGTATCCAGTCGTACTGAAAGCAAAGCCGGATCAGAGCATAACTGAGGCGATTAAAGGAACGAAAGAGATGCTGCGTCGTGTCCCGAATAAAGGGATCGGCTATGGGATTTTAAAATATCTCACTGAGTCGTCAGGACAGCACGTACAACCTGAAATCAGCTTGAACTATCTTGGCCAGATTGATCAGGAAGTGACGACCGAACTCTTTGGACCATCAGCCTATGATATGGGACGACAAGCAAGCCCTGATTCAGAAGCTGTCTATAAGCTGAACCTCAGTGGCCTTGTTCAACACAATCGATTCATGTTGTCTTGTTCATATTGTTCAGATGAATATGAAGAAGAGACGATACAGCAATTCATGGCATTGCTAAAGGAAAAAATACAATGCATCATGACTCATTGTTTAGCGCAGCACGAACGAGAATTTACGCCAAGTGATTTCTCTGCTGGTGACCTTGAAATGGATGAAATGGACGATATATTTGACATGCTTGAGGAGAAATTGACCTAACAACATGAGATCAGTCATAAAAACGGGAAGGGAGGATGAAATGGATGAGTTCATTTAAAAGGGATCAAGTTCAAGATATGTATTATCTGTCACCGATGCAAGAAGGCATGCTGTTTCATACCCTCCATCACCAAGAAAAGGGCTTTTATGTAGAGCAAATGGATATGAACGTAAAAGGCACACTGCGTCATGACTTACTTGAGAAAAGCATGAATGTCATCGTGGAGCGGTACGATATTTTTCGTACCTTATTTCTCCACGAAAAAGTGAAGCGCCCTGTCCAAGTTGTGCTGAAGAAACGCCCTTTTACGCTTGATGTGGTGGACATGCAGGATCTTTCTGAAGACGAACAGCTTGTACGTATTGAGACATTTAAACAACAAGATCAGCTGAGAGGATTTGACCTTTCGAAGGATGCACTCATGCGGGCAACTGTTTTCCAAACGAGCCCTACAAGCTATCGTTGGATATGGAGCTATCACCATATTCTTCTTGATGGCTGGTGCTTCGGGCTTGTGGTGCAGGAGTTATTTGCGATGTATCATGCCCTTTTGCATGACATCCCTTACAAACTGGAACCGGTTAAGCCGTACAAAGAATATATTCAATGGCTTGAAAAACAAGATAAACAAGCATCACTTCAATACTGGCAGCAATCATTAGCCGGGTTTGATGGACAATCCACTTTTAAAGAACAGAGAAAACAAACGAATGAACATGAATTAGGCGAAATGGAATGGTCGATGAGTAAGGAAGAAACGGCTGCTTTATCAGAATTAGCATTCCAGCAAAATGCGACGTTAAGCAGTGTTCTTCAATCAGTCTGGTCAATTTTATTGAGCAGATATCAACGTTCAAATGATGTGCTGTTTGGCACGGTTGTGTCGGGGCGTCCGGCAGATTTGGCTGGCGTTGATAAAATGGTTGGCTTGTTCATCAATGTCATCCCAAGAAGAATTCAGCTGACAGATGACATGACATTCCGTACTCTTCTATCAGAAACGCAGCAGCAGTCTCTTGCGGCCGAGCCGCATCAATATATTCCGATTTATGATATTCAGGCAGAGACAGGTCATCAGCCACTCATTGATCATATCGTCGTGTTTGAAAACGTCCCGACCGCAAAGAAGGACGAGCAAGAGGCGCGATTAGGATTTACTGTGGAAAATATGAATGTGTATGAAAAATCGAACTATGATCTCAATTTGCTGGCATCACCAGGAGAACAATTGCAATTAAAGCTTGCCTTTAACAAAAAAGCATTTGATTCTCAATTTGTTCAACGGTTAAAGGAACAGCTAAGTCTACTGATGAGTGAGGCGATCAAGCATCCTGACCAATCGGTTCATACACTTACACTTGTCACGAAACAAGAAAAGCAGCTCATTCTTGAGGAGTGGAATGCGCCTGAACTTGAGCATGACCAGCTATATTTGTCGAAATGGTTTGAGCATAATGTCCGCAAACAGCCGAATGCGGTCGCATTATCAGCAGGTGAGCACACGATGACATATGCGGAGCTGAATGAACAAGCCAACCGATTGGCAAGGCATATGCAAAAAAATGGGGTCATGCATCAAACGGTTATCGCCATAATAGCTGACCGCACGTCTGAACTGATTGTCAGTCTACTTGCTGTCTTAAAAGCAGGTGCAATCTATGTGCCAATTGATCCCGATTATCCAGAAAGCCGCATTCAATACATGCTTAAAGACAGCGGGGCAACACATCTTCTGACTCACTCATCCTTTATCAGTCAGGTGAAAGCACTTGCGTTTGATGGTACGTATCTGTTTGCAGATGATCAAGAAATTTCACTGATGAGCTCAGAGAATCTGCCGCTTGAAGCAGGCTTACACGATACGGCTTACATCATGTATACATCCGGTACAACAGGTCAGCCAAAGGGCATCATGACGACCCATTCCAATATTGCCCGGGTGGTCAAAAATACGAACTACTTAACCATTTCAGAAACAGATACACTGCTGTCCCTATCCAACAGCGTATTTGATGGCTTTACATTTGATGTGTATGGCGCACTTTTAAACGGAGCGAAGCTTGTCTTGCCGAAAAAAGAGACCATTTTAAACATGGACGAGCTGACGGGATTGATTAAAAGGGAAAACATTTCTGTCATGTTTGTTCCGACAGCATTATTTAATCTCCTCGTTGATGAAGACACCGACTGGATGCGCAGTGTGCGTAAAGTGCTGTTCGGAGGAGAGCGGGCATCGGTACAGCATGTGAGGAAAGCCTTTGCTGTCATGGGGAAAGGCAGACTCATCAATGTGTACGGTCCAACCGAATCAACAGTATTCGCCACTTATTATCCAGTCGATGAGGCTCTGCCGATGGACATGCGTTCGATTCCAATCGGAAAGCCGCTCAACCAAACGGGTGCTTATATACTGAGTCAGCACAGGCAGCTTCAGCCGATTGGAATGGTCGGAGAGCTTTGTCTGAGCGGCAAAGGACTTGCGAAGGGGTATTTGAATCGTCCTGATCTGACAAAACAAGCTTTTATTACGCATCCATTCGCTGCGAGAGAAAGGCTGTATCGTACAGGAGACTTGGCTTATTTTCGAGCGGACGGTTTAATTGAGTATGCAGGCAGAGTCGATGATCAGGTGAAAATTCGCGGTCACCGCATTGAACTGACAGAAATTGAAGCCCACCTTCTCATGCATCCAGGTGTCAAACAAGCGGCTCTTATAGCTGATCAGCATAACACGCAGCATACAAGGCTGCTCGCTTATATGACGTGTGAGGAGGAGTGGAAGGACAAACTCGATGTGATCAAGTCAGGATTAAAGGAAAAACTTCCGGCTTACATGCAGCCTCATGAACTGATCAGGCTTGAGAAAATGCCACTTACGCCAAATGGAAAGGTTGATAAACGTCAGCTACCAAAGCCAGAGGCGCCTCAAGGAAACCGTCATGTGAAGCTTCCGGTTAATGAAGTAGAACAAAAGCTGCTTGTGATGTGGAGAGAAGTGCTTGAGCGAGAAGATATCAGCACAGATGACCATTTCTTTGAGAGTGGCGGGCATTCATTAAAAGCGATGTCTCTTTTATCTAAGGTGTCGAAGGAATTTGATGTTCAGGTGCCTATTCACTTGATGTTTGAGACGCCTACCATTGAAGCAATCAGCCGTTATATTCAACAGCAGGATCAGGAAGCCGCGGGCTATCTTGTATTCAATGAATCTCAAACGCCAACAGTCTTTGCTCTACCGCCATTACCAGGCTATGGCTTTATCTATCAGGAAGCCGCAAAAACGCTCAATGATGTTCGTATGATTGCCTTTGACTTTATTGAAGCTGATGACCGAATCACACAATACGTTCAGCATATCCAGCAACTTCAACCTGAAGGACCGCTGACTTTGATGGGTTACTCAGGCGGGTGCTACCTAGCCTTTGAGCTTGTTCAATCACTCGAACAAGCAGGGCGGACCGTCGAAAAGGTCATCATGATCGATTCCTATATGAAAATAGGAGAAAGCGATTTAGAAGGACGATCCATTGATGACGATATCGCAGCGATCGTCCATCAGTCGAAGCAAAGTGAACTGGCCCAAGCAGAGCTCATTCAAGACGAGCTTGCTCAAAAAACGAGGGCTTACTATGAAACTTTTGTTAAGGGGGTGAATCAAGGAGAGATACAAGCAGACATTGATTTCATCCAATCCGAAGAAAACATTGCGATACCAGAATGGATGGATCACTGGGAAGCTGCGACGACCGGCGCTTATCGACAATATCAAGGTTATGGTCAGCATGCGGACATGTTCAAAAACAAAGAATGTGCTGCCCGAAATGCACAGCTCATTAATGAAATCGTCCATCATAAAAATAGAGAAACAGTCTTGTAAACTTTAGATGAGGCAGGGGTGCACACTGGTAGCCCTGCCTGCCAAAAAAGGGAAGGAACTCATATGAAACCATCAATCATTAATCAATCGAATGTACATGAATCAATGGATGCGATTTTACATGATGTACAGAAAATCATTTTACAAACCAACGAAATCGAACGCTTCGCTGTTTTTTCTCGTGAAAAAACCATTCGACCTCGGCCATATCACCTCTCTCATTTATTTCTAGACCATCACATGGAGCAGGAGGCCGCAGTTGAATGGAAACAGACGCAAATGGCTTCACCTGCTTTAGCAGACATGCCCCCAGCCATTTCCTATGGAGGGGATATAGATGTTCGTGCAGGAGCTCAAACCTTGCAGGACGCTCTAACTGAGGCAGCCAAAACAACAAATGGACTGACTTATATCATCAATAGTGAAAATGAACTCACGCAATCCTATTCGCAGTTAAAGGAGGATGCCGAACGAGTTCTGACGGGCTTAAGGGCACTAGGCCTTAAGCCAGGAGATCCTGTGTTCTTTCAATTTTCATCGAATCATGCAATGGTCACAGCTTTTTGGGCATGTGTATTAGGCGGATTTGTCCCAACACTTGTATCTGCAGCCCCGACCTATCGGGAAATGAATGCCTCAGTGAAGAAGCTTCATCACGCTTGGAGCCTGCTGGAGCATCCGCTCATTCTCACGGATGACTCGCTGATTGATGAGGTGCAAGGATTAGCTTTACTGTGGCATACAGATCAACTACGTGTTGCAGCCGTTGAACCAATGCTTACTTTAGAAAGAGATCTTGAAGCACATCCAGTCACGCCCGATGATTCTGTCTTTTTTATCTTAACGTCTGGAAGTACGGGGATGCCCAAATGCGTAGAGCATTCTCATAGAAGTGTGTTGGCGAATGTCAAAGGAACAGTGGCAGCCAATGGGTTTACACAAGATGACGTCTCATTAGACTGGATGCCATTAGATCATATTGGCGGCATTGTGATGTTCCATCTTGTCAATGTGTATACAGGCTGTGAGCAAATTCGGGCAAGAACAGATGACTTCATCGCTCAGCCGCTGCGCTGGCTTGACTGGATGGACCGCTATCGTGCAACGAAGACATGGGCACCTAACTTCGCATTTGCGATGATCAATGATTATGAGAAAGACATTTCTTCAGGGTCTTGGGATCTTTCTGCTATGACGTGCATGATCAATGGGGCAGAAGCCGTCGTACCGAAGACAATCCACCGTTTTTTACACTTGCTTGCTCCGCACGGTTTAAAAGGAGACGTCATCAGACCGGCATTCGGCATGTCAGAAATCTCATCAGCTGTTGTTTTCTCTTTTGCGATTGAGCGGGGAAATGAAAATAGTGGGGTTCTGACCTTTGAGGAAACGTCACTGACAGAGCAGTTAAGACCAGCGGAGGCACGCGAAACTGGAACCGTCAGCTTTACAGAGCTGGGGAAACCGATTCCGGGTATCACGATTCGTATCGTCAACCATGAGCATGAGCTTCTTCCAGAAGATCATATTGGTAGCGTACAAATCAAAGGGCCGACGACAATGAAGGGCTATTACAAGAATGATGAAGCGAATCAAGAGGTTTTTCAAACAGAGGGCTGGTTCCACACGGGCGATTTAGGATTTCTGCATGAAGGAAGGCTGACATTAACCGGTAGAGAAAAAGACATGATCATCATCAACGGGAAAAATTATCACAACTATGAAATTGAAGCCATGGCAGAGGAAGTACCCGGCGTAGAAACAAGCTTTGTGGCAGCGTGCTCCGTGCGAATGGAGGCATCTGCATCCGATGAGCTGATTCTCTTTTTTACACCGAAGCTGTATGAGCCTGCTTATATCATGAGGGCTAGCCAGCATATGAAAACCCATATTGCAACAAAAATGGGTCTTTCTGCATCAAAAATTATTCCTGTTCAGAAGCATGCCTTTCCGAAAACAAGCTCTGGAAAAATAGAAAGGGCCCAGCTTAAAACGAGATGGCAGGAAGGTGAATTCGACGAAATCATTAAGGAACTGGACATCAGACTTGAAAATGAACATACCTTGCCTGATTGGAGTTATCAAAAGAAGTGGACACCCGCTCCGCTTCATAAAACTGAAAAGCAAACAGCAGGAGATACAGTGATCTTTGCAGATGCATTAGGGCTGGCAGATCAATTGAAATCCCTCTCAAACAATGAACAAACCTATATTACGGTTGAACCGGGTCAAGCATTCACACAATTCACACATACTCACTTCATCATCCACCCGAATCGGCCGTCAGATTACGAACAACTCTTTGAGACGCTCCGTTCGTATGGCGTTTCGGTGAAACAAATCATTCACCTTTGGAACTACACAAAAAAGGAAGACATACTTCAAGCGGCATTGGCGAAGGAAGCGCAGAAAATGGGCAGCATGAGTGCATTATATACAACAAAAGCCATGGCCGCTTATGAGGAACCTGTAGAGATTACCTTTGTCTCCGCTCATGCGATGAATTTACCACAAGATCAAACACATCATGTGGAAAAAGCAACGACAGCGGGTTTGATGACAGCTGTACAGCATGAATGGCCGTTTATCAAGGTGCGGTGTCTTGATTTTTCTCTAACAGAACCGGCTGACCATTCCCATGCATCAGCGATCATGACGGAGCTTACTCAAGATACAAGCTATCAAGTGGCTGCTTACCGCGAAGGTGTTCGTTATATTCCTCTTTTAACGCCGCTTCATCTGGAAAGAGAGCAAAAGAGGAAGACGCCGCCATTTGAATCCTCCGGGCTTTACGTGCTGACAGGCGGGCTTGGCGGAATAGGACGAATGCTAAGTGAACATCTTCTGACATCCTATCAAGCGCATCTCGTGCTGCTTGGAAGAAAGGCACGAGAAGCGTTAACTGCGGATCAGCAAGACGTATTGACCTCACTTGAGAAACAAGCGGAAACACGCGGCGGCACTGTTCATTATGAAGAAGTGGACTTGACGGATGCAAAAGCCCTTGAAGCCCTGATCTCAAGACAAGAGGTGGCTCATGAAAAAAGGCTGCATGGCGTGATTCATTTTGCTGGCATCATTCAAGAAGAGCTGCTTGCTGACATGACGTCTGTGTCCTTACATGCGATGTACGAAGCAAAGGTATATGGCACGATTGCCCTTCATGAAGCGGCTTCTAAACGGCAGAATGTTTTATTTCTTTCTAGCTCATCAGCACGAACGTTAAAGGGTGGGATGACCGTAGGGGCTTATTGCGCTGCCAATGAGTTCGTTGAACAATTTGCTCGTTATCAGAAGCTGACATCTACCGTGAAGCCGTACTGCTTTAGCTTTAGCATGTGGGATGAAACCGGCATGAGCGAGGGTTCGATGATCAAAGGCATCTTAAAAGAAAGAGGCTATCTTCCAATTTCGAAGCGGGCGGGCTTGCAGACGATGCTGGCATGTTTAATGACAGATGCACCTCTCATTTATATGGGATTAGATCGGTCGAAGCAGGACATTCAGGAGATGCTTCATGCCGAGGATCGAACAGAGAAAGCTGTGTATGTCTATTTCAAAACCGACAAAACAAAAGCCATTGAAGAGCGGCTGTATCAGTCCATTTATACGTCTTTGCAGTCTTATCTATCTGGTGAATATTCCGTCCATCTATTTCCTGAGGAATACTGGAAAGAATCAGAGGATGGCATGCCTGATGAAGCATATTTCAAAGCACTCATTGAGGAAAGTGGACAGGATGCCGAGGGCAGAGCGCCTCAAACGGAGACGGAGAAACGATTGGCAAGCATTTGGTCCGAGCTGCTTGATGTCTCCAATGTCAGCTGCGGTGATCATTTCTTTTTACTCGGGGGTCATTCACTCAAGGCAACACAAATGCTGTCTGCGGTGAGACAAAGAATGGGATTTGATGTGCCGCTCGCTGTTCTTTTTGAGCATACGAGACTGGGGGAACTAGCGTCATGGATTGATTCGCATGCAAAAGTGGATAAAGCGGTACAAATGAGGAAAATAGCAAAGGGTCAGGAGATTCCGATGTCCTATGCCCAGCAAAGACAGTGGTTTCTCTATCAATTACAGCCTGATCTGCCGTTTTACAATAATACAATTTCCTTTCGGATGAATGGAATTTTAGATGTGAAGGTGCTTCAGCGCAGTCTTCAGCAAATGGTGCAAAGGCATGAGTCGCTTAGAACGTCCTTTACAATGAGCGGCGATGAACCAGTTCAGATCATCCATGAGCATATGACCCTTCCAGAGCTTGAAGTGGTGGATTTATCAGATTTGACATCTCAGGAAGAAAAAGAACAAAAAGCGGCTGAATGGGCAAAAAGAGAGGCAAGCACACCTTTCCGCTTAGAGCATGATCCGCTCTTTCGCGCAAAACTGATTCGATTGTCGGAAAGAGATCATTTGCTGCTGATGTCCATTCACCACATTGTGTCAGATGGCTGGTCGGTTGGGATTGCCGCAAGAGAGCTGTCTGAATGGTATACAGCGATGATCGACCGGCGAGAACCTGATCTTTTACCACTGCCGATTCAATATGCGGATTACGCTTTATGGCAGAAGGAATATTTGACTGGAGAGACGCTGGAGAAGCAGCTTTCCTATTGGAAAGACCAATTTGCAGTCCCTGTCGAAGATTTGGTTTTGCCGTATGACTATCCGCGGCCAGCCGTTCAATCCTACAAGGGAAAAACGAAAAAATACCAACTGGCGAAGTCGCTATCAGATCAGCTGGCTGAGCTCTCTAAAAAAACCGATAGTACCCTTTATATGACGCTGTTGACCGCCTTTTCTACATTGCTGCACCGTTTGTCTTCACAGGATGAGTTTGTGATTGGATCAGTCATTGCTGGGAGAAATCGGACGGAGATGGAGCATCTCATCGGATTTTTCGTTAATACACTGGCTCTTCGGATTGATCATAGCGGGAACCCTGCTTTCACTGAATTATTAGAACGGGTGAAAGATACAACTATGGGCGCCTATGCGCATCAGGATGTGCCGTTTGAAATGGTCGTAGATGAGCTGGATATTGTACGTGAGGCTGGCAAGCAGCCGCTGTTTCAGGTCATGTTTGTTTTGCAAAATCTGCCGCTTGAGGCTTCTCCGATGGGGGAAGCGACATCTGTTTTAGCCATTGAAGATAACGATACCGCCAAATTCGATCTATCTCTGTTTGTTTTTGAAGGAGCAGAGGGTCTTCAATTAAAACTGGAGTATGATGTGGACTTATTTTCTGACGATACGATGGACCGGTTCCTTCGGTATTACGAGCAGTTGCTTGAGTGTATTTGCGAACATCCATCACAGCTGATTAGACAGATGAATTACCTGCCAGAAAAAGAGAAGCATCAACTGCTCTATGAATGGGGTGGTAAAACAGATCAGCCTGCAGGTTCGCTTCTCATCACGGAACGGTTTGAAGCGCAGGTGAGAAAGTCACCTGAAGCCATCGCTCTCGAATTCGGGGGAGTGCAGTGGACGTATTGCGTGTTACAAGAGAAAGTCGACCGGCTTGCGGCCTCCATACAGCAGAGAGGTGTGACGCCGCATGAACCAGTAGGGCTGCTCATCGACAGGTCGCCTGAAATGATCCTTGGGGTGCTGGCGATTGTGAAAGCAGGAGGCGCCTACGTGCCGATTGATCCCGAATATCCAGATGCACGCATTGATTATATGCTGAGGGATACAGGGATTCAGCTGTTACTGACAAAAAATGAATGGCTGAAAAAGGTATCCATCAGTCAAACCGAAATCATTTGTCTTGATGAAGGATATGAAGAATTTTTATCAGAAGCAGAGCTCATACCTGCTGCCCTAAAACCTGATGGACTCGCTTATATCAATTACACTTCAGGATCAACTGGACAGCCAAAAGGGGTTTTAATTCCGCATCAAGCAGTCATCCGGCTTGTGTGTGAAACAGATTATGTCACTCTTGATGAACATACACGCATTTTACAAATGGCCAGCTTCTCCTTTGATGCCTTTACGTATGAAATATGGGGAGCTCTATTAAACGGGGGAAGGCTGATTCTCACCGATCGACATACGGTTTTATCAATGGATACACTGGCTGACACGCTGACATCATACAAGATCACTACAGGATTTCTAACAGTACCGCTGTTCAACCGATTGACAGAAGAACATCCAGAAGCTTTATCTGGATTCGATGCATTATTGGTCGGTGGTGATGCGCTCTCAGCTGCTCATATTCGTAAGGCACTGCCGTATTTACCTGAAGGGCTTCTCAACGGCTATGGACCAACTGAAAATACGACGTTCTCTTGTGTGCATCCTATTCGTTCATTAGACGAAGGGCAGACGACCGTTCCTATCGGTCGGCCAATTGCTTATTCACAAGCCTATGTATTAGACGACCAGCTGCAGCCAGTTCCGCAAGGTGTCATTGGAGAGATTTATGTTGGCGGAACAGGGCTCGCACTAGGTTATCTTGGAGATGAAGAAAAAACATCGCAATCATTTATCTCGCATCCTTTCCATAAAGGAGCGCGTTTATATAAAACGGGTGATATGGGCCGCTGGCTCCCAAATGGCATCATCGACTGCCTTGGAAGAATCGATCATCAAGTGAAAATACGCGGACATCGCGTCGAATGCGGCGAAATTGAAGCCACTATGCTGAGTGTTGAAGACATCATAGAATGTGCGGTCATTCCGCATCAGCACGAGAGTGGTCATAAGCGGCTCATCGGTTACTTTGTCCAAAAAGGTACTTGGACCCAGCAAGACCTTCGCCGAAAATTAAAGGATAGATTGCCAGATTACATGGTACCAAGCCTATTCATAGAGCTCGAGGAACTGCCGCTCACGCCAAACGGTAAGGTAGATCAAAAGCGTCTCCCGCCGCCCGTGTGGAGACAGGAAGAAGCCGAAAAACCGACAGATCAAGCGCTCAGTAAGGAAGAACGAGTGCTGAAAAAAGTGTGGACTCAGCTTCTTGGCACTCCTTCAATCGGTGTTCATGATAACTACTTTGAGCTTGGCGGAGATTCTATTATTGTCATACAAATGGTGGCGCGCCTAGCACAGGAAGGCTATATCATACAGCCGAGAGATGTATTTGAAAAACAGACCATTTCACAGCTGGCACACGCTATGAAAAAAGCAGATGTATCTGTGTCTTATGATCAATCACCTGTTACGGGAGATGCACGTCTGCTTCCAATCCAATCTTGGTTCTTTGAGCAATCGATGACAAATCAAGATTATTGGAATCTATCAGCGCATATTGAATTCAAGCAATCTATACAACCCGAACAGTTAACGCAAGTTCTTTCAAAGCTTGTCGATCATCACGATATGCTGAGAGCCATTTATACAAAAGATGTAGACGGCACATGGATTCAAACCATTCGCGCGCCTGGCATTATTCCTTGTGTCACTTTCTTTGATTTGACGGATGTTTCTCACGAAGAAGCACTAGAGCAAATCCGCATGGAGACAAGCGCTTGTCAAGGAACATTGTCATTAGAGCGGGGAGAAGTGATCAAAGCCATTCTTTTTCAGACAAGTGATTACACGTCTGAACTCTTCATCGCAGCCCACCATCTTGTGATGGATGGAATATCGTGGCGCATCATACAAGAAGATATCTTAAACGGGTTGAAGCAGGTTGCGGCAGGGCAGGAGATCACGCTTGCAAAGAAAACCGCTTCCTATCAGCAGTGGGCAGAGGCACTTGATCAATATGTACAAACCGATCAATTACAAGAGCAGGTTCCGTTTTGGGAAAAGATCATCGATCAAGAGGAAGAAGGTTCTCCTTTTCAAACGCCTGCGCTTTTCAATATAGAAGAACATGCAGAGATCCTTACTGTTCAATTGACGAAGGACCAAACAGACATTTTACTAAGGCATGCATCACAAGCGTACCGAACAGAAGTGACCGATTTACTCTTATCAGGACTTGCGCAAGCGATTGGAAAGCCACTACTGATCACGCTAGAAGGGCACGGACGCGAGGATTTATTTGAACAGATGGATTTGTCACGGACAGTCGGCTGGTTTACAAGCTCTTATCCTATTTTTATTCCTTTTATTCAAACCGATGTTGAGAGACAAATTAAAGATGTCAAAGAAACCTTAAGAGCTGTGCCGCAAAAGGGGATCGGCTATGGCTTACTTCAATACATGACCGCATCACGTTTACTTAAAACGGTAGCGCCGCAGGTGAGCTTTAATTACCTTGGACAGCTAGATCAAGTAGATGGTGAGGCAAATCTGTATATAGCTGATGAGCGAAATGGACATGTGCATGATCCAAAAGCAGAAAGACAGCATTTGATCGATGTGTACGGATACGTTATCGGTGGTCAGCTTCAGATGAATTTTATGATCAATCGTGAACTGCTTCAGGAGGAAGAGGTGCGTCAGTTACCTGAACGATTTAAAGAAAAAATGGAGGACATTCTGACGCATTGTGTAGAGGCAAAAGGCGGCTTTACGCCATCTGATTTTCCAATGGTCCAGCTGACGCAAAAGCAAATAGATGAGCTTCCAGACAATGTGGTAGATGTGTATCCACTATCTCCGATGCAGCAAGGGATGCTGTTTCATGCACTGTTAGATCAAGCATCACAGGCGTATTTTGGTCAGGTGCATATGACACTCGAAGGTTTAACGGACGGCGAAGCCTATGAAAAAGCATGGAATCTACTTGTGGAACGTCATTCGATTTTACGGACAAGATTTGCTTGGGAGGGGCTAAAGGAGCCTGTCCAATTGATCCAATCAGAAGGAAGCCTTCACCTCACTCAGCACGATGTGTGCCACCTGAGTGAAATGGATCAGAAGAAAACCATTGAGCAGTATTTACAAACCGATCGTTCAAAGGATTTCGAATTAGAAAATGCGGCTGAACCGCTCATTCGTATCGCTTTATTCAACCGTGATGAGAAAACATGTACGTTTGTTTTTAGCTTTCATCATATTTTAATTGATGGCTGGAGCCTGTTTGGCTTGATTGAGGAATCCCTTTCAATATATCGCTCGCTTGTGGATGAACGAGAGATCAATCTTCCTGCTGTGCGTCCATATAAAGATTTTATTGATTGGCTGCAAAAGCAAGATCAAGAGAAGGCACAAGAGTTCTGGAAACATTACATGTCAGGAGTAGAGGAAGCCACACCACTACCAGGAGACGGAGAGCAAGCTTCGGATGAAGGAGCAGGTATTGATCAGATTAGTATCAAACTGACGCCTGAAATGCAGCATAAGCTGGAGAAAATGACAGGGACACAGAAGGTCACGATGAGCACGCTGATTCAGGCGGCATGGGGTCTGCTCTTGCACCTTCATTCAGGCTCAGAGGATGTCGTGTTCGGTGTCACAGTATCTGGTCGGCCTGCGGACTTAAAAGAGGTTGAAAGCATGACAGGGCTCTTTATTAACACTTTGCCGCTTCGTTTGCCGATCACACCAGACAGAACCATCGCTGAGCTTCTGACCCAAACGCAGGAAACAGTTTTTCACATGCGAGAGTTCGAGTATACCGTACTCCCAGATATTCAGCAGATGACCCAAATTTCGAATGGAGAATCATTGTTTCGTAGCATTGTCGTGTTTGAAAACTACCCGATTGAATCAGTGGAGCCTTATGGTGTACGGATCTTAGACATAGCCAGTCATGAAGAAACAAACTATGACTTGACCCTTGTGGCTGTCCCTGGAGATACGCTGGAGCTTCGGGTCACATACCGCTTCAATCAATATAAAGAAAAACAAATACAATCGCTGATGCAGCAGCTGATCCACACACTTGAAGCCATGACAGAACAAGTGGAGACACCACTCTCTTCCTTCACGATCGTGACAAATGAAGAAAAAGGGCGGATGATCACCGATTGGGCGAAAAATGCACAAGTCAGCGTGCTGTATCCAGATCAAGAAGAGGTCTACTCAGGTGTGCATGATCCTTCGTGTGAGACAGAAATCTATGTCCTGAGCGAGGAGCATCAGCTCATGCCGGTAGGATTCCCTGGAGATATTTTTATCGGTGTAGAGGATATCAAGGCACTATGCGGAGAGCTTGCCGATTGGATGGAAACGCATAAAATTCAACATCCATTCAAACATCAAACAGGCGAATACCTATATCCGACAGGGGATGTCGGCGTTTGGACTGAAAAAAACAAGATTCAGATTTTGGATTGGGTGTAGGGGGAGAAGAACGATGTTAATGAGTAGAAGAAAAGGACTTGCAGCAAATCATATCGTCAGAATCAACGGAAAACGAATTGATCTTAAAGCATTAGAACAGGTCATGATGCTTCATTTTCCGCTAAAGGAATGTGCATTCATCCCGAAGAAAAATGAAGAAGGCAGCCTCTCGCTTGTGCTATTTGCACAGGCGAAGGACCCTTCGCTGACAAGAGAGGATCTGATGACAGGCGTACTTCATCCTGATGAAGTGCCCGCCGCTCTCGTCTTATTACCTTCCTTGCCAAGGACAGAAAGTGGAGCGGTCGATACAGAAGCACTGCTTTCGATTGACATCATTGATGAAGAGAGTTTGAGAAAGATAGAAGATCGTACGAAAGCTATAGATGGAGTAGAGGAAGCGGCTGCTCTCATAGAAAGTCAGACAGAAAAACAAACGCCTTATCACCTAGATGATCTGTTTCCTAATCGGCAGCGGGCGCAAGAGAATGTATCGATCTCAAAGGACGATGCGGGCGAAACAAAGCAAGCATCCGCCCATGAAAAGCCGCCTGCACTTGTGTATGGCGGGGATGTCATCAAAAAACAAGGCACACCTGTCACACTGACAGAGGTGCTAATTCGATCAGCCTTTATGTCACCTGATCGCGGGGTAACCTATATTAAAGAAGGCGGGCGCACGTTGACCCAAACCTATCCTGAGTTACTCACAAACGCAGAACGGGTTCTGTCTGGTTTAAGGAAAGCAGGGCTGACAAACGGCGATCAAGTGTTACTCCAATTGAAAGATCATCAAGATTTCATCACTGCGTTTTGGGGCTGTATTCTCGGTGGCATCATTCCGACTCCAGTCTCTGTACCACCTGTTTATGATGAAACGAATCAAGCTGTGAACAAGCTGAAAGGCGTGTTTCAGCTGCAAAATGAACCGTTCATTATAACGAATGAAGCAAGTGCTGAGGACATTGCTGGGCTGCGTGAGGCCTTTGAGGCAAAAAACATGCCCGTTTTAACAATCGAAACATTGCTCTCGTGTGAGCCGGATGAACAGCATTATGAGCCAGAGCCGGATGAGCCTGTGCTTCAGCTGCTTTCTTCAGGAAGTACGGGTGTGCCAAAGTGTATCCGTCACAACCATCAAAGTATTTTATCTAGAATCATCTCCTTTGAGCAGACAAATAGCTTTACGCATGAGGATGTGTCGCTTAACTGGATGCCGCTTGATCATGTAGGAGGCATTGTCATGTTTCATGTACATGATGTCTACTTTGGCTGCCAGCAGATTAGTCCATCCATCGATCAATTTATCGAGCGGCCGATGGTGTGGCTGGATTGGATAGAAACATACGGCGTCACAAGGACATGGGCACCGAATTTTGCTTTTGCGATGATGAATGAATATGAGGACGACATTCGCAAAGGGAGCTGGGATCTCTCCACACTGACGTATATCATGAATGCAGCCGAAGCGGTTGTGCCAAAAGTGACGCAGCGCTTCATGCATATGATGGGGCAGCACGGATTAAGACGTCATGCGATGGTGCCGGCGTACGGTATGTCTGAAACATCCTCAGCCATTGTCCAATCTAAGAAATTTATGAGGCATGGTGATCAAGATGGACAGCTGACGATTGATCAGACTTCGTTAACAAGTGAAATTCAATACGTAGCACAAGATCATCCGCACAAAATGACGTTTACAGAAGTCGGTGCACCGATTCCGTCTGTATGGATTCGGATTGTAGACGAACATCATCATGTGCTGCCAGAAGATCAGGTTGGACGATTGCAGGTGAAGAGTCCGACGATTATGATGGGCTATGATCAAAATGAGGAAGCCAATCAAGAGGTATTTGCGGAAAATGGCTGGTTTCACACCGGTGATTTAGGATTTATTCACGAAGGGCGTCTTGTACTGACAGGTCGAGAAAAGGACATCATCGTCATCAATGGAGCCAACTATTTGAATTATGAAATTGAGGCAGTTGTGGAAGAGGTGGACGGAGTTGAAGTCACTTTTGCCGCTGCGTACGGCATCTACAATCCCGAATCAAGCAATGACACGCTTGCTGTCTTCTTTGTCACACAAAAGGATTCGCTAGAGGAACAAGTCACGATGGTTCAGCAAATTAGAGAGGCTATCATCCGTAAAATTGGCATAGAGCCCGATCACATCATCCCAGTGAAAAAAGACCAATTTCCGAAAACAGAAAGCGGAAAGATCCAGCGTGCTCAGTTAGGCGCGGCACTAAAAGAGGGTGTGTTCCGTGACATTGAAAGGGCACTGGACCTTGCTTCTGAAAATGAACAAACACTGCCAGATTGGTTTTTTAAACGCACTTGGGCAAAGGAGCATATTGGTCCGACTCATCCTGCTGCTGATCATATACTCGTTTTCGAGGATGAAAAAGGGCTTTACCAATCACTTTACGTCCAATTCGAACAAAGAAATCAGCCCTATGTTTCTGTGAAAAAAGGACATGAATTTTTGCGTCTGTCTAAAGGGATGTACCAGATGAACCCGAGAATCAAGGGGGATTACGTCAGGCTTGTTGCAGCACTTGAAGCAGATGAATTAAAGACAGGGCGCATACTCCACTTGTGGAATGTGACAGACAAAGAAGCCATCGTTGAGCCTGCGCAGTTTACAGAAATGCATGCCAGATCCAATCAATCGATTTTGTACTTGTATCAAGCATGGAGGCAAGAAAACAAAGAGCCTGTCCGGCTTGTTGTCGTAACAAAGGGTGGTCAATTTGTGAATGCTGAAGACGATCTTCATGTGGAGAAAACGTCGCTCGTTGGTTTGTTAAAAACCATCCCGCAAGAATGGGAAGGAGCAGAAGTGTCACATATTGATATTGAAGCGGAGCAAGTGGAACAAGATGCAAAGTATATTGCTGATGAGCTGATGGCGATTCATATCAAAGCAGAGGTGGCATACCGAAAAGGGGATAGGCTCGTACCAAAGCTGGAAAAAGTCGAGATGATGAACGTATCTCAAACAGAAGGATTTTTAGAATATGAAGGACTGTATTTGCTGACTGGAGGACTTGGTGGTATTGGATTTGAACTGTCTAAGCAGATGCTCCAATTTGGCTTAAAGCTTGTCTTGATTGGAAGGACTTCTCTGGAAGACAACATTGAAAAGAAAGAAGCATTCTCACAGCTAAAAGACCTCGGTGACGTCATCTATGACCAAGCGGATGTGACGAATTTAGCTGACGTGGAGCGCACGATTTACAAAGCAGAAAAACATTTCGGTCAATCCATCAGGGGGGTGCTGCATTTAGCTGGAGCAGGCAATGTGTCAGAGCATTTTCAGCAGGCAGATAAGTATACATTGGCTCATACGTCAGAAGAGGATTTTACAAAGGAACTGTCAGGGAAAGCGGACGGAGCGTTTGTCCTGCAGGAAGCCTTCAAGCATGATCCGGCTGTACCACTCGTCTTTTTTGGATCAGTAAATGGATTTTTTGGCGGTACAACATTCGGGGCTTACTCTGCGGCCAATAGCTTTTTAGATGGGCTTGCACACACGCTCACCTTTAAAGAAGGGAGACGGGCGATCTCTTTAAACTTTAGTATGTGGGATAATCTCGGTTTGTCTAAGGGACATACCGGCGCAGCCCTTACCGTCCGCAAGGGATTTCAATTGATTGGAAAGAAGCAAGGTCTCCATTCATTCTGTCTAGGTGCTCGGCTGAATGAAGCGCAACTATTTATCGGCCTAGACGGAGCCAATCCAGAAATCGCTGCGTATCTTCAGCCAGCGCAAATCCCGACTTTTGAGAAAAAGCTTTTTTATACAGCGATGCCTGGAAAAGAAGTGCATGTTGAAGAAATCGCAAACATAACAAAAGATGGCTGGGATATTCAGCAAGTACAGGAAATACCGAAAAAACAAGATGGGTCTATTGATCATGAAGCCCTTAAGCTGAATCATCACAAACATGGACAATCCTTTGAAAAGCAATTGCCAGAAACGGAAACAGAGCAGGTGCTTGCTACCATTTGGGAGGACATTTTAGACGTTGATCGTGTGTACAAAGAGGATCAATTCTTTGATCTTGGCGGACATTCATTAAAGGCGACTCAAACCATTTCAAGGATCAATCATGAGTTTTCAATCAAAGCGCCTTTAAAAATATTATTTGAAAGCAAGCATTTGGCACATTTGGCGCAAATGGTTGATGACATCAAAGGGGCACCCGTTGTTCAGGAAGCCAAGATTCCAAAGCTGGAAAAGCGAACAAGCTATGAGCTGTCACATGCTCAGAAACGTATTTGGTTCTTATCCACATTGGAAAAGAGTCATCATTACAATATATTAGGTGCTTGGAAGCTGACAGGACAACTGCACATTCAAGCGTTAACAAAAGCGATTGGTCTATTAACGAAACGTCATGAAGCACTGCGCGCAACCTTTCAATCGCTTGGCGGCAAGCCTGTTCAACTAATACGTGATGACCTTCCGCCATCCGTCACAGTAGCGAATTTCTCATTATTTAATGAAAAAACAAGAACGAGAAGGCTCAAGCAGCTTATTCAGCAAGAAGCGAACCGCATGTATGATTTGGAAAGAGGGCCTCTTGCGCAGTGGACGATTGTGGATATGGGCAATGAAGAATGTTATCTTCTTTGCGCGCAGCATCATATCATTTCAGATGCAAGGTCGCTCAGTCTGCTCATTCAGGAATTAGAAGTGGCTTATGACGGGCTGCTTGCAGATGAAGCGCCGCAGCTCCCAGCACTGGAAATTGAGTGGACCGATTATGTTCATTGGGAAAATGAGCAAGTAACGCATCATCAAGAAGACCAATCCTATTGGCTGAAGACCTTACAAGGTGAACTTCCAGTGCTAGAGCTGCCGTTTGACCGTCCTCGTCCGCCAGTTCAAACATTTAACGGCGCTACAGAGCAAATCGTCTTGGAAGATACGCTTATTCGCCGTTTGCAAGCTTTGTCCAAACAGCAGGGCACAACGCTGTTTATGACGATGCTGTCGGCGTACTACGTCCTGCTTCACAAGCTGTCTGGACAGACAGATATTATCATTGGCTCGCCGATCGCAGGGCGCGATGCCGAGCAATCAGAGAAGCTTGTTGGAATGTTTGTGAATACACTCGCGCTGAGACAGGATATCTCCACAGCATCTACGTTTGCTGATGTCATGGAAAACGTGAAGGAGATGACATTAAAAGCATTTGAGCATCAGCGCTATCCATTTGACAAGCTTGTCGATGATCTTTCGTTAGATAGAGATTTAAGTCGATCGCCTATTTTCCAAGTGGCGATGGGGTATGTAACAGATTCCCTCAATATCAATCTCAAAGGGCTGACAAGTGAACATGTGATGGTTCATCATACAGTGTCTAAGTTTGATCTCACCTTACATGTATTTGAACAGGGAGAGAAGCTGTCGATCCATGTGGAATACAATACAGATTTATTTGATCAAGAAACCATTCATCGTTATATGAATTATTATCTTTGTTTGCTAGATGGTATGACAGCTCAGCCTGAACGTACATTTTCTGATTATTGCTTAATGGACAAAGCGGAGCAGGCTGCGATGATCATTGGGAAAAACCAAACGGCTACGCCTTATCCAAAGCGCACCATTCAAGAGATGTTTGAAGAACAGGTGCAGCGTGATCCGCATCGCATTGCCTTGTCTTATTTGGAAGAGTCCATGACGTATCAAGAGTTGGATGAGAAGGCAACAAAGCTTGCTGCTTACTTGCAGTCAAAGGGAGTTGGACCAGGTTCACTTGTACCGATGCTCTTTGATCGTTCCTTTGACATGATTGTTTCCGTGCTAGGCATCGTCAAATCTGGTGCTGCATATGTTCCGATGTCACCAGAATATCCAGATGCGCGAATCCGTCTCATTGTTCGCGATACGCAAAGTGATGTGGTCATTACTCAGTCTCATTTAATAGAGCGTCTAGTAGACTTTACAGGTACAAAGATTGACATGGACAAGCCATTACTAGAAACAGATACAGGGTATCAAAGAGAACAATCAATCATTGGAGAAGACCAGTTAGCCTATGTCAATTACACATCAGGCTCAACAGGTACACCAAAAGGCGTTATGCTCCCCCATGCAGGAGTTGTCCGTCTAGTGAGAGAAACAAATTATATGAAACTAGGTCCAGATGATAAAATGCTTCAGCTCTCAAACTATGCTTTTGATGCCTTTACATTTGAGTTGTGGGGTATGCTCCTGAATGGCGGTCAGCTCATTCTGATTCCGAAATATGCCGCGCTGAATATGGATGAATTATCACGGCTGATCAAAGCGCATGAAGTGACAGCCAACTGTCTGCCAACCGCTTTATTCAATCGGCTGGTAGAGCACGATCCAACAAGTGTAGCAGGCTACCGTACATTACTCGTTGGCGGAGAAGCGATGTCCAGTGAGCATGCACGAAAGGCACTGCCGCATATGAAAGGTGTATTGATCAATGCTTACGGTCCTACAGAAAACACGACCCTAGCTACAACACACCAAGTCACGCACGTACCAGAGGGAGCAAGGTCAGTTCCAATTGGTGTCCCAGTATCGAATTCAACTGTCGTCATACTAGATGATGCGCTCAATCCAGTGCCAGCAGGCGTCAAAGGAGAAATTTATATCGGCGGCACAGGTCTGGCAAAAGGTTACCTTCATGATCCAGGGCGGACGCAGGAACGGTTTATAGACAATCCATTCCCTGAACTAGAGGGAGAAAGGCTGTATCGTTCAGGTGATCTTGGTACATGGCGTTCAGATGGCACCATTGAATATCTCGGCCGAAAAGACAACCTCGTGAAAATTAGAGGCTACCGGATTGAATGTGGAGAAATAGAGACAGCTCTCCTCAAGCATCCACAAGTAAAAGAGTGTACAGTCATCGTCAAAACGTATGGCAGCTCAAAACGGCTGGCGGCCTACCTTGTCACAGACGGAGAGAATCCTACTCCAGGCTGGAAAGCATTTTTACAGGAAAGCCTGCCAGGTTACATGATTCCAAGTTACTTTATTGTAATGGACGAAATACCAGTCACAACAAACGGAAAGGTTGATCAAAAAGCGTTGCCAGACCCAGCAGAAACGATCTCTCTTTCTCAAAGGGATGACAAACCGGTCACCGAAACGCAGGAACAAATTGTCACAGCCTTCAAGGAAGTACTTGGTGTCAAACAAGTAGGCATACATGACTCATTCTTTGATTTAGGCGGCGATTCAATTATGAGTATCCAAGCCGTTGCCAAATTAAAAGAACAGGGGATTCGGGTTGATCCAAAATGGATCTTCATGCATCCAGCATCGGCTCAGCTAGCCGCACATGTAGACGCAATGCCTGAGGCTGCGGAGCACGTCGAAAGGTCTCCAAAGGACTACGTGATTGAGCTGAAAAAAGGCGATCCAGCCGAGCCGAGGATTTTCTTTGCACCGCCTGCCGGTGGAACGGTAATGGGCTATATCGATGTGGCTAAGCTGATGACCCATCAAGGCGCTGTGTACGCCGTGCAATCTCCTGGCTTATATGAGGATGAAGAACCGCAATTCTTTCATTACACAGAGCTTGTGTCCATATTTGTTGAAGCCATTGAGACCTTCTATCGACCTGGTGTCGACTATCTAGCAGGTCATTCAATGGGCGGGCATCTTGCTTACGGAATGAATCAGCGGCTCTGCCATGCAGGAAAAGCGCCGAAAGGACTCATCATTTTAGATACGGTCCCAGTGTTAAGAGATGAGGCAGATCAGGCGCTCCATGCGGATATGAACGAAGAAGAAGTGAAAATGCTTGCGCTTGTCCTTGGAATGGGAAATCTCGTCGGTATCCAGCCAGAAGCATTACAAGGGCTGAGCTTCCAAGAAGTGAAGCAAAGAATACTAAAAGAGGCAGAAAAGGATGAAGTGGTTCATCAATTTATGAATGATCAGTATTTAGATAAATATTTGCAAATGCAAACGCATAATACGATCATGTCACAAGCCATTGAATTAGAAAAAGAACCATTCAATGTGCCGTTTTATATTGTACAAAGCAGTGATCACGCCATTGATTTCCAAAAGAAGTTCTCAGATTGGGAGGCTTATACGAAAGGATCGTGCTCGTATTATCACATCAAAGGAGACCATGTCACCATGATGAAAAGGCCGCAGGCAGATGAACTGGCACGAATTCTTCAAACGATGATAAAGGGGTAAGAACGTATGAATCATTTATTTAAAACCTTTGAAAAAAAATCAGATCTTATTCAACTTATTTGTTTTCCTTTTGCAGGCGGTTATTCCGCCTCGTACCGCCCGCTTTTTGAACAACTAAAAGGCACTGCCGAAGTCACAGCAGCAGAACCCCCAGGTCATGGAACCAATCTCATGCCTCTCGAAACAAGCATTGACCGATTGGCTGAGCTTTACAAAGAAGGGCTCATAGGCAACTTGAACCGTCCATTTATCCTGTTTGGACATTCCATGGGGGGACTTGTCGTGTATAGACTGACGCAGCTATTAGAAAGGGAAGGAATTAATCCTGTAGCAGTCGTGATTTCGGCTATTCAGCCGCCGCAAACAAAACGACAGATCCTGACCCATTTATCGAATGAAGCATTTGTTCAGCATATTGCCGAAATGGGCGGGATACCAAAGGAATTATTAGAGAACAAACCAATGATGGATTACTTTACGCCGTCCTTACGTGCAGACTATCAGGCGCTGGAAACCTTCCAGCACAAAGACCAATCCATCATCGAAACACCCGTTTATTTATTCAATGGAACACAAGATGAAAAATGCATGCAAGATGCAAACGGCTGGCTGCCATGGGCAAAAACCATCGTACGCATCAATTTCGAAGGGGGGCACATGTATATCAACACACACCTCGAATCCTTCGCAGAACAGATGAGACATGTGATCGATCTTGCAGGCAAACAACAATTCATAAAACAGTAATAGAAAGCGGTCCTCCTTAAAGGGACCGCTTTTCTTATGAATTCCGCTTCTTTACTACATTCCCGCCAATCACTCCGCCAATGACCAGCACACCTCCGATGAGATGATACCAATCAATTGTTTCATGTAAAATGAGAACCCCAGCGGCGACTGTAATAAACGCAGATAAATTGTTAAAGATGCTGACCTTTGCCGCTTCAAGCTGGGAAAGGGCATAGTTTGATAAATATGCTGTGAGAAGTGAAGAAAGAATGCCTAAAAAGAGCATTGACCATACAAAGGATGGTTGTGTAAATGGGCTGAAAAATTGCAGTGTTGTTCCGTTTACTGAATGCCGAATGAGCGCAGCGGCATTGAAGAAGATAAATCCAAAGAATGTCATCACGAAAGTGAGTTCAATTACATGGAAGCGCCGTGTAATCACCCGGGCAAATACACTGTATGCACTGGAGGATAAGGCTGAAAGTAATATCAGTACATAGCCGATCATGTGTGAATGCTTTACATCAATTCCCTTCATGACGAAGAGAAGCATCACTCCGCACACCGAAAGAATGGTAAACAGCACTTGGATCCATGTCGCGCGTTCCTTTAAAAACCACGCGGCCAGCACCATTGTTAAAATAGGAATCGTTGCCTGTATAATACCAGCCTCTGACGAAGAGGTATACATCAGCCCCCATACTTGAAAAGCAAAAAACAACACAGGATAAAGCAAGGAAAACGGTACGATGTAGAGAAGATCACGCCATTGAATGGAGAGGCGGATCTTCTTTCGTAAAAATGGAAACAGCAATAGTGCGGCTGCAAAAGAAACGGTAAAGCGATGTGCCAATAAATCAATCGGGTTCGCTGATTCTAATGCAATTTTGACAAACAAAAATGAAAAACCAATGATCGTCGCGTAGCCTATCGCGGCAGCATACGCTTTCTGTTTTGAAATGTCCACAATTTGACTCCTTATACGAGCATGCATGCTTCAGATGAATTGACCGGTTCTGTACTTCTATCGTAATCGGATCATCTAAGGTGTACAATAAGAGAACATGATATCTGTACCGGTACAAGGAGGAAGCGGTGTGAGGAAATATGATCAGCTTATTCTTAGCTTAAAAGTGAAGATGACGTCTGGTGAATACCATGCGGGTATGAAGATCCCTTCCATTCGCCATTTGGCGGCACAATATGCATTGAGCAAAAGCACAGTTATTAAAGCATTAGACACATTAGAACGAGAACATCTGCTGTATTCTGTAGAAAGAAGCGGCTACTATGTCGTGAAAACAAAGCAGTCAGCGGGGAAAGAGGACAGCACATGGATTGATTTTGCTTCATCTGCACCTGATCCCGTCGTGTTTCCATATGTTGATTTCCAGCACTGCATCAACCAAGCCATCGATTTGTATCAAAATGACTTGTTTATTTACGGTACAACCAACGGATTACCATCGCTGCTTCCAGTCATTTCTAAGCGATTAATGGATTATCAAGTGTTTGCTAATCCAGAGCAGATCGTTATGACCTCTGGTATTCAGTTGGCATTATCCATTTTGAGCACCATCCCTTTTCCGAATGGCAAACAGACCATACTAGTCGAACAGCCAGGCTATCACCTATACCTTCAATATTTAGAAAAAAATCAACTGCCTGTGATGGGGATTCAGCGGACGGAAAAGGGAATTGATCTTCAAGAATTGGAGCGCATTTTTCGAGAAGAAGAGATTCGTTTTTTCTATACGATGCCAAGGTTTCAAAACCCCCTTGGAACGAGCTTGTCAAAACAAGAGAAAAGAGCGATTGCAGCTCTTGCCGAAAAATACGACGTCTATATCGTTGAAGATGATTATATAGCCGATTTAGAATTTGATGCAAAAAGAGACCCGATCTATTCATACGATCAGGCGGGAAAGGTCATTTATTTAAAAAGCTTCTCCAAAATCATTTTTCCAGGACTTCGAACAGGAGCAGTCGTCTTACCTGAGGAACTAATTAGACCTTTTAGCGAACACAAACGGCTCATTGACATCGACAGCTCCATGCTGTCACAGGCAGCCTTAGAAATATACTTGAAAAGCGGGATGTTTGAACGGCATCGAGAAAGAATGCAGACAACCTATCGCAATCGATCCAAACAGCTAGTGACATGCCTGAAAAGCGATCAAATCGCTTATCAACTAGGAGAAGAGGAGCCGGCTACTCATACACATGTACGGATCGATCGGTCAATTCCGATGAACCAGCTCATTCAGCAGCTAAAAAAGGCATCTGTTTCCATTCAGTCAATCGATCGCCATTATCTTTCGACCTATCAAAAAGACCCCATTCTTCAGTTGAACATTTGGCATGTGAAAGAAGAGCAAATCACACGTGGAGTCGATTTGTTAAAGACAGCATTTCAGCAAATTGGGCGATATTAAAGACGAGCCAGCACATCATGGCAAGAGAGTATCTCAACACGTTCAGCCGCAGAAGGCTTTCGTGTACACACCGCCATTTGGTAGGCAGGATCGAGTGAGTATGTTTGAACAAAGCAGGGCGCCTCATGATCAGGTAATGTCAATGTCGCCTGTCCATCCTCTGACAGGCGGGCTGTAAAGGAAGAAAGACCATAGGATAATCCCTTTCCAGTCAGCTTGATAAAGGCCTCCTTCATTGACCATAAATGAAAGAAGTAGGCTTCCTGCCGTTCTGCCGGTTGTGTAAGTAAATCCTTATACTCATCTGCTGAAAAAAATCGTTTAGCAATCGCTAGATCAATCGGTTTGATCTCTTCAATATCAATCCCTACAGGTGCATCATCTATTGCGCATACGACCCAATCACCAGAGTGAGAAAGATTAAAATGAAAAGAAGGAATGTGACGGACGACAGGCTTGCCATTGCCCTCTGTTTCAAAAACGATCTGATCAAAAGGCAGATCGTACATTTCATGGATCATCTGACGAACTAGCACCTCACCTAACAAGGTCCTTCTTGCATCGACCAAAAAGCGAAAGCGCTCAGCCGCAACACGCTTTTCAGCTGAAACAAAGGGTTTCAATTGATCAATTTGTTTTCGTGCATGGATGTCATCTAAATGTTGTAATTGGATAGCGAAAATCTTCATCATGAACCTCTAATTTTTTACATTGATTGTACCATTGTAGAGCGCCGTACAAAAGGGACATCCTGTACACAAATCGACAGAAAGCACTTCTACGTCTGTTTCAGGATATGAACCCCATTCGGATCTTTCGTGTCTAATCCATCGCAATCAGTCATGATCACGTGAAGTAAAGAGAGGCGTTCTCCTTTTTGCCAGTGAATGGGCTGATTCAAAGAAGAGAGCAGTTGACCCACTTTAGATGTCTGTGACAAATCAGGAACAGCAATTGTCATGGCTTGAAGCGTATCGTTCCCAGTTTCAATGACATCTGTACGCCGCTGTAATTCAAACCTTAAACGAAGAGGTGTTGAAAGAAACGTTCTTCGTTCTCCTTCTTGAACTGGCCAGTTGAGCTCTTTTACCTGTGAAAGCAGCTCTCCATATTCTTCATCTGAGACAAGAAAGCCAATGTGATCAAAAAGGACTTTTTTACTATAACCGAATGTGATATTGATTTGTCCCTTTCTCATTTCGACGATGCGAAAGGTCGGCTGCTCTTCTCTAAAGTCATCCCATGTGAGCGGCGGATGAAAGGAGCCATCCTTTGTGAAACGTGCCTTTACTTCAAAGCCTAGCGAGCGATATGCCTGCTCGGTCTCTTCAACAAATGGTGTCCAGTAATGATAATGAAAAAGCTGCATGAGGTCTCATCTCCGATAATAGAATATTCTGTTTATTAATTTTAACACAAGAAAAGCCATTCTTTTTTGTAGAATGGCTTGTTCTTATCGGATAAGCGTCTGAACAGGTTTCTCTGCTGTTTTTGTAATCAGCAGCTCTAGGAGACGTGTCGATTGTGGCAAAGAGAATCGAAGGACGAGACCTGTGAAAATAGCTGTCAGAATCGTGCCAACGCCAATCGGTCCGCCGAGCATCCATGCAAACAAAAGCACTGTTAACTCAATGCCATTTCGCACCCACTGCACGTTCAATCCAGTTTTCGCTGAGATGAGGAGCATTAATGAATCTCTTGGCCCGGCGCCAAGATTTGCGGAGACATAAATGCCAACACCATATCCTGAAACCACAACGCCCGTAATAAACACATATAAAGCGGGTAAATACCCATGTGGTGCAGGCAATACCGCATTAAAGAAATCTATAAACATACCAATCAGCACCATGTTCAGTAATGCGCCGATCTTTGGAAATGATTTCGTAAAAACAGAAGTCAGTGTCACAATGAGTGCACCAATAATGATGGACCACTGTCCAATCGTCAGTCCAAAATGCTGAAACAGTCCGTAATGGAATGCGTCCCAAGGGCCAATCCCAAGAATCTTTCCTTTCACTGTCAGTGATAGTCCAAAAGCTAGTACGATCAATCCAACAAAATAAAAAAACCAACGTAAAAGATGTTCCCGCTTCAAAAGCTTTCCCTTCTTTCTTAAACACTCGAATTCAATCGTAACATACTCCCACGCCCCTTTAAATGACTTTGCTCAATTGTAATCGCTTACTTATGAAAAGAATTTTTTCGAATCGTAAAGGTCAAAACATCAAAACAAATAGCAAGACTTTTGGATTGTTTTTTTTGACAAAGTGACCCAATCATTCCCTTTTTTTAAGAGAAAAAGAAAAAAAACCAATATATACTGACAAAAAATCATCATTATCCAATTAAAGATTATTTATCTTTAAATAGAAAGGATTGTATGTAATACACATCATAAGACCTGTTTGGGAAGATAGATAGATGAGGAAATTTGAAATAAAAAAAGGTTATTTTATTGGAAGAACACAAGTGAATCAATCATTTGAAGATATGTAGTTCAAAATGTCTATTTTTGTCAAAAATAGTTATTTAGTCCTGTTGAGGCTTTTGAAATGTTACTGATATTCTTTACCAAAGTGTGGGAGGTGAACTGGTACATACCATTATGATTTAAAGCAAGTAAAAGGGGATGTCAAAAATGAACATATTTAAAAGAACGAGTCAGTTATTTCTTATATTGGTGCTGGTTGCTGGAAATTTATTAACCGTCTCACCAGCTGTTACGAAAGCCGCTGGGACGGTGGTTGTGAACAATACGGATTCCTATATGATTGGGACTAGACCACTAGTTCTTCAACAACTCGATGGAAATGATCCAACAAATGTTAAAGCTAGTGTAGAGGTGAAAGGAATCGATATAGGCGCAGTGAATGGTGTTGCTGTTAGCGATCGAGAAAATGTAGTGTATGCAACTGCAAATGGCACTAGCCTTACTCTATATAAAATAAATGCGACATCAGGGCAAGCACAAGTCGTAACGAAACTACCTGAAGGCGCTACTAATGCCGTTGTGCATCAAGATAAATATATTTATTCTTATTTTTCTAATGGTGATTCTTTCCTTGGAACGTACGATTTAGTTACGGGTAAAAAAACGTCCAAAAAAATCGTCGGTTATGACGCTGGCTCTGGCATTGGCGGAGACATTGGTGGAGACCTTGTTGTCGATAAGGATGGTTATCTTTGGTTTGCATCTAATAACAGTGGAGCCATTGCACAAATGAATCCTGAAACAGCTGAAGTCATTCGTGTCATTCCGATTACAAATGCGGACGGTAAAACGATTGACGGAGGCGTGCGGGGAATTAGCTTCTTGCCAAATGGACAAATGCTATTACAGTCAGGATTAAACGAATCCATTGGTCATTCCACTCTTTTTACACTTGATGCGAAAACATTAAGTACAACATATTTAGGCATTGCGGGTGATTCATTATCTTACGACTTAGCTTCACGTGTGAAGCCCGAATTTGATCCATATCCACCTAACCTTGAATCAGAAAAATCGGTTGCTTTACAGAAAAAAGCAGAAGGCAACACAGATGAAAAGAATCCAGAAGTAGGCGACACTTTGCTTTATACAATTAGAGCAAAAAATACGGTGCAATACGGCGTTCTTAAGAATCTGACCATATCAGATAATCTTCCGAGTAGTTTAACCTATGTTTCTGGATCTCTTAAGGTAGACGGTACAAGCGTAACCGATGCCAAAGATCAAGACAAAGGTGATTATACAAACGGCACTGTTACAGGTCAAATAGGTGATGTGAAAGACACTGATTGGCACACCGTGACATTTGAAGCGAAAGTAGCAAAAGGTCAAGCTGGCAAGGATATTCAAAATACAGCGAATGTCGAAGGGGATAACACACCACCAGACAAGCCAACAACAAACATAGAAATTTATCCTCGTGATCCAAAGCTTGAATCAGAAAAATCAGCGGTCTTACAGAAAAAAGCAGATGGTAATACAGATGAGAAACATCCAGAAGTAGGCGACACATTACTGTATACCATTCAAGCCCGTAACGCTATTGAAGATAGCGTGATTGAAGATCTTGTGATTTCTGACAAGTTACCTCAAGGGTTATCATATGTACCAAACTCACTTCAGGTAGATGGAAATCCAGTCACAGATGCAAAAGATGGCGACAAAGGTGATATAACAGATGGGACTGTCACTGGAACGTTCGGTGAAGTGAAAGATGTGAAATGGCATACCGTGACGTTTGAAGTCACAGTTGAAAAAGGTCAGGCAGGCAAAGACATTCAAAATACAGCGAGTGTCACAACCGGCAACACACCGCCAGACAAGCCGACAACGAATATAGAAATCTATCCACGTGACCCGAAATTGACTTCTGAAAAATCAGCGGTCTTACAGAAAAAAGCAGAAGGTAACACAGATGAGAAGCATCCAGAGGTCGGTGACACCCTTCTTTATACGATTAAAACAAAGAATACGATAGAAGACAGTCTCGTTGAAAACTTAGTGATTTCGGATGAATTGCCAGAAGGATTAGCATATGTGCCGAATTCACTTAAGGTAGATGGACAAGCGGTGACAGATGAGCAAGATCAAGACAATGGTGATGTCACAAATAGAACCATTTCAGGACAATTCGGTGACATTAAGGATACCGATTGGCATACCGTGACGTTTGAGGTCACGATTGAAAAAGGACAGTCTGGTCAAGACATTCAAAATACAGCGAGTGTCACAGGTGAAAACACGCCGCCAGACAAACCAACAACAGAAATAGAAATTTATCCTCGTGATCCAAAGCTTGAATCAGAAAAATCAGCGGTCTTACAGAAAAAAGCAGAAGGCAACACAGATGAGAAGCACCCAGAAGTAGGGGACACCCTTCTTTATACGATTAAAACAAAGAACACGATAGAAGACAGTCTTGTTGAAAATCTAGTGATCTCAGATCAATTGCCAAAAGGGCTGGAGTATGTCGCTGGTTCTCTTGAGATTGATGGAGAATCCGTCACAGATGTGAAAGATGACGATAACGGTGACTACACAGATGGAAAGGTCACGGGTTATTTTGGCGATGTGAAGGACACGGACTGGCACACTGTGACGTTTGAAGTGACAGTTGAAAAGGGACAGGCTGGTCAAGACATTCAAAATACAGCTGAAGTAACAGGCGAAAACACGCCGCCAGATGATCCAACAACGAAAACAGAAATTTATCCTCGTGAACCAAAACTAGCATCAGAAAAGGATGCAAGCATTCAGAAAAAAGCAGAAGGTAACACAGACGAAAAGACACCTCAGGTAGGCGATACTCTTCTTTATACGATCAAAACGAAGAATCTTGAAGAAGATAGCATCGTCAAAGATCTAGTCATCACAGATCAATTGCCAGAAGGTCTTGAATACGTCGAAGGATCACTAAAAGTAGATGATCAAGCTGTCACAGATGCAAAAGATGACGACAACGGAGACTACACAAAAGGCACAGTAACCGGTCAATTTGGCGATATCAAAGATACGGACTGGCATATGATTACTTTTGAAGCGAAGATCGCTAAAGGTCAAGCGGATAAAAGCATTCAAAATACAGCGAAAGTAACAGGCGAAAACACACCGCCAGATGAGCCGACAACCGAAACAAACATTGATCCCAGAGATCCAAAACTTGAATCAGAAAAAACATCTGAGATTGCTCAAAAAGCAGAGGGCAATACAAATGAAAAACAAGTTCAAGTAGGCGACACCCTTCTTTACACCATCAAAACAAAAAATAGTGTAGAAGACAGTGTCATCAAGGATTTAGTCATCACAGATCAACTACCAGAAGGTCTTGAATACGTCGAAGGATCATTAAAAGTAGATGACCAAGCCGTCACAGATGCAAAAGATGACGACAACGGAGACTACACAAAAGGCACAGTAACCGGTCAATTTGGTGATATCAAAGACACCGACTGGCATACAGTGACGTTTGAAGCGAAAGTTGCTAATGGCCAATCAGGTAAAAGTATTCAAAACACAGCGAAAGTAACAGGCGATAATACACCGCCAGATGAACCAACAACCGAAACAAAAATTGATCCAAGAGATCCAAAGCTTGAATCAGAAAAAACATCTGAAATCCATCAAAAAGCAGAGGGCAATACAGATGAAAAACAAGTGCAAACAGGCGACATCCTTCTTTACACCATCAAAACAAAAAATAGTGTAGAAGACAGTGTCATCAAAGATTTAGTCATCACAGATCAACTGCCAGAAGGTCTTGAATACGTCGAAGGATCATTAAAAGTAGATGACCAAGCCGTCACAGATGCAAAAGATGATGACAACGGAGATTACACAAAAGGCAAAGTAACCGGTCAATTTGGAGATATCAAAGATAACGATTGGCATACCGTAACGTTTGAGGCGAAGGTTGCCAAAGGATCTGAAGGTAAAACCATTCAAAATATCGGAGTCGTGAAGGGTGAGAATGTAGATGAACCAGACAAACCTGAAAACTCAACGACAGTAGAACCGCCGAATGTGCCAGAAGTGCCAGCAAATCCAGATCAACCTTCTGAGCCACAACAGGATACACCTGGTCATCATCTTCCGAACACTGCAACAGCGATGTACAACTTTTTACTAGTCGGATTTGCACTCGTATTAATAGGTGCGGCCCTTATTGTATGGAAAAGAAGAAAAAGAAACGGGTAATCGTCCATGGTTCAAAAAATCATCTCAGCGACACTGATCACAGCAGGTATTTGTCTTGTGATGATAGGATATATGACAATCGTTGATGGGCAAAGGCAAGTAGATCAATCTTTCCAGTCTGCACAAGCAGCCATCCAGCAAAAGGGGGATACGGATTCCCCTTTTGTGCCAAAGGCTGGTGAAACCATTGGACTCTTGCACATTCCAAAGTTAAATGCTGAGTTACCAATTGTAGAAGGAACGGATGCGGAGGATTTGGCAAAGGGTGTTGGTCATTACCACGAGAGCTATTTACCTAATGAACAAGGACAAATCGTTTTATCTGGGCATCGTGATACTGTGTTTAGACGAACAGGAGAACTTGTGAAAGGGGATCAACTCGTCATTGAGCTTTCATACGGTCGATTTACCTATGAAATTGAGAAAACAAAGATTGTGAAAAAAGATGATCAAAGTATTATTACGCTTCAACAGGAAAAGGAAGAACTTATCCTTACCACATGTTATCCTTTTTCCTTCATTGGTCCTGCACCAAATAGATATATCATATATGGGAAGCGTGTTTAGCCACTGGATCAGCCTGCAACTTATCCTTTCTCTAACCGATTGAAGCGCTTCATTCCTTGATAAAGAGGGAATTGCCTATATCTAGAGATGCAGGAGGGGGTCAATTTGTTAAATCAAGACTATGTAAGATATATAGATAACGTCGGAAGAGTTGTCTTGCCGACAGATATAAGAAAACGGTTGAAAATTCATCCGCGCGATTTTATGGAGATTTATCGAGAAGAAGACCAAATTGTCATAAAACCGTATTGGCAGGACAAACCCTGTATCGTCACAGGGGAAGTAACAGGCTCCAACAAAGTGCTATCGGGTGGAGTGGTCATCAGTCCAGAGGGAGCGAGAATGCTCTTACAAGATTTACTGGCACTTCGCCTGCAAAAAGAGATATAAAAAAAGGCTGTCCTCACCACGTGAGAACAGCCTTTTTTCATCATACTGGATTTAAAATCCGGTTTAAGAATTGTTTTGTTCGTTCTTCCTTTGGTCGTTTGAAGATTTCTTCTGGAGGACCTTGTTCGACGATGACGCCGCCATCAATAAAAATCACTTCGTCTGCCACTTCTTGGGCAAACTTGATTTCATGTGTGACGACCGCCATGGTCCAGCCTTCTTTCGCTAAATCCTTCATGACCTTTAAAACTTCCCCGACAAGCTCAGGGTCAAGTGCAGAGGTTGGTTCATCAAAAAGCATGAGCTCTGGTTGAATAGCAAGTGCACGGGCAATGCCGACACGTTGCTTTTGACCGCCTGACAGCTGGAAGGGATACAAATCTTTTTTATCCTCAAGTCCTACCTTTTGCAGGAGCTGAATCGCTTCTTTTCGCACCTCTTCTTTTGGCCGGCGCTGAACTTGGACTGGACCTTCCATCACATTCTCAAGAACAGTACGATGCGGAAACAGGTGATAATCTTGAAACACCATTCCTGACTTCCGGCGAAGTTTGAGCAAATCAGCTTGTTTATTTTTTTTAGAAAAATCAATCGAGAAATCATCGAAGGTAAAGGAGCCGGCATTTGGAATTTCAAGTGCATTTAAACAGCGAAGCATCGTTGTTTTTCCTGAACCTGATGGACCAAGAATCGCCACAACCTGCCCTTTGTTGATCGTAAAATCAATCGACTTTAAAATCTCATTTTCACCAAAGGATTTGTTTAAGCCTTTGACTGTTAGCATGTCGTTCCCTCCTTACCTTGCGACATATCGATCAAGTCGTTTTTCAATTTGATGCTGAACGAGCGATAAAATGAAGCAGAAAACCCAATAGATCAAGGCTGCTTCCATATAAATGAACAAGATCTGATCCAAGTTCGCCGCAGCAATTTCCTGTGATTTACGGAACATCTCTGCCACGAGGATTTGGGAGGCAAGGGATGTATCCTTCACCAAGCTAATGAATGAGTTAGATAGTGGCGGAATCGATACACGCACAGCTTGCGGTAAAATCACGCGGACGAGCGTTTTACGATGCGTCATCCCAATGGAATAACCAGCCTCCCATTGTCCTTTAGGAACAGACAGGACGGATGCACGGATAATTTCCGACGCATACGCACCTACGTTTAATGAAAAAGCAATAATGGCACTTGGATATGGATCTAGTGTGATATTAAATGTCGGAAAGAAATAGAAAATAATAAACAATTGCACAAAAAGCGGCGTTCCACGAACGGCCGACACATAGATGGAAAAAATCCATCTGAGGGCTTTGATTTTAGACATTCTAGCAAGAGCTGTCACAAGCGCAATAAAAATACCAATAATAAAGGCAATGATGGCAAGGGGGATTGTATAATAAATCCCCTGCATCACCATTGGCCAAAAAGATTGCTGAAGAAGATCCCAAGGAATGACGACTCCTAGGGTATTACTTTGTAACATCTTCACCAAACCATTTCTTAGAAATCTTAGCAAGTGTACCGTCTTTTTTCATTTCTTTTAATGCGCCATTCACTTTGTCAACGACTTCGCCGCTGCCTTTTCTGAATGCAAAGTAAGTTTCTTGAGGATCTCCTGTTTCAAATGCAACTTTTAGGTTTTTGTTCCCGCTTGTTTTCAAGTAATTCAATACAGCTAGCTTGTCATTGAATGTCAAATCAGCACGTCCTTGCTGAATCAATTGAATCGATTGTGCAAGACCCTCAACGCCTTCAATTTTAGCGCCAGCATCTGTTGCTAGTTTATTGTAGTTACTTGTTAATGATTGTGCTGCTTTTTTGCCTTTGACATCAGATAGTTTCTTGATGTCGTTGTTATCTGATTTTGACACAACAATGGCTTGAGACGTTGTGTATTTATCAGAGAACTCGTATTGATTTTCACGTCCAGTTTTACCAACTTGGTTCGCTACCACGTCAAAACGTTTTGAATTCAGTCCAGCAAACATGCTGTCCCATTGTGTTTCTTTGAATTCAGGTTTTAAGTCAAGACGTTTTGCTACTTCTGTGATGACTTCTACATCGTAGCCAGTTAATTTATCTGTCTTTTTGTCATGGAATGTGAAAGGAGCATAAGTACCCTCTGTTCCGATCGTCAGAACACCTTTATCCTGAATGGATTTCCAAAGGTCACCTGATTCCTTAGACCCAGATTGTTTATTCGCGTTGTCGCTTGCACCTGATCCACATGCCGTGATCAATGCAACACAAGCGCCTAACATAATGGCAAAGAACATTTTTTTCATCTTATTCCCCACTTTTCTTGTTGGTATTTACAACATATGATCTTACAGAGAAGCAACCTAAAAGTAAAGCATTTGAAACTAGCTTGAGCGAATCTCACCAACTTTATGCCCGCAACCCATTTCTTTCAAACCTCTCTCGTCTACAATGCCTTTCATTTTTTATTTGTGCGAACATTACTAAAATAAAGACTTTAAGACAGTGACCATAGAAGGAAGCATAATTATTATAAAAGATGTATAATTAGTAGGTTGTTTTGAAAATGGAATGAATCACATGGAGACATGTTTTGATAACAGAACATCTTAGAAGAAGGAGGGCATCATTGTGGATGTTGGACAAAATCAGCCCGAGCAATTGAAAAGGGCGATGACCTCCCGTCATTTATTTATGATTTCACTTGGCGGTGTCATTGGGACAGGCTTTTTCTTAGGAACGGGCTATACGATTGGACAAGCAGGGCCAGTTGGAGCCGTTCTTTCATATATTGTGGGCGGATTGATTATGTATTTAACCATGCTGTGTCTTGGAGAGCTGTCGGTTGCACTTCCTGTGTCCGGTTCGTTTCATACGTATGCGACGAAATTTGTCAGCCCTGCAGCGGGTTTTGCGGTTGGCTGGATTTATTGGCTTGGCTGGGCAGCAACGGTCGCTCTTGAATTTTTATCAGCAGGACAGCTAATGAGGCGCTGGCTTCCGCAAGTGGATGTGTGGATTTGGTGTCTCATCTTTGGATTGTGTCTTTTCTTATTAAATGCCCGGTCGGCGAAAGCGTTCGGGGAGTCGGAGTTTTTCTTTTCAACCATTAAGATCATTGCGATTTTACTCTTTATAGGTGTAGGCGGAGCGGCGATGTTTGGTTTTATTGAAACAACGAGCGGTGAACCTGCCCCTTATTTCAGTCATTTTGTGAGTGATGGGCTGTTTCCAAATGGATTGCTTGCCGTTGTGGTCACGATGATCACCGTGAATTTTTCATTCCAAGGAACAGAGCTGATCGGGATTGCGGCAGGAGAAAGTGAAAACCCTGAGAAAACCGTTCCTCGCTCCATTCATCAGACTGTTTGGCGTACGCTCGTCTTTTTCGTCCTATCTATCTTCGTCTTAGCAGGCATGGTGCCTTGGAAGGAAGCGAGTGTGCTGCAAAGTCCGTTTGTTACTGTATTTGAGAGAACGGGCATTCCTTTTGCGGCAGATATCATGAACTTTGTCATTATCATCGCTTTATTATCTGTTGCCAACTCTGGCTTGTATGCATCGACGAGAATGCTCTATTCCTTATCGAAAGAAGGAATGGCAGGAAAAGCATTTAGACGCGTGAATCAGCGCGGTATTCCGATGAATGCCTTGTTGCTCACGTTCCTGTTTACAGGGATTTCGCTATTATCCGGTTTCTTTGCAGAAAAAACAGTATTTGCCTGGATCGTGTCCATTGCCGGTATGAGTGCCCAGACTGGCTGGATCACCATTACCTTATCACAAATGCTTTTCCGCAGAAGATATTTGAAAGCAGGCGGAAAGCTGGAAAACTTAAAATTTAAAACCCCTCTTTATCCGGTTCTGCCGATTATTGCGATTACGCTCAACACCATTGTGTTGATCAGCCTTGCCTTTGATCATGAGCAGCGCATTGGATTATATGTCGGCGTCCCTCTCATGATCATTGGGTATGTCGTCTATCACCGCTATGTAAAAAAGCATCAGGCGAAAAGTGAATCGCTCAAGCTGCAAATTCATGGAGATGATGAGATCCGGTTTTAAACTATAAAAAAGAAGCCAACCCAATGGGGAGGCTTCTTTTTTATTTAATGAATCCCTCTCATCGCTTTCTTAATCACTGGTGTTAAGAGTAGCATCACACCACATAAAACGATGGCAAGCAATCCAATGATACCGAAATAGACGGTTTCTGGCACTTTATCAAACAGTTTGACCACTTGCGCGTTGATCGCCTGTGCCATTGCATTTGAAAGGAACCAAAGGCTCATCGTTTGTGCTGAGAAAGCAGCAGGTGCAAGCTTTGTTGTCGCTGACAGCCCAACAGGTGATAAGCAGAGCTCTCCGATCACGACAAGGAAGAAGCTCAGAACGAGCCATAATGGACTCACAAGTGTATTCGGGCCAGACATGTAGGCAGGAATGATCATGATGATGAAGGATAATCCTGCAAACAGAAGGCCAAGTGAGAACTTAATCGGGGTAGACGGCTGTTTCTTTCCAAGTCTAATCCACAACCAAGCAAACACAGGAGACAATAGCACAATAAAGATTGGGTTCAATGATTGGAACCACGAAGAGGCAAGTGTCATCCCGAGGAAATTCAAGTTTGTTCGTTGATCAGCATATGTGGCTAAAATGTTTGAGCCTTGTTCTTGAATCGCCCAGAACATCACCGCAGCAAGGAACAATGGAATATAAGCGAGAACTCTGGATTGCTCAACTGGGCTCGTCTTTTTACTGAAATACATGACGATGAAATATACAATCGGAATGAGCACCCCAAGAACACTGACAAACCAAGTGAATAGATTAATCGTGAGTGCGCCTGTTTGAATGCCGATGACGACAAAAACAGTAAGCACAATGGCAACTAATGTTCCGAAAATTTTGAAGTTCTTGCGTTCAGTAGCTGATAGTGGATTTGTCACATAAGTACCGGCGAGACCAAGATTCGGTTTTTTCGTGATCACAAATGTAATCAGACCAACAAGCATCCCAACGGCAGCAAGTGAGAATCCGAGGTGGAAGTTCACTTTTTGACCGAGTGTTCCGACAATTAATGGAGCAATAAAACCGCCCATGTTGATCCCCATGTAGAAAATACTAAAGCCAGAATCCCTGCGTGGGTCTGTTTTAGAATACAGGTCGCCCACAATGTTTGAAACGTTTGGCTTCAGAAGACCTGTCCCAATAATAATTAGCCCCATACTAATAAAGAGCGCTGTTGCTCCGCTTGGTAAAGCCAAAATGACATGTCCAAGCATAATGAAAACCCCGCCATAAAAGACCGTACTAGACGAACCGAATACGCGGTCGGCGAGCCATCCCCCAATAATGCCTGACATATAGACAAGCGCACCGTAGACAGACATGATCGAATTGGCTGTTGTCTGATCAAAACCAAGGCCGCCTTTTGTCACCTCTGTGTACATATAATAAATAAGCAGTGCACGCATGCCGTAATAGGAGAAACGCTCCCAAAATTCAGTGAAGAACAGTGTGTAAAGTCCTTTAGGATGTCCAAAAAACCCTTTTTGAGGAACACTTTTAACAATTTTATCGTGGTCAATTGTAGACATGGCATAGATCCTTTCTTAAAAAAAGAGATATGAGAAAAATGATATTCTTGTATAGTTCTTGTGTCAATATAAAACTATTCTAAAACAGGAAAATGTTAGTTCAATAGGCGTAAAGTCTCAAAAATATGAAAAATTCTTTCAAGTGAGAATGGTCTGAAAGTTATATTGAAAGAATTTATTTAAAATTTGAAGGAATGTACAAGCAAACCTTTCACACATGCATAGGATGACAAGAGGACATGTGTAAAAAGGAGGGGTTTAGGTTGGGGGAATTAAATGAATCTGATCTGAAAAAGCCTGTTGTCAATGTACAAGATTTTGGTGTGGTGGCGGATGGGAAAACGGACTGTACAGCGAAGCTCAATGAATGCTTAGAATGGACGAAAGCGCAGGGGTATTCTCACGTCTGGCTGCCGAGCGGCACGTATGTCATCGATGCAGTGTACAGAGGAGATCGATTTTTTCCTTTCCGGGGTGCGGGTATACGTGTGCCAAGTCATATGACGATTGAGATGGCGCCAGATGCCGTCATTAAGGTGATACCAAATGATTCGTGGGGGTATGCGGCCTTTTATATAGGAAAGGTTCAGCATGTGACCATCAGGGGCGGGCGAATCGAAGGGGATCGACATGAACATGTATACAAGTCGCTTCCCCCTGAACGAAAAACCCATGAGTGGGGCTTTGGGATATGTATTGAAGGGGCATCTGATGTAGAAGTGAATCGTGTACAAATCAAAAATTGTACGGGAGACGGCATCATTGTCAGTCCCCATGGTTTATTATCACAGGTTGAAACGTACTCTCCTGCTTCATCTATTCATATTTCTGGTTGCCACGTTACAGATTCAAGGCGAAACAATATCTCGATCACAGGCTGTGACGGGGTCATTGTGGAGGACTGTCTGCTTGAGAGAGCAGGAGTAAACGGAGTCGAGCCAAGAATGGGCATTGATATTGAAGGCTACGGGGAAAATGCAGTGAATATGGAGGAACCGCTGAATATTCAAATCCGAAACAACATTGTAAGAGGTGGCGCCGCAAGCTCTATTTATAACTTCAATGGCTATGGTGTCATCATCGAAGGCAATCATACAGATAGCAGTATCTCCTATGGATTTGCCACGGAAACCATCATTGCTAACAATTTGATCCGTGCGGTAGGAGGAGGCGTCACAAAAGCAGGAATTACGAGTTTAGGTGTCTCTCTTGGTCAAACAGAAAACAATGTGATCATTATTGGCAATATGATTGAAGGATTTGAAAAAGGGATTGATGTGAGGGGCGATAGTGTTCACATTACAGGGAATAAGATCAGTCTATTTGAAGATGCGGCTTTGTCCGTTTATATGGCGAACCGTATTCTAATAGAAGGAAATCATATTGAATCGGGGACGAATACAGGACTAAGAAGCGCAGCGCTGCGTATCTATCAGTCAGATAGCGTCGTCTTTTCAAACAATACGATTTACTCGGTGATTGATGGAGCGATGGTAAGAGGAACGAATATCCTCATCCAGCACAATCAATTCAAAGAATTCAGCAGAGGGATCTGGGTGCAGGAAGGGGAAGCTGGAATCAACGGCAATCACTTTATTCAAGAAGGACACCAAGAGCTTGGGTCTTCATATACGATCAGTGTCACTGGAAATGCAAAGGCTTTCATTTGGCATAATCGCTTTAAGCACTACCAAAACTACGCCGTATACAGCAACACGACGGGACCATTAGAAATTAAAGACAATTCCTTTGAAGAATCATCTTTATATGTCGTGATGTATATTAAAAACGGTTCACCACAAATCGGAGATAACCGCTTTTATTTAAATCGTTCGTTCGGACAGCCGACAGCGATCTTTATCGATCAAGCGGCTTCAGCCCGTGTACTGCGGAATAACATCATTAATTTATCTCCTCAAAAAGCAATTGCTGTCCGCACCATATCGTCTACTCATTCCGTGATCGCCCATAATATGCTCGAACGCAGCCAATTGACGACACATACGACCGACCGGATCATTGGAAATATTGAAATCGATACACCGTAATGAATGAGAGAAATCCCTCATTTTGGAGGTTCAGAAGGCGGTTGACAATCCTGTAAAAAGGGCATATAGTAATAATTATTTTTCATTTTTCGCAACATTTGCCCTTTTTTTATTGATAAAACCGATTAATTCAATCAGAAAAATGTATCTTCTGAGGACTTCAGTTTGATATATGAGGATATAGAAAGGATGAAGAACAAGTGTCACAGCCGAAAAGGAAGCTCAAGCTAGGCGTATTCATCGCAGGAACTGGACATCATGTTGCCTCTTGGAGACATCCGAATGCCGTATCAGATGCAGCCATGAACCTGGATTATTTTAAACAATTAGCGAAAAAAGCAGAGGAAGGAAAGCTAGATTTACTCTTTTTAGCCGACAGCTTATCCATTAACCAAACCTCTCATCCGAATGTACTTACAAGATTTGAACCGCTCACCCTGCTTTCATCCATTGCTGAGTCTACTTCATCCATTGGATTAGCAGCAACAGCATCTACTACATACAGTGAGCCTTTCCATATTGCAAGACAGTTTGCCTCCCTTGATCATTTATCAGGCGGAAGAGCGGCATGGAATGTGGTCACATCTTCTATTGAAGAAACAGCGAAAAACTTTAGCGGAGAAGAGCATTTAGCCCACCATAAACGATACGAGCGAGCAGAAGAGTTCGTCGAGGTCGTCAAAGGTCTGTGGGATTCTTGGGAAGAAGACGCCCTTGTCAGAAACAAGGAAACGGGAGAATTCTTCGAATCTAGTAAGCTTCATGAGCTCCAGCATAAAGGGGAGTTCTTCTCAGTACGAGGTCCACTTAACGTATCACGTACGCCTCAAGGGCAGCCAGTGATCATTCAGGCAGGGTCATCCGAAGATGGTCAAAAGCTTGCAGCAAAAACAGCAGAGCTCATTTTCACTGCACAAAACGATCTCGATAAAGCTAAGGAATTTTATCAAAGCTTGAAGGGGAAAGTAGAGGCTGCTGGTCGTGCTAGAGAGGACGTCAGCATCATGCCGGGGATATTCCCGATTATTGCTGATACAGAGGAAGAAGCCAAAGCGAAATATGAAGAATTACAGGAGCTGATTGTTCCTGAGATTGGGCTGAGCATTCTGCAAAACTACTTAGGTGGGATTGATTTGTCTCAGTATCCTTTAGACGGCCCGCTACCAGAGATTGATCCAAGCACGTCAAATGCGGTAAAAAGCCGTTTTGATCTCGTGATGAATATGGCGAGAAAGGATCACCTGACCATTCGCCAGCTCTATCAATCAGTTGCCGGCTCGCGTGGTCATAATATTTTCATTGGTACACCGCAGCAGCTCGCAGATGTGATGGAAACATGGATCAATGAAGAAGCAGCAGACGGCTTTAACGTCATGCCCCCGCTATTGCCAGAAGGGCTGGACATGTTCGTAGACCGCGTCGTCCCAATTCTTCAGGAGAGAGGCTTATTTAAAACAGAATATACAGGACAAACTTTACGAGAAAATCTCGGATTAGCACAGCCAAAAAATCGCTACACGACATAAAGGTGAGGTGACCAACGTTGGGATACACGTTTCGTCTGGCAACAGAGGCAGATATAGAGGCGCTGCTTGAACTGACAACAAGAGCTTATGAGCCAATTCGTGAGCTCGGCATCCAGTTCCAAGCAGCACATGCTGATTTCTCTCTCGTTCAGAAAAATGTACAAAAGAATCTTTGCTATGTGATGGAAGAAAACGGAGAGCTTCTATCCACCTTGTCGCTCCGTATGCCTTGGGGAGAACAGCCAGGTCCGTTCGGTGTCCCTCACATTTGGTGGTTTGCCTCAGAACCATCCGCCAAAAAAGGGACAGGCTCTATCTTGCTGGAATGGGTGGAAACCGAAGTGCTAAGAGATACCTTAAAGGTGCCATACGTATCTTTAGGTACAGCTGATAAGCATCCGTGGCTCATAGACATGTATGAGCGCAAAGGCTACGTCAGAGCAGGAGAAAAGGATTTAGGCAAGGGTCATATCACGATTTATTTGAAAAAACAACTAAGGTCAGATATTACACAACCATAAGAGGAAAGAAGGGTATACGAACATGAAAAACAAAAAGTGGCTAGTCATTCTATTTGCAGCAATGCTGGCAGTTTTAGCAGCTTGCGGTGGCAACAATCAGAGTGAAGGAAAAGACGAAAAAGTATTAAAAGTAGGCGCCACAGGGCAAAGCTATCCGTTTGCTTATAAAGACAATGGCAAGCTTGTTGGCTTTGATGTTGAAGTCACTGAAGCCATCGCAAAAAAACTAGGCTATAAACTAGACTGGCAGTTAAGTGAATTCAGCGGACTAATGGGGCAGCTGACATCTGGTAAGCTGGATACAGTGTCAAACCAAGTCGCAATCACAGATGAGCGTAAACAAACGTTTAACTTTACTGATACGTACGCATATGCAGGAACACAAATCATCGTGAAAAAGGACAACAACGACATCAAAGGTCTTGATGATTTAAAAGGAAAAACAGTGGCGGCAGTTCTTGGTTCTAACCATGCCAAAAACTTAGAGAGCAAAGATCCGGACAAAAAAATCAATATTAAAACATATGAAACGCAAGATGGTGTCTTAAATGAAGTGGCAAATGGCCGCGTAGATGCTTATGTCAACGGACGCAGTGTATTACTGGCTCAAATTGAAAAAACAGGTCTGCCGCTCAAAATTGTTGGCAACCCCATTGTGTATGAAGAAGTAGGCTACCCATTTGCCAAAGATAAAAAGCATGACAAGCTAAGAGAAGAATTTAACAAAGCGATCAAAGAATTAAGAGAAGACGGGACACTGAAAAAATTGTCTGAGAAGTATTTCAAAGACGATGTCACGGTGCCAATTAAAAAATAACGACAGCGGCGGTGAAGAGCAGACATGAACAAAATTGATTGGCAGTATATGGTGACGGTTTTTCCGACATTGATTCAATACTTGCCGATAACGATCTTCATGGCGATTGTCTCCATGGTATTTGCCATTATCATTGGTGTGGTATTCGCTCTTATTACGAAAAACCGGATACCTGTTTTATACCAATTTGCCAAGCTGTATATTTCTTTTTTCAGAGCGGTTCCAACCTTGGTTCAGCTCTTTCTCATTTATTTTGGTCTTCCGCAGCTATTCCCTGCGATGACTTCAATGGATGCCCTAACAGCGGTCATTATCGGATTAAGTATTAAAAACTCAGCATACTTAGCAGAAATTTTCAGAGCGGCCCTCAACTCTGTAGATGAAGGGCAGCTAGAAGCTTGTCTATCTGTCGGCATGACAAGATGGCAATCTTACGTCAGAATTATTTTCCCGCAGGCAATTAGAAATGCGATTCCAGCAACGGGGAATACTTTTATCGGTCTTTTAAAAGAAACATCTCTTGCCTTTACGATTGGTGTGGCAGAAATGTTTGCACAAGGGAAGATGATTGCGTCAGCGAACTATAAATACTTTGAAACCTATTTAGCTGTAGGGATTGTGTATTGGGTGATGACCATCATTTATAGCTTCCTTCAAGACCTATTTGAACGAAAAATCAGCAAACCTTACCGGAATTAAGGAGGTGTGGACATGATCAAGCTCACCAATTTGAAGAAATCATTCGGCGACCTTGTCGTCTTAGACGGAATCAATCTTGACGTGCAAAAAGGGCAGGTTGTGGCCATTATCGGACCTTCTGGCTCCGGTAAATCCACCTTGCTGCGCTGCTTAAATTTATTAGAAATACCAGATGAAGGCACGATTGAAATTGGCGATGCGAAGCTCGATGCGTCTAAATATACACGAAAAGAAGCCCATCACCTGCGTCAACAAACAGCTATGGTGTTTCAAAACTATAATTTGTTTAAAAACAAGACAGCACTGCAAAATATTACAGAATCACTGCTTGTGACGAAAAAAATGACGAAGCAACAGGCAAATGAGATTGGAATGAAGTTGCTAAAGCAGGTAGGATTAGAGCAAAAGGCTGACAGCTATCCAGTCACGTTATCTGGCGGACAGCAGCAGCGAATCGGGATTGCCCGCGCATTAGCGGTTGACCCACATGCGATTTTACTCGATGAACCAACATCAGCACTCGATCCAGAACTTGTCTCAGGTGTGCTTCAAGTGATTAAATCCATTGCCATCCAAGAAACAACGATGATCATCGTCACACATGAAATGGCGTTTGCAAGAGAAGTAGCAGACCATGTGATTTTCATGGCAGATGGTCATATTATTGAACAGGGCACACCAACTGAGTTATTTGATGAAACGAAGAATGAACGAACAAAACGATTTATCCAAAAAGAAGCAGCGGCTGAAGAAGCATAAGCTGCTTTTTACTCTTTAGAGGGGTGAGTATCAGTGAAATCAATAGGAAATGAAGCATTAAACAAACGTTTAATTAACATTCGCCGAGCGCTTCATGAGCATCCAGAGCTGGCATTTGAAGAATATGAAACGACTAAAAAACTGCGCAGCTGGTTAGAAGAGGAGGGGATCACCGTACTCGATTTTCCAGCTCTTCAAACAGGTGTTGTCTGTGAAATCAAAGGAGAACAAGAGGGACCAACGATTGCCCTGAGGGCTGATATTGATGCACTTCCGATTGAAGAAGCATCTGGTGAACCATTTTCCTCAAAGGTACCGGGGAAAATGCATGCTTGCGGTCATGATTTTCATACAGCTTCTATCTTTGGAGCGGCTCTTTTATTAAAAGAACGGAAACACGAGATCAAAGGAACGGTCCGTATTTTGTTTCAGCCGGCTGAGGAAGTCGCGCAAGGAGCAAAACATGTCATAGAGGCAGGCGTTTTAGATGGAGTGGATGCCATTTTTGGTATGCACAACAAACCTAACCTGCCAGTTGGCACTATAGGCGTTAGAGAAAAAGCTTTAATGGCGAGTGTAGACCGGTTTGAAATCGATATTAAAGGAACGGGTGGTCATGCAGGTATTCCGAATCACACGGTAGATCCCATTGCCATCAGCGGGCAGATCACAAGTGCTCTTCAACAAATCGTCAGCCGGCGAATCAGCTCATTGCATCATGCAGTCGTCAGTATCACACGTATTCAAGGCGGTACATCATGGAATGTGATTCCTGATCGTGTTGAGATGGAAGGAACCGTTCGGACGTTTGAGCCTGAAGTGAGAGCGATGATTCCAGAGCTCATGAAGCAAATCGTGAGCGGGATTGCCGAAGGATTTGGGGCAAAAGGCGAAGTGAAATGGCATCCGTATTTGCCTTCTGTGCTAAATGACGATCGTTTAACAAAGGTGGTCAAAGAAACGGCAAGTGCGCTGGATCTCACAGTCGTGCAGGCAGAGCAGTCACCGGGCGGAGAAGATTTTGCCCTTTATCAAGAACACATTCCAGGCTTTTTCGTATGGATGGGGACAAGCGGTACCGAGGAATGGCATCACCCCGCCTTTACAATAAATGAAGACGCACTCCCTGTTGCCGCTGCTTTCTTTGCCGAGCTTGCTGTACAGGCATTGGAGTCAAGATCATGGAACTAACAAAACAACTGGCAGAGGCTGTACTATCTGCTCATCCACTTCAAGATCAGCGTGCGGTAAAAATGGCTCGACACGGTCTGTTAGACGCTGCGGCGGCAGCGCTTGCTGCGAAAGAGGACGAAGGAATTCAAAAGCTCATGGCACTTGTGGAACAAGAAGGCGGAGCAGCTCAAATTCCTGTCATCGGACAAGGGAAAAAGGTCAGCCGTCAATCCGCAGCGATGCTGAACGGCTACTTGATCCACGCCCTTGATTATGATGATGTGCATTCAGACGTGAGGGGACACCCAAGTGCGGTGATCATTCCAGCATTGCTATCACAGCTATCAGACGGAAAAGGGTTTGGCGATCGATTTTTAGCAGCCTACATCACAGGCGTTGAAGTGATGGCAAGGCTTGGCGAATCCATCGGCAAAGCGCATTATGAGCGAGGCTGGCATAATACCGGAACCCTTGGAGCCATTGCGGCAGTATGTGCCATTGGGTATTTAAAAAAGGTCTCGCAGGAAGAGTTAATGAAGGCAATCGGCTTTGCTGGAGCGCAATCTGCCGGCATGCGAAAGCAGTTCGGCTCTGATATGAAACCATTACAAGCCGGCTTAGCGGCTAGAACAGCTGTCTGGTCTATGGATTTAGCTTGTTCAGGTTTTGGCGGGAACGAATCGATTCTTGATGGCACGCTTGGTTTCTTTTCTCTCTATGGAGATCAGGAGCGTGCGGAAAGTCGTTTTCTAGATGGGTATGGTACAACATGGCGTATTGTCTCGCCAGGGCTGTGGTTCAAAGTGTATCCGTTCTGCTCAGCGGCGCATCATGCTGCCGATGCAATCCTATCCTTAATGAAAGAGCATCCTTTCTTACCGGAGCAGGTGAAACAAGTAGATGTCCTGTTCCCGCCTGGCGGAGATGCAGCGCTTATTGAGCGGACACCTTCGACTGGAGAAGAAGGGCGATTCAGTGTCGAATATGTGATCGCACTTGCCGCGTTTGGACAGACGCTGGCGCTGGATGCCTTTACGAAAAAACCTATTTCATCACAAATACGCACATGGATGAAACGGGTGAAGAGAGGATACGACCAAACGATAGAACCTCATCCAGATGCTGTCCCAAAAGGTCGCTTTACGATTGTGAAAATCACCTTGTCTGATGGCACCACCATCAGCAAACGAGTCGATATTCCGCGGGGAGCACCAGGCCATGCCTTATCGAAAGAAGACATTATGCAAAAATTAAACAGTGTCACTGATGATTCGCACGCACAGAAGGCTTTACGAGTTATTGAAGACGGAAACGATTCTTCTTATTTGCAGCTGTTGGCATGATTTAACAAGAAGAAAAAGGGCTAAAATCATTTAGCCCTTTTGTGTCTCATTCCTATTCCGTCTTAGTAAACGTCAAGCCAATATGAGCAAGTGCCTGCGGCAAGTCTTTCCGAATGGTGATGTCTTTAAAGGAAATATTCGATTGAATCGCACTTAAAGCAAGGTCCTGTTTAATTCCTGTTAAAACAGCCGAAATCCCTAAAAGTCTCAGCGTTTGCGCATAGCTGACCAAGTATTGAATGCTCTGTTCATTCAAGCGTTTTGTTCCCGATACATCAATGACCAAATGAGAGAGCGACAGCCTGTAGCTTTCCTGTAAAATGGTTTCTAATATATGCTGAGCACGTGTCTCCTCGATATCACCAAGTAGAGGAAGCACAGCGACACCGTCAACAACTGGGACGATCGGTACAGATAATTGCTGAATCTGCCGGTTGGCACGGTCTAGTTCAAGAACGTAGCTTAATAGAGAAGCCATCGTTTCAAACATATGCACATGCTCATCTGTGAATTGTTGCGGCCTTGAATCAAGCCCGCAAATCGTTCCGTAGTTCGTACCATCTGTAAAATCAATCGGCACTCCGATGAATGATCCGCCTTGGAGACGTTTCGTGACCTCTAAGGATTTAGAACGGTCATCCGATGATATATCAGGGATCACAAGCGTAGCCTGATGATCGACCGCCAGCTTGCAAAATGTCTTCTCGTAAGGAATTTCTTCTCCTTCGTCAAGAAGCTGCTCGTCATGATTTAGCACCTTTACAATCTGATTGGTGGTTTGATCGTTTTTAGCAATAAACAGTGTATTCACATTAGTGAATTGACTCATCATATTTAAAATACTCGTAGAAGCATCATGAAAATTGCGAAACTGTTTTAATAGTTGTTGACGAGGCATTGTTTTAGGACTCCTTGTAGCTCCGATCATATATCGGAACAATAGTTGGTTTGTCTCTATCATACAAAATCAAACGAGAAATAGATATACTTTAATGCGCGAATCCATGTGAATCGGGCGAGAACAAAAAAGGCTGCCGATCCTGAGATCTGGCAGCCTGCTCATTAAAGAGAGACAGGAACAGTAGACATAGAGAAAAATTCCTCATACAACGCTTGCACAGCTTCTTTTTCTTGAGCCGCTTTGACGCCAAACATCATGCTGACCTCTGAGGAGCCTTGATTGATCATTTCAATATTGACCTTCGCTTTTGACAGCGCCTTTGCCGCTCTTGCAGTGGTGCCAACATTGTGACGCATCGCTTCTCCTACAATCATAATGAGGGAGAGATTCGGTTCTAACACGACCTCATCTGCATCAAGCACTAGCTTTAAGCGATCGAGTAGCTCTTGTTCAATATGTTGCTCCTCCAACTGATCCTGCCTTAAAATAATGTTCATATCATCAATGCCAGAAGGGACATGCTCATACGTAAGTCCATATTCCTCTAACGTTTGCAGCACCTTACGCCCAAAACCGACTTCTCGGTTCATTAAATATTTGCTAATATAAATGCTGCAAAATCCACTGTCTGAAGCGATTCCGACAACGGGTCCATTGGTATGATCCCGCTGGTTCACGATTTTTGTGCCTTTTGCCGAAGGGTTATTGGTGTTTTTAATCTGCACAGGAATGCCTGCACGGAAGGCTGGAATGAGTGCTTCGTCATGGAATACGGAAAAACCAGCATAGGATAGCTCGCGCATTTCCCTGTATGTTAGCTCTGTAATCTCCTTTGGCTCATGAACGATCGTTGGATTGACAGCATAAACAGCATCCACATCTGTAAAGTTTTCGTACACATCTGCCTTCAAACCGTTTGCCAAAATGGAACCGGTAATATCCGAGCCGCTGCGAGAAAAGGTAACGATGTCTCCCGATAAACTAAATCCAAAAAAGCCAGGGAATATGATGATGCCAGAGCGCTCTCTTAATTTATACAAATGATCATATGACTCTGGAAGGACTTGCGCTTGACCAGGCTCATCGCTCACAAATAAACCAGCTTCCTTTGGGTTCACATAGTGAGCTTCGACACCTTGATAGCGGAAATAGGCAGCAATCAGCTTTGCGTTATTGTCTTCACCGCTTGCTTTAATGGCATCAAGATATCGCTCAGGATGAGACGTATCTGCCTGTAAGAGGCTATCTAGATCTTGCCGGATGGTGTCAATCACGTCATGACTTAACCCGAGTTCATCCGCAATCGAGGCATACCGTTCGATGACAGCTTCCTGTAATTCGTGTGCTTCGCCTAAACGTAAATATTGCTCACCACAGCTAATTAATAGATCGGTGACCTTCGTATCCGTTGAATGCCGTTTTCCTGGTGCGGAAACAACGACTGCTTTTCGAGCTGGATCTGCTGTTACAATGTCAAATACCTTTTGCAGCTGCTTGCCAGATGCAAGTGAACTGCCACCAAATTTAACGACCTTCAATGCATACATCTCCTATAGTAAAAATTTTCTCACAAATTGAATAGTTCCTATTATCAACTCTTTTCTTTAAATTATCAAGGTTTTTCTTCATGGAAAATACAAATGTGTTTTTGGGGAGGACGATAACGTGAGTATATGAAAAAAGAGCCGGCGTTATGCCAAGCTCTTTTTCTTATGAAGAAGATGAGGAGGAAGATAACTCCTGCTTCATTACTTTAGAGTTGCGTTTTTCCTTTAAGAAAAAGGAGAGGACGAGCCCAAGGACTGCGATCAGACCAGAAATGAAGAATGACGTATTCATTCCATGAACGGCTGATTTTAATGGGCTGGCCAATTGTGCATTTGCAGCAGAGCTACTCATGATGGAGACAAGCACAGCTGTCCCAATGGAACCACCCATTTGTCTCATCGTGTTATTCATCGCTGTCCCATGCGGGATCAAATGAGGCGGTAAAGAGTTAATACCTGCTGTTGTCAGCGGCATCATGATCATCCCAACACCGATCAAGCGAAGTGTGTAAGCGACTGTAATGAGGGCGATGGATGAATCAAGGGTGAGCAGCATAAATGGCAAGGTCGTCACGGTAAGTATCGTAAACCCGCCTAATGCCAGCCCTTTTCCGCCGACTTTATCAAAAATCCGTCCAATAATTGGTGAGAGGAGCCCCATAAAGAGTGCACCAGGCAATAAGATCAGCCCTGTATCAAGAGCAGACAATCCTCTCACATTTTGCGTATAGAGCGGCAAAATCGTCTCTGTCCCAATCAATAAAGCAAAAACAAGCATCCCAAGGAAGGTCGTTAAGCTAAAGATCGCAAACTTAAAGACGCCAAACTCAAGCATCGGTCTTGTCAAATTCGACTGACGCAGAATAAAGAAGAACAAACTCACAGCGCCGACAATCAGCGAAATGAGGACAGTGGCGCTCGTCCAGCCATATGTGCCAACACTAGAAAATCCGTAAAGCAGTCCGCCGAAACCGAAGGACGACAAGATGACTGATAACACATCAATTCGTGTTTCTCTTTGCTGCGTTACATTTTTCATTAAGAAGAAAGCAAGAATGAGATCAATAATACCGATTGGCAGAACAATATAGAACAAGAACTTCCAGCTGAAGGAATCAACAATCCAGCCGCCAAGTGTTGGTCCAAGAGCTGGTGCAAACGAAATGACAAGTCCGACCATACCCATTGCCTGACCACGTTTTTCTTTCGGGAAAATGGTTAAAAAGATCGTTTGCATCAGCGGCATTAAAATCCCTGCGCCGGCTGCCTGCACGATACGCGCTGCAAGTAATACAGGGAAATTTGTTGCAAATGAAGCAAGAATGGTACCGGCTGTAAAGATGCTAAGCGCTGTTAAAACTAAAGAACGGCTAGAAAATTTCTCGATTAAGAAAGCCGTGATCGGGATGAGGATCCCGTTTGTCAGCATAAAGGCTGTGGTGAGCCACTGTCCTTTGCTGACATCAATATTGAATTCCTCCATGATATGTGGGATCGCTGGAATGAGCAAAGTTTGGTTTAAAATGGCAACGAATGCCCCAACGAGGAAAATCCCCACAATCACAGATCGATTATACGATGTTGTAGATTGATTCATGTTATCCCTTCTTTATCTATAAGATGATGCTTTTCAGCTGTGACACGTTTTGTGATAAAACGCTGTTTTTGCCTAAATAATCGAGTAGTGAACTGATTAAAAAGGTTCTCGGTTGGTCCTTTGATAATTCTTCACTTAGCAGTTCAAACGCAGAGAGGAGATCGTCCTTTTCTTCCCCGTTTGACAGTGTGTGAAGATCTTGTTTGATCTTCGTTAAGTACGAGATGACAAGCTTTTCTTCATCATATTCATCCTGTGTGGAAAGCAAATAAGAGTCCATCAACTCATCTGTTAGCACAGGCTCAATAGAGCAAGGCTTTTTCGATACACGGTCCATCACACCGATAATCATTTCAGCGGCATTTTCTAATTGGATGTTCTTGCGCTCAATCGCCAGCATTAAAATGAATTCTCTCATTAATCCGTTGAGGACAATGACAAGATCCCAGACGTAAGGCGCAACAGATTCACCATATGTGCTTAAAATAATGTCTCTGTGCCGCTGCATGATAATGGTGCGTGTCTCACGTAAATGCTTAATGACAATGGGCGAATGCTGTGAAAAAGCTTCAAAGGACAGCATATTCAAAAATTTATGATTCTCTTTAAACTCTTCAAGCTCAAGCTTGATCTTCTTTGTGAATTTTTCCTTTTTGGACAGCGTCGTTTCTGAATGAATGATCTGAGAAATCTCTCTCATTTTGCACTGATTGTATTTAATCAGTTCTAATAGAAGAGCTTCTTTTGAATCAAACAGTTTATAAATAGACGCTTTTGATATTTTACAGGCATCGGCGATTGACTGCATGGAGACACTCATATAGCCTTTTTGAGAAAATAATTTCTTCGAAACCCGCAAAATCTCTTCTTGCTTTTCGTTCATCTTCATAAGTCCTTTCCGAATCGGCAAAACCATATGGTCACAATGGAAACCGAGTGGTCACTTTTGCAATGATAACAAAACCAATGACCTATGACAAGAAAAGAAACTTAAAAAAATACCTATCTGATGACAGGTATTTTATCCTTCTGCATGTGCGGCATATATGATGATCTGTCCGTTAAGTTCAGCAATCAAAAGGTCTTTTCGCTCCTTGATAGAGTAAATCGCTGTCCCTTTTTTCAAATGGGTAGCCGTGCCATGATGAAAATGTTTGGCAGCAGTTTTCTGAATCACACCTAATTGCTGATCTTTAGTGACGGTTAATTGATGGGTCCAATCTACATTTGCTTCATAGACCGTTTTTCCCCATTGAAATAAATCTGCCTGTTCATCGAGAGCTAATACCTCTTCTGCACTAGGTCGTTTTGACTCAAATTGCTGAACAGATTGGCAAGCGCATAAGCTCGTTGCCAATAAGAGCATGAATAAGCAAGTCCATATTGTACGTGTCAAAAAGGTTCTTCCCTTCAAAATAGTGTCTATGAGTCATAGTCGTTTCCAAAGGTTGTCGCGTTACAATGTCATAGTCGAGTAACGAGATTGTATGTTAGAACAAAATACGATACATTTATCGTATGAATAATCCAACCCATCCAACCCAAGAAGACATGAGACTGATTTCGGTGTTGCACGCATTGGCCGATCCAATCCGGTTAGAAATTGTCCGCTGCTTAGCAGAAGCAGGAGAGAGGACATGCGGCACGTATGAGATGAATATTGCCAAATCTACGCTTTCTCATCACTTCAAAGTGCTGAGGGAGGCAGGCATTGTGAAAGTGAGAATTGACGGGAAGCACCGCTACTATTCTTTAAGAAAAGAAGACATCGAGACCGCTTTTCCTGGGCTCATGTCATCCATTCTAGCCGTAGATAAAGAGCGGTGGTAAGCCAGCTGTCTAGTAAAGCAGCTGGCTGTTTTATTTCCCATAAATCGCTTCATACAGACGTTTTACCGCCGGCTCAATATCCTCTGGTCTCATATGAGAGAAGCCGAGGACGAGTGGAACAAAGCCTTCCTGATGCCCCGGTAATTGCTCATCAAGGGTAAAACGGTCCATTCCATACATTTTCAGCTTTCTTTCTTTGGCTCGCTGTAAAATCTCATGTTGCGTGCGGTTTGAACGGAACTCTGCGATAAAATGAAGTCCAGCATTTTCCCCAATAATCCGCACGTTGTCAGCAAACACCGTGTCGAGCTCTTCAATGAGTTGCTTCCGCTTTTCCTCATATAAACCATTCATTCTTTTAATATGCCGCTGATACGCACCATCCTTTATAAAATGAAGAAGGGTGTATTGTGTAAAAAGATTGGCTGTTTGAATGAAGAAGTGCTGTTCTTCCTTATAACGTCTCAATAAATGCTGCGGGAGCACCATGTAGCTTATTCTTAAGCCTGGCAACAATGATTTTGAAAAGGTTCCCATATAAATGACTTTGTCATATCGATCCAAACTTTGCAGTGCTGGAATGCTGTCTGTTCCGTACTTGAATTCACTGTCATAATCATCCTCAATAATATAACGGTCTTGTTGATCAGCTGCCCAGTTTAAGAGCTGAATCCGCCGGGAAATTGGCATAATCACACCTGTTGGGAATTGATGTGAAGGGGTAATGATCAACACATTCGGCTCTTTCTTCTGAATGTCACTCATCCGTACTCCTTTTTGATCAATGCCAATCGTTTCAATTTGATGATGATTGCTTTTCAGCATTTGATAGAGCCGGCGATAGCCAGGGTTTTCTAACCCGTATACTTGATCAGCTGGAAGAATGCTTGATAACGAATGAATAAGTGACTGCGTGCCTGCACTTAAAATGAGCTGTTCTGGATAGCATTTGACTCCCCGTGCCAGCCCAATTAACCGGGCAATTGTTTCTCGAAGCTCGTACACGCCTTGTGGATGCGGAAGCTCACCAAATGCTTCTTGGTGGAGGCTGATCGCCTTTTGTTCACTTTTCAGCCAGCTTTTAAAAGGAAAATTGGCTGTATCCACAGAGATATGTGAAAAGGAATACCAATCGTCTCGTGCAATCGGCTCTTCTTTTAAATCTGCTGGAAGGGAAGAGGGTTTCAGCTGACCTGACTCATGAAACGTTTCGAGTGATTCCACGAAGAAACCTTTGCGTTCAACTGAATATAAATATCCTTCGGCAAGTAGCTGCTGATATGCGCCATTCACTGAATTGACGCTGACATTTAATGTATCGGCTAACTCTCGTTTTGAAGGTAATTGATCGTGTGGCTGAAGGTTTCGATTTAAAATTTCACCTTTAATTTTCGTGTAAATTTGATGATAAATAAATCCGTTTGCCCCTGTTTGATCTAGTTGAATTGTCAGCATGTCGTCATTCCTTCCTCTCTGGTACCATGAAAAAAATGATATTGGTACTTTCTATCATACCAAAAAATATTCAGAATAATAAAAAAGACATAAAGGGGATGGATGACAATGAGTCAAACGACAACAAACCGTTTTTCAACTGAGGAATGGCAGGGGAAAAGAGATCAATACGTCGCAAGAGGCGTGAGTAATGGCAACCGTCATCTTGCAGCAAAGGGGAAGGGTGCCGAGCTATTCGATATCGATGGGAAACGTTTTATCGATTTTGCTGGCGCGATTGGTACGTTAAATGTAGGACATTCACATCCAAAGGTTGTGGAAGCCGTCAAAGCACAGGCAGACAGTCTGATTCACCCAGGCTTCAACGTGATGATGTACGAATCGTATATCGAATTGGCAGAGAAGCTATGTCACCTCACACCAGGTGACCATGACAAAAAAGCCATTTTCCTTAATTCAGGTGCAGAAGCTGTTGAGAATGCGGTGAAAATTGCACGTAAATATACGAAAAGGCAGGCCGTTGTGTCGTTTACAAGAGGCTTCCACGGCAGAACGAATATGACGATGAGCATGACAAGTAAGGTCAAGCCATACAAATTTGGGTTCGGACCATTTGCGTCAGAGGTGTATCAAGCGCCATACCCATATTACTATCAGAAGCCAGAAGGATTAAGCGATGCAGTCTACGATGAGTACATCATTGATCAATTCAATCAATTTTTCGTCGCTACTGTTGCACCAGAAACTGTTGCGTGTGTGGTCATGGAGCCAGTCCAAGGGGAGGGCGGATTCATTGTACCATCGAAGCGTTTTGTTCAGCATGTTGCTTCATTCTGTCAGCAGCACGGGATTGTGTTTGTAGCAGATGAAATTCAAACAGGCTTTGCTAGAACAGGGAAATACTTTGCGATTGAGCACTTTGATGTAGTGCCGGACTTAATCACTGTGTCAAAATCTCTTGCTGCTGGGTTGCCACTAAGCGGCGTTGTCGGCAGAAAAGAACTGCTTGATGCGGCAGATCCAGGGGAACTAGGGGGAACATACGCAGGAAGTCCATTAGGCTGTGTGGCAGCACTAGCAGTTCTTGATATTCTTGAAACAGAACAACTGAATCAACGATCTGAACACATTGGACAAGTCATTGAGGACAAAGCAAATGATTGGAGAACACAATATCCATTCATTGGGGAAGTCCGCCGGTTAGGGGCAATGGCGGCAATTGAAATTGTGGAAGATCAAACAACGCGTACACCAGATAAGAAAACAGCCGCAGCGATTGCATCGTATGCAAACGAGCACGGGCTGCTCTTATTAACGGCAGGGATTAATGGGAATATTATTCGCTTCTTAACACCACTTGTCATCACAGATGAGCTGCTTCATGAAGGACTAGGGATCATCGAGGACGCCTTCAAAGCACGCTAAACAACAAAGGGGGATGGTTGTATGCAAAAACAACAAATGGCAAAAACCATGTCGCAGTCAGACGTACTGTTTTTATCCATTGGTGCAATGCTTGGATGGGGCTGGGTTGTACTTTCGGGAGATTGGATTTTAACAGCAGGATTTTTAGGTAGTGTCATCGCCTTTGTCATCGGCGGTATTCTCGTCATCTTTATTGGACTCACGTATGCTGAGCTTTCGTCTGCCATTCCAGAGACGGGAGGAGGGCTTGTCTTTGTCCAGCGGGCATTTGGGATAAAATCCGCTTTTGTCTCGGCATGGGGCGTGCTGTTTGGTTATGTCTCGGTCATTACGTTTGAGGCGGTTGCACTGCCAACTGTTATTGATTATGTCATTCCAACACAGCATGTTGGCTTCCTATGGAATATAGGGGGATGGGACGTTTATTTTACATGGGTGTTGATTGGATCTGGTGGTGCTTTATTTTTAACAGCGCTTAACTACATTGGCGCCAAGCCAGCTGCTATTTTTCAATCTGTTTTTACAGTGGCGATTATCCTGACAGGTTTCCTTCTTTTAGGCGGCGCCACATTTAACGGAAATCTAGCAAACCTTGAGCCGATGTTTCAAGGCGGGGTTGGCGGTCTCATGGCAGTTTTAGTCATGATTCCCTTTTTATTCGTTGGCTTTGATGTCATCCCTCAAGTGGCGGCGGAGATCAATGCGCCAAAGAAAATCATTGGGAGGATTCTAATTATCTCCATCGTGAGTGCGGTCGTATTTTATCTGCTTATTGTCTTTGGGGTAGCTGCGGGGCTATCAAAAGGACAGCTTGAAGCCTCTTCCTTGGCGACTGCAGATGCGATGGTGCAACTTCTCGGTCATCAAGCATTTGGGACAGTGCTTGTCATTGGTGGTGTAGCAGGGATTGTGACGAGCTGGAATGCTTTTATCATCGGTGCAAGTCGTATTCTATATGCGATGGCGGAAAGAGGCATGATTTCCAAATGGTTTGCGTATATTCATCCAAAGTATAAAACGCCGACAAATGCCATTTTATTTCTTGGTGCTTTGGCTTTTTTTGCTCCATTATTAGGGCGCCCTGCCCTCGTATGGATTGTCAATGCAGGTGGTGTCGGGATCATTGTCGGTTACTTAATTGTGTCCATTGCCTTTATGAAACTTCGTAAAGCAGAACCAGAACTTGAGCGTCCATACCGCATTAAATATTGGCGGACGACAGGCGTTTTAGCCATCGGGCTGAGTCTCCTTTTTCTTTCATTTTATTTTCCGGGGATGCCGGCCTCCTTATCATGGCCAGCTGAATGGATATTACTTTTAGGTTGGGCACTCATTGGGTATATACTATATGTAATGAATCCTAGAACGAAGGAGACGGTAGAGCATGACAAACGAACTCAAAGTGTATAATCCTGCAACAGGAGAAGAAATTGCTTCAGTTGCTCAGCATACAAAAGAACAAATTGAAGACGCCATTTCGCGCTCACATCAAGCATTCAAAGCATGGGCAAAAACATCAGCGCATGAACGTGCCAATATCATTCGCAAGTGGTTTGATCTCATGATTGAACATAAAGAAAGGCTCGCAAAAATCATCACGGAAGAGAATGGTAAGCCATATCAAGAAGCATTAGGGGAAATCGTTTATGCAGCTGGATATATAGAATGGTACGCAGAGGAAGCCAAACGTATCTATGGTAGAACCATTCCGTCACATACGACGAACAAACGCCTTTTTGTCACAAAGCAGCCAGTTGGACCTGTTGCGGCCATTACACCGTGGAATTTCCCAGCAGCCATGATCACGAGAAAGGCAGCACCAGCACTTGCAGCGGGCTGTACCTTTATTGTGAAGCCTGCTGAAGACACGCCGCTGACGGCTATTGAACTTGTGAAATTAGGCCACGAAGCCGGAATCCCAGAGGATGCCCTGCAATGGGTAATCGGAGATGGGAAAGAAGTCGGTGAAATATTCACAGATAGCCCACTGATTCGCAAAATCACATTCACAGGCTCAACGCCAGTCGGAAAGCATTTGATCAAAAACAGTGCAAGTACAGTCAAGCATGTATCAATGGAGCTTGGTGGTCATGCCCCGCTCATCGTAGACAAAGATGCCAATCTTGAACTAGCTGTCAAACAAGCAGTGGCATCTAAGTTCCGTAATGCAGGACAAACCTGTGTCTGTGCCAACCGCTTAATTGTGCATGAAGACATTCATGAAGCATTTGCTCAAGTCTTTAGCAAAGAGGTCGAAAAGCTGAAAGTGGGAAATGGCTTTGAAGAAGGCACATCCATCGGCCCAATTATCAACAAGCGTGGCTTTGATAAAATTGTCAGCCAAATTCAAGATGCAGTCGATAAAGGAGCGAAAGTTCTTGTCGGCGGAGATACGCATTTCGATGATGACAAGTCGTATTATTTTGTCCAGCCAACGGTTCTCACACATGTAGACCCTTCTATGAACATCATGCATGAAGAAACCTTTGGTCCAGTGGCACCGATTACGACGTTCAAAACGCTAGATGAAGCAATTGAATTAGCGAATGATACACCTTTTGGTCTTGCAGCTTACTTCTTTACAGAAAATTATCGAAACGGCCTCTACATCTCAGAGAATCTTGATTACGGGATTATTGGCTGGAATGATGGTGGTCCATCGGCTGTCCAAGCACCATTCGGAGGAATGAAAGAAAGCGGAATTGGCCGTGAAGGCGGCATCGAAGGAATCGAACCTTATTTAGAAACAAAATATGTATCCATTGGGTTAGACGAATAAACGTGAAAAAGACTGCCTGAGGAATCTCGGCAGTCTCAGCGTGTAGACAAACCCTCGCATTCGGTGTCAGGTCTGCGCTTCGGTGCTCACGAATGTCAAATTCGCTCCGCTCCGGTGCTCGTTCTTCCTAGACTGCAAAGGTTTTCTATCACGCTGAAAAGAAGACAAAGGGCAATTTCGCCCTTTGTCAACTATCTGTGACTGCCTGAGGAATCTTGGCAGTCTTTTTATGTTAAACAGCCGGCGGAAAAAGCTGCTCCACCGTTTCTTTTGTTTCTTTCAGAATTTCATGGATGTAATCTGCGGGTGCCTGCTCCATGCTGCTGAACAAAAGTCGTTCAACAGGCTCAATACCAATATAATTGAAGACTTCTGTATCTGCTGTCATGCGATGGGAGGCAGAAAAGATCAGGTTAGAGTCAAGAAAGGTCCTTGGTGCATCGTGCGTGTTGATAATAACACCTTTTTTATGTCGAAGCAGGTTTTCAATAGCCCCATGCTCGTTGATTTGATAAGCGAAGCCCTCAGAAAAAACACGTTCTACATAGCCCTTTAACATAGCGGGTAAGCCTGTCCACCAAATAGGAAAAATAAACGTTAGGACATCAGCTTGCTGAATCAGCTTCTGCTCTGTTTGAATGGCCTTCGGGACATCCCCCTGTTTGATCGCAGCCTTTTCCCAAATGCTTAGTTCTGGCGAAAAACCAAGAGCATAAACATCACGAACAGTCACTTTATGACCATTGTTCAAAAGAGTACTAACAACAAGATCTAATAAGGTTTGATTTAAGCTTTGCTGGGGATGAGCAAATATAATGAGATGGTTCATCTTAAAGCCTCCTAGGTGGTCATGTGTCTCATTATGGCATGCGCGTTAATCCTATTCAATCCTATAATGGTAATAATAGGTTGGGAAAATGGTCTTGTGTTCAAGGTGAAAAGAAACAAAGCGATCGTTTCCATGAAAACGATCGCTTACGAATCAATTATTTTTTTCTAAAAGCAAGCCCGAGCGCAATGAGTGCTAAGACTAGAGCAGCAATAGACAACCCTAGCACAAGTGGTGAAGAAGAATTGGAGGCTGTTTCTGATGCCTTTTCTTCTTTAGGTTTTTCTTGACCATGGGAATCCGTTACCGTATTAGAGGCGACAATGTTTGTGATTGAATGCGGCTTATCAGCATCTTTATCACCTGTCCATTCAACGACCGTTCCATCCTTATAATATTGATATGCATCCCATGCAGCTTCGCCTGCTTTTTCAGGGTTTTTCGCTACAAAAACGAATTGCTGGAACTGTCCGGCAAGCACGCCTTTACCCGTTGCTTCCCAAGTCACTCTTGTCACCTTGCCATCTTTTTCTTCAGTTGACGTTTTCCAGCCGGGTACTGGCTCGTATTGCTGGAATTCTACGCCCTTAGGCATTGTGATGACAACCTTTGTTGTTGGACTGTCACTTTCAGAAGGTACTTTCAACGTGTATGTTTCCCACGCATTTGTCGCAGATGTATCCGGTTTAACCGTGACGTGCGCACTCACAGGAATCGCCAATAAAAATGAAGCGAGAAGCATTGGTAATAAAGCTTTAACATATTTTTTCATATGGTATGCACTCCTTTTAGTTTCTTCTAATAAATGTGGTATCGATATTTTCAAAAGAACCAGTTAACGCATGAATTTCAATTTTCCAAGTGCCTTTTTCATTTAACAAGAGGTTTTCAGCAGAGTAATGACCATTTTTTAATCGTTTTAACTGAAATTCACTCGGTTTCTCTTCACCGAATAAGGCGACTTTATGGATCTTGGCTGACACAGATTGGATATCAGTGATCGTTTGTCCATCCTTTTTCGTAAATGCGACCTCGAATGTGTTTTTCCCCGGAGCATTCGGCGTTATGCTCATGGACACAATGTCACGATGCTCCACTTGGTTTGCGCCGAAGAACGGCTCAGGTGCAGGCGGAGGAGGACTTGGTATATTGGTAAACACAGCTGTTAATAACAAAATAGCGATTCCGATCATCCACTCAGCTCGTAACGAAACGTTTCGTTTCTGTTTCTTTTCCCATCTCAGCATCAAGTAATGGACAAGCCCAAGAAGGCCCATCAAGATAAATAAACCAAGCTTGATTAAAAAGGTTCGTCCGTATGCTGATTCAAAAAGAGCATCAAACGATTGCAAAATAAAGATTGCATTCACAAATCCTGAAAACACAATGAGTCCAACAGAGAGCAGTGCCCAAGGGTGAAACGCCTTTAACGTATTTCTGATGAGCGGCTGATCTCCATTTGGTAGCTTCTTTAACAATAAAAGCACAATGGCTGTTAAACCACCGACCCAGATCGATGCAGAAACGAGATGGATAAAATCAAGTGACGTTGTCAGTATTTTATTATCAGTTGCTGCTGGGTGTCCGATTTGTGCTTTCAGCCAGAGAAGTACTGCGAATAGGAGCAGTGGAAACAACCATACCCGAAAAGAAGTAAAATCCCCTTTTTTCATCGCAACGATGCTCCAGATGGTTAGTAGAACAAATGACACCATGAGCATCATCCACAAACTACCGCCAGAAGTCGACGCAATGGTTTCTTGCAGAAGCGATGGCTGAAATGCTCCCAAAAAGGAAACGTCTGCCGCTGATTTAGTTTGAATCGGCAGCTGAAACACGAGAGCTCCGCCCATCATGATCAGTGACAATGTTAAAAGCCGTTTCATTCGTTTCGCTAATATAGGTGAAATGGCTGCCCGAAACCATAACAGTCCAAACAAAATGGTCCCGAGAAATAAGCTAAACGACGTATAAAGAAAGGCTTTGTCTATGGTCGAGGCAACATCAATAGATTCGTTCGGTTGACCTTGATCTAATTGGTCAAAACCGCCATCCGCTTTGCCAATACTAAACGGGATCATACCAGAGACAGAGTGACCGTCTGCTGATACTGCATTCCACTGAATGGTATAAATCCCCTTTGGTAAATCCTTTTTTAAAGCAGCTTCCATGATTTTTTGATCTTTAATGACCGTATCTCCTTGATCCACACGATCCCCTTTTGCATTTAGCACCTTAATGGCATGAAATCCACTTTCGATTCCTTCGCTAAATGTGATAGATACCGAAGGAGGCTGCTTCTCCAGCTCTTCATTTGCAGCTGGATTCGAACTGACGACGTATGCATGGGCAAATGCTTCCTTTGGAATGAAAAAAGCGAACGTGATGATCAGAAGCAGAAGCCACTTACTATGTTTCAACAAGGTAATAACCGCCTTTCTACCTTTGAAAATGTCTCATGTATCAGAAAGAAAGCGGCAGTAAACTGTGAGTCACAGAAAAAACCGCTCCTCCTATTGTGCCGCTCACTCTAAAAGGTAAACGAAACAAACAGCAAGATGGTTCACTTTTTCTGTGTCATGTCTGCGCAGACATTTCTTGATTGAATAAGTTTGATCATGTATAAGCCTATTCGATTTAAGAAGAGGAAACAAGAAGTGACGATTTAAAAGTTGTGAAATTCCGATGAATTTTGCGTCAAAACCACGGCACGTCAACCTTTTTACCCGGATTTCCCTATGCTCTGAAAGAGAATTCATATCATATTTCAATTTTGTCACACACTAAGTGACAAAGTGACATTTAGTTTCAATTGAAGGGAAAGTGAAAGCGTTTTACGATAGGGGTAAGGGCTTCACTGACACTTGTTCTTATATCTTTTGACCTATAAAGCCCTCAATAAAGGGAGAGAAGAAAGGAGTTTTCATAGATGCAGGAAAAAAGCGGATTTCGCGTAAAAGTACAGCGCTTTGGAAGCTATTTAAGCGGCATGATTATGCCGAATATTGGAGCATTTATCGCTTGGGGACTCATTACGGCACTGTTTATTCCGAGTGGCTATTTGCCAAATGAACAGTTAGCTACACTTGTGGGCCCAATGATCAACTACTTACTGCCGCTCTTAATCGGTTACACAGGCGGTAAACTCGTATACGACCATCGAGGCGGGGTACTCGGTGCAACCGCAACGATTGGGGTCATTGTCGGGTCAGATATTCCGATGTTTTTAGGTGCCATGATCATGGGACCACTTGGCGGTTACTTGATTAAGAAAATTGATCAGCTCTTCAAAGATCGAATCAAATCGGGCTTTGAGATGCTTGTGAATAATTTTACGGCAGGGATTCTAGGTGCCATTCTTGTCGCGATTGCCTTCTATGCTATCGGACCAGTTGTACTTGGTCTAAATAAAGCCCTTGCGGCAGGTGTAGATATCATTGTGAATGCACATTTGCTTCCGTTGGCAAGTATTTTCATTGAACCAGCAAAAGTCTTGTTCTTAAACAATGCGATTAACCAAGGAATCTTAGGTCCGTTAGGGGTAGAGCAAGCGGCAAAGACAGGGCAGTCTGTTCTGTTCCTACTTGAAACAAACCCAGGACCAGGTTTAGGTGTCTTACTTGCATACATGTTCTTCGGAAGAGGGAACGCAAAGCAGTCTGCACCGGGTGCGATTGTCATTCAATTTTTAGGCGGTATTCATGAGATTTACTTCCCGTACATCTTAATGAAACCAAAGCTTATTTTAGCGGTCATTGCAGGGGGAGCGAGCGGCGTTCTGACCTTTACCCTGTTAAATGCAGGCTTAAAGGCTGTGCCGTCACCAGGAAGTATTATCGCTCTTATGCTCATGTCACCAAAAGGCGGACATCTTGCTGTTCTAGCAGGTGTCGTCGTGGCAACCGTCGTCTCATTCCTTGTCGCGTCTGTGATTTTAAAAGCCTCTAAAGCAGTTGACGAGGATTTAACAGCAGCAACAGAAAAAATGCAGGACATGAAAGGGAAGAAAAGCGCAGCAGCAGCTGCTCTTACAGCTCAAAAAGAAGGTGCTGAAGCAAACGAACAAGCAGCATCTCCAAGTGATGTGAATCCAGATGACGTGAACAAAATCATCTTTGCCTGCGATGCAGGAATGGGCTCAAGTGCGATGGGCGCATCCATCTTAAAGAATAAAGTCAAAAAGGCAGAGCTTGATATTGATGTGGCAAACACATCCATCAGCAACATTCCGAATGACGCTGATGTGGTCTTTACTCATAAAGATTTAACAGACAGAGCGAAGGCGAAATTGCCAGGCGCTGTGCATATCTCAGTAGATAATTTCTTAAACAGTCCGAAATACGATGAGCTGATTGAGAAATTGAAAAAATAACATGATGAAACGGGTTGAGTTCAATTTTTCTTCATTGAACTCCCCGTTTTGGTTGTTTTCCTGATTTTCCATTCTAAAAAAGGTGTGTGATCATTCATGAAACAAGTACTTTCAAAAGACAATATTTTTCTAAACGAACAAGCAGGATCGAAAGAAGAAGCCATCAAAAAAGCAGGCGAAGTCTTAGTGGCAAATGGCTATGTCACAAGTGATTATGTTGACAAAATGTTTGAAAGAGAAAATATCTCATCTACATTTATGGGCAATGGGATTGCGATACCTCATGGAACAGAGGATGCAAAAGCAGCTGTCCTTCATTCTGGGATTTCCATCATTCAAATTCCAGATGGTGTTGAATACGGCGAAGGAAATATCGCCAAAGTCGTTTTTGGCATCGCTGGTAAAAACAACGAACATCTCGATATTCTTTCTCAAATTGCGATTGTCTGTTCAGAAGAGGAAAATGTAGAACGCATTATCCATGCCAAGGATCAGGATGAACTGATCGCCATCTTTAACGAGGTGAACTAACATGAAGGCACTTCATTTTGGAGCAGGGAATATTGGCAGAGGGTTTATCGGATCTTTGTTAAAAACATCAGGTTTTGAGCTTGTCTTTACCGATGTAAATGAAGCGGTCATCAACGAGCTGAATGCACGAGGAGAATACACGGTTGAACTCGCAGCACCAGGTCAGAAGCAAGAAGTAGTCGGCCCAGTGACAGCGATTAATTCTGCACAAAATCCAGCGGCATTAACAGAGGCTGTGGCATCAGCCGATTTGATTACAACAGCTGTTGGACCAGCTGTTTTGAAGATCATTGCTTCATCCATTGCAGAGGGACTAAAACAGAAAAACCCTAACCATATTATCAACATCGTGGCATGTGAAAATATGATTGGAGGCAGCTCTCATTTAAAAGAAGCTGTTTTCTCTCATCTCACAGAAGAGGAACAAAAGGCGCTGTCACAAACAGTTGGTTTTCCAAACGCTGCTGTGGACCGCATTGTACCGATTCAGCACCATGAGGACATTCTAAAAGTATCAGTCGAGCCTTTTTTCGAGTGGGTCATTGATGAATCTGGCTTTATCGGAGACGTTCCTCAAATTGACGGAGCAACCTTTGTACAAGATTTGACGCCGTATATTGAGCGCAAGCTCTTTACTGTCAATACAGGACATGCGCTAGCAGCTTATGTCGGGTATCAGCAAGGTGTTCAAACGATTAAAGAAGCCGTCGATACACCAGAGATTCGCCAAGTGGTTGAAGGTGCACTTCACGAAACGGGCAGTTATTTAATCGACACATACGGCTTTAAAAAAGAAGAACATGATGCGTATATACAAAAAATCATCAAACGATTCGAAAATGCTTTTATTTCCGACGAAGTCACTCGTGTCGCACGCTCTCCTCTTAGAAAGCTAGGAGCAGATGACCGTTTAATCGGTCCTGCGAAAAAGATAAAGCAGCCATTGTACTTAATCAAAGGCATTGCTGCGGCTCTCGCTTATGACTTTGCCGAAGACGAAGAAGCGGTTCGTTTGCAGAAATTAAGAAAAGAAAAAGGCATTGAAGGTGTGCTAGAAGAAGTATGTGGCCTCACGCCAACAGATGATCTTTATCAAGCCATTCTGAAAGAAACAACTCGATAATCAGAAAAATCCCTTTCCAACGAGTGAAAGGGATTTTTTGATGACTTTTTTAATACTTTACCCCGTTTGACGATATATGAAGTAAGGGGGAATTTGTATATGAAAAGGAAAATGTTTGCATCAAGGAGTGTCTTTTTTCAATTAATGTCTGCCATTATCGTCATCACGATCTTAACCGGTGGACTTGTTGGGACAACGGGGTATTTGTTAGCGAAACATGTCTTAATTGACGCGGGGAAAGCAGATTTAAAGCACATCGTCAGCGGAGCAATGGCAACGCTTGAACAGTTGAATGATCGTGTAGAGAAAAAAGAACTGACGCTTGAACAGGCGCAGGAACAAGCCCGTATTTACTTGAGCGGGCCTAAAAATGACAACGGGAAAGGGTACCAATTTCAAAAATCAGATTTTATCTATAAAAATAAAGGCTATCTTGTCGCATATGGAGCAGATTATTCCTCTCAAGTCCATCCCGTCAATGACATTGGCGTCATTCCAGATAACACGACCAATCGTGAAAAAATGGTCGCTGGAGCCAAATCAGAAGGTGAGGATGCACACTATGTGACCTATTTAGATAAGGACGATGCCACTGGGGAAGAAAAGCAAAAGCTTGCCTATATGAGCCAGTTCGCGCCATGGAATTGGAGTATCGGTATCGCCGTCTTTCAGGATGAATTTTATAAAGAATTAGAGCAGATGAAGCTCTATATGATGCTCATTACAGCAGGTGTCGCCCTTCTCAGTCTTGGCGTCTTTTATTTAGCTGCTCGAGGAAAGGTCAGACTGCTCAAGCAAGTCACTGCTGCTTCAAAAGAAATTGCGGCGGGAAATCTTGAACGAACAAGTTTAAAAGAAACAACAGATGAAATTGGACAGCTGGCAAAAGGCTTTAATCATATGTCAGGAGAACTCCGGACACTTGTCAGCGGTCTACAGGAGACGAGCAGTCAACTCGTCGAATCAGCGACAGATTTATCAGCGATATCTGAAGAAACCTCAGCAAGCAGTGAGGAGATTGGCCGAGCGATTGGTGACATATCGACTGGAACACTTCATCAGGCATCTGACCTTGATGTAGCCAATCAACAAATGACCCAGTTCAATCAATCCATTGAGAACGTCAAAGAACAAAGTGACCACATTAAACGAATCTCTGACCAATCGAGTCAATCGTCGCAGCAGGGACAGCAAATTGTTCAGCAATTAAAACAATCAAATGAACAGTCTATACAAGCGTCTCAAGGGATTAGAGTAGGTATTGAGCAATTAAGTACAAAAGTACAGGATATCTCTAAAATTACAGATACAATTGAAAGCATTTCAAATGAGACGAATTTACTTGCGCTGAATGCCAGTATTGAAGCAGCACGCGCAGGAGAGCACGGCAAGGGCTTCTCGGTTGTGGCGAGTGAAGTGCGGAATTTAGCTGAGCAGACAAAACAGTCAGCAGTGCAAATTCAGCAAATGGTACAAGGCATTAAAGAAGAAACGACAGCAACAGCCGGCATGATGTCAAACACAATGGATCGTTTTGCTGAGTTAGATAAAGCGGTACATGCGACAGAACATGAATTCAATGCCATCTCTACGTCGATTTCACAAACCATCGTTGAAACAGACGCAATGGCAAAAGAACTGAATGCATTGCTTGAGCAAAACGACCTCATCACTAAAGCCATGCAAGGCGCAGCCCATATTTCTCAAGAAAGTGCTGCTGCAATTGAAGAGATCACCGCATCCACAGACGAACAAGTGACAGCGATCTCCAATGTGGCAAAAGCAGCAGAAAGACTCAATGAACTAAGCATCCGATTGAATCACGATATTGCGCGTTATCGTCTATAAACGATTTTGACTGAACGTCTCTTGTCAGATACTATATAAAGAATCAAAACCTTGCTCACGCAATCAAAAGGAGTGGTCCGGTCATGAAAAAGAAAATATTGATGTTCTTACCTTGTGGCTATGGATACTCCACTGCTGTTTTCTTTTAGGATAGATAGAAATTGGTGAAGTCTGTCTACATGAAGAGAAATCTAGCAGAAAAATCAAAGTGAGTGAGGGAAATCACATGGGAAAAATCACAAGGAAAAACCCAGAAAGTATGCCCAAGCCCGTTGGCAACTATAGTCATATCACACGAGTACCAAAGGGCGCGGGTTTATTTGTTACATCCGGTCAAGTCGGAACAGATATCGATGGACAAGTACCATCAAGTTTAAACGACCAGGTAACCAATACGTTTGAAAATATCAAAAAAATTCTTGAATCAGAAGGATTGAATGAAGAGCATGTCATCAAGGTCAATATATGGGCTACGGAAGAAATCGACTGGGATCATCTATATCCTCAGTGGGATACGATCTTTAAAACAGCTTATCCATCAATGACGGTTGCTTATGTATCAGCTTTAGGATGGCCTGATCTGAAAATTGAAATTGAGCTGTGGTGCGCCGATATTTGATCAAAAAAAGAACAGTGCAAGCTGTTCTTTTTTACTTGAACCGAAACCGCTTTGTCATCCATGCAGCGATCAACGTAAAGACGGTGTAGATGATGACCCAAATAAGAAAGGATTCATTCCCGCCAATGGATGTGTACATGAGAATGACACTGGCTAACAGGACAATCAAAGTCGGCATCCAAACATTCTTCAAAAGCATTGTGCCAAAAATCCCAATCAGCACAGAAAGAATAGGGAAGCCAAATACAACGAATAAAATAAAAACAGCCATATGACGAACTCCTTTGAACAAGTGTTTACATGAAAAAATAAAAGATCGACACTGCCATGTGCGGAAGTGCAAAGATCATCATGAGAAAGGCCGTATCAAGACGCCACATGCGGTGCTCTTTCGTTTCAGAATAGGCGGCTCTTGTCTCATCTCCGCTTGTCCAAGCCCCCACTAGAAGCCCAGATATCATGATGCCGATCATAGAGATTCCACCACTGATCCATCCTATCCACTCATGGTGCTGCAAAATAATAGCAGCACTGCAAATGACAATCATTGAGCACACACCGGCGATAAAGGCATGTTTATTTCTCATGTTGTTCACACCCTTTAAAGAAAATTAGGAGACGGCATCACATATTTCAATGAAATGACCATCAGGATCAGCGACATAAGCGACGGTTTGCCCCCATGGTTTTTTTGCAGGTTCTTTAATGATTGAAACCCCTTTTTCCTTCATTGCTGCAATGGTTTGTTCCACATCATCCACAACAAACCCAATTTCAAACGTTTGAGAGGCTTGATTGGCTTCTGGGACAGGTAATCCAAGCGCATCTTTGACATCCCGACGTGAGTTAATTGATAAGGTGACATCTCCAGTATCAAACTCAACATAGGATTCAACTCTGAGTTTCATAGGAAAGCCAAGTACATGTTGATAAAAATGAATACTTGCCTCAACATCGTTTACATATAGAATGGTATATTTCATTTTCATGTGAAAAACTCCTCTCTTCATATACGTGTCAAAACCGGAAAGGTTTCCCACTCAGTGTACCATATAGGAAATAAAGCGTATTTTATTCCAAAAAAATCAATATATTTAGCTCAATAGTCTTGAAAAACAAAAAGTGGTGACATATGATAAAAATGTAAAAATAGAAAAAATAGGGGGATTATTCATGTTGAAAAAAATCATGGTAGCTGTCTTGTCCTTAGGTCTTTTACTAAGCGTTACACAAGTCGACACCCACACTGCAGATGCAAAAACAGTCAAGTCCTACAAAAACTGCAAAGCGCTGAACAAAGTCTATAAAGGCGGCGTGGCAAAAAGCAAAAACACGAAAAACAAAGGCGGCAAAACAAAGTACAAGCCGTATGCATCAAAAGCACTTTATCTTAAAAATAAGCACCTTGACCGTGATAAAGACGGCATTGCATGTGAACGCTAAGCCAATCTGAAGAGACCTGTAACCAGGTCTTTTTTCTATGGGATCAAACTCGTCCCTTTGTGCCATCTTCCTCTTTATATTAAAATAAAGATAGTTACAAAAAATGATACAAAGTGGGGTACTCAATTTGTCCATACAAGCTGATAAGAAAGACATCCGATTGATTGCCATTGATATGGATGGCACGCTGTTAAACAGTGAACACGTCATTCCAGAGGAAAACAAACAAGCCATTAAAGATGCTGAAGCAAAAGGAGTCCATGTGGTGATTAGCACAGGGCGCACACTGATGACATGCCGAGAGCTCGTTGAGCCGCTTAAGCTGTCTTCTTACCTTGTGACAGCAAACGGAAGTGAAATCTGGGATTCAAACTTCCAACTGATCGAACGAGATCTGCTACATCCTGATCATGTCCAAATGATGTGGGATCTAAAAAACAGGTACGAAACCGATTACTGGGCTTCCACTGTGGATAAGGTGTGGAGAGGTGAATTCCCAGAACGAATTCACGACCATGAATGGTTGAAATTTGGCTTTGATATTCATGATGACGACGTTCGTGAGGAAGTACTCAATACATTGAAAACAAATGAGCATCTAGAAATCACAAATTCAAGTCCGACCAATATTGAAGTCAATGCAGCGGGCATTAACAAAGCGGCAGCTCTTGCAAAGGTAGCGGAACGCATTGGCTGTACGATGGACAATGTCATGTCACTTGGCGACAGCCTAAATGATATGGCCATGATCCAAGAAGCCGGATTAGGCATTGCGATGGGAAATGCGCAAGAAGTGGTAAAAGAAGCCGCTGATTGGATTACAGCTCCTAACACAGAACACGGTGTAGCAAAGGCGATCCAGCATTGGGTGCTGTCTAAATAAATAAAAAAACGAGAGGCGAAATCCTCTCGTTTTTTTATTTCTCCTAGTTCTATTGTTATATTTTCTAACAATGTCATGTGCAATCTAGCGAAAATTGATATAATCAATATAAATTCGAATATTCGGACTTTATGTTCCGTTATTCGGAACAATAAGGAGGGATCCTATGTATCAAGTAGATATCAACTGTGATTTGGGAGAAAGCTTTGGTCAATATATAATCGGTTCAGATGAACAAATTTTAGAATATGTCACCTCAGCCAACATCGCTTGCGGTTTTCATGCAGGAGATCCAACGGTGATGAGAAAAACCGTCAGAATGGCACTAGAAAAAGGGGTACAAATTGGTGCGCATCCGGGTCTGCAAGATTTAGTCGGCTTTGGCAGACGTCCAATAGCGATTTCAGCAGAGGAAGCCTATGATCTCGTCGTCTATCAAATTGGCGCTCTATCAGCCTTTCTCAAGGCAGAAGGCAGCACGATGCAGCATGTCAAGCCACACGGTGCACTGTACAACATGGCGGCTAAAAATACTGAATTATCTGAATCTATTGCGAAGGCTGTGTATCATGTCGATCCAAGTCTTGTATTATACGGGCTTTCAGGCAGTGAACTTGCGTTAGCAGGTGAGAGGATGGGTCTTCAAGTGGCACATGAAGTGTTTTCTGATCGAACCTATCAAACAGACGGAACGCTGACATCACGCCGTGAACCACATGCACTCATTGAAGACGATGAACTGGCAGTTCAGCAGGTTGTTCGTATGGTGAGGGAAGGGAAGGTTCATACCGTTCAAGGGGAAGATATCTCGCTTAAAGCAGATACGGTCTGTATACACGGAGACGGCATTCATGCGCTCCAATTTGCTAAAACCATTACATCTAAACTGAAAGAAGCAAGCATTCGTCTCAAGGCCTTTCAATAAAAGTCGTCATCAAAGGGGGAAACATCATGAAAAAACAGGAAGTGAAGTACACGAAGGCATCAAAGGGGAACCGGTCTATGCTCATGGGCGCAGCCTTTTTAATGGCGACGTCCGCCATCGGACCGGGATTTTTAACACAAACGACTGTCTTCACGCAGCAGCTTGCGGCTAGCTTTGGATTTGTTATTCTCATCTCTATTTTGTTAGATATTTTTGCGCAAACCAATGTATGGCGCATCATCGCTGTGTCAGAAAAACGAGGGCAGGATATTGCAAATATGGTTCTGCCGGGTCTCGGATATGTACTGGCTGTTTTGATTGTCATGGGAGGGCTTGCCTTTAACATCGGAAATATCGCTGGTGCTGGTCTCGGTTTTCAGGTGATCACAGGAATTGATCCGCGAATTGGAGCAGCTATCAGTGCGGTTATTGCGATTCTGATCTTTGTGATCAAAGAGGCTGGAAAAGCAATGGACCGTTTCACACAGATAGCGGGCTTTGTCATGATCGGCTTGATGCTGTATGTGGCGATTTCAACAGCACCGCCTGTTGGGGAAGCGGCACTCAGAACCTTTGTCCCAAAAGAAATTGATATTTTATCGATTGTGACACTTGTCGGTGGGACAGTTGGCGGCTATATCGTTTTTGCTGGAGGACATCGTCTGTTAGATGCTGGAATTAAAGGGAAGGATGCACTTCCTCAGGTGACCAAAAGCTCTGTTTTCGGCATCCTGATTACATCTGTGATGCGTGTCGCTTTATTTTTAGCCGTGCTAGGAGTGGTCTCAAAGGGCTTACAAATTGATCCGGCGAATCCGCCTGCTTCTGTATTCCAGTTAGCGTCTGGAAATGTTGGTTATAAAATGTTCGGGATCATTATGTGGGCAGCGGCCATTACATCGGTTATTGGAGCGGCTTACACGTCTGTTTCCTTCTTTAAAACCTTCTCACCAAAAATTGAGCAAAATCAACGTGGCATTATCATCGGTTTTATTGCTCTCTCGACTATTTGTTTTGTCACGATTGGACGACCTGTGAACATATTAGTTTTAGTTGGGGCGATCAATGCATTGATTTTACCTCTCGCACTTGGCACCTTGCTGGTAGCGGCTTATAAGAAAGACATTGTCGGGGATTATCGACACCCATTCTTTTTGACAGTATCAGGCGCATTTGTCGTTGTCATCATGGCATTGATGGGCGGGTATACCATTATCAATGAAATTCCAAAACTATGGAGCTGAATCGAATGAATATCTATCAAACATGCGAGCCTTCACAGATCAGAGAGTTGATTCGTAAAAAAGAAATCACAGGACCAACGGCTGGTTTAGCAGAGGGATATGCTCAAGCCAATTTAATGATCGTCAAAAAAGAACTTGCCTTTGATTTTCTGTTGTTTTGTCAGCGCAATCCGGCTGCATGCCCCTTGCTTGATGTACTGGAGCCGGGTGATCCCGTGCCGAGAAAGTCAGCGCCCAAAGCGGATATTCGTACGGATTTTCCTAAATACCGTATTTACAGAAAGGGAATTCTTCAAGAAGAGGTGTCAGATATCTCTGCATATTGGGAGGATGATATGGTTGCCTTTCTCATCGGTTGCAGTTTTACGTTTGAGCATGCGCTCATGCTGAATGATATCCCTGTTCGCCATATTGAAAATGGTCATAACGTTCCAATGTATCAAACGAATATCGCTTGTGAAAGGGCGGGGGTATTTCATGGCCCGATGGTTGTCAGCATGAGGCCCATTCCGGCGCATCAGATCACAAGAAGTGTACAAGTGACATCTAGATTCCCATCAGTTCATGGCGGTCCCATCCATATAGGTGACCCAGCGATGATTGGAATTGCCAATGTGGATCAGCCGGACTTTGGAGAACCATCTGTGATTAAAGAAGGAGAGGTCCCGGTGTTTTGGGCATGTGGTGTGACGCCGCAAGCCATCGTCATGCATACAAAACCAGAGATTGCGATTACCCATGCACCTGGGCATATGTTCATCACAGATCAACGAGATCAACAGCTCGGTGTGCTTTAGAAAGAGAGGGGTCCTCAAGTGGCATTTTCAACGATAAAAGATTCTTTCACCTTTCACTCGCTAGGAGATGCAGCGATCGTAATTCAAGCAGGAACAGACATATGTGAAGAAATTCATGAGCGCGTTGTGCAGTTGTTTTCATGTATTGAACAACATCCATTTGACGGATATGTGGAAGCTGTTCAAGCCTTTACAAACGTGACTGTTTTTTATGAGCCGTATACCGTTTATCAATCGGCGTCTCTTCAACAACAAGACGTATCCCCTTATGAATGGGTGAAAAGCTATATTGAAACACTCCTTGAAAAGAAATGGCAGGAAGGGATTCAGGGGAAGCGCCGCACCATCGACATACCGGTCTGTTACGGAGGAGAGCTGGGCCCTGATTTAGAAGAAGTCGCCCGGATCAATTGTTTAACACCAGAGGAAGTCGTGCGTATTCATACCTCAGGGACGTATCTTGTCTATATGATTGGATTTGCCCCAGGCTTTCCGTTTTTAGGCGGGCTGTCTGAAAAGATCGCAGCCCCGCGCAGAGAAACACCGAGAATGTCCATTCCAAAAGGATCTGTCGGCATTGCGGGAAAGCAGACCGGCGTTTACCCGATTTCCACACCTGGTGGCTGGCAGCTCATTGGACAAACTCCGCTGCCACTCTTTCGTCCAGACGAAAAAATCCCAAGTCTACTGAGAGCAGGAGACGAGGTCAGATTTGTCCAAATGTCTGAAGAGGAATTTTTCAGCATGAAGGAGGCAGAACGTTGAGTATTCATGTCATCAAGCCAGGAATGTTCACAACCATTCAAGATAAAGGGAGGAAAGGCTATCAAAAGTATGGCGTCTTAACGAGCGGCGGTATGGACCCGCTCTCACTTAGAATTGCCAACATTCTCACAGGCAACGAGGAAAGCGAAGCCGTATTGGAAATCACATTAATGGGGCCGGGGCCTGTGTTGACGTGTCAAAAGGATGCGCTTATTTCAGTGACTGGCGCTGATGTGGAGATCGATATTGATGGAGAGCCAGCTCCTTTATGGAAACCACTCTTTGTTCGATCAGGAAGCACGCTCACCTTTGGTCCTTGCAAAAGGGGCTGCCGCTCTTACCTTGCTGTGGCAGGTGGATTTGATGTGGAAACGGTCATGGAGAGCAAAAGCACCTATGTGAGAGCAGGAATCGGTGGGCTGAACGGACGTCCGCTTGAAAAAGGAGACGTCCTGTCTATTGGAAAGCCTTCACTCGTAGCGAATCGGTTGTCTGATAGACTCAAAAGCCATCTGAAACAGGCGGCGTACAGCGCACCCGATTGGACTGTCAGTCATACGCACTTTTTACCGCTACGGAAATCGCCCGTGATTCGGGTGCTACCAGGGAGACACCTTTCTTTTTTTCAAGAATCATCCCAAAGAACCTTTTTCGAACAGCCTTTTCAGGTCACGCCTCAATCAGATCGTATGGGTTGTCGTTTGAAAGGGGAGCCAGTTCAATTAAAAGAAAAGCTTGAATTGATTTCTGAGGCAGTTGCCTTTGGTTCTATTCAAATTCCTCCTGACGGGCAGCCGATTATTCTGTTGGCAGATCGGCAAACAACAGGCGGATACCCGCGAATTGGAGAAGTTGCGACGGTTGATCTACCGCTCATTGCACAAGCGATGCCTGGTGCGAATTTGTATTTTAAGCGAATCGATCATCAGGATGTAGAGCAGGCACTATTTAAGCAAGAAGCAGAACTGAAGGAACTGGCTGCCAGAATTAAGCTAGAAGCCTTTGTTTAGAAAAAGGGGATGGACATGCAGAACACAAATAAAACCGTTGTGAAATCAATGGAGATTTTGCGGCTGTTTATCGCCCATGATCAATTAACATTGAATGAAATGATCGAGCTCTCCGGCATGCCGAAAACGTCTGTGCACCGCATGGCGAGCTCGTTAACCGATATGGGATTATTAGAAAAACATGATTCAGGTGTTTATCGGTTAGGCCTGATGTTTCTAGAATACGGTCAGCTTGTGGCGGACCGCCTTGATATTCGGAGAATTGCAAGACCATTTATGGAAGGCTTGCGGGATGAAGTGGGAGAAGCTGTCCAGCTCATCGTTCGTGAAGGAGATGAAGCCATTTACGTGGATAAAATTGAAGGGACGCAGCCTGTTCGTCTCTATACCGCCGTCGGCAGGCGTTCTCCTTTATATGCAGGTGCTTGTGCAAGAAGTATTCTCTCCTTTTTACCAGAAACAGAGAGACTTGCCTATATCGATTCGATTGAACTAGGGAAAATCGGAATCGGGACCATTACAGATAAAGAGGTTCTTCGAAACATACTGGAAGAATCAAATGAGCGGGGATATACGCTAAGCTATTCGGAGCTTGAAAATTATACAGCTGCGGTTGGAGCCCCTATTTTCAATCACCTTGGAGAAGTCACAGCAGGTATTAGCATTGCAGGGTTTGAAGCAGGTTATCAAAAAGAACGTCTTCCATACTTAATAGAACAAGTCAAAAAAGCCGCAAGCGGTATCTCCAGAAAATTAGGTTTTCATCTAAACAAATAAAAAGCCAATGACCGTAAAGATCATTGGCTTTTTGCGTGCAGTTTATTAGAAAGTTTTTCCTAAAGCTTTCGCACGTTCGATTGCATCTGCTTTAATTTGCTCTGCTTTCGCAGGCTCAGCATTGTGACCTTCAACGATAAGACCTTCGAAAGAAGGAATTCCGAAGAAGCTAGCAATTGTACCAAGGTAACGGTGACCTGCTTCAAGTTCAGCAGCAGGACCTTCAGTGTAGTATCCGCCACGTGCTTGGATGTGAAGAGCTTTTTTGTCTGTTAATAATCCAACAGGACCTTGCTCAGTGTATTTGAATGTTTTACCAGCTACAGCAACAGAGTCGATGTATGCTTTAAGAACTGGTGGGAATGAGAAGTTCCAAAGTGGTGAAACAAATACATATTTGTCAGCAGAAACGAATTGATCGCTTAATTCGTTTAGACGAGCAACTTTCGCTTGCTCTTCAGCTGAAAGTGTATCGAAGCCAGCACCTGATTGCAGTTTGCCCCAGCCAGCGAATACATCTGCATCAATGTGAGGGATGTTTTCTTTGTACAAATCGATATGTACAACCTCGTCACTTGGGTTTGCTTCCTTATAAGATTCGATAAATGCTTTAGCAGTAGCCATACTGTAAGAAACTGTTTCATCATGCGGATGTGCAGTGATGTATAAAACTTTTGCCATGTTTATTCAATCCTTTCTGTTTCAGTGTTTTTTTTAGTGTATCCCAAAGATACACTGAATATGTGGCATCTTTAATCATAGTGGAATGCTATGAAAAAGATGTAACAAGCACAGTTACATAAAAACTGATATTTTCATTGTAATCACAATGTAGTTTGAAGTCAAGGTATAAAGTCTCGAAATCAAGATAAAAAGTTTGTAAATTTTTCTGGAACGCATACAGGTGCAAATTTCATCATCTAAACCTATTCTTATTGAACAAAAAATGAGTCGATCTCGCAAGTAAAGAGTTTGTAAAGACGTCTCATGAAAAAAAGATGAATGCCCCTAAGTCATCTGCTACAAGCATCTGTTCTCCGATTTCGTATATATAAGAGAAGGCAGGAGAGAGTGAGGGATAAGAGTGGGACGATCCTATGTTGCAATTGGAGATTCCTTAACAGTTGGAGTGGGGGCACGTTTATTTGGCGGTGGATTTGCTGAGCGGTATCAGTGGATGCTTGAAAAAAAGACACATGCGCCAGTCGAGCTGTCTGTATTTGCAAAGTCAGGGTTAACAACAGATCAGATTTTACAGCTGCTCAAAAGATCTGATGTGAGACGTGCTATTGCAGCAGCTACTATCATCACCATCACAGGCTGTGGGAATGATCTTGTTCAAGCGATTCAGCAGTATGAAAAGGGTGAAGATGAAACGAAACTGCTGCAAGCGACGCTGCATTGCCAAGCAAATTTCAGCAAGATGATTCAAGAAATCGCTCAGATCAAAAGAGGACAGAAGCAGCCTTATTGCGTGTATCTCATGAATTTATATAATCCTTTTCCGCAAATACCTATAGCGGGGCGGTGGCTTCAGCAATACAATCATCAGCTTCGCTCGCTTGCTGCAAATCCGCATGTAGAAGTCGTGGATGTGTACCGGGCGTTTGAAGGACATGAACATGAGTACTTATCGATTGATCAATTTCATCCGAATCATCAGGGATATGAAGCAATGGCAAAAATATTGTTTCAACAATCCTGTAAACAGCTGTAATCCATTGTGATTGCAGTTTTTTTCATTCTTTTAAATAAAGGAGGGTTTCGATATGATAAAAGAAACGAAGGCGAAAGAGGTGTACAGGCATGGAGGAGATCAGTGCATATTTTCATGAAATGACAGGAACCGCTTTTGAAGTGGGGAAGCAGCAGGCTGTCTGGATGAAGACGCAAGGGCTACAGACCCAATACATTCGAACAGAACCGCTTGAAAAAGAGGCTTTGAAAGAAACGAAGCAGATGATTCGCCCATATCTTCCTCAGTTAGAAGAAGAGATTGCAGGTTTTTGTGATGAAATGCAACTGGAGGAGCGTTATTTGACCTTTTTCTATTCATCTCATCTACAGCCAGGCTGTTCCCACTGTGTGAGGCAGGGAAATATGGCGGCAGGTCAACAAACGGTCATGCTACGTAACTATGATTTCTCCCCGATATTTGATGATATGCGTCTTGTGACGACACATGTGAAAGGCCTGCCATATCATACAGGCTCGTCGCTGCTCTTGTTTGGCAGATCTGATGGGATGAATGAGCATGGTCTTTCTGTCACATTCTCTGCATGTGGTTCGCCGGTTGGAAATGAACCCGGTTTAAAGCCTCCATTAGTTGCCGGTTTGCAAGTGTATCATGTGATTCGGTCTGTTCTGGAAAACTGTCAAACGGTTGAGGAAGCCATTTTCTCTATTCAGGAAATGCCTGTTGCCTCTAATGTTCACCTCATGTTTGCCGATCGAAAAGGAGAAGCGGCTGTGATTGAAATCATTGATGGCCGCAAAATGGTGAGAAGACCGGAGACAGGGTTTATTGCAGCCACAAATCATCCGCTTGCTGATCAAACAGCAAAAGGAATGACGAAACAGCATTCTATTGTAAGATACGACATGTTAATGAAAGCTTTAAAAGAGCAACAATCAAGTGATTCTCTTGCGATGCTATTCCAGACAGAATATCCTGATGGTCTGGCTGTGCACAATTATGAGGAGCTGTTTGGAACAATGCGAACCGTCATCTTTCGCCCAGAAGAAGGAACGATGGATTATTGCTTTGGCTCTCCCGTATACAATCCGACGTATTCTTTAAAAGCTGGGGGTTCACTGCCTTTCCATGAACAGAAGGTTCAATTTCATCAAAAGGATTATGGACCGTCATTTTGGAGAAACGTATGACTAGACGTTGTATTTAATTTTGTCACAGCCTATGTGCCAAAGTCAGATCAACTTAAGATTGCGTCATTTGTTGAAAGCGTTTTATATTAAATGTGACAATAGACCTATTTTTGCAGAAGGGGGCATTTCATGTACATAACGGCACGAGAACAGAAGATCATCAAATACATCATTCAACAAAATCGTTATGTCACCATTCGTGAGATAGCCGATTCTGTTCAGGTGAGTACAAGAACGATTCATAGAGAACTAAAATCGATTAAACCTATATTAAAGAATTATGATCTTTCATTAGATAAACAGCCGGGGAAAGGCTTGAAGGCCGTCGGCGAACAGGAGGATAAACAGCGGCTTCTTGCTCATATGTCAAATGAGGATCAAATTGAATATAGCTCTGACGAACGGAAACTCTTAATATTATGTGCGCTGCTTGAAGCAAAAGAACCGGTGAAATTATATACACTCGCTGCCGATTTGCAGGTTACAAATGCGACCATCAGCTATGACTTAGATGAACTGACGGAATGGATCGCGCCTGACGGTTTGCAGCTGATCAGAAAACGCGGGTATGGCATTGAATTAAAAGGGCCGGAGGAAGCAAAACGAAAGATTGTCGGCAACCTCATTGTCGACCGGCTCGATATTCAATTGTTTTTAGAAACGATTGAAATGAATATCAAGCATCGAACGAAAGCGACGGAAAAGGTGTTTGGCGTTGTGAGCAGAGGACAGCTGCTAAAAGTAGAACGCCTGCTTTTTCATTTAAAAAATAGACTGTCACTCTCTTTATCTGATAGCGCCTATATTGCGCTTGTCGTTCACTTAACCTATGCCATTGAACGGATTCAGCTTGGCGAAACCATTCGAATGGAAGAGGAAGAACTGCTTGAACTAAAGCGGACGAAAGAATTTGAATCATCATTGCGAATCGCAAGAGCACTTGAACGCATGTTTAATGTCGTGATCCCCGAAGCAGAGGTTGGTTATATGACCATCCATCTGCGCAGTGCAAACCGCAGCTTTGGGGCAGAATACCGTATTGATGAAATCGAGCTGGATATTGCGATTAGAACGAAGAAACTCATTGATTTTATTTCAAATAAAACCGGCTACCATTTAAATGAGAATGATTCATTGTATGAGGGACTCGTATCTCATCTCGAACCCGCCATGAACCGTTTAAAGGAAAAGATGAGAATCTATAATCCACTTACACAACAAATTAAAAAGGACTACTTTTTACTTTTCATGGCGATTGAAGAAGGAGTCGAGCGTTTCTTTCCAGAGATTGCATTTCCAGAGGATGAAATCGCCTTTATTGTGCTTCACTTTGGCTCAGTGCTTGAAATTAAAAAAGAAGAAACGAACATTCATGCATTGGTCGTGTGCTCAAGCGGAATCGGCTCGTCCAAAATGCTCGCTTCTCGTTTAAAAAAGGAATTGCCAGAAATCGCTGAATTCGATCTGTCTTCCTTGATTGAGCTAAAAGAAATCGATGCATCAAGCTATGACATGATTGTCTCGACCGTCCCTATCCCATATGAGCATATCGATTACATCATGGTCAGTCCGCTCCTAAACGAGGATGATGCGATGCGTGTGAAGGCTCATATAAAACGAAAGATCCCTTATATCATTGAGAAAAAAAGAATGAAAGAAGCCGACAAAGAATCGGTGCAAGAATCCGTGAATATGATGGTGGTAGCAGAGCAGGTGACGAATTACATGTCTGTGATTCGTAGCATTTTGTCCCATTTTACCATCGAAAATAAAAAGGCGATGCCGCAGCATGAGGCAACCATCAAGCAGCTGCTTCGTCAGCTTGAAGAGGAAGGATTTATCACACATGCGGATGAGGTAGCAAGTGGTTTACTAGAACGTGAACAACAAGGCGGTTTAGGGATTCCTGGTACCGAGTTTGCTCTTTTTCATTTAAAGCATGCATTCATCAAGGAACCAATCTTTCATATGTATGATCTTGATCAGTCTTACGAGGTCAAAAGCATGGACGGCGGGCAGCAGCAGATGTCACGAATGCTCATGATGCTGGCGCCGCAAGAGCTAGGCAAGGAAGGGTCAGAAATGTTTAGTCTGATCAGTTCATCCATCATTGAAAGTGAGGAAAGCATGACGCTTTATGGTCATGGATCAAAGGAAGATATAGAACAGAAATTGCATCAGCTGTTCTATCAATTTGTAAAAGAAGCAAAATGGTAAGAAAAAAGCCGAGAGCTTATTCGCTTCTCGGCTTTTTGGCTGTGACACAGACAGCAAGCGTTGGACGAATTTCCTCATACTCAACAGAAAAATGGTCAAACCCCGCAAACTGTAGATCATTCAATATGTTTTCACCCATCTCTTTTGTCCGGCTGGCATCAGCACCTTTTTCTCTTGGCTGCATCACAATGACGAGTTTTCCGCCGGGTTTCAACGTGTGATAAAGATTGAGCAGGCCAGTCTTTGGATCATCCCAAATCGTAAAGTTGTTCACAGACAGTACTTTGTCATACTGTTCTCCCGGCAAACGTGTTTTCTCAATTTTTCCTACATATAGACGGACTTGTTTGTCTTTTGAGCGTTTATTGACGCGGGACTGTGCTTGCTCCTGCATGGTGGAGGAAGCATCTAGTCCATCAATGTGGAGATCTTCATAATGCTTAAGCATATGCTTGATGCTGTAGCCAGGTCCATAGCCGATTTCCAATATGTTTTCACCATCTGATAAATCTAAATGCTGGATCGCCCACTGATTCAACGCTTTATTTTCATTTGCCATAATAAAACCTGCGATGCTTCCGAGCCAGCCTTTTGGTTTGCTAAAGGTTTTCGAAATGGTTGACAGCATGTGAGAACGCTCCTTTTTATTGAACATGTAACCGATTTTATCCATCTTGAAACATGCCAATTTTCAAAACGCATCTGTGCCACATAATGATGTTTGAGTGAAAAAATGAGGTGGTAATGAAAGGATACATCAACAAATCAAGGAGGAGCTTACTCATGGATTTACGTGAATATTTAACAAATGGCATTCCGCGCCAAACACAGGATCAGCAGCCAGGCAGTGAAAGGGACATGAATCCTGCGCCGATCTTTGAAGACGAATCCTATCAAGGGTCTGGCAAGCTTAAAGGGAAAGTTGCATTGATTACAGGCGGAGATAGTGGAATTGGACGTGCTGTATCTGTTGCCTATGCAAAAGAAGGGGCACATGTCGCCATCGTGTACTTAAATGAACATGATGATGCAAAGGATACACAAAAGCGCGTAGAACAGGAAGGCGTCAAATGTTTAACGATTGCAGGAGATGTCGGTGACGAAGCCTTTTGCGAGAAAGCGGTAGAAAAAACAGTTGAAGCCTTTGGGCAATTAGATATCTTAGTGAATAATGCGGCTGAACAGCACCCGAAAGAACGGATTCAGGATATTTCTAGTGAACAGCTTCACCAAACGTTTAGAACCAACTTCTATTCCTATTTTTATTTTACGAAGAAAGCACTGGATTACTTAAAACCGGGAAGTTCAATTATTAATACAACATCCATTAACCCATATCGAGGCAACAAAGTGCTGATTGATTATACGGCGACAAAAGGGGCCATCAACGGCTTTACGCGTTCTATGGCACAATCGCTTGTGAAAGATGGAATTCGGGTGAACGGAGTAGCGCCGGGCCCGATTTGGACGCCGCTCATTCCATCTACATTTGATGAGGATAGTGTGGAAAGCTTCGGGGCAGAAACACCGATGGGAAGACCAGGACAGCCTGTAGAGCATGTTGGTTGCTATGTGCTGCTTGCTTCTGACGAATCGTCTTATATGACAGGACAAACACTTCACGTCAACGGCGGTTCCTTTATGAATACATGATCCATAGCGCACCGCCCACTTGATTGGGCGGTGTTTAGTATTTCTTGCGATTCTTCTGCACAGATGAGACAGACCATACGATAATGCCCACAACAACTGCCGCAATGACAAGTGAACTTAAATGGAACATTGTTTCATGATGCATGTTCAACTTCTCCCTTCATTGAGCCTGTTTTCTATAGCATCAGCTAGAAGATCTCTTTTTATGAAAAACACATTTCTTTGTTTAATGAATGGCTTGTCGTGGAAACCTAAGAGTACGGATGAAATTTGAAGGAGTGAAACGATATGTCACAAGAAGAATTAAAACAAAAGGTGTTAAGCCTATTAGATGAACAAAAGGTCGGAACACTCGCGACCGTTGAACAGGATAAGCCGCATACCCGCTACATGACTTTTTTCCATGAGGGACTGACATTATATACACCAACAAGTAAAGAAACACATAAAGCCGACGAAATTGAAAAAAACCCGAATGTGCATATTCTCATTGGGTATTCAGGTGAAGGATTCGGTGACACATATGCAGAAATCGCAGGTACCGCCACATTAACCGACGATCCAGAACTGATCGACCGCCTTTGGTCTGAGGAAATGGAGAAATGGTTTAAAGGAAAAGATGATCCGAACCTAGTGATTCTGAAGATTGATCCAACCTCCATTCGTTACATGAATGAAGGAAGCCATACGCCAGCAGAATTATCACTTTAACACTTGTGTAAAATGGGGGAACGTGTTATAGTTTGATATTAAGTGTTGAAATAAGCAAATAAATAAAGAAAGTAAACTTTCTTTTTTCTATGACATAATGAGAAGCAATAGAGCTTCTACTAGATAAGAACGAGACGCTGTCAAAGCGAACAAACTTATTCTTTTCCTTCTGCACCCGCCCCCTATAAAAGCGGAAGAGTGGAAAAAAGACGTTTTGATTTACAATTCACACTGGCACGGCTTCGGAGCCGTAAGGACGAATGAGAGGTAGGGCTTTCGTTGTCTTGTTATCCAGAACTTCCATGGCGTTTACTTTCAAACGTAGGTTCATTCGGAACACATATGACACACTGATATGATCGAATCTTAATTCATACACTCCGTAACGGAGATCACACATTGATTATTTATTTGCATGATAAAAGCAAGGAAGAGGCTGCCATCTATTTGGCAGCCTTTTTCATTGGGTTAAACAATAAAACCCCGAAACCAACAAGCCCGAGAAAAGGGAAAATGAAGGTAGAAACCAAACGCATAGCGTCCGCCCCAAAAGGTTTCGACATTAAAAATAGGCCAATGATCGAACAGGTGATCACAGTGAACAAGGCGAGTTTCATGATCATTCACTTCGGCCTTTCTTCTGATACTGCCAAATCCTCCGAATAAAGAAGAACATCACCGCAAACAAAATTGAAAAGATGAACATATCTAGGAGTGTCACACCGTTATTTGGGTGCACGATGCCAAACCAAACCCATTGAAGAACAAAAGAGATAGCAAAATAACTGATGGATTCTTTCATAATTTTCCCCGTTTCACTTATTTTTTTGACCTTTTTGCCACAACAGCCAAATGAAGAAGGAACCGATGACACATGATAGTAAAGTGACAGGCGGCAAGGTATGCCAGCTAGTCAGCCCCTTTACAAAACACATATAAAAAAAGAAAATGGAAATGGATACAAGCACCCATTGCTTGAACCAACGAGGAACACGCAGCCAAGCCGCTAGAATGATCGATGATAGCTTATTCATTGAGATAACATCCTTTTTTCGAATCTGATTGGATTTTATCGCAAACAACCAAGTTTGTAAAATATGGATTTGGAAAGTTAGAATGGTATTCTTCTAGCATGAAACATTCTCGCTGCACTAACGTATAAGGTAAAGGAACCTCATGAAAGGAAGCGATCAAGTGAAAAGAATACCAGTGATTTTCCTCAGGTATATTGTCTTCTTTATTCCAGCAATCATTCTTAGTGTCTTGGTGTGGAACCATTACCAAGATGATTTGTCAGCAGGGAAAGCGACGCAATATGACATCAGACGAATATTTACATTTGATGAAGGGAAACGAGTGGTGAGTGCTGTATCAAAAGACCAGCAACTCCGTTTTGTAATGTATGATCCTCAATCAGGAAAAATAATCAGTGAATGGACCACGGAAAGCGATACGTTTAATGAAATGCTGCCATCCATTCAAGGTAACAATCTCTTACTTGCTTTAAAAAATAAAGAGGGGCAGCTTTTGATCGAGAAACTAACGCCTAGCGGAGAAAAGAAAGAGCTCATTAAACAAAACTTGCAGATACCCTCGTTTTTAAAAACGAATACATATCAATGGAATGGACGGCTTGTGTTTACAGGAGAAATGGAAGGTGCCGCTATCGTCCTAGGTGAGCTAAAGAATGGTCAGTTTTTTCATGTGCACAATCTCAACAAACTGAAGCTGCCAGCAAGACCCGTTTCCATCGATGCCGTCATGAACTCCTTTAGAGGCCAGACGCCTATACCTATATTTGAATTGACTTTAAAAAATGACCAGAAAGCATATGTCAGCGGAGTCTCAAACGATAAGCATCAGCTTGGGGTCTATGTCTCCAAAAACGCTGAACCGTTTAGCCTCATTCAAGATAAAGTGGAGAAGCAGCTAGCAAAAACAATCGGAACATCCCAAAACTTTGCCGTCGCTGTCGAATCTAACTATCCAAAAAGACCAAGGAAAGTGAATGCAGAGGGAGGGCTTGGTGAAGTCGTCCCAACACCAAAACCGATTTATCAAACCTTTATCTACCAGCTTAATGAAGAAGAAATTCTTCTTGTAGGCTCTACAGCAAAGGACGAAGCAAAAGGCAAGCTGACAGGTTATATTTATAACCACCGCACGAATAAGACAACATCTGTCAGCAAGCTTTTTCAGTCGTTTTCGTATGAAAATTTAAACAGAGAAGGACTATTTTTCCATAAAAATGTGAAAAGTGATTGGATCTATTATTCATTCGAAAATCAATTAACGGGTGCATTTGAGACGAAAAGCAAACAGCTAAAGGAATTTCCTTTGCAAAAAGTCATCTCAATCGAAAACGCAAGCCCTGCTCACCAAACATCATTTGACACCTTTATGCAATATGTCATGAAAGGCGGACCGCTCATTCTCAACTGGGCACTATGGCTGTTTATTCCATTGCTGTTATTTGTACTAGCCATCTTCCTGCCGCCGATTTTGAGATTGGTGAGAAACAACAAAATCAAAGACAGTGTCACATTAGAAGCCAATATTGTATCTGTCAAAGAAACAGGCACCTACCTCAACGAACAGCCGATTATCAAAATGCAGCTGCAATTTCAATATGATGGGCAAAATATCGAGAAGACGGTTAAAACGGTTGTATCCTATACCCAGATACCACAGGCGGGTCAGCGTATCGCCATTCTCTATAATCCGCAGAAGAAAAAGGCGATGCTCTTAAAAGAGGGGGACTTCTCCCAGACAAGTGAGCCAAAGTTCATCAAAGGCGCTGTTTTAAGAAACATAGAATCATATGGAACCGTAGGACGAGGCACGGTCTTATCGCTTACATTTGAAGCAGATCAGAAAAAATATACCATTCCGATGATTCAAGCCAATGGTTTTGAATATAGAACAGGAGAAAAAGCCGATCTCGTCGACATCAGCGGTCAGTTGAAAATGGCAGCCTATGGCCATGAAGTGCGGAATCGATCGGGGAAAGACGTGACATTAACAGGAACCATCCAGCGGGTGAAGCAATATCCAGTCACGATTCATAATCAGAAACCTATTATGCTGGATGTGATGGTTTCTAGCGGAGATCAGTCCATTACAAAAACGGTCAGTCAATTCATCCCTGACCATATGGAGGTTGCGCCAGGAACTCAAATCACGATGCAGACAAAACAAGAAGAGCTGGATAAAGAAATCAGTCTTATGCAAGAGAAACAAGGAAGTGCAAAAGTGACCCATGTCGCATTTTCTGGTGTCATCGGCAATCAGCCGTTAGCGACCATTCAGATTGAGAGAGATGGCGTGATGTATGAAGTGAAACAGCCAATCGATCCAATCACTAGCGTACTGCCAGGTGATGAATTATGGGTGGCATATCACGAAATGACACGTCAAGCAGCCATTGTGAAATATGCATCAATTTAAAAAATACTTTAGCGTGTAGATAAACCCTCGCATTCGGTTTCAGTCCTGCGTGCTGTTGCTTGCGAATGTCAAATTTCGCTCCGCTTCAGTACTCGTCCTTTCTAGGGCTGCAAAGGTTTTCTATCACGCTGAAAAGGAGAAAAAGGGCTAAAACGAAATTCGTTTTAGCCCTTTTTGATTAAGCTTTTGTATCATACTGGCGGAGCACCTTATCGTAGGCGAAGTTGCCGAAAGGAATGAAAGCCGCAAAAAAACCAGCGATCGACCATTTCAAATGCCAGCGAACTTTAAAGGTCACATATGCCAAAATAAGCATATAGATGACAAACAATGCGCCATGAAGAGAGCCTACAATGGTGACTGCCATCGGAATATCCGCAAAATATTTCAGAGGCATGGCAATTAAAAGAAGGGTTAAAAGAGACATACCCTCAATAAAACCCGCCTGTCGAAGACGGCTAATACTTGTATGCATATACAAATCCTCCTGTATAAAAGCTAGTTTCTCATCTTCTAATATAAACGAAAGAACGTCTGGACATGCTGAAATCTACGAAAAATTCAAAATATGTTCATGTAATGCTTAAAAAATGGGAAAAAGGAAAAATCACTTAATCCTTGTTTGTTTCAGAGAGTACTTGCTTTAAGTGCATCACATCATGTAACAAATGATTCGTCATCGCTTGAACGGCTTCTGTGGAGCGGCGCTCTTTCATTTCAGAATAAATGGCAGCATGCTCAGTTTGAATCGTCTCAGCACGCGCCCCGCCGCTAAAATGAAAGATACGGCAAAAATGAATCAGTGCGTTCACATGATTCAATTGTTTATATAAGCGGTGATTGTGGCTCGCTAAAATGATTTTTTGATGAAAGGCTTCATGTAACTGGACGATGTCTTTAGATGGTAGTTGCTGTTTGATTGCTTCGTCTGCCTGCGTGAGGACCTGCTCAATTTCATCGAGCTCTTTTTGCGCGGCTTCTTTGCATGCAAGCTCAACAGCAAGCGTTTCTAAGGCAATTCGAATTTGATAAAGCTCCTCGACATCTTCTTCCGATAACGTATAAACAGAGTAGCCTGACCGATGATCAGCGATCAAGAGCTCATCTTTTTCTAAAAGCCTCATCGCCTCTCTCACCGGTGATCGGCTTACACCAAATTGTTTGGCAAGCTGTGTCTCATTGATGCGTTCCCCTGGCTGAAACTGTCCATCAAAAATCATCTGCTTCAACTGTTCATAAAATTGCATATGGTATGGTGCTGGTCTTTCCATCTTGAATGAATTCATTCTGTCATTCCCTCATTTACACATCATCTTTTGTCTCATGTTATCCAAGTTTTTCCCTCTAGGCAAGCCTGTCTTGGAAAAGTCAATATCGTACAATTCAAGAGAAAAAGGGTGTTCAGTGAAAACGAGTGTATATATTTATGGCGTTCCGATTATTACGATGGTCATTTCAATGATCGTTCTTCATGAAAGATTGACCCTCATGTCAGCACTTGGTACGGTACTGACCTTAGGCGGGCTACTGCTTTCAGATAAAAAAAGTGCGAGGAGGAAGAAGGTGAAACCCTCGATGCCTTTCCAAGATAAACAGGCGCTTTGATCAAAAAAGTGCCCTTATCCATTGAAAGAACATGCTCTCTCTAGTAAACTCAAATAAACGGTCGACCGTCGACCGACAATAAAGGGGGAGAAATGAATGAAGCATGTTTCAATTGCGGCGATACCAGGTGACGGGGTTGGAAAGGAAGTTGTACCTGAAGCGATACGAGTTTTGGAAGCGGTGTCAGAAGTACATGGCGGTCTGTCATTTACTTTTCAGGATTTTCCTTGGAGCTGTGAGTATTATTTAGAGCATGGCGAGATGATGCCAAAGGATGGATTGGATCAATTGAAAGCCTTTGACAGCATTTTCTTAGGGGCTGTCGGAGATGCCAATTTAGTGCCAGATCACGTATCGCTTTGGGGATTGCTTATTAAAATTAGGCGTGAATTTGAACAGGTGATTAACGTCAGACCTGCAAAACAGCTGAACGGAATACGCTCACCGCTTGCGCAGCCAAAGGATTTCGACCTTCTAGTTGTCAGAGAAAACGGTGAAGGTGAATATAGTGAAATTGGGGGGCGTATTTATCAAGGAGAAGATCAGCTTGCTGTTCAAAATGCGGTGTTCTCAAGAAAAGGGACAGAGCGTGCCATGCGTTTTGCCTTTCAATTAGCAGAAAAAAGACGAAAGCATGTGACGAGTGCAACCAAATCAAATGGGATCGTTCATACCATGCCTTTTTGGGATGAAGTGTTTCAAGACGTAGCAAAGGATTATCCAGAAGTGACCGCAGATTCACAGCACATTGATGCACTCTCAGCCTTCTTTGTCACGAGACCTGAGAAATTTGATGTCATTGTGGCCAGTAATTTGTTTGGTGATATTTTGACGGATCTTGGGGCAGCCATTATGGGGAGTATTGGTGTAGCGCCTGCCGCCAACATCAATGTGAATGGCAAATACCCATCCATGTTTGAGCCTGTACACGGATCAGCTCCAGACATTGCGGGAAAAGGAATTGCTAACCCGATCGGCCAAATCTGGACGGCTAAACTCATGCTGGATCATTTCGGAGAGGAAGAACTGGGCACTCATCTGCTCGAAACCATCGAATCAGTTACAGCAGACGGCTTTTTAACAGCAGACATCGGCGGCGCCTATCAAACGCAAGAAGTCACAAACGAAATCATCAAACGATTGAAGAAATAATCCGTCATTAGAACCGCATCTCCACGTCTGCTATAATAAAAGGATGGATAGAAGAAAGAGATGTGAAATCTAGTGTCAAAAACAGTTGTATTAGCAGAGAAACCTTCGGTCGGACGTGATCTTGCACGTGTGCTGAAGTGTCATAAAAAAGGAAATGGCTTTTTAGAAGGAGATCAATACATTGTGACATGGGCGCTTGGCCATTTGGTCACACTGGCTGATCCTGAAGGCTACGGAAAAGAATTTCAATCCTGGCGTTTAGAGGATTTACCAATCATTCCTGAACCGCTTAAACTTGTGGTGATGAAAAAGACAGGGAAACAATTTCAAGCAGTGAAAGCACAGCTTGCGAGAAAAGATGTCAAAGATATTGTCATCGCAACAGATGCTGGACGTGAAGGGGAGCTTGTCGCACGATGGATTCTTGAAAAAGCCCATGTGAAAAAGCCTTTGAAACGACTATGGATTTCATCTGTCACGGACAAAGCCATTCAAGAAGGCTTCAAACGTTTAAAAGACGGCAAAGTATATGATAACTTGTATCGCTCTGCCGTTGCGCGCGCAGAGGCAGACTGGATTGTCGGCATCAACGCAACAAGAGCGCTGACAACGAAGTTCAATGCACAGCTTTCCTGTGGACGGGTGCAAACACCAACGATCGCCATGATATTCAAACGAGAAGAAGACATTCAGCAATTTCAGCCGAAGCCGTTCTATGGATTGACTGCACAAGTAGATGGACTGACGTTGACCTGGCAGGATGCCAAAACAAAGCAAAACCGGACATTCCAAGAGAATGTGATCAAAGAGCGTTTGGCAGCCTGCAAAGGCAAACCAGCAGTGGTTGATGCGTTGAAAAAAACAGCGAAAAAAGCGTTCGCGCCGGGACTGTACGATCTGACTGAATTGCAGCGTGATGCACATAAACGCTATGGCTTCTCAGCCAAAGAAACATTATCTACGCTTCAGCGATTGTATGAGCAGCATAAGCTCGTCACATATCCGCGTACAGATTCACGATTTATTTCAGCGGATATCGTTCCTACATTAAAAGATCGTTTAAAAGGAATGAACGTCAGACCGTATGCGCAGCATGTGAACCGGATTTTACAGTCAGGTGTAAAAGCGCACAAAGGCTTCGTCAATGATGCCAAAGTGTCAGATCACCATGCGATCATTCCAACCGAGGAAGAGCTATATCCAGGAGTACTAAGCGATAAAGAGCGTAAATTATATGACCTCATTGCCAAGCGATTCCTTGCTGTACTCTTGAATCCTTTCGAGTATGAAGAAACAACGGTCATCACCAAAATAGGCAGTGAAACATTCACAGCAAAAGGGAAAACCGTGCAAGCAGCTGGCTGGAAAGCCGTGTACGATGACTCGTATGAAGAAGAGGAATCTGCCGAGGCAGATCAACATTTGCCGCTGCTTTCAGAAGGACAGTCACTAGACGTACGACAGCTAAAAGAAACAAGAGGAGAAACGAAACCTCCTGCACTTTTTAATGAAGCGACCTTATTATCTGCTATGGAAAACCCAGCGGCATTTATGCAGAACGAGGAAAAGGACTTAGTGAAAACCCTTGGTGAAACAGGTGGTCTAGGAACAGTAGCAACAAGAGCGGATATTATTGAAAAGCTGTTCAATAGCTTCTTAATCGAGAAAAAGGGCAAAGACATTTTCATCACCTCGAAAGGAAAGCAGTTGCTCTCGTTAGTGCCTGAGGACTTAAAGTCTCCTGCTTTAACAGCAGAATGGGAGCAAAAGCTTTCTAAAATCGCCAAAGGGCAATTGAAGGCTTCTCAATTCATGAGTGAAATGAAATCGTATGCCAAACAAGCCGTATCTGAAATCAAACAGACGAACCAGACCTTTAAGCATGACAATGTTACTGGCACCCATTGTCCAGACTGCGGTAAACTCATGCTGAAAGTGAATGGAAAACATGGCACGATGCTCGTCTGTCAGGACCGGGAATGCGGCCATCGTAAAAATGTGGCAAAGAAAACAAACGCACGCTGCCCGAACTGTCATAAAAAGCTCGAGCTGCGCGGAGAAGGGGATGGCAAAATCTTTGCTTGTGTATGCGGCCATAGAGAAAAGCTGTCTGTCTTCGAAAAACGCAAATCTCAATCCAATCAAAAGAAAGCCAGTAAGCACGATGTGTCTAAATATATGAAGAAACAAAAGAAAGTGGAAGAACCCATTAATAACGCACTTGCTGAACAATTAAAGAAATTAAAATTAGATCAATAGTTCTATATAAACCCATGCGGAAACGCATGGGTTTTTCAATGTTATCAAGCATATTGACATGTTGTTTTTCTGAAAATGGGAATAAATATGCGAAAAGACTCGTAATTTGGTATAAAATATTTATTTAAATTTAAACAAAAACGCTCTATAATAAATCGTTAGATGTTTAGAGAACGGGGAGTTGAAAGGGGACACGAATGCATACACGCATATATCGTACAGCAATTTTTTTACTCATTGTTATTTTACTAGGCGGATGTACCTGGAGGCAGCAGAAAGAATCAGCTGATCCAGTATCACCTCAGCCCGTTTTACCTGGAGAATATTTTATCACTCACCACTTAATGACAGATCAAGGCTTGATTCGTACCTCCTTTGCAGAGGAGCATATTTACTTATCTGAATCACTTGGGCTTTGGATGGATTATCTTGTTCGAAAAAAAGACCAAAATTTATTTGATCAACAGTTAGGTGTTTTGCAAGATCAATTTTTATTAGATCATCATCTTCTCAGCTGGCAAATTGAATCTGAACAAAAAAGTAAGGCCAATGCTTTAGTTGATGATTTACGTGTAGTGTCGGCACTTCAAAAGGCAAATCGTTTGTGGAAGAAGCCAGCGTATCAATCGACAGCAAAAGAAATCGCTCAAGCGTTAAAAGAAAAAAACATGTACAAAGGCATATTGTCCGATTATTATGATGCATCAACAAATCGAACTTCACACACAATCACACTCTCTTATATAGACCCAAAAGCAATCAAAGAATTGGAATCCCTCCACATATTCACGAAACAAATGACCAGCAACCAATTAGCCATTCTAAAACAAGCACCGAGAAAAAAAGGATTTTTTCCTAAGTCCTATGACATAAAGAAAAAAACCTATTCATTCGATCAAGAAATCAATATGATCGATCAACTTTATACAGCTCTACATGCACATCATGCAAAGGTGAATACGTCTGAAATCATGAAATGGCTGAAAACGTCGTTTAAACAAGACGGAAAACTATACGGGAGATATAAGCTGAGCACTTTGCAACCATCTGTCACATATGAATCGCCTTCGGTATATGCACTCGTTATTTTGTATGCCCTTAAACAAAACGAGCAGAAATTCGCAAAGACGGTCTATCACCGCATGAAAGAGTTACAAACCCAAGATCCTCTTAAGGCTTATTACGGAGGATACATGAACGAAAAAGAGACACACTCATTTGATAACTTATTGCCTCTAATTGCAGAAAGGGAGCTTTTAAATGAATCGGTTGTTCAGTAACACGTATCGCTTGTACTATTCTCTGCTCCTCACGTTTGCAGGCCTTATTTTGTTTATGGGCTACCTCAACGTACAAGATGCGGAGAGCTTTATGATCATCGCACTGACATTTGTCGTGTTAGGCTGCGGTATTTTATTTGGTATCCTACCAGCATTAATTTTCACCTTGTTGATTTTGTTCTTTATAGGAAGCGCCATGTTCTTTACAGAGCTTGGTCATGTAAGTCCTCTTTTTTCAAATCAAACATTGCAAGATGTAGTGATTTGGGGCGTAGCACTTCTTTTCTTTGCGATTTCAGCAGGAAGCTTGCATGAACGGATCCATACGCTGCGTCACACCATTGAACAACAAAAGCAAGCCATCAAACAATTTGTAGCGATTGACTCGACAACGGGATTTGACAATGCTGAGCGGATGAAGCTCGAATTATCCGAGGAAATGAAACGGGCAGAACGGTACAAACAGCCATTTGTCTTTATCCTTCTTCATATGAATTACACAGCGGAATTCAAATCGTTATATGGAGAAAAAGAAATGCAGCACCTATTCCAGCAATTAAGTCTCAAGATCCGCGAAAGCGTAAGAGAAACCGATAAGAAATTTCGGTTATCTGAAGAGCGAATGGGCTTGCTGCTAACCCATACACCAGAAGAAAATGTGTCAGTTGTCCTTGATAAGCTAAAGGATAAATTGCAGACGCATGTCTTATTAAACGGTCGTGAAGTGACCTTGACATTTCATGTCTGCCATTTAACAAGCAGCTCGGATTATCGTACGCCAGAGCAATTTTTAGAAGAACTAGAAAAAGAGATGATGATGAATGAACTGTAATTCTTTGATGAAATGTTGTTTGATGATCACGCTTTTTACGATTGTTTCGTTTAAACACATTGCTTCAGCGGATGCTCTTGTCACGCAGCCAAATACACTGATCGTTTATTCCACACCATCTGGTGAAGTGACTCCAGCCGTTCATATGCTGGATCTACTCGTCGGTCATTTTTCAAAACAGACGATGATTGTATCCGATGAACATTTGGCTGAAAAGAGGATCAATGAATTTCAGCAAGTCATTTATCTTGGTGAAATAAAGAGAACCTTGTCAAAACAAACCATTCGTGCGATGAACGAATCACAGCAATTCATCGCCATTGGCTACAATGCGGAACAGTTTCGCCCATTCTCCAAGCTTACTTTTCACAAACAAGATCATATCAGTCAAATAAAACATACACATGATCAGACATACCGTCAGTTAGAGAGAAGTATCAATGTGTTAACGGTTAGAGGGGCAGAGTTGAAAAATGAATTTCTAGTGAAGAAACATCAATCTGATCTGCCATTTGTGATTCAAACAAAAGAAGGTGCGGCATATATCGGTATCTTAGATGTCATGCAGCACAACGAGCTTCTTGCAGAAGCGCTAGAAAAATACATGTCACCTTCTGTGCAAATGACGACAAAATACTTAATGCTCGGGAACATCAGTCCAGCAAGTGACGAGAAAAAGCTGCTTGAACTTGGACAATACGTATCCGCACAGCATATTCCTTATCAGATTGCAGTGACCCCTGCTTGGATAGATCGGGCAACAGGTGATGAAGTCACACTAAGTGACCGCCCGAAACTTGTGAGTGTTTTAAAACAATTGCAAGGCAATGGAGCGAGTATCATTCTTCATGGCTTTAGCCGTACGTATCGAACGGAGGAATCTGGTCAGGGATTTGAGTTCTGGGATGCAAAATATGATCAGCCCATCTCATCAAATGACCCCAAAAAAGCTGAGAAGAAACGAATGAAAAGTCAATTCCCAAATGAAAAAGACTTTCATACGTATACCAAATCGAATCAGGAGCAAGAAATCGCCTATACAGAAGAAAAACTGACAAAGGGCATTGAGCTTCTTGCTAGTCAAGGCTTATATCCTCTTGGGTTCGAGGTGCCGCATGATGCGACATCACAACAAGGGTATGAAGTAATTTCAAAGCATGTGTCGAGTCTATTTGGACAGGTGCAGCTGTCAGACCGCACTTGGAAAGCAGTCGGCGCATCGCCGCTTGTGACGTCTCCTGCCATGTTACACGGCATGACCTTATATCCTCAGCATCAAGTAGAGCAAGCCCCTGACCAAGAAGGTTCCAATGTTTTAACAGAACAGACGATTCAATCCGTTCAGCATCTGCAATCAGCCGCAATAGGGCTGTCCTATGACGTGGAGTTGGGGATAGCAGGGTTACAGGATTTAATCACACAGATGGAGGCAATCCCTTCTAGCGAATGGCTGGATATCAAGAAAACAAAACAGACGGTCCAAACTGCACATGTCAAAATCCAAACATTTGGGAATGGACATATTCAAGTAGAGGAATCCAACATCGCCGAAACAAAAACAGTCAAACGAAGTGGCATGGAAAATATGCTGAGAATTCTCACGGTCGTGGTCATGCTGTTTATTGCGGCATTTGCTTTATACACATTGTATTTAAGACTGACAATGAAAAAACGAATTTTTAAGGAGAGAAAATTAGGTGGCTGATGTCTTATTTTATCTTTCATTAATGCTCATTTGGATCATGCTCCTATACCACATGTTTCTCATGCAGGGCGGCTTTCAGCATTACCTGACCTATGAAAAAGTGCTGCCTAAATGGACGAAACAAGGGAAGGATCTGCCAACCGTCAGTATTCTGATTCCTGCTCATAATGAAGAGGTCGTCATTCGGCAGACATTAAAAGCGATGGTTCAGCTATCTTATCCTAAACACCTCCTTGAAATCATTGTGATTAATGACAATTCCTCTGATCGCACAGGAGAGATTGTGCAATCATTCAGTGAGCAATATGATCATGTCCATATGATTGAAACGAAGCCACCATTTGCAGGGAAGGGAAAATCCACTGCGCTGAATGAAGGTTTGAAGGCTTCAACAGGAAAAGTGATTTGCGTATACGATGCAGATAACATGCCTGAACCAAAGGCTGTCTATCATCTGGTTCTTGGGTTATTAAATGACCCAAAAGCAGGCGCTGTTGTCGGGAAATTCAGGGTGATCAATGCAGCCAAAAATTTGCTGACCAAATTTATTAATATTGAGACCATCTGTTTTCAATGGATGGCGCAGGGCGGGAGATGGAAATGGTTTGGTATTGCGACAATACCAGGTACCAACTTCGCCATCCGCCGGCACATTTTAGAAGAGCTCGGCGGTTGGGATGTCCAAGCTTTGGCCGAGGACACCGAATTAACGATCCGTGTGTATAACCTTGGGTATGTGATTCGATTTTTCCCAGCGGCGATCACATGGGAGCAAGAGCCCGAGACGTGGAAGGTCTGGTGGCGGCAAAGAACGCGCTGGGCTAGAGGGAATCAATATGTTGTTCTTAAGTTTTTAAGGCAGTTTATGAAGCTAAAACGAAAACGAATGATTTTCGATTTGTTTTATTTCTTCTTTACGTATTTCTTATTTTTCTTCGGTGTTCTGCTCTCAAATGGCATCTTTATTGTAAACCTATTTGTTGACCTCCACTTATCTGTAGGGGCTGTTGCACTGATCCTTTGGGGATTAGCGTTCTTCCTCTTTCTAACAGAAGTGATGATTACATTAAGTATTGAGAAAACAGAGCTCACCAAACAAAATATTCTCATAGTGGTTCTCATGTACTTCACCTATTCTCAAGTATGGATTGCGCTCGTCGTGTACTCCTTATGTGTAGAGGTGAAGAGCCGATTATTGAAACAAGAAGTGAAATGGTACAAAACAGAGCGTTACGATCAACAACAAAAGAAAAGCGGGTGACAAATTGAAATCGGTCAAATGGATGTTTTTAATATTAGCGCTATCTCTTGCCATTCAGCCTTTTTTCATGGCAAGTCAAGCAATGGCGCAATCCAATCGAGTACAAGTGAAAGACGATTGGGTTCACTCATCAAAAGGAAATCAAACCGAAACGCAGCATCTATCAGAAGATGTGGTGACCTTGTATGGTCAAGAAGACCGCACTGAATTTTCCTATCAAATGGAGAAAGAAAAAGTAGAGTCTAGCACTCTTACATTAAATATAGAGGCTTCATCATTACTCATATCGCCATCGTCTTTCACAGTGATGATTGATGGAGAGATTGAAAAGACGATCCCTGTATCAGGGAAAAATGCAAAAAAATCGATTGAAATCAAATTGAACAAAGCGCAATTGAAAAAAGGATCTCATCAAATTCAGCTCGCATTTTATGGTGTGTTAAAAGAAGGTGTGTGTATCAACCAAGAGACGCCTGCCAATTGGCTGAAAGTATATCCTGAAAGTGAGCTGGCGTTCAAAGGAGTTCAAACGAAAGACGTGACGTTAGATAGCTTCCCTTCACCATTTATTTCATCAGGTGAACAGAATGAACAAACAGATATTGTGATTCCAAATAAACCGAATGCGGCTGAATTAGAAGCGGCGATGAAAGTATATCGCACGTTGAAAAACAAAGACCGCCAAGCAGACCTCAAACTCGTTCAAGAAAAGGATATCGAGCAAATTGCGCATCCAACCATTGCTGTGGGAGCAAAGGGAAGCTGGAATGGGCGAATGAAATCAATCGAGCAAGCGGCTGGAATTAAAACAGAAGGCGATCAACTTACGTTAGCGGTAAGAACCTTGACAGCAAAGAAAAAAGAACAGCCCGTTTTATTTATCACTGCTAAGCAGCCAAAGACAATTGCAGAAAAAATCAATGTTTTGACTCAACCAGAACTGACAGGTCAGCTCACTGGTACCGACTTGCTGCTGCAAAAAGTGACAGCTAATGTGTCTAAGCCATCGCATCATATTCGTTTAATAGATTTTGGCGGAGATGATGTCAAAGTTGGAACCAAAAAGACAGCATCTGATCACTACTATTATCCGAAAGCATTAATGGCTCAACAAAAATCAGGTGCAAAACTAACTCTATCATTTAAAAAATCAGATCCAGCGAATAAAGCGGAACGTCTAACAGTGATGATCAATAACGAACCACACGACGTGCCGTTAACAAAACTAGGAAACAAAGATGAGAATGGCTTCTATCATGTGTCGATTCCAGTAGATTCACAAGTACTCCAAAAGAACGAATATGTGGACTTACAGTTTGTCACAACAGGTTTTAAAAACATGGAATCTTGCAGACATACGGATGAAGAAGGCTGGATTTACATTGATAAGAACAGCTCTCTTCAAATACCAGAAGGAACAACTAGTGATACACCGGACTTAGCCGCATGGCCGCTTCCTTACACTTCGGAAACGCAGCAAGGAAACACATTGATCATTATGCCAGATCAAATCACTCAAGCATCAATCAACCAAATGGCTATGCTGACAGAATCATTTAGTCAACCGGAAGCTACTCACTATCATTTGGTCGAAGCATCAAATGTGACAGATGAACAATTGAAAAAGAACTCTCTCATTTTCATCGGGGGCATCCAGACATTTTCTCTTTTAAAAGAAAAAGCAGACGATCTCATTGTTCCAGCGGAAAAGGATCAATATGATGTATCCTCATTTGGCATGATCAACGAAACAACGGCTCGTATTGTATGGACGCAGCCATCCGTATGGAATAAAGAACTAACCATGACCGTTTTTTCAGGAATGACGGCAGGTGACGCTAATATATCAAATGAAGTGATTCAATTCCTTCAAACAAATACGGAGACCGCTACAGTTGCGATAGAAAGCAAGAACAAAGATATGTTCTCTAATCATCAAACAGTCAGCAATGCAAAAAATGATCTTAATAAAGGTGAAAAACAAGGTGTCGGTGAGTCTTGGATTTACTTTGCCTGTATCGCTGTACTGATCATTTTTGTCGCTGTGATGATTGTTTATTTCTTACGGAAAAACCGTAAAAAGACTGATTAATAAACGGTCAAAAGACCTCGAAAAAATCTCTTTACTTTGGTGTCAAACGGGAGTATGATCTCTTTTATAAAAGACCAATCGCTGAATCATTTCGATGAGCGGGGGAACCAATTGTGGTGGTAAAGCACCACGTGGGGTGAATCCTTTTTAGGTAGGGCAAAGTCTCATGCGCCCGAATCCGTCAGCTAACCTCGTAAGCGTTAAAGAGAGCAAAGACCAACCTGTGATCTAAACAATAGACACAGGGGCATTCTATTGCCTCTGTGTCTTTTTGGCGATCCATCTTTTGTAACTTAAATCGTTTGACACTAAAGGAGCGGGCATCACATGTACAGTTTGATGAAGCGTATTTTAATTGGTAAACCATTAAAATCACAGGCAGCAGGAGAACAAAAACTATCAAAAATCAAAGCGTTGGCATTATTGTCATCAGACGCATTGTCATCAGTTGCATATGGTACAGAACAAATCTTAATTGTTCTTTCTGTCGTTAGTGCAGCAGCATTTTGGTACTCACTCCCGATTGCAGGTTGTGTATTAATTCTTTTAATGGCGTTAATTCTATCTTACCGCCAGATCATTTATGCTTATCCAGAAGGCGGCGGGGCATATGTCGTCTCTAGCAGGAACCTAGGTGAAAAACCAGGTTTGATCGCTGGTGGATCATTGCTTGTAGACTATATTTTGACTGTAGCGGTGAGCATATCAGCTGGTACTGATGCCGTCACATCAGCTTTTCCAGCACTATATCCATATCATGTCTTGATCTCAATAGTATTGGTCATCGTGATTATGGTGCTCAACCTTCGTGGATTGACAGAATCGGCATCTATTCTGGCTTATCCTGTCTACTTGTTTGTATTTTCACTCCTTATCTTAATTGGAGTAGGCGGCTTTAAATTATTAACAGGAGGCGTACCGCCAGCACCTGAGCATACTGCGGTAGGCACGCACGTACAAGGCATTACATTATTTCTTTTATTAAAAGCTTTTTCATCTGGCTGTTCTGCTCTGACTGGAGTAGAAGCCATTTCAAATACCATTCCATCTTTTAAAAAACCGGCTGCCCAAAATGCAGCAAGAACATTATTGATGATGGGTGGATTACTAGCTGTTTTATTTGTGGGTGTCACATTGCTTGCGTTTGGTTTCGGCATCTCGCCAAAGCCAGAAGAAACGGTTGTATCACAAATTGCATCAGACACTTTTGGGCGTACGTTTTTCTATTACGTCATTCAGGCAGTCACAGCGCTAATCCTTATATTAGCGGCAAATACCGGCTTTTCAGCCTTTCCGTTATTGGCTGTCAATTTAGCAAAGGATAAGTATATGCCGCGTATGTTTACTGTAAGAGGAGACCGGCTTGGTTACTCTAATGGCATTATCTTTTTAGGCGTAGCTTCCATGCTGCTCATCTGGCTGTTTGATGGAAAAACAGAACATCTTATCCCGCTATATGCTGTTGGTGTGTTCATTCCATTTACCCTGTCGCAGACCGGCATGTGTGTGAAGTGGATTCGTGAAAAACCGCAAGGCTGGAAAACGAAAATGCCAATCAATATCGTCGGAGCACTGATTTCCTTTACAGTTTTCATGATTCTCATTTTGACTAAGTTTCATCTCGTATGGCCAGTATTTGTTTTTCTGCCGATCGTACTATTTATCTTCCATTCCATTAAAAAGCATTACCTGTCTGTGGGAGAACAATTGCGTTTATTGAATGAAACAGAGCCTGTTGAGATGAAAGGAAATGTGGTCATCGTACCTATAGCGGGTGTGACGCGTGTTGTCGAACAATCTCTTCAATATGCAAAGTCTTTGTCAGAGCAAGTCATAGCAGTGCATGTATCCTTTGATAAAGAGAAGGATAAGAAAATTGAAGAGGATTGGGAAAAGCTTAATAGCGGCGTACGACTTGTGATACTTCATTCGTCCTATCGAAGCCTCATACACCCGCTTGATAAATTTCTTGAAACCGTTGAGGCAAAAGCAAATGCGCATCAATATAAAGTGATGGTGCTTGTGCCTCAATTTATCCCGAAAAAAAGATGGCACACCATTTTGCATAATCAATCTGCCTTTTTATTAAGATTCCGCCTGTTATGGAAGCGGGATATTGTGGTGGCGACCCTGCCTTATCATTTTAAAAAGTAGCAGAAGCAAGTTGAAACGTTTGATCAAAAGAATGCGGTGGTATGGAGTAAGAAAAAAGGAGTTTTCTCACATGCCGCAAAGAACCGCAGGAAAAGAAGTAACAGCGCTACTGGAAGAGTGGGGCGTGAAACATATTTATGGAATGCCCGGTGACAGCATAAACGAATTGATTGAAGAACTTAGGCATGAATCAAGCCAAATACAATTTATCCAAACGAGACATGAAGAAGTGGCAGCACTATCAGCGGCAGCTGATGCCAAACTAACAGGTAAACTCGGTGTCTGTTTATCTATCGCTGGGCCAGGTGCTGTCCACTTATTAAATGGACTGTATGATGCCAAAGCAGATGGTGCACCAGTTTTAGCAATTGCAGGGCAAGTTGCTTCGGCCGAAGTAGGCAGAGACGCATTCCAAGAAATCAAATTGGAGCGGATGTTTGACGATGTCGCTGTCTTTAATCAGCAGGTACAGACGGCAGAGGCGCTGCCTGACTTATTGAATCAAGCCATCAAAGCAGCTTATACCCATAAAGGTGTAGCAGTTCTTACCGTATCAGATGACTTATTTTCTCAAAAAATAAAGCGCAAACCCGTCTATACATCTCCTCTTTATGTGGAGGGAGAAGTACGACCGAAGAAAGATCAACTGCTAAAGGCGGCTCAGCTGATTAACAATGCGAAGAAGCCAGTCATCTTAGCAGGTAAAGGATTAAGACATGCAAAAGAAGAGCTTCTTTCATTTGCAGAAAAGGCAGCTGCTCCTATCGTCATCACACTCCCTGCAAAAGGGGTTGTACCAGATAGGCATCCATACTTTTTAGGTAACTTAGGTCAAATTGGAACGAAGCCGGCATATGAAGCGATGGAAGAATGTGATCTCTTAATTATGCTTGGCACCTCCTTTCCATATAGAGACTACTTACCAGAGGACACGCAAGCCATTCAACTGGATATTAAACCAGATCAAATCGGTAAAAGGTATCCGGTAGATGTGGGAATTGTGAGCGACAGCAAGAGTGGTTTGCATGAACTGACTTCGTACATTGAATATAAAGAGCAGCGTGGCTTTCTCGAAGCTTGTACAGAGCATATGATGAAGTGGCGAGAAGAAATGGATAAAGAAAAATCTGTTGCTACTTCACCGATTAAACCACAGCAAGTCATTGCTAGACTAGAAGAAGCAGTCGAGGACGACGCCATTCTTTCAGTTGATGTTGGTAATGTGACAGTATGGATGGCGCGTCATTTTGAAATGAAACAGCAGGATTTCATTATCTCCAGCTGGCTTGCCACAATGGGTTGCGGTTTACCTGGTGCGATTTCAGCTAAATTGAATGAACCGAACCGACAAGCCATTGCCGTTTGTGGTGATGGTGGCTTCACAATGGTCATGCAAGACTTTGTGACAGCTGTAAAATATAAGCTCCCAATCGTTGTCGTGATTTTAAACAACAACAATTTAGGAATGATTGAATATGAGCAACAGGTAAAAGGAAACATGAATTATGGTATAGAGCTGGAGGATATTAATTTTGCTAAATTTGCAGAAGCATGTGGCGGCAAAGGAATCTCCGTGTCATCACATGAAGAATTAGCTCCAGCCTTTGATACAGCCCTTCAATCCGATAAACCAGTCATTATTGATGTCGCTGTAGACAATGAACCTCCGTTACCTGGGAAAATCACTTACACCCAAGCAGCAGGCTTTAGTAAATATTTATTGAAAAAATTCTTTGAAAAAGGTGAGCTGGATATCCCTCCACTCAAGAAAAGCCTCAAACGCTTTTTCTAAACACAAGGTAGTCGGTCTTCTGAAAAGAAGGCTGACTTTTTTTATGATGATTAGGAAAAATCATTTCAATTGTCACTTGCCGCCATCTCTATTTAAATATTTGGAAATTATTTTTGTAACTTAAAGCCTATTTTTCCAATTCCATGAGAAAGGTAAAATAGACTTTATGATCAATAATGGAAGGAGTGCATTCTTCTGGGGAAGATACTTGATGCAAAAGCACTAACAAATGCCATGGACGCAAGGGCAAAAAACTACAAGGAACTACGAGAACAAATGGTCGATTTAAAAAAAGCATTACAAGGTGTTGCCAACCTCGGTGATGACTTCACTGGGAAAGGTGCCGATAATATTAAAAATTTCTATAAAGAGCTCGCCGGAAATGTAGACATGTTTATCAGCTTCATCGATAAGCAAAAAGCCTTTCATGAAGGTATCTCTGGAACACTAGATGATACAAACTTTGGCGGCGATACCTTTGTAGAAGAACACTTTTTAGACAACGCTGTACATATGGGCATCAAAAATGCCAAAAGCATTGTAAAGGATCAAAAAAAGGCGCTTAAAACCATTTTTCAAGACATCGACGACCTCATTTCTCTAGAAGTATTTGATAGTCAAACCTTTGATGAAAAAATTGCAGATGCGGAAGACGAGCGAAAAAAGACAGTAAAAGATCTAAGAGAGCTTGATCAAAATTTAAAAGATGAATATGCTTTGTCAGAAACGGAGCAGCAAGCTACAATGGCATTGTACGCAGAAATGATGAATGCCACAAATGATGGAAAAGCGATTTCTCCAATGAATTTTGACAAGAAAGCGTATCAAAATAGCGAAATCTACAAGGCAAAAAGCGATATTGAGAAGCAAACTTCTGAATATCTGAAAATCAAAAAAGAACAAGAAGAAGCCCGCGAGATCGCGAAGGAACAAGAAGCACTCGCAAATCGTCCTTGGTATGAAAAAGCACTCGATTATGGTGGGAATATCGTCAATGAACTGACAGGCGTAAACGATGCAAAACGCGCCGCAACAGGCGTTGACCCGATCACAGGCGAAGAACTTACCGCAGGACAGCGCGTCGCCGCAGGCGGCATGGCAGCAGCAGGCTATATCCCAATCGTCGGCTGGGCAGGACGCATTTTCAAAGGCGGAAAAGCCGTCTATAAAACGACCCAAGCCACCTCAGCCGCAGTCAAAGCAGTCGACATTTACAAGACATCGCAAAAATCTTTTGACGCCTTAAAAACATCGCAAAAAGGTTTATATGGTCTCACCGCCACCAACGGCTTCAGCGAAGCAATTACAGGTAGAGACATGTTTGGGAATAAGATCTCGAAAGAACAACAAGAAGCGAGTATGAACGCGGCGCTAGGAATGCTTTTGCCGTTTGGGGCGAAAGGGTTCAATGGAAAGATGGGGATTAAGGATGCTGAAAAATATAATACCCATACAATGAAACACATTTATCATGGTGAAATTAACAAAAGAGGAAAAGCAGTTGGTTATCACCATGAAAGTATGCAGGGTGGAAAGGTTATTCCAGGAAGTGAAAGTCTACCAGATAAACACGGTATTTATAGAGCTAAAGTTGAAATTGATGGAGTTGAAAAAATAGCTAAATCAAGTTTCTTTCCTAAGGAATGGAACCGCGTTGATGTGTTAAAAGCTATTGATGAAGCTTACCAAAATAAACAACAGATAGGTCCTAATAAATTTAAAGGTGTAACATCATCAGGAATTAAAATAGAGATGTATCTGAAAAAAGATGGATCAATAGCTACAGCGTATCCATTATATAAAAAATAATATGAAGGTGATTAGCTTATATGAGATATACATATGAATTTAAGGAAGACAAATTTGGTGATTTAGCAATTATACTACCAGAAGAAATAAGTATTTTCTCAGATTTTATACAAGATATTTCAACAGAAGAAGAAGTGGATGAGTATATAGGATATATTCAAAATGTGATAGATGGAGTATACGAAAACTTTGAAATTACATTGAATGCTACCAGTGTAAATATCAAAAAAGATGAGACAGTAGTTGAACATCATTATAGGATTGAAGAACCCTTTGAAAATAAAATTGAAACGAAGGAGTTCATAGAACTGTTGTTAATTTGGAGAGAGAAAATTCCAGAAATATTCAAAGAATAAACATTACTGTCGAGACATGTTTTTGGAATAAGATCTCGAAAGAACAGCAGGAAGCGAGTATGAATGCGGCACTGGGAATGCTTTTGCCATTTGGGGCGAAAGGGTTTCACGGGTAGATGGGGGTTAAAGGTGGGACTGTTAAGAATGTAGATAATGGTACAGTGTGGAAAGATATAAAAGTTACTCAACCACTTTATGAAGGTACTAAAATCCAAAATCTTTTGAATTGGCAACAGTCGAATGATAATACCTTATAGACGAAAAAGGTAAATTAGACGTGTATATTGGGAGAGATTCATTTCATTCTCAGAAAATGATACAGTAGGATTTGCTTTGGATAAAGAAAAGTAGTATGTGGTATTTTCATAAGTGGTATGTTAGAACATGAAAAGAAAACATTAGAAGATGCATTGAACTAGAGTATTATGAAATAAAAACCTTGATGGCTAAATGTTTTTAAAGGTTTTTTGTCTTGATCGGAGTTTAGAAAATTGTTTGATACTGATGAATATGGTGAAGGATTTTTAATTATCAAGAAAGAGCTAGAAGCCAATTCACCAAATGAAAACGGATTATATAATTATTTACAACTGTTTTTTGTTTTTCAAACTTAGAAACGGAAAGGGTTTTTAAATATTGAATGATATATTGACAAAGAAGTTAGTTGTAGAAAGTGGTGTTGAGTTTGAAAAATTTCTAGAGTATGGGGGACCCTATGAACTAGCGATTGTAGAATATACTCAAGGAGGGAAAGAAAAACTATTTACGGGACTAGCTTATGATATGTACGAAAACGGACATCTTGAAAGTTACTTCTATGTAGAGAAAGGTATTAAACAAGGAAAGTACGTGGAATTTTATCCAAATGGCAGTGTGAAAAAAATAGGATATATGAGTAAGAACACTACAGAGGGATATCAGGTGGAGTTTTTTGAGAATGGAAATAAAAAGTATGAATGTGAATGTATTGCTGGCCGAGAAATGACTTACATAAAATATGATAAAGAGGGTAATGTGAAAGAGTTTAAGGAAGAACCTAATGAATCAGATTTAATATATGCTGAAAAATTCAATGACTGATCAATGGTTAAATGAATTATCATTTAAAAAAGCTTAAAATGAATAGAACTCATTACAAAATTGAAAAAGGAGAAAAACCATGCTACTAATCCTCACACAAGACCAACAAACTATCATTCATGTACAAGAAGTCTCAGTAAGCGGCAAAAAAATTGAAGGGATGATCTTGGGGAGTACTGCTTGGGCAAAGTTACTCGGCAAGTATGACTCAAATGAACGCGCAGCCGAGATCCTTCAAGACATGATGAAGACGATTGAAGAACATCCAAATGCCACAATGACATATCGAATGCCGCCTCAATAAAAAAGAAACCACCTTTCCATCGTGAAAAGGTGGTTTTTGTTTAGGATGGTGTTTTTCCAAAGGCTAAGAATAAGGGGATGCCTGTGCCAACAAGGGTGGTGGCAAATAGGAACATACCACAAATAAATAGAAAATGGCTGGCTGAAAAGACGAGTGCCAGAATGAGAAAAACGATGCTGAGCCCTATCATGCTATAGGAGGGGACAAAGCGGCGTTTGTAGGTGGCTTTCTTTGTTAGGAATGAGAAGAAAATACCAAATACTAAAGGGACAATCCATAAGTAAAATAAAATAATAAGAGACATACATCATACCTCGATTTTTCCTTCTATTTTATCAGATGCGGATCACAACGGATACTACAAAGCTTCACTTTGTAAAATAATTCATGCAATCGACACAATTAAGTGTGCTGATTCATCGCATCCGTTTTTTGTTTCATATATTCAGGCTGTAAAAGGGCGTACACACAATGATCAGTAAAGCGATTACCCAGCCATTCACATTGTCTTAACACTCCCTCAAGAGAAAAGGATAACCGCTCTGGGATACGTCTGCTTTTCTGGTTATCGACAGCAGCCCTAATCTCAATACGGTGCAGTCCGCACTCTTCAAATAAATAGCGAATGACCGCTTGGCATGCTTTTGTCATGATCCCTTTTCCTTGATAGCCTTCTCCGAGCCAATAGCCGATTGAAACGGTTTTATTGATCCAATGAATTTGATGGGTGCCAATGATGCCGACAAGTTCTCCATGTGACCAGATGCCCGCTTGAAACCCGTTGTTCTGCATCGCTTGCTGCATCGCACCTTGGATAAACATCATACTGTCTTCCTCTGTCTGCGTTGAATCCACCCAAAGCATCCATTCACGTAAATGCTCTCTCGACCGCTGGATGAGCAAATACAGACTTCTTGCGTCTCTTGGCTCAAGCAACCGCATGGATATCTCTTGATCCTGATAAACAAACATGTACCCACATCCTCTCAGGGGAATTCTACCATAACCAATTGGAAAGAAAAAGACAGCTCAACACTGTCTTTTACATAAACGTATCTACAATTAAGAAAAGATTAAGTGCTACAACAAGAGCTGCTATCACCCAAGATATTCCTGTCACCCAGCGGGCATTCGTTAATTCACCCATAATTCGTTTTTTACTTGTAAATAAAATGAGCGGAATTAAAGCAAAAGCAATCCCAAACGATAAGACGACCTGACTCATCACAAGTGCGGAGGTCGGATTCACTCCAGATGCAATAATCGCAATAGGAGGAATGATCGTAATCAACCGGCGAACATAAAGCGGAATTCGGTATTGAATAAACCCCTGCATAATGATATCGCCTGACAATGTACCGACAGAAGAGCTGGATAGTCCGGCTACAAGCAGACCTACACCAAATAAGATGGCTGATACAGGCCCTGCGAGTGTACCAAAATGCTGAAACGCAACATCTAAATCTTCAACAAAAAGACCATTTTTATAAAATAAAGCGGCAGCCACAATCAACATGCTGGCATTGATGGCTCCGGCGACGATCATTGCAATGAGGATATCTAAAAACTCAAAGCGGAAAATCTGCTTTTTCTCCTTTTCCGTTCTGCCGACGACTCTTCTTTGGGTTAAAGCTGAATGTAAGTAAATTGCGTGAGGCATCACGGTCGCACCTAAAATCCCAGCGGCAAGCAGCACACTGTCTGTGCCATCAAATTTTGGAATGAACAGTCCGCCAGCGACACTTGCGATATCGGGTTTAGCGACAAAGGTTTGCACAGCGAAAGCGATCACGACAACGAACAGCATGCCTGTAATACCTGCTTCTAATGCTCGATATCCTCGTCTTTGCAGCTCCAATATCGCAAATGAGCCGATAGCTGCGATAATAGATGCTTCGAGCAGCGGAATTCGAAAGAGCAAGTATAAACCAAGTGCCGCCCCGATAAACTCAGCTAAATCCGTGGCAATAATGACGAGCTCTCCTTGAATCCATAAACCGATCGAAACGGGTTTTGGAAACTCTTCACGAGCGATTTCAGGTAAGTTTTTACCTGTTGCGATTCCGAGCTTTGCGGATAAGGACTGAATGAGCAAAGCCATGAGATTTGATATGAGAATGACCCATAAAAGGAGGTATCCATATTTGGAGCCAGCCGCAATGTTGGTGGCGAAATTTCCTGGATCAATATAAGCAATGGCTGCGATAAAAGCAGGGCCGAGAAAAGGAAGGAGTCTTCTAAATCCTTTGACTTTCCCCTCAAGTGCACGCTCAGCTGCCTCTGACATGTGTGCCTGTGCCTCGATGTATTTGTTTGTCATATGTCATCACCTAGATTCTACAAAGTTTTGCTTGGGCACAAAATGTTTCCTTGATGCAATTTTTAATCATCATATGCCCATCTTCATGAAAAGTCAACTATCTGAACTAATAGGTTTGTTTATCTTATGTAAGTGAAAAAAATAGATACCTTGTCAATCCAACACATAAAAAACACCGCCTTTTAGACGGTGTCCCTACTGCTTCCTCTGTTATTTGTTTTTTTATGAAACCCTTGATCCCACACTACGGAAGATCAGGCTTAAGATGATGACGAAGATCGCTGCGCCTAAGATGGCTGGAATGATCGCAAAGCCTGCCAAACTAGGACCCCACGTTCCAAGCAATCCGTGACCAATCCAAGCACCTGCAAGTCCTGCAATCATTGAACCGATCCATCCTCCTGGTACACTACCTCCAGCGAGTGCACTGCCGATAAGGCCGATGACAATCGCCACAACTAATGAAATTAGAAATCCTAACATGTTGATCACTCCTCTTTTTTGTTTGTATTAAGCAATAACCGTTTTGAAAAAGTTTCAAACCTTTCGAAACCGCTTCAATGTTCTATACGTATGATGGGAAAGGATTGTGTATAATAACAGACAAATACTTGAGCGGCATCTAAGGAGGCAATTACAATGGAGGAAAGAGAGTGGCTAAAAGCACAATTAAAAGAAATTGAAAAGTGGGAGAAAGACCAGCAAAAGGTATGGTTTTGGGAGAAACTCAGCCGTTTGCCATTTCAAATGCTGGACAAGCTGACACCCGCCTTTATCCAGAAAAAAATCGGTGTGCTGCTAGATGAAATGGGTCATTACATTCAATCAGGCGGTGCCTATTTGACATCAGAAAAAGGCATCATCCATCAATTTCAAAAGAAATGTGCCGATGATTCCATTCAGCGTATAGAAGATATAGAAAAAGCGCCAATTGAAATCATGGATGCCATTAGTGAACATATGGGGAAAAATAGGACGAATCTCGCCACGGTACAAGGGGCGACAACGGGTGTCGGTGGTATGTTTACACTGGCTGCAGATATTCCTGCGGTACTTGGCCTCTCCCTTAAAACATTACAGGATATTGCCGTCACCTATGGCTATGATCCTAAAAACAAAGAAGAGCGGGTCTTCATCATAAAATGCTTACAACTGACTTCTGCTGATGTGGTTGGGAAGAAATCGATATTAAAAGAGCTCAGAAGCTTTCATGATTCAGAAGGGAAACATGAAAACATGTTCTCACAAATCCAAGGGTGGCGTGAGGTAGTCTATAATTACCGAGATTCATTTGGCTGGAAGAAACTATTTCAGCTTGTTCCCGTAGCAGGGATTTTATTTGGCGCAGTCTCCAACCGCTCACAACTAAAAAGTATTGCCGAAACAGGCATGATGCAATACCGAAAACGAAGAATTGTCTCAAGATTAGAAGAGATCACCCAGCAAGAACAGAGTGAATCTGGTGCATAACGCGGCGTGTAGACAAACCCTTGCATTCGTTGTCGGTCCTGCGTGCTGGTGCTCACGAATGTCAAATTCGCTTCGCGCCAGTACTCGCCCTTCCTAGGGCTGCAAGGTTTTCATGTCACGCTGAAAAGAAGACAAAGGACTAAAATGATCTTTATTTTAGCCCTTTGTCAACAATTTGAAATCCCTTACTCAAAGGGATTTTTTATTTGGTCTTATCCTCTTCTTGAAAAGCATGGATCGGAGAATGTTCATAACGCGCACGCAGCTCACGAATCTGTTTGATTAGGGGAGAACCAATGGTTTTTTCGGCTTCTTCATACAAAGGATCGAGGGCTTTCACCCATTTTTGTCTTTCAGCTGGTGTCAATTCATGAATGGCAATCGGTGATTCCCGTTTAATCTCCTCCAGTTGATCTTTGTTCATCTGTTCTGCATGTTTTTCATTCCAAGCGGTTGTTTCTTCCATCGCTTCAAGTAAAATTTGTTTCGTTTCAGGTGTCTGGCGATCAAAGAAGGATTGATCTGTTAAGACCACATAGCCCAAATATCCGTGATTACTGTTCGTCATATAGTCTTGTATATGATAGAATTTTTTTGAATAAATATTTGAAATGGTATTTTCTTCACCATCTACCTTTTTTGTTTCTAATAGCTGAAACGTCGAATTAAACGATTCCTGATAGGGCTTTGCGCCAAGAAGTTTGAATTGCTTTTCAATCATGTCGCTTTGCATAATGCGGAGAGATTGGTTTTTTAAATCACTAGGCTGTTTGATTGGCCCTTTATTAGAGGTGATTTGCTTAAAGCCATTTGTCCAATACGCCATTCCCTTTAGCCCATCTTTTTGCAGGGTGCCGAACAATCTTTGTCCAATTGCACCATGCAAGCCTTCTTGAACCGCATCGTAATTAGAAAAAGCAAAGGGAAGGTCAAGTGCCAGCCACTCAGGGGATAGCATGCCGAGCTTCGAGGTAGATGGTGCGATAAATTGAACTTGATTCTCTTTGAGTGCATTAATTTCTTCTATATCAGAATAAAGACTTCCGTTGGAGAAAATTTGAATGGTGATCTTGCCATCGGATTTTTCGTGCACAAGCTCAGCAAATTTCTTTGCGGCAAGTCCTTTTGGTGTATTATCTGCCACGACATGGCTAAATTTGAACACAAGCTGATCCTTCAGCCCTGTCTGTTCATCGTCAAAGGTCGTCGCGGCTTTTGGCATCATATGATAAAAACCAAAGTATAAAGCGGTTACAAAACCAATCAAGAGCAATAGTGTATAGGCGAGTAAATTCTTCATGCGTCCGATCCCCCTTATGTCAAGCATACTTGACCGAGGAAGAATTCGTAAAGATACAGGTGGAAAAAATGATGAGAAATCGATTGAAATTACAACAATTATCTATTAGATGGAAGCTCACCATCCTCACATATTTCGTTGTCATTTTCGCCCTTTTAATCGGAGGAATTGTCCTTGTTGGGGGAATCCAGCAAACAGAGGAACGGGAGCTTCGAAAAAGGCTCATGAACACAGCGAGAACAGTGGCTGAGATGAATGAGGTAAAGCAGGCGTTAGCTGATCAAACAAAGGAACGTGACCGATTACAGCATGCCATCGAGGAGATTCGGATTATTCAAGATGCTGACTATATTGTCGTCATGGATATGGATCATGTGAGACTAACGCATCCAGTGAAAGCAAGGATTGGTCAGCGCTCGGAGGGGACAGATGAAGAGCCTGCTTTTGCTGAGCACATTTATTTCTCAGAAGCAGAGGGAGAGCTTGGGACCGCCATCAGAGCCTTTTATCCAGTGAAGGATGATCAATTTAATCAAACAGGGGTCGTCCTTGTTGGGAGAACACTGCCAAGTATGATCGATATATTAGGAGAAATGAAGCGGGATATCCTCATGATTCTCTTGCTCACGCTCAGCTTTGGGCTTGTCGGTTCATTTTTACTTGCTCGTCATATTAAACAGCAAATGTTTAAGCTGGAGCCGCATGAGATTGTCAGAATGCTAGAGGAGCGCACCGCAACCTTTCACTCTATTAATGAAGGGGTTATCGCCATTGATAATCAGCACATGATCACCATTTTTAATGAAAAGGCGAAGCAAATATTTAGCGTGACAGGGGATGTCGTAGGCAAGAATATTTGGGATGTGCTGTCTGACACAAGACTTCCAGAGATCATTGATCGCGCGGAGCCCGTCTATAATGAAGAAATTCATATGAGCGGAAAGCGGATTATGAGTAGCCGAATTCCGATTGTCATGAAAAAGAAAATTATTGGAGCGGTCGCCATTTTTCAGGACAGGACAGAAGCGGCAAAATTGGCAGAGGAGCTAACCGGGGTTAAGAACTTTGTAGACGGTCTGCGGGTACAAAATCATGAGCATATGAACAAGCTTCATACGATTGCTGGGCTGATTCAGCTAGGTAAACCCGATCAGGCACTTGATCTAGCCTTTCAAACGACGGAAGAGCAAGAACATGTGCTGGACTTTCTACACCGCGTCATTCAGCATGATGCCGTTGCGGGTTTATTGATGAGCAAAATCAGAAGGGGCAAGGAGCTAGGTATAAAGGTCGAAGTAGACGAACATAGCTGTCTACGTGATTTCCCTGAGCGTCTAGATCAACATGATATGACGAAGCTGCTTGGCAACCTGATTGAGAATGCCTTTGCCTCGTATGATACTGTAGAAAGAGACACAAAATGCATTTCTATTAGTATTGATCAAACCGAGGATGTCCTCGCGATTTTAATTGAAGACAATGGCTCCGGGATTGAAGAGGAAATGATTCCTTATATTTTCGATAAAGGTTTCACACACGGCAAAGAAGGCGGAACAGGCTATGGCCTGTATATTGTAAAAACGATTATCGACAAAGGGATGGGAAATGTAGAAGTCACATCAAGCATCGGCATTGGTACCACCTTCTCAATCGAATTCCCAATGATTATAGAGGAGAGAGACAGATGACTCAGATTAAGGTGCTATTAATTGAAGATGATCCGATGGTGCAAGAAGTGAATAAGGAGTTCATTAAGAGTGTTCCTGGCTTTCAAGTGGTGGCAATCGCAGGTAATGGGGAGCAGGGAATCCAGCTCATCAAAGAAATTCGTCCAGACCTTGTTGTCCTCGACGTATATATGCCAAAAAAAGATGGCGTGAAGACGCTTCAAGACATTAGAAAGCAAAAGATACAGGTGGACGTGATCGTTATTTCTGCGGCAAAAGACAAAGAGACGATTGGCACCATGCTTCAAAATGGTGCACGAGATTATATCATCAAGCCATTTAAGTTCGAACGTATGAAAGAATCACTTGAAACCTATAAAGCGTTTAAATCTAAAATTCGCACAGCAGCAGAATTTTCTCAGGAGATGCTGGATGATATCATACGAAAGCCGGCTGTTAAGCAGGAAGATACTTGGCTTCCTAAGGGGCTGAATGTGCATACGATGAATGAAATTAAAGCCTATATGGGCTTGCAGGAAGGACCGCAGTCTGCGGAGGAAGTGGCCAATGCACTTGGCATTGCACGTGTCACGGCACGCCGGTATCTAGATTTCTTAGTGAAAGAAGGCGAGCTGAAATTAGATATGCAATACGGCGGAGTTGGGCGGCCTGTGAATAAATATATCGTACATTCTGACTAAGAGACCAAAAAGACCAAAATGTACGATATGTACATAAGCTTCACAGCCTTTGTTGAAATCGCTATCATTTAGCTACAGATAACAGTTAAGCGTTTACATCAAAGGGTGAGGGAGTTGATTTTTTATGAAGAGGCTTTTGAAGAACCTGACATTTCAGGTGGTTGCAGCTGTCATTATCGGGATCATTGTTGGGATGGTTTGGCCAAACGTCGGAAAAGAAATGAAGCCGCTTGGTGACACCTTTATCAATGCCGTTAAAATGGTCATTGCACCAATTATTTTCTTAACCATTGTTCTTGGTATTGCCAAAATGGGGGATATGAAAAAGGTTGGAAAAGTAGGGGGAAAAGCATTTATTTATTTTGAAGTCGTCACGACGCTTGCCTTGGTCATCGGACTTTTTGTTGTAAATATCATGAAGCCAGGTGCAGGTCTGGACTATAGTAAGCTTGAAAAAGGGGACGTTTCGCAGTATACCCAAAATGGGGGACAGGGTATCGACTGGATGGAATTTGTTACACACATCGTACCATCTAATATGGTAGATGCCTTTGCAAAGGGTGATATTTTACAGGTCTTATTCTTCTCAATTTTATTCGGTGTTGCACTCGCTGCACTTGGCGATAAGGGGAAAGGCATCATCGAATGGCTTGATAAGCTGTCGCTTGTTTTCTTTAAAATCATTGGATATATCATGCGTGCAGCGCCGCTCGGTGCATTTGGGGCAATGGCGTATACGATCGGACACTTTGGTTTGGCGTCGATTAAACCGCTCGCAAGTCTGATGCTCTCCGTTTATTTGACGATGTTCCTGTTCATCTTCGTTGTGCTGAACATCATTTGTAAAATGTATGGTTTCAGTCTGCTTGGTTACCTGCGATTTATCAAGGATGAAATTTTAATTGTTCTTGGCACAAGCTCATCAGAATCCGTGCTGCCAAGAATGATGGATAAAATGGAACGCTACGGGTGCTCTAAGTCTGTTGTGGGCCTTGTCATCCCAACAGGGTATTCCTTTAACTTAGACGGAACCTCGATCTATTTATCGATGGCTGTGGTCTTTTTAGCGCAAGTGTTTGGTGTAGACCTATCTATCGGTCAGCAAATCACCATTATCCTTGTTCTGATGCTAACTTCAAAGGGCGCGGCTGGGGTGACAGGAAGCGGATTTATCGTGCTCGCTTCTACCCTTGCTGCACTACAGGTCATTCCGCTAGAGGGGCTTGCACTTCTGCTTGGCGTAGACCGATTCATGAGCGAAGGAAGAGCCATCACAAACCTCATTGGAAATGGAATCGCGACAATTGTTGTGGCGAAAAGTGAAGGTGAATTTGACGAAGCGAAGAGCAAAACAGCCCTTCAAGAAATGCGCAATATGAAGCAAGCTGTATAGTATAAAAACAACCCAAAACCGAAACCTTATGTCTACATGGGGTTCGGTTTTTTCTTGTGTTGAAAAGAAAAAACATTAAAGCTTGATAAATTTAGGTCGAATCGTAAGACCTCAATGACCTTTTGTTATATAATTTACAGAAAGATCCGATATAATGTATATCAGATCCAATGAAAAATAGACTTTAGTCCTGGCAGGTGTGTAACGTAATGGCAGCATTTTTAAAATTGTTCGAAAAACCCGGTGTTAAGCGGTTTTCTGTATTTGTAGTATTAGCCACAGCCTTATATCTATTAAGAGGAATGATGAATTTAATTCTCTTGACCTTCATATTCACCTTTTTGATGAATCGGTTAGAAGAGGTCATTAGAGGCTTTTTAAGTCGCTTCCTGAAAATAGGGCAGAAATCGGTTATTACCATTTTGTATATTCTTTTGGCTGGTGGATTGACGTTTGGCGGATTCGTGTTTGTGCCAATCATCGCCAAACAGGTGGAGCAACTATTTCATTTAGGAAAGAAAATTGCAGACCATCCACAAAATTTACCCTTCTTTGATGTCATCACCAACGTATTCGGAGATTTTAAAATATCAGCTTACTTTGAGAAAGGGTTTAATTTCCTCTATACATACTTAACAGATTTCAGTACGTTCAGTATCCAAGTCATTATGTCCTTAATATTAAGCATGTTCTTCCTGTTCGAAAAAGAACGCCTCATTCAATTCATGAACAAGTTCAAAACGAGTAAAATCTCTGTGTTCTATCACGAAATCGCCTTCTTTGGACGTAAATTTTCCAGAACGTTTGGAAAGGTACTCGAAGCACAGTTTATTATTGCAACTGTTAACTGTGTTTTAACAACCATTGCGCTAGGTATTATGGGATTCCCTCAATTATTTGGATTAGCGGTCATGGTCTTTTTGCTAGGCTTAATCCCAGTCGCAGGAGTGGTTATCTCACTTATTCCCCTCAGCATCATTGCGTATACGCTTGGGGGCGGTATGTATGTCCTGTATATCGTGCTTGTGATCGTCATCATCCATGCCATTGAAGCCTATTTCTTAAACCCGAAGCTCATGTCAGCAAAAACAGAACTCCCTATTTTCTTCACATTTATTGTGCTGATCTTCTCTGAACACTACATCGGGATTTGGGGACTCATTATTGGTATACCAATCTTTGTGTTTATTCTAGATATTTTGGAGGTCACCAACAAGGAGGAAAGTAGTTAAAAAGTTCACTTGAACCTGTTTACAATTTTCTAAAAATAAGGTATAAATAGTATGAAAATATCATAATAACCACACGCTTAATCCTTCTAAAGGAATGGGGGACCCATGTTTTTGGGGTGAATTTTTCTCTGTTGAGAAAAAAGGACATCTCTTCGTCCTAACCCGTCAGCTAACCTCATCGGCGTGAAGAGAGTAAACGGTGGTATATGTAAAGACACGCAGACCCACGAGAAAACTCTCTCGTGGGTCTTTTTGACGAGGAAGGGGAGATTTTATTGAAGCTGGCGACAAAAATTATTATTGCCCTTATTGTGGGTGCAATCACGGGACTTCTGCTTAACATTTTCGCTCCAAATGTATTCAAAACGTTAGACCCTTATCTATTCACACCTCTAGGTCAAATCTTCTTAAATCTAATTAAAATGCTGGTTGTGCCAATCGTCTTCTTTTCCATTACACTTGGTGTAGCAGGCCTCGGAGATCCAAAAAAACTAGGCCGAATTGGAGCAAAAAGCATCTTATACTTTCTACTGACCACAACCTTCGCTATTATCATTGCGATGTCATTAGCATTATTAATCAAACCAGGTTCCATTGGTTCATTCGATACTAAAGGGGCAGAATACGAACCTCAAGAAGCACCATCTACGACAGACACTTTATTAAACATCATTCCATCAAATCCAGTTCAATCTTTAGTTGAAGGAAATATGCTGCAAATCATTGTCTTCTGTGTATTCTTAGGACTAGGAATTGCAGTGCTAGGCAAAAAAACAGAAGGATTACTCAACATATTAGAACAAGGCAATGAACTCATGATGTACCTTGTAGGAGTGGTCATGAAATTTGCTCCGTACGGGACATTTGGCTTAATTGTGACGGCTATCGGGAGCCAAGGTCTTGAAGCTATTAAAGCCATGGGGCTGTATTTTACAGTCGTATTAGTAGCTCTATTGGTGCATTTCTTTCTCACATATGGCTCAACTTTGGCTTTATTTGCAAAACGAAATCCATTTACATTCTTTAAAGACTTTTCGCCTGCGATGGTCGTAGCCTTTAGTACGTCTAGCAGTAGTGCGGTTCTCCCTGTATCTATGGAAACCGCTCAAAAGAAATTGAAAGTCCCTGAGCCGATATCCAGTTTCGTGCAGCCTTTAGGCGCTACGATCAATATGGATGGAACAGCCATTATGCAAGGGGTGGCAACCATCTTTATTGCACAAGTGTTTGGTGTGGAATTAACGCTGATGCAAATGCTCACAGTTGTATTAACAGCCGTATTAGCCAGTATTGGGACAGCCGGTGTACCAGGCGTAGGCTTGATCATGCTCGCAATGGTATTGAATTCGGTTGGGCTTCCGGTTGAAGGCATTGCGCTCATCCTTGGTATTGACCGCTTATTAGATATGGCAAGAACCGTTGTCAATATTACAGGTGACGCCGCATGCGCGGTGATTGTGACCGAAACTGAGAAAAAACATGAGAAAGACGCAGCATCACCGAATCTATCCATGTAATGTAAAAGAAGGGCTGACTCAATCAGCCCTTTTTTTCATGGAGTTCCTTGTCTTGCGTGATATACTTTTAACAGAATGAGCGGCCTTCTTTGCCGCCAAAGGTTTTACATCAGAAGGAGGAACCACGTTGGAGTCTGCTGTTTTAAAGGTAGAGAAAGTCGATAAACGAATTGGCCGGAAAATAATCTTACAAGATATATCCATAGAAATAGGGAAGGGAGAAATCGTCGGCTTACTAGGGCCAAATGGCTCTGGAAAAACAACCTTGATTCGTTTGATCGTTGGCTTGATGAAGAAAAACAACGGGCGAATCATGATCAATGGGTATTCACAGGATGAAGATTTTCGACATGCGATGTCATCTGTTGGTGCAATCATAGAAAATCCCGAATTTTATTCTTATTTAACAGGCTTTGAAAACCTTGAACTGTATGCGGCGATGCACAATGGAGTGACGGAGGAACGAATGCATGAAGTGGTCAAAAGAGTTCGTCTGGAGCACGCCATTCATCAGAAGGTGAAGACCTATTCACTGGGGATGAAACAAAGGCTTGGGATTGCGCAAGCCATATTACATCAGCCAAATCTGCTCATTTTAGATGAACCGACAAATGGACTTGATCCTGCCGGTATGAAGGAGTTCAGGGAGCACTTGCAAACACTAGTGCGAGAAGAAGGAACGTCCGTCTTATTTGCTACACATTTATTGCATGAGGTAGAAGAGCTATGTGACCGCATGATCATCATTCAAAAAGGAGAGATCAAAGCTAGTACCATGCTTCGGGACATAGAGGGGAAAGAACAGATGCTCATGAATATTCAGCCAGTGGAAAAGGCAGTGACGTGGCTCGAGACACATGACTATACATATGAACGAAATGGATCGCATGTTTTACTTCAATTGAACAAAGAGCAAGTGCCTGAGCTAAACAAACAGCTTGTACTGGCTGGGTTTGATGTACTTGAAATGACACCTCAAAAGCCATCAATTGAAGAGGCATTTATGAAATGGACGGAAGGCGGGACGGCAGATGCTTCAACTCATCAAGAATGAGCATAAAAAAATGATGAAGAAAAAGATTACGTTCATCGCACTTGGACTGATCGTTGTGTTTCAATTGGCGATGGCTCTAGCATTGAAACGAGTCATTTCTAGTTTTGGTGGACAAGACACTGTTGCCAATTATTTTGCTTATTCCACAAACGTCGTATTTATTTTACAGGTGCTTGCAGTTGTCATTGGCGCGACCTTGATCTCAACAGAATTTCAAAAAAGAACGATCAAGTTTTTATTGATACGGCCCAAAACTAGGCTGCAAATTTTCCTGTCAAAATACATCACACTTGTGCTGACGGTCATCTATTTGTTTGTTTTTTATTATGTAATTGCTTTCCTATTTGGCCTTATTTTCTTTGGTACTGCTTTTGATGAAAGTTCGGGACGCTTATTTCAGCATACGTTTGCTGTGATCGGATCTCAGTGGGTGGAAGTGTTGATGATGGCAAGCTTCGCTTTTATGTGTTCCAGCTTGTTTAGAAACAGCCTCGTTGCGCTTGTGACCTCATTTTTTGTTTTATATGCGGCTAAATCACTTGTGCCTATTATGTCTCTTTTAGAAAATCAGTGGGGGAAAATCCTACTTTTTGCTAATACGGACTTTACTCAGTACAGCTTTCAAGGACCGCCGCCCTTCCATGGCATGAGTCCTTTGTTTTCTCTATTTATGGTAGGGGCGCATTTTGTATTCTTTGTTGGAACGGCTTGGGTTCTTTTTTGGAAGCGCGATGTAAATGTGTAAAAATTGTGTCAAATAACAAGAAAAATTCGTGACATCTTTGTGAAAACGAGTCTGCATTTCACGATAACCGGCTGATTTTGTCTTATAATAAGAGGGAGTCTTGGAGGTGGCACTATCGTGAAAAATTTCATTACGGCTTTACCTATTTTGTTGCTGCTGTCGTTTTCGTTTGTGTCTTTTGCCTTCCAGTTTGATCATCTTATTTATTTCAGACTAGCGCTGGGAATCTTTTCGTTAGCGGGTCTTTTCTTTCTGTATACACTTAAAAGAAACATGAAATGGTTCATGGTTTATTTATATGCGAGCTGGATCATTCTTGCTGCTGTCACAACATTTGAGGAGCCTGTCTTTTCTCAGTTCTTCTTTGGTGGTTTAACAATGACCATGGGTTATCTCACATATATGCTCATTTATTTAGGAATGAAGCAGGACCGTGTAGCGAAATCTCATTAAAACAAAAGCCGATAAAATCAAAGCATAGATTTTATCGGCTTTTTTTGTTGGAAAAGACAAAAGAGAGGAGCAGCCAGCTTTGACTGCTCCCCCTTATGTTTATGATTCACGTCCAGTAGCTGCAAGCTGCTTCTGATGCTTTTTGTCGATGGTTTCGTATATACTTTCCATCATTTTAGGATCGCGCATGATGGCTTTCTTGTTCTCTTCAATCAATTGCTGATACGTTTTGATTTTCTTCTTAGACATGTGACTCATCGCTCCTTTATAAGAATAGACGTCTATAGCATTCCACATAGATGAAATTGATAATCATTTTCAATTAGCATCTCTATTATATAAAGTGCGAAGCTGGAAGTAAAGATTATATTCAGAAAATTCACGTAATCGACAAATTTGAAGACTAGTCGACGCACATTCTTTCCCAGGAAATAATTGCTGTCATTTCTTGTCGTAAGAGAAACATCTAGATAAACATTCTTTCGCTCATTGAAACGTTTTGACTGAATAAATCGTCTTATGAAGAGATTTGATGTAAGGAATAGAGAAAAAAAGACACCAGCAAGTGTTTGCTGATGTCCTTCGTTTTACGATTTAAGAAACGTGCTCTTGAAGAAACTCTGTCACTTCTTCAGGTGATTTTGCGTTTGCACTGTGTAAATGACCTGTTTTTTCGCCATTTTTGAAAATTAACAGGCTTGGAATACCCATGACCTGATACATTTCTGCTAGTTCAGGGAAATCATCTTTGTTTATTTCAAACCATTCATGGTGAGCATACGCCTCTAAGATGTCTGGAATGAACATGTCCATTCTTGTACAGTCAGGACACCATGTTGCAAAGAATTTAACGATGACTTCTTTGTCAGATTGAATGATTTCATTGAATTGTTCAGTACTTGTGATTTTTTTCAATTTGTCACAACTCCTTTTCAATGTCATTTTAATATAAAATAAAGGCGAATGACATACAAATGCTCGGGAGGCGCTTACAACTTTACAAATCATTTCAATTCCGTAACAAGAAAAATTAATTAGAGCATTTTTGCTTGAAAGTGATAAGATAGTAAAGATGAATTTTAGTGGGGGGAGTATCCATTGAAAATAAGTTTAGGATTGATTTACGGCGGAAAGTCAGCCGAACATAATGTATCACTGCAAACAGCCCTTGCAGTTACAAAAGCACTTAACACTGAGAAGTTCGATATACATCCAATTTATATTACAGAAGAGGGCGAATGGCTAAGAGGAGAAAAACTCACTGAACCAGTATCAAACGTCAGAATGCTTCAATTTGAACAGAATGCAAAGACGTTTTTACCGACTTCTTTAAACGAGAGCATGTTTCCACAGCCTACATCTGCTGATGAGAAGATTGATGTTGTCTTTCCATTATTGCACGGACCAAATGGTGAAGATGGAACGATGCAAGGATTACTTGAATTGTTAAATATCCCGTATGTCGGCAACGGCGTTCTTGCTTCTGCCGCGGGTATGGATAAAGTCATGATGAAAGATGTTTTTGCTCAAGCAGGACTTGCACAAGCAAAGCACCTTTCCTTCAATAAAAAAGACTATGAGAAAGCCACACCAGACAGCTTAGAACAGGTGGAACAAGTACTTGGCTATCCATGCTTTGTGAAACCTGCCAACATGGGATCAAGTGTTGGAATAAGCAAATGTCGCAGCAAAGAAGAGCTGCAAACGGCATTCGACTTGGCTTTCCAATATGATCGACGTGTGGTCGTAGAAGAAGGCGTCGTAGGAAGAGAAATCGAGATTGGTGTATTAGGAAATGACGAGCCAAAATGCTCTGTCGTTGGTGAAATTGCACCTAAAACAGATTTTTATGACTACAAAGCAAAATATGAAGATGGCGATACAGATTTGATCATTCCTGCAAGTGTGTCAGAGGATGAGTATAAGACGATTCATGATATGGCGATTAAGGCATTTAAATCCCTAGATGGTTCTGGTCTTGTACGTGCAGACTTCTTCCTTACAGAAAAAGGCGAAGTGTTGATCAATGAAGTGAATACAATGCCTGGATTCACACCATTTAGTATGTTCCCGCTGCTTTGGAAGCACACTGGTGTAGAGTACCCAGAGCTCATTGAAAAGCTAGTGTCACTTGCAATTGAACGCCATCAAGAAAAACAAACCATTAAAACGACTTTTTAATGTGAGCAACGAGCAGACACTATCCTTAGGTAGTGTCTCTTTTCCTTCAAACGTGAAATGAGAAAGAGAGGCGAAAAAATCATGATCAAACGTACAGTGAAACAAATCGCCCAAATGGCTGGTGGGACACTATCTAATCAAGCTTTTGGCGAAGAGCAAATTCACGGAGTGACGACAGATACACGAAAAGTATCAAAAGGTGCATTGTTTATCCCCCTAATTGGAGAACATTTTAATGGTCACACATTTGCTTCTAAAGCAGTGGAGCTTGGAGCGGCAGCTGTTCTTTGGAATCAAAAAGAAACCAATCCACCAGAAGGCGTACCTGTCATTCTTGTCGACGATACACTGGCAGCCCTTCAGCAATTGGCAAAATCGTATTTAAAAGAAGAAAACCCTCGTGTTGTCGGTATTACAGGAAGTAACGGGAAAACCACGACGAAAGATATGATTCATTCCGTCTTACAAACAACGTATCAAGTTCATAAAACAGACGGTAATTTTAATAATCATATCGGTCTTCCGCTCACCATTCTTTCAATGCCAAAAGGTACAGAGATCGCTGTATTAGAGATGGGCATGAGCGCAAAAGGCGAAATCGAGTTTTTGTCAAACCTAGCTGAGCCTGATGCAGCAGTCATCACCAATATCGGAGAGTCTCATATGCAAGATTTAGGATCAAGAGAAGCCATTGCTGATGCAAAATGTGAAATTACAAAAGGGTTGAAAGAGGATGGCACCTTTTACTACTTAGGAGATGAACCTTTGATTCGCGAGAGAGCGACTCAACTTTCTCAGCAAGTGAAAACCTTTGGAGAAGCAGATGACTGTGATATTAAGGTAACGCATATTAACCAGCTTGCAGAAGGAACTGAATTTCAAGTTGAAGGGTATGCTCAAGGGTTTCTCATTCCTGTATTAGGGAAACATAATGTGAAGAATGCCCTTGCTGCCATTGCTATAGGTCAGCATTTCGGACTGAATGAAAGACAAATCGCCCAAGGACTCATGCAAACAAAGTTAACAGGAATGCGTCTTGAACTGTTTAAAACAGAAAAAGGAATTACTGTTATCAATGATGCGTATAATGCAAGCCCTACTTCTATGAAAGCTGCTATTGATCTTGTAGGAGATATGGACGGCTTCGCAAATCGCATTCTTGTCCTTGGAGACATGCTAGAGATGGGTAGCGAAGAAGAAACATATCATTATGAACTAGGCCGCTACATCAAGCCTGAATTTATTGATCATGTGATGACGTATGGCCGTTTAGGTGCATTCATCGCTGAAGGAGCAAAGAAATCATTCGGTGATACGCGAGTGTTCTCATTTATGGACAAAGAGGAACTGAAGAAAAAACTTGCTGACGTAGCAGGTCCTGATGATGTGGTCCTTGTCAAAGCTTCACGCGGCATGAGATTAGAAGAAGTCATTACTGCACTATAAAAAGTGAGCGGCAAAGAAGGTGACAGAATGATTGGCTGTCTATGTATACATGGATTCACTGGTGCCCCCTATGAAGTGGAACCGCTAGCGCAATATTTAAAGCAGAAGACAGATTGGAATGTTCAGTCTGTCACGCTTCCGGGGCATGGAGATGAGCTTCAGCTAAAAGGTATTCTCTATCAAGAATGGATTGCGACAGCTGAATTAGAACTTCTTTCTCTTTACAGAACATGTAAGACTATTTTTTTGATCGGGTTTTCTATGGGAGGAATGATTGCTTCTTATCTTGCAGCGAAGTATCCAGTCGCTCGTCTTGTCCTGTTAAGTGCAGCGGCTAAATATGTGAATCCAAAACAAATGATTCAAGACACAAGGCAGATGGTGAAGGAATCATTGTCTGGGCTAATTGATACGAACCCTTTGTATGATAGATACCGCCATAAGCTAACGAGCACACCGCTGTCAGCCGCTGTAGAATTTATGAAGCTGGTGAAGCAAACGAAGAGCTCCCTTGAGAAGCTTCACCTCCCTGTGTTAATTGTTCAAGGGGAAAACGATGGGATTGTCCCAGCTTCAAGTGCACAATTGATTGACCATAAAATCCCGTCTCGTCAGAAAGAAATGTTTTATTTACCTGATTGTAAACACCATGTTTGTCATGAGCCATGTGCGCAGCAATTGTTTGAAAAAGTAGAGGAATTTCTGAAAAAAACAATTTAATCTATAGAAAAGCGAAAATGTGGCTAAACTAATATAAATTGAATCCCACTTGTTAAAAATTGCATCATTTTTGTCGAATGAGTGACAAGCCTATGGTACAATAGGAAAGAAAAGGTGGTTGATTCGGTTGTTTCAATATGACGGAAAAACCTTTGTCCCGCAGTCTAATTCGAGTAATGGAGAAGTATCGGTTGGCACCGTATTTCAATATCGTCAGGACGGGAATATATTAACGGGCACGTATCAAGGCGGCAGTATTATATCTGGTGTACTTGTAGGAACTGTAAATGAGGATGGAACACTTCATTTTAGGTACCACCATGTCAGCAAAGACGGCAGCATGAGAAGCGGGTCTTGCAATTCTACACCTAATCAGTTGGATAACGGAAAAATTCAACTGTTCGAAAAGTGGAAATGGATGGATGGCGATCAAAGTGATGGTGAATCTGTCATTGTGGAACAGTAGATATATCCATTTCTGTCTTGTTGAAAAACAAATAGTGTAATGGTAAGATATAAGGTAGGGTAATTCGGGCTTTGTATATAATGGACCTGTCCTTTCGGAAAAGGGCAGTTTTTAATGATCATTCACGAGATTACTGAAACAGCAATTAGAAGGAGTTTGAATAATTTGACTATAACGTTTCAAGATTTTCAATTAAGCGAAAGTCTCATGAAAGCTATTAACCGCATGGGATTTGAAGAAGCAACACCGATTCAAGCGGAAACAATTCCTCTCGGTCTTCAGAATAAAGATGTCATTGGACAAGCACAAACAGGAACAGGAAAAACTGCAGCGTTTGGTATTCCTCTTGTAGAAAAAATTGACCCAGCGTCTCCAAACATCCAAGCGATTATCATTGCGCCAACAAGAGAATTAGCGATTCAAGTATCTGAAGAGCTATACAAAATTGGCCAAGACAAGCGTGCGCGCGTACTTCCGATTTACGGTGGACAAGATATTGGTCGCCAAATCCGTTCACTCAAGAAAAATCCTCATATCATCGTAGGGACTCCAGGACGTTTACTCGATCACATTAACCGTCGTACAATGCGTCTTCAAAATGTTGAAACTGTTGTGCTTGATGAAGCAGACGAAATGCTAAACATGGGTTTCATCGAAGACATTGAATCGATCCTTTCAAATGTACCAAGTGAACACCAAACACTTTTATTCTCTGCGACAATGCCTGCACCAATTAAGCGCATTGCAGAACGTTTCATGACAAACCCAGAACACGTAAAAGTAAAAGCGAAAGAAATGACTGTCTCTAACATCCAACAGTTCTACTTGGATATCCATGAGCGTAAAAAGTTTGATACATTGACTCGCCTTCTTGACATTCAATCACCTGAGCTTTCAATTGTCTTCGGCCGTACAAAACGTCGCGTTGACGAATTGACTGAAGCACTTAACCTTAGAGGTTATACAGCTGAAGGTATTCATGGTGACTTAACTCAAGCGAAACGTATGGTTGCGCTTCGTAAATTCAAAGAAGGTTCAATCGATGTGCTTGTCGCAACAGACGTTGCAGCACGTGGACTTGATATCTCAGGCGTAACACACGTGTATAACTTTGACGTACCACAAGATCCAGAAAGCTACGTACACCGTATTGGACGTACTGGACGTGCTGGACGTACAGGTATGGCGATGACATTCATCACACCACGTGAAAAAGATATGCTTCGTGCGATCGAGCAAACAACTAAACGTAAAATGGATCGTATGAAAGAACCAACACTAGATGAGGCAATCGAAGGACAACAACAAGTAACTGTTGATCGTCTGCGCACAATCATCAGTGAAAACAACTTAAACTTCTACATGACAGCAGCAGCTGAATTACTAGAAGATCATGATTCTGTCACAGTGGTTGCGGCTGCCATCAAAATGATGACAAAAGAGCCGGATGCAACGCCTGTTCGTTTGACAGATGAAGCACCAATGGTTTCAAAACGCAATCGTAACAACCGCAGCTCTTCTAAACGTAGAGACGGTGGCGGCGGAGGCGGCTATCGCGGAAAAAGCCGTTCATCTTACGGTGACAAAAAGCGTTCTTCAAATGACCGCAATCGTTCTTCTAGCGATCGCCGTCAAAAGAAATCTTATAACAACTAATTCAAAAGCGAATCCTTTGCAGGGTTCGCTTTTTTTAACAGGTTTCCTGAAACTTTTTAGGCTTTCTTTCGTAATATATTGATAGAAAAGTAAGAGAATGGGGGAAGAATGTGAGAAAACAGCCGCAACGTCAAATTAGTTTAAGTGGTTTAAAGGTATGGCGCCTTCAAAATGGAATCATCTCATTGATTTTCTTACTCATCATCATTGGGGTATTTGTTGCTAGTTATTATCTTCATTGGCCATATTGGATTGGCGCCATCCTTGCTGGTCTATGGGTCTTACAGGCTATTTTTGGCATTTGGCTTATACCGAAAATCCGTCATCGCATCTGGCGCTACGAAGTTTTCGAAAATGAAATCGAAATTCAGCATGGACTCATTCGTGTCACACGTGTGATTGTACCGATGGTGCGTGTCCAGCATGTCGATACATCACAAGGGCCACTCTTAAGGCGCTACCGTTTGGCTTCTGTTCAAATATCGACTGCTGCCACAGTTCATGATATACCGGCGCTAGAATTAGAAGAAGCAGATGAGCTTCGTGATTACATATCTCGTTTAGCAAGGGTGACGGAAGATGATGTCTGAACCAAAACGTGTACATCCAATCTCGATGTTCATTGATTTTATATCAGATGCCGTATCCATGATCAAAAACTTCATTATCCCTTTTTTCGTGATTATTTTTGTGAACTCGAATTCGAGCATTCGTTTTTATGCATTTATCATTCTTGGTGTGCTCCTTTTATGGAAAGCTGTTTTAACCGTTTTAGCATGGAGGCGTTTCACCTACCGGATGGAAGATGATGAATTTCGCGTAGAATCGGGCGTCATCACAAAAAAGAAAAAATATATTTCGTTAGAACGAATTCAAACGGTGAATACAAGTGAAGGTATTTTTCAGCGGATTTTTGGTTTGGTGCGTGTTCAAATCGAAACAGCTGGCGGAACAGACGGTCCGGAAGTGAGTCTGACGGCGATTACAAAAGCAGAAGCGGAACAATTAAAGCAATCAATTTTCAACCGGAAGAAAAGCTTGCAACAAGAAGAAATGGTGGATGAAAATGGAGGTACCCCGCATGATCCTCTGGCAGCACACCAACCTGTAGAAAAAGAAATCAATGTTTCCTACCGGATGGGGATACCAGAACTGCTTTTGGCTGCGACCACATCAAGCGGGATCGGCGTCATTATTTCTGGGTGTCTTGCCATTTACACACAAATAGATGAAATTCTTCCTTTGGACGGATTCATCAAGCGGTTTTCTTTTTTAAGTCATGCGAGTGTTGAGATTTATGCGATTCTCATATTTATGGCAGTATTGATTGCATGGATTCTTAGTGTTGGGGTAACAGCCCTTCAATATGCGAATTTTAACGCAAAACGAAAAGGGAAAGACATCATCATCACAAGAGGGCTCATTGAAAGGCATCAAATGACCATTCCGCTTGCGAGAATTCAAGCAGTGAAAATCAAAGAAAATATTCTTCGTGAACCCTTTGGTTTTGCGACGGTGATGCTTGTGAGTGCAGGAGGTTCTATTACAGAAAAAGAAACCTCTTCCGTCTTATTTCCACTGATTCGGAAGAAAAAAATCAACGAACTGCTCTCTCAATTCACAGATGATTATCATTTGGAGCCAGAATCTGAATTGAAAAAGGTGCCAAAGCGTTCACTCAAGCGCTACCTGATCTCTTTCGGCTTTGTGCCATTACTTGTCGGCGTGATCCTATCTGTCCGTTTTCCGCCATGGGGGTATTTGGCCCTCATTCCGCTTCCTATTGCGTTGGTTTTTGGCTATTTAGCTTATAAACAATCAGGCTATACGATCAAAGGTCCATTGATTCAACTGACATCAAGAGGCATTGGCAAAACCACTGGAATTGTCTTGAGAAAACGAATGCAAAACTATACGATGACACAATCATTCTTCCAAAAGAAAGGCCGAGTGGCGAGTATTCACACCTTTGTGAAATCCTCTGCGTTGCTTGATTCCTTTGGTGTACATCACCTTGAGGAAGAAGATGCAGCACGTGTAATGGATTGGTATTCGTATGAAAAAAATAAATCTTCTTAAACAAAAAATGTCGATCCGCTTCCTGTTCATAGGAGTGATCGACATTTTTTATGAGGTTAGTAGCGTCTTTTTTTTGAATGGAAAACTAGCGTAAGAGGTGCTAGGAGCATGCCGCCGATCAATCCAAATAAGTGAGCCATGATATTGATGTTTGAGTTGACGAACGTCATAATGACAGAGACGGCAAGAATCGTTAAGATCACCTGAGAATTGCCGCGATCCATCATATGCGGTTTAAATAGAACAAGGTATAAATAAACGCCAAACAAACCGAAGATCGCACCAGATGCGCCGACATGTACATACTCTAAAGGCTCCACCCAATAGGTTCCGAGGTTGCCAATGAATCCTGCACCAAGATAGATAATGAGAAATCGAACCTTCCCAAGCAAATGCTCAAGTGCTGGAGCGAATAAGAACAATGACATAGAATTGAACAAAATATGGGTCAGACTTCCGTGAAGAAAAACAGGTGTGATAAGTCGCCACCATTCTCCAGCAGCTACACCATAATTGAAACCGACGAGATGGTCGTGACCAAGCTGGATAAGAGGGATAGGAAGCGCAAATAGAAGCCATAGACTAAATTGCAAAGCAAGGATCGTTGTGACGATTGGATACGATCTAATAAATTGTTGAAAGCTCTCCGTTCGAATAAACATAACAAACCCCTTTTGACTAGATAATGGTAAGTTTATAGTAACACGTTTATGAAGAGAACATCCAAATTAGTACGAGTATCATAGGAGGTACCTCATGATCAAAGGAATAGGTCTTGATATAGTAGAGATCAACCGGCTCGCGCATGTGCTTAGTAGACAACCTCGTTTGCCAGAACGAATTTTAACGTTAAATGAACAAGACATCTTTCACGCACTTAGTGAAAAGCGGCAGCTGGAATTTTTGGCAGGACGTTTTGCAGCAAAGGAAGCTTTCGCCAAAGCATACGGAACGGGAATTGGAAGGCATTTAAGCTTTCATGACATAGAAATCCAGAAAGACAAACATGGAAAACCTTTCATCAAAAGCGAAAAGACGAAGGACGACCAAGTTCATGTGTCCATCACTCACACGAAAGAATATGCTGCGGCACAAGTTTTAATTGAAAGGTTGTCAAGCTAGTCTGCATATTGTTTGTCCCCCCTTCATATATTGGGTAGTGCGATAAGGAAGGGCGAGTTGCTAACAGGCTTTGATGGTTCGCGGTACGCAGTTAACTCTTGAGGCGTACTGTTAAAGTCAAACAAGCGGTTTCTTCCTTTTAACACAATTAACGAAGGGGTTGAAAAGGGTGAGAAAAAGCTTTGTTTTGCTTGTAACGGGAATCCTTTTTGTACTGATTCTCTCCGCATGCGGTCAAAAATCTCAGAAGGATATCGTTGGAGATTTAAACAAAAAGGCAGAGGAAATGACATCATACAAAGCCAAAGCAAAAATGACCATTGAGACAGGAAATGACCCGCAGGAGTATCAGGTAGAAATTTGGTACAAAAAGCCGGAACTTTACCGTGTCTATTTAGAAAATCCGAAAAAGGATCAGAGTCAAGTCATTTTAAGAAATGGCAATGGTGTGTTTGTGCTGACACCTTCATTGAACAAGAGCTTCCGTTTTCACAGTGATTGGCCGAATAATAGCAGTCAGGTCTACTTATTTGAGTCACTCGTGAAGGACATTAAAAATGACAGTGCTGCTCAGTTCAAAGCGAAGGATTCAAAGTATGTGTTCGAAACCAAAACCAATTATCAGCACAACCAAATGCTGCCTACCCAAGAGATTACCTTTCATAAAAAAACAATGGCGCCTGCCAGTGTGAAAGTGCTGGATAGCGACAAAAAGCCAATGGTGAAAGTGGAATTCTCTCACTTTGAATTCAATAAATCCTTTGACAAAGATGCATTTGATGAGAAGAAAAACATGACACTCTCTCAAATGGATGTTGCCACAAGTGCAGACCCATCTGACAGCTTCGCAGTGAAAACGCCAGTTGACATGCCAGAGGGTGTGAAAAAGATGGAAGAGAAAGAAATGATGACAGATGCCGGGAAGCGTTATGTGATGACGTATGGCGGAAAGAAATCCTTCACACTCATTCAGGAAAAAGCGAGAGTTGCTGAAGCATCTACGCCTGTGACAATGAACGGCGAGCCAGTCGACCTTGGCATGACAGTTGGGGTTCTGACAGATCAATCCCTTTCATGGACATCTGACGGAGTGGACTACTTGATTTCTTCAAGTGATCTATCGAAGGAAGAGCTCTTGATGGTTGCAAAGAGTGTAGAAGGCCAGTCAGCTAAATAAATATCTCAGGCGAGAGCCTTAGAAATTGAAGGATCAGCCCTATTGCAAGGGCTGATCTTCAGCGTGTAGACAAACCTTCGCATTCGTTGTCAGGTCTGCGCGCCGGTGCTCACGAATGTCAAATTCGCTCCGCGCCAGTGCTCGGCCTTCCTAGACTTCAAAGGTTTTCTATCACGCTGAAAAGAAGACAAAGTGCTAAAATAAAGATCATTTTAGCACTTTGTCAACAATCTGAGATCAGCCCTATTGCAAGGGCTGATCTTTTTTTGATTTGTTTCACTTTATTCTTGATTTTTAGTATCATATGAGAGGATTGAATCATTCAATAGGGAAGTGTGACGGATGGACACAAATGCCTTTTATAGAGACACATGGGCAGAAATTAATTTATCAGCAATTAAGCATAATGTTTCACATATGAAAGATCATATCGGTCAAAGTGTTCAACTAATGGCTGTGGTGAAAGCCAATGCATATGGACATGGAGATATAGAAGTGGCAAGTGCTGCTCTCAAAGCGGGCGCAGACATTTTAGCCGTCGCCTTTTTAGATGAGGCCGTTTCTTTAAGAAATAAAGGCATCAAAGCACCAATACTTGTACTCGGCGCCGTACCGACTGAATATGTCAAAGTCGCCGTTCGATACAATGTCATCATGACCGCTTACTCCATCGATTGGCTGAAAGACGTCATCAACATGATGGAAGGCCAGATGGGACAACCTATAAGATTTCATTTGAAAATAGACAGCGGAATGAACCGATTAGGTGTGAAAACGATAGAGCAAGTGAACGAAGTGAAAAAGCTTGTCGACGAGCATTCTTATTTACAGCTGGAAGGCGTATTTACTCACTTTGCGACAGCAGATGAAAAGGATGAGGCCTACTTTGATCGCCAGGTTGACACCTTTCAAACACTGCTTGAGCCGCTTCATACGGACAAGCTTCTCGTTCATTGTGCCAACAGTGCAGCAGGTTTAAGGTTTAAAGACGTTTTGTTTAACATGGTTCGCTTCGGCATCAGTATGTACGGGCTGTCACCGTCAGAAGAAATCAAGGATGAATTGCCTTTCAAGCTTGAAGAAGCCATGTCTCTTCATACGAAGCTTGCCCATGTGAAGCACATTCAAAAGGGTGAGAGTGTCAGCTACGGGGCAACGTATACAGCCAATCAAGATACGTGGATCGGCACGGTTCCAGTCGGCTATGCAGATGGATGGATTCGGAAGCTGGCAGGAACGGAAGTACTTGTTGGCGGAAAGCGTCGGAAGATCGCCGGAAGGGTTTGTATGGATCAATTCATGGTTGAACTGAAAGACAAGCTTCCAGTGGGCGAGACGGTCGTTTTAATTGGTAAGCAAGGCGAAGACATGATACCAGTCGATGAAATCGCCAAAAGGCTTGAAACCATTAATTATGAAATCACGTGCTCGATTGGTCACCGCGTCCCGAGAGTGTATATAGAGGACGACAAAAGAGTTCAAGTGCGGAATCCACTCCTTCAAGGCGGACCAAGTTTTTGATAAACAACATTCAAAAGAACGACAGTCAAACTGACGTCGTTCTTTTTTATTCGACAAAAGTAGGGTAAACATTCTCCCTTTTTTAGAGATTTTGGAAATACCGTATGATTTTCGGAAAAAAGCGTATAATGGGAAGGAGGAACTCCATTATCATCTTGATTTACGGGTGGCGAGCCGCTTCATGTTCTAATAAGAAATCATGAAAAAACAGCTTTGCTTGTGCATTGAATAATGGTATGATTAGTCTTGGAATGGATCGATACGGTATCCGTAAGTTTTGTGGAGGTGTATGTTTTTTGTCTGAATCCAGCGCAACAAACGAAATGAAGATTCGACTGCCGGAGACTTTAATGTCTGAGATCGAACGAGTAGCAGAGCAGGATAAGGTAACAAGAAATGAATTGATCTACCGAGCGACAAAAACGTATATTCGTGAACGTAATATTCGACAAAATCGTGAATCGATGAGACGCGGCTACATGGAGATGGCGAAAATTAATCTGAATATCTCTTCAGAGGCACAATACGCAGAATTTGAGGCTGAGAATACAGTTGAGCGATTAGTCAGCGGGGGTTAAACATTTGATTGTTAAACGCGGTGATGTTTACTTTGCTGATTTATCTCCTGTTGTTGGCTCCGAGCAGGGCGGGGTTCGCCCAGTATTGGTGATTCAAAATGACATTGGAAATCGCTTCAGCCCGACTGCTATCGTTGCAGCCATAACAGCCCAAATACAAAAAGCGAAATTACCGACTCACGTCGAAATTAATGCAAAGCGGTACGGCTTTGAACGAGATTCTGTCATTCTTTTGGAACAAATTCGTACAATCGATAAACAAAGACTGACAGATAAAATCACACATCTTGATGATGAGATGATGGAGAAGGTTGATGAAGCCTTACAAGTTAGTTTGGCTCTTATTGATTTTTAATATGGTGAGATATGGTTGCTCTACTGGGAGCAACTTTTTTTGTGTTCAATTTTTATTAACGTTATAATGAAGAAAGACTAAAGAAGAGCTTTAAATGTAAGTAGGGGGTAAAACATGTCGAATCATATCGTGTTAGCTTTTGCAAGAAAGCATCAAAAGGAATTAGAAAAAGAGTGGACGGACATTTTAAAACGACTCGGAGAAAAAGAAACGGACATGATGCTGAACGACAAAATGTATGAAACCATCTGTTCGGAATATGTTCAACTCATCATTACATCTCTTTCAGAGGGGGATAATGAGGATTTTGAAGAAAAAGTGCAAAATTTTGCTTTAAAAATTGTTCAAATGGGTATATCACTTAAGTTGCTGGCAAACGGTCTAACGGAAATTCGTACACATTTATATGAAAAAATGAACGATGACAAAGATACAACACAAGAAAGTCATGACCTCATTTGGCAAATCGATCGATTCATCACACCTATCCATAACGAGATCTTAAACCAGTATTCCATCTCATGGGAAAAAACCGTCAGCCTTCAAAAAATTGCGCTGCAGGAACTATCTGCCCCGCTAATCCCAGTATTTGAGCACATCACCGTCATGCCACTTGTTGGAACAATTGATACAGATCGTGCGAAAAAAATTATGGAGAACCTGCTCAATGGTGTCGTCAAACATCGCTCACAGGTCGTCTTAATTGATATCACGGGTGTACCTGTCGTGGACACAATGGTTGCCCACCATATCATACAAGCGTCAGAGGCTGTGAGATTAGTAGGAGCGAAGTGTTTACTTGTCGGGATTCGCCCAGAAATAGCCCAAACGATCGTTAACCTTGGAATTGATTTATCTCAGGTTACAACAAAGAATACCCTTCAAAAAGGAATTCAAACTGCTTTGGAAATGACAAATCGAAAAATTGTTTCATTGGAGGGATAACCAATTGAGAAATCACCCGAAGATTCCAATCTTAAAATTATATAATTGTCTTCTGATTTCAATACAGTGGGAGCTTGATGATCAAACAGCTCTTCACTTTCAAGAAGACTTACTGAATAAAATTCATGAAACAGGAGCAAACGGTGTTGTCATTGATTTAACATCCGTCGATATGATTGATTCATTTATCGCTAAGGTATTAGGCGATGTGATCACCATGTCTAAGCTCATGGGGGCAAAAGTTGTATTAACAGGAATACAACCGGCAGTCGCTGTGACGCTTATTGAACTTGGTATATCGCTGGAAGAAATACAAACAGCACTAGATCTTGAACAAGGGCTTGAGACACTGAAGCGGGAATTGGGGGAATAGATATGAAAGACCAATCCTGTGTAAAAATATTGACGGAATGGGATATAGTCGCAGCAAGACAATTGGGGCGCAACGTTGCAAAAGAACTTGGTTTTGGAACAGTTGACCAAGCAAGAATTACGACGGCCATTTCAGAATTAGCTCGAAACATCTATTTATACGCTGGTAAAGGTCAGATTTGTATAGAAGAAGTGATGGAGCGTGGAAAGCGTGGACTCAAGGTCATCGCAGCCGATGAGGGTCCTGGCATCATGGATATACGTAAAGTGATGGAAGACGGATTTTCTACATCAGGTGGACTCGGAGCAGGCTTGCCGGGCGTCAGAAGACTGATGGATGAATTTAAATTAGATTCTGCACCAGAACAAGGAACGGAGATACAAGCTGTTAAGTGGCTTCGCTAGGAGGGAAACCATGGATTTTAAGGAGGTAATGGAGCAGCGGTACCATCAGCTGCTCAGTCGTTATATCAGTGATTTAACTGAAACATCGCTTTATCAAGCTCAAAAATTTAGCCGTAAAACCATTGAGCATCAAATACCTCCTGAAGAAATAGTGAGTGTTCACCGAAAAGTGATTCAGGAGCTTTACCCTGATTTGCCGGAAGATGTTTTTCATTCACTAGACTTCTTAATTGAAGTCATGATTGGGTACGGACTTGCCTATCAGGAACATTTAACACTTAGAGGCATCCAGCAAGAAATTAAATCAGAAATTGAAATTGCTGCAAATGTTCAGCAAACCCTTCTGGAAACGAAAATTCCAGAAGGAGATACGTTCGATATTGGGGCGATCAGTGTACCGGCAAAACAGATGAGTGGAGATTATTACCACTTTGTGACGGATCACGATACGATTAATATCGCGATCGCAGATGTCATTGGAAAGGGAATCCCGGCTGCGCTTTGTATGTCGATGATCAAATATGCGATGGATTCCTTGCCAGAGTCAGGGAGCGGCCCAACTAAAGTGCTGAAAACCCTAAATCGTGTTGTCGAGCAAAACGTAGACCCAAGTATGTTTATCACCATGTTTTATGGCAGCTATAATAAAGAAACACATGAATTTAAATATGCATCGGCTGGTCATGAGCCGGGCTTTTTCTATTGCAATAAAGAGAATCAATTTTACGATTTAGATGCAAAAGGACTTGTCCTTGGGATCGCACCAGATTTTGATTATAAGCAGTATGAGAAGCATCTGGACGTAGGAGATATGGTGATCTTATTCTCTGATGGTGTCACAGAATCTAAATCAGAGGACGGCTTCTTAGAGCGTGAGGATATCAAAGCGCTGATATCAGAGAACCTATCCTATTCAGCTCAGGAAATGGTGGATGCCATCTATGACAGCTTACTTAAGCTGCAAGAATTCCAGCTGCATGATGATTTTACGTTACTTGTCCTTAAAAGGAAGGTTTAGAAAGTGCATAGACGGGTATATAAAATTCAAGGAAACAAGAATTTCGAGGTGAATGCATAATGAATATGTCTGTAAAAGAGCATCAAATAGATCAAAAAACGAAAATTAGTGTCAGCGGAGAAATCGATGTGTACTCTGCTCCTCAGCTAAGAGAAACACTCATGCCTAAAGCCGAGGCGGGAGAGCATCTTGAAATCTGTTTGAAGGATGTTACGTATATGGATAGTACAGGATTAGGTGTATTTGTTGGGCTGTTTAAAGCAGCTCAAAAAGCAGGTGGAACACTAAAGCTTGAGAACTTGTCAGATCGGCTTGTAAGGTTGTTTGAAATTACTGGATTAAAGGACATCATTGACATTTCTGCAAAGTCAGAGGGTGGGGTACAATGAACGAAACAGTAGATCTAATCGAGATGAAAATACCGGCGAAACCAGAATATGTAGGCATCATTCGCCTGACTCTTTCAGGCGTAGCGAGCCGAATGGGCTATGTCTACGAAGAGATTGAAGACTTAAAAATTGCCGTCAGTGAGGCTTGTACAAATGCAGTTCAGCATGCCTATAAAGGAAAAGACGGTGAAGATGGAGAGGTAGCTGTTCGCTTTCTTGTCTACGAAGATCGTCTAGAAATCATTGTCGCTGACAAAGGCGGTAGCTTTGACTTTAAGCAAAAGCAAGAAGACCTCGGACCGTATACAACTGCTCATACGGTGGATCAATTGGCAGAAGGAGGTCTTGGTTTATACTTAATGCAAACATTGATGGATGAAGTCGAGGTGCAAGCAAACTCCGGAGTTACCGTTGCGATGACAAAGTTTTTAAACAGGGAGCGAGTTGACCATGACACAACCATCCAAAACTATGAAACTAACTAAAGATGAAGTGGATCGCCTTATCCAAAGCTATCAATCCAATCAAGATGAGCAGGCGCAGCTCACGCTGGTCGAATGCTATACAAACTTGGTCGATATGCTGGCAAAAAAATATTCAAAAGGAAAAAGCTTTCATGAGGATCTCAGACAAGTTGGAATGATTGGTTTACTTGGCGCCATTAAGCGATATGATCCGCTCGTCGGTAAATCATTTGAAGCCTTTGCTATTCCAACCATTATCGGGGAAATCAAACGCTTTTTACGGGATAAAACATGGAGTGTCCATGTACCAAGGCGAATCAAAGAGCTTGGACCAAGAATCAAGATGGCCGTTGATCATCTAACAACAGAGACGCAAAAGTCACCGAAAGTCCAAGAGATTGCAGAATACCTAGATGTGACAGAGGAAGAAGTTCTGGAAACCATGGAGATGGGCAAAAGCTATCAAGCACTGTCTGTTGACCAAGGCGTAGAGGCTGATTCTGAAGGAAGTACAGTCACCATTTTAGACGTTGTCGGCTCACAAGAAGAGGGCTACGAGCGTGTAAACCAAAAAATGATGCTTGAGAGTGTGCTTCATGTTCTGACAGATCGAGAAAAAGAGATTATCAACCTGACTTATTTACAAAATAAGAGTCAGAAAGAAACAGGCGATTTATTAGGGATATCCCAAATGCATGTATCGAGACTGCAACGGAAGGCAGTTAAAAAGCTACGAGATGCATTATCAGAAGATGCGTCTATGGAGCTAGGGTAATGAAACAGATTGAACAGCATGAGCATGTGAATGCCATTATCTATCAATCGAATAAAGAAGGGAAATCATGCTGCGGGGACAGTTTTTTTATTAAAGCAGATGATGAAGAACTAATTTGTGCTGTGGCAGACGGATTAGGCAGCGGTCAGTTCGCCAATGAATCATCTTCTTTAGTCAGCGAAATTGTCGAAGAATATGGACATGAGGATATGACGACCCTCATTGACAGATGCAATCAGGCGATGAAAAATAAACGCGGAGCCACTGTTGGGATCTTAAAGGTGAATTTTTCCCAGCAGCAGTTTACCTATTGTTCGGTTGGTAATATTCGGTTCATCTTGAATGCCCCTTCTGGCGACTATATTTATCCACTTCCTACATCAGGATACTTATCAGGGAAACCTAGAAAATATAAAACATACACCTATTCCTACGAAAAAGGATCGACATTCATTATGTATTCAGACGGACTGAATGTGCCAAACATGAGAATGTGTTTAAAGCATAGTCATTCAGTTGAAGATATTGCCAAACAACTTGAAACATATACACAAGACAAGAAGGACGATCTCACCTATGTACTTGGTCAGCTTACGTAAAATAGCTGACCTTTTTTCTGTTTTACCGATTTTTTTGATACACTAAAAGAGAAGACACAGTGAGAGGATGCAAAGTATGAAGACATCTGACTTTTTATTGAAACAAATTGCAACAGAATTAAAGCTTTCAACCAAACAAATTGAAAGTGTCATCAAGCTCTTAGAGGATGGCAACACCGTCCCGTTTATTGCCCGTTACCGGAAAGAGCAGACAGGCTCGCTGGATGAGGTGCAAATTCAAACCATTTCAGAGCGCTATACATATATCCAAAATGTCATGAACCGAAAAGAAGAAGTCATCCGGTTAATCGCAGAACAAGACAAACTGACGGATGAATTAAAACAAAAAATTGAGCAGGCTCATAAACTGCAAGAGGTCGAAGATTTATACCGGCCATTCAAACAAAAACGTAAAACAAAGGCAAATGTAGCCAAAGCAAAAGGGCTTGAGCCGCTGGCGGAATATATACTCACATTGCCAAGCGATGAGATCGAGAAAAAGGCCGCTTCTTTTATCAACGAAGATAAAGAAGTAACAAGTGTAGAAGAGGCGCTTGAAGGTGCGCAGCATATCATTGCTGAACAGCTGGCAGATGATCCTGATATGCGGAAATGGATTCGTAGCGAAACGTACCAAAAGGGTAGTCTGATCACATCAGGAAAAGACATCGAAAACGATGAGAAAAATGTCTATGAAATGTATTACGATTATCAAGAGCCGATCAAAAAGATAGTGCCGCACCGTGTACTAGCGGTGAATCGCGGAGAGAAAGAAGGCATCTTAAAGGCAGCCATCGAGCCGCCTGCTGAAAATATTCGTTTCTATCTCGACAAACAAGTCATAAAAGGCAAACAGACGACGGCGAGACCGTTTATCGAAGCGGCAATTGACGATGCATATAAACGTCTTATCCAGCCATCCATCGAACGAGAAATCCGCAAAGAGCTGACAGAAAAAGCAGAAGAACAAGCGATTCATATTTTCGCTGAAAACTTAAGAAAACTGCTGCTTCAGCCGCCGATGAAAGGGAAGCGTGTACTTGGAGTCGATCCTGCATTTCGGACAGGCTGTAAGTTAGCCGTCGTGGATGATACAGGTAAAGTCCATCATATCGGCGTCATTTACCCGCATCCGCCAGTGCAGAAAAAAGCGGAAGCGAAACAAAAAGTGAAAGAGATCATTCAATCATCAAATATTGAAGTCATTGCGATTGGAAACGGAACAGCCTCAAGAGAGACTGAACAATTCATTGCAGACCTCATTCAAGAGCTGGATCAGCCGGTCTCCTATTTGATTGTGAATGAAGCAGGAGCAAGTGTATACTCTGCGTCTGCACTGGCGAGAGAAGAGTTTCCAGACCTGCAAGTCGAAGAACGAAGCGCTATATCCATTGCTCGAAGATTACAAGATCCTTTAGCAGAACTCGTGAAAATTGATCCGAAATCTGTCGGGGTAGGCCAATACCAGCATGACGTGAGCCAAAAGCAATTAAACAGCTCGTTAACCTTCGTGGTGGAGACAGTCGTCAACCAAGTCGGTGTGAACGTCAATACGGCTTCACAGGCGCTGCTGCAATATGTGTCAGGTCTTTCAAAAGCCGTTGCAGGGAATATCATCAAGCGCCGCGAAGAGATTGGAAGATTCACAAGCAGAAAAGAATTAAAGGACATTCCAAGACTTGGGGCTAAAACTTATGAGCAGTGTATTGGTTTCCTACGCATCGCAGATGGACAAGATCCACTCGATCGGACAGGCATTCACCCAGAGAGCTATAAAGAAACAAAACAGTTCTTACGCATGATCAAGATGACGCCAGATGATCTTGGCACAGAGCAGTTAAAGGAGAAAATCGCAGAGGTTAAGCTGGATGAAGCAGCAGAGCAGCTTGATATTGGCATCATCACACTACAAGATATCGTCGATCAGCTGACAAGACCTGAGCGTGATCCGCGCGATGAAGTACCAAAACCTCTTTTGAAAACAGATGTGTTGAAATTGGAGGACTTGAAGCAAGGAATGGAGCTGCAAGGAACGGTAAGAAACGTCGTAGACTTCGGCGCATTCGTTGATATTGGCGTCAAGCAGGACGGGCTTGTCCATATTTCTAAGCTCAGCAACCGTTTTGTAAAGCACCCGCTTGACGTTGTATCAGTTGGTGACATTGTGACTGTATGGGTGGACTCCGTTGACCAGGCAAAAGGCCGCGTTGCCCTCTCCATGCTGAAACCAGAATAAACAAAAAAACGAGGCGCACCTCAGGATGGGGTGTGCCTTGATGCGACTGAATGTTTTTTTCTGTAGAAGTACCAGCATTGATTTAGCAACTTGATTTGGTAATGATTTTTTTCAAAAAAAGCCTTCTGCATCTGATTTTTCAGCCAGTTGGGCATCGCCCATTCCTCCTTTGATCGAAACAGTGGGTGTACCTTCAATGTATGCAAAGGGGAAATTGTCCCGTTCGAGGTTTTTATAGAAAGGAACGATCTTGATTGAAGGAGAGCGAGCTACAGCAGTTAACAGAACTTATTTCTGAGCAGTTCTTTGGTAAGGCATTCCGCCATCAGGCTGTTTTTAATGACCGTCTCAAAACGACAGGCGGGCGATATTTACTTGGAACACACAATATCGAACTGAACCGCCGATACCTAGAGGAACATGGACGAGAAGAATTAATCGGAATCATCAAGCATGAGCTGTGTCATTATCATCTGCATCTTGAGGGGAAAGGCTATCAGCATCGTGACCGTTCCTTTAAAGAGTTATTAAAACAAGTAGGAGCCCCGCGTTTTTGTACACCGCTAAAGACCGTACAAAATAAAAGACGTGTACAGAAACGACAAGAATATGTTTGCACAGGATGCGGTCAGTATTTTATTAGAAAAAGGCGAATTGATACCTCTCGTTATGTGTGCGGCGTCTGCAAAGGAAAATTAAAATGGCAGCGTACAATCGGTTCAGATTGATAAGCATTCCTTTATGGGATGCTTTTTTTGTGAGAAGAAGTAGACATATTGAGACAAATAGAGATTCAAGTCTCATTTTGTCTCTTTTTTGATCGAAGTGATTCGCTCAAAACTTAAGTTTTCAAGTGCCGTGATGTTGGCACGCTTTTTGCTTGTATAGAAGTGCAAGCAAAAAAGATAGGAGGTTTTATCATGGAAATGGCACTCACAAAAGAAAAAGCCGTTTGGATGTATCAAAAAATGCAGGAAATTCGCCAATTTGAAGATCAAGTACACACGCTTTTTACAAAAGGGATCTTGCCAGGATTTGTCCATCTTTATGCTGGTGAAGAAGCTGTTGCTGTAGGTGTCTGCGCTCATCTGAATGAACAAGACAGTATTACAAGTACACATCGCGGCCACGGTCATTGTATCGCGAAGGGCTGTGATCTAAAAGGAATGATGGCAGAAATATATGGAAAAGCCACAGGTCTTTGTAAAGGAAAAGGTGGATCTATGCACATTGCAGATTTTGATAAAGGAATGCTCGGTGCCAACGGAATTGTTGGAGGCGGCTTTCCACTTGCGTGCGGGGCAGCCCTCACAGCAAAATATAAAAAGACAGAAAATGTAAGCGTTTGCTTTTTTGGGGATGGTGCAAACAATCAAGGGACTTTCCACGAAGGAATCAATCTCGCGGCCATCTGGAAACTGCCAGTCATTTTCATCGCAGAAAACAATGGTTACGGGGAAGCGACGCCATTTTCTTATGCTTCAAGCTGTAAATCGATTGTGGATCGAGCTGCCAGTTATGGTATTCCGGGTATGCAAGTAGATGGAAAAGATGTGACAGCCGTTTATCAAGCAGCAGAACAAGCGATAGAACGAGCAAAAAATGGAGAAGGTCCGACATTGATTGAATGCATGACATATCGGAATTATGGTCATTTTGAAGGAGACGCTCAGCGCTACAAAACCAATCAAGAAAAAACCGAACATCAAGAGGAGAAAGATGCCATCACTCTTTTTAAAAATGAATTATTAAAGCAGCAGCTGCTCACGGATCAAGAAATATTAAGTATTGAAGCGGCTGTAGCAGATGCGATAGATGAAGCCGTAAGATTCAGTGAAGAAAGTGAATATCCCGATCATACGGAATTGCTGACTGATGTGTATGTTTCGTATCAATAAATCTGAAAGGGGAGAGGGAAATGGCAAGGGAAATTAGCATGTCTAGTGCTTTGAATGAAGCGATTAAACTGGCAATGAGAAGAGACGAAGATGTCATTTTAATGGGGGAAGATGTTGCGGGAGGCGCTCATGTAGATCACTTACAAGATGATGAAGCATGGGGCGGTGTTCTTGGTGTAACGAAAGGAATCGTCCAGGAATTCGGACGTGAGCGTGTACTTGATACACCAATTAGTGAAGCTGGCTATGTAGGCGCGGCCATGGCAGCTGCTTCAACAGGGCTAAGACCAATTGCGGAACTTATGTTTAATGATTTTATCGGTACTTGTCTCGACCAAGTGCTGAATCAAGGGGCAAAATTTAGATACATGTTTGGCGGAAAAGCAGAGGTACCAATCACGATTAGAACGACACATGGGGCGGGTTTTAGAGCAGCAGCTCAGCACTCGCAAAGTTTGTATGCGCTATTTACAAGCATCCCAGGATTGAAAGTAGTTGTACCTTCTTCCCCTTATGATGCCAAAGGGCTGCTGCTGGCAGCGATCGAGGATCAGGACCCTGTCATCTTTTTTGAAGACAAGACGCTTTACAATATCACAGGAGATGTGCCGGAAAGGTATTACACACTGCCGCTTGGGAAAGCAGATGTGAAGAGAGAGGGATCTGATGTAACCATCTTTGCAGTAGGTAAACAAGTGCATACAGCACTCGAAGCGGCAGAGCAATTAGCTGCCCAAGGTATTGAAGCTGAAGTGATTGATCCAAGAAGCTTGTCGCCGCTTGATGAAGAGGCCATTCTGGCTTCAGTAGAAAAAACAAATCGACTTGTCATTGTCGATGAAGCAAATCCAAGGTGCGGAATTGCCGCAGATATCTCTTCTTTGGTTGCGGATAAAGGATTTGATTTACTTGACGCGCCAATCAAAAAAGTGACGGCTCCTCATACGCCGGTACCATTTTCACCACCTCTTGAAGATATATATCTGCCAACACCTGATAAAGTTGTGAACACTGTATTAGAGATGATTGGCAAGAGTCATGACAAGATCTTGAACTAGAGAAAGGAGAGAGGGAGATGGCTGTCGAAGTTGTGATGCCTAAATTGGGCATGTCGATGAAAGAAGGAACGGTATCTGTCTGGAATAAAGAGGTCGGTGAGACCGTAAATAAAGGAGAAAGCATTGCAAGCATCAACTCAGAAAAAATTGAAATGGAGATTGAATCACCTGCTGAAGGAACCATATTGGATATAAAAGTGCCCGAGGGAGAAGGTGTACCGCCTGGCACGGTCATCTGTTATATCGGTGAAGGAAATGAACAAGTGAAGGAAAAGAAAGAAAGAGACATCCAGCCAAAACCAAAGAAAGAGAGAAAGAAAATCTCCCCTGTTGCCCGCAAAATGGCGAATAGCGCCAACCTAGACATTGATACGCTGGTGGGGACAGGGCCAGGTGGAAGAATTACGAAAGAGGATGTGCTAAATGCCCTTCCTGAACGGAAAGAGACAAAACAAAACGAGACAGAGCATCAGCCAATGAACATGATGCGGAAAACAATTGCCTCAAGAATGATGGAAAGCCTGCAAACAAGTGCACAATTAACCATTACGATAAAATCGGACGTGACAAAACTGACAAACTTACAACAACAGCTGAATGAAACAGCCATCGCACGTTACGAGACAAAGTTGACCATCACCGATTTTGTAGCCAAAGCAGCGATCCTTTCGTTGTTAGAACATCATGCAATGAATAGTCAATATCATAACGGAGTTGTGGAAACCTTTGAGAATGTTCATCTTGGGATTGCTGCTGCGTTAGATAACGGATTGGCTGTACCAGTCATTCAGCATGCGGAGCGGTTAACGCTGATAGAGCTGGCGAAGAGCATTAAATTGTATGGCAAAAAAGCACGTGAAGGGAAGCTTCTTCATGACGAAATCAGAGGTTCTACCTTTACCATCACCAATCTTGGAGCGTATGGCGTAGAGCATTTCACGCCAATTTTGAATCCGCCGGAAGCGGGGATCCTTGGTATCGGAACAATGTATGACACCCCTGTTTATCGAGAGGATGAATTGTGTAAAGGAACCATCTTGCCACTTAGTCTTACGTTTGACCACCGCGTGCTGGACGGGGCACCTGCGTCTGCATTTTTATCAACAGTCAAAGCACACTTAGAAGAACCAATATCCATTCTTTTATAGGAAGAAGGTGAATGTACCATGACACTGGTCATTATAGGAGGCGGACCAGCAGGTTATGTGGCGGCCATAACAGCCGCCCGTTTTGGCAGGGAGGTTGTGTTAATTGATCAAGGTCAGCTGGGAGGTACCTGCCTCAATGAAGGCTGTATCCCGACCAAAGCACTTTTGCAAAGCGCCGATATGTATGAGCATGTGAAATCGGCTGTACATTTTGGTATAGAGCTTCCAGAACATGAGCCTACCATCCATTGGAATGTTGTCCAAAAACGGAAGCAGTCTGTCGTCAAACAGCTCACTGATGGTGTTCGTTACTTGATGAATAAAAACAAAATCACCGTAGTAAATGGGAAGGCTTCATTTCTATCAGCACATGAGCTATTCATAGAAAGTGAAGGAAAGTCTGAAATCATTCAAGCAAAGCAAATCATTATTGCAACAGGGGCTGCGCCTGCTGCTTTACCGTTTGCACCTTTTGATGGCGAATGGATCATTCACAGTAAGGATGCCATGTCACTTTCTTCGATCCCAGACTCACTTTGTATCATTGGGGGCGGGGTGATCGGCTGTGAGTTTGCGAGCATCTTTAGCAGAATGGGATCAAAGGTTGTCATGATTGAACGGGCTCTGCACATTTTACCCGAAGAAGATCGGGAAATCGCACAATGTCTTCACGAACAGCTCGAAGAAACGGGTGTAGACATTTTAACGGCCGCCGCAGTTAAACAGCTTGATTCCACTTCAAGAAAAGTAGTGGTAGAGAATAATCAAGGAGAGCGGTGTGACATCCAGTCGGACCTATGCTTAGTGGCGATTGGCAGAACTCCGCAACTTGAAGAGTTGAATCTTGATCAGATTGGAATTGAATTTGATAGAAACGGAATCTACGTCAATGAACATATGCAAACCAATCTCCCGCATATTTATGCGTGCGGTGATGTGACAGGTGGTGTCCAGCTTGCTCATACTGCCTTTCATGAAGGAACGGTTGCGGCATCCCATGCGGCAGGTGAACATATAAAGGTCAATGAACAAGTGATTCCAAGGTGCATCTACACCTCTCCAGAAATCGCCAGTGTTGGTTTAAATGAAGAGAGTGCTAGAAAACAATATGAGGAGATTCGTATCGGGACATGTGCTTTTTCTGCAAATGGAAAGGCATTGATCTTAAATCAACCAGTCGGTCAAGTAAAGGTCATTGTAGAACCGCAATATCAAGAAATATTAGGCATTTCAATCATCGGACCGCATGCAACAGAACTGATTGGACAAGCGGCGGTGATGATGCATACCGAGCTGACCGCTGATACATTAGAGCAGTTTATTGCGGCACATCCGACACTGTCAGAGGCAATACATGAAGCCTTGCTGCAAACCATTGGCCGAGCGGTGCACTGCTGATCAAGACTCCTTTTCTATCCGAAAGACTTCTTGAGGGTTAGCCAATGATGATTGAAAGCGCTTTTATATTTAACTATAATGAATAAAAAGCCCCCAGAGGAGAGGATGGAATGAATCCGACGCCTTGTTATTTAAATACGTGGAAACGTTTTGTTCGTGAAGGTTTGCTTGATCAGTCTCGTCTGAATAAGAGAGTAGCAGAATCATGGCACAGGTGTAAACAGGCAAATGTGAATCCGTATTTAGATAAAGGACAGTCGTTGTTAGAAAAGGAATTATTCAGTGCCCAAAAAAAGAAATATTCATTATTCCTAAATGCGGCTCTTCCTTACTTAAATAAAATCAGTCAGCAATTAAAAGAATCTGACATGCTGGCCTTACTCATCGATGCAGACGGTTATGTGCTAAGTCTGGCAGGAAGCGAAAGAACGATGGTGGAGGCAAGAAGAATTAATTTTATGGAGGGTTCGCGCTGGACCGAAACGGAAGTAGGGACAAATGCGATCGGAACGGCACTTGTCATCGGAGAAGCGGTGACGATCAACGGAACGGAGCATTTTTCTATCGCCTCTCATCATTGGAGTTGTTCAGCTGCTCCAATTCGCGATGCAGACGGTACAATCATAGGTGTGATTGACATCTCCTGTATGACGGATAACAAGCACCCTTTTATGCTTGGAATGGCTTCAACGGTTGCTTATGCCATCGAGAGAGACATTCAAGTCCAGCAAAAAAGGAGAGAAATGGAGCTGATCACTCATTGTCTCCAGCAGGTGGAAGCAGACAAACCGTATGTGGTCTGTAATGAAAAAAAGCAAATTGTTTCTGCCAGCAGGTCGATTAGAGACCGATTTTCAGACTGGTATGGAATGGATGTCGAGCGGCTTAAGGATCATTCATTTGTTATTCGGGGAAAGCAGATCATTCAATCAGAGCAAGACGGGAAGGTGCTAGGCATATCCCTTTCCCTTGAAGAAGCAGCGAAAAATGACATCACCGTTTCATTTGCTCAATTTCCCGGGGAATCAGGAACAAGTAAGGTATTTCAACAAACACTTAGTCAGATGAAGAAAGCGGCACAAACAGATGCTCATGTATATATTTGGGGAGAAACAGGGACAGGAAAGGAACTTGCCGCTAGAGCCATTCACTCCGCCAGTGAAAGGCATAAAGGGCCGTTTATTGCTGTTAATTGCGGAGCCATTCCTGAAAGCCTGTTAGAAAGTGAGCTGTTTGGCTATGCTGAAGGGGCTTTTACAGGGGCGAAACGTCACGGAGCTAAAGGGAAATTTGAACAAGCCCATAAAGGAACGCTCTTTTTAGATGAAATAGGCGAAATCCCATATGCGATGCAAGTAGCGCTTCTTCGGGTGATAGAAGAAAGGGCAGTCGTACCGCTCGGAGGGACACACGAAATCCCTTTGGATATTCGGATCATCACAGCGACTCACCGTAATATGAACGAACTGCTGAAAGAAGGAAAAATACGAGAAGACTTGTATTACCGTCTTCATGTCTATCCGATCAACATCCCGCCGCTTAGAGAAAGAAAAGAAGACATTCATGATTTATATCGTTATTACCAAAAAAAGCACCACTGGAATGCAGCGTTTCCTGAATCATTTTTTCAGAAATTGCAGGAGTATCACTGGCCAGGTAACATACGAGAGCTTTTTAACCTGTTTGAACATTTAAGGGTTCTCTTTCCGAATGGTGGATGGATTGGTGAATCGCAATATGCTTCAGTATTAGAGTCGATTGATCATAAAAAGCAGAAGCTTCATCTAGCGGAGTATACGAAGACTCCAAAAGAACTCACATTCAGGGAACGGATTCAAAAGCAAACAGTGGTAGACGCACTGCATAAAACGAAAGGTCATGTGTCAGAAGCAGCGAGGCTATCAGGAGTGCCAAGAAGTACTTTTTATAAGTGGATGCGAAAGTTTCATCTGTCTTAATCTCATGGAAGGCCGCATCAAGGCCCTTGGTCTACGTGAAGAGGCCCAGGGCTTTCTGCCATGTTAAACAAATGGCATGGAAAAAGGCTTGACTGTTATATTAGTATATGTTAAATTATAAAAGCCGTCGCAAATGAAGCAGGAATGAAAAGCTTAAAAATTCTTGACACATTTTTCTGGCATATATATAATGAAACATGTCTTATTATTCCGCAGTAGCTCAGTGGTAGAGCTATCGGCTGTTAACCGATCGGTCGTAGGTTCGAGTCCTACCTGCGGAGCCATAATGGAGAAGTACTCAAGTGGCTGAAGAGGCGCCCCTGCTAAGGGTGTAGGTCGCGTAAGCGGCGCGAGGGTTCAAATCCCTCCTTCTCCGCCATTATTTTATGGCCCGTTGGTCAAGCGGTTAAGACACCGCCCTTTCACGGCGGTAACACGGGTTCGAATCCCGTACGGGTCATGTTTTGTTATTTTTGATTCGTTGGGCTATAGCCAAGCGGTAAGGCAACGGACTTTGACTCCGTCATGCGTTGGTTCGAATCCAGCTAGCCCAGCCATTTTTTAATATGTTTTTCTGCATAGCAGATGAGCCATTAGCTCAGTTGGTAGAGCATCTGACTTTTAATCAGAGGGTCGAAGGTTCGAGTCCTTCATGGCTCACCATTGTCACGCGGGTGTGGCGGAATTGGCAGACGCGCTAGACTTAGGATCTAGTGTCTTTATGACGTGGGGGTTCAAGTCCCTTCACCCGCATTGTTTTTTCAAACAGTGCACTTATGAATATATGAGCACATCATACACGCGGTCGTGGCGGAATGGCAGACGCGCTAGGTTGAGGGCCTAGTGGGTGAATAACCCGTGGAGGTTCAAGTCCTCTCGGCCGCATCAATGATACCAAGGGTTTATAGACCTTTGGTTTTTTGTCTTATCTAAATGTTGCTGGCAGGTTAGTAGAAGCTTCACCGAAAGCAAAAAGTAGAGTATAAAATGAATGAGAGCGTATTAGATGCGTTCTTACATTAATGCTAAGTTCTCCATCTCACAATCAACAAAGGATGCTTTACATGATGATGACAAGGGAAACTTTGGTGTTGCTTTGGCATTTGACGAACCGAATGAAAGGGAATATGTCTTGAAATGGATGAATCTTGAACCAAGTATAGAAAATCAAAGCTGCTTGGGTCAATGTTTCAAGGTCAATGTCTGTTTAAAGACATTTACGGGCGTACCTCTAAAATCTTAATTGAATGCCTGTTTGAAGAGTGGATGGGGGCTTTCCAGACCTGAAGTGGCATATGCTGAAGAGATGTATTTATAAATACCATGAGGGTTATAAATGATTACGCTGTTTTATATGTAATTTGTTGTTTTATTTATGCGAATATATGTTATTTGTATTTTATTGATGCTATAATGAACTTGCATAACTCTTACACTTGTGATTGAAGTACAGCTAATGAGTGCCTCTTTTTTTAAAAAAATTGAAGCGCAACAAATAATTAAAAAACTCTTACATTGCGATATTGAAGAGCGACAAATAATTCAAGTTCTCTTACACTTCCGATGAAGTCTTCTAGAAGTAGATGGAGGAAATAAAGAAAGACCCGAATATCGGGTCCATCATTTCTCAAAAACTATGCCTTTTTCTTTCGTTTTTTGAATAAAACGAAGATTGTTGCTACAGACGCGACTATGCTTAAGCAAGTAGCGACTATATTTAAAAGGATCATAGTTTCACCTCCCATTTTTGGGACGTTGGAATACATGCTACTGCAATAGCGTGTATTCTTTTTCTATTGTACCTTGTTTTATGCTTTTGTTGAAACCCAAAAAACGTGACTGCTAGATTAGCAACCATGTTTTTCTTTTTATAACTACAATTTTGTTAAACAAAATGCAATGATTAAGGGGAAAGGGAAATTAATAGCCACAAAAAATGAATTTGATTGTATAAAAGAATAGCTTTAAAAATGTAGTCGTTCATAAATGAGCGACTTTTTTTATTAGGAAATTAGGAGGTTGAAATGAAGAGGATAAACTTTATAATACTTTTTCTAGCTCTAATGATGTTGGTTTATTCTGTAATTTTATGGAAGTGAACCAAGATGTATTGTTGTATTATCAGCTGTTGGATTTTAGACATGAATTAATGCTCTCTTATATGAATGCAAATGGATTTAAAGAAGTTAATGAAACATACGAACACTTGCGGCAAAATGAAGGGAATCTCACAGGCATGTTGGAATACTATTTCTTCTTTTTATGGGGATGTATGAATTCAGAAGGCATGAGTTAACCACTGTCATAAGTGCTTACAGAATAGCGGAGACTAAATTAAACGATATTGAAGATGAGATTGAACATGCTGAATTCTACTTTAAAATTTCAGAAGTTTATTATTATATGAAGCAAACCTTCTTTTCTTTGAATTATGCTAAGAAGGCTCTTAGGATTTACAGTAAATATGATACCTACCATGATCATATTATCCATGTTCAATGCATTATAGCTGGAAATTTGATGGACATCTTAGATTATGAGGGAGCACTTAGCCAATTCAAAGAAAATCTGAGGATCGCCCAAAAAATAAACAAAGAGTATTTAGAAGGTACATCTTATATGAATTTGGGAATTTGCTTTAATGCTCGTGGAGACTATGAAGCAGCAGAAAGTTATTTAAAGTGTGCTCTTGAAATTTTTGAAGAAGGGAACCACAGCTTTTTGCCGAAAACAATATTTAATATGGCTCATGTTTTATGCAAGGATAACAGAACGACTGAAGATAAGGTTTATGTAAAAAAGGTATTTCTTTGGCTCAAATGAATAATGATGTTGAATATATTTCGAAATTTAATATTCTTCAAGGTCTGTATATAAAAGAAGATAAGCATTTGCTAGACCAATGTTTTGCATTCTTTAAAAGTAGGCAAATGTATGGTGATATTGAAGACTTTGCATTAGAAGCAGCTGAATACTTTAGAAGAGCTGGAAGATTTGAAATGGCTAGTGACTATTATCATATTGTCAATCTAGCTAGAACAGAAATTAAAAAAGGAGAAGTCATATATGAAAATGAAAATGATTATCTTGGCATTAATGATAGTCGTGGGCATAGCGATCTCGGGTGATTTATCAAAAAATGATAGTGCTTACTATAATAGAATATTTAGTGGAGAATCAAAAATTTTAGCTGAGCGTGTAGGAAGTTAATAAGGTTTACAAATTATTCAGCTGAAAATGTTCTTTAAATGTCCATTTTTTGATTATTAATAAGAACATGGAGAAAAGAGGTATGAACTTTGAAGAACCTTTTTATTTCCCTTAATATAGTTGCCTTTCTTTTGTTGACTGCGTGTGGAGGAAATAAATACGATGATGCGATTGATAATGTAATAAAAAAATATAAACTCTCTTTAATTGAGAGTGGATATGATACGGAAGAAGTTGAAAGGGATAATCCCTTAGTTCGTGTATATGATGGTGGTAAATATATTAAGTTTGTTTTTTATAATGATGATTCCTTGAACTATACCTCGTATATATACTATGAAAAAATGGGAGATGATTACGAAGAAATGGCTAATATGCCCGCTAATGGAGATGGGGATCGACTTGGTTTATATATGAAAAAACCTGATTATGAAGAAGTTAAAGGGAAAGAAACAAAATTGGAAAAGTAGATTTCATGTCTATTCCTTAACTTATGTGGAAAAGTATTTACAATTTGGTATTTATATGTAAAAATAGTTTTGTGTGTAAAAATTATAGGGAGTGTGATTTTACGTGAAAAGATTTCTAGGCGGTCTTGTTTTCATGCTGGTCTTTGCGTTGGCAATTACGACTGTTTCGACTAGTATTTCTGCAACTTCTGCAAATAAAGGAGTAACACCTCAGTCAGTTTTAGAGTCATATCTTCAGGCTGTTAAAGAACAAAATGTTGATAAGATCATGAGTTATGTTATTGATGAGAGGGACTTAACAGTTGCTGATTATAAAGAGATGATGAGTTATGAAAAATTAAATAACTATGAAATAGTAAAATCAGAAACTTTGAGTGATGGTACTCATTATTATGTCGTCAATTCTTCTTATGAAGGGGGATTAGTAAAGGACGTTCCTCTGGAAGTCAAGAAGGTTGGTACTGAATGGAAAGTGAATATTAACACTGATACATTAAGTAGTGATGATAATAAAACATTGCAACAAGGTAGCGATCAATACTATGAGAATGCTTTCTCTATAATTGAAAATCAAGATCCAGTGATGAAAACAATGGATGTCTTGATGTGGTGGGATTTTTCGAAAAGACAAGGTGGTAAAACTTTTTACTCTAACTCAAAATTTAGTGTTCCTGGCTTACACAAATATGTAATTCTCGGCATTGATACACAATTGAGTACAAAACCTAATAATACAGGTATCAACTACGCTGTTGTACGTAAAGGAGTATTGGGAGATACTGTATGGGGTACTAAATATGTTAAAGGTCATTTTATGGGTGAAAATAAGAGGATAAAGTTAAATGGAAACACCATGACTTTTAAAGGGGCAAACTTGCGTTTTATTCCTAATGCTCCTGGCGTCTACGCTGGTATTGGTGGATTAGATTGGTAAGAAAATTTTGAGTAGACTTTTATGTCTGCTCTTTTTTGTGATTAATCATTTCTGAAAAAATGGTGAAAATCACTGAATTATGAGAGAAGGTATCAACAAATTCTATTACAATATTAATTTTTCGAAATGAAAGTGTCCTTTTATTGTCCAACTTTTATTGGAATTAATGATACTTAACATAAATAGTCTGTCTTAATTGTAATAAAATCAACTTTTCGTAAGTGGTAATACAAATTTTCTAGGTTGAGGGCCTAGTGGGTGAATAACCCGTGGAGGTTCAAGTCCTCTCGGCCGCATCTAAGAAACCAAAGGTTGTAGACCTTTGGTTTTTTTGTGTTTTCGATGTAATTGAACCGTTATTTATGACAGTTTACGATGATGCTAAATTCAGTGGAACAAAGAATATTGCTAAAATTGTGATAAAATATTGAAGTGTAGGAAAGGGGGAAAATACATGTCAATTTACCATGAAGTCATTGGAGAAGGATTTCCGATCGTTATATTGCATGGTTGGACACTTGACCATCAAGTGATGTTACATGCATTGGAACCGGTATTTGAAAAACAAAGCGATTGGAAAAGAATATACATAGACTTACCGGGGATGGGACGTTCCGAACCGCACCCGTCTATTCAGAATTCTGATGATATGTTAGAAGCGGTATTGCGTCTTTTGGATGAGATGATTCCTGATGAACAGTTTATTGTTTGTGGTTATTCATATGGAGGGTACATAGCTAGAGGGATCGTTCATTCACGCCGGGAAACCGTTCGTGGATTACTACTGGTAGCTCCAATGACTATACCTGTATTCGATAAAAGAGTCGTGCCAGAGAAGACCGTTCTAAAAAGTGACAGCAGCTTAATATCACAGCTCTCTTCAGAGGAGACGGATGAGTTTTGCTCCATGGCAGTTGTGCAAGGAAAAACGGAATGGGAAAGATTTCGAGATGAAATTTACCTTCCTTCTCAACAAACAAATCTTGAATTCATCAATAACATTCTTCAAAATGGGTATGGCTATACCTTCGACATTTCATCTGAATTTCAGTATCCCACGCTCATTATCACAGGGCGTCAAGACAATGTAGTCGGATATCACGATGCGTGGCGGCTGATCGAAGACTATCCAAGGGCAACTTTTGCAGTGCTTGATATGGGTGGCCACAACCTGCAAATCGAACAACCCGATGTATTTAATTCATTGGTTTATAACTGGTTAAAGAGACTTGAGTCGGAAAATATATAGTTGTACACCTTTGTATAAATAGAAGTTTTCTTGATTCGAGTTCGTGGCTGTATTAATGATTTTTATAGTTTCTAAAAAAAGTCCACTCATCTTATGCGAGTGGGCTTTTTGTATGAGTTATCATATAATAAATGTCATTCTAATCGATCGAAAGGCTTCAAACTATTGAAAATTCCAACTAAACAATGAAATGATAAGGTGGGGTTGAGCTTATGCTTGGATTGCCAAGAGGAGAAGTTTTTTTAGTTCCTTGGTCTGCTGAATGGAATAAAGAATTTGAAAGGGAAAAGAAACGAATAGTAGAGGTCATTGGTCAGTACACGGTAAATGTGCATCATATTGGAAGTACCGCAGTAAATGGTTTGAGTGCAAAACCCATTATTGATATTGCGATTGAAATAGATCATTTTCTTGACGGGACACAGTGCGTAACAGCTTTGCAAGGGATGGGTTATTCATATAGAGGGACCAATGTTTTACCTGAGAGACACTATTTTAACAAAGGAGAACCTCGCACTCACCAAATCCATATGTATCAAATAGGCAATAGATATTTACTTGAACAGTTAAATTTCAGGGATTATTTAAGAAGTAACGAATTAGTAAGAAATGAGTACGAACAGCTCAAACTGAACTTATCTAGTTTGAATAAAAATGACAAACACAAATATGCCGAGGGAAAAACTAACTTTGTTCAGTCGATTTTAGAGAGAATTTAGATAAAAATTTCTTTTCATGCTGAAAAAACTGATTTTATGCACAAATGATTTAGCATAGCTAAATGAACATTTCATCAATTAATCCCTGTCTTTGTAGTGTTACCATAGTGTATTTGGTGTTCTTTTAAATCCTAAATTGCAATAATTTCCGATTCATGTTACAATAAGAATAATTATTTTTGTTCGGCGTAAAGGATAGCATGAAGAAAGACTTTTCGTCTTGAGGATACTTTGGGCAAGGATAGTATAATACATTGTGTGATAACGCACTAGGAGGCAACAAACATGGAACAAGGTACAGTAAAATGGTTTAACGCAGAAAAAGGTTTTGGATTTATCGAACGTGAAGAAGGCGACGATGTATTCGTACATTTCTCAGCTATCCAAGGCGACGGATTCAAATCTTTAGACGAAGGTCAAAAAGTATCATTTGACGTAGAGCAAGGTTCTCGTGGAGCTCAAGCTGCTAACGTTCAAAAAATTGCTTAATCTTCATTCTATCAAAACAGGTTCTCTGTAGAGAGCCTGTTTTTTTGTGTTTTCATTTATTTCTGCAATAAAAAACCCTACTCAACGTACAAGTAGGGAGATGTTACAAGGTAATCGTAAAAAAATTCATGCTTCAAAGGTTTATCAACAGTATAGCATATTGGATTTACAATATGCGGAATTTGCCTAAATAAATTCTTTTTTCTTTAATAAAATTGAAGGATGGATTGGTTCGTAGAGAACATGTATTCAAAAATGGTGAGGGATACCGTAAAGACCGGCATAGTTCTTAACAGAAACTTTTGATTTGTTTTTCTGTAATCCCTTCGATGACTTCTAATTCACTTAGCAAAAATTCATGGGCTTCATCTAGCATTTTCTTTTCACTTGCATTTAGTGCTTTCTCTTTCTTCATCCGCATTAGATCACGCACAACTTCTGCACCGTCTTGGATATCACCCGTTTTTATTTTGTTTGTATTAATTGTATGCCTTTCTTTCCATGTCAGTAATTGATCTGATTCGCCATGCTGGAAAACGTGCATCACATTGTTTAATGCCAGTAGATCTGTAACAGGTCTAATACGTGAACCTGATATTTTTCGTGTCGGAATCATCACTTTCATATGACTGATTGACATTTTGATCACATAATACTGTTGTTTTTCATCAGAGAATTCTTTTTCTTCTATGGCTTCAATTATACCTGCTCCGTGCATTGGATAAACAATGTTATCACCAATTTGAAACATATCATCCGCCTCCATATCATGTATCTACTTTAAGGGTACCACACTTGGAGATAAAATAATCAAATTTTCAATAATATCATGTTTATTTATTTTTTGTCAATAAATTTAGTTCTAAAAAAGAGAGATTTTTTATCAACTTCTCAAGAATCCTTGCTACAAGAAAAACAAAATATCCACCGTTAAAAAAAGACCAGCCGATGAGCTGGTCATTCCAAATAGAATCCGATCATAATGTCGAAATATCAATCACAAACCGATAACGCACATCACTTTTTAGCACACGTTCATACGCTTCATCCACTTGACTTGCGTTGATTACTTCAATTTGTGGTGCGATCTTGTGAGCAGCTGCGAAATCGAGCATTTCTTGTGTTTCTTGGATGCCGCCAACGAGTGAACCTGCAATGCTGCGGCGGCCGGAAATTAATGAAAAGACGTGGAATTGATCTGGATTAGGCGGTGCACCGACATTCACTAAGGTTCCATCGACGCGAAGTAAGGACAAATAGGCGTCTACATTGATATTGGCAGAGACTGTATTGAGAATGAGGTCATATTGACCGGCTAATGTTTTAAATGTATCGGGATCACTTGTGGCAAAATAGTCTTTTGCACCAAATGAAAGTGCCTCTTCTTTTTTATTCATCGAGCGGCTTAATACCGTGACTTCAGCGCCAAGTGCACGTGCGAATTGAATGGCTACATGACCGAGCCCACCCATCCCGACGATGGCGACTTTTTTACCCGGGCCTGCCTTCCAGTGCTTTAATGGAGAATAAGTGGTAATGCCAGCGCAGAGGAGAGGACTTGCGGCATCAAGGGATAGTTGATCTGGAATGCTGACGACAAAACGCTCTGTCACGACAATCTTCTGACTATAGCCGCCATAAGTTGGTTCCCCGTCATAATCAATGCTATTATAGGTTTGGACGACTCCTTTCGTACAATATTGCTCGTCTCCATTTTGGCAATATTCACAGGTGCCGCAGGAATCCACAAAGCAACCAACGCCTACACGGTCTCCAATCTGAAATTTCGTCACATCATCACCGACAGCCGCAACAACTCCAGTAATCTCATGACCCGGAACCATTGGGAAAATACCGCCGCCCCATTCATCAAAGGCGCTGTGGATATCTGAATGACAGATTCCGCTAAATTGAATATCAATTAAAATATCATGTGGACGAAGCGCTCTTCGTTCAATGGTTGTCCGTTCAAAATTCGCTTTTGCATGTGAAACACTTAAAACGTTTGATTGGTGCGTCTGACACATTCTGGATCATCCTTTCAAAAGTAAGATTCTGTTTTACTTCTATACTGTACGTCTTAAAGTGAACTCTAAGTCAATGGAGAACCCTCTTCAGGCTTTTTAAAGAATTGAGCCAAAAGCATCTTGCGTTCTCTATCAAATTGGAGATGATAAAAAGAAGGAATTTCATTTTTCATAAGGTGAGAGAAGAAGAGAAGGGTGAAAACAATGAAAATAGCACAAGCCGCCAAGCAGCTCGATTTATCTACTGCTACGCTCAGATACTACGAGAATATTGGGTTAATTCGACCGATCCGTCGTGATGAAAGCGGTATTCGTGATTATGCAGAAGAGGATATTCAGTGGATTGAATTTATCAAATGTATGAGAAATGCGGGTCTCTCAATTGATGCACTTCGAGAATATACAGCTTTATTTATTGAGGGCGAGGATCATACCCTGTCCTCGCGAAAAAGTATTTTGGTCAATGAGCGAGAAAGACTTGTAGAAAAGCAAAAGGAAATCGAAGAGACGATTAAGCGATTAGATTATAAGATAGAAAGTTATGAAGATATTATCCACAGTTATGAACAAAAGCTCGTTCATCAACTAAAAACCAATTCCATTTGAATGAAGAAAAACCTGTGACAAGTCACAGGTTTTCTGATGTGGTTATCTTTTTGTGTAACGCACCCAGTTATAATGTGCGTGGAGTGGTGTAACACCGTTATAGGAGCCGAGCCATTCATCGACACCTGCACCATTCCACAGGTTCATCATAATCTTTCCTGGCGTTTGAGGGATTTGAGTAGTGGCAGTATGTTTTAATTGTCCGTCTACATACCATTTAATCGAGTTAGGCTGCCAGTCAAATGCATACGTGTGATATGAGTTAGCTGCATCAAAACCAAGGTTAACGATCTTTTCATGATTTCCTACACCATTGGTATAGTAGTTAAACTGAACCTTTGTCGTATCTTTCCCTAGAAATTCGATGTCAATTTCATCCCAAGGCGTACCATCCGTCGGTCCTGTATAAGTAAAGAACGAAGACACGATCCCCACATTTTTGGCTGGTTTCATGCTGACTTCATAAAGCCCGTAGCCATATGTTTGAGTAGAACGGTTTTCTCCGCAGTCAAACTTATTATAGGAAGGACTTGTGAGCGATAATCGCATTTCACCTAACGACGTCATTGAGACATTGTTTGCACGCCACGTACAGTTAAACATATTTCCATTCGAGTACCCATCGGCTTTTTGCCATAACCCCGTATTATAGTTGTTAAAAGGCTCATAAAACGATCCACCCGTTTGGGCCGAGGCACCCGCAGTAAATGTGGATAAACTCAAGACGATTCCAGTGACAAGCAACATCAACATTCGTTTCACACGGTAAGACATGTAGGCATTCCCCTCTCTTATTTTGAAAGCGTTTTCTTAATTGATCATACCTGATTCTCTCGAAATCGAAAATCGGTCTAATATATGATATTAAGGAGGATTTTTTACTAGATTCTTCTCTTATTTCATAGGAAGTTATGAAAGAAAATGATCTTTTTCAAGCGAATTACTAAAGAATGATTGACAAAGCGGACAGTTGTCCGTAAGATAATACCGGTACAATTGTCCTAATGAAAACAAAAAAGTTTTGATTGAACACATAGAGAGAAGTGTAATTTGGATGAAGGTAAAGAAGGTGAAGCATCATGGAAAAGGATATTGGGAAGGAAATTGAAGAAGTCGCTTTTTCTTTGTTTCAGGAATTTGGCGTGGAAAATGTTAGCATGCATAAAATTGCCAAAACAGCTGGTGTTGGACAGGGTACTCTTTATCGCCGTTATGCCAATAAAAGTGATTTGTGCCTTTCGATCCTTGGAGAAAAATTTGAACAGCTGATTCCTGCTTTGCATCTTTACTTGAGCAAAATCTGTGACCAGCCGGTTCGTGAACGTTTGCGTTATGTCCTCGAAGAAATTCACCTCATTGTCGGTCATCATTTAGACTGGATTCGGATGCTGACGATATCTGGGAATTTAGAGCAGACGAGTAAAGTGTATGATTGCCATTACAGTCAATCGCTTAGACAAATGATTCGTGATTTGCTAGAAGAAGCAGATGAAAAAGGGGAAGCGAGCATACAGGATATTGAGCTGACCACACTTTGTATGTCCTCTCCAATGACGCCTGAACTGATGTTTTATATTCATGAATCTGGTTATTCAATCGAAAAAATTGCTCAATTCGCTGCAGAAAAACAGATTTTATCTGTTTTCAATAGACATTGAAGTGGCTCATTTCTGACCATCCTCACTTCCTATGATTGATTTAAATTGAAAAAGAAAAGGAGCCAACCTACTATGAACAAACAGCAAGCAGCAAATTCTCATATTCGAACGCTGCCCATTATTATCTCATTTATCACAGCTGGTTTTATTGGTCTGTTCAGTGAAACGGCACTCAATATGGCACTAAGAAGCTTAACGTTAGACTTTGGAATTGAAGCGACGACAGCTCAGTGGCTAACAACAGGATATTTATTAACACTCGGTATTCTCGTACCCATTTCAGGACTTATTCTTCAATGGTTTACAACAAGACAGCTTTTCATGACGTCGCTCGTCTTTTCGATCATTGGAACTTTTATCGCAGCAGTTGCGCCAGTCTTTAGTATTTTAATGGTGGCACGTGTCGTACAGGCTGTCGGAACAGCATTGCTTCTTCCATTGATGTTCAATACGATTTTGGTGATCATCCCTCCTCATAAACGAGGCAGATCTATGGGGATTATAGGTCTTGTGATCATGTTTGCACCAGCTGTTGGCCCAACAGTCTCTGGTCTTATTTTGAAATCGCTGACTTGGCATTGGATTTTCTGGATTTCACTTCCGCTATTAATTGCTGCACTCGTCTTTGGTTTTATTTTCATGCAAAATATTACAGAACCAACAAGACCGAAAATCGACATTTTATCGATTGTGCTTTCAACCATTGGTTTCGGAGGAATTGTGTACGGCTTTAGTAGTGCCGGTGAAGGCGGCGGCTGGGGCAGTATGCATGTGATCGTTGCAATTGTAGTAGGTGTCATTGGGATTCTTGTATTCTCTCTCAGACAGTTGAATATGAAGGAACCGATGCTGAACTTAAGCCCGTTTAAATATCCGATGTTTGTCATTGGGTTACTGCTAATCTTAGTGTGTATGATGGTGATGCTATCTGCTATGATGATTTTGCCATTATATTTGCAAACATCCTTGGCACTAACGACCTTTACAGCAGGTTTAATGCTATTGCCAGGTGGAATTATCAACGGTCTGCTATCTCCAATCATGGGTGGATTATTTGATAAGTTCGGACCGAAATGGCTTGTGATTCCAGGGCTTGCGATCGTTGCAGCAACGATGTTAGGTTTCACTAATCTAAGTGTGAATACATCGATTGGATACATTGTGACCCTTCACATTACGTTAATGGTCGGAATCGCGATGATTATGATGCCTGCACAAACAAATGGGTTAAATCAGCTGCCGCCAGAGCTATATCCGCATGGTACAGCGATTATGAATACATTGCAGCAGGTGTCAGGAGCCATTGGTACTGCGGTTGGTATTTCGATCCTTTCATCAGGAACCCGCAGCTTTATGGAAAATGTGGCTGATCCTGCAAATCCGATGAATCAGCTGCTCGCCTTTACAAATGGCGTCCAGCATGCATTTATCTTTGCTGTGATCATGACCGTCATTGGTTTAATCATCGCTTTCTTCATTAAACGAGTGAAGGTAGAACAACAAGTTTCATAAAATAGATGAAAAGCACTGAGGACTTAGCGCCGCAGTGCTTTTTTATTTGTTCAATGTTTGTTTCAAAGAGGGCGAAAATGGGGAGATAGATAAAAAGTGAACCAAATAGAATGTGCTGCTCATTCAGTAGAAGGAAAAGAGGAAAAAGGAACGAATGTGTTAAGAAGAAATGAATAAGATAGGAGACTGAGATCATGAACTTACAAGAGCAAATCAAAATCGCAGCGTCATTACGTCAACCAGCTGAAGGTTCATTACCGAGTCAATCGGAATTAAAACCAGTCCATCCTCCCGAAGTGAACAAAATGGAATATGACATTCCAACAAGTGCTGGTGAAACAAAGGTATGGGTATTTAAGCCGATCAACACATCAAAGCAGCCGCTTCCCGTTTTTGTGAATTTACATGGCGGAGGATTTATCCTAGGCAGTGCTGAAATGGATAATCACTGGTGTCCGGTCATTGCAGACAGGGCACAATGTATCGTCGTCAATGTCGAGTATCAACTTGCCCCAGAGCATCCTTTTCCAGCCGCACTTCATGAATGCTACGATGTCCTGAAGTGGTTGTATGAACACCCTGATGAGCTTCAAATAGACCCCAAAGCAATAGCCGTTGGCGGACATAGCGCAGGAGGAAACCTGGCAACCGCTGCTTGTCTCTTAAATATTCAAAAAGGGAATCCACTCCCGATTGTCTATCAAGTGCTTGATTATCCGCCACTTGATTTAGCCACTGATCCAGCACAAAAGCCAGCATTTGAAGAAGCGATCCCAGTTGAAATGGCGAGACTCTTTAACGCCTTCTATCTGCAAGGCCAAGATCCGCACAATCCGCTCGTTTCTCCAATCTTTGCCGATCGTTCATCTTTGGCCCAATTGCCACCAGCTCTCGTTATCACAGCTGAAAGAGATTCGCTAGCTCAAGAAGCCGAACAATATGCGGAGAAGTTAAAAGAAGCAGGGGTAGACGTCACATACAGACAGTTTAAAGGAGTCCCCCACGCCTTCACACATGCTGGAGATTTAGAAATAGCTGAAGAAGCTTGGCATCTCATGAGTGATCAATTGAAAAAGGCATTTGAATAAGAAAGAAACATTGAGATAAGAGCACAGAACCCAGCGGGTCTGTGCTTTATTATTGTGAAGTGAATGAAAAAGATCAGATATTTGCCTTTATAGTCGATATAATAGAAAGAATAGAAGACGACTTAAAAAGGAGATGAAACTAATGGAAAAAGAGAAACTACAGGCATTTTGTCTTTCTTTAAAAGGAGTCACCCATGATTATCAGCCAGAATGGCAGGCAGATCGTTATCATATTGGTGGAAAGATGTTTGCTATGATGGGCGGGGATGCGAATCGAAAGCCTGTTATCACATTAAAATGTGACCCTCAACGTGCTGAAGAACTAAGAGAGATGCATGAGGGGATTATCCCAGGCTATTATATGAATAAGACTCATTGGAATTCCATCTACCTTGATGCAGACATTCCATCATCATTTGTAGAGGAATTAATCGAACATTCCTATCAATTGGTTTTCCTCAAATTAACAAAAAAATCTCAACAAGCTATCCTCCAACAAGATGAATGAAGCTAGACAAATGAATAACCCTGAGAATCCCTTCAAAATTGACTAGAACGAAATGCTCTCGTTATAATTTAAACAGTGAGAAGACGTGAATAGGGGGATATCAAATGGGCTATACAGTCATTACAGGAGCAAGTTCAGGTATTGGATATGAGGCGGCACTGGCCTTTGCAGCACGAGGCAAAAATCTTATTTTAGCTGCACGCCGGCTCGAGAAACTCCAAGAACTGAAGAAAGAGATTCTTGATCAATATCCCGATATTAAAGTAAACATACAGTCTGTCGATTTAACCGACATGGCGCAAGTGAATTCATTTTATGAATCATTGGCTGAATATGAGCTCGACACCTTCATTAATAATGCAGGATTCGGCCATTTCGGCTCGATTGGAGAGCAGGATCTAAGTAAAATTGGGGATATGCTTCACCTGAATATCGAAGCATTAACGATTTTATCCACTTTATTTGTTCATGATTATGAGCAAGTAGAAGGGGCTCAGCTGATCAACATTTCTTCAAGAGCGGGCTATACAGTCGTCGGCAATGCCGTCACCTATTCAGCCACGAAGTTTTACGTGAGCGCCTTTACAGAAGGACTAGCACTAGAGTTGAAAGAAAAGGGAGCTAAGTTACAGGCGAAAATATTAGCACCTTCTGCAACAGAATCAGAATTTGCAAAGCGTTCATTAGATGTCGATCAATTCGAATATGAAGGCAATATCAAGAAATATCATACATCAAAAGAAATGGCAGCCTGTCTGCTTGAGCTGTATGATCATGAAAAAACAGTCGGTATAGTTGACGGCAAGACCTTTGATTTTGAATTAAAAGATCCAATTTTTTCACATGCTGGCTCAAGTATGAAATAGACATGACACATCACTGAGGGAAGATGCCCTCGGTGATTTTTTTATGGCATGATTAACTAGTATGTAACCATATGTAGTAGAAAATCTCGTCCGTCCTGCGAAACTTACTCAAACTAAAATGGATACCAATTGAAAAAAACACCTTCACGTTAGGTGTTTTTTTCATATGTTCTTTGATAAAGCAAAGAATCAGAGACCCAGTAGATCAAACTGCTCATGATGATGATAGGTATAGATGTTGAAATCCCGATACCATCAATCACAAAAAGCATGACAACCATTGCAATCATTAAATAAGCAGCAAGATAAAGTGGATGGAAAGCCTTTGGCTGCAAAGAAAACAATAACTGCAAAGGAACCGCAAAGACGAAATAACAAACAAAAAAGATAGGAACGTAAAATACCAAGAACGCAGGCTCGCCCTGAATCGGTGGATAGAAGCATACGAACAGACTGAGTAAAATCGAACTAAGGAATAGTGTGATTAGGATTTTGTGAAATGATTGAAGCAATTGCACTAGATATACTCCTTTTTTGAAGAATTTCCTATATTTTATCATAAATTGATGAGCTAGCATCGTTTTCTGTCATTCATTGAACGACCCGAATATTCTCTTTTATAAAAGTGAATTTAGGTATTTAGATGTAAATAAATAATTATGATAATCTTCTTTCTTCCTTTATTTGGTTCTGAATCTTTCGCCTCATGCTGATGAATGAAGGAATGGTATAAAGTAAACCCTATAGAAAGAGACCTAGCTTTGAATCCATCACATTTAAGAAAAGAGATGATCGAATGAACGTAACAAAATGGTTAGGTGCTGTCCTACTTTCTGTTTTATTACTGTTGACAGCAGCTTGTGCCAATACAAGTACCCAAGAGAAAAATCAAAACGAAAATGAAACCGCATCTAATGAATCAAAGGACAAAACGACAGCCGTAGAAACGGGGAATAAGTCCTTATCTAATATTAAAGTCTTAGCAACAGGCGGGACAATTGCCGGAAGTTCAGACAGTGATACCGATACGACAGGTTATAAATCTGGTGCACTTGGTATCGATAAAGTCATTGCCTCAGTTCCACAGCTAAAGGATATTGCAAACGTAACCGGTGAGCAGGTGGCGAACGTAGGCAGTGAAAATGTGGATGATGCTCTTCTTTTAAAATTAGCCAAACGAGTGAATAAACTCTTAAACGATGATCAAGTAGATGGAATTGTTATCACACATGGAACAGATACGCTTGAAGAGACCGCTTACTTTTTAAATCTGGTTGTCAAAAGTGATAAACCAGTTGTAGTCGTTGGCTCAATGCGTCCAGCATCTGCTATCAGTGCGGATGGCCCGCTAAACTTGTATCATGCGGTGAAAATTGCATCTACAAAAGAAGCCAAAGGTAAAGGGGTCATGGTCACGTTAAATGACCGAATTGCATCCGCTCGATTTATTACGAAGACAAATACGACCACAACCGATTCCTTCAAGTCTCTTGAACATGGCTACATTGGAGAAATTGCTGGTGAAGTGGTTTCCTTTTATAACGAACCGACCAGAAAACATACGTCTGAAAGTGAATTTGATGTATCAAACATAAAGGAATTACCACAAGTCGATATTTTATACGGCTATCAAAATGATCAAAAATATATGTATGATGCAGCAGTAAAAGCAGGAGCGAAAGGGATAGTCGTTGCCGCAGCCGGAAATGGAACAATGTCAACAGAAGCCATCAAAGGGGCAACAGATGCCGTGAAGAAAGATGTAGTCGTCGTGAGATCAAGCCGTGCAGGCAATGGGATTGTGACCCATGAAAAAATGGATGATGAACATCACTTTGTCTCATCAGATTCATTGAACCCACAAAAAGCACGTATTCTGCTTATGCTCGCTCTAACGAAGACAAAAGATCCAAGTAAAGTGCAGACATTTTATGAAAAGTATTAATGAAGAAAGGGACCCGAAGCTTCGGGTCTTTTTTTATACGTGCTCCTGATGATGCTCTTTTGCACGTGTTTTTAAAGAAAGTAAAATATCTCGCCAAATATCGTCTACATCCGTAAGAAAATGTCCCGCTTCATCGATATAATTGGTTTTGACGTTTGGAATGCGAGGCGCGATTTTTTCTATTTCGACAAACGGAGCCATCGAATCTTCCTTTCCATGCCATACATCAACAGGAATTTGAATATCCTTCATATCGAATGCCCACGGACGTGAGAGTAAATCTGGTTCACGAATACATTCATCCACCGATTGACGAGTGGCTTCGTGTAAATGTGTCATCATCATCTCTAATTGCTCATCAGTTTGAAGGAATTGACGATCCCATGGATGTAGATGTTTGTTTCCATTTTTGGCTAGATTCTTAAATTTCTCAGGTTTGTTCTCAATCATCTTTTTTTGAGAACGATAGCTTGCTTTCAATAGCCAAGGGAATTTCTTACTGAGGAAAAAAGCCAATTTGTTTTCTTTGAGCATACTTTTAGGTGGTTTTCCGTCCTGAAATGGCGTTGTACTTGAAATCAGAGCGGCTGAAAGCACTTGATTCGGCAATTGATAAGCACAGGCAGCAGCGAATGCGCCGCCTCCAGATACACCCATCACTGAAAAATGGTGAATGCCGAGTTGATCTGCTACCTCTAGCACATCTTTTGCCCAATCTAAAATCGTGCGTTCAGGTTGAGGGGTAGATAAACCGAATCCCGGTCTGTCTAAACAGATGAGACGAATACCGAGCTCTTTAGAAATGGGGTCATCTTCTAAAAACATGACTCTTGACCCAGGGGTTCCGTGAAAAAAGAATATTGGAAATCCTGCTAGATCGCCGTATTCACACAAACCAATATGACGTCCATCTTGTAAAAGAATACTGTTCATACTTTCATCCCCTTAATAGTTTAATTAACTTAAATGTTGAAGAAAGAAACACCAAATCAAGGCGCTTCTTTCGCAATCTGATAGATTTTTTCGTATAGAGATAATAATGTTTTTAAATCGTCTTTAGGAAGCTTTGCATAGTATTTTTGAATGAGGTGCAATTGAATTTCTTCTGTATTCTTGTGAAAGTCATGCCCCTTTTGAGCAAAATCCACAATGATTTCCCGTCGGTTCTGCGGATTAATTTCTCGTTTAACATAGCCAAGTTGTTCAAGCTTTGATACAAGCTGGCTAGCGGCACTTGCCGAAATGGAAAAGTAATCAGCTAGCTCGTTGATGGTTCTTGTTTTTGTCCGTAATAATTCAAGAGTCAGCTCTTGTTTAGCCGATAAATCTGCATACTCATGTTTTAAAAAACGTTGATACTCTTCTACATAAATGGAGCCTAGAGCATTCGAGTATTCAATGATTTTTTTACTGTAATGAATGATTTCCTCATCCAATGACATCACCTCTATTTCATTATAGGTGATGTTTATAGTTAAGGAAAGTTAAATATTAAGATAAATTAAATGAGGAGATGACACAGTGATCGTTTCAATGACTTTTTCATTGTATTTTAAAAAAAATCCATTTATAATAAAAAATAAACCAACTGGTCGGTTTTTGTTTGTCCTGATGAAGAAAAGCAAGGTAGAAGGGATTGTGAAAGATGACAAGCACACAAAGCGGGGCTGAAAAAAGCGAGAAGACGAAGCGAAAAATCGTCACCGCTTCACGTGATTTATTTGCAAAAAAGGGGTACTCAGAAACTTCTGTGCGAGATATTCTAGAAGCGGCTGAAGTGAGTAAAGGCAATCTCTATCACCATTTTAAAGGAAAAGAGTTTTTGTTCCTTCATATTATGGAAGAGGATCATCTTTTGATGATGGAGACGTGGCATCAGGAAAAACAAACGATGCACCAGGCCATTGATCAGCTCGCAGGATTTGCAGAACTACTCAGTCAAATGGGCATTAATTATCCATTAATGAGAGCAAGTGAGGAATTTTGTGCAAGTGCCTTTACATCAGACGAGGTTATGGAACGGCTGAACAAAATTGATGCCGACTTTGATGATGTGATGAGAGACATCATACTTGAAGGTAACGAAGACGGCAGCTGGTCAATCCAGCATGTGGAGTCAACAGTGAAAATATTATTATCCGTTTTTTACGGATTAGATGTGCTGTATAAAAATGATCCAATTGAAGAGAAAAAAGAATTGCAAAAACAAGCGATCTCATTGATTATTCACGGAATCAACCATCATGAGTAACAATTGAATCAATAAAGGGGAAACAAACATCATGCAAAAACCGATTCGTGAGCAAAAAGCTGTTCTCGTTATTTTATTAAGTAACATATTTATTGCCTTTTTAGGCATCGGCCTTATCATTCCTGTCATGCCGTTATTCATGAATGTGATGCATCTAACGGGAAGTACGATGGGATACCTTGTGGCGGCGTTTGCTGTGGCTCAGCTCATTGCATCACCTATTGCAGGGAGATGGGTAGACCGCTACGGAAGAAAGATTATGATTGTGTCAGGACTGTTTCTATTTGCGTTATCAGAACTCGTCTTCGGTCTTGGGACACACGTGTATGTGCTATATTTTGCAAGACTGCTAGGCGGTATTAGTGCGGCATTTATTATGCCAGCTGTCACTGCTTATGTCGCAGATATCACGACCGTTCAAGAAAGATCAAAGGCAATGGGATATGTGTCAGCGGCCATTAGTACCGGCTTTATTATTGGTCCTGGGATTGGCGGATTTATCGCAGAATACGGCGTACGTTTGCCATTCTTCTTTGCAGCAGGGATTGCCTTTATAGCCGTCATTTCGTCTATGCTTTTGCTAAAGGAGCCATTAACAAAAGAAGAGAGAGCGAAGCAGATGGATCAAGTGAAGGAATCGACCTTCTTTAAAGATTTGAAAAGATCGATTCATCCAAGCTATCTCATCGCTTTTATTATTGTGTTTGTTCTCGCGTTTGGACTGTCTGCATATGAAACGGTATTTAGTCTGTTTACAAATCATAAGTTTGGATTTGGTCCAAAAGATATTGCGGTGATTATTACGGTCAGCTCGATTGTGGCTGTTATCATCCAAGTGCTGGTGTTTGGGAAACTCGTAAATGCTCTTGGGGAAAAAAGAGTCATTCAGCTTTGCTTGATCGTTGGAGCGGTGCTCGCTTTTGTTTCAACTGTCGTCTCAAGCTTTATGGTAGTCCTGATTGTCACATGTGTCATTTTCTTAGCCTTTGATTTATTGCGTCCAGCATTAACGACCTTTTTATCAAAAATCGCTGGCAATCAGCAAGGTTTTGTCGCAGGGATGAACTCTACCTACACAAGCCTTGGTACGATTTTTGGCCCAGCCCTTGGCGGGATTTTATTCGATCAAAATATACACTTCCCATTTCTATTCGCAGGTGTTGTCTTATTTCTTGGATTAGGGTTAACCCTTATTTGGAAGGGGAAGGCGGAAGAGCCTGCGGCATAATAATAGAAAAGAGACCTTGATAGAGGTCTCTTCAGCGTGTAGACAAACCTTCGCATTCGTTGTCAGGTCTGCGCGCCGGTGCTCACGAATGTCAAATTCGCTCCGCGCCAGTGCTCGGCCTTCCTAGACTTCAAAGGTTTTCTATCACGCTGAAAAGAAGACAAAGGGCTAAAATAAAGATCATTTTAGCCCTTTGTCAACAATCTGAAGAGACCTTGATAGAGGTCTCTTTTTTTTATGACTGCGGCTTCAGACGATTCAATGCCTGTGCCATTTTTTGATTTTGATGCTTTTTGTAAAACAGAAAGGCAATGATATGGCCTGCTAGTGTCAGAAAAGCAATGGCGATGAAATAGGGCATAATCAACTGCAGTAAATCGGTTGAATATAAAGCGACAGCCCCTAATTGAAAGGCTAAATTGACTACGGTGGAGATGAGAATATTGACAGGTGCAGGAAAGGTAAGATAATTCCATAGTAAAGGGTACAAGACACCAAATACAAAGCCTGCCAAAGTGCCAATAGCGATAATGTGCCATACATATCCAAAAGGGATGGTGACTGATTGATTGGTCAGTGACAAGATGAGTGTCAGCCATACAATAGAGACAAAAGACGTTTGCATAAATTGATTTTTCATTTCATTGATCATTGAAATCTCTCCTTTATATATTTTGCGTAATGTCGACTGACAGTATAGCTGTTTTGCGAGAGAGTCTCGACTTCTAAGCGAGCATACGTACCAGCTGCAAAACTGTGAACTTGAGCTAAATTGAGGATGACCGCATTATTGATACGGAAGAAAAGTTCGTGCTCTAACCATTTCAAGTCCTTCAAACGTTTGTTTAAAAAATACGTTCTCCCATCGGCAGTGACAACCTTTGACAGATGTCCTAGTGCAGAGATCGCTTCAATTTGTTCCAATGGTAAAAGTGATTGACGATCGTTTTTTGGATCTTTCACCGTCAAAGAAGGAGGCGTTTCCAGTAACGCTTCGATTTTTTGTAAACGCTCTTGATTATGTGGATGGCTAATGACGTCCACTTCCGTCACATCCTTTTCTTGATTCCAGATAAAACGAAGTTTCATTCATAAACCTCCTTTCACAATGAGCATAGCAATACATAGAAGCAAATGCGAAGACATTTTGTTTTGATGCAGAAGAATTCTTCTTGTTGCAAAGAGTCACTGCATACGTGCATTTTTTTATATATAATGGAAGGAAAGAAGATGTTTGGAAAAGGGGGACGCTATGTATCTTTTGGAAAAGCAAAGGACAGCAGCGATAAAAGAAGGAATTCGTCAGATCGATCCAGCATATCCAGTGTTTGTAGATGCGGTCATGGACGGTTTCGTACAAGGGAATCTTTATGTAGATGATACCTTGCACCCTCGTATTTATTTTCTCGAAACAGCATGCGGCATTTATTATGTTGCAGGCAAGAGGGAAGAAGAGCTGTCACACTGCTCGGCGTTCATTGTAGATGTTTACGAAAGGCAGAAAAGACAAAACGGCCGGTTTACCGTATTTTCAGCAAATCAATTAACAGATGTGATGATGAAAAAATATCTTGGATCACATTTGAATGAGATGGAGAGGCATGCGTACGTTTTTTCGGAGGTCCATTCTTATGTTCCTGCGTCTCATTCAGGCTACAGAGTAGAGCGGACAAATGAACAGGTGATCAAGGCAAGCAAGGCTTTCACGCCTAGCTATTACGAAGCCTATTGGGGGAGAGCGGCGCGCTTTCTATCAAAAGGAATTGGAGTCGCTATCTTAGATGGTGAGGACGTCGTGAGTGAATGTGTCTCCATTTTTTCAAGTGAAGATCGTGTGGAGATCGATATTTGGACAGAGGAAGCCTGCCGGGGAAAAGGCTTAGCACAGCTGGCGGGTCAGCATATGATCAGGAGTTGTCTTGAAAATAAAAGGACACCGCATTGGGATTGCGATGTCCAACATCTAACTTCAATCAAATTAGCAGAAAAGCTAGGCTTTCAGCGGACAAAAACCTATCGATTGTTTTACAGCTCATGAGAAGGTTTTGAGATACCAAGCATCCATTGCAGAATGCTCAGAGCCTTCAATCGGCTCTGAAAGAAGAGAAAAGCCATATCGCTGATAAAGGCCAGTCGCGGCAGTTAATTCTTGGCGGGTTTCTAAATAGCATGCTCCATAGTATGTAGAGGCGTAGTGAAGTGCTGTATCCATCAGTTTTTTGCCAGCACCTTTTCCTTGTGCTTTTGGGCTCAAATACAGCTTTTGTAATTCACATATGCCGTTCGAAAATGGAGCAATGCCTACGCCGCCCACGATGTCACCATTCTCTTCAGCAACCCAATAGGCTGCATGAGTCAATGTTTGATAGTATTCATATAGCTGGTCAAGGTGGGGATCAGTGTAGGCTGTTCCTTCAATCGCCAGATTCGCTGATTCTAGTGACTGACGGATAATCGCTGCGATATACGGATTGTCTTTTTGTTCAATTGGTCTAATGTTCATTGAAAGTACCTCCATCGTCATAAAATAAAAAGAGAAAGTGAGTTGAAACAACATGTTTTGGCTGCAAACTGCTATTTTTACAATGGTTGTATTGTGTCTCTCATGGTGGGCAGGGAAAAGAGGTGGAAACCGTCATGCGGGGCTGATCCTCCCTGTATGTTTCATCCTATTTGGATTGGTTTTATTGATATCCAGTTTCTTTATTGGCAGGTGGGAAGGCATGGCGCTTAGTATATCAAGCGTCTCGATCGTTCTCTCTTCCATGATTTGTTTGATCATCGTCGCAGCGATTCAATTTTTTAAAAAAGATGTCCCTTCTTAAGCAGGGGCATCTCCACTATTTATCTGATTGTATTCTTCACGAAGGATGCCCATGATGATCACATCTGAGTAGGCACCGTTGAAATAGAGTGCTTGTCGCCTTTTTCCTTCATATTGAAATCCGGCTTTCTCATAGCTTCTGAAGGCTCTCGGATTGTGGGAAAAGACCTCGAGCTCAAGGCGGTTGAGTTCTAATGTATCAAAGGCGAATGCTTGAACCATTCGGACAGCTTCAGTGCCATAGCCTTTTTGGAAATGTTCTGGTCCATGAAGCGCAATGCGGAAGCTTGCCGTATGATTGATTGGATCAATATCCACAATCGCCGCATCCCCAATCATTTCTTGCGTGTCTAAAAGACAAATGGCGAAATCTCGTCTGCTGTCATCTTGTGAAAATCGGGTGTACGCTGAACGAATTTCTTCTAGTGTGAACGTTTTTCGTGTTCCCGTCATGTAAAGTGTTTCTGCATGCTGGCATCCTCTTTGAATACCCGGATAATCCTGTTCTTCAATTGGTCTCAAAAATAAGCGGGTCATGACGGATCACCCTCCTCTATATATCGAGATATTTCAATTAAATTCAGATCAGGATCACGGATATAAACAGATTCAACTGGACCTAATGTACCTGTGCGCTTAACGGGTCCCTCTTCAATAGGAACCACTTGCTTGCGAAGATGCAGCAGCAAACTGTCCATATCTAAATCAGTAATAAAGCACAAATCACTAGAGCCTGGAAGTGGATGAGCCGCTGCCTGCTCATATTCATGACCAGCTTCATGAAGGTTGATCTTCTGTAAACCAAAACGAAGCGCTTTACGGCCTTCTCCAAAGGTTTCTTCCTTCATTCCTAATACGTTTGTATAAAAGCGAATGGTGTCCTCTATATGTTGCACAGTCAACACGATATGATCAAGTCGTCGTATCATCAGTCTCTCCTCCAAGTATGATCATTGATTGAACTGATTTTATTATATCATTCCTTGAAGAGGATACCTTATTGAATCACGGTTTTATAACTCCAGCTTTGTAAGGACATTTCTTTTCCGCGCAATACCCTTTCATCAAACTCTACCCATCCATTTTTTCGATAGAAATGACGGTTCGCTTCATTGTGTGTAATCAGCGTGAACAGGCCTCCGCCTTGCCGGGCAATAAAGGGAAAAAGACATTGCTTTAACATCCGGCTTCCAAGTTTTTTTCCTTGGTGACTTTTTGCGACGGCAAGTGCTTCTAAATACCAAAAAGGCTTGTTTAAGGAAGAAAACGCTTTTTTAGCCTCCTTTAACATACGAAACACATGCTGAATGGCCGATATACCGCCAGTGAAGAGGAGCTTTAACCCGCCTGACAACACATAATCCATGAGACCTGGCTCAGGAAAACGCGGATGCTTTAACAGGGCAGCAGACACAATGTGACCGTTCTCAACTCCGACTAAACAGATTTGATGCTGGAAATATACCTTTGTGTTGACCAAATGCAGCTCGCGAGCGAAAGTAGAGCGTTTTGATACCTTTTCACATAATAAATCAAAAAATGAATAATCTCGAAACGAATCTTCTAACAGATCTGCCACTTGTGGCAGTTCGTCCTCTCTAGCAAGTCTGAAATGAACCATGTGCTGGCCCTCCTTTTTTGAACAGATATAGATTATTGAACATGTGTTGATTATAATAAGAAGTAAACCATACGAACATCGGCAATGAATCATAACCTGTTCATAAATAGACAGCGTCTGCCTGATTGTTCAAAAACGGAGGGGACCTCATGCAGGATAGACGAACAATCAAAACAAAAAGAGCCATTCGGGAAAGCTTTCTTGAGCTATTACAAGAAAAAGAAGTGCAACAAATAACGGTATCAGAGCTCTCAAGGAAAGCAGATTTAGGCAGGGGAACCTTTTACTTGCACTATCAAGATGTGTTTGATTTATACGAACAGCTGGAGAAAGAACTATTCGATCAGCTTGGCGGGTTATATGATGAAACCTTTCCGAGTCAGGACCCTCTTGACATGCTTTCCTTTTTAAATAAAACCACAGAGTACTTGAAAGAGAATCAACATATGTTGACGTTATTTGTAAAACCAAATGGTCCCACGACGAATCAATTCAAAGCATTTTTTAAAGAAAAAATCATGAAAGAGTGGCGGCTTGTAGAGCGGCACATTACAGAGAAAGAACAAATTGAGGCTTCTTTTGTCGTGTCTGGTGTTGTTGGCGTACTTGAAGAATGGATTCATGAAGACATGACAATTGATGCCGGAAAGCTAGCGCACAAATTATATGAGCTTCTCGTCAAAGTGGAGCATGAATCGTAAAAGGTGGAAAGCCATATACCCTTTATCTTTTCTTTCTGATACAATCAAGAGAGAATATATGTTCTTATATAGGGTGAGGAGTGATGGGATTGAGTCAGCAAAGGAAGCTGCTTTTTTATGGGGCAATGAGTATCGATGGTTACTTAGCGAGAGAGGATCACCGGCTTGATTGGTTAATAGGGACAGAGGGCGAAGAAGATACAACCTATGATGACTTTTATGCGTCAGTTGATACGCTGATCATGGGGCGCAATACATATGAACAGGTTCTTCAGCTGTCACCAGATGAGTTTCCTTATGAAGGAAAGACTTGTTATATCATGTCACGTACTTTACAAGACAGTCTGAAAGGAACTCATATCATTCGCGAAGATATCCTCTCATTTGTGAGAAAACTTAAAAATGAAACAGGTCAGCATATCTGGATTGTCGGCGGCGGGGAACTGCTGCAATCTTTCATAAAAGCAGAATTGGTGGATGAGCTTTACCTTCAAATCGTACCTGTCATGATTGGGAGAGGCATTCCTCTGTTTTCTCCAGTGGATATGGAAGCCAAGTTTTCATTGAAAGAAGTACGACAATATAAGCAAATAGCTGAAATGCATTTTATCTTAAAACAAGAGGATCACTGACCAGAGGTGGTCTTTTTTTATGAAACAAACTCGTTGACAATAAAATACCCTAGTGTTAGGATAAATTTATCCTAGTTTTAGGATTTCTTGAAAAAGGAGTAGTTGCCATGGTGCAGCATGAACATGATTTAGACTTAAGGCTATTCCGTGTGTGGATGAAAGCCTATCAAGCTCTTTTTACAAATATCCAAAAAGACATTGAACGTTATGATATCGGATTTGAAAACTTTCAGATCCTTGAATTGCTCTATAGTAAGGGGCCGCATCCCGTCCAAAAAATCAGCGACATCCTGTCAATCCCAAGTGGAAGCATGACTTATGTCGTGAACAAACTAGAAAAACAAGGGCTCGTGAAACGGCAATGTGCGCCCTCTGATAAACGTGTATTTCATGTATGGCTGACGGAAAAAGGGAAGCAATTGTTTGACGATATTTTTCCTAAACACACAGATGTCATTTCACAAAACCTATCCTTTATAGAAAAAGAAGAAAAAGAACAGCTCATTGAATTACTAAAAAAAGTCGGGTTAGGTGCGAAACAACTTTACGAAAAGGGGAAACAAGATGACACTCAGCTTTGATACATTGGTACGTGAGAGACGATCCGCATCAAATTTTTTGCCTAATATCTCGATTTCGAGAGAAGCGCTTAACAGCATATTTGAAGAAGTCAAAATGGCACCATCTGCTTTTAACTTACAGCACACACAATATGTTGTCGTCCAAACAGAGGGTCTTAAAGAACAAGTAAGAGAAGCCGCTTTTGGACAATATAAAGTGCATTCCGCCTCAGCAGCAATTATTGTACTGGGAGACCCAAAGGCTTATCAGCAAGCGGGGAACATCTATGAAGGTTTGAAAATGCTTGGCATTTTAAATAAGCAGCAATACGAAGAAATGGTCAGAGAGACGATGAGCTTTTATGAAAAGCGAGGAGCGGATTTTCAGAAAGAAGAGGCAATCCGCAATGCTTCATTATCTGCGATGCTATTTATGCTCGCCGCCAAAAACAAGGGCTGGGATACGTGCCCAATGATCGGTTTTGACCCTGATGTCATGAAAAAGGTGTTAAACATCGAGTCGGATTTGGTTCCTGTGTTAATGATCACACTCGGAAAAGAAAAAGTAGAGAGCAGACAAGCGAGAGGCTACAGAAAACCAGTCTCTGAATTCGTAACATACTTATAAGATAGGGGGTTCCAATCATGGAACTAGGAATTAGTACATTTGTCGAAACAACACCTGATTTTCAGACAGGAAAAACAGTCAGTCACGCACAGCGTATTCGAGAAGTAGTCGAAGAAATTATTTTAGCAGATCAAGTCGGCCTTGATGTATTTGGAGTAGGTGAGCATCATCGACAAGATTTTGCTGCATCGAATCCCGCTGTCGTCTTAGCGGCTGCGGCAACACAGACAAAGAATATCCGTCTGACAAGTGCAGTGACAGTCCTTTCATCAGCAGATCCTGTTCGTGTATTTCAGGATTTTGCAACCTTAGACGGACTATCAAACGGACGTGCAGAAATTATGGCAGGTCGTGGTTCATTTATTGAATCATTCCCGCTCTTTGGCTATGACCTGGACGACTATGAAGAATTATTTGAAGAAAAGCTTGATTTACTGCTCAAATTACAGCAGTCCGAGCGTGTCACATGGAGCGGAAAGCATCGCCCAGCTATTCAAGATGTCGGCGTATATCCAAGACCTGTTCAAGATCCACTTCCAATTTGGATCGGCAGTGGAGGAAACCGTGATTCTGTCGTACGCGCTGGATTATTGGGACTGCCTTTAGTACTTGCCATCATTGGCGGAAGTCCTAGACAGTTCGCGCCACTTGTACAGCTTTACAAGCAAGCGGCAGTACACGCTGGACATGACCCAGAGAAATTAACCGTGGCGTCACATTCGCATGGATTTGTTGCGGAAGAAACAGATCTTGCAGCAGATCAATTCTTCCCTTCCACGCAGCATGTGATGAACACATTAGCAAGAGAGCGAGGTTGGGGCCCATATACTCGTTCTACATTTGATGCAGCGAGAACGTTAGAAGGCGCGCTGTATGTAGGAGATCCAGATGCAGTGGCAGAGAAAGTGATTCACCTTAGAAAAAATGTGGGAATTACTCGTTTTATGCTTCATGTACCGGTTGGTTCAATGCCGCATGATCAAGTATTAAAAGCCATTGAGTTATTTGGTAAAGAAGTCGCTCCTAAAGTAAGAGAAGAGGTTGCCCGCTGGGAAGCAGAGCAAGCATAACGAAAAAGGTCGATCAAGTGAATAGGCTTGATCGACCTTTTTGATGCTTAAGGATCAATAACACATGGTTTCACTGTAGGGCATGAAGCAGCAGAAGCAAGTGGTGTGGTCGTCAAGGTGAAGAGGAAAACAAGTTGAAAACAGATGAGCCATTTTTTCATGAAATCACCTCCGTTCACAATTGTTTGACGGAATGAGATGAGGAAAAAAGCATAGAAGTATAGAACACTCTCTGTCCAACATAAGACAATCATATCATAATTTTCAAAAAAATGAAAAAATAACTTATAAAAGGACTAATTTATGGTATGGTTAATATGTTCAACAAAAAAAGGGAGGGATTTTTTTATGAAAAAGGTCATGTCTTCTGTTTTGGTTGGAGCAATTGTCTTAACGGGTGCTGGGGTCACAACTGCTCCAGTGGAAGCAAAGGAACAAACAAAAAGTGAAATAACGGTTCAGGCAAGTCGAACTGTCTCAGAAACAAGAACGTATACGACATCAAACATCCCCTCAAGTATTACATATGCAAAGGATGGCTGGGTCGGTATTTTAAAACAATCGTCTATTGAAGAATTAGGATTAGGTAAATACAGAGTCACATTTACTGGAACGGTTGTACGTGATCCGGGATTTAATTAAATAAACGAAAAGCTGACAGGAGGACAAGCCTGTCAGCTTTTTTATTGTGGATAATAAAGAATCATTTGCAGCCTGACTATTTGTTCTCCAATTTGTTTATATGTATGAGTACGGTCTGCTTTAAAACGAATGGAGTCGCCGGTTTTTAAGCGATACTGTTCATCTCCAATGGATATATCAAGCGATCCCTCAAAAACGGTAATCAATTCCTCTGTCCCGCCAATGTGTTCATTTGCATGTAGCGACCCGCCAGGATCAATTTCTACTCGGTACACTTCAAATTTCCCTCGATCATCAAAAGGAAAAGTCGTATATACGCGATATCTCCCGTCATCTTCCGTTAAAATCTGTGCATCCTCATGGCGTACTACTTTGATTTCAGGCTGTGGTGCATGGATGAGCTCACTAAAAGATACCTTTAATCCATTCGCGATTTTCCACAAAGTCGTGATGGTAGGGGTTGATTCTCCTCTTTCAATTTGTCCAATCATGGTTTTGCTGACACCAGTTAATTCTGCCATCTTTTCGAGGCTTAATTTCTTTTGGTCTCTAAGAAGCCTCACATTTTTAGAAATAATCGATTGTACATCTTCCATGAAAAAAACTCCTTTCTCTATTTACTTTATAAAGACCAAACGTTACAATAAAGCGTAACATACGCAATAAAGTAATTAAAGTCTTAATAACGTACAAGGGAGGCGGCAACTTTGATTCTTTCTATGTTGATCTATGCTTTTGTGAGTAGCTTTACCCCAGGGCCAAACAATATCATGGCCATGGTGTTTACGAATAAATATGGGGTTAAGCAAACATTTCGTTTTTGTTTAGGTGTGGGTATCGGATTTCTCGTTATTTTGTGTTTGAGCTGCTTTTTTAATATCATTCTCTATCAAGTGATGCCGAAAATAGGCTGGGTCATGGCGTTCATCGGAGCTGCATACATGATTTATTTAGCGGTCAAAATCATGAAAAGTAAAGGCGGGGATGACGAAACACTTGATCGTTACAATCATTTTGTCCCTGGTATGATGCTGCAATTTATCAACCCAAAAGCGATTTTGTATGGATTGACCGTGATTTCAACATTTGTTTTGCCGTATGGACAATCTAATATGCAGTATGTCATATGGACGCTGATTCTTGCACTTATTGGTTTTCTCGGTACATTCAGCTGGAGCCTATTTGGCTCTTTGTATAAGCGTTTTTTGACTGCTTACGAAAGACCGTTCCAGTATGTCATGGGGCTGCTTCTAATATACAGTGCGGTTTCAATGGTATGGGGCTATGTCATGTAAGGTGTCAGAATCTTGGCCGCTGCCTGCCCATCACAACAGTATTGTAATAAAGTCCATCTGCCAGACGTTTATCATTTTTTAATACCCCTTCAATCAGAAAGCCATGGTGCTCATATAAGCGAATGGCTTTTTGGTTCGTTTCCAGCACTTCAAGTGATATCTTCTGAATGCCTTGCTGATCTGCCCAGTCAATAGAAGCGGCTAAAAGCTCTTTGCCAATGTGATAGCCCCAAACATCCTTTTGAATGGCGACGCCAAAAGTCACTTTGTGAGCAAAGCGTTTGAGTGAATGTCCCTCACATCTTGAAAAGCCAACAATGTCTCCTTCAATATCAGCGACCAAAAATAAATGCCTGCTTTGTTTGGTATCCTCTTGAATCAACACCTCAAAATCTTTTTCATGAAGAAAGGCTTCGCCTGGTTCACGGTCCAAATATTCTGTTTCACCATCAATTTTCAGCCTGAGCGCTGATAACTGCTTGGCATCGCCGATTGCAGCAGACCGAATACGGTAGGTCAAGTCACGAACAGTAAATATGTTTTCAGCGATAATCATAGAACACCAACCCTTCTTTTCGTTATGTCTATCATACCTGAAACGTGTACATAGCAGGTGAAAGCTTTTAAGCCTGTCTTATAAAACATTATTATTTAATCCAGCAGGCTCTGGCTGGATTCTCATGATTTAGACTGAGAACTTAAATAAGCTTCTCTCACAACTGTTAAAAAGTGCTCAGCGACGGTTGACGTTTCATCATGTCTCCATGAAACATATAAATTTACTCTTGGTGTCGTTTCTTGGATTTTTCTATAAACAACCCCTGAGCGTTTTACGCTTTCTACTGACGATGGAACGACAGAGATTCCCATTCCTGCAGCAACTAAATTCACAATCGTATGCATTTGAATAGCTTCCTGAACTACGTTTATACTTATGTTATTTTCCCAAAAGTAACTGATAATTAAATCGTAAAATGTAGCACCTAGATGACGCGGAAACATGATAAATGGTTCATTGGCTAATAAATGAATTGGAACTTTGGGAAATGAAGCTAAAGGATGGTTTTCTGGCAAAACCAAGCTTAATGATTCCTCACAACAGATTTCTGAGGTAAGTATCTTATTATTTTGGTTAGAACGAATAAATCCTATTTGAATTTCTTTCTTATGTAGTGCTTTTAACTGCTGTTCTGTAGCCATTTCACATAAGACAAGATGAATGTTAGGGAAACGTTCTCGAAACCTTTTAATAACATCAATCACCATATCAGTAGAATCAACGAAACCGATCGTTAAATGCCCTATTTTTCCGTCATCTGCAAGTTGTGTTGCTTTAATCGTTCTATCTACTTGAAGGAGCGTACGGCGGGCTTCTTCTAAAAATACTCTCCCCGAATCTGAAAGTTCAACCTGTCTTCTCGTTCTATGAAAAAGCGTAACACCTAACTGTTCTTCTAATTTGCGAATTTCTTGACTTAATGGAGGCTGTGCCATTTTAAGACGTTCAGCTGCTCGGCTAAAATTTAGTTCTTCAGCAACCATTATAAAATACCGTATTTGTCTCAAATCCATCTTTAAGCCCCCCAGTAAATTTCATACTTGCTTATTGTGTAAAATGTAATTATATAAAATATATATATATCTATCCGAATATATATATTATACATATTAAAGGCCTCTTTTTATAATGAAAGTATTCTTTCAAAAGGGGGACGTTGTTATGAAGTATAGTAAACTTGGAAATAGTGGATTAACAATTAGTAAACTTGCATACGGAAATTGGATTAATCATGGTGGTAAGATAAATGAAGAAACTGCCCATGATTGTGTGAAAGCTGCTCTTGATGTTGGTATTACGACGTTTGATACTGCTGATGTTTATTCAGACACCAAGGCTGAAGAGATACTAGGCAGGTCTTTAAAAGGGATCCGGCGTGAAAGCATTGAACTTTGTACAAAAGTATGTCATCCAACCGGTACTGGGAAAAACGATAGAGGATTATCACGCAAGCATATCATGGAAAACTGTCATGCCTCTTTGCGACGTTTACAAACGGATTATATTGATATTTACTATGCACACAGGTTTGATCCAACTACGCCTCTGGAAGAAACGATGTTAGCTTTTGCTGATCTAGTAAGACAGGGAAAAGTGAACTATATTGGTGTAAGTGAGTGGACAGCAGAACAAATTACTCGAGGGGCAGTGCTTGCCCGAGAGCTAAATGTTCCTCTAATCGCCAGCCAACCTCAATACTCCATGTTATGGAGAATCATTGAAAGTGATGTAATACCGACCTGCCAGCGTGAAGGACTTGGGCAGGTCGTATGGTCGCCTTTGGCCCAGGGAATCCTTACTGGAAAGTATCTCCCTGGAAAATCACTTCCGACTAATTCACGTGCTAACTCAACTGCTGGAAAACCTTTTTTTAAAAACCTTGCTCAACGCTGGATGAATAATAACACCTTAGAGGCGATCCAAAAGCTTAAGCTTGTCGCACAAGAGGTTGATCTTACTCTCGCTCAGCTTGCGATAGCATGGGTACTGCAAAATCAGAACGTTTCTGCAGCAATTATCGGTGCTTCTAGTCCAGAACAGGTGAGGGAGAATGCTTTAGCATCTGAGGTGAAAATTGAAGCTGAATTGATGAATCAAATTGATGAAATTCTAGGTGATCTGGTCGAGTACGATCAGAGTAAAACAGGTTAAAGCTTTTAAGTCTATCTTATAGATCATTATTTTTTAATCCAGCCGACCTTGGCTGGATTTTCTTGTTGCTGTTTTCATGGGATCGCACACTCAGATGTTTTGTATTTGTCAAAAAGGCTAAATGAATAGTATCAAATGTGGAGGTGGAACAAATGAGTGAAGAAAAAGGACATATGGATAAAGCAAAAGGAAAAACAAATCAAGCCAAAGGTCAATTGAAAGAGAAGCTTGGCGAAGCAACAGATCACCAAAAACTGAAGTCAGAAGGGAAAAAGGATCAAGCCAAAGGAAAGCTTCAAGATAAAAAAGGGGATTTGAAAAATCACCTGAACGAGTAAATTCGAATACAGGACACTGCTTAATGTCTCCCTCATGACATGTCTTTCATCAATAAAATGAATAGATGTGTGAAAAGAATTGATTATACGCGCTCACTATCATCATGTAGACTTATAACAGAAGACATGATCAAGGGAGATGGATGAGATGAAGCAAGTGTGGGAGAAAGTTGACGAGTATATCACAGATAAGTTGATTCCTAAAGATGATGTTTTGGAGCAAGCTCTTGCTCATAATAAGCAAGCAGGTCTGCCAGAAATTGATGTGTCACCAGCTCAAGGGAAAATGCTTTATTTATTAGCAAAAACTAAGAATGCAAAGCGTATTTTAGAGATCGGGACACTCGGTGGATATAGTACCATTTGGTTGGCGCGTGCTCTTGAAGAGGATGGAGAACTCATCACTTTAGAGGCTGTCAGCCACCATGTACAGATAGCGCAGCAAAACATCAGCAGAGCGGGATTATCGGAACGGGTGAGCATTTTGCAAGGAAAGGCATTGGATACGCTACCTCAGTTAAAAGAGAGGGGTGTGCTTCCATTCGATTTGATTTTCATTGATGCAGATAAACCGAACAACCCGAAATATCTAAAGTGGGCGTTGTATTTCTCTAAAAAGGGGACAGTCATTATTGCAGACAATGTCGTCAGAAATGGAGCAGTCCTTCATGACTTTGATGAGGATGAACGAGTGCAAGGAACTCGTGAATTTTTCAATTTACTCAAACAAGAGTCAAGAATAGAGGCTACGGCCATTCAAACTGTTGGGGAAAAGGGTTACGATGGATTTGTATACGGAATCGTAAAATGAAACAAAGCTTAACCACATGCGGTTAAGCTCAGGCTGTCGAGAAAATCTCGGCAGCTTTATTTTTTCCCTTAAATTTTCCACCACTCCATTTTATAATAGAGAAAAGCATTCTAAAGGAAGGTGTTTTTCTCATGTTCCACACTAGAAATTCTTCTCAGCACGAAGCCGAATTTGTATTGCTAGATCAACTGGTCGAAGAGGATCACCTGCTTCGTAAAATTGATCAGTACATTGATTTTTCATTTATCGTAGATAAAGTAAAACCCTATTATAGTGAAAATAAAGGTCGTCCTTCCCTTGATCCGCTTATTTTGTTCAAAATGATGTTTATCGGATACCTTTACGGTATCCGTTCTGAAAGACAACTCGAAAAAGAAATTTACTATAACATGGCGTATAGATGGTTTTTAGGTTTGAACATCAATGATCCCGTTCCCCATCACTCCACTATTAGTTGGAATCGTCGTACTCGATTTAAAAATACAACGATTTTTCAAGACATTTTCGATGAGATTGTGCTTCAAGCTATCAATCATGATATGGTAGGAGGTCGCGTTCTTTTTACTGATTCAACTCATCTTAAAGCCAATGCTAATAAACATAAATATACGAGAAAAACGATTGAACAAGATACCCAGAACTATATCAATGATTTAGAAGAAGCAGTCCAAGAAGATCGGGTGGCACATGGAAAAAAGCTCTTAAAGGTAAAAGAGGAGGTGAAAACAGAAAAAGACATTCGTCAAAGTATGACTGATCCTGAAAGCGGCTATCTATATCGCGAAAACAAGCCTGAAGGCTTTTTCTACCTAGACCACCGGACAACAGATATGAAGTATAATATCATCACCGATGCTCATGTCACGCCTGGAAATGTCCATGATTCTGTTCCATATCTTGATCGGTTAGATCACCAAATCGCACGATTTGGTTTTCAAGTAGAAGCTGTTGCGCTTGATTCAGGTTATTTGACAACACCAATTTGTAAAGGTTTATCTGATCGACATATTTTTGGTGTCATTGCCCATAGACGTTTTCATCCAACAAGAGGATTATTTGAGAAGTGGAAGTTTCAGTATGATTCTGAAAATGATCATTACATATGCCCAAAAGGTGAGAAGCTTTTATATACGACAACAGATCGAAAAGGTTATCGATTCTACAAATCAGATCCTAAAAAATGTGCATCGTGTCCTTTCCTTGAAAGATGCACAAGGTCGAAAAATCATCAAAGAGTCATCTCAAGACACATATGGGAAGAACATAAAGAAAAGATCAGACAGAATCGTCTAACTGTTTCTGGAAAAGAGCTATATAAAAAAAGAAAAGAAAAAATAGAGCGAAGCTTTGCAGATTCAAAACAACTGCATGGGCTTCGCTACTGCCGGTTAAGGGGGAAACAAAATGTGAGTGAGCAAGTTCTCCTCACAGCTGCGTGCCAGAACATGAAAAAGATTGCCACACACCTAGCGAAGCTAGGCTAGGTGTGTGGGAGGCCTTTTTCATTAAATCTCATCCATCATAATTACGATGAAAATAAAAAAGCCTGTAGAAAAACATGAGTTTCTCTACAAGCTGAGCTTAACCACATGCGGTTAAGCTTTTTCTTTTAGAAAAACCATCTGGCAGTCCCCATCAGCATGACGCCTACAAGAACAGTAAGTGACAAGCTCTTTGTCCAAACAGCGATCACGACAGTCGGAACCAAGACAGCAAGGTACATCCAGTGAATGGTGACACCTGTTGTGGTATGAATGAACAAATGCTCTGCAATCAAAGCCGTAAAGATACAAATGGGAATAAACGATAACCACTTAAGCACCACTTCAGGCAGCTCGATACTTCGAACAAATATAAAGGGAACGACCCTTGGAATCACAGTGACAATCATACAGCCGAGAATGAGCCACATCATAAAACTACTAATCATTTATCTGTCACCACCCCAATGGTTGCGACAATCATGGTGGCTAACAGCACAGCCACGTGTGAGGGAACAAAGTGAAGCAGGACAAACATCGCAACGACCATATACAAAACAAGTGACAGACGATGGGTTAACTTACTTTTAGGCACAGTTTGTAAAGAAAGAACCAGCAGTGCAGCAAACATAGCGGAAAGGGCAAAATCAAGACCCAGTGCTTCAGGATTTGAAATCCAATGTCCAAAAATGCCGCCAAGTACACAGGCAGCAATCCAGCACAAATAAGCTGTTATGTTCAGCCCGTGCATCCACCGGTTATTTAGCTTTCCATGCTGAGCTAATTTATTCATGGCTACGCCAAAGGATTCATCAGTCAGCAATAGACCGAATCCGATATTTTGTTTTAAAGAGTAGCGTGTAAAATGAGGGGCCAGCGTCAGACTGAGTAATAAATGACGCAGATTCACAATAAATGTAGTGAGAATAATAGCGGAAAGGGGACTTCCCGTGACAAGCAGTGCACAGATAATAAACTGTGAAGCACCTGCATAAATAAAGATTGCTAGAAGTGCAATGTCCCATAAGCTCAACTGTGCACTAATTCCAACAATTCCAAAGGCAAACCCGATACTCATATAACCAAGTAGGGTTGGCACACAATCTTTTATTCCCTCGAGAAATGGTTCATGTTCCGTGCGGGGAATAGGTTTTCTAGCTTCAATATCCAACGACCTCTACTCCTTTTCTGCATGACGACCTATAGTTTTAATTACTATATGAAAACGAATTCAGCATGTCAATAGCCGTTTATCTTCTATTATATGAAGAAAAAAGGTGCAAAAAGGATTGAAGTCAACCAGAATTTGTTATAAAGTATCAGAAAATAAAAATAATTGGAGTGACGACAATGCTGTGGAAACCTTTGTTTGAACATGATGTTCCAAATGCCCTCCGTCCATAACGGAGAGTGATCTCCGTTTGTGGATATGGTATTCAAAATATCCAATAACGGAGGGAAAATGATGAATGAAAAATATATAGGCGCCCTTTACCTAGCAATCGCAGCAAGTATTTGGGGCGGTATGTATGTTGTTGTCAAAGTCACAGTAGCGGTTGTCCCGCCACTTGAGCTCGTCTGGATGAGATATGCTATAGCAGGAATCGTTTTGGTGTTTACCATTTTGCGCTTGGGCTATTCCTTTCAATTAGATAAAAAAGATATCCCGCTTATGGTGTTGATTGGGCTGATCGGAAATTTCCTTTCAATCGTGACTCAAGAAATTGGGACGATGTATACCTCTGCACAAATGGGGGCTGTTATTACATCTGCAACTCCTGCGTTTATGGTGCTGTTTGCTTTCTTTCTATTAAAAGAAGCCATGACTGTTCGAAAGTGCGCATCCATCCTTCTTGCTACAGCAGGTGTATGGCTCATGATTGGTCCAGTTGCAGTACAGACAGATGAATTTGTTGGTGGTCTTTCATTGGTCTTCGCTGCTTTAACATGGGCGCTGATGTCTGTTTTGCTCAAACGTGTTCCAGGAAAGTACCCTCAGGTGGTGACAACCACGTATGCGATCATCATTGCATTCATTGTTTTAACACCGCCAGTATTATTTCGTTTACCTCACCTAGATGTGGAACAGATGACAAGGCCGGAGATTTGGGGCGGTATTCTTTATCTAGGTATCATCTCAACCGCTCTAGCATTCTTTTTATGGAATAGAGGGCTTCAATTAATGGATGCCTCAAGCGGTGGGCTGTTCTTTTTCTTTCAACCGATCGTAGGTGCCATTCTTGGCTGGCTGCTTTTGGGAGAAGAAATGGGATTACGCTCATTCATTGGCATTCTATGTATCTTCGCAGGTGTCTATACTGTGCTGCGTCAAAAGGAATAAAAGAAAAGAAGATGTCCCTTTTAATAGGGGCATCTTCTTTATAAATGAGAGATTGAGAGAGAATGGAGGGAAATAGGATGATACAATTTCCACAATTACAAAAAGGACAAACAATTGGTGTCACAGCACCGTCCTCAGGTGTACAGCCATCTTTGCATGACATGTTTCGGCTTTCATGCGAACGAATGGAAAAAAGAGGCTATGATGTCGTATGTGGAGAGACAGTCTGGAAGCAGGAAAAGGCGAAATCTGCCCCTGCCGTAGAACGAGCAAAGGAACTTCAGTACATGATGACATGTGATGAGATTGATCACATCATCCCGCCCTGGGGAGGGCAGCTTCTGATGGAAGTGCTAGAGCACCTTGATTTCTCATCAATGCAAAAAAAGTGGATTCTTGGTTATTCAGATACGAGTGCACTCCTGCTCGCGTTGACATTAAAAACAGGCATTGCTACTGCGCATGGGTCGAACTTAGTAGATCTAAGAGGAGAAGAGTTTGATCAAACGACTGCCATGTGGGAGCGAACACTTTCCGCAAAAAAGGAGACGGAGATAACCCAATTTTCTTCATCTATGTATCAAAAGGAATGGCAGCATGACAATCCGAGTAAACATGTCTTTCATTTAACAGAACCTACCGCATGGCATACAGTTGATCAACAAGAAATGACAGTGAAGGGAAGACTGATGGGTGGCTGCATTGATATTATACGTCACTTAGCAGGGACACCTTTTGGAGACGTCAAAACTTTTCAGAAAACATTCATAAAAGATGAACCAATTCTCTGGTATTTCGAAAACTGCGCATTAAATGCTGCAAGCGTGAAGAGATCGCTTGTTCAATTAAAACTAGCAGGGTGGTTTGATCACTGTTCAGGTATGATGTTTGGGCGAAGTGCAGTAGATGTGCCTGTTGAAGGGTATCATTATCAGGATGTATATGAAGAATTGCATAAGGAATTACAAATCCCCATTTTTTACGATATAGATTGTGGGCATGTCCCGCCGCAAATGACACTGATTAATGGCGCATATGCAGAAGTACAGTTGCAATCTCATGGCAAAGCGGTCTTAAAGCAAGCATTTTTATCATAAGAAAAGGAAAGGGGGGATCCCTTTCCTTCATATAACATTACATCCCTTTTGTTTCCTCACCTGCTTTTGGAACTTCCCAAGCAGATTCGCGGAATACTTTCTCCCATTTTGATACGACAATACACGCAACGGCATGACCTGGAACATTCACACCTGTTCGTGCCATGTCCATAATTCGATCGACACCGGCAATAATGGCGACGCCTTCTGCTGGGAGACCAACTGCATGTGCGGTTGCCAAAAGAACGACGAGTGAACCGGATGGCACCGCTGCAATCCCTTTACTCGTTAATACAAGAACAAGCATCATCAAAAGCTGCTGTGACAAACTCATGTCGACACCAAACGCTTGTGCAAGGAACACACAGGAAACCGATAAATATAAACTGGACCCATCACAATTGAGAGAAAGACCAGATGGAATGACAAAGGAGACAATTCTTTTCGGACAGCCGTATTTCTCCATTCGTGACATAAGCTGAGGAAGGACAGTTTCTGTACTTGTAGTAGAAAAGGCAACCAAGAACAAATCCCATATCATTTTTAACACTTCGAAGTAGTTAAAACGGAAGATCAGTGCGACTAGAGGGAACAAAGCAAAGAGAATAATGAATAATCCTAAAAATACAGTACCTACAAGCTTCATCATTGGGATTAATAACACAATGCCATATTGACCAACGGAAGCAGCCATTAATGCAAGCACTCCAATAGGTGCTGTCACCATGACCATCTGCGTTAGCTTAAACATAATTTGTGCCACTGATTCAAAGAAGGTGAGAACAGGAGCGGATGCCTTACCGATGCCGCTTGCGGCTACACCAAATAATATGGCGAAGAAAATGACAGCAAGTAAATCATTTTGTGCCATGACATCAACAATATTCGTTGGAATGATATCGAGTACCATTTGTTTAAAGTCGACGACTTTCTGCGTATAGCCATCTAATTCACCAATATCTTTCTTAGCTAATTTAGAGAAGTCGAGGCCAACGCCAGGCTTTAGAACATTAGCCAGCAATAGACCAATTCCTAGAACGATGGTTGTGATGACTTCAAACCAAATGATCGTCTTTAATCCAAGGCTGCCCATCTTCTTCATGCCACCACTGCCAGCTGCACCAATTACAATGGTAGAGAAAACGATAGGAACAACGATCATTTTAATCAATCGGATGAACCCATCTCCGATTGGCCTGAGGGCCATCCCGAAGTCAGGAAAGAAATGTCCGATAAGAGCTCCTATCACCAAAGCGATCATGATTTGAAAAGCGACGAACTTTTTCATCATCTCCTACCCCCTTTAAATGCTTGGAAAATTTTAAGAATTTTCCAATAAATAAAAATTCTATGTGACCATGTTTTGTCCTCTTTTGGATTTAGAAAGATTTTATTTAAGAATCATTAGAATTATGAAGGAAGAGAAGAAAATAGGGCTATCGCATCTCTATTTATCTAAGAAAAAACAACTTCTTAAAAAACATGAAACTTTTTTAGAAAAATGTATTGACCCTTTTGTATGATCCATGGTATATTTTTATTCGTCGCTGATGACGCATTTGAAAAAAGACATTCAAACACATGCGGCAAACAAATTTTAAAAAGATGTTGACTTGATAAAAACGATATGTTAAGATAATTAAGTCGCCTGATTAAGCGCCCGTAGCTCAATTGGATAGAGCGTTTGACTACGGATCAAAAGGTTAGGGGTTCGACTCCTCTCGGGCGCGCCAATGCAAACCACGCGGGTGTAGTTTAGTGGTAAAACCTCAGCCTTCCAAGCTGATGTCGTGAGTTCGATTCTCATCACCCGCTCCATTTTTTGAAATATGATCTTTGAAAACTAAACAAGACAAAACGTACCTGTTAATTCGAGTTTTTATAAAAAATCCTATGATGTTTCATAGGTAGTCAGTCAAACGCTGACGAGGCAGGAAATGATCACATGCTAAGTTCGCTACATCGTGTAGCAACGCATGTGTGATATGCATCCTGCATACCTCGGAGAGTTTGATCCTGGCTCAGGACGAACGCTGGCGGCGTGCCTAATACATGCAAGTCGAGCGAACAGAAGGGAGCTTGCTCCCGGATGTTAGCGGCGGACGGGTGAGTAACACGTGGGTAACCTGCCTGTAAGACTGGGATAACTCCGGGAAACCGGAGCTAATACCGGATAGTTCCTTGAACCGCATGGTTCAAGGATGAAAGACGGTTTCGGCTGTCACTTACAGATGGACCCGCGGCGCATTAGCTAGTTGGTGGGGTAATGGCTCACCAAGGCGACGATGCGTAGCCGACCTGAGAGGGTGATCGGCCACACTGGGACTGAGACACGGCCCAGACTCCTACGGGAGGCAGCAGTAGGGAATCTTCCGCAATGGACGAAAGTCTGACGGAGCAACGCCGCGTGAGTGATGAAGGTTTTCGGATCGTAAAGCTCTGTTGTTAGGGAAGAACAAGTGCGAGAGTAACTGCTCGCACCTTGACGGTACCTAACCAGAAAGCCACGGCTAACTACGTGCCAGCAGCCGCGGTAATACGTAGGTGGCAAGCGTTGTCCGGAATTATTGGGCGTAAAGGGCTCGCAGGCGGTTTCTTAAGTCTGATGTGAAAGCCCCCGGCTCAACCGGGGAGGGTCATTGGAAACTGGGAAACTTGAGTGCAGAAGAGGAGAGTGGAATTCCACGTGTAGCGGTGAAATGCGTAGAGATGTGGAGGAACACCAGTGGCGAAGGCGACTCTCTGGTCTGTAACTGACGCTGAGGAGCGAAAGCGTGGGGAGCGAACAGGATTAGATACCCTGGTAGTCCACGCCGTAAACGATGAGTGCTAAGTGTTAGGGGGTTTCCGCCCCTTAGTGCTGCAGCTAACGCATTAAGCACTCCGCCTGGGGAGTACGGTCGCAAGACTGAAACTCAAAGGAATTGACGGGGGCCCGCACAAGCGGTGGAGCATGTGGTTTAATTCGAAGCAACGCGAAGAACCTTACCAGGTCTTGACATCCTCTGACAACCCTAGAGATAGGGCTTTCCCTTCGGGGACAGAGTGACAGGTGGTGCATGGTTGTCGTCAGCTCGTGTCGTGAGATGTTGGGTTAAGTCCCGCAACGAGCGCAACCCTTGATCTTAGTTGCCAGCATTTAGTTGGGCACTCTAAGGTGACTGCCGGTGACAAACCGGAGGAAGGTGGGGATGACGTCAAATCATCATGCCCCTTATGACCTGGGCTACACACGTGCTACAATGGACAGAACAAAGGGCTGCGAGACCGCAAGGTTTAGCCAATCCCATAAATCTGTTCTCAGTTCGGATCGCAGTCTGCAACTCGACTGCGTGAAGCTGGAATCGCTAGTAATCGCGGATCAGCATGCCGCGGTGAATACGTTCCCGGGCCTTGTACACACCGCCCGTCACACCACGAGAGTTTGTAACACCCGAAGTCGGTGAGGTAACCTTTATGGAGCCAGCCGCCGAAGGTGGGACAGATGATTGGGGTGAAGTCGTAACAAGGTAGCCGTATCGGAAGGTGCGGCTGGATCACCTCCTTTCTAAGGATATATGGAGCAGCGTGCGTTTTCGTCTTGTTTAGTTTTGAAGGATCATTCCTTCAAAACATGTCTCTAGCGAGACAGGATTGTTCTTTGAAAACTAGATAACAATAAGTAATACATTCACATTGAATGCAATGCAAAGTTCATCACACATAGTGATTCTTTCTAAAGTAAGAAATGGTTAAGTTAGAAAGGGCGCACGGTGGATGCCTTGGCACTAGGAGCCGATGAAGGACGGGACGAACACCGATATGCTTCGGGGAGCTGTAAGCAAGCTTTGATCCGGAGATTTCCGAATGGGGAAACCCACTGCTCGTAATGGAGTAGTATCCATACTTGAATACATAGAGTATGAGAAGGCATACCCGGGGAACTGAAACATCTAAGTACCCGGAGGAAGAGAAAGCAAATGCGATTCCCTGAGTAGCGGCGAGCGAAACGGGAACAGCCCAAACCAAGAGGCTTGCCTCTTGGGGTTGTAGGACACTCTATACGGAGTTACAAAGGAACGATATAAGCGAAGAGGTCTGGAAAGGCCCGCCAAAGAAGGTAACAGCCCTGTAACTGAAATGTTGTTCTCTCCAGAGTGGATCCTGAGTACGGCGGAACACGTGAAATTCCGTCGGAATCCGGGAGGACCATCTCCCAAGGCTAAATACTCCCTAGTGACCGATAGTGAACCAGTACCGTGAGGGAAAGGTGAAAAGCACCCCGGAAGGGGAGTGAAATAGATCCTGAAACCGTGTGCCTACAAGTAGTCAGAGCCCGTTAAAGGGTGATGGCGTGCCTTTTGTAGAATGAACCGGCGAGTTACGATCCCGTGCAAGGTTAAGCAGAAGATGCGGAGCCGCAGCGAAAGCGAGTCTGAATAGGGCGCATGAGTACGTGGTCGTAGACCCGAAACCAGGTGATCTACCCATGTCCAGGGTGAAGTTCAGGTAACACTGAATGGAGGCCCGAACCCACGCACGTTGAAAAGTGCGGGGATGAGGTGTGGGTAGGGGTGAAATGCCAATCGAACCTGGAGATAGCTGGTTCTCTCCGAAATAGCTTTAGGGCTAGCCTCAAGGTAAGAGTCTCGGAGGTAGAGCACTGATTGGACTAGGGGCCCCTACCGGGTTACCGAATTCAGTCAAACTCCGAATGCCGATGACTTATCCTTGGGAGTCAGACTGCGAGTGATAAGATCCGTAGTCGAAAGGGAAACAGCCCAGACCGCCAGCTAAGGTCCCAAAGTATACGTTAAGTGGAAAAGGATGTGGAGTTGCTTAGACAACCAGGATGTTGGCTTAGAAGCAGCCACCATTTAAAGAGTGCGTAATAGCTCACTGGTCGAGTGACTCTGCGCCGAAAATGTACCGGGGCTAAACGTATCACCGAAGCTGCGGACTGTTCTAACGAACAGTGGTAGGAGAGCGTTCTAAGTGCTGTGAAGTCAGACCGGAAGGACTGGTGGAGCGCTTAGAAGTGAGAATGCCGGTATGAGTAGCGAAAGACGGGTGAGAATCCCGTCCACCGAATGCCTAAGGTTTCCTGAGGAAGGCTCGTCCGCTCAGGGTTAGTCGGGACCTAAGCCGAGGCCGAAAGGCGTAGGCGATGGACAACAGGTTGATATTCCTGTACCACCTCCTCACCATTTGAGCAATGGGGGGACGCAGGAGGATAGGGTAAGCGCGGTATTGGATATCCGCGTCCAAGCAGTTAGGCTGGGAAATAGGCAAATCCGTTTCCCGTGAAGGCTGAGCTGTGATGGCGAGCGAAATTTAGTAGCGAAGTTCCTGATTCCACACTGCCAAGAAAAGCCTCTAGCGAGGTGAGAGGTGCCCGTACCGCAAACCGACACAGGTAGGCGAGGAGAGAATCCTAAGGTGATCGAGAGAACTCTCGTTAAGGAACTCGGCAAAATGACCCCGTAACTTCGGGAGAAGGGGTGCTTCTTAGGGTGTTAAAGCCCCGAGAAGCCGCAGTGAATAGGCCCAGGCGACTGTTTAGCAAAAACACAGGTCTCTGCGAAGCCGTAAGGCGAAGTATAGGGGCTGACGCCTGCCCGGTGCTGGAAGGTTAAGAGGAGCGCTTAGCGTAAGCGAAGGTGCGAATTGAAGCCCCAGTAAACGGCGGCCGTAACTATAACGGTCCTAAGGTAGCGAAATTCCTTGTCGGGTAAGTTCCGACCCGCACGAAAGGCGCAACGATCTGGGCACTGTCTCAACGAGAGACTCGGTGAAATTATAGTACCTGTGAAGATGCAGGTTACCCGCGACAGGACGGAAAGACCCCGTGGAGCTTTACTGCAGCCTGATATTGAATGTTGGTACAGCTTGTACAGGATAGGTAGGAGCCTTGGAAACCGGAGCGCTAGCTTCGGTGGAGGCATCGGTGGGATACTACCCTGGCTGTATTGACCTTCTAACCCGCTGCCCTTATCGGGCAGGGAGACAGTGTCAGGTGGGCAGTTTGACTGGGGCGGTCGCCTCCTAAAATGTAACGGAGGCGCCCAAAGGTTCCCTCAGAATGGTTGGAAATCATTCGCAGAGTGTAAAGGCACAAGGGAGCTTGACTGCGAGACCTACAAGTCGAGCAGGGACGAAAGTCGGGCTTAGTGATCCGGTGGTTCCGCATGGAAGGGCCATCGCTCAACGGATAAAAGCTACCCCGGGGATAACAGGCTTATCTCCCCCAAGAGTCCACATCGACGGGGAGGTTTGGCACCTCGATGTCGGCTCATCGCATCCTGGGGCTGTAGTCGGTCCCAAGGGTTGGGCTGTTCGCCCATTAAAGCGGTACGCGAGCTGGGTTCAGAACGTCGTGAGACAGTTCGGTCCCTATCCGTCGCGGGCGCAGGAAATTTGAGAGGAGCTGTCCTTAGTACGAGAGGACCGGGATGGACGCACCGCTGGTGTACCAGTTGTTCTGCCAAGGGCATCGCTGGGTAGCTATGTGCGGACGGGATAAGTGCTGAAAGCATCTAAGCATGAAGCCCCCCTCAAGATGAGATTTCCCATTCCGCAAGGAAGTAAGATCCCTGAAAGATGATCAGGTTGATAGGTCTGAGGTGGAAGCGTGGTGACACGTGGAGCTGACAGATACTAATAGATCGAGGACTTAACCTATATTCTATTGTGAAGTTTGAACATTGTTATCTAGTTTTGAGAGAACATTCTCTCCATCAGGTTTGGTGGCGATAGCGAAGAGGTCACACCCGTTCCCATACCGAACACGGAAGTTAAGCTCTTCAGCGCCGATGGTAGTTGGGGGTCTCCCCCTGTGAGAGTAGGACGCTGCCAAGCTTGTTATTTATACTTATATCGTCGCGGGGTGGAGCAGTTCGGTAGCTCGTCGGGCTCATAACCCGAAGGTCGCAGGTTCAAATCCTGCCCCCGCAACCAAATTGGTCCGGTAGTTCAGTTGGTTAGAATGCCTGCCTGTCACGCAGGAGGTCGCGGGTTCGAGTCCCGTCCGGACCGCCATTTTTATGACTTGTAAACGAAAACGTATAGTTTCGTTTTTTTTTATGTCTTTTTCTTTTTATACGTATCCAAGATATATTGAATGGTTTTGTGTTTGGCTACATGTTATGTAAAAAGAAAAGATAGATCACTTCAACCCAGCCTGGTTTTTTCATACCAGGCTTTCTTTATATCATTTTTCATTGGAACTGAAACTCATATTGGCTTACACTATATTAATGATGTCTAACATCGTGTCTACTCAATCAATTGATTGCATGAAGGGACTGTCTTTTTATGGATGAATTTGATCTTATTCGCCGAATTACACCAACAGAAACACATCAGCGTTCTTTGGTTATGGGCATCGGTGATGATGCAAGTGTTTATCAACCTCATTCACATTGTGAAGAGGTCGTTTGTGTTGATACAATGGTGGAACATGTTCATTTTCGCTTTGATTTTTCCACACCTTTTGAGATTGGCTTTAAAGCACTAGCGGTCAATGTCAGTGATATCGCCGCAATGGGAGGAGCTCCAAAGTATTATCTTGTTTCAATTGCTATCCCGCCTCATGGTGATGAGACGGTCGTGTCAGCTCTTTATGAGGGAATGAAAGCATTGGCTGATACTTATCAAATGGATTTGATTGGTGGAGATACGGTTGCCACTCACAGTGACTTTGTCATTACAGTGACAGTCATTGGCGAGGTACCAAAAGGGAAAGCTTGTTATCGTCACAGTGCTCAGACAGGAGACATCGTCTTTGTCACAGGTGAGCTTGGTTCATCCGCTGCGGGCTTATCACTTTTAATGAACGAATTAGACTCTCCCAAGGCAGTCGACACAGCCTTTTTTCTAGAGCGTCATAAAAAACCTCAGCCTCACATTGCAGCTGGTCTCATTTGCTCAAGTTACCCGCGGGTCTCCTTAAATGATGTGAGTGATGGATTAGCGAGTGAGCTGAATGAGATAGCCGAAGCGAGTCATGTGACGATAGAGATAGATGCAAACAAGCTCCCCATACATCCAGATTTACCAGTCCTGCGTAAAGACTGGCTGGAATGGGTGTTATTTGGTGGGGAAGACTTTGTATTAACTGGTACAATTCCACAGGCTGATTGGGATAGCTTTGAGATGCAATGTAGAAAAAAAGACATTCAAGTCAAACGCATTGGACAAGTCAAAGATGATCAGGCCGCAAGCGTTCTATTAAAGGACAATGAACAGCAAACAATGTTAATGAAAAAAGGATATAATCATTTTAAGAAATGAGGTGACACCCACTGTGAAATTAATGTGGACGACAAAAGGTGCGGATGAGACGAAACGAATTGCCGCTGCTTTGGCCAAACTTGTGATGCCGAGCGATGTTTTGACATTAGAAGGGGATTTAGGCGCAGGCAAAACGACTTTTTCAAAAGGTTTTGCAGAAGGCTTAGGGATTACCCGTATCGTCAACAGCCCTACCTTTACGATTATTAAAGAATATACCGATGGCAGACTGCCACTTTATCATATGGATGTGTACCGTATGGAAGATGCAGAAGAAGATATCGGGCTTGAAGAATATTTTGAGGGCGAGGGTGTATGCTTGGTTGAGTGGGCACATCTTATTGAACCTCAATTGCCTTCCTCCTATTTGAAAATAGAAATGCTAAGAACAGAACGTGAAGAAGAACGTCATCTTACGTTTAGTGCAAAAGGGGAACGCTATGAGACCCTTTGTAAGGAGATGAAAGAATTTGACCATACTGGCAATTGATACGTCAAACCATACACTAGGAATTGCCCTTGTCAAAGATTCCACAGTGATTGGTGAAAGTATTACGTATTTAAAAAAGAACCATTCCGTCCGAGCGATGCCGACTGTTGAGGCATTGATGAAAGAATGTGGTGTAGCGCCAAGTGAACTAAGTAAAATTGTTGTAGCAAAAGGACCCGGTTCTTACACTGGCGTTCGAATCGGTGTGACCATTGCAAAAACACTCGCATGGACGCTGTCTATCCCGATTTCGGCTGTTTCGAGTTTAGAAACACTTGCGGCAAATGGTCAATACTTTGATGGGTGGATCTCACCACTATTTGATGCGAGAAGAGGACAAGTTTATACTGGGCTATATATGTTTGAAGAAGGAAAAATCCAAGAGATCAAACAAGACCAAAATATCTTGCTCACGGATTGGCTTCATGAGCTGAAAAAGACAGGAAAGCCTGTCCTATTCCTTGGACAGGATGTGCATCTTCATGAAGAGAGCATTCGCTCCATTTTAGGAGAAACGGCTGTGATCGCAGAGGGAGCTTTTCATAACCCAAGACCTTCAATGCTTGCCTTTTTAGGGACAGATCGTCCTGCAGAGGATGTCCATCAGCTTGTACCTAACTATATTCGTATGGCAGAAGCGGAAGTGAAATGGCTTGAAGGACAAAAATAATCTCAACATAACAGAGATTCGAAAAATGACGGTAGCGGACATTCCAGTGGTGTATACGATTGAAGTGCATTCGTTTACTGCCCCTTGGAAAAAAGAATCATTTGTCTATGAGATTCTTCATAACCAGTACAGCCATTATTTTCTCATTGAAGAAGATGAGCAACCTGTTGGGTATTGCGGGGTCTGGATCGTCATGGACGATGCACAAATTACGAACATTGCAATTCTCCCTGAGCATAGAGGAAAGGGTTACGGGGAAGCATTGCTGCGATATGTCATGGAATTTTGTAAAGAAAAAAAGACAGATCATCTTTCTTTAGAGGTGCGGGTTTCAAATACACCTGCACAATCCCTTTATGAAAAGCTTGGTTTCAGACCAGCTTCTATTCGAAAGAATTATTATACGGATAATGGGGAAGATGCATTGGTCATGTGGGTGAATATAAATGAGTGAACAAACAGATCGATTCATATTAGGTATAGAGACAAGCTGTGACGAAACAGCTGCATCTATTGTGAAAAATGGGAAAGAAATTGTAGCGAATGTAGTCGCATCGCAAATAGAAAGCCATAAACGATTTGGTGGAGTTGTCCCAGAAATCGCTTCAAGACATCACGTGGAGCAAGTCACCATCGTGTTAGAAGAAGTGATGGCAAAGGCCAATATGAGCTTTCAAGATTTAGATGCCATTGCTGTCACAGAAGGACCAGGCTTAGTTGGCGCCCTTCTGATTGGTGTCAATGCAGCCAAGGCACTGAGCTTTGCCCATCAAATTCCTCTTGTTGGTGTACATCATATTGCGGGGCATATTTATGCAAATCAACTTGTAGATGAATTACAGTTTCCATGCTTGGCTCTTGTTGTTTCTGGAGGACATACTGAACTTGTACTAATGAAAGAGCACGGATCATTTGAGGTGATCGGAGAAACATTAGATGATGCGGCTGGAGAAGCTTACGATAAAGTGGCCCGGACGATGGGTCTTCCGTATCCAGGCGGACCTCATATTGATCGGTTAGCACATGAAGGAGAGCCAACGATTAAGCTTCCACGAGCATGGCTTGAAGAAGGCTCTTATCACTTTAGCTTTAGTGGATTAAAATCAGCTGTTATTAACACACTACACAATGCCTCTCAAAAAGGTGAAATAATTGCTCCAGAGAATTTGGCAGCAAGTTTTCAAGCAAGTGTCATTGAAGTACTTGTTGGAAAAACATTAAAAGCGGCAGAGGCCTATGGCGTCAAGCAGGTTGTCCTAGCTGGTGGCGTCGCTGCCAATAAAGGTCTGAGAGAAGCCTTAACGACAGCATTCACAAAGCTTCCTGACGTAAAGGTCATTGTTCCTCCGTTATCTCTTTGCACAGACAATGCAGCCATGATCGCTGCTGCTGGAACCATTGCGTTTGAGAGAGGAATAAGAGGCGATATGGCGATGAATGGCCAGCCGGGCTTACCACTTGTCTCATATGAATGAAAACGCCTGTGGATACACAGGTTTTTTTCATTTTTAATGAAAGCGATTTATTCACAAGCAATCCGGGTATATCCACAATTGTTAGAAAATTTCGTTATAAAATGATGGGGATGTGCATAAATATGATCTTTTATGTGGATATGTGATTAAATATCTGTGGACAAAGTGGATAAGTCTATTTTTCAAAAGAATAATAAAGAACTTATTGTGGATACTAATGTGGATAAGAAATCTCCACTAAAGGAAAAAAGAGCACCCATTAGGGCGCCCATTAAGATTCGGATAGCTCTTCCCACTCTGCGAAAAGGGATTCGAGCTCTTGATGAAATGTATCATTTTCTATTTGAATGTTTTGGACCTTCTCGTGATCTTGAAAAATAGCAGGATCACATAGAAGCTCTTCATTGTCACCAAGCTTCGCTTCAATGATAGCAATCCGTTCTTCAATTTCCTCGATTCTACGCTGCTTTTGTCTTTCTTTCTTTTTTAGTTCTTTTTCTTCTGCATAAGAAAGCTTTGCTGTTTCAACTGGCTTTGCTGCTTGTTTTTTAAGCGCCTCATTTTCTTGAATCGCCTCAAGCTCTAATTGTTCATTTTTCTTTTCAAGATAGTAGTCATAGTCACCGAGATACTCTCTTGTTTCTGTAGGTGACAGCTCGAATACTTTCGTTGCTAGGCGGTTGATAAAATAACGGTCATGCGAGACAAATAAGATGGTTCCCGGATAATCAATGAGCGCATTTTCTAAAATTTCCTTACTATCTAAGTCCAAATGGTTCGTAGGTTCATCAAGTATCAGGAAATTGGCTTTTTGGAGCATCAGCTTTGCCAGGGCAAGGCGCGCTTTTTCTCCACCGCTTAATGCATGAACGGGCTTTAAGACGTCGTCACCGGAAAAGAGGAAGTTCCCTAAACATGTCCGAATGTCTTTTTCATTCATGTGAGGATAGTCATCCCAAAGCTCATTGAGCACTTTTTTGGAGGATGTCAGTTTGGCTTGTTCTTGGTCATAGTAGCCAATGGTGACATGAGATCCAAAGGTGATGTCGCCTTTTGCAGGCTTTAATGTGTTCGTTAACGTTTTTAAAAGGGTTGATTTCCCGATCCCATTAGGACCAATGAGTGCCACGCTATCCTCGCGTTTGATCTGAAATGAAAGAGAGGATAGAAGCGGTGTTTTTTCATCATAACGAATGTCTAGATCATGTACCTTTAGTACGTCATTGCCGCTTTGTCTCGTAATATCAAAATGAAAGTTTGCGGATTTTTCATCACCTAATGGCTTATCTAAACGATCCATCCGTTCCAGCTGCTTGCGTCTGCTCTGGGCGCGCTTTGTGGTTGAGGCTCTTGCTAGATTGCGATCTACGAAATCTTGAAGCTTTGAGATTTCTTCTTGCTGCTTTTCGTAAAGCTTCATATCACGCTCTAGTTGCTCAGCTTTCAGGTCAAGATACTTACTATAGTTGCCTGCAAACTTTTTCATGGCCGTTCTTGAAACTTCATATACATGGTTCACCACTTTGTCTAAGAAGTAGCGATCATGGGACACGATCAGAATAGCGCCTGTATAATTTTGCAAATACTGCTCCAGCCATGATAAGGTATCAATATCTAAATGGTTGGTCGGTTCGTCCAGAATTAAGAGTTGTGGTTTCATTAATAAGAGCTTTCCAAGCGCTAGACGGGTTTTCTGACCACCACTTAAGGATTGAACGGTTGTCTCATCTTCAAAGTGACTAAAGCCGAGCCCATGAAGAATGGAGCGGACGTCTGCTTCGTATTGATAACCGCCTTGATCTTTAAATTCCTGCTGTAGCCTGTCGTAGGTTTTCATGAGGGAATCCAGCTCGGCACCTGTGGAAGAAGCCATTTTCTCCTCGATGGTTCTCATCTCTTGTTCCATTTTTTTTAAATGATCAAAAACCGATAATAATTCGTCTTTTAACGTACGTGTAGACGTCACATCGGTATGCTGTGCTAAATAGCCGATCGATAGGTCTTTCGGTTTGATGATCTCACCTTGTTCGTAAGACAATTGACCGGCAATGATTTTCAAAAGAGTGGATTTGCCTGCGCCGTTACGACCTACAATGGCAATTCGATCCCTTGCTTTCACTTCCAATTTTATATTCGTTAAAACGGTATCAGCACCAAACGATTTGGACAGCTGATTCAATTGTAGAATCATCATGTAACTTCACCTCTGCTATAATATGTTAAGTGTAGCTTATCAGCAGTAAACCAGCAAATATTACATACAATCGCCATATTCAAATGAAAGACAGATAGGAAAAAATAGTGTATCATTTGAGTGAGGGAGCGTTGAAAAGATGAGTCAATTTAGCCACTTTAACGAACAAGGAAGAGCAAAGATGGTCGACATTAGTGACAAATCATCTACTATGAGAACCGCTGTTGCTGCTTCAAGTGTTCGTATGATAAAAGAAGTGTTTCATAAAATAGAGCAACGTGAAATTGGAAAAGGGGATGTGCTGTCTGTTGCACAGGTTGCTGGCATTATGGCAGCAAAGCAAACATCTACCATTATTCCAATGTGTCATCCGCTTGCATTAAAAGGAGTGGATATCTCCTTTGATTGGGAGGAAGACGGAAATGCGCACATTCTGAACATACAAGTACAGGTGAAAACAAAAGGAAGTACGGGTGTGGAGATGGAAGCGCTCACCTCTGCTTCAGTATGTGCACTGACCGTTTACGACATGTGCAAAGCGATTGATAAAGGCATGATCATCGGTCCTACCTATTTAATTGAAAAGACAGGCGGGAAAAACGGTGATTTTCACAGAGCATCTGATATTTAAGTTGGAGGACCTTATATGAATATAGATCAGTCAAAAATTCCACAAGCGACAGCCAAACGTTTGCCGCTATATTACCGTTTTTTAAAAAATCTGCATGCATCAGGAAAACAAAGGGTCTCATCGGCAGAGCTTAGTGATGCAGTCAAAGTGGATTCTGCTACCATTCGCCGAGATTTTTCGTACTTTGGTGCACTTGGGAAGAAGGGGTATGGCTATAATGTCGATTACCTTTTGACTTTCTTCAGAAAGACACTTGACCAAGATGAAATGACCAATGTCATGCTCATCGGTGTCGGGAATTTAGGGACTGCTTTTTTACACTATAATTTCATCAAAAATAATAATACAAAAATTTCAATGGCTTTTGACGTCAATGAGAGTAAAATAGGTAGTGAGATAGGCGGCGTGCCTGTCTATGATTTGGATAAGCTTGAAGAGCATGTTCAAGAGGTAGGAGATATACCTGTTGCCATTTTGACAGTACCTGCCGTAGCAGCTCAACCCATTACAGATCGTTTGATTGCCCTTGGCATCAAAGGGATCCTTAATTTTACGCCGGCCCGATTGAATGTGCCGGAACACATTCGAATTCATCATATAGATTTGGCGGTTGAACTTCAGTCTCTTGTGTATTTCTTAAAGCATTACTCTATTACACAGGAGGATTGACGAAAAGGGGTAAAGGGGGTGGAGCAAATGGGTCCGATTGGTCCTGGAAGTTTGGTTCTGATTGCGATTGTTGCGCTCATTATTTTTGGGCCGAAAAAGCTTCCTCAATTAGGAAGAGCAGCAGGAGATACATTACGTGAATTCAAAAATGCCACAAAGGGTTTAGCTGATGATCAGGAAGAAAATAAGAAAAAAGAAGATCAGTAGAATAGGATGAGCTTCATGAATGTCAAAGATATGCCGCTTATGGAGCATATTGTGGAACTGCGAAAACGTTTAGTGGTCATTGCGATGTTCTTTGTTGCCTTTATGGTGGCAGGTTTTTTTCTCGCTAAGCCGGTAATTGTATATTTACAAAATACGGATGAAGCGGCAACACTGACGCTGAACGCGTTTAAGCTCACAGATCCTCTGTACGTGTTTATGCAGTTCGCATTTGTCATTGCTTTGGTTTTGACGTGTCCCGTGATTTTGTATCAGCTATGGGCGTTTGTGAGCCCTGGCTTATATGATAAAGAAAGAAAGGTGACACTTGCTTATATTCCGATTGCACTGCTTTTATTTTTAAGCGGTGTGGCTTTCTCTTATTTTATTTTGTTTCCGTTTGTCGTTGATTTTATGATACGGATGTCGAATGATTTAAATGTAGAGCAAGTCATTGGGATTCATGAGTATTTTACATTTCTGATGCAGTTAACACTTCCATTTGGCTTTTTGTTTCAGATGCCCGTTGTGTTGATGTTTCTCACAAGACTTGGCATCATCACACCGATGTTTTTATCAAAAATACGGAAGTATGCCTATTTTGTCCTCCTTGTCATTGCCGCACTGATTACACCGCCAGAGATCGTTTCCCACCTCATGGTTACTTTGCCGATGCTCGTATTGTACGAAGTGAGTATTGTCATTTCGAGAGTGACCTATCGTAAAATGCAGCAAACAGAGACAGAGGAGAAAGAAAATGATGATGTCTCATAAAAAACATCGTGATCCAAATAAGGGTCACGATGTTTTTTCTATTTTGACAGGAATTGATTGATTGCTTGGAATAGATGCTCATAATAGGCGGGTTCATGCGGGACAAAATCTTTTACACTGACTACTTTGCTTTCCTTACGTCGTTCTCCGGCTTTATCAATTTCAAAACCCTCCAGCTTCATGTTGTCAATTTTTCTAGTGAATAGCTGCTGTGCATCCATTAGCTTTGCTCTGTAAAGTCCAGCGACTTCTTCTTTTTGTAATTGAATGTTCATCTGCTCTTCTGGATGGACGTAAAGATAGACATGGCAAAATTCACGATCAGTAAAATTGTGTAGATGGATTTCATCCTGTATAACACCTGCAAAGGTCAAATCCTCAAAAGGTATAGTAAGACCGATCTCTTCTTCTACCTCTCTCATACCGTCAGAAGGCTGTTCATTTGCAAGAAGATGACCTGCTACGGTGATATCAAACAGAAAAGGAAAATCCTTTTTTACGGGACTTCTTAGCTGAAAATAGAGATACATAATGTCATGTTCCTTTTTAAGAAGCCAGAAGTGAAAGGTTTCATGCCAAAGGCCTTGGGCGTGGATATCTGATCGGGCAGCGACTCCAATCGTTTCATGCTGCTCATTTAGGATGTTCAGTTTTTCTTGTTCCATGAAAACGTGTCCCCCATAAAAAAACCATTTCCCACGTACGGAAAATGGTTTTTGATTTATTTTTGCTGCTGTTTTTTGAGTTTGACAGAGAAGGCAAACATTTTAAGCGCGATATTGATATTATAGGCCGCAAACACCATCAGCAAAATGCTGTAAAATGACCACATGTCACCTGGATTTTGAATAGCCATATAGGTGAAAGCCACACCTACGGCAAAATAAATGATGCCCCATACAACAGGGTTTCTCATGAGAAAAAGCCTCCAATAATCATTTGCATTGTTTGAGATTGTTCTTCAATCATTTTTCTTACTGGCTCAATCTGCACAAGAATAACGAGCGAGTTCATCAGCATATGAGCACCGATTGGAACAATGATTCGTTTTGTTTTCGCATATAAAAAGGCAAAGGTAAAGCCCATGGCGGTATAGAGCAAGATGTGGGGAAAATCATTGTGTACAGCAGCGAAAACCACTGAACTGACAAGTGCTCCAATGAAAAAATTCGTTTTTTCATAAACCACACCAAAGATGATTTTTCGAAAAATGATTTCCTCTAATATCGGTCCAATCAGGGCGATGACAATCACAAGCCATGGAACTGCATCCATAATGGCTAAAATGTTTTGAGTATTTTCGGATTCTCGGCCAATGCCAAATGCATATTGTTCAATCGCCCCCGCAATTGATTGTGCTAAGAGGGAAAGAAAGAAACCGACAATGATCCAAACGATTGCCGCGCCGACTGAAACCGGTGCTTCATTTCGAAGTGAAGATTTTGGCACAGTCCGAAGGATGAGCAGAATAATGATTAATCCGACACAGAAACTAATGATTGTCCATGTTCCTGACAATTTAGAGAGCTCTGCTTGTGTCATCGGTGTCTGAATGTAACCTAGCCACTTCATAATGAACACATACGGAAACGCAGAAAGCTGCACCAATATATACGTTAAGATGATGTACCAATATTGTTTTTTCAAGTAACGAAAACCCCTTTACTAAAAGAACTAGATTTATTGTAACACAAGTCTTCTTTTTCGATGAAAAGGAAAGAATCTGAGTTGAAAAAAGATCATGAAAGCGTAAAAATTTTTAAAGGTTTTTACTTGAAATTGCAGAAGACATTCTTTATTATAATAAATGTGTTAGCACTCACTGGTGATGAGTGCTAAAAAAAGACTACATATAAAAATTGAGGAGGTTGTTTCTTATGTTAAAGCCATTAGGCGATCGCGTAATCATTGAACTCGTTGAATCTGAGGAAAAAACCGCTAGCGGTATTGTGTTACCGGATTCTGCAAAAGAAAAACCGCAAGAAGGTAAAATTGTTGCAGCAGGTTCAGGTCGTGTACTTGAAAGTGGTGAGCGCGTTGCGTTAGAAGTAAACACAGGCGACCGCATTATCTTCTCAAAATATGCAGGCACTGAAGTGAAATATGAAGGTAAAGAATATTTAATCCTTCGTGAGAGCGACATTTTAGCTGTTATTGGTTAATCACATAAAAAACTTTGAAATAAATTTTTAAAAAGACTGAGGAGGTTTCGTTATTATGGCAAAAGATATTAAGTTCAGTGAAGAAGCACGTCGCGCGATGTTACGTGGTGTAGATGCACTTGCAGATGCTGTAAAAGTCACTTTAGGACCTAAAGGACGTAACGTAGTTCTAGAGAAAAAATTCGGTTCTCCACTTATCACAAATGATGGTGTAACGATTGCAAAAGAAATCGAATTAGAAGATGCATTTGAAAACATGGGTGCAAAACTTGTGGCTGAAGTTGCAAGCAAAACAAACGACGTAGCTGGTGACGGTACAACAACTGCAACAGTTCTAGCTCAAGCGATGATCCGTGAAGGTCTTAAAAACGTAACAGCTGGTGCAAACCCTGTTGGCGTTCGTAAAGGGATCGAAGAAGCAGTAAAAGTAGCTCTTGAAGGCTTGCACGAGATTTCTAAACCAATCGAAGGCAAAGAATCAATTGCTCAAGTTGCGTCTATTTCTGCAGCAGATGAAGAAGTTGGAAGCCTAATCGCTGAAGCAATGGAGCGTGTAGGTAACGACGGCGTGATCACAATCGAAGAATCTAAAGGATTCACAACTGAGCTTGAAGTGGTTGAAGGAATGCAGTTTGACCGCGGATATGCTTCACCATACATGGTGACGGATTCTGATAAGATGGAAGCGGTTCTTGAAAATCCTTACATCTTAATCACTGATAAAAAGATCACAAACATTCAAGAAATCCTTCCTGTACTTGAGCAAGTTGTACAACAAGGAAAACCATTATTGCTCATTGCTGAAGATGTAGAAGGCGAAGCACTTGCAACACTTGTTGTGAACAAACTTCGTGGAACATTCAACGCAGTGGCAGTAAAAGCACCTGGATTCGGTGATCGTCGTAAAGCTATGCTTGAGGACATCTCTGTTCTAACTGGCGGAGAATTAATCACAGAAGACCTAGGACTTGACCTGAAATCAACTGAAATCGGTCAGCTTGGTCGCGCGTCTAAAGTCGTTGTGACAAAAGAAAACACAACCATCGTAGAAGGCTCAGGAGATTCTGCTCAAATCGCAGCACGTGTGAACCAAATCCGTGCGCAAGTTGAAGAAACAACTTCTGAATTCGATAAAGAAAAATTACAAGAACGTCTTGCTAAACTAGCTGGTGGCGTCGCTGTCATCAAAGTTGGTGCTGCAACTGAAACAGAACTAAAAGAGCGTAAACTACGCATCGAGGATGCACTCAACTCAACTCGTGCAGCAGTTGAAGAAGGTATCGTTTCCGGTGGTGGTACAGCACTTGTGAATGTATACAAAAAAGTCGCTTCAATCGAAGCAGATGGTGACGTTCAAACAGGTGTGAACATCGTTCTACGTTCTCTTGAAGAGCCAATTCGTCAAATCGCTCACAACGCAGGTCTTGAAGGATCAGTCATCGTTGAGCGCTTGAAAAATGAAGAAATTGGTGTAGGCTTCAACGCAGCAACAAACGAATGGGTAAACATGATCGAAAAAGGAATCGTTGACCCAACAAAAGTAACTCGCTCTGCACTTCAAAACGCAGCTTCTGTTGCAGCAATGCTTCTAACAACTGAAGCAGTCGTTGCTGACAAACCAGAAGAAGGCGGCTCAGGCGGCGGAATGCCGGATATGGGCGGCATGGGCGGTATGGGTGGAATGATGTAACACCCGCAAAAACCCCTTGAAATATAGGGGTTTTTGTTTTGTCTTCATCTAGTCAGAAATAATAATGAATTGAAACCTTCGCCGCTTCTCAATCGTTTACATAAGAGACAGTGATTTTAAAATTTTTATCTAAAATGAAGAAATGAGATGATTTTAAAAAGAAAAGCGGTGATCACATGGGCTTTACTACTTGGGTAGCGATTATTGTTGCATTGGCCGTCGTATTTGGATTGTTTGGATCGAAAAAGCGTGATAAATAAAGAAAGAGTGAAATTCCACTTCCGAATAGGGAGTGGGATTTTTATTGCTATGTGTAATACGTTTGAAGAGAAAGATGAACAAACATGCTGTAAACATTTGAAAGCCAGGGAGAAAAGCACTCTTATGATCAATAGTGTTTTTTGTTTTGAGAGATATAAGATACCTTGGCTTATAATGTCACATTTTCTTTAAAATTACATAAAAAAATCCACTATTTCCATAAAAAATCAGATCAATTCCTTATAATAAAAGTATCTGAGAATGGGGAGTGAGTCGAAATGGACCAAAACTTGCTGCAAATGAATCACGTGAGATCAGAGGATGAATTAGCGGTTGTGAATATATCTTCTACAGAAATTGGGGCGCTGTCAAAGGAAGCGGCTGAGCGGATTTTACAAACGAAGGATACGGATTATATTCATCAAATCATGTATGTTCCGATTGAAAAGAAAGCAGATTTGCATTGGTTGATTCAACGTATTGGACAGGCGTTAGAAGTTGAGGATAACGATATCGTTGCGCTTGAATTGGCTGATTTGCTCTATTTCTTTGTCATTCCATTTTATAAGGAGTATATTTTGATGGAACGTCATTTGTATGAGTGTATAGATGATTTGTTGGCACGATTAGCATCATGGGCTCACTCAGATATTCACACACTGGTCGATGCGATGAGAGACGATTTGTTTCTATAAACTTGAAAAAAGCTTGTAGAGCGATCCTCTACAAGCTTTTCTAAATTATTGGGCTCTTTCCCAAGTGATCTTTGTTTCATTTGTTTTTTTCGTTCCCTTTGCCAGCACTTTGCCGTTTTCTTGTTTCACGGTGATGTTTAGGTCGTAAAAAGAATACAGGGCGCCAAGACTGTCATTTTCGGGTTTGTGCAGGTTGTTTTCTTTTTCAGTTGAAGCTCCAATGGCAAGCGTTTTGGCAAAGTTTAAACCGATGACTTCAGCGTAATCACTATTGGTATCAGAAGAAGCTGTTACGTTTAAAGAAATGATTTTTTTCTTTTGATCAACGGTGATGTCCGTGTCTTTTATAAGTTTAGACTGTTCCATCACTTCTTTCGTTTCTTTTTGAATGCGTTCATTGATCGTTGGAAGTGCCTTCGTTTCTGTTTTTTGTTCGTTTGTTGTATTTGAGCAAGCTGCTAGTATGAAGAGGCTTGCAACTAGGCTCATGAAAACAAGTAGACTTTTTCTCACGTTCGTTCTCCTTTTTTCTCGCAGTATGTATGTTTATGTTACCACGAATCCTTGATTTGATTAAAAGAGAAGTGTTGATAAGCTGTGAACAATAAAAAGCACCCTCTATCGGGCGCTTTTTTTCTTATTGTGCTGAAAGGCTTGTACTTAATGGAACAGAAGAAATGACAGTGAATTTTGGAGCCGCAGCACCAGACTCTAAATTCTTACGTAAAAGCGATGATTTGATGGATCCATCCCAATTTTTATAGACACTACCTGAAGTATTCGCACGAAGCTGTACATTTGAGAAGCTTGCTTGTGAGTAGCTGTTTGTTCCATTATCTTGTACGCCATGTACCATTTTGACGACATCGAGGTTTTTCAAACGGCTAGGCTTATAAATAGGCTGTTTATAGCGCAATGTCCCATTGACGTATAGTGACACTGTGCCATCACCATTATTGATGAGCTTTAAATTGACACGTGCGCCATCTTTAATGCTCTTATCGTATTTACTGTTCCAGTATTGACTGCCGCCTTGCGAGCCGCTACCTAGAAAGACCTTATAGCCAGAAGGCGTTTTTGAAATACCACTTTCTATAACGGCAGAGCCGAGACCGAGATACCAGTCCGCATAGCCATTTTTAATGGTAGCTGTTTTCGGCAAGACAATATCAGCCGAGATACCCGACCATTTGGCCTCATCCGTTTGTGTCACAATCGCGCCGTGACGAGGGCTAGCTGCAGATGCGGGGATACTTGATAGCATCAAAACGAAGGTCAAACTTACACTCAAAACAATAAACCATTTTTTCATGAAAATTCCTCCTTAAAGTTGATTCACTTTCATTATATAAAATGAAAGATGGTGGTCTACTTACAATGTTCTGGCTCCTTTTGGAAGTATTTATGAAAAAAATCGGTCAAAAAGTGGTCAACTTGTATTCGAATTGTAATGTGTCTGTAAAATAACTGGGTGCATCTTCATGTATAATGAATGCAGAAACCAAATACGGAGGATTTTTTAATGAATAAAAAGCTTATCGCGACAATCGTAACAGTAGCTAGTTTATTTTTGGCGTTTAGTTTCTCACATGGAGCAAGTGCAAAAAAAGTAAGCGGCAATATTACTTGGTATAATGGTGTCGGTAAAAAAGGCGCAGATGGAAAAAAACTCGGTCATTGGGATGCTGCAACTAAAATGGGATTTGACGTACCGAAAAAAGGTACAAAACTAAGAGTGACAACAAAAGCGAAACCACATAAAGTGATTACAGTATATAAATATGATGTAGGTAGAATGCCAAACGCTGTATTAGATGTCAGCCCAAAAGCATTCAAAGCACTAGGGTATAAAACAAGTAAAGGTGTCGTAAAAGGGCATTACACTTATTAATACATAGGCATGCAAAGAAGCGGGAAAAGTTCATTTTCTGGCTTCTTTTCTTGTAGAGAGGGTCTGAAAGGCAATGAAAAAATCAACATGGTGGATCATCACAGTCATCGGAGTCGCAGTGATTGCGGCCGTCATTTTCTTTTTAATGAAGCCGGGGCAAGAGGCGAAGCATGCGGGAAAAGTGAAAACAAATCAGGATGCAAAAGACGAATTACTCGTTTCATTTACAGATCAGCAGTTAAACAATACGTATTATCTGCATGATCGGGCGCTCCATACAGAGAAACTGACCGCCTATCCTTCGATTGCTTATGATTCTACGAAACAGCTTTTATATTACACGTACACGGATGAAGACACGCAAAAAGTGAGTATTCGAGAACTGAATATAAAAAAAGATGAAGAAAAAACGCTTTTTACGAGTCATGATTCCATCGACAGTATGAGGCTGTCTGGAGACGGGAAACAGTTATATCTTAGATATAATAAGGATTCCGGGGAACAATTTTATGTCGCTATGTTTGATGTCAACACACGCAAAGTGAAGGTATTGTATCCAGAGAAAAGTAAGGATGCCACGGTAAGTTCTTTTGCTTATGATCCGGCGTCAAATCATCTGGCAATCCAGCATTATTCCTTAAAAGAAGATTACAAGAAAACCGATGAAGCGAATGAAAAGGGAAGAGACCCTGAACCAACGACCATGAAGATCACCCTTCAGACAGGCGCGAAGGGAAAGCAAATTGCACGCATCTCACAAACGATCAATGATATTTCATTTTCACCAGATCATAAGACATTGATTTATACAGAAGTGAAGGTGCGAAAAGAAAAAGAAGTATCCACTATAAAAATGCTTGATGTAGAAACGGGAAAAACGACGACACTCGTTAAGAATAGTAAGGATGTGCATATTTTAAGTGCCGCACAGCCGCAATTTTCTACGGATGGATCTTCTGTTTATTTCTTAGGTGTTGCTAAAAACGCAAAAGAATTAAAGGATGACACCGGTCGAAAAGCAAAGGTAAGAACAATATTTGAATACAATATTAAGAAGAAAACAGTGGATGCCGCTTGGGAGAAAGATGGCGGGATTGTTAATAATTTCACTGTCAATCGGTAAAAGGTACGTTCAGTTATTGATATAACTGGACGTTTTTTTATTTTACCGTTTGACATGGTGCATAAATTGAGGAATTTATGTAAGGAAAATCAGTTTTTAAGGTGGAATATGTGTGGTATTTTCATATTTTGCTTATGTGACAGAGGAAAAGAAAGAGAGTAATATGAGTGGACATAAAAAAACGAGAGGACAGAAAGCTTCTCGTTTTCACTGAATTATTTGGTGTTATGGTCTAATAAGTTTTGAAAAATAAACAGGGCATTAATGGAGTGCGGGAATCCAGCAACTTTTGTACAGTGCTTAATAATCTCCATGATCTCTATGACAGATAGTCCGATATGTAATGCTTGTTCAAAATGAGTCTTTAATTCTTCATCACTATCGCCTTTTGTAATGAGGGCAGATAATGTGATGATGGCCTTTTGTTTTTCATCTAAAATGAAGTGGTTGAATTCTTTTTGTTCACCGAGTTCAATTGTTAGCTGTTCAATATTTGACCGAATGCTCTCGTTTTTCTGAATTGAAAGCTCCTCTATGTTACCTGCCGTTGTTTCTTGTGTGATCTGGCAAGTCTCTTTTTCTTCATTCAAATTGAACTCCTCCGTTTTTTATCGCAATTTTCCATTTGTTCGTTCATTGTGGCAAATGTGCCTTATGTTAGATGCAATAGGTATATAGTAGTATTATCGGTTTGCTGCGTCAATTTTTTAAGTGTTGAATGTACAAATAAATGTCATTTTAAGTCATGCATTGTTATATTTTAGAATGATTCAATGAAAAGGAAGGAAAGGGCTAATATATCGCTGTCTGTTAGCCCTTTGACATGATTTACTCAATACATATCTTTGTCACTGGGGATCGGTTTCATGTGACTAAATAATATCCATCGGCCTCATCATGTCATAATCCTCGTGCTCTAATATATGACAATGCCACACGTACCTGCCGCTGTATGGAACAAAGCGAGCAATGATTCGAATGACTTCACCGGCATGCGCTTGAATGGTGTCCTTGTAGCCTTGTTCATGTAAAGGAGGGGCTTCGTTCGGTCCTGTATACACAATGTCCCCTGTCGATTGATAGACCTCTGTATCAAATGGTCTTCTGTCTATCACCCTAAATTGAACAAGATGTAAATGAATGGGATGTGTGCCCCTTGTTGGATTGACGATGGACCAAACCTCTACACTGCCAAGCCGAGGATTTTCCGTGACAGGGTCATTCCAAAAATGGTTATCAAGCAATAAAATAGGGCGGCCATATTTATCTTGTGTACCGGTAAGAGTGAGCGTACGCTCTTGATCAGCTCGACTAGGGCGAAGTGGTGGAAGCGGTTTGAATATAGGCCGTAAAGTTTTAGGTGCTCTCCCTTTTAGTGGACGTGTGACTTTAAATTGCATGATGTTGGCATCTGTTTCAGGATTTACTTCCTGTCCGCAGCCAGCTTTATTTTTAAGGGTGATCGTTTTGTTTTCGTAAGCTGAAAAATCAATGATGACATCAAATCGTTCAGCAGGAGCAATGCTAAAGGATTGATGGTGAACAGGTCTTGGTAAAAAACCGCCATCAGATCCAATTTGTAAAATCGTCGCATCGTTGTCTAGATGCAGCTCGTAAGTTCTTGTATTAGACGCATTTAAAATACGAAAACGGTATTTTCGTGGTTCTACTTCTAAATATGGCCATACTTTTCCATTGACCAAAATGGTTTCTCCGCAAAAGAAGGGCACGATAGACGGATCTGGTAGATCACTGTCTTCTGGCGTGTTGTTCGGTCTGCTTGGATAAAACAGCGCGCCATCCTCTTGAAACGTACGGTCCATGATCATTAGCGGAATATCATACTCATCCTTCGGTAATTCTAGCGATTTTTCAAACGCATCTGAGATCAAATAAAATCCAGCTAATCCGGCGTACACATTTAATCGTGTCAATGCCATCGCATGATCGTGATACCACAATGTGCAGGCTTGCTGATGATTTGGGTATTCGTACACCTCCCGTTCAAAGAAGGGGCCGGTTGCTTCAAAGTCTCGTGAAAACCAAGCCTCTGGATAGCCGTCACTGCTTGCTGGTGTGACGCCGCCATGTAAATGAACGACGGTCTTGACTTCTGGTTCATCATGATGGCCTTCGTGAATCGTGTGATCGACCGGTAGAAAATGTTTAAGTGGCAATTTGTTCATCCATTTCACTTTGACTTTTTCATTTCGATTCGCATGAATGGTTGGACCAGGCAAACTGCCATTATAGGTCCATAGCTTGGTTGGGGGCAGGTCTCTATGAACTTTTAGAAATACCTCCTCCATAGCGATTTCATAATACGTTTGTCGTGGGTTCTTTTTGACGGGCTCCGCAACTTCTGGAATTGGCAGCTCGTCAACAAATTTTTCTAGGTTCATGTTGTCTAATCCTCACTTAAAAATTCAATTTGATACAGTATAAGTGCGGACATGAAAATAGGTGAATAAAATAAAAAACCCGCTTTTCAGCGGGAGCATTACGGATGTTTATTTTCAAGCGTTGCATTTGCAGGAACTTTTTTATTTGGTTTAAAGATGAAATAAGCGGCAAGCACACTGAAGGTAATGATACTCGTCAAAATAAGCTGCGGTCTCATTGATTCGATAAACAGCATCGATATCAAGATGGCGCATATGACCAAAATGGTAAAATACGTGAGATATGGGAACAGCCACATTTTGATTTTGAGCTGTTCTGGATTTTCTTTTTCGATTTTACGACGCATTCTTAATTGTGACACAGCAATGACCAAGTAGACAAGAAGGGCAATCGCACCGGATGCATTGACTAAGAACAAAAAGATGGTTTCAGGATAAAAGTAGTTCATCATGACGGCAATGTAAGAAAAGAAGGTGCCAGCGACTGTAGCGGCTACAGGAACGCCACGTTTGCTGATTTTCATAAAGCGTTTCGGTGCTTCGCCTCTTTCTGCCAATGAATAAAGCATTCTGGAGGTTGTGTATAATCCGGAGTTTAAGCAAGATAGAACGGCTGTTAAAACAATGACGTTCATGACTTGAGCTGCTGATGGGACGCCGATGTATTCTAATACTGCAACGAACGGACTTGTTAAAATACTCGCTGAATTCCACGGAAGCAAGGTCACAACGACAGCGATAGAACCGACATAAAACACGATGATACGCCATACAACAGAGCGGGTAGCTGTTGTCACAGACTTGACCGGGTCTGCTGATTCTCCGGCCGCTATTGCCACAATCTCGGTTCCCATGAAGGAAAAGATGACGACGACAATTCCGAGTAAAACAGAGCTGAATCCATTTGGAAGGAAACCGCCGTTCCCTGTTAAATTGGCAAGACCTACAGTATGATGACCACCAAAACCAAAGATAAATGCAAAACCGATGAGTAGGAATAGAATGATGCTGACGACTTTGATTAATGAGAACCAATATTCAAATTCGCCAAAAGATTTAACAGAAAAGATATTTGTTAATGTTAAGAGGATAGTGAGGATAAGACTTGTGAGCCAAACAGGTGCATCTCCATACCAATACTGAATAATGGCAGCACCGGCAATGGCTTCGATGGCGATGACAATCACCCAGAAGAACCAATAAAGCCAACCAATTGTAAAACCGGCCCATGGACCGATGGCATCGCTCGCATATTGTGAGAAGGAACCGCTTGTCGGATAGGCACATGCCATTTCTCCAAGCATTCTCATAATAAAGATTACGAGAAGTCCGGCAAAAGAATATGAAAGAATGGATCCAGGCCCTGCAGAATGAATGACAGCGCCGCTACCAACAAATAGCCCTGCGCCAATAACTCCGGCAATGGAGATCATGGAAATATGTCTTGTTTTAAGATTTTTTTGAAGACCGTTTGTCATGTTGGACATGTCTTTACCTCCAAACATTTCTCTTGATAGAGAATTTGTTTTTAGAATATTTTAAATTTTATCATACTGAATTGTCATTCAGCATTGGACAGGTTATCAAACTGACATTTCAAACCTCTTAACATGATGTTAAAAAGTATAAAGGATTTGAGAGATTATGTTCCCTCTTTTTCCTCTGTTCATTCTTAAAAATAGCATAAGATCGGATGAAGAGAAGTTGTGTCTTAAAATAAAATTATTCTGAAATTTTACTAGTAAGAGTGATTTTTCCCAAATGTACCTTACAGAGTGAATGAGGAAAAGGTTGATAGGAGTAGGTCTTGAGGTCAATTGACCTTGTAAAAATAAGTTTACTTAGGTCAACACATTTCTATGTATCCTATTTTGCTGACACAAGCGAATCATGTTGCTGTAGACCCACACGGGCTTTGCTTTGTAAGATAAATAATAGAAAAGTGATGTGTGAGGAGGCGCGGTTCGACATGGAGCGCTATAACGAATTAAGACAAGGTGAAACAGGTGCTTGGGTTAGCATCATTGCCTATGTGATCTTATCTGCGGTGAAACTTCTGATTGGGTATACGTTTCATTCAGAGGCGCTTTCGGCAGATGGATTGAATAATACGACGGATATTATTGCATCTCTTGCAGTGTTGATTGGACTTCGTATTTCTCAAAAGCCGCCTGATGAAGATCATCCATACGGTCATTTTAGAGCAGAGAACATTGCGTCTCTTGTGGCGTCCTTTATTATGATGCTTGTTGGACTTCAGGTTTTGCTGAGTGCAGGCCAGTCGCTCTTCTCATCAGAGCATCAAACGCCTGATATGATCGCAGCTTGGACGGCAGCAGGAAGTGCTGTGTTGATGTATGGTGTGTATATTTACAACCGTAATCTGTCCAAACGGATCAATAGCCAGGCTCTTCATGCAGCAGCAGCTGATAATAAATCAGATGCGTATGTGAGTATCGGAACATTTGTAGGGATTATCGCCTCTCAATTTCAGCTGGCATGGATTGATACACTTGCAGCGTTTGTTATTGGACTCATTATTTGTAAAACGGCGTGGGAGATTTTCAGAGATGCTTCTCATTCGTTAACGGATGGTTTTCATATAAAAGATATGTCCAAATATAAAGAGACCATTGAAGCAACACCTGGTGTGGGCGATTTGAAAGATATTAAGGCACGCTATCTCGGAAGTACGGTCCATGTGGATGTAGTAGTGGAGGTCGAGCCGCACTTGAACATTGCAGAAAGCCATGATATTGCAGATGAGATTGAACGTAGAATGAAGAAGGAACATGATATTTTACATTCTCATGTTCATATGGAGCCAGCAGGAGAGCCAAAAGAAGAGAAGAAGTCTTTTCCATCGTGAGAAGGCTTCTTTTTTCTACGTGTTGATGTTTTATGCAATTGCGCGTTGTATGGTAAAGTTAGACTATATGAAATTACGGAAACGTGATAGGAGGATCAGGATGGCATTTGATGAACCAATGCATTCAGATTTACAAAAAATCGTAGATAACATCAATAAAGTCATGGTTGGGAAGAAAGACATTGCGATATTAAGCCTTGTTGCGATTTTGGCGAAGGGGCATGTGCTACTAGAGGATGTGCCTGGTGTTGGGAAGACGATGATGGTTCGTGCTTTGGCAAAATCGATTGGCTGTGAGTTTAAGCGAATTCAATTCACTCCTGACCTTTTGCCATCTGATGTAACAGGTGTGTCGATTTATAATAAAAAGACAAATGAATTTGAATTTAGGCAAGGACCCATTATGGGACAGATCATTTTGGCTGATGAGATCAACCGTACCTCTCCAAAAACACAGTCTGCATTGCTCGAGGCGATGGAGGAAGGCAGTGTGACAGTGGACGGAGAAACAATGTTGCTTGCTGATCCTTTTTTCGTCATGGCTACGCAGAATCCAGTGGAGTATGAAGGGACTTATCCGTTACCTGAAGCGCAAATGGATCGTTTTTTATTCAAGCTCCAAATGGGGTACCCGACCATGCTAGAAGAGCTGGAGGTACTCAACTTGCAGGAAAAGCAGTCCCCGATTGATACGCTCCAAGCAGTGATGACAAAGGATCATATCCATGCGCTGCAGCAAGCGGTTCAGACCATTCATGTGGATGTATCCATTAAAGAATATATTGTGGAAATTGCACAGGCGACGCGTCAGCATCCATCTGTCTATCTAGGTGTGAGTCCAAGGGGATCGATCGCCCTTATGAAAGCGGCTCAGGCGTATGCACTGTTGAACAGGCGAGATTATGTGATTCCTGATGATGTACAGTATTTGGCGTCTTATACATTACCGCATCGAATGATTTTGACATCAGAAGCGACGTATGAAGGGAAGAAGGCGGAGACACTGCTGCGACAAATGCTTGAACAAATTGGCGTGCCAGTTCAAAAGTCGATGACTCAATGAAATTAGGTCATCGTTTCGCTTTTTCATTATGGTTACGGGTGATGATGCTCATTATTCTCACTGCGGCAGTTTTTTGTTATGCCATGTTTCAGGGAGGGTTTGTGAGTTGGTTCCTTTTTTATGCATTTTTACCATATGCGTTGTATGCTTTGCTGTTTGCGCTCGTTCCGCTGAGAGTGACAGCGAAAAGGACTATACAACAAACCCGCTTGAAGGCAGGAGACGTGCTGTCCGTTGACCTTGAAATCAAGCGGACAAATCCATTTCCATACGTTTACGTCTTGATTGAGGATGATCCTCCAGACACCTTTCATTTAAAGGAACAAATTGAAATGAAGCAAATGCTGTTTCCTTGGTTTCGGAAAACGTGGCGTTTTTCCTATCAATTGAATGATGTCATGCGCGGGGAACATCATTTGTCAGCGGTTCGAATCAAAACGGGGGATATGTTTGGTTTTGTGGAGAAAGAAGTCATCATCCCGTTAGAAAAAAAGCTGCTTGTTTATCCGAAAATGCTCGATCTTCAGGTTGAGTCTGCTGAGTCATTGAATGAAAATGGAGGCAAAGCGGTTCACTCTTGGTTAAATGAACCGACCCATGTGACAACAGGTGTAAGGGAATACCAGCAAGGAGACCGTTTTGCCTGGGTGGACTGGAAGACGACAGCTAGAAGAGGCCAGCTGATGACGAAGGAATTTGAACAGAATCAAACAAAGGATCTTGTCGTTTTTGCTGATTTTACAGATGAAGCGGCATTTGAGACCGTCGTTTCTATTACAGCTTCAGTTCTCCAATCGGCAGTGAAAAAAGGAGTTCCGACAGGCCTTGTCCCACTTGGTGATCAACATGTCTTTCGAGTGGATCAAGGAGAGTCTCATTTGCAGGACATGCTTTATTTTTTAACAAGGGTGCAGCACCATCCTTCTCGCGCACTTGAATATAAAGCGTTCGTAGCGAGTGAGTACCAATACGCTGGAAAATATGTCGTTACGGGTCATCTACATGAAGAGCTTGCTGAGAGCCTCTTTGGAAATCGAAATAGAAAGAACATCACTGTTCTTTTAGTGAAGAGAGCCGTGGATCGATACACGGCAAAAGAAAAACAGCTTGTAGACCGGCTGAAGGCATCGGGAATACGCACGACCGTTTTATTTGAAGACCGGCTGCACGAAAGAACTGTGAGGTGACAAACTTTTATGCTGCATACGCATCAGCGGCAAAGCCGTTTTGAGTTGTTCATCTATTATGCTGTAGCATTTCTGCTGCTTTGGGAGTGGCTTCGACCGCTTCAAGATTTTACAGAGACGAGTCATACGTCTTATTTCATCATTTTTATAGGGCTTACCTGTTTGTTTACATTCTTTCGTTTGAAGTGGTATGTGACGTTTCCTATTTGTACCGGCCTGATTTTGCTCGCCTTATATTTGATCTTTTATCAAGCAGAGCCAAGCTATCCGGCTGCATTATTTGCTGATATTAAAGATAATATCACCTTGATGAGCACAGGCATGTGGAGTGACATGTATCCCTCCTTCCGCACATTATTGTTTTATATTTTGCTATGGCTGCTTGTCTACTTGCTTCATTATTGGGTGGTCTATCAGCAGCGTATCTTTTTCTTTTTACTCATGACGATTGTATATGTCACGATTCTGGATACGTTTACGCCATATGATGCAACCTTTGCAATCGTTCGTATTATGGTGTTTGGTTTTTGTTTGCTTGGGTTGCTTTATTTCGATCGACTGCGTTCGGCTGAAGGCATTCGGGTATCACAGAAGGCGCGTCTAAAGTGGTTTTTGCCCATGATGGCGCTTGTTCTTCTGTCAGCAACACTCGGCGCTTCTTTACCAAAGTCTGATCCGAAGTGGCCTGATCCTGTCCCGTTTTTTAAGGCGGTGACGAATCAAGATGGCTCTGCGGGACAGAATAAGGTGGGATATAGTACAGATGATTCATCGCTTGGCGGACCGTTTAGTGAGGACCAAACACCGGTCTTTAAATGGAGCGGAAAGGAGCCGTCCTACTTTCGTGTCGAAACAAAAAGTATTTACACAGGAAAGGGCTGGGAGGATGCTTCAAATGATACGAAGCCTACTCGGCTAAAAGGCGCCGAAGTGCCAAATAGATGGTTTACCAATCGTGTGAAAACAGAGGAACATGAAACAAGAATTGATATAGAATCGGATTATCGATTTAATCATGCTGTGTATCCTATTGGAACGATCATGCTGATGCCAATGGATAACATTCCGCTGCAAATCATGGGCAAAACGGAGAAAATTGTCCCGTCTATGCAAAACCCACCTAAAAATTTAGGGAACTATCAAGTCAGTTTCTTATCTCCTACATTTATCCTGGAGGATTTGCAGAAAATCAAAGTACCGACAAAGAAGCAGGTCAATCAGGAGGTTGGTCGTGAATATTTGCAGCTTCCTTCCTCATTGCCAGAACGAGTGAAAACATTGGCAAACAGCTTAACGGAAACGAAGGATAATATGTACGACAAGGCTAAAGCGATTGAGGATTACTTAGGGTCTGCGAAATTTTCATATGAAACACAAAATGTCGCTGTGCCAAGTCGTCAAGAAGATTATGTGGATCAATTTTTGTTTGATACGATGATCGGCTACTGTGATAATTTTTCAACCTCGATGATTGTGCTGCTTCGTTCGATTGGGATTCCGGCGAGATGGGTGAAAGGCTACACGTCAGGTCAATTATATGAAACACAGATGGATGGAAACAATGTGTACGAAGTGACCAATAACAATGCGCATTCATGGGTAGAAGTGTATTTCCCAAACAGAGGCTGGGTGACCTTCGAACCGACAAAAGGTTTTACGAACCCAGAGACCTTTACAAATGAATCTGCTTCAAGTGATCAAACTGATGATGATCAAAAGGAAGAAGATCAGCCTAGCTCTGATGCAAGCGAAGATCAGCGAGCAGAACAGCCACAGCAGAAAGAGACAGCGCAGCCGGCTGAACCAAAGAAACAAACAGCGGAAGCGAAGCCTAATATGGTGCATGTTGGATCAATCTTAGGTTTTGCGGCAGGAGCTATGATACTTCTAGGCTTAATAAGCTGGATGCTTTATCGATTCAGAGCAAGATGGCTGCCATTCTTTATTGTAAGAAAGGCGAAACGTCTGCCAGAGGAGGAAGTATTCTTCTATGCGTATGCTGCGCTATTAAAGCAGCTGAAGCGCAGGGGAATTGAGAAAAAGCCTGGCATGACGCTAAGAGAATTTGCTTCTTTGATCGATGACAAAGATGGAGATCATCTGATGACAGAGCTGACGCGACTCTATGAGCGGGCACTCTATCGACGAGAGGATGCGTCGATGCTTTGGGGGCAATCGGCAAAGTTATGGGAAAATTTAATAAACAGGAGATAGTCTTGACCCCGTACCTTCCTGTTGTTAGAATAGGTGAATATTAAAACCTTCTAAAATACATGAAATTGAAGCGTTCGGATGTGAGTCTGGGCGCTTCAAAAGCGTGATTCACACTGAGAGCAGGTTTTCTCCTCTCATTTTTTCTGTGCGTTTATAAAAAACTATATTGGACATAGAGGTGACACCATGACAAATTTAGTAAATGAAATGATTTTGGTTCTAGATTTCGGCAGTCAGTACAATCAGTTGATCACACGCCGTATTCGTGAATTTGGTGTGTACAGTGAGCTTCATCCGCACACTTTAACTGCTGAAGAAATTAAAGAAATGGCGCCTAAAGGAATCATCCTTTCTGGCGGACCAAACAGTGTTTATGATGAAGGATCTTTCCGCTGTGATGAAAAGATTTTTGATCTAGACATTCCGGTTCTAGGCATTTGCTACGGCATGCAGCTCATGACCCACTATTTAGGCGGGAAAGTAGAAGCGGCAAGCCAGCGTGAATACGGAAAAGCAGATATCCACATTAATGGAACGCCTGCTTTATTTAAAGACCTTCCGACTGATCAAGTTGTTTGGATGAGCCATGGTGACCTCGTTGTTGAAGTACCAGAAGGTTTTACAGTTGATGCAACAAGTGTACATTGTCCAAACTCAGCGATGAGCTTAGCTGAGAAGAATTTCTATGGCGTTCAGTTCCACCCAGAGGTTCGTCACTCTGAGTACGGAAATGACCTATTGAAAAACTTTGTCTTCGGCGTGTGTGATTGCGATGGCAAATGGTCAATGGAGAACTTCATTGAAATCGAAATGCAGAAAATCCGTGAAACAGTAGGAGACAAACAAGTACTGTGCGCACTAAGCGGCGGTGTGGATTCATCTGTTGTGGCGGTATTGATCCACAAAGCCATCGGTGATCAGCTGACATGTATTTTCGTTGACCACGGTCTTCTTCGCAAAGGCGAAGCAGAAGGGGTTATGAAGACATTTAGCGAAGGTTTCAACATGAACGTGATTAAAGTAGATGCAAAAGATCGTTTCTTAAACAAGCTAAAAGGTGTGTCTGATCCTGAGCAAAAACGTAAAATCATCGGTAACGAATTCATCTATGTATTCGATGATGAATCGGACAAGCTAAAAGGAATTGACTACTTAGCACAGGGAACACTTTACACAGATATCATTGAGAGCGGAACAGCAACGGCACAAACAATCAAATCTCACCACAACGTAGGTGGTCTTCCAGAAGACATGCAGTTCGAATTGATTGAGCCTTTGAACACGTTATTCAAGGATGAAGTCCGTGCCCTAGGTTCAGAGCTTGGTATTCCTGACGACATCGTGTGGAGACAGCCATTCCCAGGTCCAGGACTAGGTATCCGTGTACTAGGTGAAATTTCTGAAGAGAAACTAGAAATCGTCCGCGAATCGGATGCAATTCTACGCGAAGAAATTGCCAACTTCGGCCTTGAGCGCGACATCTGGCAATACTTCACGGTTCTCCCAGACATCCGCAGCGTAGGTGTCATGGGTGACGCAAGAACATATGACTACACAATCGGTATCCGTGCTGTTACTTCGATTGATGGGATGACGAGTGACTGGGCAAGAATCCCTTGGGACGTTCTTGAAAAGATCTCGACTCGTATCGTCAATGAAGTGAAGCATGTGAACCGCGTGGTGTATGATATTACGAGTAAGCCGCCTGCTACGATTGAGTGGGAGTAGTAAGCGACACTCTATACACCGAAAAACGCTGATTTTATGCCGTTTAGGTAAAACTCATATGACTTTCTGAGACCAAGTTTCTTTTGAATTGTCTCCAAGATTGTCGCCAAAAACTCTCGCCGAATGATTGTCGGTGGGAGTTTTTATTTAGGCTTTAGCCGGGTGATTCTGATTACGGTCATCACGGTGGCAGGGTTTATAATGTGGAGGTACAATCTTGTCATTAGAATATTTTGAGAAACATAATAAAAAAGATATACAGATAATCCACACATGCCTGTAAATGTTATACTAGAAGAGAAAATAAGAACATTGTATTGTTGTTTGAATATGGTAAGAAACTAAAAGGTGGAAGAATCTTCAAACTTATCTAGAATAACTTTATAATCAATGTATCAGAAGAAAATTTGGGGGTATACAAATGTCTTATGCACAACGTGCCGAATTACAATCTCAAATTTGGAAAATAGCCAATGATGTCCGTGGCTCTGTAGACGGATGGGATTTTAAACAATATGTTTTAGGAACACTGTTTTATCGCTTCATTAGCGAAAACTTTTCTAGTTATATTGAAGCTGGAGATGAAAGCGTCAATTATGCAGAACTTCCAGATGATATTATAACGAAAGAAATCAAAGAGGATGCCATTAAAACAAAGGGGTATTTCATATATCCAAGTCAGCTGTTTGTTAATCTTGCGAAAACTGCTAACACAAATGAAAGTTTGAATACAGATTTAGCAGCTATATTTGCTGCTATTGAAAGTTCAGCATATGGTTATCCATCTGAACTAGATATTAAAGGATTATTCGCTGATTTCGACACAACTAGTAATCGACTAGGGTATACTGTGAAGGACAAAAACAGTCGTTTAGCTGCTGTCATTAAAGGTGTTGCAGGGCTTAATTTTGGTAAATTTGAAGATAATCAAATTGACCTTTTTGGTGATGCCTATGAGTTTTTAATCTCTAATTATGCTGCCAATGCAGGAAAATCTGGAGGAGAATTCTTCACACCTCAGCATGTATCAAAGCTTATTGCTCAATTAGCAATACACAAGCAAACAACCATTAATAAGATTTATGACCCTGCAGCCGGTTCAGGGTCACTTTTATTACAAGCAAAAAAACAATTTGATGCTCATATTATCGAAGATGGTTTTTATGGACAGGAGATTAACTTTACAACTTATAACCTTGCTCGTATGAATATGTTTTTACACAATATAAACTACGATAAGTTTAATATTGCTTTAGGAAATACGCTTGGAGATCCTCACTTTGGTGACGAGAAGCCATTTGATGCCATTGTATCAAATCCGCCTTATTCCGTAAAATGGATTGGTAGTGATGACCCAACGCTTATTAATGATGAAAGATTTGCCCCTGCAGGCGTATTAGCACCAAAATCTAAAGCCGATTTTGCCTTTGTACTTCACGCACTTAGTTACCTTTCAAGTAAAGGTCGTGCTGCTATCGTTTGTTTCCCAGGTATTTTTTACCGTGGTGGTGCAGAACAAAAAATTAGAAAGTATCTGATTGATAATAACTTTGTTGAAACGGTTATTTCATTAGCACCTAACCTCTTTTACGGGACTTCAATAGCAGTTAATATCTTGGTACTTTCTAAGCATAAAACCGATAATAAAACTCAATTTATTGATGCAAGTGGAGTAGATTTCTATAAAAAAGAAACGAATAATAACATACTTACAGATGAACATATAGAGAAAATAATGAAAATGTTTGACAGTAAAGAAGATATTGATTATGTTGCAAACTCTGCTGATTATGAGGCAATCGTTCAAAATGATTACAATCTTTCAGTAAGTTCATACGTGAAAGCGAAAAATGCAAAGGAAGTCATTGATATTAATGAGCTGAATGCCGAGATAAAAACGACTGTAGCAAAGATAGACAAACTTCGTGCTGAAATTGATGACATTATTGAGGTGATTGAATCATGATTAAGCCGAATTATATAGAGAAACTACTTGATGAGGTTGAGGTTGAGTGGAAAGCCTTAGGGGAAGTTACATTACCAACTTCCAATATTAAGTGGAGAGAGACAAAGGATACTTATCGGTATATTGATTTAACTTCAGTTAGTCGCGAAACAAACAAAATAATTAAAACAACTGAAATATCCGCCGAAGATGCACCAAGCAGAGCCAAAAAGTTAGTAATCAAAAATGATGTTATTTTTGCAACAACTCGTCCTACCCAGCAACGAGTTTGTTTGATTACTGAAGAATTTTCCGGAGGAGTTGCTAGTACTGGTTATTGTATTTTAAGAGCCAAAACAAATGAAGTTTTACCTAAATGGATTTATCATTATATTTTTTCATCTGATTTTAAAAGGTATTTAGAAGAGAATCAAAGTGGATCAGCATATCCAGCAATTTCTGATGCTAAGGTCAAAGAGTTTAAAATCCCAATCCCATCTCTTAAAGTGCAAGAAGAAATCATTCGTATTTTAGACTCCTTCTCAGACCATACAGCAGAGCTTACAGCAGAGCTTACAGTAGAGCTTACAGCTCGTAAAAAGCAATATGAGTATTATCGTGAAAAGTTGTTTACTTTTGAAGAGGGTGAAGTTGAATGGAAATCTTTGGGGGATGTTGCTATTTTTCGTCGTGGCTCATTCCCTCAACCTTATGGTAAAGGTGAGTGGTACGACGGTGACGGTGCAATGCCTTTTGTTCAAGTAGTCGATGTTGGGGAAGATATGCGACTTGTACAAAACACAAAAAACAAAATCTCGAAATTAGCACAACCTAAAAGTGTGTTTGTAAAAGAAGGCACTGTCATTGTAACTTTACAAGGAAGTATAGGTAGAGTTGCTATTACACAATATGATTGCTATGTTGATAGAACTCTTGCTATTTTTGAGAGTTTTCTTGTCAATATCAACAAAAAATATTTTGCATATCAACTACAAGCCAAATTTGCGATTGAAAAAGATAAAGCTCGTGGCAGTACGATAAAAACTATTACAAAAGAAGAATTTACAAAGTTTCTAATCCCAATCCCACCTCTTACGGAACAAGAGCGTATAGTATCTATTTTAGATAAATTAGACGCATTAACCATTTCGATCACCGAGGGTTTACCTCGTGAAATAGAATTGCGTGAAAAACAATACGAATATTATCGTAATATGCTTCTTAGTTTTCCAAAAGAGGAGGTAGAGGATTAATATGGGAACTTCATTAACTGAAATTGCACAAACGCTGAAAGACGCCAAACATAAAACTAAAGCTAAAGATGCGAGTGAATCTGATGTAAAAGTTCAGTTGGTTTATGCTTTTAATGGGACGGGGAAAACTAGGCTTTCACGAGAATTCAAATCGTTATTATCAACGGATTTAGATGGGGATACGGAGGTAGAGTTATCGGAAGTAGTGGGTAAAAATTATCTTTATTATAATGCTTTTACGGAAGATTTGTTTTATTGGGATAATGACTTAGAAAATGATACTGAACTAAAACTTAAAATTCATCCTAATACTTTTACAAACTGGATTTTAGAAAAGCAAGGACAAGACAGGAATATTATTTCTAACTTTCAACACTATACCGATGAAAAATTAACTCCACATTTTAATGAAGAATATTCTATTAAAGATAAGAATGGGAATAATGTAACAGTAGGGGCTTTTACAGAAATAACCTTTTCATATGAACGTGGTAATGATGAGATTTCAGATAGCATTAAAATTTCAAAAGGTGAAGAGAGTAACTTTGTATGGTGTGTTTTTAATTCTCTACTTGAACAAGTTATTGATGTATTAAATGTAGCTGAACCAAGTGATAGAGAAACAGATCAATTTAATCAGTTGGAATATGTATTTATAGATGACCCAGTAAGTTCATTGGATGACAATCGTTTGATTGAATTAGCGGTAAATTTGGCAAAATTAATTAAGCGAAGTCAGTCAGAACTTAAGTTTATTATAACCACACATAATCCCTTATTTTATAATGTGTTACATAATGAGTTTAGGAAAGATAAATTCAAAAAATATTTTCTTAAAAAAAAGGGAGATGGGGAACATGAATTAGTTTCCCAAAGGAATGATTCACCTTTTTCCTATCATCTTTTCTTAAAAAATGAAATAGAGAGAGCTATTGAAACAGATCAATTAAAAAAGTATCATTTTAATTACCTTAGGAATATTTTGGAGAAAACATCGACATTTTTGGGTTATGACAACTGGGGAGAACTTTTATTTGAAATTACAGAGGGAAACCCTGAACCTTATATTACAAGAATCATTAATATTTCGAGTCATTCTAAGCATTCAGGAGATGAAATAGCTGAATTATTAGATGATGATAAACGTGTTTTGAATTATTTACTAAAGGGACTTAAGGAAAAATATCATTTTAAATAAGATGAAAGATATAAAATTGAAGTAGAGGAGGCGGAAATTTAATGAGCGATCTCAAAACCATTGCAGAATCAAATCACTATATAGTTTTAGATAAGTATACCAAGATAGCAGAACAAGGGGTTGGCTATCAAACGGAAGCTAATTTAGAACGAGAGCTAATTCAAGATTTAGTTAATCAAGGCTATGAGCATCTACCAAGTTTAAACACTCGCGAAAAAATATTTGCTAATGTTCGTGTGCAACTGCAAAACCTCAACAATGTTCGGTTTTCAGAAGAGGAATGGATTCGATTTTGTGAGCAGTTTTTAGATAAACCCGGTGATAACCACATTGATAAAACCCGTAAAATTCATAATGATTATATTTATGACTTTGTCTTTGATGATGGGCATATTCAGAATATTTACCTAGTAGACAAGAACAATATGTCCAACAATAAAGTGCAGGTCATTTCGCAATTTGAGCAAAAAGGAACGAAAGCCAATCGATATGATGTGACCATCCTGGTCAATGGATTACCTTTAGTACAAGTGGAGCTTAAAAAGCGTGGGATTGCTATTCGTGAAGCCTTTTATCAGGTTCATCGATATAGTAAAGAGAGTTTTAACTCTGAAAAATCTCTGTTTAAATATGTACAGATTTTCGTGATTTCTAATGGGACAGACAGCCGTTATTTTGCGAATACGACGAAACGTGATAAGAACAGTTTTGATTTTACGATGAATTGGGCAAAAGCGGATAATATCCTGATTAAAGATCTAAAAGATTTCACAGCTACATTTTTTCAGAAAGATACTTTATTGAATGTACTACTGAAATATTCCGTTTTTGATGTGAGTGATAACTTGTTGATTATGCGTCCTTATCAAATTGCCGCTGCAGAGAGAATCTTATGGAAAATTAAGAGTACGTACCAAGCCAAAAAATGGAGTACCACTGAAAGCGGGGGGTATATTTGGCATACAACAGGTTCGGGGAAAACGCTTACGAGTTTTAAAGCTGCTCGATTGGCTACTGAACTGGATTTTATAGATAAAGTATTTTTTGTTGTCGATCGGAAAGACCTGGACTTTCAGACGATGAAAGAGTATCAGCGTTTTTCCCCTGACAGTGTTAATGGTTCAGAAAGTACCGCAGGATTAAAACGTAACATTGAAAAAGATGATAATAAGATTATTGTGACGACGATTCAAAAACTGAATAATCTCATTAAAAGCGAAGCGGAACTCTCTATATATAATAAGCAAGTGGTATTTATTTTTGATGAAGCTCATCGTTCACAATTTGGAGAAGCTCAAAAGAATATCAAGAAAAAGTTTAAAAAGTTCTATCAGTTTGGATTTACAGGGACACCTATTTTTCCTGAAAATGCTTTGGGTTCTGAAACGACTGCTTCTGTTTTTGGTCGAGAATTACACTCTTATGTCATTACAGATGCCATTAGAGATGAAAAAGTTTTAAAGTTCAAAGTAGATTATAACGATGTACGACCAAAGTTCAAATCAATTGAAACAGAACAGGATGAGAAGAAGCTATCAGCAGCAGAAAATAAAGAAGCTTTGCTGCATCCTGAACGGATTAAAGAAATTTCCCAATACATTCTTTCTAATTTTAGAGTAAAAACCCATCGTTTAAACGCGAATGGAAAAGGATTTAACGCCATGTTTGCTGTGAGTAGTGTTGACGCAGCCAAACTCTACTATGAATCACTAAATAACTTACAACAGGGAAGCAGTAACCCCCTTAAGATTGCGACAATTTTCTCCTTTGCAGCGAATGAGGAGCAAAATGCTATAGGTGAAATTCTTGACGAAACTTTTGAACCTACAGCTATGGATAGTAGTGCAAAAGAGTTTTTAAGTTTAGCCATTAAAGACTATAATGCCATGTTTAAAACCAATTATGGCGTTGAAAGTAAGGAATTTCAAAATTATTATAGGGACCTTGCTAAACGGGTAAAAAACAAAGAGATTGATTTATTGATTGTTGTAGGAATGTTTTTAACAGGTTTTGATGCACCTACATTAAATACTTTATTTGTTGATAAAAATCTTCGGTATCATGGTTTAATGCAAGCTTTTTCAAGAACAAATCGTATTTATGATTCCACCAAAACCTTTGGTAATATTGTTACTTTTAGAGATTTAGAACAAGCAAGCATAGACGCCATTACTCTTTTTGGGGATAAAAACACTAAAAATGTGGTGCTGGAAAAAAGCTATAAAGAGTATATGGAAGGATTCTCAGATGTGGCAACGGGTGAAGCCCGTCGTGGTTATGTAGACGTAGTCAAAGAGCTACAAGAGCGTTTTCCTAATGTTGAAGATATTGCTACGGAGAAGGATAAAAAGGATTTTGCGAAACTGTTTGGTGAATATTTGCGCATTGAAAATATCCTACAGAACTATGATGAATTTACAAGTTTTAAAGCTCTACAAACACTAGATGTGAGTGATCCTAAAGCTCTTGAAGATTTTAAATCGACTCATTATGTAACAGATGAAGATATAGCGGCTATGCAAGAGATTCAAGTACCAGAAGAAAGAACGATTCAAGATTATCGCTCTTCATATAATGACATTCGTGATTGGCTTCGCCGTGAAAAAACTGGAAAAGAAAAAGATAATTCCTCTATTGATTGGGATGATGTTGTCTTTGAAGTAGATCTTTTGAAATCTCAAGAGATCAATTTAGATTACATTCTTGAACTTATTTTTGAACATAACAAAAAAGTAAAAGATAAAGCATCCTTGGTTGAAGAAGTTCGTCGCATCATTCGTTCTAGCGTAGGAAACCGTGCAAAAGAAAGCTTAGTCGTTGATTTTATCAACCAAGCTGATTTAGATAGTATTCAAGATAAAGCAAGTATTATCGATGCCTTTTTCTCATTTGCTCAAACTGAGCAAAGACGTGAGGCTGAAGAGTTGATTCATACTGAAAAATTGAATGAAGAGGCTGCAAAAAGATATATTTTAACCTCATTAAAAAGAGAATATGCCAGTGAAAATGGAACTGAGCTTAATGATGTTCTTCCAAAAATGAGTCCTCTTAATCCTCAGTATTTAACAAAAAAACAGAGCGTTTTTCAGAAAATATCTACCTTTGTCGATAAATTTAAGGGAGTAGGTGGAAGGATTTAATAAATCTAAAATAACGGTTAAACACAAGAATATTTTAGTATCATTCTAAAGGGGCGAAATTGCATTGGTGGTGGTGTAGAATTATTTTAGTCTACATCATCACCTTTTTATTTTCCGTTTAAATTGTATTTGTTAATCACCTTAAGCTCTATCGTTTGCACTCTTTTTAATACTTTAATGTATGACAAGGGTGATTCCACCAACAATTTCAGCGTATGTTCAACTAACAACCATAGCTCACTTTTCATTTCTTTAGCTATCAAAGTCCCGAATTTTTTATAATCTGAAATAATTATATTGTGAGCCCTTAATCCCAAGGAATCTTGGTGTCGCCAAATCGATGGCAGGCATTATCACAATTGAAACTGCAACGAGTAAGCAATATTTGCCGGTAATCAAGAGGTGAAACAATTGTCGCCAAAATCGTCTCCAAAGTAATTGGGACACCTTAGAAATGTGATAACAACAGGCTTTATTAGCTCTATCCTCTCCATCGAGTGGGAATAATTATAATAGAGCTAGAAACCTTTGTGTATCAAGGGTTTCTAGCTCTTTTTTATTTTTAATTGCACTTTCTCCTTCCGTTTTTAATGTGTTAATGAATCATTCCATCCCTTACACACATCAATCCATTGTGAATAACCGGAGTAATTTTCTAATTGTTTGATTGTTAGTTCAATAGCACTGTTACTGCTCCCGCAAGCCGGATAGACTGTCTCAAAACGTTTGAGTGAATGATCTAAATAAACAGATACGCCATTCTTTATAGCAAAAGGACATACTCCACCAATTTCATGACCGATCAAGTCAACGACCTCATGAGGAGACAGCATTTTAGCTTTTGTTTTAAAATATTCTTTGAATTTTTTGTTATCAACTTTTGCATCGCCAGAGGTCACAACTAAAATAGCTTGTCCATTTACTAGAAAGGAGAGTGTTTTTGCGATTCTTTCAGGTTCGCAGCCCAATGCAGAAGCAGCCAAGTCTACAGTTGCACTAGATACTGAAAATTCTTGAATCCGATGATCCATATCATATTGTTTAAAATAATCTTTTACTTTCTCGATCGACATGATGATTTCTCCTTTTTATTAGTATTGATTTGAAGTTTGCTCGACTTTATTATTTAAACGATATTGATGTGGTGTTAGGTGATACTTTTTCTTAAATAAACGAATGAAATGCTCTACATTTTGATAACCAACGGTTGTCGCAATATCATTTATTTGTAAATTACTTCCAGTTATCATTTCGCAGGCTTTTTCCAATCTTATTTCTTGTCGAAGTTCACTAAATGATTTGCCAAGTTTACGAGCTATATATTTAGACAGATAAGATGGTGAAAGGTTAAATTCCTCTGCCATCTCCTGGATTGTTATATGCTCACAACATTGCTGAATATATTGGAGCATTTCAATCATACGTATATCACGATATTGTTTGACCTGATTTACGTTCATATGACTTGGTTTGAATCTTAATAAGAGACATAATAATATCTCAAACAAATTATTCATAATCAACTGGTAACCAGGAAACCGATTATAATTTTCTGTAAATAGTTGAAGAGAGCAGTCTACCAAATTTTTATCCAAGTGACTATGGAAAATAAGAATATGTTTATTTTCTTTTCTATACAATGCATTCAAAAAGAACTCTGAAATGACATGATTACCTTTTAACATTTTAAAAAACACTTTTTGAAAAGTACTTTTACGGATCATGATTTGGATTGCGATTGTATTCTCCATTACAATTGGCTTGTGTATGGTGTTAGGTGGAATAAAAGCAATATCTCCTTGTTTTAAAGCCATTTTTTTGCCTTCCACTTCTACATACATTTCATTTTCCAGAACATAGATCATCTCAAAGAAATCATGGATAGCCGACAATTGAGGCATAAAACGGCTATACTTTCTCACTTCGATATCTTTCTCCTGACCTAACCACATGGTATCCTCTTTTTCAAATTCATTCTGCCCTTTTAGCAAAAATTCTTCTATATATATTTGCTTATGCATGAAATTGTTTTGATCATAATCCTTCAAAAATAATTGCAATGATTGATTGTCATGCTTTTTCTGTTGGTATTGTTGATAAAAGATTTCTTGCTCGTTGTATTCTCTTAAATATTGCATCGTCTCATGTTTTTCAAGTTTATCTTTTTCCATCTACATCCAAACCTCTAGCCTATTTACTGCAACCACAAGGGCTTTCACGGTTGCTTCTATAATATCTTTATCAATCCCAGCACCCCAATGCATTTTTCCTTGATATGAAATTCCAATCTGTGCACAGGCTTTTGCTTGAGAATCTTTGCCCAAAGAATTCTGTTCATAGACTTCCAAATCATACTCGAGATGAAAATATGCTTTTAACGCATGACTGATCGCATCTAAACTTCCAGTCCCAGTTCCTTGTATTTCAATTTGTTGATGATCTCTCAGCAAAGTTAAGGTGACTTCCTGCTTTTCTCCTTTATGAAATTGATAATCAAGCAGCTGGAAATGAGGGTGAAAATCAACATACTGCTTTTCAAAAACATGATATATTTCTTCGACAGACAATTCTCTATTTGACTGATCAGATACTTTCTTCGCTTCATATCCCATGGCTTCATTCATTTGATAAGGAAGTTGAATGCCATAATTTGTTTCTAGTATATAGCCTATGCCACCTTTTCCAGACTGGCTATTGATTCGAATCACATCCGTTTGATAATTCCTTCCCAAGTCAACTGGATCTACTGGGATATACGGAACGTCCCATTTATCAACATGATGTTCCTTTCTATATTTCATACCTTTAGATATCGCATCTTGATGTGACCCAGAAAATGCGGTGAATACCATCTCGCCAGAATATGGCTGTCTCTCATGAACAGTAATGTTGGTTAGTTTTTCATATTGTTTACGAATCGCTTCTAGGTTATTGAAATTCAATTTTGGATCATAACCTTGTGAGTACATATTCATCGCCAAGGTGATCAAGTCTACGTTCCCTGTACGTTCACCGATACCGAATAATGTACCTTCGACTCTTTCTGCGCCAGCTAGCACGCCAAATTCTGCATCACTCACCCCAGACCCACGGTCATTATGAGGATGAACAGACAATGTCACACTGTCTCGGTAAGACAGATTTTTGTGTATATACTCAATCTGACTTGCAAAGATATGAGGCATTGAATATTCAACTGTTGTCGGAATATTGATGATTGCTTTATGATTTGGTGTCGGTTTCCAAATATCTAAAACACTGTTACAAATATCTAAAGCATAATCAACTTCTGTTCCTGGAAAGCTTTCAGGACTATATTGAAAATAAATATCGCTTTCTGTTTTTTCGGCAAGTTCCTTTACTAAAATAGCTCCATCCATTGCTATTTGTTTCACTTCATCTTTTGTTTTCTTAAATACTTGTCTGCGCTGCGCTTCTGAAGTCGAATTATATAAATGAACAATCGCTTTCGGTACCCCCTTAATGGCTTCGAAGGTTCGGCGGATAATATGCTCTCTCGCTTGCGTGATCACCATAATCGTGACATCGTCTGGAATCATATGATGATCAATCAGTGTCCGTAATAGCCTAAACTCCGTATCAGAAGCAGCTGGAAATGCGATTTCAATTTCTTTAAAACCGATCTCTACTAGTAACTGGAACATTTCCAATTTTTCTTCTAAGTTCATAGGAATAGGTAATGCTTGATTTCCATCCCGTAAGTCCACACTGCACCATATCGGAGCACGTTCTAATGTTTCGTTCTTCACCCAATCATAAGTAAGGTTCGGTGGCAAAAAGTATTTCTTTTCGTATTTTTTGTGGTTAAACATCATCGATTCCTCCTGTAATTGGAATATAAAAAAAGCCTATCATCTCCAAGATTGAACTTGGAGACGAAAGACTTCTTCTTACGCGGTACCACCCCTGTTTCATGATAACTTTACATTATCATGCCCTTATTCGGATACAGATTGTTATATCTTATATCCTTCCCATATAACGGTGGGGTGCCGACCTTAACTACATCAATCCTTTTCACTTCACTAAGGCTACTCTAAGGTGAGTTCCCTGCCTTTTTGTTATTGCTTCTCATCAACCAGCAACTTTCTGAAAACATTTCGGCAAGTACTATTCCTTATCATCGCATTCTCATTTTTCTGATTTTTTCTATTATACCAAGATGACAAAAAAGAGATAGTGGTAGGGATGTCTTTTTCAATTGATTTTTTTTGTTCTATAGGTGCTTATCTTCATTTTACTTCTGTTTTAATGTGGTATCCTCCTCACCAAATAAAAATCCAAGGCCACAAATAAAGGTGAGTGAATTCAAAGCGAACAATAAAATTGCACCCATTTTTTTCATGACAATTAACCTCCTCTTAAATTCAGTCTGTTAGCCTTCAAAATTTAAATTCACTGGTTCATCCTCTAAATGATCCACAGTATTTTGTTCTGTCACTGGCACACTTTCATCTACAATTTTAAAACTAAGTTCGTCCATCCAAATGTGACCTGGACCTTGTAGTAATACGCCAAACGCAATGACTTCACTTTTTACTGGAACATCTAGTACGACACTAAAATGATTCCATCCATTTGTTCCTGTAATAGGACGGTTCATCATGTTGTCAAACGCAAGAATTTCACCTGAAGAGTGGTCAATTCTCATCCATAAACCAGCTGAGCCTTTCACATCTTCGCTTTTAACAAAAGCAGAAAATTGAAGCCGTTCCCCTTTGTAACGCTCAGACTTAATTTGCTGCATCAATGTTGCGAAACCTCCAGCTTTTTTATCTTTTGACTTTAAATAAGCGGAGTTAGTCCCACTGTGTACAATTTTGTTATCCAAACCTGTTTCATAGTCAGATGGGGCATCCCCCGTCATAATCCATCCAGTAGGTGTGTTCTGATGATCAGCCATATTTGTTTCCTCCTCATTAATTACATTCCTTAATAATTTCCGATAACGTGCGGGTGACATGTCATATATCTTCTTAAAGGCTCTAGTAAAGGATTCCTGTGAACTAAATCGATACTGCAATGCGATGTCAATCGCCCGTTGGTCTGTATGAATTAAATCCTTCGCCGCTTGGGTCATCCGTCGTTCCCGTATATAATCAACCACTGACTTCTTAATCACTTTTTTGAACATACGGTGAAAGTGAAACCTAGAATAACCAGCGTGTTTCGCTAGAGTTTGAAGCGGTAAATCATCTTTCAGATGTTGTTCAATATAATTCAATGTTTCTTGAATCGTTTTCTCATGTTCTTGATAGGACAACCGAGCACCTCCTTGCCTTGTGAGTTTAGTATAGCGGAAATGCTCTTTAGGAAACTTGACTTTTTGTGCTATGTTGCAATATCAAAGAGTAGAGGAAAAGCATTTTAAAAATAAATAAGTGGAAGTCTATTAAAAATCAACAATTAGCACAAATGATCAAAAAAAAGAGGAGGGAAGTAATAAAATAAAAGGTAGAGGGGGGAGAAACAATGGATTACTATGAGAGAATACAGCATTCAATTGAGTTTATTGAGGAGAACCTCCAAAACAATATAAGTATAAAGGAGATTTCCTCGAAATCCTGCTTTTCAGCGTTTCATTTTCAGCGATTGTTTCAAGCCATTACAGGTTTTTCTGTGCAAGAGTATATTAGAAATAGAAGGCTCTCTGAGGCTGCTCGATTATTAAAAGAAACAAAGCAGAATGTCTTACACATAGCGATTGCTTTCCAGTATGGATCTCAAGAAGCGTTTACTCGTGCTTTTGTACAATTCTTTGGAGTGACACCAGGCAGGTTTCGAAAAGAGGGAGTGATGTTAAAGAAACAAAACAAAATGGATTTTTTAGCGTACCAATCTAAGCTAGACAGTGAACTCAATATGAATAAACCTGTTATCACTCAATTAGGCAATTTTTATATCATTGGTTACGAGTATCAAACTAATCTTCAAAATGAGGAATATTTCACTGACATTCCTTTGTTTTATATGGATTTTGGAAAAAAGGAGTATTATCAACAGATTCAAAAGAAAATAGCACCTCATATGGCTTATGGTATATCTACTTCTTTTCAAGATGATGGTCATTTTTCGTTTGTGGTAGGGGAAGAAGTGGAGGATTTCGATCTAGAATTAAATGAAGGGTTTGTAAAAATAGTGATTCCTGAGGGGAAATATGCAGAATTTAAAGTGAGTGGATCTCATGAAATGGTGCAAAACACTAGAAGATATATCTATGGTAGCTGGCTTCCAAATTCAAATTATGAAAGAACAAGTGGACCAGATTTTGAAATAACAGATGTCTTACATTCGAATGGCCCGAACGATATCAAAATGAAAATCTATATTCCTATCAAGGAATAAGGGGGATTAAGAGATGCAAATAGAAAGTCTGTTTGGAACTTTTCCTGTAGTTGCGTCAAAGAATATATTGTTAAAAAAGGTGGAAGAGCATCATTTGCCAGAGTTATTTTCAATTTACGACAATGACGCAGTCTTTCAGCATTGTGGAATCATTCCCAAACATAACCTCCAAACGGTAAAAAAGATGATTGGACATTTTGAACGAGATTATACGAAGAAAAGCAGAGTGAAATGGGGAATCTTTCAAAAGAACATGCCCCATACGCTAGTTGGCATCATTGAAATAATGGACCTCAATCAAAAAGTGAATGCGGTGACGATTGGCTATTTCTTGGCAGAGGAACATTGGGGCAAGGGCATCGCAACAGAAGCTGTCTCTACACTTGTGACATTTCTTTTTGAAGAGATTGATATCAATAGAATTCAAGCAGAGGTCATGCCAGCAAATGAAGTATCGAAAAAAGTCCTATTGAAAAATGGTTTTATCAAAGAAGGGCTCCTCAGACAAGCTGTTTTATGGTCTGGCAAAGGAGTTGTTGATTTAGAAATATACAGCATGTTGAAGGCGGATTACATACATGGTGAATAAGCTTGATCACGTGATGATGAGGCGTTTAAAATATCAGCTTTTGTTTTGCCATCAATACAAACTTAAAGTTGATCTATTCTGGTTATAAAAGTACAAACAAAAAAGCGAGTGAGCATCTCGCTTTTTTTGTTTTCCAACCTATTGTGTATTGTAATCCCGCTTCAAAATAGAATACATAAACACATCATCAAACCCATGTTGACCAAGATCATACTCCCTCAATAAACCCTCTCGAACAAAATCAAAATTCTCCAATAATTGAACAGAGGACGTATTAGCTGGATCAATAATGGCTTCAATCCGGTTCAGGTTCAATTCCTGAAATCCATATCGCAATACCGCAGCAATCGCCTCGCTCATAATGCCTTTTCTCCAATGATCGTGATGCAATTCATAGCCAATTTCCGTGCGACAGTGCTGTTTTTCCAAGTTAAGAAATCCACAGCTGCCGATGATCGCAGGATCATCTTTTAAAGAAATGCCCCAGCGGATGCCTGTTTGTTCTTTGAAGATGTTGTCATACCACTTGATTTCTCCTTTTGTGTCCTCGATGGATTCATGAGCATCAATGCCCATGTAGCGGCACACGGCTTCATTGGATAAATAGGTATGCATATCCTCAGCATCTTCGATCGTTGCTTGTTTTAAAATTAGTCTTTCGGTATGTATGGTTGGAAATGTTTGTGGAAAGTTGATTTTTTTCATTTGATTATCCTCCATGCGATGTCTTTTGTTCTGTACATGCCTGACAATAAAAAACCCCTTCATTCCTCAGCCAAGCCTTCACCTCTGTCATTCCTTTTCTCTTTGGATAGACCAACTTAACGTACACTTCTTCGTTTCCTTCTATTTTTTTCTGACAGCTAGCACACGTGGGTTCTTCGAATCGAAACAATCGACATACTCCTTTTTGAAGATATTTCTTCCATTATATCAAATATTCAACTTGTTCTTTCGACTCTATTCTTCACTTTCTCTATTTTTATCCGACATATGCTAAGTAAAAGAAATTTCCATTTGTTGAAACCGTTTGAAAGAAAGCTTGCTCTAACAGGTGTAGGAGGTGTGGATGAGATGAAACAAGTGCGTCTAATTAAAAAAGCACAAAAAGGGAATGTCCCAGCATTTGAGACATTAATGCTGATGTATCAGGAGCGTTTATATAAAACGGCTTTTCTCTATACAAGAAATAAAGAGGATTCGTTAGATGCTGTTCAGGAGACGGTCATTAAAGCATTTAAACATTTATCTGGATTAAAAGAACCGGCTTATTTTTCTACATGGCTGACTAGGATTTTGATTCATACGATTTTTGCGATGAAGAAAAAGCAGCAAGATGTTGTTCCGTTTGAACAGCAGCATGAGAGCGTTGAGCGGCATGATTTTTTGGAAGACAAGCTCGATTTAAAAAATGCACTTGATGTGTTAGATGAGCAATATCAGCTCGTGATTCAGCTATTTTATTTTCAAGATTATTCGATTTCAATGATTTCTGAACAGATGGGTGTGCCCGAAGGAACAGTCAAAACTCATTTGTATCGAGCAAGAAAGTTATTAAAGCAAACGTTGGAAGAGGAGGAGAGTGTCGATGGAACGAAAAGAAATGAAAGAGCTTTATGATGAGGTTGATGTACCAACGGTTGAAGTAACCTCTGCGATTCGCCAAGCAATAGGAGATGTAAAAGCGGAACAGAAAAGACACTGGTTCAAATGGAACTGGAGAACGCCAATATACTCTGTCCTCGTTCTCATCGTCCTTTACTTTTCATCAGGTTTCCTTTTTCCCTCTCTTAATACAGCAATGGCTCGTGTGCCGATTATTGGGCAGTTTTATATGATGTTTCACGATAAAGTAGGAATGTCTCTTTTTCAGAGTGAGTTGGTGAAGCATGTCAATGAGGGTGCTGAATCAAGAGGAATTACTGTGAAAGTAAACAGTGTATACTATGATGCAGGGCGGCTTGTTTATACGTTTACTGTGGAGAATTTGAATACAAAGGAAGATTCTGTACCATTCATAGTCAACAACTTCGATCATAAAAATGAAACTTTCCAACCGAGTTACGACAATCAGGGATTGAAAAAAATGAAAGATGGCCGCTATGTTGGGCAGACGGAAGTCTATACAAATGGACAAACGATCAAACAAGGTCAACAAGTCCCGCTTGTTATTTCGAAGATTGGGGATATTGTAGGGAATTGGCGCTTCAAGTTACCTGTGGTCAAGCAAAAAACCACCTTACTAGCGGGACAAAAAGACGTGTCTATTTTAAATGGACGTTATCAAATAAGAAATGTAAAGGTAGAAAATGGAGTGAATGGCTCTGCGATTCAATATGCCATTGATTACAATGGTTTTGCCAAAGATGATAAAGTTAGTATACATGGGATGAAAGATAATTTAGGAAATGAGTATGAGCTTGAGATTGGAACTGTTTTAAGGAAAAAACAACTGACTTCTGATAAAAATAGAAAAGAACATTTGACGATTTTGAATCAGCCGATCAATCCAAAGGCGACCGAATTGACATTTGACACATCTGTGGATATCGAACGAGAATACAGCCACATCATTCCTCTCAAGACAAAGCTGCCTGTTCAGTTCAAAACAAAACACCATGGCATCGGAATCAAAATCAATAAGATAGAGCAAAAAGACCGTTCTGTGATTGTTGATTATCAATTTACTGGAGTAGATCAAAAAGAATTAGATCAGGATGTGATGGAGAATATAGGTGAATTCATTGGATTAGGCGATGTTGAAAAGATGAAATTATGGCCCGATCCACAAGCAGACTATGAAAGCGGATATTACTTGAAGGGGAACCATGCGAAGGTGACGAATGTAAAGACAGCTTCTATGCAATCCATCTTTGAATTTGATGATAAGAATCTGGAGACTTTATCATTAAACCATTTTTCTTTTAAAGATTATGGGCTTTATCTTGATTTGTCAGAACTAAATATGTTGGCGCCACACAAAGAAATAAAGGTCACTATTCCAGTCAAAAAAGAAACGTCAAAAGCTAGTCAATAAATAAGAGAGCGAACATGATTATACATGTTCGCTTCAGCGTGTAGACAAACCCTCGCATTCGTTGTCAGTCCTGCGTGCTGGTGCTCACGAATGTCAAATTCGCTCCGCGCCAGTACTCGTCCTTCCTAGACTTCAAAGGTTTTCTATCACGCTGAAAAGAAGACAAAGTGCTAAAATCAAGATCATTTTAGCACTTTGTCAACAATCTGGAGCGAACATGATTATACATGTTCGCTTTTTGTCTGTTGTTCCACCAGTCGATGACGATTGAACGAATACCGAATCAACATGAATGCCACAAAACTAGCTAAACCGCCAATCCAGCTTAAGTTCGTGACATTTGTATACTGAATAATCACGCCGCCCATTGATGATCCGAGCATCATGCCGATATTCATAATCGCTGTATTAAAACTCAGCACGGTTTCTGATGCTTGAGGTTTTAGAGAAATGAGATAAAACTGCTTCGCTGGCGTTGTCGTCCATGTTGCGATGCCCCATATGGCTAGTGTGATCAAGACGCTAATTGTAGAAAATTGTGTGAAAAATAGGGTGAATAGAGTGAGCATCTGGATCATGATGCTGGTCGAGATGGTTCGGTTTGGTCCCCATTGATCAACGGCGAAGCCGCCAAATCGTGAACCTATAAAAGCAGCGATTCCTAAAATGAGTAAGGCGATACTTGTCATTTCAAGAGAGAAGCCAGCGGTCTGTCGTAATAAAGGCGAGATATAGGCGAATACCATTGTGTAGCCTAAGATCCAAAAGACGGTTGTGGCTAATCCGCTGATCACTCTGCTATCTTGAAGGAGATGTAATTGCTGCTTCAATGGCAGATGTGAATGTCCCTCCATGCGTGGCAGTAATTGATAAAGCAGGAATAAAAGACAAGCAGTACCTAGTGCAATGATGAGAAAAATATAGTGCCAATCCACATGACCTGATAAAAATGTGCCAATCGGGACACCAAGTACGAGTGAAACGGTAAATCCAGTAATGACCGTTGCCATTGCGCTTCCCTTTTTTTCTGGCGGGGCGATCTGCGCTGCATAATTCGTGGCGACGACAATATATAAGCCTCCGCTCATTGCCATGATGACTCGGGATAGCAGGAGAAGCACAAAGTGATGGCTAAAAAAGGCGACCACATTGCCTAAAATAAACATAAAAATCGCCGATAACAGGACCTTTTTTCGGTTCAATTTCGATGTTGCCATCACTAAAAAGAGAGCACCTACTGCATAAAAGAGAGAGTAAACGGTAATAAGCTGCCCGGCAGCAGGAATGGAGATGTTTAAATCAACGGAAATCATATCTAGAATGCCTGACACGACGAATTCTGACGTGCCTGTGACGAATGAACCGACAGCTAAAAGAATAATCAATAGCTGATGTGATGTGTTTTTCATTTTTGAACCCTTCCTTCAATTTGATACGTTGTATTTAGTTTAAATTCCGTGCTAACATAAGTAAAATTGATGTTTTTCATGAAGGAGATGAGTAAACACTCATGAGCTTTGTTCGCTTTGATATTGTTGCAAAAGTGGTCGAGCTTGGCAGTTTTACCGCAGCAGCTGAAGCATTAAATATGACGCAGTCCGCGGTCAGTCATGCGGTGGCGAGTTTAGAAACGGAGTGGGGTGTATCTTTATTCATTCGTGACCGAAAAAAGGGCATTATGCTGACAGATATCGGTCAAACGCTTCTTCCGCATATTAGAGAAGTGTTAAATAGGGTGGAGAAGATCCAGCAAGAAATTGCGTTAACAAAAAATATCGAAACGGGCTTGATTCGAATCGGAACTTTTGCCAGTGCATCAGCTTGTTTATTGCCTAAGCTGCTTGTGAGCTATCAGAAAAAGCATCCGAAAATCGAATTTAAATTTTATGAGGGAACGTATGAAGAAATATTGGAGTGGCTGGACTCTGGCATCATTGATGTTGGTTTTGTTGTGAAAGGCCATGCAGATGAAGCTTTTGACTTGCTGCCGCTGATCAAAGATGAGATGGTGGTCGCCTATCATCCAAATCATCGCTTTCACCAGCAGTCCATTGTAGATATCACAGATTTGGCGGATGAACCATTTATTATGCCGACTGGCATGTATCAATCACATGTAGAGGATATTTTTGCTGAGGCTCAATTGAAGCCAGCTACTTTATTTGAAGTACACGATTGTACGACTATTGCCCGTATGGTCGGGGAAGGACTTGGCGTCACAATAGGCCCGGAGTTATTTTTAAAAACGCAGCAGCTTGTGCATATTCGCCAGCTGAATGTCTCTCATCATCGTGAGGTTGCGCTCGCCTGTCCGTCTCTCTCCCAAGCTTCTCCAGCAGTGAAAGAGTTTTTCCATGTAGCCGAAGCGGTTTTTGCAAAAGAGAAGGATTTGGGGAAGGGTGTATAAAGAACTAGATGTGAATTTCCAAATTCGTGTAATAAGACGAATGAAGCGGACATTTTTTTGAAAAACGTTCGCTTTTCGTATTGTGTTTTAAAAATGAAGTTGGTACAATAGACACAGAAATCAAATAGATAGAAGTCGTATAATAGCGGGGATATGGCCCGCAAGTTTCTACCAAGCTACCGTAAATAGCTTGACTACGTCAATTCACACTCGTTTGATATAAATCATGCATTGTTCTTGTTTTATGTCACCGTCTGAATTCACATATGTAGTCAAGCGTCCCAAAAGTGTTGGGGCGTTTTTTATTTGACTTGTGAATGGGGCAGACTAAAGCAAAAGGACATGAAGGGAGTCAGTTGGCTTGAAACAGTTTTTTCAGTTTGATGAATTAGGAACGAATTACCGCAGAGAAATCATCGGTGGTTTAACCACATTTTTGGCGATGGCTTACATTTTGTTTGTCAATCCGATCACACTTGCTTTAGTGTCGGTACCGGATTTTCCAGATAAATTACGAATTGATCAAGGCGCTGTCTTTACAGCGACGGCGCTAGCCTCTGCCGCAGGGTGTATTCTGATGGGGCTAATTGCTAGGTATCCGATTGCGATTGCTCCAGGTATGGGCTTAAATGCCTTTTTCGCCTTCTCGGTTGTTCTTGGCATGGGCATTACATGGGAAGCAGCACTTTCTGGTGTGTTTGTATCAGGATTGATTTTCGTTGCCCTTTCTTTAACAGGTTTCCGTGAAAAAATCATCAATGCCATTCCGGCTGAGCTAAAGCTAGCGGTTGGTGCGGGTATTGGTCTATTCATTACATTTGTCGGTCTGCAAGGATCTGGTATTATTGCTAATAATGATAATACGCTCGTTTCGATTGGAAACATTCATAGTGGTCCTGTCTTATTAACGGTGTTTGGTATCGTGGTGACTGTTATTTTAATGGTTCTGCGAGTGAATGCAGGTGTCTTCATTGGGATGCTTGTGACAGCTATTGCAGGAATGATTGTTGGTCTTGTCCCAGTACCGACGCAAATTGTGGGAAGTATTCCAAGCTTGTCTCCAACCTTCGGTCAAGCCTTGATTCATTTGCCAGACATTTTCTCAATCCAAATGCTTGTCGTGATTTTGACGTTCTTATTCGTTGGGTTCTTTGATACAGCAGGAACGCTTGTGGCTGTTGCAACCCAAGCTGGTTTAATGAAAAATAATGAGCTGCCGCGTGCAGGAAGAGCACTTCTAGCGGATTCATCTTCAATTGTTGTAGGTTCTATTCTTGGAACATCGACGACAACATCTTATGTTGAATCTAGCTCAGGTGTTGCAGCAGGTGCACGTTCTGGATTTGCATCTGTCGTGACAGGTATTTTCTTCTTGCTTGCGATGTTCTTCTCGCCGCTTTTATCCATCGTTACAAAGAATGTGACAGCACCTGCTTTAATCATTGTGGGGGCACTGATGGTCGCTCCGCTTGCGAAGATAGCATGGGATCGTTTTGAAATTGCCGTACCAGCGTTCTTAACGATGATTATGATGCCACTCACATACAGTATTGCAACAGGGATTGCGGTTGGCTTTATTTTCTACCCGATTACGATGATCTTTAAAGGGAAAGCCAAAGAAATACATCCGATTATGTATGGATTGTTTGTGATCTTTATTCTCTACTTTGCTTTCTTAAATCATTAATTGTTGACAAAGGGTTAAAACGATCTTTATTTTAACCCTTTGTCTTCTTTTTTTCAGCGTGATAGAAAACCTTTGCAGTCTAGGAAGGACGAGCACTGACGCGGAGCGAATTTGACATTCGTGAGCACCAGCGCGCAGGACTGACAAAGAATGCGAGGGCTTGTCTACACGCTGAAACAGCAGCTCATTGAAGCTGCTGTTTTTTTGTTTTGCCTTATTTTCTTGCCAATTTAAAACCTCTGCTACCCTTTATCCGTCTATTCGTATGAACGTCAAGGAATCTTGACGGAACAGAGAGACTCCGCTACTTTAAGAGGAGTCATCCGGATAGGTCATTCGTATGAACCTGTCAGGATTGTGCTGGATAGGAGTTGATATGAGATGTTAGAAAAAGATGAAGAGCAAAGTACATCAGACTTAAAAAATGAAGAGCCATCAATAGATCAAGAAACGAGGCAATCCCGCCTTAGCAGAAGCGCCGCAAAACGTGGAAGAACGTCGAAAGCAAAAGCGGCATCGGATGATGAGCGTTCTACCATTCAACGTATGCTGCAAGGTGTAGGAGGCGCGTTTAATCGCTATAGCTCATATGGACTTGCGATGTTAAAATCACCGAGCCAGGCCATCAATCAAGCGGAAACATTACGGATGAAGTATGCTTGGATCTCGATTGTGTTATTCAGCGTGTTTTTTGCTTTAGGCAACTATGTTCAATTAAAGGCGTCAAAGACTCGTTTATTAGGCTTTGGCATTCATTACTCTTTTGGTGACGCCTTTTTGAGGGTAGCGATCTTTACGCTCATTCTGCTCACACTGATGATGCTCACCGTCTGGTTACTCGGAAAGTACATGCTAAAAGGAAACATATCACTGAAAGAAGTGATCATGAAGTTTGGTGCCGCACTTGTACCGGTTTTGGTTTTATCGATCCTTTGGCTTGTATTCGCCATGCTGAATATTCCATATGTGACGGTCATTTTATCTGTGATGATGTTCTTTGGTCTCCAGTTGATTGCGGTCGTATTGTTTCGCTCGATTCAATCGGATCATGAAGCGGCGTGCGGTGATTTAATGTATACCGGCTGGGTCTTTTTATTGGTGGAGCTTGTCATCATTGCACTGCTCTGGGGCATTGTCGGAGAGTATTTGATTCCTTCACTTGTGCCTGTTCGATTTGGATGATACACACACTGAAAACCTCCTTTTTTGAAAAAGGAGGTTTTCATGTTGAGAAGAGGAAAAAACGGGTAAACTCTTGGTAATAAAGACCACCGTTCTTGTCGAAAGATATATGTGTTTTTCTCGCGCAAATTTGATTGTATCAAGGTATGTTCTCTAGTAGAATATGGGGTGCTTTATTTGATTTTTTAGTGTAGGGGGTTCGAATCGTGCTTCAACAACTTTTATCCAATGCGTTCACCATGGTTTTGATCATTTTAGTGATTAATATTGTCTATGTCTCTTTTTCCACCATGCGTTTGATTTTAACAATGAAAGGCAGACGGTACGCAGCAGCTTTTGCTGGTACGATTGAGATGCTGATTTATGTGATTGGATTAAGTATCGTACTTGATAACTTAGATCAAATCCAAAATGTTATTGCGTATGCGCTAGGTTATGGGATGGGGATCATTGTCGGGATGAAAATTGAAGAGAAGCTGGCACTTGGCTACACAACTGTTAACGTGATCACAAAAGAATTAGATGTCGATCTCCCAAGACAATTGAGAGAAAAAGGATATGGTGTCACCAGCTGGGTAGCAGGCGGTCTTGAAGGAGACCGGACAGCATTGCAAATTTTAACACCGAGAAAATATGAACTGCAATTATATGAAACGATTAAAACGCTGGATTCAAAGGCATTTATCATTTCATATGAGCCCAAATCGATTCACGGCGGCTTCTGGGTGAAGGCTGTGAAGAAAAGGAGAATTAAAGAATGACCGCAAAACCAAAGAAGAAGAAATTCTATGTGGAAGACAACATGACGATCGATCAAGTGTTGTCCCAGATGGCAGCGGAAGGCTACTCGCCTGTCCGACGAATGGAGGAGCCCATTTTTCAGGAAAAGAAGGAAAATGGGTCGATTCAGATCATTCCGATTGGGAAAAAAATCGTATTTGAAGGAAAAATAGTCTAAATCCGAACATTAAAACGACGACTTCATAGATTGTTCGATAAATCCGTTGACATCATGAACATCCGTTGTTAAGATAAACATGAAATCAAAACACGAACCTCATATAATCTTGGGAATATGGCCCATAAGTTTCTACCCAGTTACCGTAAATGACTGGACTATGCAGGATAGTGAACAAAACTGACATGGCAATTCAAAAGCGAACAGCGCTTACCATGGCCCGGTTTGTGTTGCTTCCTAACAATGCAATGCAAACCGGGCCTTTTTGTTCGGCGTTTGACAAGCTACTTAGGTTTGGGAAGCGTGTCAAACGATACAAAATCGAATATCAGCTTAAAGGTGGGGACAAAATGAAGCCGCTTGTAGGTGTCATCATGGGAAGTACATCTGATTGGGAAACAATGAAAAATGCGTGCGATATCTTAGAGGAATTAGACATTCCGTATGAAAAACAGGTCGTATCCGCACACCGGACACCTGACTTGATGTTTGAATATGCGACAGAAGCAAGAGGTAAAGGACTAAAAGTCATCATTGCCGGTGCTGGAGGCGCAGCACATTTACCGGGGATGGTCGCAGCAAAAACGACACTGCCGGTCATTGGTGTGCCCGTACAATCAAAAGCACTAAATGGACTTGATTCCTTATTATCCATCGTTCAAATGCCAGGCGGTGTACCCGTTGCGACAGTAGCGATTGGTAAAGCCGGTGCAACAAATGCAGGTCTTCTAGCCGCACAAATGATTTCAGCATTTGATGAAACAATCGCTGCTCGTCTTGAGGAAAGAAGAGAGCAAACAAAACAGACTGTACTAGAAAGCAGTGATCAGCTTGGCTAAGCAGACCATTTTTCCAAACGCAACCATCGGTATTATCGGCGGAGGCCAGCTTGGTAGATACATGGCCGTCAGCGCAAAGCAAATGGGGTACCGGGCAGCTGTCTTAGACCCGGTCACACAATCTCCTTGTGGACAGGTTGCTGATACAGAAATCACAGCGGCATATAGTGATCTGGATGGAATCAGACAGCTCGCAGAAATCAGCGATGTCGTGACCTATGAATTTGAAAATATTGATTACGATGCACTTAATCAATTGAAGGAAGAAGCCAATTTACCACAAGGAAGCGACCTCCTTCTTCTAACTCAAAATCGTGAGACCGAGAAAAAAGGGATTGTAGACGCAGGCTGTGAAGTAGCGCCTTACCGCATCATTCATGATGAAAAAGAGCTGGAAGATGCAGTGGACGTACTCGGTTTGCCAGCCGTGCTGAAAACTTGCAGAGGCGGCTACGACGGAAAAGGACAGTACGTCATCAAAGAAAAAGGACAGCTTCAGGAAGCAGCTGCACTGCTTACACATGGAACTTGTATTTTAGAAAGCTGGGTCCCATTTCAAATGGAGCTTTCGGTGATCGTCACTCGTTCTATTCATGGGGAGATCGCGGTATTCCCAGTCGCTGAGAACATTCATAAGCACAACATTTTGTTCCAGAGCATTGTGCCTGCAAGAGTAGATGAAAGCATTCAGGAGAAGGCAAAAGTGCTGGCAACGACACTGGCTGAAAAGCTGGAGCTAGTGGGCACACTTGCTGTAGAACTATTCCTGACAAACGATGGAGAACTGCTCGTCAATGAACTGGCGCCTCGCCCGCATAATTCTGGTCATTATACGCTCGATTTATGTGAGACGAGTCAGTTTGAACAGCACGTTCGCGCAATATGCGGTTTACCGCTTGGCGGCACAGCCCTTTTATCAGAGGGCATGATGGTGAACTTATTAGGCGATGAAATAGACATCCCAATAGAGCATCCCGAGCTTCTCAAAGAAGCGAAGCTTTATCTATATGGAAAGCATGAAGTAAAAGAAGGCCGCAAAATGGGGCATATGACCTTTATGAAACAGCTCGATGATGAATGGATGGCAAACATCACAAAGATATGGACTGAAAGAGATGGAGGAAACGGGAAATGATCGAACGTTACGCACGACCAGAAATGTCAGCAATCTGGACAGAGGAAAACAAATTTAATGCATGGCTTGAAGTAGAAATTCTCGCTTGTGAAGCTTGGGCAGAGCTTGGTGTCATTCCGAAAGAAGACGTTGTGACTATGCGTAAGAATGCAAGCTTTGATATTGATCGTATTCTAGAGATTGAACAAGACACGCGCCATGACGTGGTTGCCTTTACGCGTGCTGTATCTGAATCTCTAGGAGAAGAAAGAAAGTGGGTTCATTACGGGTTAACCTCTACAGACGTGGTGGATACGGCGCTTTCATATCTATTAAAACAGGCGAACGATATCTTGCTCAAGGACATTGAGAGATTTGTTGACATCCTAAAAGAAAAAGCGAAAGAGCATAAATACACGGTCATGATGGGACGTACACATGGTGTACACGCTGAACCGACAACATTTGGTCTGAAGCTTGGTCTTTGGTACGAAGAAATGAAGCGTAACCTAGAACGTTTTAAACAAGCAAAAGCTGGCATCGAATTTGGCAAAATTTCTGGGGCTGTTGGCACATATGCGAACATCGACCCGTTTGTTGAGCAATATGTATGTGAGAAGCTTGGCATCAAAGCTGCACCAATCTCCACCCAAACCTTGCAGCGTGATCGTCATGCAGACTACATGGCAACTCTTGCACTCGTCGCAACAAGCATTGAGAAATTTGCTGTTGAAATTCGTGGTCTTCAAAAGAGTGAAACACGTGAAGTAGAAGAGTTCTTTGCAAAAGGACAAAAGGGATCATCAGCAATGCCGCATAAACGGAACCCAATCGGCTCTGAAAATATGACGGGAATTGCCCGTGTGATCCGTGGATATATGCTGACAGCTTATGAAAATGTACCACTTTGGCATGAGCGTGATATTTCTCATTCGTCTGCTGAACGCATCATTTTACCAGATGCAACGATTGCACTGAACTACATGCTAAACCGTTTCTCAAACATTGTGAAAAACTTGACGGTCTTCCCTGAGAACATGAAACGCAACATGGACCGCACACTTGGCTTGATTTACTCACAGCGTGTTCTTCTTGCATTAATCGATACTGGCATGGCACGTGAAGAGGCATATGATACGGTTCAGCCAAAAGCAATGGAAGCGTGGGAGAAGCAAGTGCCATTCCGTTCATTAGTAGAAGCGGAGGAAAAAATCACATCACGCTTAACACCTGAACAAATCGCTGACTGCTTCGATTACAATTATCACTTGAAAAATGTCGATATGATTTTCGAACGTCTAGGTCTTGCGTAAGAAAAGGGTCACCTGCTCGCCAGGTGCCCAATCCTGAAAATTGCCAACATTCAAATTAGGAGGCCAACCTGAATGACTGTGAAACAAGAACTTCTCTACGAAGGCAAAGCGAAAAAAATCTATCAGACCGATGACGAGCATATTTTATATGTCGAATATAAAGACTCAGCGACAGCATTTAACGGCGAAAAGAAAGCTGAAATCGAAGGCAAAGGCAGACTGAATAACGAAATTTCAAGCTTAATCTTTCAAATGCTGCATGAGAAAGGGATCAACAATCACTTTGTGAAACGCCTTTCTGAAACAGAACAGCTCATTCAAAAGGTGCAGATTGTACCGCTTGAAGTGGTTGTGCGAAATGTGGTAGCAGGCAGTATGTCAAAGCGCCTAGGCATTCCAGAGGGAACAAAGCTGGATACACCATTGATCGAGTTTTACTACAAAGATGATGCACTCGGCGATCCGCTCATTACAGAAGATCATATTCGCATTTTAGATGCAGCGACGCCAGAGCAGGTCGAGGAAATGAAACAGATCACAAGACAAGTAAATGAAGAGTTAAAGCAAATCTTCTCAGACTGCCATGTGAATTTAATTGATTTCAAGCTTGAATTCGGAATAGATCACGAGAATCGTATTTTGCTAGCTGATGAGATTTCACCTGATACGTGTAGGCTTTGGGACAAAGAGACAAACGAAAAGCTTGATAAAGACGTGTTCAGACGAAACCTGGGCGGCTTAACAAATGCATACGAAGAAATTTTCAAAAGACTTGGAGGCCATAAACATGTATAAAGTGAAAATTTTTGTCAGCTTAAAAGAGAGCGTTCTTGATCCACAAGGAAGTGCCGTGCAGCACGCCTTGCACAGCATGTCTTATCAGGAAGTAAAGGATGTCCGTATCGGGAAATACATGGAGCTTGTCATTGAAAAATCAGATCGTGATTTAGACACAGTCGTCAAAGAAATGTGTGAAAAATTACTGGCCAACACGGTGATTGAAGATTACCGCTATGAGGTGGAGGAGGTTGTCGCACAGTGAAGTTTGCAGTGATCGTCTTGCCTGGCTCTAACTGTGATATCGATATGTACCATGCGATTCAAGATGAGTTAGGTGAACAAGTTGAATATGTATGGCACGACGAAACGAGTCTAGACGGATTTGACGGTGTACTCGTACCAGGCGGTTTCTCTTATGGGGATTACTTAAGATGCGGTGCGATTGCTCGCTTTTCAAACATCATGCCGGCGGTGAAAAAAGCAGCTGCGGAAGGAAAACCTGTTCTTGGTGTTTGTAACGGGTTCCAAATTCTTCAGGAGCTTGGCATTCTTCCAGGTGCGATGAGACGAAATAAAGACTTAAAATTTATCTGTCGTCCAGTTGAACTCATTGTAGAGAACAACGAAACGCAATTTACAAGCGGCTATCAAAAAGGCGAATCCATTTCGGTTCCTGTAGCGCACGGTGAAGGCAACTTCTACTGTGATGAAGACACTTTAGCAAAGCTTATTGAAAATAACCAAATCGCTTTCACTTACGGAGACGATATTAACGGTAGTGTCAATCGAATTGCAGGTATTACGAATGAAGAGGGCAATGTACTCGGCATGATGCCGCACCCTGAGCGCGCGGTGGATTCATTACTAGGCAGCGCAGACGGACTTAAATTGTTTCAATCTATCGTGAAAAATTGGAGGGACACTCATGTCACTACTGCTTGAACCAAGTCACAAGCAAATTAAAGAAGAGAAATTGTATCAGCAAATGGGATTGAGTGATGAAGAATTCGCTTTAATCGAATCCATTATTGGCAGGCTGCCAAACTACACAGAAACAGGTATTTTTTCTGTCATGTGGTCAGAGCATTGCAGTTATAAAAACTCAAAGCCTGTTTTAAGCAAATTCCCGACAAAAGGAGAGCATGTTCTTCAAGGTCCTGGGGAAGGCGCTGGAATCGTTGATATTGGAGACAACCAAGCGGTTGTATTTAAAATCGAATCACATAACCATCCATCTGCGATTGAACCGTATCAAGGAGCAGCTACTGGTGTCGGCGGAATTATCCGTGATGTATTCTCCATGGGTGCGCGTCCAATTGCTGTACTAAACTCTCTTCGTTTTGGTGAACTGACTTCACCGCGCGTGAAGTACTTGTTTGAAGAAGTAGTGGCAGGGATCGCAGGCTATGGAAATTGTATCGGAATTCCTACAGTCGGCGGAGAAGTTCATTTTGATCAAAGCTATGAAGGCAATCCGCTCGTGAATGCGATGTGTGTTGGATTAATCAACCATGAGGACATCAAAAAAGGGCAGGCAAAAGGTGTCGGCAACACGGTCATGTACGTTGGTGCTAAAACGGGACGTGACGGTATCCACGGTGCAACATTCGCATCTGAAGAATTTTCTGATGAATCAGAAGAAAAACGTTCAGCAGTTCAAGTCGGCGATCCATTCATGGAAAAACTGCTGCTTGAAGCGTGCCTTGAAGTCATCAAAAACGATGCGCTCGTTGGGATTCAAGATATGGGAGCGGCTGGCTTAACAAGCTCAAGTGCGGAAATGGCGAGTAAAGCAGGTTCAGGTATTGAGATGAATCTAGACCTCATTCCGCAGCGTGAAACAGGTATGTCTGCATACGAAATGATGCTATCTGAATCACAAGAGAGAATGCTTCTAGTCATTGAAAAAGGCCGTGAGCAAGAAATCATTGATATTTTCGAAAAATACGATCTTGAAGCAGTATCAGTCGGTCATGTAACAGATGATAAAATGCTTCGTTTACTTCATCAAGGTGAAGTGGTATGTGAGCTTCCTGTTGACGCTCTTGCAGAAGAAGCACCGGTTTATCACAAGCCGTCAAGTGAGCCTGCATACTATCGTGAGTTTTTAGAAACGAAAGTGGAAGCTCCAGCGATTACAGATGCTGCACAGACATTAAAGCAGCTCCTTCAGCAGCCAACGATTGCGAGTAAAGAATGGGTCTATGATCAGTATGACTACATGGTTCGGACAAATACCGTCGTTGCACCGGGCTCTGATGCGGGCGTTTTAAGAATCCGTGGAACGAAAAAAGCCCTAGCGATGACAACAGATTGTAACGCACGTTATCTTTACCTTGATCCAGAGGTCGGCGGGAAAATCGCCGTCGCAGAAGCAGCACGTAACATTGTCTGCTCAGGCGCTCGTCCACTTGCAGTGACAGATAACCTAAACTTCGGTAACCCAGAGAAACCAGAAATTTTCTGGCAAATTGAAAAGTCTGCTGACGGGATTAGCGAAGCATGCCGCACGCTAAGCACACCAGTTATCGGTGGAAACGTCTCTTTATATAACGAATCAAATGGAACAGCGATTTACCCAACACCAGTCATTGGAATGGTTGGTTTGGTTGAAGATACTGCTCATATTACGACGCAATCGTTCCAGCAAGCTGGCGATGTGATTTTCGTCATTGGTGAGACGAAGGAAGAATTTGCAGGCAGTGAGCTTCAAAAGATGACAGAAGGCCGTATTTATGGAAAAGCACCAGAAATTGATTTGAACGTAGAGCTAGCGCGTCAAGAAGCTCTGCTCGCCGCGATTCAAAACGGTCTCGTTCAATCCGCACACGATGTGTCTGAAGGCGGACTTGGTGTAGCACTTGCTGAAAGTACATTTGGAACTGACGGGCTTGGCGCAGATATCCAAATCGATTTAGACAGCGAAGCTTCATTATTCAGTGAGACACAGTCACGTTTTGTTGTCACAGTGAAAACGGAGCACCGCGAAGCGTTTGCTGCGGCTGTCAAAGATGCGAAAGAAGTCGGTACGGTGACAAATGATGGTGTGTTTACTGTCAAAAATCAAGAAGGACAACAATGGATTCATGCAGCGGTCAACGAGCTTGAACGTGCATGGAAAGGAGCGATCCCATGCTTGCTGAAATCAGAGGCTTAAATGAAGAGTGTGGTGTCTTTGGGGTTTGGGGACACGAAGAAGCCCCACAAATCACATATTACGGATTGCATAGCCTTCAGCACCGAGGACAAGAAGGTGCGGGCATCATTGCAACAGATGGTGAGAACCTGACGTCACACAAAGGCCTTGGACTGATTACGGAAGTCTTTCAAAACGGTGAGCTAAAGGATTTGAAAGGAAAAGGTGCGATTGGACACGTTCGGTATGCGACAGCAGGCGGAGGCGGCTTTGAAAATGTGCAGCCCCTCTTCTTCCGTTCGCAAAACAATGGCAGCCTTGCCCTTGCTCATAATGGAAACTTAGTGAATGCAACGCAGTTAAAGCAGCAGCTAGAAAACCAAGGGAGTATTTTTCAGACCTCTTCTGATACCGAAGTGCTGGCTCATTTAATTAAGCGCAGCGGGCATATGGAATTAAAAGAACAGATCAAAAATGCACTGTCTATGCTTAAGGGAGCCTATGCTTTCTTAATCATGACGGAGACAGAAATGATCGTGGCGCTTGATCCGAACGGCTTACGTCCGCTTTCACTTGGTATGCTTGGGGATGCTTATGTTGTCGCTTCTGAAACATGTGCATTTGATGTTGTTGGTGCCACGTATTTACGTGATGTGGAGCCTGGCGAAATGCTGATCATTAATGATGAAGGCCTCAAATCTGAGCGCTTCTCGATGAACATTAACCGCAGCATGTGCAGCATGGAATACATTTATTTCTCAAGACCTGACAGTAATATTAACGGTATCAATGTGCATAGTGCGAGAAAGAGTCTTGGCAAAAAACTTGCTGAAGAAGCGCATGTCGAAGCAGATGTTGTGACAGGTGTACCAGATTCCAGTATATCTGCAGCGATTGGATATGCCGAAGCAACAGGTATTCCGTATGAGCTTGGTTTGATTAAAAACCGTTATGTCGGCCGGACGTTTATCCAGCCGTCTCAAGCATTACGCGAGCAGGGCGTACGGATGAAGCTGTCTGCTGTACGGGGTGTAGTCGAAGGAAAGCGTGTTGTGATGGTGGATGATTCCATCGTACGCGGTACAACAAGCCGCAGAATTGTCACGATGCTCAGAGAAGCGGGTGCGACGGAAGTTCATGTACGCATTAGTTCACCGCCAATCGCACATCCATGTTTTTATGGGATTGATACATCCACACACGAAGAGCTGATTGCTTCTTCTCATTCAGTGGAAGAAATTAGACAGGAAATCGGTGCAGACTCCATTGCATTTTTATCTGTAGACGGTTTAATGGACGGGATCGGCAGGAAGTACGATGATCCGCAGCGCGGTCAGTGTTTAGCATGCTTTACTGGAAAATACCCGACTGAAATATATGAAGATACGGTTCTTCCGCATGTGAAGGAAACGGTCTTGACGAAATAATCGAATAAAGGAGCAGCAGTCAAGATGAGTTGATATGCTGCTCTTTCATTCTGCCGAAAATACATGGAAATCAGCAGCTAAAAGGAGTGAATGGGATGTCAGAAGCATATAAAAACGCCGGTGTCGACATCGAAGCAGGGTACGAAGCCGTCAAACGAATGAAAACACACGTTGAACGTACAAAACGAGCAGGAGTTATGGGGGCTCTAGGTGGATTTGGCGGTATGTTTGATCTATCTGAGCTACCATACAAAAAGCCCGTTCTTGTTTCAGGAACAGATGGTGTCGGAACAAAATTAAAGCTTGCCTTTTTAATGGATAAACACGATACGATCGGCGTCGATGCCGTGGCTATGTGTGTCAACGATGTGCTTGCACAAGGGGCAGAACCGCTCTTTTTCTTAGATTACTTAGCCGTTGGAAAAGCAGATCCGGTAAAAATTGAATCCATTGTTAAAGGTGTGGCTGACGGATGTGAGCAGTCTGGTTCAGCACTTGTCGGTGGTGAGACAGCCGAAATGCCAGGTCTTTACACAGAAGAAGAATATGATATTGCTGGTTTTTCAGTAGGTGTCGTTGAAAAAGACGAAATCGTGACAGGAAACAGCATCAAAGAGGGGCATTTGCTGATTGGACTCAGCTCAAGCGGAATTCATAGCAATGGATATTCTCTCGTTCGTAAAGTTTTGCTGGAAGACGCTGGTCTTGATTTGCATCAAACGTATGAACCTTTTAAAAGACCGCTCGGTGAAGAGCTTCTTGAACCAACAAAAATTTATGTAAAGCCTGTTCTCAAACAAGTAAAAGCCGGCAAAGTGGACGGCATGGCACATGTGACAGGTGGCGGTTTTATTGAGAATTTACCACGTATGCTGCCAGAAGGTCTTGGCGTTGAGATTGATAACGGCTCATGGCCAGTACCACCCATTTTCTCCTTTATTCAAGAAAAGGGGCAGTTAAAGGCAGAAGAGATGTTCAACGTGTTTAATATGGGTATTGGCTTTGTCCTAGCTGTAAAAGAGGACGATCTTGTGGATGTGATTAGAGAGCTTGAACAAGATGGAGAGAAAGCATTTCTCATCGGACGTGTTCAAAAAGGAGAAGGTGTCACATTCGGCGGTGGAAGCCTCTCATGAAGAAGTTTGCGATCTTCGCCTCTGGAAGCGGGACGAACTTTCAAGCCATTATAGATACGTTAAAAGAAGAAGGATGGCAGGCTGAAGCCGCCATTGTGATTTGTGATAAACCGGGTGCAAAGGTGCTGGAGCGTGCTGAGAAAGAGGGCATTCCCTCCTTTGCTTTTACCCCGAAGGCTTTTCCGAATAAAGCCGCTTTTGAACAAACCATCATCGAACAACTGAGGCTTCATGAAGTAGAATGGGTTTTCCTTGCTGGGTACATGAGACTGATTGGCCCGACATTACTTGAAGCATACAAAGGGAAAATCGTGAATATCCACCCATCCTTGCTGCCAGCTTTCCCAGGTCTTGATGCCATCGGACAAGCCTATCAAGCAGGCGTCAAAGTGGCAGGCATCACCGTCCATTTTGTTGATGAAGGGATGGATACAGGCCCGATTATTGACCAAGCCGCGATCTATATTGACCAAGGCGAAGAGCTTGAATCGATTGAAAAAAGAATGCATGAACTAGAACACACACTATATCCAAAAGTGATCAAATCACTTTTAGAATTATCTTAATGAGGTGACGAAGGCATGACGATCAAACGCGCATTAATCAGTGTTTCCGATAAAACGAATCTTGTACCTTTTGTGAAAGAATTAACAGAACTTGGCGTTGAAGTGATTTCAACTGGAGGTACACATAAGCTTCTTCAAGAGAATGGCATTGATGTCATTGGGATTTCTGAAGTCACTGGATTCCCTGAAATCATGGACGGACGACTCAAAACGCTTCACCCGAACATTCATGGTGGATTATTGGCAGTGAGAGAAAACGATGAGCATATGGCACAGATTGAAAAGCATGGCATTCAGCCGATTGATCTTGTTGTCGTGAATCTCTATCCTTTCAAAGAGACGATCTCAAAAGACGATGTAACGTATGAAGAAGCGATTGAAAACATTGATATTGGCGGACCAGGAATGCTTCGTGCGGCATCAAAAAACCACCAAGACGTCACAGTCATTGTCGATCCTCGTGATTATGATTCAGTCGTTCAGCAAATCAAAGAAGGCGGCGTGTCACTTGAGAAAAAACGTGAGCTTGCGGCGAAGGTATTCCGTCATACAGCTGCTTACGATGCCCTCATTGCAGATTATTTAACGAACTTTGTTGGCGAAACAGAGCCAGAGCAGTTCACTGTCACGTTTGAGAAAAAACAATCCCTTCGTTATGGAGAAAACCCGCACCAAGCGGCGACTTTCTATGAAAATGCTCTACCAAGCAAAGGCTCTTTAGCTACTGCAACGCAATTACACGGAAAAGAACTTTCCTATAACAACATCAAAGATGCAGATGCAGCTCTTCAAATCGTACGTGAATTCTCGGAGCCAGCGGCTGTCGCTGTAAAGCATATGAATCCATGCGGTGTTGGTACAGGAGAAACGATTGCAGAAGCGTTTGACCGTGCATTCAAAGCAGATGAAACTTCTATTTTTGGCGGCATTGTGGCGCTTAACCGTGAAGTAGACAAGCAAACGGCTGAGGTGCTGCATACGATTTTCTTAGAAATTGTCATCGCTCCATCGTTTAGCCAAGAAGCACTTGACGTGTTAACAGCGAAAAAGAACCTTCGTCTATTAACATTAGATGTAGAAGCGGATCTTGGTAAAAAAGAAAAGCAGCTAACAAGTGTTCATGGCGGACTTCTTGTGCAGGACATTGATACGTATGCCTTAGAGGAAGCAACAATCTCTATTCCTACGAAAAGAGAACCTACAGAAGACGAATGGAAAGACTTAAAGCTTGCATGGAAAGTCGTAAAGCATGTGAAATCAAATGCCATTGTCCTCGCGAAAGATCAAATGACAGCAGGGATCGGCGCTGGTCAGATGAACCGCGTGGGCTCAGCAAACATTGCGATTGAGCAAGCAGGTGAAAAAGCGAAAGGAAGCGCACTAGGCTCTGATGCGTTCTTCCCAATGGGCGATACAGTGGAAGCTGCTGCGAAGGCAGGCGTGACAGCGATCATCCAGCCAGGTGGTTCCATTCGTGATGAAGAATCAATCCAAAAAGCAGATGAATACGGCATCGCCATGGTCTTCACTGGCGTTAGACATTTCAAACATTAAGGGGATGACAGTGTGAACGTATTAATTATCGGCAGAGGCGGAAGAGAGCATACCATCGCATGGAAAGTGAACCAAAGTGAACTTGTCAGCCAAGTATTTGTCACACCGGGCAATGATGGAATGACAGATGCTGCGAAGCTTGTCCCAATTGACGAAGGGGATCATGAGGCATTAATTCGTTTTGCAAAAGACAATAAAATCGGCTTAACGATTGTCGGTCCAGAGGTTCCTTTAATTGCAGGTGTCGTCGATGCATTTGAAGAGGCGGGTCTAAAGGTCTTTGGACCAAATGCAAAAGCCGCGGTCATTGAAGGCTCAAAGGAATTTGCAAAAGACTTAATGAAAAACTACGATATCCCAACCGCCGCTTACGCTACCTTCACATCGTTTGAAGAAGCGAAGGCATATGTGGAAGAAAAGGGTGCGCCGATTGTCATTAAAGCAGATGGTCTCGCAGCAGGAAAAGGCGTGACCGTTGCGATGACACTTGAAGAAGCGATCAACTGTCTGCACGACTTTTTAGAGGATGAAAAGTTTGGCGATGCAAGTGCTTCTGTCGTCATCGAGGAATTTTTAACAGGCGAAGAATTTTCACTGATGGCCTTTGTTAATGGAGATAAGGTGTACCCAATGGTGATCGCGCAAGATCACAAACGGGCATTTGAAGATGACAAAGGACCGAATACCGGCGGAATGGGCGCTTATTCGCCAGTTCCGCAAATTTCAGATGAAGTTGTCCAAAAAGCGGTGGAAGATGTTGTGAAACCGGCGGCTCGCGCAATGGTGCAGGAAGAGCGTCCGTTTACAGGCATTTTATATGCAGGCTTAATGCTGACGCCAGAAGGCTCAAAAGTCATTGAGTTCAACGCACGCTTTGGCGACCCTGAAACGCAGGTGGTTCTCCCTCGTCTTGAATCAGATCTAGTCCAAGTCTTCCTCGATATTCTGGACGGAAAAGATGTGGACTTGCAGTGGAAAGATACTGCGGCTGTCAGTGTGGTCCTTGCATCAGAAGGGTACCCGGAAGACTATGCAAAAGGCACGCCAATCGGTGCTTTGCAAACAACGGTCTCTGATGTCGTGACCTTCCACGCAGGAACAAAAAAAGAAAACGACCAATTTGTCACAAATGGCGGACGTGTAGCAAATGTGACGGCGTTTGACGACACATTTGAAGCGGCAAGAACAAGAGTGTATGAAGCGGTTGAAGAAATCATTCAACCAGGTTTATTTTACCGCCGTGACATTGGCGCCCGTGCGCTGAAAGCTGCGGGGAAATCCGTTTAATCAAAACACCTTTCTATCTGTTGAGATGGAAAGGTGTTTTTTGTTCTTTTGATGATTAGAAGGGATAAAGCCCGAATATGGAGAAGTGTTATAGGATTACCTATTTAGAAGGAGACAACATGGAAATTAAGGCTATTATAATCTTTGCTATATTCATGCACATTTTATTTCTCATAAACATAAATAGCATCATGCTGTTGCAATGAAGCGCAATAAAATGAAAAAAGCTTCAACCATTAGTTATATGATACTTTCAATTCTTTCTGGCATCGCTATTTCGTCATTTCTAATTTGGACATTCTTTATCAACTAATTATGAGAGAGGAATGAGTGTATGATGCAATTGAAGAAACTTGCAAACGAGCGTTTTTCTGCCCTCATCTGTATTGATTCATTTAATGAGCGAATCCGTTTAGATGATTATAGCGGCAGGGTGCGGGATGTGATTCAATCTGTTCTTCAGGAAGCCTCAGACTGTAAGGCTTCTAAGGTTATTGTGAAAGTAAGACGTGAGCATGTGCCGCTTTTTTTAGAAAAAGGCTTTCGGCTTGAAGGGGTGTTTTCTCATTATTTCCTTGGAAGTGACGCTTACGGTATGTCGCTTTTTCTCACTGAGGATCGAATGAACAGTTCGTATTGGTTGGAGGAGGATGAGATCGTCGCATCCATTCAAGCAAAAGAAATCAAAGAAGACCAAAGCACATGGCAGGATGAGTACGTGATGAGGAAAGCGGATCCGAAAGATATTCACAAGCTGGCAAAGCTCTATGATACGGTCTTTGAAACGTACCCTACGCCAATGAACGAGTCAGATTATATTGAAAAGGTAATGGAGGAAGGGACCATTTTTTATGTTGTTGAACATGACGGACACATTGTAAGTGCAGCATCCGCTGAAATCAATGCGCCGTATGGTCATGCAGAATTAACAGATTGTGCGACCCTTCCTTCATATAGAAAACTAGGATTCATGCATCATTTAATTCTAGCACTTGAAAAAGAACTCCAGTCGATGCATATCTTTGTCTTTTATTCACTTGCCCGTGCACTGTCCTATGGAATGAATCAAGTATTTTATCAGCTTGGTTATACGTATACTGGGCGCTTCCAAAACAACTGCTATATTTTCGACAAAATTGAAGATATGAATCTATGGGTCAAAACGCCGAATGAATCATGAAATGGTTCTCATCTGATCAAGCAAACCAGAAAGGCGGTAAGCCATGATACTGAGCTGCAGCTTCATCCGATCATCTGTTGATTTGAGGCTGCAGCCTGTTCTCGTTTCAATTTGTTTCAGCCGGTAGCTTAACGTATGTCTGTGAATAAACAATTCTCCCGCTGATTTTTGAATATTTTCATTGTGTGCCAAATACACTTCGAGTGTATGGATCAGGTCAGCTCCTTGTTTTTTTGTATAAAGCAAAGGGCTTAACAGTTCCACGTAAAAATCATGCAAATTCATTCCTGCTTCATTCATTTCAAGGAGCATGCCATATAAGCCGAGCTTTTGATAATGAATGATACTTTCGTCTGTTTTTAAAAGCGGAAGAAGCCTTGCTGCATACTGCGCTTCCTTCGCACTTTTTGCGAAGAGACTGATCTGGTCATAGGCTCTTCCGATACCAATGACAATCGGATGCACGGGGAAAAAATAAGACCAAGTGCTCCGGCACTCCTCTGCTGCGCGATACCACTCCGCTTCTTGAAACGCTTTTTTTCCTGCTGGTGTAAGGACAAAAATGGAATCGAGTCTCGTCTTTAGTAAAAAAGAAATATGTCTGCGTTCAAAGATCGAGGTGAGTAATTGCGATAGACGCTGCATCATTTGGTGATCGAGCTGTGTGTGCTGATGCTGGAATTGAAAGTAGATCACCACTTGTTCATCGCTCATATCATATTGCAGTTTTGTTGCTTGTTCGACCACGTAGCTTTCTTCTGTATATTGCTGCTGCAAAATATCATCTAACAAATGTCCCTGCATTTGGTTTTCTGTATCTTGAATGGCTTTTTGCTTCAACCATTCAATCGCATACACGGCCCCGGCATGCTCGATGGCAATCGCGTCGAGATGATGCCACGTATCCTTTTTCTTTAAAGACACAATAAACCCAAAAATATCACCCATCGCAATCACCGGACATGCGGCGAGGACGAACGCTCCGCACGTGTCATAGACGAGCCGTCCTTTCTCCTCTGCCTGCTTGAGAAGAGGCATGGTTTCAATGGGTTCATGATCTGTCAGAAAGCCAAAAGCTGGAGAGTACGTCACTTCATCTTTTATGAGATGAGCCGCTGTTTGATGTAAAAAGACATCAAGAACGACAATGTTCGCTGCAGTGAGATGTGCCAGTTCTTCTGTAATTTGCGTCACATTTTTATTCCTTACATTTAATTGGGTCAGTCTTTGATGAATCGCGGACGAATATTTAAGCTGATGAAGCTGACTACTCACGATTTGTTCTAAGACGGCTTTTGTAATATCTGAGAAATTGATGTGCGGCGGAATCTCGATGAGCGGAATGCCGCTATTTTTCGCCGCTTGAATAAGTGACGGTGGAATATCGCTTAAGTACACACCTTTATAAATTGCGATGGCTGACAGCCTTTGAGATTGAATCAATTCCTCAATCCGCTCGCATCTTTCTTGATTGTCAGAAAGTCCGAATCCGGTTGTGACGAGCAATTCTCCTTCGGAAAGTCTTGACGTGTCTTCGATGATTTCCACGATGGTCACCCACTCAATGAGTCGATCCAGTCCATTTTCTCCAGCGAGCAGCTTTGTCCCCTTCATGATATCGAGCGAAAGTGCATCTTTGACGAGAATCGCCATAGACTCATGACCTCCTTTTGAACTCTCTTATACACGATGTATAAAAAATGAGTCTGAAATTCGGGCATGTGGCGAATGGAGGATGACTGCCCTCTTGATTAAGCTAATCTTATAACAAGTATACAAAATTTTCTTGCGATTCATGAAAAAGAAAGAGGCAGCTGCTGACGAGAGAGGGAGGAATGGCAAAGTGGAGACCCGGGATTACTTAATCAAACCGATGTTGAATCAGCATTATCCTGTGGCTGTGAAAGGAGAGGGAATTTATTTATATGATCGGGACGGAAAAAAATATATAGATGGCTCATCGGGGGCTGTCACGGCAAGTATTGGACATGGCATACGTGAAATCATTGATGCCATGACCGAGCAAGCGGAAAAAGTGAGCTTTACGTACAGATCACAATTCACAAATGAACCAGCAGAAGATCTTGCTTATGAATTGAGCAAGCTTTGTCCAGGTAACCTGAACTGGTCTTTTTTTGTCGGAAGCGGATCAGAGGCAACGGAAACAGCCATGAAAATTGCTATTCAGCATTGGCAGGAGCAGGGAAAGGCGGAGAAGAATCACATTATTTCTCGATGGATGAGTTATCACGGCATCACCCTCGGTGCGCTGTCGATGTCCGGACATATTGCAAGGAGAGAGCGCTTTGAACCATTGCTCGAAAAGAATCCGGTGCTGTCTCCGCCATATAGCTATCGTTCATGGCTGCCGAAGGAAGAGGGCAAGCAGGTTGAATGGTATGTCCAGGAATTTAAAACGGTCATTCAGCGTATAGGAAAAGAGAGGATCGCCGCTTTTATTGCAGAGCCGATTGTCGGGGCATCGGGAGCGTCGCTAGTACCGCCAGACGGATATTTTGAAGCAATGAAGCGTGTCTGTGAGGAAAACGATATTTTAATGATTGCAGACGAAGTCATGACAGGCTTTGGACGAACTGGGAAAATGTTTGCGATGGAGCATTGGGGCGTCGTACCAGATATTATGGTTCTCGGCAAAGGGATGAGTGCTGGCTATTCACCGATTGCGGCAGCCGTCTCAGCGGATCATGTCATCGCGCCAATTCTGAGCGGTTCCGGCTCAGTGATGGCAGGTCATACCTATAGTGGTAATCCGCTTTCAGCCGCCGTCTCACTGGCTGTCATTCGTTATATGAAAAAACATCAGCTTCCTGAACGAGCGGATCTGTCTGGTCGCTATTTAATGAACGCCTTAAAGGAAGTGCAAACAAACCATTTCATCATAGGAGATGTGAGAGGAAAGGGACTGCTCATTGGCATTGAGTTTGTCGCAGACCGCCTGTCGAAAACACCATTTCCTGCCCATGCTCAAATGACGCATTTAGTCGTTGAGACAGCGAAGCAAAATGGCTTGCTTGTATACCCAGCAAGCGCCGGTGAGGATGGAGTGGGAGGTGCAGCGGTTATGATTGCACCGCCGCTTTCCATCACGCAGCAGGAGATGGATGAACTCATTCAATTATTTGAACAGACCATTACGCAGGTCGAACAAGAAGTCATCAACCGAGGGTTTTTCCCATCTGCGATGTAGGGAGGAAAGATGATGAACAAAACAGTGAATGTAGATGAAGTGATCACGCATTTTAGGGATGGCATGACCATCATGTTTGGCGGGTTTGGCGGCGTAGGGTCTCCGCCATCATTGATCGATGCCATTCTAGAAGCCAATATTAAAGATCTGACATTGATCGGAAACGATGCAGGTTTCCCGCAAATAGGTGTTGGTCGGCTGATCACAGAAGGAAGAGTCAAGAAGATCATTGCTTCTCATATTGGCTCAAATCCAATAGCCGGACAGAAAATGCAGGCAGGTACACTAGACGTTCATTTTTACCCGCAGGGCATTCTTGCAGAAAAAATACGAGCAGGCGGGATGGGCTTGGCAGGCATTGTGACAGATGTCGGCATGGATAGCCTCAATCTCGATGAGAAGCAGCTCGTGCCGCTAAACGGAAAGACATATATCCTTGAGCCTGCGCTAACAGCGGATATGGCCATTGTGAATGCCCTCAAAGCAGATGAAGCAGGAAATCTAATATTTGATAAAAGTGCTCGGAATACAAACCCGATTGTGGCGATGGCAGGAGACTGGACCATTGCGGAAGTGGAAGAGATTGTGCCAGTGGGCAATCTTCATCCAGAGGAAATCGTGACACCAGGCGTATTTGTGAACCAGATCGTGCAATCAAAAGGAGTGAACTGGACATGGGCATGGGAGACATCGATTTAAGACACCGCATAGCCAAACGTGCGGCGCAGGAAATTGAAGATGGCATGATCGTCAATCTTGGGATCGGTATCCCGACACTTGCAGCGGAATACATTCCAGCGCATTACAACGTATGGCTTCATGCTGAAAACGGCATTATGGGGGCAGGCGCCTCACCAGCACAAGGAGAAGAAGATCCAAATTTGTGCAACGCCGGCGGCTTTCCTATTACATTAACAAAAGGCGGCTCATACATGGACAGCACGACTGCTTTTGGCATTATTCGAAAAGGCATGCTGGATATGACCATTTTAGGTGCACTTGAAGTAAGCAGTCAGGGCGATCTTGCGAATTGGATTGTGCCAGGTAAACGAGTACCCGGGATGGGCGGAGCGATTGAGCTTGCACAAAAGGCGAAAAAGGTTGTAGTGGTGATGAGCCACCTCGATAAACACGGACAATCAAAGGTGAAATCTGCCTGCACATTGCCCTTAACAGCGAAGTCTTGTGTAGATTTGATTATTACGGATATGGCCGTCATTGAGGTCAAATCACAGCTGCTCATTTTACGTGAAGTCATGCCGCCGTATCAGCCGGAAGATGTCATAAGGGCGACAGAGGCACCCTTAATTTTAGCGCCTGATGTTAAATCTGTTGTGTAGAAAGGATGACTGACTTGCAGCCAATCACACGTATCAGAAGCTGGATGAGAGAGCACCAAGATGAAGCGATTGCGCTTCTTCAGCAAATGGTGCAATGTGAAAGCACCCAAGGGAACGAACAAAAGGTGCAACAAATTGTAGCAAATAAGTTGTCCGCCATTGGTTTTGATGTAGATGTATGGGACATTGGCGGAGAAGACTTGCTCGAACACCCATATTTCTATTCCCCAAGGCGTTCTTTTAAAGGAAGTCCCAATGTCGCCGGACGATTGAAGGGGAAAGGGGACGGCAGATCTATTTTATTAAACGGGCACGTCGATGTTGTGCCAGCAGGAGATACGAAACAATGGACATATCCGCCCTACAGCGGGCATATCATAAACGGGAGACTTTATGGACGCGGGGCAACAGATATGAAAGGCGGAAATGTTTCTTTACTCTTTGCACTAGAGGCACTGCATGCGCTTCAGATTCCGCTAAAAGGAGATGTCGTGTTTCATAGTGTCGTCGAAGAAGAGAGCGGCGGCGCCGGTACTCTTGCAGCCATACTGAGAGGATATACAGCAGATGCGGCGATCATTCCAGAACCAAGTCATATGAAAATCTTTCCGATTCAGCAGGGATCTAAGTGGTTCAGACTGCATATTAAAGGAAGGGCAGCTCATGGCGGAACAAGATATCATGGCGTTTCCGCTATTGAAAAGAGTACGATCGTTCTTTCGCATGTAGCGGCACTTGAAGCAGAACGAAATCAACGCATCACCGAGCCGTTATTTCAGCATATCCCGATACCGATCCCTATCAACATAGGGAAAATTCAAGGCGGTGATTGGCCGTCCTCTGTAGCGGATCTAGTCACAATGGAGGGAAGACTTGGTGTGATGCCAGGTGAGACGGTTGAGCAGGCAGAGAAGGAACTAGAAAATTGGATGATGGGACTTGGGGAAAAAGATGAATGGTTCAAAGAGCATCCTGTCGAAGTCGAATGGTTTGGTGCTAGATGGCTTCCAGGCTCAATCGATACGAACCATCCACTTTTAGGTCTATTGAAGGAACAATATGAGGCGGTCAAGAAGGAGCCCCCAAAGATCGAAGCTGCTCCTTGGGGAACAGACGGAGGACTACTGTCACAGGCGGCAGGTATCCCGATCATCGTGTTCGGACCTGGAACAACAGAGCTTGCCCATTTTCCGAATGAATCCATCGACATTGAGCATGTCATTGAAGCCGCAGAAATTATTGCAGGTACGATGGTGGAATGGTGTGAAGCAGCGGAAGCGGAGTGATATAAAAATAATCACAAAAAAGAAGACAAAGTGCTAAAATCAAGATCATTTTAGCACTTTGTCAATAATTTGAAAGAAGGCTGTTCACTCAGCCTTCTCTTTATGTGTGTCCTGCTGTTCACACATATACGTTACTGGACAAAAACGAAGAATGCCTGATCCAAGCTTCATCCCGCCGAACATGATGCCCAAAAGCAGCATTTTGCTCCATGGTTTTCTAGCATATAAAGAACCAGCCACAGTACATATTGTCATTCCACAGGCAATTCGAATGAGCGCTTCCATTAAGCCGAGATTAGGTTTCATTGAAGGTAAATCTCCTTTTTTAAATATTTTAAGTGTGATTTCAAGAAATTGTAACGTTTCATTAATGCGTAACGTGGTTCGTTATGTTACGATAGGGCTAATACAAATGAAGGAGAGTATGTGAATGTCCGAACGTACTTTTAATTGGAGAAACAATGACATCCGCACACAAATCGATGTAGTCGACTCAAAAATAGTTCCAACACTCCTTTTAACGAATGGACTCGTGCTAAACCCGTTTTTAAAACAATGGGTAAAGGCAAATATTTGGATACATGATGATCGAATTGTTTATGTCGGAGCAGAGCTTCCTCAAAATAAATCAGCTAAACGTGTGATTGATTGTGAAGGGAAATACATTGTGCCTGGGTATATAGAGCCTCACGCGCATCCGTTCCATATTTATAATCCCCAATCACTTGCAGAATATGTGTCTCAATTTGGCACAACCACGATGGTTAGTGATAACTTATTTCTTCTTTTGCAGAGCAATGAAAAGAAAGCGCTTTCCACTCTGTGTGAATTAAAACAGCAGCCATTTCAGTATTTCTGGTGGTCTAGATACGATCTTCAAACCGAAGTCAGATATGAAGATGAGATGCTTCCTATCAACTATCGCAAGGAATGGATTGATCATCCAGATGTCCTTCAAGGCGGCGAATTAACAAGCTGGCCAAGATTGATGGACGGAGATGATCTCATTTTATATTGCATGCAAGAAACGAAGAAGCAGCGGAAACGAATTGAAGGGCATTTCCCTGGCGCTTCTGAGAAAACGCTAACAAAAATGAAGCTGTTTGGCGCGGACAGCGATCATGAAGCGATGAATGCAGACGATGTGCTCAAACGTTTGTCTCTTGGCTACCATGTCTCACTTCGTCATTCTTCCATCCGCCCAGATTTAGTGAACATTTTAAGAGAGCTGCACGAGCGTGATTTTAGACACTATGATCACTTCTTCTATACAACAGATGGAGCAGCGCCTCATTTTTATGAGGAGGGTATGATTAATCGTTTGATTTCAATTGCCCTTGATGAAGGCGTGCCTATCATCGATGCATATAATATGGCGACCTTTAACATTGCGAAATACTATCAAATTGATGACTTATTAGGTGTTGTTGGTCCAGGACGTCTGGCTTCTTTGAATGTGTTAGATGATCCAATGAATCCAAATCCTGAAACGGTCATATCTAAAGGAGTCATCCTCAAATTAGATGGAGAGAACCAGCATCAATTTCAAGAAACAAAATGGGAAAATGGCGGGCTTGTTCCATTAGATCTAGGCTATGATCTGACGACGAGTGATTTGCAATTTTCCATGCCACTAGGTGTCAAAATGAGAAATGCTGTCATCATGGAGCCGTATACAGTGGAGATTGATAACTCTGTGAATCAGCTGTCATGTGATCATGATCAAAGTTTCTTTAGCCTGATTGACCGAAAAGGCGAGTGGCGTGTAAACACGATGCTCAAAGGGTTTGCAAACAAAGTGCAAGGGTTTGTCAGCTCATTTTCACTCACTGGTGACATTTTAGTGATCGGGAAAAATAAAGAAGATATGATGCTGGCACATAAGCGAATGAAAGAAATTGGCGGGGGGATCGTCCTCACAGAGAACGGGGAAATTTTGCACGAAATCCCGCTGCAACTATCAGGCTGTGCCTCTGCTGAACCGTTCGAGACAGTCCTTCAGCAAATACAAACCTTGCGAGAGCTGCTCATTGAGAGAGGCTATCCATTTGATTGCCCAATTGATACACTTGTCTTTTTCCAAAGTACACATTTGCCGTATATTCGAGTGACACCAAGAGGAATATTTGATGTCATGAAAAAAACTGTACTCTTTCCGTCTATAATGCGTTAAAATATAACAGAGTGGAGCTGTATCATATTTGCTGGATTTCTGACCGCTGTTATAGGGCAGACGTGAGCAATGGATCTCTTCGCTGCCATGTAGGTGAAAATGCTTATGTGGAGTTGTTGAAGCAGAGGGCTTTGACATGACGAGTGAAATGCCCTAATGAAAAAATGAATCTGTCGGTTACGCTGGCCGACCAACATATTTTGAATAATTGAGCGAGGCGGGGCGCATGTTTGTGGTCTCGCTGAGCTTTCCGTACAACCTGTATTTTTAGGGAAGCCCTAATGAAGTAGAAGTGATCTGGATATCGGAAGCAAACAAGTTTGTCAGATTGTCGAACAAGGAAAATGACAGAACTTGTCGAATTTGTATACGATAAAGAAGCTTCGGCTTACGAAAGAACTGACGGCATTTCCAGCGTATAAACAAACCTGTCATGATTCGTTCAAAGCTCATTGCTGAGGTTGAAAAAAATTAGTCAGGAAAGATACCGCTTTCTCCGCAGAATGTCGTGCGAAGCGGTGCCAATAGTAAAGGAGAAGATGTATAAAGATGCAAATTGATAAATTAAGGGGCAAAAGCTTAGATCAGTTATTCAACTCCATCTTATCCCTTAAAGACCTGGAAGAATGCTACCGATTCTTTGATGATTTGTGTACCATCAATGAAATTCAATCTTTATCACAGCGTCTTGAAGTAGCACGTATGCTTCGCGAGGGAAACACGTATCATAAAATTGAGACGGAGACAGGTGCAAGCACTGCAACCATCTCACGAGTCAAACGCTGCTTGAACTACGGAAACGATGCCTATACAATGGCACTTGACCGCGTAGCAGAACAGCAGGCAAATGACGAAACAAAATAAAACAGCTTTCACTGTAAACAATTCTTTTCAACAAGAATGGCGTTGTTTACAGTTTTTTTATGAAGAGCGCTGAAAAAACAAGCAAGGACTGGCTGAAAAGCGAGTCCTGTTTTTTATTTTAGCTTGCCTATAAACCATCTTTCTCCTTTCTTGTCACCATCTCATTCGTCTTCCGTCTCATCCCGCGAACCTTTTTCTCTCGTATCTTCCAACTCTCCACTTCATGGTCATTTTTATACGCGATTGAGCCAAAATGTCAATCGAAAAAAAGGTGCATAAACGCACCTTTTCTCAAACTAGACAGACGGCTGTGTTCCTGAAAAAATAGGGACTTCACTTGTCTGACCATTTTCTTGTCTGTAGACAATATGTTTCTCATTAAAATGAATGGGAGATTCAATTCCTGCGGCTGCGGATAAGTTAAACAAACCTTCTCTTAGAGAAAGGATATAATTGCAGACTCGGTATTTCTTTTCTTCAATGGATAAACCCTTTTGCAGCTTTGGATCAGTAGTGGCGACCCCGACTGGGCATTTATTCGTGTGACACACTTGGGCGCGAATACAGCCGACTGAAAACATGAGTCCCCGTGCAATATTGACAAAGTCAGCACCCATGGAAAGGGCAATCGCAATTTTATCAGGTGAGAGAAGTTTGCCAGAAGCAAAGAGTTTTACCTGATCTCTGACACCGTATTCCTTCAATATTTGATGAACCATTGGGAGTGCCGTGAAAATCGGCAGCCCTGCGGAATCTGCCAATTCATGAAAGGACGCACCAGTGCCGCCTTCTCCGCCATCCACTGTAATGAAATCAGGATGCTTTCCGCTTTTTTTCATGTACGCTGCAAGTTCCTCAATGTTTTCTTTATGTCCGACCACAAGCTTGATGCCGACAGGCTTTCCGCCTATACTTCGCAACTGTTCAATGAAATCAAACATATCAGGAATGGAGTGGAACATCTCAAATCGATTTGGGCTGTCAATGGATTGGTGGGGCGGCAATTTACGGATGTTTGCAATTTCTTCGGTGACCTTTTCACCGTCAATATGTCCGCCGCGTGTTTTAGCTCCTTGAGCCAGCTTCAGCTCAAAGGCTTTGACTTCCTCGTGCTCGCTTTTTTTCTTAAACTCTTCAAAGGAAAAGGCGCCATCCTCTGTTCTCACGCCAAATAGACCGGGCCCAATCTGGCATATAATATCGGCTCCGCCTTTGAGGTGATAGGGAGAAAGCCCGCCTTCACCTGTGTTCATCCACGTACCGCCAGCCATCTTTAATCCTGAGGATAATGCTGTAATGGCCCTGTCGCCTAAAGATCCGTAGCTCATGGCAGACTGTCCAATCAGGCCTTTTACACGGAAAGGCTTTTGACATGTGTGCTCACCAATCACTTGGACATCGTCTTGATGGAGATAGTAAGGTTTTGCTTCGACCTCTTTGGTATGTTCACTTCTTCTCAGTAAATTGTCTTGATCGATCTGATACACTTTTGTTTGGATTTTTTCAGATTGATCGATGCGTAACTCATCTCGCTGTTTTGGAAATAGGACGTTGCGAATGTAGTAGCCAGGCTTGTCAAAATCACGTTTTGATCCAAAGCCCATCGTCCGGCTTTTGTACTTCCCAGACATGACAGCTTGCTCGTATTCTCTTCTTGAGAAAGGAAGCTCCTCCCGATCATTTAGAAACAGATATTGGCGAAGCTCAGGTCCGATTTTTTCAAAAATAAACCGTAGCTTTCCAATGACCGGATAATTTCGCAGGACAGAATGCTCTTCCTGTTTTTCATCTCGCATCCAAATCCAGATGAATAAAATGATTGGTATGATGAAAAAAATCACTAATAGTGCGCCAATGACAATGAAAGTTGTTGTCACAAAGATCCCCTCTTTTCTCTATCGTTGCTGTTGTTATTCCACTTTTCATTGAAAGAGAAACCACTTCAACAGATTGTGACGTTTAGAAATGAAAAGGCGGGGTAACTTACAAATAAGATCATAAGGGGAGGGAACATACATGAATAAGCGTCCGAATGCGTATGTACTTGCAGGATTAGGGGTTGGTGGTGCAGTGTTATTAGCAGTGAAAAATAAACAGCATCTCAAAAAATGGGCAAGCATGTTCCGCTCAGATGAAAAGATTCCTGAAAAAGCTGGACACCCTGATCCATTAGATATTCAAGACAACAAGATGGTCGATGAAGGGGCCATGACATCCGTCCATTATTTCAATGAAGCGAGACAATAGTTTGGAAAAACCGTTTTGACCATTCAAAACGGTTTTTTCTTGTCTGTTTTTTGATGGTATATCGAAGAGGATCGACAATCGTAAAACCGATCAACCCTTCGTGATCAGGCGTCGAGAAAAGAAATTCAATGCCTGATAAATGATAGGTTGAGAGAACTTCCTGATCTGTAAAACGTAACGAAAGCTCATCCTCATAAACGGGTGCATGCTTCAAAACCTTGGTTTCTTCTGCAAATAACTCCAAACCAGCTACTCGGCCCTCTTTGTCAATATCTACGTTCACACATTCATTTACATCTAATTCAATGGTTTCTTTGATTGTCCCAATTCCCACAGGCAGGAGATAGATGTATCCGATGTCGATCGTTTGATCATATGTGATGGCTCTTTTCAAGTGGATCACCTACTTTATGTATGGTTTTTTGATCAATAGTAAAATGTCCCTTTATTGTATAATAACATGTGGTGATACAAAACTTTCCTATCAGTGAACGGTCAAAGATCAACCCTCTCAGCTCCTAGATGTTTTCAGCAATCTAACTTAAAGTCATGAACACCATTTTCAAAAGAATGAAACTTTTAGCTGAAGGAGGTTACCCATTTTTTGCGGTCACTGATTTTGTTATAATATTTAAATGGAATGAAACGAATGGAGGAACATTTTTCATGTATGATGTTACCGAGTGGAAGCATGTCTTTAAACTCGATCCGAATAAAGAAATATCCGATGAACAGCTAGAGGCGATTTGCGAATCTGGTACGGATGCGATATTGATTGGCGGCAGTGACAATGTGACAGAGGACAACGTGCTTCAATTGATGTCAAAGGTCCGCCGGTTTCTTGTGCCATGTGTGCTTGAAATCTCAACACATGAAATGATTGTGCCGGGCTTTGATCTGTATTTCATTCCGACCGTCTTAAACAGCTCTCATCCTGATTGGATTGTTGGGCTTCACAAGGACGCGATGAAGGAATTCGGTGATTTGATGTCAATGGAAGAGATCGTGCCTGAAGGCTATGTGATTTTAAATGAAGAATGTAAAGCGGCCAAGCTTACAGAAGCAAATACAGCACTGGACATCGATGACGTAAGAGCATATGCAAGAGTGGCAGAGCATTTGATGAAGCTGCCCATTTTTTATCTAGAATACAGCGGAACGCTTGGAGATATAGAGCTAGTGAAAGAAACGAAAGCAGTGCTTTCTGATACGGTTCTTTTTTATGGCGGGGGCATTGAAAACGCAAAACAGGCAGAAGATTTTGCGCAGCATGCGGACGTGGTTGTTGTAGGAAACGTCATTTATGACAATTTCAAAGAAGCATTAAAGACAGTGAGCGCAGTCAAAAAATCATCATAGTCAAACAAGATGAAACGGGTTAAAATAGAACATAAGTTCGAATTGGCGGTGAATGGAATGAATGAAATATCGAATCATCTATTAGAAGGGCTGAATGACGCACAGAAAGAAGCGGTCAAAGCAACTGACGGTCCGCTACTCTTGATGGCAGGAGCAGGAAGCGGAAAGACACGGGTGCTCACACATCGAATTGCTTATTTAATGGCAGAAAAGCATGTGGCTCCGTGGAACATTTTAGCGATTACGTTTACAAATAAAGCAGCACGTGAAATGCGTGAGCGTGTACAAGCCATTTTAGGGCCTGGTGCGGATGATATATGGATCTCTACGTTCCACAGCATGTGTGTGCGCATTTTACGACGCGATATTGACCGTATTGGTGTAAATCGCAACTTTTCTATATTAGACACATCTGATCAGCTTTCAGTTATTAAAAACATTTTAAAAGAACGAAATATCGATCCTAAAAAGTTTGATCCACGTAGCATTTTAGGTTCAATCAGTAGTGCAAAAAACGAACTCATTGACGCAGAGGAATACGCCAAAACAGCTGGTGATTTCTATGATCAAGTGGTCAGCGACGTCTACACAGATTATCAAAAACGATTACTCAAGAACCAATCACTCGATTTTGATGATCTTATTATGATGACGATTCGTCTGTTTGAGCGCATCCCTGAAGTATTAGAACACTATCAGCGAAAATTCCAATACATTCATGTCGATGAGTATCAGGATACAAACAGAGCGCAGTACATGCTTGTGAAACTGCTCGCTCAACGTTTTCAAAATATATGTGTGGTCGGTGACTCGGATCAGTCCATCTATCGCTGGCGCGGAGCGGATATTACAAACATTCTCTCCTTTGAAAAAGATTATCCGTCCAGTGAAGTGATTTTGCTTGAGCAAAATTATAGATCGACTAAACGTATTTTGAATGCTGCAAACACAGTGATTCAAAACAATTCAAACCGTAAGCCGAAAAATCTTTGGACAGAAAATGATGAAGGAGCGAAGATTGCTTATTACCGTGCAGATAATGAATTCGGTGAAGGACAATTTGTTGCTGGAAAGATTCATCAGCTTCATCAGAGCGGCAAGCGTAAATTATCCGATTTTGCGATTCTTTATCGGACCAATGCCCAGTCTCGTGTCATAGAGGAAACATTATTGAAGTCAAACATTCAATACAACATTGTCGGCGGCACGAAGTTCTATGACAGAAAAGAGATCAAGGACATTTTGGCGTACTTACGTCTAGTAGCTAACCCAGATGACGACATTAGCTTTGCACGAATCGTTAACGTACCAAAGCGCGGAATCGGTGCAACTTCTGTTGATAAAATTGCGGCATATGCCGAGATGAATGATCTGTCTATGTTTGAAGCACTTGCTCAGGTAGATTTCATTGGACTCAGTGCAAGGGCAGCCAATGCGCTTGATGAATTTAAACAGCTCATTGATCAAATGACCAATATGCAGGATTATTTATCTGTCACAGAACTAACAGAAGAAATTCTAGAGAAAACAGGCTATCGTGAAGCACTAAAGGTTGAAAAAACGATTGAAGCACAAAGTCGTCTAGAAAATATTGACGAGTTTCTCTCTGTGACTAAGAACTTTGAAGAACAAAATGAAGACAAGTCCCTTGTGACTTTCCTGACAGACCTTGCCCTTGTCGCAGACATCGATAAGCTGGATGAAAATGAGGAAGAAGATCAGGATGCGGTCATTTTAATGACGCTTCACGCCGCAAAAGGTCTAGAATTCCCCGTTGTCTTCTTAATGGGCATGGAGGAGGGGGTCTTCCCGCACAGCCGTTCATTAATGGAAGATGCAGAGATGGAAGAAGAGCGCCGCCTTGCTTATGTAGGCATCACACGTGCGGAAGAAGAGCTTTATTTATCAAGTGCCAAGATGAGAACACTCTTCGGCCGGACAAACATGAACCTTGAATCAAGATTCATTCGAGAAATACCAGCCGATTTATTGGACAACCTAAATGAGAAAAAAGAAACCAAAACACCATTTGGCCAAACAAGAGAACGACCGCAAAGACGGGGACCTGTCTCACGTCCGCAAACTCAAACCATTCAAAACACAGGCGGCGGAAGTATTGGCTGGGCTGTGGGCGATAAAGCGGCTCATAAAAAATGGGGCGTTGGAACGGTTGTCAGTGTAAAAGGCAGTGGAGACAGTACAGAGCTTGATATTGCCTTCCCAAGCCCTACAGGCATTAAGCGTCTTCTCGCAGCATTTGCGCCAATTGAGAAGCAATAAACTGGTAGAACTTATAAAACGGATGAATTGAAAGGAAGAAGCAGATGGATAAAGAAGCAGCGAAACGCCGGATCGAGGAACTGCACGAGATTTTGAACCAATACAACTACGAATATCATACACTGGATCGTCCAAGTGTTCCTGACGCTGAATATGATGCGCGAATGCGTGAGCTGATCTCTTTAGAGGAAGAGCACCCTGATTTAAAAGCAGCGGACTCTCCCTCACAAAGAGTAGGAGGCGCTGTGTTAGACGCCTTCCAAAAAGTGCGTCATGGCACACCGATGCTCAGCCTTGGGAATGCGTTTAATGAACAGGACCTTCTTGATTTTGACCGCCGGGTTCGTCAAGCAGTCGGTGACGATATCGCATACAATGTCGAGCTGAAAATTGACGGACTCGCTGTTTCTCTCCGTTATGAAAATGGCGTGTTTGTTCGAGGTGCTACTCGTGGAGATGGGACAACGGGTGAGGATATTACTGAAAATCTCAAAACCATTCGTTCGATCCCACTCAAAATCAAACGTCCTTTGTCTATTGAAGTGAGAGGCGAGGCATTTATGCCAAAACCTTCCTTTGAAGCATTAAACGAAAAAAGATTACAAAACGAAGAAGAGCCGTTTGCGAACCCGCGTAATGCGGCCGCCGGCTCACTTCGTCAGCTTGATACAAAAATTGCGGCGAAACGAAACCTTGATATCTTCGTCTACAGTATAGCGGAGCTTGATGAAATTGGTGTTGAATCGCAAAGCAAAGGACTCGATCTTCTCGACGAACTTGGCTTTAAAACGAACAAAGAAAGACGGACGTGCCAAACGATTGAGGAAGTGATCGAGCTCATTGAAACACTGAAAACGAAGCGTGCTGATTTTTCATATGAAATCGATGGAATTGTGATCAAAGTCGATTCGTTAGCTCAGCAAGAAGAGCTAGGCTTTACAGCTAAAAGTCCCCGCTGGGCTGTTGCGTACAAGTTTCCAGCTGAAGAGGTCGTGACAAAGCTACTTGATATTGAGCTAAGTGTCGGGCGTACAGGTGTCATCACACCAACGGCGATCCTTGAGCCTGTCAAAGTAGCAGGAACGACAGTACAACGAGCGTCTCTTCATAATGAAGATTTGATCAAAGAAAAGGATATTCGCCTTTTTGATCAAGTGATTGTGAAAAAAGCGGGAGATATTATTCCAGAAGTCGCAGGTGTACTGATCGATCAGCGTACAGGAGAAGAAAAGCCGTTTCACATGCCGACGGAATGCCCAGAGTGTCATAGTGAGCTGGTGAGAATCGAAGGTGAAGTGGCTTTACGCTGCATCAATCCAGAATGCCCTGCCCAAATACGTGAGGGACTCATTCACTTTGTTTCCCGCAATGCAATGAACATTGATGGGCTTGGCGAGCGGGTCATTACACAGCTTTTCAAAGAACAGCTTGTCTCTCGTGTGTCCGATCTTTACCGATTAACGAAAGAAGAACTCATTCAACTTGAGCGAATGGGCGAAAAATCTGTCGACAATTTACTGCGTTCGATTGAGCAATCGAAAGAAAACTCTCTAGAGCGTTTATTATTTGGACTCGGTATACGATTTATTGGCTCCAAAGCGGCAAAGACCTTGGCGATGCATTTCGGTGATATTGATCAATTAAAGCAAGCGACGAAAGAACAATTACTCGAAGTTGATGAAATCGGTGAAAAAATGGCTGATGCTGTTGTCACGTACTTTGAAAAAGAAGAAATTCTCAATCTGCTAAATGAACTAAAAGAGCTTGGGGTCAATATGACCTATACAGGACCAAAACCGGTGAAGGTTGAAGAAAGTGATTCCTATTTTGCAGGCAAAACCATTGTGCTGACAGGGAAATTAGAAGAAATGGCACGAAACGATGCAAAAGCAGCGATCGAAGCATTAGGTGGTAAACTGGCAGGTAGTGTGAGTAAGAAAACAGATTTAGTCATTGCCGGAGAAGCAGCGGGAAGTAAGCTGACAAAGGCAGAAGAACTTAATATTGAAATTTGGGACGAAGCTAAAATGCTCGAGGAGCTAAAGAAATAAGAGGAGTGTTTTCTATTGAAAAAGTTGTTATTGCTGCTGACAATGCTCACACTGGTATTGTCAGCGTGTGCACCTTTTGGGGGAAAGGAAGACGAAGAGGTCACACAAAAAACGGATGAAACGAAAGAAACAGCCATCATCCCGATGTACAATATCTCTGACTCTTATTACAAAATGGTGCTGCCGTTTAAACAAGGGGCTGCAAGAGGATTAACAGCAGAGCGTCTCAACACACGCTTGGACATCGATGAATTTGAAACAGGACTCATGCGTCTCGCAACAGAGTCATTTAATACAAACGACTACCTTTTCCAAGAAGGACAGCATTTAGATGAGGACACTGTTCTAGGCTGGCTGGCGCGCAAAAAAACAGGCAGTGATTTGAAAAAGGCAGAAAAAGAAGATAAAGACTTTAAGAATCTAGGCTTAAATCCTGCTCTTCCGAACTCAGGTTCAACAAAGTCTAAAAATGAAAATAGTCCAATTTACTTAGCTTCAATGCTAGAGCATAATTACTTAATTCGAAAAGATAAAAATAGCTTACAGCTTGGCGGGGTTGTCATTGGACTTGCGCTGAACTCTGTTTATTATTACCGTGAAAATATCGGTGATCCTCAGCAAGAAGTGACGATCGATTCTTCGAAAAATTCAAAGAAACTACTGTCAGAAGGCGAAAAAATTGCTGAACAAGTGATCAAACGAATTCGTCAAATGGATGGATTGCAAAAAGTACCTGTCATGATTGCTCTTTATAAGCAAGCACCAAAATCATCGATCGTGCCAGGAAACTTTATTGCTAAAACAGATGTGAAAGCAGGCTCAGCTGATATCGGCAATTGGGATACGATCAAAGAGGAGAATGTCTTCTTCCCTTCAGATAATGCGAAAGGCAACTACAAAGATGATTCCGAGCGATTTGACCGTTTCAAAACAAAAGTTGAAGACTATTTCCCGAATTACACGGGTGTCGTAGGAAAAGGCTTTTACAAAGACGGCAACCTGCAAAAAATGAAAGTCGAAATTCCAATGCAGTTCTACGGAAAAACGGAAGTCGTAGCTTTCACGCAATATTTAACAGGTGAAGTAATGGATTACTATAAGAGTACCAATATCGAAATTAACATCACATCTTCAGATCAACAAGAAGCCTTGATCACGAAAAATGCTGAAGACAAAGAACCAACCGTCCATATATATGACTAAATAAAAGGATTTTCTAAACATTTGTCAAAGTAGAAGTAGACTCCAAAAGGAAAGGCTGGTATGTTGATGCTCGTATAATGCTGATTACCGTCGTGAATATTTAAAAAGACGATAAAAGGAGAATCAGCATGCATAAAGAAGTAAAAGCACGTTATGATGAACAGAAAGTCTTAAAAAAAGCGGCTCACTTGTATGACTTTCAGCTAGACCAAGTCACATTTCTAGCCGATGCAGAAAATTATGTGTATGAATATAAGGCAATGAATGGGGAGAATTATATACTGAAAATTACCCATACCATTCGCCGATCTCCCACATATATTTTAGGAGAAATGGACTGGCTTCGGTACTTATCTCATCATGGGATATCTGTAGCAAAGCCGATTTCATCAGCAAGAGGAAAAGATGTTGAAACCATTCCTGATCAAGCTGGAGGCGCTTTTTTACTTCGTGTGTATGAAAAAGCACCGGGTAGAAAAGTGAATGAAGGAGATTGGAATGGCAAGCTGTTTGAAGCGTTAGGTGCCTATACAGGGCGCATGCATCAAACAACAAAACAATATCAGGTGAAAGATCCTCGCTATAAGCGCCAAGAATGGTATGAAGAGGAACAATTAAAGCTTGATAAATATATTCCTTCTGATCAAACGGTTGTATTGCAGAGAAAAGATGAACTGATGCAAAAGCTTCACCAGCTCCGAATCTCTAAGGATGTCTATGGGTTGGTGCATGCCGATTTACATCACGGAAACTTCCATTATCATCAAGGAGAAATTATTGCATTTGATTTTGATGATATTGGGTATCACTGGTTTATCAATGATATTAGTATTTTGCTATACAATGTTCTATGGTATCCGGTGATTCCATATGAGGATAAAGCCGAATTTACTGCTGAATTTATGAGTCATTTTCTAAAAGGCTATCGACAGGAGAATGAGCTTGATGACGCGTGGCTGGCAACAATACCTGATTTTCTTATGCTGCGTCATATGCTTATTTATGGGCTTTTACATCAAGCATTTGATCTCCAAACAATGTCTTCTGACGAAAAGGCTATGCTGACATGTTTTCGAAAGGAAATTGAACAAAAAATACCAATTACACCTTTTGATTTTCATCAGCTTGCCCGATAAAAAAACTCCCCTGCTGTACAAACAGCAAGGGGTTTTTTTTATACCGTATCACACTTGACGCCAACGACGCCTTCTAGATCTTTAATATCAAAATACACATCAGTTGTATAGCGATCTTTATGCACGCGTACGCGTACTTCCATAATCGGGTAGTTCTTTTCTGTTAAATCATCAATACGAACAGAATGAATGCGGATGTTGAGGGCTTTCATTTCTTTTAAGATATCCGTCATACGGTTTCGATCAGAAAGAGACATTCTGATGCGGATTTCTTTTTCCTGTAAGCGAATCGGTCCAATCCGCTGGAAGAGCCACGGTAGAAATTCGACACTAATCAGAATAAAGAAAAGACTGAGGAAGGCTTCTTTATAAAATCCTGCCCCTGTTGCAACCCCAAGTCCTGCTGCTCCCCAGATCATCGCAGAAGTCGTGAGACCTGAGATGACATCATTGCTTTTTCGCAGAATCACACCTGCTCCAATAAAACCAACACCAGATATAATTTGCGCCGGTAACCTGAGTGGGTCCATTTGAAGCCTAGAGACTCGAGGGAAATTGTAGGCTGCATCAATGCTGATGATGGTTAACACGCAGGAGCTGACAGCAATGACAATACACGTTTTTAAGCCGAGCGGCTTTTTCTTCAGCTCTCGTTCGAGCCCAATAATCAAACCGATTAAGGTGGCCACGGCTAACTTTAAGACTGTATCCCATTCAATCGTCCAAAACATGCGTATCGCTCCTTCACTTCATGTACGTTTCACAACATGTATATGATCCTCTCACAGCCCATATGGCTGCACAACTTCTATTTTATTCAGAAATGGGAGAAAGAAAAGCATTTTATTTAAAAAAGAGAGTCATCCGCTTAAGGCAGATGACCCCTCATGTTCTTTATTTTGTTTCTTCTTCAAGATGATTTTCCATTTTGGTAAACAGCTTTTTAGAAGCTTTAGATGGTTTATTGGTCAAGAGGCTGACAATGATGGCAGTCAAACCACTTAAAATAAATCCTGGAACCATTTCGTACAAGCCAGTTGTATTATTCAAGCCGGTTGAAATCCATGTTAAGACAACAACTGCCCCAACAACCATTCCTGCTAGTGCACCGTGATGGTTCATTCGCTTCCAATATAGGCATAGAAGGATGACTGGACCAAATGAAGATCCAAAGCCTGCCCAAGCATAACCAACAAGATCAAGAATGGTATCACTTGGATTAAGTGAAAGACAAAGCGCGATAATGGCAACGACCAATACAGACATACGTCCAATCATCACTAGTTCTTTGTCTGACGCTTTTCTTCTAAAGAAAGTCCGGTATAAATCCTCTGTCATTGCACTTGCAGTCACAAGCAGCTGTGACGAAATCGAACTCATAATCGCAGCTAAAATAGCAGAGAGTAAAAATCCAGTAATATACGGATGGAATAACACCTTAGAAAACACAATAAAAATGGTTTCTGGGTCTGCTAAAGTAGTACTAGTCTCATGTACATAAGCGACACCGACTAATCCAACAGATAATGAACCAATAACAGACACAATCATCCAGCTCATACCGATACGACGTGCTGGTTTTAAATCTTTTACAGTCGTAATGGCCATGAATCGGACAATAATGTGCGGCTGTCCAAAGTAACCAAGGCCCCATGCTAAGAAGGAAATAATGCCAATGACGCTCGTTCCTCTGAATATATCAAGCAATTTTGGATCAATTTGTTGAATATCTTGATATGTGGCAATTGGGCCACCTAATTGAGTAAAGGCAACGATCGGCACGAGCACTAATGCTAAAAACATAATAGCTCCTTGAACAAAATCAGTTAAGCTAACTGCCAAAAAGCCGCCGAATAAAGTGTATAAGATCACGATACTAGAGGTTAAAATTAAACCAAACATATAATTGGCACCAAACGCAGATTCGAATAAACGACCGCCAGATACCATACCTGATGAGGTGTACAGTGTAAAGAAAATCATAATAATAACAGCTGAGACAGCTTTTAATAAAGTAGAAGAATCTTTAAATCGTTTGTCAAAAAAGTCTGGAATGGTGATTGCATCATCAGCAACCTCAGTATACGATCGTAAGCGAGGAGCTAAAAATAGATAATTCAAGTAAGCCCCACTAATCAAACCAACAGCAAGCCATCCTGACGAAAGCCCTGTTGTATACATCGCACCTGGAAGTCCCATGAGCATCCAGCCACTCATATCTGAAGCACCAGCAGATAGAGCTGTCACGTAAGGACCCAGCCCGCGTCCGCCCAACATATAATCATTCAAGTCATTTGTTTTTCTAAATGCATACCAGCCAATGGCCAGCATTCCAATAAAATAAATACATAGAGAAATTCCAATCTCAATACTCATGTTTCCATATCACCTTTTTCGTATTAATTTGACATCACCTCATTCAAAATATACAAGAACATCCAATTCGTCTGGCTGCTCACTGCTATGGTTACTTAACCTATCAGAGTATTCCCTGCTGATCAACCTTCTTAAACCTCATTCTTACGTAAAAAAATGCGTAAATGATTGATGAGAATCTATATGTAAGCGCTACCAAAAACATTTAAAAGAAAAAATTTTCTGATAAATATTTAATCTCTGATACAAATTATTTTCACACTTTCTGGTTTTGGGTGAATGGCCACCTTCTCAAGCCTGTGTAAAGTTGCTTTAGAACAGTAAAATTTGATATGATAAAGTGTATATGACTTATGATCATGACCACGAACACGTATCATTTTTGGAGGTGAACCTGCATGTCTAGAATTTCAATAGAAGAAGTAAAGCACGTGGCGCATTTGGCACGGCTTGCAATTACAGAAGAAGAAGCTGAAATGTTTACTGAACAGCTTGATAGCATCATTTCATTTGCAGAGCAGTTAAACGAGGTAGATACGGAAAACGTTGAACCAACAACACACGTATTAAAAATGAAAAACGTCATGAGAGAAGATGTTCCGAATAAAGGTCTTTCCATTGAGGCAGTTATCAAAAACGCGCCTGATCATAAAGACGGCTATATTCGTGTGCCATCAATTTTGGACTAAAGGAGGCCTGAGGCATGTCACTGTTTGATCACAAAATTTCTGAATTAAAAGAGCTTTTACATAAAAAGGAACTGTCTGTTTCTGATTTAGTGGACGAGTCTTATAAACGAATCAATGAAGTAGACGGGAAAGTACAAGCATTCCTTGCACTGGACGAAGAGAAAGCTCGTGCGTATGCAAAGGAATTGGACGAGGCAGTTGGTGAAAAGGACGAGCTTGGTCTATTGTTTGGTATGCCAATCGGTGTGAAAGATAACATCGTCACAAAGGACTTACGTACAACTGCATCAAGTAAAATCCTGCAAAACTTTGATCCAATTTATGATGCTACGGTTGTCAATCGTTTAAGAGATGCGGAAGCAGTCACAATCGGTAAATTAAATATGGACGAATTTGCAATGGGATCTTCTACAGAAAACTCAGGCTACAAAGCAACGAAAAACCCTTGGAATTTAAACACTGTTCCAGGTGGATCAAGTGGCGGCTCAGCAGCTTCAGTTGCAGCAGGTGAAGTACCATTTTCACTCGGATCAGATACGGGCGGTTCGATTCGCCAGCCGGCATCATTCTGCGGCGTTGTAGGTCTGAAACCAACGTATGGCCGTGTATCTCGATATGGCTTAATCGCATTTGCTTCTTCATTAGATCAAATCGGGCCGATTACGCGTAACGTAGAGGACAACGCATATGTTCTTCAAGCGATTGCTGGTGTAGATCAAATGGATGCAACGAGTGCTAATGTCGACGTCCCAGATTTTCTTTCTTCATTAACTGGAGACATCAAAGGCATGAAAATTGCTGTGCCAAAAGAATACCTTGGAGAAGGCGTTGGCGAGGAAGCAAAAGAGTCTGTTCTTCAAGCATTAAAAGTATTAGAAGGACTGGGTGCAACTTGGGAAGAAGTGTCTCTTCCGCATTCTAAATACGCGCTTGCGACTTACTACTTGCTGTCTTCTTCAGAAGCATCTGCAAACCTTGCGCGTTTTGACGGCATTCGTTATGGCTACCGTACAGATAATGCAGAAAACCTAATTGATTTATATAAAAATACTCGTTCTGAAGGCTTTGGAAACGAAGTGAAACGCCGCATCATGCTTGGCACATTCGCTCTTAGCTCAGGTTATTATGATGCATACTATAAAAAGGCGCAAAAAGTCCGTACTTTGATCAAAAAAGACTTCGAAGATGTTTTTGAAAAGTATGATGTCATTGTAGGACCAACAACACCAACTCCTGCGTTTAAGATTGGTGAAAAGACAAGCGATCCTCTAACAATGTACGCAAACGATATTTTAACAATCCCTGTGAACCTTGCAGGCGTTCCAGGAATCAGTGTGCCTTGTGGATTTGCAAACGGTCTTCCGTTAGGACTGCAAATCATTGGCAAGCACTTTGATGAAGGAACGGTTTACCGCGTGGCTCACGCTTTCGAGCAAGCAACAGATCATCATAAAGCAAAACCTGAACTGTAAGGGGTGAATCAGAATGAACTTTGAAACGGTAATTGGACTTGAAGTCCACGTTGAGCTAAAAACACAATCAAAAATTTTCTCCAGCTCGCCGACACCTTTTGGTGCAGCTGCCAACACGCAAACAAGTGTCATCGACCTTGGATATCCTGGCGTACTGCCTGTATTGAACAAAGAAGCGGTGAACTTTGCAATGAAAGCAGCCATGGCGCTAAACTGCGAGATCGCAACAGATACAAAATTTGACCGTAAAAACTACTTCTATCCTGATAACCCAAAGGCGTATCAAATTTCTCAATTTGATAAACCGATCGGTGAAAACGGCTGGATTGAAATTGAAGTAGAAGGTAAAACGAAACGAATCGGTATTACGCGTCTCCATTTGGAAGAGGATGCAGGTAAACTGACGCATACAGGCGACGGATATTCACTTGTCGATTTCAACCGTCAAGGCACACCGCTTGTTGAAATCGTATCTGAGCCAGACATTCGCACACCAGAAGAAGCATATGCGTACTTAGAAAAACTAAAATCCATTATTCAATATACAGGCGTATCTGACTGTAAGATGGAAGAAGGCTCACTGCGCTGTGATGCCAACATTTCACTTCGTCCGATCGGTCGTGAAGAGTTTGGAACGAAAACAGAGCTCAAGAACTTGAACTCATTTGCTTTCGTACAAAAAGGTCTTGAATTCGAAGAGAAACGTCAAGAGCAAGTATTGCTTTCTGGCGGCTTAATCGAACAAGAAACGCGCCGCTATGATGAAGCGTCTAAAAAGACGATTCTGATGCGTGTCAAAGAAGGTTCTGATGATTACCGCTATTTCCCAGAACCAGATTTAGTGGAGCTGTACATTGATGACGAGTGGAAAGAACGTGTAAGAGCGTCGATCCCAGAGCTTCCAGACGAGCGCCGCAAACGTTACATTGATGATCTAGGGCTTCCTGCATATGATGCGATGGTGCTGACACTGACAAAAGAAATGTCTGATTTCTTTGAAGCAACCATTACAGAAGGTGCAGAAGCGAAGCAAGCTTCAAACTGGCTAATGGGCGAAGTATCTGCTTACTTAAACTCAGCTCAAAAAGAGCTGGAAGATACAAAGCTAACGCCGCAAGGCCTGGCTGGCATGATCAAGCTCATCGAAAAAGGAACGATTTCTTCTAAGATTGCCAAAAAGGTATTCAAAGAGCTGATTGAAAATGGGGGAGACGCAGAAAGAATCGTCAAAGAAAAAGGACTTGTCCAAATTTCTGACGAAGGTGCCCTGCTCAAACTTGTGACAGAAGCACTTGATAACAACCCGCAATCTATCGAAGACTTTAGAAATGGAAAAGACCGCGCGATTGGTTTCTTAGTCGGACAAATCATGAAAGCATCGAAGGGTCAAGCAAACCCGCCGATGGTCAACAAGATTCTCCTAGAAGAAATCAAAAAACGCTAATTAGCAAAAAACCGCCTTATGAGAAGAGGCGGTTTTTTTATTTGAACTGACAGGGTCTTATCATAGATTCAGACCACCGCCGTATATCAATTCGGAGATTCTTTTCTTATAATGAAGCATAAGCGAAAGTGCACATTCGAAGGGGGATAAAGGGGAACGAACCTGAAAAACAGCGCGTAAAATTATGAAAGAAACAGCTTCAATTGTTCGACTACTCTTATGACAGCAGGGTCCTCACACTTTTCTAAATTCGTCAGCATCCCTTGAATGACTGGCTTACGAGGCTCAGCTTTCGCCAGTTCTTCTTCAATGACTTCAATGGATACAAGAGTATCATCAGAAAGCAAATGCTCAAGCTTTAACAAACGAAGCTCCTCTTGAAGGGAAGTAGCACTCGGCGCATCATCATCCCAAATGGTTGGCTTTAAAATAGGTTTCGTCTGAGAGCGAATCATCCCTTGAACCAAATCATCAAACCGTTCGAGTATAAAGGAAGAGAGCTCATCAAATGATAATTGCATCTGATCTTGTAAAAGCAGCACCTGCACATACGATTGGATGATTCCTTGAAACATGACTGACAGGTCAGTTATATATGGTTCGATCTCCTGTCCATAAGTGGTCAAGATGGAAATCTGGATTTCTTCATTCATTTGTTTTTTCACAGTTTTTGAATACTTTTTAATTTGCTGGTTTTCTGGAATAATGTTCTCGCTGAGGATCAAAATGATAAAATCCTTGTTTTCAGCAAAATGCTGAAACTGTTCAGCGATTTGCTTCTGGAAGATCTCTCTCGGCGCGAGATGCTGATTCTCTTTTCGAATCGTTTCAATACTTTGCATGGACGTGTCGATATAATATTCAAAGGCGCGATTGAAAAGCTGCTCTTTTGATTTGAAATGTAAATAAAATGCGCCTTTTGATATTCCGCACTCATCTGCAATTTCCTGAATGGTCGTAGAAGAAAAACCCTTTTTCGCAAACAACTGGATGCTTGTTTTAATGATTTTTTCTTTTTTTTCGTTCATGAAATAAGGCCCCTTCAGCTTTAGAATGTTACGTCAAACGCAAGTGAAATGGTTGACGGCATTGTATATCACCGTTTATTATGATATAGAATGACCAGTCAGTCAATACATAAAGGAAAATGGAGGACATAATGAATTCGATCATCAATTTTGTATTAAAGAATAAGTTCGCTGTATGGCTCATGACGATTATCGTAACAGTTGCTGGTCTATATGCTGGATTGAATATGAAACAAGAATCAATCCCGAATATCAACACTCCAGTCATTACGGTTTCTACAACGTATCCTGGCGCAACGCCGGACGAAGTATCAGATAAGGTGACCAACCCGATTGAGAAGTCTATTCAAAACCTCAACGGAGTCAATGTTGTCACATCCAATTCATTTGAAAATGCCTCATCTATTCAAATCGAGTACGATTACAATAAAGACATGGATGAAGCAAAGAAGGAAATTGAAGATGCGATTAGCAATATCAATTTTCCGGAAAATGCAGAAAAACCAAAAATCGCACGCTTTAGCATTAACGCAATTCCAATCTTAGCAATCAGTGTCTCTGGTGATAAAGAATCATTAGAAGACCTTACACAGAAAGTAGAAAACGACCTTGTTCCTTCCATTGAAGGATTAGACGGTGTCTCTTCTGTCGAAGCTTCAGGACAGCAAATCAAAGAAGTAGAATTTTCTTTTAAACAAAAGAAATTGAAAGAATACGGTTTAGATGAAGAAACTGTTCAAAACATGATCAAAGGCTCTGATGTCAATGTACCATTAGGTCTATACACATTTGGCAACAAGCAAAAATCGGTTGTTGTGGACGGCAATATCTTAAGCGTCAAAGATTTGAAAAACATGCGAATCCCTGTCACACCAAGTGCAAGCGGCGGCGCGGGAAGCGCTGGAGCTGGAGCACCATCTAGCGGCGCTGAAAACCCAGGTGCGCAAGGTGCGGAGCAACAGGCTGGAAATGCAAGTCAGCAACAGGCAGCAGCTCAGCAGCAACCTGGTGGAGGGGCAGCAAGCGGTCAATCTGTAGAACTGCCAACGATCAAGCTTTCTGACATTGCGGATATTAAAGTAGTAAAAGAGGCAGAATCGATTTCTAGAACGAATGGAAAAGACAGCATCGGTCTGCAAATTGTCAAAGGTTCTGATGCCAACACTGTGAGTGTGGCAGAAGAAGTGACGAAAGAGCTTGAGAAATTCAAAAAAGACAACAAAGGAATCAAAGTCAGCACGACATATGATCAAGCAGAGCCGATTAAAGAATCTGTCAGCACAATGCTGAACAAGGCGATCATTGGAGCAATCTTTGCGATCATTATCATTATGTTGTTCCTTCGAGATATCAAATCAACATTAATTTCGGTCATCTCTATTCCGTTATCCCTGTTGATTGCTGTTTTATTATTAAATCAGCTTGATATCACATTAAATATCATGACACTTGGTGCCATGACCGTTGCCATTGGGCGTGTGGTCGATGACTCGATTGTGGTCATAGAAAATATCTATCGACGAATGGCGTTAAAGGATGAACCGTTAAAAGGCAAGGCACTCGTCAGAGAAGCCACAAAAGAAATGTTTATCCCAATTATGTCTTCGACGATTGTCACCATTGCGGTATTCTTACCATTAGCATTAGTAGGCGGAATGATTGGTGAGCTATTTATCCCATTTGCGCTAACGATTGTGTTTGCTTTACTTGCTTCACTGCTTGTTGCCATTACGATTGTTCCAATGATGGCACACAGTCTATTTAAAAAGAACCTGTATGGCACAGCGAAAAAAGTGAAAGAGCATAAACCAAGTAAGCTTGCCGGCGGTTATAGACGTGTACTCAACTGGACACTCAACCATAAATGGATCACATCAGGAATTGCCATCCTTATGCTTGTCGGAAGCTTATTCTTAGCACCACTAGTCGGTGTCAGCTTCTTACCACAGCAAGCCGAGAAGACGGCGATGGTCACATATACACCTGAGCCGGGACAAACGAGAGAACAAGCAATCGATGAAACGAAAAAAGCAGAAGAATATTTGATCAAACGTGACCATGTCAATACTGTTCAATATTCACTAGGTTCTTCAAATCCTATGACAGCAAGTGTAGGGGGCAACTCTAATGGTGCGTTATTCTTCGTACAATATGACGATGACACGCCAAACTTTGATAAAGAAAAAGATAAAGTAACGAAAGCCCTGCAAGACAAAACGTCTAAAGGGGAATGGAAATCACAAGACTTCTCGTCTGCTGGCGCAAGCAATACTGTAACGTACTACGTCTACGGTGACAAAGTAAGCGATATTGAAGGCACAGTAAAAGATGTCGAGAACATCTTAAAAGATGAGAAAAACTTAAAAAATGTCAGCACAAGCTTATCTGAGAAATACGACGAATATACGTTTAATGCAGATCAAGAAAAACTGGCGAAGCTAGGTTTAACTGCTTCACAAATCGCTCAAGCAATTGCTCCTCAAAATAGTGAAACAACACTAACGAAAGTAACAGAGGACGGCAAAGAACTTGATGTGAAGCTTCAAACCGAAAAAGACGAATATAAGAGCAAAAAAGATTTAGAAAATAAAAAAATCACAACTCCTACAGGACAAGAAGTCCGAATTGGTGATGTCGTAAAAGTAAAAGACGGTACGACAGCTAATACAGTGACCAAACGTGATGGAAAAATCTACGCAGAAGTGTCTGGTGACATGACAACAGACAACGTCTCAAGTGTAACGCAGGATGTTCAGAAGAAAGTCGACAAGCTTGATGTGAAATCTGGCGTAACGATTGACACAGGCGGCGTAAGTGCGGATATTGAGGAGTCCTTTACACAGCTTGGTCTTGCAATGCTTGCAGCAATTGCCATTGTGTACCTCGTTCTCGTCATCACATTTGGCGGAGGTCTTGCACCATTTGCGATTCTATTCTCACTACCATTTACGGTAATTGGTGCACTCGTCGGACTGTTTATAGCAAAAGAAACCATCAGCTTAAATGCCATGATTGGATTGCTTATGCTGATTGGGATCGTTGTGACAAATGCCATTGTCTTCATTGACCGCGTCATTCATAAAGAAAACGAAGGCCTTTCAACAAGAGAAGCATTACTGGAAGCAGGTACAACAAGATTACGACCAATCTTAATGACGGCACTTGCAACGATTGGTGCACTTCTGCCACTTGCATTAGGATTTGAAGGCGGAAGCCAGATCGTGTCAAAAGGACTTGGCGTCACCGTCATTGGCGGTTTAACAAGTTCTACACTTCTCACATTGGTCATTGTTCCAATCGTGTATGAAATTTTAAGTAAGTTCAGACGTAAGAAAAAGTACGCTAAAGAAGAATAAGAGGAAGCCCCGTTTATTGGCGGGGCTTTTTTTATGTTGAAATCTGACAAACAGCTTTTCTCATGAGCTCTTCAAATGCGTGAAAAAAGGCATCACGATCAACATGGTCAATGACTTGTATTGACTTTCCATCTGGATGCTCTTCAGTACGACCTTGCCTTGGCGTGTCGGTATAAACGATTGTGTTCACTTCTTTTGAATGGGTAAATGATGAAGAAGCAAGCGTCATCGTAGTGAGTACGTCCCATAAGTAATACGTCGAATTCGTTTCATGATGAATGAGCGGTGGACAAAAGGCGTAACACTGTCCGATAAAATCAATTCCAATGTGAGAACGAAGGGAAGCCCAGCGCTGACGTACATCAAGTGTAAGTGGAACTTGATTCGTGCTTTCAAGTGCGACCATATCAATAGGAAAGCGTTCCTTGAAGACGGTGCTGACAGCATAAGGGTCCCAAAATGCATTCCATTCTGCTGTCCCGTCATGCTCGGGTTCCTCCACATTCCCTTTTTCAAGAAATGTACCGCCCATCCATACCAATTTTTCAATTTTATTAGAGATGGAAGGATCTTCTTCTAAAGCGCGAGCAAGATCTGTGAGTGGGCCTGTAAAGAGCAACGTGACAGGTTTGGCTGCCTTTTTAACGGTTTCAATTAAATGAAGGTGTGCTGGGAGCTTGGACACGTTTGTATCAACAGTGCCTTTCTCGTTTAAAATAGGTAATGCATCTACATAAAAAGCATGCATGCGCCACTCTTTCGGAAAAGGATTGACGCCTCTAGAATTTGAAGCAGCGACTTCAATGTCATAAGGGCTAAATCGATCAATGATTTTTTGAGATGCACTGAGAGCGGGCTCTAAATAGCAATCAGCAGGAATGACAGACGTCCCGATCACTTTCAGGTGTTCCATTTGAAGGAGTAGAAATAACGAAACGAGATCATCAACACCGCCATCATGATTAAAATAGACAGGCTTTTTCATCGCAAACCATCCTTTACAGCGTTTTCTTTTATCTTATCAGAATGCTTTCTTGCTGAGGGAAATGTGGCAAGAGATTTCTAATATTAGGTGGTTGTTCTGTTGCCATTTTCAAATCTCATAGTATAATTAAAGGTTGTTAGTGGTGAAAATAGATTGCATAATGAATATAGGATGATGATGAATGAAACGTGCTCGAATTATATACAATCCGACATCTGGGCGTGAAATCTTCAAGAAGAATTTGCCACAGGTTTTGCAAAAATTTGAACAAGCTGGCTATGAAACATCTTGTCATGCAACGACATGTGCAGGAGATGCGACACAAGCAGCTGAAAATGCCGCACAGAGAGACTTTGATTTAATTGTAGCAGCAGGTGGAGACGGCACGATCAATGAAGTCGTCAACGGACTAGCCCCGCTTGAAAAAAGACCAAAACTAGGAATTATTCCGGTTGGAACAACAAATGACTTCGCAAGAGCACTTGGTATTCCACGAGAAGGTGTTTTAAAAGCAACAGATGCCATTATAGAGGGTGTAGCGAAGCCGCTTGATATCGGTAAAGTCAATGGCCATTATTTTATTAATATTGCAGGAGGCGGCCGGTTAACAGAGCTCACTTATGAAGTGCCTAGTAAGCTGAAGACAATGCTTGGCCAGCTTGCGTATTATTTAAAAGGCATGGAAATGCTTCCTTCGATCCGCCCGACAGAAGTCGAAATTGAATATGACGGCAAATTGTTTCATGGAGAAATCATGCTGTTTCTTGTTTCACTCACAAACTCAGTAGGCGGCTTTGAAAAGCTAGCGCCAGATTCCGTTTTAGATGATGGGATGTTTGACCTGATTATTTTAAAGAAGGTCAACCTAGCAGAAGCCATTCGAGTAGTCAGCCTTGCACTTCGAGGCGAGCATATTCATGATAACAATGTCATCTACGCAAAAGCGAACCGCGTAAAAGTAGATGTAAAAGATAAAATGCAATTGAATTTAGATGGCGAATACGGCGGCATGCTGCCAGGTGAATTTGAAAATCTGTATCGTCATATAGAATTTATTGTGCCAAAAGCAACAGCTGAAAAAATAGGGTAGAGATTGAACTTGGTTCCGTATGGCGCCAAGTTTTTCTTTGCAAATGAGGTGATAAAATTGGTGAAAATGAAACCGCCTGTTGAAAAGAATGAATACTACAATGTAACCTTTGAAGACTTAACGCACGAAGGTGCAGGTGTAGCGAAAATTGAAGGATTCCCTGTCTTTGTACCGAATGCCCTTCCAGACGAACAAGGGAAAATCAAAGTCACACGTGTGAAAAAAGGATTTGCTTTTGGGCGACTCATGGAGCTGACAAAGGAAAGTCAGCATAGGCAAGATGCGCCATGTCCTATCTATAAGCAGTGCGGAGGCTGTCAAATTCAGCACATGAGCTATGAAGGCCAACTGCTATTTAAACAGAAACAAGTAAAGGACGTTTTAGAGCGGATCGGCAAGCTTGATATGAGCCGTGTAAAAGTTCACCCTGTGCTCGGAATGGAAGATCCATGGAATTACCGAAACAAAGCACAAGTTCCAGTTGGCGAACGAGAAGGCGGACTTGTTGCAGGGTTTTATCAGCAACGTACCCATGAAATCATTGATATGGAAAAATGTCTGATCCAGCAATCAGAAAACGATGAAGTCGTTCAAGGTGTCAAAGAAATATGCCAAGCGTTCGGTATCAAAGCATATAACGAAGAACGTCATAAAGGCTGGCTTCGCCATGTCATGGTTCGCTACGGCATTGCAACAGGTGAGATGATGGTCGTTTTTGTCACAAGAACGGCTGAATTCCCGCAAAAACAGCAAGTGATTGAGCAGATTATAGCACGCTTCCCGCACGTTCGGTCAATTGTGCAAAACGTGAATTCAAAGAAAACAAATGTCATTTTCGGAGACGAAACGACTGTTTTATGGGGAGAAGAATACATTTATGACACGATTGGCGACATCAAATTTGCAATTTCAGCCCGCTCGTTTTATCAAGTGAATCCAGCTCAAACAAAGGTGCTTTACGACAAAGCGCTTGAATATGCAGAGCTGCAAGGTGAAGAAACCGTGATCGATGCGTATTGCGGAATCGGTACGATTTCCTTATTTCTCGCACAAAAAGCAGGCAGAGTTTATGGCGTAGAAATTGTGCCAGAAGCAATTGAAGACGCAAAACGCAACGCTGCCTTAAACGGAATCAACAACGTCGAATTCGCAGTCGGCGAAGCAGAAGCGGTTATCCCAAACTGGTACAAAGAAGGCATCAAAGCAGACACCCTTGTCGTCGATCCGCCAAGAAAAGGCTGCGACGAAGCACTGCTAGACACCATTTTAAAGATGAAACCAAAACGCGTCGTTTATGTGTCTTGTAATCCTGGGACGCTAGCTCGTGATTTGCGCATTCTTGAAGATGGTGGGTATGTGACGGAGGAAGTGCAGCCGGTGGATATGTTTCCGCATACCTCACATGTGGAATGTGTGGCGCAACTTATTTTAAAAGAAGGCAACTAACCCGTATGGGTGTTGTCTTCTTTTTTTATAGTAGGGGGATTAACAAAGTTTTAGTTGAAGAGCCCTCAAACTCTTTGTCGGTAACTGCCGGTACTTAATCAGACAATTCACAGAAAATTTATTTTAACTTTTTGATATAATAGGAATATGAATAAAATGTAAAATTGGTAATTAAAAGGATGATGAGAAGGTTTGTTATTGGAATATAAGAAAAATCATGGTCGTCGATTAGGGGGGAATAATAGTGAGCATTTTAGCATATATAGCAGGAACTTTGATAGCCCCAAATGTTGCGGGTTATCTTTTGTCAAAAGGTTTAACAAATCGAGGTGAAAAGAGATTAATTAAAGACATAGAAGATACAGTTAATGAATTTAATCGTAAGTTTGATAATACTGAGGTTGATAGTAACTATTTTATAGAGTTTCTTCAACAGAGCAAGACTGTTGAGACAATAATACAAAGAGTATTTTATGCATATAACACTACAAAGGAAGATTACCAAGATATATTTAAGAAACTAGCACAAGAAGCGGTCGAATTTGTCAATATTAAAAAAGATGAATTTAAGCATACACCTATTAAGAAACCGAGTGATTTTGAAGAGTACTTCTCTGAGTTGTTTGAAATACTAGTAAATTTTCGAGAGTCGTTATTAGATATTAAAGACAAGGCAATTGTATCAATGGTTGATGAGTCAATTGGTAAATCAGAAGGGGAAATTATAAGAACAATTGAGGAGCTAAGGGCCGATTATTTGTTAGGAGGGAATAAACACCTTTCGTCTAATGAACAAATCAAGCCTAGGCTAGAGGAGTTGAATTGCGAATATAAATCAACTTTTATTCCTTTGGACAATAGTCTTATAAAGAGAAAAGAATTTTCTTTATGTAGAGAAGCATTAGATTCAGAGAAATCTTTAATAATACATGGAAAGGCTGGAAGAGGGAAAAGTGGATGTACAGAAGATGTTATCAATTATTGTGAAGAAAATGAGATACCATATTTAGCAATTAAATTAGATAAACGAGTTCCCAGTATGACTGCCGAGAAGTGGGGAGAAGATTTAGGATTACCTGCATCAATCACTCATTGTATTCACAGTGTTTCTAAAAATGAAAAGGCAGTAATTATTTTGGATCAGTTGGATGCCCTACGCTGGACTCTTGCTCATTCTAGAGATGCTTTATTAGTATGCTCTCAGATTATTAATCAAGTAGAGACATTGAATAATGATAGAAAAAACAAGATATCTGTTGTTTTTGTGTGTCGAACTCATGATTTGGAAAACGATAATAATATTAGAGCATTATTTAAAAAAGATGATTCAAAAGAGGACGTTATTCAATGGGATAGGGTTCAGGTTAATGAGTTGGACGAGGAATTAGTTGAGGGTATTGTTGGAAAGCGTTATGAGCAACTAACAAGTAAATTGAAAGAGATACTAAGAATTCCAAGCAATTTATATATTTGGAAACAGCTAGACTCTGGCAAAGTATATGCAGAATGTTCTACCGCAAGCCATTTGATCTCAGAATGGTGGGGACAGCTGTCCGAAAAATGTTTTGAGTTTGGATTGAGAGAAGACAATCTAACTCAGATTAAAGATAAGATGGTAACTTTTTTAGAAAAGTCTAGTAGAATATTTATTCCTTTAAGTATATTAAACGAAAATAAATCAACCTTAGAATTCTTATCTTCAAATGCTTTCTTAATAATTCAGGATAGAAAAGTTTCATTCGCTCATCAGTCTATATTAGACTGTTTTTTAGCAGATAAGATGCTTCATAGATATTATGATGGTGAAGATATCGTAGATATTATTGGGGCTAAAGATAAACAAACACCTGGTAAAAGATATCAAGTGCAAATGTTTATGCAAAATTTATTTGAAATTGATAGCCATGATTTTATTACTGTTGGACAAAAAATGTTTGAAGCAAAACAAATCAGGTATTTTGTCAAATTTGTTTTTTTCGAGGTGCTAAATCAGATAGATAAAATAGATGAAAATATACAAAACTTTATAGTGAATAACTGTGAAAATGAAAGTTACGGCAATCACATTATTAATAACGTTATATTTTCAAAGCCCAATTATATTAAGTTGCTTAGACAATGTGGCATTTTAGAGAAATGGTTTAACACCCCATCTAAGAAAGATATGGTTATCAATTTCTTTGTAAGTATAAGCCCAAATTTTGAGGCTGAGGATATTACGTTTATTGAAAAATATTCATTTAATTCACAGGAAGACGATAATAAATTCTCTAAATGTTTTTTGCGCGATATAAATCAAGATACGGATGAGTTATTTGAATTAAGAATGAAATTTTATAAGCGATATCCGCGAATGGCTGATAACTATCTTGATTTTAAGTCGATGCTCAAAAATAGTGAATTAAGAACAATACGGCTACTAGCTTTTTTATTGGAAAATAAAATTAAAAGCAAAGGGAAACAAATTTATTATTACGAAGAAACATTTCTCTATGAAGACTCTGAAATTCTAATCAATAATGGAGAAGAGGTTCTTAATTTATTATTACCACTCGTTCCAATAGATAAAGACGTAAGCTTTATTTATAGTGGTTGGTCTGGGGAATATATTCATAAAAAAGGGCTAGAAAGGGCTTGTATCCAAATTATAAAGAAAGCGAATGCCGCAATAATTTCTCAACAACCGAAAAAATTCTTTGATCGCTATAAAGAGTTCATGGGAAAAGGTAATGATTTATTTAATGAAATTATATTGGATGGATTATTCAGAGTATCAGAAAGTTATAGCGATGTTGTTATTAATTATTTGTGCAGTGATTTCAACAGTAACGTATTCGATAATACAAGTGGCAATGGTGATAAATTACTTCTTGCCAAACAAATATTAGAAAAACATACGAGATACTGTAGTGAAGATATTTTCAATTTATTAGAAGAGAGAGTTCTAAGTTATTTTTCTCCGCAAGCTATAGACGCATATCGTCGTAGAATTAATTATAATAGAGAAAAAAATGGTCGTACAGTTTATTTGAGTTTTTGGGGTGATTTTCAAAAAGAAATTTTAGAAGTTCTTCCCTATAATCGATTGAGCATTCAAGCAAAAAATTTGTTGCGTATTTTAAGACGTAAATTCCCTAAAGGGTCAACTTTATATAAATATTCAGATGGACACAGCGGATCGATAAGCTCACCCGTGGCGGGGAAAAAATTAAATAACAAAAAGTGGATAGAGATTTTAACTAATAAAAAACTTATTCAAAAAGATTCTTCCAGATGGATAGAGGTTCCAGAAGGTTTTATTAGTTCTTCTATTGAAGAATTTGCAAGTAGTTTTAGTAAAGCTGTTTCTGAGGAACCTGAAAGAATGATAAATCTAGTTCTTTCGAATAAAGAGAAAGTTCTGGAATCATACGTAGATTCCTTATTTAGTGGCGTTGCATCTAGTAAGGCATTGGGGGATGTGCCGATAGAGTTATTGGAAAAAATGATTTTGACCTATCCATATGATTATACCTCATATCGGGCGAACGATATTTGCTCAATCATTAGAGACAGGAAAAACGTAAATTGGTCTCAGGAGATTTTGGATATTCTAAAGGATATTGCGATTAACCATAATAACCCAGAATTAGGAATTGTGAATGTAACTAATAATGAGGATAAAGAAATGCGTAGCTATGCCATGCTACAAAGTAATGCGATTAACTGTGTAAGGGGTAACGCAGCTCAAGCAATAGCTGAGTTATTATGGAATGAAAGAACTTTGTTTAAACAGTTTAAAGATACAATTGAAAGATTGGTATTTGATGAAAATCCGGCAGTGAAGTTAGCTAGTTTATTCGCATTATGGCCTGCCTATAATATTGAAAGAAAGTGGGCATCAGAGATAATATTAAATCAATATGATAAAGATTACAGGTTAGCAGGTTTCTATGATACGAAAAATATGCTCTTTTTGCTTTATCCTAAATATCGTGAACAAGTACTGAAAACTATAAAAAAATGCTACGAATCCGAAGATAAAGACCTAATTGATATGGGTGCAAATTGTCTTTCAGAAATGTTTATTCGTAATAATGAATTTTTTGAAATAATTAATAACGTAGATGCAATGAGTGAAGCACAAGCAAAAGCCATACTTCATATGGCTACTAACTATTTTAACAAAGGTGAATTTAATTCAATAGTAAAAGATTTAATACGTAAATTTAAGGCAAGTGCATTAGATCTCGGGATGCCAATTTCACGATTATTTTATGATGAACTCATTGATTTAAAGAGAGATAAGGATTTTATGATTGAAATAATGAATTCTGGTTTAAACCGTAGAATAGTACATGCTTTTGTTCATTATCTTGAAGAAAAATCAAAATCATTTGTTGATTACAAAGATATTATATTTTCAATGAGTTACCACTTACTTGGAAACGAAGTTGGTAAGTTTGAAGAGATTTGGGGAATAGAAGATGAAATGTCTAAATTGATTATTGGATTATATGACGAAACCTCTAACTCAACTATCCCTGAGATAAAAGATATTGCAAATGAATGTCTTGATATATGGGATTTGATGTTCGAAAAGGAATTTGGTCAAATTAGATCCTTGAGCCAAAAACTAATGGAAAGGTAAGAAGATGTTGTATAACTCCTATGTATATCAGTTTTACACCTTTTGACCTTTTAAGTACTTCATTTTTTTCACGTAATTCAAAAGAAAAAATTCAGATATCTTGAGTAATCTATATTCGTCCCTTATGTTAATTAGATAAATTCTATATATCAATAAACCCCCTTCTCCATTATAGGATAGGGGGTTCTTCTTCTATATTCTGATTTTTTTGATCTAGTGCGGAGGATATGATATCAAGTCCGATGTATAAAAAGCTAACAAAGAAAGATAAAATTAATACACCATTCCCCCATATAGAAACTTCAATTATCTTTAAATTGAGTACATATTTAATGGTGAAGTAAATAAGAGCCCACGAAGCAAAAAATTCTAAAATATAAGTTATCCATTTTGGGACTTTCAACAAAAAAATAATTCCTTTCCCTATAAATAAAACTATAAATGACCAAAAAATCACGATGATGCTAACTAACAACGAAAAGGTCACCAAAGAGAAAAATGAATCATAAGTTATGTATTCGCCGAAAAGAAAATTTACTCCCAATGATACTAGGTAAAGCATGAAAGTCGGAATAGCAATAACGAAACCAAAGGAAAAACATATTAGTAAAATAAGAAGAACGGCAGCAATAGCACCTGGGGGTTCATCTACAACATTTTTTTTCCTTAAAAAAGTATAAAATATGATAGAAACTAAAAGGAGTATTAAAAAAGTCAATGAAATCACATAAGAAAAAGACAATATATACCCTCCATAAAAAAGCGCTATTAGAAAACTAATAGCACTTATTGTTTATTTACATAAGAGTAATGATGAATTTTGCCAAAGTTTTAGCAACATCTTTAGGTGCGCCCATTTTAACAAAAGCTTTTACAAACTGTTTTTCTGTCCACTTTTCCCCTTTATCCATTACCTTTGCTATTTTAGCAGATTTCTTTCTGATCCAAGCAGCAGCCTTTGGATTAAAGGGTTTCAATGCTTGTGATAGTAACCATCCACCAGAACGTAAAGCACCTCGGAATGCTTTATATGACCATGAAACAACCCCTTGAGTAGAAACTTCCCCGTTTGCGGCTGTTTGAGTTGCTAAAGCATTTGACTGAATAGGGCTAGTGCTATTATTTGTTGCGGCTTGTTGTAAAGAAGTTTTATACACCTTCGTATGTACTGGTTCTGTTGATTTAACCGGCTCCGTTGCAAACGCAGTAGTCGCACCAAGACCGGAAGTTAATAAAGTTGCGCTTAATAGTACAGGAACTAACTTCTTTCTAAAAGTCATAGTAATTTCGCCTCCGAAAATTTAATGAAGAGGCTGTTTATAGTGAAAAAAATCTTGTTGTTCAAGCCTCAATTATAAAATACATCTTGAGAAAAAACAGTGGCATATGTCTTAAATTCTTATAGGACTTTGATATAAGATAATCACTCCTTATTTGATTTACATAAAAATTGTAACAAAAACCAAATTAAGGGTAAATGGTATTTCAATACTGTATTTTTTCAATATTATACATTTGTGTGTCTATATAATTGTATTTTATGGAGAAATTGCGGTTTCTTTTCGGTGTGGAATTATTTTGAAAATGATAATATATGTAATTATAGGGAATATCAAGAAAGGGGATGGTAGGAGTGGAGAAAATTCTTTCTTCTCAAGTTGGTATATTAATAAATGATTGGTATAGATTTATAAGGACATTCAGCGTGCCGGATGCAGAGATTTTAAAAGAACAGGTTGAAAGAGAAATAGAGCACATGGAAGAGGATCAAGATTTACTGCTATTTTATCAATTAATGGAGTTTAGGCATCGACTCATGCTTGAAAGTCTTGTGCCTATTGAAATGAATCAACAACGCCCCACTTTACCCGATTTACTCAGAGAAATAGAGAACAAACAGCCCCACGTCAAAGGAACGCTTGACTACTATTCAAACTTCTTTAGAGGTATGCACGAATTCCACCAAAAAAATTATGTTGCTGCTATAAATTTTTACAAGGCTGCTGAAGAACATTTAAAGAATGTTCCCGATGATATAGAAAGAGCCGAATTTCATTACAAACTAGCTGATGCATATTATCGCATTGATCAACATTTCGTATCGTTAAACCATTTGGAAAAAGCAAAAGAAATGTATTCAACAAGCGAGTTTTACAAAGCGAAAGTAGTCGGTTGTAATATCAAATTTGGAGCGAATATGTACGACTTATACCGCTTAGATGAGGCAGAATCTTATTATAGGGAAGCCTTGAGCTTGGCTCAAGAGCTTAATGAGGAAACAGTCCAACGGATTATTGGTGTAATACATCATAATTTAGGTTTAGTGAAAAAAAGAGCCGGAGAAATTGAAACCGCAGAAAATGAATTTCTAAATTCAATTCAAATAAAAGAACATGCCGAAACGATCTCGGGAATTAGAACACTTTATATGTTGTCCTGGGTATTCTACGAACAAGATAAAAAAAATAGAGGAAACCAATATTTCACCATTGGCTTAAATAGAGCTAACTTTGCAGACGACCAAGAATATATAGCTAAATTAAAAATCATTTATGCGCTTTTTGAAGAATATAATGAATCGGAGGTAAATGAAAGCCTCAGTTATTTAGAAAGCAAAAGTTTGTGGCAAGATGTAGCGGAGTTATCAGAAAAACTCGCAGATTATCATTATCAAAAAGGGAATTTTGAATTGAATAGAGAATATCTAAAAAAGACCATTAAAGCACAACAACAAATACTAAAAATGGCGGAGGCGTTATGATGAAAAAGTTATTTATCAGTTTAACAATTTTTTCTGTGTTATTCGCTGCCGGTTGGTCACTTGATAAAATCATTACTTCTAACACTTATCATGTAACAGAAAAGGCAATTACAATTTAAAAAGCCCCTGCATAGGGCTTTTTTATTTGAATATCTTTTCATTAGTTTGCCGGATGCTGTTCCTGCTGCCCGTCGCGTGACACGTTTCCCAGAAATAGCTTTTGAACGGCGTTTACGTCTCCTCAAATTTTTGATATTTTATAAAGTGCTGATAGTATTTTGTTCATTTTATACTCCTTTTGCGTTGAATCCTTACAAAAGTATATAATGATAAAAATTGCTGAAAGACTTTATAGAAGGACATGCCCCATAAGGCGCTATGTCATGAGAGGAATTGGATGAAAGATGAGTAAAAATTTCTGGCGTGATTTACCACGGCCGTTTTTTATATTAGCACCAATGGAAGAAGTGACAGATGTTGTGTTTCGTCATGTTGTGAGTGAGGCGGCGAGACCAGATGTGTTTTTCACAGAGTTTACGAACAGCGAGAGCTATTGCCATCCTGATGGGATTCAAAGTGTGAAGGGACGTTTAACCTTTACAGAGGATGAGCAGCCGATTGTTGCTCATATTTGGGGAGATAAGCCTGAGAACTTTAGACAAATGAGTATTGGAATGGCGGAGTTAGGATTTCAGGGGCTTGATATTAATATGGGTTGTCCTGTCCCTAATGTTACGCAAAACGGGAAGGGCAGTGGATTGATTCTACGCCCAGATGTTGCGGCAGAGCTGATTCAAGCGGCAAAAGCAGGAGGATTACCTGTTAGCGTCAAAACAAGACTTGGTTTTACAGAGGTTGATGAATGGCACGATTGGCTCAGACACATTTTGGAGCAAGACATTGTGAACTTATCGATTCACCTTCGTACTAGAAAGGAAATGAGCCAGGTGGATGCGCATTGGGAGCTCATTCCTGAGATTATAAAACTTCGTGATGAAGTAGCACCTGATACGCTTTTGACGATCAATGGTGATATTCCTGATCGTCAAACGGGCTTAAGGCTCGCTGAACAGTATGGAGTGGACGGAGTAATGATTGGGCGCGGGATTTTCCATAACCCATTTGCTTTTGAAAAAGAGCCGAAGGAGCATACAAGTGATGAATTGCTTGGTCTATTAAGATTACATCTTGACCTTCATGATCAATATTCCTCATTAGGCTTGCGTCCATTCAAGGCGTTGCATCGTTTCTTTAAGATTTATGTAAAAGGATTCAGAGGAGCGAGCTTCCTAAGAAACCAATTAATGAACACCTCATCAACAGATGAAGTGCGTGCAATGCTGGATGAATTTGAAGCAAGAAATCAAGAATAATCATGACCACCAAGAGAAGGAGAAACCCTTCTCTTTTTTTATTAAATAGGACTATTAAACTAGTTCTCTCAAATGGTAAAATGAGATAGAAATAACAATTGGAGGTATTTTATTTGAAACCATTCTGGGATACAGAAATAGAAAGTGATGAAACATTTAAGAAAATCAATGAGAAAGGCATTGCAAAAGCGGAAAAGAAGCTAGGTGTCATCCTGCCTGATACATATAAGAAACTCATCCTTGAACAAAATGGCGGTTATACCCTGCACAATGCTTTTCCAACGGACCAACCGAATGGATGGGCAGAGGATCATGTGTCATTTGATCATTTAAGAGGAATTGCCAAAGGCGAAGGCATCATGGATAGTGATTATTTAATAGAAGAATGGGAATTGCCTGAGGGACTTGTGCTCATTTGTGGGGATGGTCATACGTGGATCGCATTAGATTATAGAGAAACAAAGGAACATCCGCCGGTGCATTACTTTGATCTTGAATATGAGACGGATTTCAAATTAGCGGATTCGTTTGATGAACTGCTTGCTGGGCATTATACCGCTGAATAGCATGGAGCAACCATCACTTATTTCAGAAAAATACTTTGGTGTTTTTTGAGAGAGACAAAAGTGTCTCTCTTTTTTGTGAAGAAATATTTAATCATTCACCATTTGTCTCCAAGAATGTGTGCTTGTTAATTTTAGTTCCTATTATTCAATTGGTTCCATTTCCACTCACTAAATTTTCTGACGATCATATCTACCACAATGTAAAATGGCAGAAAGCTTGAGTTGTCCACTTTGTTATACAAAGGAAACGGGGTGCTGCTTACATAGATGTTAAACATGGCATTTTGTGCAAGAAGGTTATTTCTTAATGTGGTCATACTGATAAATTTGATATGTCTCGTTTTCACCAATTGAATGATTTCATCTAAATTCTTCGATTCACCCGATAAAGAAATGATAAATAAAAGGTCATCCTCACCAAATTCAATGATTCCATCTGTTAAGTCTCGCTTGCTTCGTAATACTTGAGATTTTTTATGCAGTGACCATAGCTGTCGTTGTACATCATTGGCCAAATCGAGCTGTGCTGTTCCTGTACCATAAATATAAATATACGGTGCACGATCAATCAGTTGATTTAATTGATGAAAGTCCAGCTGCTCCATATATTTTCTTGTCTGGCTGATATCTTGATCAAGCAGCTTCATTAAATCCTGTGTTGATTCTTCAGTAAGATGATTTAATTTCACATAAGACTTTAAGTCACTGTAGCCGTCGAAACCTATTTTCTTGGCAAGTCGATGGATGGAGGAGATGGAAGTGTGAGCATACCGAGCAAGATCCTGAATTTTCATTGTCTTCATTTCTTCAAGGTGATCGTGAATCGTTTTAATAATATGCAGGTCATTCTTATTTAAATCTTCGAAGTATTCATTTACCAGCTTGTCCAATATCATGCGATGTGCCCTCCAACATGAAAATATTTTCTTTCTGTGAAAATATAATCTAATGTTACAACTTGATTTCTAAATACGTCAATCCTATTGGTTTTTGTAAGCGCTCCCTTTACAGTGGTGTTATGGATCAAACAAAGGGGTGATGCTTATGAATGCAATCAAGCGATTTGGTAGTGCTATGGTAGTTCCAGTCCTTTTATTCGCGTTTTTTGGTATTGTTGTCGGTCTTGCGACATTATGCAAGAATCCAGCGATTATGGGGGAGATGGCTGCAGAAGGTACAATGTGGTATAAGATTTGGACACTGATTGAAAGTGGAGGATGGACGATTTTCAATCATATGGAGCTGGCATTTGTGATTGGCTTGCCGATCTCTCTTGCAAAAAAAGCGCAAGCACGTGCTACGCTCGCAGCTTTAATGATTTATCTTGTATTTAACAATTATATTCATGCTATTTTGACACTTTGGCCGTCCACTTTTGGTGTTGATTTATCGCAAGGAGTCGAGAACGTAGCGGGTGTAAAAGAAATTGCAGGTATCCCTACGCTCGATACAAGTATCATTGGTGCGGTGGCGATATCAGGAATCGTCATTTGGATTCATAATCGTTTTTATGATCAAAAACTGCCTGAAATGCTCGGGATTTTCCAAGGGCTTGTCTTTGTTGTCATCATCGGATTCTTTGTGATGATTCCTATTGCTTTTATCGTGGCTTTTGTATGGCCATATGTTCAGCAGGGAATTCAATCTCTCCAAGGGTTTATGTCACAGTCTGGTTATATTGGTGTCTGGCTGTTTCATTTCTTGGAAAGGGTGTTGATTCCAACAGGACTTCACCATTTTATTTATACACCTTTTGAGTTTGGTCCAGCGGCAGTAAATGGAGGGTTAAAACCATATTGGATTGCTCACTTAAATGAATTTGCGAACTCAACTTCCAATTTGAAGGATCTATATCCATACGGATTTTTACTGCATGGAAATATTAAGATGTTCGGCTGTTTAGGGATAGCTCTAGCGATGTATTTTTCTACACCGAAGGAAAACAGAAAAAAAGTTCTCGCATTGGTATTACCCGCCACATTAACAGCGGTATTTGCTGGAATTACAGAACCACTTGAATTTACATTTCTGTTTCTCGCGCCTTACTTATTTGTCATACATGCACTTCTTGGAGCGACCATGGTGACAATCATGAATATGTTTGGTGTTGTCGGAATGATGGGTTCAGGGCTTATAGAAATAGCTGCATTGAACTGGATTCCGCTCTCTTCAAATCATGGAGGGACTTATCTGATCCAGGCCATCATTGGACTTCTATTTACAGCATTGTATTTTGTCATATTTAGATGGGTGATTGTGAAATTTGATATTCCATTACCAGGACGAAAACATGAGGAGGAGACTAGGCTATATACAAAACAAGATTATGAGAATGCTAATAAAAAAGATCATGGCAAAAAGGAAGCGCCCGTTTATGCGTCTGAGTATGAAGAGAAAGCTGTTTATTTTTTAGGAGGACTTGGTGGAAAAGAAAATATTAAAGATGTGACAAACTGTGCTACACGTCTGCGTATTACAGTGATTGACCCTAGGTTGGTGAAAGATAGGGAATACTTCACAAAACATAAAATGGCACACGGAATGGCTAAGAGTGGTCAAAGCATTCAAATCATTGTTGGCTTAAGTGTACCGCAAGTGAGAGAGTCCTTTGAGGGAAAACTTTAAATTGATTGAAAAAGGAGCTGGATATCATGAAAAAAACATTTAATATTACCATTGCCGGAGGCGGAAGTACTTTTACACCAGGGATCATTTTAATGCTGTTAAACTATTTAGAAGAGTTCCCAATTCACACAATTAAACTCTATGATAATGATGAAGCTAGACAAAAGACAATTGCGGATGCATGTGAGATTATGTTAAAAGAACGAGCACCAGAAGTGCGACTACTGGCAAGTACTGACCCAGAAGAAGCTTTTACTCAAGTCGATTTTGTAATGGCACATATCCGTGTCGGCAAATATGCCATGCGTGAATTAGATGAGAAAATTCCATTAAAGCATGGAGTAGTTGGACAGGAAACATGCGGTCCAGGGGGAATAGCTTACGGTATGCGATCTATTCCAGGTGTATTAGAACTTGTCGATTATATGGAAAAATACTCACCTGAAGCTTGGATGTTAAACTATTCTAACCCTGCAGCGATAGTAGCAGAGGCAACTCGTAAGTTAAGACCGAATGCCAAAATTTTAAACATATGTGATATGCCAATTGGAATTGAAGAATTGATTGCAAAGAATTTAGGCTTATCTTCCCGTAAAGAACTGGAAGTAGATTACTATGGTTTGAATCATTTTGGCTGGTGGACAGATATTCGAGATAAAAAAGGAAATAGCTTAATGCCTGAGGTCATTCAGCATGTAAGCCAGCATGGTTATGCAACAGATGGAACATCTGAACTAGAACAGCAAAAGAGCTGGAACAGCACATTAAAAAAAGCCAAAGATATTCAAGCACTTGATCCAAAAACCGTACCGAATACGTATTTGAAATACTATCTATTTCCAGATGAAGAAGTGGCACATTCAAATATTGCGTTCACGCGTGCCAATGAAGTGATGGAGGGGCGGGAAGCCTTTGTTTTTAGTGAATGTCAGGCCATCATTAATAGAGGAACTGCAAAGGAAACAAAGCTAGCCATTGATGAGCACGCTTCTTATATCGTTGATTTGGCAAGAGCCATTGCTTTTAATAAAAAGGAACGGATGCTGATGATTGTGGAGAACAATGGCGCCATCATGAACTTTGATCCAACAGCCATGGTCGAAATTCCTTGTATCGTTGGCAGCAACGGTCCAGAAAAATTAGTGGTTGGAGATATTCCTAGATTTCAAAAAAGCCTCATGGAGCAGCAAGTTGGCGTAGAAAAATTAGTAGTAGAAGCATTTGAAGAAGGGTCCTATCAAAAACTATGGCAGGCCATTACCTTATCGAAAACGGTGCCGAGTGCTAAAGTAGCAAAGGATATTTTAGACGACTTAATTGTAGCAAATCAAGCCTTTTGGCCAGAGTTAACATAACACGAGAATAAGCAATATGGGCGTTACAATGCTCATATTGCTTATTTTTTTCAATCGATGGATTGTGAAGGAGACGAAAAGACCCCCTTTTCAAAAGGGGGTCACCATGTCCTTACTCCGCACTCTCCTCAACCTCACGGCTATCCTCTGTTTCACCAATATAAATAGGGCCGTTTGCATGGTCGAGTCGGATTGGCCATTCGTATGGAATTTGAAGTCGTTTAGCAATACCTCTCCAGAATTTTGTGGAATCATATTCAAATTCTTGGAAGTCTTTTAATAAGTCTTTGTAAGACGAGCCATCAAATTGAATGAACATGTCTTGAAGGCGTATGAACGCAACATGTCTCACTTCTAATGCTGCCGCAGCCTCCATTTCTTCTTCTGTTGCTTCTCCAATGATTGTTCCTGCGGGTGGAATCATGTCGTATACGTTAAATTCCTCTTCTTCTTCGTGTGCTGCATTGTGCTGTTGATCTGACATTTCTCTTCACTCCTTCTAGTCTTCATCAAGCTTTTATTCGTGCTTACTTTTATTATCGGAAGGAAATGCGAAATGTGGAATGAAAAAAGAAGCAGATTCACAATACTTGCTTTTTCTTCTTGAATCTTTTATGATCAATTACAGATATAAAAGGTCTATGATAGATAGAAAGGAAATCTTCTGATGAAATATTCTAAAGCGACCAACTATGCACTTCATACGATGGTCTTTTTAACACTTGCTCCAAAGGGGAAAGCAATAGGCGTTGAGCCTCTCGCTAAGATGCAAGACCTTTCAGCCACCTATTTATCCAAAATTTTAACAAAGCTTGTGAAGGCAGGATTGATTGAATCAACACCTGGCGCAAAAGGTGGTTACACCATTCTGAAAAAGAAAGAGGATATTTCATTTTTAGACGTCATTCAAGCGGTAGAAGGTCAAACCAATTTATTTCGTTGTTCCTTAGAACATGATTCTTTCATGCCTCATGATGGTTGTTTGATTGAACAAGCCATGCAGGATGTTGAAACGAAAATGCAGGAAACACTTAGTCAAAAGCGGTTAGTTGATATCGCTAGCCAAATTGAGCAAACAGAAAAAAATCCATTTTTCAAGATGTGATTTTTTTTGAACAAATTATAGATATTAAGAGTCTTTAAAGTCTTGAATGAAAAGGAGAGATTGATATGTTATTAGATTGTGCCATCATTGGAGGCGGACCAGCTGGATTAAGCGCAGCACTTGTTGTGGGGCGAGGCAGAAAACAGGTCATTGTATTCGATGACGAGTTACCGAGAAATCGAGTGACTCAGGAATCACATGGATTTATTACAAACGATGGAATGACACCGTTTGAGATCAGACAAGCGGGAGAAGCAGATCTTCAAAACTACCCCCATATCCAAATCAAACGAAGCAGAATTGTTGAGATACAAAAAAATAAGGACAACTTTACGTTACTGACACAAGAGGGAGAAAGGTTTGAAGCGAAGAAAATCATATTGGCAACAGGACTAAAGGATATACTGCCAGAGATGAAGGGGATTCATGAAGTGTATGGAAAGACGTTGTTTAGCTGTCCTTTCTGTGATGGCTGGGAGCTAAAGGACAAGCCGCTTGCGCTCATTGCGGAGAATTCACGTGCTTTGCATATGGCTAAACTTCTTTCCAATTGGACAAAGGATTTAATTGTGTTTACGAATGGGAAGCAAGTGTTTGCTGAAGAGGAGAAAACATTGCTATCAGCTCATTCTATCCAAGTCATTGATGTACCGATTATGTCCATTCATCATGAGAATGGACATATGCACTCTCTTCACCTTGCGAATGGGGAAACAGTGAATAGAGAAGGCGGATTTGTCGCAAGTGAATTTAAGCAGTCAGCTCCATTTGCTGAAATATTAGGCTGTCAAATGACGAAAAATGGCGGCATTGAAACAGATATTCTTGGACGTACAACCGTCAGCGGTGTCTTTGCATGCGGTGACAATTTAGGCGGACCTGCTCAACTTGTTCTTGCCGCAGCTGCTGGTAGCCAAGCAGGAATGGGCGTCATTCATGAACTCGTACAAGAGGAGTTTCAAGAAAAAACATCTCTATAAAAGAGATGTTTCAGCGTGTAGACAAACCCTCGCATTCTGTGTCAGTCCTGCGTGCTGGTGCTCACGAATGTCAAATTCGCTCCGCTCCAGTACTCGTCCTTCCTAGACTGCAAAGGTTTTCTATCACGCTGAAAAGAAGACAAAGGGCTAAAATAAAGATCATTTTAGCCCTTTGTCAACAATCTGAAACATCTCTATAAAAGAGATGTTTAGCGATGAACGGTTTTCCGTTTTACTGAAATGTGAGCTGTCCATTCAAAAAGTGCGTAGATGACAAAGAAGATCAAAATCCAGCTGCTGACATCTACCCAGACATTGGAAAGATGAATGACATTTACCTGATCAAGTCCAGCCTGTAGCCACATAGTGATCAATGCGGTGAGGAACACCTGTAAAAACCATTTTTTCAATTGGTCACACCTCCATCTCTTTCTATCATATAAGAAATGACAGTTTATTTCCAATTGTATTTCCATCAGTTTCAACGGTAAAATAAGAAATAAAATCAATGGAAGGACATGACATGAGCGATCAAACCACTAGTTTTTTAAAAAGTCATTTTCCTGATCTTGTTCTCACGCCGCCTCTTTTTTATGAATGGCCTTTTGGGCTTCGCTTTGAAGTGGCAGATTGGTCATTAGGAGAAGAATCGGTTGTATTAGAAAAAGCAGGGGATCGTGCTTTGAAAATTGTCAGATATGCTTTTGATCCAGAAGACGACATTCTATTTGTCACGGATGTCTATACGCAGCATGAACATGAATTAATGAAGCAAAAGCTCCTAGTCTATCAAAAATATGTTCGCCGGCAAGTACGCAAACGATTGCGTCACGAGCTTTTGACCTATGTCAGATCAGAACTAGATGAGCCCCTGACCTTGGAGAGATTTATGTTGACATGCCAGCTGCAAGATATACGATTACGCCCATTGCTGCATGCCATATGCCAAGAGGATTTCTATGCACCGAATCAAATCTTGAACGGGAAGCTTGGTTATGAAATTTATCTCATCAATCTCTCAAAACAGATGATTTTCCACTTATATGATGATCGAGGCTGTGATCTTATTGCGGCAGATACTGAGCGTCTTCGGCCCGTCTATGAAGGCTTACAGCACTGGCTATTAGACTACGACCGCCCTCAGATGGATCAGTTGTTTACAGAGAAATAAGAGAACCGCACTTTTGACAAGTGCGGTTCTGTTTTATGCTTCTACTTTATTGAAGAATTGTGGTAAATATTCTTTGTGTGCTTCTAGCATCTCATCTAGGATGCTTTTTGCAATCGCATCTGATGGGACGAGCGGGTTGATCGTCATTGCGACAAGTGCTGTGTTGTAATCGCCTGTCACGGCTGCTTCAGCGGCAACACGTTCAAAGGATTTAATTTGAGAAATCAGTCCTTTGACTGCGACTGGCATTTCACCAACAGCGATTGGTTTAGGGCCATCTTTTGTGATGACGCAGTTCAGTTCAACAGCAGAATCATTCGGAATGTCACTGATGGCACCATTGTTAATGGTGTTCACAGGCTGAATGTCATGCTTGTCGTTATAAATCGATGCAATCAAGTTACAAGCAGCATCACTGTAGTAGGCACCGCCTCGTTTTTCAAGCTGTGGCGGCTTGATATCAAGATCAGGGTCTTTGTACAGTTCGAACAAGTCATTTTCAAGTGCACGAACGACTTCTGCACGAGTTCCTTCATTCTCTGCTGCTTTCTTTTCCTCAGCCAGCATATCACTTGTTTTGTAGTAGTAGCGGTGATATGGACATGGAATCACGCCAAGTCCTTTTAAGAAATCAGCATCCCACGGAATGGCTTGAATATTGTTCATTGACATCGTAGAGTTTGGATCTGCCATGTCTTCGATGACTTGATCCATGATGCTTTTACCATCTAAGAATACGTTGAGTCCGAAGACCATATGGTTTAATCCAGCAAAGCTGACTTCGACTCTGCTTGCGTCGACATCAAGTCCTTTGGCAATGCCCATGCGAATACCGATTGGCACGTTGCATAAGCCAACAACTTTGCGATGGTTTGAATAGCGAAGAACAGCTTCTGTGACCATACCAGCTGGGTTGGTGAAATTCACAAGCCATGCATCTGGGCATAGTTCTTCAATGTCTTTCACAATATCCAAAATGACTGGAATGGTACGAAGTCCTTTGAATAGACCTCCTGGACCATTCGTTTCCTGACCAATGACATCATATTTTAAAGGAATGCGTTCATCCTTCATACGTGCTTCAAGAAGTCCGACACGGAATTGTGTTGTGACGAAGTCAGCGCCCGCAAGCGCTTTTCGGCGATCTAATGTTAAATGAACATCGATTGGAAGTCCTGCTTTTTTGACCATTCGTTTTGCAAGATCTCCGACGATTTCAAGCTTTTCTTTTCCTGCTTCAATATCGACAAGCCAAAGCTCGCTAATCGGAAATTCATCGTACCGTTTAATAAATCCTTCTACAAGCTCTGGTGTATAGCTTGATCCTCCGCCAATTGTGACAACCTTTAATCCTTTTGCCATGTGCTGCACCTCCGAATAATGTAACGCGCAATGTTATAATAGAGAAAAGCCAATTCTTTTGTTTGTACATCTATAGCTTATCGTGAGAGCGTCTCATGCGTAAATGACTTCAGCGTCTTTAGGCAAGGGTGCCTTATTTAGAGATTTGTTACATAAAAGAAACACATTGTGACATGCTGTTGGAGAAAGGGGAAGTCAGATGTTTTCAAGTGAGGTTATTTCCAGCTTTAATGAACTAGAAAGCGCTTTATACCGATACATCATGGAAAACAGTGAAAAGGTCGTGTATATGAGAATTCGGGACTTAGCAGATGCAGCCCATATCTCCACCTCGTCTGTCCTTCGCTTTTGCCGAAAAGTGAATTGTGAAGGTTTTTCAGAGTTTAAAGTGAAACTCAAAATGTATTTAGAATCAGAGCGGACACCTACTTTAAAAAGCACCCAGCACTTTTTATATGAATTTATTGAACGTACCCTAAAAGGGGACTTTGAAGGAAAGATTAAAGAGGCAGCAAGGCTCATTGCCGATGCAAAAAATGTGCTCTTTATCGGCACTGGCAGCTCTGGTATTTTGGCACAGTATGGGGCGAGATACTTTTCAAGTCTTGAGAAATTTTCATTTTACATCAATGATCCGTTTTTCCCGATGAATATGCAGTATTTAGACAATAGTGTCACCATTGTGCTGTCTGTATCCGGGGAGAACAGTATTACGATTGATCATATTTCGAAGTTAAAAAGAGAAGGAAGCAAAATCATTAGTATTACCAACAATCAGCACTGCACGATTTCACGCATTTCAGATTTAAACATTGCTTATTACGTGACAGACGAACGGGTTCATAGAGCCAATATTACGACACAGACGCCAGTTGTGTATATTTTAGAAGCGATGGCGCGTGATATGTTCACAATGTTAAAGGAAAAGTAAAAGAGCCGCTGCACGAATCAGCCGCTCTCTTTTTTCTGCTTCATAAAAGAGAGGATGGCAATCCCGGAACAGACGAGTACAAACAAACCGCCTAGCAAATACACAAATCTCGTCCCGAATGCATCTGCAATCAATCCAACAAAGAAAATAGATAAACTGACAGATATAGAAGAGAGGACGTATTGAGCCGAATACACCTTTGATAAATCATGGACTGGCGTTTCCGTTTGAAGAATGGTTTGCTGTGAAACATCTCGAATTTGATAGGCAGGCCCCATCAAAATACAAAGCAGCAACGCAAGCCATGGCATACTGTTCAGCGAAAACAGAATGGTTAGCACTGCATAAATAAAAGAGCCTGCTGCCATAAAGAGAAGAAGTTGTTTTTGAATAAAACGGCTCAGCCATGCAGCCAAGAGCCCGCCTATAATGGCACCTATATAATAAGCAGCATTGATAAATCCCCACCATTCCTCACCTTGCTTTAAAACAAGTGTGACAAAGACAAGTGTAACCGGTCCGACCCATAATGCACCTGCAATATTTTCACAAACATCCATGAAGGTCAGAGTGCGCACCGTTTTGTTTGTCCAAATAATCTTCCAGCCATCCTTGAACCTGTTCATCGTATCTGCCTTTTGGACCGTGTCTTCTTGCTTGAGTAGAGAAAGAACAGGGAGGATAAATAGATAAGACAACACAATCATGAAACAAGAGGCCCACATTAAATAAAATGGACCAATCAATAGGACAAGCATTCCAGTAAACGAATAGCCAGCAATTTGAACAGATTGATAAAAAACAGAGGCTGTACTGTTCGCTTTCACAAGCTGATTTGCTGGCACAAGTATCGGCATGATGGCCTGTAATAAAGGACTAATGAATCCGCCTGTGATGGAAATTAAAATGAACGCACTAAACAGCCAGACCAGATGCTGCTGAAAGAAATGAAATTGGGTTGTGAACATAACGAGCATCGCAATCCGAAAAAGAGGGACCCATTTCAATAGACGATCGGCTTGAAAGTGAGCGGTCAAAACAGGAGAAATAAGCCCAGCGAATAACTGACATAGCGTTCTTATTAGCGGAAATACTGCCGCATAGGCAACAGATTGTGTATCTTGATAAATAACTAACGTGATAATCATCAAAAATAGAATATCACTCAGCATGAGAAGGCTTTTACTGCCTGTATAGTACCAAAACTTAATTCCCATATCCAACCGGCTCCTTTCCAAAAACAAGTTCAGTATAGCATGGGGAAGAAGGACCTAGAGGCTTTTCATTGAAAAATACATCTTAAGGATGAGAGGATTGTGATAAGCTAAATGAAAGACATCGTAAAGAAAGGGGTCAATCAATGAAAACATTACCGGCACATGAATACTTGAATCAGAACAGCATCCCTTATGAGATGAAAACATTTTCTTCCGAAACAGAGAAGGGAGCCGCAAATGTAGCAGCAGCCCTTGGTTTTCGTGAGAGACAAATGATCAAGACATTGATTTTTGAAACAGGGGAAGGAGAGCAGCTGCTTGTGATGGTTGGTGCTGACCAGCATATTAAATCAGGGAAACTAAAGAAAGCGGCTGGATCCCGTAATATTAAAATGGCTTCACCAGAGAAGGTTCTAGAAGTGACGGGCTACCGAATTGGCTCAATACCGCCGTTTTGCTGGCAGCCTGAAGGCTTCCGCACCATCATCGAAGCTTCGCTATTAGAGGAAGACATATTAGGTGTTGGAGCAGGTGAATGGGGAAATGAAATATTGATCACACCAGAACAATTAGTGAAAGCCTCAAAGGCTGTACCATATGACATCGTGCAGCCAACTGAATAGAAAAAAGTGCCTGTTTCTCATGCAGGCACTTTTTTTAATTTGCAGCCGGCTCCTTAAATGGACCGATCTCTTTCGTTTGCAGGAAGGCATCCACGGTTCTATTTTCTTCAAGATCATTCGCCCGTTTGCAGATCACAACAGGTCTGATGATTTCTATGCCTTCGATATATACACGCCCAATCTCTTTCCGCTTGAGACTACCTTGAACCGCATCACGGGGAACAAGCGTGATCCCATAGCCAGCTTTGATCATTTGAATCGCTTCATGAACACCGCTGAATTGTAAATCAACAGTCGGTTTCTTAATTCCTTTCGAGGTGAACAGGGAAAAGAGTTTATCTCTAGTGGAACTACCTTCTTCGCGCATCAAAAAAGGCTCCAGGCTCAGGCGCTCTAGCGGAACGGTTTTTCCGTTCAACGGATGGTCTGCTGGCACAATAAAATCATAGCTTAAATTCGTCAAATGAGAGGTAACAATCTCCTCATGATGCAAATCTTCAATTACGGCGATGGCGACATCTGATTCATATTGAAGCAGGCTCTCAATCACTTGAGCGGAGTTTCCACTTTTTAATTCAATTTCTGTCTGTGGAGATGACGATTTAAATGCAGCCAGCCAATCAGGCAACAAAAAGTTGAGTGGTACGTAGGTAGAAGCGATGCGGAGGCGCCCCTTCTTCCCATTTTGCAATAGCGTGATCTGATATTCTACTTCCTTTTCAGCCTCAAATACTTGCCGGGCATAAGGGTACAGCATCTTTCCCATTTCTGTGAGCTTAATTCCTCGGCCGTTTCGTTTAAAAAGGCGAAATCCGATCTCGCGTTCAATGCTTCTAAGCTGGGCGGTCACAGCTGGCTGTGTTAAAGAGAGAACATCTGCAGTTTGTGTGACGCTTTTTGTCTCTGCGACCTTTGCAAAAATCCGAAGGGCATGTAAATTCAATTTCGCACCACCTATCAATTTTTTTGATAAATCAATCAAAAACATTCATTAGATTTATTATAAAGCATCCCTTATCGTAAAGGTAGCGAAGGGGGAAGAAAAAATGGATCGTCGTCAAAAGCAAGTTGTGTCAATATCGCTCATCACAGCATTTGCACTTATTGGGGATTCAATGCTCTATATTGTTCTTCCAGTCTATTGGAAAGAGATTGGTTTATCATCCATTTGGGAGGTCGGGTTACTGCTGTCCATCAATCGATTCATTCGTATCCCGCTAGCACCTGTCGTATGGTGGCTCTATCGCTATATCCCAATGAAAACGGGTGTATTGATCGCGATTTTGATCGCATCAGTGACCACGATATTATATGGGGTGAGCGGCTTTTGGCTGCTATTGATCTGCCGCTGCGCATGGGGTCTTGCTTGGACATTACTCCGTATGAGCGGGATGAGGGTTTTGGCTGAAATGGACGAAAGCTCACAAGGACATTTGACGGGGCTTTATAATGGGCTTTACCGGCTTGGCAGTTTATTTGGCATGTTATGTGGCGGAATCTTTGCTAGCTTGATCGGTTTTCAGTCCATGACGCTAGTCTTTGGCTTACTCACATTGATGGGATGCATTTTTTATGTATCGCTGGATGAAATTGAAAAGAGAGAAGACATTCAGGTGTATCATGGCATCAAACAAAAATGGTTTACACGAGATGTGGTAAAAGTACTGATAACAGGCATGCTGATCGCACTGATCATCCAAGGTTTATTCGCATCCACGCTAAGTCATGTCATTGAAGCGAAGATCGATCAGGATGAATTGACTCTGTTTGGTTTTGTCATCGGAGCTTCGGCTTTAAGCGGTGTGATTCAAGCACTCAGATGGGGATGGGAACCATTTCTCGCACCGAGAACGGGTAGATGGTTTGATCGGCTTGTGATGAAGGAACGAATGCTATGCTGGATGTTTCTTTCATTTGGAGGGCTCAGTGTTCTTGGGGTCATGCTGAAGGTAAGTGGCTGGTTCCTATTGATGCTGCTTTTGATTCAGCTGCTAGCAACGGTTGTCACAACGTTCACCGATACGCTTGCCTTTCAAAAAGCCTCTGCTCAAACAGATAAGAACCGCTTTCTCGCCAGCTATTCTTTTGTTCAAGATATGGGGGCTGCTTTAGGACCTTTGTGTGGGTATACATTGATCCAGTTTTTCGGAACAAACAGCGTCTTTTGGTTGATGCTCGTCATAAGCCTCATGCTTGTCAGCATGTGGGGAAGAGGCGGTCAACAAGTTTCGTCTAGTGCAGCGTAAAAAAATAAAGCGTTATATAAAAAACTGCCTCATGCAGCTGATCGCAAGAGGCAGTCTATTCTTTTATTCTAAGTCTGAATCGTAGGCTTTTTGCGTCAGCTGGCTGACAACCTCTTTTAATCCATTTGGTTTATGGAATTCAACAGGTGTGCTTCCTTTTTCAAAGACGATTTGGTCTGCTTCGACGAGCACGACATATCGATTGTTGACCTTCGCAATATGGATCGAGTGGCCGAAGTCGGCTAAAAGTCCTTTGATTTCTGTTTCACCTAGACGCATTTTCATTGTGATATCAGGGGTTTGTTCCACAATGTGAGAAGCTGCTAGTGTGACCTGTTCTGTATCGAGTGTTTCTCTAATTTCTCGCTTTTCACTTGCTTCCCATATTTCAAGATCCTCTTCGAACTGCTTTAATTCTTCACTTTCATCCTGTAATGTTTCAAATACTTGTTCCTGCACCATATTCATGACCTGTGATTTCATGATTTCGGGCATAGATTCCCCGTATTCGACGAATTTCAGAAAGTCCTCAAAATAACGAGCATGTGAGGATTGGTGAATTTTCACTTCAGCTTCCTCCGTCATGCCCTCTTCTGGCATAAATGGATATTGAATTGATTTCATGTTTTTTGTTGTAATCGCCATTTCTACTTTTTTGATCAAGGTAGATGTATCAGCGATAGAAGCGACTTTCTGTTCAAAATCACATTTCATAATAAAAACAAAGGAGTCATCGAAGTACTTTTTAGGAACGGCGGACGCAACTAAAAAAACGCCGCCTCTGACAGCACTTGTATCTAAATACGTGCGAACAAACTGTTCACTGCATTCATTAAATACTTCTTTTGTATCGGCAAATCTCGTCTGATGAAATAAATTGTAGTTTGGATTTGAATCGAGATCATGACCAGGCTCGACAATGAACCGGCCAATTTTGGTTGGTACTTGTTCTGATTTAGGGTGTCTGTCCACTTTTCGTTTGACGATTTTTTTTAGCTCACCATCTAAAAAGTCCTTCAGTTCACTTTGTTCAAATTCCTCTTGATCTAATGTTTGATAATGCTTGAACCGTTTATTTGCTTGTTCATCTTTGCCTTCGATTTCTACGACAAAGAATGATAGAAAACGTATCGTAAAATCCATTGATTGGTCACCACTTTTTCTTCTTCGGATATGTTGAGTATAGAAAAAGGAGTGAAAATCGTCAACGAATGGAGAAATATCGTGTCATTATTTCCCGAGAAATGTTTCGTGAAAAACACTTGATAATAATTATCATTCTTGATAGAATGATAAAAGAAAAGAAGGAACCTGCCAGTTCCTTCATCTTAGAAAAATTACTTATTTTGTTTCAAATGTTTCGCAATCAGTTTCAGCATTGCGAGTCACATCAGTCATTGTGTTTTTACCAATTTTAATGGTAGAAGCCGTACAGCTGTTATCAGCCCAAAAACGGCAAGAGTTCACTTCACAAAGTACGTTTTGTGCCATGGGAATTCACCTCCGTGATTCATATTGTGAATGAAGCAAGCTGCCACTTGAATTCATTCCATCTAGTAGTCTCTTAATAAAAAGAGGCTGTTTGTGCTGTTGATGCACATGTTTATCATACCATCTACCCTGATAATATACAATTTAAACTTTGAAAGAGCGAGAATACAAATCTCGCTCTTTTTTTATTTGTAAAAATAGTTAAATGCTAGGTGGCACGCTCTCTCATTTCGACATATGAATAGAGTAGATTCAAAACCTGATGTCGGACAAAGTATGAGGGTACATGTACTGATTATCCGCATAAAGATGAGGTTTTCAATCAAAAATTTTCATAGAGAGATGAGGGGAGAAGATGAAAGCAGTCATTCTCTGCGGAGGAAAGGGAACGAGAATGAGTGAGGTCACACAAGCGCTTCCTAAACCACTTGCTATGATCGGAGATCGGCCTATTCTATGGCATATTATGAAAATCTATCAGTATTACGGAGTAGATGAGTTTATCTTATTGCTTGGATATAAAGGAGAGAAGATTAAAGAGTATTTCCTGAACTACGACTGGCGGCATCACAGCATGAAGCTGGATATGGCAACAGGGGAAATGAAACTTTTAGGAAAGTCAGAGAACTGGAAAATCACCTTTTTAGATACGGGCGAGAATACGATGACAGGCGGACGGTTAAAGCAGGCACAGGATTACATTGGGGATGAGACATTCATGATGACGTATGGTGATGGACTTGCCAATATCAATATGTTTCATCTGCTGAAGCGTCATCAAGATCTTGGGGCAGCTGCGACTGTCACAGGAATTGAAAAGAAGTCACAGTACGGGACGTTGAAGGTATATAACGGGATGGCACAATCCTTCTCTGAGAAGACAGACAGTATCGGGATGATCAATGGAGGATTTTTTGTGTTGTCTCCAAAGGTATTTGACTATTTGACAGACGATGATCAATGCGTGTTTGAAGAAGAACCTCTTCAAAACCTGGCGAATGATGGAGAGCTTGCGGTTTATGAGCATCACGGATTTTGGACAGCGATCGATACGTATAAGAACTTGAAAGAAATCAATGGCATGTGGACAAATGGAAAACAACCATGGAAGGTTTGGTGACGGCATGAGCGGATTTTGGAATGGGAAAAACGTATTTGTGACTGGATGTACAGGGTTATTGGGAAGCTATCTCGTCAAGGAATTGATTGATCAAGGGGCAAACGTAACTGGACTTGTGCGTGATCAGGTGCCTCGATCGAATTTATATCAAGGCAGTCAATTTGAAAAGATGAATGTGGTGCAAGGGGCATTGGAGGATATGCAAACGATTGAACGTGCGTTAGGAGAATACGAAATTGATACTGTCTTCCATTTGGCGGCGCAGGCCATTGTAGGGGTTGCAAATAGACACCCTGTTTCTACATTTGAAGCCAATATTTTAGGGACATGGAATGTGCTAGAGGCTTGTAGAAGACAGCCGCTAATCAAACGAGTCATCGTGGCATCAAGTGATAAAGCATACGGCGATCAGGAGCAGCTTCCATACGATGAAGACATGCCGCTAAATGGGAAACATCCGTATGATGTATCAAAGAGCTGTGCAGATTTAATTTCTCACACGTATTACAACACATATGGTCTCCCGGTTTGTATCACGCGCTGCGGCAATTTATACGGGGGCGGGGATTTAAATTTCAACAGAATCATTCCGCAAACCATCCAGCTTGTCCTGGAAGGAGAAGCGCCTGAAATTAGAAGTGATGGGACATTTATTCGTGATTATTTCTACATTGAAGATGCGGTTAAGGCTTATTTGCTGCTGGCTGAGAAGATGGAGGAAAAAGGGCTCGCTGGAGAAGCATTTAACTTTAGTAATGAAATTCAGCTGACGGTTCTTGAGCTCGTGGATAAGATTTTAAAGGCGATGGGCAGTGAACTGAAGCCTCGTATTTTAAACCAAGGAACGCATGAGATCAAGCACCAATATTTATCGGCAGAAAAGGCGAGAAAGCTGCTTGATTGGAAGCCTGACTACTCCATTGATGAAGGGTTAGAGAAGACGATTGAATGGTACCGCGAATTCTTTCAAAAATAGAGGTGTAAGTAGATGAACAGCATATATTGTACGGTTCTATCAAGTGGAAGACTATATCAAGCCATTGCGTTTTTCTTATCATTGAAGCAAGTAGAAGATGATGCTGTCATCAAGACGTTATGTATGGATGATGCTGCATTTGATCTGCTTCATCAAATGAATTTTCCTCATGTCGATCTTGTTCATGTACGTGAACTCGAAACACCGGAGCTGCTGGAGAAAAAAGAGGAACGGGATGCCTCGGAATATTGCTGGACGTTAAAGCCGATGTGGATTGAGTGGTTATTTGAACAGGAGCAGGCAGAGAGCGTAACCTATCTTGATGCGGATTTGTTCTTTTATGAGAGCCCGCAAGTGATTTTTCAGCATCAGCCGGATGCCTCTGTATTACTTTCGAGAGGGGATATTGTGATTCCGAGCTTTGATCCTGAGGAAGTGAAGATGCTTCAGAAGCTTTTAGGCCGCTATAATTCAGGCTTCCTGCATTTTAAAGGAGATGAAGCTGGCCGGAAATGCCTTAGCTGGTGGAAAGAAGAATGCTTGAAGGAATGCAAAAATGCGCCGGGTGAAGGCAAGTTTGGCGATCAAGGTTATCTCGATCATATGCCGAAGCTGTTTGAAAAAGTGGAGGATATTCAAACAAAAGGCGTGAATATTGGTCATTGGAACTATGGGCAGCATTCCTATCGTGAAGAAAATGGACGGATTTTGCTGGAGGATGGGCATCCGCTCATTTGCTATCATTTCAGTGGCTTTCGCATCGTGAGTAAGGATGAGATGCAGCAAATTCATGAGAAGGGGAGAGAGGATCTGCCGTTTTTCCAAGAAGCCTATCGAAACGTGCTACGTCATGTGATTGAATCTGTTGAGCAGGTCGATCCGATGTTTAACGGTTATGCCAAAGTTGAGGAGGATGACGCATGAATGAGAAGCCAAAGGTAAGCGTCATTATTCCGAGCTATAATGCCAAGGAGCGTTTAGAAGGGAGTCTTTTTTCCTTAACTCTTCAGGATACGGATATTCCGTTTGAAGTCATTGTCGCCGATAATGGGTCAACGGACGGCACGATGGAAATGCTTGAGAACATTAAGGTGAATTTCCCGTTTAAAAAGGTGCGTATTCCTGTCAATCAAGGGATTGCCAAGGGTCGTAATCATGCCATTCGCGAGGCGGAAGGAGACCTGTTGATATTCCATGACAGTGATATGCTGGCAGAGCCGCAATTTATTCAAAAACATGCAGAGGCACATGCTGATCAAGAGGACCTTGTCATTTGTGGTGTATGCTGGAAGCGGATTTATCGATATTTTTACGAAGCATTTGATAAGGATCATATCAAGCGATTGAAAAAGCAAGGTTTGTATAAACGGAAAATGAAAGATAAAACGCCTCTTTTATCCATGCAAGAAGTGGAGAATGGTGCATTTCTAGAGAAAAGCTTTGATTTGCAGTCTGAGTTTATTGATATTCTCAAAGACATTTTGCGCACGTACAACTATGATTTAGGCTCTTATGAGTTGCCGTGGCGATTTTTTATTACGAATAATTCCTCTGTCAAACGGAAGCATGTCATCACGCTCGGGATGTTTGATGAAAAGATCGTTCGGTATGGGTTTGAGGATTATGATTTAGGCATTCGTCTGCATCAGCTTGGTCTCTCCTTTGAATTGCGAGAGGATATCCTGAGCGTGCATCAGGAACATCCGAGTAATTTAACATCTTTTGATGACATCAAATATAACATTTTGTATATGTGCGAGAAGTACAACAATATTGATGCCATTGATGTCCATCTGGCTTTCTCTGGTCCGTTTTCTCACACCGTCACAAATGACATTGTAAAAGAGATTAGGCAGCTGCGTGAAAATCCGGTATTCGATGGTCTGCTCTCTTACTTTTTAGAGCTGCTTCATTTGATCACAGAGCGGAATGTAGGCATCAAACGGGATAAAAAAGATCAGATGACAGCGAAACATGTCCCTTTGAAAAAGCTGTCAGAGGTAGCGCAACTTGCACGGCAAGAATATGGCTGCACAGTGCTTGTTGAAGCCATTCAAGGGCTGACGAAAGAGCTATTACGCGTTGATTTGTTTCAAGTGGATGTGTTGTAGATGGCGTCTTATCATTTTACAACCATTGTGTCGAATACCCATGTTTTTAAGCTTTTGGCGCTCATTCATTCGCTTGAACAAACCTCACGTTCATTTAAACTATCGGTATTATGTGCAGACCCGTTGGCTTACCAGGTGTTAAGTGAATTTCCTCATCCGCACGTGCAATATGAACAGCTTGAAAATATTGAAGATGACAAGCTGCGAAAGGCAAAGGATAATCGGACGTTTCATGAGTATTGCTGGACGTTAAAGCCTGCTTTTCTGCTCAAAATCCTTGAATCCTCGGAAGCGGATTATCTCGCCCATTTGGATACGGATTTGTATTTTTATCATGATCCAGAGGCGATTTTTGCAGAGAATCCACTTGCTCACTTATTTTTGACAGATCATATGAATTCCGAGCGGTTCTATCACTTTTATGAATTGTCTGGCCGCTTTAATACTGGATTTGTCGGCTGCCGTAACACAGACGTTGCCAAACGTGCGGTCACACAATGGAAGGAAAACTGTCTTGCACACTGTACAGTCGAAATGGATACAAAAAATAAGACGTATGGAGATCAGCGGTATGTTGAAAGATGGATCGATGATTTTGAAGGCGTTCATGTCGTAACATCTAAAGGAGCCAATGCTGCGATCTGGAATATTGAAAACTACAAGCTTTCCGTTGTGAAAGGGGATATGTATCTCGACGAATGTCCACTCTTGTTCTATCATTTTTCTGCCTTTACGATCATTGATGAGAATACGTTTAATCTGAATTGGTATTACTATATGACAGAACAAAATCTAGTGGATCATCTCTATATTCCGTATGCTGATTTAATTCATCAAAAGATTAAACAGGTACAAAAAGTCTTTCCAGAATTTCAGCAAGGATTTATTGCAAAGAAGCATGTTCCTGATACGCATTTTTATGAGATATGAAAAAACCGCTCAAACACTGAGCGGTTTTTTCCTTTTTATGATTCATTCCATTTGGAGATGGTTTGATCGCTAGGTAGTAAGAATGCCAGAATGCCTAATATCGGTAAAAAAGCGACTCCGATCATGGTAGGTGTTAAACCGAAAGTATCAATAAATGAGCCTAAAGCGACCGATCCGATTGCACCCATACCAAACGCAAGCCCAACCGTTAAACCAGACATTGTGCCAATTTTCCCGGGAAATAGTTCTTGAGCATAAACAACTGTGACAGAGAAGCTTGATGTCAAAATGACTCCAATCAGCCCAAGTAAAACATAAGCAAAAACCGGTCCGGCAAATGGCAGAAGCAAGGCAAGCGGAAAGGATGCCAATAAGGAAATTAAAATGACGGTTTTCTTGCCGAAGCGGTCTGCAAGCGGCCCGCCTAAAAACGTTCCAATTGCACCTAGAATGAGAAATAAGAAAATATAAGTCTGTGATTCTTTAATCGTCAATCCATATTGTTCAATCGCATAAAACGCATAGAAATTCGATATCGCATTTCCATACCAAGAGCGGGCAAAGATGAGAAAGACGATAATGCCAAGTGCTGTGAGTGCTGACTTACGGTGAAGTTCAGATCTTGCCGCTTTTGCTGGAGCTTTTTTCGCTTGAGCTCGAATGGTTTGAAGTCTTCCTGCGTACCATCTTGAAATATAAAGAAGGAAACCGACAGCAATCATTCCAACAATCGTAAACCAAGCCACACCTGGCTGACCGAGAGGGACGAGCATTAATGCTGCGATTAGCGGGGCAAAGGCTTGACCTGTATTTCCGCCTACTTGATAGATGGACTGTGCAAGTCCTCGTCTTGGACCAGCAGCCATGTTGGCAACACGAGAGCCCTCTGGATGGAAAATAGCAGAGCCGAGTCCGATAAAGACAACGCAAAGCAATATGGTGGCAAAGGAAGGCGCAAACGCAAGCCCGAATATACCGACAGCACTAGAAAATAAAGCAATCGGGAGTGCATAAGGCATCGGCCTTTTATCTGTGTACCACCCAATAGCGGGCTGCATCACAGAGGAGACCATGTTTAATGTAAAGGCAATCAGCCCTAATTGTGTAAAGGTCAGCCCCATTGAGCGTTCTAAAATAGGGAACATCGCAGGGATAACGGCTTGCAAAGTGTCATTGAGCATATGACAAATGCCAATAATCAATAAAATGGGATAGACCGTTGAGCCAGTGACGGAATTTTGAGGTTTATCCTTAGTACGAGCAGCAATAGCCAATGAGACATCCTCCTTTCATTCAACTGTTTTCAATTTTGCATTCTTCTCATTTTATTCATAAGGTGAACTATAAAACAATAGCAAATTGTCATGATTTAGAAAAAAGAGACACAAGTTTTTGTGTCTCTCAGATTGTTGACAAAGGGCTAAAATGATCTTTATTTTAGCTCTTTGTCTTCTTTTCAGCGTGATAGAAAACCTTTGAAGTCTAGGAAGTACGAGCATCGGAGCGGAGCGAATTAGACATTCGTGAGCACCGAAGCGCAGGACTGACAACGAATGCGAGGGTTTGTCTACACGCTGAGAGACACAAGTGTTTGTGTCTCTAAATGGTTACTTATAAAAAGATGCGATGACAGGCTTCATTTTTTGAATGACGAGTCCACTACCGCCGCGGTTTTTTACATCTTCAATCATACCGACGAGGACGTAATCTTCTTTTTTAGGATTAAATGCAAGTAAAAATCCATTTTCAGAACCGTCTGTTGCTCCTTGCTTGCTCTTCAGTTCTGCCGTTCCTGTTTTAGCGGCGATATCAGCGCCTTCCATTTGTAAGGAGTGAGCTGTACCATTTGGGCTTGTCACGACCTGAGTGAGCGCGTCTTTCACTGTATTTGCCGAGTCTTCTTTGATGATTTGTTTTGGTGATGCTGTTTTCTCATCTTGAACGACTCGAGGATAGACAAGCTTGCCCCCTGTTGCAAATGGAGAATAGGCATGTACTTGTTCAATCGGTGACATGAGTAATTCACCTTGACCATATGCCGAGTCAGCAAGCAGGATGTCCGATTGAATGCCGTCGTTCGATACTTGTGCTGGTTTCATTGTAAATGGCATGTGCAAATCATCGCCAAATCCGAATGCTTTTACTTTTTTCTCATAGGTGTCTTTGCCAATTTCCAGAGCTTCCTGACCGAAGTAAATATTATCTGAGTATACGAGGGCATCAACCATATTTACGTTTTCTTTATCGTGAACCCGCGTAATGCGATAATTGCCCCAAGATTGATCTTTTTGCCATTTCAGTCCATGGATGGTGCGTACTTTATGAGGTTTTGTGACACCTGTTTCCAGCCCGATGGCTGCTGTAATGGTTTTGAATGTAGACCCTGGTGCATATCGGCTTGCATAACGGGCTTGGAATGGGAGATCTGGGTTTTCACTGTATGCCTGATACTCCTTAGGTGTGATTCCGTTTGTCATGAGATTGACATCATAGGAAGGGGCACTGACAAGCGCTAATAGATCCCCAGAAGATGGATTCATGATGGTGACGGCCCCTTTTTCACCTTTCAGCTGTTCATAGGCTTTTTTCTGTAAAGAAGCATCAATGGTCAGCTTCACTGTTTTTCCATCTTGTCGATCTGATTTTTGCAATGTTTCTTCAATGCCTGTTTCATCATGGACGATTAAAATGCTTCCGCCATCTTGTCCACGCAAGTTTTTGTCAAATGTGAATTCTAGGCCGGTTTTGCCGATGATTTGATCTGCTTTTAACGCCGGATTTCTTTTGATATCATCTGCATTTGCTTTTCCAACATAGCCGGTGAGATGGGCGGCGGCTTTGTTATAAGGATAGTAACGCATTTCCTTCGATTGATAGGTGACGCCTTTTATATCTTTTGGAATCGGCTTCTGTTCTAACATTGATTTGAGCGGAACAAACGTGTCGTCTGTGACCCATGCTTGTTTCAGCTGATTGTCGATGAGTTCTTCATCAATATCAAATGCCTTGCTGATTTTTTTGATATTGCGTTCTTTTTCTTCTCCTGTGCCAAGCTTTCCTGGGATGATGCCAAGTGCGCTTCCGCCAGTTGTTTCTGCTAGGGTACGTCCTTTTCGGTCGACGATGTTTCCGCGTACAGCAGGGTCTGATTTGACTTTGATCGTATCTCCCTTCTCCATTTGTGGGAAGATGAGATTTGGCTTCCAGTCGACTTTCCATTTGTCATCTTCTTCTGAGAGAACGCCCTTGTAAGAAAGCTTGTGCAGCTTGCCAAATGACGTTTTCATTGTCACATCATAGGAAAATTGATATCCATTTCCTTTGTCCTGTTTTTCAACGTTGAGCTTTGATATGTTCAGATCATAAGCGCCAATTCCGTTGAAGATATTGTCGTATTTTTCGGCTAGTTGTTTTTTTGAGAAGTCATTGGCTTTCAAAGACGCACTCGTTACCTCATCAGCCAGCTTCGTAAAGTCTTTCTTCTCCATTTGTTTTGTAAAGGATTGAGCCGCTTTTAAAGCTTCTTTTTCTTTTGAGAAAAGAGAATCTTTTAAGAAAAAGAAAGCAACAGCAACTACGATGATACTAAGAATGGGGATCATGACTTTTTTCTGTTTCCAAAATGATTTTCGTTGATCCGTATACAATGAAAACACCTCAATTTTTGATTAGATCTTCTATATTTTACAGTGATTGCAGATGATTTGTATAGTTTCTCCTATGAAAATAGACCAATGTTTCATGTCATGGATTGGGGAAAGGGACGAAAATGATAGATGGTTACTATGAAAGATATCTTCATTTTTTCTTATGATTTAAAGGATTTCTTAAGAGATCATCGAATGTGGAAAAATAGAAAAATATACAAGCGCTTTCAATAAGGGGGAATTGTTATCGTTTATCAAAAGGTGAATGTGATTGGACTTGTGCTTGGACCGGCACTCTTCTTGCTCGTTCTTTTTCTCATACCTGAAAATGAATTGACCTATGCTGCGAGGGTAGTCTTGGGCATTACCGCTTGGACGGCTACATGGTGGGTGACAGAAGCACTGCCCATCCCTGCAACATCTTTATTGCCCATCATCCTATTGCCGACACTTGGCGGGCTTTCGATGGAACAGACATCAAGAGCTTATGGAGATCCGATCGTTTTTATGTATATGGGCGGATTTATGATCGCAATTGCTATTGAAAAATGGAATCTGCATAGAAGAATGGCCTTACACATTTTAAGGGTGATTGGCACACGAAGTGACCGCATTGTATTAGGTGTCATGATCGCGACTGCTTTTTTATCTATGTGGATTTCAAATGCAGCGACAGCTCTGATGATGCTCCCGGTGGCACTGGCTGTGATTAAAGAGGTCAAAGCTAATGATATTTTAGCTGGTCCATCTCTTGAGCGTTTCAGTAAAAGCATTTTATTGTCGGTTGCGTATTCAGCGTCAATTGGAGGTCTGGCAACACTTGTCGGGTCCGTCCCAAATGCGGTGTTTGCTGCGATGTCAAAAAAGCTATTAGATCGGGAAATTATGTTTTTTGAATGGTTTTTGTTTGGTTTTCCTGTTGCGATGATTCTGCTCATTCTCTTATTTCTGTATTTGACCAAAGTCCAGTTTAAGGTAAAGCACACAGGTGAAATGAGTGTAACGTTCATTCGAAAGGGATTAGAGGATTTAGGAAAAATGAAACAAGAGGAAAAATGGGTGTTTGCCGTTTTTCTCACGACGGCGTTTTTGTGGATTTTTAAACTCTTTTTGTTTGGAGGAGTTACCGTATCCGATACGTCGATCGCCATTTTTGGTGCCTTGCTGTTATTTCTCATTCCAGCAACAAACGGAGAGAGACTATTAGAATGGCAGGATATGAAACAGCTGCCGTGGGGGCTGTTGCTGTTGTTTGGAGGTGGGCTATCGCTCGCTACGGGCTTTGCAGAAACCAATCTAACAGGATGGATTGGGGAAAATCTACAGCATTTAAATGGGCTTTCGTATATCATGCTATTGATCATTTTAACGGGAGCGATTTTGTTTATGACTGAGATTATGTCAAATACAGCTGTTGCCAATATGATCATTCCGATTACGGTAGGGCTTGGGCTTGCGATTGGGATCGAGCCTTATGGGTTAATGGCTGCGGCTGCTTTGGCTTCTTCATGTGCGTTTATGCTGCCGATTTCCACACCGCCAAATGCCGCTGTCTTTAGTGCAGACGTGCTGAAAATATCAGATATGGTCAGGACAGGATTTTGGTTAAATATCATAAGTATTGTGGTGATTGTCCTTGCGGTGTATTTCTGGCTTCCGGTTGTGCTTAAAAGTTGATCGGATTACGAAGGTGGCTTTGATCGAATCGAGACTGTCGGTGTTTTTGTTTCTTTTGGCTTCGGTGGAGGTGCTGATTTTTTGATGTGCGTGTCTTTTGGCGTGTAATAGGTTGCCCCAATGTTGAGTCTGCCTTGAAGCTGGTCAATGGAAAGCTCACCAAACTCTAAATGGTAATCAATTTTGTCCACATGCAGGGATTCGATATGAATGTGTGTATCCTCTGAGACAGGGGAAGCTGATGCAGACATTTTTTGCTCGAGAGCGGTGAGCCTTTTCTCCAGCTCGGTGACAGAGGGCGATGGACTGGATTCAGTTTTTTTAAAGAGTGATAGAATGAAATGTTTCAAGTAGACCACAACCTTTTCTTCTGCCTTGATCTAGTCTATGGAAAAGCTGTGAGATATATACTTATAGAGATGACAAGAAAGGAGAGAAGCACATGCTGCCTACTCATATCCACATTGCCCATATGAAGACGAACTCAATCGGCACAGGATCATCCATGACATTTGGTTCGACGTTTGTTTGCAATCATTGCAGTACGATGAAAAGAAACAATGGGTTTGGGGAACAGAATGCTGATGGCGTGATCACGATCCTGCCGATTGAATCGATTGATGATCGTGATCAAATCGACGCCGTGAGTATCAATATTCGTCATCTATGATAATAGCAGTCGCTTTTCCTTCATCCTTTTGCAGTCTGATATAAAGCACACCGTCTTTAAAGGCTGCATTCATTTGTCCAAGAATCATTTCTGGAAGCCGAATTTTCTTTTCAAACGGACCATACTTGCCCTGCTTTTGACGAAAATCCTGCTCATTAAAAAAGGAAAAACGCTGTCCTTTCACAACCAAATATTCGCCATATGATAACACTTGTACATCTTCCTTTCGGTAGCCAGGCAAATAAATTAAGTACTGAATTTCTGTCGCGGTTTCCACCATGTCGATGGGTGGAAACGACGCATCTGGGCCGCGCTGATCCTGCTGCGTAAATGTAAAGGGAGACGGACCGTTTGCCATAAAGGGAGATCTTTGCTCATCATCGAAGATCATTTTCCAAAAATCATCCCCATGCATTTGCTGGGCAATATCCATCCACTGCTTCATTTTTTCGAAGTCCATGTGAAGACCTCCTGTTAACATACTTGATGGGTGCTTGCATATACCTATAAAAAGGAGGTTTATCTGTGGTTCAACCAACTCCGTATATCAATATTAATATTTTCATGTTAAAAATTAATTCCTTTGAAAATGCGTCGGCGGTGAATGTCGGACAAAATTTGTTAGCAGAGTGGCAAAACTCAGATAAAAAAAATCAGGGGTACGGACAAAATTTTGGAGATGCCAGCGGTTTTGTCGGGACAAAAAGCCATGTAGATGATCGAGATCAAGTGGACTCACCTGCCTCTTTTTCACCAACAGCTAAACCCATTCAAAGGAAGTGACGTGTGATGTTATTCTCACCCTCAGTCGTCAATGTCGGTGCTTTTAAAATCAATGCAATGGATCGGGGTGCATCACTGACGCTAGGACCTTATCAGCAGATCGATTATTTTCTCTCGATGAAATTGAACCAAGGATTTGGAGAGGACAATGGAGATTGTTCACCGCTTGTCATTCCGATTTCAAGCGTGTTAGATCCAGATATGGTGGATTCAAATTCAGTCAAAAACAGCGTGGTTTAAGCAAAAAAAGAGACCGGGAATCCCCGTGTCTCTTTTCTAATGTGTTTCATTCAGATGACTTTTTCGTCTTGCATAGGCGAAATAAACAACGACACCAATGGCCACCCAGATCAGGAAGGCTCTCCATGTCTCCCATGAAAGGGTAGTTGCGAGTGTGATACAAATGACCGCACTGATAATCGGAAGAACAGGCACGAATGGCACTTTAAACGCTGCTTTGACATTCGGGTGTTTTTTCCGTAAAACGATAACGGCGATTGAAATGACTGTGAAGGCTGCAAGCGTACCGATGCTCACTAAATTCGCGAGTGTCGATAAGTTCACAAAGCCTACGATACATGCTGCGACAGCACCTGTCAGCCAAGTATTGGCAACGGGTGTTTGTGATTTTGGATTGACATTAGAGAAAATCTTCGGCATAAGACCATCACGGCTCATCGCAAAGGTTAGGCGCACCTGCGCATAGACTAAGGCAATTAAAACCGTGGTGATCCCAATAATGGCACCGGCGGATATAATGCCCGCCACACTATTCAGGCCAACAACTTGAAGAGCAAATGCGACAGGGTCACTGACATTTAGCTTTGTATAGTGAACCATGCCAGTTAAGACAAATGAAACCCCGATGTATAAAATCGTACAAACACCGAGCGCACCGATGATTCCGATTGGCATCGCCTTTTGAGGATTTTTGACTTCTTCAGACGCATTAGCGATCGCATCAAATCCTAGGTAAGCAAAAAAGACAGTTGCCGCTCCAGCAATCACACCGTGGAAGCCCATCGGCATAAAAGGTGTCCAGTTTTCAGGTTTGACGTACGCAAAGCCTGAAATGATAAAGAGAAGGACGATGGCAATTTTAATTAGCACAATGATGTTATTCAGCTTCGTGCTTTCTTTCACGCCTCTTGAGACGATAAAGGTGATAAGCAAAATAATGAGTGCGCCTGGAAGGTTAAAGACGGCTCCATCAGCGGCTCCAGGTGCAGCTGATAAAGCCTTCGGTATGTGCATACCGAATCCACTGAGCAGTGATTGGAAATAGGACGACCATCCGCTTGCTACAGCAGAGAGTGCAATGACATATTCAAGCATGAGATCCCAGCCCATTAAGAAGGCGAGAAATTCCCCAAGTGTAGCGTAGGAATACGTATAGACACTTCCTGATACAGGAATGGACGAGGAGAACTCAGCGTAGCAAAAAGCAGCAAGGGCGCATGCGATCGCAGCTAAAATAAAAGATATAATAATCGCAGGTCCCGCATCCTTTGCCGCAGCAACCCCCGTAATCACAAAGATCCCAGTCCCGACCACGCAGCCAATGCCAAGCAAGATTAAATCAAAAGTATTTAACGATCGGCTGAGCCGCTTCGTTTGACTTTCAAGCATGAGCTGGTCGAGAGACTTTTTTCGAAATAAAGAACTCATGTTGACCTCCTAATGGATAAATCTTTTCGTAAGACGAGTGTTAGTATATGCTGAAATGACAATTTAGTCAATTGGTTGAAGAACGCTTTAAATCACTAAAGTGTTAAACGCCACCATCGACTTTCTGCTTAAAAAGAGACATCCGCCGATAGATGGAAGGCGGATGTGGTGATAAATCATTTATGTCTGTTCAGTAAATATTTTTTCATTATACAGCACACTTGGATGAGTTGGGTGATGGGCGGCGGAAGCAAGGTGATGTGTTTTGGCTTTCTCCAAATCGCCAAGCTGATAATAACAATAGCAAAGCTGAAGGTGAGGATACCACGTTTTATAATGTGTGAGTGTGAAGGCTGCTTCGTTTTCAGGAGCCTTCAGCGCCTGCTCATACCAAAAGATCGCTGCCTGATGTTTATTTTGAATTTTTAGATGATCCCCGATTCGGCAACAAAATTCTGGACGAGGCTGATCATATAAGAAAGAACGTAATAATGAGGATAAAGCCGCTTCCTCGAAGCCTACCGCATAATAACAGTCTGCTAAATATTGGCATGTGCGAATTTCATCCTCAATCCAGCACTGTTTTGTCGCTAAAAATTCATGATAAAAACGAATTGCTTTGACATGCTGCCTGTTATCTCTTAATTCATTGGCAAAGTAAAAGAGGTCACGGGGTGTCATGTCCTCTCCCCTTGCCAGCATGTCTTCATAAATTCGCAGGTTGCGCCCTGGTTCACCAGCGGTTGTTTTCTTACGCTTTTGATGTGTGACGGCTATATCGGCTGGTAAGATATTTCCGTACACCTGAAGAAACTCATGAACGGCCCCGTACCACTGAAAGTTCAAGGCACGCTTCACAAGGCGATTTCTTCTATATTTGAAATTCACCTGACCGTCTTCATCGAATCCTACATGATAAAACATTGAGACGGCATCCACCGCAGGATCGAGTGTCTCTTTGAGCTGAAGAAATTTTTGACGGTCTTCTTCAAGCAGAACATCGTCTGCATCAAGCCATAAAATATATTCTTTCGTTGCACGTGAGAAAGCGAAATTGCGGGCTTTGGCAAAATGCTGAACCCATTCGAAATCAAGCACCTTGGCTGAAAAGGAGTGAGCAATCTCTTTCGTACGATCTGTTGAACCTGTATCAACGATGATCATCTCATCGACAATGTCTTGAACGGAGGAAAGGCAGTCCGCTAACACCTCCTCTTCATTTTTCACGATCATACATAAGCTAATGGTTACCATCTTTAGATCACCTCTTCATAGTGTATCGAGCAGCAAAAGGAAACATTCTTTTCAGCAGGGGGTTTTTTAAAACTAGTTTTCTGCTACTGGCTGATTTAAAATAAAGGAAGAATCTATGTAAGGGCTGATAAAAATGAGTTTATTGAATGTAGAAGGATTATATAAAACCTATGGCGAGAAAACGCTGTTTGATCATATTTCTTTTCATATAGAACCAAAGGAACGCATCGGGTTAATTGGACCAAACGGAACAGGGAAGTCAACGCTCCTAAAGGTCATTGCAGGACTTGAATCGTTTGAGGAAGGTGACATCACGAAGGCAGGGACGCTTGATATCGAATTTCTTGAGCAGGACCCTGAAATGGATGGGGATGAAACGATTCTCGATTACATTTTTTCTGGAACAGCACCGATGATTCAAACGATGAAGGCATATGAACAGGCACTCGCCGATTTAGAGCATGATCCACAAAATGAGGCAAAACAAGAGGCGCTCATGCGCATGCAAAATCGAATGGATCAGGAAGACGCATGGGATGCGAACCTGTCAGCAAAAACGATTTTGACAAAGCTTGGCGTCAAAGATGTGAGCCGTTCGGTTCATGCCTTATCAGGCGGACAGAAAAAGCGTGTCGCGATTGCTAAAAATTTAATTCAGCCCGCAGGATTGCTGATTTTAGATGAGCCAACCAACCATCTCGATAATGCAACGATTGAATGGCTCGAAGGATATTTGAGTCAATACAGCGGTGCTGTCATTTTGGTGACGCATGATCGTTATTTCCTCAACCGAGTGGCCAATCGGATTTATGAGCTGAATCAAGGACAGCTCTATACGTATAAAGGAAATTATGAAGTCTTTTTAGAAAAAAGAGCGGAACGAGAAGCAGAGGCCCAGGTGAAAGAAACGAAACGTCAAAACTTACTCAGACGAGAGCTTGCATGGCTGAGAAGAGGGGCAAAAGCAAGAACAACGAAGCAGAAAGCACGCATCGGCAGAGCTGAAGAACTAATGGATCAAAAAGGCCCTGATGCGAAGGGAGAGCTGGATTTCGCCATCGGTTCGCATCGCCTAGGAAAACAAGTCATAGAGGCAGAAGACTTGTCAATTTCATTTGCTGGTCAGACCCTTGTGGAGCGGTTTACAGACTTAGTCGTGCCGGGCGACCGGATTGGATTCATTGGGCCGAATGGAGTCGGAAAAACGACGCTTCTCAATTGTCTAGCGGGTAAAATTGAACCGACTTCAGGACAGTTGACGATCGGACAAACCGTTCGCATTGGTTATTACACGCAGGATCATAAGGAAATGGATGAAGAGCTGACGATCATTGAATACATCAAGGAAACAGCTGAGATCGTTAAGACATCTGATGGCGCCATAGTGACAGCAGAGCAAATGCTGGAACGGTTCCTATTCCCAAGATCCATGCAGCGGACGTTTATTCGCAAGCTGTCAGGGGGAGAACGCCGCAGATTGTATTTACTGAAAGTCTTAATGGAAGAACCGAATGTTCTCTTTTTAGATGAGCCAACGAACGATCTTGATACGGAGACCCTCAGCATTTTAGAGGATTATTTAGAACAGTTTCCTGGCGTTGTCATGACCGTATCGCATGATCGTTATTTCTTAGACCGAGTGGTTCATCGTCTGCTCTCCTTTGAAGGAAATGGCCGCATTTCACACTACCAAGGCGCTTACAGCGATTACATGGAGCAAGAAAAAGAGGCGAAGCGGACAGAGACAAAGCCTGCTGAGAAACAAGTAGAAGCGGCGCCTAAAAAGAGAAAAAAACTTTCTTACAAAGACCAGCTTGAATGGGATGGAATTGAAGACCGGATTCAGGCATTGGAGGAAAAACATCAGCAGCTTGAAGCAAGCATTGCAGAAGCAGGCAGTGATTTTGGGAAAATTCAAGAACTGATGGACGAACAAAAAGCCGTTGCTGAAGAACTAGAACAAGCAATGGACCGCTGGACAGAACTGTCGATCATGATTGAGGAATTAGAAGGTTAATCCTAATAAAATGTTTGAAATAAAACCCTGTAGGACATTCTACAGGGTTTTTTCCTTTACCTCAAAACACGTGAGAATCAGGAACTCAAACATTTACGTTTACGTTAAGGTGATAAAGGTGTATAATAAATGATGAATTGATGAGCAGGAGGCACTGGCAATGGATTGGATGAAAATTGATCAAGTGGCGAAAAGAAGCGGACTGACGAAACGGACGATTCGTTTCTATGAAGAAATTGGTTTATTATCAGCACCAAAGCGGACAGAGGGCGGTGTCAGGCTGTACTCAGAGGACGACATGGAAGAACTAGAAAAAGTCATGCAGGCAAAAGAGGTACTCGGTTTTTCTTTACAAGAGCTTCAATCGTTTATGGAAATAGGGAAGCAGTTAGAGCTGAATAAAGAAGGCTACTTGCTGTCGCTTGATCCGAAGGAACGATTAGAAAAGCTGTTAGATATTGAGGCGCAGCTGACTGTGCAACATCAATTAATTACAAAAAAGCTTGAAACGATTCAATCCTTTAAAAAGGATCTTGAAACGATGAAAGATAGAGCGGCTCATGCGATTGAGCAACTACAAAAATAAACACCTCAGTGTGTTTATTTTATTTTGTCAACATTTGAAGGAAAGGTTCTGATGGAATGAAGGAAGAAGAAGTGTTAAAACAGCGTACAAGTCTACTTAGGCAGCCGAAGGCCGTCTGGGCTGTTGCCTTTGCATGTGTGATTTCATTTATGGGGATAGGACTTGTGGATCCAATTTTGCCGGCCATTGCATCACAATTAGATGCATCTCCAAGTCAGGTCTCTCTGTTGTTTACGAGCTACTTACTTGTGACCGGCTTTGTGATGTTTTTTACCGGCTTTCTCTCTAGTCGAATTGGTGCGAAATGGACATTATTAATCGGACTTATTTTTATTATTGTCTTTTCTGCTTTAGGTGGTACCTCTTCAACGATTAATGAATTAATCGGCTTTAGAGGCGGATGGGGCATTGGGAATGCCTTATTCATTTCAACGGCTCTCTCTGTCATTGTCGGTGTGTCTGTTGGAGGAAGTGCGAAGGCCATTATTTTATACGAGGCTGCACTAGGTCTTGGGATTTCAGTTGGACCGCTGCTTGGCGGAGAGCTTGGGACGATCTCTTGGCGCGGACCATTCTTTGGTGTTGCGGTATTAATGCTTGTTGCTCTTCTAGCCATTACGTTTATGCTTCCGCCGATGCAAAAACCTCAGAAAAAGGTGAAATTATTTGAGGCTGTCGGGGCGTTAAAATATAAAGGGCTTTTAACGATGGCATCTGCCGCTTTCTTATACAATTTCGGTTTCTTTGTGCTTTTAGCGTATTCGCCATTTGTGCTTCATCTGGATGAGCATGGTCTTGGTTATGTCTTTTTTGGATGGGGGCTATTTTTGGCCGTCACATCCGTCTTCTCAGCGCCAGTCATTCATCGCAAGCTTGGAACATTGACTTCTCTTGTGGTACTTTTTGCTTCGTTTGCTGTGATTTTATTCGGTATTGGCATTTGGACTTCACATATTGTCGTCGTCATCTGCGGAATTGTCATTGCTGGGGGGATTCTTGGCATGATCAATACCGTGCTCACGACCGCTGTGATGGGATCAGCACCAGTTGAGCGTTCCATTGCTTCATCCTCTTACAGTGCTGTGCGGTTTATTGGGGGCGCGATTGCTCCTTGGATTGCCGGCGTACTTGCTGAATCTTATACAGCGAGCACCCCTTACTATGTTGGAGCGGCTGTCGTTCTGTTGGGCATGATAATCCTGCTAATTGGTCGTAAGCATCTTATCCATATCCAAGCAGGTCATTAAAAGAAAAAAGCCTTATATCTTTTTCAGATATAAGGCTTTTTTGCCGTTATAATACTTTTGTCGTCCAAGATTCGCAATTCCAAGTTTCAGTGGCTACATCTTGATAAAATTCAGGTTCGTGAGAGATCAATAAGACGCTCCCTTTGTATTCTTTTAATGCACGTTTTAGTTCTTCTTTCGCATCGACATCCAAGTGATTGGTCGGCTCATCGAGAACAAGTAGGTTGGTTTCTTCATTGATCAGCTTACATAGACGGACCTTTGCTTTTTCTCCACCGCTTAAAACAGACACGCGGCTTTCAATATGTTTTGTCGTTAATCCGCATTTAGCAAGAGCAGCTCTCACTTCATATTGCGTGTAAGAAGGGAAGGTGCTCCATACTTCTTCAATACAAGTGTTGCTGTTTTGTTCTTTTACTTCTTGCTCAAAGTAACCAATATGAAGGAATTCTCCGCGTTCCACTTCACCCGAAATCGGAGAAATTTCTCCAAGGAGACTTCGCAGCAATGTCGTTTTTCCAATCCCGTTAGCACCGTAAAGCGCAATTTTTTGCCCACGTTCCATTTTCAGATTCAATGGACGAGAGAGTGGTTCATCATAACCAATGACCAAATCTTTTGTTTCAAAAATCAATTTCCCAGAAGTCCGTGCCGCTTTAAAGTGGAATTCAGGCTTTGGTTTTTCTGCTGCGAGTTCAATCATATCCATCTTATCTAGTTTCTTTTGCCGGGACATGGCCATATTTCTTGTGCTGACACGCGCTTTGTTTCTTGCCACAAAATCCTTTAATTCAGCGACTTCCTGTTGCTGCCTTTTATAAGCTGCTTCAAGCTGGCTCTTTTTGACTTCGTACACTTGTTTAAATTGATCATAATCACCAACATAGCGCGTGAGTTCTTGATTTTCCACATGATAGATCAAGTTAATCACGCTGTTTAAAAACGGAATATCATGTGAAATGAGGATAAACGCATTTTCATATTCCTGTAAATAGCGCTTCAGCCACTCAATATGCTGCTCATCTAAATAGTTGGTCGGCTCATCGAGAAGGAGAATTTCTGGCTTCTCTAACAGCAATTTCGCAAGCAATACTTTTGTACGTTGTCCGCCGCTCAGCTCTGTCACATCACGGTCCAGCCCAAGATCGGTTAACCCAAGACCTCTCGCTATTTCTTCGACCTTGGAATCAATGATATAGAAATCATTGTTTGTGAGCGCATCTTGAATGACGCCCACTTCCTCTAACAGCTTTTCCAGCTCATCAGGATCGGCTTCACCCATTTTGCCGTAAATGTCATTCATCGCTGCTTCCATTGAAAATAAATAGTGGAATGCATCCTGAAGCACTTCGCGGATCGTTCGTCCCTTTTCTAGCACAGTGTGCTGATCCAGGTAACCGACACGGACATTCTTTGCCCATTCCACTTTTCCTGCATCTGGCTCCAGCTTGCCAGTAATAATATTCATAAACGTTGACTTTCCTTCACCGTTGGCGCCAATTAAACCAACATGCTCGCCTTTTAATAAACGGAAGGAGACTTCGTGAAAAATGGCTCTGTCGCCAAAGCCATGGCTTAAATCTTTAACAGATAATATCATTTTTTACACCTCAAATAGATTCAAAACGGCTAGTGCCTCTCATGATTATATCGAACTGTCCGTCTCGATAAAAGCATCAAAAGAAAAATTGCGTTTCAAAGCTGATTTTGAGATACTAAAGGATAGATTGAATGAGGATAAAGGAGATCGACATGATAGAAAATTGGGCATTTTTGAAAGAAGCAAAGCCATTTATTCAAGAGAACTTCCAATCGGCTGGCTTCGAAAAACCAACAGCTATACAAGAAAAAACAGCAGAATGGATTACGGAGAAGCGTGATGTGATCGCAGAATCGCCTACGGGAACGGGGAAGACACTGGCGTATGTGTTGCCGCTTTTAAATAAAATCGATGTGAATATCAAGCACCCACAAGTCTTAATCTTGGCACCATCAAGAGAGCTTGTGATGCAAATTTTTGATGTCGTGCAAGAGTTCAAACAAGGATCAGACATCAAAGCGGTCTCCTTGATTGGTGGAGCAAACATCAAAAAACAGCAAGAAAAACTAAAGAAACACCCGAACATCGTTGTCGCAACACCTGGGCGTGTACAAGAATTAATCAAAATGAAGAAACTGAAAATGCACGAAGTCAAAACAATCGTGCTAGATGAAGCAGATCAGCTTCTTGTGCCAGAGCATATGAAAACGATCCAAGCGATCATTAAATCCACACTAAAAGAAAGACAAATCCTTTGTTTTTCTGCGACCTTGAAAGACGAAACGGTTCAACTGATTAAAGAAATGACATCTGAACCAGAAGTATTGAAAATTGCTCGAAGTGAGGAAGAAGCGCAGAAAGTAGGACACTATTATCTGTTATGTGACCAGCGTGACAAAGTAAAACTACTGCAAAAGCTATCGCGGCTTGAGGACATGCATGCGCTCGTTTTTGTGCGTGATATTACGAATCTAAGCATTTATGCAGAGAAATTAGCGTATCACCATGTCGACCTTGGTGTCCTTCATAGTGAAGCGAAAAAAGCAGAGCGAGCTATCATCTTAAAGGAATTTGAACAGCGTGAATTCCCGCTTCTTCTTGCAACAGATATCGCAGCAAGAGGGATCGATATTGACGATCTGCCTTACGTGATCCATGCCGACCTGCCAAACGAAGAAGGCTATATTCACCGTTCAGGCAGAACCGGTCGAGCAGGAAAAGAAGGAGCTGTCATCAGCCTCGTCACACCTCAAGAGCATACAACGCTCAAAAAAATGGCGAAAAAGCTACATCTATCGCTTCAGGAAATTGTTTATAAGCAAGGTCAGTTGCATCTTGCAGAAAAATAATATAAAAAGTGAAGGATCAAAACGATTACAAGAAATTCTCTTCGTAATCGTTTTTTTATAGATAATTTTAAGGTTAAATTAAGGAATAAAAATGGGTTATTATGTTGATTTTTACAATTTTGTATATTACTATTTATATATAAAATCTAGGAGGTACAAAATGGGTAAAATGTTAAAAAACAAGAAAATAGTTGTGGGTATTCTAGTTGCATTTATAACGGTTTTTGGATTATCTCAAGTAGGAGAAGCAGCAACGAAAACTTTTCAAATTAAATTTGTAAGATCAGCTCTTGAGGGAAAGACTGCTTATAGCTTAGCGAATAAATCTACTTCTATTTTCTCGAATGCTAGAATTTGGAACGAATCTAAGAAAGGTTATAATAATAGTAAACACAAATACAGTATTCAATTGAAAGAAGATAAATTATTTTTTGGAAAATCTTATAATACCAGTTTTCAGACACCAGCTGCTAATACTAAAAAGCTAGGTAAAATCTCAAAAGGTTCTTATAAAGTTAATATAACGAAACATACGTATACAGCACCTGGATTAGGCCTTAAAGGTAGTGGTAAAATTAAACAGTAAGAGGGATTTGCGATGAAACTTATTGAAGCAAAAGAACTAACTAAAATATACCAGCAGGGTGTTCAGCCAATTTATGGCATGCACCCTGTTTCTTTTCAAATAGATAGAGGTACGATGAATCTAATTAAGGGGAGAAGTGGCTCTGGTAAAACTACGTTACTTAATATGTTAGCCGGTTTAGATGAACCAACAAAAGGCCAAGTTCTATTCCAAAATAGCAACTTTTATGGGTTATCAGAGCAAAAACAAACTAGAATTAGAGCAGCAGACTTCGGCTTCATCTTCCAATCATTTCATCTATTACCTGAACTAAAAGTTGAGGACAACATTTGTTTACCTTTGTTGATTGCCAATCAACAAGTAGATCAATCATATTTCCGGGAATTAATAGAAGTTTTAGACATTACTGATTTAATTAAAAAGTATCCCTTTCAAATTTCAGGTGGGCAACAACAGAGGGTAGCGATTGCTAGAGCATTAATCCATCGGCCGCTCGTTGTTTTTGCTGATGAGCCTACAGGTAATTTGGATAAAAAAAATAGTGAGCGTGTGATGAAGATACTCACTAATTTGTGTGAGAAACAAAATACTACCATCGTGCTTGTAACACATGATGAGAGAATGATAAAGCATCCAGATCAAATTTTAGAGGTAGAAGAAGGTAGAGTGAGTATATATAAAGGTGTGCATCAGAATGGTACTATTTAAATTAGCTTTAAAGACAATTGTTTCTCGGAAACGATTGTCTTTAGCCTTGATATTGTTAGCAAGCATATCTTCTTTTTTGCTCGTTTTTGGAAACAGTCTTACTAATACAATGATTTTAAAAACAGAAGAAAAAGCTTATCAAAAATACGGTGAATTTCATGCTGTTATTAATGATATAAAGAGTGAGGATTTAAAGAAACTTCAAAACGCTAAGGCAGTAAAGAAGATAGGTCATATTCAAAATTTAGGAAGAACAGAGTCGTTTCACGATTCCAATCTACCTGCAAATTATGGTGTTTTAGATCAAAACGCAGTTGAGTTGGGGCATATCCAATTAGAAAGCGGCAGGTTCCCTCAACACAAAGATGAGATTGTTATTGAATCTTTCCTTAAACATGCTTTTTCAAAAAATGCATTAAAAAGTTATGTTAATTTAGAAGTTAATGGTAAAGAAGAAAAATATAAAATAGTTGGGATTATTAAAAATTACTCAGCTGTTTGGACACCACCAAAGGTTGATGAAGCAAGGAATATCAATTATCCCAATGTACTTTTTCATAAAGATAGTATACATTTAAAAAAGAATAAAAAAAATGTGCTCGTTCAATTGACTAAAAAAGTCGATGAAAATGCAGTTTATGAAATACTTACTGATATAACGAATAATGAGTGGTTAACCTCGAATGAAAATCTATTAGAAGCTAAAACTCAATACTTAGATTCATTTCAAATTTTAAAATTTTTATTTAATGTTATCTTATTATCGCTTAGCATTGCTTGCGTCATGTATCTTTTCCATGTGTTTTTTCGAGACCACACTAAAAAAATAGGAATATTTAGAGCAATTGGACTCGATAAAAAACAAACATTGCTAATGTTATTATTTCAGAAGTTTTTATTGTTAGGCTTAAGTTCTATTGTATTTATTATATTCTTAAGTACTTACATTCTCATAATAAATCTCTTCAAAATTGAATACGACGTAAATATATCAATTTTTATGTTATTTATTTTGATTTTGACAGTTATAATTATTTGGACATCGTTCAAACAAGTAAAACAAATCTTTTCTAAAGATATTATCAGTAATTTAAATAACAATAACAGGCGTTTGAAAACTTCTAAAAATATAATAAATGAAAAGTTCTATTCAAAAATATCATATCCATTTAAAATATTATTTCACAATCTTGTTTTAAAGTGGAAGACAAATGCCTTACTTGTTATAACAATTGGATTATTTATTACTGTTTTTTATACAACGTATTTAATTGTAGAAGAAACAAAACCAAAAGACTTAAAAACACAGCCAGATTTCTCCCTCTTTTCTAAAAGATCCATTTCATATCATATAATTAATAATCATATGTTGGAAATTGGAGAATCAAAAGGCTTTAGTTTTAAAAATGTAGACAATTTTGAGAAAAGCAAAGGTATAAAATATATAGAAAAATATCCAAATACTAAAGATTCTGGTCTGTTTGTTGAAAATGGAAAAGTTTCAAAATACTTAAAAAATTGGACGGATAATAACCTAGACGACTCTCACTCAAATCAATTAGAAGAGAATTCTTATGAACGTTATATTCCTGAAAATACTACGTATATTCCAAATGTAAAATTCTATGTAGTAAATAATCAAGAGTTCGGTCAATTAAAAAGGCAGTATAATCTTGAAAGTAACAATCATGATGATTCTGCACTCCTTTTTTTTCCTGAGGTGAATGGGTTATCTGAAGACACTTTAAATAAAGATGAAAATATTTATATTGGAAGAGTCGAGCAAGATTCAAAGGGTAAAATAAATTCCAAAAAATGGAAATTTAATATTGGTGATTTGGTGGATGAACCATACCGCCTGCAGATGAATGGAATTGTCGTTGAAAATGATGGATTAACTGTAGTTATACCTCAAAAATTAGCGATTGAGAAAAAGTTGTTTAATGGTTATGAAGAATTGTATATTTATCTTTATGACCATGTTACATCTAGTATACAACATCAAATTGAAACGAAATCTCGAGAAATGGTTGGACCATTCCAAGGTGGTTATTTCGCCTCAAAAAGTGAAGAAACAAAGCAACAGCAGGAATTAGCTGACTATACGATGAAATTAGGGCAAACACTTTCTTTCAGTATCCTTATTATATTATTCATTCTCTTAGTCACGATGCTTTATGGGAAATTGGTTGAGAGACAGTCAGCTTATTCCATCCAAATTGCACTTGGAAAAAGAAGGTTCATTTTATTTTTAGAGCTTGTTTATGAAATGCTTTTTTATTTTGTATGTTCTATCCTTCTTGGAACTGTCATTATTACAGTAATGAATCAATTGCAGTCAACAGAAATGTCAATACAACAACAAATTACCTTGGCAGTTCAAGGTATTTCCGTTGTCGCTGTTTTCTTATTCATCATTGTAGGATCTTCTTATTTTTATATTCGACGCTTAAAAATAGCAAAAGGTTTGTTCACCGAAGAATCATAAAAAACAGCCAAATGTGCCTTCTCAGACATTTGGCTGTTTAATTTTTTTAATAAATTTTGACAAGTTGTTTTCCGACATTTTCTCCTTTGAATAGTCCAATGAATGCATCCGGAATGTTGTCAAAGCCTTCAATGATTGTTTCTTTATAAGTCAGTTTGTCTTCTTTTACCCATTGTGCGAGGTCTCTTGCTGCTTCTTCAAAACGATCTGAGTAGTTGGCAACAATGAAGCCTTGCATCAATGCACTTGTTTTAATAAGTTTTGTTTGCACACGCGGTCCAATGTCCTCGCTTGCGCTAATGTTATAAGACGAAATCGCGCCGCACACCGGAATACGTGCAAAGCGGTTCAAATGATTTATCACGGCATCAGATATTTCGCCGCCTACATTGTCAAAATATACATCGACGCCGTTAGGGCACGCCTTTGCAATGGCATCATCTAAATCATTTGTTGTTTTATAATTAATTGTTTCATCAAAGCCCAGCTCTTTTAAATAAGCCAGCTTATCATCAGATCCCGCAATCCCAACGACGTGAGCGCCTTTGATCTTAGCAATTTGTCCCACAACGGAACCAACAGCACCTGCGGCCCCAGAAATGACAACAGTCTCGCCTTCTTTTGGCTGGCCAATCGCAAGAAGACCGAAATAAGCGGTTTGCCCTGGCATACCTAAAATGCCTAAATAATAGGACAACGGCGCAATAGATGGATCAATTTTTGTGAGAGAATCAGCTTTGGCCGTGGAATATTCTTGCCAGCCAAGGAATCCAAGTACAAAATCACCTTTTTCAAATTGAGGCGATTTGGATTCAACGACTTCTCCGACAACACCGCCCTGAATCACTTCATTTAGCTTGAATGGAGGTGTATAGGATTTTGTATCCTGCATCCGTCCTCTCATATAAGGATCTACAGAAACATATTTCGTTTGAATCAAGACTTCACCATCTTGCGGCACAGGTATATCGACTGTTTCAAAATGAAAAACATCTTTTGTAGGTAATCCTTGTGGACGTTTGGCTAATTGAATTTGCTTTTGTTGACTCATGTCAAATCCTCCCTTTCACTTGCAGCCTAGATTTACATTAACATGATGCTTCTTTTCATTCAAAACATACGATCTATTTCAAACACATACAAAAAAGCAGCCACCATCTTATAGATGAGGACTACTTTTTTGGAAGTCAACAGAGAGGAGCGGCGGCAGACAGCCAAACAGCTGATACACGTCCTCATCACGTTCTTTTAACAAATATTCGTTCGCATTTTGCATGGAGGCTTTCATCATATCGCGCGTCACAAAAGGATAAAGGATATTCAAGTATGAGGACAACAGGTCTTGTGGATCTTGTTCAATCGACTCGATATCTCCAATGTTAATAATGATGGAAAAGAGATAATCAATGGAGATGCGAAAGTGCTGTTCAGCAAACAATGTAAGCGGCTCTGCTTTTGCTTCTTCAGGATTCCATTTTTGAAAAAGCTGTTTCACCAAATCACTGACAACCCAAGCATTAAACTGCTGCTCCGCTGAAAAGTAATACATCAGCTCTACCTCATTTCTAGCCTCCAGTACAAGAATTGTACAATAAAACAGCAGGGATGAACATAATATTTCAGAAAATTTAGTCATTTTTACAGGCTTTTTGTCAAAAATAAGTCAATAGGCATGGTTAGTACACAATGTAAAATGGATGTGCTCAAAGAAGGTTTAATGATAAAAGTGACGGGTAAAAGATTCGTAAGACGCTAAAGGAGGAATATAAAATGAAACCTGTTGTAAGAGAGTATTCAAATGATGAAACACTTCAAAGAGATGTAGAGCAATTAAAATCACTCGGTGTTGCAAGAGAGGACATTTATGTTCTGTCCCATGACGATGATCGTACAGAGCGTATTGCTGAAAATGCAGATGCCAATACGATAGGTCCAAGAGAAGTTGGCCTGAAACATGCTGTTGGGAATATCTTTAGTAAAAAGGGCGATGAGCTCCGAAATAAAATCCATGAAATTGGTTTCTCTAAAGAAGAAGCTGAGAAATTTGAAGAACATTTAGATGAAGGGAAAGTCCTTCTCTTTGTGACAGACCATGAAAAAGTGAAAACTTGGGCATAAACGCCAACTGAGAAAAAGCCTCTTACTTTCGTAAGGGGCTTTTTTTCATGCCACCATCTTTGAAGGAGAGGTCACAACTTTTTTACTATATTTAGAAAAAATAGCAGATTGGAATAAATAGTAAAACATCTAATTGAAAATGCAGGTATACCAAAGGATATGATAGAGAATGTGAAAAAATAGTCAAAATATCACAAAAATCTATTCGGGAAATAATCAATGTATCTTTCGAATTTGTTTCAAAATGTAATAAAAACATTGTGTATTTTAGAGGATAAATTTCTTAGATCTAAAGATTTATGTTGTGTTCTTATGTAGAAATAAGGGTTTTGAGGTCAAAAAACCACGAAAAATACATGTATTTTCAATTAGAAAATTCATTTTAAAGTTTAGGAAATATATTGTTGACAAAATAATCTAAAAACAATATATTTGGCTTATTCCAGTCATTATGGAAGTAGTTGTTAAAATACTGATGGACTATTCGAGGCTTATTCTAGTGAGAGGTGGTGCATAAAACCAAGTCATTAGCGCTTTTATGAGAAAAGTCTTGCTCGGAATATTTCTACTAAAACACAAGAAAACGGTCTTTTACTTGAAAAAGATATAGTAGCCGTTCTAAACAGTAGATTGAGCTTTCTACTATGATCACTTTGCAAGAGATATATAAAAGCCATTATGTTTTTGTACAGAAGAGAAAGCGGTTTCAATAAAGGCTGTGAGTTGATCGAGCGTTAAAGGAGGTGAACTCATATGAAAAAAAGAGAGAACAAGCTGATGCGCTGCAGCAATCCAATGGCTGCATATGAGGATGAATGTTGAAAAAGAAGAGTGAACATGTGGGATGCTTCTCTTCTTTTTCAGAAAACAGATTTTTCTAAAAAATCCATCTTTTATTTTAACATAAGGTTTTTGGCTTGAAAATGACCTTTACCTGAAAAGTCGATTTTAAAAAGAAGGAGGTCCTGTGATGAAAAAGGCTTTATACCACGAAGACAGTGGGTTGTATCTAGAAAAAATGCGTATGGCATTTCAAGAACATTATGAGAAAAGAACAGATATGTGGTCTACTGATCCATCTTTAACAGATGCAGCTGTAATGTCATTAAAAGCTTGGCGTTCAAGGGAAAAGAATGCACTTGCTTCTGTACTCGATATCGGATGCGGGAACGGCCGAGTACTGGAACATTTAAGCGGACTTTCCGAATATGTCGGCATCGATCTCTATGAGCATGAGGAGTGGGAAGGATTACAGAAAAGAGAAAAAACGATCCCTGTCCATTTTGTTCATCAAGATTTTATGTCTTGGTCAATGGATCAGGGGCGAGAAATGCAGTTTGATTTAATTTTAGATCATGGCTGCTTTCATCACCAGCATCCTGATGATCATGAACGTTATTTAAAACAGGTGTCCTCTTTGCTTCAAGAAGGCGGAGTTTTCTCACTTGTTGTATGGGGAGAAGAGTGGAGAACAGGGTTAATCGGAGAAGATGGTCGTTTCCACTTTTCATTTTCAGACTCTCAGCTTGGAGAAAGAATTTGTTCATCAGGTCTGGAGCTTGTATCGATTACACCATTAAAAGCAAAAGCCGGTATAAGCCAGCACCATGTCATTGCCGTCAAAATCTAGTACAAAGGTGAACAATCTTACGAAGCAGAGGTGTTCGTTGTAAGAAAGAACATATGCGCATCATGCAAGAGAAAGGCGTGATGAACCAGATTTCTGCTCCTTTGTACTGGAAAAAACCTAGATTGACATATCGCTAGAATAGGTGGAATCAATGTCTGAACGATGAGAGAAAACGCACACCCATGTTCTTTTAAGCTATGAGTGCGGACACATATTCATCACCATCACTGCGCTACCTGAGTCGATTTGGGTGCAGCGATGATTAGGGGGGAGACAAATGAATAAGTTTGTAGATGAATTACAATCAATGATTCATCATTTTACCTTTCAAGAAAAAAACTATTTGCTCGTGGGGCCAGTGAATCTGCCAATCTCTATTCAACATGAAGAAGTGCCATTTAAGTGGTATGCCTTCGCACCTGTTGAAGGAGAGACAAAACCAACGATCGAATCTATTGTCAAAATGAGTACCGCGCAGCAAACCTTTTCCTCTTGTCTCTTATTTGGCGACTTTGAAAATGAAATGCCACCGCTTGTGCGAATTCATAGTGTCTGCCAAACAGGGGATGTGTTTGGGTCATTGAAATGTGACTGCGGTCCACAGCTTGCGTTATCGCTGAAGAAAATCACCGATTACGGAAAAGGCATGCTCGTCTATATGGCCAATCAAGAAGGGCGGTCAATTGGGCTGATGGCGAAAGCATTGACGTATAAATTACAGGAAATGCAGCTGGATACGTTTGAAGCCAACCGCCTGATTGGATGCGGAGATGACGACCGGCATTACGAGGAGGCAGCGGCTGTTCTACACTATTTAAACAAAGGGAAACCAATGCATCTCCTAACGAACAATCCAGATAAAGTCGATTCTATTGCTGCCTACGGTCTGCCTGTTTTGCGGTTTGATCATACGGTCGAAGCCTCTCTCTATAATGAAGCCTATTTAAAAGCAAAAGCAGCCTCAGGGCATATGGTCGATGAGAAAAAATTAATTAATCAGTAGATGAGTTTACTTTAAAGAAGGCGGGAGAAAAGCGTGAAACCTGAAATCAATTGGATTCAAATCCCAAGCGGCTATGCAACAATCGGAAGTAATGAAGAAGATATGAAAAAGGCATCAGAATTCTGGAAGGACAAGCTTCTCAATCCAACTTACGGCCGTGAGAAAAAATTTCAAAAATGGCTGTACAAAGAATTTCCATCCTATCAGCTGTATATCAATGAATTTTTCATTTCAGATACGGTTGTCACCAATGAATGGTATCAAAGCTATTGTGATGAAACAGGCCAATCATACCCGGAGAGCTTAACGAATCAAGAACTCGGTGGAGGGAAAGATCATCCGGCGTGGGGCATGGAGATCGAGGAAGCCTTCTCATTCTGTCAGTGGCTGAGCGGGAAACTCGGGATAGACGTGTCGATTCCTACGGAAGAAGAATGGGAATATGCTGCACGGGGTAACACGAGAAATCAATATCCTTGGGGAGATGAGTTTGACCCTTCTTACTGTAATACGTACGAATCAAATATCGAAAAAACGACGCCTGTTCGCCATTACGAAAAGGGAAGATCCTTATTCGGACTTTATGATATGGGGGGCAACATCGAGGAATGGGTCAACACCAAATATCATGTGTACGAAGGCGGCATTGAGGTTGTAGATGATTTAACGGAGACGCTAGGCAGTGATTACTACATTTTAAAAGGCGGCTCCTTTGCAAGAGGCGGGGATTTATGCAGAGTCGCCAGAAGACACGGAAAGCACCCAGATCCCGTTTTTCGATTTACTGGCTTTCGTATAATGACTCGTCAAAAACAACATATAAAGGTGGGAGTGTAAAACTATGCATAGAGGACCAATTACATCTGTTTTATCAACTCAGCAGGATCAAATTGTTTACACTGGCGGCTATGACCGCTGTATTTATCAGTGGAACCGGGCGACAGGAGAAGGGACGTTTATTGGAAGTCACGAGCATATCATTAACTCTTTATCTCTTTCTGAAAATGGAAAGTACTTAGCTAGTGCTTCGTCAGACTACACCATTCAATTGTATGATACAGGCACACATACCCACATTCGCACCTTGTTTGGTCATGCGGATGATGTAGAAGCCGTTGCTTTTGCGAAGCAGGATACGTTGCTAGTCTCGGTGTCCAGAGATAGACGATGCTTAGTCTGGGATATCGAAACAGGAGCTATCCTAAGAGAATTCCATGGACATAGCAAAGATGTATTAGCGGTATGGATACATGGCGATAAAGCTTATACAACAGGTGATGATGGCTATGTTCTTGTGTGGCTGTATGATACAGGAGAAATTGTAGGGGAAATTGGTCCGTTTGATTATGAGCTGGACACAATCAGCGGAAGCAATCAAAAAGAAGTGTTCGCTCTTGGCAGAGACGATGGCACCGTCATTATTTATGATGCGGTGACGTTACAGGAGAAAAAAATCATCAAAGCTCATTTACAGGGCGTCAAACGGGTGAACTTTTCTCCAAGCGGCAATTACTTGCTGACAGCAGGCTATGACCATTTAATTAAGCTGTGGAATTACGAAACTGGGGATTTAGTCGATACGCTGCTACCTCATAAATATCAATGGGAGCGCTCGCTTGTCTGGACGGAAGATGAGAAATCCATCCTAGGAGCCAGCTTTGGAAAAACGTATTGTGAATGGTCTATTGAAAAGGGAAAAGTGGTATCAGATGAGATTGAAATGGCGACACCATCTATTAATGATATTGCGCTGACTGATGCGGGAGATATCATCACAGCATCGGATGATGGAAAATTTAGAAAGAACGGGATTGAAATTGCTAAATCGACAGGCGTTTTAACAAATGGAGTGGCTGTCGCACGAGATGGAAGCTATTATGCGTGGGGAGATCATGCAAGTCAGTTGCATATTGTTCATGAATCATTAAAGCAAATGGTTTCATTTGATCTCAATACAGGACCGGTCAACAGTGTGTATTTCCATGAGGAGGACCGGCAATTTTATATTGGAACTTACGGCGGTTATGTGCATGTTATTTCGACAGAGCATTTAAAGGAAATGGGCCGTTCCAAAGCACACGATTGTGCTGTGAAAGCATTAAAAGTAGAAGGAGATCATATCATCACAGCTGCGGTAGAAGGAACCATCTGTCTGTTAGATAAGAAGAGCTTGTCTTTAAAAGCGAAATATATCGGGGCGACAGAGCTGTTAAATGACGTATTCATTGATAGCAAAAGAGACCGTATTGCTATTGTCAGCCGTGACAAGAATGTGAGATTGTTTGATTTGCATACAGGGAGAATTTTAGACCAGCATAATGAACACCAGTATTCGATTAAATCGGTTTCTGTCACAGACTCTGGTTATATTGTGAGCGGAGATTATTGGGGCTATGTCGTAGTGTGGAATCCAGAGCTTGGGGTCAATACCGGTCCAATTAGAATTGCCAAGAATGGGATAAGTGCCATTAGACAATTAGGCAATGATGTATACGCAAGCTCCTATGATGGTGGGATTTATCATATTCGAGAAGATGGCACGTATACCGAAGTGCTGCGCTTATTTGAACAATTTCCAAAAGAAGTAATCTCTCATTAAGAAAAAGAATGTAAGCGGGGGATTCTCATGATAAGTGTTTGCAAGGAACATATGAAAAAAGGCCTAACGGTACTCAATTGCCCGCATGTGCTCCTCATTAATAAATATGAATGTCGCAAATGCTGTTTTTGTAAACAACGAGCATCATATAAACTTTTTTATTCCTTGCCTTACTATGATCGTTCTGAAAAGAAACGGATGGAAAAAATATGAGAATAGAACTCCTTCATTTCCTGAAGGAGTTCTTTCCCTTGAAAGAGAAGAAAGGAGACTCACATGAAAGACGATGTGTTTTATATGGAACTGGCGATTGCCAATGCAAAGGCAATGAAAGGACAAACCTCTCCAAACCCGCTTGTCGGTGCAGTCATTGTACAGCAAGGTGAAATTGTTGGAATGGGTGCTCACATGAAGGCGGGCGAACCTCATGCTGAAATTCATGCGTTGCAAATGGCAGGAGAAAAGGCGAAGGGAGCTCATCTGTATGTAACGCTCGAACCTTGTTCACATTATGGGAAAACGGGTCCTTGCACTGAAGCGATTATCAAAAGTGGTGTGAAACGAGTAGTCGTAGCGACGCAAGATCCGAATCCGCTTGTAGCAGGCAAGGGAATGACCATGTTGAAACAAGCCGGGATCGAAGTAGAAGAAGGAATATGTAAACAGGAGGCAGACCGCTTAAACGTGCCTTTTTTTCATTTCATTCAATCAGACCTTCCCTACGTCATCTTAAAATCAGCCATTTCATTAGACGGTAAAATTGCCACAGCTGATCTTGAAAGCAAATGGATCACAGGAACAGAGGCGAGAAAAGAAGTGCAGCAATTACGCCAAGAAGCAGATGCTGTGATAACTGGTGTCGAAACGATTATTCAAGATGATGCAGGTCTGATTGTGAAAGATTCAAACATGACCCAGCCCATTCGCGTTATTTTAGATTCCACATTAAGGATTCCACTTCATGCGAAATGTTTAACAGATCGTAGGGCAGAAACCATTATTTGTACCTCGCGCATGTATGATCAAAAAAAGTATGAACTGCTGATAGAAAAAGGGCATCAAGTCTATATCACAAGCGGAGAGGAGCGGACAGATATTCACGACGTGTTAAGAATGCTGAAGGAACGTTCTGTCATGTCAGTTCTTGTAGAGGCTGGAGGTAGTGTGAGTGCGTCATTTTTAGAAGCATCCCTTGTGAACGAAGCTGTTATCTATATGGCACCTTTATTAATTGGAGGCAAGAATGCACCTACTTTTTTTGAAGGAGATGGGGTGAAAAAACTAAAAGAGGCGATCCGTCCCGCAGATGTTGAATATAGTATGGTAGGAAAAGATTTTAAAATGACATTGAAATTTCAATAAATAGCAGGCCTTGTGCATCGAGCGCAAGGTCTTTTCAATATTTCTAATAAAAATAAAAATGTACATACACCTTTCCTAGGGATGATGAATACGATGGATGGGGGTGATTCTATGAGAAGATGTAGACAATGCGGAAAGACATATCCAACTCATTCGACAGACCACTACCAAAAAGGAAGCTGGTATGATGCGTATAAGGATGATGGCTGGGAATGTGATAGTTGTAAGAAAGGAAGACCAAGTAAGCCAGGAAAACCAGTGAAAAATCCTTGCTGCGGAAAAGATCCTTGTGTTTGTGTGATTCAAGGTCCGCCAGGCGGGAGAGGAAGAAGAGGCCCAGCAGGTCCGGCGGGTGCAGTAGGTCCAGCGGGTCCAGCAGGTCCAGCAGGTCCAATCGGTCCAACAGGCGTAGGGTTAACGGGGATTGTAGCATTTGATCCAGCATTAGCTTTGGCGTATCCAGTAGGTCAAGTGGTGACATATGATGGCAGTACGTATGTGGTAAATTCAGCACCGCCAACAGGTACGCCTGATACATCGCCGGATTATACGCTTTTAGCAGCTGCGGGCGCAACAGGTACAGGACCAACAGGTGTCACAGGAGATCCAGGTCCGACGGGTGCAACGGGAGCCACTGGTGTAGGTCTAACTGGAGTCGTTCCGTTTGATGCGGCAGCGGCACCAGGATATCCATTGGGTCAAGTGGTGACATATGAAGGTGGAACGTATCTTGCAAACACAGCATCACCAACGGGAACACCTGATACATCTCCAGATTATACACTTCTAGCCGCTGCCGGTGCGACAGGAGTGACGGGCGCCACTGGAACGGGTGCAACCGGTGCAACAGGAGAAGCTGGCGCAACTGGCGTCACAGGACCAACGGGAGAAATCGGTCCAACCGGCGCCACTGGAACGGGTGCAACAGGAGCAACAGGAGAAACTGGTGCAACCGGCGTTACAGGACCACCAGGAGAAATCGGTCCAACCGGTGCCACTGGAACGGGTACAACCGGAGCAACAGGAGATACGGGTGCAACGGGAGTTACCGGCGCGACAGGAGTAACGGGTGATACTGGTGCTACCGGCGTTACAGGAGCGACCGGAGCAACCGGTGTAACGGGCGATACTGGTGCGACCGGCGTTACAGGAGCCACCGGAGCAACTGGTGTAACGGGCGATACAGGAGCAACAGGAATAACAGGAGCCACAGGCGTAGGGTTAACCGGCATTGTGGCATTTGATCCAGCAACAGCTCCAACCTATCCAGTAGGTCAAGTGGTGACATTTGATGGTGGAACCTATGTTGTGAATACAGCACCACCAACAGGTACACCAGATACGTCACCAGACTATACGTTATTGGCAGCCGCAGGTGTGACAGGAGCGACCGGAGTAACGGGTGATACAGGAGCAACAGGAGTCACAGGAGCGACCGGAGCAACTGGTGTAACGGGTGATACAGGAGCTACGGGAGTCACGGGAACAGGAGTGACCGGTCCAACAGGGGAAACTGGTGCAACAGGAGTCACAGGAGCGACCGGAGCAACTGGAGCAACTGGTGTAACGGGTGATACAGGAGCTACGGGAGTCACGGGAACAGGAGCAACCGGTGCAACAGGAGAAACTGGCGCCACCGGCGTTACAGGAGCCACCGGAGCAACTGGTGTAACGGGTGATACGGGAGCAACAGGAATAACAGGAGCCACCGGCGTAGGGTTAACCGGCATTGTGGCATTTGATCCAGCAGCAGCTCCAACCTATCCAGTAGGTCAAGTGGTGACATTTGATGGTGGAACCTATGTTGTGAATACAGCACCACCAACAGGTACACCAGATACGTCACCAGACTATACGTTATTGGCAGCCGCAGGTGTTACAGGAGCAACAGGTACAGGAGTTACTGGTGCAACCGGAGATACAGGCGCCACGGGAGTCACCGGAGTAACAGGTGCAACAGGTGATACAGGAGCCACCGGAGCAACAGGTACAGGAGTGACTGGTGCAACTGGAGATACAGGCGCCACGGGAGTCACCGGAGTAACAGGTGCAACAGGGATAACGGGTGATACAGGAGCCACCGGAGCCACCGGTACAGGAGTAACTGGTGCCACAGGGGTAACCGGCGTTACAGGAGTCACCGGAGCCACCGGGGTAACGGGTGATACAGGAGCTACGGGAGCCACGGGTACAGGAGCGACCGGTGCAACCGGAGATACAGGTGCGACCGGTGTCACAGGAGTCACCGGAGCAACCGGAGCAACCGGAGCCACCGGGGTAACGGGTGGTACAGGAGCCACGGGAGCTACTGGAGTCACCGGCGCCACAGGTTTAACCGGCGCCACGGGAGCGACCGGAGTGACTGGCGCTACAGGTTTAACCGGCACCACGGGAGCGACCGGAGTGACTGGCGCCACAGGTTTAACAGGAGCCACGGGAGCAACCGGAGTCACCGGTGCAACCGGCGTTACAGGTACAGGAGCCACGGGAGCTACAGGTCCAACAGGTGTGACAGGATCGAGTGCGATCATTCCATTTGCTTCAGGTACACCTGCTGTCTTGACGACAGTTGCGGGCGGTCTCGTTGGAACATCTAGCTTGATCGGATTTGGTAACTCAGCGACAGGTGTCAGTATTTTAGGCGGAATCATTGATTTAACAGGCGCTGCAGGCACTTTAATCAACATGGCGTTCTCAGTTCCGAGAGCTGGAACGATTACGTCATTTGCCGGTTATTTCAGTACAACAGCAGCACTTTCTTTGGTCGGCACAAGTGTTACCGTAACGGCTAGTCTATTCGCTTCACCGACACCAAATAACAGTTTCACACAAGTAGCGAGTGTCACATTAGCCCCAGCTTTAACCGGAGTTTTAACACTGGGTGCTATTGCAAATGGTATTGCGACTGGTTTAAATGTACCAGTCACACCTGAAACAAGATTGCTCGTTGTCTTCTCTGCAACAGCTACAGGTCTATCTTTACTGAATACTGTAGCAGGCTATGCGAGTGCTGGTTTATCAATCACGTAATGAACACATTCGGATGACTCAATCATGAGTCGTCCTTTTTTGTTTTGAATGAATTTTCTCTTAACTTAGTGAGAAAAAATGATATGATTTTCTTAGAGTCTAGTTGATGAAATTAGTTGAATTAGGGGTTGTAGCGGTGAGGATGGGCAAAAGGAAAGTCACTTTGCAAACGAAAATCTTAGGGTTAATTATCGGGCTTTTGCTTGTTGTCATTGCGTTATTGACCATTTGCTTTGGTTTTCTACAGACGTCAGAAAGGCAGCGACAAGCTGAACAGCTCGCGGTGCAAACCGCTAGAACAATCTCATATATGCCGCCCATTAAAACATCGGTGGCTACCTCATCCGTGTCTCAGGACGAGGAACAGGCAGTACTTGAGCAAATGAAAGATCAAGTCAAAGCACATGCCATCTTCATTACCAATCAAAAGGGGAAGGTCCTTTTTCATACGAACCATGAGAATGTAGGCAAAACCATCAGTGTATTTAGAGGGAGAAGTACCCTGCTATTTGGGGGAACCTCCATATCAGCGGGTGATTCTAATGGTGAAACCGTTGTCAGAGGTAGTGCCCCAATTATGAAAGAAACAGGCAAGCATGAAGAAATTATTGGCACAGTCACCGTCGAATTTTTAAAAAAGGAAATCGATCAAGCGACAGCCCATCAACTATTCAAGCTTAGCTATATTGCTCTACTTGTCCTCTTGCCAGGTATATTCGGAGCGATTTTTTTAACAAGAAGTATTCGTAAAGATACATTAGGGCTTGAACCGCATGAAATTGCTTCATTATTCCGAGAAAGAGAAGCGATGCTGCTTGCGATAAAAGAAGGGATTATTGCATTTGACCGCAAAGGCGCGATGACGATGATGAATACATCTGCTGAACAGATGCTTCGCGTTTCATCAGAGCTGCCGCTTCATATTGATCAAGTCTTGCCAAAAGCCAATCTCCTTTTCTATTTAAAGGAAGAGACGATTGAACCGAACATCGAAACCGTCGTAAATAATAAAACCTATGTCTTAAATGTGAAAAAAGTGGTGCAAGACAACCATGTCTTTGGAGGGATTGTGAGCTTCAGGGAGAAAACAGAGCTGACGAAACTGCTGGATACATTAACAGAGGTCAGCCAATATTCAGAAGACCTGAGGGCACAAACGCACGAATTCTCAAATAAGCTGTATGCCATTTTAGGTTTACTTGAGCTGAAGCAAGTGGATGAAGCCATTGACTTAATAAAGGAAGAATATACGCTGCAAAACCGTCAGCACGATTTACTGATGAAGCAAATACGATCTCCTAAAATACAAGCCATTCTACTTGGCAAGATAGGGAAAGCCTCTGAGAAGAAGGTACATTTCCACATCGACGAAAATAGTTCATTGGAGCCGCTTCCAGCACATTTAAGTCTATCTCACTTTATTACCATCATTGGTAATCTGGTAGATAACGCCTTTGAGGCCGTACTAAATAAGGAGACGCGCGAGGTCAGCCTGTTCATCACAGATATTGGGTTTGATATTATCATAGAAGTATCTGATTCAGGTGATGGAGTAGGCGAGGAAGAACTTTCACATATTTTCACAAGAGGCCATTCGTCAAAGGGGGAAGGACGAGGCTACGGGCTAGCGAATGTGAAAGAAGTGCTGGATGAACTTGGAGGCTGGATTGAAGTGACGAACCAAAAAGAAGGCGGTGCCATCTTCACTGCATACATACCGAAAGGCACAAAGGGGGAATAAATGGTGATGAAGGTACTCATTGCGGAGGATGATTTTCGAATCGCAGCCATTCATGCATCTTATATACAACAAATAGAAGGATTTCAAGTCGCCGGAAAGGCAAAGAGTGCAAAAGATATGTGGGAGGCGCTTCAACAGGAACAAGTCGACCTCATCTTGCTTGATGTGTATATGCCCGATGAACTCGGCACAAACCTGTTGCCGCTTTTAAGAGAACGCTATCCAGAAGTAGATGTGATGATTATCACAGCTGCGACGGAAACGACACTTTTAAGAGACGCCCTTCAATACGGAGTGGTTCATTATTTAATCAAACCAGTGACTGCACAAAAGTTTGCGCAAGTTTTAACGGAATATAAAGAGAAGAAAGACATGATCAATTCCAAGGATGAAGTCAATCAAACGATGATTGATTTGTTTTTTGGACAGATGCAAGAAGAGCCAAAGGAAAAGGGTGACAGAGACCTGCCTACAGGGATCAATTCACTGACCTTGGACAAGGTGAAAACGTTGATAGAATCAGAGAATGATGGAATTTCAGCAGAAGAACTCGGAGAAAAAATGGGGGCATCACGCACAACAGCGAGGCGGTACGTGGAGTATCTAGTGACAACTGGAGAATGCCGGGCAGAACTTGCGTATGGAATCATTGGCAGACCAGAGCGAAAATATTATCCTGCGCCAAAAAGCAAGCGGAGTCTTAAAACATGAAAAAAGCAATATGCCTTATCGTGATCATCATATGTCTTTGTCTGGCGCTCACCTTTAATGAAAAAAAGGGAGGCGACTCTTTCCTGGAGCACAGCCCATTATATATTGTGGTGTCTGGTGTTCCTGATGGCGGCTTTGACCAAACAGCTCAAGTGATGAAATCAGTGCTTGAGAAAGAAAAGCTGGTGAAGCAGCCGGTGAATATCCTTTATCAAAGAGGCGGAACGGTGGATAAAGGATGGACATATATGCTAGAGCGAGATACCAACTATATTAGTTTAAATTCAAGTTTATTGTTAAGCCGTAATTTGCTTGGCAGCAGTAACATGACAATGAACGATGTCACACCGCTCGCCATTTTGGCAGAAGAGTGGCAGGTCGTTGCAGTCCCAGTGGATTCGCCCTTTTCAAACGGGAAGGAGTTGTTAAACACTCTAAAGAAGAAACCAGATTCCTTAAAAATTGGATTTGCCCCAGATTTCGGTAATGATGATCAAATCTCGTTCGCACGTGCGGCAGAAATGGCAGGAATTGATCCATATCGCATTCAATTTTTGAAATTTGACAGTGCAGATGATTTATTCCAAGCGCTCATAGATCATGAAGTTGATGCAGCAACGACCACGATTACAGAGGTTCGTCATGACTATGAAAAGAAAAGGCTAAAGCTTGTGGCAACCACAACGAACAAGCGTTTAGCTGGATTTGAAGATGTGCCGACTTGGAAAGAGCAAGGCATCCCGCTCATTTTCTCTCATTGGCGTGGTGTGATGGGCCCAAAACAAATGAGTCAAAAAGATATACGTGAATGGGATCAGCTTCTTCAAAAAATGACACAAACGAAGTCGTGGAAAAAGCAATTAAAGCAAAAGGGCTGGACAAGTCGTTATATGGACAGCAAAGAAGCAAAGATCTTTATGGAAGATCAATTAAGACGATATGAGCAGTTTATCCAAGGAGAACAAGCGGTTGAGTGAGACCGCTTTTTTTCATGGAATCCATTAAAATCAAGGTTTGAACAAAATGAACAAAAAGCATTTATTGCCCGAAAAAGAATTAAAATTCATAATATTTACTTCAATTCAGGCGTCAGATATCATGACAGAAAGGGTTGGAAATGGGATACCAACATTTAATGAAAGCGTATACAACATAAGGGGTGAACAAAGTGCTAGCAATCTTAGGATTTCTTATGATGGTTGTATTTATGGTTTTGATTATGACGAAACGTATGTCTGTTTTAACGGCATTGGTATTAACGCCAATTGCATTTGCTCTTATTGCAGGTTTTCATTTTACAGAAATTTCTGACATGATTGTCAAAGGTGTGCAGCAAGTCGCACCAACAGCGGTCATGATCATGTTTGCGATTTTATACTTTGGCATTATGATTGATGCTGGTTTATTTGATCCGATGGTGGCAAAAATTTTAAACATTGTCAAAGGCGATCCTTTAAAAATCGTCGTCGGAACAGCTGTCCTGACCATGCTTGTTGCACTTGATGGAGACGGGACAACAACATACATGATTACAACAACAGCGATGCTTCCATTATTTACGCTGCTTGGCATCCGTCCGATTATTTTAGCGGGGATTGCCGGAGTCGGCATGGGAATTATGAATACGATTCCATGGGGAGGAGCCACACCTAGAGCGGCAAGTGCACTTGGCGTGGATCCATCACTTTTATTTGGCCCGATGATTCCAGTCATTGGTGCAGGGGTTTTGAGCATGATTGTGGTGGCATACTTTCTTGGGAAGTCTGAAAGAAAGCGTCTTGGTGTCATTGAACTCGAACAGCCGATACATGCAAATGAAATGGCAGCGGCACTACAGGATGACATCAAGCGACCGAAACTTTGGTGGTTTAACCTAACGCTTACGTTGTTATTGGTGCTCCTTCTCGTCTCAGGAAAAGTCAGCTTAACAGTCCTATTTGTTCTTGCTTTCTGTGTAGCAATTATCGTGAACTATCCGAACCTTGAACAGCAGCGTGAGCGGATTGCGGCTCACTCAACCAACGTCTTAGCGATTGCTTCCATGATCTTTGCAGCAGGGGTTTTTACAGGCATCTTAACTGGCACGAAAATGGTTGATGAAATGGCGATATCGATTGTATCTGCCATTCCTGAGCAGCTTGGCGGCTTTATACCGGTTATTGTGGCGCTTACAAGCGGGATATTTACCTTCTTTATGCCGAATGATGCATACTTTTACGGGGTCCTGCCGATCCTATCTGAAACAGCGGCAGCATACGGTGTTGATACAATTGAAATCGCAAGAGCCTCTATTATTGGCCAGCCGATTCATATGTTAAGCCCACTTGTACCATCCACTCATTTACTTGTTGGACTTGTTGGTGTATCACTGGATCAGCATCAGAAGTTTGGGATGAAATGGGCTGTGCTTGCAGTTGTCGCCATGACGGTCATGTCGGTACTCATTGGGGCCATCTCCATTTGGTAAATAAAAGAGTGTCTGCTACCTGAGCAGGCACTTTTTTTAGGTCATATTGCCGAGCAGGCTCGATTCATTTGCCCTATACAAAAAGCATATCTGTTCCTCCAAAAGATATATTTTTGAAAAATACTGACACTTTTACTGTTTTTTTCTTTATAATGCAAATCAACGAAGGGAGAGGATAGCATGTCCAACCGAAAAGGCAAGATTCTTTTTGCTGCAGTATGTCTCATAGCAGGAAGTTTGTCGATGGTGAGCCTAGATTCAGCTCATGCAGATACCCCTTATTATGGAAAAAGTTATGAACAGCCAGCTTCAGTGAAGAAGCTATACCCTGAGCCTGACGAGACGTTTGATACCCCCGCATTTCAGAAAAAAGGAGAAGCCTTCACCACGCAAGAAGAACTTCAACAATTCTTACGTGACATTGTCCGCAAAAGTCCTTACGCTACGCAGAAACAGATTGGAACATCCATTGAAGGACGGTCCATTCCAGCCCTCTACTTCACAAAGGATCGTCATATTTCTCCACTTTCAAAAAAGCCAACGATCTGGCTTCAAGCACAAATACACGGAAATGAACCAGCCTCCGGTGAGTCGGCTCTCGTCATCGCAAAACGATTAGCAGGTAAACAAGGAGAGCGTATACTGAATCATGTCAATATCATCATTGTTCCGAGAATTAATCCTGACGGTTCTTATGCGTTTGACCGCAGGCTTGCAAACGGAATGGATGGGAACCGTGATCATATGACATTAGAATCTCCAGAGCTGACAGCTTTGCATCAAGAATTTAATCGGTATGCTCCAGAAGTGGTCATTGATGCCCATGAATACGATGTAGGACAAAAGCAGTTTGATGATATCGGCGCAGCGGGTGCACTCAAATATCATGATTTATTGATCTTATCAGGGAAGAACTTGAATATTCCAGAAAGCATTCGGCTGACGTCAAATGAATTATACGTGAGCGGCGTCCGTGAAACGTTGACAAATCAAGGGTTTTCAAATGATTTATATTATACAAGCACAAAAGGAAAAGATGGAAAGATCGATCTCTATGAAGGCGGAACGGATGCAAGAATTGGTCGAAATGCTCTGGGACTCTCGCCAGCGCTATCCTTTCTTGTAGAAAGCAGAGGAATTGGAATTGGAAGAGAGGACTTTACCCGCCGCGTCGCAGCGCAAGTGACTACACATGAAAAAATCATTGAAACAACGGTGAAACATGCAAAGCAGGTGAAACAGCAAATGGTGACGGAGCGTTTGAAGCTGGTGAAAAAAGGTCTCCAATCGAATGATGACGACCAAGTAGTCATTCAAGATGATTTCAAAGCGCCTGTGGATGATTCGCTTGAAATGGTAGATATTGAAAAAGGACAGACCATCAATGTCCCTGTACGTTTCCACAGTGCAAGCGATGCGAATCCTGTCATGTCGAGAGAACGACCGACAGCTTATCTTGTTTTACCTGGACATGAAGGGGTAGAACGGAAGCTGCAAACCTTAGGGATAAAAAGTGTCACATTGCCTGCCAGTGTTAAAGTACCGGTACAAGCCTATCAAGTAACAAAACGAGACGAAAAGAGCAAAAAAGATATTCAGCTTGAAACAGAACTCATCCAAAAGAAACGTCAGCTACCAAAAGGGACAAAGGTATATGTCACGGCGCAGCAGCAAACGAATTTATTGTCACTTGCCCTTGAGCCAGAATCAAAAGATAGCTATATGTCATCTGGATTGATTGCTTCAAAAGAAGGCGATGAACTGCCAGTGTACCGGTTCTTGCTATCTAAAAAGGCGTTAGGCATTAAATAAAAAAGAGCTAAAATCAACATCATTTTAGCCCTTTGTCTACAATTTAAAAGCGGCACAGTGCGTGCTGCTTTTTTATTTTCGTCCGGCTCTTATTTCATCAGTCAAGCCTTCATATGGTGCTTCGGCGATAATGGTTTCGTCATTTATACCTGCATGATGAATATACGTAATGTCCGCAAATTCTGGAACAACATATTTAGGATATGTTTCGTACTTTTCACGAGATTCTTTCATAAGATCGATGTAGTCATTTTGATAGCAAACGGTGATATCTGGACGTTCATGCACCCATTTTGGAAAGAAGATAACGCCATGCATGCGTTTTTCTTCAGGCATAAAGTTCAGAGAGACGTCTGTCCCAGTTGGTTCTGTCCAAGAAACTTTGTAAACGCCTTTTGTCAGCTTTACAATGTTCACTTCTTGATCACGGACCCATCGGCCCCCAACCATTCCGCTATGAATGCGGTAATCAATGGTGTGATCGTTTTTAATGTAAATCTCATATTCCCAGCCATTTTCATACGTATAAATCATATGAAGTCCAACGAATTGATCCATGTTTATTCCTTCTTTCATTAGAATGATGTTGTTTCAAACATGTCGTGATTTACATATTTATTTTAAAGTCTATGGTATACTATTGTCAAAGAATAAGCGTTGGAGGCACATCATGAGAGTTTTGAAATATGCCATTCTTGGCTTACTAGATCAGTGTGAGCTGACTGGATACGATATCACCAAACATTTTAAGGATTCCCTTGGACAGTTTTGGAGTGCGAAACATAGTCAAATTTACCCTGAGCTGAAACGGCTCACAGATGAAGGGTTTATTGAATTTGATGTTCGTATACAAGGGAAGAAGCTGGAGAAAAAGGTCTATCAAATCACAGAGGCAGGACAAGCAGCATTGCATCAATGGTTAAGGACAAAAGACCCGATCCCAGAAACAACAAAGGATGAATTCATGCTCAAAACATTTTTCATCTCCTCTATGGACAAAAAGGAAGCGGCTGACCTGTTTACACATCAACTACTAGAGCGCACGAAGAAAGTAGACATGCTAAAGCAGAATCTGCTCGCGTTAACAGAGGAAGATCCGGGTGCTGAATCGCTTTATTCAGCGCAATTTGGGCATTATTTAGTGCTGACAAGGGCAATTGAAAGAGAAAAAGGCTATGTCCGCTGGCTCGAGCAAACCCTTAAACGGATTGATTCATCTGCGCTCTAAGGACAATGGTCGGATGATATGATAAAAAATGGTTTGAAACTAGTGAATTTATAAATAGAAACCGCTACAATGGATATATTCGTATTAAAGTGAGGCGAGTATGTTTGAGTAATCAAGAAGCGTTGTGGAATGAAGCAGAAGCTTTTATTTCTGTATGCTATGAAGAATTGGGCAAGTCAAATGAAGAGAAGGCAGCACGACTGCATGAAATAAAACAAGAAATTAACTCTAAAGGGACGTATACTCACACACAAGAGGAATTGGCGCACGGAGCGAAAATGGCATGGCGCAACAGCAACCGCTGCATTGGCCGTTTATTTTGGTCAACCCTGCATGTTCACGACTGCCGTCATGTGAAGACAGAAGAAGAGGTGAAAGAGGCACTCTTTCATCATATTGAGTATGCGACAAATAATGGGAAAATCAAACCATCCATTACGATCTTTCCTCCAGAAAATGATTCGCAAAAGGAAGTCATCATTTATAATCATCAGCTCGTTCGTTATGCAGGCTATGAGACGGAGTATGGTATCATCGGCGACGAGGCTTCTCTTGAATTAACTAAGCTGTGTGAAGCCCATGGCTGGAAAGGTGAAGGCACGCATTTTGATATCCTGCCTCTCATGTTTCAACTAAAGAATCAACCGCCAGTTCTGTATGAGCTACCGAAAGAAATTGTCCAAGAAGTCGAGATCACCCATCCGGAATATGAAGGATTTCGTGATTTAGGACTGAAATGGTACGCCGTTCCGATTATTGCTGATATGAAATTGGAGATTGGCGGTATTCATTACAATGCAGCGCCGTTCAATGGCTGGTATATGGGCACAGAAATTGGCGCACGTAACCTAGCCGATGAAAATCGCTACAATATGCTGAAAAAAGTCGCTTCGATTTTAGGACTGGACACGACAAAGAATGCGTCGCTTTGGAAGGACAAAGCCATTGTTGAGTTGAATGTGGCGGTTCTTCATTCTTACCGAGAAGCAGGGGTGACCATTGTTGATCACCATACAGCAGCACATCAATTCAAACAGTTCGAAAAGCAAGAAGAAAAGGCTGACCGTAAGCTTACTGGGGACTGGACTTGGCTGATTCCACCGGTCTCACCAGCTGCGACCCACATCTTCCACAAGCATTATGACAATACCATTGTGAAGCCGAATTATTTTTATCAAGAAAAGCCCTATCATGGAAAAGAAAAAGCCTAGCGAAAGCTAGGTTTTTTGATTGTTGACAAAGTGCTAAAATGATCTTGATTTTAGCACTTTGTCTTCTTTGTTTTTTGATGAAAGCTCATCCCTTGATGCGAAAATCCTGATAATGAGCGAACTCAGGGAGCTGCTCCATTTGCATATCTGTGACCTTTGAAAAAGGGCTTCCTTTCCGGACTGTCTTTAAGAAATCAAGCACTTCCTGCTGCTCCCCCTCTACCTTTAACTCGACATGTCCTTCATCTGTGTTGCGTACCCAGCCTTTCATCCCGCGATTGACGGCTTCTCCTTGTACAAAATAGCGAAAGCCGACTCCCTGCACCCGTCCTGTGACAATGGCATGATAATGAATCAATGTCATCTCTCCTTTTTTCTCATCGTACCATAGCATGTAACTGACCTTCACGCACCCGACTATGATTTCATTGTCTAACGATGTAAAATAATAGCCATGAGACAATCAAAGGAGATGGTCATCGTGGGACATAAGAAATATGACATAGTAGGAATTCAAGTAGGACAACCCATCACGACCTATGCAAACGGAAAAGAAATCAAAACAGCCGTCAACAAAAAGCGAATACATGAGCCTGTCTATTTGAGTAAGGTCAATTTTGAGGGAGATGGTCAAGGTGATTTGGTTCATCATGGAGGATATGATAAAGCCGTCTGCGTCTTTCCATACGATCACTATACTTATTTCGAGCAGTTTTTAGGGGTTCCGTTACAGGAAGCTGCCTTCGGTGAGAATGTGACCGTTCATCAACTAGTTGAAACAGAAGTGCGAATTGGGGATGTATTTCAACTGAGAGGCACTTGTTGAAGTGAGTCAGCCAAGGCAGCCGTGTGTGAAACTATCTTTTAAGCATGGCAACATGAAGCTTGTAAAGGAAGTGCAGCAAACGGGGTATACCGGCTTTTATTTACGGGTGCTGAAAGAAGGCTTAGTGCCTGCTGATGCTTCTCTTGTATTAGTCGAAAAAGCATCTCATCATATTACAATCCATGAAGTGAACGAGGTCAAATATCGTCAAACAAGTCCAGAGAGGCTGAAAGCCGTTCTTGAAGTAGATGCCTTAGCAGATGTCGTGAGGAAGCCTTTAGAAAAGCGAGTTCAGCCCATTTAAAAAAAGCCGTACATCAGTATAAGATGTACGGTTTTTTAGCGCTTATGAGCTAGGTTTCTTTTGCTCAAGAAGATTTGCAAGGAAATATGTTTTTAAGCTTTGAAGCTTTCTTCCTTCATGCTTGGTCACACCAAGCTTCTTTAATTCTTCGACATACCAGCCTTTGCTACCATAATGCATGATAGAAAACTCCTTTCAATTGAAACTGCCTGCATTGTAACATCTCAAAAAAGGACGTGAAAAGTGTGCAGGTATGAATAAATGAAAACTGATTCTATCTTCCTATGATCCATGTATATGCTGGAAATAATCATTTATGAATTTGGCGGGTTGAGGGTAACGATGATCATGCCGACCGTCATAATCATGATGACAATACCAAGGTAAGTCATCATGGATTGTTTTTTCTTAATACCTACAACCGTTAAGATAATACTTTCAATCAAAAAGATAACGCCGATGATGATGAACCACATATCAAATAAGACCCCTTTCGCATATCTTTGCCTATTTTACCACAGGCATTTTTGTTTAGTCGTGACAGATTCGTGAAAGGGAAATGAAAAAATCCCCTCCAATGAAGAAGGGGATTAGCAGGCTTACAGCTTCGTTAATATAATTGGTTCGTCTTTTGTAATCACAATGGTATGTTCAATCTGTGCGACTAGGCTTTTATCTGGTGTTTTAAAGGTCCAGCCATCATCAGCCTGATAAATCGATTCAGCATTTGTTGAAATAAAAGGTTCAAAGGCGATCACGGTGCCATTCTTAAACAAAGCATTATCGAATGGATCATAATAGTTCAAAATATGGTTAGGTGCTTCATGGAGACTTTTCCCAATGCCATGTCCTGTCAGGTTTTTAATGACAGTAAATCCTTGTTCTTTTGCTGTATTGTAGACCGCACGGCCAATTTGATTTTGTCTTTTGCCGGCTTTTGCATGCTTTAATCCTTCGAGGAATGCATCCTCTGCACACTGGCATAATGCTTCAAGACGAGCATCACCTGTACCTAATACGAAGGAAATGCCGGTATCGGAATAATAGCCGTCCAGCTCTGCTGAAATATCAATATTGATGAGGTCGCCCTCTTGTAAAATGGTTTTTTCACTTGGAATACCGTGAGCAACTTCATCGTTCACGCTGATACAAGTCGTTCCAGGGAAGTCATATTCCTTTTCAGGTGCTGAATTCGCCCCATGTTCTTCTAATATTTTTTTCCCAATCAAATCTAGTTCTTTTGTAGACATGCCTGGTTTCGCTTGGCTTTTCATTTCTTCTCTTGCCAAAGCGACAATTCGGCCGACTTTTTTTAAGGCTTCTAACTCATGATCATGTTTGACAATCACTGTTCATTCCCGCTTTCTATAACTTCATTCTATTCAATAGCTTACCACATTTTACGCAAAAAGAGTAAAGAGCGGAATTCAAATGAATGTGGACAAATTGGTATAGATAACTAGATGTGTATATGATATATTTTTTATGAGCATCATGGACGTTTCGTCATGATGATGACAAAGGGGGAGAATGCAAATGGTGTTTCAGTTTCTTCAAAAGCTCGGCAAATCATTTATGCTTCCAATCGCTGTGCTTCCAGCAGCAGGAATTATTTTGGCTATTGGACGGAAGGATGTATTTGATATCCCGTTTATTCATGCAGCGGGAAATTCCATTTTTGAAAACTTGGCTTTGATTTTTGCAATGGGTATAGCGATCGGTATTGCAAAGGATGGCAACGGGGCAGCGGCATTATCAGGAGCGATTGCTTATTTTATTTTATCAGCTGGTACAACATCAATTAATTCTACGAACAATATGGGGATATTTGGCGGTATTTTATGCGGCCTACTGGCAGGTTATGTGTACAATCGATTCAAGGATAAAAAACTACCCGAATACTTAGGGTTCTTTAGCGGAAGACGGCTTGTGCCTATTATGACTGCACTTTTCACCATTTTATTAGCCGCTATTTTCGGATTTGTATGGCCGCCAATTCAAAGCGGGATCAATGGATTAGGGGAATGGATTTTAAGTCTTGGTGCAACGGGTGCAGGGTTATTTGGTTTCTTTAACCGCTTGCTCATTCCATTAGGACTTCATCATGTACTGAACAACTTATTTTGGTTTCAATTCGGGGAATTCAGCGGAGCAACAGGGGATTTAGCACGATTCTTTAAAGGAGATCCTAGTGCAGGTGTCTTTATGACTGGGTTTTTCCCAGTGATGATGTTTGGTCTGCCAGCGGCATGTCTAGCCATGGTTGTGACAGCAAAACCTGAAAAGCGAAAAGCAACCGCTGGTTTGATGATTGGGATGGCGCTGACGTCATTTATTACAGGAATCACTGAACCTATTGAATTCTCCTTTATGTTTTTATCTCCACTCTTATATGGTGTCCATGCTGTGCTGACAGGTCTATCGCTCTTTATTGTAAATATCATTGGGATTCATAGCGGCTTCACCTTTTCAGCAGGAGCGATTGATTACATTTTAAGTTTTGGTATCGCCCAAAAACCACTCATGCTACTTGGGGTTGGCGTGCTTTATGGCATTCTGTACTTTGTTGTTTTCTATTTCCTCATTAAACTGTTAAAGCTCAAAACACCAGGAAGAGAAGATGATGAAATTGAAGATATTGCAGCCGATGATACGAAGACAGAAGGTGCAAGTATGCTTCTAGAGGGACTTGGTGGCAAAGAAAATATCACGACGATTGATCATTGTGCCACTCGTCTACGTTTAACAGTAGAAGATACACAAGTATTAAATGAAAGTACTTTGAAAAAAGCAGGTGCCAAAGGGGTACTGACTTCAGGAAAAAACTCTGTACAAATCATCATTGGAACGAATGTAGAATTTGTCGCAGATGATCTTCGGAAGGAAGTCGATCGAGATTAAAAAAAGCGTACAGCCGGGTCAAATCGGCTGTACGCTTTTTTGTTTGCGTTGTTCGATGACAAGCACAATACTGATCACAACAAGTAAAAACCAAGAACTAATTTTCCCAAGATGGACGAGCGACCAAGCGTGCTGTTGATTTGGATATTGCCATGCTCCTAAAAAGGTGGTGACATTTTCGGCAATCCAAATAAAGAAACCAATCAGCAAGAATGAGACGACAAGCGGCATTCGAAAAGTAGAAGAACCAACCTGAAACGACACAGATGTTTTTCGAAATACGACAACAAGCAGTAATGTCAGCCACCATCTCAGATCATAGAACCAATGATGCGTAAAAAAGTTGAGATAAATACTCAAACTGGTTCCGATCGAAAGAAACGGATGCGGCCATGAACGGACCTGTACGTGAAGCCGGGACAGTGCCTGATAAATATAGCTTGCTACACTTGCATACATAAATCCGCTATAGAGCGGAACCCCAAAGACTTTTGTATAAGCCTCTTCAGGATAGGACCAAGAACCCATATGAACTTTATACAATTCTAAGCCAATACCTATCAGATGAAATAGACAGATCACCTTCAATTCATTCAATGTCTCCAGCCGAAGTGTCAGCATCAGGATCTGAGCCGCAAGGCAAAGCAGTAGAATGACATCATACCGGTGAAGAAAAGGAATAGAAACCATCTTTGATATGGCAAGCGCCGCAAAGATCATGACGGGGAATAGACATGAGATGGCCTGTAAATAAGCAAAATGGAATAATGTTTTCATACAAAGTGAACCCTCTTTTCATTGTCTGAAATGACTAAGACGGATTTAGCAAGGGAAAAGTTACCTCAATTAGATATTCATGAACAATTTGTGAATACGTATGTGAAAAAGATCACAAATTAGTTTTAACATAGTATAATAAGATCATAAAGAAAATGTGAAGAAATTCACATAAATTAAAGGGAGGCATCATCATGTTTACAAAATTCTTACAAACGAATGTATGGGCAGCGGTTATCCTTTTGGCAGCAAGACTTTATATCGGTTGGACTTGGCTCACATCTGGTATAGGAAAACTAACAGGCGGATTCGATGCATCAGGATATTTACAATTTGCGATAGCTGAACCTGTTGTCAAAGATGGAAACCTTGTGTATCCGTTCTATGTATGGTTTTTAGAAAATGTCGCTTTGCCGAATGCTGGTCTATTTAGTGCCATGGTCATGTGGGGAGAAATTTTAGTAGGTCTAGGATTAATTGTTGGATTATTCACAACAACCGCAGCATTTTTCGGAAGCATGATGAATGTCTCTTTCTTACTAGCTGGTACCGTCTCTGTCAACCCGCTTCTTTTGCTCATTGCTATCATCATCATGGCTGCGAAAGGAAATGCAGGCAAATTTGGACTTGATTATGTCGCAGGTCCAGTCTTGAAACGAACAATGAAAAGAAAACCGCATTTAGAAGTGGCTTCATAATAAAGAAAAAGCATCCTCAGCTTCTGCTCAGGATGCTTTTTTATTTAGGAATCAGCTTTCACCAGGTTAATATGCAGGACGGTGAGCTTCTGCTGACTGATATCTGGATCATGACCGACGATAAATTCCAGCTCATAATCTCCAGTTCGATACACGTATTTTTTCTCTTTTGTCTGTGGGATGGTACTGACTGAATCCGCTTGTCCAAGTTGTTTCTTTAGTAGGGAAGGGGTCATTCCGCCGATATTCGTTTCTTTTTCTACATTTGTGCCGAAATAACGAATTTCATCAATTTTGCCTTTTGCATCATAATGAAAAGCAAATCCCGGATTCCCCATTTCAGCATGATACAAATCAAAGCTACTTTGGCCTGTTTCTGGATATGGATTTCCTAGTTTATGATGGACATCCTTCTTTGTTTGAACACCAATTTTAAAGCCTTTTGCATAATACGGCATTTGTCCTTTATGTGCCAGCTCATAAATGGTGTTTAAAGCGGTTGTCGGACCTTGAGGAACGGATTGCTTGACTGCTGATTTGCTTATGGCATGTGCTGGGACTACAGGGCTGAATCCAATGAAGGCGGACGTAGCGAGTGAAGCAGTCATGACAAAAGCGGTTGTTTTCTTCATGATAAAATCCCTCCTTCTTCTTTCTATACCCGGTGAAATAGGGGTCAAACGTGAAAAAAACCAGCTGATCAGAGATCGGCTGGTTCTTAAAATGAGAAAGTTATTTTGATGAAGAGCTTGCTTCATCTTTGGCGGAAGAGGAATCTTCTTCATCCTGTACTTTCTTTGTATAGTCATATTGATTGCGGTCAATCGGTGTAAAGTCTTTAGGCTTGTAGAAACGGAGTAAATCTTCGGTGACAATCTTATCAGATGTCTCAAGCATCTTTTTCACCGTTTCATTTTCTTGTGATGCCTTATCAGTCGGCTCAATTTTCTCGCCTGTTTTGTTGCTGTAATAGTTATTGCCTACTTTTGTGTAATCCTTAGAGACGAAGTCACCATTTCTAAATGGCACTAGCTCTTTGAAATTTTTCGATAAGATATCTGAACCAGACATTAAATAGTTCTTCGTATCATCGCCAAGCAGGTGTAGAAGGGTTGGTGCGACATCGACTTCACCAGAGTATTTATGAATCTGTCCGCCTTTTACGCCTGGTACATGGATAAAGAGCGGTACACGCATAAGCTGCGCATTTTCATAATCTCCAATTTTTTGTCCTGTCACTTTTTCCATCGCTTCATTGTGGTTTTCAGAAATGCCGTAATGGTCACCGTACATAATGACGACTGTATTGTCATAGAGACCAGACTTTTTCAGGTCGTTGAAGAACTGTTCAATGGCTTCATCTAAATAATGAGCGGATTGGAAATAGTTATTGACGACAGAATCTCCGAAGTCACCAGGTTCGAAATCGGTATCCCCTTCATCCATTCCAAATGGGAAATGGTTCGATAACGTAATGAATTTCGAATAAAACGGCTGCTTTAAGTTTTCAAGCATGGGCATAGATTCTTTGAAGAATGGTTTGTCTTTCAACCCATAGTTCTTCGTATCTTGCTCATTCATATCGTAGTACTCAGAATCGTAAAATCTGTCATATCCAAACGACTTAAACATTTCATTACGGTTCCAGAAGGTTTTCGTATTGCCGTGGAATTCTGCTGACGTGTACTGATCCTTCTTCAGGATGCCAGGAATGGCTTGATACGTGTTTTGCGCTTTGTTAATAAAAACAGAGCCTTGTGATAATGGGAATAGCCCAGTATCCATCATAAATTCAGCATCAGACGTTTTTCCTTGCCCTGTTTGATGGAAGAAGTTATCAAAGTAAAACGTTTTGTTGTCGTGTGCCAATGAATTAAGGAAAGGCGTCACTTCTTTTCCGTTTACTTTGTAATCAATGACAAAGTTTTGCAGAGATTCAAGAGAAATCGTAATCACGTTCATGCCTTTCGCTTTCCCGTAATAAGCAGGGTTAGGATCAGCACTGTTCGCTTTTAAATAGTTCTCTACATCTGTCACGTCATTTGAATTTGCCAGAGCACGCTGGCTGTTTGATTTCACATTTTGAATGGCATCAAACACCGTAAAATTATAAGCACCTAAATATTTCACTAAATAATTGCGGTCGAACGATCTTGATAAAAGCTCTGGACGATCAATCTCTGCAGCGACTAAATTCATCACAAAGATGACAATAGAAGACACAAGGACGAGTCTAAACGATTTTGACTTTTGAACAGGTACAGTAGCTGTACTTGTTTGCTGCTTTTTCATGCGGACTGCCAGTACGATCAAAATGATGGTATCCATAAAGTAAAACATATCAGTCCAACGCATGAGTGAAAATGCACTATCACCTAATTGTCCGCCATTCGTTCCTGCCTGCATCACGGTAGGCAGCGTGATAAAGTCATTGAAGAATCGATAGTACACGATGTTTGCGTATAGTAAAAAAGACATGAAAAAATGAATCACAATGATAGCGGCAGGCTGCCATTTTTTCTTGAACAATAAAGCAAAGCCAAGAAAGAACAAGCTGGAGCTAATAGGATTCACGAAAAGCAAAATATGCTGAAGCACATTTGATATACCAAGTTTAAATTCAATTAAATACGCCGAATACGTTTTGAGCCAAAGTAAGATGACTGCAATAACAAAGAAGCCGAGGCCTCGTTTTTGAATAAATGTTTTCATAAAAACACTCCTTTTCTCCGATACACGGAAGAGGCGGAACGAAAGAAAACGAACCATTAGAATATACCATGAAATGAGCAAATAGAAAAGTGATAACCGGCGAAGTATGTCTAGCAGCTCGTCCCAGCAATAAAAGGGGAGAAAACGAAAATTTTCGCTCTTCGAAAAACTTTTTGTGAAATTCATCCTATTATTAACAGAAAATTCAGCAATTTTCCAGTTGCTATATCAATAAAACAGGTAAAAAGGCACGAGTCTAAAGAATTAATTTGGTTTCTACAATGATGATTTAGAGAGTATTTCCAGTGTTTCTTAATGTTTATGCAGGTTAAGTAAAAAAAATGAGAAGAAGAACGGAAAAGGGATATGGAGGATATTTCCTGCGTTGAGATATATCAATATATTTTTTTGCTTCATTAACATAATGGTTTTGATGTGTTTTGTAAGGGTTTTATCTATTTTGATGAATGAACAAATTATCTAAATATACTTAAGTAAACATTTCGAGACTATAAACTTTTGAATTGGGGTCGATATAAACTTTGACAGGAAATCTTCCATTGAAAGGATTGATAGTATATGACTGTACGAGCAAACAACCTCGTTCAGAACTGGTTTCCGAGTGAGGACGGAAATGCAGCAGAGCGTAAAGAATTCATCAAATTGATGGAGCAGATTGTTTCAGGGGTCGATCACCTGAAAGATCCGAACCGTGCACACCTAAAGGGTGAAAAGAATCGTGAGGAGGATTTTTACCAAAAGCTCACAGAAACAAGTCAAATTCCGATGAACGGCCAACAAGCGGAACTTGTGAATGAAGAATTACTGAAGCTTTTACATAACCATCCTTACCACACAAAGTATTTCTTCACGAACATTTTACCGATGGCAAGTACACCAGGAATTTTAGGCATGCTGACGGCGATGCTGGTAAACGGAAACAACCTATGGGATGTGTATGGACCAGCAGGAGCGGAAGCTGAGGTCAGAGTGGTCTCAATGATGTCTAAGCTCATCGGATATGATCCAACTGTGAGCGGGGGATATACAACATGGGGAGGTCAAGGAGCCATTTTCTCAGGACTGCGTTTAGCGATTGTAAAAGTTGCGCCAGAGTCACTGCGAAAAGGAGTTCCGCAAAACCTTTATGCGTTTTGTTCTGATGCGGCACATTACAGCTTATTTAAGTCAATGGAAGCAACAGGACTTGGCACAGACAACTTGATCAGAATTAAAACGAATAAAGATCATTCGATGGATATGGAAGATTTACGTTGTCAAATGGAACGTGTTGCACAGGGTGGCGGGATTCCCGTTTATATTGTCGCAACAACCGGAACAACAGATGCCATTGCAATTGATGATGTAAAAGGGGTACGTGAAACAGCAGAAGCCATTGCTGAGGAATATGGTCTAAAGGTGCCGCATATTCATGCGGATTCAGCACTCGGCGGATTCTTTGCTTTCTTTAATGAGTATGATCTAGCTGAAAACCCGCTGCAATTCTCAGACGGTGTTCTTCGTATGCTAAAAGAAATCCAAGCGAAATTCCAGCATCTTTCTCTTGCTGATACGATGTGCTTTGACTTTCAAAAGCTCGGCCAAACACCTTACACATCTAGTTTATTCTTAGTGAAAAACGCGGCAGACCTAAAACGTTTAGATCTGGAAGAACAAGAGACACCATACGTTGGTCATAGAGGCTACGGCGAATACCATACGGGTTATACACTGGAATGCTCAAGAATGGGAAGCTCGATTAGTATGCTGAGTGTGCTGTTAACGTTTGGGGTTGAAGGCTACCAGCGCTTGCTTGGTCAATTCTTAGAAGTGAACCTTGCCTTCAGAGAAGCACTTAGTAGGGAAATTCCGCAAGCAGAAGTCGTGAATGATGACAACGTCGGAATGGCTACATTGTTTAGAATTTACCTAGATGGCTCACCGCGCTTTCAAGAAGAAATTTCAGGCGAAGCGACGGTGATGGAAATTGAGCGGAACAATGAATTGAACAAAATGCTGTTTGAAAAGCTTGGAGAGAAAAGAGACGAAATGTTCTTTGGTGATACAACGAAGTTTTTACTTGTAAATGCTAAAGAAGGACAAGAATTCTATCTAAGTGTTAGTAAGTTTTTTGTCATCTCACCTTATACGTTACCAGAGCATATCCCACATATCGTATCTTATTTAAAAGATGTGATCGCATCTGTTTGTGGACAATTTGAACATGTACATGCTTAAATCAAATCTGAGAGTGGAGATGTAGGAAAAAATGGCGAAACAAAGGAAATTTGGAGGATACACGATATCCTCTAAAATCATGTCAGTCGTTGTCGTAACATTACTTGCAACCGTTGCACTATTCGTTCTAACATTCTATCTAGTCAGCCAGGATTTATCATCCCAGTTATTAAAGCAATTTGATTATCGATTAACAACAGATATTGATACAGCGAAGAAAGAGATCGATAATATGGATGGAAACGTCCTTGGTGTTAGCGGGAAAGATGATCCCCTTTATGTGGAGGTCAAAAAGAAATTCACAGAGCTTCAAGAAGATCATACGCTTGAGAACTTATATGTGCTTTCTAATAAAGGCGGCAAAGAAAGAATTATTATCTTAACCGGAGAAGAAAATGATTTTGATCAAGATTATGTCTTTTCAGACGAGATGAAACAAGCACTCTCTGAAGATAAAATGGTCAAAAGTGATATTTACAAAGACTCATTTGGAACACATAAATCAGTCTTTTTGCCAATCAAGGATTCAGGCGGTGAGCTGACAGGCATTTTAGGCATTGATTTAGATGCGTCTGTCGTGCCTCAAACTACGCAGAAGTTGATGATCTATATCACAGTGGCATCTGCTATTGTGCTGATCGGTGGATTACTCTTCTCATACTTCATGGGAAGAAGGATTGCAAAACCAGCACGTTCCTTGATGGAATCAGCGAACCGAATTGCTGACGGTGATTTAACTGGTATGGTAGAGGTTGAAAGTAAAGATGAGATCGGTCAACTTGCCGCATCCTTCCAAAAGATGCAGGGGCGGATTAAAGAACTCATTTCGAAAATCTCAAACTCATCTAGTGAAGTGTCGAAAATGTCTTCACAGCTTCGTACGGTGACGACCGAATCAAGTCAAAGTGCGCAGCAAGTATCAGAAGCTATGACGAATATGAGTGAAGGAATCAATGATTCTGTCGCAAATATTACGGATTGTACGACATCCGTTGCAGAGATTGATACTCAAATCGAAGGCGTCACAAAAGAAGTCGATGAAATGAAATCTGTTTCATCTGACGTACAAGAGCAATCAGAATCTGGTCAAAAATTAGTGAACCATGTGCTTGATCATCTGAATATGCTACATGACAAGATGACCAACTCCAAGCAGGCAGCAGAAGAATTACAATCTCATTCAACGGAGATTGAAAGTGTCATCTCGATCATTACGGACATTTCAGCCCAAACGAATCTACTCGCATTGAATGCTTCAATTGAAGCAGCACGTGTTGGAGAAGAAGGAAAAGGGTTTGCTGTTGTGGCAGATGAGGTGCGTAAGTTAGCTGAGCAATCAGCGGATGCGGCTAAAACCGTTTCAGATCTTGTCATCGGCACACAGGAAAACAGTCAGCGCGTTCTTGAAAGTGTAGAGGAAAGTAGTAAAGCAGTGGAAGAAGGACGTGAACAAATGGAAGGCACGTCACAAAACTTCGCTTTGATTTACGACGGTGTATCTCAGTTTTCAAGAAGAACGAACAATTTGCTTGCTTCTATTAAGCAAGTTGAGCAAGCATATCAAACGATTTCTACATCAATTGAGCAAATTTCTGTTGTATCGGAAGAACATGCAGCCAGCTCTCAAGAAGTAGCGGCAGCAACAGAACAGCAAAGTGCTGGCATGCAGCAAATTTCAAGTGCGATTGAACAGCTCTCTGATATGTCAGAGGACTTGGCACATATGGTTTCTACTTTCAAAATCGACAATAAATAACGAGAAAGGGCTAAAATGATCTTGATTTTAGCCCTTTGTCTTCTTTTCAGCGTGACATGAAAACCTTTGCAGCCCTAGGAAGAACGAGCACCGGAGCGCAGACCTGACACCGAATGCGAGGGTTTGTCTACACGCTGAAGCTGACTCTTGTGAGAGAGTCAGCTTTTTTGCTATGCTTAAACAAATTGTTGCAGGCGAAAGGAGAACGCCATGGATTTTGCGCAGAGATTATCAGAAGAACGGATCAAAAAAGCGATGGATAACGGGGCTTTTGAAGGATTATCTGGCTTTGGCAAACCTCTGCCTAAAGATGACGCTGCTCATATACCTGAAGAACTAAGAATGGGCTATCGGATGATGAAAAATGCTGGCTTTGCTGGGGAAGAAACAGCACTGAAAAAAGAACTCATGACCGTCAAAGAACTGCTTCATTCCAGTATAGACGGAGAGGAAAGAAAAAAGCTTTCTCTCATATGTGAAGAAAAACAAAAACGACTGGATGAACTCACATCTAAGCGGCAAACTTTTGCTCGTCCAGCCTCCTCCTTTTATAAAAACAGGGTCTACGAAAAATTAACGGAGCATAAAAAAAGATGATGACACGCTGCCTCTCCTGAGCACATTGAGGGGGCTTTTTTTATGAAAGCGCTACATTTTGTTGTTGACTACATGTATATACAAATATAAAATAATAATCAAACATGTATATACAAGTTTTTTGGTTCTTTTTTCTTATAAAAAACGATCTCGGAGGGGATAGCATGGCTGATTATCAGGCAGCAGCAGATCAGATTGTGAAAGCCATCGGCGGCAAAGAAAACATTGATCAAGCGACACATTGTGTGACAAGGCTGCGCTTTGTGCTGAAGGATGAAGGAAAGGTTGATGAGAAAGCACTTGAACAAATAGAAGAAGTGAAGGGATCTTTCTCAGCGAACGGTCAATACCAAGTGGTGATCGGCCAAGGGGTCGTCAATCGAGTATATGCCGAAATGGTGAAACAGACAGGGATTGGTGAAGCCACAAAAGAGGACGTGAAGCGTGCCTCTGATCAAAAATTAAATCCATTGCAGCGTGCTGTGAAAACGCTTGCGGATATTTTTATTCCGATTCTTCCTGCTATCGTCACCGCCGGTTTATTAATGGGGATTAATAATATTCTAACAGCTCCTGACATTTTCTTTGATCAAAAATCGATTGTCGATGTGTATCCGGCTTGGGCTGATTTAGCGAATATGATCAACTTGATTGCAGGCACTGCCTTCACATTCCTGCCTGCCTTAATCGGCTGGTCAGCCGTGAAGCGGTTTGGGGGAAATCCGCTCTTAGGGATGGTCCTTGGGCTGATGCTCGTACACCCAGACTTATTAAATGCGTGGGGCTATGGAGCGGCAGAAAAGTCCGGTGAGATTCCAGTCTGGAACTTGTTTGGACTTGAAGTGCAAAAGGTAGGGTATCAAGGACAGGTTCTTCCGATACTCGTCGCTTCGTATTTACTAGCGAAGCTCGAATTATTTATCACAAAACGGACACCTGAAAGCATTCAGTTATTAGTGGTTGCTCCGATTACGTTATTAGTCATTGGCTTTTTATCCTTTATTGTCATTGGACCTATCACATTTGCAATCGGTAACGTGTTAACATCTGGACTTGTTGCTGTATTCCAGCAGTTCGCAGCACTTGGTGGTCTATTATACGGCGGTTTGTATGCAGCGTTAGTCATTACTGGAATGCATCATACGTTCCTCGCTGTTGATATTCAATTGATTAATTCAAAACTGCACGGTACGTTTCTATGGCCGATGCTCGCACTGTCTAATATCGCACAAGGGTCAGCCGCACTTGCGATGATGTTTGTTTTGAAAGATGAAAAGCAAAAGGGTCTCTCGCTCACATCAAGTATTTCCGCTTACTTAGGAATTACCGAGCCAGCGATGTTTGGTGTCAACTTACGCTACCGATTCCCATTTATTTTCGCCCTTATTAGCTCTGGTTTAGCCGGTATGTTTATCTCCTCTCAAGGGGTGCTGGCAAGCTCAGTTGGTGTTGGAGGCATTCCGGGAATCTTCTCTATTATCCCGAAATATTGGGGCGCATTTGCGATAGGGATGGTCATTGTCCTCATCGTCCCATTCATCGGAACCCTTTTGTATGCAAAGCTGAAAAAGAAGAAAGATGTATCACAAGAACTTAACTAGTGGTGGTGGATGAAATTGAAACAACAAACTAACGAACCGTGGTGGAAAAAAGCGGTGGTCTATCAAATTTATCCGAAGAGCTTTTTAGATACAACAGGCTCAGGTACAGGCGATATCAATGGTGTGACAAAAAAGCTCGATTATATTAAAGAGCTCGGGGCGGATTGTATTTGGCTCACGCCAATGTATGAGTCCCCGCAGCATGACAACGGCTATGATATTAGTGATTACACAAAAATCCATGACATGTACGGCACAATGTCAGATTTTGAACACATGCTGAAAGAAGCCCATGATCGAGGCATACGAGTCATCATGGATTTAGCCGTCAATCATACATCCATTTTCCATAAGTGGTTTCAAGCATCACGCGAGTCAAAAAATAACCCTTATCGAGATTATTATATTTGGAAGGAGCCGAAGGCAGACGGCTCCCCGCCAAATGATTGGCAGTCAAAATTTGGCGGTCCAGCATGGGAGCTAGATGAAGTAACAGGAGAGTATTATCTTCATTTATACGATGTCACCCAAGCGGATCTCAATTGGGAAAAGGATGAGGTGCGCAGGCAAGTATATGACATCATGCACTTTTGGTTTGAAAAAGGAATTGATGGATTCAGGCTGGATGTCATCAACAATATCTCAAAAGATCAACGCTTCTTAGATGACGCCGGACAATCTGTACAAGGAGACGGCCGGATGTATTATACGGATGGTCCAAGAATTCATGAGTTTCTGCACGAAATGAACCAAGAGGTTTTTTCAAAATATGACAGCATGACCGTCGGAGAAATGTCTTCAACGAATATCGCAGACTGCATTCGGTATACAAGACCGGATCGGCAGGAGCTGGATATGACGTTTAATTTTCATCATTTAAAGGTCGATTATCCAAATGGAGAAAAATGGGCCATCGCACCATTTGATTTTCATGAATTGAAGTCGATTCTGTCTGAGTGGCAGACGAAAATGCATGAGGGTGGCGGCTGGAATGCGCTCTTCTGGTGTAATCATGATCAGCCACGTATCGTCTCAAGATACGGTGATGACGAAACGTACCATCAGCAATCAGCGAAGATGCTGGCGACCACCATTCATCTCATGCAAGGGACGCCATATATTTATCAAGGTGAAGAGATTGGTATGAAGAATCCTCAGTTTGAGGACATCTCGTCTTACCGCGATATTGAATCACTCAATATGTATGACGCCATGCTTGAAAAAGGGAAATCAAAGGAAGAAGCGCTCGCCATTTTACAGGTCAAGTCAAGAGATAATGCGAGAACTCCGATGCAGTGGACCTCAGAAAAGAACGCAGGTTTCTCAAAAGGGACACCATGGATTGAGCCAGCCAATAACGACATTTCAGTCGAAGCTTCATTAAAAGACAAGACGTCTATTTTCTACCATTATCAAGCCCTTTGTAAGCTGCGTAAAGAACTTGACGTGATCACATATGGAAGCTTTACCTTACTCTTAGCAGATGACCCGAAGGTTTTTGCTTATGTGAGAGAAAGCGGTGAGGAGAAGCTTCTTGTGATCAATCACTTTTACGCAGGAGAGACGGACTTTACGCTTCCTGATGAGCTTGTGCATGCTGTAGATGAGATGGAGGGGCGAGTGCTGTTATCCAATTATGAGGATGCACCGGAAGATATGAAAGGATTTACGTTGCGTCCATATGAGTCAATCGTTTATCATTTAACCAAACGCTAGAAAATGGGGCGGAGGGAAAATGAAAGAGAATAAGTTTCGAGTGATTTATGATCAGCTCGCAAAACGAATTGAACAAGGTGAATGGCAGGATAAAGGCATTCTACCATCAGAGCATGATTTGTCCTTGATGTATGACACATCCCGTGAGACGGTAAGAAAGGCATTAAATATCCTTGTGCAAAATGGCTATATCCAAAAAATCCGTGGGAAAGGCTCTGTCTTGCTGAATCGAGAAAAAATGCAATTCCCAGTCTCTGGTCTTGTCAGCTTTAAAGAACTTTCCCAAACGCTTGGCCGGAAGACTGTTACGACGGTTCACGAATTTGGTTTAATCAAACCGGATCAGTATATTCAGTCTCAGCTGAAAATAAGTGGGCAGGAGGATGTCTGGGAAGTCATTCGGTCTCGTAATATTAGCGGAGAAGAAGTGATTTTAGACAAGGATTACTTTTTGCAAAAGCATGTGTCAGTTTTGTCAAAAGACATATGCGAAGGGTCCATCTACGAGTATATTGAAGGAGAGCTTGGTGTATCAATCAGCTATGCCCAAAAGGAATTTGTGGTAGAGCCATGTACAGAAGAGGACGACAAGTATCTTGATTTGAACGGGTTTGACCATGTTGTCGTCGTGAAGAATTACGTGTTCTTAGAGGATACAAGTTTATTTCAATACACTGAAAGCCGTCACCGATTAGACCGCTTCAGATTCGTTGATTTTGCAAGAAGAGAAAAAAAGGAAAATTCTTAGAACTTCTTGAAAGTCAAGCTATCAGAATAAAATAGATTGATGATTATTAATGAAGTAGCGTCAGGAAAATGTGGATTTACAACGACAAAGAAATGCCAAATGAAAAAGCTCAACTTCTCTACAAATCAAAATAGAGTAATTGAGCTTTTTAGCTACTTCATTTATTCATTTATTGAATTCATTAACTGTAAGAAGTATTCAGGTTTATGAGTTTTATTTAGGTTATACCATGAATGTAATGCATCTGGTGTAAATACATCTATCTTTCTCAGTACTTCCATTGCAAATTCCAGAGGAGCTATTCCCGATGCAGTGACTAAATTTGCATCAGAAACCGCAGGTCCCAATTCATAGAACTTTTCTCCTTTATAGTTAGGGCATACCATTTTGGTATATTCTAAATTATTACTTGTATGCTTTCTAGTATCCAAGTATCCCATGTTCGCAAGGGCATCAGTTGCACCACAAATTGCAGCAACAATAGTGCCAATCTTTAAAGCTTGGTCAATACTTTTCAAGATCGGTTGATGCATTTCTTCATTCCAAGTCGTTCCTCCTGGTAAAATTAAAAGATCTTTACACTCAAGAGTACATTCATCAAGAGAAATATCTGGTTTTATGTTTAGTCCTCCCATAGTAGTAATCATTTCTTTATTAGCTCCTACTGTAATTACTTTTAAAGGTGCTAAATCTTTTTTGAAATATCTTCCTGAGTTTAGTTCAGCAATTAAATATCCATATTCCCAGTCCGACATTGTATTAAATACATATAGAAAAGCTTTTTTTGTTTGCATCCAATAGCACTCCAATCACAATTGATATAGCTATTATAATAAAACTTCCCTGACAGTTAACGTCAGGGAAGTTTATCATTCTTGATAAAATTTTATTAATTCAGTCAGAACTTCAATAAGTCTTTTCTTAAGACTTATTGGCTCAATCACTTTAATAGATTTATTGTACGGTAAAAGTAAATAAGGTACATATGTAAGTAACATATCTTTTTCAAGAAGAAAAACCGCTTGATTTGAAGTTCGTTCTTGTAAATAATGTCCTAAAAACCAATGTTGGCAAATATCATCCAGTACACTTTGATCCCCATGAATAACCAAAGAAATAATCTCTTCCTTATCTTCTATAGTTGGAAGGAGATTTTTTATAAAAAAGTCACGTGCTGAAAAATTTTCTGGCCGGTTAAACTTATTTTCGGTTAGCGTTAGACTTTCGATTCGGTCTACTCTAAAACTGCGGATATCATTCCTAAGATGACAAAATCCAATCACATACCACTTATTATTCCAATAGGTAATTCTGTACGGGTCGACCAATCTATCATTTAATTGCTTTACGCCACTTTTATGGTAAAGAATCTTTGCTGAAAAACCGTCAGCTACAGCTTGCTCTAACTCCTTCAAAAAAGGTTTCAAAGAGAGTGGACTTAACCGATTTATTACTTCCAGACTAGTTAAATGTTGGTTTATCTTTGTTTCCTGCTCTTGATTTGAGTATTTACTTAGTTTTGAAATGGCCCGATTTAGTGCTTCACCTCCATAATATCCGGCTTCTTCTGCAAATACAGCAGCATGAAATAGTGAAGTTTGCTCCTCAAAATCAAAAAAAAGAGGAGCCTCAATAAAATTGTTCAATAACGTGTATCCACCATTATGTCCCGGTTCTGACATTATAGGTACGCCACTTGTTGAAAGTGTATCAATATAACGATACACAGTCCTTACATTCATTTCTAACTTTTCTGAAATTTGTTTTGCCGTAATTTTTTCACCTGAACGGAGCATCCATAGAATTGCTAACATATTGTCAATTTTAGGCATATAATTCCACCTCATATGAAATTTCAATAAACTCTATTTTTCAATATAGAACCTAATCTATTTATCATATCATGTAAGTCACTTATTGATTGAGCCACTGGCTTGATATAATAACTAGTTACGCCCACATCTCTTTGGTGTAGTATCTTTGCAACAATGTCTACCAGTAACTTTTGCTGGTCGCTGTACAATTTCAGTCGCAAAAGGTGTTACCACAACAGCTATTCTTCTTGGGATTCCAACTATCCCATGAAAAGAGGACAGAGCTTAGGCTCTGTCCTCTCTTCCTTTAGGATGATACATTGTTTCTTGTGCGCTTGCGCTGGTAGTAATAAAGGATACCGCCAGCTCCGAGCATGAGCACACCGATTAGTACAGCTGTATACATCATTGTGGCTGTATTCGGTAGTGTGCCGCCTGGGAGGCCGGTTCCATCTTGGTTTGGATCTGTACCTGTGCCTCCGCCTGGTGTTGTTGTTCCGCTGTCTCCACCAGTTTGATCTGGGGTTGTGCCAGCAGCCCCGCTTTGGTTAAGGACCGTGTATTCGCTGAAGTGATCAGTTTGACCTGAAACGACTCCGTTTTCAAAAGATCCATTACTTGTTTTGGTGTAACGATTTTTCTTGCGATCTACGTAATACACACTAGGTTTTTTCGCCTTTTGAGGCTCGTCTAGTGTAAAGGATAGTGTGACCGGGTCTTTAAAGGTTGAAACCTTTTTCTTGTCTTGCTTGATTTGGAAGTCATACGTATCCGTTAAAGCGTTTTTCACTTTATCCGTCTTTGTCATCCATATATCTGCGCTTTTCTCGGACAAATTGGAGAGCGGCAATGCGAGTCCCACTTTGTCATGATAGATGGTGACGTTTGGATCTTGCTCTCTTTTCTTCAGCTCGGCTACTTGCGCTTTTGATAGAGACAATTGAACGTTTTTCGCTTTGCTTGCTTTGTCTAAATAGAGTAATGCTTTGTTTGTATGCTGCACATACGTTTGGAATTTCTCATCATCTTGAATGTCATAAGCGCCTTTTCCTTTCGCACGAGGAAGGAACACTTCTTTCACCCTGTGATCGATGACAGGCGAAATCTGTCCGTCTGCTTTTTCGATTTGCTCTTTGAAGATTTCATAGTCAACATACCCTAAGTCTTCGCCGTGAGAAGCTTCTGTAAAGACGCTGTAGCCGTCGCCGCCTGTACCGACAAATGCGTTTGTGGCTACGCGGTATGTTTTCTCATCATCAATGTCTGTCAATTGACCTTTTTGGTCTTTCAGTTTCACTTCAATTAATCTGCTGCCAGCTGGTTTACTGAGCGTAAACGTATATTCAATGCCAGCTACATGAGGGAATGCCCCTCCGCCTTCTTCAATGCCTGACAGCCCTTGTTCGAGTGCTTTCTTAATTTGACTGCCTTTTAAATCTGCGACATAAAGTGTATTTCCGAAAGGCATCACCGTTAAAATATCACCTAAAGTGATATCGCCTTTTTCGATGCTTCCACGAATACCGCCGCCGTTTGTGATGGCAAGGTCAGCTCCAGCAGATTCTTGCGCTTTCTGCAGCATGCCGTCGGCAATAAAGTTCCCAAGATTCGTTTCCTTCGCACGGACGTGCTCACGTTGACCGTCTAAAAGGACATCTGTATGTCCGACTTTTTCTGTCTTTAAATCTTGAATATCTGCTTTGTACCCATCAAGAATCGTTTTTGCCTCCGCATCTTCTTTGACAGAGTCATCGATCGGGATCAGGTCAAAAGAGGATTCTTTTGGCTGGACGACACCTTTTTTGTCAAAGGCCACATCTACTTTTCCTAAAAATTGACCGTAGTCTTTCACCTGAGCGACAATCGTAGGTTCTTTTTTATTGATGACCTTTAATTTTTCAACAAGGGTGTGCGTGTGACCGCCAATGATTAAATCAATTCCATCGACTTTTTGAGCGAGCTCAAGGTCACGGTTGTAGCCAATGTGTGTTAACGCTATGATTTTATTGATTTTTTCTTCTGTTTGAATGGTGTTGACAGTTTCTTTTGCTTTTTTGTACGCATCTTTAAATTGAATGTTAGGACCGCTGCTGGATGTAATGGCTGTGTCTTCAGTCGTTAAGCCGAATACGGCCACCTTTTCACCGTTTACATCGAGTAGGATGTAAGGGTAAATTCCGGCTTCTTTTTTCTCACCAGCTTTAAATGAGGCTGGTTTTTTCACTAAGTCACTCAATTGTTTTTCCTTCGAGACATCCACGTTTGATGACACGACTGGGAAACGAGGCTTTTCAAATTGATGACGGTTTTTCGGATCGACATCTGATGCATCACCTGTCAGGAATTGACGGAGTACAGAAGGACCTTTGTCAAATTCATGATTCCCAAACGTCATGGCATCATATTTCATTAAGTTCATCAATTTCAGATCAGCAAGTCCTTGCCACTTTGTGAAGTACAGGTCACCAGAGAAGACATCTCCAGCGTCTAATAGAATATTGTTCTTATTTTCAGCACGGACTTCTTTAATCTTTGTTGCGCGTCTTGCCGCATCATCAAGATGTGCGTGTGTATCATTCGTATGCATCACTGTTAAATTCCAGTTGTCTGATGCAGGCGGTTCTGTTGTGCCATCGTCTTTAAAGGCTAGCTTGTACACACCAAGACCATCTGTGCTTGCGTTACGAATAAAGTCTACGTTGCTTGATTTTTCAGCAAACGGTTTGGCTAAAAGCGAAGATTCAAAAGTGACGGTTGCGCCTTTGATCGGTGCAATCGACCAGTTTTGATCTGCACTTGGGTTGATCGTTTTTTGTTCGATAATATAATCCATCAGTACTTGGCGGTTCTCATCTGCTGAGGCTAGCACTACTTTATCTTGCGTCAGATGAGGGAAGCCTCCACCGCCAGAAGCACGATAGTTATTTGTTACGACTAAAAATTCTTGATTGTCAGAGACGGATTTCCCGTTGTAAGACAGGTTTTTGATGCGGTTGGCATTGGCGTTGACAAGTGTGCCTGTTGTGCTGTATTTAGCCGGCTGCGTCACATCGACTTGATATGTCACGCCATCAATTACATCAAAGTTATACGAGCGGTATTCCTCGTTTAAAATCGGCTGTTCTTTTGCATCGTTCGGTTTGATCTGATTAAACTGGCCAGCAGACATTTCTAACCAGTCTTTCACTTCACTGCCTTTCAGTTTCACAATCTGCACAGTGTTATCGTAAAGGTAGAGATCGCCGATGTTCTTAATCGCTAAATCTCCTTTTGCGATATTTGTATAATAGTTTACACCGTTTCGGCCGCCGGCTTTAAACGGAGCACCTGCAGATAAAATCGGTAAATTTTGATACGATGTGTCCTTCATTTTTTCTTGTGCATACCATTTTTGGGCATCTGTCACAATTTGAATAGAAGGGTCATCCATCACTTGAGCGAAAAAGCTGTTAATGTCTGCTTCTGTTTTTCCAACAGGCTTTCTCACGTAATCAAGTGTGTTTTGATGCGTTGTTTGAATGGCATCTTTTACGGTGCTGTTTTGAGATGATACTCCGGCAACAGATTCGATCTTGCCTGTTCCGTCTGTGACCTTCCAGTTGCTGCCGTCAGGCTCGAGTGTTAAATCAATGACCCCGAGGTAGCTGCCCCAGTTTTTTGACATGACGACTGGGATGCCGTTGATGGTTCCTTTTGAGACATTGAATTTGTCGACGCCGTTATATTCAGCACTTGGGAATGTGCCATGCTGGTGGCCTGATACAATAGCATCGATACCTTTCGTTTTCGTGGCAAGATCAAAGATCATATTTTCTGATCCTTTAGGTGAAGCGGTTTTTTCAATTCCTGTATGAGCAAGAGCGACAATGACATCTGCGCCTTTCTCTTTCATTTCAGGAATGGTTTCATTGGCAGATTCGACGATGTCCTGCACTTGGACTTGTCCATCTAAATGCTTCTTATCCCACGTCATAATTTGGGGTGGAACGAATCCTATGTAACCAACTTTCACAGTTTGTGAGGCTCCGTTTGCATCTTTAAAGGTTTTATCCTGGATCACATAAGGTGTAAAACGGTGTTCTCCATTTAGCTTTTTGACGTTCGCGTTGACAATCGGGAAGTTGGCGCCCGCAATGGTACCGTCAAGGAAGGATAATCCGTAGTTAAATTCATGATTACCAAGTGTTCCTGCATCGTATTTAAGTTTGTTGAGTGTATGGATAATAGGGTGAACCTTTGTTTGATTAATGATGCTGTCTTTCTCTTGTTTGTAAACGTATTCTCCAAGAGGGGTTCCTTGAATCAAATCTCCGTTATCAACAAGGAGTGTATTTGGGTTTTGTGATCGGTGCTTGTCAATGAGCTCGGCTGTTTTTGCCAAACCAAATTCATTTGTTTCTTTGTCGCTGTAATAGTCATAATTCATCATGTTCGCATGAACATCGGTTGTGGCTAATATGCTGACCTTTACGGCTTTGCCGCTTTCTGTTTCTGCATGAATAGGTACTGCTGGGAGAATGAGACTAATCATCATAATGGAAGTGAGCAGAATAGACAGGTTTTTCCTTCGTTTAGACCTATGTGCTTGCTTCTTCACCTGATCTCCGCCTTTCTAATTTTTTTGACCACAATACCTATTGTAGAAATGTTTCGTTAACTTTTGTAGTTATTTTTTGAAGTTTATTGTAAAGATAACATAAATCATACGAATTACCTTGTTAAGGGAATGTGAATGAGTCTAATTACTTATTTTTATCATGATGGGTTTTCTGATAGGGATAGGATGTTTGATTTCAACATGCAGGGGTATAGTGTGTAGTGTAAACGATAATCAAGCAGGAGGGTTTCTACATGGGTAAGAAAATTGCAGTTGTATTAACAGATTACTTTGAGGATGTTGAATTCACCGAGCCTGCAAAAGCCTTTAAAGATGCAGGTCATGAGATCACAGTCATTGAAAATGAAAAAGGTAAAACAGTGAAAGGGAAGCAAGGAGAGGCAGAAGTAAGAGTGGATGCGTCTATTGACAACGTGAAGCCTGAAGACTTCGATGCACTTCTCATTCCTGGCGGTTTCTCACCAGATATTCTGCGTGCGGATGATCGTTACGTCCAATTCACTAAAGCATTTATGGATGAGAAAAAACCAGTATTTGCGATCTGTCACGGACCGCAATTGCTCATTACAGCAAAAACGCTTGAAGGAAGAGGCGCGACTGGCTATACATCCATCAAAGTTGATATGGAAAACGCAGGCGCTACATTTAAAGACGAAGAAGTCGTCGTTTGTCAGGATCAGCTTGTGACAAGCCGTACACCTGATGACATTCCAGCCTTTAACCGTGAATCATTAAAACTGCTTGAAAAATAAATCGCAGTTGTAAAAAGATATAAAAAAGCCAGCACCTTTCGGGGGTGCTGGCTTTTTGTGTGCATGATGTAGGGAAACTAGGTCTCCTTTTTCACCATTATTTTCTTAAGTTTTTTAGCTCGCTTGCGATGGCTTGCATTTCACTTGGGCTGAATGAAGATTTTTTCATCACCATTTGGTGAAGAAATTCAATATCTTCGTACTTGTCTGGACTGAAGTCCTCGGCTTTGATGACTCCAATGTTCAGCATATTTAACTTTTGCGAAATGTCTTCAATCAGCTGATTGACTTCAGCCGCTTTTTGCTCTGACAAGGGCGGCACGTCCTTTCCTACATATGTGTCGAATAATATGTCTATTTTAACAGAAATGCAAAAGAATAAAAGGTCTATTAAGATGACACAGAGATATTCTTCTCCTTTTTCTCCTGTTTAATCTTATCAATGATCCGTTTGGATTCAAATACGACCACCCCTGATAAACCGATGAGCCCGATTAAGTTTGGAATCGCCATCAGTCCATTGAGCATATCTGCCACACCCCAGACGAAGTCATTTTTAAACACGGCACCGAAAAAGACAGCCATCACAAACACGATACGATAATACATGACGTACGAATCCTTCGCCAAATATGTAAAGCATTTTTCGCCATAATAGGACCAGCCAATGATGGTGGAATAGGCAAACAAGAGCAGCCCGATTGCCACAATGGTTGAGCCAACTGGACCAAGGAAGTGAGCAAAGGATAACGAGGTCAGTGCATCACTCTTCACTGTTAAATACATATCTGCCATCACAATGGTAATGCCAGTGATAGAACAAACAATGATTGTATCAATAAACACTTGCGTCATAGAGACGAGAGCTTGACGGGCAGGCATATCCGTTTTCGCAGCCGCAGCCGCGATTGGTGCTGACCCAAGACCTGCTTCATTGGAAAATACTCCTCGTGCCACACCCCAGCGAATGACAGTCCCAATTGCACCACCTGCCACGGCTTGACCGGTAAAGGCATCTGAGAAAATAAGCCCGACTGCGCCTGGAACAAGATCAGCATTCATAACAAGAATGATCAGACCGCAAATGACGTAAAATAAAGCCATGACCGGTACAAAAATAGATGTGACCCTGCCAATGCTTTTAATTCCGCCTAAAATCACAAGAGCCGTAAAAGCTGTAATGATGATACCTGTAACCCATGTTGGAATTTGAAAAGTAGAATTCATAACGCCTGAAATGGAATTAGACTGTACCAGATTGCCGATCCCAAAGGCAGCGCTGGCACCGAAAACAGCAAATAGCACCCCTAGCCATTTCTGTTTTAACCCGTGCTCTAAATAATACATAGGTCCGCCAGACATTTCGCCTTTTTCGTTTTTGACCCTGTATTTTACAGCAAGAACAGCTTCTGCAAACTTGGTGGCCATCCCGAAAAATGCGGCAAACCACATCCAGAATACTGCACCAGGACCACCCGCTATAACAGCCGATGCCACACCTACGATATTTCCTGTACCGACAGTTGCAGCAAGAGCCGTCATTAACGCTTGGAAATGGGAAATATCCCCTTCTGACATTTTGTCTTGTTTTGAAAAAGCGAGTTTTAAAGAATAAGGAAGTAATCTAATTTGAATGAAGAGAACGCGAAAGGTGAGGTATATTCCAGTACCAACAATCAAAATCAACAGGGGAGGCCCCCACAAAAAATTGTTCATCGTTGTGACAAACTGCTCAATTATTCCCATCTAATATCCCCCTTTGTTTGTGTAATTCTCCTAAAGTTTCTCCTGTTTTTGTGTATTTTGTCAATGGCGATGAGAGCTTTTCTTGCAAAGTTTTCAAAAGAAAAGGGAGTTGATATGATAAAGAAAAGGTTTTCGAAAAGAACTCTTAGGGAAAAGATAGGAGGAGAATGAAGGATGATTCATGTGTTATTCGTGTGTCTTGGCAATATTTGCAGGTCACCGATGGCAGAGGCCATGTTTAGAAAAAAAGTAGAAGATGAGGGGCTTAGCGAGCACTTTGTGATTGATTCAGCAGGTATTGGCGGATGGCATCAAGGCAGTCCTCCGCATGAAGGAACGCGAAAGCTGCTTGATGAAAAAGGCATCAGCTATGAAGGAATGTCCGCAAGACAAATCATGGATGAAGACATTACAACATACGACTATATCATTGCGATGGATGCTGAAAATGTTGGGGCACTTCGCAGTATAGCCGGCTATGGGAAACATCACTTTATTGGCCGTCTTCTTGATTTTGTAGAAGACGACGATCGAGATGATGTGCCAGATCCTTATTACACTGGGAACTTTGAGGAAGTCCATGAATTAATTGAAACAGGAATTGACCGTTTTTTGACGTATGTAAAGAAAGAGAACGACCTTTAACTGAAAGGAGATCAGACGAGATGGAAGAAAAAAATCAAATTGTGCTCCGAGGAGCTCTCTTAGGTGCAGCTTGCGGCGCATTGCTGACTTTATTTCATCGACCAACAAGAATTGCACTCAAAGACAAATGGAATGCCTGCCAGCAAAAGCTGGAAGAGGTCTGCCAAGAGCCAAGTAGGATATCAACTTGCATGAAAGAAAAGATGGAAGAAACGAAGCAGCTGATGCGAACAGTCTCAGATGATTTGTCATTTTTAAATGAACAAGTCAATCAGTTAAAGGAAACAACCCCAAGGGTATTAGAAATTATTGAAGAAACAAAGGATCACTTTCAATCGAAACAGACAGATTGATCATTGGAGATGAGGCGTATGGGTTTTATTAAAGCGTTAATTGAACGCTTTTTGCTACATGAAGGACCGGCAAAATCTGCTGAGCTTGCCTATTTCTTTTTGCTTTCATTATTTCCGTTTCTCATCTTCGTACTGACACTCGTTGGATATTTGCCACTGACGTCCAAGGATGTCCTGAGTGTCATTTCCGGTTATGCGCCAGAAGGAGCGCTTTCGATGATTGAATCCATTGCCGAACAGACGCTGAATAATCGGAACGGCGGGTTGTTGTCGTTCGGGATTATTGCCGCCCTTTGGTCTGCATCTAACGGTATTAATGCCGTCGTCAGAGCATTTAACCATGCTTACGAAGTTGAGGAGAATCGTTCCTTCATTCTCGTACGTTTAACATCGATCATTTTAACGATCGCGATGGTTTTGACCATTATCTTTGCCTTAATGCTGCCTGTCTTTGGCAAAGAACTTGGTTTATTTGTCGCTAAATTAGTTGGGCAGTCAGATGCCTTTCTCACTATATGGACTGCGATGAGATGGATCATTAGCCCGCTCATTTTATTGATTGTTTTTACATCCTTATACTATTTTGCTCCAAACATGAGGCTGAAATTAAAATTTGTTCTGCCAGGTGCCATTTTTGCATCGATTGGTTGGATTTTGGTCAGCATGCTGTTCTCATTTTACGTAGGCGAGTTTGCCAACTACAGTGCGATGTACGGAAGCATTGGGGGAATCATCATTTTAATGATCTGGTTTTATTTAACCGGCATCATGATTATCCTTGGCGGCGAACTCAATGCGCTTTTACATAAGCGTAAAATTGCACCAGGCAAACTATAAAGAAATCCGGGCATCCTATAGAAGAACGATTAAGTTCAAACTAAATGGATGGGGGAAATCACATATGTCCAAACAATCGAAAAAAGGCGGAAGCAATACGAAACAAAACAAAGGCCATCAGCCTAAGCACAAAACAAGCGGCAGTGCGAACGGGCAAAATGGATATCACTAAATGAAAAAGACTCCTCTGCATAGGTGCAGGGGAGTTTTTATTTAGACATGGCTTCATTGGAGTTTTCCAGAACTGCCGCCGTTCGCCCAAATCGAACGCAGAAAAACACGAATAATATCACAATGCTGACAAGGTAAAGTAAATTCATTCCTTCAAACGTTTGCACAAAGATTCCACCGAGAACAGGCCCGAGAATACTTCCCGCACTAAATGCCATTCCGCACATCAAATTTCCAGCAGGAAGCAGATGCTTTGGCAATAAGTCGGTCATATAACTGATGCCAAGTGAGAAGGTAGAGCCTACAGCCATTCCGGCAACAAAGAAACAAATTGCAACAGCCAAAACTGATTGAATGAAAATTCCTGCTAATAAGAAAAAGAAAGATCCAACGAGAGTGACACATAAAATGATGCGGCGCCTGCCAAACCGGTCGCTAAGCATCCCGAGAGGCAGCTGAAAGACAATACTCCCAATAGCAAACGCAGGTAAAATAAACGCCACTGCATCCACTGTCACCCCGCTTCTGAGTGCATACACAGGGAAGTTGCTATTAAGTGTCGTTTCTAAAAAGCCATAGCAAAACGGCATCATAAAGGCGACCCAGCCAAATTGAAAGGCTTTCTTAAAGCGCTTCAAACTATTTGTCTGCTCTGACGTCTGCACTTCGCCCGTATCTGGATATGTATTTTTCAAAACAAACACAAGCAGCCAAATACATAAGCTAACAGCACCAGAAACAATGAAAGGTAATGATGGGTTGATTTCAATGAGTGGTGTTAAAAAAGGTCCAGCGGCAAAACCAAGTCCAAAAGATAACCCATACAATGAAATATTTCGCCCGCGGTTTCTCGATGACGACGCATAGGTCACCCACGTCTGTGTAGAGAAATGGAGCATATGATCACCAATCCCGATCATGAGCCGCAGGAAGAACCAAACAACATAAGATTCTAAAAACACAAAACTGAACAAGCTTAAAAAGACAGCGGCGCCTCCAATGACAATTAACGGCTTAAACCCAAATCGGCGAAGCGGCGCTTCCATAAATGGAGATGCTAGCAGCACGCCGAGATATAAGCCTGTGGCATGCAGTCCGTTTAACGTAGGAGAAGTACCGGCATGTTCAAAAATAATCGAAATGACAGGCAGTAACGCTCCCTGTGAAAAACCAGATACAGATACAAGTAAAATTAAAATCATAAAGTGAATTCTCGACATAAGAAGCTCCTTACAAGTTCATATTTTCATCGTACAATGGAACCATAGTGGTTTCAATAGAAAGGTGGAAAAGGAATGAAACTGAGATACGAAACGGATCGGTGGATCACTGGAATAGATGAAAGGCAGCTACATATATCAGGAAATGAAGAAACAGGGTACAGACCATCTCAATTGTTCACCTCGGCTATTGCGGGCTGTTTTGGAGAGATGCTCATTCATGTATGCCGAAAAAAGCGAATACCTTATGAAGGGCTGACGCTGACACCTGAAACGACAAGAGCAGGGGCTGTAAACAAAATCACCCGTATCCATTTACATATTTTATTTGAAGACGTTCGTACATCTGATGAACAAATAGAGAAAGTCATTACACTTGCATTGAAGCATTGTGCGATGGTGCAGTCCGTGAAAGGAAGTATTGAAATCACCTTCTCACACGAGAAAACCTAAATGTATATGAAGTCGGCACTCACGAAAGAATAACAGTCAGACATATGTAAAGGAGAATGGCTGTATGAATCGTTTGTTTCTTGTGATTGTCGCAATTGGTGTGCCGTTATCTGTGATTGGCAGTTTTCTTCATTTTCCGCAAGTCGTCATGTTTGCTGTGTATTGTATCGCAATTATTGGTCTTGCTAGTTTTATGGGAAGAGCCACAGAAAGTCTAGCTATCATAGCTGGTCCAAGAATTGGCGGGCTTTTAAACGCCACATTTGGGAATGCGGTGGAGTTAATCATATCGTTTTTTGCATTAAAGCAAGGACTGACAGCCATCGTCCTTGCATCATTAACTGGCTCAGTGATCGGAAATTTACTGCTTGTGGCGGGACTGTCTTTTTTCGTTGGTGGTTTAAAATATAAGCGCCAAGTGTTCAATGTCCACGATGCAAGGCACAACTCGGGCTTGCTCATGTTTGCCATTATTGTGGCGTTTGTTATTCCAGAAGTGTTTTCGGTGGAGATGGATGAGGAGAAGCAATTTGTTTTAAGCATTGGCATTAGCATTGTGATGATTTTGCTTTATGTTGCAGCACTCTATTTCAAACTGGTGAGCCACCGAGGTGTCTATGTTGCCAAGCAGGAGAGCATGGACGGGGAGGCAGAAACCGAAGAAGAAATTCCTGAATGGTCTGGTAAGTTTGCCACATTGATTTTGCTGCTTGCAACGATTGCCGTTGCGTACATTTCAGAGCGCCTCGTCCATACATTTGATACAGTGGGAGAACAATTTGGCTGGAGTGAGCTGTTTATCGGAGTCATTATTGTGGCCATCGTCGGCAATGCGGCAGAACATGCCTCAGCTGTCATTATGGCGTATAAAAACAAAATGGATGTCGCAGTGGAAATTGCCTTTGGTTCCACACTTCAGGTTGCGATGATGGTGGCACCAATCCTTGTCATCAGTTCGCTTTTTTTCAATACGCAGATGCCGCTCATTTTCTCTTTACCAGAACTCATTGCAATGGCATCGGCTGTGTTACTCACAGTCATTTTATCAAATGACGGAGATACCAATTGGTTTGAAGGTGCCACATTACTTGCTGCCTATTTCATTATGGCGATTGGATTTTTCCTTTTATAATCTTTTGTGGATAAGGGACGTCTTTGCGGAAAATACTATGGAAAAATGAATGAGAAAGAGTGATGATATGAAAAAGATGCCCCGCATCATGTTTGTTGTTCTCTTATCCTTAAGTTTTCTATACAGCTTTCCAGCGGAGGCGGCGAAGCCATTTAAGGTGCCATCGTCTGTCGCCAGTATCTCCAAGGAGAATACGTATCCGAACGCGTCACAGGATCAGCCATTGCTCCAGCCGAGCGAGCTGACAGCCGAATTGTTTAAAACAACGGATGTGCCGATAGAGAATACCCATTTGATCAAAATGCTGAATGAATCCAGCATTTCAGGGACGCCATTAGCTGTTGGTTACCGCGCGACTATTTTCCTTGGAAGATGGGCACTGAGCTACGATTCAAACGAAACGGTCGCCAACTGGGAATACAAAAAAGTGAATACAAATCACATTGATAACAGAGGCGGAAACAAAACAGCCATTGGCAAATACGTTCAAAAGCAGCAAGTGAAAGTAAGCGGCGGGCTCACAGCAAAGGTGCCAAACCCGGAAGATGTGAAAACATTGATGATGCAAAAAGCGATTCAAAAAACAAAGCTGCCCCTCGCATTTGACACAGTCATTGGCGCAGGGACAAAACGAGATCAGTCGTACCATGTCTCTCCGAAAAAAGCCGCGTCGCTTCATGCCTATGCACCAGCCATTAACGAAAAAGGGAAGGTCACATACGGAGAAGTGTACCTTGTGCTAAAAGGAAATAAACGCAAACTCGTCGTAAAAAACGTGACCTCGCAAGGAATTGGCGCTTGGATTCCTGTTCAGGATCATCTGACGTTTGGATTTCAAGGGATGAATTAACATAATAAACCCCCTCTTTCACTATAGAAGAGGGGGTTTCATTTGTCGTAAAGTTATGGATGTCAGGCGCACTCCCTTTCATGACTTTTTGTCCTTTTTGTTTCTTACCTCACTTCTATAAAAGTCAATCACATTAAATAATAACCAAGCAAGGAAAAGGAAATAGATAATTTTTGTAAAGTGAGAGAAGTTGTTAAAGATAAGCCCCATAGTAATAAATGGTATGATCATAAATCCAAAATATTGTCTCCACCATATTTTAAAAATAATAAAACCACCTAACTTAAATTATGTATTATTTCTCGTCATCACTATAATACAACTAGACAAAGGAGCAGCAAACCTTTTTTGTTAAATTTTACACAATAATATAATATTTAACTTTACTCTATTGAGATACGCTTTTCCTAATTTGAATATAAAGTTTTGCTTTCAAAAGAAATGATGAGTTTTAAATAAAAAAGCCATAACATAAGTTTATTTAAATAAACTTATGTTATGGCAAAATTTCCTTTTATTCCCCTAAATCCACATTATGATAAACCTGCTGCACGTCTTCAAGCTCTTCTAATACATCGATTAGTTTCTCGAATTGTTCTTTAGATTCATCATCTAATGTCACTTCATTTTGAGGAAGCATTGTGATTTCAGCGACAGTAAATTCTTCTACGCCGGCTTGTTTGAATGCTTCTTGTACTTGATGGAATTGATCTGGTTCAGCGTATACAATCACTGTTTCATCTTCTTCCATGATGTCACGTACATCAACATCTGCTTCCATTAAAAGCTCAAGCGTTCCTTCTTCACTTTTTCCTTCGACACCGATGACAGCTGTTTGGTCAAACATGTAGGCAACAGAGCCGCTTACGCCCATGTTTCCACCGTTTTTCCCGAATGCCGCACGAACATCTGATGCTGTACGGTTCACGTTATTGGTAAGGGCATCAACGATGACCATTGATCCGTTTGGACCAAATCCTTCGTAGCGCAGCTCATCGAAATTCTCTTCCGCACCACCTTTTGCTTTTTCAATGGCACGGTCTACAATGTGTTTTGGGACACTATATGTTTTTGCACGTTCTAGGACAAAACGAAGTGCTTGGTTTGATTCTGGGTTTGGCTCACCTTGTTTGGCAGCCACATAGATTTCACGCCCGAATTTTGCGTAAATACGACTTGTACTGGCATCCTTTGATGCTTTCTTTTCTTTAATGTTGTTCCACTTACGACCCATCTTATTCACTCTCTTTCACTTAGAAAATACACAGTATGAGGGTCCCCATGCTGCATGAAATCATTCTGCTTTCTATTATACATGAACCAGTCAAGAGGATAGAAGTTAGAGGGCTGAAATGAAGAGATTTCTTAGCTGATGTGCCCAAGCTGCTCAAGCGTTTCATGTTTTTCATGAGCCATAGTCAACTCGGCGCACCTAATAAAAAAATAACCCCATCATAAATGAGGTTATTTTGCAGGCTGGGGATATACGAGATCTTCAAGCAATTTGACATCATGGTGATGAAGTTGTTTGATCATTTCTTTTCGGACAGCGAGGGCAGCATCGAAGTATTTTTCGTCTTCGACCATGCCTTTCACTGTGATCTCAATCCCGCGGTTTAGCTTGTTCAGACCCATAATGCCATGGACTTGAAACGGTTCAATCGCATGCTGGAATTCATCTTTTTTGAGAAAATCGTGGTGCATTTGATTTAAATTGTCACAGGCCGTTTCGAGTGCTAGAAAGGCTGTGTCTGGGTTTTGATTCGCACGAATTAATACAGACTCCGTAATCCGCATGTAGTGCATGTTATAGTTTTGAATTTGCCGGATATCTCCGTTAGAAATGGTTAACAGCTTGCCGCTCCATTCTCTGATTTGCAGAGAGCGGAGACCAATTTCTTCAATTGTTCCATTAAAGAGGTTATTCACTGTCACATAATCCCCTTTATGAATCTGACGTTCATAGATCAGAAAAATGCCTGCTAAAATATCGCGAATGAGCGTCTGGGCGCCAAAACCGATAACGATCCCAGCCACACCAGCACCTGCAAGAATTTTTCCGAAATCATGAAAGAAGAGAGAAATGACATATAGTACAAAGCAAATCGAAGCGGTGTATTTCGAAACTGATTTGACCAAGCTCTCGATTGTTTTTTTCTTCTTGTCCTCTATAAACTCCGTTCGTTTAAAGAACAGTTGAAGCGCTTTGTTAATCAAAAAGACGGCAAGCCAAAGTACGAGTCCAACAAGAAGAATTTCAATGTATTTGTTCTTGACTACTGTCAGAAAAGTATCGTCCATTTATCGGTTACCCCCTGGCTGTGCGAGAAGTAAAATCAACATCTTGATAATAGCTGTTTTTCACAAGAACATTCGGACCAAGGCATTGTACGCTTGGACAATGACAATTCAGCTCTTTTGCTAATTTCGTGTCCATCCAGCGAGTATAAGCGGATTGCAATGTATCGGTCGCTATATTTCCTAGCGGCGGTGTATCACCAAAGTCTGTCACAATAATATTCCCATCAAAAATATTCACATTCAGCCGTGAGCGTCCATCAGGGTCATTTCGTACTGTGACAAGTTTCTCCTGACGCAATCGTTTGAGGAGGCGCTGGTCTTCTTCATCTGTACTGCAAGAATAAAATGGAAGGGTGCCAAACAGCATCCATGTATCTTGATCACGAATATCAAGCAGTTGATGAATCGCATCACGCATTTGCGGTAACGTCAATGATTCAAGGGCGCTGGCAAAATCACTTGGGTACATCGGGTGCACTTCGTGGCGTTGGCATTTCATTTCCTCCACAATTTGCTGGTGGATGTGTTCAATATATGGAAGTGTGCGTTTATTCAGCATGGTTTCAGCAGAAACGGTCACACCTGCTTTAACAAGTGCCCGGCTATTTTCAATCATGCGGTTAAATAATTTCTCGCGCTGCTCAAAGGTTGGTTTTCTATCCATCATCGCAAAACCGACCGTTGCAAACTCTTCGACAGTTCCCCAGTTATGTGAGATGTGAAGGACATCTAAGTATGGAATGATTTCTTCATATCGCGCCAAATCAAGTGTTAAGTTTGAATTGATCTGTGTACGGACGCCGCGTTCGTGGGCATACTTTAATAAAGGGACGACATATTCCCGCACAGATTTGAGAGAAAGCATTGGCTCTCCGCCTGTAATACTGATGGAACGCAAGAGCGGAACTTCATCTAAACGGCGAAGCAGTAAATCAAGTGGCAGTGCATTCGGGTCTTTTGGCTGCAAAGTATAGCCGACCGCACAATGCTCACATCTCATGTTACACAACGTTGTTGTTGTAAATTCAATATTTGTCAGCTTCATCTCTCCGTAATCCTGCACATCGAGATAGGCTTCCCAAGGGTCATATGCAGGTGTAATCGGACGAAGTGCTGTTTTTTGGTTCATGGTATCTATCTCCTTTTCATTCGGGCAAACGTGGACCCGCCAACAGTTAATTTTAAGCCCCATCACCGTTATACGCAAGTGGGGTTTCATTGATTTACAAGGGAAAAAAAGATAAGCTAGAAACAAATGCTAAAGGGAGTGTATCTATGGGCAAGGCAGCAGACAGCAAAGAGCAGCAGGTTGATTATTTAAAGAACCGATTAGATATGTTTATGAATGTGATTGATTCATTAGATCCTGAATCAACAGATGTTGAGGATATAGACAGACTGATTCAGATGATTGACGACCTAGAAGCGAAATATGAACGGTTTAAAAATGATTGGAAGGAAGAATAGCTCGCGCGGTGCGGGCTTTTTTTCTTTAAATTGGCAGGTGAATCAGTGTATGAGTCTCGGTCTTATTCTGCACAATAGAAGAAAAACCGGGAAGTGACGTAAATGAAAAAAACCATGCTCATCTGTTTATGTGCGCTTTTTGTATCCATGCCTCTCTCAGAAACGGAAGCCGTGTCTAATCAGCCTGTTCATTGGGGATTTGCGAAAAGCAAAGAACATAAGCCAGCAGATGCGGGTAAAGAACTGAACGCCCTTTTAAAAAAGTATGATGCGTTCTATTTAGGCAACACGAAAAAGAAAGAGATCTATTTTACCTTCGACAATGGCTATGAAAATGGGTATACACCGAAGATCTTAGATGTGCTGAAAAAACATCAAGTGCCAGGCACCTTCTTTGTGACAGGACACTTTGTAAAGGATCAGCCGGAGCTCGTCAAACGTATGGCAGAGGAAGGTCATATCATCGGCAACCATTCTTATCACCATCCAGATCTAACAACAAAGAGTACGAAAGAAATCAAAGAAGAGCTTCAGCGTGTCGATGAAGCCGTGTACAAAATCACTGGAAAACAAGACAACCTCTATCTTCGTCCGCCGCGCGGTGTATTTAGTGAAAGAGTGCTGAAAGAAACAAAAGAGCTCGGCTATCAAACCGTTTTCTGGTCAGTGGCATTTGTGGACTGGCATATTCATCATCAAAAAGGAAAACAGTATGCTTACGATCAAATGATGAAGCAGGCGCACCCAGGTGCCATTTACTTACTTCATACCGTCTCAAGAGACAATGCCGAGGCATTGGATGATGCCATCACGGCACTGAAAAAACAAGGTTATTCCTTTAAAAGCCTAGACGATCTCATGCTTGAAAAAGTATGGCATCTGCCTCAGCTATAGAAAAAAAGCTTGCAGAACATCTGCGAGCTTTTTCTTTATCCTTCCCTTATTTTACGTTGAAACAAAATCGGATGATGACGCGAGAAAGAGTCAATCAAGCCCTCACCGAATATCGTGATGCTTTGCTCCCAAGGATGTCCTAGCAAGCCCCAATGCATCTCTTTTGATAAAAAGAAATAATAATCTCCGTTCGGAAGCACAGGCACTGTCCATTCTCCGAATTCATCTTTTTCAAATGAACCGTATGGTGTGATCCAGTAGCATTCGTGCTGCCAATCAAGTGCCAGCATATACTCGTCTGTTCTGATAAGCTCCTGAAAAACAAGTAATGCTTTCTTTTCAAGGTCTTCATCTGCATGTAGAAGAGAAGGGTCCTCAAAATAAGCAGAAATATCATATGTAATGAAAGGAGAAGGTACGCGAAATGAGGGAAAACGAGAGATGCTCGGATGAAATTTGAAATCTCGATAGAGCGTCTCCCATGCGAGCTTTCGTTTTTGATGAGACAATGGAATCCAGTTTTTCATCTAACCGCCTCCTCAGCCATTCTCTCCACATATTATTTGAATATGCGGAACCATCCTTTATGCTTAAACCACAAAAGCATGCCCGAGACGAGCAGACCCATGAAAATCAGTACGCCAAAATAGCCATACTTCCAGTGTAATTCAGGCATGTTATCAAAGTTCATTCCGTACACCCCAACAATAAAGGTCAGTGGAATAAAAATGGTCGATACAATGGTCAATGTCATCATGATCGCATTCATTCGGTTAGAATTCAGCGTCTGATAGCTGTCTCGTAAATCGGCTGTCATATCACGGTTTGATTCGACAATCTCGGTTAGTTTCAAAAGGTGATCATAAATATCATTAAAGTATGCTTGCCGGTTCGTATCACTTCTCATCATATGCGTGTTAACAATACGATATAAAAGGTCCCTCATCGGGATAATCGTTCTTCGCAGTTTGAGCAAATCGGATCGAATCCCGAATACTTCGTTCATCAATGTTCCATATGTTTTATGACCTTCTTCATCCTCGATTTCATTCAGCCTGTCCTCTATTTGATAAATAATAGGGAAATAATCATCGACAAGCTGATCAATCAACATATAGGCGATATGCTCAGGCCCGCTGTTTCGGGCTTTATCAGATTCTTTAAGTTTTCGAATGACACGGTCAATGTATGGCGCTTCCTTCAAATGAAAGGTCACGATATAATTGTCCCCAACAAACAGATCGATTTCCTCAGAGCGTAGCGTTTTTTGATTCAGGGCGTGAAGCACGAAAAATAAATACCCTTCATAAAAATCAAGCTTCGGCCTCTGTAAATAATGGAAGCAATCCTCAATCGCAAGCGGATGGAACTGAAAGTATTCCTTCAAAAGTGCTGCTTCCTTTTCCGTAGGCGCATGAAAATCAATCCAATACCAGGCAATATCGGGGCTTGAAAGCTGCTGCAATGTTGCATGTTCAATCAAGTCGCCGTTTTTTGTCACTGCAATTTTCTTCAGCATGTGCACCCCTCCAGACTTGCATTATATCATGAAGCAGCGCCGGTGAACTTATACGTTTTATCCATAAAAAAAGCCGACCTCATCCCTGAGATCGGTCCAATGTGCGTGTATGATTGATGGATAAAACCCAGAATTAAGGACGATGGAACGTAACAAATTTATCTTGACGGTCAAACCAGCCTCTGAACGCCCAGTTATCCCAGCCGCCATCGCCGTTGTTTTTAAAGGTGCCGCTTTCAAATACCCAAATACCATAAACGACATTGCCGAGATTGGCAGTAGCAAAAGTTTTCACGCCATTAAAACGGTCTTCATAATTCTGGCTAAGGTTAAAGACCATGACGTTATATCTGCCACCAGCAGCATAGAATGTGCTTTCCATCACGCTTTTAACGAAGCCAGAACGGTTGGCATTGGCGTTTACTGCGTTCACAATTGCATTGGCAATCCCAAGAACATCGAAGTTGACGTTAACATTAGGACTAGCTGTTGTTCCAGCTTTTCCTTCAGCTGCTTTGTTTAATACAGTTTGCTGTAGTGTAGTAGAGACGGGTGCTGATGTTTTTTTCTCAGCAGCGTCAGCGAATACTGGTAGTGTCGAAGAAACAGCAGTGGCAAGGGCAATAGAAAGAATGGTTTTTTTCATTGGTCAGATCTCCTTTTTTAAAAAAAGTTTGGGTCTTCTTTTTCGTAAAAAGTGAAACTAAGTGAAGCCGGTGATCAATGAGGTAAAATATGTTCCTGCAAGATAAAACAAATGATTGCCTAATCAGCTAATTCCTTTGTTCACCTCCTTGATATGTCATAATTATACAAATGTTTTCACGATCGAAGCTATCGCCCAGAGGGTCTATTTCTAATTTAAGGAAAAAGAGACTAAAATCTTGAAGGGTGCTGTCGAATTTTAGCTGAATTCGACTAAAAATGTTCCTTCATCCAAAAGGAAAATGACCGGAAATAAGGAAGATATAACTGATAAATTCTTGTACTCTTTATGTTAGAAAGTATTCAATATAGAGAATCATTCATGCAAAGTGAAACAATCGCATCTGCGTGTTTGCAGAAAGGAAGAAGAAACTATGTGGGAAAAAGAGCTGACCGTTGAACCGCCATATCACTTTGATCAAGTGCTACGTCGTTTATCAAGTGATCCATTAAAAGCAGTCGATTTAAATAAAAGAGAGATCAAGGTACCCATCAGATTAGAACAAACACCATACGTTGTTGTCGTTCAAGCCACCGGAACAAAAGAAGTGCCCACGTTTCGGGTGCAAGGAAATGGTCCTGAGGAACCTCTCATCTGTGAGGTAAAAAGGATTTTTGGCATGGAGCATCAATTAGACGCTGTGCAGGAGCATTTTTCTGAAACCAATATAGCATCCGTTTTTGAACGGCATAAGGGGACACCACTCATGCTAGATTTTCACTTATATCATTGTTTAATGAAATGCATCATTCATCAGCAGCTCAATCTGTCGTTTGCTTATGAACTCACGAAACGGTTTGTTCATACGTACGGCGAGCAAATAGAGGGGGTTTGGTTTGATCCTTTACCAGAAACCATCGCCTCACTTGAAACAGAGGAATTGAGAAAGCTCCAATTTAGTCAGCGGAAAGCGGAATATGTCATCGATGTCTCAAAGCGAATTGTGAGCGGCTCTCTTTGTTTAGACGAATTACACGAATTAACTGATCTAGAGGTGGAAGAACGCCTGCTTCCGATTAGAGGGATTGGGCCTTGGACAGTTCAAAATGTGCTCATGAATGGACTTGGACGACCAAATCTCTTTCCAATGGCAGATATCGGGATTCAAAACGCCATCAAGCGGCATTTTGACCTGCCTGAAAAGCCGACAAAAGAAGAGATGGCAGCATTAAGCAAGGATTGGACGCCTTATTTAAGCTACGCATCTTTATATTTATGGAGAAGCATTGAAACAGATAAATGAAAGGGATTTTCTCTCTTTGTCCAAGTCATGGTATACTAATGAGATGGAATAAAATGAAGACAACCTATCAAGGGTTCAGATAGAACGGAGAGAATGAAGTGAAGGAAAATCAGCAAGGTGCCCTTTTGCAAAAGGGACAGCAGTTCCCGCTTACCATTAAACGCCTTGGCATTAATGGGGAAGGGGTCGGTTATTTTAAAAAGCAAGTTGTCTTTGTCCCAGGTGCGCTTCCAGGTGAAGAAGTGGTTGTGGAAGCAACGAATGTCCAAGCAAAATATGCAGAAGGTACGGTTAGGAAAGTCCGAAAGCGCTCAGAGCATCGAGTGAAACCGCCATGCCCAGTATACGAAGAGTGCGGCGGCTGTCAGCTTCAGCATTTGGCGTACGAGCAGCAGCTAAGGGAAAAACGAGATATTGTCATTCAATCAATGGAACGACATACGAAGCTATCAGTTGAAAAGCTAGATATCAGGCCAACGATTGGTATGGAAGATCCGTGGCATTATCGAAACAAAAGTCAGTTCCAAGTAGGGCGTTCTCATAGCGGTGACATCATTGCCGGGCTTTACGGACTGAACTCTCATAAGCTTGTACCGATCAAGGAATGCATCGTGCAGCATCCAAAAACGAACAAAACAACGGGCGTTGTCCGCAAAATTTTAGAGAAATTCGGTGTATCGGTCTACAATGAACGGACGAGAAAAGGCGACGTACGATCAATTGTTGTGCGTGTCGGCTTTGAAACAGGTGAAGTACAGGTCGTTCTAGTCACATCAAAACCTGAATTTCCAAAGAAAAAAGAAATCGCCGAAGCCATTCAAAAACGTCTGCCAGAAGTGACGTCCATTATGCACAACATCAATGGTGAAAAAACGTCGGTCATTTTTGGTCATAAGACATCTCACCTGGCTGGCAACATGGTTATCCAAGAATTTTTAGGAGATGTCTCCTTCGAACTGAGTGCACGTGCTTTCTTCCAATTGAATCCGAAGCAAACGCTAAAGCTTTACGACGAAGCGAAAAAAGCGGCAAAACTGACTGGCAAAGAAAAAGTTGTCGATGCGTATTGCGGCGTTGGAACGATTGGGATGTGGCTTTCAGATGGTGCCAAAGAAGTAAGAGGAATGGATGTCATCAAAGAATCGATAGATGATGCCAAGAAAAATGCTAAAAAACACGGCATGAAAAACGCGACCTATGTGACAGGAACAGCGGAACATTGGCTGCCAAAATGGGTCAAAGAAGGCTTCCGTCCTGACGTCATCGTCGTGGACCCGCCAAGAACAGGCTGCGAGCGCACCTTCTTAGACACGGTCAAACAAGTCAAACCAACACGTCTTGTCTACGTCTCTTGCAACCCATCAACACTAGCAAAAGACCTCGAATACATCTCAAAAGACTACAAAATCGAATACATGCAGCCAGTCGATATGTTCCCGCATACTAGTCATGTGGAGACGGTTGTATCACTTGTGAAAAAATAGACTTTAATCAAGGCTTGAAAATCAATATTAGATTTTCGAGCCTTTTTTTGTGGACATTTCTTTCATCAAACTTTTTTCTAAATGAATAAAAACACTTGCTATATTTAAATTAGTACTATATAGTTCTAATTATGAAAAAAGTAAAATTAATGAATCAAAAACGTGTGCTTGAAGTAGCTGCAACTTTATTTTTAGAAAAAGGTTTTGCTTATACTAGCATGGATGAATTAGTACGTGTAAGCAAAGTGTCAAAGTCTAATGTGTATTATCACTTTTCTAACAAGGAGGAATTATTAGAAGGGGTCGTTGATTATTGGATTGACATGTATCAATCTGCCATTGATGACGTACTATCTCAGAACCAATTCTTAGTTGAAGAACGTATCCAACTATTTTTAAAGCAATTATCACAAGGAGTTCAATCGAGAGACTATAAGGGGAGCTGTCCATTTATTACTCTTTATATTCAAAGTCCTACACAGGCCACACAAATAAAAGAAAAAATAGGTCTGTTCTTTACAGGATTACAAAAGAAGATTTCTCTATTACTGAAACAAGGGGTAGACAGTGGAGAATTCAGAAAGACGATTCATATTGATGAGGTGGCATCACTGTTTATTACCAATCTTGAAGGTGCATTATTTATTTCAGAAACATTGAAGGATGCTACAGTCATTACGAAAACAGCCGATCATATGTTTAACTTGCTTCGATAAAGAAGCATTTTTTTTACACTAAATTAGTACTGATTAGTACTAAAAAGGAGATTTTTATATGAGAACAGTATTTTTAACTGGTGGAACAGGCTTTATTGGAAGGCAATTAGTGAAAGAATTAGTCAAAGAGGATGTGAATATTCTTCTTTTAGTGAGGTCAAAAAGGAAAGCAACACGCACTTTTCAAGAAAGAGGCATCTTAAAAGAGGCAGTGATGCACTTTGTTGAAGGTGATTTGACGAAAGTCGATTTGGGTCTAAGTGCTGAAGATAAGGAGAGGGTATTGAAAACGGATGTGATCATTCACGCAGGAGGACCCATGGATATTCAAGCGACAAGTAAAGAGGCAGCTTCCGTCTTTTTAAATGGCGCTAAACATATAAGTGATTTAGCGAAACGTATTCATCAATTGAAGGGCTTGCAGCAATTTATTCATGTTGTCGGCTATATGAGTCCCTTTGATGATCAAAATAGCAAGGTTGAAATTGATGTGTTTCAAGAAGGAAACAGCTATTTGAAAATAAAAAATGCATATGAGAGAACAAAATTTTTAGCAGATCTGTATATTCGTCAACAGGCATCAGCAGTAGGTTATACGCTTTCTGTCATTAATCCGCCAACTGTCGTCGGTAGTAGTCAAACGGGGAGTACAGAGCAAATAGCAGGAGTAGGTTTGCTTGTGAAGAGTATGCGAAGAGGGCTCATGCCGGTGGTTCCTGGTGGTAAGGACTATAGGTTGCCACTTATTTCAAACGATGAGTTTGCGAAGTTTATTGTGCAGGTTTTCAAATTGGAGCAACCGGCTATTCAAACATATACGCTTGTTGAAGACAAGCAGCGCGATCAGAATATTGGCGAATTATTGAGTGTGATGTCAGAAAGTATGAATATGAGGGCACCAAAAATGTTTGTCCCAATGCCACTGATGAAAGCTATAATGAATAGTGGCGTAAGTAAAATCACAAACATTCCTTCTGATGGACTGAACTTTATGACAAAACGAACATTTTCAAATGGTTCAGCGAAAAAAATAATGGGACAAGATTGGTTTCAGAAGACGAGTGTCATGAAATTTTTCCCTGCTGTAGTAGCTGATCTGGATTATCGAATGATGAATCCAAACGGTAAGGATGATCATTTATTTAAACGAACACTATGTGATAACTCGACTCTTTATCAATTACAAGGAGAAGGTAAACCATTTATTTTACTACATGGTTTATTGAGCGATGGAGAGGATTTATTCCCTTTAGCACAAGAGCTTCATGAAAAAACGGGACAGCCTGTATGGATCTTGGATCTTCCGGGTTTGGGACGTTCTCCTTTTAAACGAGAGAAACATCTACTAGATATGTATTTGAAAGCCTTGAAAAAGGTATTGGAGAAAGCGACGAATGGTGCACATCTAATCGGCCATTCATTCGGTGCGTATATTCTTCTGGAAGCATTGGCAAAAGGGTACATTAATAAGAAATATTCAATCACTTTACTTCAGCCGCCTGTTGAGAAGAAACATGCTGCATCACGAAATGTTCCTCAATTTATAAACAAATGGACATTGAAATGGGCTTCGACTAATATGATAGGGCGTTATGTCTTAAGGAATGGTTTATTTGAAAATACGGAGAGCATCCCTGCACATTATATTGAAAAAGTCAGAAATAGTTTTACGTCTCCTAGAATATTAAATACGACGGTTCAGCTTAACAGCTTACTACAGAAAATCAATCAAGATGATTTCAATGAGGTCACAAAGGATCATCTTCATATCATTTGGGGGAAGGATGACAAAGGCTATTCAGCCCCATCACATCTTGGTCAGGTTGATTTTGTTCCATATGGTCATCATTTTCCTCTTAGCCATCCGAGTGAAACAGTCGCATTGGTCATAAAGCAGATGAGAGTATGGGGAACATAAAAAGTTTGAGGTAGACCAGCGTGGCTAAATCATTTCACTAGTAAAATATTTGATGAAATCGCGAGAAACAAAGTGAACCATATCAATGGAATAGAGGAGAATGAGAATGAGCCAGTTCGATATTCTAACAAAATACATACCGGTGCTTCAGGAAGATCCTATTGGAGAATGGGTCATCGATCGAGAAAATGATGGTACAGCTGAACATCCGATTCAGATGCCCTTTGTGAATTATTCCGAAACGGTTCGTCACTTGATTGCAGATATTTACACCTTTGCAGAACAACACGAAGAGATGGAGCTTATCCGCTACAGAGAAATCCTGAAAGAAAATGGGATTGAATCGGGAATGAACGTTATGGAGAATGTGGACATTTCAAACTTAAATGCGCAGTGTGTGCTTGCTCTGATGATGGAGGTTGTGAGAGCCGAACGATTTAGTGAGGGTGCCATCCTCAATTCCTTTAAAAGCGGAGCTATTGTCAAGTGCCTAGAAAGATTGGATTGTTTGGATTCAACAAATGAAAAGTAAAACAGATGCAGCCAATACTTTTCATCCTATGAAAATAGAAGAAATTGATCATATTTTATTAAATGATCTTGATGCAATAAAAATGGAAAAAGATGATGAACGTATAAACTTCATTTTACAAGATTCCTATTGTCCTGATAAACATCATATTCAAAGGGTGTATGTCATTTATAAGAAGTCTATACTCAATTTACTTGAAGGTAGGATTCGCTCTATTCATAGTCATGAATTCATCAGTGCTAAGAAAAAAGATCGAACGATTTCTAAAGAAGATATAGAATATGTATTAGAGATGGCTACAGTTGTAGTTCTTGCAAGTGAAAATAATGGAATATTGACGAATTATTTTTATAGTGGAGTCGGAGAAAGGTTAGATTGTATGTTTAATCTATGCTTAGGTTATTCTTCGGATTTACAGAAAAAAGAGAACAAAGTAAGTTTGCAACGGTTTATGAATGATTTAAAAATTGTTGAAGAGATGGGCTTATTAGAAAAATTTTAGAATAATGAGCAAAACCTAGATGTTAGAGAAATCTAGGTTTTTTTGCGCTTTTGAAAAATTTATTCAACTTCATGTTGACCTTCCCCTTAACTGAAAGGTTTATACTTTGATCAGATCAACAAAACGGAGGAGATGCAGGATGTTTAAGATCGGCGATTTTTCAATGTTAAGTAAAGTGCCTGTTAAAACCTTAAGGTATTATGACCAAATTGATTTATTAAAGCCTAAGCAGATTGATCAAGATTCGGGCTACCGTTATTACTCTGCTGAACAGCTGCTTGAGGTTAACCGAATTTTTCTGTACAAGGAATTGGGCTTTACGTTGAAGCAAATGGCGCAGCTTCTTCGTGAAGATATCTCAGTAGAGCAGATTCAGGGCATGTTTCTGCTGAAAGAAAGTGAAATTCAGCAATTGATCGAGAAAGAACAACAGAAATTGGCGCGTATTAAGGAGCGGATGCACCTCATCAAAAGAGAGGGATGTGTTGAAAAAGAACAGGAAGTCATCATCAAATCGGTTGAAAGCAAACGTATCTTGTCTTTTCAATCTAACGGAACGGTTGATGAGATTCCCTCATTTTTTCAGACGTTTCATCATTTATTACTTAAACAACAACAAGAATCGATTTCGGGACCACAAGTGGTGCTATGGAGGGAATCATTCGAAAAGGAAAGTGAGTTTGAATTTGAGGTCGGGTATTCCATCAAAGCGTTAAAAGGCAATCTTCCTCAAGGAATCACGATACGAACGTTACCTGCTGAAGAAACCATGGCGACACTATTATTTCATTCACATTCTCCATCTGCCCAAACAGCTTGTATTGACCTAGCGACATGGATCGAAAAGAACGGATACCGCGTGAAAGAAGATCAGCCGGGCCGGGAGATTTATTATCCATTGTCTGAAACTGAAGAAGGCAGACTCATTGAAATTCAAATTCCGATTATAGATGAAATCAAATCGTAATCATTGCACAAAGGAGAAACGTCACAATGAAGAATAAAACCGTTGTTTATTTACTTGCATTAGCAGCTTTTTTAATTGGAACAATCGAATATATCATTACAGGCATTATCCAAATGGTTGCAGATGATTTACATGTCACGACGTCTGCCGCTGGATTATTGGTCACATCTTTAGCGCTCTCAGCGGCAATCGGTGCACCGATTGTCATTGCACTGACCATCAATATAGATCGCAAAAAAATACTGTCATGGATGCTGATAATTTTTATTTTAAGTAATGTCATCACAAGTGTCAGTCATTCATTTGAAATGGTGATGATGACAAGGGTTTTACAAGGAATTAGCGGGGGGACGGCTATTGTAGTGGCAATGGCTGTTGCGACTCGTCTTGTAGAACGTGAAAAAAGAGGAACAGCTATTGGTATCATTTTAATGGGATTAAGCAGCTCCTTGGTTTTAGGCGTTCCAATTGGGACATTTTTAAGCAGTATGATCGGATGGAAAGCATTATTCGCGGCCATTGGATTGATCACGCTTATTCCGCTGATTGTTGTGTATAGGCGGATTCCCTCTATGAAAGAACAAGAACCGGTGACGCTTCGTATGCAGTTATCAATTTTAAAAGATAAGCGAATATTACTGGCTGTGGCAGTGACGCTATTTTATGTAGGTGGGTATTCCACGTTGTTTACCTATCTAACACCCTTCTTGCAAGCATCAGCAAACCTGAGCATCACAGAAATTAGTGGCATTTTGTTACTAGCAGGAATATGCAGCTTTTTGGGCTCCAGCCTTGGAGGGATGACGGCAGATAAAAAAGGCCCAATATTTACGATTTTCTCAGGAATCATTTTGCAAATCATCATGCTCATGCTGCTATCATTTGTCACAGGGAATCTCGTGGTCATGGTAGCTGTCATCATGATATGGATGATCGCTACATGGAGCACATCACCAGCACAGCAGCTATATCTTGTCACACTTGTACCAAAATCTCCTGATATCGCATTAAGTGTCAATACATCATTTATTCAATTCGGATTTGCCTTAGGTTCTGGTGTAGGAGGGTTTGTGCTAAGTGAAACTTCTATATTAAACCTAAGCTGGATCAGTGCTGGCACGGTTTTCCTTGCTTTACTCATGACCATTCTAATGGTAGCGTTTGACCGATTTTCTCAGCGTAAGAGTTTGAAGGTGATCGGGCAAGGAAGTTAACTGGATTTCAAAGCTGTATGGAAGGAACTACTTATTCCGGGTAGTTCCTTTTTGATTTGAAGAATGCACCAGTGAAGTTGGTTATTTGCTACAATAGGAGTCAATATCCAATCCGCTAGACAAGGAGAGAATACAGCATGCCAATAAGTGAGGAAATCATCAATCGAAAAGGCGCTCGAAAGGGGTCTGATATCCCTTATGAGGTCTTGATCCTTTTGAATCAGGGAGAGATCGAAAGTGTGAATTTAACTGAATGGCTGGCTGTCAATCATATGACGCTAATACAGCATGTTTTGCCGTCCATTGGTTTAGAGCATCGTTTAGACGATGTATCAGCTGAGATTACTAAACAAAAAGCTGAATCAGGAATGAAAGCCATTCGGCTCATTGGTCAATTGTTAGATGACGTGCTACATGAAGAGAATGAAGAAAAACAAGCGGAAGTGCTGCAGGCATTTTCTCACCATGTATCTGATAGCGTGCGCTGCTGGGCTGCTTATATGAACAAACAGAGTTTATCTACACTGGAAGAGAAACTTGCGTACATACAGCCATTTGCAGCTGATCATCATTTTGGTGTTCGAGAAATTGCGTGGATGTCAGTGAGAGAAAGTTTCAGTCTTCAGCTTGATCAAAGTATAGAGCATTTAACAGAATGGGCAAAAAGCGAGGATGAAAATCTTCGCCGGTTCTCTGTAGAGGCAATCCGTCCGAGAGGGGTATGGACAAAGCATATTGAGTTATTAAAACAGGAGCCAGAGAGAGCACTGCCTATTCTAAATTTACTCAAATCCGATTCATCCACATATGTTCAAGATTCTGTAGGAAACTGGCTTAATGACGCAAGTAAAACAAAACCAAATTGGGTAACAAACCTGTGCGACCAGTGGTCAAAGGATTCTGACACAAAAGCAACTAGCAGAATTGTGAAGAAAGCCAAGAGAACGATTGTGAAGGGGAATTTGTGAATAAGAAATTGAACTAATAGAAGGGGAATTTCTATCAATCGAAGAGAAAGCCTCAAAGCCAGCTTAGTAAACAGATTGCCCATTTCATGGGATAAAGTCTCTTTCATTCTGCATTCTATATATCTTAACCTCTCATTGTCATACTTTTGAATGAAATTGACTCAATAGAATTGACGCAAGAACCCTGCATAGGTGAAGATGAAATAAACTGTAAGATAAAGGGAGACGGATGATGATACATATCGTATTTGGGGCAGCGGCTGCCGGTAGTTTAAAACAAGCCTTACGCGAAATGGGGCGAGGCCAATTAAATGAGATCATCGCTTTTAATGACATTTATTCGATTGGACCCCTTCTCCATTTGCATAAACATGAAGGACAGGAGAAGCGTATAGAATGGCTTCGTCATGTGATGTCAAATGAATATGGCTATTTTGATGACATGGTTAACGATCAGCAGAGAATGCTTCAGCAAATAAAAGAAATAAAAGCTGGCAGTCGTATTCTCATCTGGACAGGCAGTAATGCACATGAGCAAATTGGCTTACGATATGCCGTCTATTTATTAAAAGAGAAAAGCATAGAATTGTCTGTAATCAATACAACGACTGCATTTGATCAGCTGTTCAATACTAATACAAGAAGAATGGATATTCGACATTCCGGGGAAATCACATCAGAAAAATTGAAGGTTTTGTACAGAAGTAAAGAGCATATTCACACAGTGTCAACAGAAGAAAGAGAAATATTACAAAACGAATGGCTTTCATTTGCTAAAGAAAATCATACGCTGCGGATATGGAAAAAAGGACAAGCGATCAGCGTACCAGAAGATGAATTTGATGCTTATTTAGTGAAAATGGCTAAGCGGCTTCATCAGTCCGCGCCAGAAGACGAGTACATCGTCACGCCACGCTTAATAGGAGAAGTGATTGGTCATTTAGAACAGTATATCGGTGATGATTTTATTGAGTATCGACTGAAGACATTAATTGATCAAGGCATTTTTGACATGATAGGAAGACGCACTTCCATGCGTTATTACTCAATTAAACTGACAGGCTTCGGTCAGCGCTTCAAAAAATGGGTGTGCTGTCGAGAATTTGAGAAGCATCCTTTTGTGAAAATTGAAGGAGATTACGGTGGTGAACCTTTTCATTGTGGGCATTGTCAATGTCATTTAGAAAGAGATGATGTACCAGTAAGCGATACCCTTTTCTCGAAGATCTGGAATTGGAATATACGGTATGGCCGCTGGTTTGACGAAGAGACAGATGAATTGCTGCCAAATGGCGCAGACATGGAAAAGAAATTCAATCAAGAAGGAGAGCGTATCACTGAAGAAGTGAAACGAGCCTTATCTCCTGCGTTTCAAATTGAATACAGCCCAAGTGAATACGCGCAATATTACATTTAAAGAATGAATTGCAATTACTCTGCAAAAAATAAAGCTTTACATGATCCATCACCTTCATGTAAGATATGGAGAAATTAAAAGCGAAGAAAAGGACATGAGTCATTTTTACTGGTTATCAGAGAGGGAAGTTACGCTGAAATCTTCCTAGCGCAGAAAAATGTCTTACCACCTTTGAGCTGTATTGGGGAAATCATAGTATCCAATATCGTCTACGCCACGTTACGGCACCAGAGCCATAAAGCGAATACGCGTTATGGGAATTTGGGTGGAACCACGGATCACACATTCGTCCCTTTATGAGGGATGGGTGTGTTTTTTTGTACACTCAACTATGATCATTGCTTTGAAAAGGACATGAGCAGCTTTTATCGGTTACCAGAGAGGGAAGTCACGCTGAAATCTTCCTAACGCAGAAAAGTTGTCTTACCACCTTTGAGCTGTATTGGGGAAAATTGAAGTATCCAATACCGTCAATGCCACGTTACGGCACCAGAGCCATAAAGCGAGTATGCATTATGGGAATTTGGGTGGAACCACGGATTACACATTCGTCCCTTTACACGGGATGGGTGTGTTTTTTTATTTTAAAAAAAAGAAAGGTGTGTCAGTCATGAGAGAAAAAATGGTGAAGATTCAATTTCCAGATGGAAAGATAAAGGAGTTCTCTGCAGGTACGACTGTCGCAGATGTTGCCTCCTATATTAGCCCAAGCTTAAGGAAGAAAGCAGTGGCAGGAAAGATCAATGAACAAATGGTCGATGTCAGTCATCAGCTGGAAAGCGATACTCGGCTGTCTATTGTCACACTCGATTCAAAAGAAGGGCTTGAAGTACTGCGCCATACATCTGCACACGTATTAGCCCAAGCTGTGAAAAGGTTATATAGCAATGTCACACTTGGAATCGGGCCTGTTATTGAAAATGGATTTTACTATGACATGAAGCTGAATCAAACATTAAGTGTAGAGGATTTGGCTGCTATTGAAAAAGAAATGGAAAACATCATCAACGAGAATCATCATATCCAAAGAAAGGAGATTTCCTACAAAGAAGCTGAATCGATGTTTGAGCATGATCCATATAAGCTGGATATTTTAAAACGTCTCCCATCGGAAGAAGCCATCACAGTGTATCAGCAAGGTGAATTTATCGATTTATGCCGCGGGCCTCATCTACCTTCTACTGGATTCGTAAAGTCATTTAAGCTAACACGTGTTGCAGGGGCTTATTGGCGGGGTGATAGTCAGAAAGATGTATTGCAGCGAGTGTATGGTGTCGCGTTTCAACATCCAAAACAACTAGCCGAGTATCTTCATTTCATGGAAGAAGCAAGCAAACGTGATCACCGAAAATTAGGGAAACAATTATCTCTGTTCATGTTTTCAGAAGAAGCGCCAGGTATGCCGTTTTATTTACCAAAAGGTCAGATTGTGAGAAATGAATTAATGGCCTTTTCAAGAGAAGTTCGAAGTAAAGCACAATATGAAGAAGTGAGCACACCGTTTATGATGAACCAAGAGCTATGGGAAAAGTCAGGTCACTGGGATCATTATCATGAAAATATGTATTTCTCAGAAGTTGATCATACAAGCTTTGCTTTAAAACCGATGAACTGTCCAGGACATATGCTCATGTTTAAAAACAGCTTATATTCATACAGAGACCTTCCGATCAGAATGGCTGAGTTTGGTCAGGTGCATCGTCATGAATTTAGCGGCGCATTAAATGGATTGTTCAGGGTCAGAACATTTTGCCAAGATGATGCCCATATTTTTTTGAGAGAAGATCAAATTGAAGTTGAAATCAAACAGATTTTCCAATTAGTTGATCATATGTATCGGACATTTGGGTTTGAGTACTCTGTGGAACTATCCACTCGTCCAGAAAAGGCGTTAGGGGATGATGCCATTTGGGATATTTCTGAGTCAGCACTAAAGAATGTGCTTGATCGGCTAAAGGTCGATTATCAGGTAAATGAAGGAGATGGGGCATTTTATGGCCCGAAGATCGATTTTCATATTAAAGATGCTTTGCAGCGTAGCCATCAGTGCGCCACAATCCAGCTAGATTTTCAAATGCCTGAGAAATTTGATTTAACATATATCAATGAAAAGAATGAAAAGGTACGGCCAGTTGTGATTCACAGTGCCATTTTTGGTTCTCTTGATCGTTTCCTTGGCATTCTCATTGAGCATTTCGCTGGCGTCTTCCCGTTATGGCTGGCACCAGTGCAAGTACAAATCATTCCTGTCTCAAAGATTCACCTTGATCATTGCCTCGAGGTGCAGCAGCAATTAAGAAAGATCGGCATCAGAGTCACAATCGATGAACGGGATGAAAAGCTCGGCTATAAAATGAGAGAAGCACAAATGCAAAAAATCCCTTATATCGCTGTCATTGGCGATACAGAAATGCAAGAAAAAACACTGAATATCAGACAGCATGGAGAAAAGACTTCAAAACAGCTGTCTATTGATGACTTTCAACACATGGCGGCTCAACAAATAAAAGATAGAACAGTTGCTCAAATATGATGTGCTGATTTCATGAAGAAGAATAAGACGTTCATTAAATGATGGGCGTCTTTTCATTTGCGAAAAAAGCCGAATTGACAATAGAAAGGGAAAATATTGAAACATTTTTTCGGTGGAATCGTAATAAAGTTAGAGCGTTCAACAGAAACATTGAAAACGGAGAGGAGTTTATGACATGGAACAAGCTGCACTGAAAAAGATGAGGACAAAACAAATAGCTGTCTCTAATTTAATAGTCTGCATCATGATCGTCGCTTTTTTTATCTTATTTCAAATGTTTGACATTCGATTTACACATTTCTTTCTTTGTTTAGGATTTATCATGCTCTTTCTAAGTATTTATGGTTTTATTAAGAAAGGCTCAACAAAGTCTTTCATTCCTATTTTCGAGCAGATAGCCATTTATGAAAAAGAAAAATTGGGGGAAGAGTGGGAGAAAGAAAAGAGGTCAGAAAATATTTCGAGAGTGGTATTGAGTGGTCTGATGTTTCTCCAGTCATTTAGTTTCCAAGATGTAACGAATCCATTCTTAAACATACAACCTATACTTTTACTTTTCTTATTATTTGTAACTCTAGCCCTTATTAATTTAAGCATGCTTTATCGCTTTAGAAAAATTGACCGGTCGACTGAAGGTGAATTAAAAGGCTTTACAAAGGAATCAAACATGATGTCATTGGTTTTAGGATTATTATCAGCGATCATCATAGTCGGTTTTATTGTCACCTTTCTTCTTCCATAACACATCATTATTTTGAGGTGAAACCATTGAATGCAAACATTCAACAACTAATCGATCAGACAAAGGCGAAATTTGGCTTAGATCTTTACTATTTAAAAAGACACAGTTTTTATCGTTACGTCAACATGTTCAATGAAACGATTTATACATTTAATATGGAATGGTTCCCCTCTCATGAAGCTGAACCTGAGGACGACGATGTCAACCCAGACGGCACAGCTGTCATTGAAGTGAATTTGAATACAGGACAGATCGAATCGGTTATTTTTGTTATGGACAAAACCTATGCGCGGCACGGTGTCACGTTTAAGAGACCTTATCCAGCTCATGTCATTCAATGGATCGAACAAGAAACAGGGTTGATCTATGGAGAGCATTTTCATATGCACCAAAAGGAGAGAGGGGAACTTTCTTTCGAAGAAGCAATAGATGGTGTGCAAGTCACACCTTCAGGCAGAATCGAAGTGAAATGGAATGAACATGGACAGCTCATGTACTTTACACACCACGGCCCATTTTTAGCCAAAACATTACTGAAAGCTGAGGAATATGCGCTTTCTCTTAATAAGCTGGAAAACTTAGCTAAGCAGCAAGTCCAGCTGTTTCAATGGCCTTCCTTCGAGCATAACCGGATCCGATCTATTTATGCGTTAGAAGAAATTTATGTGGAAAACGATGGAACAGGCACGATTCCGTATGAAATTGGACGTGAAGAAACGCATTGTATACATGTGAATGAGGTCATTGAATGGAATGAACCGTTAAACAATACCTTTGAAAAAAAAGAAATAGACATTCATGAGTATATTTCAGCTGAACAAGCATTCTCATTGGAACCGTCACCAGATTCCTTACCGATATCAAAAGAAGAGCAAGCCGAGTGTATCAAAGCAGTTCGAACCTTCTTGGCGCAAAAATATCCAAAGGATTCAGGAAAGTGGGTTTTGAAAACACTCCATCGTGATCATGGATACATCCATGCGGTATTAAAAAACGGAGAAGAAGGCAGTGGGTTTATAGACAAGATCAAGGTCTTCATTGACGCGAGCTCGTTTGAAGCCGTTAATTACATAGACAAAAAAGAAATGTTTCAAGTGTGCGGGATACTCAGCCCCTCTCAAGCGGCAAATGAAATTTCTGTATCTCAGAAAGAAGCCTTTGAAAAATTGAGAGAACGTCTTGAACTTACACCTATCTACGTCTATGACGAAGTGCAAAAACAATATGTTCTATGCGGAAAGCTCGATTGCCATGATGGTGTTGATGCAGAGAGCGGTGAAGTGTTTTCTTTGAAAGAGCAGTGAGGAGCTGTTCTTTTTTGTCTCATTGAACCAATTTTTTGAAGAAATTTGGAATTTTGTAGCAGGAAGTTGTCGTTTCATCACGAAAGAAACAAATAAGAATATGATCATAGGTCCATCGGTTGGAATATGAGTAGACGTCATACATATGAAACACTCATGACAGTCAAGTTGATCTACAATGCTTTTTGAAAAAAATGAAATCGTGTCTCTAGTCGTATACGACATTTGGTGGGCTGACATCATAGGATGACTTTGAACATGTTTGATTTAGGTAAGCTTGAAGCCATGATAGAAGAAAGTGAGGATATCTACCTTGAGTACATTGGAAGTGTTTCGTCAGTTTTTGGTTGACCATTATCCTGCGTTACAAGATGAACTTTGGCTAAAAGATGTTGATACCCTTCGAATCTCTCCTATTCTTCATCCTTTTCTGAAAAGCAAGCTGCCAGAGGGGATCGAAAAATTCACTTGTGTCCTATTCACGCAGCAGACAAATCAAACGGCTGCACCGCTCAAAGTATACCTTCTATTAGATGAATATGAGCAATCACTTTATGCCATTGATTTGATGAATGAACAAATCGTGCTTCATTAATACAGAAAAAGCTGCTTGAGGGCTCCTCAGCAGCTTTTTTTGGTGAATCTTAGTTTGTCATATCAACAAATCTTGAGTGCAAGTTGTCCAATTCTTTCTTTGTTGGAAAAGAGCTAATCAGCAGCGTAGACCGTCCTAATTGATGAGGAAGCTCAGTATCGGTCACAATTAAATCAATCCCAAGTCGATCCATTGTCAGTTCATTTAAGGTATTTTCTGGACTTGTGAAAATATGAATGAGAGGAGGCAATCTTAATTTAATTAAATCCGCAATAAACAAACTATGATTATAACCTAATGTTGAAATGACAAAAATGTTCAACACGTTTCTCCGATCCATTTCCAAATGAACAAGCCCCCTCCAGTTAGAAGTAATGATACGAATCAATTCTCGTTCATTTTTCACAAAAGAAGCGAGGATATCGTCTGTTTTTAACTCTTGGATGATGTGAGTAATCCTCGAATAGAAGTAAGGAAGCTGCTTTTTCACCTCTGATAAATACCTCGATTTCTTTTTGAAAAGGAATCCATCTCTTACGGTAATTTCCCTAGAATATACATAATATTGGAGAAGAATCAGTGTCATCACCTTGCGATTAGCCACCTCTTGATGAAAAATCAACTCCAATTGATTGATAAAGGAACGAATGGCTTCAAAGAGGTGTGGTGTATGCGATTGAAAGAACGTCAATTTTTCTTCGACAGTTTCAATTGATTTATAATGGCCAATAGCTGGTTCAATCAATAGTAAAAAGACAAATTCGTGACGATCCAACGTGACACCAAAAATGTCCTTTGTCATTTGGCAAACGCGTTCTTCCAAGTTTGTCATTTGTTTATAGATACTTTTAGCTGTAGATGTTTGTTTTTCCTTATCCATTGAGTACGTATAATTGCGTCGTATGGTAAAATTTTTCCGCACTCGGTGAATGGAAACGGCGAGCCATAGGCAAAATTTATCTATCGCCACATCTGGTAGATTGACTTCGAGCACCTGAAATAGCTTTTGTAAAAAATCAACTGCATCTTGCTTTTGAATATCATCGAATGGCCAAAGCCTGCTTCCATACACTTCAAACAAAAATTCCACAAAAAATTGACGAATCTCCTTTTCATTTCCATGGAACTGCATACTATCTGGGCGTAACTCAATGTCATACGAGATAAGAAGCGAATTGATTTTATGAATGGTGTTATACAATGTGGATCTACTGATATTCAGCGTGTCCATCCATTCATAGAAAGACCTGTTTTGTTCAAAGAAAACGCCGTCAATCAATCGAATTTCAATCGTATCTTTTAGAATTTCTTTGATATAGTAGTCGACTCGTATCGTCTGTGTATAACAAATGGATATGCCTTGTCTTGGCTTTATGTTGATTAACGGCTCTCCGTTCTCTGTTTGGAACGACTTCATTTGTTCTAAATCGCTTTGAATGGCACGAACCGAACCGATTTGTTCATTCGATATCTCTTGAAGGCTCCACCACTTATCTTTTGATACAAGCAGTTTTAAAATTTTTATCCATCTCTTTGATTTATTATCAATGAGCTCCATTAAACAACTATCTCCTTCCCTTGGCTTGCCTTTATATTATGAAGTTCACTTAAAGAACATTTGATTCTCTAAATAGGCATAAAATGATTTTAATGTTTAGGCTAAATCGTTTTGTCTTCACTTTTCATGATAAAAGAGAAAAAAATTAGACGAAAACAAATGTTATGCCCTGATTCTCCATATATTTCTTTTAAAAGGTGATAAGTAAGCCATGAATCCTATAAAAATGGATCAATTTAGATATTTAAGTTTATTTTTTTGCTGTTGAAACGGTAAATGTAAGAATAAAACGCAACAGCTTTTTGATTACCATATGAAAGGGAGTAGAAAGGAATGCGATCTATATAATGCTGAACTGACTCACCTTACATACGGTATGATACATGCTTGTTTCATATGAACGAACCATATGTGAATACATGCTTATATATGCATGTATTTATAATTTATTGTTTATTCCAGGATAAATAGAAACATTCACATTTATTCTTTTTCACGATCACAATCCTCTCACTATACCCCATTACTATAGACCCCTATCCAGTTACTATTTCCACTACTCATGATTTCCTTTCAACCTCATGATTGATCAACTCATTTTATTCATAGGGTCTTAAGGTGCAATTTTTTTAGAAAATATTTGATCAGAAGCGGAGTGATTAACTGATTTTTTTATCATTGTTGAAAATTAATTTTAGAAAAGGGTGGATGTATTGAAAAGAATATTGTCATTGGCTCTCATTGCGGTGTTAGTCATACAGTCTAGTATATTAGGAATTTTGCCTTTAGCAGAGGCACAAGCCAAAGAAAGCCAAGAAAACATTTATGGGGATATTGAGTTTGTTGATAGCGAAGGAAACAAGTTATCAAACATAGAAGATCAGCAAGTTAGAAAGGCAATTGTTCATTGGTCGATAAAAGGAATAGATCTAAAAAAACAATATCCGTATGTTCTCACTCTTCCTTCAGCCATACAGGTAGAGAAGGAGCAAAAGGAATCCATTACAGTGGATGACATCATCGTTGGCGAGTATACCGTTTCAAAACAAAATGAAGTGACGGTCATATTTAAAGAAGATGTTGAGCTTGATCCAAATTTAGAAGGATCAATAGACATCGATGTCACCAGTATAGCTGAGCAAAAAGAAAAAACAAAGCAAAACGAGCGTGAAGAAAGCCTTCCAAAAGATGATTCAACCTCAACTGAAAAAGAAGATAAGAATCAAGAAGCCGCTCAAACGAAACAAAGTGATGAAGAGGAATTACTAAAAAACAAAGTGAACGTATCTAAGCGTGTAGGGCTACAAAGTGTTTCAAAACAAATGCAGATACAAGAAAATCTTCTCACTGATGCGAAATTAATTTTTGAAGATCAGGAAGGAAATTCAGTTGATAAACCTGACGTCAACTCGCTTATTTCCATTAACTATGAGTGGGCGATCCCAAACGGTCATAGCTATAATGGCGGGGATGAATTCCATTTCAAGGTTCCAGAGGAATTAGTGATTTACGAAAAAATCGATCGTCTTGAGATGAAATTTAATCAGGCAACCATTGGTTATTTTTCTGTAGATGAGAGCGGCAATGCCTCCATCGAATTCACTGATTTTATTAAACAATATTCAAATATCCATGGAACACTTCAAGTATGGACACAATTAGATAAAAAAACTGTGATTACTGAAGAAAAAGAAGTGGTCATTACCCCGATTGAAGGCAAAGATAAGATATCGATCCCGATTCAATACATTCCAAATGGTCCAAACGTCTCGAAAAAGGGAGAGCCAAATCGATCTTACAATGCTGAAACCATTCAATGGACAGTTGATTTTAATATGGACTTAGACGATGTGAAACAAGCGAAGCTGTTAGATCCGATTCAAGAAGGTCAAGCGTTAAAGAAAGATTCAATCAAGCTTTATCGTGTTGATACAAAACTAAATGGTGAAACATCGATTGGTCAGCTACTTGACGAAAACCACTACACGATTGGCCAAACAGCAGATGGTCAAGATTTCACGATTGAATTTAAAGATGACGTGCATCTCGCTTACCGTTTAATGTATGAAACAGACATTACGAATCAAGACCAGTCTGCGTTTCGTAATAAAGCGTCCCTTGTCTCTGCTGATAAAGTGATTAGTTCAGCAGAAGGAACAGTGAATGTGACAAGAGGTAGTCCTTTAAATAAAAAAGCTGCTCAATACGACCCAGTCACACAAACAATTACGTGGGAAATTCGTTATAACTATAACGAAAAAAAGATTGCTGAAAAGGATGCTCTGTTAGAAGACTTCTTTAATGGCACACAGTCGCTGATTACTGATTCATTTCAAGTCAAGGAAGTCACAATTGATCAGAATGGCAAAGAATCAGGAACAAAAGCGTTTGAAGATTATGTGGTTCAACCTCAAAAAAAGGATGAACAAAACGGGTTTACCTTGCAATTCAATCAAGATATTCAATCGGCTTATCTCATCACATATCAAACAAAAGCAACCGAGCGAATTTTCGAAGCTGAAGACATTATCAATACTGTCACAGCTGGCAAAGAGAGCAAACAAGGGAAGCAAAGAATTGACCAGCAAATCCTAACGAAAAATCATGGAACACCGAATTACAAGAACAAGACCATTCCATGGCGTATCATCTTCAACAAAGATCAACAAACCATGAACAACGTGATATTAAAAGATACGTTTACAAACGAAGGATTGACGCTGCAAAAAGATAGTTTAAAAGTGACGACAGGTAATACAGTGCTAGAAGAAGGCACAGATTATCAAATCGTTGAACATGCAAATGGATTTGATATTCAATTTACGAAAGAAATCAAGACAGAACATACCATCACATATACAACGTCTTTTGATTATGAAAAAAGAGCAGATAAAGATCAAAAGAATTTGCGTAACCACGTAAAGCTTGAATGGGTAAATGAAGATGGCAAGGATTTGACGAAGGAAAATCAATCTGTCTTCACACCTGACACATACACGCAGTCAAATGGTTTCAAGAATGGAACATATGATGCAAAGAAAAAAGAGATCACATGGAATATCGGTGTGAACTATAACTTGAAACATTTAGAAGAGGCGAAAATCGAGGATTTCATTCAAGGAAATCAGCGTTTGCTTAAAGATTCAATCATCGTCTACTCGCTTGATTTACAAGGCGGGGAAAATGATGCGGAAGAAAAAGAAGTATTAGCGAAAGAACATTATGACATCAAATTCCTTGAAAATGAAAAGGGAGAATCAGGCTTCGAAGTCATTTTCAAACATGCCATTGATTCCCCATACAAAATCACGTATCAAACAAGTGTTGAAGGAATGGATTTAGTACAGAAAACTTACGAAAATAAAGCGACCCTTTATGATGGAAAGACGAAAGAATCAGATGTGAATGCTGTGGTATCTATTCCAAATGGAGGGAAATACACGAGCAAATCAGGAAATCAACAAGGGAAAGTGATTGATTGGAAACTGAATATCAACTTTGGTCAATCAACAGTCCAAGATGCGACGATTATAGACCATCCGAGCAGTAACCAAGCCATCATAGAAAACTCATTTCATCTGTATTCGACAACAATAGATGAAAAGGGGCAAGTGACCAAAAAGGAAGAGCTGGAAAAAGGGAAGGATTATGAACTAGACCTTGAATTCGATCCAGATTCATTTCAAATTAAATTTAAAGAAGAAATCACGAGACCCTATATTTTAGAATACCAATCTCTCATTTTAGATAAGGTAGGAAGTACACTTCAAAACGAAGTAACGTTTAGAGGTGAAAACGTAAAAGAAATCAAAAAGGAATCCGAAGCCTCAATTGTGGTCAAACGTACCGCTGGTATGGGAGATGGCACAGGAGCGATTGGCGCTTTAACCATTAAAAAGGTAGATGCGAGTAGCGGAAAAGCGCTAAAAGGAGCAAGCTTTTCTCTGACTGATGCTGCGAGCGGTATCGTCATTGGAACAAAGACAACAGATGAAGAAGGAGCTCTTCGATTTGATCGTCTTCTGTATGGTGACTATATCGTGACAGAAGAGAAAGCACCTGATGGTTATATAAAAACGAAGGAACCGATCAATGTCACGATTGATCAGCCTTACGAATCAGGAGATCAAACAAAAACAGGAAATAGCATGACGGTGCAAAACCAAGAAATTCGCCAGCATGTCCAGTTAACGAAAAAAGACAAAGAGACGGGTGCGGTATTAGAGAATGCAGAATTTGAACTGAAAAATGAATCTGGAGATACCGTCCAAACCCATTTGAAAACGGACGAAAAAGGAGAAATCCTTTTCAAACACCTTGAGCCAGGTTCCTATTATTTTGTTGAAACAAACGCACCGAAAGGCTATCAATTAAATCAGCAAAAATGGCCGTTCACCATTAAAGAAAATCAAACAGAAACAACGATTGTCACCGCTGTAAATGACATCATCAAAGGCTCTGCTGAATTGAGCAAAATAGGTGAAGGCGGAGAGAGACTAGAAGGTGCACAGTTCAAGCTCTTAGATCAAGACGGACATGAGCTAAATGGTTCACTTATCACAGGAGAAAATGGCAAGATCACGATAAACGAACTAAGACCGGGTAAGTATCAGCTCTTTGAAACAAAAGCACCTGATGGTTATGTATTAGATGAAACACCCATCACATTTGAAGTACCACTCGATCCAACAGAACCAGTCATCATTTCACAAAAGAACCTATATGAAACAAGTGCATTAGAAGTGATGAAAGAAGGGGAAGATGGTAAGAAGCTTCAAGGTGTTCGCTTTGAAATCACGGATCAAAATGACAAAGTCGTGCGTAAAGATTTGACAACAGATGAAGATGGGAAGCTTTTGGTCGATAACCTCAAACCGGGCAAATATCAGCTTGTGGAGACAGAGAGTATTGATGGTTACCAAAAGAAAAATAAACCTTATCCGTTTACCATCGAAATCGCACAAAAAAAACCGGCAGAGATCAAAGTGATCAATGATCTCAAAACTGGAGCTGTCCAGCTCACGAAGCTCGGTGAAAAGAATGAAGCGCTTGAAGGAGCAGAATTCAAGCTTGTAGATGCAAATGGAAAAGAGATAAAAACAGGTCTCGTCACAGATGAGAACGGGAAGATCATCGTCAACGATCTTAAACCTGGAACCTATCAGTTTGTTGAAACGAAGGCTCCATTCGGTCATGAGCTTGACGAAACACCTGTCACTTTTGCTATGCCATTTAACCCTGAGAAGCTGGTCAGTGTGACAAAAGAAAATAGCCGCACAACAGGCGGAGTGCTGTTACACAAAAAAGGCGAAGATGGGAAATCATTAGAAGGGGTTGTCTTTGATCTATCTGATGCCAAAGGAAAGATAGTGGCAGGAGGAGAAGGGATTACAACCAATCAGGATGGAAAGATTACCTTCACAGGTCTAAAACCTGGAACCTATCAATTTGTTGAAAGAAAGAGTCTTGAAGGCTATGAATTGAGTGAGAAACCACTTGTCTTTGAAGTTGATTTAGGTCAAAAAGAATTGATTCAAGTAGAGGCGATCAATCAGCTCAAGAAAGGTTCTGTAGAACTCACAAAAATAGGGGAAGAAAAGGAAAGATTGAAAGGCGCAGAATTTACACTTTTCAATGACGATGGTAAAGAATTGATGTCAGGTTTAACAACCAACGAAAAAGGCATCATCACTGTCAACGATTTGAAACCAGGCGCTTACCAATTGGTTGAAACGAAGGCTCCTTTTGGACATAAACTTGATGCAGAACCAGTAGACTTTAAGATTGATTTCAATCCAAATCAACTGGTGAAAGTGACAAAAGAAAATGTTCGGATGACTAGTGCTGTAAAGCTTCAGAAAAAAGGGGAGGATGGTCAGTTGCTCGCTGGCGTGACCTTTGACCTGATTGATGCGCACGATCAGCGTATAAAGAAAGACTTAAAGACAGACAAAAACGGTCAACTGACAGTCGATCAACTGAAGCCAGGAACCTATCAATTTATCGAAACAGCAAGCATCGCCGGCTATGAATTGGATCAGACACCTGTCTCATTTACGATTCGATTAGGTCAAGACAAACCAGCAAAAGTAGAAATGATCAACAAACTGACGCCGGGAGCAGTGGAATTGACCAAAGTAGATTATGAGGGACATACGCTCGAACATGCAGAGTTTGCGCTTCTGAGTAAAGAAGGGAAAACGTTGAAGAAATCACTTGTAACGGACCAAAAAGGAAAGATTCATATCAACGATCTAAAACCGGGAGACTATCAATTCGTTGAAACGAAAGCACCTCACGGCTACAAATTGGATGATCAGCCGATCCTGTTTACAATTGAGAAAAATCAGCAGAAGCCACTTCAAGTAACTGCGAAGAATCACTTGATTTTAGGAAGTCTGCGTATCATAAAGGTAGACCAGCAGACAGATAGAACTTTAAAAGGTGCAGCCTTTGACATTCGTACAAAAGCTGGGGAAACTATAAAATCTGTGACAACAGAAGAAGACGGAGAAGCCATTGTTAAAGGGCTTAAACCTGGTGAATATACACTCACAGAGACGAAAGCGCCAAATGGTTATGTAGCTTTAAAGAAACCACTCGCGTTTACAATTGAAATGGGCGAAGTGGAGATCAAGACATTGATTGTGAAAAATGCTCCAATGAAGAATGAAGTGGACCACACGAATCCTCCAGCCTCAGATAAGGGGGATCAACATCCGCCTCATGGCTCAAACTCAAACGGGGAGCTGCCAAAGACTGGGGAAGAATGGCTACGTTATATGATGTATGCAGGGATTTTACTAGTAGCTTCTGGGACTGTTCTTCTTGTTCTTAGAAGAAGAACCATTCAGTAAAAGGAAGGAACGAGTGTATAGATGAAAAAAAGAACCTTATTAGGCAGCTTTTTGGTGGTCGCGGGACTAATGCTCATCTCTGTTCCTTTAATATATGAGTGGCGAACTTCTCAAGAGACAGCAGCAATGGAACAGGCATTAAAGATGATTGAAGAAAATGACAGTGATGCCCTTTCTTCTATTCCACATCTCACTGTGTCAGAAGAAGACCTTCGAGATGTGATGGAGCTAGAGATCCCGTCAATCGATTTAAACGAAAAAGTGCTTCCTGTTACCTCAAAAGAAAATTTAGGTATTGCACTGACTCAAATTAAATCTCATCAAATGCCGGGTGAAGGAAATTTCACGATTGCAGGCCATAGAGGGTATAGAGGCGATCGTCTTTTCAGGCAGCTGCCAGAGGTACCGAAAGGAGAAAAAGTCGTCTTACATCATCAAGCAGAAACATACGAATATAAAATTGTCAGCTCAGCTACGATTGAACCGACGGATGTTGATGTCCTCAAGGATCGCGGGAAAAATGAACTGACATTGATTACTTGTACTCTTGATGGTCAGAAACGCTTTGTCTTAAAAGGAATACGAATCAATGCTTCAAAGGGTGAGCAACCGTCGGATGTATAACACCAACATAATAGATGATGGGTACGATGGAAAAGCAGCGCTCACGACTGGCATGCTACACCAATTGTTATCAGCACATTATCCAACATTAAAAAATGAACGTTGGGATGTTGATGTAGATACAATTCGGACTTCGCCTATTCTTCATCCTATATTAAAAAGAAAGCTACCAATTGGTATCGAAAAATTCACCTGTGTCTTGTTCACGCAGCAAACAGCCGTTTTTGGAGAGCCCTTGATTGTGTACTTTTTATTAGATGAAAGAGGCGAAACGATTTACGCAATGGATCTCTTGCTCGAGCAGCAGGATACCCATTGAATGAGAAACAAAAAAGGAAGGGGCTTTGACTCCCTTCCTTTTTTGTTATTTAATTATGCAAATAACTTCAGCCCGACGACGCCAATCACAATCAGCAACAAGCTGAGGATACGAATCATGTTTTTCGGCTCTTTAAATAGAATCATATTAAACAAGACAGAGCCTGCCGTTCCAAGCCCAATCCAGACCGTATAGGCAACGGATACTTGAACGGAAGAGAACGAGGCGTATAAAAACAAAAAGGATAAGGCAAATCCGCCGACAAATAAAATACCTGTCGTGATTTGTTTCTTCTTACTAAACATATTGAGACCAATGGTTCCGCCAATTTCGCAGGCAGAGGCTAATAGTACAAAAAACCAGCCCATTTATACCGCTTCTCCTTTCTGCTCATGTGCATCTCCATCAGACACTTTCAGCCCAATAATCCCGAGAATCAAAATCCCCATAAATAAGAGCTTTTCTAATGAAAACGAACCGCCAAACAGCGCATAATCCATCAAAGACGTACCAATCGTTCCAACTCCGGCAAACACGGCGTACACGGTCCCTGTCGGCAGCTTCTCACAGGCTTTCATTAAAAAATAAAAATCAACCGGGATCAGGCAAATAATGATCGCCCACTCCCACACCGCATCAGCTCTATTTAAACCAAACACCCAGAGTAATTCGAATAAACAAGTGAGTGCGACATACATCCAGCTTTTTTTCATCGTATTTCCTCCTAAAACTCAAAACTGACGATTCGTCATTTTGAAACCAAAAAAGAGCGTACAGCAAGTGCTGTACTAAGTTAAGATGTCTCTATGCCAAGTGCGTAAAGAAGAAATTGCTTCACCTCTCGCTTTTGAATTAGAACCTCTTCTGTATCTGTTTCTGTAAATAAGTACATTTGTTCAGCAGACGATTCAAGTAAACCGATAATGAATTTGGCTGCATATTGACAGTTCAAATTCGCACGGACCCTTTTGTCCTGCTTTGCTTTTTCTAAAAAAGCAGCGACCCATTTGTAAATCGGCTCATAAATATCTTCCCATTCCTTTAAATGCTCCGTGGCAGCTAAACCTGAGTAGGTCAGAGCAAGGACGTCACGGTATTGTCTTGTAAAAGAGAAGATGAATTCAACAAGTGCATCTGCTTGATCGAGGACATCCGCATGCTGAGTGAGTTCCTTTTCAATGGCAGGCACCATCTGCGAGATCAGATGTTCTGCAATAGCAGGCATGACAGACAGTTTTGAAGGAAAATATAAATAGTACGTTCCTTGCGCGACTCCTGCTGCTTTCACAATATCCGAAATGGTTGTTTTTTCGATTCCTTTTTCTTTAAACGCGTCAATGGCAGCAAGCATAATCTTTTCTCGTTTCGACATATCATCACCGACCTTAAATGACTGAATGTCAGTCAGTTTATCTAAAAAATGACGATTTGTCAATATGGGTTTCTCGTCATTGAATAGGAGAATAAGTGATGAATAGATGCGGGCAGGCCTGAATAAGCTGTAAATAGGGTCAAGCATTATGCGAGAAAGGGGCAGCTCTCCGTATGACATTCAGTGCGATGTTTTCTATGACTTATTTTCTCTTGCTCGTCCCGCTCTATTTACATATGAGATACAGACAAGCGAAAAAGCAAAAACGATTTATCTATTTACGAACAGAAATCGTTCTTGCCTGTCTGTTTATTTATACGAATGTTTTATTATATTTGACGGTCTTTCCAAATCGTTTTTCCGCACCAAGGGACCAGGTGAGTGTCAACCTCGTACCTTTGCAGTCCATTTATCAAAATCTCCATGCCTATCATCACGGCTATCCCAATCTTGTTTTTTTAAATTTGGCAGGGAACATTTTGTTATTTGTGCCACTTGGTTTTTTTCTCTATCAAGCATTCCGAACATTGCGCTGGCAAAAAGCGATTCTTGCTGGCTTTTTCTTATCTACGATGATTGAAGTGCTTCAATGGGTATTCTCACAATCTGGTATGATTACAAGAAGCAGCGATATTGATGATATTCTCTTAAATACACTCGGCACAGTGCTAGGTTGTATGTTGTATCGAATGTATCGACGAAGGAAGGAGAAAATTAAGTGAAGCGAGTTTGTATCATTCCATGTGGGGCGAAGAAAATGTGGGACGTCCAGCCAGAAGCAGGAAGCCAGCCGGCGAACCTTGTTTATTTAAGTCCGCTGCATCAGCGTACGAAAAGCTATGCCCAAACGTTCTTTTCAGACTGGCTGATCATATCAGCGAAGCATGGATTCTTAAAGGCAAATGATATCATTCATGAAAATTATGATGTGGCTTTTGGTACGCCGCATGCCGATCAGATAACACGTGAAGGACTAAGTGAGCAATTTCATGAAAAACATCTCACTGCATATGATGAACTAGTGATACTAGGTGGAAAGAAATATCGAAAGGTGATCGATCCTTTATTACTTCCTCATCAGACAGCGATTTATCCCCTAGCTCCATATAAGGGAATTGGCTACATGCTTCAGGCGTTAAAGCAAGCTGTTGAGACAAAAGTAGAACTTCCGCCGCATATTTAACGTGTTCACATCGACCGGTAAGCAGGGTTTTCATCATCAAAAAGAGAATCAATGAAGTAGCGATGCTGATTGTTTCATATCTTTTCAGCAGCCACTAGGATGTCCGCATCGCTTATAAGAGTGGCTATATGAACAAGGGGGCGTGTGAACATGACAACCATCTATTTAGCTGGTGATTCAACTGTTGCATCTTACCCAGATCGTCCTGTTCAAGGAGGATGGGGAGAGTTTTTACATCGCTATACAGCTCAAGACGTGAGCGTCGACAACCGCGCAATCGGTGGAAGAAGCTCAAAAACATTCATTGAAGAAGGACGGCTTGATAAAATATTGGCTGACATTCAGCCTGGGGACTGGCTGTTCACCCAAATGGGGCACAATGATGCTTCAACGGAGAAGCCCGAGCGGCATACAGATCCTTTTACGACGTATAAAAGTTATTTGTCACAATATATTCACGGAGCAAGAGCGAAAGGTGCTACACCGCTTTTATTAACGCCAGTCGGCCGGTTTCATGAAAAAGATGGAGAATATATCAACGATTTCCCTGATTACTGTGCCGCTATGAAAGAACTAGCTGATGAAGAAGAAGTCCTTCTTGTCGATTTAAATACGGCAAGCCTTCAGTTTTATCAAATTTCCGGCATAGAGAAAACGACTTCTTACTTTATGCTGTCAACAGTCATAGAGGATCGCACGCACTTTACAAAAGAAGGAGCAGATGCGATTGCAAGACTTGTTTCACTGGAATTAAAAGACCTTGGATTAACGATTGTGTGATGGATGACAGGACGAGAAAGCGCTCGTCCTGTTCTTTTTTTGCAGAAAGCTATTGATTCCCTTCGCCAGAGTAGACTACAATAGGTACATATGATAATGAGAATCAATATCACTTATAAATAGATCAATCGATAAAAAACTGGAGGGACTCAAATGACAGAACAACTTGAATTGTTTGACGTCACCATTATTGGCGGCGGTCCAGCAGGCATGTACACTGCCTTTTATAGTGGGATGCGGGATTTAAAGACGAAGGTACTGGAGTATAATGAAAGCCTTGGCGGGAAAATCCTACTGTATCCTGAAAAAGTCATTTGGGATGTAGGCGGTTTGCCGCCAACAAGAGGCGAACAGTTGATTCAGCAGCTGGAAACACAGGCGAAAACATTTGAACCAGAGATCGCACTAAATCAAAAAATCACGTCATTCGAACGAGATGAACATCAGAACATTTTGCTGACGGCTGAAAATGGTGATCGCCATTTGACGAAGACCCTCATTTTAGCGATGGGCCACGGCATCCCTGTCCAGCGGAAACTTGAAATAGAGCATGCAGACCGTTATGAAGTGACAAACCTTTATTACACAGTGCAGGAGCTTAAGACATTTGCAGGAAAGCGAGTGGTCATCTCAGGAGGCGGCGACTCAGCGGTTGACTGGGCAAATGCCCTTGTTCCAATTGCAGAAAGTGTCACCGTCGTGCATCGCCGTGACATGTTTGGTGGACATGAGAAAAACGTCGCCAACATGAAGGCATCTTGCGCACGAATTTTAACCCCGCATGAACTGACCGACCTTCATGGTCAAGGTGACAAAATTGATGCGGTCACGATTCAACATTTAGAGACAGGTGAAATCGAACGAATAGAAACAGACGCTGTCATCGTCAATCACGGCATGAAAGGTGATTTGAGCGTGCTATCAGAATGGGGACTCAAGCAAGGTGAATGGGGACTCATCGAGGTCAATGAAAAAATGGAAACCAATTTACCGGGCGTCTATGCGGTAGGCGATTTATGTACACATAAAAGCAAAGTTCGCTTAATTGCTGGGACATTTGTTGACGGAGTCAATGCGCTCAATAGCGCGAAGCTTTACATCGAACCAGAAGCCGAAAAAGTGGCATACGTTTCCTCTCATAACGAACGCTTTAAGGAGAAAAACAAAGAATTACAAACGGTTGGTGCTCGTTAAAAAATAATCTCATAAAAAGTGCTGCCCATATGTGGCAGCACTTTTTATATGAGGCTATGAATGGCGAGGTGCAAATAACATCACACTGACCCCAGCTAAACAGATCAAAGCACCCATCCAGTCGTAGAGATCAGGCGTTTTTCGATCGACCCACCAGCCCCAAAACACAGCAAGAACCACAAACACACCGCCATAGGCCGCATAAACCCGTCCGAACGTCGGGAACTGCTGGAAGGTAGGAATGACCCCATAAGCGACGAGGATGAGGCTGCCGGCGATCCCGAAGCTAATAGGTTTTGCTTCACGCAGCCAAAGCCACACGAGATAGCCGCCGCCAATTTCTGCTATTCCTGCTAATAAAAAAAGAACGATCGTCAACATCATGTAAGACACTCCAATTCAATTCGTTACCTTCTATTATGACATGTTGAAAAAATGCGTTCTACTTCATTTACATTGTGATGGGGACGAGAGTTTGCTAGAATCAACTGGACAATGATTGGAAACACATGGATTCTTGACTTTTTGGAAATAAATGATCCAAATGACGTTTCTTTTCGTAAAGTAAGTACATTCTCATGAGGAGCACACTTCCTTTTTCGGCGCTCTTTTTTTCTCCTTGAAAAAAGAGTAAAGTACAAAGTAGGCTTATTTCAGTAAATCAAGTGATAAGCAATACGTGAAGGATTTCATGATGAATGCAGCATGCTCTTTCTCATGAAAAAGGAAGGAGATGACCATGGATACACTGAAAGATTCTGAGCTGTATCACAAGATCAAAATTGATCGTCACAAGCCTTCGCTTGAAGTGCTATATGATCGCTATGAACGTGTGTTATATTCGTTTATTTATAAAATGACTGGAAGCCGTGAGCTTGCGGAGGAAGTGCTTCAAGAAGTCTTTATCAAGCTCTGGCGCGGGATAGGAGAATACCATACGGATAAAGGCAAATTCTCCTCGTGGTTATTCATGATGTCACGCAACACGGCCATTGATCTCCTAAGAAAGAACAGGAACGAAACGGCACTAGAAGATGAGCATATTGAATATTTAGCCGATCATCAAGAAGATGTATCAAAGGAAGTCGAATGGAACGAGGAAAAACAAATCATACGTGAAGCAGTATCTACATTGTCAAAAGAACAGCAAACCATCATAGAAGATGTCTATTTTAAAGGAATGACACAAAAAAGTATTGCTGAAAAGCTAGGCATCCCCATTGGAACGGTGAAGGGAAGGGTTCGATTGTCATTGAAGCACTTACGGACGAGACTGTCTCGCGGAGGAAAGGAGGAAGAGGCATGACTCAGTGTAAACATCAAGTGATTGATTATTTCAACGGACATATCCAAGGAGAAGAAAAAGCACAATTTGAAGAGCACCTCAAGAACTGCTCAGCTTGCAAAGAAGAGCTTGAAGAATTGACATCGCTCATGTCTGACATTCCATTTCTAGCAAGTGACCAAACACCTCCGGCAGGGATGAAAGACCGTATTTTATCCAAGGTGTTTGAAGAAGAGACAGTCGAAGAAAAGAATAGCCATAGGAAAGAGCTCAAGGCAGCACGTGAACAAAATGAGATCAAACCACTACAAAAGAAACGAAATCAATGGCTCTTGCCGCTCGTTGCCGCACTGCTTCTCATTTCAGCAGCTGGAAACGTGTATTTCTTATCGAATGGAAAAGAACAGGCGGAAGAACCTGTCAGGGTTGTAGCGACAAAATCACTTGCATCAGCCGCATCACCAAAAACAACGGGTGCTTTCTCAGTGATTGAACATAACGGCAAAAAAGAGTTGGTTGTGAGTGCAGATGGATTAAAGGATCAGCTTGATTCATCTGCTGTTTATCAAGTGTGGCTCATTAAAGGCGATCAGCCGGTACCAGCTGGTGCCTTTAAAACAGATAACAAAGGAGAAGGAACCGTCACCTATGCGTTATCTGAAAAAGAAGCGAGCGAATCATGGGATACCGTGGCAGTCACCCTTGAACCAAAAAAGGATAACAAGCTGCCGCAAGGACCTGTCGTACTAAGTGCTGCATTTTAAATTTGATTCAGGTAGGATGCCTTTTTGGGCATCCTTTTCAGATTGTTGACAAAGGGCTAAAATGATCTTTATTTTAGCCCTTTGTCTTCTTTTTCAGCGTGATAGAAAACCTTTGAAGTCTAGGAAGGACGAGCACCGGAGCACAGACCTGACAACGAATGCGAGGGTTTGTCTACACGCTGGAAGGTTGCCTTTTTGGCATCCTTTTTTGATAGGCAGAGGGAACTTTTTGGTAGATCAGACGTAGTACATATGGAGGTGAAACAGATGAAACCATACATAGAAAAAGAACTATTTCTCTTAGCAGTGAGACACGCATGTGTTGCCATTTATTTTCTTGTCATCCCATTTTTGATCCCATTCTTTTATCGCCCATCTCTTTTATTCATTACGCTCATTGCACTTTTTATTACTCATAATTTAGCCGAAAGTATCATTTGGTTTTATAAATCGAGAAAGATCAGAAAGCACCAGTCTGGTGATCTATCGAAACAAGGACATGTCTTGACCGAGATCGCACAAAGGCTTGAACAGCTGATGATGATTAGTTTTGTGGTGTTTTTTATAAATGAATGGATACAGGGGATAGCAGATATGTCTAACCTCTTCTTCATTACTTTTTTCTTCATCATTGTTTTCCTGCAACACATCCAGTTTTATTACGTTCAGCTATTCTTTAAATCCAAAAGCTGGTTCTCTTATGTTCCTTCATGGCAAAAGGCACGCCCTTCTTATATAGCAAGGGAGAGAAAGGCTTTGAAGAGTTCTTAATGTGCATTCACTCGTTTGATTAACTATAAACATCAGAAAATTATGATAAAATGTGGAAAAGAAGCATAGAAAAAGGGAGTGCAAGCGAGTGAAAGCTGTTGGACTATTGGAGTACTTACCGATCGAGCATGAGCAAAGCTTGGTGGATCAGGAAGTTGAAAAACCTAAAGCAGCGGGCAGGGATATACTGGTGAAGGTTGAAGCTGTGTCAGTGAATCCAGTGGATACGAAGGTGAGATCACCGAAGGATCAGAAGGAAGAAAAACTGAAAATTCTTGGCTATGATGCAAGCGGTACGATTGTTGAAGTCGGCGAAGCGTGTACATTATTTCAGCCAGGTGATCATGTGTATTATGCGGGAGATATCACGCGTCAAGGTTCAAATAGTGAGTATCAGCTTGTGGATGAACGGATAGTGGCAAAAAAGCCTGCTAATCTCTCATTTGCAGAAGCAGCCGCGATGCCTCTGACAACGATTACGGCATATGAAGCGTTATTTGAACGGATGCATATGAAGCGAAATGCAGAAGGGGCAACATTGCTCATCATCGGCGGTGCAGGCGGAGTAGGTTCTATCGCCATCCAACTAGCCAAATTAGCAAATGCCACTGTGATTGCCACCGCATCAAGACCTGAAACAAAAGAGTGGTGTCTGTCATTAGGTGCTGATCATATCATTGATCATCATGAGCCGCTTCTCGCGCAGCTTCAGGAAAGAGGAATAGGAGAAGTGGATTACATTTTATGCTTAAATGATACAGATGGACATTTCAAAGGCATGGCAGAAGCGATCAAACTGCAAGGAACGATCTGTACCATTGTCGAGAATCAGCACAACTTAGACATTCAATTACTCAAAAATAAAAGTGCTGCATTTGTATGGGAGTTTATGTTCACACGCCCTATGTACAAAACAGCGGACATGATCAAACAGCATGAGCTTTTAACAGAAGCTGCTGAGTTATTTGAACAGGGGTCATTGACGCATACGTTAACAAAGATTCTCAGTCCGATCAATGCCGCTCATTTAAAGCAGGCACATCAAACCCTTGAACAAGGAAAGATGATTGGTAAATTTGTACTAGAAGGATTTGAGAAAGGGGAGAGTGTATGACATCATTACAATACCCGATTGGCTTATATGAACCGGTTGAAAATAAAACAAAGGAACAGCTAGAGGCATGGATTGATCTGTTAGCTGAGATTCCACAACAATATGAAGCGGTCACCAATCAATTGACAGATGCTCAGCTGGATACACCCTATCGGCCTGGAGGATGGACCGTCCGTCAACTCATTCATCATGTAGCAGACAGTCATCTAAATGCATACTTACGATTCAAGCTTTCGCTCACAGAAGAAACACCGCACATCCGTCCATATGATCAAGCGGGATTCGCAGAGCTTCCAGATAGCAAAGCGCCTATCAGCCTATCACTGCCCTTCATCAGCAGTCTGCATCGCAGGTGGGTGACATTACTTAGAGGGATGACAGCGGAAGACTTCACAGCGTCTTATTATCATCCAGCCGATCAACAAACGGTGTCCTTATATGACGCAACAGGAATGTACGTCTGGCACTCAAAGCATCACCTTGCCCATATCACGGAATTAATCAAAAGAAATCAATGGAATTAAAGGAGTAAACACATGTCTGGTAGAAGAATTGTCGGTGCCATGTTTATTTGTATGGCGGCATTGTTTTATTTAGCAAAATATGTTCTTTTTGAGCTTCATTATTCTGGAATGAGCTTTGATGAAGATGTAAATAATTTTCAACTTCTAGAAGAGGTGCTCCCTGGCGGTACATGGATCAGCATTCTATTTCTCATCATCGGGTTAGCCTATCTTTTATGGGATGACAGAGTCGTTCTTCAAAAAACCTTCATCCTCTCAGATAAACAAGTAGAAGAAGAAATAAAAAAGACGGATCTCAAGTGACCGTCTTTTTTCCTTTTCATGTTTAGCCGCGTTCAGGACGCAGTGCTTTTTCTAAAATAGCCAGCCCTTCGTTGACTTTTTCTTTTTCCTCGTCATTGAGCCGTTGCAGGGAGTTTTTGATTTTTTCATGTCCTTTTTGATAAATGCTTCTGAAAATATTTTTCGCTTCCTCAGTTAGTTCGACGACAATGATTCTCCGGTCTCGCTCAGAGTGCTTTCGTTCAACAAATTTGGACTGTTCTAATCGGTCAAGCAGACCTGTCATATTGGACAAAGAAGCGCCCATTTTTTCAGCGATTTCGGATACCTTGAGAGAGCCATGGTTATTGAGTAGCATGAGCACCTTCATTTGAGGCATACTCATATCGAGCTTCATCCATTCTGACACATCTCCAAGACCTGCAGCTGTGAGTACTTTCATATAAAGCACCCATGTCTTTTTTTCCTCTGGAGATAGAATCTCTTCTTTTAATACGGTGGTGTCATGAATATTATATTCCACGCTTGTTCACTTCCTTTAAGCGGCTCTTTTCTCTATATTACTGATTTTTACTTCTAATTGAAAGATTCGTCAAGCTTTTGAATGTTAAACTGCATGAATCAAGTGGTATTTGTTGTATAATAATGGTCAGTCGAAATAAATGAAGCAACTTAGAAAGTTGGGAAAATCATGTGGAACAAAAAAACGGGTATGACGATCTTAAAAATGCTTTTTCCGATCGTGATTATCCTTGTCTTAATTTTTGTCGCCAAGAAGGAACTGAGCGGCCTTTCCATTAAAAAAACGTTTTATATCATTGACAGCTTGAATCGAATGGACTTGTTTATTCTTGTCTTTCTTGGACTTGTCGCAGTGTTATCCATGTCCTTATATGATTTTATTTTACGAAAAAGCCTGAATATGCCGATCAGCGGCTGGAAAACGATTCGCATTTCTTGGATTGCGAACTCCTTCAACAGTGTCCTTGGGTTCGGCGGTTTATCAGGAGCAGGGCTTAGAACACTTCTATACAAGGAGTACATAACCGACACGAAAAAACTACTCAAAGGCATTGCCCTTTTGACCTCCTCGGTCCTTTTGGGCTTATCTATTTTCAGCGATCTAATCTTGGTGAGGGTGCTTCCTGTTGAAAGTATTATCAGCCAAGAGCCGTGGCTATGGGCCTTTGTGATTATCTTTGCCTGTATCGTGCCCATTTACATTATTATGGCGTCCGTACGAAAAAGCTCGATTGAGAGCGGTGAAAGCGGACTGAAGCATCCGATTTATGCTTACATCGGTGCATCGTTTTTAGAATGGCTGGCAGCTGGTCTCGTCATGTATATGGCTGTCGTCTCTATGGGGATGAATGTCGATGTTCGGATTGTTTTAGGTATATTTGCGATTGCATCAATTGGCGGTTTAATCAGTATGGTACCGGGCGGATTTGGTTCTTTTGATCTTATCTTTTTACTGAGCATGCAGTACATTGGGTTTGATAAAGAGATGGTACTGACTGCGCTCGTTTTGTACCGCTTCGTGTACTCGATCTTCCCGTTTATCCTTGGGCTTTGTCTAGCTGCTTACGATTTAACGGGAACGACGCTTAGACGTCTTGAAGGCAATCCGAGAATGGCACCAGCCGTAGAAACAACGAACGTCTTAATTGTGTTGCACCGTGCTTTATTAATCCGTTTATTGTACGGATCACTATCAATTTTAACCTTCGGAAGCGGCTTGCTTATTATGGCGTCTGTTGTCCTTCCTGTCGATCGATTAGGCGTGATTACGAGCATTCCACGCTTTTTGTTATCAGGTTTTAATGGTCTTTCTTTAATGTTCAGCATTATCCTGATGGTTTTGTCCATTGAAGTGTATAAACGAACGAAAAGATCGTACGTGCTAACAATGATCGCCCTAGCAGGCGGCTTTGTGTTTACTTTGTTAAAAGGATTTAACCTGAGTCTGATCTTTATATTGCCGGTCATCATGGCTGTATTTTTCTCTCTTTCAAATCAATTTGTGAAGCAGCAGGCCCCTTATTCGTTGTATCAGTTTGTGGCGGCTGCCGCTGGTTATTTACTCGTGCTGTTTAACTATAATGTCATCGGCAACTTTATTTGGACCAAAATTGGGCATTTCTTGAGTAAGGATTACCTTGTGCATAATGAACGGCATATCACAATGACAAGCATGATTGCGCTCATCGGTGTACCGCTTTTCTTCTTCATTAGTAAATTGATCTTTAATAAAAAAGCATTTCCGATTGGAGAAAAAGCAGATGAGGAAAAATTAAAAACATTTTTAGAAGAAAAGGGTGGCAATGCCCTTAGTCATCTTGGCTTTTTAGGCGATAAAAAATTATTTTTCTCAAGTGATGGAGAGGCGATGCTTCAATTTGGGCGCATTGGCCGCTGCGTCATTGTGCTCGGAGATCCTTCTGGACGTAAAGCATCCTATCCACTTGTGCTAGAAGAGTTTTTACAGCAGACAGAAAAAGCAGGCTATCGCGTTGCTTTTTATCAAGTAGAACGGGAAGGGATGGCGCTCTACCATGACTTAGGCTTTCATTTCTTTAAGCTTGGAGAAGAAGCCATGGTCGATTTAGAAACGTTCTCTCTCTCCGGTAAGAAAAAATCAAATTTACGGGCTGTGGCCAATAAGTTTGAACGAGAAGGCTATACGTTTGAAATGCTGGAACCGCCTTTTTCAGACGAGTTCATCATAACGTTAAAACAGATTTCTGATAGCTGGCTCGGAAAGAAAAAAGAAAAAGGATTTTCGCTCGGCTATTTTCAAGAAGATTATCTTCAAAAAGCACCAATTGCGATCCTGAAGGATGAACAAGGGGAGATCATTTCTTTTGTGTCATTAATGCCGATGTATCAAGAAGGGGAGATATCCATCGACCTGATGCGTCATATGCATGATGCACCGAACGGGATGATGGATGCGCTGTTTATCCACCTTTTTCAATGGGCGAAAGAAAAAGGCTACAAATCCTTTAACATGGGAATGGCGCCTCTATCAAATGTAGGAACATTTCATCAGTCCTTTCTCACGGAGCGTTTGGCGAGTGTTATTTTCAACAACGTCAGATTTATGTACAGCTTCAGCGGATTACGCTCGTTTAAACAGAAATATAAACCTGAATGGCGCGGAAAATATTTAGCGTATAAAAAGAATACATCATTACCTGTCACAATGGTGCTTGTCACCAAGCTGATTGGGATGGACCCAAATCGCAACCGGCGTCCATAGATCAAAAACCTTTACCTTTCACTAGGTGAAGGTTTTTTTAGACAAAAGAATAGCAAAAGTGGTAAAGTTGAAGAGTAAGGGGGATGTAAATATGACATTAAATGAATGGTTTAAAAAGGGATTAACTGAACGTACATATGTACACAACATGGAGAAAAATCGAGAAAATTTACTCACGGTGTACAACCAGTACGCAATTCATCAAAAAGAAAAAGAGCTGCTTCAAAAGCTGCAAAAGAAAAAGCTCAGAGCGCTTGTCATTACAGCGGACTGGTGCGGAGATGCGATGGTCAATGTACCAATTTTCATGCGTATCGCAAGTGAAGCACTCATTGATTCGCGCTATTTCATTCGGGACGAGCATCTAGATCTGATGGATCAGTATTTAACGAACGGGACCGCAAGATCGATTCCGATTATCGTGATCATTGATCAGGACGGAAATGAAGTAGGGAAATGGGGACCACGCTCAACTGATGCACAGCGCTTTGTTGATGAGAAAAAACCAGACAAGGATGCACCTAATTTTGAGGAAGCTTTTCAAGTATTTGCGAAAGAAGCCGCACATCACTATACGACAGATCGTTACTTATGGAAAGATATTGAGAAAGAAATAGTAGAAGTTTTGGAAAAAATATAAACCAAAAGACTACTTCGCCGCAACGGGAAGTAGTCTTTTTTTATCTTGTTTTTGCGTCTCACCTACAAAACACCGCATAAAGATGTAGAAAAACCGCAGAATTCTACCGAAAACCGCAGAAAACCGCAAAGCATCACGATTTTCCCAACCATTTTTAGTTGAAAAACCTCATATGTGCCATGAAAACCTCATTTTTGCCCTTATCTAAAGGCTCATATAACGCACGTTGGTTTGCTTTTTCCCAATACAAGAGGCCCAGCAACTATAGTAATCTAGTTGTAATCTCCTTTGAACGAACTAAAAAACAAATGACGGAAAAGGGCTGGCGATCAATCTATGAAAAAAATCATTTATCTCGATCAAGAAAAAAAGAAGCTCGCTGAATCGAAAAAAAGAGAACAGCGTTCCATCAAATCACTTAGGCTGCTTGTGTTTTATGACGGGCAAAGCCCTTCATGTGCAAAAGCGATGGACTTGTTGAAAGCTCTCGATTGGAAGAACCGTATTCATTTCGAATCCTTTCGACACTCGCAGCTGCTCAAACTGAACAAAATAAGTGAAGAAAAGGCAGAAAAGCGAATCGTGTCAATTGCATTAGCCAAAAACCAAAAAAACTCAGGGATCTATACATTGCTGAAAATTGCTTGCAATATCCCTGCATTATGGGGAACGATCCCATTCATTGTAATCAGCATTTGGTTAGGCTTTGGTCAGCATGCGTACGATTACTTTGCGAAAAAACGGTATGTCCATTCAGTCAAACAAGTCACCCGTCCTGATACAGATCAACAGAAGACCATTTAATGAATAAGAAAAGCATGACCTTCGATCGGCAGAAGGTCATGCTTTTTTGTAATAGGGGACGTATGATGCAAGATGTTGAAGTAGCGTTCTCGTGTAGGACATAAACGCATCCTCATCAAGCTCAGAAGCCGCATAGGAAAGCAAGGTTCTAAGAGCAAACAAGTACTCACTGTGCAGCTCATTGTGTTTAAAGTAAGGTAGGGCTGCTTCGATCAAATAGGTTTTCAAATCAAGAGGGTTTTCCTCAATCATCAATTTATAGATTTTAATCATATATAAACAGTTTGGCTGAATACGAGGCTGTTTTAACAGCTCATGTATGTAGGGAAGTGCCTTTTTGCGGTCGTATTCAGCATATAATGTCGCAATTTCATAAAGAGTTTCACAATAACGGTCTTCTATCTGTTCTTGATTAAAGTAATTGAGTGAATCTAGTAAATAAGGCACAGCTGAAGAGAAATCGCCTTCCCGCTTTAAAAGCACACCGTAATAAAAATAAGCGGTCATTTTAATATAGGCATCAGGATAAAGGGATGTGTGCAAAATCACTTCTTTTAAATATTTCTTCGCCGTTTGAAAGGCTTTTAGTTCCAGTGAGATCACGCCATGAATGAGTGTGCAGTGAATAATCCGTTTGAAATTGTTCTTTTGTCTATATAAATCCATCGCTTGATGGGTTGCTTCAAGCGCATCACCAAGTTGTCCCATGTTTCCAAGTGCTTTTGCATAGTGATAATACAGGTCACTTTGTTCAACAGACGCGTAAGAAAAGCAGCTCTCAAGTTTCTTTATGCCTTCTTCAAGCTGACCATTTTGAATAAGATGAATGCCATCTAGATATTCAAATATCTCTTTTTCCGTTTCAATAAAGGTTTTTTCAAACTTTTTAAGCACGCGATGTGTTTTTAAGGCAAGCGGCTGCTTGTCCGATAATAAATAAAATTGAAATAAGGACAAATGATACTGAATGCCTAAATCGAGCGAAAAGAACTGTTCCTCATGCTGAATGATCATTTCTGCATTTTGTTCAGCTTGATCGAGTGCATAGAAATACATATTCATTTGAAACTCATCCAAGAGTGACAGCAGATGACGCGCCTTTTGTGACAGCGTTTCTTGACTGATGCCAAGTCGTTCAAGCAGTAAATTGATCGTATCTTGATTGGCCTCCTTTGAGCCATTTTCGATTTTACTTAAATGAGAGACAGAACAAATTCCTTCTGCCAATTCAGATTGGGTCATATTTTGTTTATACCGGTAGAGCTTAATGATTTGCCCGATATTGATTTTCATTCCATCCAGAAGCCTCCCTTCCAATCATGGGTTGAAAGCCTTTTGACAAAAAAACCGAATTAGACAAAATGGGAATACCTGAAATCATTACATCATCTTGGTTTTTTTATCAAAATTTGTTTAAAACGTAATATGATTGTAACATTACTTGAAAAACTCAAACAACTTTTTAGCAGACGGGAGGGGAAACACCATTTGCAACTGTACGAAATGATGTTTATAATGTGAATGAGAATCAATTTCAATTAAGATTGATTGAAAGGATGACACATATGCCAGAAATCAAACAAAAAACAGAAGCGTTAACGGTACGAGACGCTGTCAGATATAGACGATCCATTCGAAAATTTAAAGAAACGCCGGTGACCATCGAGCAGCTTCAGCCGTTATTAGAGGATGCGGTCTATGCACCGAATCATAAAATCACGGAGCCGTGGCGCTTTCTATATGCGGTGACGGATGAAGCGAAAGCGACATTTGTTGAACGCTTTATTGCGTTCTTCAAGCGCAACAACCCAGATGCAAAGGAAGAAAAGATCAATCAATATAGAGATTACTTTTCAAAAGTTCCAGCCCTTTTACTTGTGGTGTTAAAGGAAGACGAGAACCCAGTGGTGAGAAATGATGATTTTGCCGCTGTGAGCGCACTCATTCAAAACTTACAGCTGCTTGCCTGGGATCAAGGAATCGGTATGGTGTGGAAGAGCGGCCGAATCTTATACGACAAAGGCTTTCAACAGGACATGGGCTTAAAGGAAAACGAGCGATTTGCTGCCATCCTTCATATTGGTTATCCAGAAGAGGTGCCTGAGGAAAAATCACGTCAGAAAGCATCAAGCCTCCTTACAGAAATTAAATAAAAGAAAAGCAGACCGCTGTAGGGGCTGCTTTTTTTACTTATTGTTTTTTGGCGCGCTGGTCGGCTGCTTTCATACGTGCCATTGCTTTTACGTCATTCGGATCTGCAAGTTCTTTGGAAAATTCAACATATTCGCCATCCGACTCTTGTGCAGCAAGCTCGTGGTTGGTTTTTTGGTGTTGGTCTTTTTTCAAAGCCTTTCCCTCCTTTACAAGATCATTTTAGTTATGTGCTTGTTGGAGTGGAATATCCATCTTATTTGTTTCTTTTTTCTGCTGCTCTTTCCGCTTTTTTGAATTCCTGCTGATACAGGACTTCCTGGGTTTTCTTCAGCTTTGAAGTTGGCTGGTGTTCTTTTTTCTTCATCAAAATCGCCCCCTCATCTCATTTTTAATAGGATGGGTGTTTTTGACAACATTTATTCCTTTGAATGCAAAATCGCTTCTTTTAATTCAGGATGCAAAAAGTCATAAGAAGAAAGCAATGCCTTCTTCGGCAGCGCACGCTGACCTTCTAAAACAAGTAATGACATTTCGCCAAGTGCCGTTCGAATGACAAAGGATGGGACCTTCAGCCAGTGAGGGCGGTGAAGGGCAGACGCAATCGTTTGTCCGAGCTGCTTCATTTGAACAGGATTCGGTGATGTGACATTGAGTGGACCTGAGATGTCGTCATTGTGTATGGCATAAGCAATGAGATGTGCTACATCTTCGACATGAACCCATGAAACCCATTGCGAGCCGGAGCCAATCGTTCCGCCCGCAAATAGTTTATATGGCAGTGTCATTAGTGGCAGTGTCCCTTTTTCTCCTAATACGACGCCGAAGCGTGTGTAGACCGTACGAATGCCGAGTGCTTCAATCTTTTGCCCCTCAGCTTCCCAAAGTTTAGATGTATGACTTAAGAAATCAGTATCCGCAGGAGGTGATTCCTCTGTAAAATCTCCTGTTTGAGACGTGCCATAAATGCCAACAGCACTTGCTTGAATGAGCACAGATGGTTTTGATTCCTGCGCTTCTATAATGCGTCTCACTTCTTGTGTGGATTGAATACGGCTAGAGAGGATGCCTTCTTTTGCCTTGTCTGTCCAGCGGGTGAAAATGGATTTTCCAGCAAGGTTAATCCAGACATCAATCGCAGGCAATTCATGCTCAGGCGCAGCACCTTCTGTCAGCCACTGCACATAGTGTAAATGATTTTGTTCGGATTCCTTCGGATTTCTTGTTAAAATATATAGATGATGTCCTTCAGCAGCGAGCACTTTCGTGATGTGCTGGCCGATAAAACCGGTTCCTCCGGTGATGGCGATATTCAATTGACATCTCTCCTCTCATATACATACCTATATCTTTCACGATTTTGAATCAGAAGAAACATCCTGACTGTTTGAAAAAAGGAGTGATCACAGGATGCCCTATATTACAAAAATCTCCGCTCAGAAAAACAATACAGAGCGGGTGAACATCTTTCTTGATGAAAAGTACGCCTTTAGCGTGGATCTAGATGTGCTCGTTCAGCACGATTTGAAAAAAGGAAAAGAGCTGGATGAAGCCGATATCATCGACATTCAATTCGGTGATGCTGTGAAAAAAGGATTTCAGCAGGCCGTCGATTATTTATCCTACCGAATGAGATCAGTGAAAGAAGTCACCGATTATTTGACGAAAAAAGAAATCCCGACACCTGCCATTAGTGAAATTATACACAAATTAAAGCATTACAAGTATGTAAATGATCTCGAATTTGCAGAAGCTTATGTCAGTACCCATCGTAAAACGAACAGCAAAGGGCCATCCGTTCTGAAAAAAGAGCTAAAGCTCAAAGGAATAGAGGATGACCACATTGAACAAGCACTATCACAATATCCTGATGACTTACAGCTGGAGGAGGCTGTGAAGCAGGTTCAAAAGCTTGTGAGAAAAGAAAAAAATCGTTCCACAAAAGAAATCGAGCAGCGCATCAAACTTCAGCTGCAGCGAAAGGGATTTTCGTTTGAGATCATTGATAAAGCCCTTCAAGAAGCCTATGATGGACAAGAAGAGGAAAAGGAAGAAGAAGCGCTCCTTTATATGATGGAGAAGGCAAAACGCAAGGTAGGATACGACGGATCATTTGAAAAGAAGATGAAGGTGAAGCAATTTTTATTCAGAAAAGGCTTTGATCTCGACACAATTGATCACGTTTTAGACAAAGGGGAATGACAGATGGACAAACGTTATAGTGAGATGACGGAATACGAATTGAAGCAAGAGATTGCCTCTCTTTCTGAAAAAGCACGAAAGGCTGAGCAGCTTGGCATTGTGAATGAATATGCCGTCTTAGAACGGAAAATCGATATGGCTAAAGCCTACTTAGTAGATCCAGCCTTGATTCAAACCAAAACGGCCTATCAAATTAAAGATACAGACGAAGCGTTTTATGTGGAATATTTAAATGGTGTATTTGCGTGGGGATACAGACTATCAGCTCCAAATAAAGAAGATGCCCTGCCCATTTCAATGCTGACGAAAAAGGACTGATCCGAGAGATCAGTCCTTTTCTTTACTTCGAACGTTGTTTACGGACGTTGTTCTGAAGTACGATGTCGTGCTGCGATTGCTGCGTTTCTCCATTGACCTGAGAGGCAGAATGCTTTGCATTCGCCCATGGTGTAGGGTAAGCGGTTGTCCTTAATTGAACAAAGTCTTCCATATACGATTTCCCATTTGAACTCATATCTCAAGCACTCCCTTTGGAAAAATTAGCGTTTCCCTGATGCCCTCATTCGTTCCTGTGGACGTGTATTCGTCTCACCACTCGGCCTTTTAGACGCATAAGCATCTGTGGCGCCTGGCTCGCCTTCAAATTTGTGATTCACTTGATTTGGAAAGCCTTTTGCTTTATTACGCATATCGATTCCCTCCAAACAATACAAATCATTTGCGTCTTTTGAAGACGTAAGGGTAGTATATGAAAAAAGAGGTTTTTTTAAAAAGGCACTTTCTGCTAGATGAAGGAGGAACCGATATGGAACAATACTTTGAGCGATTAACAGAACAACTAATGGAAAAAAATAATATGCTGACATATGACGAAGCGCGTACATGGGTAGAGTTGCTTTGGAGTGATTTTGAAACGACCTATGCAAAGGCTGGCCACAAGTATAAAGGACAGGACACAACTGAACGGATTGTCCACGAATGGATTGAGAGCTACGGTGCGCAGCTGCATTTATTCCAAAATAAACAATCAAAGGCAAACGATCATCTACAAGGGCAGAATAAAGGGTTACTTCATTAAAAGAAGGGCCCGCTCATCTTTTTCAATAAATAGGAAAATATATAAAGAAGCAAACAATTTTATGATGCAATACCCAGTCTGTGATCGAAATTACAGGCTTTTTACAATGGTTAAACTTAAAATTACATTAAATTCATCTTGCTGAAAATCACTGGAAATAAAACTTTGATATAATAGAACGATTAAAGAGACATGTAATTTATGGATAATAAAAAAGGGTTTCGTTTCCTGACAAAAAAGGAATAATGAACATATCAGACTATGTGAAAAAAGTGAAGAGAAGGTGCGATATGGAACGAGAATTGCTCTCTGTTATAATTCCTTCTTACAATGAAGGTGAAAACATCAGACGAATCTTTGAGGCACTCGAGGAAGAGTTTCGCGATTTTCATTATGACTTTGAAATCATTTTTGTGAATGATGGAAGCAAAGACAATACACTTCAATACATGAGAGAGCTCTCTCGCAAAAGTGCAAAGGTCAAATACATTTCCTTCTCACGTAACTTTGGGAAGGAAGCCGCTATTCTGGCAGGACTTGAATATGCGAAGGGAGTGGCTGCGATCATCATGGACGCCGACTTGCAGCACCCAACGTATTTGATTCAGGACTTCGTCAGAGGATATGAAGAAGGCTACCACCAAGTCATTGCCAAACGGAACCGTAAAGGAGACAGCAAGCTTCGCTCTTACTTATCCTCAATGTACTATAAAGTGATGAACAAGGTAGTCGAAGTGGACTTGCGTGATGGCGTCGGAGATTTCCGTTTAATTTCTCGCCAAGCAATCGATGCATTGCTTCAGCTAAAAGAAGGAAATCGTTTTTCAAAAGGGCTTTTTTGCTGGATTGGGTTTGAAGAAAAAGTGATCTATTATGAAAATGTAGAAAGACAGCATGGTGATACAAAATGGTCACTAAAGAAGTTGTTTAACTACGGCATAGATGGCGTCATTTCTTTTAACAACCGCCCGCTGCGTATTTGTTTTTATACTGGCATACTGATCTTATTCCTTTCTTTGATTTACATCGTGGCCACCTTTATTCAAATCGTCAGAACGGGTGTGATGGTACCTGGTTATTTCACTTTAATATCGGCTGTACTTTTCCTCGGAGGTGTCCAGCTTTTGAGTCTAGGTGTGATTGGAGAATATATTGGCCGCATTTATTATGAAACGAAAAAGAGGCCGCATTATTTGATCCAAGAATCAAATGTCATGCAGCAAGAGACAAGCTCTAAGGAACAAGACCGAGTGTTAACACAGTTATTTAAATAACGTGGAGTCAAATAACCGGCAAGCACGATTCGCTTGCTGGGTTGTTTTGTTTCAAAGAACAATGGATCTTTTCTGGAAAGGATTTAGATGATGAAACGTAGATGGATAATCATTGGAATATGCCTCATTCTAGCATTATTAGGCCACTCCTTTTTCTTATATGAATATACGCAAGGCCGGTACATGACAGGAGACGGGGATGGCATCTCGCAAATGCTCCCATTTAAAAAGCTGCTTTACGACGAATATGTCAAAGGGAATTTCTTTTATTCCTATCAATTCGGTCTAGGCGGCGGTACATACACGCAATTAGGATATTATTTCACAACGTCGACGGTCTTTATGGTCACAGTCGCTGTCGTCTGGCTGATGAATGCGCTCCATCTCATACAGTCAACGGACATTCATTTCTGGGCAAATGCCGTGATTTGGCTGAGTGTGATCAAGCTGACGCTTATTCTTTTCATCGCTTACCGTGTGCTTCTTTCAATGGTTCAAAATAGATTGGGTGCACTGACAGGTGCCGCAATTTATGGACTATCTATTGTATATTTCCGGCATCAAACGTTTTGGGAATTTTTCACCGACAGCATGATGTGGCTTCCGCTACTTGTACTTGGGGTGGAGCGGATTTTCAAAACAGGTAAGCCGGCTTGGTTTATTGCGGCTTGCAGTTTGATGCTGATCAACAATTTTTACTTTGCTTATATTCACTTTATCTTTTTAGCGATCTATCTTGTCTTCAGATATATGATCAAGCTGAGAAGTGAGGAACGCGGGTGGAAAGTGTTCTGGACGCTTGCGATTTCTACACTGTTATCTTTTGGGATTAGTGCCGCCTTTTTTATCCCGTCTGTTTATGGCTTTCTTAACAATATAAGACCGCCGTATGAACAGGCGATTCCTTGGTTTGACCTGCATGATCATCTGCTGTTTACAAGCAGGGTGTATTTATTACCTGTGATTTTTCTGATTTGTCTTTTTCTCGTACCGCTTTACCGGAACAGATGGTTTTTCATGTTCACATCCATCAGTATCCTGCTCATTATTTTTCACTTTAGCCCGAAGATGGCGAGTGTGTTTAATGGTTTTTCGGCACCGCAGTACAGGTTTGAATACATTCTTGCCTTTACAGTTGGAGCGGTCGTTGCCATCACGATCAAGCATTTCTCGCAAATCGAGTGGAAGTGGAAAAAGCGTGCGGTCTTAGGCGCTTGGATCGTGTTCCTTCTCGCAGTCGCCCTTTCAGAACGAGCAAAGGGAAACATGGATGTCGTTGTGTTTACAGGTATAGGACTGCTTGTCATTAGCTTGTTCTTCCTATGGATGCATGCGGAAAAACGTCAGCATCTTCGTCTCTTTTCAGCAGTGCTCATCGTTGTCAGCCTAATGACAGCAGGCGTGTATCAGCAGGGATACTTATCTGAAAGAAGCAATATAAAGAGCGTATCAGATACGTATCTGAATAGTGAGGCATATGCTGGACATGAGCAAATGAAGCTCATTCAGCAGATTCAAAGCCGCTCAAACGACCCGCTCGCCCGGATTGATTGGATGAATGGCGTGCGAAACAATACCCCGTTATTTGAAGGCTTCCAAGGCATGAGTGTGTATTCAAGTATATTGAATCAGCATTTGCTCAATTTTTATTGGAATGACCTGCAAATCGATATGGGACGGGAAAGTGTCAGCCGGTATGCAACAATGGGGGATAGGGCGAATTTATACAGTCTGACCTACGGGAAGTATTATATGAGAAACAGTATGATGCCTTACTCACCGCCCGCTTATTTTAAGCCAATCTTGAAAAGTGAGCATTATGAGGTATATGAAAATACACGGTCACTGCCATTTGCAAGAACAACGAGTACCGTCTATTCAGAAAAGTCACTAGAGCATGCGTCAGCACTTGATAAAGAACATGCGATGTTGCAAGGTGTGATCTTAAACAAAAAAGGAAATGCTGAAATCGACCAATCGCCTGATCGAATAAAGGATACAAACATTCATACTGAACAAGCGGTATACGAAAAAGGCGTGCTTGATGTATACGGGAAAACGGGTGGGCTGAATATCACCCTTCCAGATGATATCGCTCGCATGGGGGATGTGTATGTGAGCTTTTATGTGAAGCGGACCGACCGTAACGAAGGGTTTCAGTTATCTGTGGATGACTACGTCACATCACGCAAAAGCAATACGTCTATCTACAAAACAGGAGTTAATGACGTGGCGATTCGGGTCCCTGCGGAAAAAATCCTCTCCATTCGAGTACCAAAAGGGACATATGAGCTCAATCAACTGAAGCTGTATCATGAACCTTACCGCGTCCTAGAGAAAGCATATGAAAAAGAAAAACTGGATGATGGCAGCCAGCAGGTGAAACTTAAAAATAACCGCTTTACGATTTCATATGAGAACAAACGTGGTGATGACTACATGATTCTGCCCGTTCCATATGAAAAAGGCTGGGAGCTCACGGTGAATGGACACAAAACCGAAATTGAACAAGCCAACTACACGTTTATTGGTTTTCCAATAGAAAAAGGCGAAAACAAGATTGTGCTAACCTACTATCCGCCTTATATCAGAATTCTCGCATTGATTTCACTCGTCAGTTTGATCGGTGCGATCCTCTATGCACGGAGAAAACACAAGAAACACCACTTTTCAGCATAAGTGGTGTTTTTTTATCTTTCATCTCATACGTAAGTTTCTTCATCCCATTCAATCGTGTATTCGTTCATTTTTTTATCAATTTCGTTTTGAATACTCATGTGCTGAAATAGCGCATTCAATTCTTCTGTCCTCTTTCTTCGATCCTTTTCATAATAATAGAACGCATCTCGATAATCATGATCCCTTAGCATCTTTGCTATGAGCATGGCATCTTCTAGACTATATGATGCTCCTTGACCAACAAAAGGATTCGCCGTATGTACCGCATCACCTACAAGAACAACACGTCCTTTTGACCACACAGAGAGGTTCTTGATTTCATAAATACTTCTTGGGAAAAACATCTCTGTATGATCGATAATGGCAAAAAGGTGCTTCGGAATATTCCAGCCTTCCATTTGTTTATATAATAACTGTCGGATTGTTTCTTTATTGGCTTTCTCAAAATGTTTTGTAGGTAACTTCTCAGGACACTGAGAGAAAGCTTGCCATAAAATATTCATTTTATTTGTTGGATGCGCTTTCCCAAAAATGAATTGAAAGTTTCCGTCATTGTAAAAATAACATGTTGTCTCATCCAATACAAAATCCTTCACAAACGATACTCCTTGTAGTCCCCAAAAACCGCTATAGTCTAATTTAGCATTAAACGCAATAGCCTCTCTTGTTTTAGAAAAAGTTCCATCTGCTCCTATTACGATATCACCTGTTATCACAGTTTCATCTTCAAAAAGAACCTGAACGGAATGAGGCTGCTGTTTGATCGAGGTTAACTTTTTGTTGTATGTCACTTCTATTCCTTGGCGGTGAACTTCTTTTAAAAGTGATTGGATGATTTGGTCTCTCATGACGTTCAGTAAAGGGGCATCATAATATTTTTCACTATAATTGCAAAAGATCGCTTCTACTTCATTTTCACTGTTTATTTGCTGGATCTTCTTTATCACGGTTGCATTTGCTATCACTTCATTTTTACACCCGATTCCATCCAAAATCTTTACCCCATTTGGAGACAGTAAAAAACCTGCTCCTGTTTCTAATTCTTCATCTGACCTGCTTTCATAAATCGTACTTTCCATTCCAGCCTTTTTTAAAAATAACGCAGTAGCCAATCCTGCTACACCACTGCCGATAATAATCACATTTTGAGATTTCATTATTTTACCTCCTATTTCATAAACAGACCGGTCGGTTTATTTTAGTGCAAAAAAATAAGCTTTTTCATATAGGACAGCGTATCACAATTCCCCTTTTTCATTTGGTAATTAAAGTATATGATAATATGTTATAAACGATTTAGCAAGAATGAAACTAACCAATTTCTGATCAACTTCTTTTAAAAACATGAAGGGGATAACAAAACATGAACAAAGACACCGTGATAAAACACTATGAACACACCCTTGAATGGGTACAGTCACTAGCGGAAGTAACAGACGAAGAGTGGCGCCACGCCATCGTTGATGGAAAGTGGAGCATTGCTGAGATCATCGCACATTTCGTTCCGTGGGATGAATTTATTTTACACGATCGCCTAAAGGAATTTTGGAACGATCGAGCGTTATGTAAGGCACCGGATGTGCATGAAATGAATCGACAGTCAGCCGAAAGGGCAAGACACGAAGAGAGAAGCGAGACGATCGGGCGGTTTATTGCTGTCAGAACAGAATTGCTTCAAGAAATGAAGAAAATCGAAGCATCTCGCTGGACTACACCCTTTCTGATCGGTCAAACCGAGCTGACGTTATCAAGTTATTTTCCAGGTTTGATTAAGCATAATCTTCATCATATGGAGCAGGTCAAACAAGCGCTCTCCACAAAAAGAAGATAGAGAGTCACTAAGCTTCTTTCTCAAATGGAAACGTCGCATAATCAAACAAAAAATGAAATAGCCAAAGACTCATGGCAAAGAGAATTTCTTCAGAAGTAGTCAGCAAAATGCCGTCAACCAATTCGTCTGATACATAGACAGCACCCCAATTAAACAAAAGATGAAATAAAACAGCATAGAAAACGATAGATCGTTTTTTGGACCGACACTTGCGAACAAACCGCATGAGCACGTGTTCCAGATGTTCAAAAGAGATTCCGAGTACAACATAGATGCCCATAAACAGTAGTAGCGATAAAATCGATTGATAAAAAGCACCCGTCAAATGAAAGAACAGCACACAAAACAACAAAAATATGTAACAGACAGCCGACGTCGCCATCAGCCACTTCAACCCTTGCCTTAAAGCGTGAACAGATTGCTGCATGGGGAAACAACACTCCTTTACATGAAGATACCTGCAAAAAGGATAGCCTTTTTGCAGGAAGGCTGGAATCAATCCTCTTTTTTAGGCGCAGCGATGACAGGGTGTTTTTCAGTATCAAGCAATTTCAAGAATTCTTCACCTTGATCTAAATGATCAAGAACAAGCTGTTTCGGTGTGACCGCAAGCCACTGATTGAGCGAGATATCTGCATAATGGTCGCTCTTGAAGATTTCTAAGAAATAAAGCGGTTCGTCACCTGTATTTTCTACATAATGTCCCATCGCAAATGGCACATAGCCAACGTCTCCCGCCTGATAGTTGAAGGTTCTCGCATGTCCATCAGAAGCAAATACCGTCATTCGAGCTTTTCCAGAAATGAAATATTGCCATTCATCCGTATTTGGATGCCAGTGCAGCTCACGAATGGCGCCTGGATCGACTTTCACTAGAGCAGAGGCAATCGTTTTAGACGCTTTGAAATTGGTAGAATCCGCAATCCACACTTGTCCACCGCTTGACGTAATCGGTTCTTGCTTTAACAACTCATATTTAAAGGAATTTGGGACTTCACCTTGCTCTGTTTTCACCTTGTCACACTCAAGGGAACCAGGAATTCCTTGCTGGAAAATATACTTCTCTTTCTGTGGCAGTTTCTCAAATTGCTCCTTTGTCATTCCAAAGTTTTGGAGCACAACTTCCTCTGGCGTATGGGCAAGCCAATCAGTCACTTGGAACGTACTATTTTCAGAGAAAGACCCATCATCAAACACAAGCAAGAATTCAGCTCCCGGTTCAAGTGCTTGAATAGAATGCGGCAAGCCGGAAGGGAAGTACCACAAATCACCCTCGGTCACATCCTCTGTAAAATTGCGTCCCTCTGCATCAACCGATGTAATTCGGGCTTCCCCATAAATCATGTACGCCCATTCCGCTTCTTTATGCCAGTGCAGCTCGCGAATTGCACCAGGCTTTAGCCGCATGTTCACAGAGGCAAGACTTTTAGAGATTGGCAGTTCACGTACCGTGACTTCTCTGGCGTAACCGCCTTTTTCTAAACGGTTGTGCGTATCAGAAAAAGAATATTTCATGTTGGGAACCGTTCCATGATCGGTTTCTGGTGGCGTGAGCATATCTGGGTTTTGTCTGTCTCGCTCGAGATTACGTGGAATTTTGACCGTTGCACCTTTTTCTCCTCGAATCGGCTGCGGTACACCATTTTGTTTTTCACTCATGATAAAATCCCCTTTCAACATCGTATTGTGTGAGGTGACAAAAGGTCTTTCATTTCGCCCTCGTTTTCATAAGGTGAAACGAATCAAGAAGATGTCAATCTGATTCATCATTTTTTTGAACAGCGACCAATCGTTGGATGAGTTTGCTTAATTCATCAAACTTTCGTTCAAAACGTGTCAGCAAGTAAACTGTCAAAATGGCAGGAAAGCCAGCTTGACCGAGCTGCTTCAGCCATTCCTCCGAAAAAAAGGTCTCCATTTGTCTCACCTCCCAGCGGATGCTCGTCTTCTCTATAAGTGGTATGAAAGAAGAAATAGGAAATCAAAGGGGGAGAAAATGAACCATTAGACCCGTCTCACAAAGTTTACTTTTTTTAACTTTTGTCCACTTAATGCAAGTAGAGAGAACAAAGGGGAGGATGCACATGGATTATCGGCTGTTATTGAAAGCAAAATGGAATGAAATCATTGATCACCCACTCATTCAGCAATTTTTAAGCAATCCTAAAAACCAGCAGCTGCTCCGGCAAGTCATGGAAGAGCCAAACGAAGAAAATGCGAAAAAACTAGATTCCGAGTTCAAGCAGTTTTATCAAAAAATCCGCATCATCAAGTATATTTCCACAATGATCCGCATCTTTTCAGTCGACTTTGATAAACGAGTCAAAAAAAAGCAGCAGCGATTTCCGCTCATACTCGATCATCCTGATCATCAAGAAGTGAAAGATCCTGTTCAAACAGATACGTATGAAGCCGTGCTCTTCAACCAGCAAGACTTAGGGGAGCACCTGCAAGACAAAAGATTGTACAAGGCCTACCAGCAGCTCACAGACAAACAAAAAATGGTCTTAACCCATATTTATGTTGAAGGTCAAACAATGAAAGAAATAGCCGACCGGCTAGGCGAAACGAGACAAAACATCTCAAACATCCACAAAAAAGCGCTCCACAAACTAAAAGAAGAAACAGGGGGAGATGTCCGTGAACGAAGAAAAAATGACGAATGGAGAAATGGAAGAACTCATTGAAACCTTCACACCCATGATCAAAAAGAAACTACAAAACACGGCATATCAAGAAAGAGAAGACCTAGAACAAGAACTCTATATCAAACTCATCGAAAAAGTAGACCGGCTGATTTACCAAGAAGGACCTGGATTTTGGGAGTTTATTGTGGAATATATGACGAAGATGTAAGAGTTGTAAGCACAAAAAAAGACTCGCTCACACAGAGCCGAGTCTTAATTTTTTTTGCAGTTTTTCTTCACTGAAAATCCAGCCGGTATAGGAATTTTTGATTTGGTGGTCCATGTCGATATGGCAGATCGCGACGAAAGGATAGTGACCTTTGCTGCGGTAGCGCAAATCAATGAACCGCACCTCATAATGATCCTTGTATTTATCTACCTCCCACCGGTAGACAGGGGAGAAGGAGAGAAAGGCTGAAATGTTTTCGTCTTGTTTGGCAATTTTCATAATTTCAGTATCAGGGACCGGCACCCGGTTAAAGGTGTCTAAAATGACGACCTCTCCATTCATACTGCGCCCAACATGGAAAGAGGATTTACATTTCACGGCAATGCGCCATTGTCTGAACTTCATCGTAGGCGAAATAATAATGTCTTCAATTTCATCAAATCGAGCACGCAGCTGGCGTTTAATTTGAAGCTGCATGATCACCCTGACGATATAATAACAGAAAATCACGGCATACAGCGTAATGAACGTATAGCCAGGATGTCCGCCAATCGCCCAAACGACGATGGCGACAAGGTGTGTAAAAAAGATGAATGGATCAAACGTGTTTATAATCCCAAGTGCTACCCATTTCTTTGAAAAAGGACGAATGGCCTGCGTGCCGTATGCGTTGAAAATATCGACAAACACATGAAGCACAACGGCTAATAGTGTCCATAACCAAAGGTGAAGTAAATTCGCCCCAGGCACAAATGGGAAAATCACAGCCGGAATCAGCAATGACCAAAACAGTACAGCTGGAATGGAATGTGTAAATCCTCGGTGATTTCTTATATAAACTGCATTATTTTTTAGTTTTAGCACAGTATCAATGTCTGGTGCTTGGGAGCCGGCGATGGTCGCGATCATCACGGCATGTGCCATGTGTGGATCTGCGCTGACGGCTGGATCTAAAAGTGCAAGTCCCCCAAGAGAAATGCCCATTACTACATGAGTACCAGTATCCAATTGATTACCTCCTAGTTGTCATGCTTAGGAACAATCATACAAAGTATACGCCTTCTTTCAAGACTATGTGCAAAAGCACTTTTGCTTTGTCTTGATTTAATGTAACATGTTAACGTATCTACAAACAGTATACAACAAATAAGGTTCTTTTCAGAACGTTAGCCCTCGGTTCAATGAGAAGGAGTATAGATATGAAAGACATTCAAGAAAAGCTGGACCGCAAAGATATTGCGGGATTTCAGCATGATTTAATCGATTGGTACGAAAAAGAACAACGAACACTTCCGTGGCGTGAAAATCAAGATCCATACAGAGTCTGGGTATCAGAAGTGATGCTTCAGCAAACGAGAGTGGATACGGTCATTCCGTACTTCAACCGGTTTATGGAGCAATTCCCGACAGTGAAAGATCTCGCTTTAGCTGATGAAGAAAAAGTCATGAAAGCATGGGAAGGTCTTGGCTACTACTCACGAGTGCGTAATTTACAGGCAGCTGTGAAAGAAGTATATGAATCCTACGAGGGCGTTGTCCCTGATACGAAAGAGCAATTTTCAAAGCTCAAAGGTGTAGGACCATATACGAGTGGCGCAGTGCTGAGTATCGCCTATAACAAGCCATACCCTGCGGTAGACGGCAACGTTATGAGGGTCATTTCCCGTATTTTGTCCATATGGGATGATATTGCAAAACCAAAAACGAGAAATATTTTCGAGTTTGCGGTCGATCAGCTCATTTCCCGGGAAAAGCCATCAGAATTCAATCAAGGGCTGATGGAGCTTGGTGCGCTCATTTGCACCCCAACATCCCCTGCATGCCTCATTTGTCCTGTGAACATGCATTGCTCGGCACTCGAAGAAGGCGTTCAGCATGAGCTCCCAGTGAAAAGTAAAAAGAAAAAACCGACTGCAAAATCAATGGCAGCAGCGGTGTTATTTGATGACGCAGGTAACCTCTATATTCATAAGCGGCCAAGTACAGGCCTTCTTGCGAATTTATGGGAATTCCCTAACTTGGAAACCATAAAGGGAAGAAAAACGGAAAAAGAGCAGCTAATGGATTTCTTAAAAGAGGAGGCAGGTGTACAAGCCGAGCTTGGTGATTTAGAAGGCACCATTCAGCATGTATTTACCCACCTCATCTGGAATATTTCTGTTTTCTTTGGACGTGTGACATCTGTATCTGATGACACGATGCTGAAAAAAGTCACAACAGAAGAATTTGAGGCATATGCTTTGCCAGTCTCACACCAAAAAATTTGGAAGATGGCACTTGAAGAACCTAGTCGTATTTAACCGTTGTACCGTGGGTATAATCGGCTTCATTTCGGTGCAGACCCCCGCGGTCTTCGATTTCAGAAATGATTTCTCGATACTTAGATTGCCCTTCTTCGTTTAAATAAGGTAAAATTTGTTGGAAAGCATGATGAAAGTAAGCAAGCTCAGTATCTTTCCATTGATCCTTGGACATCATGCCAAGCTGGCTTAAATCGCGTCCGACATACATGAATGTAACCTCCTAATAGGAACTTTCTATTAGTGTGAAGCGAATGGACGAAAACTATTCAAATCAGGAGATGAACCATAATGAGTCAACGTAAATGTGCATTAATTACAGGTAGCAGCAGAGGTGTAGGAAAAGAAGTAGCCCTTCGCCTAGCTGAAAAAGGATATGACATTGTCATTAACTATGCGAGAAGCAAAAAAGCCGCACTTGAAACAGCGGAAGAAATTGAAGCGATGGGTGTCAAAACATTGGTTGTCAAAGCCAACGTAGGTCAGCCAGAGAAAATCAAAGATATGTTTCAGCAAATCGACGAAACCTTTGGCCGTTTAGATGTATTTGTGAACAATGCGGCATCTGGCGTTCAGCGTCCAATCATGGAACTTGAAGAAAATCATTGGGACTGGACCATGAATATCAATGCGAAGGCCTTGTTATTCTGCGGACAAGAAGCAGCCAAATTAATGGAGAAAAACGGCGGCGGACATATCGTCAGCATTAGCTCACTAGGCTCTATTCGCTATCTTGAAAATTACACAGTAGTTGGCGTCTCAAAAGCAGCATTAGAAGCATTGACGCGTTATCTATCTGTTGAGCTGTCACAAAAAAATATCGTCGTGAATGCTGTATCAGGCGGCGCGATCGATACAGACGCACTTAAGCACTTCCCGAACCGAGAAGAGCTTTTAGAAGATGCCAAGAAAAATACTCCAGCTGGCCGAATGGTGGAAATTAAAGATATGGTCGACAGCGTGGAATTCCTTGTATCAGGCAAGGCAGACATGATTAGAGGACAAACGATTATCGTGGATGGCGGACGTTCTTTGCTTGTTTAAAAAAATCATGAATAGGATTTGCACCTTCTGCACAAATTAATGTGCGTGGAGGTGATAATGATGGATCAACAACAAAACAAAACAAACGCACAACAAGTAAAGAAACAAAACCAAGCTGCTGCACAAGGTGGTCAATATGGCACTGAATTTGCTAGCGAGACTGACGCGCAGCACGTAAAAAAATATAACCAAAAAGCTGAGCAAAACAAACAACAAAACAGCTAATCACTGAAACAGAGAAAGCACTTCATCTACGAATGAAGTGCTTTTCTTTCAGATCGTTGACAAAGGGCTAAAATGATCTTCATTTTAGCTCTTTGTCTTCTTTTCAGCGTGACATGAAAACCTTTGAAGTCTAGGAAGGACGAGCATCGGAGCGGAGCGAATTTGACATTCGTGAGCACCGAAGCGCAGACCTGACACCGAATGCGAGGGTTTGTCTGCACGCTGAAGCACTTCATCTACGAATGAAGTGCTTTTCTTTTTGCCTCTCCCACCATCCGACAAAACCTGTAAAACCTCTACATAAACAGTCAAAGGATTTCGGCGATCTTTCAAGAAATGGTATACAGATAAAAAGTGGATGAAAATAAAAGGGAGGAGTTAGATGTCTGATTTCGATCAGCTTGTAAAAGAACAAATGCAACTCATGGATCAACTGCTCAATGTACAGGGAGAACTCGACCTATGCTTAGAAACAGAAAAACAATTGCTACAAGATGAAAAAAAAGCAGAGTGGACCAAGCTTCATGATCAAATCAAACAGAAACGTGAAGAACTGCAAAAAGTCCAAACCTTGTTTACAAAACAGACAGAAGAGGTCATCAACTCATATAAGCAGATGGAAAAGAGTTCAACCGTGATGTAAAACAGTGTGCCGTTCAATTGGGTTGAATGGCTTTTTCATTTCATTTTTTAATGATGTAACGGTATAATATAATAGAGACATGTTTAGTTGGGAACTTAGGTCTTTGGACTGTTAGGTTTTTTTGTTATAGAAAGTAGGGGAGAAAATATGGGCTATCCCAAGGAAGGAGAAACCATCCAAATTCAAAGCTATAAACACAATGGCTTGATCCACAGGATTTGGAATGAAACCACCATTCTGAAAGCAACGGAATTGTGTATCATTGGTGCAAACGACCGGACAATGGTGACTGAATCCGACGGCCGTACTTGGATGACGAGAGAACCGGCTATTTGCTATTTCCATGCAAAACAATGGTTTAATGTGATTGGGATGCTTAGAGATGATGGGGTATATTATTACTGCAACATCAGCTCTCCTTTTGCAACAGATGAAGAAGCCATTAAGTATATTGATTACGATTTAGATGTCAAAGTCTTTCCGGACATGACATACAATATTTTGGATGAGGATGAATATGCAGATCATAAGAGGCAGATGAATTATCCAAAGGAAATCGATAGTATCTTAAGAGAGCATCTGAATACATTATTGCACTGGATTCACCAGCGGAAAGGTCCGTTTGCTCCTGAATTTGTGGATATGTGGTATGAACGTTTTTTACATTATACAAAATAAGCAAGAGCAACAAAAACCTGTTTAGCTTTTTAGGCTAACAGGTTTTTGATTGCGTACGGATAAGAGGCACTGATAGATTGGGAAGGAGATTTACATGGGGGTCATTAAACGTTACATGGCTTTTGTAACACCGTATAAAAAACAGATTGCATTGACAATGGTCATCGGGATGATCAAGTTCTCGATTCCCTTAACATTGCCTCTGCTTTTAAAGTATGTCATTGATGATGTCATTCAAGGCTCGGGGTCGGCTGACGAAAAGACATCATCTCTGCTGATGATTATGGGAATTATGCTCGTCTTATTTTTAGTGATGAGACCGCCTGTTGAATACTATAGACAATACTATGCGCAGTGGACAGGCAGTAAAGTATTATTTGATATTCGAGAAAAACTGTTTTCGCATATTCAAAAACTCAGCCTTCGTTATTATGCCAACACGAGAACAGGAGAAATTATTTCTAGAGTCATCAACGATGTGGAGCAGACAAAAGAGTTTGTCATCACAGGTCTTATGAATATTTGGCTTGATTTGATGACCGTGCTCATCGTGATCGCCATTATGTGTACACTGGACATCAAGCTCACCATCGTGTCTGTCATTATTTTTCCGTTATATGCGTTTGCAGTGAAGTTTTTTTACGGCAGGCTCCGCAAGCTGACAAAAGAGCGGTCACAGGCGCTGGCTGAAGTGCAAGGGCATCTACATGAGCGGGTACAAGGAATGCCAGTCATTCGGAGCTTTGCCATTGAAGAATATGAACAAGAGAATTTTCATGATGAAAATAAAAATTTCTTAAACAAAGCGATCAACCATACGAATTGGAACGCCAAAACATTTGCCGTCGTCAATACCATTACTGATATTGCACCGCTATTGATCATTGCATTTGCCGGCTACACTGTCATTAATGGATCACTTTCGATCGGGACCATGATTGCCTTTGTTGGTTATATTGACCGGATGTACAACCCGATTCGCCGCCTCATCAACTCATCCACGACTTTAACTCAGTCGGTAGCGTCAATGGATCGTATTTTTGAATTTATTGATGAGCCATACGAGGTAACCGATCGGCCGAATGCAAAAGAAGCCGATCATTTAAAAGGAGAGGTCGAATTTAAACATGTGTCATTTCGTTATGAACACACGCAGGAAGAGATTCTCCGCAATATCTCCTTGAAAGTAGAAAAAGGACAAACGGTTGCACTTGTTGGAATGAGCGGCGGGGGGAAGTCGACGCTCGTCAGCTTAATTCCAAGATTTTATGATGTGACAAACGGATCACTTGAAATTGACGGCATTGATATAAAAGAGTACAAAGCAAGAAGCCTTCGAAATCAAGTCGGCATGGTGCTGCAGGATACATTCCTATTCAGTGACACGATTAAAGAAAACATTGCGGTTGGAGATCCAGAAGCCTCTTTTGAAAAAATTGTTTCGGCTGCAAAAGCGGCAAATGCCCATGATTTTATTATGTCTCTTCCTGAAGGATATGACACCAAGGTAGGAGAACGGGGCGTGAAGCTATCAGGTGGTCAAAAACAACGGATTTCCATTGCAAGGGTCTTTCTAAAAAATCCACCGCTGTTGATTTTAGATGAAGCAACGTCTGCACTAGATTTAGAAAGTGAACATTACATTCAAGAAGCGATGCAAAAGCTAGCGAAGGACCGCACAACCTTTATTGTCGCACACCGCTTATCAACAATTACACATGCTGACCTCATTGTCGTCATGGAACAAGGCGAGATTGTGGAAAAAGGAACACACGAAGAATTAATGAACAGAGAAAGCCACTATCGTCATCTTTTTACCATTCAAACATTAAATTAGTAGAAGCCTATCCGATTCTAGCGGATAGGCTTTTTTATGCTTGTCAAAAACATGACATATTTCCCAGCTTGTCTCAATACAATTTTAAAAAGTATGACGGGGTGGTGAATATGTGAAAGAACAAGACGTGCTGCTAGATGTTAAACAGCTGTCCATTGCATTTCAGCAAAAAAAGCAAAAAGTACCCATCGTCCATCACATATCGTTCTCGATTCAAAAAGGAGAAACCTTAGGAATTGTTGGCGAATCTGGCTGCGGGAAAAGTATCACATCTATGTCATTAATGGGACTAAACCAGCAAACAGAGACAACGGGGGAGATCCAATTCGAAGGGCAAAACCTGCTGTCACTTTCAGAAAAACAGTGGCGAGAAATAAGAGGAAATGACATTTCGATGATTTTCCAAGAACCAATGACCTCTCTGAACCCATTAATGACCATCGGTAAACAAATGGCGGAAGCCCTTTTCACACATCAAGCAATCGGTCAAAAAGAAGCAAAAGCGAAGGCGGTTGATCTGCTTCAGACAGTCGGATTGAAGCAAGCCGAATCATTGCTTAAAAAATACCCACATGAATTATCAGGCGGCATGCGTCAACGTGTGATGATTGCGATGGCGATGCTTTGTCACCCAAAGCTCATGATCGCAGATGAACCAACAACTGCACTTGATGTGACCATCCAAGCACAAATCCTTCGTCTGCTCAAAAAGCTGAATGAAGAGATGGACACCGCGATCTTATTTATTACCCATGATCTAGGCGTCGTGCGGCAAATATGCCAGCGAGTCATGATTATGTATGCCGGTCGAATCGTAGAAGAAGGAACCGTTGACCGTATTTTTCAAAAACCCCTGCATCCCTACACAAAAGGTCTTTTCGCCTCAGTTCCATCGTTCAAAGAGAAAAAAGAAAAGCTCATCTCTATTGCAGGCCATGTACCGAAGCCAGGGACCATTCGATCCGGCTGTCAATTTGCCGCGCGCTGCCCTTATCAAATGACGCAATGTCTTGAAGAAGATCCAGTTTTACAATCCATTGAACAGGATCACCGCGTGGCATGCTTTCTAATGGAAGGAGGAGAAGACACTGAGTCACCCACTCTTGCAAGTGAATCAGCTGACAAAACGGTATGATACAGCCGCTTTTTTTTCTAACCACAAACATTCGACTTTAGCTTTAAATCAAGTGTCCTTTCACGTGAAGGAGGGGGAAACGCTTGGCATTGTTGGTGAATCAGGCTGCGGGAAATCAACACTTGGCAAAAGCTTAATGAGATTAACTGAACCGACGTCAGGCTCTATTCAACTGAAAGGGCAAGAGATTACTCTTTTGAAAGAAAGAGAAATGCGTTCTTTAAGAAAAGACATTCAAATGATTTTTCAAGATCCATATGCTTCATTAAATCCGCGAATGAAAATCAAAGATATTTTAGAGGAACCGCTCATTGTTCATCGACATGGGACGAAAGCAGAAAGGCGGAAGCGGGTCAAAGAGATGCTGCATATTGTCGGATTTGATCCTTCCTACGGGGAGCGTTATGCGCATCAATTTAGCGGCGGACAAAGGCAGCGAATTGGGATCGCTAGAGCACTCATTACCCATCCAAGTCTTGTCATTGCCGATGAACCCGTTTCCGCTTTAGATGTATCCGTTCAAGCGCAAATTTTGAATTTGATGCTTGAATTGCAAAAGACGCTTTCTCTGACGTATCTATTTATTTCTCACGATCTTGGCGTTGTCAGGTATATGAGCGACCGAATCGCCGTTATGTACGCTGGGCGCATTGTCGAGATGGGGCCTGCCGAAGACTTATTTCACAGTCCGCTTCATCCTTATACATCGCTACTTCTGAAATCCATTCCACATATGGATCACGTGCTAGAGACGCAAGATGTGTCGGCAGAAGAGTCTGCCATGACGCCAAGCGGCGGTTGTCCTTTCTACAAAAGGTGTCCAAAAAGGTGGGAGAAATGCTTAAAAGCAGTACCTGCTTTATATGAGGAGGAACCGGGGCATGCGGCGGCGTGTTACTTATATCAAAAGGAGGAACATAATGAAGAAGACTTGGTTGTTCAGTAGTTTCATTTTTGTGCTGATGCTTGCACTGTTTTTAGGGGGATGCTCGTCCTCTCCGTCATCAGAAGAGAAGGCAACAAAAGATACTCTCGTATTTGGTAGAGGAGGAGACTCCACTTCACTAGATCCAATCACAACAACTGAAGGCGAAACCTTCAAGGTCACAGAGAATATGTTTGAAAAGCTCCTGAATTATGGTGAAAAAGACACGACCATCCACCCAGGTCTCGCAACAGACTGGGATGTTGCAAAGGACGGAAAATCATACACATTCTACTTAAGAGAAGGTGTGAAATTTCACGATGGCACAGACTTTAACGCAGAAGCAGTAAAATTCAATTTTGACCGTTGGATGAATGGCGATGCAGAAAAATTCCCTTACTATGGCATGTTTGGCGGCTATAAAAAAGATAAAGGACATGTGATTAAAGACATCATTGTTAAAGGTGAGCATGAAGTTGAATTTCAGCTAAAGCGCCCGCAGGCGACATTTCTTAAAAACATTGCCATGTCACCGTTTGGCATCGCAAGTCCTGCGGCTGTTGAAAAAAGCGGCGATTCCTTTCGAGAGAATCCAGTGGGAACAGGACCATTCAAGTTTAAAGAGTGGAAACAAAACGACCGTATCGTATTAGAAAAGAACGAAGATTACTGGCAGAAGGATAAGCCAAAACTGAATCAAATCATCTTCCGCTCGATTCCAGAAAACTCGGCTCGTTTAAATGCTTTGAAAACAGGCGAGATCGATTTGATGGATGGCGTGAATCCGTCAGATTTAGATGGCATTAAAACGGATAAAGCCCTCCAGCTCATTGAAAGACCATCAATGAACGTAGGCTATATCGGACTAACCGTTACAAGAAAGCCGCTTGATAACAAGCTTGTTCGTCAAGCGCTCAATTACGCGGTCGATAAAGAATCCATTATTAAGTCATTTTATGGCGGGCTTGCCGAGCCAGCAAAAAATCCTCTTCCGCCAGCTTTAGAAGGCTACAATGACGACATTGATCCATATCCGTATGATCCTGAAAAAGCGAAGGAACTTTTAAAAGAAGCGGGCTTTCCTAACGGCTTTCGCATCAAGCTTTGGGCAATGCCTGTACCGCGTCCATATATGCCAGATGGGATGAAGGTAGCAGAAGTCATTCAATCAAACTTTGAAAAGGTCGGCGTCAAAGCAGAAATTGTGACATATGACTGGGCGACCTATTTAGATAAGGCAAGTAAAGGAGAAGCGGATGTGTTCTTGTTAGGCTGGACAGGGGACAATGGCGATCCTGATAATTTCATCTACACACTTTTGGACAAAGACAGCATTGGCGGCAACAACTATACATTCTTCGAAAACGATAAAATGCACGACATCCTCATTGAAGCGCAAACAGACACAGATCAAAAGAAACGAAATGAGCTATATCAAAAAGCGCAGGAAATCATTCATGATGAAGCACCTTGGATTCCATTGGTGCATTCGATCCCAATGCTTGCAGCATCTAGTGATTTAAAAGGCTACCAGCCGCATCCAACTGGTTCAGAAGCTTTGACTGACGTGTATTTCGAATAAGCAAATAAGGGAGATCTTGTATCTCCCTTATTCAAACAAAGAAAAGGCGGTGAAAGCTGTTTGTTTGCTTATTGTATGAAGCGGGCAGGAATGCTCATCCCAGTATTGATCGGAATGACATTGGTCGTGTTTTCAATTATACGGTTTATTCCAGGGAACCCAGCACAGGTTATCTTAGGACAGCGGGCAACGAAAGAAGCAGTAGAACAGTTAACTATCCAGCTCGGTTTAAATCAGCCTTGGTATGTTCAATACGGACATTACATGCTGGGCCTTTTAAAAGGAGATTTAGGGACTTCGATACGAACAGGAGCGGCTATTGCCCAGGAAATGAAACCGTACTTATTTGCGACGTTAGAATTGACCTTTTTTGCCATGGTGCTGGCGATCGTTGTGGGGGTAAATGCCGGAATCATCAGTGCTTGGTTTAAACATTCTTTCTTTGATTATGTCGCGATGTTTATTGCGCTCATTGGAGTGTCCATGCCGATTTTCTGGTTAGGCTTAATGGGGCAGTGGTTGTTCTCAATTGAATGGGGTATTTTACCGACAACGGGCCGTGAAAACGTCAGAAATCCAGTGGAGTCAATCACCTATATTCATACGCTGGATACGCTTTTGCAAGGCCGATTTGATCAATTTACTGACAGCATCAAGCATTTGATCTTACCAAGTACAGCACTTGCCACAATCCCTGCTGCGATTATTGCAAGGATAACAAGGGCAAGTATGCTGGAAGTGCTTCATTCAGATTTTATTCGAACAGCAAAAGCAAAAGGAGTACGTTCATTTTTCATCATTTATCAGCATGGGCTGAAAAATGCGCTTATTCCGATCTTGACGATTATTGGTCTTCAGACAGGTCTCTTGCTAGGCGGGGCCATTTTAACAGAGACCATTTTTGCATGGCCGGGCATTGGGCGGTATATATATGACGCTATCAGCTATCGAGATTACCCCGTCATTCAAACTGGCATTCTCGTCGTTGCGCTCATATTTGTCCTGATCAATTTCATTGTGGACATCTTGTATGCGGTCATTGATCCAAGGATTAAATATTAGGGAGGGAGAGTGATCACATGGAAGCACAAAAAGAGCTTGAACCACCTCAACCAAAAGAAGAACGCTCTCAATCATTGATTCTTGAATCGATGAAGCTGTTCTTTCAGCACAAGCTGGCGGTCATTGGCAGTGTGATTGTCTTTTTATTTCTGATCTTAGCAATATTCGCACCGCTCATTGCTCCTTTTGGAATCAATGAACAATCTCTCGGTGAGCGATTTAGTGCACCATCAGCTGCACACTGGTTTGGTACAGATGATTTCGGCAGAGATATATTCTCAAGAGTTGTGCATGGCGCGCGGATTTCCTTATGGGTTGGTTTCTTCTCGGTTCTCGGGTCTGTCATTTTAGGCACACTGCTTGGATTGATTGCAGGCTATGGCGGTAGAGTGCTAGATGCTGTGATCTCGAGAGTGTTTGATATTTTACTCGCTTTTCCTAGTATTCTACTGGCGATTGCAATCGTCTCCATCTTAGGCCCCTCCTTACAAAATGCCCTTATTGCCATTGCGATTATTAATGTCCCAACCTTTGGACGGCTCGTTCGTTCAAAAGTGCTGAGTATTAAACAAGAAGAATATGTGTTAGCAGCAAAGGCGGTTGGGATGTCACACCGCCGCATCGTGCTGCGTCACATTCTGCCAAATAGTATGGTGCCGGTCATCGTACAGGCGACGCTTGCGATCGGAACAGCGATTATTGAGGCAGCAGCTTTAGGTTTTTTAGGATTAGGTGCACAGGCACCAAGCCCAGAGTGGGGGAAAATGCTTGCCGATGCGAGACCTTATCTCGTTCAAGCCCCTTGGACATTGATTTTCCCAGGTGTCGCGATCATGCTGACAGTCTTAGGTTTTAACCTGATGGGAGATGGATTACGTGACACACTGGATCCTAAAATGAAGAAAATAAAATAAGACCAATTCTATGAATTGGTCTTCAGCGTGTAGACAAACCCTCGCATTCGGTGTCAATCCTCCGTGCTGGTGCTCACGAATGTCAAATTCGCTCCGCGCCAGTACTCGTCCTTCCTAGGGCTGCAAAGGTTTTCTATCACGCTGTAAAGAAGACAAAGGGCTAAAATCAAGATCATTTTAGCCCTTTGTCAACAATCTTAGACCAATTCTATGAATTGGTCTTTTCTGTCTATGCTTCTTTTTCTTCTGTCTCAATTTCACTGTCTTTTGGGTGATACGTCTGGAAGCTTGTAATCAATGTATCTAAATGTTCTAGTTCATCACGGTATTCGATGATGCTGGACATAACATTTAGCATATTGTAATCGAGCAAGTCATTTTCTTGGTTTTGCTGATGCTGGATAAATGATTTCGTTAACGTTTCAAGGCGAAGAGAGCATTCATTTTGAAATTCATCATCCTGCGGTTTCATTTTACCGACGAATTTCATCAAGGTGCGCTCATGCCAATACAGTAAGTAATCAATTTCATCTGTTAAGCTTTCCCTGAAATGCTCTGGCATCAAGTGAATTTCATTTTCTAATTTATGAAGCTTTTTCAGCAAGTAAAGAGCGCGATTCGATGCCATAATGGCCTGTCTGAACAAAACGAGCTTTCTTGATTTTACATAGGTTGTTTTCTTTAAATAGCTTCGTTCTTCTTTGTATAACAAGTAAATGTGATCTAATTTGATCATACGTTCTTTTATTTGATCGATGTCATCCTTTAAAGTGGAATGATCAGTAGACTGTCTGGAGCTCAGTCGAATCCATTTTAAAATCTCCTCCGTATTTTCCATAATGTGATGAACAAGCTTTGTTTCATACTTTGGCGGCAGGAAGATTAAATTTACTAAAAATGATGAAAGAACTCCTAATACCACAGTAGCTGTTCGAATTAAGGCAAAGGAAAGGAAATGATCCCCTGCACTTTCTAAAATCGCAATGACGGTTACAAGTGCAATTGGAATCGTGTGTTCAATCTTCAGCTTTAAATTAATGGCAATGACCATGACGGCGGTTAAACCGATAATGACTGGTCCAGTGCCAAAAAGCAGGCCGAACGTAATGGCAAGTGCTGCTCCAATAATATTGGCTTGCACTTGATCAACAATCGTCAAAAAAGATCGATAAATAGATGGCTGGATAGCAAATACAGCTGCAATCCCCGCGAAGACGGGCGTTGGCAACCCAAGCCATGTTGCCAGGTAAAGCGCGAGTACAATGGCAATACCAGTTTTTAAAATACGGGCTCCAAGTTTCATTGGTTTTGTCCCTGCATTCCTTTCTTTTAGATAATAGATGATCACTCGTCATTTATTATAAATATTTTGATGAACAACTAAGTAATATACAGCGGTCTTCCGAAATATTCAAGTGATTTTTGAAAGTTCATGAAAACATCAAAAGAAGGTATTGAGAAGAAATGTAACAGATTCACACGCTTTTGACAAACAAGAGCTGGTCAATAAAAAAACAGGCGCATTTTTTTACGCCTGTTTTTGACCCTATTATGATTGTTTCAACTGTTCAAACGCACGATCTACTGCTTGCAGCGTCTCAGAAATATCTTTTTCAGTATGTGCGATCGTTAAGAACCAAGCTTCATATTTAGAAGGAGCGAGGTTAATCCCTTGTGAAAGCATTAATTTAAAGAAGCGGGCAAACATTTCGCCATCCGTATTTTCAGCCTGCTCATAGTTTACAATGGTTTCTTTTGTGAAATAGACAGTGAGAGCCCCTTTTAAGCGATTCACTGTAATATCTACTTGATGTTTTTTGGCATGGGCTAAAATGCCTTCTTCTAGCATAGCGCCAAGCTGATCTAGACGCTCATAAACACCATCTTGTTTTAACACTTCCAAGCAGGCAATTCCAGAAAGAATAGATGCAGGATTTCCTGCCATCGTGCCAGCTTGATAGGCGGGTCCAAGAGGAGCGACTTGCTCCATAATTTCTTTTTTACCCCCATAAGCACCGATCGGGAGTCCGCCACCAATGATTTTTCCTAATGCGGTGAGGTCAGGTTTTACTTGAAGCAAGTCCTGTGCGCCTCCGTACATAAAGCGGAAAGCTGTAATCACTTCATCATAGATCACAAGTGCGCCCTTTTCATGAGTGAGGTCATTGACTTGTTGCAGGAAACCGTTCTTAGGCTCTACGATGCCGAAGTTCCCGACAATTGGCTCGACAAGGACAGCTGCGACTTCATCGCCCCATCGATCCAATGCTTCTTTGTAGCTGTCAATATCATTGAATGGAACGGTAATGACTTCATTGGCAATGCTTTTTGGTACGCCTGCTGAATCAGGGGTTCCTAAAGTGGAAGGACCAGAGCCAGCTGCCACAAGTACAAGATCAGAGTGACCGTGATAGCACCCGGCAAACTTAATGATCTTTGTTCTGCCTGTATAAGCACGTGCCACACGAATCGTTGTCATCACGGCTTCAGTACCTGAATTGACAAAGCGAACTTTGTCCAAAGCAGGCATAGCTTCTTTCAGCATTTTGGCAAAAGTGACTTCATGCTTCGTTGGCGTTCCGTAAAGAACACCTGATTCAGCCGCTTTTGTAATCGCTTTTGTAATATGAGGGTGGGCATGTCCCGTAATAATAGGGCCGTATGCTGCTAAGTAATCGATATAGCGATTTCCGTCAACATCCCAAAAATAAGCGCCTTCTCCTTTTTCCATCGCTACGGGTGAACCGCCACCTACTGCCTTATATGAACGAGAGGGGCTGTTGACACCTCCAACAATATGCTCCAGCGCCTCTTGATGTAATTTTTCTGATTCTGTGAATTTCATAAATAGCCTCCTATCTCAACGTATCACGTCGTCTATCATTATTTTAACATGCCGATGCAAGCGTCCTTAGTTGAATATCCTCTCAAAATTGGATAGGCTATTTAAAAAATAGGTTGGAGGGATTGTGTTATGACAATCGAAGTAGGCCAGCAAGTACCTGAAATTGAATTAACCGGTGACAACGGGGAGAAAGTAAAGCTTTCTGACTTTAAAGGAAAACATATTGTTCTTTATTTCTATCCAAAAGATATGACACCCGGCTGTACAACAGAAGCATGTGATTTCCGTGATCGCCATCAAAGCTTTGCAGAATTAGATGCTGTCATTATCGGCGTAAGCCCAGACAGTCAGGACAAGCATCAAAAGTTTAAAGAAAAACATGATTTACCGTTCTTACTTCTTGTAGATGATGAACAGAAATTGTCTGAAGCCTTTGGAGTGTGGAAGCTGAAAAAGAACTTTGGCAAAGAATACATGGGCATCGAACGTTCAACGTTTCTTATTAATAAAGAAGGAACGCTTGTGAAAGAGTGGAGAAAAGTTAAGGTGAAAGACCACGTAGAAGAAGCGCTTGAGGAACTGAAAGCTCACGCTTAATATCATCACAGGATTGGACTGGCAGACATGCCGGTCTTTTTTGTGAAGAAGAATAGGTAAAAAAGAGGATTGTAATTGACAAAGATTCGGCTCTGGGGGTACACTATTTATAAAGATTACAATATAAGAATATTTTTGAAGAGAGGTGCATGATGAAATGGCTGCTCACGAACTAAAAGACGCTTTAGATGCTTTAAAAGAAACCGGTGTTCGAATTACTCCGCAGCGCCATGCCATCTTGGAGTTTCTCGTAAATTCTATGACTCACCCAACCGCGGACGATATATATAAAGCACTTGAAGGTAAATTTCCAAATATGAGTGTCGCAACGGTTTACAACAATTTACGAGTCTTCCGGGAATCTGGATTAGTAAAGGAATTAACGTACGGTGATTCCTCAAGCCGATTTGATTTTGCGACATCCGACCATTACCATGCGATTTGTGAAAACTGCGGAAAAATAGTGGACTTTCATTATCCTGGCCTTGATGAAGTGGAACAGCTTGCATCCCATGTGACGGGCTTTAAAGTTAGTCATCATCGCTTGGAGATCTATGGAACTTGTCAAGAATGTGCGAAAAAAGAAAATCATTAATGAAAAAGCTGACCATTTAACCGGTCAGCTTTTTTTATGACTTTTTTCGATTGTAGGATTCATCAAACTCTTTGCCTTCTAATCCTGGATCGAGTGTAAGCGGCTCTCTGCAATGCATGCACATGTCCACCCGCCCAAGCACTTTTGTTTCCTTCTCACAGCCTGGACATACGACACGGACTGCCTTCGTAGAAAGCATACCGATCCAAAAGTAAACCACTGTACTCAATCCGATCGATAAGACGCCGAGTAGCATAAAGAAAGTCGACAGCCAAATCGATTCTTTGAAGAACACACCGATATACATGATCAGAAAGCCAACAAAAACCAAACTAAGTGCAAATGTTCTGATTTTATTAATCTTACTGGAGTATTTCGCCATCCCTAGTCCCCCTTGTCTCCAATATAGCACATTTTACCTTTCCGTTTGAATTAGTTATAGAGTTTTGTGAATAAATTGCTTATAATGATTCAATGATCTTTTTTCTTGAATTGAAGGAATTTTGATTCTATGAGGAGAAATACATAGCATTAGAGAAGAACTTTACACCCGAGTATTGGAGGAATCACTATGGAAAATCTTCTCCGTCCTATTTATCAAGAGAGAGCAAGTCACCCAGACACATTGGCTGTGATTATAGTAGAAAGAAGACACAAAGTATCTTCTGAGACGGATAACTTTGATGCAGCACTTTTAGTCATTGTAAAAGAAGCGGAAGAGCCGTTATTTATCAAGCACTATGAATCTGCTCACCAAACAGCTTCTTTAAATGTTGTCACAGATGAGCAGTTGAAGGAATGGATTACCCTTGGCACGAATCGCCGTATCATTGATTGGATTTTAAATGGGAAAGTCCTATTTGATCGAAATGAATATATTTTCAACTTAATTGATGACCTGAGTACATTCCCATTTTCAAACCGCAAACTTAAAATCGGTTTAGAATACGGCAAGCTTATTCGAAGGTATATAGAAGGAAAAGCATTTTTTGAGTCAAATCAATTCCTTGATGCATATAATTCAATTGTGCATGCGCTGCATCATTTGGCACGTATTGAAGTCATCGATAAAGGCTTCCATCCAGAAGTGACAGTTTGGAATCAGGTACGACATATGGAACCGGAAGTTTATAAACTTTATTCAGAACTCATTGAAAGCCATGAAAGCCTTCATAAGCGTTTGGAACTTTTATTTTTAGCAAATGACTTTTTGATCCATTCAAAAGCAGAAATTGGCGCCGCTCATTTGCGTCATGTCATGGAACAGCAAGATATATGGCTTTTTGGAGAGCTTCTCGCGCATCCTGACCTCAAGTATTTTACGCCTGACCTTAGCGTCATGATTGATTTCTTTGTGGAAAAAGGAATTGTTCAAGTGGAGCCGATTGAGACAAAGGGACAAAAAATCTATCATCGAGGATATTTTGTGAAAAAAGATGTTGACGCTTGAATATTATGATGGTATATTATTATACGTCGCTAACGAGCAACCAAGTTGCTTTGAATGAAAAGCTGACAAAAAGAAATTCTAAAAAACACTTGACGCCCACAGCGTCAAAATGTTATATTGAGAAAGTCGCCTCTGAGAGACGACGAAGATGATCTTTGAAAACTAAACAAGACAAAACGTACCTGTTAATTCGAGTTTTTATAAAAAATCCTATGATGTTTCATAGGTAGTCAGTCAAACGCTGACGAGGCAGGAAATGATCACATGCTAAGTTCGCTACATCGTGTAGCAACGCATGTGTGATATGCATCCTGCATACCTCGGAGAGTTTGATCCTGGCTCAGGACGAACGCTGGCGGCGTGCCTAATACATGCAAGTCGAGCGAACAGAAGGGAGCTTGCTCCCGGATGTTAGCGGCGGACGGGTGAGTAACACGTGGGTAACCTGCCTGTAAGACTGGGATAACTCCGGGAAACCGGAGCTAATACCGGATAGTTCCTTGAACCGCATGGTTCAAGGATGAAAGACGGTTTCGGCTGTCACTTACAGATGGACCCGCGGCGCATTAGCTAGTTGGTGGGGTAATGGCTCACCAAGGCGACGATGCGTAGCCGACCTGAGAGGGTGATCGGCCACACTGGGACTGAGACACGGCCCAGACTCCTACGGGAGGCAGCAGTAGGGAATCTTCCGCAATGGACGAAAGTCTGACGGAGCAACGCCGCGTGAGTGATGAAGGTTTTCGGATCGTAAAGCTCTGTTGTTAGGGAAGAACAAGTGCGAGAGTAACTGCTCGCACCTTGACGGTACCTAACCAGAAAGCCACGGCTAACTACGTGCCAGCAGCCGCGGTAATACGTAGGTGGCAAGCGTTGTCCGGAATTATTGGGCGTAAAGGGCTCGCAGGCGGTTTCTTAAGTCTGATGTGAAAGCCCCCGGCTCAACCGGGGAGGGTCATTGGAAACTGGGAAACTTGAGTGCAGAAGAGGAGAGTGGAATTCCACGTGTAGCGGTGAAATGCGTAGAGATGTGGAGGAACACCAGTGGCGAAGGCGACTCTCTGGTCTGTAACTGACGCTGAGGAGCGAAAGCGTGGGGAGCGAACAGGATTAGATACCCTGGTAGTCCACGCCGTAAACGATGAGTGCTAAGTGTTAGGGGGTTTCCGCCCCTTAGTGCTGCAGCTAACGCATTAAGCACTCCGCCTGGGGAGTACGGTCGCAAGACTGAAACTCAAAGGAATTGACGGGGGCCCGCACAAGCGGTGGAGCATGTGGTTTAATTCGAAGCAACGCGAAGAACCTTACCAGGTCTTGACATCCTCTGACAACCCTAGAGATAGGGCTTTCCCTTCGGGGACAGAGTGACAGGTGGTGCATGGTTGTCGTCAGCTCGTGTCGTGAGATGTTGGGTTAAGTCCCGCAACGAGCGCAACCCTTGATCTTAGTTGCCAGCATTTAGTTGGGCACTCTAAGGTGACTGCCGGTGACAAACCGGAGGAAGGTGGGGATGACGTCAAATCATCATGCCCCTTATGACCTGGGCTACACACGTGCTACAATGGACAGAACAAAGGGCTGCGAGACCGCAAGGTTTAGCCAATCCCATAAATCTGTTCTCAGTTCGGATCGCAGTCTGCAACTCGACTGCGTGAAGCTGGAATCGCTAGTAATCGCGGATCAGCATGCCGCGGTGAATACGTTCCCGGGCCTTGTACACACCGCCCGTCACACCACGAGAGTTTGTAACACCCGAAGTCGGTGAGGTAACCTTTATGGAGCCAGCCGCCGAAGGTGGGACAGATGATTGGGGTGAAGTCGTAACAAGGTAGCCGTATCGGAAGGTGCGGCTGGATCACCTCCTTTCTAAGGATATATGGAGCAGCGTGCGTTTTCGTCTTGTTTAGTTTTGAAGGATCATTCCTTCAAAACATGTCTCTAGCGAGACAGGATTGTTCTTTGAAAACTAGATAACAATAAGTAATACATTCACATTGAATGCAATGCAAAGTTCATCACACATAGTGATTCTTTCTAAAGTAAGAAATGGTTAAGTTAGAAAGGGCGCACGGTGGATGCCTTGGCACTAGGAGCCGATGAAGGACGGGACGAACACCGATATGCTTCGGGGAGCTGTAAGCAAGCTTTGATCCGGAGATTTCCGAATGGGGAAACCCACTGCTCGTAATGGAGTAGTATCCATACTTGAATACATAGAGTATGAGAAGGCATACCCGGGGAACTGAAACATCTAAGTACCCGGAGGAAGAGAAAGCAAATGCGATTCCCTGAGTAGCGGCGAGCGAAACGGGAACAGCCCAAACCAAGAGGCTTGCCTCTTGGGGTTGTAGGACACTCTATACGGAGTTACAAAGGAACGATATAAGCGAAGAGGTCTGGAAAGGCCCGCCAAAGAAGGTAACAGCCCTGTAACTGAAATGTTGTTCTCTCCAGAGTGGATCCTGAGTACGGCGGAACACGTGAAATTCCGTCGGAATCCGGGAGGACCATCTCCCAAGGCTAAATACTCCCTAGTGACCGATAGTGAACCAGTACCGTGAGGGAAAGGTGAAAAGCACCCCGGAAGGGGAGTGAAATAGATCCTGAAACCGTGTGCCTACAAGTAGTCAGAGCCCGTTAAAGGGTGATGGCGTGCCTTTTGTAGAATGAACCGGCGAGTTACGATCCCGTGCAAGGTTAAGCAGAAGATGCGGAGCCGCAGCGAAAGCGAGTCTGAATAGGGCGCATGAGTACGTGGTCGTAGACCCGAAACCAGGTGATCTACCCATGTCCAGGGTGAAGTTCAGGTAACACTGAATGGAGGCCCGAACCCACGCACGTTGAAAAGTGCGGGGATGAGGTGTGGGTAGGGGTGAAATGCCAATCGAACCTGGAGATAGCTGGTTCTCTCCGAAATAGCTTTAGGGCTAGCCTCAAGGTAAGAGTCTCGGAGGTAGAGCACTGATTGGACTAGGGGCCCCTACCGGGTTACCGAATTCAGTCAAACTCCGAATGCCGATGACTTATCCTTGGGAGTCAGACTGCGAGTGATAAGATCCGTAGTCGAAAGGGAAACAGCCCAGACCGCCAGCTAAGGTCCCAAAGTATACGTTAAGTGGAAAAGGATGTGGAGTTGCTTAGACAACCAGGATGTTGGCTTAGAAGCAGCCACCATTTAAAGAGTGCGTAATAGCTCACTGGTCGAGTGACTCTGCGCCGAAAATGTACCGGGGCTAAACGTATCACCGAAGCTGCGGACTGTTCTAACGAACAGTGGTAGGAGAGCGTTCTAAGTGCTGTGAAGTCAGACCGGAAGGACTGGTGGAGCGCTTAGAAGTGAGAATGCCGGTATGAGTAGCGAAAGACGGGTGAGAATCCCGTCCACCGAATGCCTAAGGTTTCCTGAGGAAGGCTCGTCCGCTCAGGGTTAGTCGGGACCTAAGCCGAGGCCGAAAGGCGTAGGCGATGGACAACAGGTTGATATTCCTGTACCACCTCCTCACCATTTGAGCAATGGGGGGACGCAGGAGGATAGGGTAAGCGCGGTATTGGATATCCGCGTCCAAGCAGTTAGGCTGGGAAATAGGCAAATCCGTTTCCCGTGAAGGCTGAGCTGTGATGGCGAGCGAAATTTAGTAGCGAAGTTCCTGATTCCACACTGCCAAGAAAAGCCTCTAGCGAGGTGAGAGGTGCCCGTACCGCAAACCGACACAGGTAGGCGAGGAGAGAATCCTAAGGTGATCGAGAGAACTCTCGTTAAGGAACTCGGCAAAATGACCCCGTAACTTCGGGAGAAGGGGTGCTTCTTAGGGTGTTAAAGCCCCGAGAAGCCGCAGTGAATAGGCCCAGGCGACTGTTTAGCAAAAACACAGGTCTCTGCGAAGCCGTAAGGCGAAGTATAGGGGCTGACGCCTGCCCGGTGCTGGAAGGTTAAGAGGAGCGCTTAGCGTAAGCGAAGGTGCGAATTGAAGCCCCAGTAAACGGCGGCCGTAACTATAACGGTCCTAAGGTAGCGAAATTCCTTGTCGGGTAAGTTCCGACCCGCACGAAAGGCGCAACGATCTGGGCACTGTCTCAACGAGAGACTCGGTGAAATTATAGTACCTGTGAAGATGCAGGTTACCCGCGACAGGACGGAAAGACCCCGTGGAGCTTTACTGCAGCCTGATATTGAATGTTGGTACAGCTTGTACAGGATAGGTAGGAGCCTTGGAAACCGGAGCGCTAGCTTCGGTGGAGGCATCGGTGGGATACTACCCTGGCTGTATTGACCTTCTAACCCGCTGCCCTTATCGGGCAGGGAGACAGTGTCAGGTGGGCAGTTTGACTGGGGCGGTCGCCTCCTAAAATGTAACGGAGGCGCCCAAAGGTTCCCTCAGAATGGTTGGAAATCATTCGCAGAGTGTAAAGGCACAAGGGAGCTTGACTGCGAGACCTACAAGTCGAGCAGGGACGAAAGTCGGGCTTAGTGATCCGGTGGTTCCGCATGGAAGGGCCATCGCTCAACGGATAAAAGCTACCCCGGGGATAACAGGCTTATCTCCCCCAAGAGTCCACATCGACGGGGAGGTTTGGCACCTCGATGTCGGCTCATCGCATCCTGGGGCTGTAGTCGGTCCCAAGGGTTGGGCTGTTCGCCCATTAAAGCGGTACGCGAGCTGGGTTCAGAACGTCGTGAGACAGTTCGGTCCCTATCCGTCGCGGGCGCAGGAAATTTGAGAGGAGCTGTCCTTAGTACGAGAGGACCGGGATGGACGCACCGCTGGTGTACCAGTTGTTCTGCCAAGGGCATCGCTGGGTAGCTATGTGCGGACGGGATAAGTGCTGAAAGCATCTAAGCATGAAGCCCCCCTCAAGATGAGATTTCCCATTCCGCAAGGAAGTAAGATCCCTGAAAGATGATCAGGTTGATAGGTCTGAGGTGGAAGCGTGGTGACACGTGGAGCTGACAGATACTAATAGATCGAGGACTTAACCTATATTCTATTGTGAAGTTTGAACATTGTTATCTAGTTTTGAGAGAACATTTTTTAAATATCTCTTGATTTATTTTCAATACATAGTATAATATCTTTTGTCACTAAATTGTCTGGTGATGATGGCGAAGAGGTCACACCCGTTCCCATACCGAACACGGAAGTTAAGCTCTTCAGCGCCGATGGTAGTTGGGGGTCTCCCCCTGTGAGAGTAGGACATCGCCAGGCTTTCTTCATTCCGCAGTAGCTCAGTGGTAGAGCTATCGGCTGTTAACCGATCGGTCGTAGGTTCGAATCCTACCTGCGGAGCCAATTTGGAGAGCTGTCCGAGTGGCCGAAGGAGCACGATTGGAAATCGTGTAGGCGGTAACCCCGTCTCAAGGGTTCGAATCCCTTGCTCTCCGCCACAATTTACATAATAGAGGGCCCGTTGGTCAAGCGGTTAAGACACCGCCCTTTCACGGCGGTAACACGGGTTCGAATCCCGTACGGGTCACCATTTTACAGAATATACACCAGTGTTTTTATTTGGAGGATTAGCTCAGCTGGGAGAGCATCTGCCTTACAAGCAGAGGGTCGGCGGTTCGAGCCCGTCATCCTCCACCATATCTTTTATATCATCGCGGGGTGGAGCAGTTCGGTAGCTCGTCGGGCTCATAACCCGAAGGTCGCAGGTTCAAATCCTGCCCCCGCAACCAAATTATTTTATACAACCAAAATGGTCCGGTAGTTCAGTTGGTTAGAATGCCTGCCTGTCACGCAGGAGGTCGCGGGTTCGAGTCCCGTCCGGACCGCCATTTTTAAAAAGAATACATGGCTCGGTAGCTCAGTTGGTAGAGCAACGGACTGAAAATCCGTGTGTCGGCGGTTCGATTCCGTCCCGAGCCACCACTATTTGCCGGTGTAGCTCAATTGGTAGAGCAACTGACTTGTAATCAGTAGGTTGGGGGTTCAAGTCCTCTTGCCGGCACTGTTTTTCAAATGTGGAGGGGTAGCGAAGTGGCTAAACGCGGCGGACTGTAAATCCGCTCCCTCCGGGTTCGGCGGTTCGAATCCGCCCCCCTCCACCATTTTTTCATAGGGGCATAGTTTAAAGGTAGAACAGAGGTCTCCAAAACCTCCGGTGTGGGTTCGATTCCTACTGCCCCTGCCAATTTTCTTAATATGATTCATAACATCTATGGCGGTTGTGGCGAAGTGGTTAACGCACCAGATTGTGGCTCTGGCACTCGTGGGTTCGATTCCCATCAATCGCCCCATTTTATTATTGGGCTATAGCCAAGCGGTAAGGCAACGGACTTTGACTCCGTCATGCGTTGGTTCGAATCCAGCTAGCCCAGTTAATTTGCGGAAGTAGTTCAGTGGTAGAACACCACCTTGCCAAGGTGGGGGTCGCGGGTTCGAATCCCGTCTTCCGCTCCAATAATGGCGGCATAGCCAAGTGGTAAGGCAGAGGTCTGCAAAACCTTTATCCCCGGTTCAAATCCGGGTGTCGCCTTTTTGAAAAGACTGCCGGGGTGGTGGAATTGGCAGACACACAGGACTTAAAATCCTGCGGTAGGTGACTACCGTGCCGGTTCAAGTCCGGCCCTCGGCACCATGTTTTTAATTATAAGTTGCGCTCTTTAATGATCATGCCGGTGTGGCGGAATTGGCAGACGCGCACGACTCAAAATCGTGTTCCTCACGGAGTGCCGGTTCGACCCCGGCCACCGGTATCTACTTTTAGATATTCTTTATGATGGTCAAGTACAGAAGAATAAAGGAATATCTACGTTTCAAACGTCTTTCTACAAATTGTAGGAGGGCGTTTTTTTATTTGTTTTTTAGCTGATTTTTCACACGAAAAAATTTCTTCAAATCGTGTTCAAAGGAAATTAACTTTTACTTTAATGATGGTTACCTTATGATTAAACTAAAGAGGCAGGATAATAGAAGAAGGATTGTATAAATTATACATAGGTGGTGTTGTAATGATTACGGTTAAAAATTCTGAAAGTTATCTTAAAGATAGCATTGGTGAAGATATCGATGATATAAAAAAGGTTTGGGAAACATTTAAAGCTTTTTCAAAGGAGACTGTTGAGGGCGAAGAAGATAAAGAAATTTTATTTCAGTGTGGTGTCTATGATTTTACAGGAGAGGAACTATTTCATTTTGACTTGGTACGTCAGTTTACAGTTTATGAAGAAGATGATTATTCACACATGGAACAACTGCACTGTGAATTTTTATTTAAACCAACAAGCAAGTTAAAAAAGTTAAAGGTGGTAGAAGAATGGTCAATGGATTATGACGATATAGATCATTTTTTTAATCATATTGAAAGTATTCATGAATTTACAATACCTTTGAGTTTAAAGCCGATAAAATTAGACATATATCAAGAAGAACTTTAATTCTTATTTTATTAAGAGGTGCTTTACTTTAAAAGGGGATACCGTGCCTTTTGGAATAATTGATCGCGGAGTGCCGGTTTGACCCCAGCCACCAGTATCTATTAAAAGTTTCATAATCGGTTTTTACCGTCAACCTAACGTTCCACCCTCGTGGTGAAGCGTTTTTTTGTGGTTTAAAAGAGTTATTTAAATAAAAAATAGAAACCTATTAGAAAATAATGAGTATGTACTTCTTTAGCAGATTAATCTTTAGATGATTTGCAACATTTGATAAGATACATTTAACCATGGAAGGAAACAAAACGGTGTAGCACATTTACATCAAACAGTGCACTTTCTTTGAATAACTAAATGAATATTTGTGGGTACATACACATCTTTAGCTGACATCATCATTGTGACCCAGTTTGAGGGGAGAATTTATGAAAAAACAAAATGATCATGAGGAGTTATTGACAGGTGGAAATGTCTCGAACGTTTATCGTTCGGGAGAGACGGTTCGTCGAGAAGTAAAGTCAGACAATATTAATATACGAAAGCTGCTGAAACATTTAGAAAAAAAGAATTTCTCCTATGCTCCAAAGTTTTTAGGGGTTGATGAAAAAGGCCGAGAGATCTTGTCCTTCATTGAAGGTGTAGCCGGTCATGATCCCTTAGAAGAATACATGTGCTCTCACAACGCTTTAAAAGAAATAGCAAGAATGCTTAGACGGTATCATGATGCTATTTGTGATTTTCCCATTTCAGACGATTGGAAACGAATGGACAATACGCCTAACAACATAGAGGTTGTGTGCCATAATGATTTTGCGATGTACAACATTATTTTCAAAGATAAAAAGCCAGTGGGGATCATTGATTTTGATGTAGCTGCTCCGGGTCCAAGACTTTGGGATATCGCTTATACCCTTTATACATGTGTGCCTCTCAGTAGATTTTTTCGCACTGAAGCGGGGGAGATCGTTCATTATCACGCATTAGAACATGCAGGCCATATAAAGTATAGAGTCAAACTGTTTTTTGAAGCTTATGGTGAGGAAATAGCAGAAGATTATGTGGAGATGGTGCTGCTGCGTTTAAAAGGGTTATGTCAGTACATGAAACGAAAAGCGAGTGACGGGGATATTGCTTTTCAAAAAATGATTGATGAGGGGCACCTTGAACATTATCAAAAAGACATAAAATTCATTCATGAACACAGAAAAGAATGGGTTTGAGAATGCCAAGGGCCTTCAAAAAGAGAAGGAACAATTAGGTGTTTATACCATTCTTATCACGCTTAAATTAGAGACTAAAAGAAATTGACTTTATCTAGACCTAAAGTTATTTTTGAAATAGAGAGATTTGAAGGGGGCTGGAAATGTTGTTTGAAGTGATCGTTTATGATAAAGCAAAATATCATTATGATGGGGATTTTCCAAAGGACTTATCTATTGATCAAGCCTTCGTACATACAGGCATGTTTTTGGGTTGGATTATTGATAATGATTTGTTCAGTGAAGAATTTGAAGAAGACATTGAGGTTGAGATTCAAAAATTCAAATCACGAGAAGTGACAGGGACTCAAATTTATATGGACTGTGATGGAGTGTTTTCAAATGATATGCTGAATGATGAAGGAAATGAATTTGCCCAAGATTATTTCGATTTTGAAAATGGGTTGTATTTAGATGACTACGAGGAGACATTTCCAGAAGCCGAAGATGTATATGATGTTAAAGATAGTTGGGAGAACTACGAAAAAATCAAAAAAGTGATTCAAAAACGTTATTTAGATTGGATGAATCAGCGTTAAGACATCAGATTTATGATTCAATTATAAATGAGTAATAGAATGTTAAAAAGGCGGAGTTGTTAACTTGCAAATGAAGACGATTTTACAGACCCTCATTGAAGACGAGAGATCACATGATTATCCGCTTTTTAGACAGTACTGTGTGAAGAAAGAACAGGGTCTGCGTAAAGATGCGTTAAAGGTTCTCCAGTTATTTGTTGAAGAGATGAATGAGAATGAATTTGCAGCACGGCGTTCATTTGTTGCTTGGCTATTTGAGAAAATTGAACGGTGTGACGATGGCCATCATGTGCTTGTGTATCCATTGATAATGGGGGTGATTCAGCCTGTTCTGCAAGAGTGGGAGAAGGTTGATCCGTTTGATGCGAGACCGTATCGCTGGCAAGGCTTGTTTGTGCATCAGGGAGAAGGGCTACCCTATTTATTGAAAGCACTAGAGCTTGGAGGCAGCAAGGAGCAGCGTGTCATTTTTCAAATTTGCGAAACCTATTTATCTGCTTTATGGTATTCGTATCATCATATACATGAAGATCTTTATTTAAGCACCTATGAGAATGACCAAGAGCGAATTCAAGGTATTGAAGATGTCATGATGCTGATTGAAGATAAGATAATTCGCACTAATGTTGAAAAACAAGTAGCCTATTATGGTCAGCTTTTATCGGACTGGATGGAATTTCAGCAAACGGAGACAAGTGGCTTCATGAAATGGTGTGCGGAGCGTCAGAAGCCGTATGAGTGGGTAGAAGCTTTTTATTATCAACAATAGATGAGGAAACGGCAGAGTTCATTCTGCCGTTTCTTTATGCCATATTCGCTCTATTTCTACATGATCTGGTTTGAAATATGTCAGGACATAGACATCTGGATTGCTTAGTTTCTCCCACTCTTTGAATCCAATCGTGGGATCGGCGTGTTTAAGAAGCAAGCTCATGATATTGCCATGTGTGACAAATAGCGTATGATCTTTTTCTGAATTTATTTGTTCGTAGAGTACTTCTACAATGCGATTCATGGCTTCAAGGCTTGATTCTCCGCCCTCATAAGTCAAATGTAAATCCGTAAAACTGCGCTTTAATTTCTCATACCAATCGTCCATTGGTTTGCTGCTTAGCACACGTTCAGCTAGGCGTTGATCAATTTTCACTTCGAGTTGTTTTGCATGAGCAAGAGGCTCAGATGTTTGGATCGCTCGCTTATAGGGACTTGAGATGATCTGATTGAGATGGATGCTGGAAAAGAACTGTGCTAGTGCGTGAGATTGTGCGATGCCTTGTAGTGTTAAAGACGCATCCTCGGATTGTCCATTGGCTTGGCAGTGTCTAACGATATAATATGTTTTCATAGGTCACACCTTTCATGAGTATAAAAAAATCATCCAGGATTGGATGAGGATAGGTTCATTTGTTCGGGTCTATTTCTTTATAGGGATCTGTGAGCTTTGAGGTGAGGTCTAAGTTGAACAAAAAATCATCTACGGTGTCTGTGCCAAAGGGAAGTGCGGAGAAGTTAATTGGGATGCTGTCTTCCTGTTTCTCAGAGGTGATCTGCTGTGTTTGTTGCTTTTTTTTCCAGTACTTAAACAAGCGCATGTGAAGCCCCCTTTTATATGAAAAAGATGGATTTATACATAATATACGGGGAGAGTTGTCCAGGCGTCAAATGTTTTCTTCAAAAGAATATATGAAAAGAGCCACACAGGATAGTGCGGCTCTTACATAGCACGATGTAATGCTTTTAGCAATTTGCGTTCGCATTTTAAGTTGTATCGCTTGCGATGGAGTTTATTCGTGTTACATCTGCCAATGACGTGTCTGACATCTTGATGATAAATGATAAGTTGTCTGTAAGCTGGATTATTTAATAATGCATGAAACCAGCTATACCTTTTGAGCTCGCTTGCGTTTCGAGAAATATCCTCTTCATCTACCTGTAGAAAAGGAATATACACAGCTAGTGAGAAGATATCAAAAATGAATCCCATGTTAGTTCCTCCTTCCATATTATTTCCTACGCTTAGAAGGAGGGAAGGTTTCATTCAATCAAACTTTAAAAACAATCCCAATGCATAAACCATTCTTTTGTGTCTTTGTCGTAATAGAAATACATCGTGCCGTTATCACCAATCATAAACCGAGGTTTTTCTTCTGAGGCGATTTGTAGCATGAATTCGCCTGGTTGATGATGGGGTGGGGATTGAATATATGCGCCATACCCACCAATTTTTGTGAATGAATAATTGGTGTATTGATCAAAGAAGTGTTCTGTCGCTGCATCACTTTCATTTACTTCTGATAAATCGACGTATGACCACGCTTCTTCCCAGCAAGGGTGGTCTTCTTGCTCACTTTTCTTCCATTGAATTTGAAAGGGTTTTAATCCTCTCACTTCTTCGGGAGTCTCAACTACTTCTAATCCATCCATAGTTGAATATTCAATGAGTTTCCAGCCTTCGCCGTTTTTGGTGATATCTATCGGAAGTGCTTTCTGATTGAGAAAGATTTGAATCAATTTACATTCATTGAATCCGTTTAATCCTCCTGGCACTTCAGGTAAATGAATTTGTAAGATCGGAATCATGGCACCATCTTCATCTATGGGCCAGCCTTGAGCAGGGTGGATGAAGAAATGACCGGCAAACCAGCTGTGTGCTGTTGGATCAGGACGAAAGCCACCAATCTTAGCCATGACGGGTGTTTTTCCTATTTGTTTTAATTCATGAAAAGCTTTGATCTCCATTACTTACCCCTCCAATCTTTAGCCTGCAATGTGAGCGTCATGAAAGGTGCCATTGATATTACCTGAGACAATGATGACATGTCCCCAAAATAAATCACCGTCGTGACAGTAGACCTCAAACTCTCCATCTGGGTAGGCATGCAAGCTTTCGAGTGAGATGCGGCTTATAAAGTGATCCAGCGTAAGCTCTTCTTGTGTTTCGGCGGAGTCATCTTGTGACTGCCAGTCTTTAGCTAGTTCAATCAGTTGATTTGCTGCAAATGATTTAATAGAAGCATCCCATGTGCTCTGCTCTTCCATGAGCTGTCTAGCGGTTCGAAGAGAGTCGTTTATTTTTTCGTCTTCTTCGAGGTTGAAATAGAGAAGGCACTCTTCATTGCTCCATTGGATTGTTGTTTCAAACAAGTCTAGTCCTTTCACTAATTCAAAGGTGCCTAGCAGGTCATCATGATAAAAGACAGGTTTTTGGGCTTCTTCTAGAATCTCTTGTAGCTCTTTATCCTGTGTATTTGTATCGATAAGTGATACTAGCATGAACTCACCTTCACCTTTTCGGACCTGAAGTGTCACAATTGATTCTTTATGTAATTGTGCCTGCTTTTCCCTTAACCCCTCTTCATCTGTTAACCAACATAGCCTTATGTTTTCGGTTGTGATGAGGTTTTTATCTTTCCATGCAATTAGTGGAATAGAAGCGGTCCAAAGGGCTTCCTGTCCGGCTTTTCCTGCACCTACTCCTGAAGGTCCTGTGACAGCAATGATGTGGTCTATTTCTTCTGAAAATCGTTCTTCAAATGCATTTATTTGTTTGTTATGTTTCATGTAAATGTCCTCCAGCCTGATTTGTTGAAAATCTATATCTTTATCACACCGCATATGAGGAGGAGAAATCAAGCTTTTTCTGCTTAAAACTTTTTTAGATTGTCAGAGAAGAGAAAATACATGGATGGCCTTGAGGTTGAGTCACAATAAACACGAATAAGATATGTATCGAATTTTGTATAAAATTAGGATAAAGAGTCGAAAGACCTAGGTGATTCTTCCTTTTCTTTATAATTACTTTGACACGAATGGATGAAAAAAGTAAAGTAGTACTGAGTGATTTACAAATCCTTCTTCATTCATTGAATTGCAGAGTGTATGTAAATCAAATGTAAATGGATATTTTTCCTTTTATTTACTCGTATTTTTTTTGAAACCTATGATGCTTCTCATACGTTATATTAAAGGAGCACACATATCCGGCGGAAACAGAGCATCGGAATGCTTGGTGAAGAAGATTTACATTTGCAATATCAATGTAAATTTTTTATGATTTCATTTATATTAGAACGATAATAAGAAAGAAGAGGTTTTATGAAAAAAATATTTGCGAACAAATATAGCTTTTTTGTATTGGCTGTCCTTTTATTTTGGGCGAAATCGTATGCAGCCTACAAAATGGACTTTAATTTAGGAGTGAAAGGTTCTTTTCAAGAGGGTCTTCTTTTATTAAATCCATTTAGTTCAGCCATTGTGTTTTTGGGACTGGCTCTCTTTTTGAAGGGTCGTAAATCTGCCATTGTTTTAATTGTGATTGACTTTATTATGACCGCACTTTTATATGCGAATGTAGCGTACTACCGTTTCTTTGATGACTTTTTGACTTTCTCCACAATGAAGCAAGCAGGCAATCTTGGAGGAGGCATGACTGGCGGTGTGTTATCTAGTATTAAGCCACATGACCTTTTGTACTTCCTTGATATTATTATCTTGATTGCGATTGTGATCTGGAGACCAGAAGTGAAGAAATTCCAAATGAAAAAGACATTTGCACTGTTAATTGTGGCTGCAGGTGTAGGACTATTCTTTGTAAACCTTCATTTAGCTGAAAAGGATCGTCCAGAATTATTAACAAGAACATTTGATCATAAGTATGTTGTCAAATATTTAGGTGTTTATAATTATACGATTTATGACGGAGTACAATCTGCACAAAATGCAACACAGGTAGCAAATGCGAGCAGTGAAGATTTAACGGATGTTGTCAACTATACAGCTTCTCACTATGCGAAACCAAACGCAGAGTACTTCGGTAAAGCTAAAGGGAAGAACATTATTAAAATCCATTTAGAAAGCTTCCAGTCTTTCTTAATTGACTACAAACTAAATGGAGAAGAAGTGACACCGTTTTTAAACAAGCTGGCTCATGGGAAAGAGGACTTTACGTATTTCGATAACTTCTTCCATCAGACAGGTCAAGGAAAGACAGCTGATGCTGAGCTGATGATGGATAATAGTATGTTCGGCTTGCCAGAGGGAGCAGCGTTTGTGACAAAAGGTGAAAATACTTACCAATCACTCCCTGCCATCCTAGATCAAAAAGCAGGCTATACGAGCGCAGTGCTTCACGGCGACTATAAATCTTTCTGGAACCGTGACACGATTTATAAGCATATGGGATATGATCAATTCTTTGATGCTTCCTATTACAACATGGATGAAGAAAATCTTGTGAATATGGGTCTGAAGGATAAACCATTCTTCAAAGAATCAATTCCGATGCTAGAATCAATGAAAAAACCATTTTATGCACATTTAATGACATTAACTAATCACTATCCATTTAATTTAGATGAAAAAGATGCGACGATTGCTAAGGCAACAACTGGTGACAAAACAGTAGATAACTACTTCCAAACAGCAAGATATCTAGATGAATCATTAGAGCAATTCTTTAAAGACTTGAAAAAGTCAGGTATGTATAAAGACTCTGTCATTTTATTATATGGTGACCATAATGGTATTTCTGAAAACCATAACCGTGCAATGAGCGAGATTCAAGGGAAAGAAATTACACCTTATCAAAATGCACAAAACCAGCGTGTACCACTCATGATTCGTATTCCTGGCAAACAGGGCGGCGTGAACCATACGTATGGTGGTGAAGTAGATGTGATGCCTACGCTTCTTCACTTACAAGGTATTGATTCAAATGAGTATGTGAATTTTGGAACAGATCTATTCTCTAAGAAGCATGATCAAACTGTTGCATTCCGTAACGGAAACTATGTGACACCAAAATATACACTTGTAGATAACACTGTCTACGATACAAAAACAGGTAAAGTTGTGAAACAAAATAAAAAGACAGAGGCGATTAAAGCCCGTGTCGATAATCAGTTAAGCCTTTCAGATAAAGTGCTTTATAGGGATCTTCTTCGATTCCATAAGCTATCTGACTTTAAGCCAGTGAATCCATCTGATTATTTCTATGGTAAATCAAAAGATAAAGAAGAGGATTCTTCTGCTAAGTAACTGAGTTTTGGGCAAGCACAGAAGGGTGCTTGCCTTTTTCTCTCTCATCGCTTGATTTGTTGGCAAAATATGTTTATATTTATGGTGATACAATACAAGAGTAAATGCTGGCGTAAAGCTGGCAGAAACTCATTTCGTCCTAGGGGATTTCAGGAGGAGCTTATGACAACAAATACAAAAACACAAAAAAAGAAGTCAGAAGTATGGGGCTGGCTTAAAGCGATTTTAATCGCATTCATCGCTGTTTTTATCATTCGTAACTTTTTATTCGCACCGTACATTGTAAAAGGGACTTCTATGCAACCAACATTGCATAATACAGAACGGGTTTTTGTGAATAAAACAGTTGATTACTTCGGTGATTATAAGCGGGGACAGATCATTGTTCTTGATGGGGAAGACCGCAGCACTCATTATGTTAAACGATTAATCGGTTTACCTGGTGATAAAATTGAAATGAAAAATGACCAACTGTATGTCAATGGTCAAAAAGTAGCTGAGCCTTACTTAGCGTCAAACAAAAAGAAAGCAGCAGCAGATGGCATCTTGTTGACACCTGATTTTGGTCCTCTTACCGTACCAAAAGGCAAATATTTTGTCATGGGTGACAATCGTCAAAACTCAATGGACAGTCGCAATGGCTTAGGTCTTTTTACAAAGAGTGATATTCAAGGAACGACATCATTTGTGTTTTATCCTTTCCAAGACGTTCGACTAATTAACGATTAATAACACGTAAAAAAGCACACCACAGTGTGCTTTTTCTATTTTATTCAGCCTGACTTTTTGTGATTGCTTGTTCAAGGTCTGCGATAATGTCTTCAATCGCTTCTGTTCCAACAGATAAACGAATAAGCTCTGGTGTGACGCCTGTCGCTATTTGTTCTGCTTCACTTAATTGCTGATGCGTTGTGCTGGCAGGATGAATAATGAGTGATTTAGAATCGCCCACATTTGCAAGGTGTGAAAATAACTTAACGGAATCAATGAGTTTTTTACCTGCTTCTCGTCCACCTTTAATACCAAATGTGAGAATAGCGCCTTGTCCTTTTGGCAAATAGGTTTGAGCAAGCTCATAAGATTCATGGCTTTCAAGACCTGGATAGCATACCCAATCTACAAGAGGATGATCTTGTAAGAATTGCGCTGTTTTTAACGCATTTTCACTATGTCTCTCCAGGCGCAGATGCAGAGTTTCTAGGCCTTGCAAAAGTAAAAATGAGTTAAAAGGTGATAAGGCTGCTCCTAAATCCCGTAAGAGCTGCACACGTGCTTTTGTGATATAAGCCGCTTCTCCAATTGCTTCGGTATACGTCAGACCGTGATAACTTGGATCTGGTTCAGTCAGCCCCTTGAACTTATCACTGTCAGCCCAAGGAAACTTGCCGCTATCGACAATGACACCGCCAATTGATGTACCATGACCGCCAATGAATTTCGTAGCGGAATGGACAACAATGTCTGCACCAAACTCAATCGGTCTTAATAAATAAGGACTTGCAAGTGTATTATCCACAATAAGCGGGATATGGTGCTTGTGTGCAATGGTTGAGATGGCTTCAATATGTAGAATATCGCCTTTAGGATTCCCAATGCTTTCTGCATACACTGCCTTCGTTTTGTCTGTAATGGCTGCTTCGAGTTCTTCTAAATTGGATGAATCAACAAATTTCACTGTAATGCCGAGTTTTTTGAGTGTATGAGCAAATAAATTGTACGTGCCTCCATAAAGGCTGCTGGATGAGACAATTTCGTCGCCAGCTCCTGCAATGTTTAAAATAGAATAAGTGGTCGCTGCTTGTCCAGAAGAGACAGCAAGTGCACCAATGCCGCCCTCAAGCTCGGCGATCCGTTTTTCAAAGACGTCATTTGTAGGGTTCATAATGCGAGAATAAATATTTCCGGGTTCCTGCAGTCCGAATAAATTCGCCGCATGCTCACTATCTCTAAAACCGAAAGAGCTTGTTTGATAAATAGGCACGGCTCTTGAATAGGTAGCTGAATCAAGCTCCTGACCTGCGTGAATGGCTTTTGTTTCTAAACGGAATGGACGTTCTTCTGACATGTGTGTATCCTCCTTTTGTTAGATAAAACCAACTACTTTGATAAGAAATATTTAATAAGACTATAAATCTTGTTTCATGCTTGGTCAATCATTTTTTAGATAAATCTGAAAAAATAATAAATAAAGTTGATAGGCTGTTTTATTTAATAAGGAAAGGTGGGGACATGCTGGATGAAAAAGAGGGATGGTTTCATTAGAGAATACGGATCCGTTTTTTGAAAGTAATTAATCATTGCCAGCTAGTGAAATCATGGAATGTTTATGTTGTATTGCTTTTTCATAGTAAGAAGCGAATCATATGTTGAATGTGACTTAAGAAAAGGAAGGGCTTTTTTCCCAACGGACTTTCTTGTATATACATATTTTAAGTGACAAGAGAAGAAGGAAAATAGACTCACTCTTTTGTCGGAATTATCAGTAAATATTTCATAAATAGTGTGTTAACGACATATAATCAGGACTTTTTTATCTGATATATCGGGGGAATTCTTTCTATTTCACAAAAAAGAAAGAATATATAAAGGGATTGATAAATAAGGACTATTTCAAAAAATGAAGGTTTTATTGCCATTATATGGGTTTGGTGGTTCTTAAGGGGTGGGAAAATCTAGATAATAAGTTAGGGTTTCTACACTTAAAAGTGAAGAATTGAATAAAAAGTCACATTTTATCCGAAAGTACGTTCGGTCAAAAATGGGATCTTCTGTTGATGTTTGGAGAGTAGAGCCTATGATACGATCATCATAAGCTGGGAGGTGAAAAGTATGACTTATGCAGCGCCGCAAGTTGACTATTCCACTATGGAACCTGCTATTATGGACCAAGCTTGGTTCTTAGTATTTGTTGCTGTCCTTCTTGGATTGGGAGCAACAGTTGTTCTAGGAGCAGCAGTTTGGTGTATAGCTAACGGCAAGGGTAGCTTTACAGGAGCCGTTCAGTGGGAAAGTGGCTTAAAAGTCCAAATTGAATGTAAGTAGCTATACTTAGGATTCATCTTTTTACTTCTATGAAATGACACCAGGGCTAAACCGTCTGTGGCGGGCGGTTTAGCCTGATCTGTTTTTAAAGAATATGCAGACACTTGGAGGTTATATGTTTACGATCGAGAAATTAACCAAGACGTATAAAAATAACGTGACTGCTGTCAAAGATTTTCATTTAAAGATCGACCCTCATCAAATCGTTGCTGTCGCTGGACCGAATGGTTCTGGTAAAACAACGATGATTAACTGTATACTCGGCATCATCAAGCATACAGAAGGAACGATTTTTTTGCAGGACGTCACCAATGACGAACCATCCTTTAAAAAACAAGTAGCCTATGTTCCAGATGATCTGCTGCTCCCTGAAGCATTGACTGGTGCTGAATATTTAGATTTTGTTTCTTCTATGTATGAATGTAAAACAATTCATAGAAGAAATCAACTAATTGAACTGTTTGATATGGACTCAGCTTTATCAAGACCGATTGAAACCTATTCACATGGTATGAAAAAAAAGACACAGCTGATTGCCGCCTTTATGCTTGATAGTCAATTGGTGATCATGGATGAGCCCTTTAGAGGACTTGATATTGAAGCGGTTATAAACACAAAGAAACTGATGAAACGTTATGCCGAGCACCATGGTGCGATCTTGCTTTCAACGCATGATATGCTTTCAGCGGAAGAGCTGTGCCATAAAATCGCCATTATTTCTAAGGGAAATAAAATGGATGAAGGAACGGTCTCAGCTTTAAAGGAGAAGTATCAATCAAGCACATTGGAACAGGTGTTTCTGAAAGCTTCAATGTTAAGTGATAGGGGTGCACATTTTGATGAAATCATTAATCATTTCTAGAATGATGCTTAAAATGTGGCAGCAGGAGATGTATAAGCTCTTTGATACTCAGACCAAGCGGATCATTGTGATCTTATTCTTTTTATTTGCCGTCACAATGGGCGCCATCATCGGATACAGTTTTACGGGTGTCTTTATGAAGGCCTTCTTAAATGGCGATGAACGTTCACTTGGATTACTCGTTGTGTCAATGGCGATCAATGCATCCATCTTTACAAGTCTGTTATTCATTTTGATCAAGGTCAGAACGCCTGAGCAAGACCGTTTTTCTATGCAGCTTAGCTGGTTCCCGCTTTCTACCTTTCAGAAAAGCCTTGGATACTTTATTCCGATGGTGACAGTGGTGGCAGGGCTTGTTTTATTTTTTATCGGTATTTTGCTTTTACCTAATTTTATTGCCCAGGGAATAGGTGTTTATTTTATTGTTACGTTCTTTTTGATGGTGATTTTGCAATCGCTTTTTGTCTTAATGCTTTTGCAACTCATTTACAACATGACGTATTTGGTCGTTCTAAAATTAAAATTACCGTTGCAAAAATTTGCAGCGATCTTTGTTTTATTAGCACTGGTCGTAGCGTATGGAATGACGCATTTTGATATCAGTCAAATTCAGCAATCATATATACAGTTTGATTATCATTTGATGTATTTCACAGCACCGTTTTTCTTAGTGGCTCAAGGAATGTCTCCTGAAGGGGTAAACTATGCAATGTTGATTCTGTTTATCCTTTTATCGGCGGGTGGCGCTTTTCTTTCTCTTGCGATGATGCCGATTATGGCAGAGAAAAAAGCGTTAACCTTTTTAAACAAATTGCCGTTCTCTTCTTCAAAAAAATGGTCACTGATTGTAAAGGAAATGAAATCACAGGTGCGAAATGAAGAAAACATTTTAAATTTTCTCATTCTCCTCATTGTGATCTTATTCGTCCGTTATCAGTTTGGGTTCCGCTTTGAAGAAGAAGCATTTTTTGTTCTCTGTGCTCTCGCTGGATTAACCGCCTTCAATTCATTTGGCAATGATAAACGAATGCTGGGGATGTACAAAACATTTGGCCTAAGATCGTGGGAAGTGGCTCTGTATAAGTTTATCGGGCTTTTGCTTGTTGGTGTAATGCAAATTGCCATCTTCATGCTGACAACGCTGACCCTTCCTGATCAAGTTTGGAACGTATTGATTGGGGTCGCTGTGCTATGCAATGCCACTGCGCTCTTTTATGTGGTAGGTATTTTACTTCCGCTTGATCGGAACAATCCCTACACAGGCATTTTTTCATTTGGAGCACTTATTTTACTCATGATTCCAATTGTTTTTATTGGAAACTATGTCATAGGGGAGTCGAGTCAAACGCTTCAGTGGCTGCTAGTAGCTGCATTTGAAGGTCTGCTCATCTTTGCCATATATAAAGGTTTTTCATGGAGGTATTCACATGATTCAACTTCTTAACAATAAGCTAAAGATTGAGCGGGTACCGGCACTCGCGCCGTATGTGACTTTACAAAAGAGACATCTCACGGATACGCAATATGGAAGCACACTCCCGATTAATGAAAGTGCCTATCATATGTTAACGAAAGTAGATGGAAAAAGGACAGAAGCGAGTATTACAGCAGAGCTCGCCGATTTGTTTCAAGTCGATGAGTCTGTGATTTCTCGAGACTTTTATCAACTGATGATGGGGCTGAACCAGCATCATTTACTGTCTATTCATTATCAATCACCGTATCGGATTGTGACAGCTTGCTGTCAATTTTTCAAACAGTATCAATTGAAAATGAAGGAACGATTTGATTGTACTGGTCACTCGTTCCTTCATATTTTTGGGACAGCATTACTCATGGTGACACGTAAAATCATCTTTTTCTGGATGCTTTTTATGGTCATGGCAGGAATCGCTTTTTTATTCATTCCTGATCGATCAATTGCAGCCATTGCGATTTATTTTACAATTATTTATTTTGGATTAATTACCGGGACCGCCTTACATGAGGCAGCACACGGCTATGCGCATCGTAAATTTGCGGGACGGGATGGTCCACAAGGTTTTTTTGCGAGTGATATGATGTCTGTGAAATTTGTGAGACCTGTATTAGACCCGTTTCAGAAAAAGCAGGTATGGATTACCTTGCTTGGGCCGCTTGTCCCAGGTGTGATCGGAGCAGCAGGGATCATTTTGACCGTATTATGTCTAAAAGAAAATCCAATTTCAACAGGTTTCTTTATTTTTTCTATCACGTATTTTATTCAATTACTCTATCTTCTTCCTTTTATGGGGGATGGTAAATCTATTATGAAGCAGCTACTGCTTGGGGGAATGGGAGGACAACGATCATGAACGTACAGGCGATGAAACAAGGTGCAATTGTTGGTGGTTTTCTTGGGTTTTTAGGCTTTCCGATGCTGACAATCGGTGTATTGTTCTATCATTTATTTCAATCAAAAACGAATGATGCTTTATTATTTAACAGTCTCGCTTTTGAGATGGAAGGTTCATCCGCATTTACTTTTCAGATCAAGCCGAACTTTTTTATTTATATGATGGTGATTTTTGCCGCGAGTTTTCTCATTGTGGCCATCTTATCAGCCATGAAGCAGAAAAAAGCGAAAGGTTAGGAGAATTCTCCTAATCTTTTTTTTGTATATTAAACCAAATATTAGTATAATAGAAAATAAAAAACATCAAAGGGGATCTCAATGTTAAAAAAATGGAGTGTTCTTATATTCACTTTTGTTCTATTAGCAGGATGCGGCGAGAAAGCCGAAGAAACCACGCAAACTGAGAAGACGGTATCAGAAAAACCTGCAACAGAAAAAAATAAAAAAACAGCAACTCAAGATGAAATAACTATCGAACCTATGAAACTAACAAAAAATGAAAAAAATCTTCTGGAATCATTATCAGATAAATCATTTGAAGCGATGACAGTGAAGGGATTAAAAGAAAGTGTCAAAAGTGTTTCCTTGATCGGTTTGCATTACAAGGATGGACAATTATTGAAAGAAGATACAAAAAAAATCACCCTGAAACTTCATCAAAATGGTGTCGATAACAGTGTCAAATTTATCTATCAGCTAGAAGAGAAAAAAGATGATCTGCTAAAAGTAACGTATAGCTTGTGGAAAGATAAAGAGCAGAGGGAACAAACGAAGCTCGCCACTAGCGTTGATTTTAAACAGGACGTGGGAGGAAACACAACGATATCAGAAACAGATATTTTTCACATGTCTCCTGGAGAGAAAAAATTAATTTCTATTACCATCACGACTGGAATGAACTATGAGTTTTCTGGTTTAACAAATTCTGAAAAGATTCTAAAAGAAGAATTAAAAAATGTGAAGCAGGCTTATTTGGTGTATTTGCAGCTCGATAAATAACTATCGTAATATATACAGAGAATATGAAGTTTTTTGACGAAAAATCTTCATATTCTCTTGACGAATTGTTAAGAAAGTTGTAACATAATAAAAGTCAACGCGATGACGTTGCTTTTTAAAAATTGATGCGGGTGTAGTTTAGTGGTAAAACCTCAGCCTTCCAAGCTGATGTCGTGAGTTCGATTCTCATCACCCGCTCCAATACATAATTTTGTTTATAACGCAGTATTTCGTTTCATAGATAAACGAAGTGTTGCGTTTTTTATTATGTCAGTATAATGTGAAAAAGCACTGTCAATCTACAGTGCTTTTTCAATAAGTTCATATTTACTTTCTCCACCATGTATTTGTACAAACATCTTCGTCAAGGATTGAATGAGAGCTTCACACTTTTCCCGAGAAATAGAGGGCGGAAACAGGATGATTTGCAGAATGTTTTTTGTGCCTTGAGAAATGTGAGCTTTACTTGGTTGAGAAAATAATCCTTTAAGTCCTGCTTTGTCTTGCCATTCAATGTGACCAGTCTCATGTTTTGCTAGTGAAAGTGGCTCTTCTACGCGATCAGCATCGAAGGTCAATATAGGCAAGAAATATTTTAAAGAGAAAAAGATCGACAAATCCTGTACGGAATTGGTCGAGTCAATAAATTGTTCCTTTTGGATATCCGCAAGAATTGGCAGGAAAGGAACGTCTTTTAAAAGATCCGTCCATTCTTTGATTGCTGGTACTTCCTCTAAGACTTTATCTTCGTATTCAAAGAATAAAGATTCTTGAAACAGGCGTAACCGGCCTTTTAACATTTGAGGGGATGTGCCAACTTCAATATGAGAATATTCAATCTGTCCAACATGGATAGACGGGTTTTCAGGATGAGAAATTTCCATATGTATCTTCACAGTGACTCACTCCAATCGGTCGTGATACACTCGTATTATACTGAAAACAACAGAAGAAACAAAGAAAGGAGGTTTGCAAGGTGATTCATGTTGGAGAATTAAAAGAAGAATTGATTCAATATGCGAAAGAAATTGGTGTTGATAAAATCCGATTTGCAAGTGCTGATACATTTGATTCATTAAAAGACCGCCTCATCTTACATGAATCGTTAGGGTATTTGTCAGGCTTTGAAGAGCCTGATATCGAAAAACGAACAAACCCTTCTTTGCTGCTTCCGAAGGCCAAATCAATTGTTGCGATAGCGCTCGCATATCCTTCTAAAATGAAAGATGCTCCTCGAAGTACAAAGGATGCAAGAAGAGGGATCTTCTGCCGTGCCTCTTGGGGAACAGACTATCATGTTGTGCTGAAAAAAAAGCTCGACATGCTTGAAGAATTCTTGCGTAGCAAACATGTCGACATCCGAACAAAATCAATGGTGGACACAGGTGAACTGTCTGATCGTGCAGTAGCGGAACGCGCTGGCATCGGTTTTAGTGCGAAGAACTGTATGATTATCACGCCAGAGTTTGGGTCTTATGTGTATTTGGCCGAAATGATCACAAATGTCCCCTTTGAACCGGATGAGAAAATTGAAGACCAGTGCGGGACGTGTAATAAATGTGTCGATTCGTGTCCAACTGGTGCACTTGTGAATCCAGGGCAACTGAATTCACAACGATGTATTTCCTTTTTAACGCAAACAAAAGGGTTTTTGCCTGACGAATTTCGTTCGAAAATAGGAAATCGATTGTATGGGTGTGATACGTGCCAAATTGTCTGCCCGATCAATAAAGGAAAGGACTTTCACCTGCATCCTGAAATGGAGCCGGACCCAGAAATTGCGAAGCCGCTCTTAAAGCCGCTTCTTACGATCAGTAATCGTGAGTTTAAAGAAAAATACGGTCATGTTTCAGGTTCATGGCGGGGGAAAAAGCCGATTCAGCGAAATGCAATTTTGGCACTCGCTCATTTTAAAGATACCTCTGCCTTACCAGTGTTAATTGAGTTGATGCACAAGGACCCAAGACCGGTCATTCGGGGAACGGCTGCTTGGGCAATTGGCAAAATTGGCGACGATCAGCAGCTTCCAGAGCTGGAAAAAGCCCTTGAACGGGAAAGTGATGAAGAAGCAAAAGAGGAGATTGTGAAAGGGATTGAGCTTTTACAGACACCTTTAAATACTAAATAACATCCCTGTGAACATAGAATGAACCAAACAGAGATTTTAAAAAATGTTTGGTGGTGTCTGTGTGAAACAATTATTAGAGAAAACTTTAGAAGATAGGCTGGCGTATTTAATCAATGACCGTGCAATCAAACAGCCACAGCTCATGTCTGATGTGGAAGCAGTCGAACGGAAAAAAGAACTTTTTGCTAGAAGACAGGTGGAGATTGTCAAAGCGAAAGCCAAAGCAACACTCCTCGATTCTTCGATTCAGGATGACGGGGCTCAGCATGTGCAGTATCTCGCTCATCTTACTTATGTATGCAAGGATGTAGACGAATCTTTTTATTTAGAGGAGCAGGTAGAAAAAAGAGAAGCGTTCCTTTACAACGACATGCTTGTGAAAGACCGGTTGATGATAGAAAAGCGCCAAATGGAAGAGCAAGTGGATGAGCGTTTTCAAACCGAAGAACAGTTTGGGAGAGCCTTTCACTATGACCGACGGGCAGCTGTGCAATATGCGGAGACGTACTGGAATAAACGAAATCCTGCCTATAAAAATTTTGAAGATAACTGCACAAATTTTATTTCACAATGCTTGAAGGCTGGAAATGCGCCAACGAGAGGGTATCCAAACCGCGGATCTGGCTGGTGGGTACGGCCGCATACGTGGAGCTATAGCTGGACAGTAGCTCATTCGATGAAAAATTATTTAGCAAATTCGAAAGCGGGTTTAAGAGCACAGAAACTCAAAGATGCACAGGAACTTCAAATTGGTGATGTCATCTGCTACGATTTTGAGGGAGATGGCAGGTATAATCATACAACCATTGTTGTCGATCACGATAAAGGTGGAATGCCTCTTGTGAATGCTCAGACATATGACAGTCGAATGCGTTATTGGTCGTATGAGGATTCAACCGCCTATACACCAGCTATTCGATATACGTTTTTTCACATTTTGGACGATGCCGCGAAGGATAGTTAATGGTATAATGTTGAGCGGAAAAGAAAATTAGAGGTGAACTTTTTTGGGACTTCATGTCGTTTTATATCAACCAGAGATTCCAGCTAATACTGGAAATATTGCGCGTACATGTGCAGCAACAAATACAACCCTTCATCTGATTCGTCCGCTTGGTTTTTCGACAGATGATAAAATGCTGAAGCGTGCAGGACTCGATTATTGGAAATATGCCAATGTAGTCTATCATGACTCGCTTGATGAATTGTTTGAGGCTCATCCGAAGGGGCAATTCTTCTATATCACAAAATTTGGCCAAAAGCCGCATACGACATTTGATTACTCTCAGCTAGATGAAGACTATTTCTTCGTATTTGGCAGAGAGACAAGTGGATTACCGAAAGATTTGATCGAGCGGAATATGGACCGCTGTCTTCGTTTACCGATGACAGAACATGTTCGTTCTCTGAATCTATCGAATACGGCAGCAATTCTTGTGTATGAAGCACTTCGCCAGCAGCAATACCGTGACCTGATTTGAGGTCATAATGAAAGCCGGGATACTGATCTCGGCTTTTTTATATGAGATAAGAAACAAAAAGAAGGAAAATACGACACTTTTATACTTTTTTTGACATGTAAAAAAATAGGTAGTATGATAGAGTGTGATAACGTTTTCAAAAAATGAATACATTAGGAGGAAAAATGAGATGAAAAAGCTACTGATCACTAGTGCCATTAGCTCAGCTATTTTATTGGGGGCGATTCCAGTCAGTGTCCCAGGTCTCTCTCAGACGCAGGAAATAGAAGCAGCGCAATTATCGAAAGGTATCGGCGGACGTACTTATATCAATAGCAATGGGTCCATATTGGTCACAAAGATTCAACTCCCTTCCGCAATGAGTGTATCAAATGGGACAGCTTATATTTATTCTGGATTCACAGGGTCAAAGGAAGCGGATATTGGTCTTCAATACAGTTCAACATATAATGTGTGGAAACCTACGATGAAAGTAGGAGCAAATAATCAAGAAACCTATATCGAAGGAAAAAATGATTTTACGTATACAAAAGGGTTTAAGCCTGGAAGTATTGTGCAAATGACCATTTATAAAAACTTGAATGGACATACAAGAGCAACGTTCTGGGGGACAAATAATGTTGGTTATACTGGGCGTATTATCACGGAAATCCAAAACTCTAACATTGGTTCTGTGACGAAGTGGAAATTACTGTCGACAGTAGCAGTGACTGACGATATCTATCGGAAAGATATTCGTGCGAACTTCTCTACTCGTTTTACTGACATCACATTAGACAGTCGTGCCGTCACACCTGTGATTGATACGCAAGACTTTACGTCCATTCAAGTATCAGGGAATACAGTAAATATGCAGGTGCTAAAAACAACGAATTAAATAAAAAAGGATGTTCCCTCATGGAACATCCTTTTTTTCATTTACCAGGCTTGCCTTCGTAGCCAGCTGTGAAAATGGATACTAAAAACGTAATGATGACGCCCATCATAATGACCGTTCTCATATAAGCTCCCCCTTATCCCTTTGTTTCGATCGCTGCCTGTTTCATATGATGTGAAGTTCGCCTTGAAAAGCAGGAGAAGAAGATCATTTTTCTCCTGTTTTTCCTTTATTATGAAGGGTCTTGCGGATGGTTGTCAATTCAGTTTGCCAATTCGTCATTTTGAAGAACGAAAGCATGTAATAGGACGCCTCCGCATAGATTGTAAAACAGTATCTGATTACTTGCTTCAATCTTGAAAGAGGAGGTTCATATGGATATTTTAAAGAAAATCGAACAGCACAGAGAAGAAGAGCAGCGTCTTAAATGGGAAGGAACATTTGGCGAGTATTTAGACATTATAAAGGAAAATCCACTTGTCGCTCAATCTGCTCATTCTCGCGTTTATCATATGATTAAAGACAGCGGGATTGAAGAGGAGAATGGGGTCAGAACGTACAAATTTTTTGATCAGGAGCTTTTTGGATTAGAAGAATCGTTGGAAAGATTAGTGGAAGAATATTTTCACCCTGCTGCCAAACGGCTTGATGTGAGGAAGCGTATTTTGTTGTTAATGGGACCAGTGAGCGGTGGGAAATCTACACTTGTTACTAGGCTGAAAAGAGGACTAGAAGAATATTCACTGACAGATAATGGCGCAGTCTATGCGATCAAAGGCTGCCCGATGCATGAAGATCCGCTTCATCTTATTCCGCAAAATCTGCGTGAGGATTTCTATAGAGAGTATGGCATTCGTGTACAGGGGAATTTGTCCCCTTTGAATATGATGAGGCTGGAAGAGGAATTCGGCGGGCGAATTGAGGACGTAAGGGTTGAACGGATCTTTTTCTCAGAGGATAAACGGACCGGGATTGGTACCTTTAGTCCGTCTGATCCGAAATCTCAAGACATTGCTGATTTAACAGGAAGCATTGACTTTTCCACTATTGCTGAATTTGGATCAGAGTCAGATCCAAGGGCCTACCGCTTTGATGGAGAACTCAATAAAGCAAACCGGGGAATGATGGAGTTTCAGGAGATGTTAAAGTGTGATGAGAAATTTCTATGGCATCTTCTGTCATTAACGCAAGAAGGAAATTTTAAAGCAGGCCGTTTTGCCTTGATAAGTGCAGATGAATTGATCGTTGCTCATACGAATGAAACCGAGTACCGGTCGTTTATTTCAAATAAAAAGAACGAGGCTTTGCATTCAAGAATTATTGTGATGCCGATCCCTTATAACTTGAAGGTGACAGAGGAGGAACGCATTTATCATAAAATGATTTCAGAAAGTGATGTCGCAGATGTGCATATTGCACCGCATACGCTAAAGGTGGCAGCGATGTTCTCCATTCTGACAAGACTCAAAGAGCCGAAGCGTTCTGATATTGATTTGGTGAAAAAAATGCGTCTGTATGACGGAGAGAGTGTCGAAGGCTTTCAATCTGCTGATATTGATGAGATGAAAAAGGAATTTCATGATGAAGGGATGAGCGGAATTGATCCGCGATATGTCATTAACCGCATTTCCTCCACTATTATCAGGAAGAACATGGAATCGATTAATGCCCTAGATGTCCTACGTTCGTTAAAAGAAGGACTCGATCAGCATCCGTCTATCTCCAGTGAGGACCGGGAGCGCTATTTGAATTTTATTTCTGTTGCACGAAAAGAGTACGACGATATTGCGAAGAAGGAAGTACAAAAGGCATTTGTGTATTCCTATGAGGAGTCTGCGAAAACGCTCATGGATAATTATTTAGATAATGTCGAGGCATATTGCAACAAAAACAAGCTGCGTGATCCATTAACCGGTGAAGAAATGAATCCTGATGAAAAGCTTATGCGTTCAATTGAGGAGCAGATCGGGATTTCTGAAAACGCCAAAAAAGCTTTTAGAGAAGAAATTCTGATTCGTATTTCGGCTTATGCAAGAAAGGGCAAACGTTTTGATTATAATTCTCATGAAAGATTGCGTGAGGCGATTCAGAAGAAGCTGTTTGCTGATTTAAAAGATGTGGTGAAAATTACGACGTCAACGAAGACGCCGGATGAACAGCAACTGAAGAAAGTGAATGAAGTAGTAGCTAGATTAATTGATGAACATGGCTATAATTCTACAAGTGCAAATGAACTTTTAAAATACGTAGGTAGTCTTCTCAATCGTTAATCAATGAAGGAGGCATTATTGGCGCAACTGCACCGGTAATGTCTTTTTTAGAAATGACCGTCAACTTGGGTGACGAGCAGCATAAGATAAAGGAATCGGTGGTTAGAAGAATTGTGCAAAACAGGTGAGGAGGGGGATGGATGTCCCGGCAAGAAAAAAGTCAGTTTATTGTATCTCAGGAAGACTGGTCCCTCCATCGAAAAGGCTATGACGACCAGCAGCGTCATCAGAAAAAAGTCAAAGAAGCGATTAAAAACAATTTGCCGGATCTTGTCACAGAGGAAAGCATTATCATGTCTAATGGAAAAGATGTTGTTAAGATTCCGATTCGTTCGTTAGATGAATATAAAATTCGTTACAACTACGATAAAAATAAGCATGTGGGTCAGGGTGATGGAGATAGCGAGGTAGGCGATATTGTCGCACGTGATGGATCAGATAGTAAGCAAGGGCAAGGAAAGGGGCAGAGTGCAGGGGATCAGGCTGGAGAGGATTATTACGAAGCAGAGGTCTCATTAATGGATCTTGAGGAAGCGCTGTTTAGGGAATTAGAGCTGCCAAACCTTAAACAAAAAGAGCTTGACGACATCATTGTTGAGCAAATTGAGTTTAATGATATTCGCAAAACCGGATTAACAGGGAATATTCATAAAAAACGAACGATGCTCTCAGCATTTAAACGAAATGCAATGACAGGTAGCCCTTCCTTTTATCCAATCTATCCAGAGGATATCAAATATAAGACGTGGAATGAAGTGACCAAACCAGAGTCGAAAGCCGTCGTTTTAGCAATGATGGATACGAGCGGAAGTATGGGGCTTTGGGAAAAATATATGGCGAGAAGTTTTTTCTTTTGGATGACACGTTTCTTACGGACAAAGTATGAGACGGTCGATATTGAATTTATTGCCCATCATACAGAGGCGAAGGTTGTCGATGAAGAACATTTCTTCTCGCGCGGCGAGAGCGGGGGAACGATTTGCTCCTCTGTCTATCGAAAAGCACTAGAGCTCATAGACGAACGTTATCCGCCATCGCGATATAATATTTATCCTTTTCATTTTTCTGATGGAGACAATTTGACATCAGATAATGCACGTTGCGTGAAGCTTGTGTCTGAAATTATGAAAAAAGCTAATTTATTCTGTTATGGTGAAGTGAATCAATACAACAGGCATTCTACATTAATGTCAGCATATAAGCATATACAGGATGAGAAATTTAAGCATTATATTTTGAAACAAAAATCAGATGTTTTTCTCGCCTTAAAAAAATTTTTTCAGCAAGAAGAAGTTCTTTCGTAAATAGCACATTTGAAAAAACCTTTCAGCATAAGGGCTGAAGGGTTTTTTGTATGGAGAAGGAAGGGATCACCAGAAAAAAAGTAAAACTTTCTCTTTGACATTTCAATTTTCATTTATTAATATTTAATCTTGTTAAATATAAGTTTTTCAAAAAAGATGCCGATCGTCTTTTCTTCTTTTTCTACTCTTTGCTCATGAGTGAACAATAAGTATAAATGGGCTGCACACCATTATTCATGCGGGGAAGATGAAGGAGAAATAACAGTTTTATGAGCTTACTTCATATTCTGTCAGATGATGGGCATTCTAAGTTTGCTAAAGCAGATGACACTATATTTTTATACATGAAAGGAGAAACAAAACATGAACAGAGGGCGTTTATTGCTAACGAACATTATTGGCCTTATTGTGATTCTTGCCATTATTGCCGGAGGTGCTTATTACTATTACGAAAGCACAAATTTTGTCAAAACTGACGAGGCAAAAGTAACAGGTGATATGTATCAAATCACAGCTCCAGCAGCTGGACAAATCAAAGGCTGGGATATCAATGAAGGTGACGAAGTGCAAAAAGACAGCACAGTTGCAAAAGTTGAAGGAGAAACAAAAACAAACATTAAATCAGTGGCTGATGGCACATTAGTCAAAAAAGAAGTACAAAACAATCAACAAGTGCAGCCTGGTACAGTTCTTGGTGAAACCATTGATTTAAGCAAGCTATACATCACAGCGAATATCAAAGAAACAGATATTAAAAACATTGAAAAAGGCGACAAAGTCGACATCGTGGTAGATGGTGATCCTAGTACAACATTTGAAGGAACAGTTGAACAAATTGGTTATGCGACAAACTCAACATTCAACATGCTACCAGCAACAAACTCAAGTGGTAACTATACAAAAGTGACACAAAAAGTAGCAGTGAAAATTTCAATTAAAAATCCATCAGACAAAGTACTTCCTGGTATGAATGCTTCTGTCAAAATTTCATCTTAATGATGATTGATATCAAAAAATGAAAGGAGGTTGTCTGAGATGGCAAATCAACCTGCAGCAACAAAACAGGGAGCAGGCTCCTTGTCTTTACTGATCATTTTAATGGCCGGCTTGTTCGTCGCGATCTTGAACCAAACGCTTCTGAACGTAGCCATGCCCCATTTAATGACTGAATTTAATGTGAGTGCAACGACAATTCAGTGGCTTACAACAGGTTATATGCTTGTCAACGGTGTTCTCATTCCGTTATCTGCGTTTTTAATCACACGCTTTGGACAGCGCAGCTTATTCCTAGTTGCCATGATCTCGTTTACACTAGGGACCTTTATTTGCGGGATTGCCCCGAACTTTTCGACCATGCTCATCGGCCGGTTGATTCAGGCGGTCGGCGGCGGTATCTTGCAGCCACTCGTGATGACAACAATCCTTTTTATTTTCCCTCCAGAAAACAGAGGGAAAGGAATGGGGATTTTCGGTCTTGCGATGATGTTTGCTCCTGCGGTAGGACCAACATTATCTGGTTACATTATTGAACATTATTCTTGGCGTATTATGTTTTATGGACTTGTTCCAATCGGAGCAATTGTCATTATCGCTGCTTTCTTTATGTTTAGAAATATTGTAGAGCCTAAAAAGATCAAGCTGGACAGCCTTGGTGCGATTCTTTCCATCGTTGGTTTTGCTTCGCTTCTATACGGAGTGAGTGAAGCCGGAAGTGATGGCTGGACAGATCCGATCGTCTTATCGACGATTATTGTTGGTGCGATTGCGATCATTCTCTTTATTTTCCAACAGCTGAAAGCTGATAATCCGATGCTTGATTTCCGGGTGTTTAAATACAGTATTTTCTCATTATCAAGTGTCATTAATATTATTATTACAGTTGCCTTATACACTGGGATGTTCTTACTACCAATTTATCTGCAGAACCTTGTTGGGTTTACGGCATTGCAATCCGGGCTATTAATGCTTCCAGGGGCACTTGCGATGCTGATTATGTCCCCGATTTCCGGGATTTTGTTTGATAAATTTGGACCTCGTCCGCTTGCGATTGTGGGGATGCTCATTACCGTTGTCACTACATTCGAGTTTACAAGGCTGACGATTGATACATCATATAGTCACATCGTGCTCATGTATGCAGTGCGTGCATTTGGTATGTCACTCCTTATGATGCCTGTGATGACAGCTGGGATGAACCAATTACCACAGCACTTAAACAGCCATGGTACAGCGATGTCTAATACATTAAGACAAATCAGTGGTTCGATCGGTACGAGTTTGATCACAACGATTTATACGAATCGGACAACATTCCATTATTCCAATATGGCGGATCAAACAAATACAGCGGACCCGTTCTTTATGAATTCGTTCCAGGCAGCTGTGTCGAATGTGATGCATCATATGGGTATGACAGCTGAAGCTGCTCAAAAATATGTATCTACCCAGCTCTTTACGAAAGCACAGGTTGATTCAAACGTAATGGGAATCAATGATGCTTACATGTGGGTGACGTTATTCTGTGCCGCTGGTGTCATTCTCAGCTTGTTCCTGCGTGATGTACGTAAGGATAAAAAGCGAAAAGATCAGCAGCATAAAAAACAAGAAATGACACTGCTTCCAGCACCTAAGGAAGCAAACCAAGATGCAAGATAAGTGTGGAGGGACCGTACATGAAAATTTATGTCGTATACGATAGTGAAGGTGACCATACAAAAGCACTGGCAGAAGCAATTGCAGCGGGTGCAGGTGAAACGGAGCAGGCTGAAGTATTCGTTGATCACGTGAAAGATGCGGATATTCGCAAGCTTGATCAAATGGATGCAATTATTTGGGGCTGTCCTGGTCACTTTGGAACCATTAGTGCTGGATTAAAGACATGGATTGACCGTCTTGGCTACCTATGGGCAGAAGGAAAATTAATCGATAAAGTCGGTGCCGTTTTCTGTACAACTGCTACAACGCACGGCGGTTTAGAAATGACAATGCATAATTTGATTACCCCAATGTTCCACCAAGGGATGCTTGTCGTTGGTCTTCCTGGAAATGTGCCAGAGAATGCGTTATATGGCTCTTACTATGGAGCAGGTGTGACATGTCCGATTGATTCTGATGAAGTGATTTCGACAGAAGGTATTGAACTCGGAAAAGCATTAGGAAGACGTGTAGCATCAGTCACTGCGTCATTTAAGCGATAAGGAGAGGGTTCTTTTGGCGACGATTATTGTAGCGTTAGTAGCTGCTGTTCTAGTCATTATCGGATTAGTAGCATTCAATGTCAGACACGCTTCGGTCGAGAAGAAAGAGATCAATGAAGATGTGCCTCATCAGCCTGACGTGCCCCGTAGCGAGTCAGAAGCTGTGGCGAGACCTGTAGAGCCTGAAGTAGAAGAGGAAGCGTCAACGCCTCCTCAAACGGATGAACGAGTGTCTGGCGATGATTTCTATAGACAGGCGCTTCAAAAGTTTAAGCAACCAGAACCACCTGTCAAAGAAGAAGAGCCAGAGACAAAAATGAATGATGATATGTATCGTTCTGCCTTGCAGAAGCTAAAGCAGAAGGACAAATAAAAAGGAGAACCTCTCGTCAGGTTCTCCTTTTTTTATGGGACAAAAAAACCGCCGGCAGAAGCCGAGCGGTTTTCCTTCACTCTATAAAGTGCTAAAGAGCAGATGCTCTTAAATTACGCTTTGTTAACGTTAGCAGCTTGTGGTCCACGGTTACCTTCAACGATTTCGAAAGAAACTGCTTGACCTTCTTCTAAAGTTTTGAAGCCTTCGCCTTGGATAGCAGAGAAGTGAACGAATACATCGTCTTGACCTTCTACTTCGATGAATCCGAAACCTTTTTCAGAGTTGAACCATTTTACTTTACCTTCTAACATGAAATTTCCTCCTAAAGCGATCTTAACGCTTAAATTCACTATTCTTGCTCTTACACAAACTTCAAAGACGAAAACTCTTTCAAAACTTTCTTCTTAAAGATGATACGAACAAAAATAATTACCTTTACTTTACCAGTGTTTGCGGGAAAAAACAACTGTTATCCGAAAACTTTTTTAAAAATAATGATCGCTAACAAATTGAGGAAAAAGCCTAAATTCATTGGCCTCTTTTTCTCCCTGAGAAGCTCACTTGATTTCGGCCAGACTGCTTCGCTTTATAGAGCTCCTGATCAGCTATAATCGGTAATTGTTTGATGTCTGGACTTGTCCCAGAGTAATATGCACAACCAAGTGATACAGTAATATGAATGGACATGCCATTTTGTAAATAAACCGGCTGATCTGCTATTTTTCTCCGTAAGCGTTCTGCAATCTGCCATGTTTTTTCAACTGTACAATTTGGTAGAAAGACAGCAAATTCCTCGCCGCCGATCCTGCCAATATAATCAGAGCTTCTTGTGTTTTTGATCAGCCTTTTTCCGATTTCTTTTAAAACCATATCTCCCTCATGATGTCCATATTGGTCATTGATGGATTTGAAGTAATCGATGTCTAAGTAAATAAGGGACATTTGATGGGTAGGGTGCTTAAATTTCATTGAAAAAGCATCATTTAAGACCTCATCGAACTTCCGTTTATTTAAAACACCTGTTAAAAAGTCATAATGAGCTTGGAATTTATACAAATTCAACAGCTGATATGCTTTTGTTTGATGTTCAATGACGTAAAAGTTAAACAAAACTGCAATATATGAGAACATCCAATAAGTAAAATGCAGTTCAAATGATGTCTCATGCACGATCATGATAAACAGGCTTGTGGCAATTACATTACCGATCGTAATGGACAAAAGCATTTTCACAACATGATTCATATGTCGTTCAGCAATTAAAAAAGAAGCTGTAGCAATGATCATCATGGAAAAAATATTGATGAAAGAAGCGATGTTGGCTTCGATTAATAATCGACCAATGATCACAACAACGGCTGCAATAATGGTTTGGGCAATGCCTCCGTAAAAGGCCGTTAAAATAAGGGGGATATGTCTTAAATCGATGATAGCTGGTCCAGCTTTGATAGAGAAGAACATTAAGAGGACACCGAGTAACCCAGAAAGAATGCCTTTGCATAGTTGTCTGAGCAGGGTATCTTCTTTTTTTAAAAAATTCTCTTTAAACACAAGCATAAATAAATAATGGAAAGTGACAAGAATTGTTAAATTAATAAAGAGGTCTCTTAGCAAAATTAAATCACCTTTTTAAAATTACTAAAATTTGTTGCAAAAGAAAAGGGGAAAAAGGATAATTAATAAAAATTTCACTTATGAGGGGATCAAAACACATGCATGGAAAACGCTTCCCGGATGAACCGGACTTGCTTTCTTTTTTTGAAACGGAGCCTGATGAAAGGTTCGAGAAAGGGATGCCGATTGAATATCAAAACCTGACATTTCGATTTGAGAATCAAGACGAGCGCATCGTTGTCACGATGTACCTTGGAAGTCAAGAATTTAAGTTAAAGGCTGTTCGAAAAAAAGATGGATCTATTTTAGGCATCTATGATTTTAAAACCGTGCAACATGTAGAGATAAAAAAGGACAATCAAGATGAAAAAGAGCTTTTGATCATAGTAGAAGCTTATGGTGATTTTATGACAACAGTTGAAATCACTTTTTTACCTTTCTTCTCTGTGATGGTGAAAGAGCATTTTTCAGAAGAATAAACAGGAGCCTCAATATTTGAAGGCTCCTGTTTTCTTATTTGTGCTCGATGTCATTGATTACTTGCTGGATTGATTCATCATCCATCACATTCATGACACTTTCATCAATGTGGAGAGACTGTGCATAGGACTCTCTTGGCTGATGGTTTCTTGATGTTGATTCGTGCTGATTCGAATGATTTGGCTGTACAGCTGTGAATGCCTGCTTCATCATTTGGCCGATTTCAGCAGTTCCCTTTGATTCTTTCTGTGTGTGTGACTCGTGTCGAGGCGAGTCATGGTGCTGTTGATCTTTTCCCTTCATCATTGAAGACATATTCATTTGCGTCATGCTTTTCAGCCTTCTTCGTAAAGCCGGGGAAAATAATGCAATGATGGCTGTTGATACTGCGATCATTGCGCCAGTGCTCATGCCTTTTCTTTTTTTAAACAAACGAATCCCTCCATTTGATCGTGATGATCTTTCATCAAGTTTAGGATGACCAAACACAGCTGAATTATGAATTCATTTTGCGGAAACAGAGGATGTATGCATAAAAAGTCGGCTGGATGAAAAACCTAAGAGCAAAAGGAGGGAATAAATGATGAATAAGAAATGGATGCTATCTTTACTACTCGTTCCAGCATTGATCACCACTGGATGTGGTATGAACAACCAGGGCGATGAGCGAAGAGGAACAATGAAACGACAGTATGAAAATGTCACATATAAGAATGACAACATGAGGCAGGATGAGCCAGATGTTCAAACACCTCAGAAGGTCAAAGTGGCAGACAAAGCGTCAGAGCTTGTAGCCAACATGCCTGAAGTAAAAACAGCGAACGTACTGGTTACAGGAAAGAATGCATTTGTTGCCGTAATGCTTGAAGGCGATAAAAGCGGTAATGTGACAGATGATTTGAAAAAGAAAATTTCTGATAAAGTCAAATCAACAGATCAACAAATCGACAATGTGTATGTCTCTGCCAATCCAGACTTCGTTGATCGAATGGAAGGATATGGAAAACGAATTAGAAGCGGAGAGCCCATCTCAGGATTTTTCGATGAATTTACTGAAACAGTCAGACGTGTCTTCCCTGAATCAAAATAGCTACGACAAAAGCCGTATGTCATATGCGGCTTTTTTGTTTGGAACCGCACCTTGCGCACCTGACTGCATAAAGTAAAAAATATATCACCTCTTGTTGATCTTTGTTTCTTCATAGAAAGAGAAAGAGGCTGCAGGATGAATTCAGGTGGGGAGCAAATGAAAGCCAAGCCGTCAATGATTCATAAAAAGCTTGTAGGCGGAATGATAGCAGCAGGTCTCATTTTTTATGCTTTCACCGCGTACTTGATTTATGTTGCGTTTCAGCTGACAGGACAATATTTAGAGCAGCAGTCTTCTCCTAAAACGATTTTAACGGAGAGACTCAATAAGCAAGTCTATGAACATATTAGTATATACTATACAGAGAAAGAGGACGCTTTTGTTGATTTGACAATCGAGGCCATAGAACAGGCAAAGAAGAGGACAGCGTCAGTGTTTCAATTTGATACTGACAAACCTTTAGACATTATTTATTTTGATGATAAAGAAACAATTGAGCAATTTGCTGGGATCAAGCATATTACGGGTTTTTATTCTGATCATGATCAAATGATAGGGTTATATCCAGATAAACGGGAAGCATTATTGAAGAAAGAGACACTGCCTTTATACTTTTTCAACACGTTATTGATTCATGAATATGCTCACTTTGTTTTCTATGAAAAAGTTCATTCTTACGAAGTGTCTCCGGTGATCTTCCCACTTTGGTTCCATGAGGGAACAGCAGAATGGACGGCCTATGACGTGTTAAATGCCACGTCTGAACGGTTCGACGTCATTCCCTTCCAGTCTCTTCATTCTGATCAAGATTGGCAGGACTCTCGGATGACGTATGAGACAGATGTTTATGTGCAAAGCTACTATATGATTTATGAGCTGGTGCAGCTTTACGGACGAGATATCATACACGAGATCATGGAGGAAACGGCGAAAACAGGTCTATTTGCTAAAGGCTTTGAACAGGCGACAGGGCAGCAAATCGCAGATTTTGAAGATTATTTTCACAAGATATATCAAAGAAAAAACGGCTGACCAGTGAAAATGGCCAGCCGTTTTTTTTAATGAAGGGGCTTTTGCTGATTCGCTTTGCTTGGCGGCATTTGAACCTGCCCTTGAAGCGGTGCAAAAGCTGATGTCATGGCCGTCATGTCTTGTCTGGAAAGCTGAGGGACTTGATAGTAGCCATGCTTGTTTTGATACAAGAATATTTCATACGCCATTTCGATAAAGTTCGGGATTTGCGCAGCAAGTACACGTCTGACAACTGGATTTGTTACTTCTAATGCTGACATGGAAAGTAATCCAGCATGTGATTTGACGAGGCTGAGCATATGCCCTGTGATGCCCAAGTCTTTGACATCCTGTAACGATTGATTCGGCTTCTTCGGCTGAGAAGGCTTGATTCCGTATGTCACTTGTGTGTGTTCTTTCATCATATAAGTAGCGGTTTCTTCACTAGGCTTTTGTCCAGTAGAAAAACAATCTACAGTGACATTGTACTGAGATAAAACGAATTGGTATTGTCGATCCAAGATGTCGGATAATGCAGGATCTTGAATAAACTGCCGTAGGATCATATACTGATCCAAAATATTAATTGTGCCGGCTAAAATTTCATGTAAGTCGAATAATTCATGTCCGCCATGATTGAGTTCAGGCTGGGGAGCGCTTCCTTGAAACATTGGTTGTTGATCGTTTTGCACTTGAGATTCCTCCTTCTATTTATACAATCTGTTTTAATGTGAGGATGTTTTCCTTCTTTCATGCAAAAACATTATTTACAATTAGAGGGTTTTCTTCCTTTTTGTCGAAAAAAAGTATCAGACGAATGAACATGGGGGTACCAGATGCAGGACAAAATCATTAATCGTTTGATAGAAGACGAACATGTGCAGACACCAGTGATTGGCATCGGTGTTTCGCCGTTTGAACAGCATCATCTTGAGGCTTTCTTTCAATCATTTCCACATGAATTAAATGCCTCTTTTATTGTTGTGCAAAATTATGTGACAGGCGATTGTATAACTGATTTGGAAGCACTTGTTTTACCGATTGGCTACCGGGCAAAAACGATTAAACATGGTGAGAAAGTCATGAAGAAGACGATTTATTTTTGTCCACAGCATGCGGTAGTGACGTTAACAGAAGATCAGCGGCTGCACCTATCAGAACAGCTGCCGGCGTGCATGGGTTGTTCTGTGGACTTGCTTTTTCAGTCTCTTGCCAACGTTCAAAAGGAGGAGGCTTATGCGATTTTCTTTCAAAAAGGTCATTGCGTGGGAAGTGGCTTGCTTCAGTTGGTTGAGCAGGGCGGTACAGCTTTATCGTGCAGTGAAGAAGAAAGTGGTTTTGATACTTTGTATCAACAATCATTCAAGGACCCTTCCACCCTTGCAGCATACATCTCCAACATCATGAATGTTCCGCACATTGATGAGGCAGATCCTGTTTTATTGAGAATTATTGAACGACTTGAAATGTATAAAGGCATCGCCTTTTCAACCTATGAAAGGAAAAGGCTACTATCTGTCATTCAAAAACGAATGAAAGTTGCCAAAAAACGGATTTCACTGTTAGCAGAGTACGACTACTTATTAGAAAGAGAACCCGATGAACTCGACCTTCTGCACGTACAGCTTCTAAGCGGCATGACATCTTTTTTTAGAGACATGGAAGCTTTTCATGTATGTGAACATCAAATCATTCCATCGATCATTGAAAATGCGGTGAAAAACGGGAAATCTCGATGCCGTATTTGGATAGCTGGATGTTCGACAGGAGAGGAAGCGTATTCTTTTACGATCTTATTTATAGAAGAAATGAAGCGAAGACAAGTGACCATTGAACTTCAAGTATTTGCAACAGATATTAACCGGAAAGCCATTCAAACAGCTAGTAAAGGTCTCTACACAGTAGAGTCTATGGCAAGGATGCCGGAAAAATGGCGGGCGCGATATTTCGAAAGGAAAGGTGACGCTTTTATTGTGAAGCAGTCGCTTAGAAAACATATTGTCTTTGCACCTCACAATTTATTGATCGATTCACCTTTTATCCACCTCGATTTTATCAGTTGCCGAAATGTTCTGATGTACTTCCAGCCTGAAGTACAAAAACGAGTATTGTCCCGATTCCAATATGCTTTAAAAGATGAAGGGATATTGATATTAGGGCCAAATGAAACTGTACCCAATATCCCTCGTTTATTTCATTTATTTAATGAAAAATGGAACATTTACACCCATTCAAACATTTCAAAACCACATGTCCCTTGGACATCAGACGCTCGTGATATCGAGTTGAAAGCGCGAGCCGCACAATATATGAAAGAAGTAAGCGAGGATTATGATGCATGTATGGTCATCAATGATAGTGACAAAATCCTGGCAGTATCAAAGGGTGCATATTCTTTTTTAGATCATACAGAAGTGTCAGATCAATCATGTGAATATGTGACACCTGATTATATGAAAGAGATGCTCAGTCAAACCTTTCAAAAGGTGTGGACAGACGAGACAGAGGTTGTGTTTCAACATGTTCTCATTTCAGAAAAAGGCAGCAAGCAGTATGCAGATTTTACCGTGAAAAGTTTTGACCGCCGTTTTAAGGGAGTATACGTCATTCTCATACGAAGGAATGAGAGAGGGAAAAATCAAAAGAACGGCAGGGAAATAGGGATGTCAGATCTGAATTCAGTCTATCAACAGCGTATAGTCGATTTGGAAAATGAACTCAATGAAGTCAAACAAAAGGAGCAGGAGGCAAGGGCTCAATTAAAAGAGAAACACACGCAGTTAGAGGAGATTGAGAAGAAACACGAGCATTATATAAATATCATAAACAATTTAAGGGTGACAAGAGAAGAACTGTACAAACCCTCTATCAAGCCGGAGCTTGCAACGCTGTTTGTAGACAAGGACATGAATATTCGCTATTACACTCCTACAGCTGCCTCTTTATTTACTTCAGCGAAAATTAGACATCAGCAATCCTTTCAGTCGATGGCTAAAAAACTCACGCAGGAAACGCTCTGTCATGATATCCAATCCGTCATATCGGATAGGCGCGCGATCGAACGTGAAATTGAAACGAACGAAGGCGAGCAATTCACCGTTCACATCACACCCATCTTCGATGAAGAACATGAAGGAGCGGTGATGACTTGGGTGAAAATGACTGAAGTAACGAAAATTAAGCAGTCGCTTCATCTAGCGGTGACGGCACTTGATAACAGCCATATTCATATTGTTGTGGCAACTGAGGAAGGGGTCATCCAATGTGTGAACCAGCGTTTCTGTCAATTCGTCCAGCAGCACGAATATGACCTGATCGGCAAAGATATTTTTTCCGTCTATCATTCACTATGTCAATGTGATGATTTAGAGAAACAATGGAAGGTTTGTTTAAGAGAGGGCAGCTGGACAGGTGAGTTGTACTTTCAAGATTTATGTGGACGTGAACGATGGGAAAGAGTCTCTTTACATCGAATTGATGATCCTGACAAAATGCAGTCAACCGTCATGCGGATTTCAGAGGACATCACCAATCAAAAGCAGTCAGAGAAGATGCTGATGAAATCAGAAATGCTGTCAGCAGTAGGGCAGCTTGCAGCAGGTATCGCTCATGAGATACGAAACCCGCTGACCTCATTAAAAGGGTTTTTACAGCTGATGATTCAAAGTAAAAAGTATCAGAAAGATTATGCAGATGTCATGATGTCAGAGTTTAATCGGCTCGAGTCGATTATTAATGAATTTCTCGTTCTTTCGAGAAGCAAATCGGTGAAATTTGAACCGGTACATGTCAATCTTCTGCTCGAAGAAGTGATCATGGTCGTTGAATCTCAGGCGGTCTTAAAAGGCGTATCTATTCAGAAAAAGCTGTCTCCATCGCTCCCTAACATTCAAGGCATTCCGAATGAACTGAAACAAGTTTTCCTAAACATCCTTAAAAACGGAATAGAAGCGATGGATGGTGTGACAGGTGTCATCAAGGTGACCTCTCTCATGAAAGATCATCAGATGATGTTGATCTTTGAAGACCAAGGTAAGGGAATACCAGAGGACGAAATAGGGAAACTCGGTGAACCATTTTATACAACAAAAGAAAAGGGAACAGGCCTTGGTTTAATGATGACCATTAAAATCATTGAAAGCCATGGTGGCACCATTCGTTTTGAAAGTAAAAACTTTGAGGGAACACGAGTGATAATTACCTTTCCGATGAGTTAAAAAAGACAAGTTTTACATGAAATTCATTCAACATCAATATTTACTTTGTACACTATGAGAGATGAAGCGCAAAGGGGAGAGGTCTAATGAAACGAATGTTATCTATTCGAATGATTTGTTGTTTGGTTTTGGTGATCTTTAGTTTGCAGTCCTTATTGCCTGGCATGTCCGCAGTGAGCGAGGTCAGTGCATCTGAAAAGAAAGAAATAAAAAAGATTGTGCAGATCAAAAAAGCCCGTCAGCTCATAGGAAAGACTGTGACGGTAAGTGGCATTGTAACAGCAGATCAATCAGCTATAGGCAATGGAAAACTATCCACATACATTCAAGACAAATCAGCCGGAATCAATGTTTATTCAGCCCAGCTGAATCACTTCCCGGAACTAAAAGCAGGGATGAAGGTGACAGTGACTGGTAAGATCATGTCTTATAAAGGACTGATTGAAATTGTGCCAGATCAAGGTAGTCTGAAGGTAGATACTGTGAACCAACCCTTGCCAAAGGCGAAGCGAGTGTCTGTGAAGCAGCTAGAAATGGAACAAGCAGGTAAACATGAAGGAAGACTAGTGAAGGTCAAAGGCTATGTAGAGACAAAACCAGCTCAGCCGGCTGGCGGTGGATACAATGTGGTGATCATTGATAAAAAATATCACAGCACCACACTGAGAGTGATGGTCGATACGAATGTGATTGATAAAGTAAAGACAGGGAAATGGTACGAGTTTACAGGGGTGTTAAGCAGGTATGAAACGCTGCAGGTGCTTCCAAGACATCAGGATGATATCAATCTTCTCAAACGCCAGCCAAAGCCGCTAAAGATGAAGAAAGAATACAAAGCAACGGTTGACCGTGTGGTGGATGGAGATACGATTCATTTAAAGAAGCCCGTTCTAGGTACAACAAAGGTGCGTTTTGTGAATATGGACACGCCAGAAACGTATCATCAGCCAAAAAGTGAATTAGACAAAAACCAATTGCGTTTTGGACAGCAAGCGACTGACTATTTAAAAACACTACTTTCGAGCGGTGACCAAGTCACATTAAAAATTGGTCCTGAAGCTAAGGATCACTATGGACGTCTTTTAGCTCAGGTGAAAACCAAAAAAGGGTTAAATACAAATCTAGAGCTTGTGAAAAAAGGATATGCCCCTACTTATTTCATCTGGCCAATTGGAGATGAAAAGGACTATCATACGTATCAAAAAGCAGTAAAAGAAGCAAAGGAAAAAGGACTGGGCATTTGGAACGAAGCGGCCCCTCTGCTCGAACAGCCGTTTGAATTTAGAGCACGTGAACAGAAAAAAGGACTGACACGCTATGTTGGCGACTCATCTGTCAAAACCTACGTGTCCCCTGACAAATGGAAAGAAATCGATGTGGATAAACGGATCTTTTTTGCTTCTAAAGAAGAAGCAGAGCAGGCTGGTTACGAGCCGGTAAAGGATGCGGGCGAAGTACCATTAACGATTTTAAGTATGAATGATTTACACGGTAAAATTGATCAAGTATACGAACTGGATTTAAAAGGTGACGGCAATAAAGCCATGTACGGGCGGATGGATTATGTCGCGGCCTATATGAAACAAAAACAAGCAGCGCACAAAAATACGATTACGGTCCATGCTGGAGATATGATTGGCGGGAGCTCTCCAATATCTTCTCTTCTGCAAGATGAACCAACCGTTGAACTCATGGAGAACATAGGATTTGATGTCGGCACGGTTGGTAACCATGAATTCGATGAAGGGGTAGACCAGCTATTGCGTATCTTAAATGGTGGAGATCATCCAAAAGGGACAAAGGGATATGACGGACAGAACTTTCCGCTCGTTTGTGCGAACTGTGAGTACAAGGATACAGGTAAACCGCTTTTACCGGCTTACGAAATCATTGATGTTGAAGGAATCCCTATCGCATTTATCGGCGTTGTGACCAAGTCTGCGGCAGGAATGGTCATGCCAGAAGGGATTAAAGACATTCAGTTTACAGATGAAGTCAAAGCCGTGAATGAAGCCACGAAGGAATTAAAACAAAAAGGAATTAAAGCTATAGCGGTTTTAGCTCATATGACAGCCTCTCAAAATGGCGATACCATCACTGGAGAGAGTGCAAAGCTTGCCAAAGAAGGTGATGAAGAAATTGATGTCATTTTTGCAGGTCATAATCACGAAGTGGTCAATGGAGAGGTCAATGGAAAATTAATTGTGCAAGCCTTTGAATACGGGAAGGCGATTGGCGAAGTCAATGTGACACTTGACCGTAAAACGAAGGATATCGTCAAAAAGAGTGCAAATATCCAGTATGTAGATCAGGCCGGTATAGAAAAGGACAAGGAAGCAGCAGACATCTTGGCTCATTACGGGAAAGAAGTGGAGCCGATTATTAGTGAGGTTGTTGGAGAAGCCGGGGTCAAAATGGAAGGCGGCTATTCAAATGATGGAGACACGCCGCTTGGTAATTTGATTGCGGATGGTATGAGATATTCAATGAAAAGTGACTTTGCCATGATGAATGGAGGCGGTATTAGGCAAAACCTTGAAAAAGGGCCGATTAAATGGGGAGATCTCTTTAATATTCAGCCATTTGGCAACGTTCTAGTCAAACTAGAGATCAAGGGAAAAGACTTAGTAGAGATCATAGAAGCACAAATTTCTCCACAATTTGGACCAGATTATAGCATTTCAGGCTTTTCATATTCCTATGATCCTGTAACATATAAAGTAGTCGACTTGAAGCTGCCAGATGGTTCAGCCGTAGCTCTCGATCAAACGTATACACTCACTGTGAATAACTTCATGGCAACAGCAACTGGTAGTAAATATGCACCAATCGGCAGGCTTGGACAAAACCCTGAAACTGGCCCAGAAGACTTAGAAGCCACTGTCGATTTTGTGAAAAGCTTTGAGGGAGCTTCCATTGTGTATCAAAAAGAGGGACGAATTCAAAAAGCAAAACAAGAAGAAAAAGCAGCAAGCTAAAAAGCGTATCATCTAAGAGAAATGTAACAGGCAAAGGAGTTTAAGCATGAAAAAGTGGCTTGCACTGACTGTGATGACAGCCGGGATTGTGCTGCTCGGCTGGGGGATATGGCAAATCGCATCAACTCATCTTCAAACAGCCCAATCATTAGACGAAGCGAAGAAGGTCGTGGCGACCGATCAAGGGATGTCCAAGAAGCAGTTTGCTCCTGAAATAGGGAAAGCCTCTGGCATCCTGACGATTCCAAAATTAAAAGCAGACCTTCCGATTGTCGAAGGGACAGATGCGGATGACCTTGCAAAGGGAGTAGGACACTACAAAGACAGTTATTATCCAGATCAAAATGGACAGATTGTCCTTTCTGGTCACCGTGACACGGTGTTTCGCCGGACAGGCGAACTTGATATTGGAGATCAGCTGAAAATCACTGTTCCGTATGGTGAATTTATATATGAAATCACACATACGAAAATTGTTGATCAGCATGATACATCCATCATTACGTTGCAAAATGAAAAGGAAGAGCTGATATTAACGACATGCTATCCTTTTCATTTCGTCGGCAATGCGCCAGAGCGGTATATTATATATGCAAAAAGAGTGTCTGAATAAAGAAAAAGAGCCTGCTTTCGTACGCAGGCTCTTTTGTTAATGGATGATTTGACTCATGAGTTGGTCCATATCAGGTGGTAGAGGAGCTTCTATGATCAGATGCTCACCTGTAAAAGGATGTTTCATGTCAACTTGCTTGGCGTGAAGAGCACACCTGTTGATATATTCACGAACTCCGTCATATAACGTATCTCCAGCTAGTGGGTGCCCGAGACTGCTAAGGTGGACACGAATTTGATGCGTTCTACCCGTCTCTAGTTGAAGTTTAACCGTTGTTAGTTGCAGACGTTTATTCATGTCCATGACCTGAAAATGAGTCAAAGCTTTTTGCCCTGTAGAAGAAATTCTTCGTCTCACTGCGTGGTGTTTGTCACGACCGATCGCTGCATCGATGGTGCCTTTCTTCTTTTTGAAAAGTCCCTCTGCTATGGCGATATATGTGCGTTTAATTGTTTTTTTAGAAAGCATTTGATCAAGAGCCGCATGAGCTAATCTATGCTTTGCAAAAATGACGGTTCCGCTTGTGTCTTGATCTAGCCTGTGGATATGTCTTACCCGCTTTTCTTCTCCATTTGCTTGGAAATGAAATGCCACAAGATTTGCCAGTGTGCCAGTTTGTCCTTGTTCATTCGGATGAGTTGGTCGTCCGGCAGGTTTTTGTACAATTAATAAATGCTCGTCTTCGAAGAGTACTTCTAATTCACCGTATTCCGGTGTCACATCACTTTCTTCTGTTTCAAATAAATCAATGATGATCTGATCGCCTTGACTGACTTTAGCCGCGTGATGGGCAGGCTTTTGATTTAAACGAACCTTTTGATGCTCCATCCAAAAATGAATAATCGGTTTTGATGCAGATACGGCTGTCTTTAAAAAATGACTGAGTGAAGTGTGATGATACTGCTCGTCTACTTTTAGTGAGAGCGTGTGTCCTTTTATAATCATGATATTCGTTCCTCTCTTTGGGTATATATAGGAAACACTTACCTTGGCGAATGCCTTTTTTTCTGTGCTATTCTGAATGGAGAAATAACGACAGAGAGGTAGATGTCACGTGAGATTAATGAAAGCTGCTACAGACCTGCAAGAGCAGGCAATTGAAGAAATATCAAAGGATGTTGAAGATCTTCTTTCTCATGCTGTCAATGGACAGGAGCGGGATACGCGCCAGAAAGATCGCTCGCTTACCTTTATTGATGGCGTATATAACGGAACGATGGATGATGCTTTTCGTATTTTATCGGGACTTCAGCTATTACATACCATTATTGTAAAACCGAAACGTCATCTCACCAAACGAGATCGTGAGCTATTCGAGCGAAACCGTGAGCAGGTCAACGCCTGCGGCTTTTCTTTTCCTTTTGATCTAGACGATTTTGCTAGCCGTCACCTTCAAAATGCGTAAAAGATGGTGTGAACTTCCTTGTTAACTTACAAGGCGCTCGCACATACTATTTTTAAGGGAACGGAGAAACCTTTAAGATCTGTAATACCAAACCCGCTCTTTTTCAACATCGCCTATTTCTCCACGAATCGGAGCGCTTGGATCTCTTGCAGAATGAACCGAACACGGATAGGAGCCTGACAAACGATGCAGGCTCCTTTTATACATAATCATTTTAGCAGACATTCATCTTTGAAAGTCAATTTTATTCACGATATGATAGCATTGGGTATATGTTTAAGACTTTTGTAAAAAAAAGGAGTGGCCTCGTTGGTAAAGGCGATTATATTTGATTTCGACGGATTAATTTTAGATACAGAAACACATGAATATGAGGTTTTACAAGAAATGTTTGCGGAGCATGAATCAGATCTGCCTCTTTCTGTATGGGGCAAGGTCATTGGCACGCAGGCAGGCTTTAAGCCATTTGAATATTTGGAAAAGCAGCTAGGGAAGACGCTGGATCATGAGACACTCACAGCAGATCGGCGTTCTCGTTTTCAACAAAGAATGAAGGACGAATCAGCAAGACCTGGTGTAGAAGCTTATTTAGAAGCAGCAAAGGAGCTCGGGATCAAGATTGGACTTGCTTCCAGCTCAGACTATAAATGGGTGTCTGATCACCTAAAGCAGATTGGTCTTTTCGACTACTTTGAATGTATCCGCACGTCAGATGATGTGGAAGAAGTGAAACCAAATCCAGAGCTTTATTTGCAAACCGCACGATGCTTAGGGGTCGAGCCAAAAGATTGCGTGGCATTTGAGGATTCTGTGAATGGATCAGTAGCTGCCAAACGAGCAGGTATGAAATGTGTGATCGTTCCAAACAAAGTCACGAGCACGCTTCAATTTGAAGAATATGATGTCAGATTAGAATCCATGGCTGAAATCGAATTGCTCCAGCTATTCCATCAGCTTGAAAAAGAGGATCAGTAAGGGGGCAAATACATCATGGCAGAAAAACTAGACTTAACGCGTTTTGAAAAAAGAATGGTGATCCGTAATATTCGGGAAGAGGATATTGACCGAATCATTGCGTTGCAAGAGGTATGCTTTCCAGGTATGGACCCTTGGAAACGAGAACATCTTGAAAGCCATCTTGAGCATTTCCCAGAAGGGCAGTTTTGTGCTGAATTCGAGGGAGAAATCATTGGCTCTTGTTCAAGTTTATTAATTAACTTTGACGAATACGATGATCGCCACACGTGGCAGGACATTACAGATGATGGGTACATTACAAACCATAATCCGGATGGAATGAATATGTACGGAATCGAAGTCATGGTGAGTCCTGAGTACCGACGAATGAAAATTGGACATCGTTTGTATGAAGCGAGAAAAGATTTAGCAAGAAGATTAAATTTAAAAAGCATCATCATTGGCGGACGCATTCCGAACTATCATAAATACCAAGAGGAAATGACGCCTCGCCAGTATGTGGAGCAGGTCATGCTTCATCAAATCTATGATCCTGTTTTATCTTTTCAGCTATTAAATGAATTTAGTCTTATGCGGATCAATCCGAATTACTTGCCAGATGATAAAGCATCGAGCACATATGCAACGTTAATGGAATGGAACAATGTCGATTATCGCCCGCAATCGAAAAGGTACTATAAATCGGCATTCCCTGTTCGAATTTGTGTGATTCAATATGCAATGAAACAAATTCATTCCTTTGAAGAATTTATGAATCAGGTCGAGTATTATGTAGATGTCGCATCAGATGCATCAGCTGACTTTGCCGTATTCCCAGAAATTTTCACGACGCAGCTCATGTCTTATTTAGAAGAGCGGTCACCAAGTCTTGCTGTGCAGCGAATTACGGAATATACAGAAGACTACATTAATTTGTTCACAGACCTTTCTGTGAAATATAACATTAATATCATCGGCGGTTCTCACTTCGTGGAAGAAGAAGGGAAAATCTATAATATTGCCTATTTATTTAGACGTGATGGAACGATTGAAAAGCAATATAAGCTTCATATCACGCCGAACGAAAGAAAATGGTGGGGGATTTCAGCTGGTGATCAAGTCAGGGTATTTGATACGGATTGCGGCAAAATTGCGATCCAAATTTGCTACGATATTGAATTTCCTGAGCTTGCACGGATCGCAGCTGATAAAGGAGCGAAAATTATTTTTACTCCGTTTTGTACAGAAGACCGCCAAGGCTATTTAAGGGTACGTTACTGTGCACAAGCGAGAGCGGTTGAAAACCAGATTTATACCGTCATCTCTGGAACAGTTGGCAACCTTCCGCAAACCGAAAATATGGATGTTCAATATGCACAATCGGCTATTTTCGCCCCATCAGACTTTGAATTTGCAAGAGATGGGATTGTAGGAGAGTGTAACCCAAACATTGAGATGGTCGTCGTAGGTGATGTCGATTTAGAAATTTTAAGAAGACAAAGACAAGATGGGACTGTACGTCAGCTGAAAGACCGAAGAAGAGACGTGTACCATATTGAATATAAGAAATAATGAAGGAAGCGCCTATCGTTGAGGCGCTTCTTTTTGATAACATCAGATTTTTTTCAATGGCCAAAGGGATGCTGGAGAAAAAGCTGAATATACTGAAAGGAGATTATGTGTTCAAGAAGGGGAGGAACATGGGGCGACAATCTAAACATCTGTATATCAATTTGCCGGTAAATCATGTGAAGGAATCAATCGCTTTTTTTGAGCAGCTAGGCTTTGAATTTGAGGAGCAGTTTACGAATGATCAGGCGGCCTGTATGGTCATTGATGATGCGATCACTGTCATGCTGTTGTCTCTTAGGCATTTTCAATCCATTTCAGAGAAACAATTAGTGGATGCAAAAAAGGCATCAGAGGTGATTATCTCTATGCGCGTGCATTCACGAGAAGAGGTCGATGATCTTGTTGAACAGGCAATAGCGGCAGGCGGTTCACCTTTTAAGGAAAAGCAGGATCATGAGTTTATGTATGGATGGAGCTTTCAGGATCTAGATGGTCATTTGTGGGAAGTATTTTATATGGATGAGGAAAGAAGCGGCCTTTCATAAGGGTGCTTCTTTTTTATTGTTTATCAGTGGTATGATAATGAGGAGCAGAAGGAATCTGGAATACAACTAGAGAAAAGTAGGTGCAGCATGGAGTTTTTACTTGTCTTACTGCCAGTGTTCGGCATATTCCTGATCGGGTATATCGGGCAGAAGGCGATTGGTTTTGATATACATACGCTCTCAACAATGTCTTTATACTTAATGTCACCATTTCTTGCGTTTGAAACCTTTTATCAAAACAAAGTGTCGATGGACTATGTATATCTATCCATTTTTGTTGTCGGGCTTTGTCTTGCACTTATTTTATGTGTCTTTATTTTATCTCGTATTTATGGGTATTCGAATGAAACGTATTGCGCCATGATTCTGTCGTCAGCTTTTATGAACAATGGAAATTATGGTACGCCTGTTGTGCTGCTTGTCTTTGGAGCAGCAGGTTTGGATATTGCCATCGTATTGATGGTGCTGCAGCAGCTTGTCATGAGTACAATCGGCATGTATTATGCAGCAAAGGGCGGAGAGGATGCAGGAGATGGCAAGGTCGTCTTGAAAAAAGTGCTTCGTATGCCAGTTGCTTACGGGGCGCTCATCGGTCTATTATTTCAGCTGATTGACCTTTCATTACCTAAAGAGCTGATGACGGGTATTCAGCTTGTTGGAAATGCTGCCATACCAACGATTATGCTTATTTTAGGCATGCAGCTTGCAGTGATCTCTTTTAAACAAGTGGATTATCGCCATATTTCTTATGCTGTTTTGCTGAAGCTGTTTATCTCCCCACTCATCGCATTTGGCTTTACGCTTATTTTACCGGTAGACGATATGGTGAAACAAATTATGATCTTAGTGGCAGCCATGCCGACAGCAGCAAATACAACGCTGATGGCTGTACAATTTCGAACGAAGCCTGAGTTTGTCTCAAGCACGACATTTCTCAGTACCATCTTAAGTATCGTGACATTACCAGTTTTATTATGGATTTTATCCATGCACCCTCTGGGATAGGGGATAGGCGGCAAACAAAGGGGGACATATGAATGAATGTAGATGTTCATTTCCAAGTGAGTGACGTGTTGAAAACGAAGCATTTTGCGCATGCAAAAGTGCTAGCAGGGGAAAAAGGGTTGTTTCGGCAGGTCAAATGGATACATGTGTTAGAAGTGCCTGATGTAGAGGATTTGTTAAATGGAGGCGAGCTGATATTAACGACAGCCGCAGGCTTCCATGATCAACTGGATGTGTTTCAAGCGTTTTTACGTCAATTGATTGATTCAGGGGCGGCCGGCTTGTGTATTGAATTTGTTCCGCTAAGATTTGAAGTGCCGAAAGAATTACTGACTTATGCAGAAGAAAGGGATTTTCCGCTTATTCTGTTTACAAAAGAAGTGAAGTTCGTCAACATCACACAGCACCTTCATACGATGATGATCGAGCGTCAGTATCAAATGATGGCTGATTTAGAAGCACTATCATCAAAGCTGAATGAGCTTTTACTGACCCCGCATCCGCAAATGGATATATTGGATCAAGTGTATCAGCACGTAAGGGGGATTCTTTTACTCCTCCCTGTTCAAGGCGAGCCGATTATTTTATGTGATTCTTCCAAACAAACCGAAGAACTGGTCATGAATTATTTGCAGTTTGCTTCCGTGCCAAAAGGATACGAAGTGACACAAAAACAAGTGCTTGCGCTCAAGCAAACATTTGCAGATCTTGTGCTCATTCATCAAGCAGACACGCTCTCAGAATTCGAACTGCTAGTCATGGATAAAGGAGCGAATGCTCTAGCCCAGCAAACATTAAGAGAACTTTATACAGAAGAGGTAAAGAAGACAAAGGAAAATGAATGGCTGCAAAAATGGTTCCAAGAAGAGCATACAGAACAAGAGATCATAGAGCACCTTGAAGAAACAGAAGGTGTGAAAAAGCCAACTGGCTGTGTAGTCTTGCTCTTTCAAAAGCATCATGAAATGGAAGAAATCGCAGGGAACCTTTACTTTCTTGTCTCTTGCCGCTCCATTTTTCAGCGTGCTGGTTTCCATCTGATTGCATATGACCATCAAGGGCAAACCTTGTTTATTTTATTAAACACGAGAAAGAAAGAGGACTGGAAAGCGCGTTCAGAAAAGGCTGCAAACGACATCAAACAATTGTATAACCGGGAGCAGCCCCGGGGAACCGAGATCAATTTTGGTATCGGTCAATATTGTGAAAAGTTTCAGCACATGAGAAAAAGCTTTCAAGCAGCCAAAGAAGTGCTGCATTTAAAAAAAGTGATGCCTCAGCGGGTGGAAAGTCCATTTTATCAAGATCTACATATGCTCCGTCTCATGCCGATGATGAAGGAAAGCGGTCTGCTTGAATGTATGGTGAAAGAGTATTTAGAGCCCGTGATTGTATACGATAATCAAAACAGCGGAAGACTCTATCAAACGCTGAATATCTTTTTACAGACAAATGGTTCTAAAAAAGAAACCGCAAGCCAGCTTTATATTGTCAGACAAACCCTTTATCATAGACTGGATAAATTGCATGCCTTGCTTGGTGAGGATATGATGCAGGCGCCGAAACGACAGGCGCTTGAATTTGCGATCCTTGCTTATGAATTCCTGCAAGGAAATCGACGTTAGCGGGTTTGCCAAGGTATCAAGAAAAGTGTCTTATGATGGTGTTCAATCAGTTGACGATCTGTCTAATGTATTCAGCCTGACCCCTTTTTTATAATGAGAGTAACGATTGGTTCTCTTTTACAGGCGTACTAGTGCCAGTTTCATAAGCCTCACGTTTCATCCATATAATGAATGGAGAGGCAATGTGGTGCTGAACTGGTCTAAGCTTCTTTATTGATGAAAACGGATACATGGGGGCGGGAAGATGAAAATACATGAGCAGGCTCAAAATCTTCAGGCAAAAGATGATCAGTTGATCTGGCATCATATGAAAGGGACAAACAAGGACAATGAAAGTATGGTCATTCACGAGGCAGAAGGCGCATGGGTGACAGATATTCATGGGAATCGCTATTTAGACGGAATGTCAGGTCTTTGGTGTGTAAATGTCGGATATGGCAGGAAAGAGCTTGCGGAAGCGGCGTATAAGCAATTAAAGACAATGCCTTACTATCCGCTCACACAAAGCCACGTACCGGCGATTCAGCTGGCTGAAAAACTAAATGAGTGGCTTGGCGGTGATTATGTCATCTTCTTTTCTAACAGCGGTTCTGAAGCCAATGAAGCCGCATTTAAAATGGCCAAACAATATCATGCACAAAAAGGAGAGAGTACAAGGACAAAATTCATCTCTCGGTATCGGTCGTATCACGGCAATACAGCAGCAGCTCTTGCCGCAACCGGTCAAGCGCAGCGTAAATATAAATATGAACCATTAGGTCAGGGTTTTATTCATGTCGCACCGCCTGATATGTATCGTCACCCTGAGGATCAAGAGAATCTGGCAAGTGCAGCAGCAATAGATCAAGCCATGACGTGGGAACTAAGTGAGACGATAGCTGGGGTCATTATGGAGCCGATCATTACAGGCGGAGGTATCCTAATGCCGCCAAAAGGGTATTTGAAGAAGGTCAAAGACATCTGTGAATCCCATGGAGCGCTTCTCATTGTAGATGAAGTCATCTGCGGATTTGGCCGGACAGGGAAGCGGTTTGGTTTTATGCATGAGGAAGTAAAGCCGGATATTATCACTATGGCAAAAGGGATCACAAGCGGCTATTTACCGCTTTCTGCAACGTGTGTGAAACGAGAAATCTATGAAGCCTATGCAGGAGAAGATACGTATGACAGACTGCGCCATGTGAATACATTTGGCGGTCATCCTGCTTCCTGTGCGGTGGCACTTGCCAACCTAGAGATAATGGAAAACGAGCAATTAGTGGAACGGTCCGAGACGCTCGGCCGAGATATGCTTGAACGTTTGCAAGAGTTAAAAGAACACCCATTTGTCGGAGATGTCAGAGGAAAAGGTTTGCTGTTTGGCATTGAGCTTGTTCAAGATCAACAAACCAAGAAACCAGCTGAACCTCATGTCGTTGGTCAATTGATTGCTGAATGTAAAAAACGGGGGCTGATTATCGGGAAAAATGGGGATACAGTGGCCGGCTTTAATAACGTTGCCCAGCTTGCACCGCCGCTGAATATAACAGATGATGACGCCTCATTTATCATCAATACATTAAAAGAAAGTATGGCACAGCTATAGCAGAGAGACTTCTCTGCTTTTTTTATGGAATAAAAGTTTGATTTTCATCATTTTGAGTTAGTTATAGGAAGAAGATGCGAGATGAAAGCGGTATTGGGCACACTACGTGTATTGAAAAATAGAAGAGTTTCTATTACTGTTAGGAGAAGACACTTTTGAAGGAGACGGCTTATGAGTTTTCATGATCAACCCATTTTACCTGCTGTTCGCAATATGAAGCAATTTGAGGAATTTTTAAAAAGTCCATTTACATATGGTGTTTTACTTGATGTTCACTTAGGCCGGCTGAAGGGCATCATGAATGAGGCAAATGCTCATCACAAAAAAATGTTTGTCCATGTCGATCTCATTCACGGGATTAAACATGATGAGTATGGGACCGAATTTATTTGTCAGGAAATGAAGCCAGCAGGAATTATTTCTACTAGGTCTTCTGTCATAGTAAAAGCCAAGCAAAAAAAGGTATATGCCATTCAGCGAATGTTTTTACTTGATACGAGCGCCATGGAAAAAAGCATGGAGTTCGTTGGGAAACATCGTCCGGATTTTATTGAAGTATTACCGGGCGTCGTGCCAGATTTAATTACAGAAGTGCGTGAGCGAGCTGGGATCCCGATTTTTGCAGGCGGATTTATCCGTACAAAAGAAGATGTAGAAAGAGCGCTTGAAGCAGGCGCTACAGCTGTGACGACCTCAAATACCACCCTCTGGAAAGCGTTCCAAAAGTGACAAGATAAAATGTGAATATTTATTGACAACGTTTTCATCCTCTGATACTATAGCACTAAGTTAATATCATGTGATGGAGAAACGGAGATCCACAACAACGCTTTACTAGGTGACAAATGACCCTGATGTAAAGTATGTTTGTTGTGGATCTTTTTCTTTATCTTTTCTACACATTCATAGGGGATGGCAACTGAACCAGAGGAGGAATTTTTCATGACACCATTTTGGGGAGAAGTCGTAGGTACAATGCTGCTCATTATTTTTGGAGGCGGCGTGTGTGCGGCAGTTAATTTAAAGAAATCACTCGCATATCAATCCGGTTGGATTGTAATCGCTTTCGGATGGGGATTTGCAGTAGCCATTGCAGCATATGCAACTGGTGGAATTAGCGGAGCGCATTTAAACCCCGCACTCACCATTGGGCTTGCGCTAGAAGGAAGTTTTCCTTGGGCTGATGTTCCAATGTATATTGTTGGTCAAATGCTTGGCGCATTAATAGGAGCTACTATTGTCTTTTTACATTACTTACCGCACTGGAAAGCAACAGATGATCCAGGTGCAAAACTAGGTGTATTCTCAACTGGTCCTGCGATTCCGCATACTTTCGCAAACGTACTTAGTGAAGTCATCGGTACATTTGTATTGGTTCTAGGAATCTTAGCGATTGGTGCAAATAAATTTGCAGACGGAGTCAATCCGCTGATTGTTGGTTTCTTAATTGTTGCAATTGGACTTTCTTTAGGTGGAACAACTGGTTATGCAATTAACCCTGCTCGTGATTTAGGTCCGAGAATCGCGCATGCGATCTTGCCGATTCCAGGGAAAGGCCCATCGAACTGGAAGTATGCTTGGGTACCAGTCGTTGGTCCAATTTTAGGCGGCGCATTTGGCGGTGTTTTCTACAATGCAGCCTTTAAAGCGAACGTCACTCCAGCCTTTTGGATTGTAAGCGTTATTTTGATTGTGGTATTGTTAGGACTCTATGTCTCTACGAAAAACCAAACAAATGCTGTAAATGAAAGTATGTAAGGGGAGGAAAACATCATGACAAAAGAAAAATATATTCTTGCATTAGATCAAGGGACAACAAGCACAAGAGCGATCTTATTTGATCAAGAAGGCAAAATTGCACATACAGCTCAGAAGGAATTTAATCAATACTTTCCGAACCCAGGCTGGGTAGAACACAATGCAAATGAAATTTGGAGCTCTGTTCTATCAGTCATTTCAACTGCTTTAATTGAATCAGGAATTGAAGCAGATCAAATCGCTGGTATCGGAATTACGAACCAGCGTGAGACAGCGGTTGTTTGGGATAAACATACAGGCGCACCAATTTACAATGCCATTGTTTGGCAGTCAAGACAAACGTCTGGCATTTGTGAAGAGTTAAAAGAACAAGGACACAATGAAACGTTTAGAAATAAAACAGGGCTTCTCATTGATGCTTATTTCTCAGGTACAAAGGTAAAATGGATCTTAGACAATGTTGATGGTGCCCGTGAGAAAGCAGAAAATGGCGACTTACTGTTTGGTACAATTGATACTTGGCTGATTTGGAAGATGACAGGCGGTAAATCACACGTCACAGATTACTCTAATGCGTCAAGAACATTAATGTTCAACATTTACGATCTGAAATGGGATGAAGAATTACTTGATATCCTTGGCGTACCGGCTTCAATGCTTCCAGAGGTGAAACCATCTTCACACATTTATGGTGAAACAACAGACTATCACTTCTTTGGCAGAAATATTCCGATTGCAGGAGCCGCGGGAGATCAGCAGGCTGCTTTATTCGGTCAGGCTTGCTTTGAAGAAGGAATGGCGAAGAACACATATGGTACAGGATGTTTCATGTTGATGAATACAGGGGAAAAAGCCATTAAGTCGGATCATGGTTTATTAACGACGATTGCATGGGGCATTGACGGCAAAGTTGAATATGCTTTAGAAGGAAGTATTTTCGTTGCTGGCTCAGCGATTCAATGGCTGCGTGATGGACTCAGAATGTTTAAAGACTCGAAAGACAGCGAAGCTTATGCAGAGCGAGTTGAGTCAACAGATGGCGTATACGTCGTTCCGGCATTCGTTGGTCTAGGCACACCATATTGGGATAGTGATGTCAGAGGCGCTGTATTCGGGTTAACACGCGGTACTTCTAAAGAGCACTTTGTCCGTGCAACGTTAGAATCACTTGCTTATCAAACGAAAGATGTGTTAGATGCGATGGAAAAGGATTCAAACATTTCATTAAAAACATTGCGTGTTGATGGCGGAGCTGTAAAGAATGATTTCTTAATGGGCTTCCAAAGTGATTTACTGGATGTGCCTGTAGAGCGTCCAGAAATTAATGAAACTACGGCACTCGGTGCGGCCTATCTTGCGGGAATAGCAGTTGGCTTCTGGAACGACCGTTCAGACATTGCAAAACAATGGAACCTTGACAAGCGCTTTGATCCTAAGATGGAAGAAGGCAGCCGTGACTCGTTATACAGCGGGTGGAAAAAGGCTGTAAAAGCAGCTCAAGCTTTCAAATAAACCAAAAGTATGATATACTTTAAGTAAGTTAATAGAACGGTTGGAGAACTGGAGAGACCGCAGGCACTGAAGTGTAGAAATACGCTTTGGGTGTTTGCGGTCTCTTTTTCTTTACCGTACAACATGGGAGGAACAAGAGATGACTTTTTCTAGCTTAGAAAGAGAACAAATGCTGCAGGAAATGACAAAAAAACCATATGATGTGTTTATCATTGGTGGGGGTATTACAGGCGCGGGTACAGCACTTGATGCGGCTTCACGAGGAATGCGCGTCGGTCTTGCAGAAATGCAGGATTTCGCAGCAGGTACATCTAGCCGCTCAACGAAACTAGTGCACGGTGGACTTCGTTATTTAAAACAATTTGAAGTAAAAATGGTCGCAGAGGTCGGTAAAGAGCGTGCCATTGTATATGAAAACGGTCCTCATGTGACCACACCAGAATGGATGCTTCTTCCGATGCATAAAGGCGGCACATTCGGTAAATTTTCAACATCCATCGGGCTGAGAGTGTATGACTTTTTAGCTGGTGTTAAGCATAATGAACGCAGAAGCATGCTAAGTGCAAAGGAAACACTTGCAAAAGAACCGCTTGTGAAAAAAGACGGCTTAAAAGGCGGCGGCTATTATGTTGAATACCGTACGGACGATGCACGCCTCACAATCGAAGTGATGAAAGAGGCTGTGAAATTCGGAGCAGAAGCGGTCAACTATGCGAAAGTAAAAGAATTTATTTATGATAAAGGCAAAGTGGTCGGTGTTGTCATCGAAGATGTCATGACGCAGAAAACCTATGATGTATATGCGAAGAAAATTGTCAATGCGACAGGTCCATGGGTCGATCAGCTAAGAGACAAGGATCACTCAAAAGAAGGGAAGCACTTACAGCATACAAAAGGGATTCACTTAGTATTCGACCAATCAGTCTTCCCGTTAAAACAAGCGATCTACTTTGACACACCGGATAAACGGATGGTCTTTGCGATTCCAAGAGAAGGTAAAACGTACGTTGGTACAACCGATACAGTGTACAAAAAACAGCTGGAACATCCGCGTATGACAAAAGCAGATCGTGACTATGTGATCAAAGCGATTCAATACATGTTTCCTGATCTCAATATTACAGAAAACGATGTTGAATCTAACTGGGCTGGTCTTCGTCCACTCATTCATGAAGAGGGCAAAGACCCTTCAGAAATTTCTCGTAAAGATGAAGTGTGGACATCATCTTCAGGCTTAATCACCATTGCTGGTGGTAAATTAACAGGCTACCGCAAAATGGCTGAGCACATTGTAAATCTTGTACGTGATGGACTGAAAGAAGAAACAGGCAAAGACTTTGGACCATGTAAAACAAAGCATATGCCAATTTCAGGCGGTCACGTAGGTGGATCTAAAAATATGGCTGCCTTTGTCCAAGCGAAAACAGCAGAAGGAGCAGCTGTTGGTCTAACAGAACCAATTGCTCAAAAACTGGCCGAAAAATATGGCTCAAACGTTAGCAGTCTCTTCAAGCGTGTAGATCAGCTTCAAGGTGAAGCAGACAAACGAAAGATTCCAGCGTATGTACTGGCAGAGCTTGTCTATGCAATTGAAGAAGAATTAGCTGTTACTCCTGTCGATTTCTTCTTAAGAAGAACAGGAAGCCTACTATTTAATATCAACTGGGCAAAAAAATATGCACAGCCTGTCGTTGATTATATGGCAGAGCGTTTTGGCTGGGATGAAGCAGTCAAACAGAAGCTTCAAACAGAATTAGATCAACTATTCCATGAAGCAGTTGTACCGCTTGATGCTGAATAAAAGAAAAAGCCGATCATATATCGGCTTCAGCGTGTAGACAAACCCTCGCATTCGTTGTCAGTCCTGCGTGCTGGTGCTCACGAATGTCAAATTCGCTCCGCGCCAGTACTCGTCCTTCCTAGATTGCAAAGGTTTTCTATCACGCTGAAAAGAAGACAAAGAGCTAAAATAAAGATCATTTTAGCTCTTTGTCAACAACCTGAAGCCGATCATATATCGGCTTTTTTTATTTGTTCATCATATTTTTAGATATAGCATGACATTAAGGGTGATTAGATATAAAATAAAAATAGATATTATTTATATTTGATGGAGATATATAGGAGGAAGACCATGAATTGGAAGACGAATTATGAGCGATGGATCAATGAGAAGCACCTGAATACTGAGCTAAGGGAATGGCTGGAGGCACATCAAGATGATCAACAAGCACTTGAAGACTGTTTCTACAAAAACCTTGAGTTCGGCACTGGAGGAATGCGTGGAGAGATTGGTGCTGGCACGAATCGAATGAATGTGTACACGGTTCGTAAAGCATCAGCAGGTCTTGCTGCGTATATTGCGAAACATGGAGAGGATGCAAAAAGAAGAGGCGTCGCCATTGCATACGATTCACGCCATAAATCGCCTGAATTTGCGATGGAAGCAGCTAAGACTCTTGCCACGCAGGGCATTAAAACATACGTATTTGACGAACTGCGTCCAACACCAGAGCTTTCCTTTGCTGTTCGTGAGCTGAATGCATTTGCTGGGATTGTCGTAACAGCAAGTCATAATCCACCAGAATATAATGGCTATAAAGTATATGGAGAAGACGGCGGACAGCTGCCGCCATTTCAAGCAGATCAAGTCATTCAGGAAGTAGATGCAATAGAAAATGAACTGTCGATTTCAGTTGATTCAGAAGAAACGTTAAAACAACAAGGGCTGATCAACATGATCGGAGCAGAAATCGATCTTGCTTATATTGAAAAATTAAAAACCATCAGTGTTCACCCTGAGCTGGCAGATGAAGTCGATGTTAAAGTCGTTTTCACCCCACTTCATGGTACGGCCAATCAGCCTGTCCGAAAAGGGCTTCAAGCTTTAGGCTATCAACATGTGACCGTTGTGCCTGAACAGGAAAGGCCAGACCCACAATTTTCAACAGTGACATCGCCAAATCCAGAAGAGCATGCCGCATTTGAATATGCTATCAAGCTTGGCGAAAAGCAAAACGCTGATATTCTTATCGCAACAGATCCAGATGCGGATAGATTAGGTATTGCGGTCAGAGATCATGATGGCGAGTTTACCGTCTTAACAGGCAACCAAACAGGAGCCTTATTGCTCCATTATTTATTGTCTGAAAAACAAAAACTTGGTCAGCTGCCGCCTCGTCCTGTTGTGATGAAAACGATTGTTACAAGTGAGCTTGGGCGTGCAGTTGCTTCCGCATTTGGTGCCCATACGATTGACACACTGACCGGCTTTAAATTTATTGGAGAAAAAATCAAGCAATTTGAAGAGAGCGGAGAATACACGTTTCAGTTCGGTTACGAAGAAAGCTATGGCTATTTGATCGGTGACTTTGCCCGAGATAAAGATGCGGTGCAAGCAGCGCTGTTAGCTGTCGAAGTCGCTGCTTTCTATAAAAAACAAGGCAAGTCCTTGTACGATGCGCTTGTTGATATTTTCAAGGAGTTTGGATTTTACCGAGAAGGGTTAAAGTCGTTAACCTTAAAAGGAAAAGAGGGAGCAGAGCAAATTTCAGCGATCCTTCATACCTTTAGAACAAATCCGCCAGCTGCTATCGCGGGTCAGCGCATCACTGTCATCGAGGATTATCAATCAAGTCAAAGACATCTCGTAGCTGAAAAAAAAGAAGAAACCATTCACCTGCCAGCATCAAATGTGCTGAAATATTTCCTTGAGGACGGCTCGTGGTTCTGCTTAAGGCCTTCCGGCACTGAGCCTAAAGTGAAATTTTATATTGCTGTCAAAGGTACATCTTTAACAGATAGCGAAGAAAAGCTGAAGCATTTGTCAGAAGAAGTGATGAAAGTCGTTTATGAGATCGTGGAAGAAACAGCTAAATAAACAAACAAGGCCATCGTGTGAATGCATGATGGCTTTTTCTCCATCAAAAGGATGAGAAAAAATCATCCTTTTAGAGAAAGAACCGGCAGAATGCTCATGATATAATGAGCGTAATGAAAAGAGAAGGCAGAAAATGCCGGGGGTAAACAGAATGGGAGAATATCAAGAGAAGGTTGAAACATTAAAAACGTTAAAAGAAATTGCTGAAAAGCTGAATGAAGGCACTGAAATGAAAGATACGCTTCATGAAGTGCTCCATATGCTGATGGATGTCACAGGCTTTCACTCCGCATGGATTTATTTTATAGAAAAAGATGGCTCATACGAACTGATGGCAGAGGTTTCCTTACCGGAAGCGCTGGCAACGCATCAAAAAGAGCTCATGTGCCAAAACGATTGCTATTGCATCAATCGATACACAAAAGGTTCACTCCAATCAGCCACAAACATTATGAATTGTAAACGCATCGAAACGGCGATGAAAAAGCAACTTGGGGATACTGAAGGTATTACGCATCATGCGACAGTTCCACTCAAAGCATGTAAGCGTACATTCGGATTATTGAATGTGGCAGCAAAGGGAAAAGTCACATTTACGCAAGAAGAATTGAACTTGCTTGAAAGCATTGCGCTTCAAATTGGTACGGCCATTCAACGAATGAAGCTTGTGCAAAACGAACATCAACATGCTCTTTTGGAAGAAAGAAACCGGCTTGCACAGGACTTACATGATTCCGTCAACCAAATGCTATTTTCTGTTAGTCTGACTGCTAAAGCTGCTCGTCAAATGACTAATGATCAGAATCTAGGGGAAATGATTGATTTTATTCAGCATTTGTCACAAGATGCCTTGGTTGAAATGCGCTCACTCATTTGGCAGCTAAGACCAAGAGGACTTGAAAAAGGATTCACAACAGGAATCCAAGAGTACGCAAAACTTTTAGGATTACGCTGTACATTATCGTTATCAGGCTGCATAGAGATGGATCATTCACAGCATGAAACGTTGTTTCGAGTATGCCAGGAAGCGCTGAATAATTGTCAAAAACATGCGGAAGTAGAGGAAGTCAAAGTTCAGCTTGAACAATCAAAAGACACGTTTGAGATGAAAATTATCGACCACGGAAAAGGATTTCAGTATGACGAGCAAATGAACCTGCCTTCACTTGGTCTGAAAGGGATGTCTGACCGCATCAAAAGAGCGGGTGGAACATTTTGTATCGAGTCTGAGCTCGGTAAAGGAACCACGATTCAAGTGAAGGTGCCATTTTCTCAAGAAAGGAAGGGGTCGTCATGAGAGTTGTCATTGCAGATGATCATCATATTGTGAGAAAAGGGCTTGTGTTTTTCCTCCAGACACAGCCTGACGTTGAAATCGTTGGTGAGGCTTCTAATGGAGAAGAAGCATTAGAAATTGTTAGACAAACGCGGCCTGACATCGTTCTCATGGACCTATCAATGCCTGTAATGAATGGCATTGAGGCAACGAAACAAATGACGCTGGAAATGCCTGATACCCGCATTGTGATCCTGACAAGCTATGCGGATAAAGATTATGTTATTCCCGCCATTCAAGCAGGGGCAAAAGCCTATCAGCTCAAGGATGTAGCACCAGAAAAACTCCTTACGACCATGATTGACGTACAAAAAGGCACCTATCAATTAGATGGTCATATCACCAATTTCCTTGTGCAGCATTTGACTGAGCCAAAAGAGCAAAAATGGGAGTTAATGAAAGAGCTGACCAATAGAGAGCGAGATGTCTTATTCGAAATTGCAAAAGGGAAAAGCAATAAAGAAATTGCCTCATCCTTGTTCATTTCTGAAAAGACTGTCAAAACGCACGTATCTCATGTATTATCAAAGCTAGAGCTGGCAGATCGTACCCAAGCGGCTCTTTATGCAGTGGATTATCAAAAAAGTCAGCCTAAAGAGCTGCTATAACAGAAGGGAATTTAGTCGTTATGCTAAAACTTTTAAGCGCACATTCAGTTCAATGAATTGAATAAAAAGAGCACGGTAGCTGGTTTATTTAACGTGCCCTTTTGCGTGAAAAGAGAAGCATATTCAGTCTAATTTCTATGAGATAAACGTTAAAAGACTTGATGAGTATATGCTCATCAAGTCTTTTTTTATTTTGAAGGAGGTGATAAATCGGCTGACTAAAGGTGAAATGATAAAAGGAGGAAATGAGCATGGAGACATATGAATTAGTGAGTGATTATCGCCATAATGACAAATTGAAAGAAAGCTTTAATCAGTTAGCGATCGATACATTTGATGTGGATTTTAGTGACTGGTACAAAAGAGGATACTGGGATGAGAAATATATTCCTTATTCCTTTGTCCATCACGGGAAAGTGATCTCAAACGCTTCCGTTTATCTCATGTCACTGATCATTGATGGAAAAACGTATCGAGCTGTTCAAATTGGCACGGTGATGACGGATCAAGCTCACCGCAACAAGGGATTAGCATCAAAGTTAATGCAGCACATTATGGATACGTACGAACATGATTGTGATTTGATTTTTCTTTTTGCCAATGAAACTGTACTGGATTTTTATCCGAAATTTGGCTTTACCCGTTACCACGAAAGTGAATTTAGTCTCGATATCGGCAAAAGTGCCATTCGAATAAAAAAGAACGTGCGTCTCAAGCAGCTGACATTGGATCATGACCTGCCATTACTTGAACAGTTCGCAGAAAAACGCCAAACCGATTCAATGAAATTAGATGCTAAGGATCATGGCAGCTTATTGATGTTCTACTTTACATTAGTTTGGCCGGATGCCATTTTCTATATTGAAGCGTTGGATACGATTGTTCTGATGAATGAAGAAAATGAAACCATACATGTCTTTGATATCATTTCTTCAGAGCCACAAAATATAGAGGAAGTTGTTGCACATATTGTGGGTGAAACGACGAAAAAAGTGATGTTCTATTTTACACCTGATACGTCAATTGATGGCTTACATGCGGTGATGGCGCCAAATGACGAGGATGCGCTGTTTGTTTATACAAAAAAAGATTGGGTCAAAGGCCACTTTATACTTCCAATCACTGCGCACTGCTAAATGTATGTAAAAAGGCTGATGATCAGCCTTTTTCTTTATGTGTACATCGGTTGTGAATAAACTTCAGAAGCAGCAGCCTCTGAAGCATGGTCAATGTACTGCAAGAGCCCATATAAACATTTTTCAACATCAGCATCGTTCCGGTTAAATTGATACGCGTGTAAGAAATGCTCAATACGTTTCGAGAGCAAGTCATCTTGCGTACGTACCATAAGAATAAGTAAATTATCCCACTGCGAGCGATGCGTATAATAAAGTGCTTTATCATAATCCGCCACATTCATTAAACCTTCTCCTTTCCCTTGAGAAGTCCTCATTAGTTTGCTCGGAACATATCGACATTTTCAGGGGAAAAGTTGGTGTCCGCATCAATCGTGTACCGGGAATTATAGGCTGAATAAATGCTTCATGTATGAAAATGGATCGATCAGCAAAACATAAACAAAATATACATGAAAGTGAGATCAATGATATTATGCAGCCGAAATGGTGGGTGCCTTTTGCAGCGGCAATGGTTTTGTTTGGCAGTTTCATGATCCATCCTGCAACAAATGCAGCGACGCAGCCTGCTGAAAATTGGGAAAGACTTGCGTACACAGCGTTGCAAGAGGAATATGAAGGCGCCTCTTTAAACGATTATCAATATATCGGGCGTACACAAGTAAATGAAGATCAGACAAAGGATGTCTTTCGCGTCACCGTGAAGGAAGGCTCAGCACTTTTTGCTGCGCATGCAGAAATCTATTTTCACCCGATCACCGGTCATTTGATTAGTATTAACGTTTTCCGGCTATAAAAAAAGCACCTCTTTATTAGAGGTGCTCCAGCGTGTAGACAAACCCTTGCATGCTTGTGCTCAAAGAATGTCTATCATGCTGAAAAGTAGACAAAAGGCTAAAATCAAGATTATTTTAGCCTTTTGTCAATATTCTTAAGCCATTATTTCATGTTTCCTTGAAGGTATGAGCGGATATCTACGCCAAGTGAATCGGCTAATCGTTGTCCGTAATCTTCATCTGCACGATAGAAGTTGCAGATCGCAAGTAATTTTGTTTTATCATTTACGTCTTTCAGATCAGCTGTTAGGTTTTTGATCAATGCTTGTTTCTCTTCTTCTGAGTAGCTTCGATATTTTTCCCCAGCTTGTTTGAAATCGTTTGGTTTTTCAATTTTTTGTCTCACCATACGATCACCGTGAAGGACTTGTTCACTTTCCTTGTAGTGAGGGTTTTCTTTTGGCTGATCATCGTAACGGTTTGGTTCATAGTTAATATGACCGCTTGGACGAGTCGTTGTCATAAAGCCATCCTGCTGATTATTGTGTACAGGTGCATAAGGACAGTTCACCGGAATGCGCATATAGTTGGCACCAAGACGATGACGCTGCGTATCTGGATATGAGAACAGACGACCTTGAAGCAGTTTATCTTCAGATGCTTCAATTCCTGGAACAAGTGCACTTGGTGTGAAAGCAGATTGTTCTGTTTCAGCAAAAAAGTTCTCAGGATTGCGATTCAGTGTCATGCGTCCTACTTTTTGAAGCGGGTAATCTTCTTCACTCCATGTCTTTGTTGGATCACATGGATCATAATCAAGATCATCATAATCGCTAAGCGGCATCAACTGGACATATAAGTCCCATGCTGGGAAATTGCCATTTTCAATGCGGTCATATAAGTCTCTTGTTGCATGCTGGAAATCATTCGCTTGGATTTCTGCTGCTTCTTCCATTGATAAATTACGAATACCTTCTGAAGGTCTCCAGTGATATTTCACATATTTTGTTTCTCCATATTTGTTGACCCATCTAAATGTATGCACACCAGAACCGCGCATTTCAGCGTAGTTCGCAGGAATTCCTTCATCAGAGAAGAGCCATGTGAGCATATGAGTGGATTCAGGTGTTAAGGTCATAAAATCCCAATAACGGTCAGGATCTTGGATATTCGTTACAGGATCTGGTTTGAGAGAGTGAACCATATCAGGGAATTTCAATGCATCACGTATAAAGAAGATCGGCAAGTTATTACCAACTAGATCATAGTTGCCTTCTTCTGTATAAAATTTGACAGCAAAGCCGCGCGGATCACGCAATGTTTCAGGTGAACCTTTAGGATGAATAACGGTAGAAAAGCGAACAAAAACATCTGTCTGTTTTCCTTCTTCACTTAAGAAGGCAGCTTTTGTATGTTTCTCCATGCTATTTTCAACTTCAAACACACCATAAGCGCCGGCTCCTCTTGCATGAACAACACGCTCTGGAATGCGTTCACGATCGAAGTGTGCAAGTTTTTCAATCAAATGGTAATCATCAAGAAATGTAGGACCGCGGTGACCAGCTGTTCTTGAGTTTTGATTATCGCCAACAGGTACGCCTTGGTTCGTTGTCAAATTTTTATGATTTGAATTTGTCATTCTTTTTCTCCTCCTGTAAACAAAAAAATAGTATCTAGCAATCTATATACCCTAATTATATTGAATCAAACATGATAGTCAATATCTATTTATAATAATTTTAAATTAATTATTATTACAAGAAGGTAAAGAAAAAGACGAAAGAATAGAATTCTTTCGCCTAAAGGAGGAGCTCTCTAAGAGCATCTTTGTTTTGAGTTAAATCTTTTAATGTGTATTGGTCAAGAACGCGCAAGTAAGCAGAGAGTGCTTCATGAAGTACATGCTTTAATGAACAAATCGGAGAGATGATACAGCTGTTTTTCCTAGGATCAAAGCATTCAACCATGACTAAATCATCCTCTGTATAACGGACAACCTCTCCAATGTTAATGCTTTCTGGGCTTTTCCCAAGCCTAATCCCGCCATTTCTTCCACGGATCGTTTCTACATACCCGCGTTTTCCAAGATGATAAATCACCTTTGTCAGATGATTTTTAGAAATGTCATAAACATCGGCGATCTGCTGAATATTTGACAGTTCATTGTTCTCTCTTGATGCTAAATAAATGAGTACTCTTAATGAGAAATCGGTATAATTCGTTAGTTTCATTTTGACGACCTCTAAACCTGATAGAGTTTTGTATCATCGTAACACATTTTAGACAAAAACTGTTCGAGAAAGTGTTAAATGTGACAACATTTAAAACATGTATTATAAATATTGCTTTTATAAGTTGTCATCCGTTACGATAAAGATGTATTTAAAATACACCTTTTGAAAGAAGGAATGACGATGTTATCTAAAGATCAAATGAATGCTATTAAACAATCAGCCCCTCTATTAAAAGCCGAGGGAACCAAACTTGTGACTGTTTTTTATCAAAATATGATTCGTCAGCATCCAGAGCTACTCAATCAATTTAATAAAACAAACCTCATGAATGGAAGTCAGCCAGAGGCGCTTGCTGCAACACTATACCAAGCTGCACTGCACATCGATCGATTAGAAGAATTACTCCCTGCGGTTAAACAGATCGCCCATAAGCATGTCAGTGTGATGGTCAAAAAAGAGCAATATCCAATTGTCGGATATCACCTAATTGAAGGAATGAAAGAAGTGTTTGGTTTAACGGAAAAAGATGACACGCTTTTAGCTTGGAAGGCGGCATATGACATCATTGCGAATATCTTTATTACGATTGAAGCAGAAATGATGGAGGAGAATGTAAAACAAATAGGCGGATGGTCAGATGTGAAACCGTTTGTGATTAAGAAAAAGGTACAGGAATCTCCAGCGCTGATCTCCTTTTATTTAGTACCAGAAGATGAATCAGAGCTGCCGATGTTTGAAGCCGGTCAATATATTACGGTTCAGGCAGATATGCCAGGTGAGGCTTATATGTGCAGTAGACAATACAGCTTATCAGATCAGCATCATCCATCTTATTACCGCATCACAGTGAAGCGCGATGGTCATGTGTCTACATTTTTGCATGATGAAATGGAAGAAGGAGACGTTCTTCAAGTGAGTATGCCGCAGGGAATGTTCTGCTTGCAAGAAGACACAAAAGAGCCTGTTTATTTCATTAGTGCTGGTTCTGGCGTCACGCCAATGATCGGTTTATTGAAAACAGCAGCGCAAAACAGTCATCCATTTACAATGATTCATGCAGATCGATTAGAGGATGTGACCGCCTTTGAACATGAATTTGAAAGCGTTCTATCATCAGCTCCGCATGGCCGCATCCTCTTATGTAATGAACAATTTGCGCAGTCTGGTAAGGGAGAACTTGTTGAAAAAGAAGCTTCCCGCATTGACCGTTCATTCCTTCAATCAGTGGTTGGAGAAGGGAAAGGTCAATTTTATCTATGCGGTTCCCCTGTGTTTACCGAAGAGATGATTCATATACTAAAAGAGCTGGGAATTCCAGAACAGAATATTCATTTCGAATCATTCGGCGGGCAATCCACAAAAGAAATGGAAGTCGTCTAAACGAATGCTGAACATCATGTTTTTTTAGATGCGCTCATATAGTAGGGATAAGTCCGATGAGGAGGGATGGTTTCCTTGAGCGTATCTGAAAAACGTCTTTTACAAAAAGCCATTGATGAAATTACAGAAATTGCAGAAGGATTTGGTCTAGATTTTTATCCGATGAGATATGAAATCTGTCCCGCTGAAATTATTTATACGTTCGGTGCATACGGAATGCCAACACGATTCAGCCACTGGAGCTTCGGGAAACAATTTCATAAAATGAAGCTTCATTATGATTTAGGATTAAGCAAAATTTATGAGCTGGTCATCAATTCAAATCCTTGCTATGCCTTTCTACTTGATAACAACACGCTTGTTCAAAATAAATTAATTGTGGCTCATGTATTGGCACACTGTGATTTCTTTAAAAATAATTGCCGTTTCCAAAACACAAAACGAGACATGGTAGAAAGCATGTCAGCAGCGGCAGAGCGAATCAAAGAATATGAGCATCTTCATGGAACAAAAGAAGTTGAATCTTTTTTAGACGCCGTATTGGCTCTCCAGGAGCATATTGATCCGTCTCTTGTTCGCTCAAAACTAAGCTGGAATATCGGCGATGAAGAAGAATATGAAGATGACCAGCCAAAGCGCCAGACGCCGTATGATGATTTGTGGGGGATGGATGAGCCCAAAATACGTGAGAAAAAGAAAATCGTCAAGCCATTTCCACCAAAGCCGGAAAAAGATATTTTACTCTTTATTGAGGCGCACTCCCGGGAGTTAGAGCCATGGCAGCGTGATGTTCTCACGATGCTGAGGGAGGAAATGCTCTATTTTTGGCCACAGCTAGAAACAAAGATTATGAATGAAGGTTGGGCATCGTATTGGCATCAGCGGATTATGCGAGAGCTTGATTTGGATTCAAGTGAATCGATTGAGTTTGCCAAATTAAATGCTGGCGTTGTGCAGCCGTCAAAAACAGGCATCAATCCTTACTATTTAGGTCTGAAGATTTTTGAAGATATCGAAGAGCGCTACGATAATCCATGTGAAGAATTAACAAAAGCAGGGGTGACAAAAGGATCAGGCCGCAGCAAAATGTTTGAAGTCAGGGAGATTGAATCAGATATTTCCTTCATACGAAATTACTTAACAAAAGACCTTGTGATGAGAGAAGATTTGTACTTGTTTCAAAAACAAGGGAGAGATTACAAAGTCATCGATAAAGAATGGAAGGCTGTTCGTGATCAGCTAGTCAGCATGAGGGTCAATGGCGGCTTTCCTTATTTGACAGTGATGGATGGCGACTATTTAAAAAATAATGAACTTTATATTAAACATTGGTATGAGGGGATTGAACTAGATCTGAAATACTTAGAAAAAGTACTTCCTTATTTGCATCAACTATGGGGAAGAAGTGTGCATATCGAATCCATTCTTGAAGGAAAAGAAGTCATGTTTTCGTATGATGGAAAAGGAGTTCATAGAAAATATCTCGCATAAAAACAAAAAGATGTCTCTGAGCAGACATCTTTTTTGCCGATTTTATTGGTTTTTCAGCAGTTTGAAAATGTGTTTTGCTTGATCGGTGTTTTCCATCAGACCTTTTAGCTTTTGGCTTGTTGGACCATACGCAAAGAATGGCACTTCATCACCCGTATGACCAGATGTGGTCCAGCCTGTATGTGATCTCACGTTGATTACTTCTTCAATTGCATCATCAATTTTAACCGCATCCTTTGTTTCAGCAGCTTTTTGAATGGAGGCCATTTCTTCTTTTGTGAAATCAAGATCGATATATTGTTTCAGTGCTGATTCAACAGTCATGCCACTGACGATTTTGTTTGCGATAAAATCAGGGGTCTTTTTCGCTGCTTTTACTGGTTTGTAATCCCAGCTACCCGAGCCGTCTGCCCCAAAGGAGAGTCCGCCAGTTGAATGATCGGCAGTGGTGATAACTAACGTATTTTTATCCTTTTTTGCAAAACGAATCGCTTCTTCAAATGCTTTTTCAAAATCCTTCATTTCACTCATGGCACTCACAATATCATGATCATGGCCAGCCCAGTCAATTTGGCTGCCTTCAACCATAAGGAAAAACCCATTTTTGTTTTTAGACAGCTGTTTAATGGCTGAGGACGTCATGTCTTGCAGGGAAGGGGTCTTTTTATCACGATCAATCGCTTTATCAAGGCCGCCATCTGCAAAAATGCCTAACACCTTTTGATTTTTGTTTTTTTGTAAGTCATCTTTATTGGTGACATAATCATATCCTGCTCGCTTAAATTCCTTCGTTAAATCACGATCCTTCCGGACAAAATCGATGAGTCCTCCGCCAAGCATGACATCGACTGTATGCTGTTTTCCGATTTTTTCATCGAAGAAATCATCAGCGATGGCTGCTGTGTTTTTTCTCGATACATCATGAGTCGCATACGCAGCAGGGGTAGCATTCGTTAATTCAGAGGTCACGACAAGCCCCGTAGATTTTCCCTTCCGTTTTGCTTCTTCTAGAACTGTTTTTAATTTTTTGCCGTTTTTATTTACACTGATTGCATTGTTGTAAGTCTTTTTACCAGTTGCCATAGCTGTACCAGCCGCTGCTGAATCCGTGATATTGCTTTTTGAGTCGTTGGGGTATGTTTTATGCATGCCTGTGAGGTAAGGATCAAACGCTGTTTGCTTTGAAAGGTCTCCGTTGTGCTTAAATGAACGGTAAGTTGAAAGATACGGTGTTCCCATGCCATCCCCGATCAGCACAATCACATTTTGTACGTCATTTTTTGGCTTCTTTATAGCCTCTGCTTTGTCAGCCTGTCCAAATTCAATTCCTGAAAAAATGCCAATCGATAGCACAGATGCTGCCGCCACTGCAGCGATTTTCGTTTTCGAGCTTTTCAACACACTCATTCATTTTGCCTCCTCATTGTTATGTATCGCTCTTACGTTTACAATGGTAGAGCAGAATTGTGGATTCCCATTTACAGGATCGTAAAAATCCCTTTAAAATTGTAAAGGACCACTTTACATAGAATGGACTAAAAAGAGAAATGAATGTATCATTTATCCATGACAAGATGCATTTATTTTGTCATGATTGTGTAATGAAAATGAAATATAAAGAACCCTAAAAAAAAATAAATTTTGCCGAATTAATAAGCATAATGTCGTAGGAAGTCAAGACTATTTCTTCTGGTATTTGATCCTTATAATAGTAAGTAGATAAAAATTCGGATCACGATAGATACATACAGGAGGAACAAATGAAAAAACAATTGATCACAGCTGCAAGTGCAGTTCTACTTGGGACGACATTATTTGCCGGAGCTGCCTCAGCACAATCAGTAAAAGTTCAAAAAGGTGACTCTCTTTCTGTTCTAGCGAAAAAATATAAGACAAGCGTAAGCAAGATTAAATCAGACAATAAACTGAAATCTAATACGATATATGTTGGACAAACGTTAAAAGTAAATGGTACTGCCGCAAAAAAAACAACGAAAACAACGACTAAAGTAAAAGCGGCGTCAACGGCAGCGACTCATAAAGTTGTAAAAGGTGATACGTTATCTAAAATCGGCAAAAAATACGGCATGACCGTAAAAGAGCTGAAATCGTTAAATAAACTCAAAACAAACCTGATCAAAATTGGGCAAAAGCTAAAGGTCAAAAAGACGTCTAAAAAAGTGAAGACAACACCTGTGAAAGAAAAAACAGTTTCTGTTTCTTCTTTGAACACGTCTAAACTTGTAGCGGATGCTAAAGCGCACAATGGCACACCATATAGATGGGGTGGAACGACACCAAAGGGCTTTGATTGCAGCGGGTTTATGTGGTATATCATTAACAAACAAAAAAAGATTTCAAGACAAACAACTGAAGGTTTCTGGGGATCAATGAAAAGCGTATCTTCTCCAAAGGTTGGCGATTTTGTGTTCTTTACAACATATAAATCGGGTCCATCTCACATGGGTGTCTACATTGGGAACAACAAGTTTATCCATGCTGCTTCTGATGGTGTGACGATCAGTGATATGAATTCAAGCTATTGGAAGCCGATTTACCTTGGAGCAAAAACATTTGTGAAGTAATTTATTTTAAAAGACTGCTGATGAAGCAGTCTTTTTTATTTGCGCTATAGACATAAGAACATAAATTGATATTCAAAAAAGCCCGTGCTACTTGGCATAGTCAAGTAACACGGGCTTTTCATGTTGAGAATGGCTTAAAAACCTAATTGAAGATCAACATCGATTGATACGATGGCATAGACACATAAAATGACAAAGATATTCAGTACGACACCGAGGAATCCAGGGCCCGTACGGCCTTTTTTAATGAACAGTTCAATAATACCGAATGGAACTGCGGCCATTGCAAAAGGAAGCATCTGAAAAGAATAAAATGTCACATTACTGATAATGGCGAGGTTCAGCATGAGCAGGGATAATATCGCAGTACCGACAGAAATCCAGCCAAATACATTATGCTCTTTAAAAATTCTTACCAATTCCATAATTCCACCTCGCTCACTTTTGCCGTTTTAATGCGTTTTGTCTTCACAAATTTCTCGATTTCTTTTGAAGGACCTGTGATCACAGAGCCATAAATCGTAACACCATTTTGGTTGATATAGCGTATTCGGTTTGACAGATCCAGCTCAGGTCTGCCAGAGATCGTTTTTGCCCATGTTGGGTGTTGATTGACGTAAGTAAGGGCATCTTTAAATTGATCGACCTCTGTTTTTGATGTGTGCTGAAGCTCTTTTAAGAATTCAGAGTCTCTCCCAGGAAAGCCAATTGGCCGCTGATTCCCGCTTAAAGAATCCTCAGTTTTAATCGCATTCCAGAGCACTTTCATATCATATTTTTTAGCAAAGGAATAAACGTCCTTGGGTGTATATGCTTTGTTATAGGAAACATACACTTCACTGACTGTTCCTTCAGGAAGCTTGTCTAAAGTAGTCAGTGTTTGTTTTTTAGATGCATCTGCCTGAGTAGAAGGATGGGTAAAGAAATCCTCCGTATCACGTGAGCTGTCACCATAATATGAAATCGTAGGCTGCTTTAATTTATCGAAAAACATCTCGATTTGTTCACTGCCAATGGCTTCTGTTTTATTGCCAATTTGTTTTTGCAGCTTCAATTCGGTGTTCATTCCAAAAAGCTTGACTTGGCCTTTTAAATCCTTCATATCAATCGCAACGTTTGGTTTCGTCAAAGCGACTGTTACAGCAGCTGTTTCCATGAAGTGATTTCCTTTACTCTCTGCTCCGCCAACACCGTAGTATAGATAACTTCCTAATGTACAAAGCGGTAAAATAATAAGTGTAGAGATGACAGCAAGTACAGAAATACGTAAATAAGACTTTCTTTTTCCGTATTGTAAGATGGCTTTTTGCTTTTCAGGACTGATAGAAAAATCGGTCCAATCCGAGTCGTTCAGTTCCTGACTTAAGCGTTTTTCGTTTTCTTCTAGCTCTTCTTCAAAAGCCATCATTTCTTCCTCGTTCATCTCACCATTATTATATTGTTCCCATCGCTTGTTAAACTCTTCATTCATCATTAACACCTCTGTTGTAAAGTGCTTTTAGGCGCTGCCTTGCACGAAATAAAACACTTTTAAAATTTGCTTCAGTAATATTCATGACCTTGGATGCTTCCTTGTAATTCAGTTCTTTTAAATAATACAATGTCAACGCTTCCTTATAGTTATCTGGAAGCTGTTCCAAATACATGTTGAGGACTTCTTTTATTTCAACCTGTTCAGCAGGGCTTTGTACAGATGTTTGTAAAAGGCCGCCAATAAGATCATCCGATATGGTCACTTCTTTTTTATGTTTCCTGACATAATCAATAAAAGCATTTCGTGCCACCTGAAATAACCAAGGTTTCACTTTGCTATGGTCGTAGGAATGAATATGTATATAAGCACGCATAAAGGTTTCCTGCAATAAGTCTTCTGCCAAATGTTTGTCTTTTGTCATGGAGAGCAGAAACCTGTAAACATCGTTCATATACATTTGATAAATTTCATCGATCGTCACTGATTTTTCTCCCCTCTATGTTATACACGCATAAGAAAGGCATAAAGTTGCACGAAACTTCTCGATACCGTACAATACTCATCTCTTTCGCCGAATCAAAATCATTTCTCCTTATCATAGCGAAATTTCCACCATTTATAAAGCATTTTCAATAGAACAAAGCAGGAAAAAACCTTAAAAAACGACAAAATTGGACACAATTCCTCTTCTATTCTCTCCTAAAACCATGGACCTGAATACAGAAAGAACAATCATTCTGAACGAAAAATGATGTGATGGTTTAGTTGTTTCAAGAAATTTTTAGTACCAGGTAATAAAAAATTTGTTATAATAGAAACAAATCCTTCATTCTTCAAACAAAGGAAGTGCACTATGTATAAATTTTCAGGTTATACCATTAAAGTATTATTTACTCTTCGAGGCGGAATCAAAGTATATCAAAGAGAGAATCTGCCAACGGATCGGGGATTTGTCATTGCATGTACACATGAGGGTTTTGTGGATGTTCTTGCATTAGGCGCAGGAATTCTTCCATTTGAGATCCACTACATGGCGAAAAAAGAATTGTTTGCAAATAAATGGATCGGTGGATTTTTAAAGAAGATTCATGCCTTTCCAGTTGATCGAGAGAATCCTGGGCCAAGCAGTATTAAAACGCCCATTAAATTATTAAAAGAGGGAAAAATCGTTGGGATTTTTCCAAGCGGAACACGTACAACAGAAGATGTACCTTTAAAAAGAGGTGCGGTTACCATTGCGCAGCTTGGTAAAGCGCCAATCGTCCCAGCAGCGTACAAAGGACCGTCCAATGCAAAAAGTCTTTTTAAAAAGGGAAAAATGCGCTTAATTATCGGTAAACCGATTGAGCAGTCAGAATTTGAGCATCTACCGCCAAAAGAACGATTAGGTGCCATGACAGAAGTTTTAAACACAAGAATCAAGGAACTTGAAGCTCAATTAATGGAAAAAGCATAAGAAAAACGACCGCTTGCTTTGGCAAGGGTCGTTTTTTTATTAAGAAGCGCCTTCTTCAGCGGCTTCTGCTAACTGTTCATTTAACTTTTTAACTTCGATATATACCACATGGTGTCCATCGACTTCATTAATAATAAATTCATAGCCTTGTTCACGAATGGTGTCATTTTTCTCAACTTCATATTTCTGAGTAAGGAACCAGCCGCCAATCGTATCGACTTCTTCATTATCAAGCTGCGTACCTAAGAGCAGGTTGACTTGGTCAACTAGAACCTTTCCATCAAAGATGTAATGGTCTTCTCCAAGTTTACGCACTTCGTTGATTTCATCAATATCGAATTCATCACGAATTTCACCGACGATTTCTTCAAGGATGTCTTCTACAGTCACAAGACCAGCTGTACCGCCATATTCATCTGATAAAATCGCCATGTGTACACGTTCGCGCTGCATTTTGAGCAATAAATCATGTACGGGAACGGTTTCGATCACATGAATAATTGGATTGACAAACTTTTCAATCGTATCACTTGTAGAACACTCACCGCTAATACAAGCTGTGAGAACCTCTTTGATGTTCAGAACACCAATCATATTATCTTTATCGCCATCTTCAATTGGATAACGTGTATATTTCTCAACCTTGGTCACTTTCAGCATTTCCTCAATGGTAATATCATGAGGGAAACTGACAACTTCGGTACGAGGAATCATAATTTCTTTCGCCAGACGGTCATCAAATTCAAAAATTTTATTTACATATTTGAATTCAGACTGGTTAATTTCGCCGCTTTTATAGCTCTCTGATAAAATAATCCGCAATTCTTCTTCAGAGTGCGCCATGTCATGCTCAGAAACTTGCTGAAGACCGAACGCTTTTGTTAACAAACGAGCAGATCCATTTAATACCCAGATAAACGGGAACATCACTTTGTAAAAAATCATGAGCGGTCTAGCAAAAAGAAGAGATACTTGCTCTGCCTTTTGAATGGCGAGTGTTTTTGGTGCAAGTTCTCCAACCACAACGTGTAAAAACGTCATAATACTAAACGCAATAATAAAAGTGACAATAGAACTAGCTGATTGAGGGATTGATAGCTCTACAAAAAGTGGAGCAAGCATGTGCGCAATGGTTTCTTCCCCTAACCAACCAATACCAAGGGCGGTAATGGTAATACCGAGCTGACAGGCCGACAGATACTCATCAAGGTGAGTGGTGACATGCTTGACAGCAACTGCTGTTTTATTACCTTCTGCGATTAACTGATCAATTCTTGAGCTTCTTAAGCGAATGATCGCAAACTCTGATGCAACGAAAAATGCGGTTAAAGCTATAAGCAAAGCAACTATAAGTAAATTAACTATGTCCAATTAAGGCCTTCGTTCTGACTTTGAGAACGAAGGTAACACCTCCTGTTTAGTAAAAATTTTAACTCAACAGCAGTAAAAATGATTGGACAGCCGTCATCTTCTCGGGTGTAAGCTGTTCTTTTAATTTTTCACGTTGTTCTGGTTCAAGCTGCTTACAACGTACCAAAATGCGGTCCATATGCTCGTTCATCCGATCGATATCAGAGGTTAAATGGACAAGTTCATCAGAAGCTTCCTTTTGAGAAGGGAATTGTTCATCTAATCTGGATTTGATGTCAGAAAGAGCCAATCTCTGCTGTTTGCAAAGAACGATTAATTGTAATCGTTTTAAAGCATGTTCATCGTAATAACGATAATTTGAGCAAGATCTAACAGGCGCAAGCAACCCTAGATTTGTATAATAATCTACAGTACGTTTCGTCACCTGTGCAATCTGTGCTAGTTCACCAATACGATACTTTTTCTCAGCCCCATCTGAACATCTCCTCCTAACCGTCACGTTATAGTTTATGAAAATAGTTTAATATAATTCTAGCCTGAAATACAAGTTAATTGTTCAGATTTCCTGCCGATATGAAGAGGAGAGAGGGATTTCTCAGTCTAAATGGTCCTGTCAAATTTCACATAGTGATACAGGAATTTTCAGATTATTTATGGTAAGATAAAATGAATACCGTTTCATATATATGTAGAGAAACGGATTTATACGTGAACCGGAGGTGGTTAAGTGGGGCCCTCAATATAGTCTTATTTAATCAGTTAACCGTTTTACAAAACATAACATCATCAATCAGGAGGTGACTCCTTGTTCTTCTAAGAAAGAGCAAGGTTAAATGGACGATATTGTTAATCTGAGTATAGTCGGTGTTTTGATTGCTTTAACAGCTTTCTTTGTTGCATCTGAATTTGCCATCGTAAAGGTGAGAAGCTCAAGAATTGATCAGCTTGTTGCCGAAGGGTCCAAAAAGGCCATCGTGGCGAAAAAGGTGACATCAAGGCTGGATGAATATTTGTCAGCCTGTCAGCTTGGTATTACAGTGACATCCCTTGGTTTAGGGTGGATTGGTAAGCCAGCTGTAAAAGAACTTTTGGTTCGAGGTTTTGGTTTGACAAACATTCCTGATTCAGCAATCAGCCTGATCTCAGCAACACTTGCGTTCTCTATTATTACCTTTTTGCATGTAGTCGTCGGTGAGCTTGCACCAAAAACACTAGCGATTCAAAAGGCGGAAAAAATGACGCTTTGGCTGTCAGGTCCGCTACATGCATTTTATATCCTAATGTTCCCTTTCATTTATGTGTTAAACGGGTCAGCCCGTGTTTTAACCAAAATGATGGGCATCGATATGGGGTCTGAAAAAGAACATTCCCATTCTGAAGAAGAATTAAAGATTTTATTATCTGAGAGCTTAAAAAATGGGGAAATCAACCCGTCAGAATATAATTATATGAATAAAATTTTCGACTTTGATAATCGAATTGCCAGAGAGATCATGGTCCCGCGGAGAGAAATTTGTGCCATTCCAGAAGATATGCCGCTAGATGAAATCCTCTCCATCATGACGCAGGAGAAGTATACACGCTTTCCCGTGTTTTCAGGCGATAAAGATCATGTCATCGGCATGCTGAACAAAAAGCAGCTCTTTGCAGATCTTGTGTATCAAGGAGAAAAGGATCAATTGAAGATCCAAGATTATATATATCCAGTGATTGAAGTCATTGATACGATTCCTATTCAGGAGCTTCTCGTCAAGATGCAACGCGATCGAATGCACATGGCGATTTTAACCGACGAATATGGCGGAACGTCTGGACTTGTCACAACAGAAGATATTTTAGAAGAGATTGTTGGAGATATTCGAGATGAATTCGATGAAGATGAGCAGCCGGTTATTCAAAAAAGATCCGATCATCATTATGTTTTAGATGGCAAAGTCAGATTAGAGGAAGTACAAGATTTGATCGAAATGTCATATCATGATGAAGAAATTGATACAATAGGCGGGCTCATCTTAAATGAGAACATTGATATCCGAGAAGGACAATCCATTTATCTTGACGATATTCGGATGAAGGTCTTGGAGATGGATGGACGCTATGTGAAAAAGATCGATTTGAAGAAAGGCGTCACGTCAACAGATAAAGGAAATACACGCACAGGGCTTGATATAAAAGAGCCGCTGTTAGTAAATGAAATGACCTTGAGCGAAAAATAAGCTCAAGGTTTTTTTAGGTATTTAGTCTCTTTTTACGAATGTTTGTTCGGGTTATAATAAGAACAAACGTTCTATAGAGGGGGATGGACATGCTTTGGTATGAAACAGCGAGTATCACGGAGAAAAAAACCTCAATGAAACGAATTGAGTTTCATTTGAAGAATTTCAAAAATTACCAGGCGGCGATTTTAAATATCGAAAGACAGCTTGAAAAAAGAAGTTCGCATCATTTGGAACACATGACACGGAAGAAGTTAGAAGAGCAAAAAAATCAGTATGAACTCATCGTTGCTTGTATTGAAACAGCACTAAAAGAGTTGGATGAGATAGAGAAGCAGCTCATCGATTACAAATACTTTCGAGATTGGCGGATGGCCAAGTGTGCGATGGAAATCGGCTATAGTGAAAAAACTCTTTTTTTAATGAAACGCCAGCTTATGGATCAACTGCTCATTAGCTTAGCTGCGATAACCAATGTTTAAACAAGGTGACGTCCTATTTGATAGAACGTGGCAAAGAGACAGAAAGACCCGATGATTGTGATCAATAAGTAGACAGCTAGTTTTCCAATTTGCCGCTGCTGTAGCATGGTCGCAGACTCTACACTAAACGTAGAGAATGTTGTAAAGCCTCCGAAAAAACCTGTTCCAATGATCATTAGTAGCGGATGATTGGCAGTCACGGCACCTGTCAGTATACCTAAACCGGCAGCACCTAATAAATTAATGAGAATAATACTGTACGGGAAACGAGCATGAGACTTAGTTTTCTGCATCAATTGGCTAATGAAAAAACGAAGGGCGCTGCCAATCCCGCCGGCAATAGCTGTATATAAAACGATCATTTATCTGCCTCCTCTCTCCTGCTTATTTCGTTGAAAGAGCCGCTGAGCGAGCATTAGTCCACATAAGGCAGCCGCTATTCCGGCAATGACTGAGAGCAGGATGTAGGTCACACTTAAAGTGAATTGCCCAGTCTGTAATAAAAGAATTGTTTCTTTAGAAAAAGTGGACATTGTCGTAAAGCCTCCGCAAAATCCTGTTCCGATCAAAGCGGCAAGATATTTTTTTCTCTTTTGGAACATAAAATATCCTGTTGAAAAACCAAGAAGCAGACTGCCTGCCACATTTTCGATTAGTGTTGCATAAGGAAATGTTTGGCTGACAACAGATTGGCTAAGTTCATATCTGCAAAGTGTCCCAATCAGTCCGCCAATAAATACGGCAAGATAAGCTTTCATTTACATCATTTCTCCTTTAGAAAAAATGGCGGGTGATCCGTCACGACACCATCAACGGAATATTTTTTGATCCGATCAGCTGTTTTTTGATCTTTCACAGTCCATATAAACACATCCATTCCGAATGCGTGGATGCGGTCTATCCACCATCTGTTGATCATTGTCTTCTTCATATTAAGGCAGTTGGCAAACGTGCTGTATGCCATTAACTTTCTTTTCGTCAGTTTAAATGTATTAGGCTTTATAATCAAAGCTGTTCGAAGAGAAGGGGCGAAAGCTTTGATTCTTTGAAGTGCATGATCATCAAAAGATTGAATCATCATATGGCGAGAATGGGCAAACCGGTTGATGATGCGAGCAACTGCCTTTTCAATTCCTATCTGCCGTTTTGGGTGTTTGATCTCAATCAATATTCCGATCCTCTGGCTGTATCTTTCAAGAATTTCTTGTAATGTTGGGATTCGTTCATTCGTGTACTGTTGGTCAAACCAGCTTCCTGCGTCCAGTTTTTTTAGCTGATCAAGTGTATAGCTTTTGACGAAGCCGTTCCCGTTCGTCGTTCGGTCTACAGTATCGTCATGGATTACGACGACATGCTGGTCCAATGTGAGCTGTACATCTAATTCAATATAATCTGCACCTTGCTGAACAGCTAAATCAAATGCGGCAATTGTATTTTCTGGGGCAGTGCTTGATGACCCTCTATGCGCAATAATATACACATGCTCCAGCTCCTGACTTAAGTTCTTGTTTTATCATATCAAATGCTTTACCATTTTTCCTTCTTTACTATATGGAGGAAAGAAGAGCTGTAAGTAATGGTGAATCACAATGTGAAAAGTTGCTGGAATATCCCAAGCCATGATTGAGTAAATCTGAAGTACATCAATTTTTTCTTCGATCAATTTTGTCCAAATCGTCAGCGTTCGCCAAAATATTAGTGCTTTCGTCATGTTGACTGAAAATTCTGATGTTTTATAATGATGAAAAGGAGGCGAGATGATTGGGTAAAGGGAGAATTAGAGTGGAAGAACGTATTAAGGTCGAAACGGATGCTGAAATGTTTAAAGCGACTCTCCTTGATCAGGCTCAGAAGAAAAAGTAGTTTGCTGCCCGTCGATATGTCTCTAGCCAAAATTTCATAATTGAACATCATGCCTCGGGATTCGTCCCGAGGCTTTTTATTTAGAGGTCAGACATTTATGAGAGGACATAAACGAAGGTTATATTATAAACTAGAGAGGATTGTTTTAAAGGAGAGAGACAAACATGTTTACACAAAAATGGATGGATACATATTTTACAGTAGATGTTGCGATCCAAATCGGTATTAGTCTTTGTATTTTATTGCTTTTTTTATTGCTTCGGAAAGTATTTACGAAGTACTTATTTCATCTTCTCTTTAGGCTGACCAATCGGTCTAAAACGGAGGTCATTAATCAAATTGTTGTGGCATTCGAAAAGCCAGCCAGACTGTTTTTTGTCGCACTTGGGTTATATTTTGCGTTAAGACAGGCACCATACTTTGAGCATCATATGGATGTCATCATCAAATTATATAGATCCTCCATTATATTGATGCTGACGTGGGGGCTTTGTAATTTAACTGCAGCTTCTTCTTTCTTATTTCAAAAAGTAAATTCGAAATTTGAATTAGAAATGGATGATATTTTAGCACCGTTTTTATCGAAGGTGTTTCGCTTCATTATCATTGCACTCAGTATTAGTGTCATTGCACAGGAATTTAATTATGATGTAAATGGACTTGTGGCAGGTCTCGGTCTGGGTGGTCTAGCTTTTGCACTTGCTGCACAGGATACGGTGGCAAACTTTTTTGGAGGGATTGTCATTATTACAGAGAAGCCTTTTACGATGGGCGACTTTGTGGAGACACCAAGTGTTCTTGGGACTGTCGAGGACATTACATTTCGAAGTACAAAGTTTAGAACACCTGCTGAAGCTGTCGTGACAGTTCCGAATTCTACGCTTTCAAAGGAACCAATCACGAACTGGACGAGAATGAATAAACGCCAAATAACGTTTTCCGTACGTGTATCCTACAATACACCAAAGGAAAATTTGGACCATTGTATCAAGCGACTTAAACAAATGCTTGATGAGCATGATGGGGTACACAAGGAGACAATCATGGTGAATCTCGATGTACTGGCAGACAGTTATTTGAATTTATTTTTCAACTTTTACACAAACACGACGGTCTGGGCTGAAAACCTGAATATCAAACAGGACATTAACTACCGTATCATGGATATCTTCCATGAAGAAGGTGTAGAATTTGCCTTCCCTGGACAGACCATTTACATGAAACAAAAAGGTGAAAAACAGCTGAGTGAATAAAGGAGGATGGATGAGTGGATCAAACAAAGGTGGCAGTGCTAAAAGAAAAATTAACGCAGGCTTCACATATTATGGTACTTTCAGGTGCGGGTATGAGCACGGAATCAGGTATTCCTGATTTTAGGTCAACGGGCGGTTTATGGACTGAAGACACCAGTCGCATGGAGGCGATGAGCAGGTCCTACTTTTTATCAAATCCTCATCAATTCTGGCCGAAATTCAAGGAATTGTTTCAGATGAAAATGAGCGGGGCGTACGAGCCGAATAGCGGGCATACCTTTTTAGCCAACCTTGAGAAACAAGGAAAGCATGTGGATATTTTCACCCAAAATATTGACGGATTGCATAAAAAAGCAGGAAGCCAGCATGTATATGAACTCCACGGTTCCATTCAAACCGCTACTTGCCCATCGTGCCATGCGACATATGAACTGCCTTATTTATTACAAGAAGAAGTGCCTGTATGTCTCAAGGTTTCCGCAGACGGACGGACATGTGGGCAAGTGTTGAAAACAGATGTTGTCCTTTTTGGGGATAGGGTCAAACATTTTGATCAAGTAGAGAAATCACTTCAGCAAGCGGACCTTCTGCTCGTCATGGGAACCTCCCTAGAAGTAGCGCCAGCAAGATATATTCCAGAAGATGCTGCTCAAAATCCTTCCATCTTCAAGGTAATGATGAATTTGAGTGAAACAGAATACGATCCATTGTTTGAACTTGTCTTTCATGAACGAATTGGCGATCTCGTGAAAGGTTTATAAAACATTAAAACACCCGCATCCGATAGGTGCGGGTGTTTCTTTATTGCTGCAGCGGCTTCATTGTTTCATCAAGAACTTCAAATGTATAGCCCTTGGCTTTTAGCTGTGTGAGCAAACTGTTTAAGTATTTTGCTGTCGCTGGCTGATCGTGCATTAAGATGATTTTTGGTTCTTTTGGGTGTTTTGTCTCTAGCACTTGCAGCTGATTCAAAACTTCTGGTACATATTTTGAGCTTTTATATTTCCAGTCAAGACTGTCAATTGTCCAATCCCAGTAGATAAAGCCTTTTTGTTTTAAACGTGCTTTTTGCTGATCGGTTAAATTGGGGGCGCTGCCATAAGGTGTCCTCACAAGGTGCGTATACTCTCCTGTGACAGAAGCCAAAATGCGCTGATCTTCTTTCATCTCATTGACCGGAGAATCACTTTTTTGATAAAAACGTTTCACATCATGTGTGATCCCATGAAGCCCTAACTGATGACCTTCTTGATGAAGTCTTTTCACAGCTGCCGGATGTTCCTTAATCTGCGGCCCGAGCATGAAGAATGTGGCCTTTACTTGATGAGCTTTGAGCACATCCAAAAGCTGGTTTGATGTCGCTGACGGACCATCATCAAAGGTTAAAAAGATCGTTTGATCCGTTACATGTTTGTTTGAGTTGATCTTAAAATGTGCATCTAATGTTTTTGTAGAATCATCTTTTGCTTTCAGACTTGTGCTTGTGTCTCGAAATTCACTGCTCGCAGCCATTTGAGCTGGCTGATCTGCTGCCTGCATATTGGTTTTAGATATATCCCAAATAAAAAAGAGGATCAGTGACAGAATCACTAAACCAATCGCCTTTGAGAGCAGCATCGTGTTTGAAGGTGTCTGTTTTTTCGTAACCCGTTGCATTACAATCGCTCCAATAAATCAAAAATTTGTGTCGAATCATGTAGTAGATTCTGTCTTTTTTCGATGTTTTTTGTCGTGTTCATATGGAGTAAGTATACAGGAAAAAAGAGCCTATGAATATAGAAGATGCTAAAAAATTGGAATCTTTTTGGTTATGAGTCTATGTTTGTTACAATGGAAAGTTGACCATTTATCATGATGTGAAATAATTCTGAATAATCATTGAAACATACCCATTTATCCGCTAAGATAGCATCAGATTCAACCATTAATGCGAAGCGAAGGGGAGATTCCGTATGAAAGTATTGTATAATGACGATTTCATTGAAAAAGAGGATGCTCATGTTGATATTGAAGACAGAGGCTATCAATTTGGTGACGGTGTCTATGAGGTCATCCGTGTATACAATGGGACTTTGTTTACATTAAAAGAGCATACAGAGCGTCTGTTCAAGAGTGCAAAAGAAATCGGTATTCATCTTCAAGGTGCAGTATCAGATATGGAAGAAAAATTAAAACAGCTCGTCGCCCATAACCAATTAACAGATGGTGGAGTGTATATTCAAGTGACTCGTGGCGTCGCACCTCGTAAACATCAATATGGAAATTCTCTCACTCCTCAAATCACAGCATATACGTTCCAAGTGAAAAAGCCTGTTCATGAGCAGACAGCTGGTGCAAAGGCCATCATATCTGAGGACCTTCGCTGGTTAAGATGTGATATTAAAAGCTTAAATCTCTTATATAACGTCATGGAAAAACAGAAAGCATCTGAAGCTGGTGCATTTGAAGCCATTCTCATTAGGGATGGTTTTGTGACAGAGGGTACCTCCTCGAATGTATATGCCGTCATTGATGGCGTGATTCGCACACATCCCGCAAACAATTTAATTCTAAATGGTATTACCCGTAGAAAGCTTCTTGAAGTATGTGAAGAAGAGGGAAGCAGTGTTAAAGAAACGCGTATCAGTAAAGAAGAGCTGCTGGGAGCGCAGGAAATCTTCATCAGCTCGACGACCGCTGAAGTCATTCCGATTGTTGAAATTGATGGTCAGCCAGTAGGTGAAGGCGTTCCAGGAGAGTTAACAAAACGTATACAAGAAGGCTTTCAGCAAAAAATTAAACAGGAAAGTGAAGCATCAATTTCTTCGTAAATAAAAAGAGGCTGTAAACGAATGTTTACAGCCTTTTGTGATTCTTTTATTTTACAATGAGCACAGGTATATCTGATTTTGATGATAATTTTTCACTTACACTACCAAAGAGCATTTTTTTCAATCTGCTTTGGTCACGGGCTCCCATGACGATGAGGTCTGCTGAAATCTCTTCAGCATATTCGATAATTGCTTCTGCTGGTTCCCCCTCAACAATTTCAATGGCAGCTTCAAACTGCTCCTCATTTAAAAGCATTCTTGCTTCTGCAACGACCTCTTCTGTATGATCTTCAAAAATTAAGGGACTTTGCTGTTCATCATGAGGTACATACACAGGGGGTGTTTGAAGGTCTGCCATACCGCCACCGATATAAGCTCCGCCAGTCATTGGGCGAGGTGCATCAAACACCTGTCTGCTTGATTTGCCATCATGTGCATAGGCAATGGTCAGTTTGGCATGCAGGGTTTTGGCTAAAGCGATTGCCTTTTTTAATGCTTTCTTACTGTCTTCATGTCCATCAAACGCAACGACCATCCGATCAGCTTGAAACAATGTCCTCATTCCTTTCAAAAGGAGTCTTTACACTCATGGTATACCCGTTATCTGAAAAAGATACACATCAAGGATATGTATCTTTTTGTTAGAAAATTTCATTTATTGAAAAATATTTATTGACAAAATGGTGACAGCCACTATAAGATAAAAAAAGATTCAAGAGCCAAAAGGAGGAAATGTCATGTGCAACATCATTGGAAGAATGAAATCAAACTGCATGAATGGGTTGATTCACGTGACAATTACACCTTCATTGGTCATTGAAAAGGGACTCGTATGTTCCAATTGATCGGATGAATCAAGGCGTATGTTGCGTATTTGTCAACATGCGCCTTTTTACATGAAGAAAAGAGGCGTACCAGATAGCTGGTTGCCTCTTTTTTGTTGTATTCATTTCGTATTTCGAAATAAAGGGATGGAGATCAACAAGTAAATGAAGAGGAGTGAAAGCATGTGAACATGCCAAAAACAAGACAAATGACAAAAACCAAAAAAACAATTCAAGGTGACAGCCAAGAAAATTTAGAAAGCGGCTAGCTTTAAAAGGAGAGACAAATATGTTTTCGGTATTTACAAAATTAGGCTGGTTCTTCAAACAAGAGTGGAGACGTTATACGATCGCCATTACGCTCCTGCTCATTGTGAATGTGCTTGAAATGCTACCCCCAAGATACCTTGGGCAGGCAGTTGATGACATTCGTTCTGGTCAATTTACAACTTCGAGTATGAGTTTTTATGTAGCCATTTTTTGCTTGCTAGGTGTTGTCGTCTATACGCTGACCTATTTTTGGATGTATCAGTTATTTGGCGGCGCAAATGTCATGGAGCGTGTGATGCGTGGGAAACTCATGCGCCACTTACTTAAGATGACACCCACCTTTTATGAAAAGAAAAAAACCGGTAACTTAATGGCATTAGGTACAAACGATTTGAATGCTGTAGCTTTAACGACAGGTTTTGGCGTTCTGACATTGGTGGATTCCACTGCTTATATGCTAATGATCTTTTTTACGATGGGACTGACGATCAGCTGGAAATTAACGTTAATGGCGATCATCCCTATGCCGCTGATGGCGCTTTTGATTGCGTATTATGGCAGTAAGATTCATGATCGCTTTACAGTTGCTCAAGATGCATTTGGTGATATGAACGATCGCGTGCTTGAATCGGTCGCAGGCGTCCGGGTCATCCGGTCTTTTGTACAGGAGAAACAAGATGTCGAACGCTTTCGTGAAATGACAGATGATGTATTTCAAAAAAATATGAGAGTGGCGGTCATTGATTCATTATTTGAGCCGACAGTGAAATTACTTGTCGGTGTCAGCTACTTAATAGGAATTGGATACGGAGCCTACCTTGTATTCCAAAGCGATTTAACCATTGGTGAGCTTGTCGCTTTTAACGTGTATCTTGGGATGATGATCTGGCCAATGTTTGCGATCGGCGAGTTGATTAATATTATGCAAAGAGGAAATGCGTCGTTAGACCGGTTGAATCATACACTCAGCTATAAGCCGGATGTTACAAACGCTTCTCAGCCAAAAACGTTACAAGAGCCTGGGGATATTCAGTTTGACCATATGACATTTAGGTATCCAACTTCCCCTAAAAATAATTTAATTGATGTGTCCTTTACGGTTCGAAAGGGACAGACAATCGGAATTACAGGCAAAACAGGAAGCGGTAAAACAACTATTGTAAAACAGCTTCTGCGCCAGTATCCAACAGGTGATGGTCAAATCCTGCTATCAGGAGTCCCAATCCAAGAGATCGAATTGGATCAGCTATTTCAATGGATCGGATACGTACCGCAGGATCATATTCTTTTTTCTAAAAGTGTAGAAGAAAATATGCGTTTCGGTCATCGAGACGCAAAACAAAATGAATTAGCACAAGCGATCAAAGATGCTTATTTTGAAAAAGATTTACGCCTTTTGCCAGAGGGACTCGAAACGATGGTCGGAGAAAAAGGTGTGGCGCTATCAGGTGGACAAAAGCAGCGAATTTCCATTGCGCGCGCTTTATTAATAGATCCCGACATTTTAATACTGGATGATTCCCTTTCTGCGGTAGATGCAAAAACAGAAACTGCTATTTTAGAAAATCTAAGACAAAATCGTCATGGAAAAACGACGTTTATTACGACTCATCGTCTATCAGCTGTTGAGCATGCGGATCTCATACTTGTTATGGAAGAAGGACGCATCGTCCAAAAGGGAACTCACAAAGAGCTCATTCAGCAAGATGGATGGTATAAAGAACAATTTCTGCGTCAGCAGCTGACAAACCAGCTGGAAGGAGGGGATGAGGCATGACAACAGGAAGAAGACTCCTTACCTACGCACTCCTTTATAAGAAAGTACTGTCTGTTGCCTTGATCTTTCTCATCATTGCAGTAGGTGCTGAACTGACAGGACCATTTATTGGGAAGAAAATGATTGATGATCATATTTTAGGTGTAGAAAAGCCATATGTCGAGGTCAATGAAAAAACAGACAAAACCGTTTATTACCAGGGAAATAACTATATACGAACCGATCGATTAGACAGTGATATGGAATCCGGAAAACAAATCAATGTGGTGCAGGTCGGATTCGGTTACTATTTTGTGAATGAGCCGATTCGCTTTGATGGAAACCGAAAGATATCGGGGGATCAGCTTACCATTGAAAATGGAAAAGAGCGCGAGACCTATCAAGTACAGCGTTTATCAAAAGAGGAAATTTTCTCTTTTTATGAGCCTGAAATTAGTGGTTTGGTGCAGCTTGTTCTATTTTATCTAGGGCTTCTCGTTATTGCGATTTTCTTTCAATATGCGCAGCATTACTTGCTACAGCGAATAGCCAACCGAATTATTCAAAAAATGAGGGTTGATGTATTTGAGCATATTCAAACACTACCTATTCGGTATTTTGATAATTTACCGGCTGGAAAGGTCGTAGCTAGGATTACCAATGACACTGAAACCATTCGTGATTTATATGTGACAGTTCTCGCCAATTTTGTGACGAGTGCGATTTACATGATTGGGATTTATATTGCCATGTTTTTATTAAATGTAAAGCTGGCACTTATTTGTTTGGTGGCGGTACCGATTATTTTCCTATGGTCAATGACCTACAGAAAGTTTGCATCGGTGTACAACCACCGCATTCGTTCAATCATTAGTGATATCAATGCCAAGCTAAATGAAGCCATTCAAGGAATGACCATTATTCAAGCGTTTCGTCATGAAAAAGTGACAAAAGAGGAATTCGATGAGCTGAACAACAATCACTTTCGATATCAGCGAAAGATGCTTCATTTAAATTCACTTCTATCACATAACTTGGTTAACCTGCTTCGAAATTTAGCCTACGTGGCACTTATTTGGTATTTTGGCGGTGCGTCTTTAAGTGCGACGGGGATAGTGTCGATTGGTGTGCTTTATGCGTTTGTCGATTATTTAAATCGATTATTTCAGCCGATTACAGGCATTGTGAACCAATTCTCGAGATTAGAATTAGCACGGGTTTCATCAGAAAGGGTTTTCAGATTATTGGATGAACCAGGAACAACAGTGGAAGAACCTGTCCATAAGGAAATGGAAGGACACGTTCAGTTCCAAGATGTCACCTTTGCTTATAATGAAGGGAAGAATGTATTAAAGAACATTACATTCGAGGCCAAAAAAGGCCAGACAGTTGCACTTGTGGGGCATACTGGATCTGGGAAAAGCTCGATCATGAACTTGCTGCTTCGTTTTTATGACATTCAGCAAGGAGACATTCTCATTGATGGGGAAAGCATTTATCGCCAGTCCCGGCAAACGTTGCGGAAACAAATGGGCATCGTACTTCAAGACCCGTATTTATTTTCTGGAACGATTGCATCCAATGTTAGCTTAGGAAATGAAGACATTAAACGAGAAACGATTGAATCATCATTAAAACAAGTAGGCGCAGTAGAGTTATTGAAGCACCTACCAGAAGGATTTGATGAACCGGTCGTTGAAAAGGGAAGCACTCTTTCCTCAGGGGAACGTCAGTTAATTTCATTTGCTCGTGCACTAGCGTACGATCCAGCGATCTTAATTTTAGATGAAGCCACTGCAAACATTGATACAGAAACAGAAGCGATCATTCAGCGAGCGCTGGATGTCGTTAAAGAAGGACGAACAACGTTTGTTATTGCTCACCGATTATCTACCATTAAGAAAGCCGATATGATTTTGGTTTTAGAAAAAGGTGAAATTGTCGAGCGGGGTAGTCATGATCAACTCATGCAGCAAGAAGGGCTATATGCGCAAATGTACGAACTGCAAAAAGGTGCTGTGGCAAACTAGATGATGAATCACAAAAAAGAGCCTCACATTGAATGAGGCTCTTTTGATTTGCATAAAAAAGGCGAGGATTCGTTTTTGACCTCGGTCTTTACTCGTTATGCATCATTAGTAGGCAATACCGACGCGTTGATGTACAAATTCCTTCGAATTTAACTGCTGATATAAAAAGTGTGCGGTGTCTTCAACTGAAATTTTCTTTCCATCTATAGGGAGAAAATCTTTCTCATAGCGATATGACCGTGTCACTTCTCCATCTGGTAAATAGGTTGGACAAATAATGGTCCAATCTAAATCAGTCGATTGAAGGAGTTCAAACGCTTTGGCATGCTCCTTAGCTGCTCGGGAAGTGGTCCGCTTTGATTCATTTGTTTCAAAACGGTAAAGCTCCGGCTGCTGCCTTGCTTTTAAAATGCCTGCCGTACCTATTGTAATAATTCGTGATGTATTTGATTGCTTCATGGCTTGTACGATATGCTCCATTGAAACAGATAATGTATCATCACCATCTGTCGATAGACAGCTCACAACAATATCTGCTCCTTTGATTGTCTCAAGCACATCATCTCGATTTCTTGAATTGCCGGTGACTTGAAACATACCCGCAAGCATTTCTTCTCGGTTTGTCCGAATCAATGAACGAACTATGTAACGATCATCTACTTGAACGAAACGAAGAAATGCTTGTCCTACACGTCCATGAGCACCGAAAAGAGCTATTTTCATCTGTTCGATCCCTCCACTACATACTATAAGTGAAAAGAACCGAAAATGGTACAACTTTTATGTGATGCTTTTTTTATAAAGGTGAAAGGACCGAATGCTATGAGCATATTCACATAATAGAGAGATACCTACGAATTGTAGAAGTTCAAAGTTCATACCGGAAATAATGTCCATGAAGATCCGCTCCTTTCTACTACATGATATGAGATGGAAAGGAGGTTGGTGAGGGATAATAACAAAAAAAGAAGACACCTTAAGAGGTGCCTTCTATGATCCAAATATGAAATTAAGCTCTTGTTCCACCCATGTGTTGTTGAGCGTAAGACACAAGACGTTTTGTGATTTCTCCACCAACTGAACCGTTAGCGCGAGCTGTAGTTTCTGCTCCAAGGTTAACGCCAAATTCAGAAGCGATTTCGTATTTCATTTGATCGATTGCTTGCTCTGCTCCAGGAACTAGTAATTGATTTGAACTATTAGAATTAGCCATGATGTGAATCTCCTTTTTGTATATGATTTTTTTTATGGTTGGGTTTGCTGGAATCGCACCAGCGAAATGATCAAGTCATTTGCCACTTGGCGAAACCCAATGCAGTAACTTCTTTGTACTAAGTATTATGGTGATTTTCGAAAAAAACATACGAGAAAAGAACATGGTAAATGTTGTTCAACATGCAAAAAAGCCATCACTCAATCATGAGTGATGGCACTGCATATATTTCTTTATTCAGCGGAACGAATGCGGAGCTCCGTATCCGAGTCAAAGAAGTGGGCTTTGTTCATATCGATGGCAAGAGGTATAGATTGTCCAGCCTGAACATCGGTACGAGAATCAACACGTGCAATAAAAGATTGACCATCGAGAGAAGAGTAAAGCATCGTTTCTGCTCCCATTAATTCAGCAACTTCTACGCTCGCATCGATCTTTGTGCCCTCAGATGCTTCTATAAACACGGGTTCATCATGAAAATCTTCTGGTCTGATTCCAAGGATGATATCTTTTCCGATATAACCTTGGCTGCGTAATACCTTCATCTTACCTTCTGGTACACGTATATGCGTTTTTCCAACTGCAATGGCACCGTCAGAGAGCTTTCCTGTGAAAAAATTCATCGCAGGAGAGCCAATGAATCCACCTACAAATACATTCTCTGGATTTTCATATACATCCTTCGGCGCTCCAACCTGCTGAATAAAGCCATCTTTCATTACGACAAGACGAGTAGCCATTGTCATTGCTTCAGTCTGATCATGTGTGACATAGATAAATGTCGTTTGCAGACGTTGATGAAGCTTAGATATTTCAGCACGCATTTGAACGCGAAGTTTTGCATCTAAATTAGAAAGCGGCTCATCCAAAAGAAAGACCTTTGCATCACGCACAATTGCTCTACCGAGTGCAACACGTTGTCTTTGACCGCCGGACAGCGCTTTTGGTTTCCTGTCTAAATATTGCTCAAGCCCTAATATTTTAGCGGCATTTCGAACCCGCTCATCAATTTCTGATTTCGGGAATTTTCGCAACTTTAATCCAAAAGCCATATTATCGTATACATTCATGTGAGGATATAATGCGTAATTTTGGAAAACCATTGCGATATCCCGGTCTTTTGGTGCTACATCATTCATCCGTTTTCCATCTAAAAGAAAATCCCCTTGTGAAATCTCTTCAAGCCCTGCAATCATGCGAAGGGTTGTTGATTTTCCGCAACCAGATGGACCAACAAACACAATAAATTCTTTATCTTCTATATGTAGATTAAAGTTGTCTACTGCTGTTACCTTGTTATCGTACACTTTATAAATTTGATTAAGCATCATTTCAGCCATAGATGATAACCTCCCCATTCATTTATTGAAAGCGCTTCACTTGTATATAAAGTGTATAAAATGGGGAAGTGTCTGTAAATGGACAACGTGCACAACATCTCATTTTCATTTTTGGGCAGGGTGCTCATGTCACTGATTGTTATGAAACGTCGAGAAGATTCATCATAAAATAAACAGCAGATGCTTCTGGAAAATGTCGTATATCAATTGCTGTGCGCTCAATAAATTTATCGATTCGATATTGAAGGCTGTTTCTGTGAACATATAAAGCTTTTGCTGCCTTAGATGCATTTAAGTTACATTGCATATAAGTCATGAGGGTACGGTAAACATCCCGATCAAGAATCGCCTCTTTAAAAGCATCTGAAATGGCATGAGAGAGGATGGGTTCATCGTAACGCAACAGTGAGGGCAGACATTGATAAAATGTGCTAATCCCTGACCTAACCTTGCCTCGCTGCATATGGTCCAACACAAGCTGCTGTTCATTTAACAATTTCTTCTGTAAATGTTCATTTGGCAAATGGAGCTGTCCTTGTAAAAAGACTGAGTCTGTTAAAAAGTCACTTGTAATGGCTAGAGACAAATCATATAGCAGTTCTAACTGACTGTTTTCTGATGTAGCGTTTGTTTGAATCAGCATCGCTGTATCAGCGCCTGTCCAAATGAAATGAGTATGTTCGAGGCTGTGGACCACAGCCTCTTTTATTTGCTGCCTTTGTTCAGCTTGATGGGACATTTTAAAATAATACACACGGACGGGGTGCTGTACAGTTAGTGATGTGTTATCGAATAGATAGCTGTACCATTTTTGTTCATCCTCAGTTTGCTTTGTATGAGATAGATCAATTGGTGTAAGGAAAGTATTGAGAAGAATTATTTCTCTTGCTGTAAGCTTTGATTTGTCTACTCCAAATAATTCGCCTTCGTCTGTTTGATACCAAAGAATTTGATGATCATTTGTAGGGGAGCTGATGATATGCTCTCCGTAAACATGCTTTAATTTTTCTAACATGGCGAAGCTCCTTAAACAGTTTAATCATAGACATGGAACAGCATTAATTCGTGGATTTCTTCTTTTAAGGTTGGTTCGACTTCATGGGGCGGAAGCTGAGAGCCCCATTCAATATCACCTGTTTTGTGGTAGATACCTTCGTAGTGTGCACCATTGTGAAAAAAGGATATTTTCCACCCTGGCAATTGTGCTTTTTTAAAGAGAGGTTTCCATTGAAAATGAGAAATCATATCATTATTGCCTCCTTGCTTTTATTGATGAACCAATAAATAAACACGACGATACGGAAACAACCTTGAACTTGATTTTATTGTATCTCATCTGATGAAAAGAGCATAGGAAAAGCATAGATTTCATAACATCATCATTTAAAACAAAAACAGTCAGTAGACGTTAGTGTAATCTGAAGTTGTTAAGTCTGTTTGTGAAAGGTAAGCTGCGTAATCCATCAAATTTTTTCCGATCAGTCTTTCTGAGTTTCGCAATGAGACATGCTGGAAAACATCGCGGCCAGGTCGAGAATTGGCTTCAAACATCCAGATAGCTCCTGTCTGGTCAATGCCTAAATCAAAACCGATTTCACCAATATGACCGGACACTTTTTCATCAATGACTTGGCTAAGTGTAATGGCAGTATAAGAAAGCTGCTCTAACATTTTTAAACGCTTCTTCTTTTCTGGAAAAACATCATATAGAGTTTTCACCGTACCGCCATATGAATGATGAGTCGTGACGGTGTGATGGCCAGATATTTTTGCTACTGCTGCCGTGACTGTCCAATGACCGTACTTATTTTTATTGGTATGAACTCTGAAATCCATTGGTTGATTGTCTATTTTTAGTAGTGCTATGCCTTGTTGAGCCATAAAGTCTTGAATTGCATGGTCCTTCCGAAGATTGGTCACGAAGTGCTCTACTGAGTCAAATGGAACAGCCCTTCCTTGATTTGAGCTTACAGTGATTCCATAAGTCGTTTTGTTTAATTGATAAATACCGTCGCCATGACTTCCATTTGACGGTTTTAAGTAAATGACCTCATGTAGATGGAGGAGTGTTTCTATTTTATTAAGAGCGTCTACCGGATCCAATTGTATGGAATGGGGAAGAAAAGGACATGTTTTTTCATCTGTTAACAATTGTTCATGAATATCCCATTTATTAAAAAAAGAAGGGTTGAACCAAGGAATGTCATAGTCTTGCGTGAGTTTGCGTTTTGTTTCTTGAACGAATGCTGACTGAGCTGCCTTTCTATTTGGAAGACGATCGTAAATGACTGAGGGCAAGGGCATCTTTTTTTTAATCCATGTTTTCTGTTGATACAACAATCCTTCAACTATTCCTTTATCCCAGTCAATCGAATGAGTACCAAAAAGATAGGCAAAACCGGCATGCTGTTTGAAAGAGTGCAGCAGGTTAATAAAAAAATCTGATCTCGTTCCTAGTGGCTGCGTGCTTTTCTCAAAACCTGCGGTGAAAATACCAAGCAGCGGCCCTATAAACAAGGTATGATCGATGGCGATCACATCAGCTCTTGATTGATAAGGAATGAGTAAATCTTTATATAGATCTTCTGATAATAAAATTTTATTTGGATGTTGATGATAGGAAACGGTGAAGTCATCTACTAGACGAGAACCTAAAGCAAGAGAATAGATCACCTCCTGCTGTTTAAAATGGACGGGAAGATGAATTGTTTTTTCACTTGCGGGATGAGTGGCGATGATGCAACGATTTTTGTTCACGAGAAACCTCCTTCCGTTTTGACTTCATCGATTGAGCATGTGCAAGAATGGTACGAATCAATTCATTTTCCTTGTCAGGATAAGCTTTTAAAAAAGCGGATCGCCCTGGTTTTGATCTTATATTTGATATAAAAAGTCTGCCTTCCCTTGTATGGAGTAAGTCTACAGCGAATTCAATGCAAGGAGAAAAGGTTTTATCAATATATGCTGGCAGAAATGCTTGAATAGATGCTATATCATCTACAAGAAGCTCTCTAATGTGCGGTTGCAAGGTATTGATATAGTGATCAAAGCCTATCATGGAGGCTGTTTTTTGTGTAATGCTTAAATGACTATTTTCTGCAGATGATTTTGTGTGAATCCCTATGCGATTCCATTGATTTTGTGAATCTTTCATCAGGAAAATCCTTATTTCATTGAATAAAAAGTCTTTTTGATCACTCGTCTGAAAAAATTGAAGGAAATATCGGCCTACATACTTTCTGCACCAGCGCTCTATATATGATGGACGCGAAAATGTGATGACTTGTTCGGGACTTAGCTGAACAGTGAAAGTGTTGTCTTTTAAGAAAATGAAGTAAGTAGATGCTGCATGTTGTTGAGAGAGCGGCTGCATTTTACAATAACCGTCTTTCCTTAACATGCTGAGAAGGTCTGATGGCTCTTTTAATAATGAGCAGACAGGTAAATATGGCTGTAAAGCAGGGAGAAGGCGGAGCTGCTCGAATAGCATCATTTTATTTGAAATACCTGTATTTAGAAAATCTGTTTTCGGATACTTTTTCAGCCATTCCATGATTGGTTTTGCTTTTTTAGATTGTGCGTCATGCTTGTAAAGGCATCGATCGTAAATCAAGTCAGGAATCTCAAATTCTGCTGCTGCGAATCCTTGACCATCCGTAAAAGTTTGACCTTGTATCACATTTGAAGCTGGCTTTAAATCAAATGGTGTAAAACGAACAACCTTTAAACCATAAGCAGGGGCAGCTTTGGCTAGCCCACGAGTGAATGCCTCTTCATACTTCGGAGAAAGAGTCACAATACCTAATGTTGATGTCATTAAAAAACACCTTCTTTTCAACTTCTTTTTTTAACAGCAGAAAAACACTTTTTCACGATTTTACATAAAGATTGCGTTCCTTTATCATTACGATAGATCAATTGATCATATGTCTAGCAGCATGCTTCATTTGCTTGAGGACATGACAAGAACTATAATACGAATAGATTAAACCAATAAACATCGGGTGTTGTTTGAAAGGTAGATGACGACTTTGAATATATTCACAACGTTTCTCTTTATGATTGTTATAGGAGCCGTTATAGGAGCAGCGACAAACCATCTTGCGATTAAAATGCTTTTTCGCCCTTATAAGCCGTATTACTTATTCGGGAAACATCTTCCTTTTACACCGGGGCTCATTCCTAAAAGAAGAGATGAAGTAGCGAAGCAAGTTGGAGTCTTGGTTATGGAGCATTTGCTCACACCAGAAGGTATTCAAAAGAGATTTGAATCATCTGAGGCAAAGCAGGAGATCTTGCATACAGTCCATCGATTGATTGACAAAGGCGCTGACATGGAGATTACAGTGCTCTCTTTGTTAGAAAGATTCGGTGTATCACATGCTGACGTCAAAGCAGATGAATGGCTTCATCATTGGTCTGATCGGAAGCTCGCTTCACTGCTAAAAAAATATAACAAGCAAACGTTATCTGAGTTACTCCCATTAGAAGTGGAAAACAAAATTTCGTCAAAAATTCCAGATGCAGCAGATTATATTTTAAAGAGAGGCATTCATTACTTTGAAAGTGAAGAAGGTAAAGCGAGGCTTGGCAATATGATTGATGATTTCTTAAAGGAACGAGGCATGCTTGGCGGTATGGTTCAAATGTTTTTAGGAAATTCAAGCTTAATTGACCGAGTACATCCTGAAATCATTAAGTTTTTAAGAAATGCAGAAACAAAGAAGTTCTTAACAGATTTACTAGTTCAGGAATGGGAAAAGGTGAAACAATTTTCACTTCAGGAACTGGATGATAAATGGAATGTAAAGGAGCTTGCTTATAGTGTGAAAAAGCAATTGCTTTCACACTTCTCTACAAAGGTGATATTGGACAAGCCAGTTGGATCTTATGTCAGTGAAGTAGCTGTTGATCTCAAAATACACTTGGCACCAGTGCTTGTCGATAAGGGAATTAAAGCAGCATCAAATGCATTAGAGGGACTGCTCGCAAAGCTCAAGTTTGAAGATATCATTCGTGAGCAGATTGAACTTTTTCCGCTTAAAAAAATGGAGGAGCTTGTCATTAGCATTTCCAACAATGAACTTAAGATGATCACGTTTTTAGGCGGTTTTTTAGGAGGATTAATCGGCGCAATCCAAGCAATCTTTGTCACGCTCTTTTAAAACAGACTAGAGAAAATTTCATGAATTCGTTGTATATATGTGAAACGAAAGCCATAGTTTGTTATAGTGGAGTGGTGTCCGCCGATCATATCGGTGATAACGGATAGAAAGGAGACATAACATGTCTGTAAATGTTTATGATGTTGCATATGACCTTGAAAAAGCACTGCGTCATAGCGAAGAATACTCAACTCTAAAAAATCTTTATGATGAGGTTAACGCGGATGAGTCCTCTAAAAGAATGTTCGAGAACTTCCGTGACATTCAAGTAAACCTTCAACAAAAGCAAATGACTGGTCAAGAGATCACACAAGAAGAAGTGGAGCAAGCACAAAAAACAGTGGCACTTGTTCAACAGCACGATAAAATCTCTCAGTTGATGGAAGCAGAACAACGTGTGAGTGTTCTCATCGGAGAATTAAATAAAGTGATCATGAAGCCTCTTGAAGAGCTTTATGGGAATCCAGAAGAAAATTAATGAAAAGGGCGATGATATTCGCCCTTTTTTTATTTAACAAGTTCCCTGTCTAACTTTTCAAAAAAAGGTTGTCGAAGCTCATAAATTCTGCGATAATACTTATATTGAAAGTGCTTTCAACAAGCGCTCTCATGGGGCAATTGGGTGCGTTTCACTTGGGATTTAAGGCGATTAGCCAAACGAGAGAAGCGCTTCTGGGAGAAACGCAAAGCATAAGGGGATCTGATATAAGCAATGCTTTGGTGTGTGAAAGATAAGGGGATCATGGGGAGCTTCATCACCTCATTGTGACGCATCCAAACCATACATAAAAAAAAGCCTAGGGGTAGGCTTTTTTTATTTGCAAAAGATTCATAACAGACAGAGCTCTTTCAACTGCATGTTCTAAAGCACCAAGCTAGGGCATATCCTCATCGTAAGTACAGTCATCAAGAAGGGGGATGCCTCAGTGTCAAAAAAACTACTTGCACTCAATATAGATGGAACGTTACTTCGTTCCAATGGAAAAATCCATTCCGCTACAAAAGAAGCTGTGGAATACGTGAAGAAAAAAGGAGTTTACGTGACGCTTGTCACCAACCGGCATTTTCGTTCCGCACAAAAAATTGCCAAGGCGTTGAAGATTCCAACGTCAACCCTTGTGACGCATAGTGGTGCATTTATAGCGAATAAACTCGATGAGCCACTTCATGTGAAGAAACTAACGGAAGAAAAAACATTTAATCTTGTACAAATTCTTGAAAGCTTTGATTGTAATGTTCGCTTGCTACATGAGAAATTCTCAATTGGCAACCGGAAAAAAACGCAGTCACAGCTGATGGGAAAGACGTTGATTCATCCGTCTGATCCGATTTTCTATCCCGTGCAATTTGTTGAATCGTTAAGTGATATGCTGATGGATGAACCGGTTAGTACACCAGTGATTGAAGTATATTCAACCAGTGAGCTTCAGCCTGAAATTCACCAAACCATTCAACAAGCTTTTCCATCTGTCGATCTTATTCAGATCAGTGATGAGAAAATGAATATTGTATGCAAAGGTGTATCGAAAGAAGCAGGGCTTTCTCTTTTGACCTCAGCTTTAGGTTTAACTTTAGAAGATACGGTGGTCATTGGGCATGGAACAGATGATATCCCAATGCTCGAATTGGCTGGCTTAGGCGTTGCGATGGGAAATGCAACTCATACTGTTAAGCGTAAAGCCGATTGGGTGACACGCTCGCACGATGAACAGGGAGTCGCTTATATGATCAAAGAATACTTTAGAATGCAGCAAAGAGAAGGGTTTTTACATCAATTCGATATTAAACGATAATTAGACGAAGGCTCTGTCAATCAAGAAATGGCAGGGCCTTCAACTGTTCCAGTCATTGCTTTTCCTACATAGATTTTGTAAAATGAAACAAGTTTGAAGATAAAGGTGATACGATGCGAATTTTAATTAAAGGGCTGTCAGATGATCGATTTCATCGCCCGCTTGTCAATATAGCCAATTTATTTGAAGAAGATAGTGAAGTGCTGTTTGATTCAGGTGAATTGGAAGATGGCTTAACCATGGTGTTTAGCTGGGAAGAAGAAAATGGAACGGTGAAAGCATCTGGTTATATCGCTGGATCAGACATCACTAGTCGTTTTTCACGAGACGTCCCAGAGGGTTTGAACGACAAGGAGCGCTGGAAGCAAATCAAAAACACAGTGCTGTCTGTTTATTTACATCTGCTTCAGGAGTACACAGGAATGACGCAAAAGTGGGGTATTCTCACAGGGATACGTCCTACAAAATTACTTCATAAAATGCTGAGAGAAGGTATGACAAAGGAAGATGCGCATGCCGCATTAAAGCGTGATTATTTGATTCATGATGAAAAAATCGATTTGATGCAGGAGATTGTGGACCGTCAGCTTCAAGCGATTCCGGATCTGTATGATCTTCAGCAGGAAGTAAGTATTTATATTGGTATTCCTTTTTGCCCAACAAAATGCGCTTATTGCACGTTTCCTGCTTATGCAATTAAAGGACAAGCCGGAAGAGTGGGGACGTTTTTGTTTGGTCTGCATTATGAAATGCAAAAAATTGGTGACTGGCTAAAAGAACATCGGATCAAAGTGACAACCGTTTACTTTGGCGGTGGTACGCCGACGAGTATCACGGCGGAAGAAATGGATTTGCTGTATGAAGAAATGTATCGCTCGTTCCCTGATGTGAAACATATACGGGAAGTGACTGTCGAAGCCGGGCGTCCTGATACGATTTCGCCTGATAAGCTAGAGGTGTTAAACCGATATCATATTGATCGAATTAGTATCAATCCACAATCGTATGAGAATGAAACACTGAAAGCCATTGGCCGGCATCATAGTGTAGAAGAAACGATTGAAAAGTATCACTTATCAAGAGAGTATGGTATGAATAACATTAATATGGACTTAATTATTGGTTTGCCAGGAGAAGGGCTCAAGGAATTCCAGCATTCCTTGAATAAGACTGAAGAACTTAAGCCTGAATCGTTAACTGTGCATACGCTCTCCTTTAAAAGGGCGTCTGAGATGACGCGTAATAAAGACAAATATCAAGTAGCAGACCGAGAAGAAATCACACGTATGATGGATGAAGCAGTTGCTTGGACGAAAGCACATGACTATCACCCTTATTATTTATATAGACAAAAAAACATCTTAGGGAACCTTGAAAATGTCGGATACTCATTAGATGGACAGGAAAGTTTATATAATATTATTATTATGGAAGAAGTGCAGACAATCATTGGGATTGGATGCGGTGCTGCTAGTAAGTTCATTGATCCGCGTTCAGGAAAAATTACGCAGTATGCCAATCCAAAAGATCCAAAATCGTATAATGACCGTTATGAACACTATACTGAGGAGAAAATTCAATTTCTTGAGTCATTATTTGTTCCTCACGTTTAAACACTGCGGTGACGCAGTGTTTTTTTCATCTGTAAAAGGGTATATAAGTGATAAAAAGTTAAAGCAGGTGTACATATGATTGATGTGATTGGAATTGGGGTTGGGCCTGCCAATTTAGGGTTGGCGGCTTTGTTAGAGGAGTATGAAGATGTTTCATGCTGTTTTTTTGAACAGGAGACGGAATTTGCCTGGCATCCTGGCATGCTGATCAAAGGAACGGATTTACAAGTCTCCTTTTTAGCTGATCTTGTGACGATGGCGAATCCAAGGAGCAGATATACATTTTTAAATTATTTACATGAATCAAATAGACTTCACCGTTTCTATACATTTGAACAGTTTGACATTCCACGAAGAGAATTCAATGAATATTTATCATGGGTCGCACATGAATTAGATAGCTGTCATTTTGGGATGAAGGTAGAAGAAGTGACGGACTGCCAAGGTGGTTATCTTGTGAAAGTCAGGTGCTTAAAGGATGGATCGCTTTCTGAGTATCGGGCAAAGCATGTCGTGCTCGGAACAGGGAGCAAACCGATGATTCCGGTCGATGTACCTGATGCTGCACTGCCTTATGTGACCCATAGCAGCCGGTATTTAGACCAGCAGAAAGAACTTCAAGAAGCTGAGGCGGTGACGGTAATTGGTTCTGGGCAGAGTGCAGCCGAAATCTTCTTAGACCTGCTCCAGCATCAGAAGAAAGGGCAGCAGCTTTCTTGGTTTACACGATCTAGTGAATTTAGAGAGCTAGAGACGGCTGAGCTTGGTCAGGAGCTGTTCACACCAAAGTACGTCGAGTATTTCCATTCACTTCCTTATGAAGAACGAATGAACACATTGCCTAGGCTGACTGGATTAAGAAATGGGATAGATGCATCGACGCTCTCACGTATTTACCAGGAATTGTATCATCGGTCTGTTTCAGGTGAGGAGCCATCTGTGATCATTCAACCCATGACCGAGCTTGAAGCCATTCAGGTGGAGGAGAATCAGTCCCTCAAACTGAACCTAAAGCAATGGCAGCTAAAGAAAGAAAAGAGCATAATAGTAGATCGTGCTGTATTGGCTACAGGATACACACCGAATATCCCGGCGTGGTTTAGTGCGTATGAACCTTTAATTGAATGGGAAAGTGAAGAGCATTTTAAAGTGACAGAAGACTTCAGGCTTGTGTTCAAAGACAAGCGTCCGCATCATTTCTTTACATTTACGAACCTAGATCACTCTCATGGAACAGCGGCGACCAATTTAAAACTATCCATCTACCGCAACCAGAAAGTGATTCAAACCATTCGCGGGGCGAAAGAAGCGCCATTCAAGAAGGAAACAGCCTTTCAGCAATTTGAATAAGAGATAAAAAGGGCCAAGCATAGGGCCCTTTTTCATTAGATTGTTATTTCAACAATTATGCTTGTTTTGGTATCAACTAATCCTGAAATTTTTTAAACTGAGGAAAAGGAATTATTCGGGTTGAAATGGAAGTAAGTCATGTGTTTAAAAAAAGGGGGATGGATGATGACATATATCAATTGTCAGCTAGATGGGGATATTTTTGAAATCGTTTTCAATAGGCCGGATGCTTATAATTCATTTCATGTGGACATGTTTGCTGAATTCAAAGAGGCATGTGATGCAGCGGAGAAAAGTAGTGCAAAAGTCGTTGTAATCAAGGGCGCGGGAAAAGGGTTTTCAGCAGGCGGAGATATTGGCATGATGCTTAAGCAGGAAAGTGAAGAGGATTTCCATCGTGTGATGGATTTGATCGAGGGGATTACGCTTTCTCTAGCAGGTATGAAAAAAGTAACGATTGCTCTTGTCCACGGGTCAGCGGCAGGGCTTGCTTTTAGCTTTGCTTTAAGCTGTGACTACTTGTTTATGCATCAAGATGCAAAGCTCGCCATGAATTTTAATGGAGTAGGCTTAATTCCAGATGGCGGAGGGCACTTTTTCCTCACAAAAAGAGTCAGTGAACAAACCGCGAAACAATTGATTTGGAGTGGACAAAAGCTTCCTGCTGAAGAAGCGCTAAAGCTGCGCCTTGCAGACGGCGTGTTTCAAGAGGAAGTCGATGCGTATCAAAAAGAATGCGTGAAGCCATTTATGAACATGCCGCTTCAAGCATTTATCGAGACAAAACGAATTTATTTCCAGCAGTCAGAGTCACAGCTGCTAGCCGTTCTTCAAAAGGAGAGGGCAGCACAGGCAAGACTGAGGCAAAGCCATGATCATAAGGAAGGCATTCAGGCATTTTTAGAAAAAAGACGACCTGTCTTCCAGAATGTATAAACGAATGTAAGTCCGGAGAATGCCGGCTTCAGCGTGTAGACAAACCCTCGCATTCGGTGTCAGGTCTCTGCTTCGGTGCTCACGAATGTTCAATTCGCTCCGCTCCGATGCTCGTCCTTCCTAGACTTCAAAGGTTTTCTATTACGCTGAAAAGAAGACAAAGGGCTAAAATAAAGATCATTTTAGCCCTTTGCCAATAATGTGAGGCGGGCGAATGCCGGCTTTTTTAACGTTCAAATAAAAGCAGCTTGCCTGCATCATCAACGAGACGATGAGAATGCTTCGTGTATTGCTGTTCTAATAAGCGATGGCGACCTAATTCCTTTGCCTTTTCATCACTATCTGTTGTGATTTTTTCATTTAATAAAGTTTCACCGGATGGGTCAAATACAGTTAAAAAGTATGTCTTCTCCATTCCTCAACTTCCTTTCCTCTGCTTTTCTATGTAATTAAACAAAGAATAAGACAAAACCTCCTTTTTATCCCTTAAAAATCTGTTTTTTAGAATAAGAGTGATAGAACGTGCATTCGCAAAAATGGCATGATAAAATATGGACAATGACAGTATCGGACAAGGAGATAGACGTTTGACTAAGCTCACTTTTATTCATGCCGCAGATTTACATTTAGACAGTCCATTTGCAGGAATGTCGAATATTCCTAGCTTACCCTTTAAGCGGCTCAAAGAAAGTACATTTCAAAGTGCGAAGAATATGTTTGATCTCGCCATTGCTCGAGCAGTAGACTTTGTGCTGCTTAGCGGAGATTTATTTGACGAATCAAACCGTAGCCTGAAAGCACAGCTGTTTTTAAGAAATCAGTTTCTAAGACTGCAAACTCAAGGGATAGAAGTCTTTATTATTTATGGTAATCATGATCATTTAGGTGGTGAATGGACACCAATCGAGTGGCCTGAGAATGTGCATGTTTTTTCAACCAGTACCCCAAGTGAGCAATCCTATTATAGAGGAAATCAGCTTGTCGCAAGTATTTATGGATTTAGCTACAAAGAGCGTGCTGTCTATGAAAATATGACCTCTCAATATATCAAAGCGACAGATGCTACCTATCACATTGCGATGCTTCACGGTACATTAGCTGGACAAGAAGGTCATGATGCGTATGCACCTTTTCAGCTTGAACAGCTCCTTTCCCGGGATTTCGATTATTGGGCGCTTGGACATATACATAAGAGAGCCCTTCTGCATGAAGACCCATTGATTATTTATCCTGGTAACATGCAGGGCAGACATATAAAAGAAACAGGAGAGAAAGGCTGTTACGTTGTTCAACTCTCCGAGGACTCTGAAACAGCGGAATTTATTAGCTGTGCGGATGTGATGTTTGAGACACTTACAATAGACATCACAGAGACGGTTCATATGACGGATCTTGTGACACTTGTGGATAACAAAATGAGTGAACTGAAAGAGGAAGGTGTCCCTCATTTTGTGAAAATTGAATTGACGGGTGAGGCTCCTCCTTATTTTGAGCATACTCAGCTTGAGTTGCTTGAGGAGCTGATGACCGTTCTTCATGAACAGGAAGAAGATGAAGATGTATTCGTTTGGGTCATATCGATTGACTGCCAAACAAATAAGAATGTCGCCTATCCAGAAGATTCTTTTTTGAAGGAACTCACTGCTGAAATGTCACAGTTTGAGGCTTATGAAGAGCTTCTATCACCAATCAAGCGTCATCCAATCTATAGAAAGTCAGGAAAAGCGCTCACAAAAGAGGATGAAATGGATATAAAAGAAGAAGCGCAAAGGCTGCTGACAGAACAGCTAAAGCAATTATGAGAAAAGGAGAGGCACAATGAAAATACGTTCACTCCATATCGCCCATTTCGGTAAATTTTCAAATCGCACCTTTCACTTTTCTGATGACGGTTTTCAGCTAGTTTACGGCCTAAATGAATCGGGGAAAACGACATTGAAAACGTTTATTGAATCGATGTTATTTGGATTTCCAAAAAACAAGATGTACAAGTCGAAACAGGGTTCTTTTTATGGTGGTTCCCTCACTTGTCATGATGACGAGATTGGCGTTATTCACATTGAGAGAACATCCGACCGCGGTGGGCATGCACAGGTGTTTTTACCGAATGGTGAAGTGAAAAACGAAGCTTTTCTACAGGCGCTTTTAAAGGGAACGGATCGCAGATTATATCAATCAATCTATTCGTTTGATGTGTTTGGACTGCAAAATGTCCAAGCCTTAAACCAGGATCAGATAGGCGAATTTCTACTTTTCTCAAGTTTATTTGGCTCAGATGCAGCCACCAAGATGGATAGCAGGCTGCTAAAGCAACAGGAACAGCTGTTTAAACCAAATGGCCGCAAGCCTGAATTAAACCAGCAGCTTGATCGTTTAAAAGAGCTGACAGGTCAGTTGAAACAAGCGAGATTGGTAGAAGGTAGCTATACCGAAAAGAAACGGGAGCAATCTGAATTAACGGAGACGATCGAAAAGCTTCAAAATGAAATGAAACAAGCGGAAGAACACCTTCAGAAACTGACTGAATCCATTCAAGTCTATCCCATGATTGAGAAAAAAGTGGAGTTGAAAAAGGAATTAGCCCGCTTTCCAGACCGAGTCAAACGTTTTAGAGCAGAAACCAAGCATGAGCTTGATAAACTAGAATCACACCTTCACCCGAAAAACGCTCAATTAACTGCACTGAAACAGAAGTTAGATCATTTGCAAACCTCACTCGTACAAGTTCAACCGCTTTATGACAAGGATACCTTAATGGAGATGAATAGAGTCGTAGATGAAGCATCGAATGCTGAGCTTGTGAAAAAACGCATAGCAGAGTGTCGAGCAAACCGTGATTCATTGAAACAAAAAATAGACGAAGCGGAAGTAAAGCTAAAGTGGGAGCGCCCGATAAAGCTCGAACAAATCGACGATTCGCTTGAATTTGAGTGGGAATTAAAGGAGACTGTCACTCAATACATCCGTCTCATGGACAGAAAGGCGCAGTTAGATGAACGTTTTGATCACGCGAGACATGAGCTGGACGAAGCAGAAGCTGTTCTAAAAGGGTTAAAGGAACAGCAAGTAAAACTGCACGGAGCAGAAGATGATGCGAATAATACAAGATCGAAAAAGAAACCGATTGATTCACAGGCGTCGCTATTCCAAGGCTTGATCGCATTTGATGTGGTGTTTCTGTTTGTTCTATTCTTTTTAACAGAGTGGTGGATCACACTATTATTTGCGGGATTTTCTGTTTTTCTCTTCTTTGTCATTTACTCATTCAGTCAAAGAAACTCTAATAAACAAAGAAACGGAGAAGACGCCTTAGATTCCTTTCAAGTGCAGGCAGCTTCTGCTGAAACACTTATGAGGCAGAAGGAGCTGCTCTACGAAAGAATCATCCGGCAATATGAAGACTGGGAGCTAGAGCTCGAGCCTGTCCAGCAGCAAGTAGAGGAAAAGAAGAGACAGCTTGGCTTGTCGTCTGAGCTTTCTTTCCTAGTAGAGGCCTTCCATATTCTAAAACAATTAAAAATGAATACAGCGGCATATGACGAGTTTCAGCGTGAAATAGAAAAGCTCTCCGATCAGCAATCGATTTATGAGCGCAAAGTTTCAGCGTTAAGCAGTATCCTTCAAAAAAAGGAAGGAACTATTCAGGAGAATATTTCAGTCTTTCAAGAGATATTGAAAGATGAGACGAAAAGAGAAAAAGAACGCCAGACATTACATGTATCCATTCAACATGCGATGCAGCAGCTCACGACACTAGAAGGTGAAATTCAATATTACGAAAAACAAACGGATGAGCTTTTTCGTCAAGTAGAAGCAGAGTCCAAAGAAGATTACCAAGTGCTTTCTCATCTATCGAAAGAATACCGAGAACGACTTTCTGAGCTGCAGCAGCTGAATCAAGAGCTTCATAGAAGCGGTTGTTTTGATGAGGAGGAATGGATTGTTCGCAAAGGACTACCTCTTCTTGAGGAGGAGTGTGCCAAAGCAAAGCAGCACCTTCATGACGTTCAATTGAATGCGGAGAATACGGAAAAACGTTTAGCAGAACTAGCGGTGGAAATACGGCAAATAGAAGCTTCTGGAACAGTGTCTGATTTGACTCATCAGCTTACCGCAGAGCAGGAGCATGCGAAGCACCTCGCGAAAAAGTGGGCTGCCATTCAGCTTGTCCGCACCGTCATACGAGAAAAATTGAATGAGCATAAAGAAACAAGGTTGCCTGCATTGCTTCACACAGCCTCTAGTTTTATCCAACCGTTAACAAATGATCGTTATGAAGCGATTTTATTTTCACCTGAAGATGATTTGCTCATGGTGAAAAGAATGGATGGACGAATATTCCGCCCAGAGGAGCTTTCACAGGCAACGTGTGAACAGATCTATCTGGCGATTCGTTTTGCGCTTGCTTTGTCTCATCAGCAAGATTGCCAGCTTCCGTTTATGATGGATGACAGCTTTGTTCATTTTGATCACGTTCGTCTAGGCAGAGTGCTGGAGATGATGAACGAACTCACACGTTTTGAAACACAGCTGTTTTATTTCACCTGTCATGAGCATATGAAGCAAGCAGCAGAAGATGGACAGGTTACGAGTTTAGCAGTTGAATGATTGACAAATAATGACTTATGTTATACTTATATGAGCAGAAACATGGAAGGAGCTTTTATTGAATGGCTAAAGGGATCATGACCTATGATGTCGGCGAACAAGTTGACCTGCATTTATTAATTAAATCATCTACTAAAGGGATTGCGAGTAATGGCAAACCATTTTTAACGTTAATTCTTCAAGATCAAAGTGGAGATATTGAGGCGAAATTATGGGATGCGAAGCAGAATGATGAACAAACCTATGCCGCACAAACCATTGTGAAGGTAGTTGGCGATATTCATCATTATCGCGGGAGGAATCAGCTGAAACTTAGGAATATACGCCCTGTTGCTGAAAATGAGCAAATTCGAATTGATGATTTTCTCGAAACAGCTCCTATTCCAAAGCATGATATGATGGATACAATTATGCAATATATTTTTGATATGAAAAACCCTAATATACAGCGTGTCACAAGACATTTGCTGAAAAAATATGGACAGGAATTCGCTGACTATCCAGCAGCGACAAAAAACCATCACGAATTTGTTTCTGGTCTTGCTTATCACGTAGTGTCCATGCTGCATTTGGCTAAATCAATTGTGGATCTATATCCATCATTAGATCGAGATCTTTTATATTCAGGCATCATTCTTCATGATTTAGGAAAAGTCAAAGAGCTTTCAGGCCCAGTCTCAACCACCTATACGGTGGAAGGGAATTTAATTGGTCATATATCAATTATGGTGACAGAAATTGCGAAAGCTGCTGAAGAGCTTGGGATTGATTCAGAAGAAATTTTAATTCTACAGCACTTAGTACTAAGTCATCACGGAAAAGGTGAGTGGGGAAGCCCGAAACCACCAATGGTGAAGGAAGCCGAAATTCTCCACTATATTGATAATTTAGATGCGAAGATGAATATGATGGATCGTGCGCTTGAGCATGTGAAGCCAGGAGAATATACAGAACGTATTTTTGCGTTAGAGAATCGTTCATTTTATAAACCAACTTTTCACGAGTAATTATGTCAGAACGTCCACTTATGCGGGCGTTTTTTTCATAACTTGTCTTCTTTTTGCATAAGCATGTAACACAAAGGAAAAGAGAGCTGTTCTGAAAAAAAGGAGGCGATGAAAAAATGTTGTTTTTTCCATGGTGGGTGTATGCATGTATCATTGGCATTATTTTCTGTGCGTATAAATTAATGACAACGGCCAAAGAGGAGCAAGAGATTGATCAATCCTTTATTGAGAAGGAAGGAGAGATTTTTATCGAGCGAATGGAGCAAGAAAGAGAGCGCAGACGTCAGGGACAGCAAATGAAAAGATCCCAAGATTCGGCGGCACATGAAGATCACTCGATTGCTTAATCAGATGTTATAAAAACCCCTCTGCCTGATCACGGCAGAGGGGTTTTTGGTGATTATTGGTTTTGTTGTTGTTGTTGTTGTGCAGGTTGTTGAGATTTTTCTTTAAACGTGTTTTCAAGCTCTTTATCTTTTACTTTCACATCTGCATCTTTCACCAATTTGTTTAAGATGGTTTGGATTTCATTTGTGTCTGCTTGTTTTTGATCAAGTAGTTCTTTTTTCAAGTCTGCTTTCATGTCATCATATTTACCGCGTTCTTCGGTCTTTTTAATGATATGGTAGCCGAATTGTGATTTCACTGGTTTGCTGATTTCATTCACTTTTAGTTTGAATGCAGCTTTACTGAAGTTCTCGTCCATTTGACCTTCTTTTGCGAACCAGCCTACATCTCCGCCTTGTGCAGCTGAAGCAGTATCAGTTGAATATTCAGACACTGCAGCATCCCATTTTTCACCTTTATCTAATTTCTTTTCCACTTCGTCAGCTGTTTTCTTATCAGCTACTAGAATATGGCTTGCGCGGATTTTCCCTTTTAGGTCATCGTAATACGCTTTTACTTCTTTATCAGTGATTTTGATGTTAGCTTTGGCAGCCTTTTGAGTCAGCAGCTCATATTTCACTTGATCTTTGATGTAATCTTTTCCGAATTCATCTTGAAGTTGTTTTAAACGATCTTCACCAAGTGTCTTTTTATATTCTTCCATTTTCTTATCAATTTCTTTATCAGATACTTTGTATTTGTCAGCAAGAACCTTTTGTTGAACAAGTAGATTTAAAGCATCTCCACCTGCTTGTTTCTTAAGAGTTGTATAAAGCTCTTCTTTTGTGACATCTCCTGATTTTGTTGTTGCGATGACATCTTTATCACCGCTACTGCATGCGCCAAGAGTTAAAACACTAACTGCTGTTACAGCTGCTAAAGCCATTTTTTTCATTCAAAAAACACTCCTAATCTTTCCAATTTATTTATCATTGCTTGTATCATAACATATTGTGACACGCAGTAAAAAGAAATGCAAATGGAAGGGCATTCGTCTAGTCAAAAATTTGCGCGCGACATACACATATAGTGATCACAAAAAGGAGGCTGAATTATATGGGAGCAGGATATTCTAATGGATTTGCTTTATTGGTCGTGCTATTCATTTTGCTGATCATCGTTGGTGCAGCATATCTTTACTAATTAAATCGCTGTGACAGAAAGGAGCCGTCCTGCCATGCGTGCGGGCGGTTCTTTTTTCAAACGATGACAGGTGCCTAAACGTTTTCGATTTTATTGCATACACTGAGCTTAGAACAGAGGAAGAACTGGCAGGAGGTGTTTTTACATGGGAGGAGAAGTCTTCGCTGGCGGTTTTGCACTAGTCGTCGTGTTATTCATCTTATTGATCATTATCGGTGCATCTTGGATTTGCTAATAATGAATATACACAAAAAGCTGCCCTCAAACTGGCAGCTTTTGCTTTGATCTTAAATAGATATGGTAATTTCAACAAATGATGAGATCAGTAAGATCAGTATCGATACATTGATAAAGCGAAACACCTTATCTTGCCGTTCTTCAGGAATCTCTCTGACAAGGCATAATGTATTAGTAAGCCTGTTTATTGAATACACAATAAACGCGGCAAAGACGATGAAGTAAAATAAAACTATCGGAGATCCCCCCTCTCTATGCTATTCCCATACTACATTACCAAATTTTTTATGAAAAAGATAGAAGTTGGCTTTAAAAACCTCATGATGAGGATGTTTGGTCAACTAAAATATCAAACTCGTCTTGGGCTTGATCGATGATGCAGGATTTAGGTGCTTTGAGCAGTTTCCATGCAAATAAAAAGTCCGGCAAACAATAGCCTGCATGAATACTTGCGATGATGATAAAATAGTGTGCATACATAGGAAACGCCACTCCTAACACAAAGTAAACCGGTGAAATCACACAAAATGGACTAAGAAGTGAATAAAGCATGATGTTTTTTGGCACACGCTGCCAGCAATTTCGTTTAAATAACGTCATTTTTTTCTTGTTTTTCATCACTGGGATCAAGTGAACCACACGGTGGACAAGCAACGTCACAAGTAAAAGCATAGCAAAAAGCGGTGCGTTGTGACTGCTTAGTCTCGTTTCAGGATGAGTCAGTTGAAAACATAAAAAAGCCGTAATGAAAAAAAGTATAGCAAGACTTATGGCTGAAATCAGCAGTCTTGTATAACCATAATCCTTTTCAAGATTAATGGTCTTCCAACAATTCATTTTTCATCCTTCCAATCTTAAAAAACTAATTGAATATCTCAAGATAATTTACTCTTCCTGAGGATAAAAATCAATGGTTTTTATGAAAAAAAATAAAATGTTGTGTTCATATGGAATAAAGAGAGGAAACTTTGGATTTTTCAAGAAAAAAAGACAGAAGAGGGAGGTTCGTCTCTTTCGTCAATGAGTAATTTCGGCTAGAATAGAAAGACTAAGAGAAAGAGGGAACGTACATGAGTATTGAGGAACGAATGAGCCAGCTCGAATATTATATGGAACTTTTGCTGACGGCGACCGATATGAGCCGTTATCCATATTATGCATTATTGATGAGGCAGCAGGTATCGAAAGAAGAAGCGCAGGAAATTGAGCGTATTTGTGCTGAGCTTTCAGAGGAAATGGACAAGCAAAAAGCACAAGGCTACGTCATGTTTGACGATATGCTTGCGCTTTTTGCAGGACAGTTAATTGAAAAGCTGGATGTGCATGAGACGATATTTGCATTGCATGATCAAGGGCTGTTTCAGCCGTTAATGAATGAATTTATAAAGATCATTAAACAATTTGATTTGCTTTAGCCGCTTTTTCTGCTGCATCAGCTGAGTCTTCAAGTTCCTCAGACTTTTTCGTGACTCTTCCTCGCTCGTTCAAAAAGTCCTTCTCAATGTTTGAAAACGATTTCTCAAAAATCTCCATGAAGTCCTCACCATAGATGTTTCGGATAATACACATCATTTCTAAAATCTCAGGGAATTTTCCGTAAATGTCATGAAGCGGCTGTGCGCCTTTGACAATACCAGTTCTTGCCGGGTCATAATCTTCGAGTAGTTTATGGAATGTCTCTTCGCCTTTTGGCGTTAGCTCAATATACGTATTGCGTTTATCGTTTAACTTTTTAGAAAATTTTAAAAATCCTCGTTCCTCCAGTTTCTTGGAGAAGTTAAACGCTGTTGATACGTGCATGACGCCAAACTTTGCAATTTCTGATATTGAAGCTCCTTTTAATTGATACGCAATCCACAAAATATGATGTTCATTGATATTTAGGTTATACGGTTTGATCCACTGCTGCCAGTCCTTTTCAATGGATTTCCAAAGAGCTTTGCTCAATTGGGCCATTCTTTGACTGAATAAAAGTGCTTCTTTTACATCGAAAGGCTGTTCCGAATGATTCATCCATTTCACCTACTTCTCTTTTTCTTGTAATTCTATTATGCCAATAAAATAAAGATTAATAAAGCTGAAAATTCAAGAATTTTTAAAACTCATGAAAAACATTGTCAAAATAACCTTTTTTCAACAAAAAAAGTGCGGGATACGCACCCCGCACACTTTTGTAAACGAATATTTTTTCTTGAGTATATTAGTTTTGTAAGGTTTTCTCCAGTTGCTTGAGCTTTTCCTCAATTTCCTGAATTTCCTTTTGCAAATCCTGCTGATGAGGCTTGATTTCTTCACGCCATTGCTGAATCGATGTTTGTAATTCAGTTCCGACTTCTTTAATAACCTCTGCGCTTTCTTTTGCTGTTTCAACAATTTGCTCTTTTAAAGCTTGTCCATCTCTTTTTAATCTTGTCAGCGTATCTTCGAATTTGTCATAGCCGTCTTTCATCTTTCCGCGCACATCTCTGCCAGAAGAGGGAGTCGTCAGGAGCACTGCCGCACCTCCGAGGAGACCGCCTACAAATAATCCTGTTAATAAAGAACGTCCACTAGCCATTCAAATCACCTCTAGTCAAATTTTACACATTCGCATGTTCTCTCTGAGCTGACGATCAGCTTCATTGAACTTCCATACATAGCTTGCTTTATTTTAGCATACTTTTGAAGAAAAGGGAGGGGAGAAGGTTGTCTGTCTTTCTGTTCGTTTTTACGTGTATCGGTGTCGTTTTTACAGGTGGCTCTATTCATTATGCAAGACAGCTGGGGTATGCGGGGTCTTATCCGCCCAAACATGTATTAAAGCAAAAAGCACTTGTGTGTGCGGCAGGTGCAGGAATTTCGCTCCTCATTTTGCTTTTGACCCTTTTTCTTTTATAAAAGCATGAAAAAAACCTCTTCATCTATTATGAAGAGGTTCGATTATTTGTTAAGCAACTTCTATCATTCTTGCACGTCTGAGAATGGACTGAGCAATTGGGAAGACAAATACCATAGCAATGGTATTAATCACGGCTGCTGGCAGGACGACGCCTACAAGAAGTGCAGGTAATGCAGCTGGCAGTCCAGTGATCAGTAATGCGGCAGATAGGAAAATCACGCCGGATACGATGGTTCCAATCGCAGTTAACACAGCGGTCAGCACTACTTTGTTCTTTATCTTCATGCAAGATAAGAAAAGGGCTAAGAAGATAAAGGCTGTCGCTGGTTTATCAATCATATTTGGAATTTGTCCGCCTGGAAAACCTGTTGTTAATGCAGAGATGGCGCCTGTTACGAGGGCAATCACCACGACATGCTGTACCTTTGGAAAAAGGATGATGCTTAAAAACATCATGACCAGCATCATATCAGGTTTCATTCCGAAAAAGATGGGCGGGAAAATCGTATGCAAAACAGCTCCCATTGCTGCAAGCAATGACATAATGACTAATTCTTTTGTTTTCATTTCTATGCTCTCCTCTGCTAAGCTCTTAGAACTCTCCAATAATATGGCTCATCATTTATTGCAAGAGTCATCACTTTATATTTCTCGTTATTATAACAAATTTATTTCTCTATAGAAAAGCTTTTTCACTCATTTTCTTGCTGGAACTTTTTCATAAAGTCCGCAAGCTTTTGGCAGTCTTCAATCGATACCGCATTGTAAATAGATGCTCTGCATCCACCGACAGAACGGTGGCCGGCAAGTCCAACCATTTGTTCCTGCTTTGCTTTCTCTACAAAGGATGCAGTGAGTGCATCATCACGAAGGGTAAATGTGACATTCATATGCGACCGGCTGTCAGTGCGTGCGTGTCCTTTGTAAAAACCGCCGCTTTGATCAATTGTGTCATAGAGAATGCCTGCTTTTTGTTCATTTCTTTTTTCCGCTGCTTCTACGCCGCCAGCCTGTTTGACATGCTCAAGCACAAGAGACAGCATATAAATCGCAAAAGTTGGTGGTGTGTGATAAAGAGAGCCAGCTTTTGCGTGTGTTGTATATTTTAATATTTTCGGTGTGCTCTTTTTCTCTTTTTCTAATAAACGTTTGCGCGCGATCACAATCGTGATACCAGAAGGCCCTAAGTTTTTTTGTGCCCCAGCATAAATGAGATCGAATTGAGAAACATCGATTTTTTTGCTGAGAATATCACTGGACATATCCGCAATGAGCGGTAATGATGTACCAGGAAACGTTTTCCACTGAGTGCCGAAGATCGTATTGTTTGATGTGATGTGTAAATAAGCGCCATCTGTTAAAGCGGAGGCATCTACTTCTGGAATATACGAGTAGTTGTCGTCTTCACTTGAAGCAAACACAGATGTTTCACCAAACCCTTTTGCTTCTGATAATGCTTTTTCTGACCAAGCGCCTGTTTGAATGAAATGAGCCGTTTCGCCTTCATGTAAGAAGTTCATAGGAATCATCGCAAATTGAAGGCTAGCTCCGCCCTGTAAAAAGAGGACTTCGTAATCTTCAGGAATGTCCATCAGTTCAACCAACAATGATTTTGCCTTATTGTGGACTTCTTCATATTCACCACTGCGATGCGACAGCTCCATTACAGACATTCCAGTTTGTTTAAAATCAACAAGTTCTTCCTGTGCCTTTTTAAGCACTTCTAGCGGCAGTGCCGCCGGACCAGCATTAAAATTCGTCGTTCGCTTCATCACAATCTCTCCCTATTTCTCGCGTTAATGGATCAAAAGATAAAACCATCCTATCACAAATTTGAAGCAATTGGACAAAAAATTTGAATCGTTCTAAATATCTTACTATTAAGAAACAAAGGGGAGAAAAAGGGGCAGAAATGAGAAAAACCTCATCTATTAAGATGAGGTAAGGCGCGTATGAATGGCAGAAGAAATGTCTTTTAAATCCTCTGACGTATATTGATCTTGATGTGACTTCCATACGGCACCAAAGCCATCGCCTTTGCCGTAACGCGGAATGATATGCATGTGGTAATGGAACACAGATTGTCCAGCTTTTTCGCCATTGTTGTTTAAAAGGTTTAATCCAATGGGTTCAAATTCCTGTTTGATCGCCCTTGCAATTTTCGGAATCGCTTGGAAGTAGTGATTAGACACTTCTGATGTCATGTCATAGATGTTTTCTTTATGTATTTTCGGGATTACAAGGGTATGCCCTTTTGTTACTTGGCTAATATCTAGAAAAGCCAATACATGCTCGTCTTCATATACTTTTGCACATGGAATGTCTCCATCAAGGATCTTGCAAAAAATACAATCGCTCACGTCATGTCACTCCTCATTCATTTTCCTTCATCGTATCACAAAAATGAGCAAAAAAGAAAACAGGACAAGCGAACTCCTTTGGTCGCTCATCCTGCTCCTGCAGAAGAAATGCTGATGCTTTCATTCGATATGCCTTTTGAATTCTCTATTTACTGAAATAAAGAATTCATATGCCTGCTATTTCTGCCGTAAACACCTCATTTGACGTTTTGGTTTGTCGTATACATATTGTATAGGACACAAAAATCAAGAATCAGTGAAGCAAAACAGAAGCTAAGGTTTTTAGATGAAAAACCAACTTGTCATGCGGTTCTTTGCCTTTAACAAACACCTCATTTACTTATTGGTCATCAAGTTCATTTCTTCTACATACATTATGATGACCAAGATGCCTATTTTTTATTCATAACTTGTCTAAAGGTAAACATTTCAAATTACCTTTCGTTTTTGTTACTATAAAGGAAAAACGAAAGAAAGGAACGAATTCATGTCCCTTCTCACTGTAAAAGATGTAACGGGTGGATATACGAAGAATCCCGTTCTAAAAAATATCTCATTTGAATTAGAAAGAAATCAAATTGTTGGTCTCATCGGCTTAAACGGGGCGGGGAAAAGCACCACCATTCGCCATATCATCGGACTCATGAAACCGCACAAAGGTATGATTGAATTGAACGGGCGAACCCTTCAAGATGATCAAGAGGCGTATCGTTCGCAATTTACGTTTATTCCAGAAACACCTGTATTATATGAAGAATTAACTTTAAAAGAGCATTTAGAGCTAACAGCGATGGCTTACGGACTGTCTAAGGAACAATTAGATGAACGGCTGCCGTCATTGCTGAAAGAATTTCGAATGGAGAAACGTTTGAAGTGGTTCCCTGCTCATTTTTCAAAAGGAATGAAGCAGAAGGTCATGATTATGTGTGCATTTCTTGTTGAACCAGAACTGTATATCATTGATGAACCGTTCTTAGGACTCGATCCTCTTGCGATTAATGCACTGCTTGAACGGATGAATGCCGCGAAGAAAAACGGCGCTAGTGTCCTGATGTCGACGCATATCTTGGCGACAGCAGAACGCTATTGTGATTCTTTTATTATTTTGCACGAAGGGGAAATTAGAGCGAAAGGAACCCTGACGGAGCTGAGAGAACAGTTCAATATGAGAGATGCGACACTCGATGATCTTTATTTGGAATTAACAAAGGAAGAAAGCTATGAGTAAAACGACGCAAAGCATTTGGAAATCACGATTAGAGGAACACATACAAGATACAAGAAAATATTTAAAATACATGTTCAATGATCATCTTGTCATTGTGCTCATTTTTTTCCTTGCAGGCGGAGCGAGCTGGTATAGTAATTGGCTCAAACATATTCCAGCTCATTTTCCTTCCTACTGGGTCATGGCAGTTGTTTTCTCATTGGTGCTGACAAGCTCTTACGTGCGGACGTTGATCAAAGAAGCAGATCTCGTGTTTTTGCTTCCTTTGGAAGGGAAGATGGAGCCTTATTTAAAACAAGCCTTTAACTTTAGCTTCATTTCTCAGCTGTTTCCTCTCATTGCTGTATCCATTGTCGCACTCCCGCTTTATTCGGCAGTGTCTTCAGGCGGCATCAAGATGTATGTACTTATATTGGCGCAAATGATTTTGATCAAGGGTCTGAATACAGCGATTCAATGGAGAATGACGTATTTTCAGGGAAAACAGATGAGATGGCTTGATGCAGTCCTTCGTTTTCTGTTGAATATGATTTTAATCTATACCGTTTTACAGGCATCCTATGCAATCGCAATCGTTTTTTATCTCATCTATGGTGTCTATCTTGTTTACTTAACCAATGCAGTCAAAAAGCAGCCTTTTCAATGGGAACTGCACATATCTGACGAATTAAAACGAAAACAGCGTTTTTATCGTTTGGCCAATTTATTTACAGATGTGCCTCATTTGAAGAAACAGGTGAAAAGAAGAGTCTATATGGACTGGCTTTTGCAGTTTGTTCCGTATGATCAGCGTAAAACATTTTCTTACATGTATGTGAGGGCATTTTTACGATCAAATGACTATTTCGGTCTCGTGTTTAGGCTAACTGCCGTCTTTGTGCTGATTATTTTGTATACAGGTGCAGCAGGCTGGGTGGGGGCATTGCTTGTGTTGTTCACCGTGTTTATCACAGGTGTCCAGCTTGTGCCATTAACGAAGCACTTTGCCCATCTTTCATTACAGGCACTTTATCCTGTTGCTCAGCAAGAAAAGGATCGGAGCTTTTTTATTCTCGTCCGTAACGTGCTCATCATCCAATCGATATTGCTGAGCTGTGCAGTCCTACCGGCAGGAGGATGGCAGGGAAGTGGACTTGCCCTTCTGATTTCTTTGGCATTTGTGCTTGTCCTCTTCAAGCCATACGTACTCAGTCGATTAAAAAAGATGAGATAGGCAGATATATGTGACAGACAGCGAGCGTATGATGACATCAAGGAGGGGACCGGATGAATGCAGCTGAACGGGAGTTATATGAAGAAGCCATTCTTTTTCAAACGCGATTTTTAAGAAAACCTTCAAAGATCGAACGGTTTTCAAAAGGAGTTCAGCAGCAGGTGAACCGCCGAATCCCTGCCAGGTTTCATCAAGTCATCACAAGTGCGGTCAAAACAATGGTTGAATCCACCGTATCAGGATCTCACTTCACTTCATTTACAGTCATGGATGAGCAATTATCCATCATTGAGCGAAATGAACTGGCAAAAGAGAAAGTGAAATACTATCAAAAGGCAGCTGCGATTGAAGGAATTGGAACAGGTGCAGGTGGTATTTTGCTCGGTATGGCGGACTTTCCGCTACTGCTTAGCATTAAGATGAAATGTCTTTATGAGCTGGCGTGTATTTATGGTTTTGATTTGTCTCAAAAAGAGGAAAGACTCTTTTTGCTCTGTATATTTCAACTTGCCTTTTCTGGTAGTGCTCATCGTCAAAAAATGATGAGCATCATAGATGATTGGGAAACAAGCCGCGAGGAAATGGATTGGTACAGCTTTCAGCAGGAATATCGAGATTACATTGACCTAGTGAAGCTGTTTCAATTAATGCCGGTCGTCGGAGCCGCTGTTGGTGGTGTAGCAAATCATCATCTGACAGGACAACTAGGAGATGTCGCTCGCCATGTGTTTCACTTACGGGTGTTGAAAGAAAAGAAATAGAAAAGCCGCTGTTTGCCAGCGGCTTTTTTTTATTCATCGTAGGAAAGGACGGCACTCGCGAGTACCTTCGCTGCGACTGGCATTGCTTTTTCGTTGATATCAAACTTCGGATGGTGATGGGGATATGCGTCGTCGCTGTTTTCCGGCATGGCGCCTGTGTAAAAGAAGGTACCAGGGACATGCTGAAGGTAGTAAGCAAAATCTTCTCCACCCATTTGGGTTTCCGCTTCTTTTACTTCTATGACACCATCTGTTTGCTTGGCGATGTCAGCAATAAATTCAGTCGGCTTTGGATGATTTTTGACAGCAGGATATCCTCTCACATATTCATATGTGTATCCTGCATCATGCATGGCGCACACCCCTTTCACGACCTGTTCAATTTCTCGTTCGATGGTGTGTCGTGCACTTTCTTCAAAGGACCGTGCAGTACCAGTCAAAACGGCAGAATCTGCAATGACGTTAAAAGCATTCTCTGCTACAAAACCTCCAACAGATACAACAGCAGAATCAACTGGATTCACTTTACGGGCAACGACTTGTTGCAAGTTTGCCACGATTTGTGAACCGATGAGGACAGCATCTTTCGTTAAGTGAGGCTGGGCGCCGTGTCCGCCTTTCCCCTGAACTCGAATAGAGAAGCGGTCAGCAGCTGCCATAAAGTTCCCGCTTTTATAAAGAACTGTGCCACAGGGCTCTGGAGACCAAAGGTGTGTACCGAATATGACATCGACACTGTCTAAGCAGCCGTCTTCAATCATTGGTTTTGCACCGCCTGGCGCATATTCTTCTGCGTGCTGATGGATGAGGACGATTTTCCCTTTTAATTGATCACGGTGCTCATTCAAAATTTTCGCTAAGACAAGCAGTGTCGCTGTGTGACCATCGTGCCCGCATGCATGCATCACACCAGGTTTTGTTGATTTGTAAGGCACTTCCTTTTCATCATGGATAGGGAGTGCATCGAAATCAGCTCTGAGGGCAATCGTCGGCCCCGGAGAAGTTCCTTCAATAAAGGCGAGTACACCATGGCCGCCTACCTGTGTACGTGTGGGTATATGTAATTTGTCGTAGTAGCTGGCGATGAAAGCGGCTGTTTCTTCTTCCTGGAAAGAAAGTTCAGGATTCATGTGGAGATGGCGTCTAATTTCAACCATTTCCTCATAATGTTCATCAAGACGTTCATTGATGCTTTTTTGTAAAGTAGATATTGTCATTGATTTGAAAACCTCCTTCATGCTCTTTTACTGATTGTATGGTAATTGTTAGAATCTTTCAACAGAAGAGGATGTCACATGCGCATCAAAGGTCATTTTACATAAAAGTCGAAGTGTCTATGAAGCGGGGAAAGGGAGGAATTGTATTGGGAAGCTGTCCAAATTGTTCGAAAGTGTTTTCTTTCGTTGAAAAGTTTCATTTATCACATACGAAAATGATGATGTGTCCAAGCTGTCGGCATCAAATCAAAGAAACCTTTATATCGAAAATGAGTTTTTTCCTGATCTGTTTGATTCCGCTATTGGTGATGCTCATTCAATTGAAAGGGGCTTCACCTATGTTAAAGTGGCCGATCTTATTAGGATGGATCCTATTGAATTTCTATGTCCTTCAGCCGATCATTCATCGGTACGAGCTGACATCACGACGCTAATAAAGAGCCCATTGATTGGGCTTTTTTTCATGAAAAAAGAAGTGCTGAGAGCAGCACTTCCCAGATTGTTGACAAAGGGCTAAAATGAAGTTTATTTTAGCCCTTTGTCTTCTTTTCAGCGTGATAGAAAACCTTTGAAGTCTAGGAAGGACGAGTACTGGCGCGGAGCGAATTTGACATTCGTGAGCACCAGCACGCAGGACTGACAACGAATGCGAGGGTTTGTCTACACGCTGAGAAGTGCTGAGAGCAGCACTTCCTTAATTGTCTGTAACGGCATGATAGGATGTGAGATAAGCAGGACGAGAGAAGATGGAGCCAGTATCATCGTTTGGCTGAAAGAATGCTTCTGATTCTTGAAAGTCTTCAAATAAGTCCTCTGATTCCCAAAGTGTCATAATTAAATACACTTCTTCATCTTTTTTCGGTCTTAACACTCGAAGAGCCTTGAAGCCCCGCTGATGTTCTGAGATATTCGTCTTTTTCTTGAAAGTAGATTCAAACAGTGCTCTACTTTCAAGCTTCACAGGGATATGATTCAAGGTGACGAAACCGGAATGGGCAAGTTCACCTTTTGCATAAATCACATCATAGGCATGTGGGGCTTTAAAAACAGTCTCACCCTCCGTCTCATGGAAAAGAGCTGCTTGTTCTTTTCCGACCATATAAAGCAGATTTTCCTGATCGTGTTTTTTTGCGATTTTATGTAAGAAATCTGCTGTTCCATAAGTCATATAGACATTCATCTAAACCGCCTCCTGCTTGATAGTATAACAAAAGAATGATATATAATTCTTTGGTAGTCAATCCATAAAACATATTATGAAGCAATACATCCCATACTATCCGTATAAAGGAATGAGGTGACCTAATTTGAAGAAAAAGAAGATAATCATTCCATTAGTCATTGTAGGAAGTACCATTGTACTTTCATTTATTGGCTATCTGACCATTTTATTTTTAGGACATTATGTCATAGATGAAAAGAAGCTTGTATTTCATGCTTCATCCCAAATCATTGATCAGAATGGAAAAGAACTCACAAGTATGTATTCAGAAAATCGGGACCCTGTGTCAATAAAGGATGTACCCGATAAAGTAGCAAAAGCTTTTGTGGCTGTCGAGGACAAGCGGTTTTATGAGCATCATGGAATTGATGCGCAGTCAATTTCAAGGGCGGTTTATCGAGATATATTAGCAGGTGGAAAGGTAGAGGGCGGCAGTACCATTACTCAGCAGCTCGCAAAAAATATTTTTCTCACAAATGACAAAACCTTTCTGCGAAAAACAAAAGAAGTCATCATTGCGATTAATTTAGAAAGAGACTATTCAAAGGATAAGCTGCTCGAAATGTATTTGAATCAGCTTTACTTCGGTCATGGCGTCTACGGTATTCAGGCAGCAGCCAATTATTACTTTAGTAAAGATGTGAAAGATTTAACTGTCAGTGAAGGAGCGACACTTGCTGCGATGCCAAAGGCGCCGTCTACTTACTCGCCTGTTTTACACCCTGATAAAAATAAACAAAGACGGGACACGATCCTTAATTTAATGAATGAGCAAGGGTATTTATCATCAACAGAAACAGTAGAAGCAAAAGGAAGAACACTAGGCATTCATTTAAAAAAGAAATCAGAAACGCCTTGGGTGGACAGCTATGTCGATCTTATCATTAAGGAAGCAGAATCAGAGTATTCCATTTCACATGAACAATTACTTCAAGGTGGTTATACCATAACAGTTCCGATCGATATGAATCTGCAAAAGGTCGCTTACGATGCGATGAAAAACAATCGTTATTTCCCGGGAAAAAGCGGTTCTCCTGAAAGCAGTGCTATCTTTATTGATAATGAGTCTGGAGGAGTAAAAGCTGCAATCGGAGGGCGAGAATATCAAGCGAGGGGTTATAACAGGGTGACAGCTGTGAGGCAGCCTGGATCTGTTTTCAAGCCGATCGCAGTATACGGACCTGCGCTACAGGAGAAAAAATTCCGACCTTATTCCCTGCTTGAAGACGAAGAAAAAAGCTATGACGGCTATTCACCAAAGAATTACGATGGGCAGTATGAAGGCAAGGTCACGATGGTGGAGGCCCTCATGAAAAGTAAAAATACAGCAGCGGTGTGGACATTAAGCCAGCTTGGTATTGATACTTCGAAAACGTATCTCGAGAAAATGGGAATCGATATTTCGGATCAAGGACTTGCGATAGCCCTTGGTGGTTTAGAAAAAGGGGTTTCTCCACTTCAAATTGCGGGAGCTTACCACACATTTGCAAACGAAGGTGTATATAAAAAGCCTTTCTTCATTCAGAAAATCACCAATGATGAAGGAGAAACGGTAGAGAAAAATCGCAGTAAGTCAGAACGAGTGTTTAGCGTGCAGAATGCTTGGAATATGACAAGAATGCTGCAGCAAGTTGTCAAAGGCGGAACAGCCCAGAGCGGTTCATATGCTGGAGACTTAGCAGGGAAAACAGGCACCACCACATATTCAGGTGTGAAGGGTGCAACAAAGGATGCTTGGTTTGCCGGCTATACACCAAGTACAACGGGTGCGATCTGGATGGGGTATGACAAAACCGATAACAGTCACTACTTAACTGGCGGAAGTCAATTCCCAGTGCAGCTGTTTAAGGATATATTAACGGCAGCCCAAATGACGAATGAAACGTTTAAAAAACCAGAGGGCATTAAAGAACTTCAAGCACCAATTCAATTAGAAGGGTTTTCTGGATTTGAAGCCCGCTATGTGTTTAAAATCAAAGGATTGTTTACATTAGAGCTGTCTTGGGAGAAGCAAGAGGATAAACGGGTTGAATACCGTATTTATGAAAAGAGGAATGGAAACGAGACGCTGATCGATTCAGTGACAGGCGCAAATAACTACACAATGCCGTATGCTAATGTGTTTTCAGATGCGGAATATAAGGTGGTTCCATATAATACCCAAACGGAAGAAGAAGGAGAAGGCAGTCCATATGTCAAGCCAGAGGCTTTTGGACGTTAATATTCGGCGATTTTTTGAACAATGAGCCGGTTTAGTATACCGTGCCTTGAAAAAGCGGTATAGTAAAAGCAGTGTTTGAGCCTTATACAAAGAGAGTGTAAGGCGAAAGGTGGAATGAAAGGTAATGGGAAAAACGAAGGCTTTTAATGACACGTTCTTAAAGGCGTGCAAAGGGGAAAAAACAGACCATGTACCAGCTTGGTATATGAGGCAGGCAGGACGCTCACAGCCTGAATATCGTGCCCTTAAAGAAAAGTACGGGCTATTTGAAATTACGCATCAGCCAGAGCTATGTGCTTATGTAACACGACTTCCTGTAGAACAATATGGTGTAGATGCCGCGATTTTATATAAAGATATTATGACCCCGCTTCCAGCTATTGGAGTGGACGTTGAAATTAAAAATGGCATTGGACCTGTCATCGATTCACCGATTCGCACAAAAGCAGATATCGAACGTCTTGGGGAACTTCATCCAGAAGAAGACCTGCCATATGTGCTTGACACCATTCAGCTTTTAACGAAGGAGCAGCTAAATGTACCGCTTATCGGTTTTGCTGGTGCACCATTTACGATGGCGAGCTATATGATTGAAGGCGGTCCATCTAAAAACTATCATAAAACAAAAGCGCTCATGTACAGTGAGCCAGAGACATGGATGCTGCTCATGAACAAATTAGCGGATATGACGATCACGTACATACGTGCCCAGGTAAAAGCAGGGGTCAGTGCGTTTCAAATCTTCGACTCATGGGTGGGCGCATTAAATGCAGCGGACTACCGGACATTCATTAAACCTGTCATGCAGCGAATTTTCACAGAGTTGAAGAGTGAAAATGTACCAATGATCATGTACGGAGTTGGTGCAAGCCATCTCGTGAAAGATTGGCATGATTTGCCGCTAGACGTCGTTGGACTTGATTGGCGTATGAGTGTAGATGAAGCACGAAAAGAAGGGCTCACAAAAACGTTACAAGGAAATCTTGATCCAACAATCTTACTTTCTCCTTGGGAAGTCATTGAAGAAAGAGCAAAAGACATATTAGATCAAGGGATGAAATCAGATCACTTCATCTTTAACCTAGGTCATGGGGTATTTCCAGATGTTTCACCAGATACGTTAAAGAAGCTGACCGATTTTATTCACGATTATTCAGCTAAACATAAAAAATCATCCATCTAAACTATTTCGAATGATCTGAAGGAGTGTTGGTTGTGGAGAAAAAGAAAATGGGGCTTCTTGTCATGGCATATGGCACCCCGTATAAAGAAGAAGACATTGAGCGTTATTATACACATATTCGTAGAGGCAGAAAGCCGGAGCCGGAAATGCTGCAAGATTTAAAGGATCGCTACAAGGCAATCGGCGGTATTTCTCCTTTATCAAAAATTACAGAGCAGCAGGCACATGGTTTATGTGAGCACTTGAATGATATTCAAGACGACATTGAATTTCATGTTTACATTGGCTTAAAACATATCGAGCCTTTCATCGAGGATGCAGTTGCTGACATGCACAAGGACGGCATTACAGAAGCTGTGAGTATCGTTTTAGCGCCGCATTTCTCCACATTTAGTGTGAAATCATATAACAAACGTGCACAAGATGAGGCAGACAAGCTCGGCAATCTACAGATTACATCTGTTGAAAGCTGGTACGATGAGCCTAAGTTTGTGGATTATTGGGTGAAGCAAGTGAAGGATACGTATGCATCAATGAGTCAAGAGGAAAGAGATTCCGCAGTACTTATTGTATCTGCACACAGCCTGCCTGAAAAAATTATTGCAGCAGGAGATCCATATCCTGATCAGCTCGCACAATCTGCCAAAATGATTGCAGAAGGCGCAGGAATTGAACACTATGAAATTGGCTGGCAAAGTGAAGGCAATACACCGGACCCATGGCTTGGACCAGACGTACAAGACTTAACGCGGGACTTATTTGAACAAAAAGGCTATCAAACATTCGTGTATGTGCCTGTTGGGTTTGTCGCTGATCATCTTGAAGTCTTATATGACAACGATTATGAATGTAAAGTCGTGACAGATGAAATCGGTGCAGCCTACTATCGTCCAGAAATGCCAAATGCGAAACCAGCATTTATTGATGCTCTGGCAACCGTCGTATTAAAGAAGCTTGACGAAAGCAAGTAATCATATAAAAGAAGGCGATCCTATGCATGACAATCAAAAACACCTTGTCATCATTGGCGGTGGCATCACTGGTTTAGCCGCCGCCTTCTATTTGGAAAAGGAAGTCGAGGAAAAAGGTCTTCCGATTCAAATATCACTTATTGAAGCGAGCCCTAGGCTAGGTGGAAAAATACAAACATTATATAAAGACGGCTACATCATTGAACGTGGACCTGATTCATTTTTAGAAAGAAAGGTCAGTGGGCCGCAGCTTGCAAAAGATGTCGGTCTGTCCGATCAGCTCGTCAATAATGAAACTGGGCAAGCGTATGTACTGGTCAATGAAAAGCTTCACCCGATGCCAAAAGGTGCTGTTATGGGGATTCCAACTCAAATCAGCCCATTTATTACAACTGGTCTTTTTTCAGTTGCGGGAAAAGCAAGAGCGGCGATGGATTTCGTGTTGCCAAAAAGCAAGCAGACGGAAGACCAGTCGCTTGGTGAATTTTTTAGAAGACGTGTGGGTGATGAGGTCGTTGAGAATTTAATTGAGCCGCTTCTATCAGGCATTTATGCAGGGGATATTGACCGTCTGAGCTTAATGTCGACCTTCCCGCAATTTTATCAAACAGAACAGCAGCATCGAAGTTTGATTCTTGGGATGAAAAAATCACAGCAGCATGCGAAAGCGCAGCAAGTGACTGCGAAAAAACAAGGACAGTTCCAAACGATCAATCAAGGATTGCAGTCGCTTGTGGAAGCAGTAGAAAGTAAGCTCAAGCTGACAACGGTCTATAAAGGGACAAAAGTCAAACAAATTGAAAAAACGGATGGAGGCTATGGGTTGCAATTAGACAGCGGTCAAACGCTTTTTGCCGATTCAGCCATTGTCACGACTCCGCATCAATCGATTTATTCCATGTTTCCTAAAGAAGCAGGGCTAGAGTATTTGCATGACATGACCTCAACTTCTGTTGCAACAGTAGCACTCGGTTTTAAAGATGAGGATGTTCATAATGAATATGATGGCACTGGTTTTGTCATCTCAAGAAACAGTGATTTCTCTATTACGGCCTGTACATGGACAAACAAAAAATGGCCGCATACTGCTCCGAAAGGAAAAACGCTATTGCGTGCGTATGTAGGGAAGGCTGGCGACGAATCAATTGTCGAGCAGTCAGACAGTCAAATCGTCAGCATTGTGCTTGAAGATTTAAAGAAAATCATGGATATTAAAGCAGATCCAGAATTGACGACAGTGACTCGCTGGAAGACAAGTATGCCGCAATATCACGTCGGTCATCAGAAAGCTATTTCGAACATGCGAGAAACGTTTAAGCAATCATATCCTGGTGTTTATATTACAGGTGCTGCTTTTGAAGGTGTCGGAATTCCCGATTGTATTGATCAAGGAAAAGCCGCCATCTCAGAGGCTGTATCGTATCTATTTTCATAAAAAACAACTCCCTTTTCTGTCATGGAAAGGGAGTTTTTCATGTGCGGATCATTCAAAAAGAGTTGGGAATCATAAATGTGAACAAAGTTGTTGCATCGAGGTAAAGGGATATGGTATATTACTTTCTGTACTTAATGACCAAAACGTTCAAATAGTCATTTCGGGAGTGAGATCATGAGTGTTGATAGGAGACAAATGATTTTAGATGGTGCGACGAAAGCATTTACTCAATTCGGGTATAAAGCGACCACAATGGACCTTGTGGCAAAGCTTGCCAATGTCGGAAAAGGAACCATTTATACATTTTTCAAAAACAAAGAAGAGTTGTTCGATGAAATTTTCACATCCCTTTTACTAGAGATGAGGAAAATTGCGGATGAAGCAATTGATGAGAAGAATAGTTTCTCAGAAAACCTTCACTTAGCACTCTTTGCAATTTTAGAATTTCGAAAAAACCACCAGCTCACAATTAAGATTTTTCAGGAAAATGCGGAGCTTGGCACGTCAGCGGTCAAGGAAATGATCGAGAAAATGGAGCAGATGATCATTCGCTATATCAAAACGAAAGTACAAGAAGCGATGGATAAAGGCGACATTAAGCCTTGTGATCCTGAACTGACTGCATTTGTGATGGTGAAACTATATATTGCACTGATTTTTGATTGGGAAAAGCGATACGAGCCTTTAACAAAAGAAGAGGTAGCTGAATCGCTGGAGCTTTACGTCTTAAAAGGACTATCTGCAACAACATAATTTTTTTTGAGTTCAAATGACCAAATTGTATATTTAGTCATTCATCTATGGGAGGAAAACAGCAATGAATTTAATTCGGAATCAATGGAAAGACATTGTAACGAGCAAAAAACTACTGATCCCGATTTTAGCTGTCTTATTTATTCCGCTGATTTACAGTGGTGTATTTTTAAAAGCGTACTGGGACCCTTATGGTACAGTTGATCAATTGCCTGTGGCGGTTGTCAACTTGGATGAAGGCAGTCATTACGACGGGAAAACCCTTCAAGTCGGCGATGATTTAGTAAAGGAATTAAAGAAAAACGACAATTTCAAATGGAATTTTGTCGATAGTCATGACAAGGCGTTAAAAGGATTAAATAACGAGGACTATTATCTCGTTGTGGAAATACCAAAGGACTTCTCGAAAAATGCAAGTACAGTGCTAGAGAAACATCCGAAAAAATCGAATCTGAAATATTATACGAATCCGGGCGCCAACTATGCGGCGTCACAAATTGCGAATAATGCCATTATCAAATTAAAAGATTCGGTTTCAAAGGAAGTCACAAAAAATTACGCCGAGGTCATCTTTGATAACTTCAAAACCATTGCAAAAGGATTAGATCAAGCAAGCGATGGCGCGAAGAAAATTGATGACGGAACAAAAAGCGCAAAAGATGGCAGTACGAAGTTAAAAGACAACTTAGCCAAATTAGCTGAGGGTACACTAACCTATAGCGAAGGGGTTCATCAGTTCGCAGGGAAAATGGGTGAACTGAACACAGGCATACAGTCTCTAGACAGTGGGCTTGGTCAGCTTTTAACAGGCTATCAAACCATTGATCAGAAATTTGGAGAGCTTGGTTCAGGAATTGATACATTAACCGAAGGGTTAAACACGAGCCGAGAAGGACATCAGCAGCTCGCTTCTAAAATGCCGCAATTCACAGCAGGCATTGAGCAGCTGAACAACAAAGCACAATCTTTTTCAGAAAAAATTGCAGCAGTAGAAAAAGTCTTATCGTCACCAGAATTAGCGAATCTTGAAAAGATGGCGCCTAAACTCGATCAGGTGAAAAAAGACGCAAAAACGTTCAGTACAAAACTTGCTTCATTAAAAGAAGCATTATCAAATCGAGATGCGAAAGTAAAAAGCATTATCCAAAACAGCTCTATGACAGATGAAGAGAAAAAGGCGGCAACCGATCAGCTAAACAGTCTGCCTAAAATCGAACTGCCTGATCTGTCTGGACTCGAACAAAGCTTAGCGGCCTTGCAGGAACTGCCTGATGCAAGTGAGGTTCAATCAGCAGTTGCATCTGCAAAAGCGCAGCTGCAGCAAGTCAAACAGCTGCCTGAGAAAACAGAACAGCTGTACACGTCTACAGTCGCGATACAAAATGCGATCGACCAAATGACATCTGGTACGAATAAATTGTATCAAGGTGCACTGAAGCTTCAAACAGGTCAAGGTCAATTACAAGATGGTCTCGAAACAGCAAATGGAAAACTTGATACGGCGAAAAGCGGAGCGGATAAGCTTGCCAATGGATCAAGTCAGCTTAGCGCAGCGTTAAATAAGCTAGAAAGTGGTTCAACAAATATCCAAAGCAATACATCTAAGCTTGCCGAAGGCTCAAAATCACTTGATAAAGGATTAGGAGATTTAAAGAGCGGTACAGGTAAATTATCCAATAAATTGAAAAGCGCTGCTGATGAAACAGGTGAAATTGATGCAAATCAAGACAATTACAACATGATTGCAAGCCCTGTTAAAACAGAAAACGATACAGCGAAAAAGATTGATAATTATGGAACAGGGCTCACGCCTTATATTTTATCGATGGGACTCTTTGTTGGGGCTCTCATGCTCACCGTTGTATTCCCAATGAAAGACCCTGCTGGCCGCCCTAGAAATGCGTTTGAATGGTTTGTCAGCAAATATAGTGTGCTTCTGCTTGTTGGTATCCTTCAAGCAGTCATTGCAAGTACAATGCTCATCTTTGGGCTTGGTCTTGAGGTGGAAAGCCTCTGGCGCTTCTATCTCTTTGCGATCGTCGTCAGTCTGACATTCTTAGCGATTATTCAGCTGCTAGCGACAACAATGGGGAACCCAGGACGCTTCATTGCCGTCATTATCTTAGTTCTTCAGCTCGCAGCAAGTGCTGGCACATTCCCGCTTGAGCTTGTACCAAAATTCTTCCAAGTCATTCATAGTCTGCTTCCAATGACGTATACGATCAACGGATTTAGAACGATCATTGCAAGCGGTGATGATAGCTATTTATGGCACCAAGCAGCGATTCTTGGTACAGTTGCGATCATCATGATGGCCGCAACAACTGCATACTTTGCTTGGAACGTAAGAAAAATGAAACAAGACGAAGCTTAATCAATGAATCCTTTCTCTTAATAGAGGAAGGATTTTTGATTTGAAATTAGACATCTTGAACCCGAAGCGATATATTTTAAGAAGAGATGCTATAAAAGGCATTCATGGAAGGAATTGCTTTCACACAAAGGAGGAAATGCCGAATGACAACGGAAGTAAACGAAACCGTTCAGCTGATTCAAAAGCTCGTATCGATCCCAAGTCCGTCAGGGAATACAGAAAAGGTGATCGGCTTTGTTGAACGCTTTCTACAAGATGTAAATATTGAGACAAAACGAAATCGTAAGGGCGGCTTAATTGCCACTATTAAAGGAACTGATGACAAGGAACACCGCATGCTGACAGCACATGTCGATACGCTCGGTGCGATGGTAAAGGAAATTAAATCAAATGGACGGCTTCGTCTTGCACTCATTGGAGGCTTTCAGTATAACTCAATCGAAGGTGAGTACTGTGAAATTGAAACTGCTTCAGGTCATACATACACAGGTACCATTCTTATGCATCAAACGTCCGTTCATGTCTATGCAGATGCGGGAAAAGCAAAACGTAACCAAGAGAATATGGAAGTTCGTCTTGATGAAAAGGTGCAAAATGCAGACGATGTCAAAGCACTTGGCATTCAAGTAGGGGACTTTATCTCATTTGATCCGAGAGTGGAAGTGACGTCATCAGGTTTTATTAAATCCAGACACCTTGATGACAAGGCAAGTGTAGCGCTTTTGCTGCGACTCATCCATCGCATCCAAAAGGAAAACATCACACTGCCGCATACGACGCACTTCTTAATTTCTAATAATGAAGAGATTGGCTACGGTGGAAACTCCAATATTCCAGAAGAAACGGTGGAATACCTCGCTGTTGATATGGGAGCGATCGGCGATGGTCAATCAACAGATGAATATAGCGTGTCTATTTGTGTGAAGGACTCAAGCGGTCCTTATCATTATGGATTACGCAAGCATTTAGCCGCATTAGCTGAAGAGAACAACATTGATTATCGTCTAGATATTTACCCTTATTACGGCTCTGATGCATCAGCAGCGATTCGAGCAGGGCATGATATCATCCATGGATTGATTGGTCCTGGGATCGATTCCTCGCATGCATTTGAACGAACGCATGAAGATTCTCTTGTCCATACAGCGGATCTTCTTTATCACTACGTGCAATCATCATTAATTACAGCATAAAAAAAGAACCCCATTTATCGGGGTTCTTTCAGCGTGTAGACAAACCCTCGCATTCGTTGTCAGTCCTGCGTGCTGGTGCTCACGAATGTCAAATTCGCTCCGCGCCAGTACTCGTCCTTCCTAGACTGCAAAGGTTTTCTATCGCGCTGAAAAGGAGACAAAGTGCTAAAATCAAGATCATTTTAGCACTTTGTCCACAATCTGAAAGAACCCCATTTATCGGGGTTCTTTTTCATTAGCTTGAAAGCTGTGTTGGTTCAGGTACATCTTGTCCAGTCATCACGCGATGTCCTTTTTCAGGGTCATATTGCCCTTCCCATTTAGACATCACAACTGCTGCAAGTGCATTTCCTGTTAAGTTAACAACTGTACGTGCCATATCCATGATTCGATCTACACCTGCAATAAATGCTAGACCTTCGGCAGGTACACCGATTGTGCCTAATGTGGCAAGTAATACAACAAAGGACGTACCAGGAACGGCAGCCATTCCTTTAGATGTCACCATCAGCACAAGGATAAGTGTGAGCTGCTGGACAATCGTAAGGTCAATGCCGTATACCTGTGCAAGGAAAAGCGCAGCGATCGCTTGATACAAGACGGAGCCGTCCAGGTTAAATGTATAACCGATTGGGATAACGAAAGAAACAATTCCCTTCGGACATCCAATGCGCTCCATTTTATCCATGACTCTTGGTAAAACTGTTTCAGAGCTGGATGTACTAAAGGCAAGAAGCATTTCGTCTTTCATGTAAGCAAGAAATCTGAAAATATTAACGCCAATCATCTTTCCAATAATTCCGAATACAACGATAAGGAAGAGAGCGAGCGCAAAATAAACAAGACCCACAAGCTTACCTAATGAAATAAGAGATTCAAGACCAAATTTTGAGACAGTCACACCAATGAGTGCGAAGACACCAAATGGTGCAGCTTTCATTACAACATTGACGACATGGAACATGGCGTGTGACACACCTTCAAAGAAGGCGAGCACTGGTTTGCCGCGTTCACCAATGGCTGAAACGCCAAGTGCAAATAACACAGTAAAGAAAATAATCGCAAGCAAATCACCTTCCGCCAATGATTGGAAGAAGTTCGTTGGAACGATATGTAGGAACGTATCAGCAATTGATTTGCCGCTTTGTTCTTTTTCCGTTTCAACATACTGGCTAATATCTTGTTTTTCCGTATGACCAAAGTCAACGCCTGCACCAGGTTGAACAAAGTTTGCAAGCACAAGACCAAGAATAATCGCAAATGTTGTGATAATTTCAAAATAAAGAATGGTTCTAAAACCAAGTTTCCCTACCTTTTTACCATCACCGGCACCTGCAACACCTAAAATTAAGCTAGATACGACAATTGGTATCACAATCATCTTAATGAGTCTTAAGAAGAAGTCTCCAATTGGTTTTAAATAAGTCTCAACGCCTGGGTTACCGAAAAAGATTGCCCCAACAACGACACCGAGAATAAGACCGATTAGGATTTGTGTAGCTAATCCAAATTTTAATTTTTTCATAGATTTCCTCCCTAACATATTCATTAAAGGAATATTCCCATTATATTAAGTTTTAATATATGAATTAAAGTATAACTAAAATTAAAGAGTTTCGTCCACGATTAAATTATATTGAGAAAATACAAAATTGTTTGAAAAAATGAACACTTAGAACCTCCATTATTGATTCAAGTCAATAAAAAGTGCCTTCAGAACTAAAACTCATCAGATGAAAATACTAAAAAACCCTTTTGTGACAAGGGTTTTACCTTTTTACCTATTTTTCAGAAAAAATAAAAAAGCACTTTTGACTCCAACTGATGAAGGAGGAAAAAAGTGCTTTTTAATTCAATTTTTTACCTTATTTAAGATAACTTACTTGTGAGCATTCCTCACATTCATTACCGTAACACTCATGTTGTTCCATTAAATCATTTCCACATTTTGTGCATTTTTTTGAGGGCAAATTTCTAAAAAACTCTGTGATTTTTCCTAGCATTTGTCATCCTCCAATACGTTTTGTTGTTATCATTGTATTATAACAGATTAATAATTGTCAATCTGTTTTGTAACAATAGGCAAGAAGAATGCTTTTTCCATGAAAAATGGGTATATTGTAAGATGGGGACTTTTAGAAAAGGAGGGAAAAATGACGATGAAATTAACTGTCATTGGATGCTACGGAGGGTTTCCTGCCGCTGGTGAAGCAACGTCAGGGTATCTTTTTGATTCAGATGGCTTTCGTCTGCTTGTAGACTGCGGAAGCGGTGTTCTTTCCAAACTGCAGCAATACATTGATATAGAAGAACTTGATGCTGTTCTCCTTTCTCATTATCACCACGATCATATTGCAGATATCGGACCACTCCAATATGCGAAGCTAGTGGGATATCATTTAGGAAAAAGCAGCGGTCCGCTTCCGATCTATGGACATACGGGTAATCAAGAAGCATTTGGGCGGATTGCGGATGATGTACATACTAAGGCCAAGGCTTATCAGCCAGAAGAGGGTATTCAAATTGGTCCATTTCAAATCAATTTTTTGAAAACGGTTCATCCAGCAGATTGCTATGCGATGAGAATTCAGGCAAAGGATGCTGTGGTGGTGTATACAGCAGACTCAAGTTATCAGGAGGCATTTGTCCCTTTTAGCAAGGATGCAGATTTACTCATTGCTGAAAGTAACTTCTACGCTGGACAGGACGGATCGAGTGCAGGACATATGAATAGTACAGAGGTTGGCAAGCTTGCAATGGAAGTAAATGTTGGGGAACTGATCATCACCCACCTGCCCCATTTTGGCCGTCATAAAGACCTAGTCAATGAAGCACAGGCGTTATATACTGGCAATATACAGCTTGCCCATTCAGGGCTTAGATGGAACAAGGAAGGAAGATAGAGATGCTGTTTATCGATAACGAACAACATTATGATCCAATGATTAATTTGGCAATTGAAGAATATTGCTTAAAATATTTAGACCCAGAAGAAACGTACTTGCTGTTCTATATTAACCAGCCGTCGATTATCATTGGAAAGAACCAAAATACAATAGAAGAAATCAACACAAAGTATGTGGAAGACAACGGCATCAAAGTTGTCCGCCGCCTGTCCGGTGGTGGCGCAGTTTACCATGACAAAGGAAACTTAAACTTCAGTTTTATCACAAAAGACGATGGGGACAGCTTCCATAATTTTAAAAAGTTCACGGAGCCAGTCATTCAGGCGCTAGAAAAACTAGGCGTCAAAGCTGAATTAAGTGGTAGAAATGACATCATGGCAGATGGTCGGAAAATTTCAGGAAATGCCCAGTTCGCGACAAGAGGACGTATTTTCAGCCATGGTACACTGCTATTTGATTCAGAAATTGAACATGTTGTTTCGGCTTTAAATGTGAAAAAGGAAAAGATTGAATCAAAAGGTATTAAATCCATTAGAAGCAGGGTTGCCAATATTAGTGAATTAATGGATCAAAAAATGACAACAGAAGAATTTAGAAAAATTCTGTTAAGCTACATTTTCGACACAAATGGGGATGTCCCTCAATATCAATTGACTGAGAAAGATTGGGAAAAGATTCACGAGATTTCCCTGGAACGATATCAAAAATGGGAATGGAACTACGGCCGTTCACCGAAATTTAATTTGCAGCATTCTAAGAGATTTTCAGCAGGCTCCATTGATCTTCGATTAGAAGTGAAAAAAGGGATGATCCAGGATTGTAAAATCTTTGGTGATTTCTTTGGTGTAGGGGATATTGCTGATATTGAAAAAAGACTCATTGGGCAGCAATACGATCGCAAAACGATCAGCGACGTATTAGAAGATATGGACATGCGCCACTACTTTGGCAACGTATCAAAAGAGGATTTTCTTGATTTGATTTATTAAGAGAGACAAGCACTGCTAGAGATAGCGGTGCTTTTTTTGATTGAAAGAAATGAAAGCGATTTACATTTGATCTTGTGAATTTTTTCGATTGTCTATTATAATAGAAAGGAGGAATGTTTGGCCATAAAATGAATGGTCATTCATTCATTGATGACATGTAAGGGGTGGGAGAATGGATTTGATCAAAAACCTAGAGCAGACGGCGATGACGAAGGGAGAAGATATCGCGCTGATCTTTGAAGGAAATCAGATGACCTATCGAGAGCTCATGACAAGTATCGAGCGCTTTGCAGATGGTTTAGTGAGCGAAGGGTTTCAAGCTGGGGATCATCTTGCGCTTATTTTAGGAAATTCACCGCATTTTGTCATTTCTTTTTTTGGTGCCTTAAAGGCAGGGCTTGTCGTAGTACCAATCAATCCAACATACACGCCTAGTGAAATTGGGTATATGTTGATTACAGGTGATGTAAAAGGGATTGTTGCCCCTGCACAGCTACTGCCAGTGTACGAGCAGGTGTACGAACAACTTCCGTCTATTGAACGGGTGATTATTTGTGCAGAAAATGAATCTGCGTGCAGATCAAGTTTTAAGGAAGTAGCAGATCAACTTGTCTTCTTTGGAAAGCTTGTGTCTGGTCATGCGAAAGAGAACGTGCATCCATCTATTCATCAGGACGATACGGCAGTTATATTATTTACATCTGGCACGACAGGAAAACCAAAGGGTGCGATGCTGACTCATTTCAACCTGTATTCAAATGCGAGAGATGTTGCTGAGTATCTATCCATTGATGAAAAGGACAAGGTCATTGCTGCATTGCCGATGTTCCACGTATTTTGTTTAACGGTTTGTATGAATGCACCATTGATTCATGGCGCGACCATCTATGTTCTGCCGCATTTCAGCCCATCAGAGCTTTTGCGTATGATGGAAAAAGAGAAACCAACGTTATTTGTTGGTGTTCCGACCATGTATAACTATTTGTACCGCCAGGAAGGGCATGAGGATGCGATGTCCTCTGTGAGGATTTGTATATCAGGCGGTGCCTCAATGCCTGTTGCTTTACTTCACGGTTTTGAGAAAAAATTTGGTGTTACGGTGCTGGAGGGTTACGGATTATCAGAAGCTTCTCCAGTAACTGCATTCAATCCTCTTGATGGAAAAAGAAAACCCGGTTCAGTCGGGACCGACATTATGAATGTGAAGAATAAGATTGTGAATGAACTAGGAGAAGAAGTCGGTCCAAATGAAGTCGGAGAGCTCATAGCAAAAGGACCCAACATTATGAAAGGCTATTATCAAATGCCAGAAGATACTGAAGTTGCACTAAGAGACGGGTGGCTGTACACTGGCGATTTAGCGAGAAGAGATGAAGAAGGATACATTTATATTGTCGATCGGAAAAAGGATATGATTCTTGTTGGCGGTTATAATGTGTATCCAAGAGAAGTAGAAGAAGTGCTTTATCAACATGAAGCTGTAGCAGAAGCTGTTGTCATCGGTGTGCCAGATCAGAACACCGGAGAGGCTGTCGTCTGTTACATTTCCCCTAAGAAACATGCTCACATCGATCAAGAAGACATCATCACACATTGTTCACGCTTTTTAGCGAAATATAAGCAGCCCCAAACGATCCATTTCATAGATGATATTCCAAAGAACACAACAGGTAAAATTTTAAGAAGAGCACTAAAGGAAAAGTATCAAGCAGAGGAAAGTAAATAAGAAAAGGGAGTCTCTTATGAAGAGGCTCCCTTAGTTTGTTGAGGTATATCACGCTGTTAAAAAGACAATGAGATAAAATTTCAGCTCTTTTGAATGGCTTCTTTTAACTGTTTCTGAAAAGATTGAGACTGTTTTTGATTCAGCTCATAATAAGTCCCATCTACTAAAAAAACAACCTGCGAACGGTTTGTCCAAAGCTGAAAGGTGGTGCCGTTTGTTCGGCCGTACATCACCTTGGCGATATAATCTGGTTCTTTTAGATTTTTCTTGAGATGATTACTTGTTTGTTTGCATTTATTTAATTCTTCTATTAAATCTTCTGCTGTGTCCTTATCGTCTATTTCATAAGAAATGGATTCTCTTTTAGATGAAAGGAGTAATTTTTCTGCTCGATTCTCATCAAAGATTTCGCCTGTCCGACTGAATACATAAAAGAAGGTAATAAGTAAAAGTCCAAAGATCACAATTCCTGCAAGGATTTTCTTCATTTCGATCCTCCAACACTCTATTTTATATGTAGCATCTCCGATTTTCGAGTAGCATAATCATTTTTTTCGAGAAAGCTTTTTCAGTTAGGGCATGCTATGATGGAGCCACATGAGACAGGTTCTAAACAAAATACTGGATGATTAGAATAGAGAGAGGGATGGAAAGGAGGCTGACCTGTGCGAGTACGTAAATGGGTAGCTCTTGCAACGGTAGCATACATATTGTACGGTCTTTTTATTTATTCTTATTTGTTTCTATTTGGGGATGCATCGGTTCCTGACAGTGTAAAAGGAACAAGTGCAGATCCGCATACCTTTATGACAAGCCATGAGCTTGTCATCAGCGAGCATTTCTCGAACATACGTAACTTGCTGTTTTTCATGACAATTCCCTTAGATTGGTATGTCTTTTTTCTTCTGCTCATTTCAGGGTTCTCACGAAAATTAGCAGACTGGAGCCTGACAGCAGCTCGCTTCACATTTTTAAGCAAACTTGTATATGTGTTTGTGCTGTCATTTTTGACAATGCTGATTTCATTTCCTATTAAATGGATTGGCTATCAGCTGTCTTTGCACTACGGAGTATCTGCTCAAAGTACGGCAAGCTGGTTGAAAGATCAAATTCTAGATTTCTGGATTCAATATCCGCTTCTTGCCCTATGTGCAATTGTATTCTTTTGGCTTATTCAAAAAAGAAGAAAACGCTGGTGGCTGTATGCTTGGTGTCTGACAGTCCCATTCACACTATTTCTCTTCTTTATACAGCCGGTCGTCATTGATCCGTTATATAATCATTTTTATCCACTAAAGGATCAAGCTCTTGAGAACAAGATCTTAACACTTGCAGACAAAGCTCATATCCCAGCGGATCATGTATATGAGGTCAATATGTCTGAAAAAACGAACACGATGAATGCTTATGTCACAGGGATTGGTGAGAATAAGCGTATTGTGTTATGGGATACGACACTGCAAAAGCTGAAAGATCGCGAAATTTTATTTATCATGGCACATGAAATGGGACATTACGTCATGAAGCATGTCTATATAGGATTAGCAGGATATCTAGTATTGTCGCTTGCGGGATTTTTTGCGATCGACCGTCTCTATTTTTATTTCTATCGTAAGGGAGCAGTTTTATTTCGGCTGAGGGAGCCGCGCGACATCGCTGCTCTTCCGCTTCTTCTCATGATTGTATCAGTGCTTTCATTTACAGCTTCACCTTTTACAAATGCAGTTTCAAGACATCAAGAACGTGCAGCTGATGAGTATGCGATAAACCTGACAAAAGACGGAGAGGCAGGGGTGACGTCTTTTAAAAAGCTTGCAAAATCAGGGCTATCTCAGGTGAATCCACCACTTTTAGTGAAGGTCTTCCGCTACGGGCACCCAACGATGATGGAGAGAATCATGGAGATGGAAGCTGCGGAAAAAGAGGAAACGTCGATGAAGCAATAAATAAAATCCGGCTGCATCAGCCGGATTTTTTTGTTCTTGTTTAGTTAGAAGCCGCTTGAACGTTGATTAACCCTTTTCCGTAATAGAAGGAGTTACCAAGCGGTGTTGCTGTGTTTTCTAAGCGCTGGCGAACCTGAGTAGTTGATAGATTCGGGTACTTAGAAAGAATAAGCGCTGCTGCTCCTGCTACATGAGGAGACGCCATAGATGTTCCAGTATAAGATGTGTATCCACTGCTTGGTACTGTACTTAAAATAGAAGTACCAGGTGCAGAAACATCTAATTCAGGACCTGCGCTGGAAGACGAGTTTCTGACATTACTGCTGTTCACATTAGCAACGGCAATGGTAGAATCATATTTTGCTGGATAGCCAACTGTACTTGTAGAACCAGTAGAACCTGAGTTACCTGCAGCCGCCACAACAACGACTCCGCGGTTATTCGCTGTATCAACGGCATTTTTAAGTGCTGTTGAACCGTTTGGTCCGCCTAAGCTCATGTTGATGACATCCATATTATTGGCTACTGCCCATTCAATACCGCTAATGATCCAGCTATATTGTCCGTCGCCATAGCGGTCTAATACTTTCACAGCATATAGGGAGGCACTTGGAGCGACCCCAAGAACACCAATTGTGTTATCAAGGGCAGCGATCGTTCCGGCTACGTGAGTTCCATGTGATTGAAAGTCTTGGGTGGCATTTGGCTCTGAAGGGACGAAGCTGGCACCGCCTGCAACATTTAAGTCAGGGTGTGCAGCGTGGATGCCAGTATCAAGGACAGCTACTTTGACATTAGCACCTTTATAACCTTGAGCGTGTACAGCTGGAGCTTTGATTTGAGGGATTCCATAAGGGACGGTTTGTGCATATGCTTCTGCTTTGTGGTCTTCTTCTACGTAAGCAATGCTAGGGTCATGTTCAAGTTTTTTCGCGGCTTGTTCTGACATCTTTACTTGTGCGGCATTAATGAGACGATATTGCTTTTCTAGTTTTCCACCATTTTGAGTGACGGCTTGTTTCTTAGAGCTGTTTGTGGTGGCGGAGGCTTTAAAGCCAACAATATAGCTCTTTTCACTATCTGACTTTGAGACCGTCTCGGCATTTGCCATGGAGCCTCCAAAACCTGCTGAAAACAGAAGAGGGACAGCCAATAAAACACTTGTCATCACATTTTTCTTTTTCACGCACAATCCACATCCCTTTTTTCTTATTTCAGAATAATCATCCGTAGTCTATAAGAATGAGACGTTTGATTATTCTGTATATTCAGTTTAAGGGAAGTAGGCAAATAAGAGTAGACCTGAATTTTTGTGAAAGTCCTAGCGAAAATTGGGGAATTAAGTCACTTGGAAATAGTGGTAAAATATGTTTATTCTGCTGTTTCAGCGATTATCTATTAAAAAGGAAGTATGCTATTTTTCTTATGATCCATTATCGGAGAAATATTCGATACCCGAAAAGCCTTAAAATAGGTAGAAACGTCTAGCAGCTATTTCGAATTTCGATATAAAAAAATATTATTTTATCATTGTTTTTGCCATTTAAAAAGAACCTGTTTCTATAACAGGTTCTTTAAGAAGGGGAGGATTGAGTTAAATGGCTGACCACATTGTAATCAAGCACCTTCCATTTACAATCTTTCCATTCCACATAATTTAAGCAAGCATTGACGAGTCTCGTGTTCTCAAGACCCAAATGTTCATCAGCTAAGGTAGTGAGCAAAGCATGGATGGCAGCGCCGTGTGCTACAATCAGGACTTGTTGATTTGGATAGGCTACTCTCACTTTCTCAATGCCTTCTACCATTCGATCTTGAATTGTTTCCAGCGGCTCCATATTTGGATACTGTTTATTTGGAAACAGCTTTTGGCGCTCCTCAAATGACATGCCTTCAGCATCGCCAAAATCACGCTCAATGAAATCGTCCATGATGACAAGTGGCGCATCTATATGTTTTAAAATCAAGTGTGCTGTTTCTTTTGCCCTTGTAAGTGGACTGGAAATGACAACATCCCAATGGGCATCTTTTAAATAAAGGCCCGTTTGTTCAGCCTGCCATTTACCAGTATTATTTAAAGGGATATCTGTTCGTCCTTGAATTCGTTTCGCTGCATTCCAATCTGTTTCTCCGTGTCTGACTAGGCAAATTGTTGTCAATCAAATCCCGCCTTTTCTCTCTTTTCTTCTATTATACTAAAGCAGAAGAAAAAAGACTGGATTAGCGATTTGTGAGATTTGTTAAGGATTCGACTGAGCTGGCAACTTGGGAGACCGTTTGTTTGACTTCCTTCAATTCGTTCAGGAAGGTTTGAAGGTCTATTTCAATTTTTCCATTTTGATTTTTGCTTAAGTTCATGCTGCTGACGATATCATCGAAGAGTGAATTGATTTGTGTCATTTTTTCTTTACTATCTGTCACGAGTAAATTCACGTCCCCAATGTGCTGAGACACAATGGAGATTTGGGAATTGGTATTGTTGACGAGTTCAGACACGGTTGAAACCGTTTTCTTTGTGTCCTCTGATAATTTACGAACCTCATTTGCGACGACAGCAAAGCCTTTTCCGTGTTCACCTGCTCGTGCAGATTCGATTGACGCGTTTAAAGATAATAAATTCGTCTGTTCTGCAATGCCTGTGACAATCCCAAAGATTTGTTCAATCTGTTTGGCGATTTCTTCTAAACGCTTAATTTCTGTTTCAATCTTTGTCATGCTGCCATCAATTTGGTTCATTTGAGTTTGTTGAATCTCTAATTCTTTTTTACCACCGATTGATTTTTCCTCGACTTGTGCTGAAATTTGTGTGCCAGCTTGCGACATATCTGCCATTTCATCAGATTTTGATACAAGCTTGTCCACAGCATTTGTTGTGTTTGAGAAGAGCGAAGCAAGCGAGTTTGATGTTTCTGTGATTTTTGTATGAAGCTCCTGTTGCTGCAGTTCTGCTTCATCACGAATTTTAGAATATTCATTTTGGAATGTATCCAAAACAAGCTGCTGCTCTAAATTTAAAATTTTCGTCGTCGCTTTCACTGCTGTCTGATATTCTTTGAAATCTTGGATATGCTGAGCAAATAAGTCCATAATCGATAGCAGAAGATCCTGGAATGCGGCCATATACCACTTAGGCTGGAGGCCAATCCGCAGATGAACTTGTGCAATTTTAATTCGTTTTGCCACATAGGCTTCATCAACCACACCTGCAAACATTTCACTAATATGGATGCGAAGTGTTTTTTTCAGACGCTCGACAGAACTATTATCTTGAATGATATGCATCAAAGAAGACTCGACTTCTAAATTTTTATAAAATTTATCAACGATATGTGCAATATCTTCCTGAACAATTGAATTGAGCTGATTTAGAATCAATAAGTCATTCTGCGTCAGGTCAATCATTTTGATTTGTTTAGCGATATCCGTATTGTCAGAAAAATTGATACGTTTTATTCCATCATCCTGCTTAGTGAAAAAAGCAGTGTTTTTTCTTTTCGTCTCTTTTTTAAATAACAATGTTTTTGTCCCCCCATAATCATCACAAATTATCAGACTTTATATTATTTATCGGATAATATTGGATTTTTTAAAGGGAATCAGTAAAATTTTACTGTTCTTTATAAGACCTTTTTAGTGGTTTCTTTGCTGGACCTTCTACTACTTCTCCAGTAATGGAGAACCGTGAACCGTGACAAGGACAATCCCAAGTGCGGTCACTATTATTCCATGCGACTTCACAGCCTAGGTGAGTACACGTTGTATCAACAAGAAAGATGTTCCCGTCCTCTGATTTAAAGGCGCCACATTTTTTATGTTCATAAGAAACAATGCCGCCTTCTCCTGGCTTTAAATCATCAATGGTTTGATCGGTTCGTTTTAATTTACCACTGATCAGATTGGCAGCGACATTGCTGTTTTCTTTAACGAAATCTTTGACGAAAGAATCAGAAACAGGTCTTGATGGCGTGAAAATGGATTCGTATGGATTCGATTTTCCTTCAATCAAATCCCCGATAAGAGTAGCTGCGACATGGCTTGTCGTCATGCCCCATTTTCTAAAACCGGTCGCACCAAAGATATTTTGATGGTGTTTGGTTAGGCGGCCAATGTAAGGGATTTGATCCATTGTGACCATATCGTGTGTCGACCAGCGATACAGCACCTCTTCAATTCCAAGGGTAGCGTCTCCAAAACGTTCTAATCCTTCATAGTGAGCCGATTCATCCCCACCTTGTCCAGTTTTATGACCTTCTCCTCCGATAAGCACCACTTCCTCACCATGCCATTCTGCCGTTCTTAAAGAATGAGCAGGCTGATCGATCCCTAAGTACATTCCGTCTGGGAGTGGTTTTGTTGTTTTGGCTGCTACTACATACGATTGCTCTGGGTGAATACGCGTGAAATAAAGTCCTTTTCCATCATAAAAAGGAAAGTGTGAACAGGAGATGATATAGCGGCCTGTCAGATGATGGCCGTCTTTTGTGATGACAGCAGGGCGGTTTCCTTCTTTCACGTCAACAGCAGTCGTCTGTTCATAAATACGTACACCTCGCTCTACAAGCTGGTCAATGAGTGCATTGAGGTAATGAAGGGGATGGAACTGTGCCTGCTGCGTCATTGCTAGGGCAGCCTTGATGTCAGCAGCAAAAGGAAGCGATGTTTTCCATTCCCGATCAATCCCAAGCTGTTTGTAGGCATCTAATTCCTTTTTTAATTTTTTGACACCACTTTCTTCCTTTGTATAGAGGTATGCATCTTTGACTTCTAGCTGACAATCAATGTCGTACTTTTTGACGCGAGCTTGAATCAGCTCTTTTGCATTCTCATTCGCTTCTACATACAACCGGGCTTTGGGCATACCAATTTGCTGGATCAGCTCATGGTAGTACACATCGTGCTGTGAGGTAATCTTAGCTGTCGTATGTCCAGTCGTACCTTGTAGCAGTTGATCAGCATCAATGATGATGACATCCAGCCCGCGTTCTGTCATTTCAAACGCGGTAGCGATACCGGTAATACCGCCGCCAACAATGATGACATCTGCTGTGAGATCCTCATGAACAGCAGGAAAAGAATGCTTTTGACTATCCGCTATCCATAACGATTTTGCCTGTTCCAATCCTTTATGTTCTTGTTCCATATTGTCGCCTCCAGTTAGTCACTTGTTGTGTATAATTTTTCCACAATGAAGAAAATCATACATTCGAAAGGAAACTAGTTCGACATACATAAAAAAATAGCCAACACATAAAAATAAACAAGATAAAAGGAAGGAGTGATCAGACGTGTCAACAAAGCAGCCGAAGAAAACATTGCCGCCTCAGCATCAAAGTGAGCGTCCAGGTCTTGAATATAAAATGAATCCAAGGCCTGTTTTTGATCGAGAGGTGCCGGATAAAAAGTTAGCAGGAAAAACAGCCATAGTGACAGGTGGAGACAGCGGGATTGGAAGAGCGGTGTCGGTTTTATTTGCGAAGGAAGGCGCCAATGTCGCCATTGTTTACTTGAGTGAGCACCGAGATGCAGAGGAAACGAAGGACTATATTGAAAGGGCGGGAGGCCAAGTCATTTTAATTGCAGGTGATTTAGGAGATGAGGCATTTTCGAATGAGGTTGTTAAAAAAACGAAAGATGCTTTCGGTTCCATTGATATTTTGGTGAACAATGCCGGGGAACAGCATCCGCAAAAAGGCATTGAACAGATTACCTCACATCAGCTTCTTCGAACATTTCAAACGAATATTTTTGCCATGTTTTATTTAACAAAAGCGGTACTTCCTCATTTGAAGAAAGGAAGTAGTATCATTAATACCGCATCTGTCACAGCCTATAAAGGGCATGAAACCTTGATCGACTATTCATCTACAAAAGGGGCAGTCGTGACATTTACGAGATCATTATCTTTATCGCTCATTAAACAGGGAATCAGAGTAAATGGGGTAGCACCAGGCCCCATTTGGACACCGCTTATTCCGTCGACCTTTACGGAAAAGGAGGTCTCTGAATTTGGCGGAGATGTTCCAATGGAGCGTCCTGGTGAGCCAGTAGAGCTTGCGCCGAGTTATTTATTTTTAGCGAGCGAAGACTCCTCTTATATAAATGGACAAATGCTTCATGTAAATGGCGGAACCATTTTAAATGGATAAACAAAAAACTTGCGGTAAAGAGACGAGTTGCTGTCTCTTTGCCGCAAGTAAAATCATCATGATTAATGTAAGCAGTGTTCTGCATATTGAGCTGACAGGTCGTTGAATCGCTTTTCATCACGCTGATCCAGTGCCTTATCAATCTCTTCTCTAAGGAAGGTTAAGCGCTGTTTATAAAGCGCCTCATCTAAAACCATTTGAATATAGATGTCTAAAATCGTCACGCCGTTTTCTTCGGTTTTTTGGGTGTTGCGGGACTTCATGAGCTCAGCATACGTTTTTTTCTCTTTCATAAAGAATCCCCCCGATGCCTTTTTTATAGTATATGGATTGGCGAAGAAAAAATCAACAAGAATTTATAATTTTTAGACAATTTATTTTTGAGCGAAATCGACACCTCTTGTCCAATCGACATGATGTGATATATCTGAAAAAAAGGCTTTTCGATAGATCGAATGGACTAAATAATACGATAAAAAAATGATTTTTAATAAATTTTGAAAAAATCCTGTCGTTTCTTATATGTTGGTGATAGATTAATAGTATCTAAAATAACCAAAAATTAACACAGGAGGAAATGAAGTGTCAGGAATTAGTGAAACACCTTTAGATTCATACGTCATTAATCAAGCAACAATGGCGGTCCTTCCGGTTGAAGAAGGAAAAAGAGTATATTCAAAAGTCATAGAAAGAGAGACAAGCTTTTATGTTGAATTAAAACCTCTGCAAATTATTGAACGCAGCTGCCGATTCTTCGGCTCAAGCTATGCAGGCAGAAAAGCGGGAACATATGAAGTAACAGGTATTTCTCACAAGCCTCCCATTGTGATTGACTCATCCAATCATCTGTATTTCTTCCCAACCTATTCATCCAATCGTCCTCAGTGCGGCTGGATCTCCCACAAATACATTCATACCTTCCAGGAATCATCCCTCGGAGACACGGTGGTCATCTTTACAAATGAGCAAACCGTCAAACTTGATGTCTCATATAAATCATTTGAGAGTCAGGTGCACAGAACAGCGTATCTCCGAACAAAATTTCAAGATCGTCTTGATGGTGGTCTTCCTAAAAAACAAGAATTTATGCTGTATCCAAAGGAACAACAGCTCAACCTTGTATACGATTTTATATTAAGGGAGCTACGGAACAGATATTAACGAAAACCAGCGGCAGTACAGCCGCTGGACTCCTTATGTTTCGCATATCGCCTTCCTTTCTCGAAGAAAAAAAGATTGATAATTGTATAATAAATTATATAATTTAAATATAATGTATAAAATTTTATATAATGAATGGCAGAGAAGGGGGATTTGATGATGACTTATGATGAACTAGATACACCGGCGCTATTAATTGATAAACAGGTGATGATGGAGAATCTAATTGCTATGCAGCAATATGCGGACCGTCAGCAAGTCAAACTGCGTCCTCATACGAAAACACATAAGACACCTGGTCTTGCGAAAATGCAGGAAGAGATGGGCGCATCTGGCTTAACCGTAGCGAAAGTAGGGGAAGCGGAAGTAATGGCAGCGCATGGGCTGACAGATATCTTTATTGCCAATCAAATTGTAGGTGAGACAAAGCTGAAGCGAATTCGAAAGCTGGCAGAGTCGATACACATTTCATTTGGAATAGATTGTGTAGAGCATGTGCATCAAATTGAAGATGTCTTTCGTGGAGCAGAGAAAAAAGCAGAGGTTTTAATTGAGATAGAGGTTGGAGAAGAGAGGTCTGGTGTCATTGAAGAGAGTGATTTCCGTCAAATCTTGCAGGCGATAAAGACATGTGACTTCGTTCATTTAAAGGGGATTTTTTCTCATGATGGTCATACTTACAAGGCGGAAAGCAAAGCGCATTGTCAGACATTATATGAAGACGCTGTGAATCGAACGCTTCGATTTGCACAGATTGCAACAGAAGCAGGCATGATGCTAGACGTAGTGAGCATAGGATCAACACCGCCGTTTTTATTTCAATTTGATATTCCAAAGGGAGTGACCGAAATTCGCCCTGGCACTTACATCTTCATGGATGCCTCTCAGTCCAATGTGATCGGCACTTTTTCACATTGCGCAGCAACAGTGCTGACGACAGTAATTAGTAAGCCAACAAAGACTCGTGTCATTACAGATGTTGGAGCCAAAGGGCTCACGGCTCAAACCCGTACAAAAGGGCTGACACAAACAAAAGGACTAGGCAAGGTAAAAGACTATGAAGATGTATTTGTTTCCAGTGTATTTGATGAGCATGCCATCATTTATCACGAAGGTTTCCGTCAGACTGTCCAGATCGGTGAGAAGGTTCAAATCATTCCAAATCATATTTGTCCCGCTGTCAATCTTCATGAAAAGGCTTATCTCATCCAAGGTGATGAAGTAGTTGAAGAGCTTGATATTGCTTGTAAAGGTAAACTTCAATAAACCAACAGGACAAGGCGACTTCGTTTGCTATCATCATGATGATACGAAAACATTCACCATGAACATGAATTTGTTGAAACTAAATCTATATATCCAGTCGTCTAAAGAGTGTATTGGTAGACTTGCCCTCCAAATGACAGGGAAATGTGGATCCTTAGACGTATTTTCAAGCAATTCCTCATAAATCACAGAAGTGACACGAGCCGTCTGTTACAATAAAAGAAATCATTTCTTGCAAAGTGTTCGTATGTGGTAAAGGATCCTCCTATTTTGACCGATATGAACGAATGGGAATAAGAAATGGAGGCTCTGTATGAAAAAACAATCGCAATTGCTGCTACTATTCACCTTGATAGTGACCTTACTAGCAGCCTGTCAGCAAGCAGGTCAATCGCCTTCAAAACAAGACACTAAAGAAGCTGAGTATGAACAATGGGTTCAGCGTTATATGGATGAGTTAAATGAAGCTTATGAGAACATGACCGACCAATTTATTTCAGATGGACAGGGAAAGATCCAAGCAAATAAAAAACTGAAAAAGGCGACGAAAGCCTTTGATCGTGTGATTCAAAAGGGGCTTACTCATCAAGAAGTTCCAGCCGCTTATCAAAAGGCGGATAAACAATTAAAGACAGGTCTTCATTCATTTGAAAAAGGAATTAGTCAGGTGGAGCAGCTATTAAAGCGTCCAGATCAAGAAAAGCTGTTTATTTCCGCTACACATCATCTGCAAGATGGATTGCAGAGGACAGCTGCATTCATTGAAGAAGTAGGCCGCATTCAGCAATCAACGTAAAAAAGCTTGGAAGGCGGACTTCCAATCTTTTTACATATAAAGTATTTGCTTTAAGCGGCGCACACCTTCTTGGATCATGTCTTCATCCGTACAGGCGAAGCCTAGTAGTAATCCTTTTCGATTGCTCTCAAAACAATAAGGACTTAATGGATAAATGCCAATACCTGCTGCTTTTGCTGCCTCAATACTGCCTTTTTCGTCAAAGTCTGGTGCACCTTCTAAAAAGACATGAAGACCTGTATCTGTTCCATAAATATGAAAGTGCTTGTCAAATTGATGTGTTAAAAGGGCATCCATCATGGTAGCCTGTCTTTTTTTATATAGCTGTCTCATTCGCCTGACATATCGCGTGAATTCTCCTTCTCTGAAAAAAGAGGCGAGTGTGATCTGTTCCATAATGGGCAGCTGTCTTTGAATGAGTGATTGCAAGGAAGCGATTTCTTTTATGACGGCTTTGGAGCCGATTATGGCAGCAAGGCGGATGCCGGGTGCCAGCACTTTGGAGAAGCTTAAGATATAAATCACATGGCCTGCTGCTTCTGAAAATAAGGAAGGAAGCGGTCCGCCATGATAACGATAATCTCCATCAAAATCATCCTCTAGTATATAAGACTGATGACTGACAGCAAATTTTAGCAGTTGCTGCCTTCTGCTCACGCTCATACATACACCGGTTGGACGCTGATGGGAGGGCGTCACCGCAATCAGCTTTGTTCTTCGTGGTAATGTATCCACCATAATCCCTTCTTCATCGACAGGCGCGGGATAAATGTTCATTTCACGATGCATAAATGAAAGTCTTGCTCCAGGAAAGCCTGGATCTTCAACAGCTACTGTATCGCCTTTTTTAAGCAATACCTGTGAAATCAAATCAATGGCTTGCTGCGTACCTCCTGTTAACACGATTTGATCCTCTTCTACATCGATGCCGCGTTCTACAGATAAGTATTGGCGTATTTCTGAACGTACTTCCCATAAACCATGCGGGGAGGAATAGCCCCAATCTTTCATCTCTAATCGCTGTAAAGCTTTCATAAGCGAGCGTTTCCATATGTTTTGGAAATGTTCGTCGATGGCTGGTTCCTGATGACGAAAATCAATATCAAGCTTCTCATGAAATTGATTGGCCGACAGCCAGTGGTTCATTTGTTTCTCTGCCTCTTGAAAGTGTGGTCTTACCGGAAGAGGAAAAGGTGGCTCACCTTGATGGGGAGCGGAGGCCGCATAGTGGTCACTCGAAATGACCCTCGTACCGCCTCTTCTAGATGTGCTGACATATCCTCTTGCCAGCAGTTCATCATAAGCAAGCTGTATTGTGGATCTTGATACATTGAGCTCCTGTGCTAATACGCGTGTCGGTGTTAACTGATCATGAGGATTCAGTTTTTTGGAATGAATTTGTTGAATGATCCCAGTCACGATTTGCTGCCAAAGCGGGGTCGTACTTGAGCGGTCTAAATAAATATACATCAGGCACCTTCTCTCATTGTCACATATAACATGATGATGACATGGAAATATGGAGTGGTCAATAGTATCATTTTTGGATGTGGGAAGTAAGCCAAAAGGTGTGTACACTGTTCTCATATGCTTATGACTAGAGGAGAGAGTGAAATGATTCCTGCATCTAAAGAAGAAACCGAACACCTATCCATCATTCCATTTATATTCGTTTTATTTGGTCTTTTTATGATTACAACCGCAGTGAATCTGCAGGTGCCCCTTTATACGTTGTATGCCGAACAAGCAGGGTACGGAAAAGCGGCGACAGCCCTTGTATTTGCTGCATATGTCTTCGGACTGATTCCAGTCTTGCTTTTTCTTGGCGGAATATCTGACCGGGCTGGACGCAAACCGGTTTTATTGGTCGCACTTGGTTTTTCGTTGTGTGCTACCTTATTGATGATCGTACATCCTACCATTCAGATGCTCTTTTTGGCGCGGCTGCTGCAAGGGGTGGGGCTTGGCCTGAGTGTTGGCACATGCACCGCTTATTTGATTGCTTTATATCCAGAAAAATCAAGCTGGATTCCAACTTTTATTGCGCTATGCAGTTCGGTTGGCTTTGGGGGCGGTGCTCTTTTTACAGCACTTCTTTCTTTTGAGCATGTGTCGCTTGCGCCGCTTAGCTATTGGATTGTGCTGGGCTTTTTAATCCTAACGATCGTGGGTGTCTTCTTTTTCGTTCCGCCTGTACAAGGAGATACAGGTAAACCGATGATGAACATGCCAACATTTCCAAAAGGAACCATGCCAGTGAATGCAGCGATTGCTGTCGCATGGTCGGTGTGCGGTCTTGTGATTTCAGTTTTGCCAGCACAGCTTAAATTGAATGGATATGAATTATGGGTAGGGCCGGCACTATTTTTGATTAATATGGCAGGTGTCCTGATGCAGCCTTTTGTTCGCAAAATGAATAGTACAGCCGCCCTCCTTACCGGGTTTATCTGCCTTCCATGCGGATATGGCCTCTTGCTATTTGGAGCAAATAGCGGGTCCATCTTTCTTGTGCTTGCCGGAACGATGATTGCGGGTACTGCCTGCTATGGATTCACTTATTTAGGTGGTCTGCAGCTTATTGTCGAGCGGGGTAAAAAGGAGGCAGCTAGAGCTGTCGCAGGTTTTTATTTGTTTGCCTACTTAGGTCTGGGACTTCCAAGTGTTTTCGTCGGGCTTTTCGCTGATCTGTACGGAACCCAGATGGTGTTAACCGTCTTTTTCTTGGTCGTTTTGGCAGCTTGTCTCATCCTTTTGACGTCAAGTGTCAGACAGAAACAAAAGTGAAGAAGTCTTGCTTTCTCTTTTTTCTTCCATTCGTTTAAAATAAAGGCAGGAGAGGGGAAGATGACATGAAAAAAGTGCAGCTGGATGGCTCATTATGCAGATCGCAAGAAGAGCTTCATGACCAACTAAAAGCAGTTTTACACCTTCCTGACTATTACGGGAAAAATCTTGATGCTCTATGGGACTGTTTGACAGGAGAAGTAAATCTGCCAGTAGAGCTGACATGGGTGAATTTTGACACGAGTAAGGACGCTCTTGGAGAGTATGCTGAAAGCGTAAAGCAATTATTTAAAGAAGCAGAAGAGGAATTAAAGGGACAATTCCAAGTGAGTATTCAATAACGTTGAAAAAGCAGCCGCTGCCGCAGGCTGTTTTTTTATGAATTTCTGTCTTTCCCATTCTGGTATTGAATATTTCACTAAATGTGATAATATATGAACTGTCGTTTAATTGATAATGATAATCATTTGTAGCGGAAAGAGTTTGATAGAAAGTGAGAAACTAGGATGAAGTTGTATCAATTAAGTTTATTATTTGTATGTTTGGCATGTGTATCACTGTTTGTTGGTGTACAGGATGTGTCCATTTTACAGCTGTTTCATTTAACAGATGAACAAGTGCATACGTTAGTTTCAAGTCGCATCCCGCGTCTCATGAGTATTGTGCTTGCTGGCATGAGCCTTAGTTTATGCGGCTTTATCATGCAAAGCATGACGAGGAATAAATTTGTTTCCCCCACCACTGCAGGAACGATGGATTGGGCGAAGCTTGGTATTTTAGTCGCAATGCTTGTTTTTACGAATGCGAGCCCGCTCATGAAAATGGGAATCGCGTTTCTATTTACTTTAGCTGGGAACCTTCTATTCTTAAAAATTTTGCGTCATATTAAGGTGAACGATACGATCTATGTACCGTTAGTCGGCTTAATGTTTGGCGGGATTGTCAGTTCAATATCTACGTTTATAGCCTATAAATATGATCTGATCCAAAACGTATCCGCATGGCTTCAAGGGGATTTTTCTCTTATTGTTCAGGGACGTTATGAACTGCTCTATCTGAGTGTTCCACTATTGATCATTGCGTATTTATATGCTGACCGCTTTACAGTAGCAGGTATGGGCGAGAGCTTTGCTGTTAACTTAGGTTTAACGTATAAACGTGTGATGGCGGTTGGTTTGGTGATTGTTTCGATGATTACATCTGTCACCATATTAACTGTTGGAATGCTGCCATTCCTAGGCTTAATCATTCCGAATATTGTATCGATCTACCGCGGTGATCACTTGAAAAAGAGCCTTCCGCATACAGCCTTACTAGGAGCCATTTTTGTTCTAATTTGTGATGTGCTCGGAAGGGTGATCATTTATCCATATGAAATTTCAGTTGGGCTTATGGTCGGCATCATCGGGAGTGCGATCTTCCTGTACATGTTATTAAGGAGGAAACGCTTTGCATAAGAAACGGACATTATACCTGATTGCAGCCATTGCAGCAGTGCTGATCGTGATTTTCATTACCTATCAAATGGGGTACTGGCCGTACACAGTACCAAGTCGATTAAAGAAAGTGCTGGCGATGACATTGACAGGAGGCGCGATTGCCTTTTCATCTGTTGTCTTCCAAACCTTGACCAACAATCGAATCTTAACGCCGAGCATACTAGGTTTAGATGCACTTTACTTGTTTTTGCAAACAGCGATTATTTATCTATTTGGTTCGACCAATTTCATGATCGTCAATAAAAACCTGAATTTTTTCCTTTGTGTTGGGCTGATGATTCTATTTTCTGTCCTGCTATATACAGTCATGTTCAAACGCAAAAATAAGCACATTTTCTTGCTTCTGCTTGTCGGAATTGTGTTTGGGACATTGTTCAAAAGCCTTTCTTCTTTTATGGAAATGCTAATTGATCCAAATGAATATCAGGTCGTACAAGACAAATCCTTTGCGAGCTTTAATCACATGAACACAGATATCTTACTCATTGCTTCTATTTTATTTGCGGCGCTGTGCCTTTACATTTGGACATTCCGCTCCAAATTAGATGTCATGTCACTTGGGAAAGAGCATGCGGTGAATCTAGGGATTGACTATGACAGCATCACAAAAAAGATGCTGATCGTGATTGCTGTCCTTGTGTCTATCGCAACAGCACTTGTCGGACCGATTACGTTCCTCGGCTTACTCGTCGTAAATGTTGCACGAGAGCTTTTTCGGACATACCGGCATACATACTTGCTACTTGGCTCTTTTTTCATCAGTGTGATTGCCCTTGTAGGCGGAGAGTTTCTTGTAGAAAAGGTATTTACTTTTCAAACGCCGCTTAGTGTATTAATTGATTTAGTCGGCGGACTGTATTTTATTTATTTACTGTTAAAGGAGAGTCGTTCATGGTCTTGATGAAGGGCGTCAGTAAGGCGTATAACGGAAAAACAGTGCTTCACGACACAACAATCAGTGTGAAAAAAGGACAGCTGACCTCTCTCATTGGTCCGAATGGTGCGGGAAAAAGCACACTTTTATCCATCATGAGCCGCCTGATTCAGCCAGACTCAGGTGCAGCTTATTTAGAAGACAAGCCATATAGCGCGTACCCACCACAGGAACTAGCGAAAAAGATGAGCATTTTAAAGCAGGCCAATCATATGAGTGTGCGTCTGACCGTTCGGGAGCTTGTCAGCTTTGGCCGTTTTCCTTACTCACAGGGCCATTTGACAAAAGAGGATGAGAAAATGATCGATGTGTCCCTTCAGTACATGAAGCTAATCAATATCCAGCATCAATATGTTGATGAACTGAGCGGCGGACAAAGACAAAGAGCCTTTATTGCAATGGTGCTGGCGCAGGATACAGATTATATTTTCTTAGATGAGCCTTTAAACAATTTGGATATGAACCATTCTGTCGAGATGATGAAGCTCTTTCAGCAGCTCGTCAAAGATCTTGGGAAAACCATTGTTGTAGTGCTCCATGATATTAACTTTGCTTCTGTGTATTCCGATCATATCGTCGCTTTAAAAGATGGAAAGGTCATCACAGAAGGCGGAGTGGATGAAGTGATTCAAACAGAAGCACTTGAACAAATTTATGACATGCGTATACCGATTGAAGTCATTCGCGGTGAGCGCATTTGCTTATATTTTTCTTAAAAAAATGAAGAGGTGATGACATATGAAAAAATGGATTTGGATGATGACTGTGTTAACCGCAATCGTCGTACTCGCTGCTTGCGGGCACCAAGGGAAAACAGAAGGAACAAAAGAGGAAACCGTCACGGTAAAAGATATGCTCAATAAAGATGGTGTGAAGGTTAAGAAAAACCCGAAAAAAGTAGTCGTGTTTGATATGGGAAGTCTTGATACGCTAGACAAACTAGGTGTGAACGTGACAGCTCTACCGAAACAAGTCGTACCTAAATATTTATCGAAATATGAAGGGGACAAATATGAAAATGTCGGTGGATTAAAAGAGCCGAACTTTGAAAAAATTGCAGAAATCAAGCCGGATCTAATCATTATCCAGCATCGTCAAGCAGATGCATTCGATGAATTTTCCGAAATTGCCCCGACGATTTATATGGATGTAGACAATGCCAACTACATGGAATCATTTAAAAAGAATGCTACGACATTAGGCAAAATTTTTGATAAAGAAGACAAAGTCAAAGAAGAGCTTGCAGCTATTGATCAAAAAGTGGATGCTTTAAAGAAACAAGCAAAAGAAATAAAGAAAAATGGGCTGGTGATCATGGCGAACGACAGCAAAATGACAGCCTTTGGTCCTAAGTCAAGATACGGTCTTATCCACGATGTGTTTGGGATCATACCAGCAGATCAAAAGCTTGAGCCATCTGATAAACACGGTCAAAGCATTTCGTATGAATACATGGTCAAAACGAACCCAGATTATCTATTTGTCGTTGATCGAGGCGCAGCGATCGGAGAAGAAACTTCTGCGAAACAGCTTGTTGAAAATGATTATGTGAAATCAGTCAAAGCGGTCAAAAACAACCATGTAGTGTATTTGAACTCTGACATGTGGTATTTATCTGGCGGTGGCCTTGAATCATTGACTGCCATGATTGATGAAGTAAAACAAGGGATTGACCAAAAATAATGGACGAAAAGCTGCTCATCTTGAGCGGCTTTTTTATTGTGGATTCATAAAAATATGTTGCATGCAGGAAACTTTCATCAAAATATGTTATAGTGGAATCTACATTGATAGACTAAGATAGAGTGAGGGTTCGGAAAGGATGAAGGAAAAAACGAGATCAAAAACAAGATCCAAAAGAAGGCTGAGACCTTGGGTGAAAGCTGTGCTGTTTATCATGGCTTTTGTCATGGTGATGGCAGTATCCGTCACAGGATATGCTTACTATAAAATTTCAAAAGCGTCGGATAAGGCGCAAGTGTCATTAGAAAGAGGAGAGACCTCGCAAAAGCGTGTGAAAGCTTTTGATCCAGGAAAGGACAGCTTCTCGGTGCTCTTGCTCGGAATTGACAGTCGTCCAGGTGAAACGGTAGACGAAGCAAGAAGTGATGCGGTCTTACTGGCGGCGGTGAACCGAACAGAGAAAACGATAAAGCTCCTTAGTATTCCTCGTGATTCTTATGTTGATATACCGGGAAGAGGATATGATAAAATCGCCCACGCCCATGCATTTGGGAGTGCAGATTTGTCAGTCAAAACGGTCGAAAATTTGTTGAATATCCCTGTAGACTATGTGATTTCAGGGAACTTTAAGGCGTTTCAAGACATTGTAGATGAGCTAAACGGAATTGACGTAACGATAAAAGATGAAGGTATCGCAAAACAAATGGAAAAGGATTCAAAAGGGAAGGTTCATGTGCAAACAGGAACTCATACGTTAAATGGTGAAGAAGCATTAGCCTTTGTAAGAACAAGAAAGGCAGACAGTGACCTTATGCGCGGGAAGCGCCAAATGGAAGCACTTCAAGCCATCTTTGAAAAATCTAAATCCATTTCTTCGATCCCATCCTATGACAACATCATTGATACACTTGGTGATAATGTTTCAACCAATTTGTCCATGAAGCAGTTTATCGGCCTTTTCCCGTTATTGAGCTCATTGAAATCAGTGGATACCATTCAGCTAAAGGGCCATGATTATCAGCCTGGGAATGTGTATTACTTTGAGTTAGATGGCGCTGGATTAGAAGAAGTGAGAACAGAGCTGAGAGAACAGCTTGAATTATCATAAAAAAGCATTAGCCTGCCGCTGTGGCAGGCTTTTTGTTTTGAATGGAGAAGCGCGACAATGAAGCCAATTCAATTCGCTTGATGAAGAAAATAACGAGTCAGCAGTTCCTCTACCCGGTGACGTATACGTGGATTAAAGTATTTATGTTTTTCTTCATAGCCATCCATGATAAATAGATACGTTGTAAATCCTTCATCGTGTTCAATTTGCTGCACCTTCATTTTTTCTTTACGTAAATGCTGCTTTAGTTCATAAAGTGCCTTTTGTGCTTCCTTTAAGACAGAGGTCACTAGCTGAATGTATGGTTCATTTAGTTTAAATGTTTGATGTTGTTTTAAGTGAGTCAAATCACGATTGAGGATGGAGACGACCATTGGAAGAAAGATGGCCTGTTCCATCATTTGAAGCTGTATTCTTGATAGTCTCGTCATGTCCAAGCCTGCTTTCTCTCTTGATAGAACACATGTTCTTATTTATTATATCGAATGGATCTAATAATCTCAAGGGGAGGGATTCATTTGTATATTTTTATGTTTTCCATGTAAAATGAAAAGTAGACAAATGTTGAAGGAGTCAAACAAGTTGACATCATTTCTTTCCCTATTTACTCATGAAAATATCACATCATTTTTTGAGAGCTACAAGGCCTTTGGACCGATTGTGGCGATATTGCTCCCTTTAATAGAAGCATTTCTTCCGTTTTTACCACTTGTTGCGTTTGCTGTAGCGAATGCAAATGCATTCGGCCTTTGGGAAGGCTTTTTATTGACCTGGATTGGTGCAAGTGCAGGGTCTATTCTTGTCTTTTTACTGATCAGAAAATTTGGACAGATGAGAATGCTCAACTTTATCAGCAGGCATCCTTCTATAAAAAAATTGATGCTTTGGGTGGAGAAACGGGGTTTCGGTCCATTATTTATTTTACTTTGTTTTCCTTTCACACCCTCTGCTGCCGTCAATGTTGTAGCAGGTTTATCAAGAATTAGCTTTTGGCAATTCTCATTAGCTACTTTATCTGGTAAGTGTGTCATGCTCTTTATCATTAGTTTTATTGGTTATGATCTTTCTGCTTTAGTTAAGAATCCGTTAAGAAGTATTTTTGCGGTTCTAGTTATTGCGATATTATGGTATGTTGGAAAGAGAGTAGAAAATAGGTTAAACATTCGAATGAGTAAACGTGAGGACAAAGGAGGCTCTTAATGAAAAAGAAGCCATTGCTATGGTTGATGATTATTACAGGCATCGTCTTATTGTTCCAAGTAAAGAATTTCATGTTTGTCACGTACAAAGTAGAAGGGGTCAGTATGGACCCAACTTTTACAGATGGGACAGAATTATTAATCAATAAGTTCTCGCCAAAACTCACGAAAATTAGCCGGTTTGATTATGTGTTATTTCACGGACCTAAAAATCAAATCTTGATCAAGCGGGTCATTGGACTCCCAGGAGAAACGATCAAGTATGAAGATGATCAGTTATTTGTCGATGGTGAAAAAAAGAAAGAACCTTATTTAAAAGAGCAGAAACAACATAAAATGGGGAACGTCCTAACAGGGGATTTTCAGCTGAAAGCCATCACAGGAGACGATAAAATCAAAAACAATCATTACTTTGTGGTCGGAGATAACCGAATACATAGTTTCGACAGCCGGCATTTTGGCACCATCTCAAAGGATCAAGTTGTCGGTGTCAAAAGAAATACCAGCGAATAAAAAAAGGCGCTCTGCACATGCAAAGCGTCTATTTTTTATTTTGCGGCTTTATAATCAGGATGCCTTTTTGCCCATACATGATGTAAGAACCGGAAAAACGGTGGCAGCATTGCAATGACGAGAATAATTCTGACGACTTGTACAGCTACAACAAAGGTAGAATCCTCGTGCAGTGTGACCGCTGTTGTTGCCATCTCTGCAATACCGCCAGGCGAAAAAGCAAGGATGGCTGTAATGACAGAAATACCAGTGATTTCAGCAATCGCAATTGAGCTGAGGACAGTGGCAGCAATTAGCCCAGCTGAACTGACGACAGCTACAATGAGAGTGTTTTTTAGTCCGACAAACATCTCTTTATTCATTTTAGAACCGATGGTTGCACCTAGAAATATTTGAGACGCAATGTTCGCTTGTGCTGGCCAATAAGGAATCAAATCATACCCTATGAGTGCCCCCGCACTAACTTGAAGAGCTGCGACGCCTAGCATGCTGCCGATCAGCCAAGGAGCAGGGAAATGAAGACGAACTGCTAGGCGTGACATAAGCCAGGCACCTAAAATAAGCGCAGCGGTCCAAGAGATGTTTGAAAGGGTGAAAACGCCTGAAGAAAAAGCGCTCCCTTGTGTAACGACAGCCGCATCTGCTTGGTTTTTTGTATTTAAGTAAAACACTGTAAATGGGATAGTGAGTACAACCATTAATACGCGTATCGTTTGCACGAGACTCACAACAGCTGTATTGGCTCCCACCTCTTGGGCAATCCCCGGCATAGCGGATAAACCGCCGGGGGCAGTTCCGACAAAGCTTGTCAGCATATCTGTTTTGCTCAGCTTCCATAAGACAAAGCCTGAGAGCATCGCCAGTAGAATAGAAAAGACGAGCATGAAACTCACAGGGAGCCAATTTTCAGTGAAGATGTGAAGGACCTTCATATTCATTTTCTGTCCGAGTTCGATTCCGAGAATGAATTGCCCAAGGAGCAGCCATCTGCTGTGAATACGTAAGGTGCTGGTTCCTTTACGCTGAAACAGGGTGGGGCGGCGCATCGCAATAAAAGCTGCTGTCATTAATGTACCTACCATCCAGCCAATAGACATACCTGTTAAAGACAAAAGAAATCCACCTAAACCGCTTATCGCAATGAGAATGAGATCGGTTCGAAGGCTGTTTCCTTGTTTCATCACATGTAAACCTTCTTCCTATATGTTTGTTCAGTAAGTGAAATGTTGTTAACTTCACTATAATACAAAAGTCTCTATAAATAAAATACGAATTTTTTCACCATTTTCATAAGATTATCTTATCACTAAATGATTGGTACATTTTTATAAAGAAAGATACCATTTTTACCAAAAACAAAATCAATATACAACGATTTTCCCCTATTTTTGTTATCAGTTGACTATCATTTTCAATTACACTACAATGCTTAGTGTGAGGTGATAACATGAAAATTCCTTCTTTTAAATATAATGAAAAGGGATTGAATCGTTTTTTTGGTCCTTTAGAGGGAAGAATTATGGAGATCCTTTATGAAGGTGAGGATATGCCGATTAAAGAGGTGCAGCAAAAGCTGTCAGATGAGAAGCCGATTAATTTCAACACAGTGATGACTGTGCTGAACCGCTTAACCGAAAAAGGAATTGTGGAGAAAAAAATAAAAGGGCGCTCATCTATTTATAATCCTGTTTTAACAAAAGAAGAATTTCTCAATGAGCAAACAAAATGGATTACACAAGGACTGATGGACGATTTCGGTCCACTGGCAGTGAACCATATGGTGGATGCGATTGAAAGTGCTGATCCTGAATTACTCAAAGTGCTAGAAGCACGGCTAGCATCTAAAAAAGAGGAGCAGCAAAATGAATAAAATGAAGTCGAGTATGCTGTTTTCAGGCGGTATATTGATTGGTTTAGCCATTTTTTATCAGATGGGGTATTACGTGCTTTCAAGCTTTTTTGGCTGGAATCAAGCATATAACCTGATCCATGTATGCCAGTCTGTGCTCGAATTCTATGGATTCACTCCTTTAAAATACTTTTTGGATGCCTTGGTCCTTTACACATTGGGTTTTGCGATTTTCTATATGGCAAAGCAAATCAGAAAGTATATTCAATTCAAACGGCATTTGATGTTGGCAGTCGATCAGCCGTCAACCGAATCTCTGTCAGAGACATATCAAAATGATATCATTGTGTTTCATTGCCTTGAACCACTTGCTTTTGCAATGGGGATGTTTCACCCAAAGGTTTATTTATCAACAGCTCTCATGGACATGCTGGATGAAGAAGAGATTGATGCTGTTGTTCATCACGAATTGCATCACAAATACAGCTATGATCCTTTAAAGGCTTTCATGTTCTCAATGCTTACAAAAGTCATTTGGTACATTCCAGTGTTAAAGCATATGAGACAAAGCTACTCTGTTTTTCGTGAAGTGATTGCAGATGACTATGCCATTCAGCAGACAGGCACTGAGCTTGGAGTAGGGCAGGCCCTTTTGAAGCTGATTAAAAAGAGAACCCAGTTTCAAAAACAAACAAAGTTTGCGGTGTCCTTTGGGGATCGGGCATTGAATTTAAGAATACAAAAAATTTTAAATCCAACTTACAATATTCCTTTTAATGTGCCAATGATTCCAATCGTCACTTCAGCCATTCTGATGGTAGCTTTAATGATTATGCTCAACCTTAATTACTAATTTTTTTACTTATTAACATTACATTGTGTAGTGTAAAAACAGGAGGAAATCACTATATGAAAACAAATCAAGAAATAGGAACACTTTTCGTACGTGTTATTTTAGGTATTATCTTCTTTCTACACGGACTTCAGGCATATCAAGGAGGTCTGGGAGGAACAGCGGCATTCTTTGGACAAATCGGTATACCGGAATTTATGGCCTATATTGTGAAGACGATTGAGCTGGTCGGTGGTATCGCCTTGATTTTAGGTCTAGGAACACGTATTTTCGCAGCATTATTTGTACCAATTATGGCTGTGGCGATTATTACGGTTGGTTTTTCTAAAGGATTTGTTGGCGGTTATGAATTTGAACTATCGCTGCTCGTCATGGCGCTTTATTTAACACTTAGCGGCAGTAAGATGCTGTCCATTGATGGGATGCTGAAACATCAGCAGCAAAGCAATGAAGCAAAATTTCATTAAATGATCATGAAAAAACTCCTTCTGCTATTTGTGGCAGAGGAGTTTTTTTATTTATCAAATTGTCGTTTTCGCGTTTGAAAAAGGGAAAGAGGTGAGAGGTTTGCTGAAAATAGTCCTTTATTTTATAGATTGAATGAACAAAAAGACGATTTCATTTTTTGACGGAACATACGATCTCCTATTAAAATAGGACTATCTAAGACACATGGTGCGTTAAAAGATATAAAAACCATACAGCATGCTGCTGTTCATCTTGAGCAATACGTTTCATCATCTCTTTTGTTCCTTGATCCCGGACATAATCTGATACCGTTAAGTAAAAATCGACCGTTTTTTGTTCATCTTTAAATGCGAAAAGAAGCCCTTCTCTGAATTGATCTGGACAAGGTTCTGTTACGCTTGGTTTGTGGTTTTTACCTGTTAAAGAATAATATAGCTTTGAAAATAGTTGATAGTGTCTGACTTCATCCTGGCGTATTTCTTGAATGATCTTCTTTGCTTCAGGATTTTTTGCCTTTTGGGCAAGTTTTTCGTAGCATTGAATCGCAGAATACTCACCATTGATCGCTTTCTCAAGATCTGAAATGATCCTTGTATTTTGTCGTATGTCATAAGGCGAGTAGTCATAGTAACCATAATACATGATATTGCCAGCCTCCTTTTAGTTCATGATGGTTTATGATATGAAAAGAGTGAGGAAAGGTGCCTATGTCTTTTTCAGAAAGGAGAATAGGAATGTGATAGGAAAATAGCTATTTCCCTTTATTTTCGCTAGAATATGAGTACATAAGAAAGGTGTTGTGGAACGTGGAGATTCAGTTTTTAGCAGGCAGATCGGGGAGTGGAAAAACGACTGCAATCTTAGAGGAAATCAAAGAACAGCTTCGGCTTGATCCGTTGGGTCCGCCAATCATTTTTTTAGTCCCGGATCAAATGACATTTTTAATGGAATATGAGCTTGCGAAAACGTCTGAAGCTGGTGGAATGATCAGAGCTAAAGTATTTAGTTTCACTCGTCTTGCTTGGTCTATTTTACAGCAGACTGGTGGAGCGAACCGGCAATTTGTGACAAGCACAGGAATTCAAATGCTTTTAAGAAAAGTGATTGAAGAGCAGAAAGACAAGTTTAAAGTATTCAAAAAAGCGAGTGATAAGCCGGGGTTTGTAGAGCAAATCGAAAAAACGATGGCTGAATTCAAAAGATACTGTATGCTGCCTGAGGAAATTGAGAAAATTTCAGTGGAGAGCATGCTTTCAGAGTATACAGAAGAAAGACGGGCAGCCGAAAAATTGCATGACCTCCATGTTCTTTATCAGCAGATGGAGGAGCATTTACAAGATGAATATGTGCACTCAGAAGACTATTTGAATCTACTTGCCCAGCAAATTCCTTCAGCAGAAGAAATAAAAGGAGCACATATTTATATCGATGGTTTTTATCAATTTACACCGCAGCAGCTTCTTGTCATCGAACAGCTCTTGCTGCATGCAGCAAGAGTAACGGCGGCTTTTACAGTAGATCAATCCTATCATGATAGGCAGCCAAATGAACTTGATTTATTTCGTATGACAGGTAAAACGTATTTCCAACTCTATCAGCTTGCTAAAGAGTGCGGAGCTGACATTTCTGAAACCATTTTTGAAAGAAATCATCGGCACCTTTATACACCAGATCTTGCTTATTTAGAACACCAATATGAGCAGCGGCCAGTGCAACCATACCAGGAAAATACCCCTCATCTCACAGTGTCTAAAAGTGCAAGTAAACGAGCTGAAATTGAAGGAGTAGCGAGAGACATCCTTGATTTAGTGAGAGAAAAAGGACTTAGACTGCGAGATATCTCGATTGTAGCGCGGCATGTAGACGACTATAAAGATACGTTAAAAGAGGTTTTTCGAGATTACGATATTCCATTTTTTATTGATGGAAATGAATCGATGCAGTATCATCCGCTCATCGAATTGATTCGTTCGAGCTTGGATGTCATAAAAGGAAATTGGCGGTATGAAGCGGTATTTCGCTGCGTAAAAACAGAGTTCTTATTTCCGCTTGAAATCACTAAGAACAAAGCACGAGAGCAGGCAGATCAGCTCGAAAACTATTGTATTGCTTACGGTGTAAAAGGAGAGCGCTGGACAAACGGTTCCCGGTTTCATTACAGGCGCTTCCAATCATTAGATGAGGATTTCAGACAAACGGATCAAGAAATTGAAATGGAACAAATGCTGAATGACGTCAAAGAATGGATCGCGCCTCCGCTTTACCAGTTGCAGAAAAGGCTCAAAAAGACGCAAAAGGTAAGAGATATGGTAGAGGCTGTCTATGTCTTTTTAGAAGAGATACAAGTACCAGATAAGCTTGAAAAAGCGAGGCTAGAAGCTGAAGAAGCAGGTCGATTAGCTGAAGCAATGCAGCACGGGCAAGTATGGGATGCGGTCATTCAATTAATGGATGAATTTGTTGACATGCTAGGTGACGAAGAGCTCTCATTTCCTTTATTTCAACAGATGATAGATACAGGGTTAGCTTCTCTAAAATTCGCTTTAATTCCGCCATCACTCGACCAAGTATTTATCGGAAGTATGGATTTATCCAGAATGTATCAAGTGAAGTGTATGTTTATCATTGGTGTAAATGATGGCGTTATTCCCGCACGTCCTTCTGATGAGAGTGTATTGTCTGAAGATGACCGAGAATGGTTAAAGCGAGCAGGAGCAGAGCTGGCAGAGACAGGAAAGGAACGGCTGCTAGATGAGCAATTTTTAATTTACCAAGCGTTATCAAGTCCATCCCATCATTTATATCTATCCTATGCGGCTTCTGATGCAGAAGGACGTTCTCTATTGCCTTCGCCACTTATCAAGTATTGCCAAGAGCTTATGCCAAATCATCAGCAGGCTCTTTATGTGTTAGATCCAGAACTGCTGGAAGACGATGAGCAATTAAAATTTGTAGCGAATGAGCATGTTTCGTTGTCTTATACCGTCTCACAGCTCCAGCAATGGCTCAATCAATATCCCATTAGCGGTGTATGGTGGAGTGTCTATAACTACTTAATGACATCTCCTAATCGGGATGTATCAAAAAATATCATGTCAAGTTTGTTCTTTACAAATCGAGCGAAGCCATTAAAGCCTAATGTCACAAAAGAGCTTTACGGTGATCATATTCAGGGCAGTGTTTCAAGAATGGAGAAGTTCAATGCGTGTGCATTTTCTCACTTTGCTTCCCACGGTTTAAAACTAAAGGATCGGCAATTTTACAAATTGGAAGCACCTGATATCGGCCAGTTGTTTCACTCGGCTTTGAAGCATATTTCAGATACGCTAGTTGAACAAAAAAAGGATTGGAAAAACTTAACGAAGGAAGATTGTGTCACCTATTCAAGACATGCAATCGAACAGCTTGCGCCGCGTCTTCAAAAGGAAATTCTATTAAGCTCTAATCGGCATGCTTATATTAAAGAAAAGCTTCAGAAAATCTTAATTCGAGTCTCTTCTATATTAAGTGAACATGCCAAAGTGAGTGGATTTTCTCCAGTAGGGCTTGAGTTAGGTTTTGGAGGTCAAGGACCTTTGCCGCCGTTTACTTTTCAATTAAAGAATGGCTGCACGATGGAGCTAGTCGGAAGAATTGACAGGGTAGATAAAGCAGAAGGTTCAAAAGGGCTGCTTTTAAGAATCGTCGATTACAAATCCAGTGAGAAAGGTCTTGACCTAGCAGAAGTATACTATGGTCTTGCCTTGCAAATGCTCACATACTTAGACCTCACCATTACGTATTCGAAGGAGTGGCTAGGCATAGAAGCAACGCCTGCTGGCATTTTATATTTCCATATTCATGACCCGCTCATTCAAGCACCGATTCCACTTGCAGAGGATGAAATTGAGCAGGAAATATTCAAGAAATTTAAAATGAAGGGCTTATTACTTGAAGATGTGGAAGCAGTCAAGCTAATGGATCAAACGCTTGAGTCAGGTAGATCACAAGTCATTCAAGCCGGCTTGAAAAAGGATGGGTCTTTCCGTTCTGATTCGGCGGTTTTAAGTGAAGATCATTTCCATATACTCACACAACACGTTCGGCGCACATTTGAAGAAGCAGGTGAAAGAATTACAAATGGAGAGGTCGCAATTAATCCATATAAATTAAAGGATCAAACACCTTGCCGCTTTTGTTCTTTCAAGTCTATTTGCCAATTCGATGAATCGATAGAAGATAATGATTTTAGGGTGCTCACCTCTGAAAAGGATGATGTTGTGATAGAACGGATCAAAAAAGAAGGGGATCAGTATGCAAATACCAAAACCGAATAACAGTACGTGGACGGATGACCAGTGGGAAGCCATCGTTTCAGAAGGACAAGATATCTTAGTTGCGGCGGCGGCAGGTTCAGGTAAAACAGCTGTTTTGGTTGAACGCCTGATTCGAAAGATGACCCGGTCTGAACATCCAGTTGATGTCGATCGTCTGCTCGTTGTGACTTTCACAAACGCATCTGCAGCAGAGATGAAGCATCGGATCACAGAAGCACTTGAAAAAGAATTAGCCAAAAATCCTGGGTCTCTTCATATGAGAAGGCAGCTGTCCCTCATGAATCGAGCCAATATTTCAACCTTGCACTCCTTTTGCTTACAGGTTTTACGCACCTTTTACTATGAAATTGATCTTGATCCAGGCTTCCGTTTGGCTGATCAAACAGAAGGAGAACTATTAGGAGATGAAGTGTTAGATGAACTGTTTGAGGATGAATATAAGGCTGGAAAGCCATCATTCTTTGAACTAGTTGATCGTTACACATCTGACCGTCATGACTTAGATTTGCAATGGCTCGTGAAGAGAATCTATGAGTTTTCAAGATCGCATCCATCTCCGGAGCAATGGATGCGGGCGTTCCTTTCACTATATGATGTAGATGCGCAAACAAAAGTGGAAGAATTACCATTTTACCCCTATATCAAAGAAGATCTTTCGCTCGTTCTCCGGAGCTGCCAGGAGCTGCTTGAACGAGCTCTTTCGCTATCAAAAGAGCCCGGCGGTCCAGCACCGAGAGCAGAGAATTTTATAGACGATTTAGAGCAAGTCAATGAATTAATCCGTCATCAAGATGATTTTGAGAAACTTTATGAGCTTTTGCCGAACGTCAATTTTAAAAGGCTCAAAACGTGCAAAGGGGACGAATATGATCCTGCTTTATTAGAGAAAGCCACTGATGCACGTAATCAAGCAAAAAAACAATTAGAAAAACTAAAAGATGAATACTTCATGCGCAGTCCTGCCCAGCATTTAAAAAGCTTAGCTGAAATGAAGCCAGTTGTCGAGACGCTTGTAGAGCTTGTGATCCAATTTGGTGAGCGTTTCGAAAGAGCGAAGCAGGAAAAGTCTATTGTCGACTTTTCCGATTTAGAGCACTATTGCTTACGTATTTTAGCTGAGCAGGATGCAGAAGGACATTTGATCGAAACAGAAGCTGCTAAGTACTATCAACAGCAGTTTGAAGAAGTGCTCGTTGATGAATACCAGGATACAAACCTTGTACAAGAAACAATTTTAAAACTTGTATCTAAAGGAGAACATTCTTCAGAGGGTAATCTGTTTATGGTTGGTGATGTCAAGCAGTCTATTTATCGTTTTAGACTGGCTGAGCCCATGCTCTTTTTAAACAAATATAAACACTTTCAACCAGACGGCAAAGAAACAGGGAAGAGAATCGATTTAAATAAAAACTTCCGCAGCCGTTCAGATGTTTTAGATAGTACGAACTTTTTGTTCAAGCAGCTGATGGGGGAAACAGTTGGAGAAATTGAATATGATGAACAAGCTGAATTAAAGCTTGGAGCGAGTTATCCAGAAAGCAAAGATACAACGACAGAAATGCTTCTTGTCCACTTAAATCAGCAGGAAACGGAAACTGACGAAGAGCGAGAAGAGCTCGAGACCGTCCAATTTGAAGCGAGAATCATTGCTAAAAAAATAAAAGAATTAGTGGAGCAGCCATTTCAAGTGTACGATGCAAAGCAGCAAATGACCCGGAACTTGCAGTATCGAGACATTGTCATTTTACTTCGGTCTATGCCGTGGGCTCCGCAAATGATGGAGGAATTAAAGAAGCAGGGAATCCCCGTATATGCGAATCTTTCCTCTGGTTATTTTGAAGCAACAGAGGTGTCTGTCATCCTTTCTTTGTTAAAAGTCATTGATAATCCATATCAGGATATTCCGCTTGCTGCTGTTTTAAGATCACCTCTTGTTCATTTAGATGAAAATGAGTTGGCGCTGATTCGGACGAGTGATAAAAAGGGCACGTATTATGATGCTGTAAAGGCCTTTATGAGTGTGACTCATTCTGATCATCCTACATGCAAAAAACTAGAGCGATTTTTCCAATTACTGCGCAAATGGCGTGATTTCTCCATCAATCATTCGGTGGCAGAATTAATTTGGGAAGTCTACCGCGATACACAGTATCTTGATTATGTTGGGGGAATGCCTGGAGGTAAGCAGCGGCAAGCGAATCTTCGTGCCCTTTATGACCGGGCCAAGCAGTACGAAAAAGCTGCCTTTAGAGGGCTATTCCGATTCCTTCGTTTTATTGAAAGAATGCAGGAGCGTGGGGACGATCTTGGTGCGGCAAAAACGTTCAGTGAAACAGAGGACGTTGTGCGCATGATGACGATTCATAGTAGTAAAGGATTAGAATTCCCAGTCGTCTTTACCGCAGGACTTGGCAGGAACTTTAATATGATGGACTTAAACCAGTCTTATTTACTTGATAAAGAGCTAGGCTTTGGAAGTAAGTATATCCATCCTGAGCTGAGAATTAGTTATGCGACATTACCGCTTGTGGCGATGAAAAAAAAGATGAGAAAAGAGTTGTTATCTGAAGAGTTGAGGGTTCTATATGTGGCACTCACAAGGGCTAAAGAAAAATTATTTCTCGTCGGCTCTGTCAAAAATCAGGTAAAAGCATTAAGCAAATGGCAAAATGCCGCAACCGGAGAAGAGTGGCTGCTCCCAGATTTTGAACGGTATCAATCGAAAACATACTTAGATTTCATTGGACCTGCCCTCATACGTCATCAAGCGATGTCATCTGTTCTAGAAGAAACAGGAGATGTTGTTCTTTCGCATCCGTCTACATTCACTATCTCATTTACGCAAGCTTCTGATCTTTTAAAGGAAGATCTGTCACTTGAAAAGAAGGAGCAAGACGAGATTGTACAAGCATTGATGGTTGGTCTACCTGTTGAAGGATATGGCGATGCTGATGAGAAGGTGGCAGAGAGGCTCTCGTGGAAATATCCGTATCTAGCGGCCTCACAAGTCGGCACAAAGCAGTCTGTTTCCGAGATAAAAAGAATGAGAGAAATACAGGATGAGTACAGTGTTCCTTCTTCTATTCGAAAAGCTCGTGCAACGTTGTATGACCGGCCGGCTTTCATGAAGAAAAAAACACTCACTGCCGCAGAACAAGGCACCGCCATGCATACAGTGATGCAGCATATCCCGCTTCCTTCTGAGGAGCCCTATGATGAGTCACGTATAGGTCACTTGCTCGAATCTTTACAACAGCGAGACTTGCTAACAGATGAGCAGGTTCAGTCAATTAATCAAGAGGGAATCGCTGCTTTCTTCTCTACTTCAATTGGTCAAAAACTGCTAAAAGCGGACTGGGTGAAACGAGAGGTGTCATTTAGTATGGTCTTACCTGTTAAAGAGGTATACAGTCATATTGATACTGAGGGAGAGCCTGTTTTAATTCAAGGAATGATTGACTGTTTATTTGAAACAGATGGAAAGCTATATTTACTAGATTATAAAACTGATAGAGTTCAAGGCAGATATACAGGTGGAATTGACGCTGCTGTACCAATCTTGAAAAAGCGTTATGAAACCCAAATCGCGTTATATGCAAAAGCGGTAGAGCGTTTGACAAACAGAACATTAGAGGAGAAAATTCTTTATTTCTTCGATGGAAATGTAGAGATATCTTTATAAATGTATCGGAATGAGAGGTGAATCACATGAGGATTCTGCATACAGCGGATTGGCATTTAGGGAAAACCCTTGAAGGCCGAAGCCGGCTTGATGAGCAAGCACAGTTTTTAGATGAACTGTATCAAATCGTGAAAGACGAGCACATTGATGTCATTGTGATGGCTGGTGATGCCTTTGATACAGTGAATCCGCCTGCTAGAGCAGAGCAGCTTTTTTATGAAAGCCTATCTGCCTTATCTGATAAAGGAAAACGACAGGTAGTAGTCATTTCAGGAAACCACGATAATCCGGATCGCTTATCAGCTGCATCGCCTTTAACAAATGATCAAGGGATTCATTTAATTGGATATCCGACTAATGACATCATTCGAGTCGATGTTCCTTCTGCGGATGAACGTTTATCCATTGCGGCACTCGCTTATCCGTCTGAGGCGAGGCTGAATGAGGTACTGGCTGAAACATTTGAAGAGAAATTGCTTCGTGATCATTACAATTTAAAGATTCAACAAGCGTTTCAACATTTAAGTACTCAATTTCAACCGGATACGGTGAATATCGCAACAAGCCACATTTATGTGGCTGGAGGAAGTCAAACAGATTCAGAAAGACCGATTGAAGTAGGCGGCGCATATACCGTTGCGGCTGAAAGTCTGCCAGAATCCGCTTGCTATGTTGCACTTGGTCATTTGCACAGGCCGCAAACGATCAAACGTGCCAAAACGATTGCTCGTTATTCTGGATCACCACTTGCTTATAGCTTTTCTGAATCAGGCTATGCCAAATCAGTCACAATTGTAGAGGCAAAACCGAATGAAAAAGCAAGCTGGAAAGAAGTGTTTTTATCGAGCGGAAAGCCACTTATGAAATGGAAGGCGACTGAGGGACTGAGTCAAGTGTACGAGTGGTTGGATGAAAAACGGGATCTTCAGGCATGGATTGATCTAGAGATTCATTTAACAGATCAGCTCTCTATTGAAGAAATCCATCAGCTCCGAAAGCAGCATAGTGGGTTTGTTCATATTCGTCCAAAATTCAAAGAACTACAGCAAATAGAAGAGCAAAAGCAAGTGGAAAAACTCTCGATCGAAGAGAGGTTCGTGAAGTTTTATGAGCGCCAGACAGGTGGCGGTTTGCCTGATGAAAAAACAGTCAAACTGTTTTTAGAGCTAGCCAATGATATGCAAGAGGAGGAAGCGACTTGAAGCCGATTACGCTGACCATTAAAGGACTTCATAGCTTCAGAGAAGAACAAACAATCGATTTTAGCTCTTTATGTGATGCGGGTGTGTTTGGTATATTTGGACCGACTGGAAGTGGAAAGTCGTCCATTTTAGACGCCATGACCCTAGCACTCTATGGAAAAGTGGAGCGTGCGTTAAATAATACACATGGTATTTTGAACCAAGCGGAAGAAAAGCTGTCGGTTTCCTTTACATTTGCTTTGCAAAAGGAACACCACATTTCTTATAAAGTCGAACGTGCTTTCAAACGAGCGGATGAAATGAAAGTCAGAACGACTTTATGCCGCCTAATTGAAATCGGTGATACGCAGACAGTTCTCGCAGATAAAGCGAGTGAGGTGAATCGTAAAGTAGAAGAACTACTTGGATTAACCATTGATGATTTTACCCGTGCGGTTGTTTTACCACAAGGGAAGTTTGCAGAATTTCTCTCCTTAAAAGGGGCAGACAGACGTCAAATGCTTCAGCGTTTGTTCAATTTGGAAAAGTATGGGGATCAACTCGTCAAGCGTTTACGTGCAAAGGCTCAAAAACATTATGGGCAAAAAAATGAACTGCTGGCTGAACTGAATGGTTTAGGAGAAGCTGGTCCAGAGGCGCTGGCGAAAGCAAAGGAAGCAGCTGAGCAGGCCAAGGCCATTTTTCATGAGAAAAAACAAGCGCGGGACGAAGCGTTCACTGCTTTTACAAAGGCGCAAGCGATCTGGCAGTATCAAAAGGAACAAGAAGCTTACGAGACTGAACAAAACAAGCTGAATTTACTGGCACCTTCAATAGAAGAGAAAAAGAAGAAGCTCCATATCGCAGAGCAGGTAGAGACGCTAAAGCCCTATGCGGATGCATTGACAAAAGCTGAAAAACAGCTTTCACAAGCATCGCAAGAGAAACAGGAAGCAGAAAAGCAGCTGCTGCATCAACGAACGATCTATGATCAAATGGCTCGGGAGTATGAGCAAGCCCGGCAAAAGAAAATAGAGACAGAGCCAGACCTTCTCCAAAAGAAAGAACAGTTGATTCAGCTAAAAGAAATTGAACGTAAAAAAGAGGCAGTTCTTCATGAAAAGACGGGCATAGAGCGCCAAAAAAATGAAAAATCGCAGCAGCTCCTCCAAAAGAAGAAAGAAGCGGAGAATCTCCAATCTCTATTAGAGCGTGCACTAACGAAACAAACACAGCTGAAGCATGAGCTGGAGCAGTTACAAGTTTCAGTGAAAGAACGCAAAAGTGTACAGGATGCTTTACGTTTAAGTGAAAATGTGGAAAGAATAAACCTCAGCGTTCAAAAGGAAAAGCAAAAGCTGGACGAGCTGAACAAGCAAGCCTTACAGACTTCAGAAGCATATGAAAAGCTTCAAAAGCAGCAAAACGACCATCATGAAAAAATAGACCAGTCGTTTCAAGCAATTGAACACCTCTATTTTTATGTATGTGAACTCGAACGAGCTCTAACAGAATGGAATCAAAAAGTACAACATCAGAAACTTGAAAAATTAAAACAGCGTGATGCGGTAAGGGCGGCAGAATTAAGAAAAGAATTAGCGGCAGAGCTAGTAGATGGTGAGCCATGTCCGGTTTGTGGGTCGATTCATCACGATCCAAAGGCTTTGGAATCCAATAACCATGACGAAACCGTGGCACAAGTCGATGAAATCATTCAACGGATGGACCAAGAGCTGAAGCAGGCAGAGGCGTATGGAAGAGATATATATGCCGCAAAGCAGCTCCTCGAAACGCATGCCAATCAATTAGTGAAACAATTTTCTTTCTTATCTCAAAAAGCCCCTGGGGCGGAAGTCGCTGCAGCAGTAGAAACGGTACAAAATTCGCACTCTTTGCAGGGTTTGATGCAAGAATGGAAAGGCGTAAAGCAAGATATTCAAGAAGTTGAACAGAAACGAGCTCGTTTAATGGATGAAACGCATAATCAAGCAACAGAGATGAACAAGATCAAAGAGCAAATGACTTTTGAACAGCAGCGCATCAAAGAATTAGAGGTGCTGATCAAAGAGCTACATGCTGAGCTATCAGAGCAAACGACTCAATTTGAACAGACCTTCCCGCACCTTACATTGAATCAAGTACAAGACATGCAAAAGCAAATCGATGAAAAGGACCAACAAGCGGAAGGCTATAAAGAACGTATTGAGAAAAGCATTTCATTTTTGGAAGAAAAACAGCTAGCAAAAGAGCAGCTGCAGACAGCGATATACAATGTCGAGAAAGAACTTGATAAACTAGCGCATCAGCTAGAAAGTCAGCAGCAACTTATCCAACAATATGAAACAGATTTAGGCCGATATCCATTAAAAGCTGCCTCTATTTCTGATGAACTTATTGAGGTTGAACACACCCTTTCTCTTCTTAATGAAAAAGAGCAACAATCGTACAAGCAATTGCAGCACGCGCAGCAGTTGTTTAGTGAGGCGCAAAGCCATTTTTCAAGCAGTGAGCGTCAGCTTCAAGAGGCGAACAAGCGAAAACAAGAAGCAGAAACATCATGGGAAAAAGAAGCAGAATCCTCTCCTTTTCATATACCGCAGGACATTGAGTCTGTTTCAGTGGAACAGGCAGAACGTCAATCAGTTAAACAGGAAATTGAGGAATTTGAGGATAAAAGAAAGGAATGTGCCGCAAACTTAAAGCGAATTTCTGAATTACTGAAAGAAGAGTCACTGGATGAAAAGCAGTGGACAGACATTCAGCACAGAAAAGATGCAGCTGAAAAAGCATTGGAAGAAGCGACAGCAATGAATGGGTCGGCACATGAACACCTGCGTGTGATAGAAGAGAATCATCAGCGCTTTGCAAGTATTCACGAACGATTGGAAGCATTGCAGCAAGAAATTGATCGCCTTGATAAACTGCAAACTGTTTTTAAAGGAAATACGTTTGTTGAATTTTTAGCAGAAGAACAGCTGGAAAGTGTCAGTCGTGATGCATCCGCCCGCTTAAGTATGTTGACGAGACAAAGATATGCGATTGAGGTTGACTCAGAAGGCGGCTTCGTGATGCGTGATGATGCAAATGGTGGTGTTAGGCGTCCTGTGTCCAGCTTGTCCGGTGGGGAAACCTTCTTGACATCGCTAGCGCTTGCGCTTGCTCTTTCTGCACAAATTCAGCTGAGAGGTGAATTCCCGTTGCAATTCTTTTTCCTTGATGAAGGATTCGGTACGCTCGATCAAGACTTGCTTGATACGGTCATTACCGCATTAGAGAAGCTTCAGTCTCACAATTTAGCAGTTGGTGTTATCAGCCACGTGGAAGAATTGAAAATGAGACTACCGAAGAAACTGATTGTCCATCCAGCAGATCCAAGCGGGAGAGGGACAACGGTCTCAATGGAATTAATGTAAATGTCGAGGTGATAACAGGATGGCAAAGCAAACGATTGGATTATGTGAGCTGTGCGGAAGGCAAAATGTCCTGCTTACAGAACACCACTTAACACCAAGAGAAGAAGGTGGGGCTTTTTTACCGACTGCCTTCCTGTGTATACCTTGCCATAAACAAGTGCATGCCCTCTTTACAAACCAGGAGCTTGCCGCGCGCTTAAGCACACTTGATGCACTAAGACAAGATGAAAAGCTTGCTTCGTACATCAAATGGATTCGAAAACAGCCGGCAAGCAAACTGGTTAAAACAAAAAAATCAAGACAACGCAGAAAAAAATAAGCATAAAAAGCGCTCCTCTTAATGAAATGTCTGTAGAGGAGCTGCTTTATGCATTGCCTACCATATTCTGATCATTTAAGTCAGGATCCACATAGTTGGTGGCGCTAATGCCATTATTTAAGATCAAGAAATCTCCGGTATTTCCCGCTCCAGAGCCTAAAGCAGATTTTGACGAGCTTTTAGGCGACAAGTAGAATGAGTCACCGACGTTGACGACGCCTCCAGAAATAGAGTTAATGTAAATGGGTCCGACAATTGCTGGCATAATCGACATCCTTTATTCGAAGTCATATCACCATCATATGCGCAGGTAGGTCCATTTGTGAGTTTGGCGGACTTTCGTCGTTGCTAAATAACTCTCGAATATGCTTCACTCTTGCAACGCCATTCATTCCACACGTAGAGCCAATTTGAAACACAGAGGAGGAAGACACCCCTTCTACATGTATTGAAGAAACTTTAATCACAGGCTTCTCGTGATAAAAAGCTGTTCTGACAGATCGTTCTGGCAGCATCAATGGAATAGGCTCATAATACACTTCAAATTCTTTCGCATCTAAGTTTTCTGCTTCATTCCCATAAAACAAACTAACGGTTCGCTGAACAGCTAACACCTTCACTTTCGGGCATAGCTCCTGTGTATCACCGATTTGAACAACACTTGAGATCCCGACAGAATTCACCTTCGAGAACTTCACTTTAGATGTGCGCTTTATCATTATCGAGGTGCAAGAGGAACAAACGGGCCAATGATCAAAGATTCTGGCGGTGTATCAAAGATGGAGGATAATTGTACATGATCTGTGTCCCCAATGATAAATAGGGAAGAAGACGAAACCCCAACTACTTTAATGCTTCCGGTCTCGATGTTGCGGTTGACGACTGTGAAATTCATCCGTTTTCCTCTCCTTTCGTTTCATTTGGAATATGGGCTAAGAAGTGTTCAATTGCCCGTTTGACATCATGCTTCACATATTCTGCAATTTGCTCTGAACGCTGCAGCGGGGTCATATCTTCCCGGTGCGGGAGCTGTCCTGCATAATATTTGATTCTGCTGTCAATTTGTTTTCGGATGTCTTCAATGATGTGGTGTTTGTTGCTTTCATCAAGAGACCCTTCGTATCGTTGCTCTAGCTCTTCAAGAAGTTCTGGCGCTTCTTCGTTTAAAAATGCGTCGACAAGCTGGCGTGTTTGATTGAAAAATTGATCAGCCATTTCTTGCTGCATCATTCCAATGCCCGGGGTTGTTGTTTGGCCCACTTCAAAGTTTTGAACACTGTTTGGATCAGATGGATTGAGGCCGATATTCAGCGTACCTTCCAGCCGCTCGATTTTCAGTTGATCAAATTGATAATCAATCCGTTCAATCGTCGTTGTCGGTTTATCCTTGATCATTTGCATTTCCTGCTGAAGCTCGTTAAGCCTTTTTTCAAGCATCATGATTTGTTGTGTTTGCTTTTGAATGATGCCATGCACCTGTGAAGCGTTGCTTTGATATTCATACATTGACATACACCTCCGGGGATTGCAGATGAACTTAAGTTGTTGGTGACTGAAGCGGTACAAAAGGTGTTGTGCTTGCGCCTTGGGATTCTTGAATTCCTTGTGTGCCTGCTGCGGCAGGTGCTGCTTCTACGTAGCTGCCCGTGTTATACAAATTAGAAAGAGCTTTAATTGACCCAGCGCTCCCAATTTGTAGCACAGAGGAGTTACTAACAGACTCTACACGCAAATAATTAATTTGTATCGCTTGATTAATATAGAAGTTCAATGAATATTCACTCCTTACAAGTTACCAACAAGCGGTTGATCAATGACATCACTGTCGTACGTATTTGTCACACTTTTATAGTTGCTAATGCGCAATTGATCACCAGTGTTAAAACTGCCTGCGCCAGCAAACGTTTTAACCTGACTATTTGGAGAAATGGTGATGCAGTCTCCAACATGAACGACTCCGCTCGTTCCGACGGCATTTACTTTAAAGGCTCCAACAATAGCCGGCATAGCGGTGCACATCCTTTATAAAAATAAGGCACTTTGTTTTTGGGCGTTTCACCATAGCTTATGATGAGTCTTTTAATGTGTGATTGTCTGTTTGAAAGCTTTTGATGAGAGGAATGAGGTGTATGGTTTACCCTTTTTTAGAGCATTCATTCGAGGTGTATTTGATGCCTTTATTTAAGAGTGTGTCAAGCTCTTGACTGCACCTGATGGTTTCTTCGGCATTCATCCCGAATTTTTTTGCGGTCTCAATTAAATGTAATCTTTTTTGTTCAATTTCATAATTGATCATAACGGACGCCAACTCTCACATTTTTTATCAAATAGAAGGATATGGCTAGTATACCCTATTTTTCTATAAAAAAAGTTGTTTCGTCAATATGAGTAATAAAGTGACAAAATTCGAAAACGTCCTTACGTTCTATCTATCTCTTTTCTTATTTCAGTTTGTAAATAACGTCGCCTTTTGTTGATATATTGGCGGATGATTTCTCGTTCTGATTGTAGGATGTCTTTGCGGTCTCTTGTATAAGGATCATCTCCAATTCGCTTCTCAATAGAAGCATGCCATTTCTCAATCACTGGACAAAGCTGGTCTGCTAAAAAATGTGTATCGAGCACTTGCTGGAAAAGCGTGTAATAGGCTTTCTTAAATGAAGGGATATCTAGTAATCTCGCAGTTAACGTATTAAAGCCGCTTACTGGAATATAATCAAATGCCATTTCTTCTCCATGGATGTCACGGCCCCATGTCGCATCATAATCCCAAGGAAGCACTTGGAATCTGCCTTGTTCATTCACATAAAGAGCGTAGTTATGGACAAAGCCGTCAAAGTTTTGTGTGCACACGACACCAATGAGCCAGCGGAAATACTGGGTCACATCTAGGTAATGTTCAATCTTTTCTGCAAATATGTCATCTTTCGCTGTGTTGAGAAAGTAAATAAATTCACTTAGCTGCTGATTATGTTGAGAAGTCCCTGTTTTTTTCTCGTACCCGAGGAGAAGGTGTTTTTTTGGCTTTTTATCAAATGAACTCAAAAGGGAAAAATTGGCGTCGTCATCGACTGCATAATAAATGCCGCCTCCTGAAAGCTGCCTTTTTTGAAAAAAGTGCTCATCGACGGATTCTATTTTTAAATAAATGCCTTCTTTTCTTCCGTTTATCGTGAGAAACACATGAGACGCAGCAGGGCTTAGCACTCCTATCTGCTCAAAGAAATAAAAGGACAGTCTGTTTCGGATAAATGAAGGGTCATTGTATTCTGCATTTAAATGAAAGATAGATTCGCCTTGTCTTTGCTTTGGCTTTCGATATTCAATTTGATAGGACTTTTTTTTCAGCTTTCTGATGTGAGATCCCCGGTAGGAAGCGTAAATGTGTGATTTGATCTGACCAGTTTTCAAAATACCCTCAACGGGTTCATCGTTCCATATGTCTTTTCTTAATTCAATCAGGTCCTTTGGATGAATCCAAATATCCATTTGCTTTAAAGGTTCTGTGGTCATGCGTTCATCCTCCTCCTATGTTCTTCTTTACGATATGAAAATGAAGGAATGTCCTGTACCCGTTTGTTAGGTATTCATGGAGTTTTAAAAGAAAGGGGCATCCGCCAAGAACAGTTGTCTACCAAGTCTCGTAACATAAAGCAGAGAAGATAAACAGCTTGATCTGTTTGTTTTGTCAAAGTATAGACTGGGAGGGGAATCGTTCGTGAGCACATTTGATCATTCACATATTGAACATGCAGTGGATTCACTTCGAAGTGAAGGACGTGATCATCACTTAGATCGTGAACCAGAATCGAGACGCTCGCACAAGTCAGCACGTTCTCGCCATTCAAATCGCCGTCATTGGTTCTTTGGTGGAGGAGGATGCCGTAAATCACATCGCAGCAAAAAAAGCTATAAGAGCTATCGTTCGAAAAAAAGCCGCTGTTCAAAGAAAAGCGTGAAAAGTGAGAAACCATGCAAAAGTAAAAAGTCGTGCAAAAGCAAGAAATCTTGCAGAAGCAAAAAAAGTGAGCCGAAAAAATCATGCCGCAGCAAGCACAGATCCCATCATAAGAAAAGCTGCCGTAAGTCACACCGCAGCAAATGCAGATCGCATCATAAGAAGAGCTGTCGCAAGTCACATCGCAGCAAGCACAGATCGCATCATAAGAAGAGCCGCAAGTCGCGCCGCAGTCATTCTTGCAAAAGATGTGGAAATAAAAAGCATCATTCCCGTAGAAGTGGAAATGTTGATCGCAAATGGGATCAAGGGAACATGTGGGAGTATCGCCGCTACCGCTAAACATCAGATCATCTTTTTTGAAACCCTTTTTAAAAGAGAGTATGATAAAAAAGGGTTTTTTTTATTTCATAGAGAAATAAAATGAGACATCACCACTTAGCGAAATGAAGATTGTGAGGGGAAGACATGAAGTTTTTTACAGGTGAGATACATAGCAGAATGTTTATTGGGGTAGTCATTGATGATGAATGGGTCATGGACGTCAAAAAGGCAGAAGCCAAATTATTCGAGCTTGAGACATTGCCAAACTCTTTAGCTGAATGTATTCATATGGGAGACAAGTTTGTTGAGCATGTCAAACAACTCCTTGACTGGGCTGAGAAAAAACAAGAAGACCGTGGTTCTTATGTTTATCCGCTGTCGGACGTGAAACTCCATGCGCCAATTCCAAAGCCAGCTAAAAACATTATGTGTGTTGGAAAGAATTATCAAGATCATGTCATGGAAATGGGAAGTGCAGCGGATATTCCTAAAGATGTGATGATCTTTACGAAGGCACCTACTTCAGTCGTTGGACATGAAGCGGATATCCTCCTTCATGAAGATGTGACGAGTGAACTAGATTATGAAGGGGAGCTTGCGATCGTGATCGGCAAAACAGGGAAGAATATTGCACCTGAAGATGTCCGCGATTATCTATTTGGTTACACCATTTTAAATGACGTAACGGCAAGAGATCTACAGAAAAAACACAAACAATTTTTCATAGGTAAAAGTTTAGATACAACCTGCCCGATAGGACCTTATATTGTGCATAAGTCAGTGATTGAGGATCACGGTGCGCTTCATGTGGAAACAAAGGTGAACGGAGAAGTTCGCCAGTCTGCAAGTACAGAATTAATGATTTTCTCCATCGAGAACATTGTGTCTACACTTTCAAAAGGGATGACATTAGAAGCTGGTGACATCATTGCAACGGGGACACCTTCTGGGGTTGGCAAAGGCTTTGAACCGCCAAAATTCTTAGCTTCAGGAGATCAAATCGACATTACGATTGAACCGATTGGAACGCTATCAAATCGCGTCAAATAAAGAGTAAGATGACACAGGATTGTCGCTTTGTGTTCGACTTATTTCGTGGTACGATGAGAAGGTAATTGTTCTGATAAAGGGGGAAATAACAAATGGGAACGCATTTACATATTACAGCATGGGTGCTAGGAATTATTTTATTCTTCGTAGCCTTCGCTCTAGCAGGTAAAAACGACAAAGGTGCTAAAATTGTGCACATGATTGTCAGATTATTGTACTTGATCATTATCGCCACAGGCGTAGAGCTGTATGTTCGCACAGGAATGAAGATTCCAGGTTTCGGTGGCGAGTATATCGGTAAAATGATTTTCGGTATTCTAGTGATCGGCTTCATGGAAATGACACTTGTACGCAAGAAAAAAGGGAAATCGGTGACTGGTGTATTGATTGGTTTTATCATATTCACGATTGTGACCATTCTTCTCGGTTTACGTCTGCCGATTGGTTTCCATATCTTTTAATGGAAAAAGGACATTGCTTATACGAAGCAGTGTCCTTTTTATATGCCATCAAACTGCGAAACTGAACGGTGACCATCAGAAGTGGTCCATTCAAAACGAATTTGTCCCAAAGCGAAATCGTGGTGACATTGAAGGCCAAGTGATTGTGTATCTGTCGAAAACTGAAAGAAAGAAACTTGTTGAAAAGAATGAAAGGAAGAGAACACACAATCATAGACAGAAAAGCCAAGTTGCTCGATCTGTGCAATGATGTCATAAAAGACGTTTTCAGGAACAAACATGAGAAGGTCAAGCAAGCCTTTGGCAAGTGATGCCGTATATTGAATCTCTTCACCGCCTTGTATGTCTAACAGCTCTCCATTTTCATAAAGTATCATGGAACCGAGCAGTTCACCTTTTGTCCATCTATCATTTTCCTTTAAACAGATCATCGTGCTTTGAAGACTTTCTGGTAGCATGATGTCTCCTTCTTCATCTTCAATCAGACAATGCCCGTTTTCAATGAGTAAATATCCGTTGCACCATCTTCGGTCGCAGTGTTCAAGCTGCTTCATTCGTTTTTCCATTTGCAGACGCTCCTTTCCTCTTTCTTTTCTTACCAAATCATGCTTGTCCTATACGCCCGTTAAAAAAGGACAAATCAACTATCAAGGAGACGATGCATAAACTAAGAAAGGCTGAATGAGATCACTTATGGAAAAACGGATGGGAGCTGATGATGATGTGTGGAATAACAGGCTGGGCAGACTTTAAAAAGCAGCTCATCCAACAGGATCATGTAATCAATCAAATGACAGATACATTATCTAAAAGAGGGCCAGACGATACAAATACGTGGAAAAGTGAGCACGTTTTATTTGGGCATAAAAGGTTAGCGGTTGTAGATGTAGAAGGCGGAAAACAGCCGATGACATATACACATCAAAACCATGCTTATACCGTTGTATACAATGGAGAGCTCTATAACACAGAGGATATAAGAAAAGAATTGTTAAAAAGGGGCCACCGCTTTCTTGGGCATTCTGATACAGAGGTGCTTCTTCACGCCTACACAGAATGGAAGGAAGAGTGTGTGACCCATTTTAATGGTATTTTTGCATTTGTCATTTGGGATAGTGAGCGTGAATTATTATTTGCAGGGAGAGACCGGCTCGGCGTCAAGCCATTTTTCTATACAGAACGTCATCATTCCTTTTTATTTGGTTCAGAAATCAAAGCGCTTCTTGCTCACCCTGATATGAAAGCAAAAGTCGATCATGAGGGATTATCGGAGATTTTTGGTTTAGGACCGTCTAGAACACCAGGGCAAGGAGTGTTTAAAGGGATAAAAGAGCTGAGACCTGCTCATGCCTTGACCTTTTCAAAAGACGGATTGCGTGTGTGGAGATACTGGAATGTCAAAAGCAGGGTGCATACGGACTCACTTGATGACACCGCACAGAACGTCAAGGACCTCTTTACAGATGCCGTCACAAGGCAGCTCGTCTCTGATGTGCCTGTTTGTACATTTTTATCGGGTGGCGTCGATTCGAGTGCTATTACCGCCATTGCCGCTAAGCACTTTGAGAAAATAGGGAAAGCACCACTTCATACGTATTCCGTTGACTATGAAGGGAATGATCAATTTTTTGAAGCAAGTCATTTCCAGCCGAATGCGGACGGTCCATGGATTGACCGCATGACCAAGGCGTTTCAAACGAATCATCACAGCTGCATCATTGGACAAAAGGAGTTGGCTGCTTATTTAAAGGAAGCGGTTGAGGTCCGAGACTTACCGGGTATGGCAGATATTGATTCTTCCTTGCTTTGGTTCTGTCGTGAAATTAAAAAGGACTTTGTGGTTGGTTTGTCAGGTGAATGTGCGGATGAAATTTTTGGAGGTTATCCTTGGTTCCATTCTGCAAGTGAAACGAATGGTTTTCCTTGGATGAGATCGACGGAAGCTAGAACGCAGCTCTTACAAGACTCGTGGCAAAAAAAGCTGTCACTAAAAGAATATGCACAAAGCAAGTATGAAGAAACCGTGGCTGAAACACCTCTTTTAGATGGAGAAACTGGAGTAGATAAAGCCCGGAGAGAACTTTTTTACTTAAATATGGTCTGGTTTATGACAACGTTGCTAGATCGAAAAGACCGAATGAGTATGGGTGCGAGCCTTGAGGTACGTGTGCCATTTGCGGACCATCGCCTTGTCGAATATGTATGGAATATTCCTTGGGAAATGAAAATGTATGGAAATCGTGAAAAAGGGGTTTTACGGAAAGCATTAGAGGGAATTTTACCGGATGAAGTGCTTTATCGCAAGAAGAGTCCTTATCCGAAAACACATCATCCAGCCTATACCCATGCTGTGAAAGAGATGTTAACAGATTGTCTTGCGCAAAAAGATTCTGTCCTTCACGAATTTCTAGATCCGAATCAATTAAAGCAGTTGATTGAAACGGAAGGAGCTTCCTTTCAAGTCCCTTGGTATGGTCAGCTCATGAAGGGCCCGCAATTAATCGCTCATCTGGCGCAAATTCATCATTGGTTTGAGACGTATCGAATTGATATAGAAGCGTAATAAAGGGTCGGCTTTCTTACATTTGTTGAAGGGAAGCCGGCTTTTTTGATACATAACATGAGACGAAAAGAGCACATTGAAAGTTGATCTAATCTTTCTAATTTGTATAATTAACTTAAAGTGAATTAATTTGGAGGAAAAAGGATAATGAAAATCATTGTGATCGGAGCAGGACCAGGGGGACTTGCGGCAGCTATGATGCTTCAAAGCAAAGGACATGATGTTCATGTTTATGAAAAACAGCCCTTTGTTGGCGGACGTAACTCTAAGTTTCAACTGGGTGATTTCACGTTTGATACGGGTCCTACCTTTCTCAGCATGATTCATATTGCAGAGGAACTGTTCACCTTTGCTGGTAAAAATCTTTATGACTATATTGATGTGATTGAATTAAAAGAAATGTATAGATTGATTTTCCAAGACGATCAGCTAGATATGATACGAGATCGTGATGAAATGTATAGACGGTTAGAAGCCTTTGCACCTGGAGAGGGCGAAGGATATATAAGGTTTATGAACGATACGAAGCGAAAAATGGATCGGCTTACTCCTATTTTACAAAGTAAAATGGATCGTTTTCATCATTATTTGCGTCCAAAAGTGCTTAAAGCACTTCCGCAGCTTTCATTGAATAAGAGTTTATATGATGTGCTGTCAGATTATTTCTCAAATGAATCAGTGAAATATGCCTTTACATTCCAATCAAAGTATTTAGGCATGTCACCTTGGGAGTGCCCAGGTGCTTTCTCCATTTTATCATTTATGGAGCATGACACAGGTGTGTTCCATCCGAAGGGCGGGGTCAATCAGCTGTCAGAAGCGATGGCAAAAGCAGCGGTTGAAGATGGAGCAACAATTCATCTGTCGTCCGGCGTCGAAAAACTGCTGACAGAAGGCAGGAAAGTAAAAGGCATTCGCTTAGAATCTGGAGAAGAAATACAGGCAGATGAGGTTGTCGTAAATGGAGATTTTGCACATGTGATGACAAAGCTTGTAGAGCCAGGACTTTTAAAGAAATATAGCGAGAAAAAATTAAAAAAGAAAAAATTCTCATGCTCCACCTTTATGCTTTATTTAGGACTAGATACTATGTATGAGGAGCCGCATCATACCATCGTTTTTTCTGATGATTATGCGCAATTCGTCAAAGGCATTACGAAAACATATGAGCTGCCAGATGATCCATCTATTTATATTCAAAATGCTAGTGTCACAGATGACTCACTTGCGCCAAAAGGAAAGTCAGCTCTTTATGTATTGGCACCTGTTGCCAACAATCAAAGTGGCATTGATTGGGAAGCGCATCAAGATGAATTCAGAGAGCTTGTACTGGATACACTCGAGCGAAAAACCGGTTTTAAGAATGTAAGGCAGCATATAGAAGTTGAGCGGATGATCACACCGAAGCAATGGGAGGAAGACCTTTACGTATACGAAGGTGCCACATTTAACCTTGGTCACCAGCTAACGCAGATGATGGTTCTAAGGCCGCACAATGAATTTGATGAATTGGATCACTGCTGGCTTGTAGGAGGAGGAACGCATCCAGGAAGCGGACTGCCGACCATTTTAGAATCAGCACGTATCACCACAAATGCGATTCTTTCAAAAGAGAAACATACACACAAAACATTGCCGCAACAAGAAAAGGGGAGCGCCTCATGAAAAAACATATATTGATTGCAGGTGGCGGTATTGGCGGGATGATCTCAGCACTTTATTTAAAAAAAGCTGGACATGATGTGACGCTTGTCGAAAAAAACGAGCGACTTGGCGGAAGACTTGCTTTTGTACGTGAGAAAGGATATAAAGTAGATGAAGGTCCGACCATTGTCCTACTTCCAGATATGTTAAAAGGTATTTTACATGAGGTTGGAATTGACGAAGCATCTCTTGATCTTTTGCAGCTTGATCCGCTGTATACAATTCAATTTCAAGATGGAACCTCCTACACGAAGTACTCCGATGCACTTCGTCAGCTAGAGGAAATCAGACGTGTATTTCCAAACGAAGATCAAGGATTCCTAAAGTTTATGGAAGAAATGACCGACCGGTTTCAAGAAGGGCAGCAAGCCTTTCTAGAGAAATCATTTCATGAAAAGCGAACATTTTTTACAAAAGCAAATATGAAGATTTTAATGAAATTAAAGGCGTATCGCACGGTTCAAAGTGCCTTGAAAAAGTATTTCTCAGACGAACGCCTGCGAGATGCATATGCACTTCAAACCCTCTATGTCGGAGGGAATCCATATGAAGCATCTGCTATTTATTCGCTTGTTTCATATAGTGAGCACGCGCATGGCATCTACTATTTAAAAGGTGGCTATGCGAGTTTAGTAGATATATTGGAAAGGCAGCTCATGAAAATGGGTGTGTATGTGAGAAAAAATGCAGAAGTCACGGAGCTTGAGTTTGAGGGGAAACGCGTAGTTAAAGCAAAAGTCAGTGACGACCATATAGCAGCTGATGCTTTTGTCATCAACGGGGATTATCCAGCTGCGTTAAAACAACTTGGTTTAGGCGAACAAGATCGGCGTAAATACGTGCCGTCTTCTGGCTGTGTGATGGTATATCTCGGGCTAAATAAAATCTACCATGATGCGCCTGTGCACCAATTTTTTATGGGAGAAGACTTTGATCAGCATATGAAAGAGGTTTTTCAATCGAAGACGATTCCTCAAGATCCGTCGTTTTATACATTTAATCCATCGGTCATTGATCCAACTCTTGCTCCGGAAGGCTGTAGTGTTTTATATATGCTGATTCCCGTTCCCTCAGGAGATCATATCAACTGGGAAGAGGAGACAGATTTTGTAGAGCAAATGGTGGATCGACTTGAGAAAAGAGGCTTTCCAAGATTGCGAGAGTCGATTGTCTGGAAAAAAGTCAGAACACCAAATGATTCCTTGCGAGAAGGATTGTTTGAAGGCGGAAGCTTTGGACTTGCGCCTAACTTATTTCAATCAGGTGTGTTCCGCCCGCAAGTGAAGGCAGCTGAGACCGATAATCTTTATGCGGTAGGTGCTTCGATCCATCCTGGTGGCGGAGTGCCGATCGTGATGCAAAGTGCGAAACTGATGGCGTCTGTGCTGTTAAAAGATTTGAATGACAGAAAGGAAGTGAAACTAAGTGGTTGATGTACAAACAGCATTGAAATTGTGTGAGGAGACCATTCAAACCCATTCCAAAACGTTTTACCGTGCCTTTTCCATGCTGCCTAAAAAGAAACGGCAGGCTGTCTGGGCTGTGTATTCCTTTTGCCGGAAAGCAGATGATATTGTAGATGAATCACCCTCGCCAAAAGAGGAGCTTGCCTCCTTTCGAGAGACGTTTGATCGATTTTTACAAGGTGAGGTAGATCGGAATGATCCGATGTGGGTAGCGCTAGAACATACCTTTCAAGAGTTTCGTATGGATGAAGCACCGTTCCGTGACTTGCTCCAAGGTCAGGAGATGGATTTAGAGCAGCACCGATATGAAACGTTAGATGAATTGCTCATTTATTCCTACCATGTTGCTAGTACCGTTGGACTTATGCTGCTTCCCATTATTGCACCGCGTAAAAAAGAACAGCTGAAAGAAGCAGCGATTTCATTAGGGATTGCTATGCAGCTGACCAATATCCTTCGTGACATCGGCGAGGATAAAGCCGAAAGAGACCGCATTTATTTGCCAAAGCAAGTCATGGATCAATTCGGATATACAGAGCAAGAATTGCAAGAAGGCATTGTCAATCAAGCATTCCAGCACGTATGGGAGTACATTGCCTTTGAAGCAGAGGCATACTACGAGGAGTTTTTTGACCATCTTCATGAATTCCCGCTTTATTCACGTATACCAGTGAAAGCAGCTGCTCACTTTTATAAAGCCATTTTAGATAAAACAAGAGAAAATGAATACCGCGTATTTACAGAGCGATCATTTATTTCGAACCAAGAAAAAGCACTTATTTTAGAAGATATTACGTAAAAAAGGACTGCACCCGCAGTCCTTTTTATGTGGAAGAAAACCGATATTCCGTCCAAACCCTTGAACGCCACCGCTTATACATAAAGATGCCTCTTACCCATTCATCTACGATAAAAGAAATCCAAATCCCAATGAGACCCATCTCAAACTGAATACCCAATAAGTAGGCGATCGGAAGCCCGATGCCCCACATTGAAATCATTGCCATATACACTGGAAACTTCGCATCGCCAGCAGCCCGCAAGGAATTGATAATGACCATATTAAACGAACGGCCTGGTTCCAAAATAATGGTCAAAAGGAGGAGTGTGGCGGCGGTTTGAATGATCTCGCTGTTGCTAGTAAAGAAAGCAAGCAAATGCGTCGATGATAAAGATAAGGCAGTAGAAGAAAGAAGGGAGATGCCAATGGCCCAGTATAAACTTTTCATGCATCTGTGATAGGCAGCATCGAATTCCTTCGCCCCAATATGGCGTCCGATTAAAATTTGTGTCCCTTGGCTAATGGCTGCACCAAATAGCATGATGAACATCATAATATTTTGAGTATAAACCTTTGCAGCTAATGCCTGCGTCCCCATAAATGTAATAAACAGTGTAATGATCATTTGAGAGCCATTATAAGAAAGCTGTTCTCCAGCAGAAGGAATGCCAATTTTCAGCAGCTTTTTTAAATATGTCCGCTGGATATTAAACATCTTCTTCAGGGAAAAGCGTAAGCCAATTCGGCGGCGTACAATGAGGATCATGGCCATTAATCCGATCAATCGAGCGAGTGAGGTTGAAAAAGCGACCCCCATGACACCTAATATAGGGAAGCCAAACGGACCGAAAATCACCAAATAGTTACCAGCGACATTTAGCAAGTTCATTCCGATAGTGACATACATCGTATCTCTTGTATATCCATAGCTTTTTAAAATAGCACTATACGTCATAATGAGCGCTTGAATAAAAGAAAGCAGCCCGACAATTTGTAAAAATACAGTCGCATCCGGCATGAGCTCACTTGATAAGCCCATGAGGTGTAAAATGGGAACAGCTAATACAAACATGAGAAGACTAATAACAAAGCTAATCAAGAAATTGGTTCCTAGTGAGACATAGGCGACTTGAGCCGCTTCCTGCCTGCGGCTTGCTCCTAAAAGCTGTGCAATCACAATTGTTGTTCCAGTTGTAATGAAACTGAACATGACAATCAATAAATTCAGCAGCTGGTTGCTTACACCAACTGCGGCAACACTATTATCGGAATATTGGCTGAGCATGAGGGTATCAGCGCTTCCCATCAGCATATATAAAGAGATTTCAATAAAAATAGGCCAAGTTAATGCAAATAATGAAGGGTGGTTTTTCTTCCCTTTAGCTTGAGTCTGTTGAATTGGTAGTGATTGAGGTTTCATCAATCAACCTCCTTTCGTATAAATCCGATTTATAGTGTACCCTGCATCGACTATAATAAGAAGAGATGAAACCGAAACTTATTGGAGAAATCCGACTTCATAAGGGGATGCATATGAATCGATTTATTACATTTACTGTACCGCCGTTCCCAGTTTATATCGCTTCTGGCAAAGGCGTATTTGATCAAGGAGAAAGACATATCTCTAGAACCTTCACCGTGTTTGATCTTCTTTATGTCACAAGAGGGCAGCTATGGATCACAGAAGACAGGGAGGCTCATCACGTAAAAGAAGGAGAATATATCATTCTCTCACCTGGCTTGTCGCATGGCGGACACTTGCCATGCGAAGAAGAAACACACTATGAGTGGCTCCATTTTTCGATTGATCCTTTTGAGTTGACGAATCGGCCGAGAGAACACTGGTTTGATATGAAACAAAATCAAGCCACCTTTGAAAAGCCGGCGACCTATGAATTTAGCTTGCCCCGTAAAGGAAAAGTGAAAGGGAGAAATGTATTAGAAAAGCACCTTGCACAGATGCGGGCCCTAAATGATGACGCATCTGAACTGCCGCTGAAAAAACAGCTTCAGTTTGAGGAACTGCTCATTCATTTACAAAAAGAAGCCTTTCATATTCCAAGTGCAAAGGAGAATGTCGCTTCAGAAGTGGTTCATTACCTTGAGCGTCACTTTATGAAGAAACTGCAAATGGAGGAGCTTGCAGAGAAATTGCACTATCATCCTGATTACATAACAAGGTGCATGCAGACGGTGTATGGACTCACGCCAAACCAATACATCAATCGTCTCAAGGTTGAAAAAGCCAAAAGCATGCTTGCCTCAACGAATGATCAAATCGCAGCGATCGCTGAACAGGTAGGCATTGACGACCCTACGTATTTTTCTAAGCTGTTTCGGCAAAACGAAGGCATGACACCTATCGAGTACCGTCATCTCGCAAAAAGAACGACCAAGTAAAGGAACGTGAACAGATGAAAAGAGAAAAGGAAAAGCTTGTGAGCATTCGACCATTAAACGAAGCTGATTTAGAGTTGGTATGGCATTTGAAATTCAAAGCACCAGACCAGTCCTACCGAGAGTGGAACGCCCCTTATTTTCATGAACACGAAATCCCGCTTGCTGCATTTAAAAAACGATATTTACAGGATACATCCATTCCGTCAAAGTTATATGGTATTGTAATAGACGGCGAGATCAAAGGTACCGTGTCATATTATTGGGAGAATGAACGTACACGGTGGCTTGAATGCGGCATTCTCATTTATGATTCGCGCTTTTGGAGCGGTGGCGTTGGGACAAAGGCGTTAAGTCTATGGGCTGATGAGTTATTTACACACATTGATATTCCTCGAATTGGTCTTACTACATGGTCGGGAAATGAACGGATGATGCGATGCGCAGAGAAATGCGGATTTGTCCTTGAAGGAAGACTGCGAAAGGTCCGTTACTATCAAGGAGAATATTATGATTCGATGCGCTATGGGATGCTGCGGGAGGAATGGAAAAGCCTCCCGCGCAATATCCTTTGAATTATTATTTTATCAGGATAAAAATACCATATAATGGAATAAACTGAAGAAGAAGGGTGGCAGATAATGTGGGCTGGATAACTGGATGGTTTGTTTCTATTTTAGTCGCCATCTATCTATTTATAGATGCACCAAAACATGGGAAAAATAAATGGTTATGGTCTATTTTAGGTCTTTTATTTGGGCTCTTTGCATTTGGGATATACCTCATCAAAACAGGAAGAAAAGGATTGGGCTGGCCAGTTCTGATCGTGTCTATCATCATCTATTCTATTGTGATCATAGTCTATGTCTTTTATTTCCTGCTTCTGATCTTCGGATACTCAAACGCATCATAGAGAACGCGTATACATAAGGGGGAGTTTAATCTTGAGAATGACGGGTCTATTCGTTTCGCTGGCTGTTGCCATTTATTTATGGTTTGATGCGCCAAAGCATGATAAAGACAAATGGTTGTGGGCCATTTTAGGTGTCCTATTTAGTACGATTGTTCTCGGTATTTATTTGATCAAGACAGAGAGGAAGGGGCTTGGCTGGACCATTCTTATTTTAACGATTTTGTTTTACCTCATGCTGCTCATCTCTATTTTAATCGGCGTCATTCTTTTTTATCAAGTGGGTCCTTCATGATGAAGGGCTTTTTCTTTTACCTTTTGCGCCGGCACACCCGCAATTACAATTTTCTCCTCATGAAAGGAACGATTTACCACAGCATTTGCTCCAATTGAAATATGATCTGCAATATAGATATCCCCAAACAGCTTTGCGCCTGGGCCAATCCATACATGATCCCCAATGGTTGGCACATCTTTTTCATGATGATTTTGACCAATATTCACCCCTTGATGAATATCACAATATGCTCCAATTTTTGCATGTTTGTTCACAATTAAGAGCCCCGTATGATTGATTCTAAGGCCGGGCCCGAAAACACCAATTGGGATATCAAAGCCAAGTTGCATGCCTTTCTTTTTATGTAAATAGCGATAAAGCCATTTGCGAATTGTAGCACCGCTATTAGAATAGTATTCATATTTTCGTAAAATCCTTTGGTATTTCCATATATCATCCCCAAACCACTTAGGCCGTTTGCGCTTAATGGCTAATGCTTTCTTGTCCTGAGCTAAGTAGTAGTGAAGATCATGCTTCGTTACAATCATCAGATTCCTCTCCAATCCCTTTTGTTTCAGAGAAATTATACCATTATAACCATTTATATCAATGTGGAATGACGTTTGTTTCTTTCTTTTTCTACATCACTTTTATCCACTTTCCTGTATAAAATAATTGCTTTTTCATGAATAGAACAAAAGAACCAGGAAGAATGATTTGTAATTTTTTTCTACATTATTCCGTCTCACGCGTTTATTCTCCTTATAGCAGTAGAGGTTTGTCAAAATGACACGAAATTACTCATTAAATAGAGAATATAGCATTCATATGCTTTTAGAATCATCTTTTTGAATACAATTGACTTTCATATCTCACATCCTCTAGGCTAGTAAATGAAAATGATAATCTTTATCAATTGGAGGAGTGTTTTATTATGTCCATCAAAACCGTTTCTAAAAATCAGCAATTTTTAGAGCAGCAAAGTCAAAGAGAATCGAATGCAAGGTCTTACCCGAGACGGTTCCCATTAGCCATGCAAAAAGCCGAAGGTATGATCGTGACAGATGCGGATGGCAGAGAGTTTTATGACTGCCTGGCAGGAGCAGGAACACTTGCACTTGGTCACAATCATCCAGTTGTGATAGAAGCTATTGAACGTATGCTTCATGAAAAAAGACCGTTGCATACGTTGGACATAACCTCAGAAATTAAAGAAGAGTTTGTGAATGAAATTTTTTCTCACTTGCCAGAAGAGTTTGCAAAGAGAGCCAAAATTCAATTTTGTGGACCAACTGGTGGTGATGCCATAGAAGCAGCAATTAAATTAGTCAAAACAGCGACAGGGAATCGAAGCATTCTATCATTCCATGGTGCGTATCACGGTGCGACACATGCCACGATGTCATTAAGCGGAAATTTATCTCCAAAAGAAAGAGTGCAAGGGTTAATACCTGATGTTCATTTTATGCCTTACCCATATGAATATCGCTGTCCATTTGGAATTGGTGGGAAGGATTCGCACCGCATTTCAAGTTCGTATATTGAGCGCGTATTAAATGATCCTGAAAGTGGTATTCTTCCGCCAGCAGGTATGATCTTTGAAGCAGTGCAGGGCGAGGGAGGCTCCATTCCAGCATCGATTGAATGGATGAAGGAAATGAGAAGAATCACAAAAGAAAAAGGGATTCCGCTCATTATTGATGAGGTTCAATCAGGCATTGGCCGAACAGGTAAGATGTTTGCCTTTGAACATGCAGGAATTATACCTGACGTTATTGTGCTGTCAAAAGCCATTGGTGGAAGCTTGCCGCTTTCAGTTGTGATTTATGATCAAGATTTAGATCAATGGAATCCAGGTGCACATATTGGGACCTTTAGAGGAAATCAAATGGCGATGGCTGCTGGAACCGCTACGCTTAAATTTATCAAAGAAACCAACCTGCTTGATCATGTAGAACGGTTAGGAGATCGTATGCAGGCGCATCTAAAAGACATCCAAAAACAAGTCCCTGCTCTAGGTGATGTTCGAGGAAGAGGTTTAATGATTGGCGTTGAAGTAGTCGATCCAAATGAGAAACAGGATGTGGACGGAAGCTATCCAGCGAATCCAGAGCTGGCCAGTCTTATTCAAAAGAACTGCTTCGACAAAGGCTTAATTGTGGAGACAGGGGGCCGTTTTGGAAGTGTCATTCGATTCTTGCCACCACTCATTATGACAGAAGAACAGCTTGAAAAAGTCATCGTTATTTTTAAAGAGGCCGTGTACGATGCAATCAACTAAGGCTCCAGTAGATTCATTATTTATAAATCAAAGCCAGCTTGGAAGAGAGTCCTTCCAAGCGGCTCTTCATACATCTATCGACAGCTTACTGGATCAATGGCAAAAAGACACAGGACCTTACAGTGGAATATTGCCTGGGAAATTAGCGGCAAGTGTCGAATCGCTATTCCGATTTCAACCGTCTGGAGAATCTATCAAATCTGTCTTTCAAGATATAAAAGAGCATCTTTTACCGCATTTGATTGATGTATCGCATCCTAAATGCTTGGCACATCTGCATTGTCCACCGCTCATTCCTGCACTTGCCGCAGAGGTGATGGTGAGTTCCTTTAACCAATCAATGGACTCCTTTGATCAAAGTGGTATTGCTTCTTTGGTTGAGGAAGAAATCCTCAAGTGGCTATGTGCAAAGTTTTCTTATGGCGACCAAGCAGATGGGACATTTACAAGCGGTGGAACCCAATCTAACTACATGGGGCTGCTTCTGGCGAGAGATGCCTTTTGTGAAAACACATGGCATTGGAATGTTCAGCAGAAAGGCTTACCAAGTGAATCTCACCGCATGAGAATTCTTTGCTCGAAGAATGCTCACTTCACTGTGAAAAAATCTGCTTCCCAGTTAGGTTTAGGAGAGCAGGCAGTTGTACTAGTCGAGACAGATGAACATCACCGAATGGACGTCAATGATTTGAAAAAGAAGCTGGTTGAGTTGAAGGAGCAGAACTTGCTGCCTTTTGCGGTAGTAGCCACTTGCGGAACAACGGATTTTGGCAGTATTGACCCAGTTCGAGAGGTATATGACATCGTCAAGCCATACGGTCTGTGGATTCACGCAGATGCTGCCTACGGCGGAGCACTTGTATTAAGCGAAACCTACCGTAAGAAATTAGACGGTATTGAGCTTGCTGATTCAATCACGATTGACTTTCATAAACAATTTTATCAGCCGATATCCTGCGGAGCATTTTTGCTAAAGGATAAAAGCCATTTTGGTTTGATCAATTATCATGCGGATTATCTTAATCCAAAGGAAGACGAACTCGATGGTATTCTACATCTCGTCAATAAATCTGTTCAAACGACGCGCCGGTTTGATGCTCTCAAATTACTTCTCTCTCTTCGTCTAATTGGAGAAGAAGGATTTGGAGAGATCATTGACTATACCATTCATTTTGCAAAGGATGTGGCCGCGCTTATTGAGAGAAATGATGACCTTGAAGTGATCAATCCTGAGCCAGAAATCAATGCAGTTGTGTTCCGATTTAAGGATCACCACCAAACAGATGATGTCAATAAAATCATTCACCGGACACTATTCAAAACAGGAACTGCTGTCATTGCGAAAACAGTGGTTCATGGTCAAACATGCTTAAAATTCACTTTGTTAAATCCGAGAACGACAATCACACATATTGAGGAAATCCTTTCTGACATCGTTGATATCGGGATCGCTCATATTCAATCCGGGAGGGTACTACGTTGAGTCAATATAAACAAATGGCTGAAAATGCAACCATGCAAAGCTTTTTAAACTGTTTTTTACGCGAAACAGGAATCGATCGATCTGCCAAAAAAGAGACGAGAGCAGATGGCTCGCTTGTCTTCATCGCAAAACTAGTAAAGCAAGATCTTGAGCTTGTGATTCCGATGCGATATGTTTCACCTGTTGGCCGCCACCTCTTTGATTTTCCGATTCGCTTTCGTCCGCAAGGCAGTGAGCAAGAGGGCACAATTGTCGATTACACGACACTTGTTGCTTTATGTTCAAAGGAGCTTCTCATTGAATATGGCCGTACAGATGCAGAGGATGAATTCATGCTTCGCATCATTTTAAGCTGCCGAAATATTGAACGATTCTTAAAGGAGCGAGAAACTGATCGAGCCGCTCTTTCTGCAGCCGATTTTGAGTATATCGAGGCAGAGCAGTCACTTCTCCTTGGTCATTTAACGCATCCTACCCCAAAAAGCAGACAAGGAATGACAGAAGAGGAGGAAGCGATCTATTCTCCTGAGCTGAAAGGGACTTTCCAGCTTCATTACTTTAAAGCGCATCATTCGATTGTGCTACAGGATTCGTCAATTACACAGTCTGCGGCAAGCCTTATGCTAGAAGAGCTCTTGCGCCAAGTACCAGAAGAAAAAGAGAGACTGAATACGTTAGTAGAAAACGGAGAATATGTGCTCATTCCGATTCACCCGCTTCAAGTGAAGGTGGTTATGGAGAAAGCATTCGTCAACCGTTATATAGAGGAAGGAAAACTGACTTATTTAGGACCGATGGGTTCTGAATACACAGCGACCTCTTCTTTCAGAACCGTCTATCAAAAGGATTCTGCTTATATGCTCAAATTCTCTGTTCCTGTGAAAATTACAAACTCCTTACGTGTCAATAAACAAAAGGAACTGGATCGCGGAGTAGAGATGTCACGCATTCTAAAAACTGAACTGGGCATTTCTTTATACGACAAATTCTCTGGGTTCCGGGTTATTGAAGATCCAGCCTATTTATCCATTCAAGGAGAAGAAGCGGAATCTGGCTTTGAAGTAGTCATTCGTCAAAATCCATTTTTACATCAAGAAAAAGGGGCAAGCTTAATTGCTGGATTATGTCAGGATCATGCGTATGGTGGAAAATCGCGGTTAGCAGGGATCATTCATGATCTTGCAGGCGCAGAAGGCCGATCAACGGAGGCTGTGAGCGAGGATTGGTTTAAGCAATATTTAACCATTTCGTTAGAACCGATGCTTTGGCTGTTTGAAACGTACGGTCTTGCCCTTGAAGCCCATCAGCAAAATGCTGTTGTGCAAATGAAGGATGGTTACCCGCACACCTTCTATTATCGTGACAACCAAGGCTACTATTATAGTGAATCGAAAAAGGATAAACTCGCAAATCTTGTCCAAAACCTGAGCGTGAGAAGTGAAACCATTTGTGCAGATGATGTAGCCGTTGAGAGGCTGCGCTATTATTTCTTCTTTAATCATTTATTTGGTCTCATTAACGGCTTTGGTACAGAAGGTCTGGCGAAAGAAGAAGACTTGCTCGCACTTGTGAGAGATACATTACTCGTTCATGAGGAGACTTACGGTGCATCTGAACTAACAAACAGCCTACTTCGCTCAAAGGAACTGCCTTCGAAAGCGAACTTGCTGACACGATTTGAAGACATGGATGAATTGACAGGGTCATTGGAAACACAGTCTCGTTACACAGCTGTCTTGAATCCGCTGTTTTTACATAAGGAGGCGCTGATTGGATGAGGCATCGTATTCATTTTATTCGAGCTGAATATGAAAGAGATGTACGGCTTGTCCACAAGTGGATGCAAGAGGAGTATGTTCACCCATTTTGGCATTTGAATATTCCGTTTCCTTCTTTTGAAAAGCATTTTTATCAGGCGATACATGATCCGCATCAAACCCTGTATTTAGGCACAATTGATGGGACGCCCATGAGTTATTTTGAGGCATACAACGTCAAAGGTGACATCATTGAATCTTACTATCAGCCATCTCCGCATGATCAAGGAATCCATCTATTAATAGGGGAGCCGGATTATGTGGGAAAAGGTTTTGCGACTCCGCTGCTTCAGGCCATGACAGCATTTCAGTTTGAGCAAAACAAACGAACAGAAAAAATCGTTGCTGAGCCGGATATTCGCAATGAAAAAATGATCCATGTATTTGAAAAATGTGGATTTGAACGTGTAAAACCAGTCAATTTACCCGATAAAACAGGTCTTTTGATGTTTTGTGATCGAGAACGATTCGAAAGGAAGTATAACCATGACGCGGTTCAACAAGCAAAATAATGTAGTGGATGTAATCGGAATCGGCATTGGCCCATTTAACTTAGGACTTGCCGCATTATCTGAAGAAGTAAAGGAAATTGACGCTTTGTTTTTTGAAAGAAGTGAATCCTTTCATTGGCACCCAGGGATGCTCATTGAGGGAACGACACTACAAGTTCCTTTTTTAGCGGACCTTGTCAGCATGGCAGATGTGAAAAGTAAATATAGCTTCCTTAACTATTTACAGGAACAAAACCGTTTGTATTCATTTTACTTTCTAGAAGATTTTCATATCCCGCGCAAGGAATATAGTCATTATTGCCGCTGGGTCGCAGACCAGTTAGACTCTTGCCGATTTGGCATGAACGTCGAATCTGTCTCATTGATCGAAAAAGCAGGAGAAAAGCGATATGAAGTGCATGTTCGCCATGTGAAAGAACAAACGGTAGAGGTGTTTGAAAGTAAGCATCTCGTCTTAGGAATTGGTACACAGCCGGCGATACCAGCATCTCTCCAACCAGCTTTAGGAGAGAAAGTTTTTCATTCTGCCGACTATTTAAAACGAAAGAAAGAAGGCTGTTTCAAAGGGAAATCTGTGACCGTCATCGGCTCTGGTCAAAGTGCGGCAGAAGTGTTCTATGATATTTTAGCAGATGATGAGGCGAAGGATATTCACTGGTTCACACGCTCTAAAGGATTTTTCCCGATGGAATATTCAAACCTCGGTCTTGAATATTTCTCTCCAGATTATATTGATTTCTTTTATGAGCTCCCGCAAACAAAAAAGGATGCGTTGTTAAAGCAGCAGGACTTGCTTTATAAGGGTATCAGCTCTGCAATGATTCGTGATATTTATCATTTGCTATATGAACGTTCTGCTTGCGGAGAGCAGTTGAACACAGTGCTCCAAGCGATGACGGAGGTCAACTTGATTGAGGAAACAGCGGGTGGTTTGTCCCTTTCATGCACGCAATGGGTCAAAGAGGACTCCTTTACTCACGAGACAGATATTGTCGTACTGGCGACGGGCTATCAATCCGTACTGCCGCCGTTTATCAACCCAATTTCTCATCTTATTCAATGGGACGATCAAGGGCGGTTCCAAGTTGAACGTGAGTACCGCTTGAAAACAAATACAATGGGCGAAAATGATATTTTTGTTCAAAATGCAGAGCTTCATACACATGGTGTTGGCGCTCCAGATTTAGGACTTGGTGCTTACCGAAATAGTGTGATTATCAATGAACTTGCTCATCAAACTGTGTATCCACTTTATCAAAAGCACGTCTTCCAGACATTTGGTACACACAAGAACGTCAACACTTTCGAAGAAATCAAAGGTTAAGGAGGATGCAGTGATGAGTGTACAAGATGAATTGAAAAAAGCGGTGAATCCTGCTGCTTGGAAAAAGGCAAATCAGCGAATGGTGGCAAAAATGCTGTCTGAATACATGTATGAGGATATGCTTCATCCCGTGCAGCTAGATCATAAGGATGGCATTGCTCAGTATGAATTAATCATTCACGAACAAAAGAAATATCGTTATCTTGCAAAACCTCGTTTGTTTGATAGTTTTGATACGATCGCTGAATCAATCGAGTGCTGTCAAGATGGAAAATGGTCAAAGGATGTCAGTGCAATCGTGTTTTTACTAGATATTCAGCCGCTCATTCCAATGGCTTCTGAGACAACAGGACATCTAATAAAAGAGCTTCATCACACCCTGTTAGCAGATGTCCATTTGCTGTCGAAAAAAGCCCTTCGTGCGGACGAACTGACAGATACTGATTATGCATGGATTGAAGGAGAAATGACAGGGCATCCTTGGATTGTGTATAACAAAGGACGTATTGGGTTCAGTTATGATGACTACCTAGCCTATGCACCTGAAAGGCAAGAAAGTGTGCAGCTGTCTTGGATTGCTGTTCACCGAGATCTTGCCACATTCCATGCTGTCGATCATGAAAACTATGAGCAGATAATCACCAAAGAGTTAGATGAAGTCACGATCCGTCAATTTCACCGTGTGCTAAAGGATGAAGGATTGAATGAAGCGGAATATTATTTGATGCCTGTTCATAAATGGCAGTGGACACATATGATTATTCAGCATTTCCCGGAAGATTTGGCATTGCGCCGGATTGTATATGTAGGGGAGGGACTGGATCAATATATCCCGCAGCAGTCGATCAGAACCTTTACGAACATCTCAAATAAAGGCAAGCATCATATTAAACTGCCAATGAGTATTTTAAATACGCTTGTGTATCGCGGACTTCCATCAGAACGGACAGTCATTGCCCCTCGCATTACAACGCATATTAAAGGGATTGCAGATCAAGATTCATTTTTATCTGATGTCTGCCGCGTGATATTACCTGGTGAGAATGCAAGTATCAATGTTGATCATCCTTACTATAGCAAGCTGTCTGGTGCGCCGTATCAATATCTTGAGATGCTCGGTGTGATTTTTAGAGAGAGTATTTACTCGTACTTAGATGAAGGAGAGAACCCTGTTACACTTGCGGCACTCACTTATGAGGATCATGAAGGTGAGCCCTATGTGAAACAGCTGATTGAAAAATCAGGTCTCTCAGCAAAAGAGTGGATGGCGAAATTTTTCCATGTGGTCATGCCGCCGCTACTCCACTTTATGTATCAATACGGCACCGTCTTTTCACCGCACGGACAAAATACGATTCTTGTGTTAAAAGATCATCAGCCTCATCGTTTAGCGATCAAAGATTTCGTTGACGATGTAAACATTAGCGATCAGCCGCTACCTGAATTGGCTTCTCTAGGAGACGATTTAAAAGAAGTGCTGCGGAGTGAACCGCCAGAAGGTTTAGTGCAGTTTATCTTTACAGGTTTGTTTATTTGTAACCTGCGTTACGTATCAAATGTGCTAGACAATCATCAGCTGTTAGATGAAGCAACACTTTGGCGCTTGCTTGCCGAAGAAATACAGCAGTATCAAAAGCAATTCCCGCAGCTGAAAGACCGTTTTGAACTATTTGATCTCTTCCAGCCGAAGCTGACAAAGCTGTGCTTAAATCGTAATCGAATGATTGATTATGGGTATGGAGATGGAGATGACCGCCCGCATGCATCAGAGCATGGAAAGGTTACAAATGCACTCGCGCATGTTCTATCACCCGCCTGGGAGAAGTAATAGAAAAGCTGTAGACATCAAGTGTCTACAGCTTTTTATATTTTACGAGAATGCTTGAGAGGCGAGGAAATAAAGAAGTGCAGGATCGTTCAGCTTTTCTTTCCCGCGAATCATCATATAATGCGCTTTGTTTGTTTTCGTAAAACCTGCTTCAACAAGCGATTCATGGAGGCGCTTGGCTGTTTCCTCCTGCATATCTAAACGAATCGGACCGGAATAAGACGAAATAAGCGAACGAATCAGCGAGAGAGCTGTAATTTCATCATTTGCAGCAAGCGGTCCAATCATTAAATTAGCAGGTGTTTCAACACCAAATGCAAAACCAGTTATTTCGTGATGTTCATTCTTTGCAATGATACGCTGCGCTGCTCGGTTCATCCGGTTTTTTAGAAAGCTTGAACGATTTGTGCCTGCGCCTTTTTCATCTAATGCTTCAATACACGGAAGGTGCGATTCATCGGCAGAAGACAGGTGAATGTCATCTGACACACGAAGCGTCTCTGGGGTTGTTTTTTGCGCTTTGTAAGTCGTAATATAACCTGCCGTGTGAAACCCGATTTTTTCGTAAACTGGCCGTCCTTGGACAGTAGCGGTTAAGACGACAGGAATGCTTTGATCACATTGATCTAGCAGGGTGTCAATCATTTTTCTTGCAAGACCTAAGCCGCGATGTGTCCTAGATACAATGACGGCACCAATTGACGCCATTCGATCATACTGGAAAAGTCCTGCACACGAGATGACTTGTCCATCCACTGTTGAAAAACCCATTTGTTAAAAGAGATGTGAGCTCTTCCGCATTGTAATCAGGCCAGTCCACCTCTTGAGACAAGGCGATAAGATCTGGTATGTCATCGAGTGTTAATGCTCGTTGAACAACGTTTGTCATGACACGCAACTCCTTCTTAGCTGAATTCATCTATGTGTATCGTATCATAAGAAGGATGAGAAAAAGGAAAAGGCTTTCCCTTTTCTTTTCAGCGTGTAGACAAACCCTCGTTGGCGTAATCACTGTCTGGATAAAGGTGCTCCAATTCCTCTTTTGGAGGTTCAGCATTAATGAACATTAAAATATCGAGCTTCAGGATGAGAAACGACGATCGCTGTAACAGATGCTTCAGGTTCCATCATGAATCCTTCTGTCAAATGGATGCCGATTTTCTCAGGCTGAAGCAGCTTGAACAGCTTTTCTTGGTCTTCAAGGTTTGGACAAGCAGGATAACCAAAGGAATAGCGCTGCCCTTGATACTTCGCTTGGAATCGCTTTTCCATTGTGAAATCGACTGGATCAGGGAAGCCCCATTTGTCCCGAATCACTTGGTGGGTTCTTTCGGCTAATCCTTCGGCAAGCTCAAGTGCCAGAGCTTGAACCGCATGCATTTTTAAATAATCTCCTTCTTGCTTAAATTGCTGTGCGACTTCACGTATACGCGCTCCAGCTGTGACGGCAAATAAGGCAATATAATCTTTCTCCTTTTCACCGCTTCCCCTCACATAATCAGAAATGGACCGGTATGGAAGCTTCTCTTGTCTTGGAAATTGGAACGTTTCAATGATACGGTCAGGCACTTCGGGATCATAAATATGCAGATCATTTCCGTTAGAACTGGCAGGATAAAACTGATAGACAAATGCAGGGGCAAACCAGTTCTTCTCTCTGCCTTCATTTAGAAGATCTGTGACAAGCTGCTTTAATTCCAATGCTTTTGGATGCTGTTCGGCCAAGAGCTTTTTCACCTTTCCTTTTAATCCAAGGTGGTGACCAATGAGCATTTGTTCATTCACATAAGGCATAATGTGGTGCAGGTCGATATCCTTTACATAATGACGTGCCGTATTTTCCGGCGTAAAAATAGGTGCCTCAGGGAGCGCCGCACGTTTTTCTAGTAATTCAATGACAGCTTGTGGCTGCTTTGTTTCTTTCTCTTTGACAGGTGCCACAGGCTCTTCATCGGGCTTTATTTGAAATTGAAGAGGATTTGCTTTTAAGTCATTGGCTAAAGATAAGCCGTCCATGGCATCTTTGGCATAAAGAACCGGTCCGTCATAATGAGGCGAGATTTTCATTTTCGTAAATTTACGAGAAAGAGCAGCGCCACCGACTAAAATGGGCACGGAAATATTCGCTTTTTGTAAATCTTGAGCGGTAAGAACCATTTGCTGGGCTGATTTTACAAGTAATCCTGATAATCCAATCATATCGGGCTTTTCCTTTTGCACAGCTTCGATCAATGTTTGTGGTGTCACCTTAATTCCGAGATCGACCACTTGAAAGCCGTTGTTGCTCAAAATGATGTCGACAAGGTTTTTCCCAATATCATGGACATCTCCTTTTACAGTGGCAAGTAGGATTTTACCTTTCCCGCTTGCATGCTGCTTTTCCATATATTGCTCGAGATACGATACAGATGCTTTCATGACCTCTGCCGATTGAAGCACTTCTGCCACAATCAGTTCGTTTTGATTAAAAAGACGTCCAACCTCAGCCATTCCCTGCATTAACGGACCATTGATGATATGAAGTGGTGATTCATATTGCTCTAGAGCAAGGGATAAATCATCAATAAGACCTTCTTTTGTTCCTTCGACGACGTATAGTGCGAGCCTTTCATCAAGTGATAGGGAGACCTTTGGTTTTTTCTCCGTTTTCTTTTTGCCGCGGTAAAATTGGGTGAATTCAGCAAGGGTTTGATCATTTGTTTCATAGAGCAACGTTTCAGCGAGCTTGATTTCTTCCTTTGGAATAGAAGCGAAGCGTTCAAGTTTTTCTGTATTGACGATGGCATAGTCAAGTCCTGCTTGGACGCAGTGATACAAGTAGACGGCATTCAAGATTTCTCTCCCAAGAGGCGGGAGTCCAAAAGACACGTTGCTGATGCCTAAAATCGTCAAACACTCAGGCAGTTTTTCCTTGATCATTTTGATGCCTTTGATCGTTTCTTCGGCAGCGCCAATGTACTGCGCGTCTCCAGTGCCTACTGGAAAGACCAGTGGATCAAAAATGATGTCACTTGCGGGAATGCCATATTTCTTCGTTAATAGATCATGAGAGCGTACCGCAATCTCGAGCTTTCGTTCTGCAGTTACGGCCATCCCTGTTTCATCGATCGTGCCGACAACAAGTGCACCGCCGTACAGCTTCACAAGAGGAAGAATTTCTTCAAAGCGTTCTTCGCCATCTTCAAGGTTAATGGAATTGATGATGGCTTTCCCTTGGGAATAGGTGAGTGCCTTTTCGATCACGTGTTTATCCGTTGAATCAATGACAAAAGGAGCCTTCACTTTTTTCATGGCCTCTTGTAAAAAACCTTCCATGTCAGCTATCTCGTCTCGATCTGGATCAGCGAGACACACATCGATCACGTGAGCGCCGTTTTTTACCTGTGCACGAGCAATTTCTGATGCTTCTTCAAACTTTTGTTCCGCAATGAGTCGTTTGAATTTGCGTGAACCAATCACGTTGGTCCGTTCTCCTACAAAAAGAGGCCGCATTGATTCCTCATATATTAGGGGCTCAATTCCTGATACGGTATGTTGAGACGATTCATGTGCGATGTGACGCGGCTGAATCATGCGTACTTCATCTGATAATGCCTGTATATGTGCAGGTGTTGTTCCACAGCAGCCGCCAACAATATTTAACCAGCCTTCTTTGGCAAAGGCGGAAATCTTTTTAGCAAGTGAAGCAGGGGATTCATGATATTGACCTTCTTCATCTGGGAGACCAGCATTTGGATAGCAGCTAACCGCTGATTTGGCGATGGAGGATAGGGTGCGGATATGGTCTGTCATGAATTCAGGACCCGTCGCACAGTTCAGGCCGACACTCATCGGTTTCATATGCTCAAGAGAGATATAAAAGGCTTCAATATCCTGACCAGCAAGGGTCGTGCCCATTGGTTCAATCGTACCTGATACCATGAGAGGCAACTCAATACCTGTCTGCTGGAAGGCTTCCTGAATGCCTTTGAAACCAGCTTTTACATTGAGCATGTCTTGGCTTGTTTCTAAAAGAAGGGCATCACATTTGCCATCAATCAGGGCACGGGCTTGCTCTTCATAGTTTCTAACGAGCTCATCGAAGGTTGTGCCGCCTGTCACAGATAATGTTTTCGTAGTCGGCCCCATCGCACCTACAACAAATCGAGGCTGCTCGGGTGTGGAGAAACGCTTAGCTTCATCCTTTGCCAGCTGCGCAGCCCGTACATTGAGTTCATAGGCAAGGTGGCCAAGCCCGTATTCATCAAGGACGAGCTTTGTAGCTCCGAACGTATTCGTTTCAATGAGATCGGCGCTTGCCTCAAGGTATTCTTCATGAATCGTGCGGATGATGTGAGGGGCTGTCACATTCAAATACTCGTTACACCCCTCATACTCTTCGCCGCCAAAGTCTTCTGCTGTGAGATTGGCATTTTGAATCATGGTCCCCATTGCACCATCAAGGACGAGGATGCGTTTCTTAAGCTGTTCAGTGATAGTTGACATGGATGTTTGACTCCTTTTCTTTCTGATGAATGTAGGTGGTTAGTTCTGCTGTTAAGTCTGATCGTAGGAAAGGGGTAATTAAATAAATGCCATTAAACAAATCGCAGGCTGTATCTAATAAAGAGCGGGCAATCGCTAAGCCTTCTGCTCGCTGCTTTTCTTTATCCTCACCGGCCCTCGCCATAATGTCACGAATGGAATCAGATAATTTGATGCCCGGAATTTCATGGTGAATAAACTCCGCATTTCTGCTGCTTGTTAATGGCATAATGCCAATATAAATCGGTTTATCTAAATGACGGCTCTCCTCATGAATTTTCACAAGCTGTTCCTCAGAATATACAGGCTGTGAAATAAAATAATCAGCGCCGTATTCAATTTTTTTCTCAAGACGTTTAACCGCCTTATCAATGTGACGAACATTCGGGTTAAACGCGCCAGCTACTGAAAAATTGGTCTTTTTCCCAAGCGGCTTTCCTGAAAAAGAAAGGCCTTCGTTAAACTGCTTAATCAGGCGGATCAAATCAAACGAGGTTAAATCATAAACCGACGTTGCTCCTGGAAAATCCCCAATCTTAGAAGGATCGCCTGTAATGGCTAAAATATCAGTTAAACCAAGGGTATCGAGACCCATCAAATGGGATTGAAGTCCAATTAAATTACGATCACGGCATGTGATATGGACGAGTGAACGCATATCAAGCTGCTGTTTCAATAATGCGCCGCAAGCCACATTGCTAATGCGCGGGGTTGCAAGAGAATTATCAGCTAATGTCAAGGCATCAATGCCTGCATTCTTTAATTCCTTTGCCGCGACGAGAAATTTTTCGAAGTTCAGCTTCTTCGGTGGGTCAAGCTCTACAATGATCGTCCGTTTTTTCGTAGCGAGCTCATCAAGTCCTGGTTCGGTCCGCTGATCTTGAATCGAAATGATTTCTTCTTTTAAAACTTTCACTTCTTTTTCAGTGATCGGGGCTAAATCCTTGACCGCTTCAGCCATTGCGTGAATATGCTGAGGCGTTGTTCCGCAACAGCCTCCGATAATACGTGCGCCTTGATTTCTAAATTCGAGTGCACTTTTTCGGAAATAATCGTTATCTGTATCATAGACGAGTCTGCCTTCTTCAAGTGAGGGAAGACTGCTGTTAGGATAGACTGATAAATGAGAATTTTCTAAAATCGGTACACCCTCGAGTGCCTGAATCATATGATAAGGACCTAGCCTGCAGTTAATGCCAACGACATCTGCGCCAAGAGAGGACAATTCAGATAAACCATCCCTAAGCGGTGTTCCATCCTGTAACACGCCTTGTTCATGCATGGAGACGTTCATGACAATGGGGAGCGTCGTTTCTTTGCGTGCAATTTGGAGAACGGCCTTCGCTTCTTCCATGTCATAATACGTTTCTAGCAATATTCCATCGGGTTCTTCATTTAATAGGATGTATAGCTGCTCTCTAAAGCTTCTTTTAATTTCTTCAATCGTGTAGGCATTTTTGTTAAACGTTCGAATGCCACCAATCGTTCCAAGGACATAAGCAGAACCTGCGGCTGCTTTTGCGATTTGTACCGCCTTTGTATTGATACGCTTTGTTTCTTCCTCTAAACCGTAACGGGATAGTTTAATATAATTTGCGCCGTACGTATTTGTTTGAATGATGTCCGCACCAGCCTGCACATATGCTTCGTGCACGCGCTTTACTTCATCTTCTTTCGATAAATTTAATTCTTCAAAGCAGCGGTCAATGCCGTAAGAGTATAAAAGTGTTCCCATTGCACCGTCAGCAATCAGTACGCGGTTTTGTAAGTCTTGTAATAGGCCCATTGGTTTCCTCCTTATTTCTATGTAACAAAAAAAGCCTTCTGATAAGAAGAAGACTTTTTGGCTGTATCGTAATTCTTCTTCTTATCTTCCAAGCAGTTGCTTGCTGGATTTAGCACCTTGGTCATAGAAAATAGATTTCTACTACACCGGTTGCTGAGGCTTCACAGGGCCAGTCCCTCTGCCTCTCTTGATAAGAAAGCGATATGAACATGTCAATGAATTGAACTTCCATCCACTGTATCGAAAAAATCGGAAATAATCAATGGAAAATTTGAAATTTATCGAAAATTTATAAATTGAACGTCAATCGGTAAATCTGCCTTACGCATAAGAGAAATCACTTCTTGTAAATCATCTTTATTTTTTCCTGTTACACGCACTTGGTCATCTTGAAATTGTGATTTCACTTTGATGCCGGATTGCTTAATGAGTGCATTGATCTTTTTGGCGTTGTCCTGATCAATTCCGCTGATCAGCTTCGCGCGCTGGCGTACGGTTCCGCCAAGGGCATGCTCGGTTTTTCCGTAGTCGATGTTTTTAGTTGGAACATTTCGTTTGATCAGCTTTGTCACAAGTACATCTTTTAGTTGCTCCAGCTTGAAATCATCATCAGAGATGAGCACGAGCTCTTCTTTTTCAAGAGAAATATCACTTTTGCTTCCTTTAAAATCATAACGATTTTTAATTTCCTTGAGCGCTGCTTGAACGGCGTTTTGCACCTCTGGCAGTTCAACCTTCGATACAATGTCAAATGAGCTTTCTTTTGCCATAACACATGACCTCCATGTATAGATATTGCGTCTATTTTATCATGCAACGTGGAGAAGAAGAAACTTTATCGAAGAGACGAGTCAAAGAGTTCTGCTGGCAGCGGTATAAATCGTGTCCGGCTTGTCCACTTTAGCTAACAGAACTAGAGATGTTCATGTGAGGAGAATTATAGTAGAATAAAGTGAATCAAAAGATGAACGAACGCTCTTGTACGAGCAGATAGGAAGGAAGAGAACATGAGACCAGGTGAGCAACTGACCTTGCAAATAGAGAACGAGATGGAATACGGCTACTTTTTGACAGATGGTGAAGATTCGGTCCTCTTGCACCGTAGTGAAATGACAGAAGATATTGATGACCAAGATGAAGTAGAGGTCTACTTATACGTAGATCATGAAGAAAGGCTAGCTGCAACGATGAAAATACCGACAATCAATGCGCATACATATGGCTGGGTAGAAGTCGTAGACGTCGTAGAAGACATGGGTGCATTTGTGGATGTTGGCTTGTCAAAGGATGCACTTGTCGCAACAGAACATCTCCCTCCTTTTGAGGAAGCATGGCCGAAAAAAGGAGACAAACTTTACTGTATGCTGAAAGTCACAAGCTACGGTAGAATGTTCGCGAAGCCAGCCACAGAAGATGTGATCAGTGACTTATTTACTGAGGCACCCGAAACCTTAATGAACAAAGAAATCACTGGAACAATTTATCGCTTAATTGCGACAGGCTCGTTTATGCTGACAGATACAGGGGTGCGAGGGTTTATCCACCGGACAGAACGAAAGGAAGAGCCAAGATTAGGATCGACCGTGACAGGACGCGTCATTGCAGTGAAAGAGGATGGAACTGTGAACGTGTCTCTGCTTCCTAGAAAACAGGAAGCGTTATCTGTCGATGCAGAAGAAATCTTAACTTATATGAGAACGAGAAATGGTGCGATGCCTTATGGAGATAAAAGCGATCCAGAAGACATCCGCGAACGATTCCAAATGAGCAAGGCAGCCTTTAAACGGGCATTAGGTCATTTGATGAAAAACGGCCTAGTCTACCAAAAAGAGGGCTGGACATACGAGAAAAAATGAGCAGCGTGAAAGAGAACCTTAACCTTATGGGTTTTCATATGACAATGAAATAAAGAAAAAGGGATAAAATCATCATGGTTTTATCCCTTTTTTTATATTTGTATAAATATTGGTTTTTTTCAGTGAAAAAAGTCATGAAAAACCTTCACATAGCCATTGAAACAACGCCTCTCAAATCCGATAAGAAAGGAGTAAGGATGATAAAAGGAGTGTGTGTTTGGATGAAAGTGAAAATTTCATTACTTCTGTTGGTAGCCATGCTTATGGTGCTAGCCGCATGCAGCAATCAACAAGGGAAACCACCAGCATCAAATGCGAAGCATATTGGCGTTATGCTCACAGATGATGGTCTTGGTGATCAATCATTTAACGATTCTTCATTTAAAGGATTAGAAAAAGCACGTGATGACCTAGGAATTGAATTTGATTATAGAGAAATTGCAGAAACCGATACATATGAAAAAGGGCTGACCGAGCTCGTAAAAGCTGGCAATGACCTCGTCATCGGGGTAGGCTTTAGTATGCAAGAAGACTTAGAAAAAGTCGCAAAGAAATATCCGAAGAAGCAGTTCTTGCTCATTGATGCCGTATCTGAACTGAAAAACGTGACCTCCGTGACGTTTAAAGAAGAGCAGGGTAGCTATTTAGCAGGCGCGCTTGCTGCCATGACAACAAAAAGTGATGTCATTGGATTTGTTGGCGGTGTCGATGCAGATGTCATTCATCGTTTTGAAAAAGGGTTCCAAAAAGGCGCCAAATCAGTGAATCCGAAAATCAAGATTTTATCGACCTATGCCAATACGTTTAGTGATGCGGGCAAAGGCAGTAAAATCGCTAAAGACATGATCAAAAAGAAAGCAGACGTTTTATATGCTGCAGCAGGATATACAGGTGTTGGTGTATTAAAAGAAGCACAATCAGAAGGCAAGTATGCCATTGGTGTCGATAGCGATCAATACTACACTGCTGAAAAAGCGGTGATTTCGTCCATGGTGAAAAAAGTCGATGAAGTGGTCTATCAATTCAGCGAACAGCTCGTCAAGAGCAATCAAATTAAAAATGGGCATGTTATTTACGATTTAAGCAATGACGGAATCGATATGGCAAGAATTCGGGTGCTGAAGAATGCTGAAACATTAACCAAAAAAGTAAATGAACTGAAGCAGAAATTGCTAAAAGAAGAGGGGGACGCATCATGAGCTTGCGCATCAAAATTTTACTCAACTCACTCGTCTCACTTCTTTTAGCAGTTGGCGTCATCGCCTTTATCATTGTCAGTATGACAAAGATCCAATCTTCAAATGAAACAGAAGTTCAAACCTTATTAAACGTTCAAAAAACAAAAGCAAGCTTTGAAAGTGTTGAACAAGCCATGACCAATTACTCAATGACACTTTCTGATGAACAGCTAGAAGTTGTTCAAACCGATATTTCTACAGCAAAAAAACAGCTGCAAACGTTAAACAAAAACGCAGGGAATATCAACAAAGCTGCATTAACAAGGTTAAATGCAAAATATGATACGTGGACCAAGGAAGCGAATGGTGCCATTGGTGAAAAAAATGCATCAGATGCAAGACGGGTAGCAGCAAGAATTGATGGCGTCTTAAACGACGTGCATACAATGAATAAAAGAGCAGAAGAAGCGTATAAACAAAATCTAGAGAATACAGCGGATAATGTGCAATGGATCATCACAAGTGCACTCGTCGCAGCCCTCACACTGATTGTCATTGCTGTCTTTTTAAATATTGGATTAACAAGATCCATCGTGACACCGATTAAATCACTTTCCTACCGAGCGAAGCAGATCGCAGAAGGCAACCTTGTTGTCGAGCGAATGGACATTCAGCGTAAGGATGAAATCGGCGGCTTGAATGAATCCTTTAATCAAATGACAGATCAACTGATTAGTTTGATTAAAGAAATCAGTCATGTATCAAGTCAAGTAGAGACATTCTCGATCCAGTTAGATGATGAAAATAAAAAGTTGATGGAATCTGCAAATCAAGTATCTGTCTCGACAGACGAAATGGCGAATGGATCACAAGCCATTTCAGAGGATCTTCAGCATGGCGTCAGTTTGATTGAAAAGATGGATCAGCATGGACGTAAAAATTCCGAACGTTCACAAACAGTCATCCAAAGTACAGAGGATGCGATAGAAGCAGTGGATAGTGGAAAGCACACGTTAACAGAAACCAAAACGGCGATTGAAAAAAACACACATGCCACAAGACAAATCGAGCAGTCGGCAGGAGAATTCACGCAATATGCCAGCGAGATCTCGGCTATGGCCAAAACAGTTTCGGACATTGCGGATCAGACAAACTTACTTTCGCTAAATGCGGCGATTGAAGCGGCAAGAGCAGGTGAGGCTGGAAAAGGTTTTGCCGTTGTAGCAGATGAAATTCGAAAACTTGCCGACGAATCATCTACCGCTACAAGACAAATCTTTGATATGGTCAGTCATATTGAAAGAGGCATTCAATCCATTAGTCAAACTGTCAAAGAAGGAGTCGAGCTTTCACTTCAGCAGCAGGATGCGATGGACAAAACCTCACACTCCTTTGAAGATATAGAATTAAAAGCGCAGCACATTAAACAAGAAATGGCGGTCTTAAACGACCAAATTGTCCAATCGACAGAGCTTGGCGGACAAGTGCTCAACTCAATTGAAAATATTAGTGCGGTTGTAGAAGAAACAGCAGCCGGCAGTGAAGAAATTTCTGCCTCTGCCAATGAACAGCTGCAATCATTCCATCAAATGAACAAACAGGTAGAAGAACTCATGAGCATGACGGCAAGGTTAAATGAAACCGTCCACCGTTTTAAACTTTCATAAATGATAAGAAAAGCACCCTTCCCGTGATGTGTCAGGGAAGGGTGCTTTTTTATGATGGTTTGCCTGTAAAAAAGATGGCAAGTGTGCCTGGACCTGAATGGGACCCAACAGCTGCGCCGACCATCTGAATATCAATTTCTTTTGGATGAAATTCGGCTTCAATCAATTGTCTCATGTCTTCTGCAAGTGCAGGATCATCACCATGGCTAATGCCAACTGTTTGATTTGACCAATCCGTTCCACGTTCTTTCATCAGTTCAATAATGCGTTTCAACAGCTTTTTACGTCCGCGGATTTTCTCAAGGGGGATGAGCTTTCCATCCTCAACGTGTAAAATGGGCTTAATACTTAATAAACCACCAACAAATGCGGACGCTTTACTGATTCTTCCGCCTCTTGCTAAATACGATAAATCGTCTACAGTAAAAATATGTTGTAAAGATTCGCAAAAATGCTTTACAGACGTTTCAATTTCTTGTATTGTATTTCCGTCAATGGCAAGTGATTGAGCGTGTTTGACAGCAAGCCCATAGCCGAGTGAAGCACATTTAGAATCAATGATTCGCAAATCAAAATCAGGGTATTCTTCCTTCACTTCGTTTGCCATCATCACAGCCGTTTGGTATGTACCGGAAAGCTCTGATGAAAAGGCAACATAGATTGCAGATGTATGGTTTTGTGCAAGAGAAACAAAGGCTTCTTTAATTCGGTTTGGTGAAGCTTGTGACGTTTTTGGGCTGGCACCTTGTCTCATCGCATCAAATACTTGTTTTGGTTCAATGGTGATCAAATCTTCAAATTCCTCTTCGCCAAGCAATACACGGAGCGGAATGAGCGTCATGTTATGTTCATCATAATAAGAAAGAGGCAGATCAGCAGCACTGTCTGCTATGATATGAACAGTCATCAAAATCCCTTCTTTCTAAAAAAATCAGCCATATTTTGCAACTTTTTAGCCTAACTATATCACAGAAATCATTTTTTCGTGTTCAAATTCTAAATTTTAGGGAAAACCATAGAGAGAATGGTAAGTGGAGGAATGACAATATGTTCATCGGAGAAGCAAAAAAACTCATTGTCGTCGTCATTGGTGCACTGCTCAATGCGATTGGACTGAATTTATTCTTAATCCCAGCTGATGTATACGCGAGCGGGTTTACAGGGGTAGCCCAGTTGTTATCCAGCTTAATGGATCAATATGCGCCATTTTATATATCCACAGGGATTCTATTATTTATTTTAAATATTCCAGTCGGCATTTTAGGCTGGATGAAAGTGGGCCGTTCCTTTACGCTTTACAGCATTATCAGTGTTGCACTGACGACCATTTTCCTCGGCATCTTACCAGAAACGAGTGTGTCACATGATATATTACTAAATGCTGTGTTTGGCGGCGTGATATCCGCAGTAGGGATTGGGATCACGCTCAAATACGGGGCATCGACAGGCGGACTCGACATCGTTGCTATGGTTTTAGCGAAATGGAAGGATAAACCAGTCGGCACGTATTTCTTCATTTTAAATGGTATCATTATTTTTACAGCAGGATTATTACAAGGTTGGGAGAAAGCATTATATACCCTTGTCACATTATATGTGACCACAAGGGTCATTGATGCCATCCATACAAGACATGAGAAGCTGACTGCGATGATTGTGACGAAGAAGGCTGATGAAATCAAGGAAGCCATTTATGGAAAAATGGTCAGAGGCATTACGACTGTACCTGCAAAGGGAGCTTTTACCAACGAGCCAAAAGAAATGATGGTGATCGTTATTACAAGGTATGAGCTGTATGAACTTGAACAAATTATTAAAGAAGTCGATCCAAAAGCCTTTACAAATATTGTGCAAACAACTAATATTCTTGGATTTTTCAGACGAGATTAAAAGGTGGGTAGCGAATGAAAAAAGGATTGGTACTTCTTCTCATTGTATTGATTTTAACCGCTTGTGGACAACAAAAAAAGGATGAACCAAACAAGGAGGTATCCGGTCAAATGGGAGAAAAAACGGTTGTGCTCACAGTAGATCCCGTCCAGAAAGGTTCTTCGGTTCAATTTAACATGTCACTGAAAAATGAATCAGATCGAGATATTGAATTTACCTTTAACACAAGCCAGAAATTCGAGCTCAGTGTGTATGACGAAAACGGAAATGAACAATACCGTTATTCAAAAGACCGTATGTTCACACAGGCCATCCAATCATTTGTCCTGAAGAAAGGCGAAGCCTATGATTTTCAAGATACGTGGTCAAATGGGGTCAAGCCGGGAACGTATGAAGCGGTCGTCACATTTAAAGGAAAAGCAGAAGGACTGAAGCAAATCACGGAAAAGAAAACGTTCCAAGTGAAATAAGTGCTTTCAGCTTCATGAGAAACAGAAAAAGCTGTCCAGTGATGGACAGCTTCTTTTATGTTAGAGATCATCGAGCAAGTCTTGGAAGGTATGCAGCTGGTTTCTTTCCGCATCTGTCGAATTGGCAAATGCAGAAGATACGGCATTTTTGGCTCGTTTGACCGCCTGTTGACGCTCTAACCCAGATGGAAATGAAGAAGTAAGGGCTTCTTCAGTAAATGATTTGGCTTGATCAAAAAGTTCGTTTCTCACAATGAACCTCCAGAAGCATCAGTCTTCATATTTCCCCTGTCCTCCGCAGCTTCTTCAAGCGTAGAACGATAAGGAAAACGTGCATCATGCAGACTGACTGAATCTTTACCTTGTTGTATAAAGCGTTTCGATTTGCTTCTTTTACCCATTCGGAATCCGCCCCTTTACACAAGCTGACAGGACAACCTGTCTAAAGGTAGTATGCCCGCTTCCATCTGGTATGTATGAATGGAAAAATTAAAGCGAGAAGTAATTCGTTAGAAACTTTGCAATCCCATCTTGTTCGTTTGTATCAGTGACTTCATTTGAAACACGTTTAACGGCATCGATTCCGTTGCCCATTGCGACTCCGCATCCGGCAAATTCAAGCATTTCTAAATCATTGTCTTCATCTCCGAATGCCACAATCCGCTCCTGTGGAACGCCGTAATAATCACTGATCTTTTGCAGCCCAACGGCCTTGTTCATACCTGTTTTAATGATCTCAATCACGTGCCACGGAGCAGCCCATCGCCTATGATCAATCACTTCTGCATGAACATCTGATAAATAACTTCGAATAGCTCCGACATCCTCTTCTTTGGCGTGAATCAACACGCTCGTCACATTCTCTCCAAGGTTGTCCCGAAGGTCTCCAACAGTGACTTTATTGGCATTCATATTAAATATATCAATGAGCTTCTCATCGTGATAATGGAAATACAAATCGTCTAACACTTCAGCTAGCACGTTGTGCACTTTATACTCTTCACTAATGTCTACAAGCTGTTTAACGACTTGAAGATCAAGTGACGTATGAAATCTGCCCCATTTTTCATCAAGAGGATGATGGACAAACGCTCCATTAAAATTCACAATGGGTGAATCAAGCTGTAATTGCTGATAATAAGGAGAGCTGGAACGAAATGGACGGCCGGTTGAAATGCAGACATGATGCCCGCTGTCTTTCACTTTTTGAATGACGTCAAGTGTGTGTGTAGAGATGGTTTTATCATCTTTTAATAACGTGCCATCCAGGTCAAGTGCGATTAGGTAAGGTTTAGTCTCCATAAAATCTCCTTTGATCTGTAAGTGATAGGAGGCAGTTCGTGCGGCGCCTCTACCTATAGTGTATCTTTATCACATCTTTGTTGTCTACATGTTAAAATAAACAAAGACGGGAATGATAAAGGAGGATTCATAGGCTGTGATCAGCATTGATGAGCAAATTACGCGCGATATTCCATTTTTACATATCGTAAAAGCTGAAAATAAAGACAAACCGCTCCCGCTTGTATTTTTTATACACGGATTTACAAGTGCACGCGAGCACAACTTACACTTCGCCTTTCATTTGGCGGAAAAAGGCATGAGAGTGATTTTGCCTGACTGTGCTTATCATGGTGTAAGATCAGAAAACCTCAGCTTAGAGGAACTGGCGTCAAGGTTCTGGGAAATTGTCCTGAACGAAATACGTGAAATCGATATACTCAAAATATATTTTCAAGAAAAACAATTGATTGAAGCCGATCTGATCGGTGTTGCAGGTACTTCCATGGGCGGCATCACAACCTTTGGTGCACTCGCCAAGCATGATTGGATTAAAGCGGCAGTTAGCCTGATGGGCAGTCCGAAATATACGACATTCCTACAAGCACAAATTATGGACATGCGGCACAAAGGATTGATGAAAGACATTACAGACGAAGAGGTTCAAAAGCAATTAGACGCTCTGCGTCCTTATGATTTAACGCTGCAAACAGATCGATTAAATAAAAGGCCACTGTTATTCTGGCATGCAGAAAACGATCCAGTTGTCCCTTACCGTCATGCAAAAGCTCTTTATGATGAGTTAGCAGCAACCCAATATAAAGAAGATCCGCAGCTAATTCGTTTTATTACAGATGGACAGGCTGGCCATAAGGTCTCAAGACAAGCAATGTTTGAAACGATTGACTGGCTTGTGACACATCTGAAAAGCACAAACGTTTAGTCAAAAGAAAAAGTACGTTATACTAATGGAAAAGGAGTGGATATCATGGATGAAGCATTGAAAGAAAATATTTTAGGCGCCTTAGAACAGGTGATTGACCCTGAGCTAAATGTCGACATCGTCAACCTTGGACTTGTCTATGATGTCGATCTTGATGAGAATGGAAAAGCGGATATCACGATGACCTTAACATCAATGGGGTGTCCCCTTGCACCAGTGATCGTGGATGAAGTGAAAAAAGCATTGAGTGATCTTCCAGAAGTGAAAGAAACAGAAGTTCACATCGTATGGAATCCGCCTTGGACGCGAGACAAAATGTCAAGATACGCAAAAATTGCACTCGGTATTCAATAAGCACTAATAAAAATGCCTGGTATGAGTTGAACTCATGCCAGGTTTTTTTATGAAAAAATAAGGTAGGGGAAGAGAACGGATTGATATAATGGGTGTAATATGACAGAACGGAGTACCTCATAATGAAACGAAAATGGTTATGGATTGTTCTTTTAATGGGATACACTGCTGCATTTTTTGCATCAATCACCATTCGTGAGGAGCAAGTACACAAAAGCAAAGATCTTGAAGCCTTCACAGATGTCAGTCATCTCATGCCTGTGAAAATAAAAAAAGTCGTTCAAGGAAAAGAAATAGACACGTTAAAAGAAGTATTAAAAGAAGCAAAAGCAAAAAACTTGCCAATATCAATTGCAGGGAAACAGCATAGCATGGGTGGCCACACGTATTATGAAAATGGCATCGTGCTCGATATGACGGAATTTCGCCAGATTTTAGCATTTGATGAAAAAAAGAAAACGATTCGGGTCCAAAGCGGTGTGACATGGGATGATATACAAACATATGTGAACCCATATGGTCTTGCTGTGAAGGTGATGCAATCGCAAAATATCTTTACAATTGGCGGATCTTTAAGTGCAAACGCACATGGACGTGACATTCGTTACGGGTCACTCATTGACACAGTTCGTTCCTTCAGGCTGTTAAAAGCAGATGGCGAGATTGTCACAGTGAAGCCGGGCGATGATTTGTTCACTGCGGTCATTGGAGGATACGGTTTATTCGGTGTCATTTTAGATGTTGAGCTTTCTTTAACAAAAGATGAACTATATAAAATGGAGACAACCTCTCTAGATTACGATGAGTATACGGATTATTTTCAAAAGCATGTGAAACAAAATAAAGAAGTACGCATGCATCTTGCCAGAATCTCAACAGCGAAAACCAACTTTTTGAAAGAGATGTATGTAACGAATTATTCCCTCACTTCACAACAAGAGATTGAATCATATCAAGAGCTGAAAGAGGATCAACTCGTCATGCCACTCAAATTTATGCTTGGTCTTTCAAGAAGATTTGATATGGGGAAAGATCTGCTCTGGCATTTGCAAAAGAAGTATTTCCAAAGTCAAAATGATCAGCTGATCACTAGAAACAATGTGATGCGCTCAGATTCTGCTTTTTTAGAATATGAAAATGAGTCAGATACAGATGTACTTCAGGAATATTTCGTCCCAGTGGACCGCTTTCGTGCGTATATCGATGACATGAGAAGTTATTTACAACAGGAAGAATTGAACTTAATGAATATCACAATACGCTACGTACAAAAAAATGAAAAAGCGGATCTCTCATATGCGAAAGAAGATATGTTTGCCCTTGTTCTTTTAGTGAATTATGGTTTTGAGAAAGAAGAGACGGCAGAAGCAGAGCGGATCATCCGGCAAATGACAGATATCACGCTTCGGCACCATGGAAGCTATTACTTACCGTACATGCCTTATCAAACGAAGGCACAAATGAAGCGGGCCTATCCTAAAACCGATGTATTTTTCCAAAAGAAAAAGCAAGCAGATCCAGAAGGTAGGTTTATCAATTACTTTTATGAAAGGTACAATACACAATGAATGCAAAAGCAATGAAATGGTTCGTCTACTCACAAAGCCTGCTGTTTTTCGCTAGCAGTTTGATTTTCCCTTTTTACATTCTTTTTATTAAAAATGTTGGTTCAAGCTATTCACAGTTTGGTCTTGCCTATGGCCTGTTTGGTTTAAGCGGAGCGTTTATTCATTTACTCTTAGGGAAACTACCAGAGACCACTGATAGGCGTCTCTTTTTAATTATTCATTCGTTCGGAATGGCATTTCTTTTATTGCTGTTTCCTCATATCACAGAAGTCGAGCAAGTGTATATGATTCAGCTTGCACTTGGTGCGCTAGGCGGCTTTCAAAAGCACGGGGAAAAACTGCTTGTCACGGAGCTGACAACAGAGAATAAAAGAATGAAAGAGGTCGGCCGCTATCATTTTTGGACAGCTCTTTTTTCATCGATAGCGATTATGCTTGGCGGCCTGTTTGCAGATTTCTTCACCGTTTATTTCATTTTTTATGCAAGCTCCATATTATATTTATGCAGTGCCCTCATCGTCATCATGATGAAATATGAAAGATAAATCCGCATGTCTCACGAAGATATGTGGATTTTTTTATGAAAAAAAATGAAAAGAAATATTAAATATACAATTGAATTAATTTTTATACATGTTATAATGTTAAATAATTTCACAAAGATCAAGAGGGTGTATTGACGTTGAAAATAGGTATTATAGGTGCTACAGGATACGGTGGAGCGGAATTAGTTCGTATCTTCAAGCAACATCCACATGTGGAGGAATGTATATTGTATTCATCGAGTGGTGATGGGCAATTATACAGTCAATCTTATCCGCATCTAACAACGATTACTGATCAAACATTAAAAGCCATTGATCCTGCTGCCATTGTGCGAGAAACAGATGCTGTGTTTTTAGCGACACCAGCAGGCGTATCAAGTGAACTCACGCCGAAGCTCATGAACCAAGGAGTGCCTATCATTGATTTATCAGGTGATTTGCGCATTCAAGACGGTGCAACCTATGAAGCTTGGTATAAACGAAGGGCAGCTGATCAATCATCTGTTCAACAAGCTGTGTATGGGTTATCGGAATTGAATCGTGAAACGATTGAGAAGGCGGAAGTCATTGCAAACCCAGGGTGCTTCCCTACCGCAGTTCTTCTCGGCTTAGCACCACTGATGAAACAGAATCTAATCGATGAATCTATGATCATCATAGATGCAAAAACAGGAGTGTCCGGTGCAGGACGATCCGCCTCACTTGGAACGCATTTTTCAGAGCTAAACGACAACTTCAAAATTTATAAGGTAAATGAACATCAACATACACCTGAAATAGAGCAAATATTAAGAGAATGGAATCCGCAAACGGCGAACATCACATTTTCAACGCACCTTGTCCCGATGACAAGGGGGATTATGGCGACGATGTATACTCAGCTGAAATCAGATATCACAAAAGAGGAATTGATGAAGCATATGAAAGGCTTTTATGAAGATTCCTATTTTGTCAGAGTGAGAGATCACGAAGTATATCCGCAAACAAGGGAAGTATACGGCAGTAATTTCTGTGACATTGGCTTTCATTTAGATGAACGTACAGGCAGACTCACAATTGTGTCTGTAATCGACAATCTCATGAAGGGCGCAGCCGGCCAAGCGGTTCAAAACTTCAACATCATCAAAGGCTTAGATGAAGAGGCGGGCCTCACAATGACACCTCTCTATCCATAAGAACAGGGGAGACAACAAATATGATTGAATTGAATGAAAAAAGCATTGTTAAAATAAACGGTGACGTATCCTCACCAAAAGGCTTTGAAGCAAAGGGGATTCATATTGGATTACGGTATTCAAAAAAAGACCTTGGACTGATCGTCAGTGAAGTGCCGGCAGCGAGTGCGGCGGTATACACACAAAGCCACTTTCAAGCTGCGCCTCTCCAAGTCACTCAGAAAAGCTTAAAAAAGACAGGGCAATTAAAAGGTGTCATTGTCAATAGTGCTATCGCCAATGCATGTACCGGTGAGCAAGGTTTGAAAGACGCATACGAAATGCAGGCAGCCTGTGCAGATATGTTAGGGGTAGAACCTGATTACATTGCTGTTTCTTCTACTGGTGTTATTGGAGAGTGTCTGGATATGGATAAAATCAAAAAAGGCATCTCTCAGCTGAAAGAAGCAAAAGCAGGAAATGGTCATTTTGAAGAGGCCATCTTAACGACAGACACAGTCATTAAAAACACAACATACACCCTGACGATAAACGGCAAAGAGATTCTCATTTCAGGTGCAGCGAAGGGCTCTGGCATGATTCATCCGAACATGGCAACAATGCTTGGCTTCGTGACAACGGATGCAAATGTCGAACAAGAAGCTCTTCAAAACGCACTGCGTGATATAACTGATGTGACCTTTAATCAAATTACTGTCGACGGAGAAACATCGACAAACGATATGGTACTCGTGATGGCAAATGGTATGGCAGAAAATGAAGTTCTAAGTGAAGAGCATCCAGAATGGCCGTTGTTCAAAGAAGGGTTAAAGCTAGCTTGTGAGGATCTTGCTAAAGAGATTGCAAGAGACGGAGAAGGTGCAACGAAATTAATTGAAGCGCAAGTTGCTGGTGCTAAAAATCATTTAGAAGCTGGTATCATAGCGAAGAAAATTGTCGGTTCAAGTCTAGTGAAAACAGCCGTATACGGTACCGACGCCAACTGGGGACGGATCATTGGAGCGATTGGGCATAGCGCAGCGTCCGTCACACCGCAAGAGGTAGAAGTGTATTTAGGCGGGCAATGTCTGTTTAAACATAATGAACCACAGCCTTTCTCAGAAGAGGAAGCAAAAGCGTATCTAGAACAGGATGAGATTACAATTTTGATTCAAATGAATGAGGGAAATGGTGAAGCAGCGGCATGGGGCTGTGACCTTACTTATGATTATGTGAAAATTAACGCGAGCTATCGCACATGATGAGGGAGATAGACATGGATAAAACGATCGTATTCAAGTGTGGAGGCAGTGTCATTCGAGAACTTTCAGATACCTTTTATGAAAATGTCCGATCACTTCAAGCTGCTGGATATAAGCTGGCTATCGTCCATGGTGGAGGTCCTGAAATCACGAACATGCTTCAAAAATTAAATGTAAAAACAGAATTTGTTGACGGACAGCGCAAAACAACAAAGCCAGTATTAGAGGTAGCAGAAATGGTCCTTTCGGGCACGGTCAATAAATACTTTGTATCAGAGCTCGCAAAGCATGATATCTCATCTGTCGGTGTGTCTGGGAAAGATGGGCAGATGCTTGTCGCTGATTTTCTTGATCAAGACGTGTACGGGTACGTTGGTGAAATCAAAGAAGTGCATCCAGAGATGGCAGAAGCATTAATGGAAAAACAGTTTATTCCTGTGATTGCACCGTTGTCTATGACAGAAGAATGCCAAACGTTAAACGTAAACGCGGATTTAGCAGCATCAGCTGTTGCAGGAGCGATGAAAGCTGATAAGCTCATGTTTGTAACAGATGTGGAAGGCATTTTAAAAAATGGTGAATTATTAGATGTCGTCACCGAACAAGAAGCTCTCACGCTCATTGATGAAGGCATTATTTCCGGGGGAATGATTCCAAAAGTACAATCCGCTTTGAGTGCTTTATCAGGAGATGTGGATGAAGTCATGATCGTGAATGGCAAAGGCAGTATCTTTACAGGGGAAACTTTTAAAGGAACAAGAATTGTGAAGGAAAAGGAGGCGGTCCTGTGAGTCATCTCTTTCAAACATATGGACGGTGGAATGTTGAAATTAAAGAGGCAGCAGGTTCTTGGGCAGTCGATACAAATGGGAAAAAATATTTAGACTTTATCCAAGGCATAGCAGTCACAAATCTCGGTCACAATCACCCAAAGGTCAATCAAGCCATCAAGAAACAGCTTGATCATGTCTGGCATGTATCGAATCTATTTGAAAATGGACTGCAAGAAAAAGCAGCAGAAAAACTGGCTGCAAACAGTTCAGGTGATCTCGTGTTTTTCTGTAATAGCGGAGCTGAGGCAAATGAAGGTGCGATCAAATTAGCACGTAAAGCAACAGGAAAAACAAATATCGTGACATTTTTGCACTCTTTTCATGGGCGCACGTATGCTGGTATGGCTGCTACTGGTCAAGATAAAATTAAAACGGGTTTTGGTCCTATGCTGGAAGGCTTTCATTATGTACCGTTCAATGATCCAGAAGCGATTGCCGCATGTGAAGTCGGTGATGTGGCAGCGGTGATGCTCGAAGTTGTGCAGGGAGAAGGTGGCGTCAATCCAGCAACAACAGAATTTCTAGAAGCCGTTCAAGCGTTTTGCCAAAAGCATGAAGCACTGCTGATCGTAGATGAGATTCAAACGGGTATAGGACGTACAGGAACAGCATTTGCATACGAACAAACGGGACTTGATCCTGATATTATCTCTTCTGCAAAAGGATTAGGAAATGGCTTCCCAGTTGGTGCAGTCATCGGGAAAAAGGCATTAGGAGACGCATTCTCACCAGGTTCACACGGAACAACCTTCGGTGGTAACATGCTTGCCATGGCCGCAGTGAATGCAACACTCGATGTGATTTTCAAAGATGAGTTTCTGACAGAAGTGAAAGAAAAAGGCGATTATCTACTAGAAAAGCTGCAAGATCTGAAACAACTGAATATCGTAAAAGAAGTACGCGGAAAAGGATTGATGGCAGGGGTTGAATGTCATCAGCCAGTCGGGGATTATATCACAGCCCTAAGAGAACAAGGGGTGCTAGTACTTCCAGCTGGTCCAAATGTGATTCGGTTATTGCCTCCGCTGAATGTAAAAAAAGCAGAAATAGATCAAGCGATAAATGCGCTAACTCAGGTTTTAGCAAATGAAACAGTGAAGGTATAAATTTTTTTACACCAAAACGCATAAAAATGCATTTATATTACTAATTATTCAATTTGGGGTGACACAAGCATGAAAGGTTATTTAAATTTAGAAGATGGAGCCTCTTTTGAAGGAGATCTGACAGGAGAAGCTGGCAAGACAGGTGAAGTGGTTTTCTTTACAGGGATGACTGGTTACCAAGAGGTACTCACAGACCCTTCCTATAAGGGGCAAATCATTGTTTTCACATATCCACTTATCGGAAATTACGGCATTAATCATGAAGACTTTGAGAGTAAAAAACCACAAGTGAAAGCTGTTGTTGTGTATGAAGCAGCCGACCATTTTTCTCACCATCTTGCAGCGGTTAGCTTAAAAGATTATTTGCAGAAGTGGAACATCCCGCTTCTGACACATACAGATACACGTGCAGTCGTGCAAAACATCCGGGCAAATGGGACGATGAACGCTGTGATCAGTTTAGATGAAAACGAAACACCGCCTGCCATGAAACAAGACAATGTGGTTGCACAGGTGACAGAGGACGAAATCTACACTCAAGGCAGCGGCGAGGAACATGTAGCGCTGATTGATTTTGGCTTTAAAAAATCAATAGCAGATTCGCTTGAAGCGCGCGGCTGTAAAGTAACCGTCATTCCTTACAAACAGCTGGAAAAGGTGTTTGAAATGAAGCCAGATGCGGTCCTGCTATCAAATGGTCCTGGAGATCCCAAAACAATGAAGCCATATTTAAAAACCATTCATGAGATCATGATGACTTTCCCGACACTTGGGATCTGCTTAGGTCATCAATTAATCGCTCTTGCACTTGGCGGGGATACGTATAAACTTCCATTTGGCCACCGCGGGGCGAATCACCCTGTACAAGATACAGAATCCAAACGTGTTTTCATGACGAGTCAGAATCACAGCTATGTAGTGAATGAAAAAAGCATGAATGACAAAGAAGTGGACGTGAAATTCCTTCATGTCAATGATGGATCTGTCGAAGGATTCATTCATAAAGAGAAGCTCATTATGTCAGTTCAATTTCATCCAGAAGCACACCCAGGGCCTGCTGAAAGTGAATGGGTATTCGATGATTTTATTGAGAAAGTGAAACAAGCAAGGAGAGAAGTCGCACATGCCTAAAGATCAAAGCATACAAACCATTCTAGTCATCGGGTCTGGTCCTATCATCATTGGTCAGGCAGCAGAATTTGATTACTCAGGAACACAAGGATGTATGGCCCTAAAAGAAGAGGGCTACAAAGTGATTTTAGTGAATAACAATCCAGCAACCATTATGACAGACGAATCATTTGCTGATGAAATCTATTTTGAACCGCTTTCAGTTGATTCAGTGACAAGAATCATCGAAAAGGAAAAACCAGATGGGCTTTTAGCCAACCTTGGCGGACAGACCGCTTTAAACCTTGCTGTCGAACTAGAAAAAGCTGGTGTGCTGAAAAAGCACGGGGTAACCCTGCTCGGAACGTCAGTTGAAACAATTGAAAACGGTGAAGATCGAGAGAAATTCCGTGCTCTCATGAAGCAGTTGAACGAACCTGTGCCAGATAGTGAAATTGTGGATAATGCACAGGATGCCCTTCTATTTGCAAAAGAAGTAGGCTTCCCAGTCATTCTAAGACCTGCCTATACACTTGGCGGTAAGGGCGGCGGAATCGCTTTAACAGAAGAAGCGTTTAAACCTCTTATTGAAGGAGCCCTTTTAGCGAGCCCAATTCATCAGTGTTTAGTTGAAAAAAGCATCGCAGGCTTTAAAGAAGTCGAATATGAGGTCATGAGAGACCGTCAAAATACGTGTATTACGGTTTGTAATATGGAAAATATTGATCCAGTTGGCGTGCATACAGGAGACTCGATTGTCGTTGCCCCTTCGCAAACATTAACGGATCAGGATTATCAAATGCTTCGTTCAGCGAGCCTGAAAATCATTTCAGCACTGGATGTAGTCGGGGGATGTAATATCCAATTCGCCCTTGATCCACTCAGTAAAGAATACTTTGTCATTGAGGTAAACCCGCGGGTTAGTCGTTCGTCTGCTCTTGCCTCAAAAGCAACGGGCTATCCGATTGCTAAAATGGCAGCAAAGCTTGCGGTAGGCTATACACTAGACGAACTCAAAAACCCGCTCACAGGCACAACTTATGCTAGTTTTGAGCCGGCACTCGATTATGTCGTCGTGAAATTCCCGCGCTGGCCGTTTGATAAATTTAAACAGGCAGATCGTCAATTAGGTACAAAAATGAAGGCGACTGGCGAAGTCATGGCGATTGATCGTAATTTAGAGTCAGCCATCCAAAAAGCCGTTGCCTCACTTGAAATTAAAACAAAGGGCTTCCACCTGCCAGAATTGAAAGATCAATCGGCTGAACAACTGTTTGAGCTAGTCAAAACACCAGACGATCGACGTTTCTTCGCTGTCATGGAGCTACTTTCAAGACAGGAAACAGTTGAAGCGATCCATCAAGCGACGAAAATCGATCGATTCTTCTTACATGTGTTCAACAATATGATTACTCTCGAACGGGAATTGAAGAACCATGAGGGAACGCTCTCCAAAGACACCTTGAAAAAGGTAAAGGAAAAGGGCTTCCTTGATGAAACGATTGCTCTTCTAACAGGCAATAGTGAAGGAGCGATTAGACAGCTTCGTCAAGAATATGGCATTACGGCTTCATTTAAAATTGTCGACACATGTGCAGCGGAATTTGATGCAAAAACGAACTATTTCTATTCCACATACTTTGGCAAAAGTGATGGAGAGCATCAAGAGAAAACAAAACAGCGTGCACTCATAATTGGCTCTGGTCCAATTCGAATTGGGCAAGGAGTCGAGTTTGACTATAGTGCGGTGCATGGCGTTCTTACCCTGCAAAAGCTTGGTTTTGAAACGATCATGATGAACAACAATCCAGAGACGGTCAGTACGGATTATGAAATCGCCGATCGTTTATATTTTGAGCCCATTACATTAGAGCACATCTTAAACGTTGTGGAAGCAGAGCAAATTGATTTTGTCATCGTTCAATTTGGCGGACAGACTGCGATCAATGTAGCAGAAGGCTTGGAAAAAGCGGGCATTACGTTGTTAGGTACATCCTTTGACACGCTAGATGCGCTGGAAGATCGTGATTTGTTCTATCAGCTTCTTGATGAACTGAACCTTCCTCATGCCAAAGGAGATACAGCTCATTCAAAAGAAGAAGCGCTCACGCATGCTAAAAGCATCGGTTACCCTGTGTTGATTCGCCCATCGTATGTCATTGGTGGAATGGGAATGATGGTTGTCCAGTCAGAAGCGCATTTGACGTCACTACTTGATCAGCCAGATCATTTGCCATACCCCATTTTAATTGATGAGTATGTCACTGGAAAAGAAGTCGAAGTGGATTTAATTTCTGACGGTAAAACGACCTTCATCCCAACGATCGTGGAGCATATTGAGAAAGCGGGTGTCCATTCAGGTGACAGCTTTGCCATCTTGCCAAGTGTCTCCATCAGTGAAGACATCAAACAGCAAGTGCATATTGCGTCCGAACAAATAGCGAAGAAATTAGCGTTTAAGGGCATTATGAATATCCAATTTGTGATCAAAGGGGATCAGGCGCTTGTACTAGAAGTGAATCCGCGGGCAAGCCGGACCGTTCCAGTTGTCAGCAAAGTAATGGGCATTGACATGATTCCGCTTGCGACTCAATTATTAGCGGGTGCGACGCTTGACGAACTGAACCCAGTAACGAAAAACAAAGGGGGAACAGCGGTCAAATTCCCAGTCTTCTCATCACATGCCATTCAAGATATTGACTTAAAGCTGACACCTGAAATGAAAGCGACAGGAGAAGGAATGTGTGTAGGCAAGAACGCCGAAAGCGCCTTGAAAAAAGTGTTTGCGTCGATCTGGCATCAGAAAGGCAGCTTATTTATAAAATGCAATGAACAATTGGTAGATGAAGCAAAACATGCAGGCTTTGACGTCTGGACGGATAGCTTTGACACTTGGCTGCAAAACGAAGATAAAACCCTTCATATCCATTTAGGCGAAGATGAAGAGGCAAAAGAGCAACGCGTAAAAGCACTCACACATGGGGTCCAGGTCCTTACCGAATATGAAACAGTTCAAGCATTCCTGCAAGGGAAAAATGGAGATGTATCACCAGTATCGCTCCAAGAATTATACAAAAAGGAAGTGACGGCATGAGTCAAGTTGACCTGCAACCGACATTATACGGAAAAGACTTTTTATCATTAAAAGATTTCTCAATCAATGACATTGCTTATTTAATTGAAAAAGCAGAAGAAATGAAACAAAACCCCTACCAAGATTTATTCAAAGGGAAAACGTTAGCGATGATTTTTGAAAAATCGTCAACGAGAACCCGTGTATCATTTGAAGCGGGAATGACGCAGCTGGGGGGACATGCGCTTTTCCTCAGCTCAAATGATTTGCAAATCGGCAGAGGAGAAACAATCAGTGATACAGCGCAGGTGCTATCTGGCTATGTAGACGGCATTATGATTCGAACCTTTGAACATGAGAAGGTCGAGGAGCTGGCACAATATGCATCCATTCCTGTCATCAACGGACTTACTGACTACTCCCATCCATGCCAGGCACTTGCAGATTTATTGACGATAAAAGAAGCAAAAGGAACATTAAAAGGAATCAAAGTCGCTTACATCGGTGACGGAAATAATGTAGCGCACTCCTTGATGGTTGGCTGTGCGCAGCTAGGCTGTGATATTGCAGTTGCATCTCCGAAAGGCTATGAACCACTTCAAGAAGTAACAGACACAGCACGTGAGTTTGCAAAACAATCAGGCGCAGAAGTCATCGTTACGACAGATCCTGTCGCTGCTGTCCAAAATGCAGATGTCATTTATTCTGATGTGTTTACAAGCATGGGGCAGGAAGCAGAAACAGAGAAACGCCTTGCTGAATTTAAAGAATATCAAGTCAATGATGAACTAATGCGTCATGCAGCAAAAGATTATATTTTCCTTCATTGTCTCCCAGCACACCGCGGAGAAGAAGTGACAGCAGACATTATTGACGGACCGCACTCAAAAGTATTTCAGCAGGCAGAAAACCGTCTGCATGTACAAAAAGCATTAATCAAAGAGCTCATGTATCAACCATCTAAATAAATATAAAAAGTCCCTGACTCATATGAGCAGGGACTTTTTGCATAAAGGATTGGAGAGGCAAGTCACGGGACATAATAACATCATCGAGAAAGGAGGATGGAAATGGGTCAGCAGCATCAGTTTAAATCAGGGAATAAAGCACCAAATAATGGTGTGTATGTCGAGATCGGTGAAACCGGCAGTATGGTGAAAGATCCTTTAAAGATTAAGCTTCAAGCAGGCGACGTCTTTCCGGATAACTCAAACCATAACCGTGTTTGGACCTATCAGAGAAAGCCGTAAGCAATTGACTAAGAGTCGGTTGGAATAAGTCTTTAGAGGCATGTGTCATGCCTCTTTTTTCTTTATAATAAAAAACAATTAAGTTCAAATTTTCAAATAAATAGTATGAATAAAAGAGAAAATAAGGTAAAATATGTAATTGTAATATATTGTTGAAAGGATTTGTGTGATGGAAAAGACGAATCTCAGTGAAAGTGTTTGGAATAAACGCTTCACCTCATTATTCATATCAAGACTCATTAAAAACACAGGAGAAAGTTTTGCTTTTACATCCGTCCTTTGGCTATTGATTTTGAGAGGGGATGGAGCGCTCGGTACAGGACTTCTCCTAGCAGTAACCGTACTTCCTTCATCTTTGCTAGCCCCAATACTAGGACCTCTTATGAAAAAGCACCATTTGTCTAAATGGATGTTCGCTTCAGACGTCGTTCGAGCAACCATTGTACTCATTATTCCGCTACTGCATTTTTCGCATCTATTGCCTTTATGGTTATTGATCTCATTAATGGTTATTCAATCGGCAACTGGTGCAGCGTATAACCCAGCTTCTGTGGCGATTTTACCTCAGATTGTACCGAAGCATCTCATTCAAAAAGCAAACGCCATCCTGCAATCTTCTTTTGAAATTGTTGCACTTGCAGCAGTCATGGTGGCTGGTCTCTTGGTCAAATTAATCGGACCTGCAGATACCCTGCTTATCACCACTGCCTTATTTATCATATCCGGCCTGTTTATTATCGGCGTTAAATTAAAGAAAAACGATGAAGACAAAGCAGCAGGCATTAAACAAGCAAAGAATACATATTTGTATAACTTAAAAAGAGGGTTTCTCGTCGTTAAAAATCATCATATTTTATTTGCGCTGACGTTGTATTGTATTTTAATGAATGTCGCCGCAGCTCCGTGGCAGGCACTTTCTGCTGTATATGTAGCAGAAGCACTGCAAAGCGATTCCATGGTGTATTCCATTTTAAGAGGTGTTGCTGCAGTCGGTGCGTTTATGATGGGCTTTGCTCTAGCGAAAGTGAAAATTAAGAGATTTGGTTTGTTCTTTATTGTCGCTGGTATGATTGAAGGGGCTGCATTCTTTATCACAGGGATGAGTACATGGCTGCCGGTTGTTCTACTTGCTTCCTTTATATTCGGTGCCGCCGTTAGTGCGATCAATGTACCGGAAATGGTCATTATTCAAACGTCTGTCGACCAAGATGATCAACCGCAAGTATACGCGGTGATCAATGCTTCATCAAATGTTTTCCTCCCGCTTGCAGCTGTCGCATCAGGCGTCCTGGCAGAAAGATTTGGAGCGGGGCCTGTCATTGCTGGCGGTGGGGTCCTTGAAATCTTATCAGGTATCGCAATATTCCTGTTTACAGGGCTTGCGAAAAGCCATTTGACAGCAGACAAACAGAAGTCCGAAACCGTCGAAGTGTAAGCAATAAAAAAACCCCCTGTGGCTACAGGGGGTTTTAGCGTACCGCATTTCAAGGAAAAAGAAAAGAGCTAAAATCAAGATCATTTTAGCTCTTTCTCACATTCTCTTACGTATTAAGAGTGTTTTGTTGAACTTTCCGTTTCTTTCATTGGACTTACTTCAGCAAAGATGAATAAAATAACCGTAAACACCACTGCAAGAATAGAAGTCAAAGTAAAGTCATAAGCAGCGCCATTCATCGAAGCAACGATGTAACCAGCCATATGTGTCAGCAGAAAAGTCCAAATGAGGGTGATAATATAATGCATAATCCCACCGTCCTTTATGTAACAATCTATTGATTATCATACCATAGATACGAGTGAGGGGAAAAGACTGTTTTAGCCTTTATGTGATCATTTTTAGACCTTCTGCTATAAAAATAAAAAGAATTCTTCTGTCATTAGGGGATTTCCTTATTCCTACAAGAGTTGTTGTTCATATCATAGAAAGCAGAATCACTGAAAGGAGGCTGGCCATATGGGTGTAAGCGAACGGTTTTTCCAGCTTGGTTCCCAGTGGAACGTCATTCACCTTCCTCAAAAACCAAATGGCTTTGGCATTCTTATCCTCGGTGACCGAAATCACTTTGTGCAGGAAAATACATCATTCTGGCTTCAGCACTATGGAAGAAACCAGCTTTTAACTGCCTTAAAGGATGAAGGATATACATTGTTTAATAGTCATCTTCATGGGAATCACTGGGGATGCGAAGATGCTGTTTTTAGTGCAAAGCAGCTCGTTCATCACACATTAAAACAAGAAATATTAAACCGGGAGATTCATGTGCTAGCAGAGGGGATGGGTGCACTCGTTGCTATGAGCCTTGCGGAAGAGATGCCAGAAGTGCTAAGATCCATTGCGCTCGTGAATCCATGTCTGCATCTCCATGCACAACGAGAGAGAGAAAAGGAACACAAATTCTTTTATAAGCAGCTGATCAAAGAATTAGCGAAGAGCTACGGTTGTTCTGAAAAGGAAGCGGAAACGTATCCGCTCCCAGCTTGCCCTGATCATGCTGCTCATGTACCAATTCACATATGGCAAAGACTAAACGGTGCACCTTATGCATATGAACTGCATGCAAAGCCTTTTATTGATCAGCACATGAAGAATCCAGAGCATTGTCAGATCGATCTCACCTTGCATATGTTTGATCATCCGAGAAGAATCTTTCAATCCATTCACAAGTTTTATAAATCGCATGAAAGAGAATTGTGATGAATAGGATGATAACAGCCCTTCATGGAAAGGGCTCTTCTTTTTATTCGATAAGCTAAAAAAGGGGACATGAACATGGAAACAGGACTGATCATAGGGGCAGATGAATTTTTTGGCCTAGCACTGTGTGAATATATGATGAAAGAGGGCATGCAAGTGGATATCACATGTCCTCATCACCAAACAAAAGAGCAAAAGATGTTATTAGAAGAACGAATGATGTGGCTTGGCAGAAATGATCTTTTCCGTGTTATTGACCTGCAGGATGGGAAAGACACGTACGATCTGATCTTTATTCAATCAGAAGAACCAGAAAAAAGACAAGAAGGCTTGAAAGCGACGCATGGCATATACCGTGTTCTTTATGAAAAAACTGAAGATAAATCATCCAATCAGAATGTGCCGGTAGTTATTCTACCTCGCATGTTTGGACCATGGACACTTGATGAAGAAAGAACGAAGCGTGAAGAAGCATTTTTTGTAGAAGATGTCGCAAGGGATTTGTACAATTGGGCATCAGGCGCTGAACAAAGACAGGAAATAACACATGAATTGAAGGTGGAGAGACAAACAGATGACAAACAAGCAGAAGAAATGATAGCAGAATGGAAAAGACAAAACTCAACATTTTTCGACAAAAAGCAAGAATGATCTTCCATCTTATCTTTTTTCAGTATAAAATAAACCTATATTTAACATACAGGTTCATGCCTGCATGTGGCAAAGGGAGTTGAACATGGCATGAAGTATCAGCGGCTTGTCATGATCTTTTCGTTCCTTCTCCTATTATCTGCCTGCTCACAGGCACCTTTAAAAGGACAGATTGAGAAGGTGGGTTTACTCGTCCCCGATACAATTAATGATCAAGTTTGGGGAACGAAAGGTTATAAAGGCTTATTAAATATTCAATCGACATTTGGTGTAGATGTTTATTATAAGGAAGGAATGGTCGACAAAGAGAAAATCGTTGATGCCATTGAAGAATTTCACAAAAAAGGAGTCAATTTGATTATTGGCCATGGCAGTGAATACAGCGAAATTTTCAATATCATTAGTGAAGATTATCCGAAAACGCAATTTATCACGGTAAATGGAAACAAGCCTCAGGCGGATAATGTTGCGAATGTGACATTTAAAGGTGAAGCGATGGGCTTTTTTGGAGGCATGACAGCAGCACATATGTCAAAGTCAAAAAAGATTGGTATTCTTGCTACATATGATTGGCAAAGCGAAGTAGACGGCTTTATCAAAGGTGCAAAATATCAAGATGAACATGTACAAGTACTTGCCGAGTTTGTCGAAAACTGGGATGATGCGGACAAAGCCGTGGAGCTCTATCAAAAATTGAAAAAACAGGGCGTAGATGTTGTATATCCAGCAGGTGATGGTTATAATATCCCTGTCATCGAACAAATCAAAGCCGATAATTTATCAGCGATCGGATATGTCACCGATCAATCCAACCTCGGTAGCCATACCGTCTTAACAAGCACCGTTCAGCATGTGGATAAAGCGTACAGTATTATTGCGAAGAAATTTAATGAAGGCAAGCTAAATGAACAAGGTGAGTACTCCTTTGACTTTAAAGAAGGAGTGATCGAAATGGGGAAATTTAGTTCCACCATTGACCGTGCTTTTTTGAAAGACATTGAAAGTGATATTGCGACTTACAAAAAAACGGGCAAACTGCCAAATGAAAAGTGAGGATACGACGATGCAACACGAAAAATCGATGGAGTTTTTACAAATTGCCATGAAGTATTTTCCGCAGGCAAAAGAAGAATTAGATAAAGCAGGTATTCAGCTTGAGCCTGAAGCTCTTCAGCCGCTTTTATCATTGTTTACATCTGTTATGCAAGAGGCATATGAGCTTGGAAAAGCAGATGCAGAATCAGAAAAAGCCACAGAATAGTGGCTTTTTTTTATGATAATTTTTTCTTGAAGGCACTAATCATAGGGCCAACATCTTTAAACACAGGCTTCAGCTCATCGATAGAGTTCATAATGTTCCCAATTTGATTCATGACATGCATGTAGTCAATGGAGTCTTCACTTGAGGTTGATTCCACGCGTTCCTCCTTTGTTTCTGTCTTGCTTTTCTCCTTTTCAAGCGGCTGACCAAACATCATCGCCGAAAAAATATCTTTTTGCGCCATATCAAATGCTCCTTTCTACTACTGGTATATCAATACTCTATGAAAAAAGTGAGAGGAAAGGATAGACGTTTGTATTGCCAAGGAGAAAAAAATAAGGTAAAATTAGTACCAGATACTAATATAAGATCACAATATCACATGCTCGTATGAGTAAAAGGAGTCTTATTCAATGAATGCTGGAATTATTGGCCTTGGCCGCTATATACCTGAAAAAGTGTTAACAAATCTTGATTTAGAAAAAATGGTTGAAACTTCTGACGAATGGATTCGTACTAGAACAGGTATAGAAGAAAGAAGAATTGCTTCTGATGATGTTAATACATCACATATGGCGCTTGCTGCTGCAAAAAAAGCATTAGCTGACGCAAATGTAGCTGCAGAAGATATCGATATGATTCTTGTGGCGACAGTCACGCCAGATCAAGCATTTCCGACAGTCGCTTGTATGATTCAAGAGCAGCTCGGTGCACATAAAGCATGTGCAATGGATATTAGCGCTGCGTGTGCTGGCTTTATGTATGGGCTTGTTACTGGAAAACAATTTATCGAATCAGGTACGTTCAAGCACGTGCTCGTCGTTGGCGTTGAAAAACTTTCTCGCATTACCGACTGGGATGACCGCAATACTGCTGTTCTGTTTGGAGATGGAGCAGGGGCTGCTGTGTTAGGAGAGGTCAGCGAAGGGAAAGGAATTCTCTCATTTGAGCTTGGAGCCGATGGAAGAGGCGGTAAGCACTTGTACTTAGATGAAAAAGATCATACAATCATGAATGGACGAGAAGTATTTAAATTTGCTGTAAGACAAATGGGCGAGTCAAGCGTAAACGTTATCGAAAAAGCTGGACTATCAAAAGAAGACGTTGACTTCTTGATCCCGCATCAAGCAAACATTCGCATTATGGAAGCAGCCCGCGAACGCCTAGAGCTGCCAGTTGAAAAAATGTCGAAAACAGTCCATAAATATGGAAACACATCAGCAGCATCCATTCCAATTTCACTATGTGAAGAAATTGAAGCCGGAAAAATTCATGACGGCGATGTGATTGTAATGGTAGGCTTTGGTGGCGGATTAACGTGGGGCGCAATCGCTATGCGATGGGGCCGATAAAAGAGTGAGGTGCACAAATTAATGGATAAAAAACGAGTAGTTGTTACAGGATTGGGTGCTTTGACACCTCTTGGCAACGATGTAGAATCAACATGGAAAAATGCTTTAGCAGGTGTATCAGGAGTTGGACCAATCACACGTGTCGACTCAAGTGAATATACAGCAAAAGTGGCTGCAGAATTAAAAGATTTTAACATTGAAGATTACATGGAGAAAAAAGAAGCACGAAAAATGGCACGCTTCACGCAATATGCAGTTGTTGCTGCTCAAAAGGCGCTAGAAGACTCACGTCTTGAAATCACAGATGAAATCGCACCACGTGTTGGTGTATGGGTTGGATCTGGTATTGGCGGACTTGAAACATTTGAAGAGCAGTTTGAAGTGTATTCAAATAAAGGAGCAAGACGCGTAAGCCCGTTCTTCGTTCCAATGATGATTCCAGATATGGCAACAGGCCAAATTTCAATTGCACTTGGCGCAAAAGGGGTTAACTCTTGTACTGTAACAGCATGTGCAACAGGTACAAACTCAATTGGTGATGCATTTAAAGTCATTCAGCGCGGAGATGCAGATGCGATGATCACAGGCGGAACAGAAGCGCCGTTAACAAAAATGTCGTTTGCTGGCTTCTGTGCGAACAAAGCTCTTTCGACAAATCCTGATCCAGAGACAGCAAGCCGTCCATTTGACAAAAACCGTGACGGATTTGTTATGGGTGAGGGTGCAGGGATTGTCGTCCTTGAAGAACTTGAGCATGCATTAAAACGTGGCGCGACGATTTATGCAGAAATCGTTGGATATGGATCAACTGGTGATGCGTATCATATTACAGCACCGGCTCCAAACGGAGAAGGCGGCGTCCGCGCAATGAAAGAAGCAATTCGAGATGCTGGTTTGTCTGTGGAAGAAATTGATTATATCAATGCCCACGGAACAAGCACACCGTACAACGATAAATTTGAAACAATGGCGATTAAAGAAGTGTTCGGAGAGCATGCAAATCAGCTTGCGATCAGTTCGACAAAATCGATGACAGGTCACTTACTTGGCGCAGCAGGCGGAGTAGAAGCTATTTTCTCTGTACTTGCGATTAAAGACAGCGTCATTCCTCCAACCATTAACCTTGAAACACCGGATGAAGAATGTGATCTTGATTATGTGGCAAATGAAGCACGTTCAAAAGAAGTACAAGTGGCTCTAAGTAACTCACTTGGCTTTGGCGGACATAATGCGACAATTATCTTTAAAAAATACGAAGCGTAATATTTCCTAAGAAGGCGGCGATCTATAATCAGATTGCCGCTTTTTTGCATATGATGAAAATGGAGGTGTTTAGCAGTATGGGTCTAGTCAATACACAATATCTCATTCATCAATCTTCATCATTTCAGGAGCTTGCATCGCGCTTTGTTCCTTATTTTAAAGGGGCGGAGGAAAAAGAATGGTCCTCTATTCTCTCCCACCTGCAGCATCACGGCATGATTCGGTCTTTTAAATCATGCAAAGACATGATCGACCAGCTCAAAGAAAAAGGGTACTTCCAGCTCGTTATGAAAGAATACAGGGCGCTGCAAAAGCAGTGGAAAGGCCCTGACATTCCAGTTTTTATTTTGCCAGTCAATGAGAGCAGCAGAGAAATTAGAGAGCAATTTTATTATCAATCCGGCATGGCATTTGACGACAAGGTCTTTCTGTTTTTGTCGCCAAATACCCCGAAAGAACGCATCGGTACATTGCTGACTCATGAATATCACCATGTATGCAGGTTACATTTTCTCACGAAAGAAGAAAAAGATTTTACATTCCTTGATACAATCATGATGGAGGGACTCGCTGAATATGCTGTGTATCATAGATACGGAGAAAGCTATACAGCCAAATGGACCACTCTCTATGACGAATCGCAGCTTCAGCGTATGTATCAGAAATGGGTATCCAGTCATCTTGATCAAAAAGTGCAGGACGACGAAAGACTGATACAGAACCTCCTTTATGGAAAAGGAAACTACCCCAAAATGCTTGGTTACGCCACTGGATTTTATATCGTGAAAAAGTATTTCAATGAACACAGAATCAGCGAGGAGTCTATGATTGCAGAGCCGTCCGAAACTTTTTTAAAGGCGATAGACTCACAAAGTGAATGATTCACATAAAAAGAGACATATTACAAATTTACTAAATTCTTCTTGATTTCGTCATAACAATGTAATAATATACAAATATAAATTTTGATAATTCTTTTTATTCAAAAAAGGCGGAATTTTTAGATCGATCTTGATTGATTGATGGTGAAAGGGGCGAATACATGACCACGCTGCTTGAAGTGCAGAACTTAAAAACCTATTTTTTTCGAAAAAAAGAAGCGATACCTGCTGTAGACGGCGTTGATTTCAGCATCAATAGAGGAGAAACTGTCGCATTAGTCGGTGAGTCTGGCTCTGGTAAAAGCATTACGTCCTTATCCATTATGGGCTTGATTAACGGCACTGGTGGAAAAATTATGGACGGTTCCATCAAGCTTGATGGCAAGGATCTCGTTACATATGGTGAAAAGGAATTATGCAACATTCGTGGTAATGACGTATCGATGATCTTTCAGGAACCCATGACCTCACTTAATCCCGTCCTAACCATCGGGGAACAAATAACAGAAATCCTCATCTATCACAAAAAACTTTCAAAAAAAGAAGCGACGAAAAAAGCGATTGATCTGCTGAAGCTTGTTGGTTTTTCCAGGCCGGAACAAATCATCAAAGATTATCCGCACCGTTTATCAGGCGGCATGCGGCAAAGAGTGATGATTGCGATTGCGCTAAGCTGTGATCCGAAGCTTCTCATTGCAGACGAGCCGACAACTGCCCTAGATGTTACGATTCAAGCCCAGGTGCTCACATTGATGAAAGATCTATGCACGACATTTGGTACATCGATTCTCCTCATTACGCATGATCTAGGTGTCGTGTCTGAAGTGGCAGATCGAGTCATTGTCATGTATTGCGGACAGGTTGTTGAAAATGGGACCGTCGAAGAATTATTTGATCAGCCGCTTCATCCTTATACAGAAGGGCTGCTTGAATCGATTCCTGTCATTGACGGAGACATACAGCCGCTAACAGCGATAAGAGGGAATGTCCCTGCACCAGATCAGCTTCCAGCCGGCTGCCGCTTTGCTCCTAGATGCCCGCAAGTGAAGGAGCGATGCCTAGGAGAGCTACCTAAGCTGAGGACTTTTGAAAATGGCAGAAGCGTGAGATGCTTCTTATATGAGGAGGCAGCCCAAACATGACCCTTGCTCAAAATCAACCACATGCAACAGATCTAATAGAGAAAGAAACCATTCTTGAACTGAGACAGATTAAAAAATATTTTCCGATTAAAGCAGGCGTCTTTCAGAAGAAAGTCGGTGCAGTCAAAGCTGTTGACGGCATAGATTTGAAGATTTATAAAGGTGAAACGTTAGGGATAGTGGGGGAATCAGGATGCGGTAAATCAACATTAGGCCGGACCATGATTCGTTTATATGAACCAACTGACGGTCAAATCCTTTTTAAAGGGCAAGATATCTCCCGCGTATCAGAATCAAAGCTAAGACAATCAACACGAAAAAACATTCAAATGGTTTTTCAAGATCCCTTTGCATCACTCAACCCTAGAAAAACACTTCGAAGCATCATCAAAGAACCCTACAAAACACATCACTTATATTCCTTAAAAGAAAGAAATGAAAAAGTAGAACAGCTTTTATCAAAGGTGGGCCTTCATCCAAGCTTTGCAAATCGCTATCCCCATGAATTTTCTGGCGGACAGAGGCAGCGAATCGGCATTGCTCGTGCGCTTGCTATGAATCCCGAAATGATCATTGCAGACGAGCCGGTATCAGCACTTGATGTATCCATTCAGGCGCAGGTGATTAATCTAATGGAGGAGCTTCAGGAGGAATTTGACCTGACCTATCTATTTATCTCTCACGACTTAAGTGTGGTTAGGCACATTAGTGATCGAGTCGGCGTGATGTATCTCGGCAAAATGATGGAGCTTGCCGATAAGCATAGCCTATACGATGAACCGCTCCACCCATATACACAGGCACTGCTTTCTTCAGTCCCAGTTACCCGTAAAAAGGGGCAGATCAAAAGAGAACGGATCATGCTTCAAGGCGATTTACCAAGTCCTGCAAATCCGCCAAAAGGGTGCGTATTTCACACAAGATGTCCGCATGCGAAACAAATCTGTCAAGAAGAAATACCAGCATTTCAAGAATTAAAACCAAACCACTTCGTTGCCTGTCACCTTTACGACGCTTAATCGGCTTGCATGATTTCATCTTTGAGAGGGGGGATGAAGCGGCATCTGTCGTCATTTTTAAAAAAGGATAGGGGGAATTGTATATGAATAGAAATAGAAAATCCATATTGATTAGTTTATTGCTGATCTTCACACTCATGCTTGCGGCTTGCTCTAGTGGAAATAAAACCTCTGGAGACAATGAAAAGAAATCCACCGGTAAACCTGTACAGGGCGGAGATCTTGTCATCGGCTCCATTGCAGAACCAACACTATTTAACTCGCTTTATTCAACAGATGTGGCGAGCTCTGATATTGAAGAAAGAATCTACAGCTTTTTACTTCAAACTGATGGAAAGCTGAACCCTCAGCTATCACTCGCAGAAGATATTAAAGAATCTGATGACGGGAAGCAGTTTGATGTGACCATTAAAAAAGGTGTAAAGTTTCATGATGGCGAGGAACTGACAGCTGATGATGTTGTGTTTACATACAGCATTCCGATCAATAAGGACTACAACGGGGAGCGCGGATCTGGCTTTGAAGTATTAGATTCTGTTAAAAAGACAGGAGATTACTCTATCGAATTCAAGCTCAATAAAAAAGATCCTTATTTCTATAATGTCACACTAGGAAGCTACGGCATTTTGCCTAAGCATATTTTAGGTGATGTGCCTGTAAAGGATCTCGGTGAAAATGAATTTAACCGAAAAAAACCAATTGGTTCAGGTCCATTTAAATTTGCCGAGTGGAAAGAAGGCGACTACGTGAAACTAGAAGCCTTTGACGATTATTGGGACGGACGCCCATACCTCGATACCGTCACGATTAAAACCATTCCTGATCAGAATGCAGCAATTGCCCAGCTTTCAGCAGGTGATATTGATTTCTTTGCTGTGCCGGGATCTGAGCTGCAAACAGCTGAAAAAATCAGCAACATTAAAATTGAATCTGATCTCGGACTCAATTATTCATACATTGGCTGGAATCAGAAAAATGAACTCTTTAAAAGTAAAAAAGTGCGACAGGCGCTCACACATGCCATTGACCGCCAAACGATTGTCGATCAAGTGTTGGATGGAGACGGCAAAGTAGCCAACATTCCAGAGAGTCCGCTGTCATGGAACTATCCAAAGAATGATCGTGTTCCAGTGTTTGAGTTTGATCAAGAAAAAGCGAAAAAAATGCTGAAAGAAGAGGGCTGGGAGGATACAGATGGAGATGGTTATCTTGATAAGGATGGCAAAAAATTCTCCTTTGTCATAAAGACCAACCAAGGAAACAAAGTTCGTGAAGACATTGCTGTCGTTGTCCAGCAGCAGCTCAAGGAAATTGGTGTGGAAGCGAAGCCACAAATTGTGGAATTCAGCGCACTTATTGAACAGACGACACCGCCTAAATGGGATTATGATGCGCTACTGCTCGGCTGGAGCCTTGCGACATTCCCTGACCAATACAGCATCTTCCACTCAAGCCAGTCAGAAAAAGGCTTGAATAACATCTGGTATAAAAATAAAGAGGTCGATAAGCTGTTAGTGGATGCCAAGAATTTAAGTGATCGAAAAGAATATTCAAAGGCATATGAAAAAATTTATGAACTGATTGCAGAAGATCAACCATATACGTTCCTTTACTATGCCAACTCACATCGCGCGATGCCATCTAATCTCCAAGGCTACTCATACCACCCGAAAGATGAGTATTACAAAATCGAGAAATGGTGGATTGAACAGTAGGCTGTTAGTGAAAGAAGAGGAAAGTTCTCTCCTTTAACATGAAGATAACCCCTTCCATCCCGTGTCAGTCTGGCGTGCTGGTGCTCACGATGATTACATTCACTGAGCACCAGTTAGATTGAAAGGGTTCTGATATCACATTGTAATGAAGACAGAGGGCTAAAAGAAAGATCCTTTTAGCCCTTTTTCATCACAGTATGGCGATCCGATGAAAAAGGAGTTGTGCATATGGTTACATATATCATTAGAAGGACACTGCTTTCCATTCCCATCTTATTTGGGATTACCATTTTGTCCTTCGCCATTATGAAAGCAGCACCAGGCGATCCAATGTCACTTATGATGGACCCAACCATTAGTGCGGCAGACCGGGAAGCTTTTATTGATAAGTACGGCTTGAACGATCCTGAATATGTGCAGTATATGAAATGGCTTGGCAATATGCTTCAAGGTGACTTTGGCACCTCCATTGTGAAAAAGGGAACGCCCGTGGCTGATTTGATTTTTGCTAGGCTGCCAAATACCCTCATCCTCATGATTTTTTCTACATTAGTCGCCCTGATTATCGCCATCCCATTCGGTGTTCTTTCAGCAAAACGTCCATATACAAAGCTAGACTACGGCATTACAGTTACATCTTTTATCGGACTGGCTATTCCGAATTTTTGGTTTGGACTCATTCTAATTATGGTGTTATCTGTGAATTTAGGATGGTTCCCGACAGGCGGCGTGTCTACCTTAAACACCGATTTTAATCTATTTGACCGGCTCCATCACATCATTTTACCAGCCTTTGTTTTAGCAACCGCTGATATGGCAGGGCTCACGCGGTACACAAGATCGAGCATGCTTGATGTCATGAGGCAGGATTACATTCGTACCGCAAGAGCGAAAGGCTTTCGAGAAAACAAAGTCATTTTCAAGCACGGGTTAAGAAACGGTCTTATGCCTGTCATTACAATTTTCGGATTGATGATTCCATCCTTTATTGGCGGCGCAGTCGTGGTGGAGCAAATCTTCACTTGGCCAGGATTAGGGAAGCTGTTTATTGATTCTGCCTTTTCGAGAGATTATCCGGTCATTATGGCGATGACTGTTATTTCCGCAGTGCTCGTGGTCGTTGGAAATTTAATTGCGGATATTCTCTATGCGATCGTTGATCCGCGTATTGAATATTAGAAGGGAGCTGAAGCACAATTGGCACAGCCTAATATGGGAACACCTCCTGTTGATCTCAAATTAAAAGAGGGACTTCCGCCAAAGCCAGAGACGATGCTGCGTTTATTTTGTGAGAAATTTTTCAAAAATAAATTGGCGGTTGCCGGCTCCGTGATCTTATTAATCATTATCTTTTCAGCCATCTTCGCTCCTGTGATTGCCCCTTACGCACCAGAGCAGCAAGATTTATTAAAACGGCTCCAGCCGCCAAGTGCAGAGCATTTGATGGGAACTGACAAGTTTGGCCGAGATATTTTCTCAAGGGTGCTTTATGGCGCGAGAGTCTCTTTATTAGTCGGTTTCGTCTCGGTGGTCGGTGCGATTACCATTGGCACTGTGGTCGGAGCGGTAGCAGGGTATTTCAAAGGATTTGTTGATTCCTTGTTAATGAGGTGTGTGGATGTTGTGTTGTCGATCCCTGACATTTTTCTCTTAATCACGCTCGTCACCATTTTCAAACCGGGCATTGATAAATTGATTTTCATCTTTGCTTTGACCGGCTGGACCACAACCGCGAGATTGATCCGCAGTGAATTTTTATCACTGCGAACAAGAGAATTCGTACTCGCAGCAAGAACCATTGGAACGAAAAACCATGTCATCATCTTTTCACATATTTTACCGAACTGTATCGGTCCTATTATTGTGTCAGCAACCCTTAAAGTAGGTTCCGTCATTTTGGCTGAATCAACGCTGAGCTATCTAGGATTTGGCATACAGCCGCCAACCGCGAGCTGGGGCAACATGCTACAAGATGCACAAAACTTCTCGATTATGGTGCAAGCGTGGTGGTATCCACTCTTCCCAGGTTTACTCATATTGCTGACCGTTTTATGCTTTAACTTCTTAGGTGATGGACTAAGAGATGCCCTTGATCCTAAAAAATTAAAGTAATTTGACGTACTTAAGTAACAAAAAATGTATTTTTATATCAAAAGTGGTTGAAAAAGGAAATTTGATATAGTACCATAGATTTACAGTGAATAAGAGATTGAGAGGGGGGCTCCTGATTGTCTGTTAATGTGGAAACACCAATTTCAGATGATGGTACAAACTTTTTTGGTTTCCAGTATAAAGAGATTTACTCACGTCTTTTATCTCAAAATGTGGATGTGGAAGTTGACTTTATTCAAAGAAAAATTCTTCAAAACTATGATCATCCGCACATTTTAGATTTTTGTTGTGGACATGGAAGACACCTGCTTAAACTTTGGCAGGCAGGTTTTCAAATAGATGGACTGGATATTAATCAGGATTTTTTGGCGCATATTGAAAAAGAGTCAAATCACCAAGTGACAACATTTTTAGAAGATGGAAGAGATTTTCATCCCCCTCGAACGTATGATGTTGTGCTTAATATGGAAACATCGATTGTCTATATGTCAGATGAGGAGAACATGAAAATGCTGAGGTCCATGTATTCATGTTTAAATGAAGGTGGAACATTGCTTCTTCATCTTGCAAATCGAGAATTTCTTATTAAGTATTTCCATCCACTTATCTGGTTTGGAGACGAAAAGACAGGCTATGCCTTAGAAAAAAGACAGTTAGATATAGTAAACAGCACTATTAAAATAGAACAAACAAGGATAGTGAATTACAAAACAACCAACCATGTCATCACAATGCGGTTATATAGTGTAGCTGAAATCACAAATATGCTAAAAGATGCTGGTTTTATCGTCAAACATATTTATGGAGATTTTGAAAGTAATTCATATAACGTAGAAGCTCACAACACGATACTTTTATGCACAAAATGAAGTATTAAAGGGGGTGAGTCATATGAAAACAAACGTTATTATCATCATCACAAAATAATTGATTTTTATATTCATTCTGAGAAGTGCGTGTTCAATCACACGCACTTTCTTACGTAAATAAATAGTTCAGACGAGAAGATTGAGAGGTTGATTTTATTGATCGCTATCCTGAAGCAGCCACAATTCCTTATGTTTTGTATGGGACAATTATTTTCCCGTTTTGGGGACGGTCTTACAACTATTGTCATCCTTTATGTAGTTGGAACTACATCGAATGATCCGTTATTAATTGGATTTGTGTTATTTTGTCAATATTCACCCATGTTTTTCTTTGGCTTATTTGGTGGTGTTGCGGCAGACCGATTCAAAAAACATCATATTATGATTGCAGCCGATTTATTTCGGTCTTTCATATTAATAGGAATGATCTTTAGTTTACACCATCCAGTGTATGTCATTATCCTCGTTTTTTTATCAGGTATAGGAAGTGCTTTTTTTTATCCAGCGCGCTCCTCGTATATTCCGGTTGTAGTGGGAGAAAAAAATATTACAGAAGCGATGGGGGTTTCTCAAAGTATTTATTCTGTTATGCAGATTGCGGGTCCTGGTATTGCAGGCCTACTTCTTCTTTTCTTTTCACCGACAGCTCTACTCATTATTGATATTTTTACTTATAGTCTATCCGCATGTTTTATCTTGCTGACGGCTGTACTTGTGAAAAAGAACAATAAGGAAGGGGAAGCGAGCCTTTCAACGTCTAAAGAAAAACAGTGGACGGCGATCAAGCAAGGATTGAAGGTCGTATTTCAATCAGCACCACTTGCTTTTTTAATCCTTTTATTAACACAAGTCATGTTTATCGCAGGAATTTTTAATACTACATCCAACTCTATTTTGCTGCACGAGTTTCAAGTATCAGGTTTTCATTTTGGGATGATTGAAGCATTTTCGGGTATCGGAGCCGTTATCGGTTCCATTTTAGGTCCTTACTTGCTTGGAAAAATCAAACCTGGTTATATTTTAATGACAACGACGATCTTTATGGGAATTTGGATGATGGTCATCATACCGGTTGAGTTTCTAGAAGCACTGTTTGGGTTACCACCAGTCTACCTTTGGGTGTTTGGTATCGGCTTAATGAATGCTTTCTTGAATGTGCCGATTAGCAGTTTATTTCTAGGGCTTACTCCAAATGCTTATAGAGGACGTGCAATGTCCATCTTACAAATGTTCTCTAACTTCGGTATCATTCTTGGATTAATCATCGCCGGTATGTTTTCAAAATATATTGGTGTCATTTGGATTACAGCCATCTCTGGCTTAGTACTGCTCGCTATCAGTTTATTCTCAATGCGGATGAAAGGTTTTTCCGCCTTATTAACTGTCACGAAAAAAAATAAAGACAAACCGTCAGTTGCCCAGCTTGAAGTTTAATAAAGTTGGAATAATTTCTCTATCCCTTGCCCATACTGTGGACAACAGTTTTTATAAAGTGAGGGATTGGTTATGTTATTTCTTCATGACGTATGGGTGAATTGGTTTGAAGGGGAAGAAAATGGCTACAATGTGTGTCATTTTCATGAGTGGCGTAAGGAGGACAGTGTGGAGCTGTTAGATCAAGTACCTTTACTTAAGGTGCAGAGTCCTTTGTATGATTACATAGAGAATGATCTTTCAGAACTACCGAAGACGCTGCTAGAATCTGTATTTGAGAAATCATATATTCGAAAAAATCATGAACGGCGTAAACTAGAATATTGCTTTGTGGTGACGGACGGTATCCGGATTATTGCGGTGGATACGATTGGGTATTCCATTCCTGTGAGGAAAAGCCGCTTAATTCCAAGGCAGGAGCAGTTGGTGTATGAAATGGTGAAAGATGTGAAGGCTGAGGAATATGAATTTTCTCAGGACAGTCTTGAGTCGTCGAAGGAGTATCATATTTTGTCTTTACCGCCGCAGCACATTAGCGGACTAACAAGAAAAGAAAGACAGTTGAAGCAGCTCATGTTTATGGCGCTCGATCAATTAAAAGGTCTTCAAAACAGGGCGGAGATTGCGTATTGGTATACGGAATGGAACCCGCGTATGTACAATCAAATTAAGCGAATGTCATTCGAAGAGATTTGGAACATGCTTTACAATGAAACCATTGATGGATGGTCAGAGAATCATTTAGCATTCTGTGAAAAAATGATTAAGGGACAGCCGTTTTTTGAAAAGCTTTGGGAAATGGAAAATGAATCAAAGGTGAATTAGAAAAAGCTTGCAGCATAATGTGCTGCAAGCTTTTTTTATTTGCGTTTTCTACCTAGACCCATTGCATTCTCCATTTTTTTCAGCATTTTATTTGCTGCGCGATTTGCTTTTTCAGCACCTTCGTCAAGAATGCGGTCAAGCTCATCTGACTCAATGAGTTCATAGTATCGATCTTGAATTGGTTTTAAAGCATCAACGACGACGTTCGCAAGATCTCCCTTAAATTCACCATACCCTTTGCCTTCATATTTTTGCTCAAGCTCTGCAATCGATATGTTGCCTAACACAGAATAAATCGTCAGTAAGTTCGCAATACCGGGCTTGTTCTCTTTGTCGTACTTAACGATGCCTTCTGAATCCGTCACAGCACTTTTGATTTTCTTTTCAAGCTGCTTTGGTTCATCTAATAAGGTAATGAAGGATTTTTGGTTCGGATCGGATTTGCTCATCTTTTTCGTTGGATCTGCTAACGACATAATCCGAGCGCCTTCTTTTGGAATCTTCACTTCAGGTACAGTGAAAATGTCATTGTATTTGCGGTTAAAACGTTCAGCAAGCGTTCTAGTCAATTCAAGATGCTGCTTTTGATCTTCTCCGACAGGGACTAAATCAGTACCATATAATAAGATATCACCAGCCATTAATGGGGGATACGTTAATAGTCCTGAAACAACCGCTTCCTTACCAGCAGATTTGTCCTTAAATTGGGTCATTCTCTCTAATTCCCCAATATAAGCAACACATTGAAGCATCCATCCTGCCTGGGCGTGAGCAGGTACCTCTGATTGGATAAACAATGTCGCCTTCTCTGGATCAAGTCCAACTGCTAAATAAAGAGCTGCTAAGCTTCTAATATTTTGGCGAAGAGCTAGCCTGTCCTGACTCACTGTAATCGCATGCTGGTCGACGACACAAAAATAGCCGTGATAATCATGCTGCAAATCGACAAATTGCTTCATCGCTCCGATATAGTTCCCCAATGTGACCGAACCGCTCGGCTGAATGCCTGAAAAAATTGTCTTCTTTGTCATACTAAAACCTCTTTTCCTCAATATAAAAAGGCCCACCCGTCACTTTTCAACAGAAAAGGGACGAATGAACCGTGGTACCACCCTTGTTATTTCACATGGAAATCACTCAAGACGTTGATATCGGAGACTGCTCCGTCTAAGCCTACTTACTTTCAAAAGTGTTCGGTTAGCTGCTCCAAAGCCCATTCCATATATGCCATTGTCTGCTCGCACCGACCGCAGACTCTCTATAAATGGTGAATATATGTACTCTTCTTTTTCATCGCAACAGTATAATTGAATTCATTATAATGAAGCAAAAATCAAAAGTCAAAGCCTATATATAATAAATGAAGAGCAGAATAAACATTTCAATTAATAAGCTAAAACCTATTATTTTCATGAAGGGAAAATTACTTTGGAAAGATGATGATAAATGTTTGTTTAAATCATCGTCAATAGTGCCCTTTTGCTTGTTTAATGAATCAAAAACCTTTCGAAAACTGTGAGCTGTTTGATCAAAAAAACCACTTTTTAAAGTGATTAACGATAACCATATTAGCAAAGTGATCGATGCTAAATAAAAAGTGATGTTAATCATACTTAAGAGAGAGAGGTGCCCATAAAAAATGAAACTTAAAATAAATACAAGGCAATTAGAACTAATTAAAAGAATAAAAAATCTGATAACAATCACTCCTGTGCATTAAAACTTTACTGTACTAAAATAGCAATAAAAACATTTAATTCGAGACTTTCACTATATAAGAAAAACGAAACAAGGAATTAAGCAGTTGTTTTAACAAAATTCTTGATATCAGTTTACAATGAATCATGAAGATTGCCAATTGTATAGACAGGATTACTTCTGATTAGGTATTTCAGATCACAAAATTAAAGGGAAATACCCAATTTGTTTCAATTTTTTAATAAATTTATTAAAAAATCATCGAAATATGAAAATTTTCTTAAAAAAATGAATGCACAATTACTTATTTGCTAGTATAATAGTTCCTGTAGTTCATTTATGAAGGGGAGGTCAACAACTAGATGAAAAAGTCTAAATTTTCACTGCTTTTAGTTTTTTTATTGGTGCTGACTATTTTTGTATCTGCATGTTCAGGTAAACAAAGTAGCGACAAGGGCACTGCATCCAAAGATTCAAAACAAGAGGCTACAATTTTAGAATCACAGGAAATGCCTGCAATGGATACAATCCAAGCAAGCGATACAATTAGTTTCACAACTATGAATAACGTTTTTGAGGGTTTGTATCGATTCAATGATAAAGAAGAATTAGTACCTGGTATGGCAGATGGCGAACCAGTAGCTAACAAAGATAAAACAGTTTATAACATTAAACTAAAAGATGCCAAATGGTCTAATGGTGATCCAGTTAAAGCTCAAGACTTCGTTTATGCTTGGCAACGTGCTTTAGATCCAGATCAAAAGTCTGAGTATGGCCCATATATGATGGTTGGTAAAATCAAAAATGCTGATAAGGTTTACAACAAAAAAGCAAAGCCTGATGAACTAGGGATTAAAGCTGTAAGCGATAAAGAATTGCAAATCACACTTGAAAAACCAATTCCTTACTTCCAATCTCTACTTTCATTCCCAACTTTCTATCCAGTGAATGAAAAGTTCGTTAAAGAACAAGGTGATAAATATGCGAAAACTGCAAAGAACCTTGTATACAATGGACCGTATGAACTTTCTGCTTGGGATGGACCACAAGCAACAACTTGGGAATACAAAAAGAATGAAGAATATTGGGATAAAAAGAATGTCTCTATGACAAAACTTACTTTTAAAGTATCTAAAGATCCACAAGCAGCAGTTAACGCATTCGAAGCTGGAGAAGCTGATATTACACCTAAATTATCAACTCCTGCAATCATCTCTCAGTACGAAGGTGATAAGCGAATGAAAAGATTACTAGAACCTACTGTGTTCTGGTTGAAAATGAACCAAGGAAATAAATCATTAAAGAATGAAAATGTTCGTCGTGCAATTGCAACAGCAATTGACAAAGAAGCGTTTGTAAAAGATGTATTGCAGAATGGTTCAGTTGCTGCATACTATCAAATTCCAAAAGACTTTGTACATGATGAAAACGGAAAAGACTTCCGCGATGGAATGCCTAAATACTTAGAAACAAACAAAGATGAAGCTAAGAAACTTTTCGAAAAAGGTCTAAAAGAATTAGGAACGTCTAAAGTAACGCTTAATTACTTAGGTGATGATTCTGAGACTGCTAAAACAATCGGAGCTTTCATTAAAGATCAGCTTGAGAAAACTTTACCTGGCTTAGATATTAATATTCAAAGTGTTCCTTTTGCTACTCGTATTGATCGTGATAAGAAAGAGGATTACGATCTACAGATGGCTGGATGGGGCCCAGATTATCTTGACCCGATCACATTCTCTGACTTATTTATCACAGGTGGTGGGAACAACCACATGGGATACTCTAATAAGAAATATGATCAACTCTTAAAAGATGCATCTGGTAAGTTAGCTGCTAAACCTGAAGAACGCTGGAAAGCTTTACAAGAAGCTGAAAAAGTATTACTACAAGATGACGCAGGACTTTCACCAATCTATCAGAGAGCAACTAATTATCTGATTAGTAACAAAGTTAAAGGATTTGTCATTCACAAGGTGGGACCAGAATTCAGCTACAAATGGATGAAAATTGAAGGATAATTAACAATCTTATAGAAAAGAGAGTGTATTCTCTGAATATACTCTCTTTTTCACTGAAAGAAATATGTCGAAATATACAGAAAAGTCAGTTTTATCAGGAGGTGCAAGTATGCTGAAATACTTAATTAGACGGGTTGGCTTCATGGTCGTTACCCTCTTCATCATTGTTTCAATCACTTTTTTCTTAATGAAACTCATTCCGGGTTCTCCTTTTGTTAATGCTCAAAAATTGTCAGAAGCACAACAAGCTGTACTTAATGCAAAATATGGGCTAGATCAGCCTATTCCAGTTCAATACTTTCACTACTTGATTAATACATTCACTGGAGATTTAGGTGTTTCATTCCAATTCAACAATACCTCCGTAACAGAACTTCTTTCATACCGAGTAGGACCATCTGCTGTCCTAGGCCTTCAAGCGATTATTATAGGAACGATTGTTGGTATCTTCTTGGGAGTAGTTGGAGCTTTAAGGCAGAACACATGGATAGATTATTCTGCTACTTTCTTGGCAGTTATCGGTAAATCAATACCGAGTTTTGTATTCGCGGGATTACTTCAGTACTTTATTGCGGTGAAATTAGGTTTACTACCAACTCAATTTTGGAATGGATTCGAGTATACAATTTTGCCCACAATAGCATTAGCTATGTTCCCTATCTCCATTTGTGCACGCTTTATGCGAACAGAAATGGTTGAAGTTCTTGAGACAGATTATATTTTACTAGCAAAGGCCAAAGGAGCAGGCTATTTCGAATTAGCATTTAAGCATGCAATGAGAAATGCGTTGATCCCTGTTGTTACAGTTCTTGGTCCACTAACTGTTAGTTTAATGACGGGATCTCTCGTAATAGAGAAAATCTTCTCAATTCCTGGAATTGGTGAGCAGTTTGTTAAAGCTATTACTGTAAATGACTATCCAGTTATTATGGGAACAACAATTTTATTCGCCGTTCTTTTTGTTGTGGTTGTATTTATTGTCGATATTCTATATGGAATTATCGATCCGAGAATTCGTGTAGCAGGGGGTAACAAATGATGAAACAGCAAGAAGAAAATATTGATAAAAGTCTATTTGAACCCGCTGGTGTTGATACATTTTCTGCTGAAAAAATTGAGAAACCTAGTCTGAATTATTGGCAAGACGCATGGCTTAGAATCAAAAAGAATAAAGCCGCAGTTGTAAGTTTAGTGATTTTATTTTTAATTGTATTCATGGCTATCGTCGGACCATTAATTAGTGGTAAAGATTTTAGTACTCAGACAACGTCTGAAGCGAACTTACCTCCTCGAATCCAAGGATTAGAGCACGTTAGCTTCCTTCCATTTACTGGGGAAAGAACGCTGAAAAGTGGTGATGTGGTCAACCCTTATGAACAAAAAGGAATTGATCATTACTACTGGTTTGGTACGGATAATCTTGGGAGAGATCTATTCACACGTGTGTGGAAAGGAACTCAAATCTCACTGCTTATTGCTGTTGTTGCAGCTGTGATCGATTTAATTATTGGTGTTGCTTATGGTGCAATTTCTGGTTATTTTGGCGGGAAAATTGATAATGCGATGCAACGTGTTCTAGAGGTTCTAATGGGTATTCCCAACTTGATCGTTGTCATATTAATGATTCTCGTCTTAAAGCCAGGGATTATTCCAATTATTATTGCTCTAAGTATTACCGGGTGGATCAGTATGGCCAGGGTTGTACGAGCCCAAGTCATGAAGCTGAAAGAACAGGAATATGTACTAGCCGCTAGAACTTTGGGATTAAGCAACTTTAAAATTATCTTTAAACACATGTTGCCTAACTTAACAGGTGTGATGATTATTAATACAATGTTCACCATTCCTAGTGCAATTTTCTTCGAAGCATTCTTAAGTTTTATTGGGTTAGGTCTCCAAGAGCCACAAGCTTCACTAGGGACGCTAATTGAAGACGGATTTAAATCAATGATTGCTTTCCCATATCAAATGGTTTATCCAGCAATTATCATTAGTGTTATCATGATCGTCTTTAACCTTGTTGCCGACGGTGTGAGAGATGCACTTGATCCAAAAATGAAAGATTAGTACGGGACGGTGATGATGATGAATAAACAAGAAACCATTCTAAAAGTAAATGATTTAAATATCTCATTTCACACGTTTGCTGGTGAAGTCAAGGCAATAAGAGGTGTGAATTTTGAATTAAAGAAAGGTGAGACGCTTGCCATTGTTGGAGAATCTGGTTCAGGAAAATCGGTTACTTCAAAATCAATCATGGGGTTGCTTCCTAAATCTAACTCTGAAGTGAAAAAAGGCGAGATTTTGTTTCAAGACAAAAACTTAGCAAAACTTTCTGATAAACAAATGCAAAAAATACGTGGGAAAGATATTGCAATGGTCTTTCAAGATCCAATGACCTCATTAAATCCTACAATGACAATTGGCAAACAAATTATAGAACCAATTTTAAAACATCAAAATGCTAGTAAAGAAGAAGCTAGAAAAAGAGCGCTTGAGCTACTCAGCCTTGTAGGTATTCCAAAACCTGAACAAAGGTTTAAGCAATATCCTCATCAATTTTCAGGTGGTATGAGACAAAGGGTTGTGGTGGCAATTGCTCTTGCTTGTAATCCTAAAATATTAATTGCTGATGAGCCGACAACAGCGTTAGATGTTACAATTCAAGCGCAAATTTTAGAACTGATGAAGGATCTACAAAAGAAAATTGAAACATCGATTATCTTTATTACGCATGATTTAGGGGTCGTTGCGAATGTAGCTGATCGTGTAGCGGTTATGTATGGTGGTCAAATTGTCGAGATTGGTACAGTTGATGAGATTTTCTATAACCCACAGCATCCTTATACTTGGGGATTATTAAGCTCTATGCCTAGTCTGGACGCAAAAGAGGAGAAATTATTTGCTATACCTGGTACGCCGCCAGACTTGCTAAATCCTCCAAAAGGTGACCCGTTTGCTGCTAGAAATCAATATGCGATGAAAATCGATTTTGAACAGCAGCCGCCTTTATATCAAGTGTCAGAAACGCATTATGCAGCTACATGGCTATTACATCCTAATGCGCCCAAAGTAGAACCTCCTGAATCGATTAAGCAAAGAATGCGACAATTTAAAGCGCAAAAAGGGGGGGATCACATTGAGTGAAAAAGATGTTATTTTACAGGTGAATAATCTTAAGCAATATTTTAATGTGGGCAAACCAAATGAAGTAAAAGCTGTTGATGATGTTAGCTTCGATATTTATAGAGGAGAAACTTTGGGGCTAGTAGGTGAGTCTGGTTGCGGTAAGTCGACTACTGGAAGAAGTATCATTCGTTTGTACAATGCAACAGATGGTGAGGTTATTTTTAATGGACAGAATGTTCATGATAAAAAATCGACTGCTGATCTGAAGCAATTTAATCGAAAAATGCAAATGATCTTTCAGGATCCATATGCCTCACTCAATCCAAGAATGAAAGTTGAAGACATCATTGCAGAAGGCATCGATATTCATGACCTAGCAAAAACAAAGCAAGCACGTAAAGAGCGTGTGTACCAATTGCTTGAAACTGTTGGCTTGAACAAAGAGCATGCAAACAGGTACCCGCATGAATTCTCTGGTGGTCAAAGGCAGCGTATTGGGATTGCCCGTGCATTAGCGGTTGAACCAGATTTCATTATTGCCGATGAACCAATCTCTGCATTAGATGTGTCGATCCAAGCACAGGTCGTCAACTTAATGAAAGAGCTTCAAGAAGAAAAAGGATTAACGTATTTATTCATTGCCCATGACCTGTCTATGGTAAAATACATCAGCGATCGTATTGGCGTAATGTATTTCGGGAAATTGGTTGAGCTGGCACCAGCGAATGAATTATACGAAAACCCGCTTCATCCATATACAAAATCATTACTATCTGCGATTCCGCTTCCAGATCCAGATTATGAGCGTAATCGCAAACGAATCAAGTATGATCCATCTGTTCACAAAGGAACGAACACTGAGTTCCGTGAAGTGAAGCCAGGCCACTTTGTGAGCTGCACAGAGGAAGAATTCAAAGAGCTTCAGGCAAAACAATCATAAGAGAGAAGAAGCGCTGCTACGTCAGTGCTTCTTTTTTTATTTTACAAAAGAATGCGATGATGGTAATTTCTAGTTAACAACAAACGGGTTCTAGGAGGAAATCAGATGTCGATATGGAAGACGTTTCGCTATTCATTCTTTCACTTTCTCATTGTATTCATGCTTTTTTCAACGTCTTTTTTGAGAAAGCCAAATGGAGTGCAGTGGATGCTCATATTTATGGTGTTCATTGGCATTGCGTCTTTTTCCGTGGAATATATGCTTCACCGGAAATTAAGCAATCAGAAAGAGGAAGCACGCCGCAGGAAGTATCTTTATTTCATCATGTTTCAAACTGGGCTGGCACTCATCCTGTTTGTCTGTTTTCAATTACTCATGAATCGTTCGATATAAAACTTTTTTCTGTTGTTTGAAAAAAAGTGAAACTAGAGGAGACTTTTCTGCGTCTTACTAGTACAGGCGTTTAAATAGCAGGAAATCGGGAATATCTAAGGAAGTGATTCTTAACGATATCATAAGGAGCGGATCCATGAATTGGTATGAAAAGCTCAGTGAATACTTCCCGATAGAAGAAATGAAGTCAAAAGAGCATATGGAAGCTTTATTAAAGGAAAGAAGTGATGTTTATCATAAGGAGGAAGGACCTCATCATGTGATGATGTACGCCGAATTTGATCATTTCATCTTTATTGATTATTTATTTGTTTCCAGAGATGCAAGAGGTGAAGGCCTCGGATCAAAGCTCATTCATAAGCTGAAGGAAAAAAAGAAACCGATCTTGCTTGAGGTTGAGCCTGTAGATGAAGATGATGCAGATACTGCAAAACGCCTAAAGTTTTACCAAAGAGAGCACTTCAAGCATGCAGAATCAATCGGTTATAAACGCAGGTCACTTGCAACAAATGAAGTGAACCGCATGGAAATCCTTTATTGGTCGCCTCTTATAGATAATGAGGAAGAAATGATGGAGGCTATGAGGAAGACCTATGAACGAATCCATACGTATAAAGACGAAGAATGGTATGGGCAGTCGTATGAGGATGTTGATGATGTATTAAAGGTCATTGAAAATAGAAAACAAAAAAATATTTTCGATCATCTCGACTAAATGAGAATGTTCAGACATCAAGCAACACTACAAAATGAATGAAATTGTCTAGTTTTTGTCACAAAAATTGCAAGAAAATCTGTTCACACTTACTTTTTTATAGTATAATCACTATAAAGATTACTTATTTAGAACAATTTTAATTTAAGAATACAGATCAATATTCATTCTACAAATTGAGGAGTGAAGATTTATGGTAACATTATACACATCACCAAGCTGTACATCATGTAGAAAAGCAAGAGCGTGGTTAGAAGAACACAATATTCCGTATCAAGAGAGAAACATCTTTTCAGAGCCTCTTTCAATCGATGAAATTAAAGAAATTCTTCGAATGACTGAAGACGGTACAGATGAAATTATCTCAACACGTTCAAAAGTATTCCAAAAGCTAAATGTGAATGTTGAGACAATGCCTCTTCAACAATTGTATAAACTAATCAATGAGCATCCAGGTCTTTTAAGACGTCCAATCATCTTGGATGAAAAAAGACTACAAGTTGGCTACAATGAAGATGAAATTAGACGTTTCCTTCCAAGAACGGTTCGTACATTCCAACTCAGAGAAGCTCAGCGACTTGCTAACTAATAGAAAAAACGAAAAGCTGCCGATCATTTGGCAGCTTTTTTTATTTGTTTTCAGCCGTTTGTTCGTAAAACAGGCTGGCTAAAATGACCATGATGACTGTTAAAAAAGGGAGCATCAATTCAAGAGTTGCGTGCTGTGCCATAAATTCATTCAATTTCACATCACGAACAATCATTTCACCGCCAGTAAAAGCCAAAAGAGCACTTCCTCCGTATAAAAGAAACGGGAATTTGGTTAAAGCCGCATGAATCAGCTTACTTCCCCAAATAATAATCGGTACTGAAATCATCAGCCCAAAGGCAGTCAGCAACATGTTGCCCTTTGCCGCTCCTGCAACAGCAATCACATTATCAAGTGACATAAAGAGGTCGGCAATCACAATGGTCTGTACCGCACGCCAAAGGGAGCCGCTGCTTTTAATACGAATCGATTCTTTTTTTTGTTCAATTAACAAATTGTATCCTATATAAAGGAGAAAAAGTCCGCCGATAAATTGCAAATAAGGGATGGTCAATAAATAAACTGCGGCACCTGTCATTGTAATTCTCATCAGCACGGCCAAAAGTGTGCCGATCCATATGGCTTTATTGCGTTTGTCATTTGACAAGCTGCGGCTAGCCATCGCAATGATCAACGCGTTATCACCGCCTAAAATCAGATCGATGCCAATAATCATCAGTAAGGATATGAGCCACTCTGTTTCCATCCATTTCACCTCATGTCTAATAGAGCTCGTACAACCAATATATGAAGACAATTCAAATATATGTTTCTGTAAGTTTTCTCTGCAAAAAATGCGTTTTTATTTCTTTTATTCATGTTTTATCATAAAATAGACAGTACGAAGCAATACCTCAATTCTTTAAAAGGTTAACATGTAGACGGAACGGGTAAAGTGTAGTAAAGTACTATTAATTGGGAGCTTGTATGTCCCTTCAACATCTTATATAGAAGGGAAGGTTGGCAAAATGGAAATCGAAAGAATTAATGAACATACAGTAAAATTTTATATTTCCTACGGTGATATTGAAGACCGCGGATTCGACCGTGAAGAGATTTGGTATAATCGCGAACGCAGTGAAGAGCTGTTTTGGGAAGTAATGGACGAAGTGCACGAAGAAGAAGAATTTGCAGTTGAGGGACCACTTTGGATTCAAGTGCAGGCACTTGACAAAGGTCTTGAAATTGTCGTGACGAAAGCCCAACTTTCTAAAGATGGACAAAAGCTCGAATTGCCGATTCCAGAAGATAAAAAAGATCAAACAGATGAAGAAAGTCTAGACGCACTGCTTGATGATTTTCAAAAAGAAGAGCAGGATCAAGAAGACCATAATGAGAAGGACAAAAAACTTCAACTTCAATTTGTGTTGAAAATGGATGACTTTGAAGATTTGATTGCACTTTCTCAATTAAATATGCAGGATTTTACCACAAGTTTATATTCGTTTGAAAACCGTTATTATCTATATGTTGACTTCCACGAGGATTTGTCAGATGAGCAAGTGGAGAATAAGCTCAGCATTTTGCTTGAATATGCTCATGAATCAGTGGTCAGCATTTACAGACTGAAAGAATACGGTCAGCTGATTATCGAAGGAAATGCCCTTGAAACGATTCAACAGCACTTCTCGTAACCAACAAAAGTCGATTTCTATAGAGGAATCGGCTTTTTTATCTGAATGAATAGGTAAATAAAGAGAACGGCAAGGAGAAAATGAAATGAGAAATTTAGTCAAAGTTCTATTTTTTCTTATCATTACGATAGGTGCTTATTTAGTCATTCAATTAATTGCCGGTGATTTAGCGGTAAGTGTATTAAGTTCTGTCAGTGTTCTATTCACTTTATCGATTATCTTCATCGGGTTTGTCATATTCTTGGAAAACCGAAATCCATCTCAAACGATAACGTGGCTTGTCCTGCTCGGCAGCTTTCCGTTATTCGGTTTTTTGTTCTACATTTTCTTTGGACGCAATATCAAAAAGCGCCGGCTGTTTGAAAAGAAAGCGATTCTAGACGAACAGTTAATCCAGGAAGATGAACATATTCATAGAGAAGCAATTGAGAAAATGACGCATATGGGCGATCATCAGCAGCTCTTATTTAAGCTGGCCCACAGACTTGGACATACCCCTATTACGTACCGCACGTCCTCTAAAGTCCTGACGAACGGAGAAGAAACATTCTCTCACATATTTGAAGAAATCAAAAAAGCAACACATCACATTCATCTGGAATATTATATTCTCCGCCACGATGACCTTGGACAAGAATTAAAGGATATTCTCATTGATAAAGCCAAAAATGGCGTGATTGTCCGCTTTTTATATGATGATGTAGGGAGTTTAAAGCTCTCTCGTCAATATATTGCTGACCTCGAAAAGGCTGGCGTTCAGATCGTTCCATTTTTACCTGTGAGACTACCTCTGTTAAATAATAAAATCAATTTCCGAAATCACCGAAAAATTGTCGTGATTGATGGAGAAGTTGGGTTTGTTGGTGGGCTGAACATTGGAGACGAATATCTGGGCAGAAGCAGACAATATGGATTTTGGCGTGACACCCATTTGATGATTAAAGGTGAAGCTGTTCGTGATTTGCAGCAGATTTTCATGCAGGATTGGTACTATATGACGAATGAAAGATGTGCAGGTGTGGACTACTTTAAAGATTTCAGTCATCTTGAAAGCACAACAGAAGGTGTACAAATGATCGCTGGTGGTCCTGATAAACAATGGGAAGTCATTAAAAATCTCTTTTTCTCCATGATTATCTCTGCCAAAAAGTCTATTTGGATCGCTTCGCCATATTTTGTGCCGGATGATGATATTTTGTCTGCACTGAAAATTGCTGCATTAAGCGGAGTAGACGTACGGATTATTGCACCGAAAAATCCAGATAAACGGATCGTCTTCCATGCGTCCCGTTCATACTTCCCTGAGCTTTTAGAAGCAGGTGCAAAGGTGTATGAATATGATCAAGGCTTTATGCATAGTAAATTTATCATTGTGGATAGCGAGTTGGCTTCAATAGGAACGGCCAACATGGATATGAGAAGCTTTCATTTGAATTTTGAAGTGAATGCCTTCCTCTATAAAACGAAAAGCACTGAGAAGCTAGTGAACGACTTCTTAGGTGATTTAGAGCAGTCGCATGAGATTGTCCCAGAAGAATTTGCAAAGAGACCGTTAAGGGTCAGACTCTTTGAATCAACAGCAAGATTATTATCGCCATTACTATAAAGATTGTATTTCCCCCCTTTTTATCAAGGGGGTTTTTCGTTTTCCTCAAGAAAACATCAGTAAAATTATATTTTCACACAACAAAAGATCATTTTGCCGATTCGCTCTCTTTTAGACGAAAAAGCTATAATACGGTCATCAAAGACTAAGGGGCGAGCTGAATGAATACAGCGATTATGGATAATGGAAAGCTTATTCGTATTACACATCTTTTATCTAAAAACCGGCTGGAGCATGTCAGGGCGACGTGCAAGTTTTACTGCCCAGAATGCAGGGAAGAAGTGCAATTAAAGCTTGGTGAACAACGTGTCTATCATTTTGCACATAAACAGCTCACTGCATGTCCACTAGCCTCAGGAGAAACGGCTTATCATCAGGCGGGAAAAGAAGCCATTATGAATTGGCTTCAGCGGCTTGGGCATAAACCGGTGCTTGAAAAGTATGTGTCAAAGGTTCATCAACGTCCTGACGTGGCCGTCTCTATTGGAGGAACAAGCTATGCAATCGAATATCAATGCTCAAATATTTCACGGCAAGAGCTCCGTAAAAGGACAGCAGGACTCCGTCAAGCAGGCCACTTCCCTATATGGATCATAGGAGCAAATCGTTTAAAGCGAAAATCTGCCCAGCTCTTTTCCTTCTCCTCGATTCATTGGGGAATGTTGAGAGAATCACAGAAAGGGAGTCTGATTTTTTACTGTCCGCTACAGAATCGATTCATCCATCTTGCTCAATTCCTTGTATTTCAACCAACAAAAATATGTGCCGCTATGACTGTCAGATCGTCAACAGCATATCGCCAATTTTCAGATATCTTATCGCAGCCCTCAAGCAAGCGCCAAGTCTCTACACAATGGCTAAGATGTATACAGCAATTTAGGCAGCGACCTCCTCGTATTTTATCAAATGAAAGCAAACGATTAAGAGATGTTTTTTATGAGCATCATCAAACAGCTTTCCCTTTTTTGCCGGCTGAATTATTTATCCCACTACGCGAAGCGTACATCTTTACAAGCCCTGTTTATGTCTGGCAGGGGTGTCTATACGATTGGATGATAAGAAAAAAAGGAAGCAGTCCAGTGACGATTCAACTGCTGATGAAAGAAATCAAGCGGTGTATCGAGATGAAAGGAGTAAAGCTTCGTTATGGCGATGTTTCAATAGAAGAAATAAAAGAGGTCATCACATCATATGTTCATGCGCTTGTCAGACAAGGGTTTTTGCGCATGACGAAAGAGGGTAATTATGAAGTAGCATCAAATCAAAAGCCGATACAAACAGTAGATGAAGCGTTCAAACGAGATGCTTTCTTATTTCATTAGCATGTTTCATGCCCACTTTGATCATGATAAGAAAAAGGTGGTGCTGCGATTGAATAGAAAGAAACGCTTTTTTCTCATTTTTTTAGTCTGTTTGGTATTTATTTCTGCATATGATTTGACAAATATAGTTCAAAACAAAGAAGATAAATACAACACCAATTTCTTTCACTTTCCGAAAGGTTGGTTCAACACAACTTATGCAAGGGGGATTCATATGACTTCAGAAAGCAATAACAACCATTTACCGGACAGAAGCGAAGTAAAAGAAGAAAACAAATGGCGACTTGAAGATATTTTTGAAAGCGTCGATGCATGGAATAAGGAATTTGAAGCGGTCAAAAAAGAAATTCCTAAGCTCGCCCAATTTAAAGGCAAGCTCGCTCATTCTGCTGATGTACTGTATGAAGCCCTAACCTTTCAGGATCAGCTTTCTGAAAAGCTTGGTAAGCTTTATACATATGCGCACATGAAATACGATGAGGATACAACGAACTCATCATTTCAAGCGCTGAACGATAAAGCATCGAATTTATTTACACAGCTCTCTAGTACCTCTGCTTATATTGTTCCAGAGATTTTATCGATTCAAGAAGATAAATTGCAGCAGTTTATCTTGGAAAAAGAAGAATTAAAACTGTATTCTCATGCTCTTGAAGAAATTAATAAAGAACGTCCGCATATCCTAAGTGAGGAGCAAGAGGCTTTATTAGCTGAGGCATCTGAACCTCTCTCAACTTCATCTACTACTTTTAGTATGTTTAACAATGCTGATATTTCGTTCCCTTCTGTAAAGGATGAAAATGGGGAAGAAAAGAAAATTACCCACGGCAACTTTATCACATTTTTAAATAGTGATGACCGTGAAGTGAGAAAAAATGCCTTTAAAGCTGTGTATAAAACGTACGATCAGTATAAAAACACGCTTGCTTCGACACTGAGTGGCTCGATTAAAAAGGATAATTTTTATGCAAAAGTTCGAAATTATAAATCGGCAAGAGAATCAGCACTGTCTCGAAACAGTATTCCAGAAGAAGTATATGACAATCTCATTGATACCGTTCATCAATATTTACCGTTACTACACCGTTACATTGAATTACGTAAAAAGGTGTTAAAGCTTGATGAAGTGCACAATTATGACTTGTATACGCCACTTGTAAAAGATGCTGGAATGAAGCTTACCTACGATGAAGCAAAGGATTATATGCTAAAAGGGTTAGCGCCATTAGGAGAAGAATATGTCTCTGTATTAAAAGAGGGGCTCAATAATCGCTGGGTAGACGTTTATGAGAATAAAGGGAAACGTAGCGGTGCGTATTCATCTGGAAGCTATGGCACAAATCCATATATCCTCATGAACTGGCAAAATAATATTGATAATTTATTTACACTGGCTCATGAATTTGGGCACTCTGTCCACAGCTACTATACAAGAAAGCACCAACCATATCCGTATGGAAACTACAGTATCTTTGTAGCTGAAGTAGCTTCCACGACAAACGAGGCGTTACTGGGTGAATATTTGTTGAATCATCTAGATGATAAAAAGCAGCGTTTGTATGTGCTAAATCATTTGTTAGAAGGATTTAGAGGAACAGTGTTCAGACAGACGATGTTTGCTGAGTTTGAGCATCTGATTCATGTGAAAGCACAAGAAGGAGAGGCTTTAACGCCAGAATTCATGACGAACCTTTATTACGACCTGAATAAGAAGTATTTTGGAGACGGCATGGTTGTGGATAAAGAAATTGGATTAGAATGGACGAGAATCCCTCACTTCTACTACAACTATTATGTCTATCAATATGCAACAGGCTATAGTGCTGCACAGGCATTAAGCAAGCAAATCTTAGAAGAAGGAAAACCTGCGGTGGAGCGCTACACAGACTTCCTTAAAGCAGGAAGCTCTGATTACCCAATTAATGTGCTGAAAAAAGCAGGTGTTGATATGGCTTCCAAAGAACCAATTGAAGCAGCATGTCAATTGTTCGAAGAAAAATTAAAAGAAATGGAAGAGCTCATCTCTAAAACGGGTGAGTAATGAAAAGACTTCTGTCAGACGTGTGAGTGCAAACTCATCTTTTGACAGGAGTTTTTTTATCATAAAAATAGACCTCTTCGTATGTAGAGGCCGCTCCTTATCATCAACCTTTAAATCCCTTAAAGGTCTTCCTGTGGTTCATTCGATAAAGTGTAAAAAGGATTGCAGCAAATAAGAGTGGTGATGTGAGATAAAGAGGAAGCATTTTCATTAAGCCTAATATGTTTAAAAAGAAACAGAAGCCAATGGAAACAAGTCCAATGGTTGTGCTACGCATGCAGATCCCTCCATTTTTTCGTTACTTTCACTATATGAAAGTGACAACCCTCTTATGTTTTGTGACAAAAATATGAACATATAGTATATCTGTTGTCATAAGTCGACAAAATTTGATATACTACAGATGTGAAATTAATCACATACAAACATTACCCCTTTGTTTGACCGTGAAAAATTTCTCCCATCCCCTTTGTTGTCGTTAAGACATAGTGAAACCGCGCTTATCCCGGCGCGGTTTCTTCGTGGTTTCAAAAAGAACAAACGTTCCTTTTCAGAGGTAAAGAAAAAACATGGGTCAGCACCCATGTTCATTCTCACAACGATAGACATCAAGATCTGAATGATGATCATCTTCTTTATAGCGCCAAAACATTTCTTGATGCACTTGTACACGTTCGACTTTTTTAGCGAAAGCCAGCTTTTTCATTTCTCGTTCAACTTCTTCAAGTGTCAGGTCATAAACGACCGCAATTTCTTTAGCAGATGCAAATTGAAAGTAAGCAATAAACCATTCAATTGGAGGTCGTTCTGAAGGGGTTGGTTTTTCACCAATCATTTCAAAAAGGATTTCCTCGTATACATCATAAGAGTACGCACCTGAAATTTTTAATCCTTCATCTCCGTTTACTGTATTAAAAAAGGCAAAGGTCGGTAGTTCAGACACGTCCATTTCAGCGGCAATTTTCATATCACATTTTAATGCTTTGACGGCACTTTGAGAATGAATATCGCGCTGAAATTCCTCGATGTCTAGTCCAGCGCTTTTCGCATTTTCTAGTAGTACGTGTTCACTTGTGACATCTTGCTGATGGCAAAAAAGTGATTCTTGAATGAGACGCAGAAATTTCATTCCGCATTTTCTGCCTTGAAGTTCAGCCGCTTTTAATGCAAGCGAGGCGAGATAAGGTGAAGTTACAATTTGTTCAGACAGCATTTGTTCTTTTTTGGTCTGAGTTTTGGTCGCAAATTTCCCCCATGCTTCAGTTAGTAAATGCTTTTTTCGTTTTCGATTCAATGCATTAATACTAGAACTTGTCACTGTTCGTAATGTGAAAAAACGGCCGTACTTCATTTTTAATTTTTTGATAGATGGCTCTAATAACCAGCAGTCTGGACTTAGAGGGTCAATGAATACATAGATTTCAATCGGCTTTTGAGGATGTCCGTGACAGTGTGAGAAATATTGATCATGCGTATTGCAGCTCAAGATCGTCCATCCTTTTCAGGTGTTTGATTGACCATATGACGAGCCGTTAAAGAAAGCCGCTCAAATAAAAAGTCACGAATATCGCCGGTTAATCCTACTTGATCCATTGCATCCTCCATGCATTCAAGCCATGCGTCAGCCCGCTCCTCAGTAATCGGAAAAGGGAGATGTCTCGCCCGTAGCATAGGGTGGCCATGCTCCTCTGTATAAAGTGGGGGTCCGCCTAAATATTGCGTTAAAAACTGTTTTTGTTTTCTTGCTGTTTCTTTTAAGTCATCCGGGAAAATAGGATGAAGCAAAGGATGACACTTTACATTTTCATAAAAAGTATCAACAAGTTGCGATAGAAGTTCCTCTCCAACCGCTTCGTAAGGTGCGTTAAACGATTGTACCATGTTGACTACTCCTTTTACTCGTAGTTAATAGGATGACACACCCTATTGCAAATTCATTTATTTCAAAAGTGATAATCAGTTTGTTCTATTTTATTGTTTCTATTCTTGTATACTTATTTTAACAACCTCAACTCAATTCCACAAACAAACCGCTTTGGTCTATTGTAAATAAGGGGAGAGGCGGGTTCCGTGATCAATTGACCATATCATAACACATTCAGTCAAAAAAGGGTGAAAAGCGACATACAAAAAACCGAAGAGGTTATTCTCTTCGGTTTAAGCGAAATATTGTGCTGTGATTTTCTTTACATAATTTTGTGTTTCTTTAAATGGTGGAATGCCGCCGTATTTATCCACATTTCCTGCGCCTGCATTGTAAGCAGCTAAGGCGAGTGAGACATTTCCATTATATTTTTGAAGCATTTGTTTTATATACTTCGTCCCGCCTTCAATGTTTTGGGCCGCATCAAAGGCATTATTCACGCCAAGTGACTTAGCTGTAGATGGCATAAGCTGCATAAGGCCAAGTGCGCCTGCATGGCTCACTGCATTCGTACGATAGCCAGATTCTTGCTTGATCACCGCATGAATCAGCTTTTCTGGAACACCATGTTTTTGAGCCATTTGTGACACAATTTGATTAATTTCTTTTGAAGATGAGCCGCTTGAAACAGCCTTTTGAAGGGGCGGCGTGTAGCTGTTGTTTAAGACATTTCCAATCCCATTCGCTGTATTTAATTGAGCGTCATTCGCAAATGAAGGTTGAGCTTGAAGCTCTTCACCGCCAGCGATAGCAGATAAGTATGGATTTGTACGCGCATATTGCGTGTTCGGAGCCGTTGATGGGTCCGTTCCCATAAATGCAGAAATGGATAGCGGGAGGCGTGATAATTCTGATCCGCCTAAAAAATCTTGCAACAGTGACTGAAATGAGGCCTGTGCATTCGATTCTTGGCCGCCCTGCATTTGCGTTTGTCCAGGGTCTGATTGTAACGTTTTAAGCGCTTGGAGCTGCATAAAGGATTGAAGTTGATTGACGTTCATCATGTTCCTCCTTCAAGGAATTCATCTATTCTGTGTTTTCATTTTCTCTTCATAAAAACGTACGACTTTGTTTTTCGTGTTTCGAACAGGGATTTGAAATTGTTGGAGCAATGCGGAGAATGCGGTTTGTCCGATTTCTAGGTCGCTCACTTCAAATTCAAGTTCGTAGTCCTCTACTGTTAAATATCGGCTGTGATCCAAAACAATTAAGCCTTCTTTGATCATTTTTTCAGCTCTCGACGTTTCAAGTGAACCAAAATACACAATTTGATCCTTTTGAATGTTCAAATGGTCTAGCCTGTCAGCCACTTCACCTTTTGGCAACTGAAAAACATCAAGGTTTGAAGGAGGAGCGATCGTTTGGTGGGTTTCGAGCAAGCCTATTTCGTGTGGTTCCTTTAACGTGAGAACCCACTGACCGTTTTTTTCTCTCATTCTTAATGCAGCGAATTGAGATTTTATATCAAATTGGGGTGTATCAAAGTAATAGTTGGTTTGCGTATGAAAATCAGAATCCTTCAATTGAAAATGTTGTTTCAACTGTTCAAATTCTTCTTTCGTTAATAATTGCTTTAGTTCTATTTCAATTTCCTGTGCCATTTTGACATCAACCTTTCATTTAGAGGAAATATGATTATTGTACATGAAGTATGTTCATCATGTAAAAGACTGTTTTTATCTATTGTTTCTCTTTCCACATGTGCCAAAATCAAAGGGTAATGACGTGAAAGAGTCATTTATAAGAAGAAAATAGGGTTTTCTCCAAAAGTTCGGTTTATCAATATTGAAGTTGATATGATAAAATAAAGCTGTACTTTGTTGTAAAGGAGATCATGATGCAAAACCGAATTGAAATCGCAGAAGCAACTTTAAAAGAAGACAGGCTGATTTTGACGACCAAGTCAGAAGAGCAAATCCAAAAAGCAAAAGCATCAGGACAAATGCTTGTTGATTCTGATCACTTTGCGTTCGTTTACATACTTGAAAATGAGGAGTCCTTTTCATATCTTATCTTAGGGGAAGATACATGGGCTCCATTAAAAGAAGCAATGACACTTGACATCCCTGTCTATTTGGCAGCGGAAGGACATTCGTTAGAACTCATTCAGCTTCATCAAGAATTACATTATTTAATCGACAATATTAAAGACAATGCCAATTACGGAGATATGGAAGAGAAAGTGAAGAGCACATTCCTCTGAAATAATTAGGTATATGGAATTGGGGGAAGTTTCATGGACAAAAAACAATGGGATCAATTCCTCGCACCGTATAAACAAGCAGTCGAAGAATTAAAAGTGAAACTAAAAGGCATTCGAAAGCTGTATGAATTCGAGGATGACCATTCACCAGTAGAATTTGTCACAGGCCGAGTGAAACCCGTTGCCAGCATATTAGAAAAGGCAAAGCGTAAAGATATTCCAATGCATGAAATTGAAACGATGCAGGATATTGCTGGGCTTCGCATTATGTGCCAGTTTGTAGAAGACATACAAGTCGTGAAAAAAATGCTCCAGTCACGAAAAGACTTCGTGGTTGTTGATAAACGCGACTATATTGCAGAGCATAAAGAAAGCGGATACCGTTCGTACCACCTTGTTGTGTTATATCCGCTGCAAACGATCAACGGAGAGAAGCAGCTCCTTGTCGAAATCCAAATTCGTACACTTGCGATGAATTTTTGGGCGACGATTGAGCATTCTCTGAATTATAAATATAGCGGGAATATCCCGGAGAAAGTCAAGCTGCGCCTTCAAAGAGCTTCTGAGGCAGCGTCTCTTCTTGATGATGAGATGTCTGAAATTAGAGGGGAAATTCAAGAAGCACAAGTAGCATTTTCCCGGAAGAAGAAAAACGATAGCTGAGCCTGTGCTTGATCAAATATGAAGCTGCCCTCTCATAGCAGCAAGGTGGAAAAGGAGAAGAATTCATGAAATTTGCAGTTTCTTCAAAAGGGAATTCTGTATCTGACACACTCAAAAATAAAATTCAGACCTACTTATTAGATTTTGGGATGGAACTCAATGAAGAGGAACCAGATCTTGTCATTACGGTTGGTGGAGACGGCACCCTACTTTATGCATTTCACCGTTATAGTGACCGTCTGAATGAAACAGCTTTTGTGGGTGTTCATACAGGTCATCTTGGTTTTTATGCTGACTGGGTGCCAAGTGAAATTGAAAAACTCGTCTTAGCTATTGCGAAAACGCCTTATCACATTGTGGAATATCCGATCTTAGAAGTCATTGTCAGATACAACGACGGCGGTAGAGAAGAGAAATATTTGGCTATGAATGAATGTACGATTAAGAGTATGGAAGGGACACTAGTGGCAGATGTTGAAATTAGGGGGCAGCTGTTTGAAACATTCAGAGGTGACGGTCTTTGTCTGTCTACACCGTCTGGCAGTACAGCCTATAATAAAGCACTTGGGGGCGCTATTATTCACCCTTCCATTAGAGCCATTCAGTTGGCAGAAATGGCTTCCATCAACAACAGAGTGTTTCGAACGGTCGGTTCGCCGCTGATTTTACCGGACCATCATACTTGTGTCATTAAACCGAGGAATGATGTCGATTTTCAGGTAACCATTGATCATTTGACGCTGCTTCATAAGGACGTCAAATCCATTCAATGCCGGGTAGCAGACGAGAATGTCCGTTTTGCCCGATTTAGACCATTTCCGTTTTGGAAAAGGGTGCAAGATTCCTTTATCGGAAAAGGAGAATAAGAAAGAGGTCGTTCTCGCTGGAATATTTTACTTTAAACAAAACCATGACAGCCAAAGAAGAGGGGCTGCTTTTAAAGGATTATTTAATAGATCTTGGCATTTCGAAAAGAATGCTGACAGATATTAAATTTGATGGCGGTGATCTCCTCATTAATGGAGAGCATGTGACTGTGAGATACAAGCTGCATAATGGAGACAGGCTCACCATTTTATTCCCAGAGGAAAAAGTAAGTGAAGGGCTAAAGCCTGCTCCGATTCCGCTTGATATTTTATTCGAGGATGAGCATGTCCTTGTGCTGAATAAAAGGCCATATATCCCGTCCATTCCTTCCCGTGAGCACCCAGAGCACAGTATTGCAAATGGGTTGCTGCACCATTATGCAGAGCAGTCTGTTCGGCTGACAGTTCATTTGGTGAATCGTCTTGATCGTGATACATCTGGCGTCATGCTTGTGGCCAAGCATCGCTTTGCCCACAGCCTTTTATCAAAAGCGCAGAAAAGCGGAGCGGTCAAACGAACATACAGAGCGTTTACACATGGTATGATCAAAGAAAAGTATGGCACCATTCGAGCAAAAATTGCCCGAAAAGGAGATAGTATCATTGAGCGAATGGTCGATGATACTGGACAGGAAGCTGTGACGCATTTTACAGTACGAGCAGTGGACGCTGAGTTGAACATGTCAGATGTGGCGCTCGCACTTGAAACGGGGAGAACCCATCAAATTCGTGTTCACATGCAGTATCTTGGTTACCCGCTCATCGGAGATACGTTATATGGCGGAATGAATGAGCGGATGAACCGGCAGGCACTGCATAGTGAGACTCTTGTCTTTCCTCATCCGATGACTGGGGAGGAAATGACATTCTCGGCTCCGCTTCCTGAAGACATGAAATCATTGCTGCTTTAAATAGAGAAACCCGGCTACCTGCAAGCGCAGGACCGGGTTTTTTTATGATGTGAAATGCTGAAACCTTGAATCGTCATAAGGCATAGAGGAAGGAACAGAAACTGTTTCAAGCTCAGGATATTTAAGGGCAGACAGCCGGTGGCCGAATACACAGCCTGTATCAATGTTGACGGTTCTGCCAACGAATCGAGGTTCTTTCACTGGTGTATGTCCGTAGACAATCCATGGTTTTCCGCGATATTCCTTTGCCCAATCTTTCCGCACAGGTCGTCCATCCGGCCACGTTTCTCCTGTGACTGCGCCAAATAATAGATAGGATCGCATCTGTTTGTTCGGCTTTCTACCAATGTCCTTTTCTTTCATCGCTGCGTGAGCAATCACCAGTTCATTAGGAATAAGTACATCATAAAGCGGAGCCTTTTCAAACAACTGCTTAAATTCATGTGACAATGTCGTTTGTTCATGAAGCGGCAGTTGTTTTATTTCATTTACAGTGGTTTCGATGCCATGAAGTAATTTCACAGGATTTCCTTTCAAATATCGATAAAGCTTAAAGCAATGGTTGCCAGGTACGTAGCGGATCGCGCCGTGTGAGTAGGCATGAATGACAAAGCGCATGACATCTACTGACTGAGGGCCTCGATCTGTTAAATCACCAACAAGTGCTAGCGTTCTCTTATCAGGATGGACGGGTAATCCATGTTTGAGTTCGTATCCTAGTTTGTGTATGAGGGTAAGCAGCTCTTCGTAGCAGCCGTGGATATCACCAATGATATCAAATTTCATAAGATTTCCTCCTGATCTTTCTCATCCATTCATCGGGGTTAAAGAAGTTTGAATTTTAGAACATATAACGAATGGCTTTCTTTTCATTTAGGCAATTGTTAGAATCAATGCTTTAACGTAAACCTTAAAAGATTAAACATCAATGTTAGGAGGCTTTAGCCAATGGAGCATACATCTGTTTCATCACTCGTTGTCGTCATTATTGTTGCCTTTTTCACCCCACTTTTATTGCACCGATTTAAGCTGACCATTCCGGTCGTTGTTGCTGAAATCATCATGGGGCTCATCATTGGAAAAAGCGGTCTTCAACTGGTAGTTGAGCATGATGCATGGTTAGATACGTTATCCATGCTCGGTTTTATTTTTCTGATGTTTTTAAGTGGACTTGAAATAGATTTTTCTTCTTTCGAGTCAAAGAAGAAACCACGAGAACTACCAAATGGTCTAAAAGAACCAAATACGTTTAAAGCAGCCACTATTGTTTTTCTTGGCGTATTTAGTATTTCTTTTATTCTGTCCTATGCGTTTGTCCTTGCAGGGTTTATTCAAAATGCCTTTTTAATGACGCTCATTATATCGACGATCTCATTAGGGGTTGTGGTTCCTACTTTAAAAGAGGAAAAGCTGATGCAGACAAATATCGGTCAAATCATCTTGCTTGTCGCTGTCATTGCAGATTTGGTGACGATGATTTTACTTGCTGTATTCTCCTCCATTTATGGCGATGGTACAGGGAATATGTGGCTTCTGCTCTTATTATTTGCTGCGGGCATCCTTCTTTATTTATTTGGCCGCGTATTTAAGACAAAGTCAATTTTTCAGTCCATGTCAAAAGGGACCGTGCAAATAGGGACAAGGGCGATCTTTACTCTCATTATAGTCTTAGTTGCCTTATCTGAATCACTCGGTGCTGAAAATATTCTTGGAGCGTTTTTAGCGGGCGTACTCGTGTCCCTTCTCTCGCCGAATAAAGAGCTTGTTCAGCAACTGGATTCATTTGGCTACGGATTTTTGATCCCTATCTTCTTTGTGATGGTCGGAGTGGATTTGAATATATGGGCACTATTCAAAGACCCAACCATTATGATCATGATCCCGCTGCTATTTATTGCCTTACTGATTAGTAAGCTCATCCCGATTCTTTATTTGAAAAAATGGTATGACATGAAAAAAGTGATCGGCTCTGGTTTTTTATTAACATCGACGTTATCACTCGTCATTGCAGCTGCGACGATCGGGGAGCGTCTCGGAGTCATTGACCATAAAATGTCCGGCGCGCTCATTTTAGTTGCGATACTCACGAGTATTTTAACGCCAGTTTGGTTTAAAGCGCTATTTAAAAAAGAACAAGCTGCGAGCCTTAAAAAACGTGTGACCTTTATTGGTGCAAATCAGCTGACTTTACCTGTTACACTCGATTTACATCAGGATGAATATGATATTCGAATTTTGCATGTCTTTCAAGAAAATAAAGAAGCGCTGCTTGCTGACTCCATCTTTGAAGTCGAATCGATTGAAGAGTACGACGATGAGACGCTGCGAAAGGCAGGCGTTGGCCAGGAGGATGTCCTCGTCGTCGCAACTGGCAGTGAGACGAAAAATAAGGAAATTGCTTTATTTGCAAAGGAAGAAGGAGCGAAACAAGTCATTGCGAGTGTGAACAAAGCTGAGGCAGAGCTGGAATTGAAGGAAGCAGGAATTGATACGTTTTCTAATTTCCTATCATCTAAAACGGTGCTTAGAGCCTTGATTGAAGCACCTGATGCGATTCGATTATTAACAAATGAGGATACTTCCTTGTATCAAATTCAAATGAACAATCATCGCTATCACAATGTCATGCTGAGGGAATTTCCGTTTACTGGCGATTTGGTCTTTGTCCGTATTTTCAGAGGGATTGACAGTTTAGTCCCACACGGAGATACGACGCTTAGAAGCGGAGACCGTGTGCTTGTATCGGGCTCTCGTGAATATGTGGCAGGACTAAGAGCCCAATTAGAGTAACAATGAACCCTTGACCAATGAACAATTCCTGATTAAGATAGAAGTACAACATCATATATTTGATCCACTAGGGGAGTCCTTTAAAAGGGCTGAGATAAAAGTATTGACTTTTAGACCCTCATTACCTGAACAGGTTCATACCTGCGTAGGGAAGTGGTGCGGTTTTTGACTATGCTTTTGACAAATTCCAAGCCACTTTCCATGCGGAAAGTGGCTTTTTTATATGGAAAAACAGGAGGAGAGAAATATGACGTTTTCAACTGAATGTAAAGAAGCAGCGGCAACATGGTGGAATGGAAGCTTCACACACCCCTTTGTGAAAGGAATTGGAGATGGCACGTTGTCACTCGATCGTTTCACGTATTACGTGATGCAGGATTCATATTATTTAACTCATTTTGCAAAGGTGCAAGCATATGGAGCGGCGATTAGTGAGGACTTACATACGACGGGCAGAATGGCGTATCATGCGCAGGGAACGTATGAAGCGGAGCTATCGCTGCATAGAAAATTTACAGAGCTTTTAAAGATATCAGATGAAGCCATCAAGAACTTTAAGCCTTCTCCCACTGCTTATGCGTATACCTCTCACATGTACCGATCTGTGAAAAGCGGACGATTCGAAGAGATATTGGCTGCGTTATTGCCGTGCTACTGGCTTTATTATGAGGTGGGTGAAAAGCTGAAACAAACTACACCTGACCATCCGATTTATCAAGAATGGATTTTGACATATGGAGGGGATTGGTTTAAGGAGCTCGTCTTTGAACAGGTCAACCGCTTTGATGAACTAGCCGAAAAAGCACCAGAACATGTGCGGGCCAATATGAAAGAAAATTTTGTGATTTCTAGCTATTACGAATACCATTTCTGGGAGATGGCGTATCAAAAAGAAATGTGGCAAACAGCATGCTTAGATGGGGTTGGTGCAAATGGAACTCCACGCAGTGACAAATGATTCGCTTCCTGCAGAAGAGCTGATCAAACAAATAATAGCCATTGCATCTGAAGTCGATTTTATTCATATCCGGGAACGGTCTAAAACAGCAAGTGAGCTTGTTGATCTCGTGAAATGCCTCCTTTTAGAAGGTGTTCCGAAAGAAAAGCTCATTATCAACGACAGAGTAGACGTTGCGCTACTCACTAATATTCACCGTGTACATCTCCCAGGTCATAGCTTTTCGCCAAAAGAGCTGCGGGAAAAATTCCCACACCTTCATGCGGGCGTCTCAGTTCATTCGATTGAAGAAGGGAAAGCAGCTGAGAAAAATGGAGCAGAGTATGTCATATTTGGGCACGTATATGACACCACTTGTAAACCAGGACTTCAGGCAAGAGGCGTACAGCTTGTGAAAGAACTGACATCTCTACTATCTATTCCAGTTGTAGCGATCGGTGGAGTGACACCTGAGCGCGTTCCAGAATTGAGACACGTGAATGTGAAAGGGATAGCGGTGATGTCTGGAATTTTTACTCATCATCAGCCGCGCAAAATGGCACAAGCATTTTCTAAACAAGTAAAGGAGAATCCTTATGAAGAAGCATTATGATGTGGCAATCATTGGTGGTGGAATCATAGGGATGTCCATTGCCTATCACCTTGCAAAAGCAGGAAAGCAGGTCGTCTTATTTGAAGCGAGTGAAGTAGGGAAGCAAACGACAAGTGCGGCTGCTGGAATGCTTGGTGCACATGCTGAAGGAGATGGTTATGAGGATACTTTTTTTCAAGTAGGCAGAGCAAGCCAAGCATTGTACGAGAAGTTAAAAGTCGATCTACGGCATGAATCTGGCATTGATATTCGAACATCAGTGGGCGGTATCATGAAGGTAGCTTTTACAGAAGAGGAGAAACAAGCACTTTGCCGGATGCAGCATTTGTCTACATTTGAGTGGATAGACGCAGGCAGCGTAAAAAAATGCATGCCTCAAATGGCAGAGAACATCTTAGGAGCAGGTTTGATTAAAGAAGATGTTCATGTTGAACCTTATGCCGTATGCCGGGCATTTTGGAAAGCAGCGGTCATGTACGGTGCAGAAGTGAAAGAGTGTACACCCGTGATTGAAGTGAAGCGGGAGAAAGAAGCATTAGCGATTAGAACAACAGTGGGAACATTCACATGTGATGACCTGACTGTTGCGAGTGGTGTGTGGTCTGGCCGTTTTTTTGAAGAGCTTGGATTATCTCATTCTCTTTATCCAGTAAAAGGAGAATGTGTGTCTGTATGGAATCAGGGTCCAGCACTCGAACACACCATTTACCATGATCATTGTTACATCGTTCAACGAGATAGCGGCAAACTGGTCGTTGGCGCAACGATGAAGCCAAACGAGTGGCAAACTGTTCCGACGCTTGGGGGCATTGAAGCTGTCATTCAAAAAGCTTCTCAGCTGATGCCCTCAATCAAGGAGATGCCGATTGATCAGTGCTGGGCTGGCCTTCGTCCGGCGACAAATGACCGGCATCCCTACATTGGTAGACATCCAGAAGATCAGCGCATCCTTTTTGCCGCAGGGCATTACAGAAATGGTATTTTACTTGCCCCGATTACTGGAGAGATCATTCGCGACCTGATAATAGGTAAACCGGTCAAAAAGGAATGGCTTCACGCATTTCGTATTGGCCGAAAGGAGGCACTATTTGTATGAAAATTCAATTGAATGGCAGAATCGTTGATTTCGATCAAGAGAATGGAACGATCTATGATCTGCTAACAGACTATCAGCTTGAAAATCGAGTAGTGATTGTAGAAAAGAACCAAGAAATTATTGATAAAGAAGCGTTTCAACAAGTGAAAATTCAACCTAATGACACGATCGAAATCGTTCACTTTGTAGGAGGAGGATGACAACATGCTACACATTGGCGGAAAAACATTCACATCTAGATTATTACTTGGTACAGGGAAATATCCATCATTTGAAGTTCAAAAAGAAGCCGTGAACGTATCAGAAGCAGAAATATTAACCTTTGCTGTGAGAAGAATGAACATTTTCGAAGCATCTCAGCCCAATTTTTTGGAGCAGCTTGATTTATCTAAATATACGCTGCTTCCGAATACAGCTGGTGCAAGTACAGCGGAAGAGGCAGTTCGTATTGCTCGTTTAGCAAAGGCTTCTGGACTGTGTGACATGATCAAGGTAGAAGTTATTGGCTGCTCAAGGTCTCTTCTGCCAGATCCAGTCGAAACGTTAAAAGCATCTGAAATGCTACTCGAAGAAGGATTTATCGTGCTGCCATATACATCGGATGATGTGGTATTGGCAAGAAAATTAGAAGAGCTTGGTGTCCATGCTATTATGCCAGGTGCTTCACCGATTGGTTCAGGGCAAGGCTTACTAAACCCTCTGAATCTCTCATTCATTATCGAGCAGGCGAAAGTACCGGTGATTATTGATGCTGGTGTAGGCTCTCCAAAGGATGCGGCTTATGCGATGGAGCTAGGGGCTGATGCTGTATTATTGAACACAGCTGTCTCAGGTGCAAAAGACCCTGTGAAGATGGCTAAAGCCATGAAACTGGCGATTGAATCAGGAAGGCTAGGCTTTGAGGCAGGCCGGATTCCATTGAAAAACTACGGGACAGCAAGCAGTCCGCAGGAAGGAATGCCGGCATTTTGAGCACACGTTATTCACGCCAAGAGCTCTTTCAGCCAATTGGCACAGAGGGACAAAAGCGGTTAAATGACTCCAAGGCCGTCATTATTGGCGCAGGAGCGCTTGGAACAGCTAGTGCGGAAATGCTCGTTCGTGCTGGCGTTGGATCTGTCACCATTTTGGATCGAGATTATATTGAATGGAGTAACCTTCAGCGTCAACAGCTTTACACAGAGCAAGATGTGCAGGATCGGCTGCCAAAGGCCGTAGCGGCTGAAAAAAGACTCAAACAGATAAATAGTGACGTGCAGGTCAAAGGAATCGTCGTCGATGTGACCGCTGAACAGATTGATGAACTAGTCGTCGGCGCTTCAATTATTGTCGATGCAGCGGATAATTTTGAGGTGAGAATGATCGCTAATGATGCGGCTGTCAAACATCAAATTCCATTCCTTTACGGAGCTTGCGTTGCCAGCTATGGTATTCAATTTACTGTCATTCCTGGGGAAACACCGTGTTTACACTGCCTGCTTGAACATTTACCTGCACAAGGCATGACATGTGATACAGCCGGTATCATTAGTCCAGTTGTGCAGCAGGTCGCATCATATCAAGTGGCAGATGCCCTGAAGTATTTAACCGGTCATCAAGTGACGCCGATTTTAAGATCCTTTGATTTATGGAGCAATGAGCGTTCTGACATTCGATCAGCCAGCTCCTTAAAGAAAAAACAATGTCCAAGTTGCGGAATGAAAACATATCCTTTTCTTTCCTATGACAAGAGAGCAAAGGCAGATGTACTATGCGGCCGCAATACGGTCCAAATCCGAAGTGCAGCCGAAACTCCGCCGTCATTAAAAGAAGTGGCTTTTCGATTAAAGAAAGCAGGGATGGATGTCCTTGAAAATCCGTATTTGCTTTCCTGTCAAAAGGGTGAATATAAGCTTGTCTTGTTTAAAGACGGTAGAGCACTTGTCCATGGCACAAATGATATTGCCAAAGCAAGAACCATTTATCATCAATGGATTGGTTAATGAGAGGTGTGAAGAAATGACGATCAAAAAAGCATTCACAATTGCAGGTTCTGATTCTGGCGGCGGAGCAGGCATTCAAGCTGATTTAAAAACCTTTCAGGAGCTCGGTGTGTTCGGAATGTCTGCGATCACAGCGATTACTGCACAAAACACATTAGGTGTTCACGGGGTATATCCGCTGTCAAACGAGGCGTTAGAAAGTCAAATTGATGCAGTGGCAGAGGATTTACTGCCAGATGCCGTCAAAACAGGGATGCTGTGGAGCGCAGACATGATCAAGATAGTTGCTGATAAAACGGTTCAATATGACATGAAGCTCATTGTCGATCCAGTGATGATAGCAAAAGGAGGTGCTTCTTTATTAAATGAAGATGCGGTATCAGCGTTGAAAACACACTTGCTGCCTGTCAGCTATGCCGTAACGCCGAATCTACCTGAAGCAGAAGTACTGACAGGCATGCATATTCAGACAAAAGAAGATCGCTATCTAGCAGCGGAGCGTTTATATGAGCTTGGTACGAAACATGTCGTGATCAAAGGCGGTCACGGTCCATCTGGCGGGAAGATTACAGACCTGTTGTATGATGGAAAGGGCTTTATAGAAGTCACAAACGAACATATTGATACTCCGCATACGCATGGCACAGGCTGCACGTTTGCAGCGGCATTAACAGCTGAAATTGCGAAAGGATACTCCATGAGGGAGGCTTTTGACACAGCAGAAACCTTTGTCCATGAAGCCATCAAGTTTCCTTTGAATATTGGAGCTGGACACGGACCTACCAACCATTTTGCATATCAGCAAAACCGGCTCAAACGATAAAAGAATCGAACCGTCTTCACTTGAGAGGACGGTTTTTTGATGAAAAAGAAACTTTCTTTCAGCGGAAATTGTCATTCTCTCGTGATCTGTGATAATATTATGATCAGGTACTAATACTATGTCTTGAAAAAATAGGAGGCTTTATTACATATGAACTTTTCTTTAGAAGGCCGTAATATCGTGGTAATGGGTGTTGCCAACAAACGAAGCATCGCTTGGGGAATTGCTCGCTCACTTCACGAAGCTGGAGCTCGTTTGATTTTTACTTATGTTGGAGATCGTCTTGCTGAATCTGTAAAAGAACTTGCAAGCACACTTGAGCGCGATGATTCAATCATTCTTCCATGTGACGTGACAAGTGATGAAGAAATTGAAAAATGTTTCGCTACAATTAAAGAAAAAGTACAAGTCATTCATGGCGTTGCGCATGCGATTGCATTTGCAAACAAAGAAGAGCTTGTCGGTGAATACTTAAATACAAATCGTGAAGGGTTCCTTTTGGCGCACAACATTAGTGCATACTCTTTAACGGCTGTAGCAAAAGCAGCACGTCCATTGATGACAGAAGGCGGGAGCATCGTCACGCTTACATACCTAGGTGGAGAGCGTGTGGTTTCTAACTACAACGTAATGGGTGTAGCAAAAGCAGCACTTGAAGCAAGTGTGAAATACTTAGCAGCTGATTTAGGCGCAGAAGGTATCCGTGTGAATAGTATTTCTGCTGGCCCCATTCGTACGCTGTCTGCAAAAGGCATCAGTGGCTTCAATACCATTCTGAAGGATATTGAAGAGCGTGCACCGCTTCGCCGTACAACGACTCCTGAAGAAGTTGGCGATACAGCTCTATTCTTATTCAGCGATCTATCACGCGGCATGACAGGTGAGAATTTGCATGTTGATTCTGGCTTCCATATCATTGCTCGCTAAACAAATAAATGATTTGCAGCATACCGAATGAGGGTATGCTGTTTTTTTATTTTTCTTCTGATTTAAGGCGTCCGCTCATATATATAAGGAATGAATCATTCAGGAGGGATTAGTATGTCAAATAAAGGTGATGAGAACCAGAAGCCGCTTATGTATATTGTTCAGCCGAGCTATGATGAATCAATGCCAGCCATGCAAAATATCGTAAGAAAACGAAAGAAATCAGAAAAACCACAAGAAATGTCTAAGAGTAAAAAAGACAAGATGGAAGAAAGTACGCACGAGGAACCCGTTGCTCAAGAAATCGAAAAGAAAAAAGAAGTCGAGCCGCCTGCGCGTCAGCAAGAGCAAAACATGGTGAGAGAAGCAGATCTTACCCAAGACGAAGATATCTTCAAAGAACCAGAGCTTACTCAAAAAAAAGACATCACAAAAGAACCAGAGCTTATACAAGAACAAAAACCCCAGCGAGAAGAGGAAAAGCCGCCAGAAGGTGTATTTCATGAAACAAAAGAAGAACCTAGAAGCAAACGAGTGAAAAAGCCTTTAAGTCAGATGAGCATTGACGAAAAAGTCGATTTTCTCACAAGCCTGCCTCATAATATGCCAAGAGCCCTTTGCTTGATTGAAGCTGATGGTAAAACATATAGAGGGATTATTATGGATCGAAAAGAAGATACAGTGCTCATTCGAACAGCGGGCGGGGGAAATCCAGTTGAATTAGCAATAGATGACATTTCCTCGATTCATCCGCTTGGTTTTTAACAAATAAAAAAAGTCCCATAGAGGGACTTTTTTTGTTAGCAGTTACGGTTGATGAGTCGTGGATTTAAGCACTCGATTGCGCAGAAGCAGTCTAGATCTACTTCAATGCAATACTTCGATTTTTCTAATCGGAACACATCACATACGGAATCTTTATCTGTAAAATCTAAAATATGACGGTCTTTGTCAAATGCGATAAGCAAGCTGAGTGTTGCGCAGTGGTCAGAGATGTGTTCGACTCTGAAAAATGTAGTGCTGAAGCAAGGACCTGCATCTACTTCTCCGACGTTACCGAATGCGACGAATGGTTTTGATTTAGATGTAAAGAGAACAAACGGGACAGTGTCACCTAATGAATGAGATGGAGAAAGGAGATTGCTGTAACAGCTGGTCGGGCATTCTTCTTCAACGGCATTTTGCAAGTCGTTAATATTTTCAACAGCCTCTGCTACACAATTCCATGAATGTTTGCGGCTCATATTCAACCCTCCTATACTAGGAAATTTGTTTGAGTGTTTGAGCACTGTCATCATCTACAAGCTTATTGTTTTGCCGGTTGATACTTCTTACTTTCAATCAATGCGGAAGCGGCAGCTCTTATGCTGACTGCTCCGCACGATTGACTGTCATTCGTAAGGAAGGGGATGCTTTGACTCATGACAAGTTAGGTCAACGGACGATCGGTTTAGCCGTGGTGATGATGCTTTTTATCTTTCGTTGGCATGACTCTGTCTACTAGTTCTGGATTTAAACACTGGATTGCGCAGAAGCAGTTTAGATCAACCTCGATACAAAAGTCTGTTTTCTCTAAACCAAAGAAGTCAGGGTCACAAGGGTGACAAACGCTCAGCGTATGTCCGTGTACATCAACAGGTCTTAATACAGATAACGTAGCACAGCAGTCGTTTAATTTTTCAACCCGGAAGAAAATGGATTCGAAGCATTGGCAATCGTCAACAAATCCTCCAATGTTTCCGAAAGTAGAAAACAATCCGCCCTTTTTATCAAAAAGTAAAAACGGAATGGTATCTTTTCCAGAAACTGTCGGGCTTAATAAATTACTGTAGCAGCTTGTAGGACATTTATCTTCTACAGCTTCCTGCTCTGCTAAAATCTTATCAACCGCATCGCATACACAGTTTTCATCATGTCGGCCATGGTGTTTTCCGCAGCTCATGGATTTCAGCTCCTTTAACAAGGTATTTGACTTTAGTCCTTAACAACATATGTATGCGCCCTCTAGTTGGTGTGGGTAAATGACCATTTATATTTGTTGTATTTTTATAAAAGGAAAAGCAGAGCTTTTCGCTCTGCTTTTGGACATTAGAGGATACCGATTGCAACGATTGTCGCAACAAGTGTTTGAGTAAGTGTTTGAATCGCGATCGAGATATCCGCATCGATAGTTGATACTGTAACGTTTCTAGAGTTTTCGATGACAAGTTTCTGGCGGTTTGTTTGTTTGTGAGTAGCGGCTTGTAAGAGATCTTGTGTAACGCGGTCAGCTAAATCACCGTCTGCGATTGAGATGTTTGTAATGGTAATGATCGCTGTTTGAACTGCTACTTGGATAGATGCTGCAACTTGTGCATCAACAGAAGAGACATTAATGTCACAAGAGTCTCTAACAATAATGACTTCCTCAGATGTCTGCTTTGTCACACTCACTTGATCAAAATCTTGCAAGACGTCTTCATCATCATAATAGTTGCCGTCACAAACAGCTTTTCTTTCATAGTTGTAATCGCCGTGGTGTGTACAGTTACGATCTAGAGCGACCCAAGAATATGGTTTAGAATCCATTTCTATTCCTCCTTCCGTTTACTTTATTAAATGCTGGCATGCGTCGTTTTGTCTCGGGCATTTACCCTATCACGCAACCCATTTTTATTTAATCGTTGTTTCGCTGCGCATCACGGCGCTGCTGAATACGATCTCGAAGTGAATTTCGTTTTGGACGTACTTGCGGTTCAGGCGCTACTTCTTCGACATGTTTTGCTGCCTCAGCCTGCCTTTTTTTCTCCTGCTGCTGCTGTACGAAGTCATCTGCTTTCTTTTGTAAGTCCTCAACTAATTTCAAAATCATTCTTCTTTGATCATCTGAAATGTTTGCTTTCTGATCATCTGTGATATTGTTTTTGTTTAAAATATCACTCACAAGAAGACTCGTTAATGGATCAACCTCGGTATTGATTTGAAATTCCTTTTTTTCGTTCTCTTCAGCCACGATTATTTCACCTCTTTCATACATAATGTTAGAAAAAGAAAGGGTCAAAGAATGCCGGCTTCAACTAATAGCACATTCAATGTTTGAGTGAGGATTTGGACAGAGTTCATAATAGATGCGTCTGATAATGTAATCGTGACGTTATAGCAATTGATGATTTGGATCACAGTCTTCTTTTGGACTGTCACTTGTTGTGTGGCTAAAAGCTGATCTGTGATTTCTGTAGCCAATTCATCGTCTGGTACAAGAAGTTGGATTAAAAGAGTAATGATTGTCGTTACGGTCGCTTGAAGGGAGAGTGCGGCTGTTACATCTGTTTTATGAATCGTGACATTTTCGGAATCTTTGATCTCAATGAAATCATCATAATTGCTGATTAATTCGTTTAACAGTTGTGTGTATAATAAATCAGCACTTTCTTCAATAGACAATACTTTCACTCCTTTCTTATCTATACATTATTTAATGCAGCAGAGGCTCAAGGTGGAATCGGAAAGTGTGAAAAAGTACAACCCAATTTTATTTCCGCTCGATTCATCATGGCGGTCTTTCTTTTTGCATATATAAAGAAAGGACGCAAAAAAGAAGAAAGAAGGAGGTGGAGGCTCCTGAGCGGTACTTTGTCATTTCTCGTGTTTGCCCTCGCATCCTTTAGACTGACGAGGCTCATTGTGTTTGATACCATTACTGCGCCTTTCCGCCGTTTATTTCATGAAGAACAAGAAGAGGTCAATGAACAAGGTGAAGTAGAGACATATATCATCATTAAAGGGAAAGGGCTGCGGTCTTGGATAGGAGAGCTGTTAAGCTGTTATTGGTGTACTGGTATGTGGTGCACTGCTGCATTACTTCTGATATACATACTATTTCCTGTCATCAGCATGTGGCTTAATTTACTATTAGCCATTGCCGCAGCAGCAGGCATTATTGAAGCAATTGTCTCAAAACTGGTGAAATAAACAGGCATTCTCATCAGACACGCTTTCAAAACATGCATATACTATCATGGAATAGGAAAGGAAGGGTTGCGATGAAACCAACTGAAACGCCGTCACATATGCTTCAAGGTTATCCAGCGCAGTCAAATCAACAATCTGTTTATACGAAGAAAATCAAAAAAGCAGGCTGCGGCTGTGGAAAGAAAAAGAAACCTCAATAGAAGAGAAAACAAAAGCCGGATTTATCCGGTTTTTTTGTTGCCCTTTTTTTGAGTGATGCATATGTAAGAGAGAAGGGGTGACCAGAATGGATGCATTCGAACAATTAATCGGTTCCTTGTTCACTAAACCCCATGATGGGAAAGAGCAAGCGCACGAAAAGGTTGAAATGGATCTAGCGGATAAAGCGCAGGATCTTGAAGAGCATTTAAAAGCATTTGGCGTGAAGATGGATGCTTTTGCAAAAGAAACAGAAGCATTCATGGTGCGTCATGGAGAGGCAGATTACGTCTTTAAACAGCAGAAATAAAAATTCCGCACTTTTTTATGTGATCGTCCAAACCATTTGTTGTATTTTTCATATTTTGTAAGGGAGAAGAGGAGGTGCTTATATATGAGTTGTTACGGTTACGGTGGCGGTTCTTGCGGCGGCTACGGCGGAGGTTACGGCGGCGGATATGGATCAACATTTGTTCTTGTCGTTGTGCTTTTCATCCTTCTAATCATCGTTGGTGCTTCTTTCTTTAACTAAACAGTAAGAAGGTGAGGGAAGCAATGGGGGAGCCTTTTGCTTTCCTTTCTCTTTGGGCAAACAAGGCTTTAGGATAGGCACATATCTCGCCTATTTTCATATAGTAAGGTGATTACTCCACAAAGAGGAGGCATATGAATGGATAATAAATTCTTTAAAAGCGTTGAAAATAAAACGGGTGTGAATATGAACGATGTCTTTAAACTGGCAGGTTCTTTGCAAAATGCGAACTTTAAAGATGAAGCAACGGTTCGAGGCGTCATTAAAAAAGTAGCACAGCTTGCAAATAAACGTGTACCGAAAGAAATGGAAGACAAAATCGTTCAATCGATTACAAGTGGAAAAGAAAAGCTTGATTTCAATACCATCGCTAAAATGATGAACAACAAAAAATAAACAACAGGCTCTCCGCTTAAAGGGGGGCCTGTTGTTTTTCTGTGAATAATGCTCGGTTTTTCTTTAGAAGGGGATATAAAAAACGCGAGCGATGAGCGGTTTTCCCACGTCTAAACGATGGAACCGATAGATAAAGAGATTGTTCAGCTCTTGTCATAGCCACGTATAATAAACGTCGCTCTTCTTCCAAGGCTTCTTCAGAACCGTTTCTGAGTTCATCGAGTGAGAAATCATGTGGAAGTGCTCCGTCGACCACACAAGTGATGTACACCGTTTGGAATTCCAGTCCTTTTGCACGGTGGATCGTCATGAGCTGAACACCAGGTTCGTCTGTTTTTTCCTTTTCGGCAGACTTCATATGTTCGGCATGTGCGAGAAAGGCTTCTATCGTTTCAAAGCGTTTGGCAGCAGTTTTCACATCTCGTACGTCATCCGTCCCTTTTTCAAGCACATTCGTATCATTCACTCGTTTTTTTAAGTAATCACCTAGTCCCATCTTTTGTTCAATAAATGCCACAGCGTCAGACGGCTTTAAATTTCGTAACGTGCGGAACAGAGGGACAATGGATTGTAACTTTTTCTGTTGAAACGGCTGAATATCTGTTAGTTTTCCGAGTGCGTCGACCATTGAACAATCTTCCGTAATGGTCAGTGCCTTCATTGTGTTTAAGGTCTGCTGCTTTAAAAAGAATACCGGAAGCAGCTGTTTCATAGCGGCCACATCATCAGCATCCTGACTTAAAGAGAGAAAGGCGAGAAGAACTCGAACAATTCGTCTGCTGTAGAAGGCTTTGACACCAGCCTCCGTCTCATACGGAATCGCAGATTGATGCAGACGCTCATAAATCGCACGGCCTCCCGTATTGGTGCGAAAGAGCACGCAGATATCATTCGGCTTTGCGCCGTTTTTAATTTTCTCCTGAATATCTGCCACGATCATGGTCGCTTCCTCTTCCTCGTCATATGGATAAAAGAGCGTAGGAGGGATTGTCTCCGATCGGACGGCTTTTAATGTTTTCTCATAACGATGCTGATTTTTCTTAATAATGGCATCGGCACTTGCGACAATCGTATGATGCGAGCGGTAATTGGCATGTAAATGGACAATCTGAGCCGAAGGGTAGTCCCGTTTGAATTCAAGAATGAAAGCAGGATTACTGCCCCTAAAGGCATAAATGGCTTGATCATCATCACCAACACAAAATAGCTGCTCAGATTCTCCAGCTAATAGCTGAATCAATTGATATTGAACTGGATTTATATCTTGAAATTCATCCACCAATATATAGTGAAACCGGTCTTGATACCGTTTCAGCAGTTTAGGCTGTTCTGTCAGCATGTGCAAGCAGGCAATCGCCATGTCATCAAAGTCAAATTGCTGATTGTCTCGTTTTTGCTGTTCATAAGATTGATAGATCGTCCACATGTGTTTTTCTTTTTCATCCTTCAAATCAGGAAGATCACCTGGTAAAAAAGCATTTTTCCAATAGCCGATTGATTGCAGGACTTGATCGGTAGGGTAGTCTTTTTCATTAAGTCCTTCATTCATGATGGCTTTCCGAATGTACTGCTCTTTCTGCCAATCAAACTTGATCAGGTGCTGGCCGTTCCATTTGTTTGCGTCATCGTGAAGCAGCATTTTATAAAAAAGACTATGGAAGGTACCTGTCACCACTTGGCTTGCTTGTGATGGGTGCAGCTGATATTGCTTGCGCAGTCTTTCTTTCATTTCACTGCTGGCTTTTGTGGTGAACGTCACGAGTAAGATGTGGTGAGCAGGAATGTGATGATGTGACATGAGATAAGCCGCTCTTGCTGTCAGGACTCTTGTTTTCCCGCTACCAGCGCCAGCCAGTACAAGCATTGGACCGTCTTTATGTGTGACAGCTTGAAGCTGCGGTGTGCTAAAGGTGATATGTGGAAAGAGATCGATGGTATGTGCTTGTTCATTCTCTTCTAAATGTAACGCATCGCTAAATTGAATCGACCTTGGTTCCTGCCACTCATATGAATCATTCGTTTGCGAGATGATTTGTTTGCCTGTTGGAAAACGGAAGCCCCCACGTTCTTTATAAGAAGCACTTTCCTTTTGTTCTGCGTGTTTTTTCTGAACTTCTTGTTCTTCTGCTTGTTCACACATCTCTTGCTGAGACATATGTTTATGAATAAAGGCAGGTTCTTCATGTATATTTAATCTGAAAAAGATGGGTTGTCCGCAATATGGGCAGAATAAGTGCCCTTTTTTTCCCTCGTCATGGAGGAATTGATAATGTTCTCTCGAATACGTATGTAATGAGATCGTTCGATCATGTCGTCGTGCGCATTTCAAAGCTAGTCCTCCAATAGTTAATCAATCTTAAAAAGAAACACATCTAATCATATCAAATGAGACGTGTTTCAAACAGTCATAATTAGGGAATAGTAGAGTAGAAGAGAAGCAAAGGAGGCGTTCTTGATGGGATATATAGCCCCGATTCAGCCGGATCTGTATTTTCAATATATCAATCGTCCTGCTCCTCAGGATAAAGAAGACTACGCGAAAGTAACTAAGGTTACGCGCACCTTTCATGACAAGATATACAGAGAGCTGGAGAAAAAAGAGGACTTAGTGGCAGAAGCAGAAACGAAAGTACAGCAAAAAAAGCGGGAACGCTTTGTACGAGATATGTTTATGGAGGAAGGCAAAGGCGTTCATATTAATACGTATATATAAATGATTGCGCTTTCTTCCATTGACGAACGATGATAAAGAAAAAGCCAGGGCATCATGGATGCGCTGGCTTTTTCTAATGGTCAAACAGACAGAGTTTTTGTCATTTTGACATGTGTGATTCCTGCTTCTTCAAACGGTTCAGAAATGGCTTTGTAACCTTTCTTTTCGTAGAAAGGAAGGGCTTGGACTTGTGCGTGCATAACCGCTTCCTTCGCTCCATTCGCAATGGCTTCTGTTTCTAGCGCTTCTAATAGTTTGTGGCCAAGGCCGAAAGCGCGTGCCTCTTTTAACACACAAATTCGTTCTAGCTTTGCCTTTGGTCCTTCAATGATGCGCAATCTAGCGGCTGCTTGAGGCTTCATTTCATCATTATAAATGACAAAATGAATGGCCTCGTCTTCTAATTCATCTATTTCAATCTCTAATGGGACTTCTTGTTCTTTGACGAATACTTCTTTTCGAACGTAATATGCATCTTCTCGTTGTGTTTGTGCTGTTGCGATGACTGTTTTCAAATCTCCTTAACCCTCTTCTCCTAAAATAAATGTTTCATAGACGGTCCAAGATCCGTTCTCTAGTTGATATAAAAGGTGGAAGCGATCCACTGTTTCTTCATGGTCAATCTTTCTCAGCTTTAATGTACCAAGAACGTCTGAATGCTCATCATCTGAGAGTTTTTGAGCCACTGTCACATGAGGAACAAAGGCATATTCAGGTGTACCTTCAAGTGGATCTGCATACAACCTTTCATTGAGCGCCATGATTTCTTCGTTCGGTTCTACTTTCATATAAATAACGTTGTTTACAGGAGCGAATGAACTGAATTTTTTAATACGTAATGTAATAGGAGAAGCATTTTTTGCATACTCTCTTAGCGTTGAGACGACATCAGCCGCTTCTAGATCCGTTAATTCAAAAGGTGTTCTAAGTGTTAAATGAGGCGGTATGAGTGCATAGTTCGGATCATAACGCTTCCGGTAAGAGTTCGCAATATCTTGCAATTTTTTTGATGGAAATAAAACAACTCCGTATTTCATCTTGTTCCCTCCTGATTAAGAAAGTATTTATTATTGTTTATTATAACAAAATTCAGTTGATTAACGAATATGGGAGCATTCTTTTTAACGAAGACGCAATGAGCGGTTGCCAAAACGTCCATTTATGATCCCCTTCGAATGTCTCAAATAAATAATCTGCACCTGACTGTTCAAGAAGTGCCTTTAAATCGTCGTTCGGCTGAATAAAATCGAGCACTTGACCATCTGTCGTTTTCACAGCCGTTTCTTCCAGTCCAATTTGATGGATAATCGCATAATGAGAAAGGGCTGTCGACTGTTTAACAGCTTCTAAGACTGAATCATCAACGTAAGGTGACTGCAAAATGAGCCCGCCAAATAAAGAAGGATAATCAATCGCTGTCATAAGAGAAATCGTAGCACCCAGAGAATCACCAATAAACGTGCGTCCTGAGCCAATTTGATAGGTTGGATAGTGCATATCAATATAAGGGACAAGTTCATTTGCTAAAAAGCGTTTATACGCCTCAAATTTTGTGCCATCTGGATGATACGTATTCCTTCTTTCGGTGACATTTTCATAAGGGACACCAATGATAATAGAGCGTTCCATTTCTTTGTTTTGCATCAATTCTTCTGCCTGTCTGCCTATTTTGCCTAAACGGAAATAATCATGACCATCTTGGGCAATGATGACATGATATGTATAAAGGGGGGAGTAATTGACTGGCAAATAGATCAAAAGGGTCATATCCGCCCCAAGTTCTTTTGAATGTAAGGTTTCTTCTTGAATAATGCCTGTTTTCTTCACCATAATCCATTCCTCCAGCTAACCGATTTCATCACAAAGTGAAACGTTTCCATTCATTGTAACATGAAAAATAGCGTTGTTCCTATATGCTAACATGCATTCAATTCAGTTAACACCGAATCTGTTATAAAATACAGAAAATTTCAATTAATTGTTCAGATTCCTCTTGAAAAATGAGATTTAATGCGTTACAGTATTAAGAATTAGAACAGACAGACAACACATTCTTATCGTGAGAGGTGGAGGGACTGGCCCTTTGAAACCTCAGCAACCGGTATGCATCACTTCATGTGATGTACCAAGGTGCTAAATCCAGCAAGCAGCTTTTTTGCTTGGAAGATAAGAGGAAGCGATTAAAACCCCTTCTTCTTATGAAGAAGGGGTTTTCTGTTTTGAAATCAGATTTTTACTTAGGATGGTGTCAAATGACAGAACATGTGGAAACGACATTAGCGCAAATTGGAAACCGTAGCGAAGAGGCGACTGGTACGGTCAGTCCCCCCGTTTATCTTTCAACAGCATACAGACATAGAGGCATAGGGGAATCAACCGGATTTGATTACATTCGAACGAAAAACCCAACAAGGCAGCTTGTAGAGGATGCGATTGCTTCACTCGAAGAAGGGACGGCCGGATTTGCCTTCAGTTCGGGAATGGCTGCGATCCAAACGATCATGGCGCTATTTGAAAGTGGTGATGAACTCATCGTCTCATCAGACCTATATGGCGGTACATACCGTTTGTTTGAAAACGAATGGAAAAAGTACGGCTTACGTTTTCTTTACGATGATTTTTCAGATGAAGACTGTTTACGCTCTAAAATCACAACAAACACAAAAGCAGTCTTTATTGAGACGCCGACAAATCCACTTATGCAAGAAGCGGATATTCAAAAAATAGCGAAGATTGCAAAAGAACATGGCGCTTTGGTCATTGTCGATAACACCTTTTACACACCTGTTTTGCAAAAGCCGATTACGCTTGGAGCGGACATTGTGATTCATAGCGCAACCAAATATTTAGGCGGACATAATGACGTTCTTGCAGGGCTTGTCGTCACAAAAGGAGAGCAGTTGTCTGAAGACATGTTCCAGCATCAAAACGCGATTGGAGCGGTTCTATCACCATTTGACTCATGGCTATTAATGAGAGGGATGAAAACACTGGCTCTTAGAATGCGCCAGCACGAGGCAAATGCGCAGGAGCTAGCCGAGTTTTTAAAGAAACAGCCAGAAATTCAAGATGTCCTTTACCCAGGCAAGGGAGGAATGCTGTCATTCCGTGTAGCCGAAGAAGACTGGGTCAATCCATTTTTAAAGCAGCTGAAAACGATTTGTTTTGCTGAAAGTCTTGGCGGAATTGAAAGTTTTATCACGTATCCTGCGACGCAAACGCACATGGATATTCCTGAGGAAATTCGCATTGCAAACGGTGTGTGTAACAAACTGCTCCGTTTCTCCGTTGGTATTGAGCACGTAGATGACCTGAAGGCAGACCTAAAGCAGGCACTATCACAAGTAAAAGAGGAGGTACATGCCAAATGACCACACATGATTGGACATTCGAAACCCAACTCGTTCATAACGCATTCAAAACAGACCGTTCAACAGGTGCAGTCAGTGTGCCGATTCAGCATGCGTCCACCTTTCATCAAAGCAGCTTTGATGATTTTGGTCAATATGACTACTCAAGATCGGGGACTCCTACACGTCAAGCGTTAGAGGATACGATTGCGGCGCTAGAAGGAGGAACGAGAGGGCTTGCTTTTGCATCTGGCATGGCAGCCATCTCCACTGCTTTTCTTCTATTATCAAAAGGAGATCACGTCCTTGTCACAAGAGATGTGTATGGTGGTACATTTCGTATGATCACCCAAGTTCTTTCGAGATTCGGCATTGAGCATACCTTTGTGGACATGACGGATTTGAATGAAGTCAAAAAAGGCATTCAATCGAATACGAAGGTCATTTACATGGAAACACCGTCAAACCCGACGCTAGGAATTACGGATATAGAGGGCGTCGTCCAGCTTGCGAAAGAACATGACTGTCTGACATTTTTAGATAATACATTTTTAACACCGGCTCTTCAGCGTCCGCTCGACCTTGGCGTTGACGTTGTCCTGCACAGCGCAACGAAATTTTTGAGCGGTCACAGTGATGTGCTGTCAGGCTTAGCGGTGGTGAAAGATGAGAAGCTGGGAGAGGAACTCTATTCGCTGCAAAACTCATTCGGTGCGGTCCTTGGCGTGCAGGACTGCTGGCTTGTGTTAAGAGGGTTAAAAACCCTTCAGGTGAGATTAGAAAAAGCAAGCCAAACGGCATTTAAACTCGCTTCATTCCTGAAAGAACATCCAGCGGTGAAAAAAGTATACTATCCAGGCTTAGATGACCATCCGGGGGCAGACATTCAGCGAAAGCAAGCAAGCGGAGCTGGAGCCGTTCTCTCATTTGAATTAGAAAACGAAGCAGCAGTCAAAGAATTAGTAGACGCTGTCACATTACCTGTATTTGCTGTCAGCCTTGGCGCCGTCGAATCCATTCTGTCATACCCAGCCAAAATGTCACATGCGGCTATGCCAAAAGAAGAAAGAGAAAAAAGAGGAATTACAGATGGATTGCTTCGTTTAAGTGTTGGAGTTGAAAACGGAGAAGACCTCAAACGCGACTTCAAACAAGCACTCGATCAATTAAAGCCCGTTCTTGTCAACCAATCATGAAGGTGAGAAAAAGCCGGCACAGCTGCCGGCTTTTTGACCTTTTTTGAACAAAACCATTGACGATGGATCATGAAGGTTATATAATAGAGACTGTCAGTAACAGAAACCCCAGAACTGATACATAACCCGATTCCGTAGCTCAGCTGGGAGAGCGCTACCTTGACAGGGTAGAGGTCGCTGGTTCGAGCCCAGTCGGAATCATCGTTTAAACCCTTGCCTAGCAAGGGTTTTTTGTTTGTCGGTAACAAATGTTTGTTCTGTTTCTTTTGATTGGGGACAAATTGGGGACGAACTTTATCCATTAGATTGTTTCTCAGTATTTTTAGGATCAAAAAATCCCTATTCCATACCGATCACACATCTTTTAATAGTATCAGCATATCCAGTTTAAGAGGTTACTTACAAAATATTTAGAACTTTTTTGTAAGAATCCTCCGAAATGCAATACGGACTTTAAATATTTTCATTTATAATTTCCTATTTTTCTATACTTTTCATATCGCTGTTGTATAAGCTCTTCCGAGGATAATAGTATCAATTTTTTTAGAGATGATTCGATTGTAGATTCAATCAATTTTGCCTGTGATTTTATATCATTTTGTGCTCCACCTCTAATTTCAGGAATGATTTCATCAATAACTCCTAAATGTTTTAAATCTATTGCTGAAATTTTCATATGTTCAGCAGCTTCTGGAGCATACTTAGCGTCCTTCCATAGGATAGATGCTGCTCCTTCTGGCGAAATGACCGAGTACCATGAATACTCTAACATATGGATATGGTTACCGACACTAATGCCAAGAGCTCCACCACTTGATGCCTCTCCAATTACAATACAAACAATTGGCACTTTAAGAGTAGCCATTTCAAATAGATTGCGAGCTATCGCTTCAGAAATTCCACGTTCTTCAGACCCTTTCCCTGGATAGGCGCCTATTGTATCAATAAATGTAATAATAGGGCGATTAAATTTATCAGCTTGTTTCATAAGTCTTAGCGCTTTTCTATAACCTTCTGGATGTGCCATTCCAAAATTTCTTTCTATATTTTCCTTTGTACTTCTACCTCTTTGATGACCAATAACCGTAACGGGCATCCCTTTAAATTTTGCAATACCACCTATCATTGCTTGATCATCACCATATAATCGATCACCATGAAGTTCGAAAAAGTTTGTAAACAATAAAGGTATATAATCCAATGTCGTGGGCCGGTTACGTAGCCTTGCAATTTGAACTCGTTGAAAAGGTGTAATATTAGAATAAATTTCATCTTGCATTTTATTTAAACGTTTTTCTAATAAATGAATTTCTGACGATAAATCTACATTATGTTCTTTCATCATTTTCTTTAATTCATCAAATTTCTCTTTTAGTTCAATAATAGGACGTTCAAAATCCAAACTCATTTTAACCTCCAAAGGTTATGATTTACCTCACTTTAATCAAAAGACTTAGAAATAGAATCAATAAATAATTCAAAACCATCCACAACTATTTTTTGTTCTGATTCTGATAAGTTATTGAGAAGATTTTGATAAAATGTAATGGATTGCTCTCTTAAGTTATGAACAGTTGTGTGACCTTTTTCTGTGAGGTGCAGAAAAAGTTCTCTTCTATTTTTTTCATTTACTTCACGATAAACAAGCCCCTTTTTTACTAACTTATCTACCAATCTACTCACAGTTGAAGTCTCTAATCTAAGTTTATTGGAAAGTTGCCAAACAGTTAATTTTTCCACCTCTAGTTCCTCTAACGCCATCATTTGAGAAGTTGGTAGAGGTTTTTCAAATGGTCCATTGGGCAAATTTTGAGATTCAAAAACTCCAGTTGTTATAATCATTTTCTTAATATCTGATCTTAGTTTTAAGGCATCTTCTCTTTTCAAAAAGGTTACCCTCCTACAATTCATGTACCATACATCAATTGTATTATACATGAATTTGTTTTTTTCACAAGTTTAACGTAAGCCAATATTAAAATAAGGATGAGATATTTCTACTTGTTAAAATGGTATAAACCGATTTATTTTATTAATTTAAATGAGAAGCAGTTGCCCTAGGTCTTTCAGTATTTAGAGCAGAAACAGCGTTTCGCTTATGCTGAAGCATGCTAAATAGTATATGCAGATGAGTATGGGAAACAAGGTCGATTTGAAGACTACGGCTGCTGATCAAAAGATATTAGAAACACAACTCAAAACGTATAGGCAAAATTAAAACAGACCATGCAGGGTCTGTTTTTTTATGGGGACGAACCCTTTCAGTCTTATTCGGAAATGCACATTTTTTATCGGAAGGGCTCATCATAGAATCTTATTAAATCAGTCTTTTTAAGAAAACATCTGGAAGTTTCGGAGAAGGTCATTCACCTTGACGGGGAGAGATCACTGGTTCGAACCCAGTGAGAATCATCGTTCAAACCTTTGCCTAGCAAGGGTTTTTTTGTTTTGTTAATTAGTCACATCGAAGAAGTAAAATTGCTAACATATTATTAAATAGCACCAATTAAAAACATACATAACAAGGATTTATGTAGACACCATTTTGGGCTTTAAATTTGGAGGATGTTATCAACTCTGGCCATGCCGAAGTGTTTGTAATATGTCTGGGTCTAATGGAGTTACTTATGGAGGACAAAAAAACTATAAATAATAAATACCTCGCTAAAAAACACCCTTACTTTTTGTTAGGGTGTTTTTACACTTATTATATCTGAAAAACGTATCAAATTTGTACGCAACGCCTTTTGAGTCATTTAATAAATGGACCAGTACCGTTTAAATCCTATATGATTTGATTTCCTTTATCTTTCCAGATTTTGCAGCACTACTAAAAACATAGACATCGCAGAAATCAATTTTTAAACCATTCGCTAATAACATTACACCATTTATTGAAGCAAATTTTCCGTGTGTGATTACTTGGTAAATTTCAAGGGCGCTAACGATTTCTCTGTCCTCTTTGTACAAAGTGGAGATTAAGGCATTTCGTCCTTCAAGCTTTGTATTATCCTTTAACTGAAACCATATAATAGATTCATCCGCATATTCATTAATTACTTCATTCTGCCGTGTTAATATAGCTACTGTAAAATCAATGATTATTTGCTTCCTGGGAGCATTGTCACATCCTGTTGGAATGGTAAGTTTCAATTCATTGGGGGAGCTGTTCACTAATGTTAACCTCCTAAAAATACGTTTTATAAAAGCTTCTTGTGACGTAATCCGGATCGTTTGTTAAAGTTCAACAAAGGCTTTTTTAAACTGATATTGAATTATATCATAAAGAATTTATATTTCATTCCCTAAGATGGGAGAGATTAGTTTAGAAAAACAATTAAATTCTTCCTTTAAAATAGGTTGTTCAATTTTTTGTTTTGCAACTTTCAGTTTTCTTCAGAAGTGCACATTTTTTATTAGAAAGGCTTAGCATAGAATCTTATTAAATTTTCAAGAGAACATCTGGAAGTTTCGGATAAGGTCATTCACCTTGACGGGGAGAGATCGCTGGGTCGAACCCAGACGGAATCGTATGAAAAGATGTTGATACAGAGCCATTCTTGAGATAGTCAAGAGTGGCTTTTGTTGTATTTCTAAAACAAAAGAAAACATTAGTGAAATGAAAAACCACACTGTATTTTTTCAGTGTGGTCAATTTAAGATACGACAGGTGAGCCATTTAACAATACAATAGTTTCATAGTGTGGTTAAGATCATAAAACCGTATTTTGGTAACCTTATTTCTGCTATTGAAGGACTCATTATCCTGTTTTTCATAGCTACACCTTCGAAAGTCATCAATTTTTCTTTTTTTTGTAGTCTTTTATTAAGCTTGAAACAGTTAAACCAATTACACCAAAAGCTACTACATAAAATAAAATGTTTGTTACAGGTGTATCAATTTTCCCTAAAATCAATACAATAGCGATAATAGCGGCGGGTAAAGTAATTAACAAACTTTTTGATGCCTTATTTTCCTGTGTCACTAATCAAGTACCTCCTTATTGTTTCAGCATTGTGTTTTAGTTCATTTTAAAAAAGAACAACATGATGGTTCTAGCAACCAACCATGCTACATTTTCACTTCCATTCACTTTAAGAGCGCCTGTATAGTGTTCAAGAGTGATTAGAATGGTTCCGAATTTTGCTTCTGCAGAAGGTGTGAATAAAAAAAAGTTCCTGAAACCGTGGATATTATTAAACCTTTTGAAAGTTTTTTTCATAATGAATATGTATGCATATTGGTTCTCCATCTCTAATGAATGTTATCATTTGTAAATAAATGAAGTAAATAGGTTATTTGTTATAGGGGGTGAACGGTCCTTGACAGGGGAGAGGTTGCAGGATCGAGTTTAGCCGAAATCATCATTAAAACCCTTGCTAAGCAAGGGTTTTTTGACAACAGATATTTGTTTTATTTTTTTGAAAAGGGGCGAATTGGGGAAGAAGTTACAAACTCAAAAACCTTTACGATGTATGTGTCTTAAAAATTCTAATGAATGTTGCTATTTATTTAGTAGAAGTAACATATACGTTCTTACCAGAATTTACACCAGTAATTAAAATTATGACTGAAATGAAGATTAGCATGAACAGAGGAACAGTCCAATGATAAGTCATGTCATGTAACCAGCCGAATAAAATAGGCCCTATCGCTGCTAATAGATAGCCTAAAGACTGTGCCATACCAGATAATTCTGCTGCTTCTTGTGTATTTTTGGTGCGTAAACTAAAAAACATCATGGCTAAGCTAAAGGCCATTCCAATGCCAATCCCAATCATTATCATCCACAGAGGTATAAGGAATGACACGCCAAATAAAATGCCCATTAAGCCAACAACAAGCAATAGAAATGAAATCCATACTAATATCTGTTGTTTACTAAAACGTCCAGCTAAAATAGGTACAATAAATGTAACAGGAAGCATTGAAAGTTGCATCAATGATAGCATCCATCCACCTTCATTAGCATTTAGCCCTTTAGTTTCAAGAATTTCAGGAATCCATGAAATGACTGTGAAAAATACAAAGGACTGAGACCCCATAAACAATGTAACATTCCACGCTAGCTTAGAACGCCAAAGGCTGATAGGTCTTTTCTTATTTTCTTTTCGAAAAAAATCTAGAGATTCTTGGTTGTTCATTAGATTTGGTACCCAAAATATCATGGTAAGAAGAGTTAAGATTCCCCAGCAACCTAGGGAACCAGACCATCCGAAACCTAATGATGAAGAAATGGGAGCGCTAATCCCTGAACCAATAGCGCCAAATAAATTCATAGAAACAGCATATAGGCCTGTCATCAAACCTAATTTTGTTGCAAAATGATGTTTAATGAAGCTCGGTAGTAAAACATTACAAATTGCGATTGAAGAACCGATTATGACGGTTCCTAAAAATAACGTGTCCACTCTACCAAAAGAACGTATTCCTATTCCAACTAATAATAATGCTATCGACATAAACAGTGTTAATTCCATGCTGAAACGGCGAGTGATCTTGGGGGCAAGAGGAGAAAACAATGCAAATGTGAATAAAATGGCTGTAGGAATTGTACCAGCTAATGTGTTAGATATATCAAGGTGATCACGAATGGAAGACAATACTGGACCGACTGCTGTAATTGGGGCCCTAAGATTTGCTGCAATTAGAATAACACCAACAACAGTTAATATCTTTTTATTTGTCTGCATACTCGATCTTTTCTTTTGCTCCGTTAGTGGAATACTCATGGCAGCTATAGACCCCTCCAAATCTTAAATAACGAATTGGGGCAAGCTGGATTAAATGATTCGAACCTGCTTGCAATGAATTAATAATTATCGAATGGGAGAACGACACCTACCTACCTTTATGCCTAAAGTATTGTAATGGTTTTTAATATTGACAATCGCGTGTCCACGTGTCACCTCATCGATTAATTGATTTATTTTTTGAAGATTCACAGGCTTATTTGCAACTAAGTCACTAAAAAATGTTTGAATCTCTTTTGGATAAACATTTCCTACCATACTAGAAAGTCCGTTACATCCGTTTAATATTTTTTCAGTGAGGTTTACGTCCCCTCCAGCGAACATGATAAAGTCATCTGGTAAAGTTGTATTTTTTAGGCGTCTAACATCACTCTCTTCTTTCATCCCAACCAAATTAGAGTGTTTTTGATTCATAAGAGTGTGAAATGAGTCAGCACTTAATTCAAACCCCGTGCGCAAAGGATTATTATAAAGAACAACATGTTTTGTGGTTTGCTCTAACAATTCATTCATGTAAGACATCGCTTGTTCCTGAGTTGGTAGGATATAAGGAGGAAATTGAATGAGAATCGAGTCGAAAACTGAATCCTCAAGACGTTCAATCAATTTTATTGCATTTTTTGTCGTTGTAGCTGATACACCAAACATGAGTTCAACATGTTTAAAGTCCTGCTGATTAAAAAAATCAATAATTTGTATCCTTTCTTCAATACTCATTGAATTTTGTTCACCTGTAGTTGCAGATACGAGTAGTGAATCAATACCATTTTCAGCTAAATATTCAACGATTGGTTTAAATCCATCCAAGTACAGACTTTCATCTTCATGAAAGGGGGTTGGAATCGCGACATTTAAATTCTTCACTTGTTTTAACCTCCTACATTAAAATTTTTATACTTTCTAAAAAATGTTACTTGTTCTCGTTATATTGACTGACCTCCTTTACACGGTTTGAAGGAATTCTTTATGCATGTAAGTCTAGCCTTCATGTAATAGTCTAGGACACTTATTTTTATAGAACAATTCAATTATTTATATAATAACTATAGTTTGTACCTATGGTTTTATTTGTATAATAATGTATATTAGATGTTAATATTTAAAAATCATAAAGTTTGTACTTGTGAAAATTTCTATTTAGGAGTCGGAAGAATGGAATTAAAGCAATTAGAGTATTTCTATACAATGTGTCAAGAACTGCATTTTACAAAAGCTGCAGAAAAGGTTGGAATATCTCAACCATCTTTAAGCCAGCAAATCAAACTTTTAGAGCATGAAATTGGAACACCTTTGTTTGACCGTATTGGTAAGAAAACGACTCTTACTGAATCAGGAAAACTCCTATTAAAATATACTCGCAATATTTTTCACGAAATTGAACAAGCAAAAATATCGATCAATGAATTGAATGGACTTCAAAGAGGATCGATCTCAATTGGGACATTACTAACAGTCGAGAACTATCTTATTCCACCGGCACTATTTAAATTTCATCAGCAATACCCAGCTGTTAAAATTTCTGTACTAGGTCTGCGTACTGGGGATATTCAAAAACACTTAATAGAAAATAGAGTGGACTTAGGAATTGTCTTTTTACCAATGAAAGGGGATGAATTTGAAACAATCTCTTTATACATGGAAGATATGGCTTTTGCAGTACCTGTTAAACATCCCCTGGCACAAAGTGAAAAGTTGGGGTTAGAAGTATTAGAAGAAACCGCTTCAATTTTGTTTCCTGAGCAATTTTATATCAGACAGTTAATCAACAAAAGTTGTAAAGATATTGGTTTTCTACCCGACCCTATTTTTGAAGTAACAACTATGCAGTCATTAATTAATATGGTGGTAGATGGCATAGGGATAACGGTCTTACCAACTCCTTATCTTGAATATCTAAACGAACCTCGATTAAAGATTATTCCTATAAATAATGCTAATCTTATTAGAAGTGTAGGGATCGTTTATAGGAAAGACAAACACCTAGGAGCGGCCATTCACATTTTCATTGATATATTAAAAGAGATTGCTTTTGGTTTGAATTATGTTTATGAGTCGAGAAAGAAGTAATAGATTTTAAGGGAATTTCAAGAGATGATTGAAATTCTAGAAATCACAGCGCAAGGGTAAACTGATAACGTTCAGATAAATACATTTTTGACGATGAAAAAATACAAAGATTATTTCATGAAATAAGAACTGAATGATCTGTCCCTAACATTCCGCTTATGATAGGTGGTTTGGGCGATTTCTTGGGAAAGGCAGCATTTGGCGCAGGATGTGTGGAATATCCACTGATCAATGAGGAACTACAAAAATATGCACATCATCATGAAAATTGTTATTATGTTACTATACCTAACCCGGATGGAATTCACATCAATGCGATGTCCCAGAGAATTAGTATAAGATACTATGAAGCATGTCGAAAAAAAGAACATATACATGAACCATTACCAAATGAACATGAGCTAGTGCATGATTGTCATAATAGAATGAATACCTCAGCGGAGAATACATATATAGCACTAGAAAAATTCACGTTGGGCAAGATAACTTACGAAGAGTTGTTGCAGTCTTTATCGTAGGCAAAGATCGAAAGGATGATTGTGGTGGTGAAAACAGATAAAGTTTCCTCCTGAATACAAGAAATCACATTCAGGAGGAGATAAAAATGTTTAAACAAATAGACGAAAATTACCCGCGAAAAGAGCACTTTCATCATTATATGACGTTAACCCGATGCTCATATAGCCTGGTGATCAATCTCGACATCACGAAATTGCATGCAAGATTAAAAGAAAAAAAGCTAAAAGTATATCCTGTGCAAATTTATTTGTTAGCAAGAGCTGTGCAGCAAATTCCTGAATTTCGGATGGATCAAGTGAACGATGAACTGGGTTACTGGGAAATTCTCCATCCTAGTTATACGATTCTAAATAAAGAAACAAAGACGTTTTCAAGTATTTGGACGCCTTATGATGAAAACTTTGCTCAGTTTTATAAAAGCTGTGTAGCCGACATTGAAACATTTAGCAAAAGCAGCAAGCTGTTTCCGAAATCTCATATGCCAGAAAACATGTTCAATATTTCAAGTCTACCGTGGATAGATTTTACTTCTTTTAACCTTAATGTATCTACAGGTGAAGCTTATTTACTGCCAATATTTACGATAGGTAAATTTAAAGTGGAAGAAGGGAAAATCATTTTGCCCGTTGCGATTCAAGTACACCATGCTGTTTGTGATGGCTATCACGTTGGTCAATATGTGGAATATTTGAGGTGGCTTATTGAACATTGTGACGAGTGGTTAAATGATTCAATGCCAATTACCTGAAGACAAAAGGTATGCTCATGGAAATCTAGAAGATGAAGGCAGACTGAAATGAGTCTGCCTTTTTGTTTTGTGATGAGAATGAAAATGTTCCAAAGGTTTACTGAGGCTATATTTGTTCTTTTTGCGGTTTCTTTTCGGTGCTTTGTAAATTCTTGTATGTGATAATAAATGTCATATAAGGGAGCTCAGTGGAAGGGGAATAAGGGATGGAGAAAGTTCTTTCTTCACATGTAGGTGTGAAAATCAATGAATGGTATAAAATGATTCGACAATTCAGTGTACCTGATGCAGAGATTTTGAAAGCTGAGGTAGAACAAGAAATTGAACGGATGGAAGAAGATCAGGATTTACTCATTTATTATCAATTGATGTGCTTTCGTCACCAGCTTATGCTTGATTATATCAAACCATCAGAAAAACGATCGCCTTCTGTTTCTGATTTGGTTGATAAAATTGAGAATTCTAATCATCAACTTTCCGGTATGTTGCAATATTACAATGCTTTTTTTAAGGGAATGCATGAATTTAGTAAGAAAGAATATGTACAGGCTATTCAATATTACAAGATCGCTGAGAGGCAGCTTGCACTGGTTGTCGATGATATTGAGCAAGCGGAGTTTCACTTCAAGGTGGCTGAAGCCTACTATATTATGAAACAAACTCATGTTTCTATGCATCACATCATAAAGGCACTAGATATTTATAAAGAACATGAACAGTATAGAGTTCGTCAAATTCAAAGTCTAATTGTCATAGCAGGAAATTATGATGATTTCATGAGATATGAAAAGTCGTTGCAACATTTAAAGACTGCTTATTCAATTGCTGTGGGCGCAAACGATCAACGTTTAGTAGCAAAAACATTATTAAATATTGGTAATACATATGATAGGCAATCAAGGTATACAGAGGCAATAAAGCATTATAAAGAAGTGTTAGATATCATTTCTTCGGAAAAAAGTGACATAAAGCCAATCACTCTATTTAGTTTGTGTTGGTCGCTGTACAAGTCTAATCAAACTGATGAAGCGGATCTGCTCGTTGAAGAAGGACTAATATATTCCTCAAAGGTAAATGATTCGCTAAGTGTCTTGCTATTTAAAGCATTAAAAGCTATTTATATGGATACTGATGAACAGGCTTTGAAAGAAGTGTTTGATATTTTTGAAGAAAAGAAACTACATGTCTATGTGGAAGCATTTGCTCAAAGTGTCGGGTTATTTTATGAAAAAAAAGGGGACTTTGAAAAAGCTGCCGAATATTACAGAAAGGCTCTTAAGGCTCAAAATGATATTCAAAAAGGAGAGTGTCTGTATGATTATTAAAAAATTACTAATCATTTTATCCATTGTATTGTTAAGTGTTTCAACCGCAGAAACTTTAAAAATCATTGAAACAAAATCAATTCGGAATACAACAATGGAGGAACAAAAATCAAATCGAAACACGACTATGATTGATCGAAATACAACCTCTGAAAACGTATAGACAAGATTAAAACAGACTTTAAGAGTCTGTTTTTTTATGAAGTAGAATGAACAAATGAATCGTTGGTCAATGTTATACTTATCTCAATAGATACGAGGAGGCACCCACTTTGAAATCATTTTGGGAGAAAGAAGAAGAGAGTCCTTTTACGTTAAAAAAGATAGAAGAGGAACAAATTCGTGAAGCAGAGGAAACACTTGGTGTCACTTTACCTGATACATACAAAAAACTCATTTTAGAATGGAATGGTGGTTTTACAGTTCGTAATGCTTTTCCAACCGAACGGCCGAATTCATGGGCAGAGGATCATGTTCAATTCGACCATCTAAGAGGAATCGCCAAAGATGATGGGATTATGAATAGCGCTCAGTTAAGTGATGAATTGGAGCTGCCTGAGGGACTTGTGATCATCAGCGGAGAAGAAGATACATGGATCGCAATGGATTATCGAGAAACGAAGGAACATCCTCCTATTCACTATTTTGATTTAGAGATGGAAGTAGATTTTAAGCTGGCAGATAGTTTCGATGATTTTATTGAGAAGTTATATACAGCTGAAGATGCGATGGTTGAAGTAGTAGAGATTGAGGAGGAAGATTCTGATTTATATGTCAGTAAAGAAGAGCTTGAACACATTTTTGAGAGGCAGGATCTTCGTCAGCAGAATCTTTTCAAATTGTCACTTTATCCGATGGAAGAAACAGAAGAGATCGAATGGTTTTTCAATCGTATGAAACAATGCATCCAACAGATAAACGATCAACATGTTTTGTATGAAGCAGCTACTACTGTTCACTCCATCCTTTTATTAAATCCAAATATGCCAAGGAATGATCATATCAATCAAGTGCTGAAAGAAATAGGGGAGTTTCTAGAAAATAGTGGTGAACCTAATACCGCTTTTTTGGGAGAAGACATTCATCCAGGTAAAAAATGATAGTGAAAGAAGAAAAAGAAAAGCCCCTGAAAAGGGCTTTTTTAATTTAATTCATGAAAAAACTGTTTGAGTTGATCAATGAAAACGGATTTTGATTTTCCTTTTTTATAAATGAACTCGATATTGATATTGAAATGGATGGATGGATCGATTGAAATTTGTTTTAATGTTCCTTGTTCTACTTCATTTCTAACACAATGATGAGGTAGAAACGATAGCCCCATTCCTTGTAGCACTAAATTTTTTGCGGTTTCCATATGATCAACCTCAATGGAAATGTTCGGTGTGATGTTGTTTTTTTGAAATAATCGGTGAAGCATCAACCAATCAAATGACCCGTAGTCAAAGAAAATAAAAGGCTGTTCTTCTAGTTCTTTCATATTGATATTGTCAAGGCTGGCAAGCGGATGATAAGTTGGGACGAACAGCCCAATCGGATCGCTGAAAATAGGAATCGATTCAATTTGAGGATGTGTTTCAGTCCTGACAATGCCAAAGTCTACTTGGTTGTTAATCACTTTTTGGACAACATCCTTTGAATGCCCTGTTACAATTTTCACTTTCAGGTTTTCGTATTTTTCTTTTAGGGCTGGCAATATGTTGGGCAAAAGATTATTGGATATAGAGGATGCGCATCCAATTGTCAATTCATAAGGGATCATCGTTTGTTTGAGACTATGCTTTGCTTCTTGATAAGAATGGAGAATCTTTTTGGCATGCGGGTAAAACTGTTCACCTTTTTCCGTCAGAGATAGTTTATTTCTCTGTCTATCAAATAATTTCAGGTCTAATTCCTTTTCTAACGATTGAATACGTGCCGAAACAGAAGGCTGAGTTAAATACAGTGCTTCTGCAGCTTTATTGATACTGCCTAGCTGGCATACATAAATAAACGCTTCTATATTCTCAATATTCATGTTATCCCCTTATATGACGTTCTTTAAATGTTTAGCTTTTCAAGCTCATACACTAATTTTACAGCTTCTTTCGCCAAAATGACAGTTGGGTCAATCACTTTCACAGCTTTGGTTGATCTTAGAACTAAAGGGATTTCTGTACAGCCGGCAATGATGGCTTCGGCTCCTTGATTGATTAAAATTTCTGAAGCTAATGCCAGTTCACTTTCGCCTTTACTCAATTTCCCAGCTTTCACTGCATATATCCCATTCATGACATTTTTCTGAAGCTCTTCACTTGGGGTCATGACGTCAATCTTGTGATGAGCACAAGCCTTTTGGTAGAGCTTGGTTTTTAATGTGCCATCAGTACATAGTAAGCCCACAGATGTATAGTGATGTTTGTTCAGGTGCTTTGCGGTTTCTAATGGCATATTCATAATAGGGATATGAGTGGATTGTTGTACGTTTTCTAAAAAGAAGTGAGCGGTATTGCATGCAATCAGAATAAAGTCCGCTCCTGCGCGTTCTAATCTTTTAGCTGATGCAATCATATATTCTGTAGGATCTTCGCCTTTCCCAAATATGGCATTGGTTCTATCAGGGATTTGCGGATAATTATCTGCAATCACATGAAGATGATCCTGATCTTTTATCGCTGGAGTATGAGAAATGATTTTTTTCATCAGATCAATCGTTGCTAAAGGGCCCATTCCGCCCATGATTCCAATCGTTGTAGACATATAAGCCACCACATTTCTTTTTTTTCTATTATAAAAAAAGAAAGCATGGTGAGCGTTATAGAAAAGTTCTATCTGTATATAGAAGGTTGATCAAAAGCGTCTTTTAATGGCGCTTAGCGGCCCACTCTGATTGAAGAATTGCATATTGATATTCGTCGACCCAATGTCCCTTCGACATATAATTTTGAAGCAAATGTCCTTCGCGTCTCATGTCTAAACGTTCCAGCACTCGAATAGATTTTTCATTGCGCACATCAGTAAAGGCAATGATTTTATGCTTGTTCAGTGTAGTGAAAATATATTCGATCAATGAACTCAAGGCTTCGTGAATATAGCCCTTTCCTTGAAATTCAGGTGCGAGTGTAAATCCGATTTCAACAATTCTAGGCTCACTGTCAAGAGTATGAATGACGCAATCTCCTACCAGCTGATTGGATTTAGATAAGGCAATGGCGTATTGAAACCATGTCCCTGGTTGATCAGGTGTTTGCGTCATTTGTTGCTGAACAAATGATTCAGCTTGTTCGTACGTATAGTTTTCCCAAGATTGATATGTTGCAATAGAGGGGTTTGCTCGATACTGATAAAATGCTTCAATATCTTGTAGTTCAAATTGGCGAATCACTATCCGGTTTGTTCTTGTAAATACGTTGTTTGCATTCTTCATATTTCACCCTCATTTTTCATTTGTTTTTGATTTAAAAAAGTCTATTAGCCATTCAGATAGCTGCTGCTGTGCTTTGCTAACAAATCGATCTGTATAATAAGTTAATTCCAAGTGACGAACAGGTGCCGGATCAGCAATAGGAATCGACACAATATTTGGCCACGTCGCCTGTTGTTGCAGCAATCCTCGCGGCTGAATGGTTGCACCGATGCCGGCTTCAACCAGCTGCAATAATGAAGATGCGGACCCAACTTCCATAACAGTGTCCAGTTCAACACCCTGTTCTTTACATACGTCTTCTACTAAATCTCTTCCTAGATATCCCTTCGGATACATGACCAAAGCATGCTCCGTCAGCTCTTCCAATGTCACTTCACTTTTTTGGGCTAATTCACTTTCTGAATGAGCAAATAATTCGTAGGGCTCACTCCCAAGTGGAATTTGAATGAGACGCTTATCCGCAGGTCCTCGTAGCCCGATGCCGAGATCCACCTTATGCGACAGGACTTCTTCACGAACGAAGATCGTTGAATATGCTTTCAGATTGGTTTCAGGGTAAAGTGTTTTAAATTCTACAAAAAGCGGAACAAGCTGGAAGTCAAGATCGGAGGGGAGAACTGCAAGTCGAACGTTTCCCCGTTTTTCAGATAATAGTTCTTTCATCGCATTTTTTGCATCTCTTTCAGCTTGAAGCATTTTCATCCCATATTGATATAGCAGAGAACCCGCTTCGGTTGAGACGACTTTTTTGCCGATTCGGTCAAAGAGCGGCATCCCAACTTCTGCTTCAAGCAGCCGAATCTGCTGGCTTAATGTAGGCTGTGATATTCCTAATTGCTCTGCAGCTTTTGTGAAATGTAAATGATCGAATACAGCCATGAAATATGTAATATGCCGAGTATCCATTTGTCATCCTTCCATTAACAATAGTTTTTTACTATCATCATAATACGAATTATTGTATTGATCAATGAAAGCGGCGGATTTATACTCAAAGTAACTTCAACAAGTTGAGAGAGGAAGAAGTGCATTGATGAAAAAAATATTTTACTTAACCGCTTTATTTTCAGCTGCATTAAACTTGCGCCCAATCATTACGTCCGTGGCTTCTATGATGAGTATGATCCAATCAGAGCTTGGTGTGAACGCACTGACAGGAAGTCTTTTAACCACTTTGCCTGTCCTTTGTATGGGGGTATTTGCTCCTGTTGCGACGACACTCAGCCGGCGATTTGGTTTAGAGAGAACGCTTTTTTTCTCGATTCTTCTCATAACGATCGCCACAGCGCTACGGGGTACAAGCCAATCGGTCGCTATCCTGCTCATGACTGCATTTGCAGGAGGGGTAGGGATTAGCTTCGCTGGCCCATTATTGTCTAGTTTTATTAAAAAGTATTTCCCGAGAAATCCTGGTATCGTCAGTGTTTATTCGATTTCGATGACAATAGGTGCAGCACTTGCTTCCGGCTTCACTATTCCAATTTATCTACGCAGTCACCATCTTCCGTTTGCATTGTCCTGCTGGGCTATTCTAGGGGTGATCGCGCTTATTCTCTGGGTAGGTATTGCTCGCAAAAATGAGCAGAGTGACCTTGTTACCTTGCCACTAAAATTGCCACTGCGAAACAAAAAGGCGATACAATTCACCTTGTTTTTTGGCTTTATGTCTAGCATGTTTTATTCTTTGACGGCATGGATTTCACCGATTGCTCTTAGTTTCGGAAACAGTCCGCAACATGCTGCTATGCTGCTGACCATATTTACACTCATTCAGATTCCGGTGGCACTTCTCGTTCCAGCGGTCGTTACTCGATTAGGAAAACCGAAATTATTTCTCATCTTATGCAGTCTGTCTGAGCTGATTGGTCTTATCTTACTTCTTCTGCCGATGCCGATCTTGCCAGCTGTCATTTTCCTAGGTATGGGTGCCGGAGGGTTATTTCCTTTAGCGCTTATGCTACCGATTATAGAGACAGATACTCCAGAGGAAGCCGGAACTTGGTCCGCCATGTCGCAGATGGGCGGATATATCATGGGAGGATTCGGTCCGTTTATCATTGGCTTAGTTTTCGATCTAAGTGGACATTTTTATGCTTCTATTGTGGCAATGCTTGTCATCGTCATACTGATGATTAGCGTTCAGCTATCTATGAATCTCGGTAAAAAGAGCGAAGTAGGATCCAATTAACGATCAATTGACCGACGTTTTAATATCAATACTCATTTGAAATCGCCATAGCCTATTCCTAAATAAATAGGCTATGGCGATTTTTTTGCTCAATTTTAGAAACGACACTTAAACCAAAAATCGTGCAAGGTATTTTTCAACTTTACGGGTAGCCATTTCTGCAGCTTCCATGATTATTTCACCTAATGTTGGGTGAGGATGAATCGTCATTGCTAAATCTTCGACTGTTGCACCAATTTCTATAGAGAGAGAAAGTTCTGATATAAGAGTAGAAGCTTCTGCACCTACGATTTGTGCTATTAAAATAAGGCCAGATTCGGCATGGCTACAATCTTCACAAATTCTTCTGATTCTTTTAATGCAAGTGTTCACTTTAAGAACAAGGATCAGTTGGTCATAGAGACTTTTCATTTTGCTATTAATGATACGATCAAGCTGCTGCAAAGTGTTGCAGACAAGAAAGCAGACCAGCCTCGCATTCAGACGATCATTGAATTCTATTTAAGTTCCGTTCACCGTGATCAGGCTGAGGTCGGCTGTATACTGCCTGCGCTCGCAGGGGAGATTTCTCAAATATCGCAAGAGGTACGAAAAGCCTATACAGATGAATTGAAACGATTTATGATGTTTATAGCTGATGCAGGAAACATAGATCTCTCTAAGAGTTACGGACTAGTAAGCAGTTGCCCTTGCACGAGCGGTCAATGATTTGCAGTTCAGTGATCAATTGTTATTGGCAGGTAGAACACAGGCAAAACACATTCTAAATACATAGGAGATGTTGCGATGTTGATTAGAGAAGCAAGCATAGAAGATTATCCACAATTAAGACAAATCTATTTAGAATCCCGTCGTCAGAGCTTTCACTGGCTTCGTACAGAAGAAATCAATTTGCAAGACTTTGATCAGGATACGCAGGAAGAGCAAATTTTCTTAGCTGAGGAAAACAACAAAATCCTCGGATTCATCTCGCTCTATGTACCTGATCGTTTTATTCATCTCTTGTTTGTGCATCCAGAAGCTGCTGGGCAAGGGGCTGGAGATCTTCTACTCAAACAAGCTATAAAAGTTTTGGGAACGCCAATCACCCTCAAATGTGTCTCAGAAAATCACAAAGCTTTATCTTTTTATCAAAAAAGAGGCTGGAAGGCTGTTGTAGAAGAAGGAGAACCTGGTGAGAAATACTGGGTGCTTATTTATGAATAGAAGTCATTTTATCTTCTCATTTACTCGGCCCTCTATAGGGTCTTTTTGCGGTTTCTTTTCGGTGTCGAACGGCTTATAAAATGATAATATATGTCATTATAGGGAAAATAGAGGAAGGGGTAAGGTCTGATGGAGAAAGTGCTTTCTTCTCACGTCGGCTTGAAAATCAATGAATGGTATTATCATATTCAACGATTTAACGTACCGGACGCCGAAGCATATAAAGAGGAAATCAAATCAATGCTTGATCATATGGAAGAAAATCAAGATTTATTATTGTATTTCTCACTCATGGAATTCAGACATAAATTAATGCTTGATTACTTGAATCCTTTAGAAAATGGGAAAGAGCGGGCGAACTTTAGGGAACTCGCAATGAAGATCAAAAGGGAACAAGAGAAATTAACAGGATTGCTCGAATATTATTTCAATTTTTTCTACGGCATGTACGAATTTGAAAACTATGAATACCTAAATGCGATTACTTTTTATAAGCGGGCAGAAAAAAAGCTGTCTCTTGTCAGCGACGATATTGAACGTGCCGAGTTTAATTACAAGATGGCAGAAATCTATTACCACATGAAACAAACCCACATGTCGATGCACCATATCGCACAGGCGATAGAATGTTACCGAGAAAAAGATACATACACAGTGAGAGAAATTCAATGTTCTTTTGTGATTGGATTAAACTATATCGATATGGGATGCCCCGAAAAAGCGATACCCCATTTTCAACACGCACTAGAGAAAGCCGCCGATAACTCAACAAAACGATTAAAAGGATCAGCACTTTATAATTTAGGGTTGAGTTATTTTCATGACAATGATCTTTCAACTGCAATTAAATATTTTAATGAATCTATTCATTCGTTTAAAGAACAGGGATATGAGCATTTAAATAAAATTCTTGATCCTCTTGTCATGTTGACAAAATCATATTTTAAAAATGAACAGAATGATTTAGGTTTATATGCATTAAACTATGGGATTGAATTAGCTGAAAAATTAAAAGATGATATTGTTATCAATACTTTCGTTATGTTGAGATCACTTTATATTGATAACAATGTAAATCGCATAACAGAGTCAATGGCTTATTTGGAATCAAAGTCTTTTTTTGCAAATCTTGAAGATTTAGCGAAAGATGCAGTGAAGCATTATAATAAAGCAGGAGATATAGAACGCTCAAACGAATTTTATGAGAAGATTCTATATTTCCAACACCAAATTAAAAGGGGAGACTGTCTTTATGAAATTTAAGTCAGTAGCAACCGTATTAATAATTGTCAGTGTGTTATGTGCTTTTAGTTATGTTTCATCAAACGATATCCATAATGAAGCCCAAAGAGGACATACATCAAGTATCGGTTATTTTGCTTAAACTAAAAAAGCCTGTTGAATGGCTTTTTTTATTTAATTGTCGCTTTTCTCAATGTTAAAGTCTTCAGACAAAACAACTAAGCGGAGATGTCTGTTCTTTTTTGTTTTAAATTGTTATTCTATTATACAAATTCTTTTTAATATCCTACTGTATTATATTTTAAAGGATGTTACCGTTGGATGTAAGGAATGGTTGGCCAATCTTCCAATAAGAGTTGGAGGGAAATCATGAATTACAAAATTGAAATCGTAAGCAACATGAAGATCGTGTATATGAGGAATAAAGGACCATATGGTAGCAAAGAAAATGTAGAGATGATGAAGAGATTTAAACAATGGATCAATCAACATCAATTAAATGATGAATTAAAGGAATATGGTATATATGGTGTTCCTCAAGATGATCCTGGAAAAATTCCACCAGAAAAATGCAGATACGACCTTATGTTGATGACAAATAGAGATTTCTCAAAAGATCAAATGGTGCAGACTGGACATGTTGAAGGGGGAAAGTATGCTGTGTTTACAGTGACACATACAACCGAAAAAGTGAATTTGTTTTGGAGCCAATTGCCTCAAATGATCCAAAACAATCAATTGAACATGCGTCCGGCATCTATTATGGAGAGATATAGAGAAGAAGAAGGCATGTGTGAGTTCTTACTACCTATTTTTTAAATACTCTACCTAACAGATTTATATTCTTAAATCATTTTGCTTCCAATGCTATACTATGGCTAAACCATTCATGAAGGGTCATGATAGGAGGAGCATTGAGTGATATTCATCATAGGCATTATCATTGGCTTTTATGATTGCTATTTTAGGTTTTACTGTTTTTGTAGATGTAGGGAATGGATTGGGAACGGCTCTTAGCATCATCGGAGGATTCGTCATATTATTCATTGCCGGTAGATTACAAAGGCGAAAAGAACAGAATGATCCAAACATATTATTGAACAACATGATGATGCTTTTTCATGAAGATGGGTTTCAAGCATCTACCTATATCTTTTCAGAGCAAGTTGATAAGGGATTTGCAATTGATGATGAGTTAAAGAAAATGCGCTTTATTGAACATCAGCCTGGCGGGTCAACTAGAAAAAATAGATTTGCAGTCACTGAGCTATCCTTGAAAGATTTGAAACAAGTTGTGATATTAGAAGATGGGGTGCCGATTGATTCAGCTGAGAGAGATGATGAAGCAGAGGTCTCGACGCTTGAATTAAGGTTAACAATGAATGACCGAGAATCATCAACGATCACGATCAACTCCTTGCGTTTTGATTTGCCTGTTCGTAAAAGCAATGCTCAATACTTAGCTGAACGGGAAAATTTACAGGAGATTTATCATGAGATTGATGCAATGATGAAATCTGCGGATGAAATTGAATATCATCGTTCATAGAGAAGAAATCACAGTTGATGTGGTTTCTTTTTTTTGTGAGACAAGACAAAGCAGGTCCAGTCATTGTAGTTGAATGTTTTTCTTAAAAATGAATAAAGATAGACTAGACGCAAAAGTGAACATGGAGATAGAAAGAACGCTCATGTGATGAGGAGGAAAAATAAATGAAAAAGCTATGCAGGGAAGTCTGGATCGAAGTCAATCTTGATGCGATTAAAAGAAATATCGAAGCCATTCAAGCGCATATTCCAAGGAAAAGTAAGATCATGGCTGTCGTGAAAGCAAATGCTTATGGACATGGCTCAGTGGAGGTAGCCCGGCAGGCACTGGAAAGCGGTGCAACGGAGCTCGCCGTTGCTAGCTTGGAGGAAGGCATTGTGCTGCGAAGAGCAAAAATTGAAGCACCGATTTTGGTTCTTGGATTTACACCGCTTGACTGTGTGAAAAGGGCTGCGGCCTGGAGAATTGATTTATCTGGCCTTCGTGAAGACTGGATTGTTGAAGCAAATGAGATCTTAGCAGAAGAAGAAAGTCAGCGCCGGCTTGGGATACATGTCAATGTCGACACAGGGATGGGGCGACTAGGTGTACGGACGAAGGAAGAGCTGTTAGGAGTGGTGGAAGCCCTTGAAAAGAGTGAAAACCTCAGGTGGGACGGGATTTTTACACATTTCTCTACTGCGGATGAGCCAGACCCTGATTTCACGATGCTGCAGCACAGTATTTTTATTGATTTTCTTCGTTTTTTGAAAAAACAAGGAATTAAGCTGCCAACCGTACATATGAACAATACAGCGGCTGCCATCGCGTTTCCTGAATTTAGCGCCGATATGATTCGGCTAGGCATCGGGCTATATGGACTGTATCCTTCGCAATACATTGAAAGCTTAGACGCTGTTCAGCTAGAGCCCGCTCTCAGTTTAAAAGCGAGAATTGCGTTCGTGAAGGAGATGGTGACAGAGCCAAGAACTGTCAGCTATGGGGCAACGTATGTAGCAAAGCCGGATGAAGTCATTGCCACCATACCGATCGGTTACGCAGATGGGTACTCACGTGCTTTATCCAATCGGGGATTTATGCTTTTCCGAGGAGAACGAATGCCGATTGCTGGCCGAGTCACAATGGATATGACGATGATCAGTTTAGGAGAAATGAAAGCAAAGCAAGGCGAGGAAGTCGTCATATACGGTCGTCAAAAGGGCGGAGAAATTTCTGTTGATGAAATCGCCGAAATGCTGAATACAATCAACTACGAAGTCATCGCCACCTTAAGTCGCCGCGTCCCAAGGTTTTATCGTCGAGGCGGGAAGATTATTAAAATATCGACGCCGGTGATGTATGTGTGAGTTCAATTTGTTTCTAAAACGGACCGTAAATGAAAATCCGAATAGCCCCCTTTACATGGCAAGGGGGCTAACTTTCAAGAATTAAGCACGATACTCTTTATCTAAAATAAGAATGGGTTTAATCGTAGATCCATTTTTAGAATCTTCAAAGGCTTGTTCAATATCTTCCAATTCGTAGAATTTTGCTAGTTTCTCAACTGGGAATTGTCCATTTTTAAAGAACTTCACTAGTTTAGGAATAAATAGTTGTGGAACGGCATCCCCTTCTATCACACCTTTTAATGTGAGCGCATTGAGCATTAGATCATTTGTTACATTAAATGTTAAATCGCGCTTCCCTACGGCTACTGTTGCACAAGTCCCTTTGACACGCAGGCAATGGAGAGCTGCTAGAGTGACTTCTGGTACTCCAGTTGTTTCAAATGAGTAATGTGCCCCTTTTCCTTCTGTTATTTCCTTAATTTTTTCAGCTGGATTCTCATGTTTACTGTTGATGATATGTGTTGCACCTAATTCTTTTGCTAACTCAAGGCGGCTATCATGAATATCGACGGCAATAATCGGATCACAGCCAGCAATTTTTGCTGCCATTAACCCACTTAACCCAACAGCGCCTGTACCGAAAACAACAAAGCTTGTTCCTGGTGCTGGAGCAAGTGAATTTAAGACAGTACCGCTCCCAGTCATTAAGCCACAGCCAAATGGTCCTAAATAACGCAAATCGGTTTCTTTGTCTACTTTCACTACATTTTTTTCATCAACCGTTGCATATGTACCAAATGATGATTGACCAAAAAATTGTGATACATCTTCATGATCATGTGTATGGATAGGCGTTTCATTATGCTTATTACGACCAGAAAAATTCAGTGGAATCATGTTTTCACATCCACCAGCGTTCCCATCTAGACAATTATGACAATGACCACAATAAGCGAAGCCTAGTACAACGTGGTCTCCTTCTTGAACAGTTGTGACATTAGAACCTGCTTTCACGACAATGCCAGAGCCTTCATGTCCTAATAAAGCAGGACGTGGGACAGGAAGCGTTCCATCTAATACTGTGGCATCAGTATGACAGACGCCAGATGCAACGATTTTGACAAGCACTTCATCTGCTTTTGGATCATCTAGTAATAATGTTTGTTTCTCGAAATCTTTTTCATTTGTTGTGACCATCGCTTGAATTTCCATATCATGTGCCCTCACTTTTTGTATAGTATGATATTCTAAAGAAGTTAGATCAAATGTCACAAAAAATTCATTTCTTTATGACTAAGTTGATTGTAGGACGAAAGTTTTTTTGTTTCAATCAGCAAAAAAACTTATGTGTATAGGTTTTCAACACATAGGATTTTATGTATCTCTAATCAACATTTTTTTAAAAGTGTCTAAAGGAGGGGCCGATGATGAAAAAAGAGGATCGCCGTGTTGAGCGAACAAAAGAAACACTTCGACAAACATTCAAAATACTTGTAAAAGAAAAAGGATATTCGCACGTAAAAGTGAAGGATATTGTGGAAAAGGCAAATTATAACCGGACGACGTTTTATGTGCATTATGAAAGTAAAGATGAACTAGCAGCAGATTTTATTCACCGGGAAATGGAAGATTTCGAATATGAATTTTGTAAACCGACTCGTGAAAATCCACTGTTGGATTTAACTCGCATGAAACCAGAAGGCACGGATGTATTTCAATATATCGTCGAAAATCGTGACTACTATGATTTATTAGTGATGGAAGACCGCATCCCTCTAATAAAAGAACAATTGCTTAAGAAAATACAATATATCTTCGAACATAGAATGTCGTTTGTAAGTGATCAGTATGCAGAAATCAACGACAGTTATTTTATCCAATATCGTTCATACGGTATTTTTGGTTTTATCATTGAATGGATCAGAAATGACTACAATGCGTCTCCCCCTGAAATGGCACGCCGCATTATCAATTTATTATATAATCAATCCTCACTCATGATTCAGCTGAAAGGCGAAGAACCGATGATTAAAACGTAAAGCTTAGAACATTTCCTTTATAACACTACATATTTAGATGATTGAATGAGTGACTTTTGGTGTCATTTGATTTTTAAAGTGATGAACATAATAAAGGGCCTTTTACAAGTAAGAAGGATTTATGTGGTGTACCAAAATATCCTATGTTTGATATCAAGCAATACTGATATTCATATAATGGAAAAACTGCTGATGATAGATCAGCAGTTTTTGTTTTCGTAAAAATTATTAAAATTAGGATAAACGTCATGGGAATATGCGCTATTTAAAAAAATCTGCTAAACATCCTATAACCACGTCCGATAATAAAATTGTCAGGGTTGATATGCCCTAGAACGAAGGACTTTTTTCAGACAAGGACGTCTGTCAGGTCCTATATACATGGAGGTAATAGGAAATGAGAATTAACCACAATATCGCAGCACTTAACACACTGAACCGTTTATCTGCAAACAACGGTGCGAGCCAAAAGAACATGGAGAAACTTTCTTCTGGTCTTAAAATCAACCGTGCAGGAGATGACGCAGCAGGTCTTGCAATCTCTGAAAAAATGCGAGGACAAATCCGTGGGTTAGAAATGGCATCTAAAAACGCACAAGACGGTATCTCTCTTATCCAAACAGCTGAAGGTGCATTGACTGAAACTCACTCAATCCTTCAACGTGTTCGTGAACTAGTCGTTCAAGCTGGAAACACGGGTACACAAGACGATACAGATCTTGGTGCAATTCAAGAAGAAATCAAGAACCTTGTCCAAGAAATTGGTAATGGTACTGAGAAAAATGGTATCTCTGATCGTACTGAGTTCAACGGTAAAAAATTGTTAAATGGTGCTTTCGCTGATGGTACAGCTACTTTAACATTCCAAATCGGTGCAAATAAAGCACAAAAATTAGATGTAAATATCGAAGCAATGTCTTCTGATAAAATTGGTGCTACTCAAGCAGATGGAACTCTTGTAACTGGTCAAGCGGTCTCTAACATTGATGTTACACAATTCGCTGCTGCTACACCAACACTTACATTTGATCAACAACTAGACATCGTAGATGGTGCAATCAAACAAGTGTCAGATCAACGTTCTAAACTAGGTGCGGTTCAAAACCGTCTAGAGCACACAATCAACAACCTTGGTGCTTCTGGTGAAAACTTAACAGCTGCTGAGTCTCGTATCCGTGACGTTGACATGGCGAAAGAAATGAGTGAGTTCACAAAGAACAACATTCTTTCTCAAGCATCTCAAGCAATGCTTGCACAAGCAAACCAACAACCACAAAACGTACTTCAATTACTTCGTTAATGACAGGCCCCTTTATGGGGCTTTTTTTTCTTCCTATTCATTTTAATACAGGTTATGTGCTCATCACTTGGCGAATAGCATAATAGAAATCTATTTAAAACTAATTGGTGAATAAAGATATGTAAAATTGATCAATAAATATTAAAAAGTGTTAAACTTCCTATGAAATAATCCGATAAAAGAACTGTCAGGGTTGTTAAGCCCTAGAATGAAGGACTTTTTTCAGACAAGGACGTCTGTCAGGTCCCATATACATGGAGGTAATAGGAAATGAGAATTAATCACAATATCGCAGCACTTAACACATTAAACCGTTTGTCTGCAAACAACGGTGCGAGCCAAAAGAACATGGAGAAACTTTCTTCTGGTCTTAAAATCAACCGTGCAGGAGATGACGCTGCAGGTCTAGCAATCTCTGAAAAAATGCGTGGACAAATCCGCGGGTTAGAAATGGCTACTAAAAACGCACAGGACGGTATCTCTCTTATCCAAACAGCTGAAGGTGCATTGACTGAAACTCACTCAATCCTTCAACGTGTACGTGAGCTTGTCGTACAAGCTGGAAACACGGGTACACAAGATGGTACAGACCTTGGTGCAATCCAAGAAGAAATCGCTAACCTAGTTCAAGAAATTGGTGACGGTTCTGGCAAAAACGGTATCTCTGATCGTACAGAATTTAACGGAAAGAAATTACTTGACGGTACTTTCAGCGCAGCTGGTGCTACACCAAAATCATTAACTTTCCAAATTGGTGCAAATAAAGCACAAAAATTAGATGTGAACATCGAAGCAATGTCTTCTACAGCACTTGGTGCAGTTGATCCCGGTACTGGTGCTCTTATTGCAGACCACGCAGTAGCTGACATCGATGTAACACAATTTGCGAATCCGACTGCTGCTGGCGCACTTTCTTTTGATGATCAATTAGATATCGTTGATGGAGCGATCAAACAAGTGTCAGATCAACGTTCTAAACTAGGTGCGGTTCAAAACCGTCTAGAGCACACAATCAACAACCTTGGTGCTTCTGGTGAAAACTTAACAGCTGCTGAGTCTCGTATCCGTGACGTTGACATGGCGAAAGAAATGAGTGAGTTCACAAAGAACAACATTCTTTCTCAAGCGTCTCAAGCAATGCTTGCACAAGCAAACCAACAACCACAAAACGTACTTCAATTACTTCGTTAATGACAGGCCCCTTTATGGGGCTTTTTTTGTTTCCTAACTTAATACAGTTCATAAAACTGAATATGTTAGAATGCGATAAAAAATATTAAAGGATGTTAAACTTCCTATAAAATAAACCGATAATACCCTTGTCAGGGTATATAGACCCTAGAACGAAGGACTTTTTTCAGACAAGGACGTCTGTCAGGTCCTATATACATGGAGGTAATAGGAAATGAGAATTAACCACAATATCGCAGCACTTAACACACTGAACCGTTTATCTGCAAACAACGGTGCAAGCCAAAAGAACATGGAGAAACTTTCTTCTGGTCTTAAAATTAACCGTGCAGGAGATGACGCAGCAGGTCTAGCGATCTCTGAAAAAATGCGTGGACAAATCCGCGGATTAGAAATGGCTTCAAAAAACGCACAAGATGGTATCTCACTTATCCAAACGGCTGAAGGTGCATTGACTGAAACTCATTCTATCCTTCAACGTGTTCGTGAACTAGTGGTTCAAGCTGGAAACACTGGTACACAAGACGGAACAGATCTTGGTGCGATTCAAGAGGAAATCAACAACCTTATCAAAGAAATCGGTGGCGGAACGGATGGAAATGGTATTTCTGATCGTACTGAATTCAACGGTAAAAAATTGTTGAATGGCGACTTTGAAACAGATACATTAACATTCCAAATTGGTGCAAACAAAGCTCAAAAATTAGATGTGAACATCAAAGCGATGTCTGCTGATAAAATTGGAACAGATCCAACTGATGCTACTAAAACAGTATCTGCTATTAAAGTAACTGATTTTGCAACTATTGCTGCAGGTGCTGCAGGTGGTTTCAATGATCAATTAGATATCGTTGATAATGCAATCAAACAAGTGTCAGATCAACGTTCTAAACTAGGTGCGGTTCAAAACCGTCTAGAGCACACAATCAACAACCTTGGTGCTTCTGGTGAAAACTTAACAGCTGCTGAGTCTCGTATCCGTGACGTTGACATGGCGAAAGAAATGAGTGAGTTCACAAAGAACAACATTCTTTCTCAAGCGTCTCAAGCAATGCTTGCACAAGCGAACCAACAGCCACAAAACGTACTTCAATTACTTCGTTAATGACAGGCCCCTTTTATGGGGCTTTTTTTATGCTTTTTTTTCTTCGCGTTTTCTCCAGTCTTATGATTCTTAAATCCCTCTGTTAAAGCACGATAAATGACCTTTAATTTTGGCATACTCTAGCGAAACGATCATAACTAATGAGACTTTTACCTCATTTATCCCTTTTTTGTTAAACAAATTCCATTAGAGTTCGATAAATGGATTGTAAGGCTTACAAAAAAATTCTAATTTAGAACTTTTGGACAAGGATGTTCAATTGGTTCAAACACATGGAGGTCATGAAACATGAGAATTAACCACAATATCGCAGCACTTAACACACTGAACCGTTTGTCTGCAAACAATGGAGCAGGGCAGAAGAACATGGAGAAGCTTTCTTCTGGTCTTAAAATTAACCGTGCAGGAGACGATGCAGCAGGTCTAGCAATTTCTGAAAAAATGCGTGGTCAGATCCGCGGTTTAGAAATGGCGACGAAAAATGCTCAAGACGGTATCTCTCTTATTCAAACAGCTGAGGGTGCGTTGACTGAAACTCACTCAATCCTTCAACGTGTACGTGAACTAGTCGTACAAGCTGGAAACACTGGTACACAAGATGAAACAGACCTTGGTGCAATTCAAGAGGAAATTGATGCACTAGTTCAGGAAATTGGAAACGGTACAGATAAGAACGGTATTTCTGACCGTACTGAATTCAACGGAAAGAAACTTCTTGATGGAACTTTTGCTGCTGAGCCAGAAGGCGGAGAAGCGAAAAAACTTACTTTCCAAATTGGAGCTAACGGTGCGCAGCAATTGTCAGTTCATATTGAAGCAATGTCTGCTGATAAACTTGGCGTTGAGGATAAAACCGTTTCTACAATTAAAGTAACTGATTTCGCCGAAATTGCAGCGGATGAAGAAGGTGGATTTAACGATCAATTAGCAATCATTGATGGAGCGATCAAACAAGTTTCAGACCAGCGTTCTAAACTTGGAGCCGTCCAAAACCGCCTAGAGCACACAATCAACAACCTTGGTGCTTCTGCTGAAAACTTAACAGCTGCTGAGTCTCGTATTCGTGACGTTGACATGGCGAAAGAAATGAGTGAGTTCACAAAGAACAACATTCTTTCTCAAGCGTCTCAAGCGATGCTAGCACAAGCAAACCAACAGCCACAAAACGTACTTCAATTATTACGTTAATCAAAAAGCCCCAATAAGGGGCCTTTTTTGTTTCAATTGAATAACAGGAGTTGCTGTAAACGAAAGTCAGGAACCGCTTCATGGAAAAAAGCTCGATTGCGTTCATCGTCCTTTTGATCCCACTGACTCCACCATTCAGCTGTTTCTCCAGAAGTGTCGGCTTGAATCATGGTATGCAGCTGTTCTAAGTTAATGATGTCTCTCGGTTCTGTTAAGAAAGAATGCATCCGGTGATACGCCTCAAGACGCTCAGGTTGTTTTGTTAAAATGGCGTATTGTACGTAGCGATTTAAAAATTCTTGTACGAACGTCAAATGAGGAATGGTTGTTTCGCTTTTTAATTCAACGCCTTCCCACGCCATATCAGCAATCGCACAAAGCCACCAGCCAAGTTCATTGGCATCCTGCATTTGTTGTAATGTGTCCTTTTCAAAAGATAGCTGCTGATTCTTTTGTACTTGTTTGAGCATACGCTCAAGAACTTGTGCTTCGAGTGCGGCCTTTGTCATTCCTTGCCCGTGAATGGGATCTAATGTACACAAGGCATCGCCCATCACCAATAATCCACTTGGCCAATCATTCATTTGTTCATAGTGATATCTCACGCAAGAAGGGACTCTAAATCCTTTTGGTTTTGTATAGGGCGTTAAATGGGTAATGGCATCTGCGATTGCTGGATGCGTGAGTGCAGCTGTTTCTGAATCAAATTGATCAGCGTCTGTTGTTGGATAATGTGATCCGCCAGCTGCAGAGAGAAGAACAGCTACTAAATCATGATCTACCCGTTCAAACAGTCCTGTTGGGATTTGCCTTTCCGGCTGACCTACGACGACCATTGATTGCTGGTATGGCGCTTCTGGTGGTATCTTGTAGTATCTTGTGCTGTAGCCTAGTGACACACTTAATTCATCTGTCTGCGGTAAGGACAGTCCAGCATCTTTCAGCCATTTTGGCAATTTAGACATTCTTCCAGACGTATCGATCACTAAGTCTGCTTTCATTTCAATAATGCGTCCTAGTTTTTCATGCCGATCTTTCACGACCAGTCCGATAACTTGGTTTGTTCCCTCTTTCAACTGAAGTGAGAGAGCTTCATGTTTTTCTAAACATTGCACCTGTCCCTCATTTAACATTCTTTGCATCAGCACCCACTCTAGCATGGCACGTCTTGTAACAGCTGTTTCTTCTGTATCAGTAAGCGTTAACTCACCGTCTTTTGTGATAAAACGAGAGGTTTGTTCCAATGTATTAAATCCGCCCATTGTCAGTAACTCTTTTGTATAACCAGGAAATAGACGTTCCACTATTTGCTTGCCTAGTGGTAGCATTCTATGTGGATGAAAAGCTTGAGGAGTGCCGAGACGATTCTTAGGAGAGTCTGGCATTTCGTCCTTTTCGATAATGAAAACTTGATGATAAAACGTTGATAAAACTTTTGCAGCAAGTATTCCCGTCATACCGCCGCCAATGACGATCGCCCGCTCATATGTCATAGGTTGTCTCACAACATGCGCCTCCAATGAATATATATAAAATGATTACATGATCATTTCATCATATGTTGATGCTTAAATTATAGCAAATTTACGTTTTGTTGAATAGAGAGAGCAAATCCCCTTCTTTTTACTCGTGAGAAATAACTTTACTCATCATTATTATTTTTAAAAAATAACTATTATTTTAAGAAGAACGACCGATACATAATATAAGGGGGTAGAGAAATTGGATATACTACAGAGTATAGTGACAGCAGCACCTTATATGATGCAAATTTTAAAGAATGAAGTGACGATGGGTGTCATTGATCGAGAGAAATTTTTGCTGTATTTGCCATCGAAAGATGTTGATTTTCAAATTCGAGCTGGGGAACGTATTAAACCAGATGATATGAATATGAAAAAAGCGCTGAGAGGTGAGACATCAAGTATGTTTGTGCCTGAATCAGTATATGGAGTACCTTTAAATGCAATGGGATTGCCGATTTTTAATGAAAATGGGCAAGTGATTGGTGCCCTCGCTTTAGGATTTCCGCTCAAAAATCAAATAGAGCTTGAAGCGTATATGGATTCATTGAATGACATTATTCAAAGTATTCAAGAAAAAGTGCACGTGGTAGCGGCACATTCAGAGGAGCTCTCTGCTACAAGTGAGGAGATGACCTTACAAACGCAGCAAACTCTTGAAAGCTCAAAACAAACAGCCGATATCACAAAAATGATTAAAGGCATCTCGAGACAAACGAGTTTGCTAGGATTGAATGCGTCAATTGAAGCGGCCAGAGCAGGAAAAGAGGGAGCAGGTTTTAGTGTTGTAGCAAGTGAGGTTCAAAAGCTTTCAAGTGAAACTTCACGTGCAACTGAAAACATCGAAAGCTCATTGCAAGGCATTTCCTCCAATATACATACATTGCTTGAAAGTATGGATCATATGAAAGGTTCTTCATCAGAACAGGCTTCACTTGTGACAGAGTTTAGTGAAATTGTCGATCGATTGACGACGGTGAGTAAAGATATGAAGAAATTTATGCAAACGGTCATGTCAACGTAAAAAACGAATCCAAGAGGATTCGTTTTTTGTATGTCGTTATTTTCTCTTGTTTTGATCAAAGCGATAATCGTACGTGTCACCCTTCACCACATTTAAAAGCTCATGCCCAATTTGAACAAGCTGTCCGTTTTTCCATTGGATGAGAGGGTCTTTATCAGGGTATTTCCAGTAAATTGTCTTCTTGCGATGGGTTAATTTGTTTTCAATTTCTGCTCTGACTGCGTTTTCTTTTAGCTTTCCTCCGCTATGCTGATAGGTGTTGATGATATACATTCCGTCAGGTGATGATATTGACCGGATGAATGTTCCATGAGACACGCCTTGAAGCGAGAAGCATTTCCAATAAATAATGCCAGCGAAGCTAAGGAGTAAGATGATAAGGGTGAGGGTGGTTTTCTTTTTTAACATGAATTCCTCCAGGTAAGATTGCAATATTTCTAATTTATGAGAGAGAATACAAAAAGATTCATATAGTCCAAAAGTTCTATTCGTTTCAATTATCGGTCATTTTTTCTCAAAATTCAACAGAATGACGTAAATGTAAGGAAAATTTAAGGAAGAATTCAACTGGTATTTTTGATTCAAAACCTCTTTACAAAAGAATGAGGGATCAGTAGACTTATGCTCATATAAAGAAATGGAGCAGATGACATGAGGCAAATGATCGATACGTATCAAAGTTATGAAGAGCTTTCCGCTCATGAAAGAAAAGGGATTGATTATCAAATTCTTCATGAGCGGAAAGGTGACCAGCTACTAGTTTTATCGCCTCATGCCGGAGGAATTGAATCAGGCGTGAGTGAGCTTATTCATGAAATATCTAGTGACTATTCTATGTATTTATTTGAAGGCCTTAAAGTAAAAGGCAATCATGTTCTTCATATTACAAGTACACGCTTTGATGAGCCGCTTTGCCTTTCAGAGGTGTATTCCCATCATCATACATTTGCACTTCATGGTTACGGTGAAACAGAGGTGCTTCAAACGTTAGTGGGGGGGACGGACAGAGAAAGAGCGGCAGAAACTGTGAAGCGTTTAACGCAAAATGGCTTTCACGCATTGCTGCTAGCAGAATCTGATCGTTTTTCTGGAACGCACCCTGATAATATCAATAACAAATGTCTGACAGGAAAAAGTGTACAACTTGAAATTAGTCAAGCGCAAAGAAGAGCATTCTTTCAAGACTTTAGGCGTCGATACCGGCGAGATACACAAACTGAACAATTTTATCAATACACAAATGTACTCAAACAAGTATTAGCCCTTTATGAATAAACTTTTCTGCGATGACTTACGTTTGATAAACAACTTCTTTTTCTGCGACCTTTTCTGCTTTCATTAAATAAGACGTAAACTCCTGCTGAAAACGAATACCTGCTTTTCGCTGTTCGAATAAGGCAAGCCGTTTTTCAGCAAAAGCCCAAGTGACGTGAAACGTTTGAGCAATATGCAAAATGGCTTGCTGCCGAAGGGTTGGAAGCTTCATTTTCAGCAGCATAAAGGTTGGAACACAAAAGTGGTACATGAATTGTTTTGCCTGAAACTCCTGCAATTCTCGAAAGAGTTTGTTCATTTTGAAATGATTGCCTGTATGCTTTAGCACATGACAAAGCTCGTGGGCAAAATCCTGCCACTGTTCTTCAGGTGATAGGGATCTGTTTAATATAATACTGTAAAGACCTTGATGCTGGATCATCATGCTGCCAGTCTCCTCATAGTGGACCCACACTCGAAATTCAGAAGCGATCCTTTGCATCTCTCTATAAGCAGGACCGCTTATTTGTAATTGAGCATATAACCGCTTAATATCTTCTTCTAAATGGGTTAAAAAACCAGTCATTTGAAAACCTCCATACAAACGTATGTTCTATTTTTGACGTAAAAGAAAAGTCCATATAGGACTAAATAGCTAAATGAGCTATTACTTACTTTTTATATCGGCTTATTTTTAACAATTTTAACATAAATTCAAGGAAAAATGGAATTAATTCCTGTTTTTTTCTGTATTTTTGCACCTTTCACGACTAAAAGGAGTGAATGGAATTCAAATTTTACCATAGTCTTCTCATGAAAACAAACAAGTATTGTCTTACGAACGCCACTGATTGGTGAGAAAGATCAATTCAATCTAGCAAAAGGGAGTGCAGTACATGGTACAAATTTATCAAGATTTTATTCCAGTTGGAAACGGAAACCGCCCAGGATATGCGATGACACCGGAGTATATAACGGTGCATAACACAGCAAACACGTCAAAGGGAGCGGATGCAAAAAGTCATGCGGCCTATGTAAAAAACCCAACGACAGAGGTGAGCTGGCATTTTACAGTGGATGATCATGAAATCTTTCAGCATCTGCCGTTAAATGAAAATGGCTGGCATGCAGGGGATGGTCATGGGAATGGTAACCGGAAGTCGATCGGTATTGAAATTTGTGAGAATGCAGATGGGAATTTTCAGCAAGCAGTCAAACATGCACAATGGCTCATTCAAAAGCTGTTAAATGAACATCACATTCCGCTAGCAAACGTGGTCACACATCAGTACTGGTCTGGAAAAGCATGTCCACGCCAGCTTCTTTCTACTTGGAATGAATTTAAAAAAGGGATTGAAACCGCAGAAGATCCGGAGACGGTCATCACATATGTCGTGAAGAGCGGGGATACGTTAACGAGTATTGCGAAAGCTCATGGCGTCACAGTTCAAGATTTACAGAAGTGGAATGATATTAGCGATCCGAATAAGATTCAAATTGGACAAGTTCTCAAAATTTATCGAAACGATGCAAAGAGCTTGTATGAGCTGCCAGATGGGGTTTTAAAGGTGAATTCTCCATTGACAAAGGGAGAGCATGTACGCCGCGTCCAGCAGGCGCTTGCTGCTGTTTATTTTTATCCTGATAAAGCAGCTGCAAATAAAGGAATAGACGGAGTTTATGGAGAAAAAACGGCGAACGCCGTAGCGCGTTTTCAGCTGGTAAATGGTCTGCCAAGTGATGGGGTATACGGACCTAAAACGAAGGAAAAGCTTCTGAAGCTGTTAAGTCAGTGAGTGTTTCTGTTTATATGATTGGATGACTGCTTCACTTTGCTCATTTAATCGACGCATATAAGGCGACGACTTATATGCAGCAAACTGAACATATCTCAATTGTTTGATTTTCTTTTTCATTTATTGGCACCTCAATCGTTGCAGCGTATAGATTATTGTATGCAAGTCTATGTGAAAATGGAAGCAGGACGCGGATTTTGTTCCGCGTCCTTTAGTGTAATCAAGCCCTTTTATTTTTATACTCATCCAAGAGCTGTTCATTCTTTTTGAAAATACGCTCAGTATGGGGACTTACCTTATAATCCGCCATGCTGATATGTTGCTTTTTCTTTAAAATCTTAAATGGATTTTTCTTGCGATTGTTGTTATCCCCTTGAAGTGCGTGGTCCATCTTCATCACCTTCCTCTTCGTCAGGCAAGATTAGGTCATAAATTGTTGTAAGTGACGTCATTAATAAATAGTCGAACTCAGTGACAATATCATCAGAGGTAAGCTTAATGACGAAGTGATCATCCGCTACAGAAAACGGGATGAGCACCAATTTGCCGAAATCGTCGTAATAGACTTCCTGCCTGTCAAGCTTTGCCTGAATAAGAGCTCGCTGGTCAAGTGTCCGCAGCAGGTCATCTTTTTGTTCCTGCGTATCGTATGGACAAAGAACCGCTTGAATATTCATCTTGTCGGCAAAAGAATAAATGAGCCGTTCAATTCCCTCTATATATGCCTCTACACTTCCATAATATACATGAATCGGTTCGTTTTTCAATAGGTATTGGTACGTTTTTAGCTTATTGAGGTAAGAATGAAGTAGATCGTTATTTTGTTCTAGGAGTTGGTGGGTGTCGGTTTCTAGTTCGTGATTTCCGAGTTTTTTAATATAGGAGCTGAGAAAGATGAATGCATCGGTTAGTGCGAAAAAAACAGCAATGATTAAGTAGTGCATCCAATCGGTGAAGATTGAAGAAGGGTCATTTGTCCAGTACACTACAGCACCAGCTACATAAATCCAATACCACGTTTTACGAATGGCAAACATCTTTTCTTTTACTTTTTGTTCAAAACGCCATACGGCAAATACATATACAGCAAGGGCACCTAGCAATAACCACACGGTCAATTGAAAAAATAATAGCATGTTCTTCTCTCCCATAGACAGATGGATACTTATTTATTTCTATGGATATGATTGGAAACCCTGCTTCATGAAAAAATGGCTGGATGTTAAAGTATGCAGGCAAATAAAAAAAGACCTGTCAGACAGGTCTTTGATATTAGATAATCGCATTTAACACAAAGTATATAAGAGCCCCGAGAGTTCCTGAAATCGGTAATGTGATCACCCAAGTGACAAGCATACGTTTTGCTGTACCCCAGTTTACTCCTTTTACTCTGTGTGCAGAACCTACACCTAGAATAGAAGATGAGATCACGTGAGTGGTACTAACAGGTAAGTGAATAAATGTCGCACCGAAGATAATAGCTGCCCCCGTTAAATCGGCAGATACTCCGTTTACTGGACGAATTTTCATAATTTTACCGCCGACTGTTTTAATAATCTTCCAGCCGCCAATAGAAGTACCTAGTCCCATTGCAAGCGCACAAGAGAACTGTACCCAGAAAGGAATGTCGTCTGTTGTATGCAAATTACCTGCAATTAAAGCCATCGTAATAATTCCCATCGCTTTTTGCGCATCGTTTGTTCCGTGGGTATACGATTGTAGTGCAGCAGTTAAAATTTGAACACGACGGAATTGTTTATTTGTTTTGGCAAGATTGTTGTTTCTAAATATAAATTTGACAATGGTATATACGATATATCCCAATACGAATGCTAGGATAGGTGAAAGCAATAGTGCTTGAATGATTTTAATGAACCCCGAATAGTTTAAAGCGCCAAAACCAGCAGAGGCAATAACAGCTCCTGCAATTGATCCGATCAGTGCATGCGATGAACTACTCGGAATCCCGTAATACCAAGTAAGCAAGTTCCAAGTAATAGCCGCAATTAATGCAGCCAAAATGACGACAGAACCGTTTTGAAGTGTGAAAGGATCTGCGATGTCTTTTGTAATGGACTTTGCCACACCTGTAAATGTCATTGCTCCTAAGAAGTTCATGAACGCTGCCATAATAATAGCATGTCTAGGCTTTAACGCCTTTGTTGAAACCGAAGTGGCAATGGCATTTGCTGTATCGTGAAATCCGTTGATGAAATCAAAAGCAAGTGCACAAATGACAATAAATATGGTAAGGATGAGTAATGTATCCATGTTTAACTAACCCCGTTACGCATTCTTCATAATGATTGTTTCTAGATTGTTGGCAACACCTTGACAGGAATCAGCAATTTCTTCAAGTGTTTCGTAAATTTCTTTGTATTGAATGACCTTGATTGGATCCGTTTCTTTTCCAAACAAGTTCTTTAGTGATTTACGATAAAGATTGTCACAATTATGCTCGATCTCTTTGATTTTGATTGCGTGTGGTTGAATATCTTTTAAGCGATTTTCAGCCAGTAAATCGATTGTAATTAAAATTTCCTTTGCACATTCTCTGATGTAGTGGCTGAATTTGTCGATATGTTCGTCAGAGCTTGTCATTGAATAAATTTCCATTGTTGCAGAAAAATGTTCAATTCCATCTAAAACATCGTCGAGGCTATTCGTCAATTGAAGAATGTCTTCACGTTCAATCGGTGTAATAAAGGCTTTGTTCAGCTCTTTAATCATAGTATGAACATGATTATCACCTTTTGTCTCATATTCCTTCAATGTGTCAGAAAATTCTTTCAGAGTGGTTTGATTTGTTACTTTATAGCTAACAAAATACTCAGCAGTTTCATCTAAATTTTTAGCAATTTCCGTTAACAAGACGGAAAACTTGTCTTTTTTCCTTTTTAACATGTAAAAACCCTCCATTGTATAAATGAGACAATGCACACATCAAATAATTATATAGTCTTTTGTCGAAAAAAAACAGGTGTAGTCGAAAATTTCTTCACTTTTTCTATTTGATCTTATTCTGACCTAAAGATGTGTTCTCAACACACCTTTTTCAGAAAGGAGAAAAGAAATGAAAAAAGCGGTCCATTTTTGGCGCCGCTTAAAGCTTAAGAAGCTGAATAAACAAGTTTAAATCGCTCGCAAACGAGGAGCATGTCTTCTTTAAATTCTAATCCGTACGGTTCGAGTGCTTCTGTGAAAAATTCTTGATGGGCTCTGTACCAATAGTGATAAGAAAGATCGCCTTCACCTTCTGCTCGGGCAAATGATTCTGGAACCTCATTCATCGGCATGACATCTACATGTGTGATCTCTATGATGGCTTTTGGTTCGTCATGGCTGTCCAAAATGACCGCATATTGTCCTGCCTTTGGAAGCGGCTCCTGTTCCTTTTCGTAAAAAAGATGTCCAGAACAAGTCGCTGTTTTTTTCCCTTGCAGAACAAGGTCAAGCAAATGATCTGGGTCTGCTCCAAATGCCCAAGCGGAAACAGGTGCGTCAATTGGTGCGCTTTCTAATTTTTCTTTCCAATATGTTTCCCAAAATAAGGTGCTCTTCTGATTCATCATTTTTCCCCCTTCGTGATGCGTTTATTATACCGTGAAATCAAAAACATGAAAGGATAGTGTCTTTATCCCTACTTAGTAAGTGTGTCATATGTTTTGAAAACCCGCTTTATATTTGATGAATATAGGATGATAGGATGAAAAAATTAGAAATTTTAGAATAATCTATTGTATTCTGGTCAAGAAGTCGGTATGGTCAAAGTAAGAATATGGAAGGGGTGTTGTGTATGAAACGCATTTCTCTAACTATTTTGTCCATATGTCTGCTTGTTTTCTCGTTTTTTCTGCCTGTCAGTCAGGTCACTGCAAACGAACCTCATGGGAATAAAGTAGCTGTTGGGAAAGATGGCATGGTGGCTACTGCCCATCCACTTGCATCAGAGGTGGGTGCAGATGTATTAAAGAAAGGTGGAAACGCTGTTGACGCTGCTGTTGCTATCCAGTACGCACTCAATGTGACAGAGCCTATGATGTCTGGAATTGGTGGCGGAGGATTTATGATGGTGTATGATGGGAAGACAAAAGAAACATCTATCATCAATAGTCGAGAAAGAGCACCACAAGGCGCGACACGAGATATGTTTTTAACAGATGATGGCAAAGTCATTCCGTTTGCAGAGCGATCTACACACGGTAATGCTGTTGGTGTTCCAGGGACTGTAAAAGGTCTTGAAGCGGCATTAGATAAGTGGGGGACCCGCTCGATGAAGGAATTAATTAAGCCTTCCATTCAGCTGGCAGAGGATGGATTTGAAATCGATTCTGTCCTGGCAAAAGCCATTGACGATCATCAAGGGAAATTGAAGAAAACGGCCGCAGCGCCAATCTTTCTTCCAAATGATCAGCCGCTCAAAGAAGGAGACCTCCTCGTTCAGCCAGGTCTTGCAAAAACATTTAAACTCATTGCGAAAAAAGGAAGCAAAGCATTTTATGAAGGAAAAGTAGCAAAGGCACTTGCAAATACAGTCCAAGATTTTGGCGGGACGATGACAACTGATGACATTGCTCGTTATGAGGTCGAGACTGACAAGCCTATCTGGGGAGACTATAAAGGATACCAGCTTGCAAGTATGCCTCCACCAAGCTCAGGCGGGGTGTTTATGCTGCAAATGCTCAAAATACTTGATCACTTTAACCTATCTCAATATGACCCCAAATCATTTGAAAAATATCAACTACTTGCTGAAACGATGCATCTCTCCTATGCTGACCGTGCTGCATATGCCGGCGACCCCGAATTCGTAGATGTTCCACTAAAAGGACTATTAGACGATGATTACATTTCAGAAAGAGCCTCTCTTATTCAATTAGATCAAAAGAATCGTAACCCAAAAGAAGGGGATCCGTGGGCGTATGAGGATGAAAAAAATCCATCACCTATTGTTCCGCAGCCTGAAGATAAAACCATTGGTGAGACTACACATTTTACTGTTGCCGATCAGTGGGGAAATGTTGTGTCATTCACGACAACCATTGAACAGTTATTTGGTACAGGGATTCTCGTCCCGGAATATGGTTTCTTCTTAAACAATGAACTAACAGATTTTGATGCAAGACCAGGCGGAGCAAATGAAGTTCAGCCGAATAAACGCCCATTGTCCAGTATGACACCGACCATCATTTTTAAAGATAATGAGCCTGTCATGACAGTAGGTTCACCGGGTGGAACGACCATTATTGCCTCTGTTTCACAAACCATTTTGAATTTGCTTGAATATGAGATGGAACTTCAGGATGCAGTTGAAGAGCCAAGAATTTATACAAACAGCCCAACATCTTATCGTTATGAAGTAGGTGTCCCTCTCGATGTAAGAACAAAGCTTAATGATCTGGGACATCGTTTTGGCAATTCGCCTATTGATATAGGAAATGTCCAAGCGCTACTCATTGATCGAAAATCAGGAACCTTTACTGGAGTGGCTGACTCTTCGAGAAACGGAACTGCCGTTGGCGTCAATTTAAAGCTCTCTGCTCAATAAGTACATTTCCCGGGAAAAGAAGCGCCTCTTCAGGATGGCGTTTCTTTTTTTATTAAAAATATTAGAAACAAAGATGATTAGAGAGCAGAAGACACATTTAATAAGAAGGAGAAAGGAGAACAGATTTAAAAAAAGATGGCATCTTTTTTTATAAAATTTTTCCTAGGAACATTGACTTATAATTTAGAATATTATAATATCTTTACAAAGGTAACAACATTGAACATTTTTCAGGAAGTATATTTGTAAGCGCTTTATAAAAGGTTCTATTCCAAAATGTTCTTTCTTTTTGTTACATGTGTTCATATTTATACCAAATGAAAGGGGTGGTTGTTTGAACAACTTGTTTGAGTTAGATGAACAGCTGATCAAATTGCAGTACGATGCATCTTCGAGAGAGGAGGTGACCACATATTTAACAGAGCGATTAGAAGCGGGAGGATATATTAAATCGAGTTTTTTACCAGCGGTGCTGGAAAGGGAAAAAACATATCCGACAGGCCTTCCACTTGCGACCTTTGGTGTAGCAATTCCACATACAGATCCAGAGCATGTGAATAAACCAGCGATTAGTGTAGCCACTTTAAAGGAACCTGTTATCTTTCACAAGATGGGAAGCCCTGATGAAACTGTGCAAGCCAAAATTGTGTTCGTCCTAGCAATCTCTGAACCTAGTAAGCAACTTGTGATGTTAGAGAAGCTCATGACACTTTTTAGAAAAGAAGAGGTGATGACGAAGCTGTCTGATATGACGTCGTATGAAGAAGCGATTGATGTGCTTCAGAAAGAATTAAACCAATAGACTTTCGCAAAACAAATGTAAGCGCTTTATCTGAAAAATCCAGGAGGTGGATGTATGATCAAGCAAGCTGTCGATTTTATATTAGACCTTGGACCAACTATTATGCTCCCGATTATTATGACGCTTTTCGGTATGATTTTAAGGCAAGGCTTTAAAAAATCCTTCCGAGCCGGTATTACGATCGGAATTGGTTTTGTCGGTGTCAACCTTGTTATTAATTTACTTGTGAGCGGCCTTGGGCCAGCAGCAAAAGCCATGGTTAATTCCCTTGGGCTAAAGCTCGATATTTTGGATGTTGGTTGGCCGATTGGAGCGGCTATATCCTTTGGTACACCCGTTGCCCCTTTGATGATTCCTCTTGTGCTTTTGTTAAATGTCATCTTATTGTCCGTTAACTTTACGAAAACACTGAATGTGGATATTTGGAACTTCTGGCATTTGATTTTCGCAGCCTCTGTGACTTACTACGCTTATCATAATATGTTCTTGGCACTTGCTGTTGGGTTGATCGTCTCTGCTATCACGCTTAAATTAGCAGATTGGACGGCACCGACAATCGAACACCATTTTGGATTGAAAGGCGTATCGATGGCTCATGCTGAAACGGTCAACTTCGCGCCGCTTATGTATGCGTCCAACCGCATCATTGACAAAATCCCTGGCTTAAACAAAATTCATGCTGATCCAGAAACATTGAAGAAACGTTTTGGTATTTTTGGCGAACCGCTTGTGATGGGTCTCATACTTGGTATCATTATTGGTCTTTTGGGTGGCTATGATGCGAAAGGCGTCATGACGCTTGGTATTCAAATGGCAGCAGTTCTTGTGCTCATGCCAAGAATGGTTGCGTTATTAATGGAAGGTCTTATTCCAATCTCTGAGGGCGCTCGTTCTTATATTCAAAAGCGCTTCCCAGGGAAAAATGTCTATATTGGCTTAGATACAGCAATTGTAATTGGTCATCCGGCGAATATGGCGGTAGCCCTTCTAATGGTGCCAATTACGATTCTACTTGCAGTCGTTCTGCCTTACAATGGCATGCTGCCGTTTGCTGACTTATCAGTTCTACCATTTACAGTTGTATGGGCAGTAGCCGCCGCTCGTGGAAATATTATTCGCGGACTTATTAACAGTATTTTCACATTAATGATTGTCTTCTTTATCGCAACGAATCTTGCACCACTTGCGACAACAATGGGGAAAGCAGTCGGGTTTGACTTCCCAGAAGGAGCCAATATGATCTCAGGTATTGACCTTGGTTCCCACGTCATTCCTTGGATCATGGTGAGACTTCTTGATCCGAGCAACCCTTACTTTATTGCAGCGATTATCTGTGCTCTGGCTTATGCGCTTCTATGGTACTGGGTGCGAAATGATATTAAAAAGCAATATGCGAAAGAAATGGGCTTAGATCAGAAAGATCAATAAACGAGTTGGAGGGATTCTTATGGCAAAGAAAATATTGGTTTCATGCGGAACAGCGGTTGCAACATCAACGGTTGTTGCTAAAAAGGTTGAAGAGACGTTAAAGGAAAAAGGATACGATGTTGTGGTGGAGCAGTGCAAGGCATCAGAAGTCCCGCAAAAAGCGGAGGGCGCCGATTTAATCGTGACGACCACACCAGTGAGTGATACGAAAGGAACGCCTGTCATTCAAACATTATCTTTTTTAACCGGATTTGGCATTGAAGATGATATTGAAAAAATCATCGATCATATTAAGTAAACAATCATCCCATGGAGGAGCTTTCGTGGCTCCTTCTATGTATCTGAAAGGAGGACGTCTCATGCAGCATCATGCTTATAGCCGAACGTCTGCAGTGTTGTCTATTTTTCTTCCAGCCGTACTCATCTGTCTGTTTTTCCTTTGGTCTCTTTATACGTTAATGTCAGCAGGACCTGAACCGCTAGCTGTGTTAGGCGTTTATACGCTGCCTATTCTCATGCTTTCTAGCATCACTGGACTGAACCAACCGACAAACGTCATCATTAGTGAAGATAAACTCAAAATCGGAGCGTTTGGCAGATGGCACACATATTCGGTCTCTGATATTAAAGGAAAGCTTTTTATCAAGCCATACCCTCATATCGGGAAAGTCTATGTCAGGGTGGGCCCATCTCGCATATTCGGAGGACGTTACTGGATCTCCAGTGAGATGAGTGAGTACAAACAGCTTGTGCAAACGTTGCAGGATTTTGCGAAAGGTGATGAAAAGGAGGATGCAGCTACATGAAATCAGCTGTCTTTTATTCTTCAGAGGACATTCGGTATGAGAAGCGGAACCGGCCTGCAATTGGCGATGATGAAGTTCTATTAAGAATGCGTGCATGCGGCTTATGTGGCACAGATATTTACAAGGCGACACATGAGACGGTGCCTCCTGGAACGGTACTAGGGCACGAAATCGCTGGTGATATTGTTGAAACTGGAAAGCATGTGACAAATATAAAAACGGGAGACAGGGTTTATGTTGCGCACCATGTACCTTGCTTTACCTGTGACTTTTGTCAAAGAGGATTTTACACAATGTGTCCGCAGTTTTCAGCTACTAACGTAGATCCAGGTGGGTTTTCAGAGTATATCCGCGTACCTGCCTTACATGTCAAACACACAATGGGCAAGCTTCCGAATGACGTCTCATATGAGCAAGGGGCGATGGTGGAGCCAGTCGCCTGCTGCCTGCACGGGTTTGAACGAGCACCTGTTCATCCAGGAGATTCTGTGTTGATCCTTGGAGCAGGGCAAATTGGCTGTATTCAACTACAACTGGCCAAACATTATTTGGCTGGGAAAATAATGATAACGGATGTGAATGAGAACCGGCTGCTACAAGCGAGAAATTTAGGTGCAGACGTCGCTTTTCATCCAGCCTCTGAGCCTGTGGAAGACCGGGTCATGAGAGAAACAAACGGAAAGGGAGCAGACCTCGTTATTATTTCTGTTGGAAGTAGTGCGCTTTTAAAAGAAGCGTTTCAAGCAGTAGCGAGAGGCGGAACGATTTTAGTGTTTGCTCATTTTCCAAAGGGAGACGTCTCCATTCCGGCTGATCGATTTTTCCATGATGAAGTGAAAGTGGTAGGCGCCTATTCTTCACATCCTTATCACTACCTCGAAGCCCTTGAACTTTTAAGAGCAAAAGTGGTCAACACAGAAAAGATGGTGACGCATCGTTATCCATTAAGTCAGCTCCTGCAGGCAATAGAATGCGCTAGACACCCTGAAGGTGATAGTGTCAAAATCATGATGTATCCAGATGAATGAGAACGCAAGAGATTGGAAGAGAAAGAGAAGTTCTTTAGAAAAGGGCTTTGCCTTTCTCTTTTTTTCTGATAAAAGATGAAAACGCTTAAAAATGAAAGAGAAATGCTTGACTTCAATGACACTTAAACGTATGATTATTACAAATGTAACGCATAAGAACAAATGTAAAGGGGAGAGAAGAAATGCAAAAACAAATCACTTTGCCTGAACAGATTAGTCATGAGAGATTAGCAGATTTATATAAACAAATGTGGTTAGTGAGATATTTTGATGAAAAGGTCGACCAATTCTTTGCCAAAGGACTTATCCATGGAACCACTCATTTATGTGTCGGACAGGAAGCGTCAGCTGTTGGATCAATTGCCGTATTAAAGGACGAAGATAAAATCGTCAGCACACACCGTGGACATGGTCACTGTATTGCAAAAGGTGCAGAGGTCAATAAGATGATGGCAGAACTATTCGGGCGTGAGACTGGCTATTGCAAAGGAAAAGGCGGCTCAATGCATATCGCTGATTTAGAAAAAGGGAACCTTGGCGCAAATGGAATTGTTGGCGGCGGTATCCCATTGGCAACAGGTGCAGCACTCACATCTAAAATGAAACAGGAAGGCTTTGTCGTTCTTTGTTTCTTCGGAGATGGAGCGACGAATGAAGGCAGCTTTCACGAAGCGCTAAATCTTGCATCCATTTGGGATCTACCTGTTGTATTCATTTGTGAAAACAACCAGTACGGCATGTCTGGCCCTGTAAAAGAAATGATCAACATTGAAGACATTTCAACAAGAGCAGAAAGCTACGGAATACCTGGGAAATCGATTGATGGAAATGACATGGTCGATATTATGAACACAGTAGATGAAGCTGTCAGCCGCGCAAGAGCTGGAGAGGGTCCATCACTTATTGAAATGAAAACGTATCGCTGGAAAGGTCACTCTAAGAGTGATGCGAAAAAATACCGTACACGTGAAGAAGAAACAGAGTGGAGACAAAAAGACGGAATCAAGCGCTTTAAGTCTCTCTTGACTGAACTGAATGTTTTGACAGAGGAGCAGGCAGCGGTCTTACAGGAAGAAGCGAAGCAAGAAATTGAAGCGTCTGTTGAATTCGCTAAAAACAGTAAAGAACCGTCAATCGATACACTATTAGAGGATGTATACGCCTAATTAGGAGGGGAATCACGTGACAAAAACAACAGTGAGAGAGATTTCATATTTAGAAGCCGTTCGAGAAGCTATGAGTCAGGAAATGAGAGAGAACCAAGATGTATTCATTTTAGGTGAGGATATCGGCGTATATGGCGGTGCTTTTGGGGTCACGCGCGGCATGATTGAAGAGTTCGGTCCAGAGCGTGTACGCAATACACCTATCTCTGAGGCTGCCATTGCAGGAGGAGCAGTCGGAGCGGCTTTGACAGGTATGCGTCCGATTTTAGAACTTCAATTCTCTGACTTTATTACAATCGCAATGGATCAGCTTGTCAACCAAGCAGCAAAAACACGATACATGTTTGGCGGAAAAGGAAAAGTACCACTCGTTGTGAGAACACCAGCAGGATCAGGAACGGGCGCCGCAGCGCAGCATTCACAAAGCCTAGAAGCGTGGATGGCTCATATTCCGGGACTAAAGGTGGTTCAGCCTTCAACAGCGTATGATGCCAAAGGACTTTTAAAGGCAGCAATGGATGATGACAACCCTGTCATTTTCTACGAGCACAAGCTTTTATATAAAACAATCGGCGAAGTGCCTGAAGAGCAATATTCAATTCCTCTAGGGAAAGCTGATGTGAAAAGAAGCGGGAAAGACGTCACAATTGTAGCAACAGCGATTATGGTACACAAAGCATTAGAAGCGGCGAAGGAACTAGAGGCAGAAGGGATCGATGTTGAAATCATAGACCCAAGAACACTCGTCCCATTAGATGAAGAAACCATTATCGAATCTGTGAAGAAAACAGGTAAATGTATTGTGGTTCATGAAGCGGTCAAACGAGGCGGCTACGGCGGAGAGATTGCAAGTATGATAGCGGAAAGTGAAGCGTTTGACTACTTAGATGCACCGATTAAACGACTTGGCGGCCTTGCAGTTCCAATACCATACAACCCGACTCTGGAAAAAGCGGTCATTCCACAAGTGCCAGATATTATTGAAGCAGCAAAAGAGCTTGCACGCTCTTAAATAAAGGGGAGAAGATCATGCCAAAAGAGATATTTATGCCGAAGCTAAGCAGTACGATGGAGATCGGAACCTTGCTTCAATGGTTTAAAGAAGAAGGAGATTCGGTTGAAATCGGTGAGCCTCTATTTGAAATTATGACAGACAAGATCAACATCGAGGTGGAAGCCTATGATGACGGCATTTTTCTAAAGAAATACTACGAAGCTGATGATCAAATTCCAGTCAATGCTGTCATTGGATATATCGGTGAGGCAAATGAACAGGTGCCAAGCGAGCCGCCAGCACAGGCAGATGAGGATTCATCAGAAAGCGGCGAATCATCTTCACCAGACACAGTGTCATCTAGTTCTACTGAAGATCCAAAAACATCTAATGAAAAAGTACGTGCCACGCCTGCAGCGAGAAAAACAGCAAAGGATCATCATGTGGAGATTCAAGAGGTATCTGGCACAGGGCCAAAAGGCAGAGTTCAAAAGCGTGACGTCGAGGCAGTCGTTCATTCTAGCGAGAAAGACCAGCGCATCTCACCGCTTGCAGAAAAAGTCGCTGCTCGTGAAGGAATCGATTTAGCAGCCGTTTCTGGATCTGGCGCTCACGGCAAGATCATGAAGAGTGACGTACAAGCAGCGGCAACGCAAACAACAGAGGCTTCGCCTGTGAAAACACAAAAATTAGCTGGCATGAGAAAAGTGATTGCTGATCGCATGTCACAAAGTGCCTTTACAGCACCGCACGTCACATTAACAAGTGAAATTGATATGACGAAAGCGAAAGAAGTACGTCAGCAGTTACTTCCGGCGATTGAAAAAGAGACAGGCTACAGGTTGTCGTTCACAGAAATCATCATTCATGCGGTCAGCCATGTTCTCACGCGCCACCCGCAGATCAATATGACATTTGAACAAAATGAGCTCCATTTCCATGAGGATGTACACATTGGTCTCGCTGTTGCAGTGAAAGACGGTTTGATGGTACCAGTCATTTCTCATGCGAATCAAAAAGGATTAAAACAACTGACAAAAGAAGCGAAAGAAATTGGCCGAAACGCACGCGATCAAAAACTGCTTCCTGACCAGCTGAAAGGGTCCACTTTTACGATTAGTAACTTAGGCATGTATGCCATTGATGCCTTTACCCCGATTATTAATCAGCCAGAAGTGGCGATTTTAGGTGTAGGACGGATTCAAGATAAACCTGTTGCAGTAGATGGAGAAATTCAGGTGAGACCAATGATGGGGGTTAGTTTATCGTTTGATCACCGAGTGGTAGATGGCGCACCAGCGGCTGCCTTTTTAACAGACCTTAAAAAAGTGCTTGAACAACCATTTGAATTGCTAATGTAGGAGATGAATCGGATGACGAAAACGTATGATCTGACAGTCATTGGCGGAGGGCCTGGCGGATATACTGCCGCCCTTCAAGCGGCTGAGCGCGGACAGAAGGTTGCTTTGATTGAGGAGGATTTTCTCGGCGGTACTTGTTTAAATCGAGGCTGTATCCCTTCAAAGACTCTGCTTAAACATGCAGAAGTCATCGAATCAATCGAGAAGGCGAAAAGCTGGGGAATCGAAACAGGTGACATGATTCTTTCCTTCGATAAAATGAGAAAGCGCAAAGATGACGTCATTGAAAAGCTCAGAGGCGGAATCGCCTTTTTATTAAAGCAAGGAAAGATTGATGTCTATAATGGCAGGGGCACAGCGGTGACCAAGCATCGGATTGAAATAGAAAAACAAGATGGATCAGAATCGATTGAAACGAAAGAGTTAATTATTGCTACTGGATCTACACCAGCCATTCCACCAATACCGGGGCTTAAAGATGTTTCATTTGATACAAGTGATACAATCTTTGACATCCCAGATATTCCTGCTTCTGTCGTCATTATTGGCGGAGGTGTCATTGGTCTTGAGCTTGCTTGTATTTTCCAAAGTCTTCAATCGAAAGTCACCATTATTGAAGCGGCACCGTCCATTATTCCACAAGAGGATGAAGAAGCATCTAAGCTGCTAGAAAGAGAACTCAAGAAAAAGGGCATCCATATCGCGAAGAAAACCACTGTGACAGAGGTGACGGAAAGCGAAGGAGTCAAAGCGGTTCATGCAACAGATGATAAAGGGGAGACGCACATCTTTACAGCGGAAAGACTGCTTGTCTGCGTTGGAAGAAAACCAAATGTATCAGCTGTTAGCCAGCTTGATCTTCAGCTTGATGGTCCGTTTATCAAGGTGAATGATCAGATGCAGACAAGTGCTGAAGGTGTATACGCAGTTGGGGATGTCGCCGGCGGTTATCAGCTGGCTCATGCGGCGATGGCGGAGGCTGCTGTTGCGGTCAGCAATATTTGCGGCGTACCTGAAAAAATGAATGCTGATATTATGCCTAGATGTATTTATACATTACCAGAGGTGGCAAGTGTCGGTCTTACAGAGAAAGAGGCAAAAGCTAAAGGGCTCAGCGTACAAACAGAACGATTTGATTTAGCGGCAAGCGGTAAAGCGCTAGCGGCAGGTGTTCAATCAGGCTTTATAAAGTTAGTTTACGATACAACATATGGTGAAGTGATCGGCGCAACGATGGTAGGTCCGCATGTCACAGAGATGATTTCAGAAGCTTCCTCCTTTATGTATTTAGAAGGAACAGCAGAAGAGATGGCGAAAATGATTCATCCGCATCCGACCATCTCAGAAGGTTTTTATGAAGCAGCTCTTGAGATCGTGAGTAAGCTGAGAAAATAAATGCTAAACAAGGGATAGGGAGGAGATGCATGTGCACGTCCAGCTTCATCAGAAAGCGGCACTTGTGACAGGTAGCACAGATGGATTTGGAGAAGCCATCTGCTTGGCTTTAGCCCGGGCAGGTGCACATGTCTTTTTACACACATTTCATGATGAATCAAAGGCTAGAACCATTTGTGAAGACATACAAAAAATAGGCGGTAAGGCAAGTATTATCATGAATCCGCTTGAAACGCCCCGTGATGCCACGCGTATGCTGAGGCAAGTGATTGATACGTGCGGGAAACTGGATATTTTGGTCAATCAAGCAGCGCAAGGAGCAGAAGCAGAGCTTGACGCCACTCACCCTAATGAGTGGATGGACGAAGTGGAAACCGCTGTGAATACTGTTTTTCTTTCCAGTCAAGCTGCCGTATGGCATATGGTTGACCAGAAGCAAGGCTGCATTATTAATATATCGTCCTCAGGCAGTATTACTGGAGATGGCGGGATCTCACATGCGACATCGAATTCTATGCTGAATGCTATGACAAAAGGGCTGGCGCGAGAATTTAAAGGCAAAGGCATTCGAGTGCTCGCCTTATTACCGCCGCCTCTCCATTTGATTCCTAACGCAGAGCAAATCAAGGAGACTGTGGCCCATATGACGGTCTTTTTAAGTACATCATATGGCGCATTTACAGATGGCGCAGCGATTATGCTTGATGGGGGTGAGAGTGCTGGCTAATGATCAAAAACCAGTTCTTATCGTTGGCGGTGCCCAAGGGATTGGAAAGGAAATTGCTAAGCGTTTTTTAAAAGAAGGGCACAGAGTGGCTGTGTCCGATATAGATGAACAAGGACTTTTACTTTTAAAAAAACAGCACTCTCAGCTGCTGACATTTCAAGCTGACGTTTCATCGTGGGAAAGTGTTCAGCAGATGATCTCAGCAGCTGAAAGGGAGCTCGGCGGCATTGCTCATCTTGTCTATTCAGCAGGGATGACAAAATCACTTCCTTTCTTAGAAGTCGATTTCTCACTTTGGAAAAAGACACTGGCTGTGAACTTGTATGGTCTTTACTATTGCATCAAAGCGTCAGCACCTTATATATGTGAGCGGCAAGAAGGAAGCATTGTTGTGATTGGATCAGGATCTGCTATTACTGGCTCAGGCGGCGGCATTCAGTATTACGCCTCAAAAGCAGGTGCTTTTGGCCTGATGCGTTCGCTTGTAAAGGAATTAGGGGCACACCATGTGCGTATCAATGTGATTGCCCCCCGCGTGATTGAATCTCAAATGCTTGATACGCTCTATCCTACTGAGGTGGAGAAAAAGCAGCTGCAATCGCTCATTCCTATCGGGAGATTAGGAAGACCAGACGATATCGCAGGACTCACTTTATTTCTTACCAGTGACGAGGGAAGCTATTTACACGGACAAATTATCCTGTTAGACGGCGGGAGAACGTATCAGCCAAAATATACAGAGTGAAAAAGAGCGGAGAGGTAATCGCTCTTTTTGTCATTTTCATAACAATTGTTCCAATTAGAAACGAATGTTTGGTATACTGGGAATCATAGTATATTAAAAGGATGATGTCACATGCTGAATTGGGAAGAAAGACGACAGCTCGTCAAAGTTGCTCATCTTTATTATACAGACGGGTGGACGCAGCAGGAAATCGCAAAAAAGCTCAATGTCTCAAGACCAGTCATTTCAAAGCTCTTACAAAAAGCGAAAGATGTGGGAATCGTTGAGGTATACATTAAAGACGAAAGTATTCACACGGTGGAACTGGAAAAGCAGCTCGAAACAACATTTCAATTAACAGATGCTGTCGTTGTCCCAAGTGTCGGGACAATGTCTGAGATGGTGAAACGGGCAGTCGGTCAAGCTGGCGCCTATTATTTATCTAAAAACATGAAAGATGCGGAGAAAATCGGCATTTCATGGGGAACTACATTAGCTGAGCTTGTAAAGGAATATCCGTTTGAGCGAAGAAACGATGTGAAGGTCATCCCGTTAGAGGGCGGAATGGGCAGGCAAGCAGTCGACATTCATGCCAATCAGCTGGCATATGAGCTGGCAAAGAAAATGAATGGCACGTGTTCCTATTTATATGCCCCGGCGATTTTAGAAACAGAAGAATTAAAAGAGCGACTTATGGCAATGCAGGATATAGAGGCTGTGCTTGAAGAAGGTAAAAATGTCGACATTGCCCTCATCGGTATTGGTAACCCGCATAAAGGGTCAACATTAAAAACAGTTGGTTATTTAAAAGAAGAGGATTTATCTGGTTTAAGGCAATCAGGGGCTGTTGGTGATATTGGCTTTCGTTTCTTTGACGGTCAAGGCAAGCCTGTCCAAGATGAACTGAATCAAAAGGTCATTGGTTTATCACTGGAGCAGTTAAAAAGCGTCAAAACGGTTATCGCTGTTGTAGAAGGAACCCATAAAGCTGAAAGTATTTTAGGGGCTTTAAATGGTGGCTTTATTCAAGTGCTGGTGACAGACGAACTAACAGCGGCAGCTATTTTAAAGGAAGCTTCCGTCCAATAAACGGCGAATAGCTATCGAACTGTATAAAGAGAGCAACATCAAACGAGAAAGGAGCTGTGTATCTTGAAGAAAACCGAAATGGAAGCAAACTTACATTGTACTCGGTGCCAAGAAGAGACCCTCCACAGCATCGTTTATGTGAATGATCAGATGAAAAGCGTTGAGTGTACAGAGTGTCATCAGAAGATCAGTGTGCAAGTCGACATCATGAAGGAATTTTACAAAGAAGTATACGAAAAAATTGCGACAAAGCCAAAACGGATGACGCAGGAATACAAGGCGAATTTGAATGGATTTATCTCAAGACTGCCAATCCGCGTGCTTAGTAAGCCATACCGGCTCATGAGATATTTAAACGAATCATACAAAGTGATTAAGCAATATAAAAAATAGCAGAGCTGATTAACGCTCTGCTTTTTTGTGTGCTTTTTTCATATAATAATAAAGAGGCAGCCCAGCAATTCCGATCAGCATGGAGATGAGACAGCTTTTCCAGTCGGTGATCATGGTGCTGATTAAGACGAATAAGGAACCGATAATCGCAACGATTGGTGTGAGCGGATAAAGTGGTACGCTATAAGCACGCTCGATTCCTTTGTTTTGTTTTCTCAGTTTAAAGACTGCGAAAAAGGCCATGACATAAAAGATATAGATCATGAAAATCGAAACCTCTGACAGCTTTTCTGGATTGCTGACGATCATAAACACAATGGCGATCAGAATTTGTACAAATACAGCAATCCATGGTGTTTTAAATGTAGGGTGAATCCGCGAAATCGCATTTGCGAAAGGGATTTGCTTTCGCTCTGCCATCGCGAAAATCACACGTGGGAATGAAAGAACCTTTCCGTTCAAACAGCCAAAGATACTAATGATGATGCCAATACTAATGACCTTACCACCGATTGGTCCAAAGAGCATTGTCGCAGCAGTACTTGTCGCATTTTCTCCAAGCTGTACGATTTGATCTGCTGGTAACACGTGCAAAAGAGCGACATTAATGAAGAGATAGCAAGCCGTGACAATTAAAATCCCGCCTGCCATTGCACGAGGAAGCAGTTTCTCTGGGTTTTTCATTTCACCGCCAAGTGCAGCAAGCAATATCCAGCCATCATAGGCAAAAAGCGTAGCCAGGATCGCTGCACCGAAGTTCATTTGAGCGATGCTATCGTTGACAGCCATCAAAATATTTTCGTTTCCTTTCCATAAGCCAAACACAATAATAGCGGCAATCGGGACAAGCTTTCCAATGGTGGTCAGCCCCTGAACAAAACCGCCGTATTTTGTTCCCATGATGTTAATCAAACATAAAAATAAAACAGTGATAATGCCAATTGTTGTCGACCATAAAGAAGAAAGAGAAAATAAATTGGCTAACAATGAACCAAAATAAAGACCAAGCGCACCGATGATGGCAGGTCCGTAAATGATAATTTGCACCCAGCCGCATAAATATCCCCAAAACTCACCATACACTTCTTCAAGATAGGCATATAATCCGCCAGTCCGAGGGATTTGTGTACCAATTTCAGCAACAGTGAGTCCGCCTGCAAGGGTTAGAATGCCACCTAACAGCCAAGCGAATAATGCGATATCTGAGCTTCCTGAATAGGAAAGGACGTTGCCTGGCTTCATAAAGACGCCGGACCCGATAATCGTCCCGATGACAAGAGATAGGGCGAAAAATAAGCCGATGTCCTGTTTTAACGCTGGTTGTTCTTTGTTCATTACACACGACCTCCTGCATCACTTTCGTACGTTACTGTGACATGTATTTTGTTCATTGTAATACGATTTTAGGAAAACAAGAATTAAAAAAATTTTCTGATTTTCGTATTTGTATATAAAAGTGTTCGTTTATTGGAGATATCAGGGTAAATGTTTTATTAAAAACGAACAATAAAAGATTATTTTTGATTTAATGTTAATTTTATAGCTAGAAACCGAACATCTAGGCTAATGGTTGACTTTTGTTGAAAAATGTCCTATTTTATTCATAAGGATATTATCTTGAATTCGAGATATTTTGAAATAGGAGTGATTATAATGAAAATCAATGGGATTCACCACGTATCTGCATTAACAGCCAATGCTCAAAAAAATGTTGATTTCTACCGCCAGATTCTTGGCTTAAAACTTGTCAAGAAAACGGTCAATCAGGATGACCCATCTATGTATCACTTATTTTATGGAGATGAGGTCGCTTCACCGGGAACGGAGCTCACTTTCTTTGAAATTCCTATGCTTGCTCGTCGTTTGAAAGGAACAAACGCCATCACAAGCACAGGCCTTCTCGTTTCTTCTGAAGAAGCACTTACATTTTGGGAAAAGCGTTTTGAAGAGACAGGGGTGCAGCAAGAAACGGCTTCCTTGAGAGGGGGCAGACCTGCCTTGCGTTTTCAAGATCCAGAAGGGCAACAGCTATTTTTAACAGTCGAACCGGCCGCACAAGAAGCAGGCTCACCGCCAGTACATGATGATATTCCGGCAGAGTTTTCCATTAGAGGTTTGGGGCCAGTGGAATTAACGGTTGCAGAAGCGGACAAAACGATTCGTGTTTTAACGGACATCCTTGGCTTCAGGGAAAGAGCGCGTGAACAATCAAAAGATGGTGAGATCGTGACCATTTTTGAGTCAGGAAATGGTGGTGCTGGAACAGAAATTCATGTGATCGAAAAAACGGAAGGGCCTTCTGAACGTTCAGGCAGAGGAAGTGTGCATCACGTAGCTTTTCGTGTGGAAAATGCTGAGGAATTGGAAAAATGGTATGACAAAATATCAAAAGCAGGATTCACGAACTCTGGTGTTGTGGAACGTTTCTACTTTAAAGCCCTTTACTTTAGAGAATCGAATGGTATTTTATTTGAAATTTCAACAGACGGTCCTGGGTTTACAGTGGACGAAGGAGTGGATGAGCTTGGCGATCAATTAGCTCTTCCTCCATTTCTAGAGCACAAACGAGCAGAAATAGAACAGAGATTAACACCCATTCAGTCATCATAAAAAGTAGCTCATGAGGCTTTCTATCACGCTGAAAAGGATAAAAAGGGCTAAAATCATTTTGATTTTAGCCCTTTTCCTTTTGCGTTAGGAACTGACCTGCTTAGATTCAGTTTGTGTTAATGTCACCTTCTTCGTTTCTTCTTTTCCATTTCGAATGAGTGTGATGCTCACGGTGTCTCCAATCTTTGTATTCGTGTATAGCTCATGACGTAATTCGCTTCCGGTTTTGATTTGTTTCCCATTGATGGCGGTCATGACATCCTCTGACTTTAAGCCGGCTTTGGCGGCAGGTGAGCCTGCGGCGATTTCTTTGACGTATACGCCTTGATCAAGCTGACTATTTTTGAGACCGAGTGTTTCTTTCTGATACACGTCCGGGACTTGTTCGAGATCTAGCATGCTGATGCCGATATATGGACGCTCAATCTTTCCTTTTGTGAGAAGCTGATCGGCGATTGGTTTGACATCATTGATTGGGAGCGCGAATCCGATGCCCTCAACACCTGTTTCAGAAATCTTCATACTCGTGATCCCCACGACCTTTCCATTAGTCGTAAGCAGTGGTCCGCCGCTGTTTCCTGGGTTTATAGCCGCATCTGTTTGAATCACATTAATGCTGCTTTCGCCTGCTGATGTGTTCATAGAGACTGTTCGATCGACACCGCTGACAATTCCTTGTGTCACGGTTCTTGATAGATCTTCACCAAGCGGGTTTCCAATTGCGATGACGGTTTCCCCAGCACGCAGCGAGGAGGAATCGCCTAATGCCGCGACCTTTGTTACATGACTGCTACTAATTTCTACAACTGCTAGGTCAGTCAGCGGGTCAGCTCCGACCAATTTACCTTTGGTGGTTTTGCCATCGTGCAAGGAGACTGTAAGTTTATTTGCCCCTTCAATGACGTGGTTGTTTGTTAAGACATAGGCTTTGCTGCCGGATTTTTTGAAAATCACTCCTGAGCCTGTACCTGTTTTTTCCTCTTGGCTGCTTTTATTTTGCTGTGATTCATCAAAAGGCGTATTGAAATCACCAAAACTCATGTCTGTTTGACTTTGCGCTTGATAGTTTGTAATGCCGACAATGGCTGGCGATACATCTTCGACCATGCTTGAGATGTTGTTTGATGAATGTGATGTTTGGACAGCGGTTGTTTTTGACGAATTGGCACTTGTATCATTTGTCGATACACTTTCTGTTTTTGTTGCCGAATTGCTTGCTGTATTGTCTGATGCATGCTGGGCATATGGCGTAAGGACATAAACACCTAATGCTAGTATGCCGCCCACAACGCCGCTAACAAATGGTTTAAACCAGCCGTTTGGCTTCTTCTTTTGTTTTTGTGGCTGTTTCAATGTTTGAATTTCATGAGAAGGTTGGTTTTCATGTTTGTGATGTGTCATTCGAATCACTCTCTTTCTTTCATTTTTCATGGTTGGTTCAGGGGGGGGTAACCTTATGTGTGGTTTGATCGTAAGAAAAAAGTGTGGGATAAAAATGAAAACATTGTGGGAAATTGTTAAAATAAGTAGTGAATCTAAGCAAAATAGAGGAGATTAAACTGTGGAGACAATTGGAATCATTGGATATGGAAGCATGGCAGATATGATGGTGCAAAAATGGTTGGAAAAAGAAGTACTCAATGTCCATCAAATCATGATCCATACAAGAAGTGAAACAGACCGCCTGCTTCAACTCAAAGATAGGCATCAAGAAATAAATATCTGCTCATTAAACGAACTTTCTGCATGTGATGTACTTTTTATCTGCGTGCCGCCGCTTGCTGTACTTGATGTACTCGATCAACTGCCTTCAGCAGCCAATTCGGTTCATATTGTGTCAGTAGCTGCGGCTGTGACGTTAGACAAGTTATCAAAGCATACGACTCAACCAATTTCAAGATACATCCCAACGCTCACGTCAGCTGTTGGAACAGGCGTATCCCTCGTTGCGCATGGCGAAACTGCTGGGGAGGAAGAAAAGGCACGTTTGCATCGTCTCCTTTCAGCTTTTAGTATCGTACGTGAAATAGAGGAAGATCAGTTTGATGCGGCGAGTAACTTGACAAGCTCATCTCCTGGTTTTATCGCTGCTCTTTTTGAAGAAATGGCGAAAGCCGCTGTGAGAAATAGTGAGCTTTCCTTAGAGGAAGCGTATGAATTTTTAACATATGCGCTTTTAGGAACAGGTCAAGTCCTTGTAGAACGAGGCCTCACCTTTGCTGAAACCGTCGATAGAGTGGCGACAAAAGGGGGCATTACAGGAGAAGGCGCCGAGGTGATTCAAAAGCAGGCACCTCAGATGTTTGATGATCTGTTTACACAAACCATGAAGAAATATGAACAACTGAAATCACAGATTAACGAAGCGGATAAACACCACTAAAGACATAGTTAGTGGTGTTTTATTTGTTAAAAAAATCCTTTCGCACTCAGTCTATTGACCTGTATTATCTGAGTCTAATTTCCTTATTTTCAGACATTGTATTGAAAAATCAATCAAGTAATCATATAATTTTTTAGAAAATTTAGAAAAATATACACAAATTTTAAGTTTAATTAAAGGGGGATGGGGATGAAGCTCTATGTATCTGTCGATATGGAGGGAATTACTGGTCTAGCTGATCATACATTTGTCGATGCCCGTCAGCACAATTATGAGCGGGGCAGAAAGATCATGACGGGTGAAGTGAATGCCTGTGTGGAGGCACTTCTTCAGCATGGCGCAACCGATATTCTGGTCAATGACAGTCATTCTAAAATGAATAATTTGTTGATTGAAGAATTGCATGAAGAGGCATCTCTTATATCTGGTGACGTCAAGCCTTATTCAATGGTTCAAGGGTTAGATCAAACCTATGCCGCTGCTGTATTTTTAGGCTATCATGCGAGGGCGTCTATGAAAGGTGTGATGTCCCACAGTATGATTTTTGGTGTCAGACATTTTTACATAAATGATCATCCAATTGGTGAAATGGGTTTTAATGCGTATGTTGCAGGCTACTATGGTGTGCCGGTGATTCTTGTTTGCGGAGATGATCAAGCAGCACTTGAAGCAGAAAAGCTGATGCCTGGTGTGAAAACAGTGGCAGTGAAAGAGACCATCTCAAGATCTGCTGTGAAATGTCTCACTCCTGCCAAAGTCAACCAACAAATCTCGCAGCAAGTGGAAGCCGCAATGAAACAGATTCATCACATCAAGCCGCTGACGCCTCCTGATCAGCCGCTACTGAAGATTGAGTTTGCCAATTATGGACAAGCTGAATGGGCGAATTTAATGCCTGGTACTGCGATGATTGAAGGGACAACAACGGTGACGTATCAAGCAGAGAATATATTAGAGGCCTACCAAGCGATGCTTGTCATGACAGAGCTTGCCGCACGTACAACATTTTGTTAAGCGAGGGGGAGACGGCAGATGACCAGCTTTTTGCTCAAGCGTTTTATAGCGATGATTGCCACGATTTTAACGATTACGACGTTAACGTTTATTTTAATGAAGGTCATCCCAGGATCGCCCTTCAATGAAGAACGAAATACAAACGAAACCGTTCAGCGAAACCTCGAAAGCTACTATCACTTAGACGAACCACTGTATGTTCAATATGTCATCTATTTAAAATCCATCGTTACCTTTGATTTTGGTCCTTCCATTAAAAAGCCTTCTGAAAGTGTCAATGATCTATTGGCGAGAGGCTTCCCAGTCTCATTAGAACTTGGTCTTATCTCAATATTGATTGCTGTCATCTCCGGCATCCTGCTAGGGGTCATGGCTGCCCTCCGGCACAATGGCTTGATTGATTATATCGCCATGACCATTGCTGTTTTCGGTATATCCATTCCAAACTTTATCTTTGCTACCTTATTAATTCAGCAACTTGCTGTGAATTTGAAGCTCTTTCCTACAGCGATGTGGACAAGTCCGATGCATATGGTGCTACCAACCATTGCTCTTGCCGTTAGTCCGATGGCCATAATTGCTCGGTTAACAAGATCGAGCATGATTGAAGTGCTGTCTCAGGACTATATTCGCACTGCTAAAGCAAAAGGACTTTCTCCCTTTAAAATTGTGTTCAAACATGCGCTTCGAAATGCGCTTTTGCCTGTTGTGACCATTCTTGGCACACTTGTCGCAAGTATTTTAACAGGAAGTTTTGTCATTGAAAAAATCTTTGCGATTCCTGGCATGGGAAAATACTTTGTCGAGAGTATTAATAACCGTGATTATCCTGTCATCATGGGAACCACTGTTTTTTACAGCATCATTTTAATCACACTTCTTTTCATTGTTGATGTGGCGTATCGCCTGCTTGATCCGAGAATTCAGCTACATCAGAAAGGAGGAAAGGCATGAGTATACATTTGCAGCAGGATCAACCGAATCCACATCCTGAAGTGCCGGACGATTGGTTTTCTCCGAGAGAGCAAAAGAAAATGGAGGCACATGCCATTAAAAGACCCTCTCTTTCGTATTGGGCGGACACATGGAGACGACTGAAGCAAAATAAGCTTGCGATGTTTAGTCTATCCGTATTGATTTTTCTTTTTATCATGGCACTATTAGGCCCATTGCTTGCACCTAATAGCGTGACAGAACAGCGTCTTTCGATGCAAAATCTGCCGCCATCCGCTGCTCACTGGTTCGGAACGGATGAGCTTGGACGAGATGTGTTTACACGTACATGGTACGGGGCGCGTATTTCTTTATTTGTAGGCGTCATGGCAGCCCTGATTGATTTTGCTATCGGCGTGATTTATGGAGGCATTGCCGGTTATAAGGGCGGGAGATATGACCATGTCATGATGCGAATCGTCGAGGTGCTCTACGGTCTTCCTTATTTACTTGTTGTCATTTTATTGATGGTTCTAATGGGACCGGGTCTTGTCACCATTATTGTAGCGCTCACTGTCACCGGATGGATTGGAATGGCAAGAATCGTGAGAGGTCAAGTTCTTCAACTGAAAAGCCAGGAATATGTCCTTGCCTCAAAAACTTTTGGTGCAAAGAGCCTGCGCATCATTCGCCGCAACCTGCTGCCGAATACGATGGGACCGATTATCGTTCAGATGACTTTAACTGTACCAACTGCGATATTTGCAGAAGCGTTCCTAAGCTTTCTTGGTTTAGGCATTCAAGCGCCGTTTGCAAGCTGGGGCGTGATGGCCAATGATGCGCTGCCGACAGTGCTATCAGATAATGGACATTGGTGGCGTTTATTTTTCCCTGCGTTTTTTATTTCACTCACGATGTTTTGCTTTAACAATTTAGGTGATGGCTTGCAAGATGCGCTTGATCCGAAGATGAAGAGGTGATGGCGCTTTGAAAAAAGTTCTACAAATCATCGATCTGCACGTCAGCTTTCGGACATATGGCGGCTCAGTTCGAGCGGTACGCGGAGTGAATGTGGATGTATATGAAAAAGAAACCCTTGCCATTGTAGGAGAGTCAGGCTGCGGGAAAAGTGTCACTTCACAAAGCATTATGAGGCTGCTACCAGCTTACAGCGCTCATGTTGATCAGGGAGAAATATGGTTTGAAGACCGCAATTTACTGTCTTTATCTGAAAAAGAAATGCGCGCCATAAGAGGTGTCGATATTTCGATGATTTTCCAAGATCCCATGACCGCACTGAATCCAACTTTGACAATCGGCGATCAGCTCATGGAGGCGGCAAAGGAGCATCAAAAGCTGACGAAAAAAGAAGTGAAAGAAGCCGCTATTCGGATGCTTGATTTGGTCGGCATTCCGCAGCCGAAGGAAAGGCTAAAGCAATACCCTCATCAGTTCAGCGGGGGAATGAGGCAGCGGCTTATGATTGCCATGGCGCTGATTTGCGAGCCTAAAGTGTTGATTGCTGATGAACCAACGACAGCGCTCGATGTGACCATACAGGCACAAATATTAGAGCTGTTTAAAGAGATTCAGAGAAAAACAGGTGTCACCATCATTTTAATCACACACGATTTAGGGGTCGTAGCCCAAGTCGCAGACCGAGTGGCGGTTATGTACGGGGGGAAGATGGTGGAGGTCGGAACGAGGCGAGATATTTTTTACAGTCCGCAGCATCCTTATACAAAGGGACTTCTGCAATCCGTTCCAAGACTTGATATGAAAGACGAACTCGTTCCAATTGAAGGAAGCCCGCCTGATTTATTTGCTCCGCCAAAGGGCTGTCCGTATACAGATCGCTGCCCTGCCGCTATGAAGGTATGTGATCATATCATGCCGCATGAAACGCAGCGCTCACCTACTCATACAGTGCATTGCTGGCTCCAAGATGAGCGTGCGCAAACCGTTTTATCTTCAACACAAAGGGGGAGTTTTTGATGAAAAAAAAGGGATGGATCATCATTATATGTTTGTTCACAATCATGCTGCTCGCAGGATGTACAGCCAATGAGCAAGCAGGGAAAGGATCATCAAGCAAAGAGGGTGAAAAGAAAGTATTAACCTTAAATAACGAAAACGAACCGACGTCGTTTGATCCTCCGATTGGTTTTAATAATGTATCGTGGCAAGGACTCAATAACCTAATGGAGGGATTAACAAGACTGAATGAAAAGCACGAACCATCTCCTGCAATGGCGGAAAAATGGGAGATTTCAAAGGATGGAAAAACGTACACGTTCCATTTAAGAGATGGCATCAAGTGGTCAAATGGTGATCCAGTGAAAGCGAGTGACTTTGAATATGCGTGGAAGCGGCTGCTTGATCCGAAAACAGGCTCCTCCGCATCGTTCCTAGCATACATGATTGAAGGCGGAGAGGCATTTAACAGCGGAAAAGGAAAGAAAGAAGACGTGAAAGTTAGCGCTGAGAATGACAAAACGCTTAAGGTCACACTGGCATACCCGCAGAAATCGTTCTTAAATATGACCGCAAACCCTGCCTTTTTTCCTGTCAATGAACAGGTAGCGAAGAAGGACCCAAACTGGGCAAAAGACGCCAAAACCTTTGTCGGAAATGGACCGTTCAAGCTGACAGAGTGGAAGCATGATGAGAGCTTTACAATGGCAAAAAGTGAGACGTATTGGGACGAAAAATCAGTTAAGTTAGATCAAGTGAAGTGGCTGATGATCAGTGATCGAAACACAGACTATCAAATGTATCAATCAGGAGATTTAGATACTGCCTTTGTCCCAGCAGAACAAAGTGAAAATCTGCTGAAAAATAAAGATGTACAAATTGAAGACCAGGCTGGATTGTTCTTTTATCGTCTGAATGTAAACATGGAACCTTTTCAAAATAAAAACATCCGCAAAGCATTTCAAATGGCGATCAATCCGCAAGATATCGTAGATTATGTGACGAAAAATGAAGAGAAGCCAGCACGCGCCTTTGTCTCGCCAGGCATTCTAGATTCAAAAGGCGAGGATTTCAGAAAAGCTGGCGGTGATCTTGTGAAGAACGATAAGAGTGAAGCTGCAAAGCTATTAGAAAAGGGGCTGAAAGAAGAGAACTATTCAAAACTGCCAGCCGTCACATTGACATACAGTACAAAGCCTGAGAATAAGAAAAAAGCTGAAGCCATCCAGCAGCAGCTGAAAGAAGCGCTAGGTGTAGATGTGAAGCTTGCCAACATGGAAGCCAATGTATTTGCTGAAGATCAAAAGGCACTGAAATTTCAATTCTCACAAAGTTCATTTTTAGCAGACTATGCAGATCCGATCAATTTCCTAGAAAGCTTTCAAACAGGGAATGCCATGAACCGGACAGGGTGGTCAAACGATACCTATGATCAACTGATTAAAAAGGCAAGTCAGGAAGCAGACGAGCAAAAGAGAAACAACATTCTTCATGATGCAGAGGCACTTCTCATTGAAGAAGCACCGATCATCCCGATTCATTTTTATAACCAAGTTCATTTACAAAAAGAAGGCGTGAAGGGGATTGTTCGTCACCCTGTTGGGTATATCGATTTGAAATGGGCGCAAGTAGATGGAAAATGATATTAGAATCAAAAGACGCTTTGAAATAAAAGCGTCTGTTCCTTTATTTGTTCATGTTATGAAGCAAAAACCCATAGATTGAAAGAAACAAAGAGAAAGAGGGGATACGGCATGAGCCAGCTGCCAGTGGCACTTCAAACAGGGGATACAGTGGGGGTTATTGCCCCAGCAAGCCCGCCTGATGAGCTGAAATTAGCAAAAGGGATTGCCTTTTTAGAAAGCCTCGGGCTAAAGGTGAAAAAAGGGAAGTATTTGGACCGGCGGTATGGATATTTAGCAGGTCATGATCATGAAAGAGTGGAAGATCTTCATTGCATGTTTCAAGATCCAGAGGTGAAAGCGGTTATTTGTGCTTGCGGAGGATACGGGACTGGCAGACTTGCGGAAGCCATTAACTATGACCTGATTCGCCGGAATCCAAAAATCTTTTGGGGCTACAGCGATATTACGTTTTTACATACGGCGATCCAGCAACAGACAGGTCTTGTGACGTTTCATGGTCCAATGCTCTCCTCTGATGTGGGACTTGAAGAGGTCCATCCTTATACGAAAGATACCTTTTTACAGCTGTTCGCACCGAAAGCCTTTACGTATGCGCACCACTTGTCGCCCCTTCATACTTTCTATCCGGGCACCGCTTCAGGTGAGATTGTAGGAGGAAATCTTGCCCTCATCGTCACAACACTTGGTACACCTTTTGAAATCGATACGAAGGGAAAGCTTTTGTTCATTGAAGATATTGACGAAGAACCCTATAAAATTGATCGAATGATGCAGCACCTCACATCTGCTGGGAAATTGGATGATGCGGCTGGATTCATCATTGGAGATTTTCATCAATGTGAGCCAAAAAAGAAAGATCAGTCCCTCACATTGAATCAAGTATGGGACACATATATTGTGCCGCAAAAGAAGCCTGCACTTGGGGGCTTTCGGATCGGTCATTCTTCTCCGAACTTTGCCATTCCAATGGGCACACAGGCTGCATTAGATGCGACAGGAAAAAAACTGCACATTTCTCCAGGCGTTGCAGCGAAAGAGGCGATCACATGAAAATCGTCGATGTTCGCACATGCAGAATGAGTGTACCACTAAAAAAGCCTTTCAAAACCGCTTTGCGAACGGTGTATGACGCAGCATCTCTGATCGTTATCGTCACATATGATCAAGGTGACGTCAGCTACGGAGAGGCAGTTCCGACTGCCGTGATTACAGGTGAGACGCTGGAAAGCATCGACTATGCCATCTGTGAAGTGATCAGACCGATCTTACTTGGGGCTTCCTTGTCTGAGTATGAACAAATTTTTTCTCGAATGAATCGTGTGCTCGCTTGCAACACAAGCGCAAAGGCAGCGGTTGACATGGCCATTTATGATGGCTTAGCGAAGCAGGCAGAACTTCCCCTTTATCAATACCTTGGCGGATATCGCAGTCAGCTTGAAACCGATTATACGGTCAGTGTAAACCGTCCACTTGAGATGGCGGAAGATGCGAAGCAATACGCAGCAGAAGGCTTTCAGACATTAAAGATCAAGGTAGGAAAAGATGACATAGACACGGATATTCAGCGAATCAAGCGAATTCGAGAAAAGGTCGGGCCAGATATTCAGATCAGGCTCGATGCGAATCAGGGCTGGACGTGGAAGGAAGCGGTCGTAGCCATTCGGAAAATGGAGTCACTGAATATCGAACTAGTCGAGCAACCAGTGCCAAAAGAAGATATCGAAGGCCTGCGCCGTGTGACGGAGGCAACAGATACACTGATTATGGCAGACGAAAGTATTTTTAGTTTTCATGATGCAATCAAAGTGCTTGAAACGAGAAGCTGTGATTTGATCAATTTAAAATTAATGAAATCAGGCGGCATAAAAGAGGCTTTAAAAATTAACGCTTTAGCAGAAGCATACGGCGTCAAGTGTATGGTTGGCAGCATGATTGAGTCAAAACTTGGGATTACAGCAGCCGCTCATCTCGCCGCAAGTCAGCCGAATATCACACGCTACGATTTTGATGCCCCGCTGATGCTAAAAGAGGACATGGTAGACGGAGGTATCTTATACAAAGGAAAAGATATCTTTTTCTCGCCGCAACATGGGTTAGGCATTCGAGGGGTGAAAGGAGTCTCATGATGATATTTGAATCAAAGGTTGCAGTCGCGAACGTATGGACAACGCCGCAGTCACCGAGAGAAATGGATCAAAAGGTACTTCAGAGCTCCTTCAAAATGAAAGAGTGGATTGACAAGCAAACATATGAAGAAAAACTGGCTTTATGTGAAGAAAATCTGATTCAGTCGCAAGTACTGCTCGGTGAACGAGTCATTGGCTTAGAAGAGACAGACGGCTGGATGAAGGTCGTCATTCCGCAGCAGGCCACCCGGAAACATCCGCAAGGCTACCCTGGCTATATACCTGCGAACCAACTAAAGCAAGTGACAGAAGGAAGTGCGCCAGCTATATCTCATATCGTTTGTCAGAAAAAAGCCATGCTCTATCGAAACGGGCAAGCGGACATGGAAATTAGTTTTTTAACAGAGCTCGCAGCTGTAGAAGAAACGAGTGATCGCTTTCGCGTTGTCACACCAGCAGGGACGAGAGAAATCAATAAAACAGATGTGCAACCAGTTTCATCCACTTCCGCTATGACTGGAAAAGATGTTGTAGAGAAGGGAAAACAATTTATTGGTCTTTCGTATTTATGGGGTGGTATGAGCAGCTTTGGCTATGACTGTTCGGGCTTTGCTTACAGCATGTATAAAGCGTGCGGATATCTTTTGCCGAGAGACGCAAGTGACCAAGCAGTGCAAGGTACACCGATCGCATCAAGCCATTTAGAACAAGGCGACTTATTGTTTTTCGCCAATGACAACGGAAAGGGAGCTATACGCCATGTTGGGATTTATGCAGGTGACGGTATGATGCTTCACTCGCCTAAAACCGGCAGAGAAATTGAACTTCTTTCCCTTTCTGGCACTTCATATGAAAAAGAATGGGCAGGTGCAAGACGGTATTTGCCAAGCGAAGGGAGCAAAGGTCATGGCAGTTGAACCACTTTTACAAGTAAACAATCTCAAAAAACACTTTCATCTATCGAAGGGAAGAACGTTAAAAGCACTAGACGGTGTCTCCTTTCAGTTGAAACAAGGCGAAACATTTGGCCTTGTTGGCGAGTCCGGCTGCGGGAAATCCACACTTGGAAAAGTGCTTATGCGCCTTTATGAACCGACAGATGGAGAAGCCTTGTATGAAGGGAAAAGCCTTCATCACCTTTCACAAAAAGAATCCTTTGATTTTAATCGGCAAATTCAAATGGTGTTTCAAGATCCGTATTCTTCCCTGAATCCGCGGCTGTCTGTCAAAGATATCATGCTGGAGCCAATGGAGATTCATCACCTTTATGGGAGTCAAAAGAAAAGGGTGGCCCGGGTGAAAGAACTACTGGAGGCGGTTGGACTTAGCTATGACTTTGCCACGCGCTATCCCCATGAATTCAGTGGAGGGCAGAGGCAGAGAATCGGTATTGCAAGGGCACTCGCCTTAGCACCGAAATTTATTGTGGCAGATGAGCCAATTTCTGCACTAGATGTCTCCGTTCAAGCGCAGGTTGTGAATCTGCTTAAGAAATTGCAAAAGGAGGAAGGGCTGACATTTCTCTTTATTGCGCATGACCTGTCGATGGTCAAATATATCAGCGACCGAATCGGTGTCATGTATTTAGGTCATCTCGTCGAATTGACCAGTAGTGATGCGTTATATCAAACACCGCTGCACCCATACACACAAGCCTTGCTGTCAGCGATCCCCATTCCAGATCCTGACGTGGAGGACAAGCGCAAAAGGTTCATTTTAAAAGGAGAAATTCCAAGTCCAGTGAATCCGCCAAGCGGTTGTGTATTTCGAACAAGGTGTCCTGCAGCGATGGATGTGTGTGCTGAAAAAAAGCCAACATTACAAGCGGTAGAAGAGGGGCATGATGTCGCCTGTCATTTATACGACCGGACATAAAAATAGATAGAAAAAAGCCAGCAAGTAGACAAGCTGTTCTACACGCTGGCTTTTTTAGTGGATGAACGTCGAATCGGTAATGTACAGCATCTAAAAGACCCACCAGATTTAATGATTTCTGAAAAATCCACTTCAATGACAGTGTACCCGTGAGCGGTTAATGCAGCATTTGTTTCTTGATTGATGGGCAAACTGATCACTTTTTTCTGTCCAATAGATAAAACGTTAGGTCCGAGTGTGAATTGCTCTTGTTTGCTTATTTCAATGAGATGATAATGCATGTTGAGCAAGTGAAGATCCTCTTTTTTGAACGCTTCAGGATAAATCAACATCTCATCATGAGAGAGAATATTCATCACACAATCGAGGTGCAAAATGTGAGGAGGAAGATGAATGGGAATAATGTCATGATCCGGCAGTTCTTTTTTGAGTTCATAGATAGCGGCTGGGTTTGTTCTTTTGCTCATTCCGACAAATACACGTGTTTGGTCTACAAGTACATCGCCGCCTTCAATCGTTCCGTTTGTCAGGCTAACAGTTTTGAAGCCATTTTCCTGTGCCCACTCTTTTAATAATTGTTCTTCTCCTTGCCGAACCGGAGCAGCCATGCTTGAAACAAAGAGTGTATGTCCAATCGTAAACCCAATATCCCGAGTAAAGACTTGCTCAGGATAGCGGTCATTTGCAGGAAGCATAATGGGACGTACTTGATGGTTTTTTAGGATTTGGATCAATTGCTTATGCTGAGCAATGGCTTTCATTTGAGAAATATTTTCTCTTGCAAAATGTTTTTGGGTTTCGTTGATGATCTGTTTGATTTCCATATAGATGGGGCTGCATAAAAGGACTTCTTGTAAATTGTCATATTCACTCATACATTGCGGCATTTTGTGTATTTGTTCTGCTCTTATAGAATCCATCAAATGGCCTCCTTGTTTGTTCATAGTTCTATTATTCCTCGCTTTAGTCATGGTTGAAACATTTCCGATAGAAAATCTCTCACGAGAGACTAAAGCAAAAAGTTTAGACAAACCTAAAAGAATAGTGTTTAATAAAAGTCGTTCCGCATTCACGAAAACAGCAAGAAGGAGCTATGATGATGGGTGAAGAAAATTTCAAATACTGCAAGGAATCAAAAGTTGTCAAAACCAGCAGGGTATTTCCTCTCGATACGAATAATCACCAAACCTTATTTGGCGGAAAATTAATGAGTTATATAGATGACATTGCCTCCATCTCGGCAGCAAGGCACAGCCGAAGTGAAACGGTTACGGCTTCGATGGATTCTGTTGACTTTTTAGAGCCGATTGGACAAAAAGAGTCAGTATGCTTGGAATCCTATGTGACGTGGGTTGGCACGTCTTCCATGGAAGTGTTCGTTAAAGTCATGAAAGAAAACTTGATGTCTGGAGAACGCAGACTTGCAGCCACTTCATTTCTGACATTTGTCTCGTTAGATGAAGACGGAAAACCTAAACGAGTTCCGCAGGTGATGCCTGAAACAGAGGAAGAAATCATGCTGCATCAAACAGCAAAACAGCGAGCTGAAGAAAGAAAAAGCCGCCGAAAGCATAGCAAGGCGCTAGCTGACGCACTTGGGACAGATAAACCATGGGCGTAAAAATCACCCTTTAAGCGGTGATTTTTTTCTAGGGTGGTATCTTGCATGGCAAGATAGTGTGTGGTAAGATGATGCTATCTTGTGATGCAAGGTACTGGAATCGGAGGAACAAAGATGACAACATCCACACAAATGCTAAAAGGAATTTTAGAAGGCTGCCTGCTGTCGATTATTTCAGAGGGTGAGATTTATGGATATGAAATGACGAAGAAGCTTGCTCATTATGGGTTTGATCAAATTAGTGAAGGAAGTATCTATCCGATCCTGCTGCGTATGCAAAAGGCACAGCTCGTGACCACTGTCACAAAAGCATCAGCAAGCGGTCCGAAAAGGAAATATTATACGCTCACTCAAGCTGGCGAACAAGCGCTCACAGAGTTTATTACCCGCTGGAGTGAGCTTTCAAAGAATGTAAATTGTTTACTACAAAAAGGGAAGTGAGATTATGGTATCAAAAGAAACAAGACACGTTCTACTAGAGCTGAAACTCTATCTCATCTCAAAGGGGAAAAATCAGGATGAAATTGATGAGCTAATGGATGAACTGACGACACATGCGGTCGAGGCTGAAAAGGACGGTAAAACAGGAGAGGCTTTGTTTGGCGGTGATCCGCGGGGCTATGCTGATGAACTGGCAAAAGAGATGTCAGGAAACCATAAAGATTGGGTTCCCTTCGTTAGTGCCTTCTTAATTGGATCACTCTTTTATATGATTTTATCAGATGCGATCAGTCAAAGCTTATCCTATTCTTGGTATGCATTGATTGGTTATCCGCTCGTTTTAGTGGCTAATGTCATCATGATCATTGTGATGTTTAGAGCGTCTGCCTTTCAAATAGGCAGCCGGGCATTTCTTTATTTTTGGATCTTAGGCATCTTTCAGTTGACTTCAATGGTCACCATCAAACTATTGGATCAAAAACTTGGCACACCATTACTTGTGCTGACCTCAGGTCAAAGATGGGGCGTCATCCTGCTTATGCTGTTATGTATCATTGTCTTTAATGCGCTCATGAAAGCGAATCTCATTTCACTGATTCCGATCATCTTTTTCGGACCGCAGCTCATATTCGAATGGATTGGCTGGACATCACAAGGCGTTCTTCTCTTGCAAAGTCTACTATCTATTGTGATCATAATTGGGCTTGTGCTCATTGTTTTACGCCGGACGAATAAGAAAAATGAAAGCACGATGTAATAAACAGAGCACATCCCATCGGATGTGCTTCAGCGTGTAGACAAACCCTCGCATTCGTTGTCAGATCTGCGCTTCGGTGCTCACGAATGTTAAATTCGCTCCGCTCCGATGCTCGTCCTTCCTAGACTGCAAAGGTTTTCTATCACGCTGAAAAGAAGACAAAGGGCTAAAATCAAGATCATTTTAGCCCTTTGTCAACAATCTGAGCACATCCCATCGGATGTGCTTTTCTTTTTCTAAAAAAATGTAGAAATGGTAGCGTATTTTTCATTACAATGGGAAGAGGACAAAAATGAAAAGGGGTTCTGTATTTGGATATTTTATGGGGATATGTACTTGTGTTTGTATTGGCTGCTTTGCCTTTTTTTGAAGTGGTAGGGGTTGTTCCGTTAGCGATTTTAAGTGGCATGCATCCTGTACCGGCAGCAGTTATTGGATTCATCGGTAATTTTTTTACTGTTTTCCTTCTCATTGTTTTCGTAGACCGTTTTAAAGCATGGCGGTTAAAGAAGAAAGAGGGAAAAACTGATGAAAAAGGAGAAAAAAAGCAGCAGCGGGCGAGAAAAATTTGGGAACGCTATGGTCTCCCAGGATTAGCTCTATTCGGACCTTTTATCATTGGCAGTCATTTAGCGGCGTTTATGTGCATGAGCTTTGGAACAAAAAGAAAGCAAGTCGCAGTATGGATGACAGTCAGTTTAATCATGTGGACAGCGCTGGCAGCTAGTTTAACCGGTGCGGGATTCCATTACTTTGCCCCAGATTCAAATGGATTGTTCGGAGATATATTTAGTCAGTAAGCAAGGGGAGGATGAGAAATGCAGCATCAAACACGGACGGTGCTTGAAACAGAGCGGCTCAGGCTGAGAACGATGAATGAACATGATGCCCCATTTTTATATCACATGTTGTTTCAAGATGAAGAAGTGATGAAATATTATCCTTCTTTGAAGGATGAGCAGCAAACGAAAGAGTGGATTGCATGGAATCAAAAGAATGACCGCATGTATCATACTTCTCTCTGGATCATTGAAGACAAAGAAACGAATGAACCACTTGGACAAAGCGGGATTGTTTTGCAAAACATCGAAGGACAAACCGAACTTGAAATCGGCTATATGCTTAAGAAAGCAGCGTGGGGGAATGGCTATGCTGCTGAAGCCGCAAAGGGCTGTCTCACCTACGGCTTTGAAGAAATGAAGGTCAGACGAATGGTGAGCTTAATTCGCCCGGATAATGAGGCATCGGTAAAGGTCGCTTTAAAAATGGGCATGAAAAAAGAAAAAACCATTTCAAAATGGGACCAAATCATTGATGTATACAGTATCAATCGCAACGAAGAAAACGGCTCGCTTACAAAATAAGCAGAGCCGTTTTTTTATATCCGCTGTTCTAGCTGAAGTAAATATTTCTTTCGTTCGATCCCGCCGCCGTAGCCGCCGAGTTCACCACTTGTTTGAATGACGCGGTGGCATGGAATGATGATCGCCAACTGATTGGCACCATTTGCATTCCCTACCGCCCGGACCAAATGCGGGTCTCCCAGCTTCACAGCAAGATCTAGGTAAGAACGAGTTTCGCCTGAAGGAATGCGTGTGAGCAGGTCCCACACCTTCATTTGAAAAGGAGTGCCATGCAAGGAAAGTGGGACTGTAAACTGCGTCAGTTTTTTCTCGAAATATAAGGTCAATTCCTTTGCCAATTGTTGATGGACGTTTGTTTCCCCGACTAAAATGCGGGCATGATGCTTTTTTCTCATGTTTTCAATTTCCTTTTCAAGTCCTCGCCTGTCCATAAATTCCAGTAAATACACATGCGCTGCATCTGTCACGCTTATCATCCGTCCAATCGGTGTAGAAATAAAATTGGCATGGAGAATCTTAGTGTGTGCCTTTTTAGGGGGATTGCCCATAATTTTCGTAAAAGCATCATTGAAGGCACTCGAAGATTCATAGCCCAAGGCGACCTGCTGGTCAATCACTTTCTTTCCATTCAGAATTTCTTTAAAGGCAAGTCCCATTCGGCGTGATCTTGCATATTGAACAAAGGTCATGCCATAGATTTCTTTGAATTTCCGCCGTGCCGTTGCAGAGTGAATGCCTAGCTGACGAAAGTCCTCTTCTTTCCAGCGTTTTTCAGGATGTGTTTCAACTGCTGAAACGAGTGTTTTAACTTCTTCTGGAATGCTGTTAGGGTATGTTAATGGTGTGCAGCGCTTGCACGGACGATATCCTGCTAGCAGTGCTTCCTCTGCTGTAATGAAAAATTCACAGTTCTCATATTTTGGTTTTCTAGCGGTACATGTGGCATGGCAGAAGATACCGGTGGTCTTAATGCCGGCGAAGAATGTGCCGTCATATTGCGGATCCTTGTCAACAAGTGCTTGATAAAATTCATGTTTCTGTTCGTCGGTTATCATCATACGATCCACCTCTTGGTTTTCATTTTTTTGCTGATGCAACGGATGATCTGTAATGCAGCGTCCTAAAGTTAACGTTCATCACTTCAATCTGAGTTCATTATACCAGCGATATGATCGTTCCTTTAAAGTTTGAGCGTGTCTAGCTTAATCTTTCTTCCGGATTTTTTTGTTTTAGTTCATATACTTTAGTTGTTTCTGTTTCATTTCTTCATATAAGGTTTCAACTTCTTGTTCGTAAAGTACGGTCTCTATGTCCTTGTATTTACGCTTGATCGTCAATGTAATAAAAATTAAATGGATTGTCATATACGCTCATTTCCCTTCGGTTAGCAGCACGCAAATATCCCGCAGATCTTCTTGATCAGTTGATCTGTTTCTAACATTTAGTATACGCTGGTTCGAAATCATTTCTTTCGAAAAATGAACAAGTATATTTGAAGAGGGAGAGCAAACTGGTAGACCGGCATATTGGGGTGTGATAAGATTTTTAATACAGAATCTGCTCTCAGTCAGGTCTGTTTATGATGAATTGGTTTTCTAGGGTTCCGTGCGCAGGTGCAGTCTGGTCCGAGAGAAAACACATAAGGTCTTTAAAAGAGACCATATGGACACGGAGGGATAAAAGCCCGGGAGATTTGATCAAACGATCGATTTCCAGGCTTTTTTTGTTGGTTGGAATCGTTCAGAAAGGAGAAGATCAGATGAAATGGGGAAATGTCTTTATTGCGGCCATCTTTGAAGTCGGCTGGGTGATGGGGCTGAAATATGCCAACTCGCTCATAGAATGGGGCGCAACCATCGTTTGTATTATCGTGAGCTTTTATTTACTCATGAAAGCAACAAGTGTACTGCCAGTTGGCACACTTTATGCTGTTTTTACTGGTCTTGGGACAGCAGGTACCGTCGTCATAGGTATGGTGCTTGGTGAGCCGGTTCAGCTTGTCAAACTGCTTTTGATTGTCATGCTTTTGTGCGGTGTATTAGGACTAAAGCTGACAACAGGAGAAAAGAAGGGAGAGGCTGAATCATGAGCTGGCTTTTACTAATTGGAGCAGGCATCTTAGAAATGCTTTGTGTGACCATGATGAATCAATTCCAAAAAGACAAGCATGTCAAATGGATTTTATTCATTGCGGCTGGCTTTTCGATGTCCTTTCTGATGTTGTCTCTTGCGATGAACACGATTCCGATGGGAACGGCATATGCCATTTGGACTGGCATCGGAGCTGCTGGAGGCGCCATGGTCGGTATGCTTTTTTACGGAGAGTCGAAAGATGCAAAACGTATTTTTTTTATCGCATTGATTTTATCTGCGGCAGTAGGATTGAAAATCATTGAATAAGAAAAGGCTGGCAGATAGATGCCAGCCTTTTGTTACATCGAATGATGATTGGAATCGTTTTCATTTTTGCGATAAAGCTGGCTCACAAGTAGAAAACACACACCAAATGTGAGAAAAGGAATAAGTCTTTCACCGGCTATAAAAAGGGAAATACCTGTGATTAGACAAACGATGCCGAGCCAAAAGCTCACTTTTCCAAACAAAGTCATACTTTTCATCTTCATCACTCCTTTTATGATAAAAGGTCTATTCACATTATATCACGCCAGGTGCAGAATTGAATGAATATTCAATAAAAAATAGGGCTCTACATTGCTTTTTCTCTTTCCAGTCCAGTATAATATTTCATTAGAATGAAAACGTAAATGAGGTCATGATACATGAGAACTTTGATAACAGAGAAACTTGAATTACACAGACAAAAGCATGAGCAAAAAGGAAGATTGCTTGTCAGCTGCCCTGATCAGCCTGGAATTGTATCCGCTGTTTCTTCCTTTTTATTTGAGCATGGAGCAAATATCATTGAATCCAGCCAATACACAACAGATCATGAAAGCGGCAGGTTCTTTTTAAGAATTGAATTTGATTGGAAAGACATCTCGGCAAATATGGATCAGTTGAAGCAGCAGTTTGAGCCAATTGCATCTTCATTTCAAATGACGTGGAGCATGTCGCGTGCAAGTGAACTTAAAAAGCTGGCGATCTTTGTGTCAAAAGAGCTTCATTGTTTACATGAGCTCCTATGGGAATGGCAAAGCGGCAATTTGATGGCTGAAATTGCGGTCGTGATCAGCAATCATGAAACGGCAAAAGATACAGTAGAAGCGCTTGGGATCCCGTTCCATTTTGTGAAAGCGAACAAAGACATTCGCAAAGAAGCGGAAAAAGAGCAGCTCGCATTATTAGAAGAGTATGATATTGATGCCATTGTGCTTGCTAGATACATGCAAATTTTAACACCGGGCTTTATAGAACAGCACCCGAACAAAATCATTAATATTCATCATTCCTTCCTGCCAGCGTTTATCGGTGCAAATCCATATAAGCGAGCATATGAGCGAGGAGTCAAATTGATAGGCGCGACTTCTCATTATGTGACCAATGATTTAGATGAAGGACCGATCATTGAACAGGATATTGAGCGAGTAGATCACCGGGATGATGCGGAAGCTTTAAAAAATATCGGTCGAACAATTGAGCGGAGTGTGCTTGCTCGTGCCGTCAAATGGCATCTAGAAGATCGAATTATTGTACATGAGAATAAAACGATTGTATTTAATTGACCGCTTGACTTTTCCTTTGCAATTGGTGATAATATAAAAAAATTAACGAGCGTTGAAAAGGAATAGTAAGCAAGAACTGATGCGTAAAGAGAGCAAATGACATGCTGAAACATTTGCCGCAGACAGCTGCTGAACCTGCCCTTTGAGCCTTAGAGGAAAAATCTAAGCGCATGCCTGGCGTTACAGGAATTGAGTGGAATAAGCTAGAAGTATGCTTATTCAATGAAGGTGGTACCACGGAAAATCCCTTTTTCGTCCTTTACATAAGGAGAAAAAGGGATTTTTTTGTGCCTAAAGGTATAGCGGAGGGAATCAATAATGAAAAAGCAAAGGATCGTCATCAAAATTGGCAGTAGTTCATTGACAGAGCAAAAAGGAGCCATTGATGAACAAAAGATGCAAGATCATGTGAAAGCGATAGCAAAGCTGAAAGAGGCTGGACATGAAATCATTTTAATTTCATCAGGAGCCGTCGCAGCAGGGTTTGGCAGCTTAGGGTATCCATCAAGACCTGTGACCTTAAAGGGAAAACAGGCAGCAGCCGCCGTTGGTCAGGGCTTATTAATGCAGAAATATACAGAACTATTTTCACAGTTCCACATGACACCTGCTCAAATGCTTTTAACCCGTAATGACTTTTCAGATCGTACAAGATATCGCAATGCTTACGCAACGATGATGGAGCTACTGGAAAGAAAAATTTTACCGATTATTAATGAAAATGATTCTGTTTCTATTGAGGAGCTTACCTTTGGTGATAATGACATGCTGTCAGCTCTTGTCAGCGGTTTAATTCATGCAGATCAATTGATCATCTTAACAGACATTAACGGAATTTATAATGCAAATCCAAATGAGCATCCTGACGCGAAGCGTTTTGATGTCCTAACACATATTTCTGAAGAATTGTTTTCGTATGCGAAGAGCACAGGCTCAAAAGTGGGGACAGGCGGGATGAAATCAAAATTGTCTGCTGCACAAACGGCACTTTCACTAGGCGTGAAAGTCTTCATTGGTACAGGTACTGGTGAGGATAAGCTGCTTCATATTCTAGCAGGTCAAGGAGACGGAACGTATATCGGAGAACAGGCCTTATCAGCTGTTAACAACCGCCGTCAATGGATTCAATTTCATTCACCCGTTTCTGGGAAAATCATGATAGATGCAGGAGCAGAAGCGGCGATTTTGCATCATGGCAGAAGTCTTCTTCCGGCTGGTGTCATTGATGTCGCTGGTGACTTTTCTAAAGGAGAGGTCGTTGAAGTCGTCGGTCCGAACGGACTAGTAGGTAAAGGACAAACCTTGTACGCATCCGATGAGCTTCACGGTATTAAAGGACTGCGAAGTGATGAGCTTTCTAATGAAAAGCCTGAAGTTATACACAGAGATCACTGGGTACAGCATGTACAAAACTGAGGAGGGAATATGATGAACGAAGTTCTTGAAAAAGCAAAAAAAGCAAGTATAGCCAAAGATCAGCTGCTCCTAAAAACAACGGAGCAAAAAAATGCAGCTTTACATGCCATTGCAACTGCACTTAAAGCATCTTCCACTTATTTAATCGAAGAGAACAAAAAGGATGTGCAAGCTGCAGAGGAAAAGCAGTTCACGCCTTCTGTTATTGACCGGATTACACTCACAGAAGAGAGAATTGAAGCCATCGCAGACGCGACCCTTCAACTCATTCACCTAAAAGACCCAATTGGTGAAACATTAGAAACCATTCAAAAAGAAAACGGTCTGTACATCGAAAAAGTACGTGTGCCTCTTGGAACGGTTGGAATGATTTATGAAGCAAGACCAAACGTGACCGTAGATGCTGCCACCCTTTGTTTGAAAACTGGGAATGCTGTTATTCTTCGCGGGAGCTCTTCTGCTATTCATAGTAATAAAGCGATTGTGAAAGTGATCCATGAAGCGCTTCACACAACAGATATTCCAGTAGACAGTGTGCAATTAATTGAAGATACAGGTCGTGAAACGGCGAAAACGCTGTTCACTTTAAATGAATATCTGGATGTCCTCATTCCGCGCGGTGGGAAAAATTTAATTGATCTTGTCGTGAGAGAGTCTACCGTGCCAGTGCTTGAGACAGGTGCAGGGAACTGTCATATCTACATTGATGAAACAGCGAAATACGAAATGGCTGAGCAGATTGTGCTGAATGCTAAAACCCAAAGGCCATCTGTTTGCAACGCAATCGAAAGCATTGTCATTCATGAAACATGGGCAAAAACATATGGCGCTTCGTTATTTGAAGCCCTTCATGCAAATGGGGTAGAGATACGGGGCGATGAAGCTGTATGTGCCCTTGCGCCTAGTGCTTCATTAGCTACTACAGAAGACTATGAAACAGAGTTTTTAGCACCGATTGTCAGTATTAAAATCGTAGATAACATAGAAGAAGCGATACAGCATATTCAAACGTATAGCTCCAAGCACTCCGAAGCGATCATTACGGAAAATGATCAAAACGCGTCACTTTTCTTAACAGCTGTCGATGCTGCTGCTGTCTATCATAATGCCTCTACTCGGTTCACAGATGGCTTTGAATTTGGCTACGGAGCAGAAATAGGAATTAGCACACAAAAACTGCATGCAAGAGGACCTATGGGTCTACCTGCCTTAACCTCTGAAAAGTTTGTCATTCGCGGTCAAGGACAAATAAGAGAATCATGAATTCAAAAAGAGAGTCTTGTGACAATAGGCTCTCTTTTTCCTTTCATTTTTGTATTTCTCCGGTCAAGTATGATAAAATATGGTAATGTTTTATATTTTGAGAAGATTGGAGAAGGCAACATATGGCGAAAATCATTCCCTCTTCGGATATTGGAGTGAAAATCAATAAGTGGTATGAATTAATCCGCAGATTTGATTCAGAACAAGCAGAACAATTAAAGCAGGAAATTCGCACCTCTCTTGATTCAATGGAAGAAGATCAGAATTTGCTTCTCTATTTTTCTTTAATGGAATTCAGACATGAGGTCATGCTCGATTATTTAAAGCCATTAAAGGAAGGAAAGCTTCGCGCCAACTTTTCCGAGCTTTCGAAAGAAATAGATGAGCATCAAACACATGTCACAGGCATGCTTGAATACTACTATCATTTTTTCAGAGGCATGTATGAATTTGGCCGTAGGCAGTACATTGCTGCTATTTCGTCTTATCAAAAGGCAGAGCACAAGCTTTCTTTTGTGTCAGATGATATTGAACGTGCGGAATTTCATTTTAAAATGTCAGAAATATATTATCACATGAAACAAACACATATCTCGATGCATCATGCCAAGCTGGCGCTGGAAGTCTATATTCAGCATGAGCTATATGCGCTTCGCACGATTCAATGCGAATTTATTGTGGCTGGTAATTATGATGATATGAGAAGACATGAAAAGGCATTACCACATCTCGAGAGAGCGCTTGCGAGATCAAGAGACTTTCAAAATGTGCGTTTTATTGCTTCCTCTTTGTTTAATATGGGCAATAGTTATTACCGAATGGGAGATCTTGACCGCGCACTCGAACTAATGAAAGAATCCATCTCGTTATTTGACCAAAATCAATCCGATCACCTTCGTCGATCCATAGACCCTCTTTATACAGCCGCTCAGATATTATACAAACAAGGTAAACACGAAGAAGCCTTACACTACAGAGAAGAATGTATGAAGCGAGCAGAAGCACTTCAGGATGACATTCATATTCAAAAGACGATATTTTTAGAAGCATTGTATTTAAAGCAAGATGCGGAGCATATTAAACGAATTTTTCATTTTTTAGAGTCTGCCTATGCATATCCAGATATAGAGGAGCTGGCATTAGACACCGCAAAGTATTATAATGATATGGAAGATTATGAGAAATCTTCCATGTTCTATGGAGAAGCGGAACATGCTCGAATCTATATTCAGAGAGGGGATTGTTTATATGAATTTTAAAAAATGGGCAGTCGTCTGTACAAGCATCACCATCCTAGCGTTATGGCTGACAGCAGCAAATGCCGACCCAGATAACAGAAACCATACGCTACAACAACCAAATGCGCAGCATGACATCATCTAAAAGCCCTTATTAAAGGGCTTTTTTTACTGTCTACATAAAAGAGAGGCGAGAAGGAAATCTTAAAAAAGAGTGTGTATTCGTTGACTCTTGAATTTAAATTGTGTACAATTCAATTGTAGAAAATATTAATGGAGAGAAAGAGGGTTATATATATGTCAGAAGTTTTATTTACTGCAACGGTATCAGCTGTCGGAGGAAGAGAAGGAAAGGTTGTTTCAAATGATGGAGTGCTTGAGCATGATGTAGCAATGCCTGGAACACCAAGAGCGAAAAAAATAGAAAAAGCAACAAACCCAGAGCAATTATTTGCAGCAGGCTACTCTGCATGTTTTGATTCAGCCCTTCAAATGGTCGCAAGACAAGAGCGTATCCGTTTTGAAAGTGAAGTAACAGCACATGTGAGCTTAGTCAAAGACAGTTCAGATGGCGGCTTCAAACTCGGCGTTAAGTTAGAAGTAAAAGGAACTGGAATCGAGCAATCTGCATTAGATGAGCTTGTTCATAAAGCACACGGCGTCTGCCCATATTCAAAAGCAACTCAAGGAAATATCGAAGTAGAATTAGTAGCTGTCGCACAATAATTGATATCATAAAAGGCTGAGGGAATATTCCCTCAGCCTTTTGATTGTGTTAATTTTTGCAAAAGCTCATGCAAAGACGCGCGCAACGTTTTTAACTCTTCGTCCGATCTGCCTGTCCCAGAAAGCATCTGAAATGGAATGGCAGTAGCCTTCTCTTTTAGTTGCTCGCCATATTCCGTTAAACGAATTTGCACAGAACGTTCATCCTCTTTCGAGCGCTTGCGGATGATGAGACCGTTTTGCTCCATCCGTTTCAGCATAGGTGTGAGTGTACCGGAGTCTAAATATAAAAGTTCTCCCATCGTTTTCACATTTAATGTTCCATGCTCCCACAATAAAAGCAGTGCCAAATATTGCGGATACGTAATGTCTAACTCTTCTAATAACGGTTTATACTGCTTCGTCATCTCTCTTGAACTTGCATATAACAAGAAACAAAGCTGATTTTCCAGCTTCATATGTTCGAATTCATTTGTCATGTCAGTCACCAACTATTTTTTGTCATACTTATTATTGTATAAGATTTTCTTCTTTTTTAAAATAAATACAGCCCAAAAACGAAAAAAATCTTGAATGTGCGATAAATGTTTGAGAAATGGATAGAACGTGAAAGGAATAAATAGATAAAGGAGGAGATGAAGATGAAACCATTATTCACAGCAAAAGTAAAGGCACAACATGGAAGAGCTGGACATGTACGTTCAGAAGATGGTGTGCTCGATCATAATATTGTCATGCCTAATGCAAAGAAAGATGGAGAAACTGGTACGAATCCAGAGCAATTATTTGCAGCGGGCTATGCAGCTTGTTTCGGAGGGGCACTTGAGCAAGTAGCGAAAAAGCAAGGGATCGACATTGAATCAGAAGTTGAGGGACATGTCAGTCTTTTAAAAGACGAAAGTGATGGCGGATTTAAGCTTGGTGTCAAGCTAATTGTGTCTGCAAAAGGACTTGACCATGACAAAGCGAAAGAGCTAGCCCATGCTGCGCATGAATTCTGTCCATATTCAAAAGCAACAAGAGGAAATATCGAAGTAGAGCTTGAAGTGGCTGAATAAAAAAAGTTCACTATCATGATGAAAAAAGAAACACCTGCTCATGAGCAGGTGTCTTTTTTTAATATTCTTTCTTTTGTTCGTATGTTGCCCATGCTTCAAATGGTGCAAGGGTTTTTTGAAGTGTCAGCTGATAAAATGGAATATTTCTTGATTCGTAATCTTTATTGATTTCTTCATAAATAAACGAGTCATCAAAGCCAGAAACTGCTGCATCCTGATGTCCAGCAGCAAAATAGACCGCTTTTGGTCTAGCCCAGTAAATAGCGCCAAGGCACATTGGACAAGGCTCACAGCTTGTATATAAAATACAATCTTCTAATTGGTATGTATTCAGCGTTTGGCACGCCTTTCGAATGGCTGTGACTTCAGCATGTGCGGTTGGATCATTCGTTGTTGTCACATTGTTGCTTCCCTCAGCAATAATCTGTCCATCCTTGACAATGACTGCTCCAAAAGGGCCGCCAGTACCACTATTGACTCCTTCTACTGCAAGATCAATTGCGCGTTGTAAAAAATCTTCGTGATTCATTGTCTTCCTCCCTTTGTTCGACTGACTTCTCTAGTATAAACGAATCATGCTAGAAAAGGAAACATCCTAGTAAATGGTCACAAAGGACAATTTGCACATAAAAATCCCCCGCCGTGATAGCAGGGGAGAGAGAATCAATTATGCATGCTGCGCCAGTTTTTTACGAGCGACTTCAGCCGCCGTTACCATGTTTTTCAAAGCAGCAATGGTTTCAGGCTCTTGTCTTGTTTTTAGTCCACAGTCAGGATTCACCCAGAAGCGATCTGTCGGGCACACGTTCAATGCATCATCTATGATTTGACTCATTTCTTCGACAGATGGAACGCGCGGGCTATGGATGTCATATACACCAAGTCCTAGACCTTTCAAATACGGATGTTTCTCTAAATAATCGAGGAATCCACCATGACTTCGTGAATGTTCAATTGTGATCACGTCGGCATCAAGGTCTTCGATCGTGTCTACAATATCCTCGAAGTTACTGTAGCACATATGTGTATGAATTTGCGTTTCATTTTGAACAGATGATGTTGATAGTCGGAATGACTCTGCTGCCCAGTTTAAATAGTCTGCCCAATCACTTTCCTTGAGCGGAAGACCTTCTCTAAGTGCAGGTTCATCCACTTGAATGACTTGAATCCCTGCTTCTTCTAACGCTTCTACCTCTTTACGTAATGCGAAAGCGATTTGGAAGGCAATGTCTTTTCGGGAGATATCTGTTCTTGGGAAAGACCAGTTTAAGATCGTGACAGGACCTGTCAGCATTCCTTTGACTTTTTTCTCCGTTAAGCTTTGTGCGTATACCGTTTCTTTCACGGTCATTGGTGCTGTAAATTCGACATCTCCATAAATAATTGGCGGCTTCACGCAGCGTGATCCGTAGGATTGTACCCAAGCAAATTTCGTAAAGGCAAATCCGGCTAGCTTTTCACCAAAGTATTCAACCATGTCTGTACGTTCAAATTCTCCATGTACGAGAACATCCAGACCGATTTCTTCCTGAATATTAATCCATCTTTTTGTTTCTTTCTTAATAAATTCATCATAATCTGCATCTGTCCATTCATTTTTACGCCATTTTTGACGAGCGCTGCGCACTTCAGCAGACTGCGGGAAGCTGCCAATGGTTGTTGTTGGTAAGAGCGGCAGTTCAAGAGATTCGTTTTGGATACGAAGGCGTTCTTCAAAGGCAATAGGACGCTTAAAGTCTTTCGATGAAAGGTTGTTGCGTTCTGCTGTGAAATCCGCATTGGTTCCTTTTGCAAATTCTTTTAAAGTAAGAAGTGCTTGCTCGGCTTCATTGATGGCGGCTTCAATCGCTGCGGTGCCTTTTGTTAAGCCTTCTTTTAATGTTGTTAATTCAGCCAGCTTTTCAGTGGCATAAGACAGTCCGTTTAATAGTTTTTCTTCAAGCTGTTCGCTTGGGTGTTTTGCAACGGGTACATGAAGTAAGCTGCTTGAAGGCTGTAACCATACTTCCTTCGGCTGAGCGCCGGCAATGACCTCAGAAACGAACGTCAATCTTTCGCCAAGATCTGACCTCCAAATATTTCTTCCATCAATGACGCCTGCTGCTAAAATTTTGTCTTTCGGGAATCCGTGTTTTTTCACTTGATCAAGATTGCGTCCTTGATCATGGACAAAATCAAGACCAATAGCTTCAACAGGGTATGTGACAAGCTCTTTATACGCATCTACTGAATCAAAGTATGTTTGAAGAAGAATATTTAAGGCAGGTACGGCTTCTGTGATCGTTTGATAGATTTCTTTGACGGCTTTTACGTCTTCATATGAAGCTGTGACAAGTGCTGGCTCATCAATTTGTACCCATTTGACGCCGGCTTCTTCAAGTTCTTTTAAAAGCTGTGTATAAAGAGGGATGAGGCGCTGCTGAATCTCTTTTACTTCATTTGGTTCATAGCCTTTAGAAAGTGATACAAATGTATAAAGACCAAGTACAACAGGTTTTGTTTCAACACCAAACGCCTTTTTCACCTTTTCGTAAGCTTCAAGCGGTTTGTTATGTGTGAGTTTGAATTCGGTGCTTTTTTCGTATTCTGGAACGATGTAGTGATAGTTTGTATTAAACCATTTTGTCATTTCACTTGAGACAGCATCTTTTGTTCCTCTTGCTATCGCAAAGTATGTATCTAGAGGGTCCTTTAAGCTGCGGAAGCGCTCTGGAATCCAATTGAACATAACAGCAGTATCGAGCACGTGATCGTAGAAGGTAAAGTCTCCAGAAGGAACAACATCAATTTGTTGATCAATTTGTGTTTTAATGGCAGTTAAAAATTGTTCATCAAGTGTGCTTAAGAGGGTTTCACGGTCCGTTTGACCTTTCCAATAAGACTCAAGTGCTTTTTTCCATTCTCTGTTTAAACCAATTCGCGGAAAACCTAGATTACTTGTTTTAACAATTGTCAATTCCAATTCCTCCTCTAAATATAAAAAGACATTTACACTCACGGTGAAGATTGATGAGGGCAAATGTCTGGTTTAAAAAGACAAAATGTGTGTACGAAATAAGGCGTGAGCAGAACTGACGCTTTTCCGACATCTCCTATCAACCGTAGGGGGTTTGATGTGATAGAGCGGCTGGTATCCTGGCTGGTGAATCTGCAAGCTTTTCATCCTTCCCGTCCTGATGACAGTGGATTCATTAGAAAAGCTCTCCTCACTCACAGTGGCGGGACCGCGCCGGATTTTCACCGGTCTTCCCAATTAAAATTCGACGTGTGATCGAATTACCGACTCTCAAACTATGAATTTATTGTGTTCGATTATATAACGTCCACTTCATTTCGTCAAAGTAAATTTTGAATAATTTTAATTAAAAAAATCCTGAGAAAATTCAATCTATTCTCAGGACCTCTATTCAAGTTATAGAGATAAAAGATCTGCTTCCAATGTCTTTTCTAAAAGCACATCAGGTGCAGTTAAATATAAAAATCCATTCCCTACGAGGGCTTTCGATTGCTTCAGTGGTAGGGTTCTTCTGACAAGTTGAGCATAGACCTCAGGCTCTGACAGCTTGCGCTGGAACGCTTCTTCTTCGGCATTTTTAATAATGGCTAGTGCACCGCTTACGTGAGGGGCGGCCATCGATGTGCCTGTTAGTCTGCCGTATTTATGGTTAGGGAGAGTGGATAAAATGTCTTCTCCTGGAGCGACGAGGTCGATTTCTTTATTGGCGTTGGAGAATTCAGAGGATTCTCTTGCAAGGGAGACAGAGCCGACGGCAATGACTTCATTGTATGCTGCTGGGTAGGAGAACTCTTCCGTACGCTCGTCTCCGTCTCCTTCATTTCCTGCTGCGCACACAACAAGTACACCGCTTTTCACCGCGTTTTGAATGGCTTCCTGTAAGGCGGGCTCATTGCTTGGACCACCGAGAGACATAGAAATAATATCCACCTTCTGCTCTGCGGCATAGTTGATGCCATTAATGATCCATTCGTATTTCCCGCTGCCGTTTTCACCGCCAAGAACTTTCACGATCAGCAGCTTTGCTTCAGGAGCAACCCCTAAAATTCCACCATTTTGATCCGTTGCAGCAATCGTTCCTGCTACATGGGTACCATGCCCGTTGTAGTCTTTCACATTTTCAGCATCTCCGTTGTCATCATCGGTAAAGTTTTTACCTCCGATAATCTGATCTTTTAAGTCGGGATGCTCTGTGTCGCAACCTGTATCAAGGACAGCAATGGTTATGCCTTTTCCTTTGAAGCCACTTGACCAAAGTTCGGGTGCTTTAATCTCCTGAATACTTTCCGGCGTCTCTTTCGCTTCCATCACATTGGCTTTTACTTCATACGGAATTAAGCGAATTTCACCTTTCATAAGAAAGCCCTCCTTATTTTGTTTTCAAAGTAGATTCAGGCTGCGTAATGTTATTGTATAAAAGAAACTTTTGATCGGAAAGGGTCAATTGTAATAATTTTTCAAATAATAAATCTATTATCGAAAATGCAGTTCTCCTCACATCTTGACGAAAGAACTCAGCTTTTGAGGAAAACTCTTGATATCATATGAAAAAGAAGGAAATGCTGCATAGTGAGCTTGCACCTGTTCAGATGAAAATGGGTGAAAAGAACTAAAAGAGGCAAACTAAAAAATAATGAAATCAAGCAATAAAAGCGATGTGAAAGGGATGTGTAATGTTTTTGTTCAAAAATAAATGTTTCCTTCATAAAAAAATAGCCATGAAGATTATGACTGTTCCAAATGCGATAGGCAACATATAATAATGAAAAGACAAGCTTGCCTTTTAGATAGGAGAGATAGAGATGAACAAAGGGAAGATACTCGTAGTCGAAGATGAAAAGAAAATTGCAAGGGTGCTGTCACTAGAGCTTCAGTATGAAGGGTATGAGGTGACGGTCAAAGAGACAGGAATAGATGGACTTCAGGCTCTAGAAGAAGAAAGCTTCGATTTGGTGCTGCTTGATGTTATGCTTCCAGAATTAAGCGGTCTTGAAGTGCTGAGAAGAGTTCGAAAGACAAATACGGCGACACCTATTATGTTGATTACAGCAAGAGATAGTGTGCCTGATAAGGTAAGTGGGCTTGATCTTGGAGCGAATGATTATATTACAAAGCCTTTTGACATAGAAGAATTATTAGCGCGAATTCGTGCGCAACTCAGATTGAATATAAACGAGCAACAAGAGAAGGAGACCGAGCTGAGCATTGCAGATTTAACTGTCAACGAGAAAACAAGAGACATACAAAGGGCAGGCCAAATGCTTGAACTCACGCCGAGAGAATATGACCTGCTTGTCCACTTGCTGAAGCATCAGCAGCAAGTGCTCACAAGAGATCAGCTTTTAACTGCTGTTTGGGGTTTTGATTATTTTGGCGATACGAACGTGGTGGATGTCTATATCCGTTATTTAAGGAAAAAAGTCGATTACCCATTCGAAAAACAACTGATTCACACAGTGAGAGGTGTGGGTTATGTGATGAAAGGATAAAGCATGAGATTAAAAAATAAGATCCAGCTTTATACGTCGTTGTCTCTGTTTTTAATGGTGCTCTTATTTCATACAGCCATTTATTTTATTTTTTCAATCACCTTGACGCAAAAAGATATGTCCAGGCTGTCTGAAGTGGCTGAAAATATCGCCATCGCTTTAAAAAAATCAGAAGAAGAAGGTCTTCCATCATCAGAGCTGCTAAAAGCATACCTGCCCCAAAATGGTATGATCCGTGTCGTGACAGAAACGGATGAATCAAAGTTGACTGTCACAAAGGAGTCAACGTTTAGTTCATTGCCTTTTTCATATGAATCTGGGCAGACAGCAGAAATCAAAGAATATAACAAGCATATGGTTGCGTTCGCTGCGATTCCGGTGATATGGACAAATGGCGAGATTGTGTCGCTTCAAGTATATGAAGAAATCGAAAATACAGAAGAGAACTTAGCGCTATTAAAAATGATTTTAATGGCTGCGGGCGTTTTATTTATTGTGCTTTCTTATTTTGCAGGCCACATTTTAACAAAACAAATCGTCCGGCCGATTAGTCGAATGACGAGTACGATGAAGGCGAGTATGAAGGAGAAGGCGTTTAAACGAATCGAATTATCAGGCGATTCTAAGGATGAATTGTATCAAATGGGCCAAACCTTTAATGAAATGTCAGAAATTCTCGAGAAGCATTATGAAAAAGAGCAGCAATTTCTGCATGATGCCTCACACGAATTAAAGACGCCGATTACGGTCATTATGAGCTACAGCAATTTACTGAAGCGCTGGGGGCAAACACGTCCAGAGGTTGTAGAAGAATCCTCCCAAGCGATTCATGATGAAGCGGAAAAAATGAAAAGACTGACAGATCAATTGCTGACACTTGCAAAAAATGGTCAGCCGCTCTATGTGGATATGAAGCCAGTTGATCTTGGTCATATGTGCAATCAGCTTTGTCATACACTTGAAGTGGCCACCAATCGAACCATTCAATCTCGTGTGCAAACAGATCAGCCGCTTATTGCGGAAGGAGACGAAGAGAAAATCAAACAGCTTTTGACCATCTTGATTGATAATGCGGTCAAATATAGTACAGCACCAGTTGATGTGACCTGCGGATGGAAAGAGGAAAGGCCGTTTATTTCAGTCGGTGACCATGGGATTGGCATAAAAGAAGAGGATCTTCCGAAAATCTTTGACCGCTTTTTCCGTGTGGATGAAGCAAGAAACAGTGAGACCGGCGGAACGGGTCTTGGTCTTTCAATTGCGAAGCAAATTGCAGAAGAGCATGGAGCTGAGCTGAAGGTAGATAGCCGAATCGGCGAAGGGACAACCATGACCATTCTTTTCCCGAAATAAATAGGTCTTTTCTCATCAATTTCTCATTTCCTCCTTATAAAATAGGAAATAGGAAGGAGGCGCTGCATGTCTAGAAAAACGAAAATGATGCTTGCGCTCGCAGGATGTCTCGTCGTTCTTGCGGCCTTTGCAACGCTCATGATTCAAACCATTGATCAAAAGATATTGAGTGAAGCAGAAATGAAAAAAATAATTGCAAAAGACTACAATGGAAACATTACACAAATTGATTTAATCAATCATAAACAGGACTATACATTGACGCTGGAAAATGCAAATGGCATTTATCAAATCATTGCATCTTCCGCAAGCGGTCAAATGAAAGAAATTAGACAAATAAAAAGCTATCAAAAACCAAATGAAAAAAATGCTGAGCTTCAGGCAGAAGAAGCGGCTGTTAAAAAAGTGAGCGGTACAGTCATTCAAAAGAAAGAAAAATCGGATCGTTTTATCTTTACGATCCAATCAAAAAAAGAATTATATCAAGTCGATGTCGACAAGCAAACGTTTAAAGTGCTTGAAGCAGAAAAGAAAAGCCCGACCTCCAAAGAAAAGAAAATGACAAAAATCACGGTCGAAGAAGCCATCCGAATTGCAGTAAAAGAAGTCGGAGGGACAGTGGATGATGCCGATCTAGAAACATTTAGCGGTATGCTCGTATTTGAGGTGGAGCTCGATTTGCCTGACGGGCGAGAGGCAGAGGTACTTGTAAACGCATATACAGGGGATATTGAAGGAATTACGTACGAAAACTAATCCTTTTCTCATGATTTTCTCATGTTTCTTTCCTTCCTTTATCATCTTGTTTCTTTAAGATAAAGGAGAAATCAAATAGAGGAGGATATGAACATGATGAAAAAAGTACTAGTAGCTACAGCATTAACAGGAACTCTTGTCGCAGGTGGTTTCACACTTCAAGCGCAAAATACAAATCAAACAGCACACGCGGAGCAAGTGGTGCAAAAGAAATCTTCGTTTGTCTCAAAGAAACAAGCAGAAAAAGCAGCCCTAAAAGTGGTGAAAGGGTATGTAGATGATGTGGATCTTGAGCGTAAAAAAGGAAAATGGGTGTATGAGGTCGAGATTAAAAAAGGCGGCTTTGAATATAAAGTATATGTCGATGCTAAATCAGGAAAAGCGCTGAATGATCCGGTCAAAGAAAAGAAACAAAATGTAAAAATCACTAAAAAGCAAGCTGAACAAATTGCTCTTGCAAAAGTAAAAGGGACAGTCACAGATTCTGATTTAGATAAAGAAAAGGGCGTGTACTTATATGAAGTCGAAATCACCACACCAAACGGCGAGGAAGTTGATTTTGAGATTTCCGCTAAAACAGGCAAAATCCTAAAGCAAGAATGGGATGATTAAGCCACAACGAAACCTTACACTTTCATGTGTAAGGTTTTCAGCGTGTAGACAAACCCTCGCATTCTTTGTCAGTCCTGCGCGCTGGTGCTCACGAATGTCAAATTCGCTCCGCGCCAGTGCTCGTCCTTCCTAGACTTCAAAGGTTTTCTATCACGCTGAGCTGAAAAGAAGACAAAGGGCTAAAATAAAGTTCATTTTAGCCCTTTGTCGACAATCTGAAACCTTACACTTTCATGTGTAAGGTTTTTTCATTGGGACAAACTAGGGGAAAGGAGGCGAGAGAATATGAAGAAAAAAGAAGAAGAGCAAACAATGGACCATGCGGAATATGTTCCGCACCCTGACGGAGAAGGATATGCTTTGTTTTTGCATGATTCTTTTCATCTCCTCTCCCAAGAGGATATGAATCAGCCAGAAGAGGAATAAAAAACAGTGAAAGGGCGATGGTCTACTTTGTCTATCGCTCTTTTTTTGAAAAGTAAGCGAATACATAAGGAAACTGGGCAACTTGCTTATTGACATCACTGCACTTTTTCTGTAATCTCAGTGTGTCAACAATATGAGACTTCGTTAGGTGAGGCTCCTGTATGGAGATACGCTGCTGCCCAAAAATGTCCAAAGACGCCAATGGGTCAACAGAAATCATCGACATAAGGTGATTTTTAATGCAGCTGGATTTTTCCTATGCCATACAGTGCTAAAGCTCTACGATTGAAGGAGCAAGTGTTTATTTGTCATGCTTACAAAGCGCCTTCATTCGGTTGAAGGTGTTTTTTTATGGGAAAAGGAGGTGTGGGGATGGATCATCCCGATTCGAGACACATAGAGAATATGTCAAAAGATCAGATCGAGACATCAGATAGAGGAGATCCTGACCCCCGCACATTCTAAGGGATTCGGGTATCTCCTGACTTTGGGGAGGTAACAGCGATGATACAAAATATAACGTACGATGAACTCATTTTACGCATCATTATTTTATTAAGAGATGGAAAACGAAAAGAATTTAAAAACATCATGGAAGAACTTCAGCCATATGATATGGCCTACTTATTTAAAGAGCTTCCAGAGAAACACCGCAGCCGCTTCCTCAGCTTTTTACCAGTCGATGACGTGACAGAAATGATGGGTGAGCTGGAGCGTGAATATCAAGAAATCGTCCTTGAAAAAGTAGGGAAAGACAAAGCGACCTTCGTCACAAACAAAATGGATAACGATGATCTAGCCAACTTGTTTGATGAGATGGAGGATGAGCTAAAGGATCAGCTTTTATCTAACATGGAAGCAGAGGAATCCAAAGCCGTCCAGCTTCTTATGAATTACCCTGCTGAGACTGCGGGACGGATCATGACCAACCGTTTTGTTTGGATTCCTCAGCATTTTACAGTACAGGATGCAGTTGTGAAGCTGAAAAGCTTTGCTGAAATTGCGGAATCAATCAACTATTTATATGTGATTAATGATCAAAAACAACTCGTAGGCGTGCTCTCATACCGGGATCTCATTTTAGGTGAACCGGATGAAAAAGTACAGGATCTCATGTTTACAAGAGTCATTGCCGTTGGAGCCTTTCAAGATCAGGAGGAAATCGCAAAGCTGATTGAACGATATGATTTTCTTGCGATTCCTGTCGTGGAAGAAAACAATGTCCTAGTCGGAATTGTGACAGTCGATGATATCATTGATGTTGTCATTCAAGAGGCAGGCGAAGACTATGAAAAGTTTGCTGCCTCTGGTAAAGATATCACGTTCGACACACCGGCATTTGTGGCGGCATATCGCCGTCTTCCTTGGCTCATTTTGCTCTTGTTCATCGGGCTGATTTCAGGCAGTATTTTAAATTATTTTGAAGATACCCTTCAGCAAGTTGTAGCTTTAGCATTCTTCATGCCGATGATTGCTGGTATGACAGGGAATACAGGGACACAGTCTCTTGCTGTTGTCATTCGAGGGCTCTCAAAAGAAGAATTAACAAAAAAAACCATTATGCGCCTTATTTTTAGAGAGCTGAGAGCAAGTATTTACATTGGGATTGTTTGTTCCATTATTATTACAATCGTCGCAATGGTGTGGCAAGGCAATATGATTTTAGGTTTTGTTGTCGGTTCCTCACTGCTTGCAACACTGATTATTGGGACAATGGCAGGTACGGTCGTGCCGATTATTTTACACAGATTAAATGTGGACCCGGCCATTGCATCTGGGCCACTGATCACTACATTGAATGATATTTTATCCTTACTGATCTATTTTGGAATTGCTACAGCATTCCTTCACACACTGATGTAGCAAAAAGACTGTAAAACGTGACGTTTTACAGTCTTTTTTGAATAAAGATTGCATATAGCGCTTCCATCCTTTACATTTTAAGGAGAAGGTGGGAGAGAACAATGAAGAAGATTTTATTCATTTTCATGTGCATTGTTTTGCTAGGTGCATGTTCAAGAGAAGACGAGGGAAAAGACAGAAGACTAGTGGCAGCAGAACAGATGATTAAAGCTATTACCGAAGGAAATAAACAAAAAATAGAAAATATCTATGTTGAAGGCGCTGTCCCAAGCCCAAATGACATGCTGAAAATGAAAAAAGAATGGGGCATAGAGACGCTTTCTTATGATGATTTTCAATTGGAAGAAGCCAGCATTCATGTCTTTCATGCGAATTACGAAGATGAAAAAACAGGGAAGAAAAAAGCACTGGCCATGCGGGTCATAGAAGATCCTGAAAAAGGCGGTGTACGGATTGACTTTGTAGGGCTCGTTGAAGGATCTGAAGCTTCCTCTCAATGAAAGCTAAAAGGATAGAAGAGTTGAAAGAATTTCGCTCTAGCTATCCTCTTTTTTATTTCAAATGACTGATCACATATGAGCTATGCCTATGAATTCCATAAAATGTGAGAGGGCACTGGTCATGTAAGAATCGCTGCGTCTTATAAACACAGTGGGCACTATTCTATATGGTTCCGGTAATGGATGACAGCTAAATCTTCCTTGCATCCGAGATTCAACCATAGATTTTGGTAATACGGTAACCCCTAGGCCATTCTCAACGCATTTAAGCACGCCCTCTAAAGAGCCATATTCCATTACCTTCATCGGAGCAAAGCCTTTGCTCTCTAACCATCGTTGCCAACGCCCCAAATAGATGCAATGCGCAAATGACGATAGCAAAGGTTCATGTAAAATTGATTCTACATGGAATTCCTCCTGGGAGTAGCTTGTAATGAGAACAAGGGATTCTTCCAATACAGGATATTCAATAATGTCGGGATGAAGAATGGGCCCATCAACCAGTGCACCATCTACCTTGTAGTTGAGAATAGCATCAACCTGATCTACAGTAGGTGCCATATACATGCTTAATTCTACTTGTGGAAATGTCTTATGATATGCCGCGAATATGCTGGGCAATCTTGTCGAAGCAGTAGATTCTATAGATCCAATATGCAAAGTTCCTCGCGGAGTAGAGGAAAGCTTTACGGCCTCTATCGCTTCTTCAAAATCGTAGAGTAATTTGTTTGCATATGGCAACAGTTCTCGTCCTGCTGGCGTTAAGGATATCTTTTTGTGAGATCGATAGAAAAGAGGAACACCTAATTCTTGTTCAAGACGCTGGATTCGTGCAGAGACATTGGACTGCACATAATTTAATTTCTCAGCAGCTTTTGTAATGCTTTGTTCAATAGCTACTGCTTTAAATATTTCCAAAGATGTAATATCCAAAATAATGCTCCTTTTTGCATCACTAATTGTGATGAATGATACCCTATTTTTTGATTTTACGTGATCCAATAGAATAAGTAAACTTAATCATACAAGAGGTTGATGCACATGTGCCCCTTGGTGTCTGATGATGAGGAGGAGAATTTACAAGGTAGGGAGTTTTAGCTTAGAAAACATAAAAAAGACGTTTCCAAGTAAATGAGGAGGGAATCTATTGATTTCAAAGGTGAATATCCAAGAGAAATTTTCGCAAATAAATGATTATTGGAACCCTAGAATAAGTGGAGAATTGAATGACTCATACATGAAAATGGTAAAAATTAAGGGTGAATTCATTTGGCATCACCATGATGATGAGGATGAAATGTTCTTTGTATGGAAAGGCAATCTAGTCATCCGTTTTAGGGATAGAGAAATAGCGCTTCATGAAGGAGAATTTCTTGTGATTCCAAAAGGAATTGAACATCAGCCAGTTGCTGAAGAAGAAGTTCATTTGCTCTTAATTGAACCAAAAACGACGCTAAACACGGGGAATGTGGTCAATGAACGAACTGTTTCGCTTCCTGAACGAATGGATGAACGCTAGATCGCCTGCACTTAACCATATACTTAAACGCTATGTGATAGAGTGTTGGAATGAGCAATAAATAAGGGGATAAAGCAGTGAATGAATTTTATAACGCGTTAACGTATGTAAATAAAATGTTTTATGAACCTAATCGTATGTCTTTGAAAGCTGTCCGAGAAGAAGTCCAAAATTCGGAATATGGAGCTGGTGTGTTTCAGCTAAACTCAAAGCCGATTCGTTTTAGAGTGGCAAAAATAACGCCTACTAAGATAGGACAGTTTGTTGCTTTTATGGTGATCAATACCTTTACTCATGCTAGCAAACAATCTATCGAAACGCAGAAATGGCAATTAGAATATTTTGTTGGCATGAGCAATACAAATAGTTTGCCAGTACAAGAACTATTAAAGCGATACTCTAACGAAAATAGCTCTTAGTCGTAAATGGAACGGAGACAGCAAAAAAGCTGTCTCTTTTTTATGAAACCATGATCAAAACCAACTACAAACAAGGCCTAAAAGATTCAGCGATATTTTATTTGTTTATCGATTTTTGTACCGGAAGTGTGCGTTAATTTGACCTTCCAGCATCTTTTTCTTATATTGTCCGCTTTTTAAGGCCTGTTCTTTTTTCTTCATGTCTTTCAAAATCTCCGCTGTTTGCACACCGTCTTCTCGTTTGTTGGCGATATCCATTAATCGTTCTACATCAGAAAAAGAATATTTACGCGTGCCTCTTGTTGAGCGCTGGGGGTAGATGAGTCTGCGTTCCTCATAATATCGGATTTGCCTGACAGATAGCCCTGTTAATTCACTGACAATCCCGATTGAAATGACTTTTTTATCTTTATAAGATACGTCTTCCTGCGTCATATACTCACCCCTGCAAGTCTTTTCTTCATATTATACAGAATAGCAACGAAAAAAAATCATTGTTTGTTAGAAAATATAACACAAAAACATGAAAATGAAAAACAATGGAAGGAAAGTTGACAACAGATGTGAAAAGAGTGTTGCGCATGCATATAATGATGATGAGTTGAAATAGGAGGAGGAGCATATGATGGAGCAAACGCAGATCATCTGTATGGCAAAAGAAATCATCGCATTAGATATAAAAAGGGATGAATTACTGGAGCGATTCATGCAGGCGGCAGGTCAGAATGCACATGCTCTTCTAAGAGCCGTACAAAACGATTTGTATAAAAGGTCTTCATAAGCACCTAGTCCATATCATATTGATAGGAGGGGATAATCGGTGCGGCGTATCTTAACAGAAGCTTTAGCAAAGGAAAGACATTATTATACGAAACAGCTCTGTTCATTGGGCGTGTACAGTCCAAATACGGCAAAAAACATGACAATTAGTGACTTAAAAAAAGAGTATCACTTCTTTTTCAACAAAACAGAGCGTGAATTGTGAAAATCCCTTGAAATGTGCGCATGTCACATTGGGGATTCTTTTTTTGTTTAATATTATAGCAATATTGAATTTTGTAGAAATTTGACGAATGCAGTGTAAGAAAACATAGAGTCTTTACAGATTATGTTAAACCATGTCGGATATTGATGGTTTGCTAAAAAACCTTTTTTTCGAGATGGTTATGAAAAATAAGAAGGATTTTAAAAGTTTATATCGAAATCTTATACATAACACGAATGGAGTCACTTATGTGGTTGAAAGGGTTTTCAAAAACGTACTTCTATTTTTTACGAAAGGCTCCAACTGCACCGCAAGAAAGCCTTGAAGTTAAAAAAATATTATAAGAGGTAGATATGTGATGAGACTATCGTTTAATGAAGAAGAAGTAGAACGTTCAATGACACTTTACAAAGTATTTGCAAGAGCATTTAAAAGCGTTTCAGAACACAGTATTAGAGACAGCAAAGAGCATGGATTTAATCCAACTGAATTTGCGGTTCTTGAACTGCTGTATACGAGAGGTGCTCAAAAACTTCAGCAAATCGGCTCAAGACTCCTGCTTGTGAGCGGGAATGTGACGTACGTAATTGACAAATTAGAACGAAATGGTTTCATTGAAAGAGAGCAGGACCCAAAGGATAAACGGTCGGTTTATGCCCATTTAACAGATAAAGGGCGCAGTTATCTTGATAAAATTTATCCGATTCATTCTCTCCGGATTGCGCGTGCTTTTTCTGGCCTCTCGCGAGAAGAACAAGAACAATTGATTAGTCTATTGAAAAAAGCAGGTATTCACAGTCAACATTTATTATTTAGATAGAACGAAAAGGTGCCATGATTGGCACCTTTTTTATGTGTCCAGCTTCTGATGCGCTGGATAGGCAATGAATTTTTCGATATCGCTTGCTGGAAGGGGCTTTGCATAATAAAAGCCTTGCAGGTCGTCGCATCCTTGTGCAGATAAAAGCTGCGCTTGTGCAAAGGTTTCAACACCTTCTGCTATGACTTCAAGAGATAGTTGATGTCCCATCGCGATAATAGCACCTGTAATTTGTTCAGATTTTGAATCATTTAAAATATCTTCAATGAAGGATTTGTCGATTTTTAGTCGATGAATGGGTAAATCCTTTAAATAGCTTAAGGAGCTATGACCTGTACCGAAGTCATCAATACTAATGCGAACGCCTAGATGTTTCAGTGACGTCAGCACTTGTTTTGATTGCTTGATATTGTCCATTGTCATACTTTCTGTGACTTCAAGCTCGAGTAGTGACGGTGTCAGATCGTATTTTTTCAGTGTTAGCTTAATCAAATCAATTAAGTCTTCAGAATTAAATTGTTTCGCAGATAAATTAACAGCCACAGGAATTTTCAGACCATTATCATCCCACGTTTTAGCCTGCCTGCATGCGGTATCAATGACCCATCTGCCAATATCGATGATCAGACCTGATTCCTCTGCCAGCTCAATAAAAGCCTCAGGTGATTTTAACGAACCATCGGGTGCTTTCATTCTTAGAAGAGCTTCTACGCCAGTCATCTCTCTTGTTTTCGCACTCACTTGAGGCTGGTAATGAAGCACGAACTGTTCTCTTTGAATGGCATCCCGTAACTCAAGCTCTCGGTTCAACCTGTCTTCACTTGATCTTTCCATTGATTCGGTGAAAAACTCATAACGACTTTGCTTATGTTTTTTAGATAAATACATCGCCATATCGGCTTTCCTCATTAATTCCATCCCATCTTTGCCATTCTGAGGTGAAATAGCAATTCCAATGCTAATAGATGTAATGAGCTGATGATTCTGAATGAAAAAAGGACGCTCAAATTGACGAATGATATTTTGAGAAAGCTGTTCAATTTTCTGTGTGTCATGCCCCATATCAGGGAAGATCATTAAAAATTCATCCCCACCTAGTCTTGCTATAAAGCCGTTGTCTGGTAAACATTGCGTCAGTCTGTTCGCAGCTGCTTTAAGAAGTAAGTCCCCTATGTTATGACCAAGTGCATCATTAATAATTTTAAAACGATTCAAATCAAGAAAAAGAACAGCTGTCGATGTACCCGTCTCTTCTTGAGCGGAGAGAACATCACTTAAATGGTTGATGGCATGGCGCCGATTAGGGAGCTCAGTTAACGCATCATAATGTGCCATGACATGAATTTCTTTTTCTGCAATCCGTTGCTGCGTTAAATCTTTTAAGACAAGATAAATACTGTCAAGCGAATTGTTGACATGAACAGGTATGTAAGTGACATGATAATAATAAAAGCGATCTGCTGCTTTTAATTCTGCTTCACGAGTGATGGCTTTCTTTGACTCATAAATAAATTCTTCCCACATGTCAGTTGGCATGACGTATTGGCTAACATCGTCACCAATCCAAGAATTACACATTTTCAGGATTTGTTTACCTGAGTCGTTTGCAGAAAGCACCTTTCGATTGACCGATAACACGATAATGCCATCGATATTATGTTTGATGAGTGATTGAAATCGCTGTTCATTTTCCTTCAGCTTATCCGCTTGCTTCATGATTCGGTGATCGATATAGGCACCAAAAATCATCAGTGTTTGGACAATCAGTGTCATTAAACCGATGAAAATCGACAGACTGAATGGTGATAATTCAAGAGAACCACCCCCGGAAGACTGACCATCTGAATGAAAAAACATAGTAGAAGCAGCCATACCGGTATAATGCATCCCAGCAACAGCCCCGCCCATCACAAGTGCACCAACTATTTTTAACAGATGATCCTCCTGTTTTTTTCCGGATCGATGGAGCCGAAAAAAGAGATGAAGCGAAAAGAAAGACGCTATCGCAGCAATGAAAAACGAAAGAAAAAAGAGGACTGGATCATAGCTGATGGAGACATTGGCCATTGATTCCATTCCAAGGTAATGCATGCTGCAAATAGCTGAGCCCATGGTGATTGAACTAATGAGCAGCCGTCTTGTGGAGAGCTGTTCTTGAATGCATATTGTGAATGCGATCAAGGATCCGACAAAAGATGCCAAAATCGATAAAATGAGCAAGGGTGTTTCATATGTGATGCCAGCACGCACGTGAAATGCCATCATGCCGATAAAATGCATCGACCATATCCCCATTCCCATGATCAAGGCACCAACGATCAGCCATACCTTTTTCTTCGCACCGCTTGACTGTGCCACTCGGCTGGCTAATTGAAGAGCTGAGTAGGAGGCGACAGCGGCAACTGCGATTGACAGAAAGACAAGCCATCCATTGTAGCTTCCTGTTAAATGGGTCATGTAAGAAAACCTCCAGTATCTTAAAACAGACGTATACTTAATATATCGGATTGAATGGCTTCTGTGTTCACTTTTCCTTCACTTAAATACCATAATCAGCGTTTTTTCACCTGTTTTTATAGTAAAATCAAATTTAATGTAAAAAAACGACGAAAAGTGAATCGTTTTTTCTGTTTTATTCGTTTAATATATGTGCGATTCTAAAAGAGAGAGAATCAGTTAAACGATTATGTGTGAAAGGGATTGATAAACATCGAAGATTTTATTATTTCTTTAGCTGATGCCTTTAAGAACTTGTCGTACTTTGGCATCTTCCTTGCTCTATGTATTGAATTTGTTCCTGCTGAAGTGGTTCTGCCTCTTGCGGGTTACTGGGTCTCCAAAGGGGACATGGCCTTCATCGGTGTTGTAGCAGCTGGCTCTATTGGCGGCGTGGCTGGTCCTTTGACTTTGTACTGGTTAGGACGTTATGGCGGCAGGCCCTTTTTAAATAAATATGGAAAGTACTTTTTTGTGAAACCGGAGTCGCTTGATAAATCGGATGCCTTTTTTGAAAAGCATGGTGGGTTCGTCGCATTTAGTGGCCGGTTTATTCCAGGGGTTAGAACGCTTATTTCCATCCCGTGCGGTATAGCCAAGATGAATGTGTGGGTCTTTTGCCTGTACACGTTTTTAGCGATTACGCCTATTACATTTGTGTATGTGTATCTTGGATTTGTGCTCGGGGAGAACTGGAAAGAGGTTGGCGCAATGTTAGATCCATATCTCTTGCCGATTGGAATCGGGATTGTGTTGCTTTTCGCGATGTATATATGGGTGAAACGTAGAAAAAGAAAAGCAGAAACACCAACTGCTTAATCGTTGGACCAGGGTGAAAGTCACCTGTTGACATTACATTGTCTATTGATTAAAATATAAGTAATCTAAATATTCTTAAATCCCACCAAAGGGGAGTAGCGTCCGGTTTTTACCGGAAACAAAGTCGTCATTACATGGACTTAAGTTCCATCGGCTTTGTTGGCATGATTCTACATATCACATGTCTAGCAAGACCTTTGCCATTACAGGCAAAGGTCTTTTTTGCATTCATAAGCCTTTGTCTGTTGTGGGACAATAGATGAAAACAAGGAGGAATGATGATGGATGCAGCAATTATTTTAGAGTACGGGTGGGTTCTTCTCGTACTGATTGGATTAGAAGGGATTTTAGCTGCTGATAATGCGCTGGTCATGGCTGTGATGGTGAAACACCTTCCAGAAAAGCAAAGAAAAAAGGCACTGTTTTACGGGCTTGCGGGTGCATTTGTCATGCGATTTGGTTCTCTATTTCTTATTTCGTTTTTAGTGGATGTGTGGCAAGTTCAAGCGATTGGCGCAATTTATCTTCTTTATATTTCCATTCACCATATTTTAAAATCGCACGTATTTAAGAAAAAGGAATCAGACACTAACATGAAGCAAAGTGGATTCTGGGCAACAGTTGTAAAAGTCGAGCTTGCTGACATCGCTTTTGCTGTCGATTCCATCTTAGCGGCCGTCGCATTAGCCGTAACATTGCCGAAAACAAGTCTTCCGCAAATTGGTGGACTTGATGGTGGTCAATTTATTGTCATTCTTTTAGGTGGTATCATCGGTTTGATCATCATGAGATTTGCAGCAACTGTCTTCGTGAAATTGCTCAAAACAAGACCGAGCCTAGAAACAGCTGCTTTTGTCATTGTTGGGTGGGTTGGTGTGAAGCTCACACTTTATACACTGTCACATCCAGCCATTGGTATCGTGTCTTCTCACTTTATTCATTCAACATTATGGAAAGTGATTTTCTGGACAGTGCTTCTCGCAATTGCAGCATTTGGCTGGTTTTTATCAAGTCCATCAAGAAAAGGTGGGCAACAAATCAAGGAAAAACAAGAGGAACGCCTAGAAGAGTAGGTTTTTTGAAAGAAATATCATTTCATTTTCATAACACGTATATTACAAATAAGGGGGAGATACCCCCTTATTTCTTTGCTTTTAGACGAATCATTGTAAAGTAGATGATGATATACATGTCATAATTGAGTAACAGGAAATGAATTCCTCATTTCTTCCTTTGCGCTTCCCTCATAAATTAGCTATCATAAATGAGTAATATAGGGAGAACTGAGGTGAAACCATTGCTTAGCCTTTTGTTTAAAAAAGGAAAGAAAAAGCAAACATTAGAGCAGTCGGCTATCAGTATCCAACAAGGTGATACCGAGCTGCAAAATGCATTAATAGAGCAATACAAACCATTTGTCGCTAAGACGGTTTCATCCGTTTGTAAACGATATATAGATGAAAAAGATGATGAATTCAGCATTGGCTTAATTGCCTTTAATGAAGCGATAGAAAAATACTCTGCCGAAAAAGGAAACTCACTCCTTGCTTTCGCAGAATTAATTATTAAAAGAAAAGTGATCGACTATATTCGAAAAGAAGCGAGAAATGCGCCAACGGTTCAAATGGACCTGCAAGAAAGTGAAAATGGCGAGTATTCTCAAAGCATGATTGAAGCAGAGCTGTCTACAAATGAATATAGACGTTTAATTGAACAAGAACATAGAAGAGAAGAAATTGAACATTTTAAAGAACGATTAAAAGTATACGGTCTCACGTTTCAAGAGCTGCTTGAACATTCACCAAAGCATGCAGATGCCAGGCAAAATGCCATTAAAGTAGCTCACACACTCGTTGAACACGATGAGCTCCGAACCATTTTATTTCAGAAAAAACAATTACCTGTCAAACAGCTTGAAAAACTAGTGGAAGTCAGCCGCAAAACGATTGAGAGAAATAGAAAATATATCATTGCGATGGCGATCATTATGACGGGTGATTATGTGTATTTGAAAGATTACCTTAAAGGGGTGCTTAATTCATGAGAAGAGGCATTATAGTAGAAAAAAACAAAAAATATGTCACGCTGCTGACCCCTGATGGACAATTTCTGCGGACAAAATATGAACAGCAAGATTATGAAATCGGTCAAGAAGTGACATTTCCGAATGAATCACGTCTCGAAAGAAAAAAAGCCGGTTTTTTTGACTTGCTTCGTTTACGTCCTTTAAATGCAGGAATCCTATCAATCGCTGCGATTATTGTCGTGATTTTTACTATGATGCCATCTTTCTCAAGTCAAAAAGCATATGCATATATGACAATTGACATTAATCCAAGCTTTGAACTGAAGCTTGATCACAATTACCAAGTGATTGGTGTCACACCACTGAATAAAGATGCGAAACAAGTACTGGCCAGTATGAAGGATTTGGAAAAAAGCGACATGACCAAAGTTGTGCAGGAAATCATAGATGACTGTGATAAAAAAGGTTACGTGAACCATTCTAAGAGTATTTATATTTCAACGGTTTATGAAAACAAGCAGGACCATACATATAAAACCAACGTCAAAAGTAAAATTAACACCATTTCTGGTGAATATCAAAAGCGCGATTACAAGCTAGAAACTGTAGAAAGTGACCTGGAAACAAGAGAAAAAGCTCAAAAGGCAGGCATTTCAACAGGCACATATATTAGAAATCAAGAAATGCAAGACAAAGAACAAGAAGACATTCAAAAGGATGAAGACGCAGCAGAGAGTGATGCTGTCAAAGAAGAAGAGCCTAAAAAAGATGATGAAGACCAAGCAGATCAAGACAAACAAGAAGACATCAAGTCAGGCGATAGCGAAGAGATGAAGCCAGATCAAGAGGCTCCTGAAGCTGAAGACAAAGAGCAAAAGGACCAAAAGAGGGAAGAGCAAGGATCTATTGAAAAGCCTCATCAAACAAAACCTGATGATAAAAGCAAAGACAATCAAATAAAAGAGGAAAAGGATCGTTCTATCGATAAAGAACAAAAAAAAAATCACTCGACGGAACCTGATGACAAAAGGAATCCAAACGGCACATCGCGTGGTGGCGCTGAAAAGCACGCAAAAAAAAACGACAGGAATCAAAAGCAGCCGTCCTCTGATCGAAAAAAAGAACATATGAAGAAGCAAGGAAAAGGTGCACCGTCCCCGTATCGTGAGAACTGGTATGAGCACACATATGAACAATAAAAAAACGCCAGAATCACTCCGGCGTATTTCACCATGCTTTTATTTAGATTGATTACCCATTTGTGATTGAGCCTGTTGAACGAGTCTTTTAGTAATTTCACCGCCAACAGAACCGTTTGCACGTGCGACTGTATCTGAACCGAGAGTCACGCCAAATTCTTGAGCGATCTCGTATTTAAATTGATCTAATGCTTGTTCTACTCCAGGAACAAGAAGCTGATTTCGATTTGCCATGTCCGTATTCCTCCTTTCACCTCAAGATGTTTGTTGCGCCTTCTTATTTTGAAGAAAACGGCATGCAATTATGCTGGCAATTGCTGTACAAAAAACCGAGGTGATGATTCACCTCGGTTCTTTTAATCCTGATGCTGTAGTGTATGAAACATCATTTCTTGTGCTGTACTTTGCAAGTGTGAAGTAAAGACAGAAAAAACGGTTGAACTGATAATACCTTTGATCAAACGCCATTGGTGCTGCGATAATTCAGCAAATTCTTCACGTAGCTTATCTGTCTGTACCTCTGTGATTTCCCGTAAGTTTGTTTCTTTTAACGGAAAAGGTGTGTGATGATAAATAAAATCAAGGACATGCGCATATGCTTCATAAAAACGCAATGGACTAATAATATCATCAGTTCGATCCGTAATCGTGTTAAATAAGGCAGATAAGATGGTGCGGATGGCATCAAAGTCAAAAACTGATTTTAAATCTCTCACAATTAATAAAATAACGACCTGATCAATTGAGTACTTCTTTCCAAGCTCAGGGTGGCCAATCATATCTTTAATATCACGCTTGATCCAGTTTTGAATCGCTGTCGATTTAAGAGAAGTCAGTTCGCAAAGATTTCCTAATTCTACAATTTCATTTGTGGAGAGTCCATGCTCTGATTTTTGTTTCCGTCGTTCAAGCCTCTCAAAAAAAGAAGGGATGATGAGCTCGTCAAGTTCGTGATGTTTGTCTTTTTTTACAGATAAATTTAATAGCTGAAGCGGAGTTAGATCTCCCTCTCCTTTTAGAGAATAAAGAAGACTTGTCATGTCAATTCTCGTTAATTTAAAAGCACCCATTGTTCCACCTCGTTTGTATGTCAAAAACGTCATCATTGATCTAATTCAACATCATAATCTCTTTTTGATAAAAATGCAAAATAAACTAAAATCCACAAAGTGACGTCACAATTTATTCACTTTTTAGCTGTGGTATATGTCATAAATATTGAAGTGACGGGGCTTAAGCCGTTATGATAAATAGAGGAAATGATTCCTTTTTCCTTGCAATTTGAGACGTTTATTTTTATAATTTTATTAATAAGTTCAAATGAACTTAATATGACAGCGGAGGTTATGTATGGGTAAAAGAATATTTCTGTTTATATTAACGAACATTCTTGTTATCACTACGATTGGTATTGTACTATCGGTTATTAGTGCAGCAACTGGTGTTGGTTCTTATATAGGAGCAGACGGTAGAATTAATATGGTGGCACTGTTAGTATTCAGTGCAGTTGTCGGTTTTGTTGGCTCGTTCATGTCACTTGCGATGTCTCGCTGGATGGCAAAAATGATGATGGGTGTACGTGTGTTGAACCCTGAAAAGGATTCCTTAACATATGATGAGCAGCAGCTTGTCGACCGTGTGCACAGATTATCAAGAGCAGCAGGTCTTTCTAAAATGCCTGAGGTTGGTATTTATCAATCATCTGAAGTAAATGCTTTTGCGACAGGTCCTTCTAAGAGAAGATCACTTGTGGCGGTTTCCACTGGATTGCTTCATGAAATGGATGATGCAGCAGTTGAAGGTGTCATCGCTCACGAAGTTGCTCACGTTGCGAACGGAGACATGGTGACAATGACGCTGCTTCAAGGAATCGTCAACACGTTTGTTGTCTTCCTTTCAAGAATTGCGGCATGGATCGCAAGTCGCTTTGTTTCGCGTGAAGAGCTTGTGCCGATTGTTCATTTTATTGCAGTGATTGTTTTCCAAATCATTTTCTCTGTTCTAGGAAGCCTTGTCGTGTTTGCATATTCTAGACACCGCGAATTCCATGCAGACCGCGGGGGAGCTGACCTTGCGGGTAAAGATAAAATGGTTCATGCGCTTCGCTCGCTTGAGGCGTATACGTCACGAATCAAAGATGATGATCAAACAGCAGTTGCTACGCTTAAAATTAGTGGTAAACGAAAAGCTTCTCTTTTCTCAACACACCCTGATTTAAACGAAAGAATTAGAAGACTAGAAGCAAAATAAGAGAGACGAAAAGACATTCTGTTACAGGATGTCTTTTCTTTTTTGATGAAAAAGTAAATAAAGCATAAAATATCTTTAAAATCATGTCTCTTTTCATTAAAATGATAAGTATTGAAAAATGAAAGTTAAAAGAAGGAATGACAATGAACCCAATTAAAAAGCTAATTGACCGGCTATCGGCTTTCCAGCTGATTGCCCTTTATTATTTTCTCGCTGTAACCGTCTCACTTATTCTTCTCAGTTTGCCAGTCGCTCATCAGGATGGGGTGAAGTGGACATTTATCGATGCATTATTTACGGCGGTGAGTGCTGTGAGTGTCACAGGACTTACTGTGGTTGATACCTCGCAAACATTTAGTGTGGCAGGTATGTGGATCCTTGCGTTTGTCCTTCAAATCGGGGGTATCGGCATTATGACGCTCGGTACCTTTGTGTGGATTGTCATGCGAAAAAGAATCGGTATTAAAGAAAGAAAGCTCATTATGGCAGATCAAAACCAGAGCAATTTATCAGGAATTGTGAAATTAATGAAGCAGGTTTTATATTTAATTTTACTTATTGAGTTTGTAGGCGGTCTGATCTTAAGTATGTATTTTCTCAAATATTACGATGTACAGACAGCATTCTTACATGGCTTCTTCTCAAGTATAAGTGCGACCACCAATGGTGGCTTCGATATTACAGGGAACTCGCTCATCCCATACAAAGATGATTATTTCGTCCAATTTATTACGATGTTGCTGATCATCTTTGGCGCGATTGGCTTTCCTGTGCTCGTGGAAGTAAAGGATTACTTATTTAATCAGGACCGAAAGCACGCATCGTTTTCGTTGTTTACAAAAATCACAACGATTACGTTTGGCAGCTTAGTCATTGTTGGCGCTATTGGGATTTATGCACTTGAAGCACGGTTTACGTTTTTAGGAAAGAGCTGGCACGAAGTGTTATTTTATTCATTGTTCCAATCGACAGCTACAAGAAGTGGGGGACTTTCCACATTAGACATTACTCAATTGACAGAACCGACGCTGTTATTTTTATGTCTGCTCATGTTTATCGGGGCTTCTCCAAGCTCTGTCGGGGGCGGAATTCGGACAACCACGTTTGCCCTTAATTTACTCGCATTGTTTCATTTTGCCCGGGGAAATAAGTCCATAAAAATTTTCAAAAGAGAACTGCATCAAGCAGATATTAACAAATCTCTGATGGTGACGATGATGGCCTTTATATTGGTGTTTGGTGCTACATTCTTATTAACCTTATCCGAGCATAATACGCTTCTTCAAAATTTATTTGAAGTCTGTTCTGCTTTCGGAACAACAGGTCTATCATTAGGGATTACCTCTGAGCTCTCTGTTTTTGGTAAGTGTATCATTATGATGGTCATGTTTATTGGACGTATCGGCATTCCAAGCTTTTTATATTTAATTGGCCGAAGAGAAAGCGAAGCGAATTATCATTATCCGAAAGAGCGTGTCATCATCGGCTAAACAGCATTCCGAGCGAATGCTGTTTTTTTATTTCCATTATCTAACTGGCTAAATCACATACGATGTTCGCAATCTATAGGTAAGAGGTGAACGAGACGTGCTGGATGTGTTATGGAAAGCGATTGTCATGCTGCTAGTTGGTACCTTGCTGCTGAGAATAGCAGGGCCCAAATCCATTAGTCAATTAACTGTTCAACAAACAGTGATCATGATTTCAATCGGATCGATTATTATCCAACCCTTTATTGAGCATAATTTACTTGAAACGATTTATGCAGCCGCTACCTTTATTGTGGCGCTTGTCATCATGGAGAAGCTGTCGATTCAATCTGATTTCTTTGAAAAATTGGTTTCAGGGAAATCTGTGGTCATTTTGCAGGATGGAGAAATGCTTGATCACAAGTTGAAGAAAACGAGGCTTACAAGAGATCAACTTAAAATGCGCTTAAAGCAGCAAGGTATTACAGAGATCAGCAGTCTCAAAAAAGCCACCCTAGAAGCCAATGGACAAATCGGCTATGAGTTAAAGCCAGAGGAAAAGCCGGTGACGGTCAAACAAATGACGGAATTTCTAGACCAATTAAGAGAAGAACTAAATATGTTAAAAAAGGACTGATTTCAGATGAAAAGAAAAGCAGCGAAAAATGAAGCACTGACAAATAATATGACACCGACAGAGAGCATGGCACATGATCAAGGACAAACACAATTTGATGAACAATCAAGAGACCGTCAGGCAAACCGAAATTCTCATAAAGGGAAACAAGGGGGAGGATCTCATGACTAAAAAGCATGTAAAAAGCAAGGACATGAAAGACCATAAAAAGCCGATGGACCCAGATATCTTAGAAGAGGAATTTGGCAGTGAGCTTGGAGATATCAACAGCAGCAAATGGATTGATACGCTTGTAAAACCTAAGAAAGATGATGAATGTCACAAAAAATAGAAAAAACGATCCTCGCAGGATCGTTTTTTATTTGCTATAACTGCCTTGTCTGCCGGTAATTGTACGCATAAGATTGGTCATTTTGAGCTCAATCACTGGCTGTGCAACGGTTTTAACAAAGGTGCTAGACAGGGTAAAGGTGAGCAGAATGGTCAGTAGTAATAACATGAGCACACTTGCTGCATTCAGCGCCCAGTCATCAAACCAAGTCGTTCTAAGGAGCTTGATGACAAAGCCATGTAATAAATACACATATAGCGTTCTTGTGCCCCATTTTGTAAAGAAGAAACGTCGTGTTGGGACTAAAGCAAAGAAGCTGAATGTAGCGCCGAATGCAAGCAAATACCATGCCATTCGTTTCATTGCCGCAATGACTCCTTCATCACCAAGAGAAGCATATGACTGCGATCCAAATAAGAAGGAATAATCAAATTCATATAAATAGCAAAACAAGAATACAGCCATTAATACAAGAAGTGCTGCCAGTTTTCCTTTACTTGTACGGATGAATTCAAAATGCTGCTTTTTTAAATAGAAGCCAGCTAAAAACATCGGCAAAAAGACAAATGTACGTGACAAGCTCAGCGTATTGCTAATACTGTCCACGTAACCGACAAGTAATGCAATTGACAAACTGACGATCATCGCCCACTGAAATGGCAGTTTAGAAAAAGGAATGAGTAGCAAGTTCCAAAAGAATAAACTAATTAAAAACCATAAAGACCATTGCGGGTCAATTGGATTTAAATTGGCGATGCTTTGATCCTGCAAGAGATAATAGTAAACGGAATAGATCACCTGAAAAATGAAATATGGGATGATCAGCTTAACAGCGACTTTTTTCATAAAACCTGGTTTTCTAAACCCTTTTGCAAAGAACCCGGAAACCAAAATAAAGGCAGGCATGTGAAAAGTATAAATAAACTTGTATAAATAAAGCATCCAATCATTATCATGAATGAATGATCGTAACAAATGACCAAAAACCACTAGAAAAATCAGAAGAAACTTCGCATTATCAAAATAACTATCTCGTGAAGATGCCATAACATCACCTTTCCTGCTTGATTTTAAACATAAATGTTCTAAGTGCACTGTTCCCGTATTTGCCCCATTTTAAAATACTTTTTGGCTCGTTTCGCTATTTGATGTGAAATTGTAGAACGGTTGTAAAAAAAGCGTAAGAAAAGAGAATCGAGGTTCAATCCTGTCATCCAAATGCAACAAAAGAGACAGTCTTCGTGTAAAAAGTTATCTTTTTTTATGAGTCGAATGAAGGAACAATGAAAATATTGTAGAAATATTGTAGAGGAATGAGGCTGGAAAAGGAGTGTAAGAGAATGACTGAAACGCTCGATGGCGCAGAAGATATCAGAAAATTAGAAAAAGAGAACGAATATTTGCGAACAGAGTTGATGCAGCAAAAAATGCTGTTAAATAAGACGTTAGATGCCATTTTCATATTTGATCAACACCTCAATATTATCCAAGCCAATGAAGCGACATGCAGGCTTGTACAGACATCGAAAGAAGACCTCCTCAATAAATCCGTTCTAGATTTCCTATACGGCATCCCGAAAGACAAAATTGAATGCTCCCTTGATTTATTTTTTCGAAAAGGAACGTTAAGAAGAGAAATTTCCATTCAGCTTGAAAACGGAGAAACAAAATACATTGAATTTGTCGCAGAGCATGACGTCTTGAATCAGCAATATATTGTGGTCATGCGAGATATTTCCTCAAAGAAAATATTAGAACGAGAACGATCGATGAATGAGCAACTGTTCAAAGATTTGTTTGACCGAGCCATTGACGGCATGGTCATTTTTGATCAGGATGGCTGCATGATCGACGCCAATCATTCCTTTTGTCAGAGCTTTGAACTGCAAAAGACTGATTTAACCGATCGTTATTTAAATGAATTTGTCGAAGATGAAAATCTTCCAGCCTTACAGCACCTTTTAACATCACTTAAAGAGACTGGGAAAGCCAAGGGAGAGCTTCCCGTTACCCTTCAATCTGGTCAGTACAAATTATTCGAGCTCACCATTACATCAAATGTGATGAGCGGTTTTTATATGTCCATCATGCGGGATATTACAGAAAAAAGATTAATGGAAGAAAAACTGTTAAAAAGTGAAGAACGCTTTAGAGAAATTTTTGAAAATGCAATGGATGCGATCATCATTTGGGCGGATGATGGAGAGATTGTGAGAGCCAATGAATCAGCCTGCCGCATTTTTGAATTACCTATGCATTCACTGATAGGCAAAAAACTCACAGACTTTCTCGTGAAATCTGATCAGAGATATAGACCGACTAGAAGGCGATATATTCGGAATCATGAAATAAGGGAAGAGCTTTTGTTCAGAATGGCGAATGGGCAGTTTAAAGAGCTTGAGTTTACATCAAAGCATGCGGTATTAGAAGGACAGCATTTAACCATTTTACGTAATGTGAGTGATCGAAAAAGGATGGAGGAGGAGCTGCGGGAAAGTGAGCTCAAATTCCGTAAAGTATTTAATGGATCAATGGACGGCATTGTTCTTTTTGATAACCAATACCGCATTATCGAAGTCAATCCATCCGCAAGCGAGCTGCTCGGGTTAAAAGATGATCATTTAACGGAAATGAATCTTTTCCATATCCTCGCGCCTTATCAAGTTGAACATTTGGCACAGCCTGCCCAGGCGATGTCATTAGATGAAATGGACAATGAAGTGCCGTTTGTGCTGAACCACCCAGATCAGCGGATATTAGAATTCTCTTTTAAACGCAACATCATTCATAATATGAATTTGGCGATCTTTAGAGATGTGACAGAGCGGAAGGAATTAGAAGAGCGCGTGAGAAAATCAGATACCCTTCATGTGGTCGGTGAGCTTGCCGCTGGCATTGCGCATGAAATCAGAAACCCAATGACAGCATTAAAAGGCTTTATTCAACTGTTAAAAGGAAATATAGAAGGGGAGTATTCCCTCTATTTTAATGTGATCACTTCAGAGCTGAAAAGAATTGAATCGATCATCACCGAATTTTTGATTTTAGCGAAGCCGCAAGCCATCGTATATGAAGAAAAAAATGTGGTGCAAATTGTGAAAGACACGATGGATCTGCTGCACGCACAGGCGAACCTTGGCAACGTTCAAATGCATCTCAATGTAATGGATGAGATACCGCTCATTTATTGCGAACAAAATCAATTAAAACAAGTCTTTATTAACATTCTAAAAAATGCAATTGAAGTCATGCCGAGAAAAGGAAATGTCTATGTGACCATTCAGAGGAAGGGCGAAGAGCATATTGTTATATCACTGCGGGATGAAGGCTGCGGAATGGCAGAGGACAAGCTGAGGCGTCTAGGGGAACCATTTTATACGACAAAAGAAAGAGGAACTGGACTTGGCTTAATGGTTAGTTATAAAATTATTGAAGAGCACCAAGGAACCATTGAGGTAGAAAGTGAGGAAGGGGTAGGAACCGTCTTCCATCTCACGCTGCCACTTAGACAGAAGAAACAAGAAGGAGAGCATTAACGTGTATTATACCGTCTATCACGCACCAATTGGGGCACTATACATACTAGAAAAAGACGATGCCATCATTGAAGTGATGTTTGATGATGAGCCGTTTTTAGCAAAAAAGCAAGCATCCAATCTAAAAGAAAAAGAAACGTCTGTATTACAAGAAGCGAAAAAACAGCTAGATGAATATTTCAAGGGTGAGCGCCAAGTATTCGATCTCTCGCTCAAGCAAACGGGAACTTTGTTTCAAGAGCAAGTATGGGAAGCACTTTCGGCTATTCCGTATGGTGAATCAAAAAGTTATGGAGATATTGCAGAAACGATTGGTAACCCAAAGGCAGTGAGAGCGATTGGACAAGCCAACAGACGCAATGCAATACCTATTTTTATTCCCTGTCACAGAGTGATTGGAAAAGACCGATCTCTGACGGGCTATGCAGGAACGAAGACAGATATGAAAGCGATTCTGCTTGAATTAGAAGGTATCCCATTTGTTCAAAAATAAATCGATTGACCTGTTCCAAAAGTTTTCCAAGCGACATATCCTTTTATTAAGCTAAAAAAGTTGGTTGAGGGAAAAAGGAGGGCGCTAGGGAATGCTTTGGGACAAAAAGAATAAAATGTATGCCATCACTTCACTATGTGTCAAAATGAACGTTTTGACAGAAGAACAGAAAAACGAAATCTTAGCCAAAACGAATGAAATAAAAAAGCGCGGTGCTCTTAAATAAGAAGTACACGGCGCTTTTTTTATGATCAGAGTGAGATGTTTTCAGCAAACAGGGCATCAATCTCTTCAGTATAGTTCGATGTGATAATCCCTTTCTCTGTAATGATCCCTGAAATGAGATGGTGAGGAGTGACATCAAAGGCGGGATTGAATACCTGAACATCAGGTGGTGCAATTTGGACGCCGTTAAATTCCTTTACTTCCAGCGGGTCACGCTCTTCAATTGGAATATCTGATCCGTCTTTAGTTGAGACATCAAAGGTAGACAGCGGTGCAGCTATAAAAAATGGGATTTGAAAATGCTTGGCTAAAATAGCAAGACTTAACGTGCCAATCTTATTCGCCGCATCTCCATTACGGGCAATACGATCAGCTCCAACAATGACAGCAGAAATTTGCTTTTCCTTCATCGTGTGAGCTGCCATATTATCTGTGATGAGCGTCACATCTACGCCGCCTTGCATGAGCTCCCATGTTGTCAGTCTAGCCCCTTGGAGAACAGGGCGTGTTTCGCAGGCATAAATGTGAAGATCGAGATTTTTCTTTTTCGCTAAATAGAATGGAGCAAGGGCTGTTCCGTAACGGCTTGTGGCGATGGAACCTGCATTGCAAATGGTCATAATCCGATCACCTGATTTAAAGAGCTGGAGTGCATTTTGACCGATTTGTCTGCATGTTTCTTCATCTTCGATTTGAATTTGAATGGCTTCATGGACAAGGTCTGTTTTGGCTGCATTGACTGAAGCTGCACGCTCAATGCGCCGCAACAACCGCTCCAATGCCCAGGCTAGATTCACAGCGGTTGGACGAGCACTGTTTAAATATTCTTTTATCTGAATGACTTCTTGTTGAAACACATCAATGTCTTCTGTCTCAATGTCTTGGGCACTGAGCGCCAGTCCGAAAGCTGCTGTAATGCCAATGGCAGGTGCTCCACGCACTTTTAACGTGACAATGGCATCATACACGTCTTCTTTTGTATATAGATGCTCAAACACGGTTTCTGCCGGTAATTTTTGCTGATTCAGAATGTTAATATGGTTTTCTTCCCATTCGACAGAACGGGGGACTTCAAATTCTTTAGACAAAACCCGTCACTCCTTTACAGATTGCTGGAATAATGCGACGAGGTCAGACGCTGTTTCCACTGCATGATATTGTTTGATGAATGTTTTTCCGAGCGTAAGTGCTGTTTTTTTCTGCTGAATCCGTTTAGATGGTGATGGAATCGCATCAAGATCAGCGGCATGAGCAAGGCCAATCGTTCGGCGGACAAGCTCACAGCCTGCAAAGCCTGTTGCTTCTTTTAAAATACGGTCAAAGGTTGTTTCTAAAAAGCTGTCAGATACACTAAACGCTTCAATGCTGTCTTCTTTCCAAGCCTTTGCGAACACTTCCTTGAAGGTCGCCCATACATTGACGACATGGTCAAAAAGGTGCTGCTGATCGTGTTCATTTTCACGAGACAAAGCGTTTAGGAACAGGTTGGCGATAAAGTGACCGATATCGAATCCGAAGGGACCATAAAAAGCGAATTCTGGATCAATGATCTTTGTTTCCGTCTCACTTGCAAAAATACTGCCTGTATGAAGATCTCCATGAACAAGTGTTTCGGCAGATGTCAGGAAAATACGCTTCAATTCAGCTGCTTTTGCTTGCACTTCAAGATCTGCCCAAAGCGCTTCGGCGACTTCTCTTAATTCTTCTTCAAAATCATTTGTGCTGCTATCAAAGAAAGGATCTGTGAAGACAAGCTTTTCGGTAATGTCACAAAGATCTGGATTCGTAAATTGCTTCACAAATTGTTTTTTGATTTTAGGATTTGTGGCAAAGTCAGAAGTGTAAAAAAGTGTTTTTCCTAAGAATTCTCCGACATGATCAGATAAATGCGGATATTGTTTTCCGGCAATTAGCCCTTTTCTGACGATTTCTAGGTGTGATAGATCCTCCATAGCCGTCACAGCAAGAGCTGTATCTGAATAATAGACTGCTGGTACAAGGTGCGGCGTATATTCTGACTGCTTGATTAGGGCAGCACTTTCGATCCTCGCACGGTCTAATGTAAGTGGCCAGCTCTCTCCGACCACTTTGGCGTAGGGAAGTGCCTGCTTGATAATCAATCCTTTTTCTTGTTTATGGTCAAAAATATGAAAGACGTAATTTAAATTTCCGTCACCGATTTCCGTACATGTCAAATGACTGCTTTCTTGGATCAAGCCAAGTCTAATTGCGAGTGCAACTGCCGAGCTTTCTGTTAATTCTTCATATGATGCCGTAAGTGTAACCAATTGCTTCCCCTCCAAATCATATAAAAAAGCCTCTTTCTCCTGAGAGAAAGAGGCTTGATGTCGTGTATGCTCAAAGCCTCTCTTATCTCTCAGCACATACGTCTGATGGAATTAGCACCGTGCCCTATAAGACAATTGTCTTGGCGCTTACTTGCTGCGCCCCACTTCACAGTGGTATTAACGGTCGGTTGCTGTTGGGGTCAAAAGGCCAAATCCCTCGCCCAACTCTCGATAAGAGAAATCAATATGTAATTGTTTCGTGTCTACTTGCATTTCTTAATTCAAGATATTATCAGAGCTGCAGTTCACATGTCAATCCTTTTTCAAAATTGCTTTACAATTCGTGAAACAATCCATTACAGTGTTTGTATTGCTACGTAACTTGAATAGAAGGTGAAGAAAAATGGAATTTCAGCAGTCAGATGTATTGAAACAATTACCGACACAATTTTTTGCATCCCTTGTGCAAAAAGTGCAGAAAAAAGTGGAGGAAGGCGCAGATATTATTAATTTAGGGCAGGGAAATCCTGATCAGCCAACTCCCGTGCACATTGTAAAAGCGATGCAAGAAGCGGTCGCAAAACCTGAAAATCATCAATACTCCTCATTCCGCGGAACAGCGAGATTAAAAAAGGCTGCCGCTGCCTTTTATGAAAGAGAATATGGGGTTACACTTGATCCGATGACGGAAATTGCGATTTTATTTGGCGGGAAAGCGGGACTTGTTGAGCTGCCGCAATGCTTGCTGAATCCGGGTGATACGCTCCTTGTTCCAGATCCAGGTTATCCTGATTATTGGTCAGGTGCCGTGCTCGCTGGAGCTCAGATGGTGACGATGCCGCTACTTGAGCAAAATGATTTTTTACCTGACTATGACCGGTTGCCTGAGGATGTTAAGAAAAAAGCAAAGTTGATGTATTTAAATTATCCCAACAATCCGACAGGTGCTATGGCAAGCCAATCATTTTTTGAAGAAACCGTGACATTCGCTAAAGATCACAAACTCTGTGTTGTCCATGATTTTGCCTACGGCGGCATTGGGTTTGATGGGGAAAAGCCGATCAGCTTTTTGCAAACAGATGGAGCGAAAGAGACGGGGATTGAAATTTATACATTGTCTAAAACGTATAATATGGCGGGCTGGAGAGTCGGATTTGCAGCAGGAAATCCGTCTGTTATTAACGCGATTGAGCTTTATCAGGATCACCTGTTTGTTTCACTGTTTAAAGCCACTCAAGATGCGGCAGTGGAAGCTTTGTTAAGCGACCAAACGTGCGTACAGGTGCAGAATAATCGATATGAGAAACGGCGAAATGTGTGGATTGCTGCGTGCAAGGAGATTGGCTGGGAGGTCACTGCACCAAAGGGGTCGTTTTTTGCTTGGCTAAAGGTGCCAGAAGGATATACATCTGAATCTTTTGCTGACGTATTATTAGAGAAAGCACATGTGGTTGTGGCACCTGGGAATGGGTTTGGTACTCACGGTGAAGGATACGTCAGAGTAGGACTTTTAACAAATGAGGAGCGGTTAAAAGAAGCCGCTCAGCGAATTGCTGCCTTGAATCTGTTTGAAAATAAGCCATTGACAACATGAAAAAACGGTGCGATAATTCAGACAATATTTTAAAAATTGAATATTCTTATCAAGAGTAGGCAGAGGGACTAGCCCAATGAAGCCCGGCAACCGACTTCCATGAAGCACGGTGCTAATTCTTGCAGCAAGCGCTGAGAGATAAGATTCGGATGAATGACACGAAACAACCTCTTTAAGGCGCTGATTAAGCACTTGAAGAGGTTTTTTTATTGACCATATGTATGACGCAATCGAAAGGGGATTCCTAGTGAGTGAATTACTGGCAACATACGTATTAACACATCGAGAGGATGAACAAGTGAACCGAAAAGCGGAGCAGATCGCGCTTGGTTTAACAGTTGGATCATGGACGGATTTACCGCAGCTCAAAAAAGAGCAGCTTCAAAAGCATAAAGGCCGGGTAGAAAAGGTAACAGAAAAATTTACCCCAGCCGAGAACGGTCTATATCAATCTGAGGTGACCATTGCTTATCCTGAGGCTAACTTTTCAGCAGATATACCGGCTGTTTTGTCGACGATCTTTGGAAAGCTTTCACTAGATGGAAAAGTGAAACTAGTGGACATTCAATTCTCGGATAGATTTAAAAAAAGCCTGCCAGGACCGGTATTTGGTATTGATGGCATACGAAAAAAAACAGGCGTGTTTGATCGACCTTTGTTGATGAGTATTTTTAAAGGTGTCATTGGCCGTGATATGACAGATTTAAAAGAACAACTCCGTTTACAAGCATTAGGCGGTGTTGACTTTATCAAAGACGATGAAATTTTATTTGAGAGCCCGCTAGCCCCTTTTGAAGATCGAATCAAAGAAGGAAAAAAGATATTAAAAGAAACATATGAAGAGACAGGGCACCGAACGCTATATGCCGTTCATTTAACAGGAAGAACCTTTGAACTGAGGGATCGAGCAAGAAAGGCAGCTGAACTCGGAGCGGATGCACTCTTATTCAACGTTTTTGCCTACGGGCTAGATGTCATGCAAAGCTTAGCTGAGGATCCAGATATTCGATTGCCTATTATGGCCCATCCTGCAGTAAGCGGCGCTTTGACATCATCACCTGAATATGGATTCTCCCATTCTCTTCTTTTAGGTAAATTAAATCGATATGCTGGCGCTGATTTAAGTCTTTTTCCCTCACCGTATGGGTCGGTCGCACTTCCGAAAAAAGATGCTTTTGGAATCTATGAAGCTTGTGTAAAAGAGGATTCGGTTCAAAAAACATTCCCAGTCCCGTCAGCAGGCATTCATCCTGGAATGGTTCCAGTTTTGATGAAAGATTTTGGACTCGACCATGTGATAAATGCTGGTGGAGGAATTCACGGACATCCTCGTGGAGCGATCGGCGGAGGGAAAGCATTTCGATCGATCATTGATGCGGTGATACATGGTGAGTCAATCCAAGAGAAGACAGCTTCTTGCCAAGACTTAAAAGCAGCACTTGAATTATGGGGAAGGGTAGTAGAATAAATGAAAAAACCAATTGTATGTTGTGATTTTGATGGAACCATTACGAAAAATGATAATATCATTCGCATCATGAAGCACTTTGCACCAAGTGAATGGACGAAGCTGAAGGACGATGTTCTCACAAAGGAGATCACCATTCAAGAAGGCGTCGGGCAGATGTTTCAATTACTGAAGAGTGATCAAAAAGAAGCCATTCAATCGTTTATTTTAGAAGATACAGAGATTCGAGAAGGATTCAAGCAATTTGTTAATCATGTGAAAAAGGCTGATATTCCCTTCTATGTGCTAAGCGGCGGGATGGACTTTTTTGTATATCCCATACTCGAGGGCATTGTGGAAAGAGAGGATATTTATTGCAATCATGCCTCATTTCACGAAGAGCATATTCAGATTGAATGGCCACATGCCTGCGATTCGCAATGTCAAAATGGCTGCGGATGCTGTAAGCCGTCAATCATTCGAGAACTGACCCGTGAGAATGACTTCATTATCATGATTGGAGATTCAGTCACCGATGTGGAGGCGGCAAAGCATGCGGATCTCACATTTGCGCGTGACTACTTGCTAAACGAATGTAAAGAGCTCGGGCTTGTTCATGAAGAGTATGAAACATTTATTGATCTTAAAGCACAATTTGATCAAATAAAGGAAGTGAAGGAATGGCAGACGAAAAGAACAAGCGCTGGCAGGAGCTAGCAGACGTCAAACGTGAACTGGCACAAAGAGACTGTTTTTACGGAACAAGCGGCAATTTATCGATTAAGGTGTCGGATGATCCAATCACGTTTTTGGTGACGGCAAGCGGCAAAGATAAACGAAAAGAAACAGATGAAGACTTTGTTTTAGTAAATGCAGCAGGTAACCCTGTTGATCCTGACGTACCGCTTAGACCATCAGCTGAAACACAACTTCACACATATGTGTATGAGCGGACGAATGCAGGCTGCTGTCTCCATGTCCATACTATCGACAATAATGTGATCTCTGAGCTGTATGGGGATAAGGGCGAGATTCGTTTCAAAGGAAACGAAATCATCAAAGCGCTTGGTTACTGGGAAGAGGATGCAGAAGTGTCGTTACCGATTATTGAAAATCCAGCCCATATTCCGCATCTTGCAGCACAATTTGCAAAGCATCTCACTGAAGAGTCGGAATCAGGTGCTGTGCTTATTCGAAATCACGGCATCACAGTCTGGGGAAAAACTGCCTCTGAAGCAAAACGAGTATTAGAGGCGTATGAATTTTTGTTTAGCTACTACTTAAAATTAACGCTTTATCAAAAGCAGCTTGTCACATAAAAAGGAGGAAAAGCACATGGCGACGATTTTGATTCATAATGAAGAGAATACATTACTTGAAAGCGAACAAGAGGTGGCAGCCTATTTAGAAAACCAAGGGGTCATTTATGAACATTGGGATATTGCAAAGCTGCCAAACCGATTATCAGAAAAGTATGATTTAACAGATGAAGAAAAGGACGAGATTTTGACTGTTTTCCAAAAGGAAATCGAGAGTATATCAGAGAAACGAGGGTACAAAGCACAGGATGTGATTTCATTATCTGATGCCACACCAAACCTAGATGACCTGCTCCAAAATTTTCAGCGTGAGCATCACCATACAGATGACGAAGTCCGTTTTATTGTAAGTGGTCATGGAATCTTTGCCATTCAAGGGAAGGATGGCGTCTTTTTTGATGTAAGACTGAACCCAGGCGATTTAATTTCTGTTCCACCTCATATTCGTCACTACTTTACACTTCAAGAGGATCGAAAAGTGGTCGCAGTTCGCATATTTGTCACAACTGAGGGCTGGGTGCCAATTTACGAGGAAGAAACGGTTTAATGACAAGAGCTGATCATTCCGCATGAGGCGGAAGATCAGCTTTTTTTTAGGAAAATAGGTATAAAACGAGAAAGAAAATAGTTGATTTTGATCTTCAGCATAGGATAAAATTCTGTTTAATCCATGTGTCAGTCCTGTCCAAATTTGAAGTTTACCCCCAAATAAGAGTGGGTAAGAGGTCTTTAGGCTGTAAAAAATTAAATAAAATAAGCATATTTAATTTAATTTACAAATAAAGTATAATTTTGGTGTCGGATCAATTTGAGCATAGACAGTCGAATTTATTGCGGGAGCTGAGATCATGAATAGTTATGTAAGAAAAGAGCAATTGCTAATGTCAATTGACGAGAAGAGAAAACAGATGGTAGAAGCTGCTCAAGCAGAGGGTTACACTGGTGAGACGACAATTAAATATAGTCAAGAACTGGACAACCTGATGAATGAGTATCAGTATCTCCTTTTTCATGAGAAACAATCTGCCCCCTCCTTTCATGATCTTGTCTCTCAAATGAGTCTGCTATCTGTGAACCGTCCCTCTTATTGACATAAAAAAACCGGTCTTGCCTAAGCAAAACCGGCTGAATGTTTCAGCTATGCTGAGTGAGCAGAAGGCAGCATGATCATGACAGTTGTTCCTTTATTCACTTCGCTCTCGATATCAATTGTTCCGCCATACATCGAAATGATTCGTTTACACACGACAAGTCCAAGACCTGTTCCTTTTTCCTTCGACGTAATAAAAGGGAGGAAGATATGTTTTAACATTTCTTCTTGTATGCCTTCGCCTGTATCTTTCACTTTAATAATGACATGGTCTTTTTCAGCCTCAATCAAAATCTTCAAATGACCGCCATTTGGCATCGCTTCTAACGAGTTCTTCGCAACATTTAATACAACTTGTTTAATATGATCCTTTGTGCAATAGACCCCCACATCTTGAATCGTATTAATTTGCAGATCAACCTCAACATTATACAGGTTCGCCTCAGAGAAAACGATCGGCATGATCTCACTTACAATTTCTTTTACAGAGTTATTCTGCCATTTTTCAGCCGTTGGTTTCCCTAATACAAGAAACTCACTAACGATTTGGTTAATTCGTTTAATTTCTTCTTCAATGACAGAAAAATAGAGCTGATCTTCTTCAGAGTGATACTTCTTTTGCAAAAGCTGTATAAAACCACTAATCCCTGTTAAGGGGTTGCGAATTTCATGTGCCGTACTTGCTGCGAGGGTTCCGATTAATTCAAGCTTTTGCGCTTCATTTTGGTGACGTTCCTGCTGGGTTTGCCGCCTTAAAATGATATATTGAACAAGTGTGAATAAAATATTTAATAAAATAAAAGCACTGGATAAAGGGATCAGCATAACAGACAGCACTTCACCTGTTGAAGCGCGCTGCGGATAGACCTCCAGCTTCCAGCTGTTTTCATCTAAATATGTAGACACAGTGCTACCATTTTCTGATGCTGGTTGTGGGCCACTTGTAAACACAACATGTCCATTTTGATTCAGCATCTGAAAATGAAGATCAGGGTTCAATACATTCATTATATTTCTTAAATAATCAATTTGAATGGCGGCGACTAGCACATTGGTGACTTCTTCGTTTTCATCCAGCACAGGCACACAAATGGAAAGAATCCGCTGTTTTGTAATTCGGCTCACATAGTTATCTGTGATCACCGTCTGCTTTGTCACTTGAATGCGCTTAAAGTAATCTCTGAATGATAGGTTAATTTTTTCCTTTAATGGTGTGGTGCTAACTGTTACATTTCCTTTTTTGTCTAGGAGATACAGACCTGAAAAACGAGGTTCTTGTTTATAGATTTTCTCTAGGATGTTTTGTACTTTTTTCGTCTTGAGAGGCTGGTCAAATCCCATGGCAAGTGAAGTTAATCTTGCTTCTGTTTCACTAATTAAATAATTCATTTGGTTTTTGTGAATATTTAACATAAGTGTAGCAGTTTGTTTGTTTTTTAAATCAATTTTTTCCGTTTCTTTTTCGTAGATAAAATAACTAATGATTAGGGTTGGAATCATGACCAAAATAAGGTACAGCCTGATCTTCTTCCAAAGCCCTTTCAGTATACTCATCATTCATCGCTCCAACGTATTACCTAATAGACTTATTATAGCATTGAACCTATCTTTATTACGATGACTTGTGTGATTTTTAAAAAATTAGGTGATTCGTTCTGGTCTCATTTTCATGCTAAAGATAGATCAAGATGTTGACATTTTACTTATTGTTTATTAATGTCACATTAGTGGGTTGCATTTCATAAAGGATGATAAAAAAATGGAAAATCATAATGTTGAAAAATCTTTGAAATTATTTATTGTATTATCACGTGCCTATCGCTCAATTAATCATCACATGAACAAACATATTGTGAAGCACGGACTGAATCCGACTGAATTTGCGGTATTAGAATTACTGTATCATAAAGGGGATCAGCCACTTCAGCAAATCGGTGATAAGATTTTACTTGCAAGCGGCAGCATCACGTATGTGGTCGATAAATTGGAGAAGAAAGAACTCCTCAGTCGTAAGGCCTGTGCAGAAGACCGCAGGGTCACATTTGCGCATATTACCGAGCAGGGACGAACTTTGCTTGATGATATCTTCCCAGATCACGCGAAAGAAATTCATGAGATGATCAGTGTCCTGAGCGAAGAAGAGAAGGATGCCTGCATTGACATGCTTAAACATGTGGGACTTCGTGCAAAACATTTATATGATCATAAAGAATAAATAAAAAAGGAAGCCGAGGGCTCCCTTTTTTATTTTGCTTTTTTCTCAATCGGTAAAATCAGTACTTCTACGCGTCGGTTTTTACTTCTGCCTTCTGCCGTATCATTTGAAGCGATCGGCTTGAATTCACCAAAACCTTTTGTACTAAAGTTCTCTTGGTTTAAATTGCTGTTTTCAAGAAGAATACTCAAAAAGTTTACAGCACGTATGGCACTTAAATACCAATTGGATTCAAAATCTGAATTTCTGATCGGTACATTATCAGTATGTCCGCTAATGACGATGTCACGAGCGGGGTTAATAACGAGTAGTTTTGAAATTTCCTTTGCTAACGGGACATCTTGAGGGCGAATAACTGCTCGGCCAGAATCAAAGAAGATACTGTCTTCTATCGTAATGAGCAAACCTTCGTCCGTCAGCTTTGTTTCGAGCTTAGCTCCAAGTTTCTTATTAGCAATGAAGGAATCCACTTGCTTTTTGACCTTTGTGAGAACAGCATGATCTCGAGCTTTCGCTTTAGCTTCTTCATCTTCTTCCGCTGCTTTCTTGGTCTGGTTGCTATTTTCAGTTTCTTCAGTACTTTGCATGCTGGATTGATCCATGACACCAGTACCGCCTGTAAAGACGACATTAAAAGACTTAGCCATCTGTTCATATTTTGCCGCATCAATCGAACTAGATGCAAAAAGCACAATGAAGAGAGCGAGTAGAAGCGTTAGAAGATCGGCATAAGGGATCAGCCAAGATTCATCTACATGGTCATCGTGATCATGTTTTTTACGTTTCCTAGCCATTTTGTTTTTCTCCTTCTTCAATGACAAGATTTGCACGTTCTTTCGCTGGTAAGTACATGAGAAGTTTTTGTTCAATCACTTTTGGAGATTGACCTTCAAGAACAGAAAGGATCCCTTCGATCATAATCAGACGAAGTTTTACTTCTTCCTTTGATTTACGCTTCAGTTTGTTGGCAAATGGATGCCATAACACATACCCAGTAAAAATCCCAAGCAGTGTCGCAACGAAGGCAGCACTGATTGCATGCCCAAGTGCTTCAATATCTCCCATGTTAGCAAGTGCAGCAATAAGTCCGACAACGGCGCCAAGTACACCAAGCGTCGGAGCGTATGTACCAGCTTGTGTAAAGATTAATGCGCCTGACTGGTGTCTTTCAGCCATGGCGTCAACTTCTTCTGTTAAGACGTCACGAATAAATTCTGCACTTTGACCATCAACGGCCATGCTTAAACCGTTCTTAAGGAAATCATCATCTACTTCCTCAATGCTAGCTTCTAAAGCCAAAAGACCTTCACGACGCGCAATTTGTGCCCAGTTTGAAAAAAGAGGGATCATTTCTTGAATCGTTGGAAGCTTGTTGTCTTTGAAAATTTTGCCGAACAATTTTGGTGTTTTCTTAATTTCACTAGATGGGAATGCGATGACAACAGCTGCAATCGTCCCAACCACAATGATCAATATAGCCGCTGGGTTGATAAGAGCGGTTAGACTTACACCTTTCAAAACCATACCGACACTCAGTGCAATAAATGCTAAAATAATACCTATTAACGATGTTTTGTCCATTATCTCACCAAATCCTTTAACTATCTTTTTCTATAGTTAATATCGGTGTCTTCTAGAAGGGTTTTAGTCTGAATATCAAATTAAGACAGTTTCTGTGAAGAAATTTTGACGAAAGCGCTTTCTATTGCTTTAAAAAAGAAACTCCCTCTAATATAAAGGGAGTTTCTTTTTAATTTCTTTGAGCAGTTTCATTTAAAAGCAGCTCTTTTAATTTTTCCTCATACATGATTTTGACAAGATCATAGCTCCAATTCATCATGTGATCCACCTCTTTTTCTTTTATCTTAAATGAAAAGAGGCGGGGGAGCGTCGGCGTGCGGATGGAACTTAGACACCGCCACATGATGGAGCTGTAAATCCTTCTTAAGATGTACTTATCCTTTTTTAACGACAATTTCGTTATCTTCAACAGCTACAGTAAATCCTGAAAGCTTATCTTCTTCAAGCAATATCTCCGTCATTTGATCTTCAACGTGCTCTTGAATGGTTCTTCGCAATGGACGAGCACCAAATGCAGGATGATATCCAAGTTCTGCAATTTTTTCTTTCGCTTCTTTTGTCACATGGACTGTTAAATTTTGCTCTTTTAATTGTGCTGACAGCTCATTGAGCAGAAGATCTACAATCTTCACTAAATCATCTCGATCTAAGGAGTCAAACTGAATGATGCTGTCAAAACGGTTCAAGAATTCTGGTTTGAAATAGGCGCTGAGTGAATCAATGAGTGATTGTTCCTCGATTGCTTCTTCCTGATCAGACTGGAAGCCGACTTTAACCGTTTTATCTGTGCTGCCTGCGTTACTTGTCATGATGATGACTGTATCTTTAAAGCTGACAGTTCTGCCTTGGCTGTCTGTTAACCGGCCATCTTCCATGATTTGAAGGAACATGTGCTGCACATCAGGGTGTGCTTTTTCGATTTCATCCAGCAAAATGATGCTGTATGGTTTTCTGCGCACTTTTTCTGTCAGTTGACCTGCTTCATCATGTCCAACATAACCAGGTGGAGAACCGATGAGCTTAGATACTGAGTGTTTCTCCATGTACTCACTCATATCTAATCGGATGATCGCCTCGCGTGAACCAAATAATTCTTCAGCTAGCGTTTTTGATAATTCGGTTTTCCCAACACCTGTTGGTCCAACGAATAGGAAGGAGCCAGTTGGTCTATGTTTTGATTTTAAGCCGGCTCTACTTCTCTTCACAGCTTTCGCTACTTTTTCAACCGCATGTTCCTGACCGATCACTCGTGCTTTTAAGCGGACGTCAATTTCTTTCATTTTGGTTTGTTCGTCTGCTTGCAGTTTGCCAACAGGGATGCCTGTTTTTTGTTCGACAATGGCTTGAATGTCTTCTGCTGTGACGACATGTTCTTTGTGATTTGTTTTGTTTTGAAGTCTTGCTTCAATGGCTTCTTCTTCATCTCGAAGCTTTGCTGCTTTTTCGTATTGTTCTTCTTTTAAAGCAGCCTGTTTTTCAGCAGCAATTTCACTCAGGCGATTTGTTAGTTCATCTTCACTTGCTGCATCAATGGAGAGGTTCGCCCTTGAACCTGCTTCATCCATTAAATCAATGGCTTTATCCGGCAAATGACGGTCCTGGATATACCGTGAAGATAATTGAACACACGCTTGAATCGCTTCGTCTGAATAGGTGATGCCATGGTAGCTTTCATACTTATCTTGAATGCCTTTTAAAATCTCGATTGCTTCAGCTTGTGTTGGCTCATCTACAATGACGGGCTGGAAGCGCCGTTCAAGTGCGGCATCTTTTTCAATTTGACGATATTCTTTTAATGTCGTCGCACCTACTAGCTGGAGCTCGCCTCGTGCAAGGGCTGGTTTTAAGATGTTTCCAGCATCCATTGACCCTTCGGCAGACCCTGCGCCTACAAGAAGATGAATTTCATCTACAAATAAGATAATATTTTTACGGCTTTGCAGTTCTTTAATTAACTGCTTCATTCTTTCCTCAAATTGACCACGTATCCCTGTGTTCGCGACAAGGGACGAGACATCTAATAAATAGATTTGTTTGTTCTTTAATTTATTTGGTACATGGCCACTTGCAATTTTCAGTGCAAGTCCTTCAGCAATCGCTGTTTTCCCAACACCTGGTTCACCAATGAGGACGGGATTGTTTTTATTTCTTCTATTTAAAATCTCAATGACTCTTGCGACTTCTTCATCACGGCCGATGACTGGATCAATTAAACCAGCATTCGCGCCATCTGTTAAATTTCGGCCAAGTTCATCGAGTAACCCTTTTTGCTTTGGCTGCTCTATGTTTTGCGTATGTCCTGCTTGCTCAGAGAAGAATGAGCTTCCTCCGACCATTTTCATTTTTGATTGCTCCATCAAAGAGGTGTAGCAGTCTTCACATAAAACCATTTGGCTCCGGGATGAATTCACTTGCATATTCAGGCGAATTGTTGCTTCATTTACTTGACAATGTTGACAACGCATTTGCCATGACCTCCTTATATTTTAAAGTTTGACTTTATTTGACCAATGAATGTTAAAGAAAATGGTCTGTTGTTTGACCATCTTTGACTATAGTATACTCTGACCTATTTTGACTTTCAACTGTTTTGCTCAAAGGCAGGTGAAAATCCTTTTTTGCATTTAATCATGGTTTGTCCTTCTTTTCAAGGAACTTGTCTCATAGGATAAAAAAAGACAATCGAAAGTGATGGGTGCGGAGGGGTCACATGAAACGTTCAAATGAATCCGCTTTTCAGCTTGCCTTTGTATATGTAGGAACAGTGGTTGGAGCTGGGTTTGCGACCGGAAAAGAAATCGTAGAATTTTTTGTTCGTTTTGGCTGGATTGGATTATTCGGAATCTTGATTAGCGGCGCTATTTTTACTGGACTTGGGGCAAAAATGATGCTCATTTCGAAACGAATTGAAGCAGAGTCTTATCAAGATATGAACCGGTTTTTATTTGGCGCAGCTGCCAGTCGATATATTAATGTCGTCATGTTTTTTATTTTACTAGGCGTCACTTCAGTGATGATTTCTGGCGCAGGTGCTATATTTGAAGAGCAGCTTGGCATATCGAAGGAATATGGGATCTTTTTAACAATCATTCTGAGTGTGATTGTGCTTTTGAAAGGATCAAAAGGATTATTTGGTGTGAATGTTCTCGTCGTCCCAATGCTTATTTTCTTTTCATTGATCGTGTTTCTTGATTCATTCGTTTTTAGCAGTAGTGATAGTTATGTTCTTGCCTTGCAAATGGGTGAGGGAGAGTGGATTTTATCAGCTATCTCATATGGTGCTTTTAATTTGGCACTTTCTCAAGCCGTTTTAGTGCCCGTCGCAAATGAAATGACCTCTGAAGCGGTGATTAAAAAGGGAGCTGTGCTTGGGGGCATCATGCTGACAGTTATTTTATTCGTATGCTTTTTATCTCTTTCTTCATTAGATATGCTGGAGGCGTTTGATATTCCAATGGCACAGGTCGTGTATCAAGTAGCAAATTCCATACACCTCATTTATTTATTTGTGATTTTCGGCGAAGTTTTTACATCTGTCATAGGCAATTTATATGGACTTGAGAGACAAGTGAGGGCGTATATACGAATGAACAGTGTCTTGACGATATCCCTTATTCTCTTATGCTGCTATGTGATAAGTAAAATTGGTTACGGTACATTGATATCAACGGTTTATCCTATTTTTGGCTATGTGAGCATCTTTTTTATCCTCTTTCTTTTTCTCAAAAAAGTGCCTGCCTCTTTAGATAAGTAAAGAAGGGATAGCCTGCATGACAAATATGTGGTACACTATCCTCTGTGAAAATTGAACAAAAATCCGTGTAAACGGGAGAGGTTCTAGCAAAACCCTCTATAAAAAACTAAGGACTTGCCGTATCCTTGGATGTGGCATTTTTTATTTTTTATGGCTGGGACACCTCATACACATGTAAAGGTGTCTTTTCTTTTGAGAAAAATAGGGGTTTTCATGAGCCTTTCAGATGCAGCTTTGTACGATGGTATAGATCTGCAAAAGGAGGAGAACAGAAGATGAAAAATGAAAAAGCAGTCGTTGTCTTTAGCGGGGGACAAGACAGTACAACATGTTTATTATGGGCACTTCAACAATTCGAAGAGGTAGAAACCGTGACCTTTCATTATAATCAGCGTCATCAAGAAGAAATTGATGTCGCCAAAAGAATTGCGGATAAGTTAGGTGTGAAGAATCATCTATTAGATATGTCACTTTTGAATCAGCTGGCACCAAATGCTTTAACAAGAGATGACATTGATATTGAAGAAAAAGAAGGAGAGCTGCCTTCCACGTTTGTACCAGGAAGAAACTTAGTGTTCTTATCCTTTGCTTCTATTCTTGCATATCAAATCGGAGCAAGACATATTATCACAGGTGTATGCGAGACAGACTTTAGCGGCTATCCAGATTGCCGTGACGAGTTTGTAAAGTCATGTAATGTCACAGTAAATTTGGCGATGGAAAAACCATTTGTCATCCATACGCCACTTATGTGGCTCAATAAAGCAGAAACATGGAAATTGGCAGACGAGCTGAATGCACTAGATTTTGTGAAAAATGAAACACTCACTTGCTATAATGGCATCATTTCTGATGGCTGCGGGGAATGTCCTGCGTGTAAACTTCGGAAAAAGGGCTATGACACGTACATGGAAATGAAGGAGGCAAAATAAATGCTTTCTCAAATCTATCCACAAACGAATCATCCATACTCATTTGAATTGAATAAAGATATGCATATATCAGCTGCCCATTTCATCCCAAGAGAAGATGCAGGTGCTTGCAGCCGTGTACATGGTCATACGTACACCATCAATATAACCATTGCTGGAGATGAACTAGATGATTCGGGTTTCCTTGTCAATTTCAGTACACTGAAAAAACTTATTCATGGACAGTATGATCACACACTGCTGAATGATCATGAGGAATTCTCATCAACCAATCCATACGCGATGCCTACTACAGAGGTTGTGGCAAAGACAGTCCATGACAAAGTCGCAGATTATTTATCGACTTTAGCAAATAAACCGGTATGTGTTCAGGTCTTTGTGAGGGAGACACCAACAAGCTACTGCATTTACCGGCCGAAACGAGTTGAGCACAATGGCTAAGGCGATTCCTGTACTAGAGATCTTTGGTCCGACCATTCAAGGAGAAGGGATGGTGATTGGACAAAAAACCATGTTTGTCAGAACGGCTGGCTGTGACTACTCTTGCAGCTGGTGTGATTCCGCCTTTACTTGGGATGGTTCAGCAAAGCAAGACATTCAGTGGCTTCACGCAGAAGACATTCTCAAAGAATTAAAAAGAATAGGTGGACAAGCTTTTTCTCATGTCACCATTTCAGGGGGGAACCCTGCGCTTTTAAAACAAATGGAATCACTCATTGATTTGCTTCACGAAGAAGGAATTGATACAGCGCTTGAAACACAAGGGACAATGTATCAGGACTGGTTTTTGAAAATTGATGATTTAACGATTTCTCCGAAGCCGCCAAGCTCAAATATGAAAACAGATTTCGCGAAACTCACACGTATCATAGATGAGCTGAAAAACGGAAATAGATTAGAGCATGCAAGCCTGAAGGTCGTCATTTTTGACGATCATGATTTAGCCTATGCAAAGGATGTTCATGCGAAATATCCAGAGCTTCCTTTTTATTTGCAAGTAGGAAATGATGACACGACAACAGGTGATGATGCGTACTTATTGACGCATTTATTAAAGAAATATGAAGCGCTTGTTGATCAAGTAGCGCAAGACCCAGACTTAAATCGCGTAAGAGTTCTGCCGCAGCTTCACACATTATTGTGGGGAAATAAACGAGGCGTATAGAAAGGAAGAGATGACATGACGACAAGAAAACCAGAAGAATTAGAAGGCGTCACTTTACTAGGAAATCAAGGAACCAATTATTTGTTTGATTATGCACCGCAAGTGCTTGAAACATTTCCTAATAAACATACAAATAGAGATTATTTTGTGAAATTTAACTGCCCAGAATTTACGTCACTTTGTCCGCAAACAGGTCAGCCGGATTTTGCGACAGTTTATATCAGCTATATTCCAAACGAAATCATGGTCGAAAGTAAATCATTAAAATTGTATTTGTTCAGCTTCCGTAACCATGGTGATTTCCATGAGGATTGTATGAATATTATTATGAACGATCTTATTGAATTGATGGATCCAAGATACATTGAAGTATGGGGCAAATTTACTCCAAGAGGCGGTATTTCAATTGACCCGTACACAAACTATGGAAAACCTGGTACCAAATATGAAGAAATGGCGTCATATCGTATGATGAACCATGATATGTATCCTGAAACGATTGATAATCGCTAATAAAGAAAAAGACATGCCTAATGACATGTCTTTCAGCGTGTAGACAAACCCTCGCATTCTTTGTCAGTCCTGCGGTGCTGGTGCTCACGAATGTCAAATTCGCTCCGCTCCAGTACTCGTCCTTCCTATGACTGCAAAGGTTTTCTATCACGCTGAAAAGAAGACCAAGTGCTAAAATCAAGATCATTTTAGCACTTTGTCAACAATCTGAGACATGCCTAATGCATGTCTTTTTTTATAGGTTTAAAAGGGATGGATCAGAATGAAGTGATAAAAAAAGAGAAGAGTCATGTCGCTCTCCTCATAAAAATGGGAATAGAACTTGCTAGGACGGCTGGGGGCTACCAGCTCGTAAATTTATTATACATGACAGAACGTATGTTTGTAAAGGCAGATTGTGTTTTTTTGCTTATTTTATTTGCTTTGAGATAAAATAGGGGCAATGAACGAATAACGGAGGCGTTTGAGTTGGCAAACAATGAAGAAAAGACAGAGAAGCTGCTGATGGAGCTAAAAGAAGAGCTACAAATGCTCGAACATCAAAACAAAGAACGATATAAATGGAGTGCCTCCACATTGCTTGGAGTGATTGCACTTTTGATCGATAAAGGCGTTATCACCCCAGAGGAAGTTGATATGTACAAAACGAAAGCGGAAATGCAAACCTTTCATACGCAAAAAGACTGACACTCATACAGATGAAATAATAACAAAAGGACATAACAAATTGTATGCTATGTCCTTTTTTCTGCATTTATTTTTATGCTATTAAACAAGTTTATACATTAAAACATCATCCCAGTATTCATGTTCACTTATTTTAAATTCTTTTATTTTACGTCCTTCTTCTCTGAAGCCCATCTTTTTGTATAAAGAAATAGCTTTTTGATTTGTAGAGAATACGGCTAAACTAACCTTTTCGATAGAAGGGTTCTTTTCTGCCCAATCTAATAACGCTGTTAGCAACACTTCCCCTACGCCTAAACCTCTAAAGTTCTTATGAACCAACAAACCGAATGAACCTGTGTGGGCAGTTCTTTTTCTATTTGATCCATTTTCAAATGCTATAAACCCAATGACTTTTCCGTCTTTTTGAGCAACTATGTACGTTTCGTTATCGTTCTCTATTCTTTTTTGTATCCAAGCCTTGTGTTCTAAAAGGGTTTTTTTGTTTTCTTCAGGCGTTGTAAGTAAATAATCTGATTCAGCAATCACTGATGACTGTATGTCTAAAGTAGTTTCAGCGTCTTCCATATTCCCAAAACGCACAATGATATCATTTGAATTTTGCATTTTAGTTTCTCCTATCTAGAGCTAATACTGCATTTCATCACTTTATAAAAATAGAAGGTTGTCTGAAATACTATTTACCATTTCAAAAATAAATGATTTGCTTCGTATTTACGTATGTATCAATAGTCTGAATTGAGGATTGCAAATTAATGTACGGAGTCTTTGATGATTTTATAGTTTTTATGATTAACGACTGTTAGTGAATCCAGTTCTAAATCTCTATAGTTGTCCATAATGGTGACATCTACAATGACAGAGTTTTCGTTCACTTTTTCAACTACACCTGTTAAACCATTTCTAAATTCGATCACATTTCCAATTTTTGCAATCTTCAACCGATCCCTCTCCTTTAAAAACAGATTTCATTCCCTATTAAAAAGTATTTTGCAATATTTTCATACCAATGTAAAGGATAAAGACGTTTTTGTTTCGTTTTCGTTGTATGCTTACCTAACGGATGGTATATTTAATATTTGATGATGGCTGTAAAGGAGCGGTTTTTTTGACGGAAGAACAAATCCTCACAATACTTGAATCGTTACGAAATGGGACAGAAAAGCAAGTAACCATCCAAAAAGATGATTTTTTAACGTTTCGTTCGATCTTGGTGAATCAAGATGATTTTAAGCATTTTCGCGGGATTGCGAAACATGGTGGAGATGTTATTTTTGAATATCTTACAGAAGCAAGAAGCTAAAGCTTTCTCTCATGAATGAGAGAAAGCTTTTTTATTTTAGTTCTTTTGTCACACTTCAAATGGTCTTGATACATGTGAAAAGAAAATGTAATAACCCATAATCAGGTGCATAAGGATGATTATAGGCGGAAAATAGACCTTTTTAAGCGCTAACAATTCCAGTTGATACGCAATTCAACTAGGACATGCCATTTAATAACGGAATTTGGACAGGCATGAAAATCTTTGTGGGTGAAAATAGAAGAAGCTCTTGTTAGAGTGGACAAGTATCTTACCGCCTACTTTAATTAAAGGAGGAATGAGGCGAATGATTAAAATTCATACAGCTCTTTTTGTCATCCTAATGCTGGTTGCAGCCATGAAGATGGAGAACATCCAAGAGCAGCAAGGCACATTAAGTCACGAACTTTCACAAGCACCTGTTAAGCATGAGCTTTCATATATAAATCAAGATGATCACGATCAAGTCATCCCAGCATTTTCAGAGGAGAAGCGTCAGCCGAAAGTCAAAATGCTAAGTACGTCTACAGAAGAAAAGTTTTCAAAACCTAAGCAGAAGAAAAGAGTAAAATCAGAAACGACGAATGAGGAAAGCGCCAAACGTTATTCTAATGAAGAAATGGAGCTGCTCTCACGATTGGTACATGCTGAAGCGAAAGGTGAATCTTACGCAGGTAAAAAAGCTGTAGCAAGCGTCGTCTTAAACAGGGTGGAACATCGCTCTTTTCCTGACAGTGTCAAAGGTGTGATATATCAGCGAAATGCTTTCCAGCCAGTATCGAATGGAAGTATTCATGATAAAGCAGATCAAGATTCTGTTAAAGCTGTGAAACAAGTAGTGAAAGAACATGACAGAACAACAAAAGCCATTTATTTTTATAATCCTAAAACGGCAACAGATAACTGGATTCGTTCTCGCAAAATTGTAGAACGTATCGGTCGTCACGTATTTGCCGTATAAAGAAATGAAGCGATCAATTAGATCGCTCCAGCGTGTAGACAAACCCTCGCATTCGTTGTCAGGTCTGTGCTTCGGTGCTCACGAATGTCAAATTCGCTCCGCTCCGATGCTCGTCCTTCCTAGACTTCAAAGGTTTTCTATCACGCTGAAAAGAAGACAAAGGGCTAAAATAAAGATCATTTTAGCCCTTTGTCAACAATCTGAAGCGATCAATTAGATTGCTCTTTTTTTTGTCTTCATTTATCAAAATATTTTCAGGACTTGTCTCATAGAATGTGAAAAGAATTTGCTTTAGATAAAGGGGAGGCTACATGAATCGATTTGTAAAAGGGGTCATTCTGCTATCTGTTGCAGCTTTTATTGCGGAGTGTATAGAGTTTTTAGTCAATATGATTTTAGCGAGAGAGCTTGGAGAACATGGAATGGGTCTATATATGAGTATCCTTCCAATCATTATGCTTGTCCTTGTGATTGCCAGCTTAGAGCTGCCAGTCTCTATTTCTAAATTCATTGCAGAATCGCATGAGCGGCTCCATAAAAGTATGCTCCGCCATGCATTTAAAATGACGCTCGTAGTGACATGTACAACAACAGGGATCGCTGCGATTGTCTTGCCGTTCATTCCTGTGTTTCAGTCGTATCATCCGCTCATGAAAGGGCTTGTGCTGTCTCTTATTCCAATCATTGCGTTTACCTCGATCGCACGCGGCTATTTTATGGGAAAGCAGCAAATGGGCAGAATCGCCCTGGCGAATATGCTGAAGAAAACGATCCAGCTTATCTGTTTGTTTTTGTTCTTTCATTGGTACTCGTTTGATATTGAAACTGCGGTTCTCATTGCCATCGGTGTCATTGTCGCGAGTGATCTCGTCGTTTTTATTTATTTATACTCCCAATACGTCATGGCGAAAAATGCTGTCCATGTCAGGTCTGTTGAATTAAGAGGGGTTGACGTGAGAAAGCGTTTATTAGCCGTCTCTATTCCGACAACGGGCATGCGGATTTTTCATGCGATTGCCAATGCCATAGAACCGTTTTTAATCAAAGGCGCACTTATTGCCGCAGGCATTTCTGGCACACTTGCTGTTGATCATTACGGCATGCTGGCTGGTGTCGCGATGTCGATCGGTTTTTTTCCGGCATTTATCGCTCATTCCATCATGATTGTGATGATTCCGAGTGTCTCTGAAGCCTATGCTTTAGGTCAGTATGATCTCGTGAAGAAACGTGTCAGGCAGGCGATTCTCATTACATTTGGATACGGCGTACCGGCAGTCATGGTGATGTATTATTTTGCTTATCCGCTCACACAGCTCTTTTTTGATTCACCGCAAGCTGCTGTCTACTTACAGCTGCTTTGGCCGTACTTTTTATGCCACCTGTTTGTGATGCCATTTCAAGCGTGCTTAATCGGTATGGGACTCATTAAAGATGTGTTCCTACATAATATATGGGTGCATATCGTCTCGTTTTCAATGGTGTATTTTCTTGGATCAATTGAAAGCTTAAATATGATGGGAGTGATATTAGGGATGAATACGGGCATGCTCCTCTTGACTGCCCTGCATTATGCGACGATTTGTAAGGAGCTCGGTGTTTCCGTGTTTCTTAGAATGAAAAAAGCATGAATGCCCTCTTCCACGAGCGGGCAAGCTATAAGAAAACTGGGAAGGAAGATCCTCATGAATCGTAAATATCTACCCGCCAGTCTTCTTATGATGACCCTGCTTCTATTACTCATAGGCAGCGAGGCTGAAGCGAAAGAGCCCGTTAAGGCGCCAAGGATAGAGGCTCCTACATTAACTGGTGAAACGCAGATGATTCCGCCAAAAGGAAAAAAGACCATTTTGCATTTTTGGACAACATGGTGCCCGTCCTGCAAAATGGAGCTGCCAGTATTTGATCAGATCGTAAAAGAAAATCAGAGTGATGTTGATATCTTAACAGTGAATTTACTAGGTGCTGAACAAAGTAAACATGCGGTTGCTCAATTTGTAAAAGACAAAAAATTTACATTCCCGGTCGTACTAGATGAGCGAGGGGACATGATGAAGAAATACCAAATCATCACCATACCAACCACCTTTTTGATAAATGAAAAAGGGGAAATAGTGAAAAATCATGTAGGTCCACTAACGAAAAAACAAATCAAAGAGTGGACGAACTTTTAGAAAGAAACCTTATTTCAAGAACCAAGGCTCATTCCTTTGGTTCTTTTTTGTGTTCAATTGCTTTTCATCTGAATAAACTGTGCTCAGAAGAGATGGAATAACCTACAACAATAATGATAATTATTATCAAGAAGAAATTATAATAATTATTAATTGAAAATTGATCAGAACCTGTTATAATGAATGACAGACCTATAAAAAGCTTGAAATAGTAGAAAATATAGATGGAAAAAGGAAACGGGTAACGATTGATGATGTGAAAATCATTATCAATTAGAGAGGAGAAAACAATCATGAATGAGAATGCAGCACTTGATCAAACAACAAATCAAAAGGAATCGAAATGGTCCCTTCATCAATGGGCACAGCACGGAGAATTAATAGCAGCAGGTATCGCGGGGATTCTCATTTTGATTGGATGGATGTTAAAGGATGAGACCATGTGGAGTATTCCTTTATTTATCCTTGCGTTTATTATTGGAGGTTTTGCAAAGGCGAAAGAAGGAATTGAAGAAACCATTTCGTCTAAAAGCTTGAATGTTGAACTGTTAATGATTTTTGCAGCCATAGGCTCAGCGATCATTGGATACTGGGCAGAGGGCGCGATCTTAATTTTTATTTTCTCACTAAGTGGTGCGCTTGAAACGTATACATCAAATAAAAGTAAGAAGGATTTAACAGCTTTAATGAGCATCGCACCTGATGAAGCGACTTTAATTGAAGAAGATGGCACGACTATTCAAATCGCTGCTTCATCATTAACACCAGGTGATCGTATCATGATCAAAGCTGGGGAACGTATTGCTGCAGATGGTGTGATTTTAAACGGAAGAACAAGTGTAGATGAATCTGCGCTCACGGGCGAGTCTGTGCCACAGGAAAAAGGGCAAGGCGAAGACGTATTTGCAGGAACAGTGAACTTAAACGGTTCTTTAACAGTAGAAGTCACCAAACATAATGAAGAAACGCTTTTCCATAAAATAATTAAACTTGTCGAATCGGCTCAAGAAAGTGTGTCGCCAAGCCAGGCATTTATTGAAAAATTCGAAGGGGCATATGTAAAAGGTGTATTGATCACGGTTGCGATTTTAATGGTGCTGCCTCACTTTGTACTAGGCTGGAGTATGAGTGAAACCTTCTACCGGGCCATGGTGTTTATGGTCGTAGCCTCACCTTGTGCCCTTGTGGCATCTATTATGCCAGCTGCTTTGTCACTGATCTCAAACGGTGCAAGAAACGGAATGCTTGTCAAAGGGAGCGTCTTTTTAGAAAAGCTCGGCACAAGTAGCATGATTGCTTTTGACAAAACGGGGACGATTACAAGCGGAAAGCCAGCTGTAGAACAAGTGGTGATTGCTAAAGGACAAGAAGAAGCTGCTTTTTATCAGGCGCTTTATCAAATTGAAAGTCAATCAAACCATCCATTAGCGAAAGCAATATCTGATATGGCACAAGAGCAACAAATAGAAAAATCAGCTCATGTCACCATTGAAGAAACCTCTGGTTTTGGTGTAAAGGCACAATTGAATGGTGAAACGTGGCGGATTGGGAAGAAAGACTTTGCAGGCAAGGCTCCAATGGACAGCGAGATTGAAGAAGCTGGTGAGCAACTTTCTGAAAAAGGATTTACAGTGGTGTATGTTCAAAAGGATCAAGAAGTCGTTGGGTGCCTTGGCCTTAAGGATCAAATTAGACCTGAAGCGAAGAAAATGATTCAAGAGCTGAATGATTTAGGTATCCAAACCGTCATGCTAACAGGAGATCAGCAAAAAACGGCTGAAGCCATTGCGCAGGAAGCCGGCATCCAAACAGTTGTTGCTGAGTGTCTGCCAGATGAAAAGGTCCATGAGGTCAATCAACTTAAAAAACAAGGAAACTCGATCATCATGGTAGGAGACGGAATCAATGATGCACCGGCACTTGCCACAGCAGATGTGGGGGTTGCGATGGGCGGGGGCACAGACGTGGCCTTAGAAACAGCAGATTTGATCTTAATGAAAAACAATTTAAATAACTTAACAAAGATGATTCGTCTTTCAAGAAAGATGAATCGAATCATTAAGCAAAATATTATTTTCTCATTAACGGTGATTTGTTTGTTAATTTGTGCGAACTTCTTACAAGTGCTTGATTTACCGTTTGGCGTCATCGGGCATGAAGGAAGTACGATTTTGGTCATTTTAAATGGACTGCGTTTACTTCGTGCATCTTAAGCAAATCATCATAGCGCACTTGGCTTCTGCCAGTGCGCTTTTGTGCGAAATACAGCAAAAACTGATACAATAGATCAGTAGTAAAACGTGTGAGGAGGATGACGATGAACCGAATGAACAGCATGTCTTCTTGGCTAAAGGAAAAAGACATTCAAGGTGCATTTATACATACAAAGGAAAATGTGTTTTATCTATCTGGATACTTCACAGAGCCGCATGAAAGAGTCATGGGGTTGTTTGTGTTTCAAGAGGCAGATCCATTTTTTATTTTGCCTAAAATGGAAGTCGAACAGGCGAAAAATGCTGGGTGGTCAGGCGATATCATTGGTTATGAAGACCATGAGAATCCATTTGATTTCATTCAGTCAGCAGTCGAAAAACGCGGTGTAAGAGCAACTCGACTTGCAATTGAAAAAGAGTCGATTCCGCTTCAAAGAGCAGAACAGCTTCAAGCTGCCACTGGGGCAGAAACTTTTGTCCGGGCAGAAGAAGAGCTCAACCAGTTAAGGCTGATTAAAGATGAATCTGAAATTGCTACACTGAAAAAAGCCGCTCAATTGGCAGACGAAGGGGTCAAAATTGGGGTGAACGCCTTAAAAGAAGGAATCACCGAAACAGAAGTGCTCGCTGTCATTGAATATGAGCTAAAGAAAAAAGGCATTCAAGGCATGTCCTTTTCGACGATGGTTCTCTTTGGCGAAAAATCAGGAGAGCCTCACGGAAATCCAGGACAGGCAGCCTTAAAAAAAGGCGACTTCGTGTTATTTGACCTTGGTGTCATCGTGGATGGTTATTGCTCAGATATTACAAGAACATTCATCTATCAGGAAGCTTCTGATCAGCAAAAGGACATCTATCAAACCGTCCTAAAGGCAGAAATGGCGGCACTTGAAATGAGTAAGCCGGGCGTGAGAATTGGGGACCTGGACTTAAAAGCACGCGGGCTGATCACAGATGCTGGATATGGAGACTATTTCCCTCACCGCCTTGGACATGGTCTAGGGGTGTCTGTTCATGAGTTTCCTTCGATGAGCCAGGCAAATGATGATCTTCTCCAAGAAGGCATGGTGTATACGATCGAACCGGGAATCTATGTCCCAGGAGTAGGCGGCGTCAGAATTGAAGATGATGTACTGATTACAGCGGATGGTCCAGTCACTTTAACCAATTATCCGAAAGAGCTGACGATTATCAAGTAATAAAAAAATCACGATGAACGTCCATGTCTTGGAAGTGTCATCGTGATTTTTTGTCACTCTTTTCGATCCTTATCAACAAAAAAATCATCAATTGATTGAAACGGTTTGATTTTATGTTCTTTTCCTAAAGGATGTAGTGCAAAACGAGCAGAAAACAAAACAGTCATACATAATATAATCCATATGATGAACCCCATCTTGAATTCCCCTTTCCATCCAGTGATTTGTTCAGCTCACATACATCTTAAAGTATGAAACGCTTACCATATCAAGAGAAAGTAGGAGAAAAAATGGCAAACATAAGGGAGATTGCAAAAAGAGCGGGCGTATCTGTGACAACTGTATCACGTGTGTTGAATCATCATCCTTATGTCAAGGAAGAAAAACGAGAACGTGTTCTTGATGCGATGAAAGAGCTCAAATATACGAGAAACATTCAGGCTGTTCATTTAGCCAAAGGTTATTCAAATATGCTTGGCATCGTTCTTCCAACGATTGATCATTCTTATTTCAGCAGACTTGTCACAGGTATTGCAGAAAAAGCACAGGCGCGCGGTATGCATTTTTCTTTGTTTCAAACAGGATATGATCCTTTAAAAGAAAAAGAAGCATTGATGAGTTTAAAAGAGCGCCGCGTGGATGGATTAATCTTTTGCTCAAATGCATTAAGTGACCGAGACATTTTAAGGTGGCAGGAATTCGGGCCTATTATTTTTTGCCACCCGGTGCCAAGTGAAAACTGCTCAACTGTATCGATTGCGCATGATCAAGCATTTAAAGAAGGGTTACATCATTTAGCAGCATGCGGGCATCAGCGAATCGCGATTGTCCTTGCCAGAATAGAAGGCACAAACAGCCAGTCACGCCTTCAAGCTTATCAAAACATGATGCAATCGCTCGGGCAGGAGATTGATGAAGAATGGATCATTGAAGGGAAGCTAACACTTTTTGATGGAAAACAATTATTTGCAGAGTGGCAGAAGATGAAGAATCGCCCCACAGCATTATTCATCACAAATGATGACGTATCAGCAGGCTTTTTATTAGAGGCGCAACGTCATGATATCAAAGTAGGTGAATCTCCAGCCATACTCGGCTTTCAAAATGATCAATTGAGTGAGGCGCTTAGGATTTCCAGCATTGATATTCCGCTGAAACGAATGGGACAGGAAGCGTTTGACTTGTTCGACCAGGCCATAAAGGGGGAGGCACCAGAGAAAAGAATGCTGCCATTTCGCCTGATCGAACGATCAACTACCGTTTTCAAAAACAATTCGTTGACGCACGTTTCATCTGTTTTGTACGATAAGAGGGATTGAACTAAGAAGGAGGTGGGGATGTTCATGGAATCCTTCACCGTTGATAAAGCGTTAAATAATAATGTCATCATTGCAAGTCACCCTTCTTTGGGCGAAGTAGTTCTGATAGGGAAAGGGATCGGCTTCGGAAAAAAATCGGGTGATGTTCTCGATCAAGATACATTTGAAAAAATGTTTGTCCTTAAAAATACAAAGGAACAAACAGAATATAAACAGCTGCTTCACCACATTGATGAGAACATGATCGAGCTTGCCAATGACGTCATTTATCATATACGAGAAAAAATGGGACACCGTTTGAATGAGCATATTCATATTGCCCTGACTGACCATATTGCCTTTAGTTTTAAGCGAGTGCAGCAAGGGTATGATATCACCAATCCCTTTATGCTTGAGACGAAGTCGCTGTATCCGAAAGAATATGAGGTCGCAAAGGAAGTTGTTGAGCTAATTAACAAACGCCCTGATGTCAAAACAAAGCTGCCAGAAGGAGAGATTGGTTTTATTGCGCTCCATATTCACTCAGCTTTAACGAATCGGCCATTATCTGAGGTGAATCGTCATTCGCAGCTCATCACACAAATGGTCCAAGTCATAGAAGATTCATTTCATATGAAAGTAGACAGAGAAAGTATTCATTATTTACGCTTATTGCGCCATATTACATTTTCGATTGAGCGTATTAAACGGGAAGAATCTTTAGAGGAGCCAGAAAAATTGCTTCATCTATTGAAAAATGAATATCCTTTATGCTACAATACTGCTTGGAAAATGATCAAAATATTACAACATGCATTGAAAAAGCCTGTACAGGATGCAGAGGCTGTCTACCTGACACTTCATCTGTACAGATTGACTAATAAAATTTCATAGTTTCCTTGAAACGTGTAACTGATTCGATCAGGCATGAGTGACTTAAGGTAAATACAGGATAAGATCCTGTTATTTGCGCAACCTTATATCACCATGCCTTTTTTTGTGTTTGAAAGTGAAATGTAAACGGTTAACTATGAAATGTATGTCAAGGAGCGTCCCGCATGTATGTTGTAAGCGAAAATAAAAGGAGGTTCAACTAGTGTTTAAATCACTTTTTGGTGTATTGCAAAAAATTGGACGAGCACTTATGCTTCCAGTTGCGATCCTTCCTGCTGCTGGTATTTTACTAGCACTTGGGAATGCGATGCAAAATCCGCAACTGATTGATGTAGCTCAATTTTTAAGCAATGATACAATTCAGCTTGTTGCAAGTGTCATGGAAAATGCAGGGAACATTGTCTTCTCGAATCTTCCGCTCTTATTTTCTGTAGGGGTTGCCATCGGTCTTGCTAATGGAGACGGTGTGGCAGGGATTGCCGCAATTATCGGTTATCTAGTTATGAACGTAACAATGAGTGCCGTATTAATGGCCAATGGATCGATTCCATCCGATTCCATCAAATTGGCTAAGTTTTTTAAGGAAAGCCATCCAGCATATGTGAATATGCTCGGAATACCGACCTTGTCTACCGGCGTCTTCGGCGGGATTATTGTCGGGGTATTGGCAGCTTATATGTTTAATAAATTTTATAAAATTGAGCTCCCACAATATCTTGGCTTCTTTGCTGGAAAACGTTTTGTTCCAATCGTAACATCTATTTCAGCACTTATTTTAGGGCTTTTGATGCTCGTCATTTGGCCGCCAATTCAAGGGGCACTGAACTCGTTCTCAACAGGACTGCTTGCAGCGAATGAGCCGCTTGCTGCCTTTGTATTCGGTGTCATTGAACGCTCATTAATTCCGTTTGGTTTGCATCACATATTCTACGCACCATTTTGGTATGAGTTCTTTAGCTATAAGAGCTTATCAGGAGATATTATCCGTGGTGATCAGCGTATCTTCATGGCACAGATCAAAGATGGTGTTCAGCTCACAGCTGGTACATTCATGACAGGAAAATATCCGTTCATGATGTTTGGTCTGCCAGCAGCAGCACTTGCGATTTACCATGAAGCAAAACCAAAGAATAAAAAGCTTGTCGCTGGAATTATGGGATCAGCAGCCCTGACTTCTTTCCTAACAGGGATTACTGAACCGCTTGAATTCTCATTCTTGTTTGTTGCACCAGTGTTATTTGCAATCCACTGTGTATTTGCTGGATTATCCTTTATGATAATGGATATTCTAAACGTGAAAATCGGTATGACCTTCTCAGGAGGGTTAATTGACTTCTTCTTATTCGGAATCTTGCCAAACAGAACCGCTTGGTGGCTTGTGATTCCAGTTGGTCTTGTACTTGCTGCTATTTATTACTTCGGATTTAGATTTGCTATTCGTAAATTTAATCTGAAAACGCCAGGCCGTGAAGACGAAGCTGATGACGATGCAAGTAGTGCTAAGTCTGAAAAGGGTAATGACTTACCTTATGAAATTCTTGAAGCAATGGGTGACCAAGAAAACATTAAACACCTTGATGCTTGTATTACCCGTTTACGTGTTACTGTGAATGATCAGAAGAAAGTGGATAAAGACCGTTTGAAAAAGCTTGGTGCTTCAGGAGTTCTTGAAGTAGGAAACAACATCCAGGCCATCTTCGGACCACGCTCTGATAATTTAAAAACACAAATGCAGGACATCATTGCAGGCCGCACGCCTCGTCCAGCGAAAGACCCTTCTGCAAAAGAAGAAGTCAGCCAGCAGGTCGAAGAAGTCATTGCAAAACCGCTTCAAAATGAGCAAGGTGAAGAAATCTTTGCTTCACCAATTACAGGGGAGCTTCATCCGATTACAGATGTACCAGATCAAGTATTCTCAGGGAAAATGATGGGTGACGGTTTCGCCATCTTACCAACAGATGGAACGGTGGTTTCACCGGTAAAAGGGAAGATCTTAAATGTATTCCCAACGAAACACGCAATTGGCCTGCAATCTGATGGTGGACTAGAAATCTTGATCCACTTCGGTATTGATACGGTCAGCCTCAAAGGAGAAGGGTTTGAAGCATTTGTACAAGAGGGAGATCAAGTAGAAATCGGTCAAAAACTCTTAGTGGTTGATATTGATAAAATTAAGTCTGAAGTACCATCTTTAATGACACCAATTGTATTTACCAACTTAAGTGAAGGACAATTTATTGACCTTCAAAAAACCGGTGAAATCAAAGCTGGTCAAGAAAACATCATGAAAATTTCAAAATAATTTTCATAACTGCCGTTCTTGTTAGATGACAAGCTCGGCAGTATGATATAATATTGTGGATGTATTAATTGTATAAAAAGGAGATTGATAAAAATGGCTCAACAAACATTCAAAGTAACTGCAGATTCTGGAATTCACGCACGTCCTGCAACAGTTCTTGTACAAACTGCTAGTAAATATGATGCTGATATCAACTTAGAATATAATGGTAAAACAGTGAACCTGAAATCTATTATGGGTGTAATGTCTCTAGGAATTGCGAAAGGTGCTACAATCACAATCTCTGCTTCTGGTTCTGATGAAAATGATGCACTTGCTGCGCTTAAAGACACAATGAAAAGTGAAGGCCTAGGCGAGTAATGCAACAACTGAAAGGAATCGGTGCTTCAGCAGGCGTTGCGATTGCAAAAGCATATCGTCTGGAAGAACCAGATTTAACAGTTCACCAAAAAGACATCAATGATCCAGAGACAGAAGTGAAGCGTTTTGAAGAAGCAATTCATGTTTCTAAACAAGAACTTGAAGCAATTAAAGAACATGCGCTAAAAGAGCTTGGCCAAGACAAAGCAGATATTTTTTCTGCACACCTTCTTGTGTTAAGTGATCCAGAGCTGCTAAACCCAGTAAAGGATAAAATCAACTCTGATAAAGTAAATGCTGAATTTGCTTTAAAAGAAACAGCAACAATGTTTGTCACGATGTTCGAAGCAATGGACAATGAATACATGAAGGAACGTGCAGCGGATATTCGCGACGTAACAAAACGTGTAACTGGACATTTGCTAGGCGTTGACATCCCGAATCCAAGCATGATTTCTGAAGAAGTCATCATCATTGCTGAAGATTTAACTCCTTCTGATACTGCTCAGCTGAACAGACAATTTGTCAAAGGTTTTGCGACGGATATCGGCGGTCGTACTTCTCACTCAGCGATAATGGCAAGATCAATGGAGATTCCAGCTGTTGTTGGAACAAAAGAAGCAACAAAAACAGTGAAAAACAATGATCTAATCATTGTGGATGGTATTAGCGGAGACGTCATCATTCAGCCTTCTGAAGATGAAGTGAAAGCGTATCAAAAAAAGCATGAAGACTACTTAGCTCAAAAAGCAGAATGGGCGAAACTTGTTGATCAGCCAACGGTCACAAAAGATGGCGTTCACGTAGAGCTAGCTGCAAATATCGGAACACCTGAAGATGTAAAAGGTGTACTTGAAAATGGCGGCGAAGCAGTTGGATTGTACCGTACTGAATTTTTATACATGGGCAGAGATCAGCTTCCTACAGAAGAAGAGCAGTTCGATGCGTATAAAACGGTTTTAGAGAAAATGGAAGGCAAAGCAGTGGTTGTCCGCACACTAGATATTGGTGGCGATAAAGAACTACCTTACTTGCAGCTTCCAAAAGAAATGAACCCGTTCCTTGGCTATAGAGCGATCCGCCTTTGCCTTGAAGAACAGGAGATTTTCAGAACACAACTACGCGCCTTACTTCGTGCAAGTACATATGGAAACTTGAAAATCATGTTCCCTATGATCGCGACGTTATCTGAATTTAGAGAAGCAAAAGCTATTTTACTTGAAGAAAAAGAAGCATTGGTTGCCGCTGGTACAGACGTTTCTGATTCCATTGAAATCGGAATGATGGTGGAAATTCCATCAACTGCTGTCATCGCAGACCAATTTGCAAAAGAAGTTGATTTCTTCAGTATTGGAACGAATGACTTGATTCAATACACTATGGCTGCTGATCGAATGAACGAACGAGTGTCTTATCTTTACCAGCCTTACAATCCAGCCATTTTACGTCTCATTACGCTTGTTATTGAAGCAGCGCATAAAGAAGGTAAATGGGTTGGCATGTGCGGTGAGATGGCAGGAGATGAAATCGCCATTCCTCTTCTACTTGGATTAGGATTAGATGAATTCTCAATGAGTGCAACATCTATTCTTCCAGCAAGAACTCAGCTAAGCAAGCTTTCTAAGGAAGAAGCTGCATCATTTAAAGAGCATATTTTATCACTTAGCACGACAGAAGAAGTGGTTGATTTCGTAAAGAAAACGTTTCAACATAACTAAGTGAATTCAAACCAGACAGTGACCCTGTCTGGTTTTTTTGTCGAATTTTATCATATTGGGTCATATCCGTCAGAGAGAAGGGCATTCTATAAGAAAAATGGAGGTGACCAGATTGCCTTTCTCAGACTATAAACCGGGTGATCAAGTATATGTGATTTATCGAAATCCACATGCAGCTAACGTAGCACAAATTAAAGAAGCAGAAATTGTTTCACATCCATACAATGAAGAGGAGCTTGCCCTCTTTTTACTTGAAACGTACCATCCCTTGGCTCCAGATGATGCGGTCTTTCCAACATATGAAGAAGCAGAAGCTCTTTATCAAGATTTGTTTGAATAAGGGAGATTTTAGAAAGGATAAAAGCCATCCTGCACGGTTAAAGTAACGGTATGAAAACCTATAAGGTAAGGATGTGCTAAATATGATCAAACCTTTTGTACCCCAGCTTGTGTACATTGAACCACGTGCATTAGAGTACCCGTTAGGACGAGAGCTGAAGGAAAAGTTCGAGGGTATGGGGATTGAAATAAGAGAAACGACTTCACATAACCAAGTAAGAAATATTCCGGGTAAAAATGACTTACAAAAGTATCGTAATGCAAAATCAACGCTTGTCATTGGTGTGAGGAAAACGTTGAAGTTCGATACGTCTAAACCATCGGCAGAATATGCGATTCCATTTGCGACAGGCTGTATGGGACATTGTCATTATTGCTACTTGCAAACGACGATGGGAAGTAAGCCATACATTCGAACCTATGTAAATGTTGAAGAAATATTAGATCAGGCGGAGCAGTACATGAACGAGCGTGCGCCAGATATCACAAGATTTGAAGCTTCTTGTACGTCAGATATTGTCGGAATTGACCATTTGACACATACATTAAAAAGAGCAATTGAATACTTCGGTCAGACTGATCTTGGTAAGCTTCGTTTTGTGACCAAATTTCATCATGTCGATCATTTACTTGATGCAAAGCATAATGGCCGGACAAGATTCCGCTTTAGCATCAATGCGGATTATGTCATTAAATATTTCGAACCTGGTACATCACCGTTAGATCAACGGATTGAAGCGGCTGTCAAGGTTGCGAAAGCAGGTTATCCGCTTGGCTTTATTATTGCCCCAATTTACATCCACGAAGGCTGGCAGGAAGGGTATAAAGTTCTTTTTGAAAAGCTCGATGCAGCTCTTCCTGAGGATGTGAGACACGATATCACCTTTGAAATGATCCAGCATCGTTTTACAAAACCAGCGAAGCGTGTGATTCAAAAAAACTATCCGAAATCAAAATTAGAACTAGATGAAGAAAAAAGACGATACAAGTGGGGTAGATATGGAATTGGGAAATATATCTATCAAAAAGATGAGGAGCAAGAACTAAGACAGACGTTAGAATCATATATCGATCAGTACTTTCCGAATGCAAAAATTGAATATTTTACTTAAAGCAAGCCTTTATGGCTTGTTTTTTCTATTTAAATTTTCTCACAACTATTGAATGCGGTATCAATTATGCCGATATATACAATAGGGTATGAAAGTAGGATATAGGGGTGTGAGGAGATGTTTAAGAAACTTCAAGTGAGAATAGCTGTTTTCATCTCAGTTATTTTAATTTTAACCGTTGTGGCAGTTCAAGTGGGTTCCAATTTGGTATTAACACCACTGATTGAACGAGATGCAAAAACGACCGCCACAGCAACGGCAGAAAGCCTGAAAGACATTATTACAGAAAAGCTTGATAATTACGGCAATACCATTAACAAATTGGCAACAGGTAAAATAACTGAAGAATTTGCGCAAAAACAAACAAAGCAAACACTTGATTTTGAAAAAAGTGCAATAAAAAACCTGCAGGAACAGGATAAACTCATTTCATTTGCTTATATTGGAACAACTGATGGCAAAATGCTCGGCTTCCCGGAGTTCGATCTTGGCCAAGGATATGATCCATCTAAACAAGGCTGGTTTAAACAAGCAGTCGAAAAGCCTGATCAAGTTGTTTGGACAGATCCATATATTGATGAAGCAACGAAAAAAGTGATTGTCTCAGCCACGAAGGCGATTGTCAAAAATGGAAAGGTCATTGGAGTCGCTGGACTTGATTTGAAGCTCTCCTCCATTCAATCTTATATAAATGAACAAGAGATCCCTTATAAAGGGACCGCTTTCTTAGTTGATAACACAGGCACCATTTTGGCGCATCCAACGCAGCAAGGAAAAAACATTTCAAAGGTCGCCTCTGTAAAAAAAGCGCTTGACAACTCAGGTATTGATGACAGCAAAGAACTGACGGTCATATCTAAAATCAAAGAAGCCGATTGGACGGTTGGCGTGAGCTTTGAGAAAAAGAAACTGCTTTGGATCACAGAACAAATGAATCAGACAAGTATCATTATATCCGTCATTGCCATTATTCTTGCGATGATCCTTAGCTTCTTATTGGCAAGAAGCATTACAACACCAATCAAGCGTCTAACAGGGCATGTGCGTAAGGTGTCAGAAGGCGATTTAACAAGTACGCTTGAAGTGAAGTCCAAAGATGAAATTGGTCTCCTCACGAAAAGCTTTAATCAAATGATAGAGGACATCAGGGAGTTAATTGAAAAAGTGAAAGGGGCTTCAGATCAAGTTGTGACATCAACAGATGAAGTGACCCAAATTTCAAATGAAACCTTGCTGTCGAGTGAGCAGATCGCAACGGCCATTCAAGAGGTGGCAACAGGGGCGTCTAAACAGGCATCAGATGCAGAAACGATTAATGAGAAATCAGAGCATTTGTATGAGAAAGTGCGCCATATGGGTGAGCTTGCCTCACAAATGCAAACCAACTCAAAATCATCTGAAGATGCAAGCTATAAAGGGCTAGATGCACTTGGTGTGCTCGTCCAAAAATCAACAAAAGCGAGCGAAGAATCGAAAAAGGTAGAGCAAATGCTGCTAGACCTTGAGCATAAAACGAAAAATATTGAAAACGTGGTGACAGCGATTTCTCAAATTTCGGATCAAACGAATTTACTTGCACTGAATGCAAGCATTGAAGCAGCGAGAGCTGGAGAAAGCGGAAGAGGCTTTGCTGTTGTTGCAGAAGAAGTTAGAAAGCTTGCTGAACAATCTGCGCAATCAACAAAACACATTAGTGAAACCGTCAAACTCATTCAAGATGAATCGAAGAAGGCGGCTGAAGCGATGACAGTAGCAAGTAAGATGAATGAGGAACAAGGTGACGCCATTAATGCAACAGGCGAGGCACTGAGCAGCATCACAATGGAAATGCAGGCACTTGTCGGATCAATCGACAGTATTCATTCACAGATCAATGAAATGACAGAAGAACAACAGAAGATGAGTGACTCCATTCAAAGTATTGCGGCAATTTCTGAAGAATCTGCAGCTTCAGCTGAGGAAGTGCACGCGTCTACAGATGAACAAGTTCAAGCGTTAGAAAGAACGAAAACTTCGACCGAAATGCTGAACGAATCAAGCCAGGCGCTACGTCAGGCGGTTGACCGATTTAAAGTGTAATCAAGCAGAAAGGAACCTTGCGACGTGAGCAAGGTTCTTTTGGTATGATAAAATAAAGCAGAGGAGGTGTTGACATGAATGTCAATTTATCTGGAAAAAAAGCATTGGTCGCTGCAAGCAGTCAAGGTATCGGAAAAGCGATTGCCTTTGCTCTAGCAAAAGAGGGAGCAGATGTCATGCTTTCAGGAAGACATGAGCACACGCTGAAAGAAACGGTGAAAGAATTATCTCCGCTTGTAAAAGGAAAGCTGACTTATCAAGTATGTGATGTGTCTGACGCGCAGCAAATCAAGGCGCTAGTTCAAGTGGCAGCTGGTGATGAGAAGTGTCTCGACATTCTTGTGAACAATACAGGCGGTCCTAAAACAGGGACACTTGAAACCTTAACAGATGAAGACTGGATGGAATCATTTCAGCTTCATTTACTCAGTTATATTCGATTATTAAAAGAGGCATTGCCTTATTTGAAAAAACGCGGTGCACGCGTGTTAAACATTGCGTCTATGTCAGTGAAAGAACCGATCCCAGGCTTGATGCTGTCAAATACGTTTAGACCGGCTATTGTCGGCTGGACAAAAACAGCCGCTCAGGAGCTTGCGAAGGATGAAATTTTGATCAATACGTTAGCCCCTGGGAAAATTGAAACAGACCGCGTCAAACAGCTCGACAAGCACCGCGCGCAGGCAGAACACCAAACAGTTGAAGAAATCAAAGCACAGGCTGAACGTACGATTCCGCTTGGCCGTTATGGACAGCCAGAGGAATTTGCAGCATATGCAGCTTTTCTTTTATCTGAAGCAAATACATACATGACAGGTCAAACACTCATCATTGATGGTGGATTGACAAAGTCTCTTTAAGGAGGAACAAGTGATGACACAAATCAAAACAGTTGGTTTTATTGGAATTGGTGTAATGGGACGCAGTATGGCAGAGCATTTAATGGATGCTGGATATGAAGTTCTCGTTTATACAAGAACAAAAGCGAAAGCAGATGCACTCATTCAAAAAGGCGCATCATGGAAGCCGGAAGTGAAGGAAATTGCACAACATGCAGATGCTGTCATCACAATGGTAGGATATCCATCGGATGTAGAAGAAATCTATTTAGGTGAAGAGGGGCTTGTGGCACATGCTACGCCTGGTACTTATCTGATTGATATGACTACATCGAAGCCTCAGCTGGCAAAAGAAATTGAAGAGAAAGCGAAAGAAAAAGGGCTGTTTGCATTAGATGCACCAGTTTCGGGCGGAGACGTAGGCGCAAAAAATGGAACGCTTGCGATCATGATTGGCGGAGAAAAATCAGCCTATGAAGCGTGTCTTCCCTTATTTGAGAAAATGGGCGAAAACATTCAATATCAAGGACCTGCAGGAAGCGGTCAGCATACTAAAATGTGTAACCAAATTGCGATTGCAGCAGGTATGGTAGGTGTCGCAGAGGCGATGGCCTATGCCGAAAAATCAGGACTTGATCCAGAGCATGTGCTTAAAAGTATTACAACGGGCGCAGCAGGAAGCTGGTCCTTGTCAAACCTTGCACCAAGAATGCTGAAAGGTGATTTCGAGCCAGGGTTCTACGTGAAGCATTTTATTAAAGATATGGGCATTGCTCTTGAAGAAGCAGAGCTCATGGGAGAAGAAATGCCAGGGCTCTCGCTTGCGAAGTCGCTTTATGAAAAGCTGAGTGAGCAGGGGGAAGAAAACAGCGGTACACAGAGTATATATAAATTGTGGGTAAAATAAAAAGCCTGTCCCATAGAGGAACAGGTTTCAGCGTGTAGACAAACCCTCGCATTCGTTGTCAGTCCTGCGTGCTGGTGCTCACGAATGTCAAATTCGCTCCGCGCCAGTACTCGTCCTTCCTAGAATTCAAAGGTTTTCTATCACGCTGAAAAGGAGACAAAGGGCTAAAATAAAGATCATTTTAGCCCTTTGTCAACAATCTGAAAACCTGTCCCATAGAGGGACAGGTTTTATTGATCTTATTTTCCAATGAATTGCTGCGTCCAGTAGTTACCAGATTTCACATAACCAACACCGATATGTGTATAGTTTTTGTTTAAGATATTGGCTCTATGACCTTCACTGTTCATCCAAGCAGTTACCACTTCTTGAGGAGATCTTTGACCTTGGGCAATGTTTTCACCTGCTGTTTTGTAAGTGATCCCGAATTGCTTCATTTGATCAAATGGAGATCCGTAAGTTGGGCTTGTGTGAGAAAAATAGTTTTTATCTTTCATATCTTGAGATTTTGCGCGAGCAGATTTGCTTAATTTTGAATCAACAGAAAGTGCTTTTAATCCTTGCTTTGCACGCTCTTTGTTTGTAAGCTCAACGACTTCTTTTTCAAATGCATTCAAGCTGCTGTCAGCTTTTGTTGCCGTTGTGTCTTTTTGGTCAGCTTTTGTATTGTTATTTGTGTTTTGTTTTGCTGGCGTACTTGGTTTAGAAGCAGTAGGTTTTTTCACTGATTCTTGTTTTTGTTCATTTTTTGCTTTGTTTACTTCTTTCACCACTTTTGTGCCAGTAACAGGTTGACCGCTTTTGATCAACTTGTTTAAAAGAGCTTCGATCTCTTTTTGATTCGACTTGCTTAGCTTGTTTACATCTGAAGAGATATGTAATTTTGCAGCTAATGTATGAAGATCAATGGTTTGATGCTGTACTTGTATCACTTGTTTCAGGTTAAGCTCCTTCGCATCAGCTGAATGTCCCCCAGTGAACGTGATGAGTGCAGCAGCCGTTAGCGCTGAAAAAAAGAATGATTTCTTCTTCATATTGTAACTCCTCCTAAAATCTTTGTTTTGTTTACTCACAGAAAATCATAACATGGACTTTTTGTTATAAACGTACCAGCATCCTCCATTGACAATGCCTGTTTGTCATTTTTGTTAAAGTCATAAAATAACACGCTTCATATCAAAGGATAGGGAATTTTACCATTTAATGAAAACGACATAAACATACCAATATTTTAAAGTGTTAGTATATTTTTTTGCATAATAGGGATTGACAGCTTTTTTTCACTTGTTTCGCTGTAACAACTATTACAAAAGTGTTACAATAATGAGTGGTAATTGTAAAAGATTGAAAGGATGAGAGGAGCTACATAAGTGGGAGAGAAACAGCATCAAGGTGGTGCCGAGCAGAAAAAAATCAAGCGCCGGAACGCCTGGAGGATTAATCTCTTTTTCTTCGCTGTCTTTAGTTTATTTGCTGTACTTGTGATCAAGCTTGGTGTGCTGCAGATCGTCAATGGTGAGGATTATAAAAAGCAAGCAAACCGAACAGAGGTCAAAACAGCATCATACCCGTCTCCGAGAGGAAAAATGTATGACGCGAGAGGAAGAGTCGTCGTTGATAATGAAAGTGTACCTGCCATCGTTTATACATCAGAAAGCGGTGTGAAAGCGGAGGATAAGATTAAAGTAGCAAGAAAACTTGCGACTTATATAAAAATGGATACTGATTTTATAAGAGAGCGTGACATTCGAGATTTTTGGCTGGCAAGCCATCCAAAAGAAGCGGATAAGCTCATTTCAAAAGCAGAGCAAAAGAAACTTAAAGCAAAAGATGTCTATCCGCTCCAAGTCGAGCGCGTGCCTAAGGAAGAGGTCAAGGCGATCGAAAAAAATGCAGAGGAAAAAGCAGTTGCAGCGATCTATCGCAGGTTTACAGGCGGATATGCCTTTGAGCCTCAAATCGTGAAAGCAATGGACCCAAATGAAGAGAAAAAAGGGGACGAAAAAATTGCTTTACTCGATGAAACAAAAGAGTCAAAGCAGACATCATCTGTCAATTTGACATATGAAGAGATTTCACTTGTGTCAGAGCATCTTGATGAGCTGCCTGGTGTGAATGTTATCAATGATTGGACAAGAAAATATCCGTATGAGAAAACTCTTTATAATGTACTTGGCGGTGTGACCACACCAGAGCAGGGGATTATCAAAGAGCGTGAAGATTACTATATGGCAAGAGGCTACTCACGTAATGACCGGGTAGGAAAGAGCTATTTAGAGTATCAATACGAGGATTTTCTGAACCCAGAGAAAGCGACCGTTCAGTATACGCAGGTTGGCGGGAAACTGCTCGATGAAATCAAGCGGACAGAAGGACGAAGAGGACTTGATCTTGCACTCACATTTGATATGGAGCTGCAAAAGGAAGTCGACAAAATCGTTGAATCAGAGCTAAGATCCGCTAGTGCAAGAAACTATATGATGGATCGTGCCTTTGTTGTGATGATGGACCCTAACACAGGTGATGTTCTCGCGATGTCAGGGAAGAAAATGGACGGCAGAGACGTCACAGATTATGCCATCGGAACATTTACGACCCAGTATGAAATGGGCTCTGTAGTCAAAGGAGCTACAGTACTCGGCGGTTATCAGGACGGAATGTCGCACAACCAATCCTATATGGATACACCGCTCTTTTTTGCAGGAAGTGGAAAGCCCAAGAAGTCTTACAACAATCTGGGGTGGGTCAACGATCTGCGAGCACTCCAAAAAAGTTCGAACGTCTATATGTTTCATGTAGCGATGAGAATGGCAGGTATTACCTATCAACAGAATGGTCCATTACCAGCAAGACCTGAGCATCTGCAAAAAATGAGAAACTACTATGCGCAATTCGGTCTTGGCGTGAAAACAGGGATCGATCTGCCGCAGGAATCAAGCGGGATGCAGACACATCCGAAGACGGTCGGCGGACTCTTACTTGATGAAGCAATTGGTCAGTATGATACGTATACACCGCTTCAAGTGGCCCAGTATATGTCGACGATCGCCAATGGTGGAAATCGCGTTCAGCCAAGAGTGGTGAAAAGCGTTCACCTTCCAACGAAGAAGGATGAAGTCGGCCCAGTTGTGAAAAAATATGAGCCGAAAGTGCTGAATACGATTAACAACTCGAAAGCAGATATTGACCGCGTCAAAATGGGGCTGAAAATGGTCACATCGACCGGCGGTACTGCCGCAGGCCGTTTTGGTCAGCATGATGTCGCAGGAAAAACAGGCACAGCCCAAACCTTCTACTATGGTGCCAACCGCAGCTGGTGGGGGAATGCCACGTACAATTTAACCTTTGGAGGATATTATCCATCGTCCGATCCGAAAGTGGCTTTTAGTGTCGTGACGCCTTACGTCTCAGACAAAGATTCCGTTATTAAAACCATCCCAAGTAAAATTGTTGATAAGTACGTTGAATTACAAAAGAAATACGAAAAGCAGTAAACAGCAGAGAGCACAGCAAGAGAATGTGCTCTTTTTTGCTGAAAATATGGACGTTTCCCTCGATGACGGAAGGAAAATACGGGTTTTCTAGCGAATCTTTTTTATACATCAATCTAAGGACAACCCTAAAAAATGAAAAGGAGGGTCGGACGACGATGGAACAAAAAATGAAAGATTCGAATCAGCTTTATTCGAATATCGATTTACATGCCGTTCTTTCTTCCAATGGCCGCTTTCTCTACATTTCTTCTAACTGTAAGCAGCTTTTGCTCTATGAACAAAAGGATTTACTAGGGTGTTTTTTGAAAGACTTTGTTCATACCGAAGATCAATTTCTCGTCGAGAGTTATTTCTACAATCAGCACATGCTAGAGATTTGCCACTTTAGGTTGCTTAGAAGTGATCTAACAGCTGTATGGATTGAGGCTAGTATTGATTTTGTTGCTTGTGATGAGCTAGACAGTGAATTAAGTAGAGAAATGATCCTAAAAATGAGGGTGCTGGACGCTGAACCGCAAAAAGCAGCATTTCAAACAACATCAGAAGTGTCAGAACAGTCGTTAGGCAGTCTGCCGGCTTTCCAACATGTCAGTGAAGCTGAACAATTGATTGCCAAACTGCCAAATCCGTTATGTATTACGATTTTAGGGGAAATTGTTTATGCAAATGATGCGATGCTTCAATTAATGGGGGTCAGTACAAGAGGTGACATGATCGGCAAAACTGCATTTGACTTTATTGCTGAGGAGTACCATGACATTGTGAGAAGCCGAATTACGAGGCTGCAAGAAGGTCTTCCAGTCGGAATGATTGAACAGATATGGAAGCGGAAAGATGGGAGTAGCATTCATATTGAAGTGAAGTCATCACCAACGATCTATCAAAATCAGCGGGCAGAGCTTTTGCTGTTAGTAGACATTTCATCCCGTAAGAAATTCCAAACCGTTCTGCAAAAAAGCCGGGAGCGGTATCAGCTGCTCATCCAAAACTCCATTGATACGATTGCGGTCATTCATGATCACAAATGGGTGTTTATGAATGAATCAGGCATTAAATTATTTGAAGCCGAGCATTACGATAAATTAATAGGAAAAGATATTTTCCATCAAATCCATTCATGTGACCAGCAAAAAGTGAAAAAGAGCATATCACGTATTATTGAAAGAGCTTCAGATTCTGAGATTGTTACGATGAGCTGTCATACGTTTAAACACAAGCTGATTTATACAGAAATGGTGTGTATCCCAACTACATTTTTTGGAGAAACAGCCGTTCAAATTATTTTAAGAGATATATCCGAACGCAAGCAGACAGAAGAGCTCATGCTTCGATCTGAAAAATTATCGATCGCAGGTCAATTGGCTGCAGGCATTGCACATGAGATTAGGAACCCATTGACTGCCATCAAAGGCTTTTTGCAGCTCATTAAACCGAAAACGAAAGATCGAGATCAATATTTCGAGATTGTTTTCTCTGAGCTGAGCCGGATAGAAATTATTTTAAGCGAGCTGCTCATGCTGGCAAAACCGCAGCAAACGGCATCGATGCAGACACTAGATTTGAAAAAAATCATCAGCGAAGTCACGGCTTTATTAGAAACACAAGCGAACTTAAATGGCATTTTAATGAACACGAGTGAGATAGAAGAGGGTCTCCTGATGAACGGGAACCAAAATCAGCTCAAGCAGGTGTTTATCAATTTAATCAAAAATGCCGTAGAATCCATGCCGGATGGAGGGAAGGTTGACATTACGGCCAAAGCAGAAAGAGACGGAATTCACGTCACCATTCGTGATGAAGGGATCGGCATTCCTGAATCGGTTATGAAGCGAATAGGAGAGCCCTTTTTAACGACAAAGGAAAAAGGGACTGGGCTAGGGCTTATGGTGACATTTAATATTTTAGAAAATCACAACGGGACGATCCGTGTGGACAGTCATCCAGAAAAGGGCACCGCATTTCACATCATGTTTCCTGCAAAATAAAAACAACGGCAGGAGGAGCCGTTGTTTCAGTCTGTTAAATGAATGGAACGTTTTTCAAGAACGAATTGTTCAAGGCGGTCAAGTCCTTCTTTCAGTGTTTCAAGTGAATAAGCATAGGATAGACGCACATACCCCTCGCCGAGTGGAGAGAAAGCAGACCCTGGTACAACAGCCAGTCTTGTACTTTCTAACAGCTCCATACAAAAATCAAAGGAACTCATCCCAAACGATTCAATGGATGGAAAAATATAAAAAGCGCCAGAAGGTTTAATGACCGGAAGCCCCATAGAAATGAGCCGATCATAAACATAATCGAGTCTTTTCTTATATTGCTCTCTCATGATAAGTGCATCATCCACACCATTTGTCACAGCTTCAAGTGCCGCCTTTTGTGAGACAGCCGAGGCACAAGACACGTTATATTGATGTACTTTTAATACATGTTTAGCAATTGGAGCTGAAGCAAATAAAAAGCCAATTCTCCAACCGGTCATGCTATGAGACTTAGACAGTCCGTTAATCACAATGGTCTGTTCCTTTAAGAAAGAAGCGATTGAATGATGCGGCCGGTCAAATGTTAGCTCGCTATAGATTTCATCGGATAAAATAAAGATGTCTTTCCCTTCAAGGAGCTGGGCAATCTCTTTCAATTCTTCTTCTGAAAGCGTGACACCAGTTGGGTTTGAAGGATAAGGAAGAACAACACACTTTGTATTTTCCGTTAATGCATCCTCAATCAGCTTGGCATTTAATTTAAAGCCAGCATTCGTTGTATCGATATGTACTGGCTTCCCACCGCACATTCGAATGATCGGTTCATAGCCAGGGTAGACAGGTCCAGGTAAAATCACTTCGTCACCCTCTGACAAAATGGTTCGAAACGCAGCATCAATCGCTTGACTAGCACCTGTCGTTACAATGATCTCCGACTCAGCCTCATAATCAAGATTGACTTTCTTCTTGATGTAGTGCTGGATCGCTTGTCTTAGCTCGAGAAAACCAGCATTGTGTGTGTACGAGGTGAAATTCTCGTCAATCGCTGCTTTGGCAGCTGTTTTGACATGATGCGGCGTATAAAAATCGGGCTGGCCTATCGTCAAAGAAACGACATCCTCATATGACGATACGAGATTTGAAAATGTTCGAATGCCTGAAATTTCAATATCCTTTACTCTTGGATTCAGCAAATGCTCCATTTCTCATCACCTTAAAAATTTATGTTTTTATCCTATTTTACCATTCACTGCATAAATGTCACCTGCGAAAGGCACTGGATATCATTATCTGTAGTCTATTCTTCTATTCATCACAGCATGAGTGATATATTGAAGAAAGAGCAACATTTATTATAGCGTAACCTCACGAGAAAATACAGGCTGCGATGAACATGATTAGAAAGCGGCAAAACTGTGTAAACTGAAAGAACGAAAGAATCAAGTCATGGGAAGTGCTTTTATAGACATACGATCTCTTAAAGGAGGACGGTAATGGCACAATCAGCGAAGACATCGAAAATAGCGTTTCTATCCGTCATGAGTAACACATTTGTTGTCATCTTAAAAATCATTGTGGGTCTGCTCACTGGATCTGTTGCGGTGTTATCAGAAGCCATCCATTCTTTTCTCGATTTGATGGCATCTTTTATTGCATTTATCTCTGTTCGTATTTCAAGAAAGCCAGCAGATTCTAAACATCCGTATGGACACGGAAAAGTCGAAAACATTTCTGGAACGATTGAAACATTGCTGATTTTCGTTGCTGGCATTTGGATCATCTACGAATGTGTTCACAAATTAATGCATCCAGAGCCAGTCAAACTGCCTATACTTGGCATTGTGGTGATGCTAATAGGTGCGATCATCAATTTTATCGTATCAAAAGTTGTGAACAAAGAGGCGGAAAGGGTCCATTCTGTCGCCATGAAATCAAATGCATTTCACCTGTTAACAGATGTGTATACGTCATTAGGGGTCGCATTCAGTTTATTGCTTGTCGCATTAACCGATTGGTATTTCTTAGATCCGATCATTGGGATGATACTTGCTCTCTTTATTATGCGAGAAGCGTTTAAGCTCATGAAAGAAGCCTTCCCGCCGCTCGTAGACGCCCGGCTAACGCCCGAGGAAGAACAATCGATCGAAGCAATCATTCAAGGATTCAGTCAAGAGTTTATCGAATATCATGATTTTCGAACAAGACGATCCGGGGCAGAGGAGTATATTGATTTTCATTTGATTGTAGACGGCAAGACAACGATTGAAGATGTTCATCAATTATGTGATCGAATTGAAGAGAAGATTGAGAAAGAATTTCCGCATGCACAAATCTTTATTCATGTAGAACCTGAAAGTGAAAGAAGCACGCAAACGTAAAAAAGGCGATCAACCACCTTAGGTTGTATCGCCTTTTTTACGTTTCATCTATGCAATGAAATCAATATCCATAAGCAGTATCGTAATCTTCATACCAAGAGATATAAGCTGTATCATCATTTGACAAATCATGCTTCATATCTAAAAAATCAGCTTCGCAAATATCTTCTATCACAGTCATTTCATTGTTCTTTAATAGTACGACAGTTCCCATCATGAACACCTTTCTTTAAAAAATCCTTGACTATTGTACCATGTGAAGAATCATTGTCAACAGCAGAATGGAAACAAGACGAAAATATCACAAAATGTTAAAAAATCAGGAGGTAAAAGAACTAGAAGTGCCATGATTTTCACAAATTTTCAGTATTTATTCACATAAATCATTGAGGACGACCTGATCTAAAATATATGTAAAAGTGTAAAGTTACATTGATCTTGCGATATTCATAAGATATAATAACGAATGATTATAAGAAATTTATAGAAAACATACATAATAAAGGAGAAATAGGATGGAAACAAACATAACAGAACCACACATTCAAGAAAAGAAGCATCCTGAACTAGCAGGCGTAGGCTATCGTTTTCTTGCACACCTTTTAGATGGTATCATCATCGGCGTACCATATTCTTTTATCATGTTTATTTTGGCAACACTCTTTTTTGTCTCAAGTCCTGAGGCAGCAATGATGATGGATGACGACAGCTATTACTATTCAACAACTGTTATGACAGATGAGGACTGGGCAGTCATTATGGGACTTATCTTTTTCTACATAGGAGCGATCTTGGTCGGTATCGTGGTGACATGGCTTTATTACGCCATCATGGAATCATCAAAACTGCAAGGAACGCTCGGTAAGATGGCTCTTGGAATTAAAGTGACAAGAGTAACGGGCGAAAAAGTGACATTTGGCCGTGCAACAGGTCGCTTTTTTGCAAAAGGCTTTTTGTCTCCAATCTTATATATTGGCTACATCATTGCCTTTTTCACAGAGAAAAAACAAGCACTTCACGATTTAATTGCAAGTACCATTGTTGTGAAGAAATAATGAAAAAAAGCACCTCTGCTCAATCGTAAGAGGTGCTTTTTTTATAGATTGCTTGTATGGAAGAGGAACGTATAACATAAAATAGAATGATAGTGGAAAAGTAGGCAGAGAAGGGAGACAAACGATTGAAAACAGGGAAAAAGACCAAGCAGAAAAAAGGGGCAGGCTTCGGGCTGTTTTTGACAGCACCCATTTTGGCCTGGGCATTGTATGACTTTGCTAATACGATATTTTCATCGAATATGATCACCATTTTCTTCCCGTTCTACTTGCAAGAAACGATCGGAGACAGTGCGAGAATGGATCAAATTGCTAGTACATTTATTTCTTATGCAAACGCACTAGCCAGTTTTTTTCTCGTCATTTTCACACCATTATACGGAGTTCTGATCGATCGGACAGGAAAAAAGAAGCGCTATATCACATTGTTTACTCTCATATGTATAGCTTGTACGTTTTTAATGGGGATCTTTGCTGGAATTGATTTCTCAAGCGAATGGTTTGGATTGCCTGTCTCTTTATTAGTCGTGGTCACCTTGTTTGTGATTGCAAAATTCTTCTATCACTCGAGCTTAGTGTTTTATGACACCATCCTGCCCGATCTTGGGACAAAGGATGAAATACCGCTTATCTCTGGATTTGGCATTGCCGTTGGTTATTTAGGGACACTCGTCGGCCTCACAGTTTATTTACTTGTTGGCAATGACCAATTTCATGAAGCATTTATTCCGACAGCACTATTATTCTTTCTTTTTTTCCTGCCATTTCTCTTTTTTGTAAAAGACCCTCATCCACTGCCACAGCAAGAGAAAAAGGCGTCCTTTTTCAGTGGGTATAAAGAAATTATTCGCACGTTTAAAGAGATGAAGCATTACAAGCCGGCTTTTATCTTTATGATCGCATTCTTTTTTATGAATGATGCCTTGCAGACAGCGATTGCGATGATGGCTGTGTATGCCAAAATCATCATTGGCTTTACCGCTGGGCAATTTATCCTGCTTTATCTTGTGTCGACCATTTCAAGTATCATTGGTTCCTTTCTATTTGGATATATCACAAAAGCGATTGGGGCAAAGCGCTCGATTACAGTTGTGTATGTGATTTTGATCGTTGCTCTGATTCTGGCTGTGACAGCCACAACGGAATGGGTCTTCTGGGTGGCCGGCAGTTTATTCGGAATTTCACTCGGCGCAAGCTGGGGGGCATCACGAATATTGATTATCGAGCTGACACCAAAGGAAAAAAGAGGACAGTTTTTTGGTCTCTTTGCATTCTCAGGGAAGGTGTCGTCCATTATTGGCCCTATCATTTATGGGTCAGTCACTCTGCTGTTTGCAGAGCACGGAAATCTCGCAAGTCGTCTTGCACTAGGCTCTTTACTCATTCTTGCAGCGATAGGACTCGTGATTCATCAATTCGTACGAGAGAAAGCGTAAAGAAACGTCAACTTTTTACCTATGCTGCCGATATAAAAAGTACAATCTTATATTGAAGAATAGAGGGATTTCCGTGGCTTTAAACAAACAAGAAATTTTACTTGACTCTGGTACCAATGAATTGGAAATTGTGAAGTTTGAAATTGGTTCAAATCAATTCGGCATTAACGTCATGAAAGTAAGAGAAATCATTCAGCCGGTTGAGGTGACGGTAGTACCGCACTCTCACCAAGATGTAGAAGGGATGATTAGTTTACGAGGCGAGATTTTACCAGTCATCAATCTATTTTCCTTTTTTAATGTCGAGTCAGATCAGTCAGAACAAGAGAAATATATTGTGACTGAATTCAACCAACGGAAATTTGTGTTCCATACAGGAACGGTATCACAAATTCACCGCGTCAGCTGGGAAGAGATTGAAAAGCCAACTGCACTCAATCAAGGGATGGATCGTCATTTAACCGGTATCATTAAGCTTGATGAAAAAATGATTTTCCTTCCAGATTACGAGAAAATCATTTATGATATTGAATCCGCTTCTGGAGTAGAAACGTATCATATGTTTGACGGTGAGAAAGACGAGAGAAGAACAGGGAAGAAGCTTTATGTCGTTGAAGACTCTCCGCTGCTCATGCGTTTATTAACAAATGAATTAACCGAAGCAGGCTATAAAAACATTGTGACCTTTGAAGACGGGAAACAGGCATATGACCACGTGATGGACCTTGTCAGCAAAGGAATTACTGTGACAGAAGAAATTGATATGATTATTACAGATATTGAGATGCCTAAAATGGATGGTCACCGCTTAACGAAATTGTTGAAGGAAAATCCTTTAACGAGTTCCATACCAATTCTCATCTTCTCTTCGCTCATCACGGAAGATTTACGCCATAAAGGGGAAACAATCGGTGCAGATGATCAAATTAGCAAGCCAGAAATTCATCAACTAATTGAAAAAGTCGATCACTTTATTATCTAAACAAAAAACCACTCGTCATGAGTGGTTTTTTTGTTTAAAAATAACTTTCCCCGAGTCGTTTGAAGACGGGCTTTGTATAATGTGATTTTTGTTTTGTGGCGGTAGGTTTTTCTTTTAAACCGACATACGTTTGAAGCAGTTGCTTTGCTCGGTTTAATGACATATTCGCTTTCGGATTGCGATATGATTGATTTAAATTTCCTAAGTGTGGCAAAAATTCGAAGTCTTCTTTAGTTGGTGGCAGGTGAAAATAATAATCTCCAATTTCAATCAGCACGTCGGACTGTTGTTGACTATATTTGGGATTGTTAGAGAAATGTAGGCCCACTTTTCTTCCTTTACCTTCTTGCAATAGTTTCTGCAGCGCACGTTTTTTCAAAAGATAAAGAAATTTGGGATTTGGTGCGGTTTTAGCATGGCGGTTAACAGTATAAATGGCTTTTGCGATGTTTTCTGCTGTAGGTTCTATGTCTTTAGTATGAGCATAATCGTCCATTTTTTCTCTCCTTTGTCTTTCGTCTTCCTGTGCTTAGTATAAATTATACGTTTTTATTAGTAAATTGCAAATAGAGATATTGTAAAAAACGATAGGATTCCTATCTCTCTTATCTACAATAACCATTCAGGAGTGGTCTAAAACTTGTTTGGAAATAAAAAATGGCAGAATAATCAGCAAAGACTTTCTATTGAAGGTGGAAAGATTCCGGTGTAGTTCATTTTATATATGCTAAAGGTGTTGTATATTCATTCTTTTAAACATATTCTTCACATAACTTGTGCTGGCGGTGCTATTGGCATTAATGGACAAAGGAGGAGAGAAATTCATTGCCTGAAGCGCATAATAATTGACTGAATCAAATATATATGAAGTGAACTATTAGTTCATGATAACTACCTATTTTAAATAAATGGGTAGTTTCTCAATTGTATTCATTTTGCATTTGAGACTTTACCATATGCCAGACAACATGTCGAACATATGGTTTCATCATAAGTCTATTTCTTATGACTTGAATAAGCGCAATAGAAGCAACCATTAAAATCAGTTTCATTCGTCATTTTTTTAGCTTCATCAATGGCGCTCTCACCACTCATGTGCAGACCAATCAATTTACGGCTTGCAGCATCACCTAAAAATGCACAATCCTCTGTATGTACAACATACTGACCTTGATCATCTTTTGTATGAATAAAATAATAACTTTTTAGCATACCCTCACCCCCAACCTGACCATCCTACTATAAAACTTCCAATGATGTAAAGATTTTTAATTAAAAATATTGCGATTTTATACTCATTCCTTTTATTTCATAAAAAGTAAAATATGTTATAAGATAAGAAGATTAAAGTTAATGAGAACAGAAAGGACTGTTAGGATTGAAAGATATGTTAACTCCTTTATTGGTCGCACTTGTCGTTGAAAGCATTTTGTATGTGATAGATGATCGGCCCGTTCATCCTTTGCTTCTATTTCTCCTCCTTTTTATTAGCATTTATGCAGTTGAAAGAATCATTCATTTTGCTTCCAATCATTACGATAAGCAGAAAAAATAAGCGCCATTTATGTTTCAGGCATACAAAAAGGACTTTCTATAGAAGAAAGTCCTTTTCGCTTCATTTATTGCGCTCCCTGACCTTTAAGTTCACGCTGCACATCTAAGTCATCAGCTTCTCTGCTGAACTTTGGCAGTGTAAAGAAGTAAAAAAGGAAAACGAGTAAAATAATAACGCCCATTCCGTAATAAATATAAGAAACGTTTGTAATGAGTTTTGGAAAAAGTACCGCAATCAAACCTAATGTCATGGATTGAGCAAACATGGTAAGTGGATCAACCCAACCCGACACACGTCCCATCAAACGAGGGTGGACGATTCTTGGCAGCCAGCCGCCAATGACAATGTTGACTGGGCCGATGCATGTACCAATGACAAATGATGTGACATAAAACAACCATAGTGTATGGGTGGAACCAAGTACAAAAATCAGAATGCCTGCAACCAAAATTGGAAGCGACATGAGATATTGCATCTTTACTTTTTTAGCAAGAATAGAGCCCATTAAGCTGCCAACAAGTAGACCGGCACCAATTGCAATTGTAAAGAACGATGTATGCAGTTCAAAATGGTCCGGTGAAAGGCCATATTTCATTGTAAACATCGGAAGTACAGCAAATGCGCCATTGACTAGACCAAAAACAAAAAAGCCAAAAATTAAAGAAGCCAACAATTTATTTTTTATAATGTAAAGTATGCCTTCTTTAAAATCTTTTAGAGACGTTTTAATGGTCATGCCTCTCCAGCCTGCTTGTCCATTTGGCTGACGTGCTTCAATTGGAATGTTACATGAACGAATCAGGATGCCTGACACAATAAAACTGATCAAATCAATCGTAATGGCACCGTGGAGTCCAATCGTCTTATACATAATCGCACCGATTCCAACGCCAAATACCATGAATAAACTAAATAGCATTTGATTTAAGCCAGCGGCTTTTGCATATTGATCTTTATTTAAAATCGCCTGAACGAGAGAGGCTTCAGCTGGATAGAAGAACTTCGTAATGGCACTTCGAATAAACAAGATCAAGAAAATAAGTGGAAGTGAATTAAAATTAATAACAATAAATAAAACAATCGTCAGCCCAGCTCGTATCCAATCGCAATTCTCTGCGACTTTTTTACGATCAAAACGATCTGCTACGACACCGACCATAAAAAAGACAAAGATCGTTGGAAGTGAATACATGAGCTCTGCTAATGTGGCATAGGCGGGCTGATGACTAAAATGATCGAGCAAATAAAAGGCGAACGCCATATTGCCGACTGTTGTCCCCATTTGCGAAGCAAGTGCAGCAAAAAAGAGACGAACAAAATTTCTGTTTTTAAAAATATCCATAAATACGCTCCTTAACCTGAAGATCCCACTTTATATCATATAAAATTTTAAGCATTCATACAATTGATTTCTATTACTGGCTAATGGTCACAGGTGTTCCATTTGGAACGATTGAAGCAAGTTCGATGACATTCTGATTATACATACGAATGCATCCTCTAGACACAGCTTTACCAATTGAAGACGGGTTATTCGTACCGTGAATGCCGTAATGAACTTTCGAGAGGCTCAGCCAATAGGCGCCAAAGGGACCTCCTGGGTTTGGCTGTCTGTTCACAATATAATAAGAACCTGTTGGTGTCATATTTAAAATTCTTCCTGTTGCAATCGGATACGACCGAATCAGCTCTGATCCAGAAAACGAGACGAGACGTTTGCTTGAAATTGAAACAGAGATGCGGTAAGGGATCGTATTTGGATCGGGCAGACCAGGAATGATGATGACCTCATTTTGTACCGGCTCTTGGCCTTGCAGTGAAGGGTTTGCAGCCTTTAAAGCATCTGTTGTTGTTCGAAAATCAAGCGCTATAGAAGCAAGCGTTTCTCCGCGTTTTACCGTATATCGCAGCACCAAAGGACACTCCTTTTGCTCAAATAAAAGAAGCCATGATGCCCGTCACTTGCTATATATATGGACGGAATCAGGCTAAGGAAGGTTTCTCCTAACATATGTCATGAGAAAGATCTTTGATTATGTATATGCACAAGGAAGCGGTTTGGCTTCTGTCTAAATGCGAGAAGAGAGTGTGAAAAACGTTAATTCAGGTTTGGCTAAAAATCGAAGCGGCAGTCTTGTTGTCCCAAGTCCGCGGTTGACATAGATGCGGTGCTGATAACTTCCGTATAAACCTTCTACATATGTATGGCCGAAAGGTGCTGTGAGAATGGGTCCATAAAAAGGGAGCTGTACCTGACCGCCATGGGTATGTCCAGAAAGCTGCAAGTTAATAGGGATTGTATCCAGCTCCAATGCTGCATCAGGCTCATGTACGAGCAGCAAGGTAAATAAATCAGATGATACTTCTCGCTTTATCAGGTCATAATCCGGCACACTCATCATCAAGTCATCCATTGTCGCAATCTGAATATGTGCCCCTTCTTTTTCTAATGGAAACACATCATTTTTACATATTGTAAAGCCGCAATCTTCCATCGTTTTCTCATAAAGATCAATGCCAAATGGTCCGTAGTCATGATTACCGCATATCGCAAGCTTACCAAACGGGGCGTGGAGCTTAGTCAAATAGGCTTTCGCTTTTTCATGCTCTTCAATCGATGCTTGAAAATCAACGAGATCCCCTGTGAACACAATGAGGTCTGGAGATTCAGCGTTGATTTGCTGCACGACGGATTCTAATTCCTTTGAAGGAAATGTATCACTTAAATGAACATCACTAAATTGAGCAATTTTAAACTGATCAAATGAAGCTGGAAGCTGAGCATCCCGAATGGTCATTGACACAGTATCGATCATGCGTGGTTCGATGTATCTGGCATATCCATATCCACATGTTGTAGCTAAAAAACCGAGAATGCTCGCGCCAGCAGCTCCTTTTAAAAACTGTCTCCGAGAAAGTTGCTTCATATAAGACTCCTTTATAAATAAAATTAAGTATAGCATCATATATAAAGAATCTCCTATATGGTGCATCTAGGGTCAATCATGATATGATAGGAATTAATGAATGAATAGTCATTCAAAACTACAAAGGGGGAGAACAATGACGAAACAAACAGTGATTGTCACAGGAGGATCAAGCGGAATGGGGAAGGCGATGGCTGTCCATTTGGCACACGAAGGCTGGAATGTCGTGATTACAGGAAGAACAGAAGAAACGTTAGAAAAAGTGGCAAATGAAATCAAACAAAATGGCGGCTCAATCGCTTACTTCCAAATGGATGTGCGAAACCCAGAGGATGCTGATCAAATGGTCAAATTTGCTGTAGATACATTTGGTGATGTGGACGCTCTGATTAACAATGCTGCAGGAAACTTTTTGGTTCCAGCAGAAAAACTATCTCCAAACGGCTGGAAGGCTGTCATTGATATTGTATTAAATGGAACATTTTTTTGCAGTCATGCAGTGGGCAATTACTGGATTCGTCAAAAGAAAAGGGGAAGTATGGTCAATATGGTGGCAACCTATGCATGGGGTGCTGGTGTAGGTGTGGCGCATTCAGCAGCAGCAAAGGCAGGTGTTTTATCCCTCACTCGAACGCTTGCAGTGGAATGGGGAAAGCAATATCGAATTCGCGTCAATGCCATCGCGCCAGGTCCAATTGAGAGAACAGGCGGTGCGGATAAACTATGGGAATCGGAAGAAGCAGCGCAAAGAACATTAGATAGTGTTCCTCTTGGCAGACTGGGCACACCAGAGGAAATCGCAGAACTCGCAAGCTTTTTATTATCTGAACAAGCGTCTTATATAAATGGCGATTGTATCACAATGGATGGAGGGCAATGGCTCAACCAATCCCCATTTTGAATGACGATGTAAGACCTGCTTTTGATGTGTTATAATCACACAAAGAGAGAAGCAGGTGATGAAAATGGTCGATCCATTGGATATTTTAACGAATATTGAAGATGTTTTCCCGCACTATCAAGCGATATTCAGTGCGGAAGAGCAAAAAGTGATAGGCTATGAGATTTTAGGAAGAATGAAGCTCGAGTCTGAAACAGTTAGCCTAGGCTCCTTCTTTACGGATTCATCTATTCCTGACGAATATAAAGTGGAAGTAGATCATAAAGTACTGACGCAAGCACTCGATCTTTTCACAAAAGAAGATGATGATTTGCTCATTTTTATTAATCATGATGCAAATATCTTGATGCTTGATCATGGTGAAAGCTTTTTGGAACTTTTGAAGGAATATGAAGCAAGGGGTATTCAGCTGAATCGATTTGTTATCGAATTTACAGAGCATACGTTTAGCGGCGATATTGAACAGCTTTACCATACGTTAACGTATTTTCGTACATATGGTATTAAAATCGCCATCTCGAATATCGGAAAAGAAAGCAGCAATCTTGATCGGATTGCTTTGCTCTCACCCGATCTATTAAAAATAGATTTACACGCATTAAAGGCATCGGCTCCTTCGCCTTCCTATGAATATGTTTTGTACAGCATTTCATTGCTTGCGAGAAAAATAGGGGCGGCTTTAATTTATGAAGACATTGAAGCAAATTTTCAGCTGCAGTATGCTTGGAGAAATGGCGGAAGATACTTTCAAGGGTTCTATCTTCATGAGCCTGCGGCGGAATTAATCGATCGCAATAAACGAAAAGATCAGCTGAGAGAAGAATTCCAGCAATTTATTGCCCATGAGAAAAAGAAACTTCAAACGGTCTACGAACATTCTGAAACATTTTATAAACGAATTCACCAAGCTGTCACGACCTTAAAAAAATCATGCAGTACAAATGATGAACTTATTCAAAAGCTGGCATTAGAATTAACGGATTGCAGCTTTCGAATTTATATGTGTAACGAAGAAGGCTTTCAAATCACTGGAAATGTGTTTAAAAAAGAAAAAGAATGGTTGTTTCAGCCTGAATATATCGAGAAAAACTGGAGCTGGCGTCCTTATTTCCTAGCAAATATTCTCCAAATGAGAATGAGCGGGAAAGGATTTTTCAGTGATATTTACAGCGATTTAGAAACTGGTGAGAGGATACGTACGTTTTCTTACCCGTTAGAGGGAGATATGTATTTGTTTATAGATCTTCCGTATGCCTATTTATATGAGCAAGATGGATTAATTTAAAAATACAGTGAGAAGATCGCATGAACAATTTGAGTAGCCTTTTAGGCTGCTTTTTTTGATTGAAAAAAAGAAATAAAAAATGGTTGACAATGAAACTGATAATCATTATCATTTAGTTATAGAGAGAAGCTACTCTCTGTTCCCCAACCCCTCTATCAGATCAAGATCCAAAAAACTTGGCGCTACCCCCGCCAAGTTTTTTTTGTGCTTTTCATCTTCGCCTCATGCATAGGACAGCCCAATCACTCCATACACCTTAAGTGATGACAGTTAGACGGTAGGAGGGAACGTCATGATCAAACGTGACAAGCGGCTGCTAATTGATTTGCCAAGACCAGATCATCCAGATGCAAATGGTGCTGCTGCTGTGCAAGAATTACTCGGCGGAAAATTCGGTGAAATGTCCACATTAAATAATTACATGTTCCAATCCTTTAACTTTAGAGGAAAACGAAAACTCAAACCGTTTTATGATCTCGTATCCAGTATTACGGCTGAAGAATTCGGTCATGTAGAACTTGTGACCACTGCTGTGAATCTCATGATTACAGGGACCACCCATGGCGGAGATCCAGATACGACACCGATGAAAGCGGCTGTCGATAAACGAAATACACAGCATTTTATTCAAACGGCTCAAACAGGTTATCCGTTTGATTCCATGGCAAAACCTTGGACCGGAGAGAATGTGTTCTCAAGCGGCAACCTGATTCTTGACCTCCTTCATAATTTCTTCCTTGAATGCGGGGCTCGTACGCACAAAATGCGCGTATATGAAATGACAGATCATCCTACAGCAAGAGAGATGATCGGTTATTTACTTGTGCGGGGCGGTGTGCACGTTGTGGCATATGCAAAGGCGCTTGAAGTAGCCACAGGAGTAGATGTAGGGAAAATGCTCCCGATTCCAAACCTCGACAACAAATACTTTGATTCTGCGAGAAAATTTGAAGACCAAAATATTCATACAAAACTGTACACATTTAGTGATACGGATTACAAAGATATCAATAAAATTTGGAAGGGCAGCCATCCGATTGATGGAAAACCGCTCACAGTGATTGAGGGCACCCCGCAAGGAGCACCTGTGCCAGATTATAGAGAATTACCGGAAGAGTTTGCCCCAGGCATTTCCAAAGAGGATTTTGACGAAATTGCCAAACGTCTAATGAGATCTGCTGGTTTATAAAAACATGGTGCATGAGATCAGAAAAAAGACTCAAACTAAAAAAACAGATTCTTTTTCTTTTTTTGAATTCAAGAGGAAAAATATCATCTGAGAACACTTTATGGTATGATGCTTTGTAGGACTTGTGTATAATCAATACGGGTTCATCTTGAGTTGTTTTTTTGAAAGGAGTCTTTTTTTAGAATGTCACAATTAATGGGTATCATTACAAGGCTGCAAAGTCTTCAAGAGACAGCAGAAGCTGCAAACGAGCCGGCACAGCGTTATTTCGAAGTGAACGGTGAGAAAATCTGTAGTGTGAAGTATTTCGAAAAGAATCAAACGTTTGAATTGACTGTTTTTCAACAAGGGGATAAGCCAAACACTTTCCCATTTGACAACATTGATATGATTTCGATTGAGATTTTTGAGCTTTTACAATCCTAAGCTGAATCGTATGAAATGTTTTTTCTAAGGATTCCTTCGTTTATTTGCGGCAATATACATGTGTCATCATTGGCGCAGTGTACTAAGGGAAGATGATCATTCAGCGCATATTTCGGATAAGAGACCATGAAAAAGGAGTTCCTTTCTGTGAGTGATTCTTTTTATTACAATCTTTCTGAAGATCATTTAGCGTTTTCTGATGTCGTCATGAGAATGAAAGACTTTATTCGAAAAGACCCTAGATCCGTCTATGTGTTATCTATTGGTACGGACTCGCAGGTCAATCAAAATGTCACAAAATTTATGACTGCAATTCATCTCCACCGGATTGGCAAAGGGGCTTGGGGCTGCCTCACGCAACAAGTGATCAGCAGGCCTGTGCAAAGCCTTAGAGAAAAAATTTCATTAGAGACAGCGTTTAGCCAAAAGGTATGTGCAGACATCCTTGAGGGGCCTTTAACAGAACTGATGGATTTGCTTCTTCCGTTTGCTGAGGAAGGGGCAGACCTCCGTTTTGAAGCCCATTTAGATATTGGCAAAAAAGGAAGTACAAAAGAGCTGATCCAGGAAATGACCGGAATGATCACAGCTATGGGAATTGAAGCTAAAATAAAACCCGACTCATACGCAGCATTTTGCTATGCCAATCGATACACAAAATAAATTCCGTCATTTTTCTCCAAACCTTGTCGAAACGTGCGGTTGACGATTCGATTCTAGTTCCTTATTCTAGCTGTATAGAGAGGAAGCAGACATTCAAAAGCCTGCTAATCAATATAAAAGCATATATGAAACAGGGGGCCTGATGTTGGATGAGCGTCATCGAAAATCGTTTTAATGAAGAAGAGAAAAAGCTATTATTAAACGTATTGCTGAATCAGGAATATGCTGTCGAATTACTAAGCAGTGAGATCAATGATATAGAATGTGGAACAAAAAATGTCGATGACAATACGTATAAGCAATTGATCACATTGTATGACAGAGTAAGGTTTGAGAATTAATAATGATTTAACATTCTATTAGATACTCGGGAGCTGAGTATCTTTTTTATGCAGAAAAAAATCTTTCGACAAATTTCGTTTTAGTTTATGCTTAATGGTAAAGGGGAATGTATGATTGATGATTGAGAGAAAAGGGGTCGAAGAAACATGATAGAGATAGAACCAACTCAATTGCTTGAGTCAACAGTAGCTGAGCATATGATTGATGCAGATAAAGTGGCACATGTTCAAATTGGAAATAATCTTGAGCATGCTCTATTGGTCCTTACAAAAACAGGATATACAGCCATCCCGGTACTAGATCCTTCTTACCACCTGCATGGGTTAATTGGAACGAATATGATTATGGATAAGATATTTGGTTTAGAACGAATTGAATTCGAAAAACTGGACCAACTGAAGGTAGAAGAGGTTATGCTCACTGATATCCCTAGACTTAAAACGACAGATCCTGTGCTAAAAGGTGTTCACGCTGTAACGAATAATGGATTTGTTTGTGTCGTAAATGAGGAGCAAGTCTTTGAAGGAATATTTACACGACGTGTTGTATTAAAGCGCTTAAACGAAGTGATACATGCTGCGAAAAAATGAGCTGAAGCCCAGCTTATTTTTTTTGCCTTCATAAGCAAAAATTTATATAATGGCAATATGGAATAAGAAAAACTTATAGAGAGAAAGGGGACGCCCATGCAGCTTCAGGAGTTACATATGCTTGTTGTGCTAAGTGAAGAATTGAATATGAGAAAGGCTTCGGAGCGGCTCTTTGTCTCTCAGCCTGCGTTATCCCAAAGATTGCAGACAATCGAAAAAGAGTGGGGAACCAAAATCTTTTTTCGTTCTCAAAAAGGACTCACCGTAACTTCGGCAGGTGAACAGATCATTCAATTTGCAAAAGAAGTGACGGTTGAACAAGATCGAGTGAGAGAACGAATTGATGAACTTGAAGGAGAAATTCACGGTACGCTAAAGCTTGCGGTTGCATCTATTATTGGGCAGCACTGGCTACCGAAAGTGTTAAAGCGATATGTCGAAAAATACCCAAATGCGAAGGTATCACTTGTGACCGGCTGGAGTAGTGAAATGCTCAAAAGCTTATACGAGGATCACGTACACATTGGGATCATTCGCGGAAACCCTGATTGGAAGGGAACTAAGGAATACTTGATGACAGATCATTTATATTTAGTCGATTCTGTTATCAAAGACGTGGATGAGTTAATCGAGACAGAACGCCCGTTTATTCAATTTAAAAGCGACAGCACGTATTATCAAGAAATTCAGCACTGGTGGCATCAAAAATTCAAAGTGTCTCCAAAGCAGACGATTCTAGTGGACCAAATTGAAACGTGTAAACAAATGGCCTACCACGGCATCGGCTACGCCATTTTGCCTTCGGTCACCTTATACGACCATGAAAAAAGTGTTCATAAAACACCGCTTGTTGACGTGAATGGAGAGCAAATTGGACGTGATACATGGCTGCTAGGCTATGAAGCTTCTTTTCAATTAAAACAGGTGCAAGCATTTGTTGGTGTGGTCAAAGAAATGCTTGAAAGCGATGCGGTATAAGTACCTTCTTGGAAGAGGAAGGTGCTTTTTTTAGGTGAGTGGTCATTTACTTAGATAGAGCGAATGATAGAGGAGACTTCAATCTTATGAAAAACAATCAATTAATCAAAATACACAAACCTGAATGGGGAGATCGTTTGCGTGCGAGGTGGCGTGAACGTTTTGCTAGTCATCTTTCAATGAAAGAACAAAACGAGATATCAATAGATGCTTTTTTATGGCATTTATGCAGTTTTGAAATGGTTACATGTCTTGAAAAGGCTGAAGCGATAGACGCATTTCTTCAGCAATCAAAGGATAAATGTACAGTTTTTTATCAATTTGTGGACGATGCATATCTTTTCGAAAATGCCAGCTCTCTTTCAATCAATGATTTACCATACCAAACGAATCATATGGATTATAACGATATGTATGTGATGGATTGGAATGAAAAATGGACATTTGTAATGACACACGAAACGGATTATGGTCCATATTTTATTCAGATAGATGAAACGAACGAATGAGAAACCGATGATCTCTTCAATACGAAAAACCCGCCTTCCAATTGGAAAGAGCGGGTTTTTCATTGAGTGATAAAAATGATTAGTCAAAGCTTTTTCATGAAATCATTTGACAATGAAAATCATTATCATTTAAAGTGTACATATAATAATTGAAAATGATTATCATTTAGATGAGGTGACCAATAGATGAAAGCACTAATTGCATTTGCGAGTATGTCTGGTAATACAGAAGATATGGCAGCGATCATAAAACAAACACTAGAAGGAAAAGGGATCGATACAGAGATGTTGGAATTTGATGATACAAGCGCAGAGGACCTTTCTTCATACGATTATGTGTTCATCGGTTCTTATACATGGGGTGATGGTGATTTACCTTATGAAGCAGATGATTTTTATGAAGAGGTTTCTGCGCTTGAACTAAGTGACATCAAAGCAGCTGTGTTCGGATCTGGAGATTACAGCTATCCGAAGTTTTGTGAGGCTGTCCATACATTTCATGACATGCTCAAATCAACTGGTGCATCTGTATTCCCTGAAACATTGAAAATGGAGCTTGCGCCTGATACAGATGAAGATGTGGCGTGCTGTCAGGAATTTGCGACAAGCTTTTTAACGTGGGCGGCGCTATCTGAGAAACGAGTTGAAAATCATGTTTCATAAAGGAGCGACGGCCGTTGCTGCATCTAAAAGCGGTGGGTACTTTGTTGCTGTAAAACGTGAAGGTATTTTTCACTACAGTGTGGAGAGCGGGTGGCAGCAACTGTTTAAACTCAAGCATAAAATTCATGCCATCAGCTACATTGGACCTTATTTATTCGGTGTTGGTGAAAACGGTACAGTGATTAGATCTGGAGATGAAGGCCATACATGGGCGCTATCATCCTTTCCAACAAATGCAGTCGTTTGGTCTATTACAGGACGCAAAGACGGGTTTGTGTGTGCACATGGAAAACATAGTATTTATGTGTCAAATGATTTCGGGATTTCCTGGGAAATTATGAAGCCATTTGCTCATGTGAACCACCCGCCTGTTATTCGTTCTTTATGTGCTGCGGGTGAACATCTTTATATTGGCACTCAAATTCATGAGGTTCACGGAGGAATATGGGTGTATGACTTGGAGAGTGAACAGGTTTTCCTCCTAAACAGAGAGAAGCACCGGATGACAGCTTCTATGCTGCTCTGTCAGGAGCATCTGCTTGTTTGCGCATTGGGGTCAAAAAAAGGCAAAAAGGGATCTGTTCAAATTTTAGATTTACATACCAATATACTGCATGATATTCAATCACAAGCCTTTGCTAGAGAGGAATCATTTTTGGATGTGTCAGAGGATAATGGCATTGTGTATGTGACAACTTCACAAGACGAACACGGATTTTCTAAAGTGTATCAGCTTGATATAGAGCAAAAAGAGCTCAAATGGTTTGATACGATTAAAGGACACGGTTTTCGTGTAGCCAATCAAAATGAAAACTTTTTCTGTGCTGGTTTATATGAAAGCAAGTTTGTAAGGCCATATGAGGAGCCGGCATTGATTCATTGATAAGGAGGAAGAAAAAGTGACAGAAAAGGTTTTACTAGTGTATGCCACAATGTCTGGGAATACAGAAGCGATGGCAGATCTAATTGAAAAAGGAATCACAGAAGCAGGGGCTGGCGTGGACCGTCATGAAGCGATGGATATTGATGCAGAGCTTCTCAATGATTACACGCACATTATGTTAGGAGCATACACATGGGGGGATGGTGACCTTCCTGATGATTTTATTGATTTTTATGAAGAAATGGAAGAGCTTGATTTAACGGGAAAAGCATTTGCTGTATTCGGTTCTGGAGATACATCCTATGAGCATTTTTGCGGAGCTGTTGATCTAATCGAAGAAAAAGTGAAGGAACTTGGCGGTGACATTGTCCTGCCATCCGTCAAGATCGAGCTAAATCCAGAAGGAGAAGAAGAAGAGAAATTGATTTCTTTTGGCAAACAATTTGTTCATCTGCACCAGCAGGAAGCGGGGTAATCAGTCCCACTTGTTTTATTTTCCATTGAAGAGTCAACTCTTTCACTTGTCATTAAAACTCTCCTTTGGTACAGTAATGAAGTATAAATTAAGAGGAGGACATACATACATGAAACAAATGGACGCTAATGAAATTATTTCATTTATTCAAAATAGTACAAAATCAACACCTGTCAAAGTCTACATCAAAGGTGATTTAGAAGGTATTGAGTTTGGTGAACAGGCAAAAACGTTCATCACAGGAAACACTGGAGTTGTTTTCGGTGAGTGGAGCGACATTCAAGAAGCGCTAGAAACGAACAAAGACAAAATTGAAGATGTTGTTGTGGAAAATGATCGCCGCAACTCTGCCATCCCAATGTTAGATTTAAAGAACATTAAAGCACGTATTGAGCCAGGTGCGATTATTCGTGACCAGGTTGAAATCGGTGATAATGCAGTCATCATGATGGGGGCTTCTATTAATATCGGTTCTGTGATCGGCGAAGGTACAATGATTGACATGAACGTAGTGCTTGGCGGCCGTGCGACAGTAGGTAAGAACTGTCATATCGGTGCTGGATCTGTTCTTGCAGGTGTCATTGAGCCACCGTCTGCTAAGCCAGTTGTCGTAGAAGATGATGTTGTCATCGGTGCGAATGCTGTTGTTCTAGAAGGTGTGACAATTGGTAAAGGTGCAGTCGTAGCTGCAGGTGCGATCGTTGTGAACGATGTAGAACCTTACACAGTTGTAGCAGGTACACCTGCAAAGAAAATCAAAGACATTGATGAAAAAACAAAAGGTAAAACAGAAATTAAACAAGAACTGCGTCAGCTTTAATTCATAATTCGCAGCTGAAGACTTAGACGTGGATGATATATCCACGTCTTATTCGTATAGAGGAAAGGAAGCGAGTTCACTTGTTAAATCGTGAGCAATTGATATCCATTCGAAGAGATTTACATCAAATCCCTGAGCTTGGTTTTAAAGAATTCAAAACACAAGCGTATCTCATCAATCATCTTGATGCTTATTCAAAAGATCGCATTGAAATGGAAACATGGCGAACTGGACTTTTTGTCAAAGTAAAGGGAACAAATCCTGAGCGAGTATTTGCGTATCGAGCAGATATGGACGGTCTGTCTATTCCCGAGGATACAGGGTATCCATTTCAATCAGTACATGAAGGGAAGATGCATGCGTGTGGACATGACCTTCATATGACCATTGCACTTGGGGTCATTGATCATTTCGTTCATGAGCCAATTAAAGAAGATCTATTATTTATGTTCCAGCCGGCAGAAGAAGGTCCGGGCGGAGCTGAACCGATGCTGACAAGTGATGTGCTGAAAAAATGGACGCCAGATTTTATTACAGCACTGCATATTGCACCTGAATATCCTGTCGGAACGATAGCCACAAAGCCAGGGCTGCTTTTTGCCAATACGAGTGAGCTTGTGATTGATCTTGAAGGAAAAGGTGGACACGCTGCTTACCCTCATTTAGCGAATGATATGGTTGTGGCTGCGAGTGCACTTGTAGGTCAGCTGCAATCGGTTATTTCTCGTAATGTGGATCCTCTTGATAGTGCCGTCATTACGATTGGCACGATTACCGGGGGAACGGCTCAAAATATCATTGCGCAGCATGCAAAGCTTGATGGCACCATTCGTACACTTTCACCAGAATCTATGGAAAAAGTGAGAAAGCGAATTGAAGCACTAGCAAAAGGGATTGAAATTGGCTACGAATGTAAGGCAACCGTGCGATACCCTTCATCTTATTACGAAGTGGATAATTCAAAGGAATTGACAGAAGAATTTATGTCATATGTTGCTGAAGAAGGACTTGCGAATGTGGTTGAATGCAGAGAGGCCATGACAGGAGAAGATTTTGGTTACATGCTGAAAAAATACCCTGGATTCATGTTTTGGTTAGGGGTCGATTCAGAATATGGTCTGCATCATGCAAAACTTATGCCTGATGAAAAAGCGATAGAAACAGCAGTAAATGTTATGACGGCTTATTTCAAAAAGCAAGCAGGTGAATGAATAAACAAGCTGCCTCCTGTACACCTTATGAACAGGAGGTGTTCTTGATTATGACAAGAATTGGTGTAGAACCATCTTTATCTGATGTAGAAGAACTACTGAAGCAAAAAGGATATGACGTCGTACGTATTCAAAATGAACAGCAAATGGATCAGTGTGACTGCTATGTCGTCACAGGACTAGATTCAAATGTTCTTGGCATTTCAGACACAACGACAAAGGCATCTGTGATTACCGCGTCTGGTATGACGGCTGATGAAATTTGTCAAGAAGTAGAACAGCGTGTTCAATAAAACAAACAATAAAAAGAACCGGTAGATTATCGTCCCGGTTCTTTTTGCTCTTTTTCTATATCGAGTACTTCTTTCATTTTTTTGCGCAGGATTCGTTCTACTCGCCATTGCTCCATTGTTTCGGTTTTTGCAATGATGCGTAGTACAAGGGAAGAGGAACCGAACGCCTCCACGCCGACAACTTGAGGCCCTTCGATAATTTGAGGAATGTCTTCCCGCACTTCATCACACGCCGCTTGAAGGGCAGTGATCATTTGATCCACATTCTCTTCTGGAGATAGCTCGATATCAACGAGTGCCTGCATAGTGCCTCTTGAATGGTTGCTCACGTTCAATATGCTTCGATTTGGAATAAAATGAAGGGTGCCGTCAAAGCTTCTAAGCTGCGTGGTTCTAAGTCCAATTTGTTCTACGATCCCATCAAATCCAGCAACTGTTATATATTCTCCCACATCGAATTGTTTCTCTAACAGGATAAAAAATCCTGTCACAATATCACTCACTAGACCTTGAGCGCCAAAGCCGATCGCAAGCCCCACAACCCCTGCACCAGCTAGCAAAGCGGTCGGATTATAATGAAATAAGTCGAGGATCATGACGACTAGAATAAAAATCAATATGTAGGCGAAAATATTCAACGTAAGACTTTGCAGCGTCTGAGCCCTTGATAAAGAGACATCATGCTTTTCAGAGAATGTGGAGTAGGCACGCTTAATCATCTTATTTCCGATGGCTCTGATGATAAAGTAAATCGCGAAAATAGCGATTAGTTTTAGCAAAATCATACTGCTATTGAGGATAATGGAAACCCAATCTACTTGTTCAAATGCTTTCATGATCTTCAAAACCTTTCTATGTATGCTCTAATAGAGAAGCTAATCATTTGTTCCCTTCTGCAAGACATGTTAAACTTTTGTTAAGTGGAGCAAGAGATTGTGACAAGTCGTTAATTAAATTTATTATTAATTAATATTGACTAAAAACCGCTTAAGTATTATAATTATAATTGTGAAGTTATTAACTAAATGAGAATTTCAACTTTTGATTCTCATTTTATATACAGCTTAGAAGTCTGTATAAAGATATTATTTTTGGAGGGATTTACATATGGCAGAGCGTTTTGTAGGAAAACAAGCTCCACGTTTTGAAATGGAAGCAGTACTTGCTAACAAGGAATTTGGTAAAGTGAGTCTAGAAGAAAACATGAAGAATGACAAATGGACAGTTCTTTTCTTCTATCCAATGGATTTCACATTTGTTTGTCCAACTGAAATTACAGCAATGAGCGATCGTTATGATGAGTTCGAAGATTTAGATGCTGAAATCATTGGTGTATCTACTGATACAATCCATACGCATCTTGCTTGGATCAACACAGACCGTAAAGACAATGGTCTAGGTGAATTGAAATATCCGCTAGCTGCTGATACAAACCACACAGTATCTAGAGAATACGGTGTTTTAATTGAAGAAGAAGGAATTGCACTTCGCGGTCTATTCATTATCAACCCAGAAGGCGAACTTCAATATCAAACAGTATTCCACAACAATATCGGTCGTGATGTAGATGAGACATTACGTGTTCTTCAAGCATTACAAACTGGTGGACTTTGCCCAGCGAACTGGAAGCCTGGTCAAAAAACACTTTAATTGATAGCTGAAGAAACAGGAGGGTCTAACTGATGTTAGACCTTTTTGTTTCGACACATACAATGGATGGAGGCGCTTCATAATGAAATTACGTCAACCAATGCCAGAACTAACTGGTGCAAAAGAATGGTTAAATGGAGAAGTAACAAAAGAAGATCTAATTGGTGAGAAACCAACATTGATTCATTTCTGGTCAGTCAGCTGTCATCTTTGTAAAGAGGCAATGCCTCAAGTCAATCAATTCCGTGATGAATACAAGGATCAATTAAACGTGATAGCCGTTCATATGCCGCGATCAGAGGATGACTTAGATCTGGATAAAATAAAGGAAGTTGCGAATGAGCATGAAATCACGCAGCCAATTTTTGTGGATAGTGATCATAAATTAACAGAAGCCTTTGAAAATGAATATGTACCAGCATATTATGTATTTGATAAAACAGGTGCTCTGCGTCACTTCCAAGCTGGCGGAAGCGGGATGAAGATGCTTGAGAAACGTGTCAATCGAGTGCTTTCAGAGTCTGAAAAGGCTGCAGAATAGGCTTTCCCCCATCATTGGGGGTTTTTTCATGGACAAAAATAGGCGACCTATTGCACGGAATGGACTTGTTCTTCTTAAGAAAAGAGAAATTGAGGGAGTTTATTAAAAAATATTCCTGAAACAAAAAGGCGTAAAGACCTATTTACATTTTTGTTTTGAAATGAAAATGTAAAGATTTTAACTTTTTACTATTCAGAACGTTTTTGCACAAAAGAAATTTCAGTTTGGTAAATAACGATGTAAATCAAGTAGTATAAGTGTTTATTCAAATTTTTTACAATATTTTAAGGTTTGTCAAAAGCCTTTAGTGGCAATGAAATGGATGCCGATTGTTCCTCTTTGGCAAAATTTTAGTTGAAAATACCTATCTGATAACAAACTGTAAAATGATAAAAAAATAGTTGATAAAATTAGTTTTCTAATCTAATATTTACTATAGAATATTTTTTATATGATGAGGGGGAAATCCATTGTTTAATGAGAGGGAAGCGTTACGATTACGATTGGAACAATTAAACGAGGCAGAAGTAAAGGTCATCCGTGAATATCAAATTGAGCGAGATGCGATTTATGCAAAATTAAGAGAATTAGACCGTCAAGGAACAGGTCTAGTGTCAGATACAAAAAAAGAAGTGCGTACAGAAAGAAAAACGGATTCACTGCCTGTATTAGCTGAGCTGGCTGCACAGGAAATGAGAAGTTACCAGCCGCCTGCACAATCACAATCTAATTCTGCATCATCTTTAGGAACAGGGCAGCTAAACGGTACACCTGTAGGTATTCCTGAAGGATCTACAAGACGTAGAAGAGGCACAGCCCGCCCTGGTTCAAAGGCAGCTAAACTTCGTGAAGCTGCAATTAAAACGTTAAAGCGTCATAATGCGGCGATTAAAAGCTCTGAACTTCAAAAAGAAATTGAAAAAGAGAGCGGTCTTGAAATTCCAAATATGACAACGTTTATGCAAAGCTTAATTAAAATGTATCCTGAAGTGAAAAAGCCATATCGCGGACAGTATATTCTAGAAGGCGATATTCAAACAGAAGACGAATAAACAAAAAAGAAACTGCTGACGTCAAGCCAGCAGTTTTTTTATTGCGAGAATTACTTTTTTTGATCAACCGTATAGACAATTTTTCGTTCCTTTGGCAGATGGTCACGCTGTTTTTTGAAGCCATCAATCTTCACTGTCATGATCTCTCCATTTTGCTGCACCGAATCAACTTGTGCTTGGAGCGTTTGAACTTGTTCGTTCAGTTTTTTCAAGATAGGTTCGATTTCTTCCGTTGTTTGCAGGAGGGTTTCTCGCGAGAATGGCTGTGAATTTGTTTGGGCTGACTGATCAATATCAGCAAAATGAGATGCGATCCATTCCTCGCTTTCGGCTAACTGCTTTTGATAGCTGATGAGCGTTTCATAAAAAATCGTTTCCTTTGCTTTTTCGATTTGCAGTAATTTCTCTTGTGTTTCATAAAAACGCTCTTGCAGGTGTTTAACGCCTTCTTGTAATAGATGAAGCTCTGCGTTTTTATCACTTAATGTTTGCTGCAGTTTCTCAATCACAGCGGATAAAGTATTTCCTTTTTTCTCCTCTTTTGCAAGCCGTTTATCTTGATCCTGCATCCGTTCATTTAATTGTTGAGAGATTTCTTTATATTTAATGACTTTTAAATGCAACCGGTGTTTTTCTTCCGTTTCTTTCCTTCTATGAAAGGTTTCTTTTTGGAGCATTTCATGAAGCAGGACTATTTTATGTAACAATTCAGATTTGCTGTAGGAAAGATCCTGTATTTTTGAGGCCGTATGATCTTGATCAATGGTCATTTCATCCAATTGTTGCTTTAATTGCGTGTAATCCTTTTTCATCTCATGATATTCTTGAGTTAACTTCTTATTTTTAGAATACGTATATGAGGATTGTAAATCAGAGATCATTTGTTGATATTTTGCTGCTTCCGCTTTTAAGTACAAATTCTCTTGAGATAGATCATGGAATAGGGGAGAAGCAGGACGCCTGTTCATCGATAGACCCTCCTTATTCATGTTATCAATAAAGTATGCGAGATGAGAGTGATTAGAACAACCATATCAAAGGAGGGAGAGCGGATGGACGTAGTCAATGTCATTTTAGCTGGAGGAGCATCGAGACGTTTTGGAGAGCCAAAGGCAAGTTATATGTATCAAGGAAAACCACTATATGAGCATGTGAAAAAACAGCTTTTGAAAGGACAGACGGTCATCATCAGCCATCCATCACTTCTGACCTTTTTTAAAGAAAGAGGTGAACGAGATGTGTGGTTAGATGATGAGCAGGTACGCGGATACGGGCCGCTTGCCGGTATGTATACGGCGATGCAAAAGAAAGAAGCAGCATGGTATTTAGTAACGGCATGTGACATGCCTTTCATACGGAGGGAGACCGCCGAAGCATTATCGTCCTATTGTAGCGAGCACGTAGACGCAATTATCCCGCTTGTTCAGGGCAGATTACAGCCTTTATTTGCGCTTTATCACCACCGCTGTCTGCCGGCCATTGATGCGTGTTTAAAAGAGAACCAATTAGCCATGAAAGATTTAATACAAAGGCTAAAGGTTCGTATCGTCTCAGAGGAGGAACTGAACGCAACGCCAAACGAATTTCGAAATATCAATAAAAGAAACGATTTACCTGAAAACGGTATGATATGATACATAAAAATGGTGAGGAGAGAACAGCATTGAATGATCGATATTCAAGACAAATCTTGTTCCCTCCGGTTGGGGAAAAGGGTCAGCGTGCGCTTGCTGACAGTCATGTTCTAATTGTTGGAGCGGGTGCACTTGGAACGGCCTCAGCAGAAGGGCTTGTCCGGTCTGGGATCGGCACGTTAACGATAGTAGATCGTGATTATGTAGAGTTTTCAAATTTACAGCGGCAGCAGCTTTACACAGAACATGATGCAAAGGCACATGTGCCAAAAGCAGCTGCGGCAAAAAAACGTCTCCAAGAGATCAATCATGAAGTAACCATAGATGCCCTAATTGAAGATGCAGGTGTTGAGCTGTTAAGACCGTTATTTCAAAACGCAAATATAGTCATTGATGCGACGGATAATTTTGAGACGAGAATGATCATGAATGATTTATCGCAGGAAACGAAGACGCCCTGGATATATGGCGCTTGTGTAAGCAGTCAGGGGATGTATATGACCGTTTTGCCGGATAAAACGCCGTGTTTATCGTGTGTCTTTACAGAAATGCCTGTTGGCGGCTTGACGTGTGATACAGCGGGGATTATTTCTCCAGCAGTTCAGATGGTTTCTGCTTATCAGCAAACAGAGGCGCTAAAATATTTAACAGGACATGAAGATCAAATCGAACGGAAATTTGTCACATTTGATCTTTGGCAGGCGACCTCGTTTAAAATGGATTTGTCTCATACTAAGCAGAAGGACTGTCCATCTTGCGGCAAAGATAGAACCTATCCTTATTTACACGAGCAACGTAAAAAAACGACGATTCTATGCGGGCGGGATACCGTACAAGTTGTATCTAAGGATTTAGCTAATCTATCATTTCAGCATGTGAAAGAACGGCTGTCATCTATTTGTGAGATGGAAGTGAATGACTTCTTAATCCATGTCCGCTATGAGTCATATCGTATTGTCATTTTCAAAGGTGGACGTGCATTAATTCATGGGACAAATGATGAAAAAGCAGCCAATTCATTACTAGCAAAACTGCTAGGGATATAGGAGTGAAGTGTGATGGAAAGACGTCAGCCAATTCCAGTACAAGAAGCCATTCAGAAAGTCCATCAATATGAAAAGGATGGACAAGTAGAATGGGTGCCTTTAAGAAATAGCCTTGAAAGGTTCATTGCAGAAGATATTTTGGCAGATCATGATGTTCCTGCATTTGATCGTTCCCCTTATGATGGTTTTGCACTTAGGGCAGAGGATACAAAAGAAGCGTCAAGCGAGCATCCGGTTGAATTTGAGGTCATTGATCATATTGGGGCAGGAGTGGTCTCAGCAAAAACCATCGGTCCCTTCCAAGCCATCCGTATCATGACAGGAGCAAAAATCCCGAATGGAGCAAATGTCGTCATCATGCTTGAGCTGACTAAAACATTTGAAAAAGATGGAAAATCATATATGTCACTTAAAAGACCGCTGAAAAAAGGGGACAATATTTCTCGTCAAGGAGAAGAGGTACTTGAAGGGAATGTGATGCTCAAAAAAGGAACCAAAGTTACTCCGGGCGTGACAGCCCTATTGGCGACATTTGGATATGCAGTCGTCCCAGTGGTCAAAAAGCCAGTGATTGGCATCATCTCAACAGGTACAGAACTTCTTCAAGTGAGTGATGCGATGGTGGACGGGAAGATTAGAAACAGTAACCTTAGTATGGTTTATGCCCAGATCCTCGAAGCTGGGGGGGAGCCGCTTGATTTAGGTGGTGTGTCCGATGATTTTGACAAAAGCTATCAAGCAGTCAAAGCAGCCTTAGAGAAGGTAGACTTCTTAATCACAACAGGCGGAGTTTCAGTAGGTGATTTTGACTTTCTCCCCGCAATTTATGAAAAACTGGCAGCTGAAGTGCTATTTAATAAAGTGGCCATGAGACCCGGAAGTGTGACGACGGTTGCTGCAATGCCAAATGGTCAACTGCTGTTTGGCCTGTCAGGAAATCCAGCTGCCTGTTTTGTTGGCTTTGAATTATTTGTGAAACCGATGATCTATAAATGGTCTTTGAAGAAACAGCCGTTCCCCGATTTTGCTGAGGCGAAGCTGACACACGATTTTCCAAAAGCCAACCCGTTCACTCGATTTGTCAGAGCAGCACTTCAATTCACGGGCAGTCAGCTCAGTGTGACCCCAACAGGTCTTGATAAATCAAGTGCCGTCACCTCAATTGCAGAGGCTAACTGCTTCATCGTGCTGCCAGGTGGAACAAGAGGTTTTAAGGCCGGTGATCAGGTACATGTTCTGCTGTTTCAGCACGAAGGTGAGGGTTCCCTATGCTGGATGACACATTAAGCATATTACAGGTGGTCGGTTATCAAAACAGCGGAAAGACGTCGTTAATTGAAAAGATCTGTCAGCTAGCTGTACTTGATGGGCTGAAGCTAGGCTGCTTTAAACACCATGGACATGGCGGTAAACCAGATCGTCTTTTGAAAGAAAAAGACACCGATCGATATGTCGGGGCGGGTGCATTTGCCGCTGGCGTGGAAGGGGAGGGTGAATTTCACTTTTCGATGCAGCACATCACGTTAAAGCAATTGCTCAGCATGTGTCAGCATCTTCCATTAGACGCAGTCTTGATAGAAGGGTATAAACAGGCACCATACCGCAAAATCATTTGTGTGAAGAATGAAGAGGAGCTTATTGATCTTTCAACACTTTCCAATATACAAGCAGCTATTTATTTTTCTCAAGAGTTTCAGTTAGCCAAAAATTACTCTTTTCCAGTGTTTTCAGCCTTTGAAAAGGATGCGAATCCATTTTGTTATAACTTATTGAAGGGAGGCGGCTCTTTTTGAGTGAACTGTTTAAAATAACAAAAGTGCCGATTGATGTGAATGAATTGATTCAGCACGTGACAAGTCGGAATGCAGGGGCCATTACGACATTTATCGGGACGGTCAGAGAGTGGACAAAAGGTAAGAAAACGCTGCGCTTAACTTATGAAGCATACATACCAATGGCCGAAAGCATGCTAAGTCAAATTGGACAGGAAATCAAGAAACGGTGGCCTGATACTGAAGCGGCGATTGTGCACCGGATCGGGACACTTGATATAACGGATATTGCTGTTGCGATAGCCGTTTCATCTCCTCATAGGAAGGCTGCATACGAAGCGAACGAATATGCCATTGAGCGAATTAAGGAAATCGTGCCGATTTGGAAAAAAGAATATTGGGAAGACGGGGAAGCCTGGATAGGTGATCAGCTTGAAACAGTTTCATATCCTGAGGGTAAACCTAACGATCTTCAACTAGCAAAGAAAGAAGGTGATCAGCTTGATTAGTGTATTATTGTTCGCCGGCCTTGCTGAGAAGGCCGGTAAACAACAAATCATCATTCAAAAAGATCAAACAACGGTTGATGAGATTAAATTAGAATTACAGGAGGTATATGGTGTTGATGCTGCACAAAACGTGATTGTTGCAGTCAACGAACGATATACGAGGGGAAACGCTGAAGTGCGTAACGGGGACACTGTTGCATTCATTCCTCCTGTAAGTGGTGGATAATAGATATTAGAGGATTTGGTTATGGCCAGCGGCTGTAACCAATTTTTTATGTGTGAAAAGATTGTAGAGGTATTTGGGTGTGATCTTCGTAAATAAAACATCCCCTTCGTGCTTTAGAAATGTGAGGATCAAGCTGCTGTATCAAATCATACAATTCGCTAATTCGTCTCACATTGAAATCTGTCTGGGCTTGAAGCTGTTCTTTTAATTCTTTTGTGCTCACAATGCTTCCCTTTTTCTCTTTAATAATATCTACACATCTAGCAGCGTAGTATATTTTGTCATTAGAAGGTCTGCTTTCTTTCATATCAAGTAATTTGAGCTCATGATAAATCAGTTCTCTTTCCTTTCGAAAGTATTGCCATGCTTCTTGTTCCTTTTCATAAAGTAAAATCAATTGCGTTTTCAATTTTTCTCTTAACATTCACTTGACTCCATTTCCACTATCATTTAACCTACCTCTATTTTACATTATATGAAAAAATAACTTTTGATCAAGTAAAATCATGATATTTTTAATTTTTTAATATGAAAGTATTGTTACTAAAGGCTCATTTGTTCTATAAAAGAAACCAATCATAGTCCTATAAAGCCGGGATTTGTTGAAATTACTAGGATTATTTTAACAAAAAATTGTTGTGTCTCACGAAGATCAACCAAATTCAAAGGAAAAGGATATTTATTCCGAAAGACATGTGTTTTTTTGATAAAACGTTTTTACGTCAGTAAAACCTCTATTTTTTGATATGAATATGGTCTGGTCACGGTGTCATTTGGAGGATTTCATACATGAAAATAGAATAATAGATCATTTTTTCCGCAATGAAAACAAGAAAATCAAATCATCCATCACTTATTGGCAATCTTTTGATAAAATAGAAAGATAAAGAGAGAACATGTGCGTTTGCATACTTGTATAGCATAGAGAGGATGACATTTGATGAAAGAAAATGTGCAAAAGCCTACGATCATTGGGGTGAGTACAAGACCTTCAGAGCACCTGAAAAGAGTATGGGAGAATCCGGTGGTTTGGTGGCCTTTAACTTGTGTCCTTCTTTTAACAGTGATTGTGACTTATTTGTCAGAGCTGGTGAATGAAGGAATGTGGGCAGATTTAAGCTTGCCGGTATCGGTCGTTTATGTGGTGACGCTCATCGGTCTCCTTCTCGGGCTTGTGGTTAATGCTGCAATATATAAGCTCATCGTATTTTTAGCAAAGGGTGATGCATCGTTTCAGCAGCTGTTTTCAGCGGTCCTGTTTATTACACCAGTTACGATCGTTGGGACGATTATTTCTCATCTGTCCATCATTCTGTTCCATGTACCAAAAAACACCACAATCACCTCATTAAATGCACTCATTCAAACGTCTGGTCCATGGCATGCTGTGCTTGCCAATATAGATCTATTTGTGATCTGGAATCTTGTTTTAACAGGCTTTTTATTGATGAAAGTTGGTCATATATCGCCAAGAATAACTTGGACTATTATAGGAGTCTTTTATCTCTTATCTATCATTTTTCAATATGTAGGAACTGCAATCACCATATCAGTAAGTTGGGGGTAGAATGTCTTTATGAGAAAGAAAATCATCATCGGATCCATTTTTATTATTGTTATCGGTCTATTTATTGGCTTTAACATTGCAAAAAATCAATCAAAGCCTGCTTCAACAGCAGCGATTAAAACAGTAAAACCCATGCAAAAAGAAATCACCACTAAGGTCATGACGCCAGGCACACTTTCATTCTCTGAAGAGCAATTTATTTATGCAGAAGAGGACAAGGGACATTTGAAGGGGATTTCTGTAAAAGAAGGAGAAAAGGTAAAGCCTGGGACGCCGCTTCTTACATATGAAAATAGAGAGCTGGAGCTTGAAGAAGAGCAGCAAGCTCTTGCGGCTGAATCTAGTACGTTAAAACGCGAACAATTACAAAATAGATTGAGCGAATTAGACAAAAAACAAGAAGGCGAATCCGCCACCAATCCTAAAAACGAGCGAGACCAGCTTGAGTTAGAGCTGAAAGCGGCTGAATTAGAACAAAAACAAGCAGAGATCAGCCAAGAAAAAGTAAAAGCACAAATAGAAGATTTAATCGTACACAGTAAAATTGACGGTACAGTGATTTCCATTGAACAAGAAGAAGGGGCAGGAAAGCCGGAAGAAAGGCAGCCGATCATTCATATTGGCAATGAGAAAAAAATGATTGTACGAGGATTGATTTCTGAGTATGACGCCATAAAAGTGAAAAAGAAACAAAAAGTAAAGATCACGTCTGATGTCATTCGCGGAAAGAGCTGGCAAGGAGTGGTGAAAAAAGTGGGGATTGTACCTGCTCATGCAGCATCTGAAACAACTGCAGGTGATCAAACGGTGCAATATCCAGTTGAAATCGAGATAAAGGGAAAAAAACCTGAAGCAAAACCTGGTTTTAAAATGATCATGGAAATTGAAACAGATAAGCGTCAAGCCCTAACGATTCCCGAATCAGCTGTAAAAAAAGAGGATGATGGGCAATACGTTTATGTTGTCAAAAAGAATGTACTTAAAAAAATAAAAGTGGAGCTAGGGGAAACGTCAGGTAAAGACCTTGAAGTGACAAAAGGTGTCGTAGCTGAGGATCAAATCATTTCTCAACCATCAGATGACATGTATGACGGAATGGAAGTGAATGCTGAATGATTCAGCTTTCAAACGTGACAAAAAGCTATGAGGTTGCCCAAGAAGCATTTGATGTATTAAGTGAGATCGATCTTGTCATTGAAAAAGGCGAGTATATGTCCATTATGGGCCCGTCTGGCTCTGGAAAATCGACGTTAATGAATATCATTGGCTGTTTAGACCGGCCAACTACAGGACAATATCATTTTCAAGGAAGAGAGCTGTCAGCAGCAAAGGATCAAGACCTCGCAGTGATTCGAAATCAATTCATTGGATTTGTCTTTCAGCAATTTCACTTGTTGCCGAGGTTAAATGCGAGGCGTAATGTTGAGCTTCCGATGATTTACGCCGGTATCAGTCAAAAGGAAAGAAAAGAACGCGCAGAGATGGCACTTGAAAAGGTTGGTTTGGCAGACCGAATGAAACATATGCCGAGTGAGTTGTCGGGAGGGCAAAAGCAAAGGGTGGCAATTGCTCGTGCAATTGTCAATAAGCCGAAGCTTATCTTAGCAGATGAACCGACAGGCGCTCTTGACTCAAAAACAAGCTTCTCAATCATGGAACAGTTTACGAAGTTGAATGAGGAAGGGACAACGATTGTACTTGTTACCCATGAAGAAGAAATAGCTGCATATACAAATCGAACGGTCGTTGTAAGAGATGGACGACTCGTTGAAGATAGATTGACACAAGGGGACGCTATGAATGAAACTCTTTGAAAATATCAAAATAGCGATGAATTCTGTTTTAGCTCATAAATTACGTTCTATTTTAACGATGCTTGGGATTATTATTGGTGTTGGATCAGTCATTGCGGTTGTAGCTATCGGTCAAGGCGGCGAGCAAATGCTAAAAGGATCGATTTCAGGTCCAAACAATACCGTTGATATGACGTATACGCCTTCTGACGAAGAGTTAAATGCAAATCCTAATGCTTTATTCGACGCCACATTTACTGAAGAAGACATTAAAAGCATTAAGACAATGAATGGAGTGAATCAGGTTGCCTCTTCGACTGCGCAAGGAATGCAGCTGAGATTTCAAGATACGACAGTGGATGCGACAGTTAACGGTATAAATGGAGGGTATACGAATGTCCATTCATTACAAATAGCAGAAGGACAAAATTTAAAAGATATTGACTTTAGAAGCGGCAGAAGAGCCGCCCTTATCTCTGAAGGCTTACAAAAAGAATTATTTAATGGCAAGAAGGCCTTGGGCGAAATGATTTGGATGAACGGACAGCCAGTTGAAGTCATCGGTGTTCTAGCCAAACAGAAAGGGATGCTTTCATTCGATATGAATGAAGTATATGTCCCATTTGCAATGCTTACCTCCACATTTGGGATCAATGAATACGATAAGTTGTCAATTCAAGTCGCACATGCTGATCAAATGAAGGAAGTAGGAAAGAATGCGGCTGCATTATTAAATGAAAATCATCATACAGAAGATGCTTATGAAATGATCAATATGGAAGAAATCGCAGAAGGCATCGGTCAAATCACGTCCGTTATGACAACAATCATTGGCTCAATAGCTGGAATTTCGTTACTTGTCGGCGGTATCGGAGTGATGAATATCATGCTTGTTTCTGTGACAGAGAGGACAAGGGAAATCGGTATTCGAAAAGCAATTGGAGCAACGAGAGCTCAAATACTCGTTCAATTTTTAATTGAGTCTGTCGTGTTAACCATGATCGGTGGGTTGATGGGGATTGCACTAGGTATAGGCGGTGCCTCGTTAGTATCACTCATTGCTGGCTGGCCGTCCTTAGTATCTTGGCAAATCATCTGTATAGGTGTGCTGTTTAGTATGCTAATTGGGATTGTTTTTGGGCTAATTCCTGCGAATAAAGCAGCAAGACTAGATCCGATTGATTCTCTTAGATATGAATAATTTCGGAAAGAGAAAAAGCATACAATCAGTGTGAATTCCGCTGTAATCAAGTATCAAAAGCTTTTATGCACATCGCATAAAAGCTTTTTTTAGTTCTATTGAATGAAATGAAAAATGATAGAAATGCTAAGATCATGACTTTCATCTTAATGTCACATATTTTTCAGTTTACAAATGGTACATATAAAGGTAAGATGACCATGGTGAAAGATTTTGATAGTTATTGAATGTATTTGATTGTTTTGTATTGATAATGTTGAAAAAAGCGATTACAATAAAGGTGCGCGCAAAATGAATACGTTTTCAAAAGGGGGTGTTTTCATGTTAACACCGGAAAGACATCAACTCATTATCGACTGTTTAGAAGAAAATGATGTCATCAAAATACAGGACTTAACGATTATGACGGATGCGTCTGAATCTACTATTAGAAGAGATTTATCAGCCCTTGAAGAAAAAGGATTTCTAAAAAGAGTCCACGGGGGAGCAGCCAAGATATCAAGTATCCGACTTGAACCAGATGTATTTGAGAAATCTGCCAAAAACCTTCAAGAAAAGTCATTGATTGCGGAGGCAGCTGCTGCACTTTTAAAACAAGGCGATTGTATTTATTTAGATGCTGGTACGACCACACAGCAAATGATTGAATATATGGATCCAGATCAAGATATTGTTGTGGTGACAAACGGTGTTATGCACATTGAAGCACTCATGAGAAAAGGCATTTCTTTTTACTTGATAGGCGGATCAGTGAAACATCGAACAGGAGCCATGGTCGGAGCCGCAGCTTTGACGGCGATGGAACATTATCGTTTTGACAAAAGCTTTGTTGGGACGAACGGCATTCATCCCGAGGCGGGGTTTACAACACCTGATCCAGAGGAAGCGCTCATGAAAAAAAGGGCCATGAAGCAGGCGAAAAAAACCTATATCTTAACAGATGCCTCGAAGTTTGGCGAAATATCGTTTTCAACCTTTGCTAGTTTACAGGAAGCCACCATTATCACAAACGACGCAAAAGAGGATTCATTCGATAATTACCATGAAAAAACGGTTATAAAGGTAGTGAAAACATGATTTATACAGTTACTTTAAACCCATCAGTTGATTACATCGTACACGTGGAGGATTTTGCAGTCGGCGGTTTGAATCGTTCAACCTATGACAAAAAATATCCAGGCGGAAAAGGGATCAATGTCTCAAGGCTTTTAAAACGTCACGGTGTTGAATCAAAGGCGCTTGGATTCATAGGTGGATTTACAGGCAAATATATTCAAGACTTTTTACAAAACGAACAATTACAAACAGCCTTTCACGAGGTGTCAGAAGATACACGAATTAATGTGAAACTAAAAACCGGTGAAGAAACCGAAATCAACGGACTAGGTCCATCAATTACTGAAGCGCAATTTGATTCGTTTCTGTCTCAATTTACTTCATTGATTGAAGGTGATGTCGTTGTGTTAGCTGGTAGCATTCCTTCTTCATTGCCGCATAACACGTATGAACGTATTGCTGAGGTATGCGAAAAGCAAGGCGTTAGAGTGGTCCTTGATATTTCTGGAGAAGCCCTAAAGAAAGCAGCAGGCTTGAAACCGTTCTTAATGAAGCCAAACCATCATGAACTAGGTGAAATGTTTGAGACAAGCATCTCTACTGCGGAAGAAGCCATTCCTTATGGGAAGAAGCTGTTAGAACAAGGTGCTGAACATGTCATCGTATCCATGGCTGGGGATGGGGCTCTCTTATTCAGTAAGGAAGGGATTTATCAGTCCAATGTTCCAAAGGGTACGCTTGTTAATTCGGTTGGTGCAGGGGATTCAGTCGTTGCAGGATTTTTAGCCGGCGTTTCGAAAGGTCTTTCGATTGAAGAATCATTTAAGCTTGGCGTCACATCAGGCAGTGCTACAGCATTTTCTGAGGAGCTTGGGACCAAAGAGCTTGTCGACACACTATTACCACAAGTAAAAGTCACACGTATTTAAAGGAGGAGTCATCATGAAAATAACAGAACTACTCACAAAACAGACCATTAAGCTTCAATTAGACAGCCAGCAGAAAGAAGCAGTCATTGAAGAACTAGTCACTGTTTTAGATACAGCAGGCAAGCTAAATGATAAAGAGGGCTACAAAGAAGCAGTGCTCAACCGTGAAAAACAGAGTTCTACAGGTATTGGTGAAGGAATTGCTATCCCTCACGCTAAAACAGCAAGTGTCAAAGAGCCTGCCATTGCATTTGGCCGCTCGACAGCTGGTGTAGATTATGAATCACTGGATGCGCAGCCGAGTCATCTTGTCTTTATGATTGCAGCAACTGAAGGCGCGAACAACACGCACTTAGAAGCGCTTTCTCGTTTATCAACACTTTTGATGCGTGAAGAAATCAGAAAGCAGCTACTTGAAGCGGCTACTGAAGATGAAATCATTGATATCATCAATACGCATGATAAGGACGATGAAGAAGAAGAAGAGGAAGTTCAAGAGGAGCCTGTTGTAGCAGGTAAACCAGCTAAGATTTTAGCAGTAACAGCTTGTCCAACAGGTATTGCACATACATTTATGGCAGCAGATGCTTTGAAAGAAAAAGCGAAAGAAATGGGCATTGACATTAAAGTCGAAACAAATGGCTCTGGCGGTATTAAACACGCCCTTACTGCAAAGGAAATCGAAGAAGCTCCAGCCATTATTGTGGCAGCGGACAAGCAAGTTGAAATGGAACGCTTTAAAGGCAAACATGTCATTGAAGTACCTGTGACAGCAGGAATCCGTCGTCCGCAGGAGTTGATTGAAAAAGCAGTTAATCAAGATGCGCCGATCTATAAAGGCTCTGGCGGCAGTTCTTCAAAAGACGAACATGAGTCATCTGGCAAAGGGAGAAGTGGTTTTTACAAGCACTTAATGAGCGGTGTAAGCAACATGCTTCCATTTGTTGTCGGAGGCGGTATTCTTGTTGCAATTTCATTCTTCTGGGGCATTAAGTCGGCTGACCCTAATGACCCATCATTTAATTCATTTGCAGCTGTATTAGAGGGAATTGGAGGTAAAAATGCACTTGCCTTAATCGTGGCTGTATTAGCCGGATTTATTGCGATGAGTATTGCAGATCGTCCAGGTTTTGCGCCGGGTATGGTCGGTGGATTTATGGCGTCAGCAGCAGGTGCTGGGTTCTTAGGCGGACTCATCGCCGGTTTCCTTGCTGGTTATGTCGTTGTGTTACTTAAAAAAGTATTCACATTCGTACCGCAGTCACTCGACGGAATTAAACCGGTTCTGCTGTATCCACTGTTTGGTATTTTCTTCACAGGTATCATCATGCATTACATTGTGAACACACCAGTAAAAATGGTGATGGACGGATTAACTCATTGGCTTGAAACTTTAGGTACTGGTAACCTTGTCTTAATGGGCATTATCTTAGCAGGTATGATGGCAATTGATATGGGTGGCCCAATTAATAAAGCGGCTTACACCTTTGGTCTTGCGATGATTGCTGCTGGAAACTATGCACCGCACGCTGCTATTATGGCAGGCGGAATGGTACCACCACTAGGTATTGCACTAGCTACAACAATTTTTAGAAATAAATTCTCAAAACGTGACCGAGAAGCAGGGATTACATGCTACTTCATGGGAGCTGCCTTTATTACTGAAGGGGCGATTCCGTTTGCAGCGGCTGACCCTCTACGAGTGATTCCTTCAGCTGTCATTGGAGCAGCTGTGGCTGGCGGATTAACAGAATTCTTTAGAGTCACGCTTCCTGCACCGCACGGCGGACTATTCGTTTTCTGGGTAACAAATCATCCAGTTCTTTATATTATCAGCATCTTAATCGGTGCCGTTGTAACAGCGATTTTACTCGGTATTTTGAAAAAACCAGTGAAACTAGAAGCGTAATTCAGAAGAGAAGCATCGTGAAGAGCGGTGCTTCTTTTTGTTTAATAATGAACAAATTAGGAAAAAATATCTAATTGAATGGTTGTCTTGTGAATTTTTAAATGACATGTGATAAAGTAAAGTTATTCAATTCGTGTTTCAAGTCTTTTAGCAGAAAGTCTTAGGAGGAAGCAGTATTTTGAACGAAGAAAACAAACAAAACGAAAATGATATTCAATCTGATGTAAAACAAGCCAAAACAGAGAAGAAAAGTTCACTGTTTGAATGGATCAAAGCCATTTTAATTGCACTTGCGCTCGTCTTGCTCATCCGTACGTTTATATTTGAGCCGTATGTGGTGGAAGGAGAGTCGATGGAACCGACCCTTCATGATGGGGAAAAACTGTTCGTCAACAAAACCATTAACTATCTAGGTGGTGTCAAACGAGGTGACATCGTGATTATTAATGGAAAAGATGGCCAGAAAATTCATTATGTAAAACGGTTAATCGGTCTCCCAGGAGACACGATTGAAATGAAGGATGATACACTTTACATTAATGGTAAAAAAGTTGATGAGCCTTATTTAAAAGAGAACAAGGCACATGCGAAAGAGTATGAAGTGCATTTGACAGGGGATTTTGGTCCAGTGAAAGTACCGAAAAACAATTACTTTGTGATGGGGGACAATAGACTCAATTCCATGGACAGCAGAAATGGACTTGGACTCATTGAAAAGGATCGGGTTGTCGGGACATCAGAATTTGTTTTCTTCCCATTTGGCGACATTCGGCAAACAAAATAAAAGCACTCTTCTCAGGTGTGTGAGAAAAGTGCTTAAATGGACGACCCTTAAAAGTAGGGTCGTTTTTAATTTGGCGTGAGCACCGTAACAATGAGCACAATCGCCAACACAGAAGCAAAGACAGACCCAGTAATGGCTAAAACAGATCGGAACAATCCGACCTTATGATTTTCTTTCCCTCGCTTTTGTAAAAAGCGTTTCGAAAAGATGTGTACCAGTGTGTAAATAAGCACAAGCCCAATATAAAGGCCAAAATCCCTCGCATTAAAGCCTGTTGCAGATAAATAAATACCCATAAAGAAAATCAATAAACAGTATTCCATCAGTGTAAGTAATCTCAAATCGCACGAACTCCTTCAATCAATCATTCCTACTTATTATACCATATTGGACAATTTGCCTTCGTTCTTTGTGAGAGACGTTTCTAACAAACGTTATTCATGTTATACTTCATAATGATGAATGAGTGATGGAGGATTAATAAATGATTGCAGTAAATAATGTTAGTTTGCGATTTGCTGATCGTAAACTATTTGAAGAAGTAAATATTAAATTCACTCCTGGCAACTGCTACGGTTTAATTGGTGCCAATGGAGCTGGTAAATCAACGTTTCTAAAGATTCTTTCAGGTGAAATCGAGGCTCAGACAGGCGATGTTCATATGAGCCCTGGTGAGCGTTTAGCGATTTTAAAACAGAACCACTTTGAATACGAAGAATTTGAAGTATTAAAAGTGGTCATGATGGGTCACAAACGTCTATATGATGTGATGCAGGAGAAAGATGCGATTTATATGAAACCTGATTTCTCAGATGAAGACGGAATTCGTGCAGCAGAGCTTGAAGGTGAGTTCGCTGAGTTAAACGGCTGGGAAGCAGAAAGTGAAGCAGCAATCTTATTAAAAGGTCTTGGCATACCAGAGAGCCTTCAATCGAAGAAAATGTCTGAGCTTGGCGGTTCTGAAAAGGTCAAAGTATTACTAGCTCAAGCTTTATTTGGCAAGCCTGACGTTCTTCTTCTGGATGAGCCAACGAACCACTTGGACTTACAAGCCATCCAGTGGCTGGAAGAGTTCCTCATTAATTTTGAAAATACCGTGATCGTCGTTTCGCATGACCGTCACTTCTTAAACAAAGTATGTACACATATTGCGGACCTAGACTTCGGAAAAATTCAAGTATATGTCGGTAACTATGATTTCTGGTATGAGTCCAGCCAGCTAGCGCTGAAACTTAGTCAAGATGCAAATAAGAAAAAAGAAGAGCAAATTAAGCAACTTCAAGAGTTCGTTGCTCGGTTCAGTGCGAACGCTTCTAAATCGAAGCAAGCGACCTCAAGAAAGAAATTGCTTGATAAAATCTCTTTAGACGATATTAAGCCATCTTCACGTAAATATCCGTATGTTCATTTTGCGCCAGAGCGCGAAATCGGAAATGATGTCCTTCAAGTAGAAGGTCTATCGAAAACAATTGACGGTGTAAAAGTACTTGATAACGTCAGTTTTATCATGAATCGCGAGGATAAAATTGCGTTCCTAAGCCGTAATGAGCTGGCAGTGTCTACTTTATTTAAAATTCTTGCTGGTGAGATGGAACCAGACAGCGGGACATATAAATGGGGCGTCACAACATCTCAAGCCTTTTTCCCGAAAGACAATAGTGAATACTTTGAAGGAAACGATGTTGATCTAGTGGATTGGCTTCGCCAGTATTCTCCTAATGATCAAAGCGAGAGCTTCTTACGCGGATTCTTAGGACGTATGCTCTTCTCTGGAGAAGAAGTAAAGAAAAAAGCAAGCGTCTTATCAGGAGGAGAAAAGGTTCGTTGTATGTTATCGAAAATGATGCTGTCAGGAGCGAATGTACTGCTTCTAGATGAGCCGACGAACCACTTAGACCTAGAATCCATTACGGCGCTGAATAACGGTTTAATGAGCTTTAAAGGAGCGATGCTCTTCTCATCTCATGACCACCAGTTTGTTGAAACAGTGGCAAACCGTATTATCGAAGTGACGCCAAATGGCATCGTCGATAAACAAACAACATATGATGAATTCTTATCAGATCAAGAGATTCAAAAGAGACTCGTTGAGCTTTATGCGTAAATAAGAAAAGACATCCACAAATGGATGTCTCAGCGTGTAGACAAACCCTCGCATTCGTTGTCAGATCTGCGCTTCGGTGCTCACGAATGTCAAATTCGCTCCGCTCCGATGCTCGTCCTTCCTAGACTTCAAAGGTTTTCTATCACGCTGAAAAGAAGACAAAGGGCTAAAATAAAGATCATTTTAGCCCTTTGTCAACAACCTGAGACATCCACAAATGGATGTTTTTTTTTCGGTTAAATCGCCCAGTTCCCATTACGGAAGATCGGTTCGCGTTTCCCGTCTTTTGTAATACCGTCAATATTCATTTCCTTTGAACCAATCATGAAATCGACGTGTGTAATACTGTTGTTTACACCAGCTGCATCCAATTCTTCACGTTTCATCTCTTTTCCGCCTTCGATATTGAACGCATATCCGCTGCCGATGGCAAGGTGATTCGATGCGTTTTCATCATAAAGGGTATTGTAATAGAGAATATTTGAATTTGAGATTGGTGAATCATCTGGTACAAGAGCAACTTCACCTAGATAATGAGAGCCTTCATCTGTTTCAACGAGTGAAGTTAAAATGTCTTCGCCTTCCTTCGCTTTCACATCGACAATTCGGCCATTTTCAAATGTTAAAGTAAACTCATCAATGATATTTCCTGCATAGCTGAGCGGTTTTGTGCTTGAGACAGTCCCATTTACACCATCTTTTTTAGGTACGGTAAACACTTCTTCTGTTGGCATGTTGGCCATGAAAGAGACGCCGCGCTCACTCACGCTGCCGGCACCTACCCAAATGTGCTGTTCAGGGAGCTCAATCGTTAAATCAGTTCCAGGAGCATCATAATGAAGCTTGTGGTAGTGGCGCTCATTTAGGATTTTAACCTTTTCATTTAGCGATTCATCGTGCTTTTTCCAAGCCTCCACAGGATCTGCTTGATCAGCGCGAGCAACTTTAAAGATTTGATCCCATAATAAAGCAATAGCTTCTTCGTCTGTCTGGTCAGGGAAAATCTTTTTCGCCCAATCTTTTGATGCAGCGCCGACGACCGTCCAAGCCACTTTGTCTGATTGAACGTATTGGCGATATGTATGAAGGGCGGATCCAGCGGCTTTTTGCTGTGCAGCGATTTTTTTCGAATCAATGCCTCGCAGAAGGTCAGGGCTTTCTGACAAGATCGTGATAAAAGCGCCGCCGCGTTTTGCAATGGTTTCCATCATCTGTGCTTCCCATTCAGGGAATTGCTCAAACACATCCTGCGGTGCATGTTCATATTTTAAACGAGCAAGAACACCGTCACTCCAGCGGATATGTACGTTTTTCGCCCCGCGCTCATACGCATGTTTCGCGACAAGACGAACAAGGTCTGCAGATTCAGTTGATGCGGATACGACGACTTCTTGTTCTTTTTGAACATTCACACCGACTTCAACGATGGTCTTCGCATATTGATCTAGTTGTTTTTCAAATGAACTCATAAAAACCCTCCTTTAGTCATGTTCATCATATCAGATTTAAGACCGAAAAGGAAAATGGGGAGCACGCAAAAAGCCAAAATAAAAAAGCCGCTTTCGTGCGGCTTTTTTAGCGGTTCAGTTGTTTCACAGGCTGTGCATTAGAAGGGGGCATATGTGAAAACGACAGGCTCATTCCTCCTAAGATAATACCCGTTAAAATGACTGTGACAACGACCCGTTTACCTAAATCAAGCAACATGTTCTTCCTCCTTCACGTTTATCCATTCCTCACGATATGATCGAAATGATAAAAAAAGAAGTAGAACAAGAAGATTATTTTAAAGTTTTTTGCAATTTATGAATGACTTCTAGTGAACGACCTGTTCCGATTGCAACAGATTCAAGTGGATTTGCAGCAATATGAACTGGAACGACAATCTCCTGTGAGAGCCATTCTTGAATTCCGTTTAACAAAGCGCCACCGCCAGTTAAGATCACGCCGCGGTCTACGATGTCACCACTAAGCTCCGGGGGGCTGTCCTCTAATGTGGCACGAATCGCCTCTAAAATATGAAGGAGTGACTCTCGCATAGCACCTTGAATTTCATGAGATACAAGTGTGATCGTTTTTGGAAGACCTGTTACTAGATCACGTCCACGTACTTCTAATGACTCTGGCTCATGCTCAATAAGACCATAACCAATTTCCATCTTAACCTGTTCAGCTGTCCGCTCGCCGATTAATAGGTTATATTTCTTTCGCACAAACGTAATGATATCTTCATCAAGCTGATCTCCGCCAATTCGAATGGAATGACAAGAGACCACGCCGCCAAACGAAATGATGGCAACTTCTGTTGTTCCTCCGCCAATATCGACTACGACGTTTGCAACAGGCTCATCTACTGGCAGATCAGCGCCGATTGCCGCTGCAACAGGTTCTTCGATTAAATGTACGTGCTTTGCTCCACAGTTTTTCACAGCATCACTGATGGCGCGGCGCTCAACAGCTGTTGAACCAGAAGGTGTACAGACGACGACCGTTGGTTTTCTGAAAGTAAACCCGATATTTTTTCCTGCTTTTTTCATGATTTGTTTGAGTAAATCTGTTGTCATATCATAATCAGCGATGACACCGTCTTTCATTGGACGGATCGCCACAATTTTCCCAGGAGTTTTCCCAATCATTTCTTTTGCTTCTGTTCCGACGGCAAGTACAGTTTTTGTTTCTGTATCGACTGCCACGACGGACGGTTCATTTAAAATAATTCCCTTATTTTTACTATAAACCAATATGTTAGCTGTTCCTAAATCAATTCCAATTTCGGCATTTTGAAACATGTTTTCACCCAATCTCTATTTTTGCTATTTAAACAATTTTACATTTAAAAGTTCATGGGGTTGAGGTCATTTGTGGGGGTTTGTGATAACCTTGAAATGAACTTGTAAAATTCAAGTATCATTTTGACAATCACAATAAATTTTCCCTTTGTTTTTTCTTTTGTGAAAAAAATTTTTATAGAAGAGAAACCTTTTGAGAATCTCTTACGTCTACGATATATCAATTGGTGAAAAACAGATTGATCTTGAGCTAATGAAAGAAAGAGGGAACGAATTTGAAATCTATCGGAGTCGTAAGAAAAGTAGACGAACTAGGGCGTATTGTGATGCCAATCGAACTGAGAAGAGCACTTGATATTGCTATTAAAGACAGTATGGAATTTTTTATAGATGGGGATAAAATTGTCTTGAAAAAATACCAGCCAGAAGGTGTTTGCCTCATGACTGGTGAGATTACATCAGAGAACCATGATTATGGTAATGGTCAAATTACATTAAGCGCTGAAGGCGCAGAACTACTGTTAAAAGAACTTCAAGAAGCTCTTCAGCAGTAATGAAAAAAGCCTGATCTCTTCCTTTGTGCTGAGAACAGGCTTTTTTTCTGAAAAAGTTCCTTAAAAATGCCCCATCTCCCTCAAAAAATAAGTGGAAAATGGTACAATTGACAAAGAATCTCAGGGCGGCAGGTGGAATCATTTGAACAAAACATATCAAGTGCGGATCGTGTTATCTGTTCTTGCATTTATTTTAATTTTAAGCTGGGATTTCTTTTATTATCTAGGTGGCTATCAAATTAATTGGCCGCTCGATTTAGCCTTTACAGTCCTTGTTCTAACAGGGATCTGGGTTATATCAGGCTATGTAGACCGCTTAAATCTACTTGTGTCAGACTTAAATACAAGAGAAAAAGAAGCACACGAACTGACAGAGCGGCTGAATCGAATCACAGATAACTTGCAAGAAATCGTCTTTGAAACAAATGAAAAAGGTGAAATTATTTTCTTAAATCAAGCATGGACACAAATGACGGGCTATGACATCGATGAATGTCTAGGTACCATGTACAATCAGTACTTTGATCAAGAGGAACGCGTGGTCCAGCATTTATTATCTGTGATCAAGGAGCATAAGGATGCGGGACGGGTAGAACTGCAGCTTCTCCATAAAGAGGGAAAGAAGGTATGGGGAGACGTTCATTACAAGCTTTATTTTGACGAGCATCACCAGTTTACCGGAGGAATTGGAACGGTAGCTGATATTACGAAACAAAAGCAGGCGAAGCTTGAGCTTGAAAGATCCAATCAGCAATTGCAAATGCAGGCGCAAAAGCTGGCAGTCGCTGGACAAATAGCCGCTGGAATCGCCCATGAAGTCAGAAATCCACTGACATCCGTAAATGGTTTTTTGCAGCTGATGAAGACACAATATCCTGAAAGAACCGATTATTTTGACATTATCTTTTCAGAAATTAAACGGATTGATTTTGTTTTAAGTGAGCTGCTTGTATTGGCTAAGCCTCAATCGGTCCATTTTCAAGAAGTCCAGCTTCATGAGCTTCTAGAACAAGTGATTACTTTATTAAAAACAAATGCCGTTCTGTCAAATATTGACCTCAAGCAGCCATTTAAAAGGCAGGATGCCGGTGCCATCCTCGCAGACGCTAATCAAATGAAGCAGCTGTTCATTAATTTAATCAAAAATGCGATTGAGGCAATGCCTGAAGGTGGTAGCATATACATATCTACAGAAAAAGTATTGAATGAATGGAAGATTACCATTCAAGATGAAGGAAAAGGGATGTCTGAAGAAGATATTCAAAAAATATATGATCCTTTCTTTTCCACGAAAAAAGAAGGAACAGGGCTTGGTCTGACCATCTGTGCGACAATTTTAAAAGATCATCACGGAAGAATGGACGTGTCAAGTGAGCTTGGAAAAGGCACAGCTTTTCATATTTATTTGCCAGTGTGTCAAAAAAGCAGACAGCAGCAAGTTGAGAGGACGTGAAGTCATGACGGTAAAGGTTTTATTTGTATATGGAACGCTATTGCAGCATGAAAAGCACCACGAAACGTACATGAAGGAAAGCAGGCTATTAGCTAAATCTGCTTGGATGAGTGGAAGGATTTATGATACAGGTCAAGGATATCCAGCATGTATTCCTGCAGAAAAAGGCACTGTATACGGGGAATTGTACGAGGTAACCGCTGACGCGTTGAATAAGATAGACGTACTAGAGGAAGGGTATGACAAGCAGGAAATCAATGTCATGACGGATCGAGGTCAGTTTGCAGCCTTGACATACACGTTGCCAGAGCAAAAGGCATCAGTGCTGAAAGAAATAAAGAGAGGGTGCTGGAAAGCTTATCAACTGTGGCAGCAGAAGCCATCATCCTTCTATTATTTTGCCTATGGCTCCTGTATGGATGATGCTAGATTTAAGCTCGCAGAAGTCGATCATCATTTCAAACAAATCATCGGCGGTGGAGTACTAAAGGGTTTTACAACGAGATTTACCTTGGTGAGGCCAGATGGATCAAGAGCTGATATGGTAGAAGATGGCGGGGAAACAGAGGGTGTTTTATATGAAGTTCCTTTTGATGCCATTCGTTATTTGTATAAAAGAGAAGGCGTATATGAAGGTACATATCGTCCAGCATTTGTCGATGTCAAAATAGGTGATCAAATGTATGAGGACTGTTTAACCTTTCTTGTGCTTCAAAAAAGCGAAGAAATCGCCCCGCCAACTCATTATCGCAGTGAAATCGAAAAAGGAGCAGACCTTTATTTAAGTGAAGCGTTCCGTAAAAAAATCCGTTCACATATGGATTCATTAATCAAACCGTAGTAAAATGCATGGTAAGTGAGATAAAAGGAGTCTGAACATGAAAAAGGAATATGCGGTCATTGGTCTTGGACGCTTTGGTGGAAGTATTTGCAAGGCGCTGAGCGAAGAAGGACTTGAAGTCATGGCAATGGATATGAATGAAGATCGAGTAAACGAGTACGCGAAAATTGCCTCACATGCGGTTATTGGTGATTCGACGGACGAAAACGTTTTAAAAAATCTTGGTATTCGCAATTTTGATCATGTCATCGTTGCGATTGGCGAAAACATTCAGGCAAGTATTTTAACAACGATTATGCTGAAAGAGCTTGGCGTGAAAATGGTCACTGTGAAAGCGCAAAATGATTACCATGAAAAGGTGCTTAACAAAATTGGAGCGGATCGCGTCGTTCATCCAGAGCGAGATATGGGGAGACGGATTGCACATAAGATCATTTCAAATAACGTGCTTGATTACCTCGAACTGTCAGATGAGTACAGCCTGATTGAGATCGTTGCAAACAACAGGCTTGCGGGACATTCTCTTCTAGATCTTGATATTAGGGCAAGATACGGTATCAATATTGTTGCGATCAAGCGCGGAAAGGAAGTCATTGTTTCCCCGCTGGCAGATGAAATGATCCAAAAAGAAGATATCCTCATTGTCATTGGGGCAGTAGCCGATATAGGACGCTTTGAAAAACGAGAAATGCAGAACGATTATTAAACACTCCGAAGACGGGGTGTTTTTTTACATGAAGGTGTTCATGACAGGTGGACATTGAGGCGAAAATAGAAACTGAAAAGGGTTGCTTTGATCATGTATAACCGCAAAAATAAGTCATCTTATTTTTCATGCAATTATCACTATTCAGAAATAAAAATCAGTGTTTTGATATGGTTGATTTTCTCTAAATGTCATTGACTGGACAAACAGATTCGTTTACGATAAGAAACATTATATTGTTTACTTGGAGGAGGCAGTGTCGTTGGATAAGGAGCTTTTCAGACATCAAATTGAGGTAGCAGCAAAGAGAAAAAAAGCAGCCCTCGTAATAAAACATGCGAAAGTCATGGATGTGTTTAACCAGGAATGGATAGACGCAGATGTCGCTGTTGAAAATGGACAAATCGTCGGGATAGGAGAGTACGAGGGAGAACAGGAGCTTGATGCAGCAGGTCAAATGCTTGTGCCTGGTTTTATTGATGGCCACGTTCATATCGAGTCTTCTATGGTTACCCCTGCCGAATTCTCCAAAGCTGTCGTTCCTCACGGTGTGACAACTGTCGTAACAGATCCGCATGAAATCGCCAATGTGTCAGGTATAACAGGCATCCGTTTTATGCTGGAAGAAGCGAGAAAAGCTGCCTTACATATTTATTTCATGCTGCCTTCCTGTGTACCGGCAGTCAGTTTTGAACGATCAGGTGCTACATTAAAAGCGAAAGATTTAAAGCCTCTTTATCAAGAGAAGGAAGTGCTTGGTCTTGCAGAGGTGATGGACTATGTCGGTGTGGAGCAGGCAGAAGAAGATATGCTTCAAAAGCTGCTTGATGCGCAACACGAGAATAAACTGATTGATGGCCATCTAGCAGGCTTAACAGACCGATTAATCAACGTCTACCGGACAGCGAGTGTCCAAACAGACCATGAGGTGACAACTGCACAGGAAGCCCTTGAACGTGTAAAAAGAGGTATGTATGTGATGCTGAGAGAAGGATCTGTTGCCAAAAACGTGAAAAATGTTTTACCCGCTGTCAATGAAAAGAATGCGCGACGCTTTTTCTTTTGTACAGATGATAAACATTTGGATGATCTAATGGCACAGGGAAGTATTGATGAGCAAGTACGGATGTCCATAAAAGAAGGATTAGATCCATTTTTAGCTTATCAAATGGGAAGCTTAAATGCCGCAGAGTGTTTTGGTCTTAAAACAAAGGGAGCCATTGCACCAGGCTATGATGCTGATTTTATGCTCGTTTCAGACTTTCATCATGTAGATATTACAAGCGTATTTATCGCAGGTGAATTGGTTGCACAGAACGGAGAGTACAAGCCGAGTGTCGAAAAGATCGCACCGAGCCCAGCATTATTACAATCTGTTCATGCCGTAGATGTTCAAGAGGAAGACATTGCACTACCTATTACGGGTGATCAACATATGAATGTCATCCGTATTATTCCGAATCAGCTTGAAACAAAGTTAGAACAAGTCTCTCCTTCAGAAATGAACGGACAATTTACAAGTGATACAGGCAGAGATGTATTAAAAATGGTGCTTGTTGAACGTCATCAAGGTTTATCTGAAATGGGTGTAGGAATTGTCAGCGGCTTCGGCATCAAACAAGGTGCAATTGCAACAACGGTTGCACATGATTCACATAACTTAATTGCAGTCGGCACAAATGATGCTGATATTATCAAAGCAATTGAGGCGTTAAAAGAAGCAGGCGGCGGTTTGACTGTTGTTAAAGAAGGGCAGTCACTTCATACGCTGCCATTACCAATCTCTGGTTTGTTGTCAGATCAGCCGGCACATCTCGTCAATGAAAGCCTTCATTCACTTCATGAAGCGCTAAAAGAAACTGGTTTTTCCTTAGATTTTAATCCGTTTTTGACGCTTTCTTTCTTGGCACTTCCAGTCATTCCTGATGTGAAAATGACAACAAAAGGCTTATTTGATGTCAGAAACTTTCAGCACCTTCCTATTCAATCATAAAAAGTAAGAAACCGCATGTGTACGATGTATATATGCGGCTTTTTTTAATACTTGATGAAAAAAAAGACACAGCCAATCGGCTTGTGTCTCTTTTATGATTACACTTCCATAATAATCGGTAAGATCATTGGGCGGCGTCTTGTTTTTTCGTAAAGGAAAGGAGCAAGAGTGTCCGTAATTTCGTTCTTAATTTCCGACCACTGAGTTGTCTTACGTTCCATTACTTTTTCAAGATGCTTTGAAATGAGATCTTGTGCGTCGTTGATGAGGTCGCCAGATTCTCTCATGTAGACAAAGCCTCTTGAGATGAGATCAGGACCAGCAGAGATTTTGAATTCTTTCATATCCATGCTGACGACTACAATGACTAGACCTTCTTCTGAAAGAATGCGGCGGTCTCTTAAGACGATATTCCCGATATCACCAATTCCGCTTCCGTCGATATACACGTTCCCTGATGGAATTTTGCCAGCGACACTTGCTTCGTCGCCTTTAAGTGCAAGAACTTCACCATTATCCATGATAAAGCAGTTTTCCTCAGGAATTCCGCAATCATTCGCCAGTTTAATATGCGTTTTTTGCATGCGGTATTCACCGTGAATCGGCATAAAGAATTTTGGTTTAATTAAACGGAGCATCAGCTTTTGTTCTTCTTGTCCGCCGTGACCAGATGTATGAATATTATTAAGTGAGCCATGAATGACCTCAGCGCCAGCACGGTAAAGCTGGTTAATGGTGCGGCTTACGCTAATATTGTTACCAGGAATCGGTGAAGATGAGAAAACAACTGTGTCTCCAGGATTAATCGAAATCTGGCGATGAGTGCCGTTTGCAATACGAGAAAGAGCAGCCATCGGCTCACCTTGGCTTCCAGTACATAGGATCGTCACTTTGTTTGCTGGAAGGCGGTTGATTTCATTGTGTTCAATAAACGTGTTTTTCGGACATTTAATGTAGCCAAGATCTTGTCCAATATCAATAGCAGACTCCATACTACGTCCAAACACCGCAACTTTTCGGCCGTTAGCAACAGCGGACTCGATCACTTGCTGAAGTCTGTGAATGTTCGAAGCAAACGTCGCAAAGATGATACGTCCGTCAACTTTTCTAAAGATGTCATCAATGCTTTCTCCTACGCGTCTTTCAGACATCGTAAATTCTGGAATTTCACTGTTTGTACTATCGGATAAAAGACATAGAACGCCTTCTTTCCCGATTTCAGCCATTTTTGTTAAGTTGGCAGGCTCGCCAACAGGCGTAAAGTCAAACTTGAAATCACCTGTATGTACGATGTTACCAGGAGGTGTCTTCACGACAATTCCATAAGAATCTGGAATACTGTGAGTTGTTCTAAAGAAAGACACAGCTGTTTTTCTAAATTTAATGGTATCTTCTTCTTCAAAAATGTGAAGTTTTGTCTGTCTCAAGAGACCATGTTCTTCCAATTTATTACGAAGTAGGCCGATTGCGAGTTTGCCGCCGTAAACTGGAATATTCACTTGCTTGAGAAGGTAAGGGATACCGCCGATGTGGTCTTCATGTCCGTGAGTGATGAAAAGACCTTTGATTTTATCTTCGTTTTTAACTAAGTACGTATAGTCAGGGATGACGTAGTCAATTCCAAGAAGCTCATCTTCAGGGAACTTAATACCAGCATCAATTAAAATGATTTCATCTTGAAATTGAACGCCATACGTGTTTTTACCGATCTCGCCTAATCCGCCGAGCGCAAAAACTGCCGCCTGATCGTTTTTTACAAATTTCATTCCTCTCATAGCTCCAATACTTTAAAATTTTCACTTTCTCGTTCATAGTCTAAAAAAGCACCGTCTACAGGTTGAATGAATTCAATGTTGTAGCTATGTTTTTTCAACTTATCGCGTACGTCTCTTTCAGAAACTGCTTCAACGTATAGTGAATCTGTGTGTTCTCTTACAGGTACCTCAGTAGTACTTGCCTGAAAAAATACCTTATATATCATCCAAATCTCTCCTTAAATACCGTATGTTACACTCGCTATTTCTATTATATTAAAAAAACGCGCATAAGAAAAGTCTCTGAGAAAAAAGGACCCTCAGCAAATGTGCGGAAGATCCTTTTAAGCGATCGATTTTTTACGAAGCATGTCCTTCCATTGTCTTCTAATTTTCTTACGCAGACGACGAAGCATCACAGGTCGCCTCCTTTCGAATTGAAATTAGATTATACCTTGTATTCCGTTCTCTCTTTATACTTGTATTATATGACGTTTCCATTGAATGTTACATGGTTATATGTGGGAAATGGGCGTTTTCATCGGAAGTGGTTTCGAAAGCAGAAATCTTTCTGTATGATGAAAGGGAGTAGGTATACATAACAAGAGACAGGAGACGGGATATGAATAAAAAAATCATCTTCTTTGATATCGATGGTACTTTATATGATCATGATAAAAAGATACCTGAATCAACGAAACGAGCGGTTCATTTATTAAAAGAAAAAGGCCATCATCTCTTCATTGCATCTGGGCGTTCGCCTTTTTTAATTAAGCCTATTTTAGAGGAATTAGGGCTTGATTCCTTTATTGCTTATAACGGTCAGTATGTCATGTATGAGGGAGAAGTCATTTACGGCAATCCGCTTAAACTGGAGCTGATGGAGAAAATTTATGAAACGGCAGATCGTCAAGATCACCCGCTTGTTTTCATGGGGGAAAAAGCGCTGAAGGCTTCTGTGCCAAATCATCCGTTTATCCATGAGGGGATTGGGACTCTAAAAATAAAGCATCCTGAACATGATTTGTCTTACTTTAAAGAAAACGAGATTTTTCAAATACTGTTATTCTGTAAGGCAGAAGAGGAAGTCAAGTACGAGGCGTTCAGCGAAGAAATTGATCTTGTCAGGTGGCACGAGCTGTCAACAGATGTCGTGCCAAAGGGCGGTTCGAAAGCTGAAGGCATTAAACGAGTTATCGAAAGACTACCTTACGAACAAAAGGATACCGTTGCCTTTGGAGACGGTCTGAACGATCGAGAGATGATTTCATTTACTGGTACAGGTGTCGCTATGGGAAATGCTGTGAATGAATTAAAGGATTTGGCTGATTTTGTGACAAAGCCAGTAGATGAAGACGGTATATTCCACGCAGTGACTCATCTAGGTCTGATTGAAGAATAAAAAAGAAGACCCATAGGTTATTGGGTCTCAGCGTGTAGACAAACCCTCACATTCGTTGTCAGGTCTGCGCTTCGGTGCTCACGAATGTCAAATTCGCTCTGCTCCGGTGCTGGTCCTTCCTAGGGCTGCAAAGGTTTTCATGTCACGCTGAAAAAAAGACAAAGGGCTAAAATCAAGATCATTTTAGCCCTTTGTCAACAATTTGGAAGACCCATAGGTTATTGGGTCTTCTTTTTATTTTATGATCTGCCGATCGCAACAGAGTTGTCTGGCTCAGCGAATGGCTGATCCTTTTGAATATGATCATAAAACATAATGCCGTTTAAGTGGTCGATTTCATGCTGAAACACAATGGCTGGGAACCCTTTTAGGCGAATATCAATGTCCTCACCTTCAAGCGTTGTGGCCTTCACCCTGATTTTTTGGTATCGAGGGACAAATCCAGGAATGGCTTCATCAACAGATAAGCAGCCTTCACCTGTCGTTAAATAAGCTCTTTTGACAGAATGACTGACAATGCGTGGGTTGAAAAGGGCATAGCTGTATTCCTCTCCATCTTCATCCTCACAGTGAACAGCGATCATTCGTTTACTAATGTTAATTTGCGGAGCAGCGAGTCCAACACCGGGTCTGAGTCCATACTTTTCAGCCATTTCAGCATCTTGACTATTTTTGACGAATTCAATCATATCAGCTAATTGCTGTTTTTCCTCTTCTGTTGGCGGGAGCTCGACCGCTTCAGCTGTTTGTCTTAAGACGGGATGTCCATCCCGTACGATATCTTCCATGGTAATCACAAATCTTCACTCCTATTTCCTTTGTATGTAAAGTATATAAAATGATACACAACATATGCAATGAAATAAAGAAGACCGGTCCTGTGAGACCGGTCAGAGGCTTAAACAGCCATTAGCAGCAGCCGCCACCGCCGCCTAAGAATGCTGCGCCAACGATGATTAATAGGATGAAAAGGACAACGATTAAAGCGAAAGTGCGTCCTCCACCGTATCCGTACCCACCGCCATAACTTGGGTAACAACAGCCACCGCCATATCCACCACCGTATCCATATCCGTAACCGCCGTATCCACCATACATACTTCCATGACTATAATTAGACATACTTTTGACCTCCTTTGGAAATACACTCGGCCTCTCATAAGTGAAGGCGAAGCGTGTAATATAAACTATGTATGAATGCACTATTTGTATAGTCATGCGCCTATCACTTGAAAAAAATCTTCTTCGGCTCCTCAAAATGACCTCTTTCCTTGTCACAAACGCCTATAAAAATTATAGTGGTATGTGGAGAAATAAAGGGGGAACCTTGTGATGAAACAAATAAGAAGAAGCATGAAAGCAGGTGCTGCTTTAGCGGGGATATGTACCCTATTGCTGACGGGATGCGGAGGTCAAAACCCGTTTCATGACATGCGAGAGGCAATGACGAAAATGAGCGAAAAAGAGGCATCCTTTGAAAAAGAGCAAGGTACACTGCAAAGCTATGAGAAAAAAGAGCAACAGCTCTATAAAAAAATGATTCAAACCACAAAAGATCACACAAAAACAGTGTCAAGCCTTTCTGATCAGGCGCTAGCATCTGCAGCGAAAAGAGAAGAACATTTGAAAACAGAAAAAGACAGCATGGATGAATCGAAAAAAGAATTGAAAACGGTCAAAGAATCTGCGGAACGTATACAAGATACGGATTTAAAAGAAAAAGCAGATGAAACGGTCAAATCGCTTGAGAAAAGATATGCATCGTATGACCAGCTTTACAAGGAATATCAAAAAGCGCTGAAACAAGATCAGCATTTATATCAATCTTTAAAGAAGAAGGACTTAGGATATAAAGAGCTAAAATCCAAACTGAAGACGGTGAACCGTTCTTATAGCAAAGTCAGAAAAGAAGGTAAAAAGTTTAATCAATATACAAAGCAATTGAATGAGCATAAACAGGCTTTGTCTAAAGCGGCAGATCAAGAGTCGAAAAAGAGCTGAAAAAACAGCTCTTTTTTTATTTTTCGACAAAAACAAACATTTTCTATTGTAGTACAGTAGTACACTCTATACTAGTACAGATGGAGTTGTTTGTTAAACAGATTGATACAGCTCACCATAAAAAGTAAAGCGAATACATTTATTTAAATAAAGCCGTTAAATCAATTGACGGACTATTTTTCTTGTTGTAAACTAGTCCTTGTTAACAGAAGTTGTATTAGTTATTTGTGAACTATCGTTAATACAGTTAGAAGAACTCAAAAACGAGTGATCATTCAATGTTTCGACAACGATCCCAGTGGCTATTATATACAGGAGTCATATGCGTATTTTGGGTTATCCTATATCTGTATGTATAAATGGATTCACGACAAATTGACTGTTAAAAGAAAGGAAGAGGTGACTTTAGAATGGCTGCAAAAACAAAAAAAGCAATTGTTGATAGCAAAAAGCAATTTGATGCCATCAAAAAGCAGTTTGAAACGTTTCAAATTTTAAACGAAAAAGGCGAAGTCGTAAACGAAGCGGCAATGCCGGATCTCTCAGATGACCAATTAAAAGAATTAATGCGCCGTATGGTGTTTACACGAGTATTAGATCAACGTTCAATTTCATTGAACCGTCAAGGACGTCTTGGCTTCTATGCGCCAACAGCTGGACAAGAGGCTTCTCAGCTTGCAACTCACTTTGCACTTGAGAAAGAAGATTTCATTCTTCCAGGATATCGTGATGTACCACAATTAATCTGGCATGGCCTTCCATTAACAAAAGCGTTCTTGTTCTCTCGTGGACACTTTGTTGGTAACCAAATGCCTGAAGATGTATATGCACTTTCACCACAAATCATTATCGGTGCACAAATCATTCAAGCTGCTGGTGTAGCTCTTGGTTTGAAAAAGCGCGGTAAAAATGCTGTTGCAATCACTTACACTGGTGATGGCGGAGCTTCACAAGGTGATTTCTACGAAGGTATCAACTTTGCAGGGGCTTACAAAGCGCCAGCGATTTTTGTTGTCCAAAACAACAGATATGCGATCTCTACTCCTGTTGAGAAGCAATCTGCTGCGCAAACAATTGCACAAAAAGCGGCTGCAGCTGGTATCGTAGGCGTACAAGTTGACGGTATGGATGCATTAGCTGTATATGCAGCAACTGCTGAAGCTCGTGAGCGTGCTGTTAATGGCGAAGGTCCAACATTAATTGAAACTCTTACATTCCGTTACGGCCCTCATACAATGGCTGGTGACGATCCAACAAGATATCGTACAAAAGAAGATGAAAACGAGTGGGAGCAAAAAGATCCATTAGTACGCTACCGCAAATTCTTGGAAAACAAAGGCCTATGGTCTGAAGAAGAAGAGAATAAAGTCATCGAAGATGCAAAAGAACAAATCAAACAAGCGATCAAAGAAGCTGACGAACAGCCTAAGCAAAAAGTCACTGACTTGATTGAAAACATGTACGATGTGAAACCATTCAACTTAGTTGAACAGCTTGAAATTTACAAACAGAAGGAGTCGAAGTAAGCCATGGCGCAAATGACAATGATTCAAGCGATCACTGATGCGTTACGCACAGAACTGAAAAATGACGAAAACGTTCTCGTTTTCGGAGAAGACGTTGGTAAAAACGGCGGCGTATTCCGTGCGACTGAAGGATTGCAAAAAGAGTTTGGTGAGGATCGTGTATTCGATACACCACTTGCTGAATCTGGTATTGGCGGTCTTGCAATTGGCCTTGGACTACAAGAATTCCGCCCAGTAATGGAAATTCAATTCTTCGGATTCGTTTACGAAGTATTAGATTCTGTTTCTGGACAAATGGCTCGTATGCGTTACCGTTCTGGCGGACGCTGGCATTCTCCAGTGACAATCCGTTCTCCATTCGGTGGGGGAGTTCACACACCTGAGCTTCACGCTGACAGCTTAGAAGGTCTTATCGCTCAACAGCCTGGTATCAAGGTGGTCATTCCTTCAACACCTTACGATGCAAAAGGACTATTAATTTCTGCAATCCGTGATAATGATCCGGTTGTATTCCTTGAGCATATGAAACTGTATCGCTCTTTCCGTCAGGAAGTTCCTGAAGAAGAGTACACAATTGAAATCGGTAAAGCTGACGTGAAACGTGAAGGTTCTGACCTTTCAATCATCACTTACGGTGCAATGGTTCACGAATCACTTAAAGCAGCTGAAGAACTTGAAAAAGAAGGCGTTTCTGCTGAAGTAATCGACCTTCGTACAGTAAGCCCGCTTGATATTGAAACAATCATCGCTTCTGTTGAAAAAACAGGTCGTGCGATCGTTGTTCAAGAAGCACAAAAACAAGCTGGTATTGCTGCAAACGTAGTAGCTGAAATCAATGACAGAGCAATCCTTAGCCTAGAAGCACCAGTACTTCGTGTAGCTGCACCTGATACTGTATTTGCTTTCTCTCAAGCTGAGAGCGTATGGCTTCCAAACCATAAAGACGTGCTTGAAACAGCTAAGAAAGTTCTTGAATTTTAATTAAATGACTGAGGGGAAAAGAATTTATTTCTCTTCCCCTTTATCAATTACATGACCGTGTAAACATACACAACAAGGATTCAACAAAATCTAGGAGGCGAAAAACAGTGGCATTTGAATTTAAACTTCCGGACATCGGAGAAGGTATCCACGAAGGTGAGATCGTTAAGTGGTTTGTAAAACCAAACGACGAAATTAATGAAGATGACGTTTTAGCAGAGGTACAAAACGATAAAGCAGTTGTAGAAATTCCTTCACCTGTTAAAGGAAAAGTATTAGAATTAAAAGTTGAAGAGGGAACAGTTGCAACTGTAGGACAAACAATCATTACGTTTGATGCACCTGGTTACGAAAATCTTCAATTTAAAGGCAGCGAAGAAGAAGGCGAAGCAAAAACTGAAGCTCAGGTACAAGGTACTGCTGAAGCTGGTAACGAGCCAGAGAAGAAAGAAGTAGCACAAGAAGAAGCGGCAGCAGCAACTGGTGCAGGCGCACAAGAGCAAGTAGATGCTGATCCAAACAAACGCGTTATCGCTATGCCATCTGTACGTAAATATGCCCGCGAAAAAGGCATTGAAATTTACAAAGTTGCAGGTTCTGGTAAAAACGGACGTGTGTTAAAAGAAGATATCGACAGCTTCGTTAATGGTGGTTCTGCAACTCAAGAAGCAGCGCCTCAAGCAGCTGAAAGTGCAAAAGAAGAAGCAGCTCCTAAAGCGGCAGCAGCAGCTCCAGTTCTTGAAGGAGAATTCCCAGAAACTCGCGAGAAAATGAGCGGAATCCGCAAAGCGATCGCGAAAGCAATGGTGAACTCTAAGCATACAGCTCCTCACGTAACATTAATGGATGAAGTGGATGTAACGAACCTTGTTGCTCATCGTAAACAATTCAAACAAGTTGCAGCTGATCAAGGAATCAAGTTAACTTACTTGCCTTACGTTGTAAAAGCTCTTACTTCTGCTTTGAAAAAGTACCCAGTACTTAACACTTCTATCGATGATAAAACAGATGAAGTTGTTCAAAAACATTACTACAACATCGGAATTGCAGCTGATACTGAAAAAGGCTTGCTTGTTCCAGTTGTGAAAAATGCAGATCGCAAAGCAATTTTCGAAGTATCTAACGAAATCAACGAGCTTGCAACAAAAGCACGTGATGGTAAATTGGCTCCAGCTGAAATGAAAGGTGCATCTTGCACAATCACAAACATCGGTTCTGCTGGTGGACAATGGTTTACTCCAGTTATCAACCACCCAGAAGTAGCGATCCTTGGTATTGGCCGTATCGCTGAAAAAGCGGTTGTTCGTGATGGCGAAATCGTTGCAGCTCCAGTCTTAGCTCTTTCCCTAAGCTTTGACCACCGTATGATCGACGGAGCTACTGCGCAAAATGCCCTTAACCACATCAAGCGTTTATTGAATGATCCACAATTAATTTTAATGGAGGCGTAATGTCATGGTAGTAGGAGATTTCCCAATCGAAACAGATACTCTTGTCATCGGTGCAGGTCCTGGTGGATATGTAGCTGCTATTCGTGCTGCACAGCTTGGACAAAAAGTAACAATCGTTGAAAAAGGAACACTTGGCGGTGTATGTCTAAACGTTGGTTGTATTCCTTCAAAAGCATTAATCAATGCTGGCCATCGTTTCGAAAATGCTAAGCATTCTGAAGACATGGGTATCAAAGCTGAAAACGTAACAGTTGATTTCACAAAAGTTCAAGAGTGGAAAGCTTCTGTTGTAAACAAATTAACAGGTGGAGTTCAAGGTCTTCTTAAAGGAAATAAAGTAGACATCGTTAAAGGTGAAGCTTATTTCGTAGACAGCAACTCTGTACGTGTAATGGATGAAAATTCAGCACAGACGTACACTTTCAAAAATGCAATTCTTGCAACTGGATCTCGTCCAATTGAATTGCCTACTTTTAAATACACAGACCGCGTGATCAACTCAACTGGTGCTTTAGCGCTTAAAGAAGTACCTAAGAAGTTAGTTGTAATCGGTGGTGGATATATCGGTACTGAGCTTGGTACTGCTTATGCAAACTTTGGAACAGAAGTTGTCATCCTTGAAGGTGGAGACGAAATCCTTCCAGGTTTCGAAAAGCAAATGAGTTCATTGGTTAAACGTAACCTGAAGAAAAAAGGAAACGTTGAAATCCATACAAACGCTCTTGCAAAAGGCGTTGAAGAAAAATCTGATGGTGTCACTGTTACTTTCGAAGTAAAAGGTGAAGAAAAAACAGTTGATGCTGATTACGTACTTGTGACTGTTGGTCGTCGTCCAAACACAGATGAGCTTGGTCTTGAGCAAGTTGGTGTTGAATTAACTGACCGCGGAGTTGTCAAAACAGACAAACAATGCCGTACAAGCGTATCTAACATCTATGCAATTGGTGACATCGTTGATGGACCACCACTTGCACACAAAGCTTCTTACGAAGGTAAAATTGCAGCTGAAGCAATCGCTGGAGAGCCAGCTGAAATTGATTACCTTGGTATTCCTGCTGTTGTATTCTCTGAGCCAGAACTTGCAACTGTTGGATACACTGAAGCAGAAGCAAAAGAAGAAGGAATCGACATCGTTGCAGCGAAATTCCCATTCGCAGCAAACGGACGTGCACTTTCTCTTGATGCAACTGATGGCTTCATGAAGATGATCACTCGTAAAGAGGATGGTCTTGTGATCGGTGCACAAATCGCAGGTGTTGGCGCTTCTGATATGATTTCAGAGCTTAGCCTTGCAATCGAAGCTGGAGTGACTGCTGAAGATATCGCAATGACAATTCACGCTCACCCAACTTTAGGTGAAATTACAATGGAAACGGCTGAAGTAGCAATCGGAAGCCCAATCCATATCGTAAAATAATGAACTTATTAAACCCCTCTCCATCAAGGAGAGGGGTTTTTTGAGCGCTGCATGAGAAAAACCCCTCATTTCATGAGGGGCTTTTCATATGGATATATAAGTGCAAGGAGAGGTCATTAATTTGTATTCACGCGGTCTAAAGCGTGGCATAATGGCGATAAAATATCCTCTTTACTACTGACATTTCCTTCAACCTTCACAATGACTTTTTCATTATTTACAAGTAAAATAGCCGGCAATTCGTCTACTTCATTTTTCCAGCCTTTAAGATCTTCTTTCACAATCATTTTTGACATTTCTTTCGGGTATTCATTCTTTAAATCGAGGACTGCATCATAATAAGGACTTTCTTTATCAAGATTTTCTGCATCTGTAAAAAAGAGAATTCTTGGTTTTTGAATATGACTGACTTGGTCTGTCTGATTCGGTATGATATACGCTAATGAGCATGAACTAAGTACAAAGAGCATGGGGAATATAATGAGAAGTGTCCTCATAAAATTCAATCTATTCACCTCAAAATCCTTTGGGGTTGTCCCAACATTTTTAGGAGCTGGTTACCTGTTAGTCACTCTAGTGTATCATGTCCTTTTTGACAATTTTCGATTGTTACCCAATTGTTACAGAATTGATATGAAGCAAAATACAATTGAAACGTTCCCACAATATGATGAGAAAATAGCACATATTCATAAAAAATAATTAAATGTGTCATACAATTAACCGTTGACAACTTAAATGTGACATCATATTATAGAAGTGTGAAATAGATTAAACGCTTTCAAATATTGAATGAAGAAAAGGGGAATGTACGTGGGTACAATTATTTGTCAAGATTGCAATGAGACCATTGATCAATTTGAAAATGAAAAAGTGACAACACTATACGGAACGTGTGGTCACTGTCATTGCTGTGATGAAGCCTCTGAATAAATAAAAAAGCATGCAGCTCCATTTGGGGCTGCATGTTTCTTTTTTATAAAATTGGTTTTTGTTCTTTAATGACACGAATCAGTTCCAGCGTTGAATCTTCTGGTCCTTGCACAGGGAGACCAATTTCAATGTTTTTAAAGATATAGGAGATATTTTCTTCTGTGATAATCTCTCCTGGTATAAAAATAGGTATGCCTGGCGGGTACACCATGACAAACTCTGCGATGATGCGGCCCGCTGCTTCTTTAAACGGAACTACTTCTGTTGTGGCGTAAAAGGCATCACGCGGCGTCATGGCAAGTGATGGAATCTCAGGTAGCAAGACTTCAGTTACCTCTTGTGTGCCGCTCTCACTTGTAGAGGTTGCGGCAATGTCTTTCATAGCCGTGATCAGCGCATCGATTGTTTCATCAGAATCACCAGGGGTCACAATACATAATATGTTGTAAAGGTCAGAAAGCTCTACTTCAATCCGGTAGCTTTCTCTCAGCCATTTTTCGACATCATGACCATTGAGTCCAAGGTCTTTAATTGAAATAATTAATTTCGTTGGATCATAATCGTACGTAGAAGCTGAACCGAGTATTTCCTTGCCAATACACGTAATGCCATCAATTTGATTCAAACGGTTCCTCGCTGATTCCGCTAAACGGATGGCTTCATCTGCAAGTGCCTTTCCTTCAGTGGCTAATCGCTTTCGAGCGACATCAAGTGACGCCAGGAGCAAATAAGATGTAGACGTTGTCGTCAACATGCTCAAAATCGACTGCACGCGATCTTTTGAGATAAGCCCTTCCTTCATATTTAAAATAGAGCTCTGAGTAAGGGAACCGCCAAGCTTATGGACACTTGTTGCTGCCATGTCGGCACCTGCTTGCATGGCTGATAGTGGGAGCTTATCGTGAAAATGAATATGCACGCCGTGTGCCTCATCGACAAGGACAGGCACATGAAATGAATGGGCAATGTCTACAATCGATTTTAAGTCTGCTGAAACGCCGAAATACGTCGGATTAATCACAAGTAGACCTTTGGCATCTGGATGCTCTGTGAGTGCTTTTTTCGCTGATTCTGGTGTAATGCCGTGAGAGATGCCAAGCTCTTTGTCTATTTCTGGGTGAATAAAAACAGGAACTGCGCCAGAAAATACAATCGCGGACATAATTGATTTATGGACGTTACGCGGAACGATAATTTTATCCCCAGGTCCGCATACGGTCATCACCATTGTCATGATGGCGCCGCTTGTTCCTTGAATACAGAAAAACGTATGGTCAGCACCGAAGGCTTCAGCAGCTAAATCTTGTGCTTCTTTTATCATTCCTCGAGGTGAGTGTAAATCATCAAGAGGTTCTATATTAATGAGATCAATGCTTAATGCATTGTCGCCAATGAATGCTCTAAATTCAGGGTCCATTCCGGCTCCTTTTTTATGGCCTGGAATGTGAAATTGAACTGGATTGGTTGCTGCATGTTTTTTTAGTCCAGTGTATAAGGGTGTATCATGTTGTGACAATTGCTTTCCCACCTTCATCGAAATACCTGCTATTATTGTGCCAATAACGACAGATTTCATTGCATAAAACAAAAGAATTATATTATGAACTGATCGGAATGTAAAGCATAAAATCAATCGGTTTCTGATCGAACAGATGCTATAATAAAAGCTCAAATAAGAAATGAGTGTTAAAGTGAGGGACAAGTAAATGGAATATCAATATCCAATGGACGTCGACTGGACGACAGAGGAAAAGATTGCGGTTATTTCGTTTTTTCAAGCTGTTGAAAAAGCCTATGAAAAAGGAATACCGAAGCAGGAGTTATTAGATACTTATAAACGTTTTAAAGAGATTGTGCCATCAAAAGCAGAAGAAAAGACGCATTGTGCAGCGTTTGAAAAAGAAAGCGGGTATTCTCCTTATCGTACAGTGAAAACGGCAAGAGAAGCAGAAGAGTCTACCATTATTCGTATGTAAGAAAAAACGAGCCTGTATGGGCTCGTCAGGCTGTCGAGAAAATCTCGGCAGCTTTATTTTTTCCCTTAAATTTTCCACCACTCCATTTTATAATAGAGAAAAGCATTCTAAAGGAAGGTGTTTTTCTCATGTTCCACACTAGAAATTCTTCTCAGCACGAAGCCGAATTTGTATTGCTAGATCAACTGGTCGAAGAGGATCACCTGCTTCGTAAAATTGATCAGTACATTGATTTTTCATTTATCGTAGATAAAGTAAAACCCTATTATAGTGAAAATAAAGGTCGTCCTTCCCTTGATCCGCTTATTTTGTTCAAAATGATGTTTATCGGATACCTTTACGGTATCCGTTCTGAAAGACAACTCGAAAAAGAAATTTACTATAACATGGCGTATAGATGGTTTTTAGGTTTGAACATCAATGATCCCGTTCCCCATCACTCCACTATTAGTTGGAATCGTCGTACTCGATTTAAAAATACAACGATTTTTCAAGACATTTTCGATGAGATTGTGCTTCAAGCTATCAATCATGATATGGTAGGAGGTCGCGTTCTTTTTACTGATTCAACTCATCTTAAAGCCAATGCTAATAAACATAAATATACGAGAAAAACGATTGAACAAGATACCCAGAACTATATCAATGATTTAGAAGAAGCAGTCCAAGAAGATCGGGTGGCACATGGAAAAAAGCTCTTAAAGGTAAAAGAGGAGGTGAAAACAGAAAAAGACATTCGTCAAAGTATGACTGATCCTGAAAGCGGCTATCTATATCGCGAAAACAAGCCTGAAGGCTTTTTCTACCTAGACCACCGGACAACAGATATGAAGTATAATATCATCACCGATGCTCATGTCACGCCTGGAAATGTCCATGATTCTGTTCCATATCTTGATCGGTTAGATCACCAAATCGCACGATTTGGTTTTCAAGTAGAAGCTGTTGCGCTTGATTCAGGTTATTTGACAACACCAATTTGTAAAGGTTTATCTGATCGACATATTTTTGGTGTCATTGCCCATAGACGTTTTCATCCAACAAGAGGATTATTTGAGAAGTGGAAGTTTCAGTATGATTCTGAAAATGATCATTACATATGCCCAAAAGGTGAGAAGCTTTTATATACGACAACAGATCGAAAAGGTTATCGATTCTACAAATCAGATCCTAAAAAATGTGCATCGTGTCCTTTCCTTGAAAGATGCACAAGGTCGAAAAATCATCAAAGAGTCATCTCAAGACACATATGGGAAGAACATAAAGAAAAGATCAGACAGAATCGTCTAACTGTTTCTGGAAAAGAGCTATATAAAAAAAGAAAAGAAAAAATAGAGCGAAGCTTTGCAGATTCAAAACAACTGCATGGGCTTCGCTACTGCCGGTTAAGGGGGAAACAAAATGTGAGTGAGCAAGTTCTCCTCACAGCTGCGTGCCAGAACATGAAAAAGATTGCCACACACCTAGCGAAGCTAGGCTAGGTGTGTGGGAGGCCTTTTTCATTAAATCTCATCCATCATAATTACGATGAAAATAAAAAAGCCTGTAGAAAAACATGAGTTTCTCTACAAGCTGACGAGCCTGTATGGGCTCGTTTTTTTATACAGATTGTTTTTGTGTAAAGCGGTATAGATATGTCACCGTTCGGAAGGCATCTTCAATTTTTGATAAGAATTCTTCATTATTCATTTGAACGACTTCTTCTCTAGGTAGCTGAATGCCGCAAAGAAGCTCGGCTTTCTTTACCGTTTGGACACGTTCAAACAGTGTTTTCAACTGTTCTGCATCGAGTTCGCTGTGACGCATGACATCTGGTTTCATATGATCTTTAGACCAAACAAAATCTTGTGGTATTTTCTTCTGAATGGTATCTAGTTCTTTTTCGAAGAGCTGACCATATTCGCCTTTTACAGGAGATTCATAAATAAGAGCAAACCATACAAAGACATGTGTTTTCCAAAGCCCAATTTGAAAATGAGGGAGCTTTTTATACCCACGCTTGCTGTTTGCAAAAGCAACCCACGTATCATTTGGCGGATTGACTGATCTTCTAGCATGCTTTGCGACGTGTACAAACATTTCGTCTCCTGTAATAGAAGAAAGAAGTGGTGCAAAGTGTTCTCCAAGTGCCTCAAGCTTTGGACGGACTCTTTCTTTTAATACGGTCATTCGTTCATCTAAACCGTCAACTGTAAATGTCTCAAAATCTTCATCTCTAAAACGCATTTCACTCATCGTATGCCTCCTGTATTCTTTCGCTGATCATATTTTATCATAGCTTGGGTTAAGCTCAAAAAAAGATGCATCGTCAGATCAAAGATTGTAGAGGACGTGAGTCAGCGTTTAAAAACAACGATTTTGTGGTACATAACAAATAGGTAAAGACACAATTTTCAGAATGTCGTTACGGTTATGCGATCGCTTCATACGATATAAGCAAGAACCAATTCTCTTATCGATTGTTATCAATGAAAACTGACAAGGAATGAATCATTCTCTGGAAGGGGCGTTGACCAAATGAAGCAAATCGTGAAGCAGGGGTATAGACAGGAGAAGAAGAATCGCATCGCTGTGTGGAGATTAGAGGTGGACTATGAGCTTTCTACGCTTCATGAAGCCATCGAGCAAAAAGATGACATCCAAATCGAACGCAGCAAACGAAAGCTTGAGCGCCTAAGAAAAGAATGGGAGCAGCTTAAAGGGTAAAACAAGGTGAGGTAAAAACGAACCAATTCATCGGTTCGTTTTTGTATGAAGCTGCTTTTTTCTTGCTTTTACGTACATAATATCAGTATGCTATTACAAATAGGTATTACATAGAAAAGAGGTTTACAGCTGATGACAAACTGGGTGGAAATTGACCGTCTTGCAAAGCTTTGGGTAAAAGAAGCAGGAAGCCGTATTAAAGCGTCCATGCAGGATGGTCTATCAATTGAAACAAAATCAAATCCAAATGATCTTGTCACAAATATCGATAAAGAAACAGAACGTTTTTTCATTGAAAAGATCCAATCGACATTTTCAGATCATCATATTTTAGGTGAAGAAGGACAAGGGGAAGAGGTGACCTCACTTGATGGGGTCGTGTGGATCATTGATCCAATCGATGGCACAATGAACTTTGTCCATCAAAAACGAAACTTTGCCATTTCAATCGGGATATTTGAAAATGGCATTGGGAAAATCGGTCTCATTTATGACGTCATTCATGACGAGCTTTACCATGCGATCAAAGGAGAAGGGGCTTATATGAATGATACCCTACTTCCTCCATTAAAAGATGTAGCGATTGAAAAAGCCATCGTGGGCATTAACCCGACCTGGGCGATTGAAAGCCCTTATTTTGATGCGAAACCGTTCGCCCGACTTGTGCGTGATGTGAGAGGGACGAGAACGATTGGATCAGCTGCCTTGGAGCTCGCTTATATCTCAAGCGGCAGAAGTGACGCATACGTCACGTTAAGGCTTGCGCCGTGGGATTATGCAGCAGGCTGTGTGCTGCTTGATGAAGTAGGGGCAGTCTACTCAAATATACACGGAGAACACCTAACGTTCCTAGACAAAAACAGCATCGTCGCTGGAAATCGATCCGTTTGTGAAAAAATTTTACACGATTACATAAAAGGCAGTGAAAATAAAAAATAAACCAAATCACTTCATGAGAATGAAGTGATTTTTTGTGTTTGATGAATTTTTAAAAAAACACAACTGGCTATCGATATGAAAAAGCTAGATGATCATTCTTTATTGGCTGAAATAAAAAAACCCCATCTGGGCGATCCAGGTGGGGGTTTCGAGCTTAGCTTAATTTTTCTTTAGCAATTTGAATTGCATCATAGACTGATTTTAATTGCTCTTGAGGGATTTTTTTCAGCATTTGGTTGAAAACAAGTAATTCAGTAGAGCTGAATCCAATACCTTTTGCGATTTTTGAATCAATGACAACATTACCTTTTTTGTCTAAAACAAGTGCATCACCAGCAAGATCAGCGATTCTGATCACTGATTTAAACAGCTTTTCAAATTTAGCTGCTTCTTCTTTTGTAAGACCAAGTTCAACAGCTTTCGCTGCATCAAAAACTAATTTTCCTTTTTCGTTTTTAGTGACGCTCTCACTGAAAACGATTGTCAGAACAGCAGCGCGATCTAAGAATTTCTCAGCAGTCGCCGCTTCTTCTTCAGTTAGTCCGAGCTCAACAGCTTTTTTCACATCAAATGTGTAGTTGTTGTCTTCCTCAACAAATGAGTTAATGAGAATGTTGATGACACGCTCGTTTTTCTCCAATAATTCTTTAATGACTTGTTGCTGCTCAAAAGGAATCCCTTTGAAAGTTGCAGCACTTGCTTGCCCAGGAGCTACTGTTGTGAAAGTAAGAATAATAGCTAAAGCGAAAAATACAACAGAGCTGAGCGATTTGCTCAAAATCTTCTTCATGCTTCTTTTCTCTCCCTTTTCTGTTAAATTTTGTTGCAAGTACAGCATATCACGAGAAACTTTGTGGAAGAATAGGAAAATTGTAACTTTATGTTTGATTTTGGAGAACTATAAACGTTATTGTCGAAAAATGGAGAGGTTCAGATGACTTACTTTTGCCAAGTCTAAATGATATGTTCTGTCTTTATACACGCCTTTTCATAGGTGGTTGGTCTTGTTTTGACCAAAAATAAAAGCCTTTTACATAGAGAATGTAAAAGGCTTTTGAGAAATTTTATGATTGCACGTTTAATTTTCTTTTTAATGTAAATCCTGTACCCATGAAAATCATGGCAAACACAATACTTAGACAAATACCCAGCACGTTTTTTTCTGCAAGAGTTACCCCAATAAACGCCATACTGACAACCGCAAGTAATGCACATAATAATAGAAGCCATTTGATTTGTTTCATTTTTCTCCATCCCTTTTTTTAGAGTTAATATAAGTTTACAGAAAAACGATCGGCATTTAAAGGGGATTGTGATATAATATGAAAGTTATCTAATTATTTTAGGAGATGAAAATGTGAAACTTCGAAAAGATCTTCGCAACATCGCAATTATTGCCCACGTTGACCATGGTAAAACGACGCTTGTTGACCAATTGCTCCATCAAGCTGGTACTTTCCGTGCGAATGAAAATATCGCTGAGAGAGCCATGGATTCAAATGATTTAGAGCGAGAGCGCGGTATTACGATTTTAGCTAAAAATACTGCGATCCATTATAAAGATACACGCATTAATATTTTAGATACACCAGGACACGCCGATTTCGGTGGTGAGGTTGAGCGTATCATGAAAATGGTAGATGGTGTACTTCTCGTTGTGGATGCTTATGAAGGCTGTATGCCTCAAACACGCTTTGTGCTGAAAAAGGCACTTGAGCAAAACTTAACACCAATTGTTGTTGTCAATAAAATTGACCGCGACTTTGCTCGTCCGGCTGAAGTAGTCGATGAAGTAATTGACTTGTTCATTGAATTGGATGCGACAGAAGAACAGCTTGAATTCCCAGTTGTCTATGCATCAGCAATCAATGGTACAGCAAGTAACGATGCAAGCAAGCAAGATGAAAACATGGAATCTTTGTTTGAAGCCATTGTTAACCATATCCCTTGCCCAGTTGATAACCATGAAGAGCCGCTTCAATTCCAAGTGGCGCTACTTGATTACAATGATTATGTTGGAAGAATTGGGATCGGTCGTGTATTTAGAGGAACAATGCAAGTAGGACAGCAAGTAGCCTTAATGAAAGTGGACGGCAGTGTGAAACAATTCCGTGTGACGAAGATTTTTGGTTTCCAAGGGTTAAAACGAGTGGAAATCAACGAAGCGAAAGCAGGAGATCTTGTTGCTGTATCTGGAATGGAAGACATTAACGTAGGTGAAACGGTATGTCCTGTTGAACACCAAGAGGCTCTGCCAATCCTTCGTATTGATGAGCCGACTCTTCAAATGACGTTTGTTGTGAACAACAGCCCATTTGCAGGCCGTGAAGGAAAATATGTAACATCACGTAAAATTGAAGAGCGCCTAGAGCAGCAGCTTCAAACAGACGTCAGTCTTCGTGTTGATCCAACTGATTCGCCTGATGCTTGGGTTGTATCTGGACGCGGAGAGCTTCACCTATCCATTCTTATTGAGAATATGAGACGTGAAGGATTTGAATTACAAGTATCGAAGCCAGAAGTTATTGTAAAAGAAGTTGACGGTGTTCGATGTGAGCCTGTTGAACGCGTTCAAATTGATGTACCAGAAGAGCATACTGGCTCTATCATGGAATCAATGGGCGCACGAAAAGGTGAAATGATTGACATGATCAATAATGGTAATGGTCAAGTTCGCCTGATCTTTACAGTGCCATCACGTGGTTTAATCGGATATACAACTGAATTTCTTTCATTAACTCGTGGTTTTGGTATTTTGAACCATACGTTTGACAGCTACCAGCCAATGCAGTCTGGTCAAGTCGGCGGACGTCGTCAAGGTGTACTTGTTTCAATGGAAACAGGTAAAGCGACTGCTTACGGAATCCAAGGCGTTGAAGAGCGCGGTGTGATCTTTGTTGAGCCGGGTGTTGAAGTATACCAAGGAATGATTGTTGGTGAGCATAACCGTGAGAACGATCTTGTTGTCAACGTAAGTCGTATGAAACAACAAACAAACGTGCGTTCAGCGACGAAAGATCAAACGGTGAGCATGAAAAAACCACGTATTATGTCACTTGAGGAATCTCTTGAGTACTTGAATGAGGACGAATACTGTGAGGTTACACCTGAATCAATTCGTTTAAGAAAGAAAATTTTAGATAAAAACGAACGTGAGAAAGCAGCGAAGAAGAAAAAGCTAGCAGGATTATCGTAATTCCATGAAGAATTAAAAAGATAGAACCCTGAAAGATAAGGGGAGGGAATCTTTTTGAATGAACAGGAAGTAAGTGGAAATCTATCCTTTTTCGCGATGCTGTTTCGTGTCGATGAAAATCCGCAAACAGGGATGTGGCTCCTATATGGCACCATCCTTGTTTTAGCAATTATTGTTTTTAAGCTCGGCTTTGCTAGACGTTTACCGATTTTAAAAGCACTCGTGATTTACTTGTTTTTGATTTTTGGCTGCACGTTTCTCACATTTCTAGGAATCTTCCTGCCAGTAGCGGAAGGGCTAGTCGTGGCAGCTGCCATTTTGATCATTTATAAAATCAGGCTGCATCGTGCGAAAAAAGAAGGAACAGTGAATACGTAAAAAAAGACCTGAACTCGTGTCAGGTCTTTTTTTATGTATTTTGTTCTTTTTTTCCTTTTTTCTTCTTTTTCTCTTTTGTCGCAGGATCTTGATAAAGAGAGAATCTGCCAGTCTTGATGCGTGCTTCTGTCTTTACTTTAATACGTTCCTGACAGTCATCGCACATATATGTATGAATCGGTCGATTTCTTAACCGTTTAGCAACGAGTGTATCATCATCAATGGTTTCAAGCTTCTCACATAATGAGCACTTCACTCTCATCCTTTTCACCTCACTTATTGCATTTATTATAGCATGTTTTCCAGCTACTTAAAATCAGCGTAGAAAACGGCTTATATCACAGGAGATATAAGCCGTTCTCTTTATTTCTTCTGATTCATATGATGGTTTGATTGATCGTTTTGATGTTCGTCTAACCTCTTTTGATCATTTTGTTTGAGCTGATCATTCGGTTCATTTGTTGGATCTGTTTCGCGGCGATCAATTTCATTTCTTGGCATCTCTGGCATTACACGGCCGACAATGGCGGCTAGTTCATCCATAATCCCACTGACAGGGCGTCCTGCTTGTATTTCTTTACCCATTTCTTTTAACCGGCTGACTGTATCCGGATCAGCGACCACAACAGCATTCGCACCTTCTGGATCATTTTTCAGCGCTTTTGCAACTGAATATTTAATGGTTTCTACTTTGCTTCTATCTAAATCATCTTTTACATCAATACCAACAACGGCATAGCGGCCGATGACGACTGCCGTTGCATCATTAACATCTGCTACGTGCTCTGTTACTTTGACAAGATGCTGCGCGACATCTGTGGATGACCTAGCTTGATTGGTCTTTTTCTTAGTGGAATCTGACACTCTTACTACGTGCTGGCGTCCATCTTGCTTGTTCAGTGCCTCACTCTTTTCCTGCTGCTGGCAAGCGCCTAACAGCATGATGGCTTGAACCATGAATAATGTCAAAAATAGTCGCATCTGTATTCCCTCCTTCACAAACTGCATGATTTATTTTATTGTTGAATTAACCTTCTAACTTTATTCATGAAAACATATATTTTAACAATCGTTTTGGGAAAGACAAGGATGAATGAAACCCCGATCAGGAGGCGAAGGACCTGAGTAAAATTTATGTATTAGACACAAATGTGTTATTACAGGATCCGAATTCAATCTTTTCATTTGAAGACAACGAAGTCGTCATACCAGCCGTTGTGTTAGAAGAAGTAGACTCAAAAAAGAGATATATGGACGAGGTTGGACAAAATGCCCGGCGCGTCTCACGCCTAATCGACGGTTTAAGATCGAAAGGGAAACTGCATGAAAAAATTACACTAGAGTCAAAAGGGACACTGCGCATTGAACTGAATCACCGCTCTTTTCATGAGCTTCAAGAAATTTTTATTGAAAAAACGAACGATAATCGAATATTGGCAGTCGCGAAAAATTTAAGCTTAGAGGAAGAAACAAAGCCTCATGGCCGGCCTGTTATTTTGGTCAGCAAGGATGTGCTAGTGCGGGTAAAGGCGGATGCTATAGGGCTTCAAGCAGAAGACTTCTTAAGTGACCGTGTATTGCAAAATGAAGACATCGATAATGGCTATCATGAGCTCTACATTCCGACTGAGCAATTGAATACATTTTATAAGCAAAATCAATTACCAATAAAAGAGGTCACAAGTGCACCATTCAACCCTCATCAATTTGTCATCATGAAGGGAAATGAAGGCGGTTCTGCTTTAGGAATGCTTGATCAAAAGGCAGAGCATGTTAAACGTCTCGTTTATGATCAAGAGCATATTTGGGGAATCCGTCCAAAGAATGTCCAGCAGACGATGGCACTCGAGTTGCTTTTGCGTCGTGACATTCCGCTCGTGACACTGATTGGAAAAGCAGGGACTGGTAAAACATTGCTTGCACTTGCTGCCGGGTTAATGCAGACAGAGGACCTCGGTATGTTTAAAAAGTTAATTGTGGCGCGCTCCATCGTGCCTGTTGGGAAAGATATAGGGTACTTGCCAGGAGAAAAGGAAGAAAAGCTCAGACCATGGATGCAGCCGATCTATGACAACCTAGAGTTTTTATTTAATACAAAAAAGCCGGGTGAGCTTGATGCGATTTTGGCGGGAATTGGATCTATTCAAGTCGAAGCATTGACGTATATTCGGGGAAGAAGCATCCCTGATCAATTTATTATCATTGATGAGGCGCAGAATTTAACAAAGCATGAGGTGAAAACATTATTAACGCGAGTCGGAGAGGGAAGTAAAATTGTGCTGATGGGAGATCCAGAGCAGATTGATCACCCTTATTTAGACAGTTTAAATAATGGGCTTACGTATGTCATCGAGCGGTTCAAAGGGCAGCAAATATCTGGACATGTCAAGCTTGTCAAAGGAGAAAGGTCTGGACTTGCACAGCTTGCTGCTGATTTGCTATAGTCCAGACCCTCTAACTTATGTAATGACGAGCTCTTTGACACCTTTTATCGGCTGAGTGAGGTTGGACTGATCCGCGAAATAGACGTGGATTGGTCCTTCTTCTATGATGGGTTTACCATGTTGGCTGAAATGAGCAATGCTTTCCATTGCCTGAGAAAGCGGGACAGCAATTGTACCAGTTTCTGTGACAAATTCGCATGTATCCGCATGTTCAAGCGGCTCAGCATTTTTTAGCATATCGCCAAGCTTCATACCGAAGCTGCCAGTGACGAGTCTTTCCTTCTCGTACTTTTTCTCTGTTTTTAACGTAGGTGGAAGTGTTTGACCTTCTCTTATCACCCGCTCTTGGTCAAGCTCCTGATCTAGCTGATTCTCTTCACTTGCTGCATTTTCAAAAAATGAATCCATTAAAAATTTGCGGTCATCAAAAATCCATACACTTGGATCAATGGTGATCTTGTACTGTACGTTCCCCTTGATTTGAATGATGCTCATGTTCAAGACAACCCCTTTCCAACATAAATTATAGAAGTTTTCGTCCAATTTGTCACTTTCATAAACAGGCTACACCTTGTACACACTAATCGTACATGAAAGATAGGGAGTGTATGAGGCATGGCATGTCGCGACAATGAAGAGCTTCAGCGATTTGTAGAAGAAGCAAAAAAAGTGGCCAAAGATGGTCAAGTAGCATCCTATATTCCTGCTCTCGGCAAAGCGGATCAGACGGATTTATCTGTGGCTGTGTATCATGTGAGTAATACGTGCCACTCCGCTGGAGATGTAGATAAACGATTTACGCTTCAAAGTATTTCAAAAGTATTAGCACTGGCGCTTGTCCTCTCAGAAGAAGGGCCAAAAAAAGTCTTTCAATTTGTTGGACAAGAACCAACAGGAGACCCGTTTAATTCAATGATCAAACTGGAAACAGCCAGCCCGAATAAACCGCTGAATCCAATGATTAATGCAGGGGCGCTCGCCGTCACAAGTTTAATCAGGGGAGCGACCCCAGAAGCTCAGCTGGGCCGGCTGCTTAGCTTCATTAGAGAGCTTGCAAATGACAAAAGCATTACATACTGCAAGGAAACTGCTGCGTCCGAATTTGAGACATCCATGATTAACCGGGCGATGTGCTATTATATGAAGCAATATCATATTATTAGAGGGAACGTAGAAGAAGTCATGGACGTCTATACGAAACAATGTGCCATCATGATGAACAGCTTGGATTTGGCGAAAATTGCTTGTGTTTTTTCATTAGACGGCAGGCATCCAGAAACGGGAAAGCAAATTCTTTCGAAAGATGTCGCTAGAATTTGTAAAACCTTTATGGTGACGTGCGGCATGTACAATGCGAGCGGAGAATTTGCCATTAACATCGGAATTCCTGCAAAAAGCGGTGTCTCAGGTGGGATTATGGGAGCTGCACCATATGATTTTGGAATCGGTATCTTCGGTCCGGCTCTGGATGAAAAAGGGAATAGTATTGCTGGGATTAAGCTGCTTGAGCTGATGAGTGAAAAATACGAGATGAGTATCTTTTAATGAAGGAAGGCTTCTTTTTATTTTTACAAAGCGAACTGTACAAATCTGCTTGCAATTTTGGGCGTTTCGCTTTATGATAAATAGAAGAATTAGGTACTCGCCTGGGGAACGGAGGGATACTTTTGGCGTCAGAAATTTTAGTCGATCATCGGCAAAAAGCACTGGCTTTATTAAAATTGGATGCAGATAAAATTTTAAAATTGATCCAAGTGCAAATGGACAACTTAACGATGCCGCAATGTCCTCTTTATGAAGAGGTTTTAGATACTCAAATGTTCGGATTATCGAGAGAAATTGATTTCGCTGTCCGGCTTGGATTAGTTGATCAACATGAAGGTAAGAAACTACTCGATAAACTTGAGAGAGAGCTTTCCGCACTTCATGATGCGTTCACAAAAAAATAATGATTGAAAACTCAAACTTCTTGAACATAAGTTTGAGTTTTTTTGTCCTCTATTTTTTCATTGATTCATGTCAAACGGACTTGATTCTTTCATGAATGACGAACAATATAAAAGAGGTAAAACGAGATCAAACGGAGAAAATGTAGTAGAATAAAAACAGCTAAGAGGATATCAAGCAGTAGAAACAGACGTTAGGAAGAGGATTATATGTTAAAGAGAATGCTAAAATCGTATGACTACTCATTATTGTTCGCCATTATTTTAATTAGCGCATTCGGTTTGGTCATGGTGTATAGCTCAAGTATGATTACATCTGTGATCAGATACGATGCTGCACCAGATAATTTTTTTAAGAAACAGCTTTTATTTATGATTGTTGGAGCGGTCATTTTGCTCTTTACGGCACTCGTTCCATATCAGTTGTTTTCAAATAAGAAATTTCAAATCGGTATGCTGCTGCTATCCGTTTTTTCCCTCATCTATGTGTACTTTGGCGGTCATATTGCAGGGAACGCAAGAAGCTGGATTAAAGTAGGTCCATTCAGTCTTCAGCCAGCGGAATTTGTGAAGATTGTCGTCATTATTTATCTTGCTGCTGTGTATGCAAAAAAGCAGCATTATATTGATCATATTTTACGAGGAGTTACACCTCCAATCGTGATTGTCTCGATCTTATGCGGATTTATCATTTTGCAGCCAGACTATGGGACAGCCTTTATCATTGGCATGATTGCGCTTGCGATGATTTTATGTTCAGGGTTTAGCGGGAAAACACTTGCGAAGCTGCTGGCGCTATTTAGTGCCGTGATGGTCGTCGTGACCCCATTTATTATTCTTTTTTGGGACAAAATTTTCACGCAAAATCGTCTTGGGCGTTTTGAGAGTTTCCAAGATCCCTTTAAAGATGCAGGGGCTACGGGACACCAATTGATTAATTCCTATTACGCCATTGGATCAGGTGGTTTTTTTGGACTTGGATTAGGAGAAAGCGTTCAAAAGTACGGATATCTTCCAGAGCCACACACAGATTTTATCATGGCAATCATTTCAGAAGAGCTTGGCTTTTTCGGTGTATTTTTTGTACTCGCTCTCCTTGGCTTCATCGTCGTGAAAGGTTTTTATATTGCAAGAAAGTGTGAAGATCCATTTGGAAGTTTGCTTGCAATAGGAATTTCATCCATGATTGCCATCCAAACATGCATTAATTTAGGCGGTGTTTCAGGTCTGATTCCGATTACTGGGGTCACGCTTCCGTTTATTAGCTACGGGGGATCGTCTATTATTTTACTGAGTGGTTGTATGGGAATATTGCTGAATATCAGCATGTTTACTGAATATAAAGAGCGTTACAAAAAGAAAAAATCAATGAGCAAGCTATCAGTTCAAAAAAATGGAATGCAGAAAACTTTGAATCTTTAGAAAACAAAAGTGTACAGTTTTCATTTCTTCCTTTATTATAGAGTACATATAAAATTTTAAGGGATATGGAGGAGTGAGAAATGTCACAGAGAACAATTCAAAAGGTTCTAGTTGCAAACAGAGGGGAAATTGCTATCAGAGTCTTCAGGGCCTGTACGGAGCTCAATTTACGTACAGTAGCCATTTATTCCAAAGAAGACTCGGGCTCTTATCATCGCTATAAAGCAGATGAAGCATATCTAGTTGGAGAAGGAAAAAAACCGATTGATGCCTACCTTGATATCGAGGGGATCATCGAAATTGCAAAACGAAATGACGTGGATGCAATCCATCCAGGTTACGGATTTTTATCTGAAAATATTCATTTTGCAAGACGATGCGAAGAGGAAGGCATTCAATTTATCGGTCCAACTTCTCAGCATTTAGATATGTTTGGAGATAAAGTAAAGGCAAGAGAAGAAGCGAAAAAAGCTGGAATTCCAGTCATTCCAGGAAGTGACGGACCAGTTGATTCGGTCAAAGAAGTCGAAAAATTCGGTGAAGAATACGGTTATCCGTTTATTATTAAAGCTTCACTAGGCGGCGGCGGCCGGGGTATGCGGATTGTCAGAACGAAAGAGGAGCTGAAGGAAGCCTATGATCGTGCGAAGTCAGAGGCAAAAGCGGCTTTTGGAAATGACGAAGTATACGTTGAAAAACTGATTGAAAATCCGAAACACATTGAGGTGCAGGTGATTGGTGACAATCACGGCAATATCATTCATTTATATGAGCGTGACTGCTCTGTTCAAAGGCGACATCAAAAAGTCATTGAAGTGGCGCCAAGTGTGTCTCTTACAGATCAATTGCGTGAAGACATTTGCGAAGCGGCAGTTCAGCTGGCTCGGAATGTCTCTTATATCAATGCAGGAACTGTAGAATTCCTTGTTGCAAATGGAGAGTTTTATTTTATTGAAGTCAATCCAAGGGTACAGGTAGAACACACGATCACTGAAATGATCACTGGTGTCGATATTGTCCAAACCCAAATTCTTGTCGCGAAAGGTCATGACCTTCACAGTAAGGAAGTTGGTATACCAAAGCAAGAAGATATTTTCACACATGGTTTTGCTATTCAATCAAGGGTTACAACAGAAGATCCTTTAAATGATTTTATGCCAGACACAGGAAAAATTATGGCCTACCGTTCAGGTGGAGGATTTGGAGTACGACTTGATACAGGGAACAGCTTTCAAGGTGCAGTCATTACACCTTATTACGATTCACTATTGGTCAAGCTGTCCACATGGGCGCTCACATTTGACCAAGCTGCTGCCAAAATGGTTCGAAACTTACAGGAATTTAGAATTCGCGGGATTAAAACAAACATTCCGTTTCTTGAAAACGTGGCAAAGCATGAGAAGTTTCTAAAAGGGGAATACGATACGTCGTTTATCGATTCAACGCCAGAGCTATTTAATTTCCCTAAGCAAAAAGACCGTGGAACGAAAATGCTGACTTATATTGGTAACGTGACCATTAATGGATTCCCTGGCATTGCAGAGAAAAAGAAGCCTCATTTTGACAAGCCTGTTGTACCGAAGCTTCCTCTCAAGCGAGAAATTCCATCTGGGACTAAACAATTGTTAGATGCCCATGGACCTGAGGGCCTAGCCAATTGGGTAAAAGAACAAAAGAACGTTCTTTTAACAGATACAACCTTTAGGGATGCGCATCAGTCATTGCTTGCGACTCGCTTCAGAACGCATGATTTAAAGAAAGTGGCCCAGCCTACAGCAGGTTTATGGCCAGAGCTGTTTAGTATGGAAATGTGGGGCGGTGCTACATTTGATGTTGCGTATCGTTTCTTGAAAGAAGATCCTTGGCAGCGATTAAAAGAGCTTCGCCAAGAAGTACCAAACACGTTGTTCCAAATGCTTTTAAGATCATCAAACGCGGTTGGATATACAAACTATGCGGATAATGTGATTAAAGCATTTGTAAAAGAATCTGCCGAGGCAGGCATTGACGTGTTCCGTATTTTCGATAGCTTAAACTGGGTGAAAGGCATGACTCTTGCCATTGATTCTGTTCGTGAATCAGGCAAAGTGGCGGAGGCAGCTATTTGTTATACAGGGGACATTCTCGATCCATCTCGTCCGAAATATGATCTTAAGTACTATGTATCTCTTGCGAAACAGCTTGAATCTGCCGGAGCGCATATTTTAGGTATTAAAGATATGGCGGGATTATTAAAGCCGCAGGCAGCTTATGAGTTAGTCTCTGCTTTAAAAGACGAGCTCACGATCCCTATTCATCTTCATACACATGATACGAGTGGAAACGGACTGTTCACCTATGCAAGGGCAATTGATGCAGGTGTTGATATTGTCGATGTGGCCGTTAGCTCTATGGCAGGACTCACATCACAGCCAAGCGCAAGCTCACTGTACTATGCTTTAGATGGGCATGAAAGAAAGCCAGATATGAATGTCCAATCTGTCGAACATCTTTCTCAATACTGGGATTCTGTCAGAAAATACTATCGTGAATTCGAAAGTGGCATGAATTCACCTCATACAGAAATTTATGAGCATGAAATGCCTGGCGGACAGTATAGTAACTTGCAGCAGCAGGCGAAAGGTGTCGGACTTGGTGACCGCTGGAACGAAGTAAAAGAAATGTACAGACGTGTAAATGACATGTTTGGTGATATTGTGAAGGTGACACCTTCTTCTAAAGTAGTCGGAGATATGGCACTTTATATGGTGCAAAATGATTTAACAGAGGAAGATGTCTATGAAAAAGGAGCAACTTTAGACTTCCCGGATTCTGTTGTGGAACTATTTAAAGGATATTTAGGTCAGCCGCATGGCGGATTCCCTGAAAAATTGCAAAAGCTCATTTTAAAAGGAGAAGAACCGCTTACTGTCAGACCTGGTGAGAAGCTGAAGCCAGTTGACTTTGAAGCTATTCAGCAGCAGTTCAAAGAATCTCATGACCTGACGCTGACAGAGCAAGATGCGATTGCGTATGCCTTATACCCGAAAGTCTTTTCAGAATTTGTCCAAACAGCTGAAAGCTACGGGGACATCTCGGTTCTTGACACACCAACATTTTTCTATGGGATGAGGCTTGGTGAAGAGATCGAGGTAGAAATCGAAAAAGGAAAAACACTCATTGTGAAACTCGTGTCAATTGGAGAACCGAATCCAGACGCGACAAGAGTTCTTTATTTTGAGCTAAATGGACAGCCGCGTGAAGTCGTGATTAAGGATGAAAGCATCAAATCATCCGTTCAAGAAAAAATGAAGGCGGACCGCTCAAATCCAAATCACATTGCCGCTTCAATGCCAGGCACTGTCATCAAAGTGCTCGTGGAAAAAGGACAGAAAATCTCGCAAGGTGAGCATTTGATGATCAATGAAGCCATGAAAATGGAGACGACTGTACAAGCCCCATTCACTGCGGTTGTAGATGAAATACATGTGACAAATGGAGAACCGATTCAAACCGGAGATCTGCTCATTGTGTTAAAGCCCGAATAATAAGTGAGACACATCCAACGTGATGTGTCTTTTTTTGAACGCATTAAAATGTGCAGCAGTCTGCAAGAGTGATTACACTATAGAGTGAGGTGAAGAAAGTTGGAAATTGTCGTGATTTGGTTTCGCCGAGATATGCGATTGGATGATCATATCGCTTTATCTAAAGCGATCACATATGCAAAAAAACATGAGTACAAATTATTGGCTCTTTATCATTTAGATCCATTTTTTACTGAAATGAAAATGGATTTAAATAACGAACATTTCTTTCAAAACTTGGCGTATTTCGTCAAGGAAGCAAGAGAATCTCAAGTGTATGTTCACCTTCTCCATGATGATGTCCTGCGCGCCTTTCAGCAGGTCATGGATGTGTATAACATCAACGCCGTCTTTTTTAATGAAGATGAAGTGGGTATTGGCCAAAGGCGTGACAAGCAAGTAACCGATTTTTTAGAAAAGAAGGGCATTCATGTATCAACGTGGCAAGATACACACCTTCACGGGGCGCGAGATATTTTAAAAGCAGATGGATCACATTATCAAGTGTTTACCCCATACTATCAATCATGGCGTAAGCAAGAGAAGCAGCCTGTGATAAAAGTTGACAAATCATTTTTCAGCAGTGGGCATATGATTTGTGATGAGTCACTTTCACAAAAAGGAAATGAGAAACTACGAGACTTGATAAAGGGCTGCTCAAGGAAGTTTGATCAAATTGGCACAGAGAAAGCGATGAACACGCTGCAGCAATTTATTCAAAAAAGATTAACGCGTTATCAGGAGAAACGAGATATTCCGTCTGTTTTTGGAACGAGCAAGCTGTCGCGGTTCTTAAAAACAGGCACTATTTCGACTCGAACGATCTTTCATGCGATATATGAAGAAGCACTCTATGAAGACGAGGGCAGAGAGACCTTTATCAAAGAGCTGGCTTGGCGTGATTTTTACCATATGATTTATGCGCATTATCCTGAGATGAAAGAAAAAGAAATCAATTCAGCGTTTCAAGGGATGAGATGGAATGATGATGAGACGCTGTTTGAAGCTTGGTGTAAAGGAGAGACAGGCTTTCCGCTCGTTGATGCAGGGATGAGACAGTTAAATGAGGAGGGGTGGATGCATAACCGCTTGCGAATGGTTACAGCTTCATTTTTAACAAAGGATTATTTGATTGATTGGAGAAAAGGCGAAGCGTATTTTGCAAAAAAACTTGTGGATTATGATGAGGCGTCAAATATCGGAGGATTTCAATGGGCAGCCTCCGTCGGAACAGATGCGGTGCCGTACTTCCGTATTTTCAACCCGATCACTCAGTCAAAGCGATTTGACCCAAGCGGGGAATTTATTAGAAAATATGTACCAGAGCTAGAACATGTCGATGAAAAATGGATTCATGAACCAAGTAAAATGCCGATTGATGAGCAATTGAAATCGGGATGTGTGCTAGGTGATACATATCCGCTTCCGACGGTAGACCACCAGGAAAGACGCAAAAAAGCCATTTCGCTATTTGAAGAAGCAAAACAACAATAAAACAAATCCCCCAGTCCATATGGAAGGGGGATACAAATTCTTATTTGAATGGCTCTTTGCTTTCATATTTAAACCGGGCAATGAGTAGGCAGAAGTAACAGAGTACTCCAAACAAACAGGAAATAAAGAATGAATGAGCCAGCGCATAGCCTAGTGCGAGCTGGGAATACACAGACATCACACCTGAAATCGCTTGAAGTGTAATGAGAATGGCTGAAATGATCCATCCATAATACAGCTGCTTCTGTTCTTTATAATGTTTCATGGCATGGAACATCGCAACAAATATCCAGACGAATAAAAGAAGTGCTGCTGCTCTGTGAGACATTTGCACCCACTGATTGAAGTACGCTGGAAGTGCACCGTCTTTTGAACAAAACGGGAAAACAGAGCAAGCAAGGCTTGATTTTGTATGCCTTACATAAGCACCCGTGTACACCACGATATACGTATAAGTGATCAAACCATAAATATGAAACTGCATTTTTTTGCCGATATGAAGCGGCTTCACTAGCTTTGTTTCAGATCGCGTTGCCTCGAATACAAGAAGCGCAAGCAATAGCACTGAAGCAAAAGAAATGAGTGAAATACCGAAGTGCAGTGCCATGACAAGTGCGTTGGAACCAAACACGACGGCAAGAGCCCCTAACAGTGCCTGTAGCAGTAAGAATATAATCGACATGATGACCAAAAATTTGGTTTCACGGAATACTGGACTAATCTTTTTCCAGCATAAGACCGCCAGTGCCAAGACAAGAATGGTTGAAACCCCTGTTGACATGCGGTGACTCCATTCAATGATGGAAGCAGGGTTCATTTCAGGGAAGAAACGACCGTGGCAAAGGGGCCACTGTCTGCCGCAACCAAGACCCGAGCCGGTTTTTGTCACAAGCGCACCACCAATCAAAACGATCAGCATCACAAACGTTGTGATCACGCTCAATAACCTTAAAGCAAATTTCATCAAATTATTTCACCTTCTCTAAAAAACTTCTGATCTAAATGAAAAACCTCACATGCTCTCAAGTTTAAGCCAAATGCGTGTTCTGTTGCAATTCATAATGACCAAAGTTCACAAAAAAATGATATGTTAGTTCACAAAGTTTACAGATTTAGAGTGCTTGATCTTTCTTTCACAGTCTGATAGAAATAGAGGAGAGAATATTTCATTTTGCACCGCCTTCTGAAACACAGATAAATCCTAATAAATTCACGAAAAGTTCACAAATAACTTCGAGATTGTCGTTTATTATTTAATAGGATGTTTTTTTACAGCTGTTTATCTTGTATGATAGAGTTGTAACGAATTTACGTTTCATCGTTCGTTTGAAGGTTTGGGCAAGGGAGGTTATACACATTGGCAAATTCCAAAACAGCCGCGGAAGCAGCTATTCATGGACAAATAGAAGAAACAACAGCTTGGAAAGATTTTCTTGCTCTGATTAAAATGGGCATCGTCAATTCCAACTTCATTACGACATTTACTGGAATGTGGCTTGCGTTTTATTTTACAGGGATGAGTTTCCTAGGAAATCTAGATATTGTGTTGTTAACAATGATTGGTTCTTCTCTTATTATTGCCGGTTCATGCGCCATTAATAATGCGTTTGACCGTGATATTGATATATTAATGGAAAGAACAAAAACAAGACCGACGGTTACAGGTAAGATTCAGCCGGGGCAAGCGTATGCATTTGGTATTTTGCTTGTTGTACTTGGACTCATCATGCTTCTGATGACAACCGTAACATCAGCAGTGATTGGATTTATTGGCGTCTTTACTTATGCGGTTCTTTACACCATGTGGTCTAAACGTCATTACACCATCAATACCGTTATTGGAAGTGTATCTGGTGCAGTGCCGCCATTAATCGGCTGGACAGCTGTCACAGGTACAATCGACACAACGGCTTGGGTTTTGTTTATGATTATGTTCATTTGGCAAATCCCGCACTTCCTGTCACTTGCGATTAAGAAAACGGAAGATTACCGTAAGGCAGGTATTCCAATGCTGCCAGTCGTTTATGGCTTTGAAGTCACGAAACGCCAAATCATCATTTGGACAGCATGTCTTCTCCCACTTCCATTTTTCTTAGGTGGATTAGGATGGCCGATTGTCGCACTTGGCACATTGCTAAATATTGGATGGCTTGTCATTGGCCTTATGGGCTTTAAAATGAAAGACGTCATGAAGTGGTCAACGCTTATGTTCGTTTATTCATTAAATTACTTAACCATCTTTTTCGTTGCGATGATTATTATTACACTATTCTAGAGTAAAATACACTTTGATCACATCAAAACAAGGCTATATCTTATAACACAACATTTTCTAACAACTATGAAAGCCGCCTGATATTCAGTTCTATTTAGGCGGCTTTCTGTTTATACATAGATGGTATTTTGAGTAAAAACATCATTTTTTTATGAAAAGAGGAAATGTAAGTGCTTTTATAAGAGGCGGGGGTTATGGATGGGTGAAAAGTGATTTTATAAATAAGAGGTAAAAAGCGAAAGGCAAAGGAGATCAAGCAAAAGGGGTTGGGACAAATTATGATAAGAAAATGGCGTGTTTATTCACTGTTTCTCTTATTGACGCTCGTTTTGGCGGGCTGTGGTGAACCATACTTATCAACACTCAAACCAGTTGGGGAAGTAGCAGATAAACAATTCTTCCTAACGGTACTGAGTACACTTATTATGGTTCTTGTCGTCATTGTTGTATCGATCATTTTCTTTTACGTCATCATTAAATTCAAACGTTCTAAAGTGGGAGAAGATACGATTCCAAAGCAGGTGGAAGGGAACCGTAACCTAGAAATTACGTGGACAGCGATTCCGATTCTTCTCCTCATTATTCTCGTTGTGCCAGTTGTGGCATACACGCTTGAGCTTGGGGATACAAGCGCTATGGATAAGAAAAAACGAGATCCTGAAAAGACACTTGTTGTCAATGTAAGAGCCAGTTTATATTGGTGGGAATTCGAATACCCTGATTATGGGATTGTTACAAGTCAAGAATTAATTGTACCGACAGATCAAAAGGTGTACTTTAAGCTGAAAGCATCTGATGTGAAACACTCTTTCTGGGTTCCATCAGCTGGCGGTAAAATTGATACAAACACAGACAATGAAAACAAGTTTTATTTAACCTTTGATTCAAAACGAACGAAAGATGCAGGAGAATATTTCTACGGGAAATGTGCGGAGCTTTGCGGTCCATCGCATGCTTTAATGGACTTTAAAGTTAAAACGCTTTCTCAAGATGAGTTTTTAGGATGGACGAAAAAAATGGCTGATTACAAGAAGCCTACATCCACAAAAGATCTTGCTCTTGAAGGTGAAAAATTATTTAAAGAGAAAAACTGCTTGAGCTGTCACGCAGTGGAGCCTGGGGACGAACGGCCGGAAGCGGCAAGGACAGCACCAAACCTTGCAACCTTCGGCGAACGAACGAAAGTAGCTGGAATTAAAGACATGAACAAAGAAAACGTGAAAGCATGGCTGAAAGATCCAGAGAGCTTTAAACCAGGAAATAAAATGACAGGAACGTACCCTAAATTAAATGACTCAGAAGCAGATGCACTTTATGAGTATTTAAAAGGACTTAAAATCGAGTAATTTCTAAAAGGAATGTGCAAGAGGGTATGTAATCGATGTGAAGTTTTTGTTAAGAGCTCCCGAATATGTCTCTACAACCAAGAAATAGCCATCTGTCAGACACAGTCTGTGTAAAGTTAAAATAGACATTGATATGAAAAAGGGGCAAATGGGAGATAAGAGGGGGATTTCATGGTGAGTACAATAGCTAAAAAGCGGGGGTTTGGCGCTGTCTTATGGGATTACTTGACAACGGTTGACCACAAAAAAATAGCCGTACTATATTTAGTGGCAGGGGGATTTTTCTTTTTAATTGGCGGCCTGGAAGCGATGATAATCCGTATTCAGCTAGCCATCCCTGAAAATGATTTTGTAAGTGCTGGGTTTTACAATGAAGTCATGACGATGCACGGAACAACGATGATTTTCCTTGCAGCGATGCCGCTTTTATTTGCATTAATGAATGCGGTTGTACCAATTCAAATTGGTGCACGTGACGTAGCATTTCCGTTTGTGAATTCACTTGGTTTTTGGCTATTCTTTTTCGGGGGAATTTTCTTAAACCTTGGATGGTTTATGGGCGGGGCACCTGATGCAGGTTGGACTGCATACGCTTCACTCACGCTGAATTCAGAAGGACACGGCATGGATTTCTATATTTTAGGGTTGCAGATAGCGGGTATTGGTACGCTAATTGCCGGGATCAACTTTCTTGCAACGATTATTAATATGAGAACACCTGGTATGACGTATATGAGAATGCCGCTCTTTACTTGGACGACATTTGTCGCCTCAGCACTGATTTTATTCGCATTCCCGCCACTTACAGCAGGGCTTGCAATGCTGATGCTTGATAGAATGTTTGATACGAGCTTTTTCAATCCAGAGCTTGGCGGTAACACAATCATCTGGGAGCATTTGTTCTGGATTTTCGGACACCCAGAAGTTTATATCTTAATTTTGCCAGCATTCGGGATATTTTCTGAAATCATTCCAGTGTTTGCAAGAAAAAGGCTATTTGGCTATTCGTCCATGGTGTTTGCGACTGTATTGATTGGTTTCCTTGGATTCATGGTGTGGGCGCATCACATGTTTACAACAGGACTTGGTCCGATTGCCAATGCGATCTTTGCTGTCGCCACAATGGCAATTGCGGTGCCGACAGGAATTAAAGTATTTAACTGGCTGCTCACCATATGGGGCGGTAATGTGAAGTTTACAACACCGATGCTGTATTCCGTTGCTTTTATACCGTCATTTTTACTTGGCGGGGTAACTGGAGTCATGCTTGCAGCCGCTGCAGCAGATTATCAGTTCCATGATACGTACTTTGTCGTGGCGCATTTCCACTACGTCATTATCGGCGGGGTTGTATTCGGTATTTTAGCTGGTGTGCATTACTGGTGGCCGAAGATGTTTGGAAAAATACTGAATGAGAAGCTTGGGAAAATAAGCTTTGTGCTGTTTTTCGTCGGTTTTCATTTAACTTTCTTTATTCAGCATTTTCTCGGTCTTTGGGGCATGCCGCGCCGAGTCTTTACCTTCCTGCCAAATCAGGGGTTAGACCTTGGGAACTTGGTTAGTACAATTGGGGCGCTGTTTATGTTTGTAGCTGTTGTCATCCTGCTGATTAACGTCATCTGGACGACAGCGAAAGGAGAGCACGTGTCGGGTGATCCTTGGGGAGACGGAAGAACGCTTGAATGGGCAGTGTCTTCACCTCCGCCAGAATATAACTTTAAACAGCTTCCACTTGTCAGAGGACTAGATCCATTATGGATTGAAAAAATGGATGGTAAAAAAGGAATGACAGCATCTGAACCGCTCGATGATATTCACATGCCGAATAATTCCATTTTACCTGTCATTATCTCATTCGGTCTATTTGTGTCAGCGTTTGGTTTCATGTATCGCCAAGAGCACAGCTGGGGACTTCCAGTGATTCTCATTGGTCTTGGTATTACATTTGCGACCATGCTGGTTCGCTCTCTTAAAGACGATCATGGGTACCATATTCACAAAGAAGATCTGACCGATGACGATGATAAAGGGGTGAAAGCATAATGGAACCACAAAAAATGACAGCAGAAACTTTTCCGGCTTCTCCTGAGAAAGCCACGTTAGAAGGAAAGAATAAGTTCGTCGGGTTCTGGTTGTTTCTTGGGGGAGAAACTGTTCTGTTTGCATCGCTCTTTGCCACGTATTTGGCGCTGAAAAACTCTAATGCAGGCGGAGCAAAAACAACTGATATGTTTGATCTCACACTTGTCTTTATTGCCACAATGCTTCTACTGACGAGTAGTTTAACGAGTGTGTATGCAATGTATCATATGAAAAACTTTGCCTTTAAAAAGATGCAGCTTTGGCTTGGCGTGACTGTGCTATTAGGTGCTTCATTTTTAGGGGTGGAGATTTATGAGTTCTACCATTATGTGCATGCGTATGATTTTACCATTACCAGCTCAGCTCTTGGTTCCTCCTTCTATACACTTGTAGGAACTCACGGAGCTCACGTTGCCTTCGGACTTTGCTGGATTACCGCTCTTATGATTCGAAATATGAGACGCGGACTCGATTTATACAATGCGCCAAAATATTATGTAGCAAGTCTGTATTGGCACTTCATTGATGTTGTGTGGGTCTTCATCTTTACCGTTGTATATTTAATGGGAATGGTGGGATAAGAATGGGAAATAAAAACACAAATCAGTCTAAAGTCGATCTTGTATACCGTAAAAAGAAAAATGCCGAAGAAATGAAGCATCAGCTCATTTCTTTCGGCTTGATGATTGGATTAACCTTTGTTGCCTTTTTAACAATCGCTTCTGAAGACGTAGGAAACTGGTTCGCAGTACCATTTATTTTACTGCTTGCCGTGATTCAGGTGGCTTTTCAGCTTTATTATTTTATGCACATGAACCAAAAAGGGCATGAAACACCCGCATTGTTTCTTTATTCAGGTGTGTTTGTCGCGTTTATTACCGTCTTAGCCTTTTTGACCATTATTTGGTGGTAAGTCCGCTTTGCCCTTGAAGGAGGCGCAGCAATGGAGAACTTAGAGATATTCGGATTTCGGGCATTATGGAGCCCTTACTATTTGACTAGCATTGTCATAGCAGCTGCTCTTTATCTGCTTCTTGTGACAAAGGGGAAGCATCGTGCGACGGTAAAAGAGAAAACGTTGTTTCTGACGGGGCTTGTTCTGTTATACGCCGTGAAAGGAAGCCCAATTGATTTAATGGGACATATTATGTTTAGTGCACATATGGCACAAATGGCGGTGCTCTATTTAGTCATTCCGCCCCTCCTTATTACAGGATTGCCTGCGGCCATATGGGAGCGGATCATACAAACACCAGGCATTCAGCAGATGTTTCGTTTGTTTTCCAAGCCTTTAATTGCATTGCTCGGGTTTAATGGCTTGTTTTCGATGTATCATATTCCGCTTGTGTTTGACTTTGTGAAAACAGATCCGTTTTATCATGCGCTGATGACAGTAGTCATTTTTATCGCTGCCTTTTTCATGTGGTGGCCGCTCGTTCATAAAGTCCAAAGTCAGCCGCAGATTACAGGCATTTTAAAGCTTGGTTATATCATGGCAGACGGGATATTAATGACTCCTGCGTGTGCACTCATCATGTTTAGTGAGGCACCAATCTATGCCACCTATTCTGACGCTGGTGCATGGATACAGGCGCTGCATCTATGCGTTCCAAATGATACGCTGGCAGGTCTTGCACTCACAGGTCCTGAAATGTTCCATACCTTGCCGCTGCTAGAAGACCAGCAGCTAGGCGCGATTTTGATGAAAATTATTCAGGAGATTGTGTACGGCTCGATCCTTGCTGTTGTCTTCTTTGACTGGGCAAGAAAAGAAAGAGCGAAAGATGCCGTACCAGATGCGCTGATTCCGAAATATGAATGAAAAAAGCACAGCCATATGGCTGTGCTTTCGTTTATGCTTCTGCAGTCATTGCTTCTAGTTTTTCTTTCAGCTGATCAAGCGTTTTTTTGCTTGATTGAATGAGAGACTTAGGGAAATCTTCGCCTTCGCCGTATTCAACACCATGCGGATAATAATGTTTTCCGAGTAAAGGTGTGAGAAGCTGTATGTGTGCTCTTTTTGAACCAACATCTCCTTCGGTGGCGTAGCCGGAAATCCGTAAATAAAAGGTTCCCTCTACCATGTTATACTTTCTGTCGTACGTCACACGCTCATAATCCCATTGATCGGCTCGTACAAATCCTTCACTTTCCATGATGAAATCTAATTTATTTAAGTCAGCTGCTACCTTTTCAATCCCCGTACCTTCAAACTTCACCCAAAACCCCTCCTTATAAAAATTCCCTTTACTGACAATCATAGTATGAAAGCGTTAAACTTTCAACTGTGAAAGGTATGTTCTTTTATAACCTGGTTACAGTAATAAAGAAAATAACAGATGGAGGAATCAACGTGAAAACAAAAAAAATCAAAGATATTATGACAAAAAAAGTAGTGACATGTCAGCAAGATGACAATTCGTATGAAGCCGCAGTCAAAATGAGAGATGCAGACATTGGTGCCATTCCTGTGGTTAACGGAGATCAGCTCATTGGCATTGTCACAGACCGTGACCTTGTACTCAGAGGCATTGCAGAAAAAAAGCCAAACTCACAGGAAGTAGGCTCGATAATGACGAAGGAAGTACTGACAGCAGAAGAAGATGCAACGCTTGAAGAAATTGTTCGGCTGATGTCAGAGCACCAGCTTCGCCGCATTCCTGTTGTGAAAAACGGTGCATTAACAGGGATTGTCGCTCTTGGAGATTTATCCGTTGAAGATTTATCGAATGATCGCGCAGGAGATGCACTGACAGAAATCTCTCAACAGGATCAAGATCATGGACAAGGATTTCTCCATTAAGAGGGGCATATTTTAAATTCGTGTTAAATAGGCTGTATTGTCGTTGATAAATGAAGCGAGTTTTGTTTAAATGACAGTAGAAGGTACTTTTTTTGTACCTTGCCAATTTAACGGAGGTGTTTATTTGAAAACTGTGCTCAAAACACTCCTCATCCTCCTGATTATATCTGGAACGTACGTTCTGTTTATTCAATATGGATCTTCACCAGAAAAAGAAAACAGCAATGAACCGAAGGTGTCTAATGAAGAAACATCTAGCGATAAGCCGATCAACATCCCAAAAAAGGGGCTCATGTCCTTTATGGGGAAATCTTCAAACGAAGTGCTTAAACAGCTGGGAGAACCAGATCGCATTGATCCTTCCGCATATGATTATGACTGGTGGATCTACAATCAATCGAAGAAGCACTATATTCAAGTAGGGGTAAAGGATAGTAAAGTGGTGACATTGTTTGCAACAGGAGACGGGCTCAATGTTGAACCGTTTAAAATCGGTCAAGCCACAAGTGAGGTATTTAAAAAAACACAAATTGCACCTTACATTCATGTAGAGGATGAACAAAATTCATACCGTTTTGAATTCTCAGAAGATGATATGAATACAAGGCCCACCGTGAAAGTGGACGATGATGTATATGTTCAGCTTTACATGGATAAGTTTGAAAGCACCCTTTCTAGTATCAGGGCGTTTAACGCAGATACATTTGTGAAACAAAAGCCATACGAAGTCGTCTATCGAGGTCAATTGATAGAACCAGAGACAATATCGGGTGAAAAATGGAAAGAGATCGAAGCGTCCAGTCAAAAACAAATTTTTGATATGACCAATATTATTCGTCATAAATATAAACTGCCGACCTTAAACTGGGATGATGAAACCTCTGAAGTGGCATTCATGCATAGTGAGGACATGAAAGAGAATCATTATTTCTCCCATGAATCGAAAAAATACGGTACGCTGAAAGACCGATTAGAAAGAGGCGAGGTGGCATTTCAGCTCGCAGGTGAAAACATTGCCTATAATTATGTAGATGGACCTGCAGCGGTAGAAGGCTGGCTCAATAGTGAAGGTCATAGGAAGGCGTTATTAAATAAAGATTACACACATCTTGGCGTCGGTGTGAAAGAAAAATACTACACCCAAAACTTCATTAAAAAAGCATCTTAAACGAAAACAGCTGCACCATCGCAGCTGTTTTTTGTTTCAAAAAAGAGGCTCACCAAAATAACTGCTGATGTATATAGTATAGTAGGCATTTGTATGGGGGGTGAGGATATGACAAACAAGCAAAAACAAACATCCATTGATGAATTTAAACAATTCGTCAGACGCCATCCGAAGTTAATTCAAGAAGTGCAAACGCAAGAAAAAAGTTGGCAAAGTGTATACGAAAATTGGGTCATGTTTGGTGAGGAAGATGAGATGTGGTCTCCTTACCGGCAAACGCAATCTGAGGATGTGAAAGAAGAAAAAGCCTCAAAGCCAAGTGAATCGGGAAAAGCAGATTTTATGTCTAAAATGGTTTCTGCTGTGAAAAAAATGGACGCTGATCAAATGAATGAACAAATCAACAAAATGAGCCAGTCTATTTCCTCTTTACAAAGCTTACTCGGACAATTTTCATCAAATGGCTCAAAGAAAGGTTCATCTGGAGGCAGTCAGCACCCATTCTCCTTTAGGAAAGATTAATTGAAAGGGGATGCTTTTGGTGCGGAAAGACGTACAGGAGTTTGTCATGGCCGAAGAGGAACGAATCAAATTCATCAGACAGCGTCCTCTCTGGTATAGACAGTTGACTCGACATCCTGATAAGCTATCGTCCTTTGAATTAGATAAAATGAATTTTTACGAAAAAACCATTCCTCATCGTGTGAGTCAGTTGAGTAACAGTGTCCAAATGGCTGAAATGATGATTCAAATGTTCCAAGCAATGCGCAATCAAAATGGAGCCGGGTGAGGCTTTTTTGAGTTGATTAAGATGTCTATTTCCTGAGCATCCTATAAAAGTAGATGAAAGGAGAATCAGATGATGAAATGGATGCTGTCAATATGCGCATTGCTTTTTCTTGTCACCGGGTGTCAAAGTCAACATGAAGAGAAGCAAATCACGAAGCAAGATCCAGCTGTACCAGTAATGCAGCAAGTCCAAAGTGAAATGAAGCAGCAAGGTTTTTTAAAATACAAAGTGCAGGGATCTTCTGTTTATATAGAAAGTACACTTCAAGATTTTCATCTTGAGTCGACGCAACTAAAAAAGGATGAGAAGGCGGGATATTTTACAGTGTATGTAGACGGAAAACGTGCGGGCAATGAGTATACTGCTGCATTTGTGGTCAAGCATCTTTCAAAAGGAAAGCATAAAATGACCGTTGTGATCAATTCTCGTCATCCAGAATATAGGGAGAAAAGAGAGACGTGGGATGTATTTGTGACGTAAAAGCATTTTCTGATCCATAGGTTTCGTGGTAAACTATGAATTGGAGGTGCATCATTTATGTATGCGACAATCGAATCCGTGGAGCTCCAAGAGAAAGCAAATCAATTGGCTGCCATGATTCTTCAGTCGGAGGAGGCTGAACATTACCGCAACTGCTTTAAGCGTCTCCAGCAAGACGAAGAAGCCCAACAAATTATTGCCCATTTTACAAAAGTAAAAGAGCAATATGAGGATGTGCAGCGGTTCGGCAAATACCATCCGGACTATAGAACGATCTCAAAGGAAATGCGTGAGGTCAAAAGAAAGTTAGATCTTCACGATACAGTAGTTGATTTCAAAAAAGCAGAAACAGCGATTCAATCCATCTTAGATGAGATTAGTATTGAAATCGGTCAAGCTGTATCAGCATATATCAAAGTTCCAACAGGGAACCCATATTTTGATGGTCTATCATCATGCGGCGGTGGCTGTGGATCTGGTGGCAGCTGTGGCTGTAAAGTATCTTGACGAGACTTGAATGTCTCGTCTTTTACATAATAACTGAAAAGAATTGAAAAAGCGGCAGGTGAAAAGATGGAAACCAAACGTCAAGGGATGGTCGTTTGGCTGCATTCGTTAAAGCAGTCAAAGGCGCTAAGAAAATTTGGAAATGTTCACTATATTTCAAGGAAAATGAAATATGCAGTGATCTATTGCGATATGAATGATCTCGAGCGCCATATGGCTAAGCTCAGCTCATTGCCATTTGTGAAGCGTGTTGAGCCTTCATATAAGCCTTTTATTAAATTAGAGTACGAATCCAAATTGGACAAAGCAAAAGAGTATGATTATAAAGTGGGCTTTTAAAGACACAAAAAAAACCCCCGCGGCATCACCCGCGGGGTCCTTCTATTCTTAATGATTCATTAAGGAGAAGGCAAAGGGAGAGGAGAAACCGGAGGAAGAACTTATGGGGAAACGTAAGTCTTCTCCGCGGTTGGCAACAGCACCACATCAGATGCTGTTATAAGTAGTATGACCCCGCTTTCCTTGATCTATACATAGAAAATGAATGAAAGTCCGCGCATTGTCCCTTGCGGTGTGTTGTGGTAAGATAATGTTGGATTTTTTGTCATACACAATAACCAATAGAAGCAAGCAGAAAAAGTGGTGGAAAAATGAGAGTCATCTCTGGAACGAGAAAAGGCCGCACACTTAAAGCGGTACCAGGTCAATCAACAAGACCGACGACAGATAAAGTAAAAGAATCGATATTTAATATGATTGGCCCGTATTTTGATGGCGGATGGGCGCTTGATTTATTTGCGGGAAGCGGCGGTTTAGGGATTGAAGCGCTTTCTAGAGGATTCGATCATTGCATATTCGTTGATCGAGATATGAAGGCGATTCAAACGATAAAAGGAAACCTCAATCAATTAGAGCTGAGTGATCAAAGTGAAGTGTTTCGAAACGAGGCAAAGCGTGCACTCGCAGCCGTTGTGAAACGAGAGGAATCCTTTCAAGCAATTTTTCTTGATCCGCCTTATAAAGATCAACAGCTAAAAGCACTTCTTGACATGATTGATGAGCATGCCTTATTAACAGATGACGGCGTGATCGTGTGTGAGCATGATAAGGACGTCACACTACCAGAGGAAGCTGGACAGCTTTACATATCAAGACAGGAATTGTACGGGTTGACTGGTATTACGATCTATAGAAAGCGGGGAAATTAAAGCATGGGGAACATAGCCGTTTGTCCGGGTAGCTTCGATCCAGTCACATTGGGCCATTTGGATATCATCAAAAGAGGTGCAAAGATCTTTGATGAAGTGTATGTATGTGTACTAAATAACTCATCCAAGAAACCGTTATTTACCGTTGAAGAACGGTGTGAGCTCATTCGCCAAGCGACGAAGGATCTGCCAAATATCAAAGTTGAATCCTTTCACGGTCTGCTTGTTGATTATGCGAAACAAAAAGAAGCCAAAGTCATTTTACGCGGATTAAGAGCTGTGACAGACTTTGAATATGAAATGCAAGGGACATCAATGAATAAAGTGTTAAACGATGACATTGAAACATTTTTCATGATGACCAACAATCAATATTCTTTCTTAAGCTCCAGCATTGTCAAAGAAGTAGCGAAATATGATGGTTCAGTTAAAGGTCTTGTGCCAAAAGAGGTAGAAGAAGCGTTGATAGAAAAATTTAAAGGATGAGTGCAACGTGCACTCATCCTTTTTTTACTTTTTGATAGTATAGCACCATATACAAGATCAAGCTGCATAGCGTGATCAAAGGGCCAGTCGTCACAAGCTGATTCCAAAGCACACTGCTGTACATGACGACCTGCTGGCTTGCTTCAAAGGCACCCGCTGGGAGAGCCATATCAGATCGAGAGACATAAAGAGGCTTGAACAATAAAAAGGCAAAAATAGCTGCATAAATGCCGTGAAGCAAACGAGCGAAGAAGAATGGTTTAAAGCGTATATCTGTTGCCGCTAGAATGCCGGCGACCTGGGCTTGAACAGAAAACCCGCTGAATCCTAATATAAAGCTGACGACAACCGTTTTAGCAAGAAGGGTAACTTCCTGTGACCCTGTCAGCTGACTTCCTAACGTGATTTCAAATAAACCAGCAATCATCGCAAGATCTAATTCTGGCGGAAGGTGCATCGTTTGCAGCATATATCCGATCCCGACGGATAAGAGGTCCGTCACATGAACAACTGATAGCATTTTGCTAAACACAGAAAATAAGATAATAAAGCCGCCAATCATAAAGAGTGTCTGGACTGATGACATGACCGCATCACTTAAAATTTGGCCGAGCGGTCTTTTCTCTGCGAGTCTTGCTGTATGAAGAGCGCTGAATGCCTCTTGAAACGGTGGGAATAATAATCGCTTACGGCTTCTCAAATGTGCATCATGCCTTGCTTTATATCCCCGCATCGTGACCCCAACAGCGAGATTCCCTAAATAATGTGCGCACGCCAAAACAATTCCTAAAGCTGGATGATGAAAAAAACCAACAGCCACCGCACCGAAAATGAACAATGGATTCGATGAATTTGTAAAAGAAACGAGGCGTTCTGCTTCGATTTGTGTCAGTTGTCCTTCCTGCCTGAGTCGTGTGGTTAATTTCGCACCAGAAGGAAAGCCAGATGCCATTCCCATCGCTAGGACAAATCCGCCTACACCAGGCACTCGAAAGATAGGGCGCATAAATGGTTCTAATAATACACCCACAAATCTGACAATCCCGAAACTAATTAATAGCTCGGACAAAATAAAAAAAGGAAGCAATGATGGAAATACAACCTCCCACCACATTGCAAGTCCATTTTTAGACGCTTGCAAAGAGGCTTGTGGATGTGTAATCACAGTGGCTGTTAAAAAGATAAAAAAAGCAGCGATGAACAGAGTGTTCCATTTTTTCATGGAGATTTCGCCCCTTGCCGTTATGATCTATTGGCGAGCTCGTGATCAAAAAAGAAAGAAACTAGCCGAGCCTGTCTTCTATTACTATACGATCAGAAGGGGCATGTTTAGACCAATAGATTCGTATATATGCATAGAAAAGAGGAGGGTGGATTTTCATGAGGCGACCAGTCATCGGGCTTGCGTTAGGCTCTGGAGGTGCGAGGGGAATGGCACATATCGGAGTTTTATCTAGTCTTGAGAAACAAGGTATTCAGGTAGATATGATCGCTGGCAGCAGTATTGGCGCACTTGTTGGGAGTTTTTATGCGGCAGGACAAGACGTAGAAAAAATGAAAAAACTTGCACTTGTCTTCAGAAGAAAGTATTATGCTGACTATACACTGCCAAAAATCGGTCTTCTAAAAGGAAATCGAATTTTGCAGTTGATCCACACGTTTACATATGGGAAAAAATTCGAAGAATTAAGAATGCCCCTTGCTGTGGTTGCCTGTGACCTCGAGACAGGGGAGAAGGTCGTGTTTAAAAAAGGATCTGTCTCACAAGCAGTCAGAGCGAGCATCAGTATTCCGGGCGTGTTTGTTCCTCATGAAATGGGCGGCAGACAGCTAGTGGATGGAGCGGTTGTAGACCGCATTCCTGTATCTGTTTTAAAAGATATGGGTGCAGACCTCATTATCGCCTCTGATGTATCAAGGGTGAAAAAAACAGAAAAGGCGACGAGATTATCGGATGTAATTATGCAAAGTTTGGACATCCTTCAAAATGAATTGGTCCGTCATCAAACCATTCATGCTGATGTCATGATCCGGCCGAGGCTTGAAACATTTAGCTCGAGTGCGTTTACACAGGTGCAGGAGATGATTGAAGCAGGTGAGCTTGCCGCAGATCAACTAACAGGTAAGCTAAAAGATGTTATTGATAAATGGGAGTGTTAATCGAATGAAAAAATTAAATATTCGCTGGCTTAGCTTTTTTGTCGTGATCCTTGTATTATGTGGCTTAACCTTTGTCAAACTGCCATATTACGTGACAAAGCCGGGTGATGCAACCGAGATTGCTCCCCACATTCAAGTAGACGGCGGATATGGCGAGAAGGGCAGCTTCTCTCTCATGACAATTAAAGTAGGTCCAGCTAATCCGTATACGTATTTGCTTGCGAAAATGAATAAATATGACGAAATCGTCCCAGAAGAAAATATTAAAGCGGACGGGGAGTCGGATCAAGATTATATGAAAAGGCAGCTTCAGCTGATGAAAAGTTCTCAAGAAAATGCGATGATTGCAGCATATACAAAAGCAGGAAAAAAAGTAGATTATACGTTTAACGGCGTATATGCAAGCTATGTGATGAAAGGAATGCCTGCTTACGGTAAAATTGAAGTGGGCGACCGAATCAAAAGCGTAGATGGCAAGACGTATGATTCTGCTGATAAAATGGTTTCGTATATTAGCAGCAAAAAAGCAGGTACACCTGTCCGTTTTGTCCTTGAACGAAATGGCAAAGATATCACGGAGAAAGTGACATTAAAACCATTTAAAGAAGAGCCGAATCGAGTTGGAATTGGTGTATCATTATTTACAGACCGAAATGTGAAAGTTTCACCTTCTATTAAGGTGGATATTGAAAATATCGGCGGCCCATCAGCAGGTCTTATGATGTCACTTGAAATTTATAACCAGCTGACAAAAGAAGACGAAACACATGGCTATGCGATTGCAGGAACGGGAACGATTGACGCCGATGGAACGGTCGGCCCAATTGGCGGAATCGATCAAAAGGTCGTGGCGGCAGATAAAGCCGGCAAAGATATATTCTTTGCACCGAACGATAAAGGTGATCCAAATTCAGACTACCGAAATGCTGTCAAAACAGCGAAAGATATTAAAAGTGATATGAAAATTGTACCTGTAGATACAATGCAAGATGCTCTGAACTATTTAAATAAATTAAAAGAGAAAGCATCTTAATCAAAAAGAGCAACCTTTATAAAGGCTGCTCTTTTTTGCTAAGACTGGAAGAGACCAGTTTCTTCATCATATCGGATCGGTGATGTTTTAAATTCCGCTTCCGTTAAGTTCGTTTGCACTGGCTCACTAACGGGTAGGCTGAAGACGCGGGATGCACGTATATCAAGATCAAGTGCGGGATGTGAAAAGGCAGACAGTTTACTGACGAGCGGCACGTCCAAATCTTTTTTCACACGAGATAAGTATTGCTGCCCTTTCTTTGACATACCAAGTAACCGAATGTAAGGTGCTTTTTTCTCTTTCAGCAGCTCATGCATGGCACTCTTCTTCACCCTCATTAAGAGGTGTGTGTTCATTCGCTGCAGTCTTGTCCACGTATAGCGTTTTGTTTTCACAAGTGATAGATATTCCTCGTAGGAGGATGCATGTGTAATCGCTTTTTGCATGCGGTGTTCGATGCCTTCTTCGATTTCATAGATGCCTTCTAGTTCTGCCGTATCCATTGTGTGAAAAACATGTTTTAAGAAGCTAAAGTAGGCTTCTTGTGTATGTAGAAGACCATATGAAGAATGATAGTCATGTAATTGCTTGAGCGTAGCTTCTGGAAGATAAGCGGCAACTGTTTCAAATGTACCATGATCTTTTAACGCTTTTCGTATACTTGTTGCGCTTGCGATTTTTTGATTTTCAGGTAGTTCTTCATCATGATAACCAGATGAAATCCTTAGAGAGGTAAAGGGTTGCATGTGAGGAGATCTCTCCATGATGGCTTTGACATAATGGAAACCTAAAATATTATTGGGCAGAGACAAATCCAGTAAGTGCTTAGGGTCAATTACCTCTTGAAACGCAGCAGCAGATGCTGCTGGATAACTTAAGCCTTCTCTTACTTTTTCTTTTGTGAAAAGGTCTATTTCTTCTTTTTTCTCATGCCAAGCATGAGCCGTTCGCTCAAATGCTTTGATGTCACCATCCTCGCTGCCGAAAAAAAGGGAGTGGCATTTTAAAGCATCTAGAATCGCCACAGCACCGTTTGCGAAGGTTTCTGCCTTTTGCACTGCGTATATGTATGGAAGCTCACACACAATGTCTACACCGTTTTGTAGTGCCATTTTTGTTCGCGCCCACTTTGAGACGATGGCAGGCTCACCACGCTGGAGGAAGGAACCGCTCATGACGGCAATGGCTACATCTGAGGAGGTATGTATTTTCGCCTGACGAACATGGTAGGCATGTCCATAATGAAATGGATTATACTCGACAACGACTCCTGTTGCTTTCAATAGATGTCCCGCCTTTCTTGCTATGGTTAAATGGTCTATGCTACAGTAGCATAAGGGAAAAATGAAGCCCATTTTTTTCAGTGTAGGCATTCCGAGAACTGATGTCAAACAACGCTCTGACATCACAAAGGACTGTAAAGAAAAAATATTGACAAATAACATGATGAAAGCTATAATCATGTTTGTTGCTCTTAGAGGTGATACAATTGAAATGGACAGTTTATCAGTTACATCAAAAAGCTAAAAACAGCTTCGATTTTCATGAGACGGTTGACTTAAATGAACTTACTAGCCTTCATTCAGATATACGTCGCATTTCACCAGTAGAGGTGAAAGGGACTGGAGTGATCGAATCAAAGCAAGTCGCATTTGATTTAACCATCACAGGTGAAATGACATTGCCTTCTTCAAGAACGCTTGTTGATGTAAATTATCCATTTGCGATTTCAACGAAAGAACTATTTGTACTTCATAAGACAGACGACATAGAAGATGAAGACGTTTCTATTGTAGAAGACGACATCATCGACTTAACGCCTTTAGTCAAGGAAGAAATTCTTCTTGAAGTGCCGATGCAAATCTTTTGCGATCAAACTGACGTAAAAGGTGCTGCACCACAAGAAGGGAATGACTGGGCGGTCATTTCGGAAGATGCACATCAAAACCGAATTGATCCTCGTTTGGAAGGCTTGAAGAAGCTCTTAGAAGAAAATAATGAATCTTAACTCTTTAAGGAGGTGGGAATAATGGCTGTACCTTTTAGAAGAACTTCTAAAATGAAAAAAAGATTGCGTCGTACGCATTTCAAACTACAAGTACCTGGTATGGTAGCTTGCCCAGAATGCGGTGAAATGAAAATTTCTCATCGTGTCTGCAAATCTTGCGGAACATACAAAGGCAAAGACGTAAAAAGCAACTAATGCTTGATAAAAAAACGTGAGGGAATCTTCCCTTGCGTTTTTTTATTTGTCTATTTTTTACGATTCTCTCCTGCAAATAGTCTATCTACTCTAGTAGGCGCATATGATGTGGTATTCAGATTCAGGGGGGATGATCAATTGACGATTACAAGGCAGGACGCATGGACACAGGATGAAGATTTACTTTTAGCAGAAGTCGTCTTAAGGCACATTCGAGATGGAGGAACGCAGCTTTCCGCATTTGAGGAAGTTGGTAAGGCATTGTCAAGAACTGCGGCAGCATGCGGTTTCAGGTGGAATTCATACGTGAGAAAGCAATATCAGGCAGGCATAGAACTGGCAAAAAAACAGCGGAAAGAATTGCGTAAAAAAATAGGGATTCATTCCTCTGGTTTACCACAACATGCGTTAACCATAGAAGAGAAGACATCTTCAAACGAGGCAGAATTGACCCTTCGAGAAGTGATTCAGTTTTTAGAGCAGCTTGAAAAAGAACCTGATGGACCTGCTCATTTACGCGAAGAACTGGCAGATGCACAGCATCAATTAAAGTCACTTACGGAAGAAAATGAACACTTAAAGCGGCAATTAAAAATGACAGAAGAAGATTACCGGGCACTCATAAGTATCGTTGAAAGAGTCAAACAGAATATAAGCTTAAAAGAATATGCTAAATAAAGAGACGCCCCTCACAGAGAAAGGAGGGGCGTTTTGTGATCAGCCTTTAAGCGGATTCACCTGTATTTTTTTGAATATGTGCGGGCTCCCAGATGAGTGGATTTTCACCCTTATCGCGCTCCATATCATATTTGACTGCTTCAAAGCCCATTTTATCCCAAAAACCGGCAGATTTGACACGCGGATTGGTCCGAATTGGCAATCCGAACGATTTAGCGAATTCAACAAGTGCTTCGCCGTACCCTTTGCGCTGATACCCAGGAAGCACTTCCAGCTTCCACAGCTCTAAATAATCATGGTTGTGGTTAAAATACGTTGTCGTTGAGCCGTCCACTTGATAAAGGCTCATACGTGCCACTAGCTTATCTCCGAAATAAATCCCATAAAATGGAGAGTTGCTGTCGTTTTCAATCATATTGCTTTCAAGGTCTTCAAGCATGGATAGCTCTTGTATGCCGTATTCCTTAAATTGTTTAAATTCCTCTAAAGTTTTGTAATTAATTAGAAGTCGTTTTACTTGTGCCATATGATCTTCCCCCTTACACACATAATGTCGACAGTGATGTCATTGAAGGCGTTTTCATCCCATCCGCCTCAAAAAGTTTTTACACTTATTATTATAGTTTTTAAATTAAAAAAATTCAATCGTAGCGCGTCATCTGCTTTTTGCATCATGACATGAACCTGTTAAAATAGTTGATATCAGGAAGTAAACGAAAAAGGGATGTGCGGCAGTTGAACATTGGAATCATTGGCGGCGGTGCGATTGGTCTGCTCTGTGCTAGTTATTTAACGCAGCATCATGACGTCACAGTCTTTACAAGAAGAAACGAACAGGCAGAAGAGATTCGAGCATTCGGTATTGAGCGAACAGTAAAAGGAGAAACATGCCAGGCGTCTGTTCATGCACAAACAGGAATAACAGGAGAATTTGATTTGCTCATCGTGACAGTGAAATATCATCATTTGCAAGATGTGCTTAGTGAACTATCAACATTATCTCCTCATCGTATCTTATTCTTACAGAACGGAATGGCTCACTTATTAGATTTGGAGAATTGGAAAACGGGACATTCATTATACATAGGTGTGGTAGAGCACGGAGCAATGAAGATGTCAGATCATGAAGTGAACCATACAGGTATCGGTGTCATCAAGTGGGGGGCATTTCAGCATGAAGCAGCAGCTGATATAAAAAAAGCATTGAATGAGACATCATCCCATTTTCAGATGGTCTATACGGATGATTGGAAAAAGGTGCTGGAGGAAAAACTGCTTGTCAATGTCTGTATTAATCCGCTTACGACTTTACTGCATGTGAGAAACGGGGCATTAATTCAAAATCCTTCATATGAATACATGATGAAATGTGCATTTGAAGAAGCAGTTTCTATCTTGAGCTTACCTGAAAAAGAGCGACTCTGGGCTTATGTCATCACTGTTTGCGAGAATACGGCTGAGAATCAATCATCTATGCTTCAAGATATAGTAAAAGGCCGCCAAACCGAAAGAAAAGCTATCCTTGGCTATCTTTTAAAAAAGGCTCAAGCACAAGGTGTTGCGGTGCCACATCTCACTTTCTTTGATCGAAGCTTGGAAGTATTGGAAAAAAAGCAAACAAAATCTTTTGAGTGAGCTCATTTACATGCTATACTTTTTCGGGAAACTAACTATTTATTGAAGAAAGGAAGTTCTAAACATGCAATTGACTGAACTTTCCATCCGAAGTCAGAATTTATTCATACGTGATTATATAGAAGAAAAAAAAGAGATGACGACTTTTTTTGATTATGATATACATTCTGAGTACACATGGAAAAAGAGATACGACGATCTCATGAAAATGAGCTTCCCGCGCGAGGCTTTAGCGGATTATATGAGTGCATATCACGCAAAGTTTGAATCGGCAGCGATGCGTCAGAACATTGAAAAGATCCGTGACAAGCGAAGTGTCATGGTGGTCGGAGGGCAGCAGGCTGGTCTATTAACAGGACCGCTTTATACCATACATAAAATCATATCCATCATTCAGTTTGCAAAAGAAAAAGAAACAGAACTTGGCGTCCCAGTGATTCCGGTCTTTTGGGTAGCCGGTGAGGATCATGACGTAGATGAAATTAATTTTGTGTACACATCTGGCGAAAAAGGGCCAGTGAAACAAAAACTGTCATTACATAACGTCAAAAAAGCGGCTGCGAAAAGAATCCCGCTTGATCAAGAAAAAACTGAGATATGGCTCCGTGATGTATTTTCAACGTATGAAGAATCTGCATACACCAATGATTTGCTTGAACAGCTTCTTCGATGTTTACGCAAATCACAAACGTTTACTGATTTCTTTGAATGGATTGTATGTGACCTCTTTGAAGAAGATGGACTGCTTTTATTTAATTCAGGTGACTTAGGTGTCAAACCACTCGAGCGTACGTTATTCAAGCACATTGTCGAGACAAATGATGAGGTTACTAATCGTTTAAATGAATCGCAGGCTGCTATGAAACGAGCAGGATATCAGCCGATTATTGAAGCCGGTGACAATCAGGCGAATCTGTTTTACGAATATGATGAGGAACGTTTCCTAATTGAAAAAGAGAACGGCCGGTTTTTGATATCAGAAGTGGGGCTTACATGGACAAAGGAAGAGCTTTTGAAGGAAGTTGAGGAGCACCCAGAACGATTTAGCAACAATGTGGTGACGCGTCCCTTGATGCAGGAAACCCTTCTCCCGACACTTGCTTTTATGGCAGGACACGGTGAGGTTAACTATTGGGGAGAGCTGAAAGGAATCTTTGAGCATTTTCAATTAAAGATGGCGCCTGTTCTTCCGAGACTGCATGTGACCATTCTTGAAAGACACATCGACAAGAAACTGCCAGTTAGAGAACTGTCGGTAGAAGAAGTGCTCACAAATGGAGTAAAAGAAAAGAAAGACGCTCACTTTCAGCAAAGCCTTCCAGACAGCTTTGTTCAAGCGGTTGAACATGCCAAACGTGAATTGGCTAATGCTCATGGCGTGATGAGACAAGAAGCACTGGAGATTGAACCAAACTTCGAGCAGCTGCTAGATAAAAATGCCAAATTTATTGAAGACCAGCTTCAATTTGTGTATCAAAAGGTTGCGCAGCGTGTGGAAGAGAAGGAAGGATATATCCTTCGGGACTTTGAACGGATTGAAAATAGTTTAAAACCACTAGATGCCCCACAAGAAAGAATTTGGAATATCATGTACTTTTTAAACAAATATGGTCCAGAATTCTTCAAAACGTTCAAAAATCTGCCATTTTCATTTCAAAATAAGCAACAAATTGTCAAACTTTGAAATAAAGTTTTAATGAACCCTGACTAGTTCAGGGTTTTTTTTTATGGAGAAACAGTGTAGAATAAGTTTTGTGGAGAGAAGTGGTGGATAGTGGAGAGTAAGGGTGAGAAAGTGGGGCTCTGATTATCATGTTCATGGGTGAATACCAACATACGATTGATACAAAAGGGCGCATGATCATCCCTGCTAAATTTAGAGACGGTCTCGGAGAACAGTTTGTGCTGACGAGAGGGCTTGATCAATGTTTATTTGGCTACCCTATGAGTGAGTGGAAACTAATTGAAGAGAAACTCAAAGCACTACCGCTAACGAAAAAAGATGCACGTGCGTTTACCCGGTTCTTCTTCTCTGGCGCAGTCGAATGCGATCTGGACAAGCAGGGGCGTATTAACATCGCATCAAACCTACTCCAATATGCAAAACTCGAAAAAGAATGTGTGGTCATCGGCGTTTCAAATCGAATTGAGTTGTGGAGTAAGTCGATCTGGGAACAATATACAGAAGAGCAAGAAGATTCTTTTGCTGAAATTGCTGAAAACATGATTGGATTTGATATATAATAATCCCTTGTGCAGCAAGCTTTCTACACATTCATTTCTATTTGAAAAAGGTGGGACCATAACATCATGTTTCAACATGAGACAGTATTATTAAAAGAAACAGTTGACGGTTTAAACGTAAAAGAAGACGGTACATATGTGGACTGCACGCTAGGCGGAGCAGGTCATAGCTCATATTTACTATCTCAATTATCAGAAAAAGGTACATTGATTGGTTTTGACCAAGACGATGCTGCACTGGATCATGCACGAGAGAAGCTCGCGGGTTCTAAAGCGAACATTCTTTTCATAAAAAGCAACTTCCGATATTTAAAAGAACGTCTGAATGAACAAGGTATTACAAGCGTAGATGGTGTGATTTTTGACCTTGGGGTATCATCTCCTCAGCTCGACACACCAGAGAGAGGCTTTAGTTATCATCATGATGCACCTCTTGACATGCGAATGGATCAATCAGCCGCATTGTCGGCAAAAAAAGTGGTCAATGAATGGCCATTTGAAGATCTAGTTCGGATTTTCTACAAATATGGGGAAGAAAAGTTCAGCAAGCAAATCGCACGCAAAATTGAAGAAGCAAGAAAAAAAGCGCCAATTGAAACAACGGGTGAGCTTGTCGACATCATCAAAGAAGGAATTCCGGCACCTGCAAGACGAACTGGCGGACATCCAGCGAAAAGAGTGTTTCAAGCGATCCGAATTGCCGTAAATGATGAATTGAAAGTATTTGAAGAAGCACTAGAACAAGCAATAGAGTTACTCAATCCGAAGGGGAGAATTTCTGTCATTACATTCCATTCACTTGAAGACCGGATTTGTAAAAGTACATTTAGAGAAATGTCTTCTCTTCCAGAACTTCCGCACGGACTACCAGTGATTCCAGAAGGACTTGAACCAAAGCTGAAGCTGATCACGAGAAAACCGATCGTTGCATCAGAACAAGAGCTGGAACATAACAACCGTGCCCGTTCAGCGAAGCTCCGAATTGCAGAAAAAAAGTAAAACGACACCATAGATGATGATAAAAAGGAGGTTTCTTATGAGTAATTTGGCTTATCAAAGAGAAGTGAAGCAACATCAAACAGAGCAGCAAGGCCAATCAGTTGTCATTAAAAGAAGAGGTTCTATCACACTTGGTGAAAAAATCTTACTTGTCATGTTTGTCATGGCTCTTATGTGCAGCTCGATTCTCATCATTTCTAAAGCTTTTGCTGTCTATCATGCCAATATCGAAGTGCAGAAGCTAGAACAGCAAGTATCTTTAGAATCGAAGAAAATCACTGAGTTACAAAAAGAGAAAGACTTGCTGAGTGAACCAGAAAGAATCATCGAAGCTGCAAAAAAAGCAGGCTTAAGCATATCGAAAGATGTTAAGAAGGTCGATTAACATGGCGATGCCTAAAAAGAATAAAATGATGAACAGAGGCGCGGCAATTGCAAGTATTTGCTTCGCCCTGTTTTTCTTTATCATCCTAGCGCGTTTTATCTATATTCAAATTACAGGAACGGTTGATGGACAAGTATTAGCCGCTAAGGCAAATGAACAATATCAATCGAAGAAAACACTTGAAGCCAAAAGGGGATCTATTTTAGACCGGAATGGAAATGTGATCGCTGAGGATACATCTGTGTATAAACTCATTGCGGTCATGAGCAAGAAAATGACAGTGGATCTTAAGCATCCAATGCATGTCGTCGATAAAGAAAAGACGGCAAAAGAGCTCTCAAAAGTCATCGATATGAGCGAAAGCGAAATTTTAAAGCGTCTCAATACAAAAGATGCATTCCAAGTGGAGTTTGGTAAAGCGGGGAAGGATATTAGTTTTTCAACGAAGGAAAAAATTGAAAAGCTAAAACTTCCAGGTATTGCTTTTGAAAAGGACACGAAGCGCTATTATCCAAACGGCATGTTTGCTTCTAACCTCATCGGTTACGCCAGATTAAATGAGGCGACAAAGGACATGTCAGGAGCAATGGGACTTGAGAAGACACTGAACAAATATTTAAAAGAAAGAGACGGCTATGTGACATATAACAGTGACAGAAGCGGATGGGCCTTGCCGAATAGTAAAGAAGACATTGTCGCACCGAAAGATGGGAAAAATGTCACGCTGACCATTGATCAGAAAATTCAAGCGTTTCTTGAAGAAAGTATGACGCAGGTTGCCAAAAAGTATAAGCCGAAGAAAATCATTGCTACAGTCGTTGATCCGAAAACTGGAAAAGTTCTCGCAATGGGACAGCGACCAAGCTTTAATTTAAATGAACTAGACATTACGAATTATAACAATGATGTGATTTCATATGCGTTTGAACCAGGTTCAACGATGAAGATCTTTACCTTAGCAGCGGCGATCCAAGAAGGGGTCTACCAAGGCAATGATAAATATCAATCTGGTACTTATAAAGTAGGCGGCGGACTTGTAAGAGACCACAACAATGGAAATGGCTGGGGCAAAATTGATTTTCATCAAGGGGTTCTTCGCTCATCAAACGTGGCCTTTGCAAAGCTCGCAAAAGAAAAACTAGGCTTCACACGCTACGAACAATATTTGCAGAAGTTCCATTTCTATGACAAAACGGGGATTGATTTGCCGAACGAGGCGTCTAGCAAAATCAATTATAGATATGAATATGACAAAGCATCGACTGCTTATGGTCAAGCATCAGCTATCACACCGATTCAACAAATTGAAGCAGCCACAGCGATAGCAAATGGCGGAACAATGATGAAGCCATATGTCATTGACCATATTACAGACCCGAACACAAACAAAACGATTTTGCAGCACGAACCAACAGCAGCAGGAAAACCAATTTCATCTGATACAGCGAAGCAAGTCCGGGACATTTTAGGTGAGGTTGTTTCTTCAAAAATTGGAACAGGTCAGCCTTACCAAATCAAAGGCTTCGACGTTGCTGGGAAAACAGGAACGGGGCAAATTGGCGGTGCCGGCGGTTACCTCCAAGGACGAAACGATTATGTCTTTTCATTTATGGGAATGGCGCCAAAAGATGATCCGAAGCTACTTGTGTATGTGGCTGTTCAGCAGCCGCAGCTGTCAGAAACAGAAACGGGGTCGGCTCCGGTTTCTCAAATCTTTAACCCTGTCATGAAAAATAGTTTGCTATATTTAAATATTGCACCAACAAAAACAGACGATAAAAAATCAGGCGAAGAAAAAGTGAAACAGGAAACGATGCCTTCATACCTGGATTTAGAAGTGAAGCAGGCAGAAACAGAAGCCAAAAAGAAAAACTTAACGCCTGTTGTCATCGGCGACGGGCTCTCCATTAAACGCCAGTGGCCGAGTGCCGGCTCTGAATTCTCTGAAAGCCAGAAAGTGTTCTTGAAAACAGCAGGTAAAACCATTAAGATGCCTGATATGACAGGATGGTCCAGAAGGGAAGTCCTTCAATATGCTTCGATTGCCGGTGTGCATATAGAAACAAATGGACAAGGATATGCTGTGAAACAAAGTGTCAAAAGTGGAGGAGAGATTTCAGACAAAGTCGTCACTGTGACATTTAAAAGTCCAAATTAACTTGAAACCTAGCAAATCACTTGCTAGGTTTTTTTCTGTTGCTCCAGCAGAATATCACGGTGCGTTCTACAAAAGGACGGGCCTGCATATGATGAAAATAAGCCATATGTAAGGAGTGAACCGGGCGTGCGAGTGTCGAGTGTAACAGTGAGAAAACGATTGCTTTTCGTGCTGCTGTTTGGGGTGATCATTTTTTTCATCATAGATACTAGATTAGGATATGTGCAGTTTATTATGGGTGAGAAGCTGACAAGCTTAGCAAAAGATTCATGGAGTAGAAACCTTCCATTCGAACCGGAACGAGGAGATATCTTGGACCGGAATGGAGTAGAGCTTGCGACGAACAAAAGTGCTCCATCTATTTTAGTTGTCCCTCGGCAAATTAAAGATCCTGCAGAAACAAGTAAGAAATTAGCAGCAGTGCTGAATATGTCTGAAGAGAAAGCGTACAAACACGTCACGAAGAAAACATCAATAGAACGAATTTCACCTGAGGGCAGAAAGGTATCACATGAAAAAGCAAAAGAAGTGAGAGAGCTTGATTTAGAAGGTGTGTATGTAGCAGAAGACAGCATCAGACATTATCCGTTTGGCAGCTTTCTTTCACATGTACTTGGTTTTGCTGGAATCGATAATCAAGGCTTACTTGGACTTGAAGCCTACTATGATGACGACCTAAAAGGCGAAAAAGGCTCTGTGAAATTTTATTCTGATGCAAAAGGGCAAAAAATGCCAGATGAAGCAGATGATTATACACCTCCTAAAGATGGTCTTGATATGAAATTGACAGTCGATGCAAAAGTACAAACTATTATAGAACGGGAATTAGACAACGCGCAGGCAAAGTATAATCCTGATGGTATGATTGCGATTGCGATGAATCCTAAAAATGGTGAAGTGCTCGGAATGTCGAGCAGACCAGATTTTGATCCAGCTGATTATCAATCAGTTGATTCAAAAGTGTTCAACCGAAATCTACCGGTGTGGAGCACATATGAGCCGGGTTCAACATTTAAGATTATTACACTTGCAGCAGCATTAGAAGAGAAGAAAGTTAATTTAAAACGTGATTCATTTTTTGACAGCGGATCTGTGACAGTTGATGGTGCAAGGCTTAGGTGCTGGAAAAAAGGCGGACACGGATCGCAGTCATTCTTGGAAGTCGTTCAAAATTCCTGTAACCCCGGCTTTGTAGAGCTGGGAGACCGTCTGGGTAAAGAAAAATTATTTTCTTATATCAAAAATTTCGGATTTGGCCAAAAAACCGGAATTGACCTTCAAGGAGAAGGACGTGGGATTTTGTTCCCGCTTGATCGTGTAGGTCCTGTAGAGCAGGCGACCACGGCCTTTGGTCAAGGTGTTTCTGTTACACCGATTCAACAAGTGGCTGCAGTAGCAGCTGCAGTAAATGGTGGGACACTTTACACGCCATATATTGCAAAAGAGTGGATAGATCCAATCACAAAAGAGGTCGTGAAAAAGCAATCGCCTATTGCCAAAAAGAAAGTGATTTCAGCAGAAACATCTAAAGAAATCAGGTATGCACTTGAAAGTGTAGTCGCCCAAGGAACTGGCCGAAATGCATTTGTTGAAGGGTATCGGGTCGGCGGAAAAACAGGAACAGCCCAGAAGGTAAAGGACGGAAAGTATATGGAGAATAACCATATTGTGTCGTTTATCGGTTTTGCGCCTGCCGATGACCCAAGTATCGTAGTCTATGTGGCTGTGGATAACCCAAAAGGCACCATTCAATTTGGTGGTACCGTTGCCGCGCCAATTGTTGGTCATATTATGCGGGATAGCCTGCCTGAGATGGGTGTGAAAAAAAGAAAAGGCCAAATTGAAAAGAAGTATCAGTGGCTGGACACAAAAACCATTGAAGTACCGAATCTTGTAGGAGGATCTGTTTCAGATCTTGAATCCCTCTTGATTAACCTAAAGATCGATGCCTCAGGAACTGGCAGTAAGGTAGTGAAGCAATCACCTGCTGCGGGGACAAAGGTCAAAGAAGGCTCGACGATCAGATTATACTTAAACGATGAATAATAAAGAATAAACAGAGGGTAGCCGCACTCATTTGGCTACCTCTTTTTGTTGAAAGAGAAGGACAGTTTGAAAAAAAGAGTCCAAAGTGTGTTTTTTCCAACAGAAACTTAAGGAATACGCTGGATGTATCCTTTTTTTTACGATAAAATATAGACTGTGTGTTTTTTTCACAAGACATGCACGTGAACGAATTTGAGAGGTTTGATATGAAAATGAAATTACAAGAACTGCTTACATACTTTAAAAGTGAAAACAACGAATTGATAAACGAAAATCCTGATATCACTTCCATTGAAATGGATTCAAGAGAGGTGAAAGAGGGAAGCCTTTTTGTCTGTATAAAAGGCTATACAGTAGATGGACACGATTACGCTGAAAAAGCGGTGAAAAGCGGGGCTGCAGCCATTGTAGCAGAACACCCACTTAACATAACAGATGTACCAGTCATTATTGTGAAACACTCTCAAAGAGCACTTGCAAGAATAGCTGATGCGTTTTATGAACAGCCCACTCATAAGCTGAATCTCATTGGGATCACTGGTACAAATGGAAAAACCTCAACAACACACATGATCGAACAAGTGATGAGAAAAGCCGAAAAGAAAACAGGCTTAATCGGTACGATGTATATGAAAGTGAATGATGACATTCTCGACGTGAAAAACACCACACCTGAAAGTGTCACACTTCAGAAAACGTTTAAACAGATGCTTGATCAAGATGTAGACACAGCCATCATGGAAGTATCATCACATGCCCTCCACCTTGGCAGAGTACATGGATGTGATTATGATATTGCGGTTTTCACAAACCTTACACAAGACCATCTTGACTACCACAACACAATGGAAGAATATAAACATGCGAAAAGCTTGCTGTTTTCTCAGCTTGGAAGTGCCTTTCATCACAATAAACCGAAGTATGCGATTTTAAATGCAGATGATGAGGCTTCGAGTTATTTTGAAAAAGTCACAGCTGCTGAAGTCATGACGTATGCCCTAGAGCAAAAAGCAGATGTCATGGCAAAAAATATTCAAATCATGCCGAAGGGAACTCAATTTGATTTGGTCACTCCAATCGGCACCAAGAAAGTGACGGTTGCCCTCGTCGGGAAGTTCAATGTGTATAATATCCTTGCAGCTGTATCAGTTGGGATCGTATCTGGCTTAACATTTGAGACGATCGTGAGTGCGATTGAAGAGCTTGAAGGAGTCAAAGGCAGATTTGAACTTGTAAACTGCGATCAAGATTTCCCGGTCATCGTCGATTACGCGCATACACCTGACAGTTTAGAAAATGTCCTCACAACGTGTAGAGAATTAACAGAGGGCAAAATTTTCTGTGTGATTGGCTGCGGTGGTGATCGTGATAAAACAAAGCGTCCTCAAATGGCTCAAATCGCTGTGAAATATGCAGATGAACCTGTATTTACGTCAGACAACCCAAGAAGCGAAGATCCTTCAGCCATTTTAAAAGATATGGAAAATGGGGTACCAGACGCATATTATCATAGCTTTGTGAATCGGAAACAAGCGATTTTCTTTGCCATTGCCAATGCAAAAAAAGGCGATACAGTCCTAATAGCGGGTAAAGGCCATGAGACCTATCAAATTATTGGCGATCAAGTCTATGCCTTTGATGATGCAAAAATTGCTGTTGACGCTATTTTAGACCTAAACAAATCTTAAAATGATGAAAAGAGTGTAATGAAATGAAGCATTTTGTACAAAAACAACATACGAAGAACAAGAATGAATACCATAATAATGAATGCAATTTTCTGATGGAAAACGGCTTTGGAAATTCGGAAGGAGTAAAGAACGATGCTTGAACAGGTGATATTGTTTACAATCATAATGGGATTTTTAATCAGTGTTCTTTTATCCCCGATTTTTATACCGTTTTTAAGAAGACTAAAATTTGGTCAAAGTATTAGAGAAGAAGGCCCACAGTCGCACCAAAAGAAATCTGGAACGCCGACAATGGGCGGCATCATGATTATCTTTTCTATCACTATTACAACAATTGTGATGATCAACAAATTTTCTGAGATTAGTCCAGAAATGTTTTTACTGTTATTTGTCACACTTGGTTACGGCCTATTAGGATTTTTAGATGATTATATTAAAGTAGCGATGAAACGAAATCTTGGATTAACATCGAAACAGAAATTAATCGGTCAAATTGTGATCGCTGTGATCTTTTATGCAGTTTTCCATTATTATCAGTTTGCAACGACAATTCGCATTCCAGGAACAGACGTCAGCTTTGATTTAGGATGGGCTTACTTTATCCTTGTTGTCTTCATGCTTGTCGGAGGTTCTAATGCCGTAAACTTAACAGATGGACTGGATGGTCTCTTATCTGGAACAGCTGCTATTGCTTTCGGAGCATTTGCTATACTGGCTTGGAATCAATCGCAGTATGATGTAGCAATCTTTTCAGTAGCTGTTGCAGGCGCTGTCCTTGGCTTCCTTGTGTTTAACGCACATCCTGCAAAAGTATTTATGGGTGATACAGGTTCTCTAGCATTAGGCGGAGCTATTGTAGCAATTGCGATTTTAACGAAGCTTGAAATTTTACTTGTCATTATTGGTGGGGTATTTGTTGTAGAGACGTTATCCGTTATTCTTCAAGTCATTTCCTTTAAAACAACCGGCAAAAGAATCTTTAAGATGAGTCCACTTCACCACCACTATGAATTAGTTGGCTGGTCAGAGTGGAGAGTAGTTGTCACCTTCTGGACAGCTGGTTTATTACTGGCTGTTTTAGGAATTTACATCGAGGTGTGGTTATAATTGAATAAGATGCAAATGTTAAAAAATGAACATGTACTAGTATTAGGTCTTGCTAAAAGCGGATATGCGGCAGCTTCAATTCTTCATGAACATGGAGTAAATGTGACGGTAAATGATCAAAAACCATTTGAAGAGAACGAACCTGCTCAGCTACTTTCTGAAAAGGGGATTGATGTCGTTTGTGGCAGCCATCCTCTTCGTATATTCGAAGATAAAGACATTACAATTTTAATTAAAAATCCAGGTATTCCTTATGAAAATGTGATGGTTCAAGAAGCGCTTCGCCGTCAAATTCCAGTTTGGACTGAAATAGAATTAGCGTATCATTTAACCTCATCTCCTTTTATTGGGATTACTGGATCGAATGGAAAAACCACTACCACGACATTAATTTATGAAATGCTGAAAAAAGACAGCCAAAAAACATTAGTGGCTGGTAATATTGGAACAGTTGCCAGTGAAGTCGCTGCAAATGCAGATGGCGATGAGTGGATCGTAACGGAACTCTCTTCTTTTCAGTTAATGGGGACAGTTGAATTTAGACCGAAAATCAGCTTAATATTAAATATTTTTGATGCACATTTAGACTATCACCACACTCGTGAAGAATATGAAAAAGCAAAGCAGAAAGTATTCGCACATCAACATGAAGATGACATTGCTGTCATTAACTTAGATGATCCTTCAGTTGTAAAACTAGCAGAAGGTTCAAAAGCAAAAAAAGTGTTTTTCTCAGTGAAAGAGCCAGTAGAACATGGTGCGTTTATTCAACATGGTGCAATTTACTACATGAATGAACATATCATTGATGTAAAGGATGTTGTCCTTCCTGGTGAACATAACCAAGAAAACATTTTGGCAGCTATTTGTGTTGTGAAAAATGCAGGTTGCTCAAATGATGCAATCGTTCACGTTCTCACGACATTTGGTGGAGTGAAGCATCGTCTGCAATTTGTAGATACAATTCAGAGTCGGAAATTTTATAACGATAGTAAAGCAACCAATATTTTGGCAACAAGTAAAGCATTGTCAGCTTTCGAACAACCGACTATTTTGTTAGCAGGTGGACTTGATCGAGGCAATGAATTTGATGAATTGAAACCTTTTATGAAACATGTAAAAGGAATGATCACATTTGGTGAGACTGCACCTAAGTTTGTGAAGCTTGGTGAAGAGCTTGGAATACATCATGTAAAACATGTCGATAATGTTGAACAAGCAGTACCTGCGGCGTTTAACATATCTGAAGAAGAAGACGTGATTTTATTATCTCCGGCTTGTGCAAGCTGGGATCAACATAAAACATTTGAAGAACGTGGAGACATGTTTGTAAACGCCGTGCATATGCTTAAATAAGGGCTTGTCTCTCATACGACTGACAGCCCAAATGAAATTATGCTTGGGGTGTCGGTCTCTTGACGAATAAGAAAACTTCTCCGGATTTTTTGCTTGTTGTCATTACGTTACTTTTATTGACGATTGGTTTAATTATGGTGTACAGCGCTAGTGCAGTGTGGGCATCGTATAAATTTGATGATTCGTTTTATTTTGCAAAAAGACAGCTGTTGTTTGCCGGAATCGGAGTTATCGCAATGTTTTTCATTATGCGAGTCGATTATTGGACGTGGCGGACTTGGTCAAAGATATTGATTGCTGTTTGTTTTCTCCTTTTGCTGCTTGTACTTATTCCTGGCATCGGTATGGAGAGAAATGGATCAAGAAGCTGGATCGGTGTCGGTGCGTTTAGTATTCAGCCCTCTGAATTTATGAAGCTTGCGATGATTGCGTTTCTTGCAAAATTCTTATCTGAAAAACAAAAAAATATCACATCCTTTCGCAAAGGTTTTGCCCCAGCTTTAGGCATTGTATTTTCTGCATTTGCCATCATTATGCTTCAACCAGATCTGGGAACAGGAACGGTAATGGTTGGAACCTGTATTATCATGATATTTGTTTCAGGTGCGAGAATTGCTCACTTTATATTTCTCGGTCTTATAGGGCTCAGCGGGTTTGCCGCGCTTGTCTTATCAGCACCCTACCGAATAAAACGAATTACATCATACTTAAATCCTTGGGAAGATCCGCTGGGCAGTGGGTTTCAAATTATTCAGTCCTTATACGCTGTTGGTCCAGGTGGTCTGTTCGGAATGGGACTTGGTCAAAGTAGGCAAAAATTCTTCTATTTACCTGAGCCCCAAACGGACTTCATCTTTGCGATATTGTCTGAAGAGCTTGGCTTTATAGGAGGATCACTTATTTTACTCCTCTTTAGTGTTCTATTATGGAGAGGCATACGAATAGCACTTGGAGCGCCAGACTTATATGGGAGTTTCCTAGCAGTTGGTATTATTTCAATGGTTGCCATTCAAGTAATGATTAACATAGCAGTTGTCACTGGACTGATTCCTGTGACAGGTATTACGCTCCCATTCCTTAGTTATGGCGGCTCATCATTGACATTAATGCTGATGGCGATTGGCGTACTTCTGAATGTCAGCAGGTACGCAAGATATTAGCTTGATGTAGCTAATGAAAACATGTTGACGTTTATTTTGCAAAAGTATAAAAAAATGATTTGAAGAGTGAAAATGACAGTTTTTGTTTCGAAAACGTGTATTTTGACTCTTCTTTACAGGTTTTAATGGAGCCCTGTTGTTTAAAACAGGGTTTATACTTTGTTCAGAGCAGAAAAAAATCGAGGGGAAATGGTATAATGCGTATAGTAATCAGTGGAGGCGGAACAGGCGGACATATTTATCCGGCCTTAGCCTTTATTAAAGAAGTGAAAAGGCTGCATCCTGATGTGGAATTTTTATATATTGGTACTGAAAATGGACTTGAAAAGAAAATTGTAGAAAGAGAAAATATCCCTTTCAAGGCGATAGAAATTTCAGGTTTTAAACGAAAACTTTCCTTTGATAACGTCAAAACGGTGATGAGATTTTTAAAAGGCGTTCAAAAAAGCAAATCTTACTTAAAAGAATTCAAGCCTGATGCGGTTATTGGAACAGGCGGTTATGTGTGTGGTCCTGTGGTTTATGCAGCTTCTAAGCTGAAGATCCCGACTATTATACACGAACAAAACAGCCTGCCTGGTATTACAAATAAGTTCCTAGCGAGATATGTTAATAAGGTAGCCATATGCTTTGATGAAGCAAAGGCACATTTTCCTTCTGAAAAGGTTGTATTTACGGGAAACCCTAGAGCCTCTGAAGTCGTCTCTATAAAAGAGGGGAAATCTCTTAAAGAATTTGGGCTTGATGAAAACAAAAAAACGGTTCTTATTTTCGGCGGGAGCCGAGGCGCTGCTCCAATCAATAGAGCAGTGATTGAAATGCAAGAGGGTTTAAAGGCAAAAAACTACCAGCTTTTATATATCACAGGCGAGGTTCATTATGAAAAGGTGTTGAATGAACTAAAGGAAAAAGGTTTAGCACCTAACATGATCACAAAACCTTTCTTGCATCAGATGCCGGAGTACCTGAAGTCGATCGATGTGATTGTTGCAAGAGCAGGAGCTACAACTATTGCTGAAGTAACGGCTCTTGGAATCCCAACCATTTTTATTCCGAGCCCATACGTGACGGCAAATCATCAGGAAATCAATGCAAGATCACTTGAAAAACATGATGCTGCGATTGTTTTAAGAGAATCAGAGCTTACAGGGGATCGTCTGCTGCATGCTATTGATGAAATTGCTGGTAATGAAGAAAAGCTCAACCAAATGAGCCGTTTAACGAAAGAACTCGGAGTACCAGATGCGGCTACACGTTTATATAATGTGTTAAAAGAAATTACGACTACATGATGGAATGATATTAGGTAAGGCGGAGGGTAATATGGAGAACTTGAAGAATGAATTATTAGAAGCGCAAGTTGGTAAAGTACTTGAAAACGAGCCGCTTGCGAATCATACAACAATGAAAATAGGCGGACCAGCAGATCTTTTGATCATCCCAAAAGATATCGATGCAGTGAAAACGATCATGGATCATGTGAAAAAACACCAGACGAATTGGACGGTTATTGGAAGAGGTTCGAATTTACTTGTACTCGATAAAGGAATTCGAGGAGTTGTCCTAAAGCTGGGTGCTGGACTGGATCACCTAACTGTAAATGATGAAGAAATTACAGTCGGTGGTGGTTACTCTGTCGTAAGGCTCGCAACATCACTTAGTAAACAGGGTCTTTCAGGACTGGAATTCGCAGCTGGTATTCCGGGATCTATTGGCGGCGCTGTTTATATGAACGCAGGTGCACATGGATCTGATATCAGTAAAATTCTTGTGAAAGCTAGAATCTTATTTGAAGACGGAAGTATCGAGTGGCTTACAAATGAACAAATGAATTTTAGCTATCGAACGTCAGTCCTTCAAAAGGAACGACCTGGCATTGTTCTCGAAGCTGTGTTTAAGCTCAAGCAGGATGACCGCGAGAAAATCACAAAGAAGATGCAACAAAATAAAGATTATCGTAAAGAAACCCAGCCTTATAATCGGCCATGTGCTGGCAGTATTTTTCGAAATCCGCTGCCTGAATATGCAGGACAGCTTGTAGAAAAAGCGAATTTAAAAGGATACCAACTCGGCGGAGCTAGAATTTCTGATATGCACGGCAACTTTATTGTCAACGCTGGTGGAGCCACTGCTCAAGACGTACTGGACTTAATTCAGTTCATCCAAAATAAAATTAAAGAAGACTACAACGTAGAGATGCATACAGAAGTAGAAATTATCGGTGAAGAAAATTAACAGGTAGTTTTTATGAATGATCACATCAGAAGAAAACAAACGGCATGAAAGAATGCCGTTTGTTTTCTCATCAAAATGATGACCCAAAGGTGTGGACAAGCAGCTTTGAACGAGGTGAGGAGTATATATGCGGCCTGATCATGAAAATGAAAAGATCGTCAATATAGAAGAGCGAATTCCTAAAATTAAAGAACAAAGGAAGCAAAAAGCGAATCGGAGACTGATCTCTTTTATACTACTGTTTTTTATCATGGTTTTAATCATTATTTATTTGCAGACACCTATCAGCAAGATATCTTCATTAACCATCACAGGTAACGAACATGTCTCTACAAAACAGCTTGTTAAACTTTCACAAATTAAAGAAGGCGAAACAGAGTTTTGGAATTTAAATAAAGATACAACAGCAGATCATATTAAACAAAATAAACTGATTAAAAGTGTCAGTATCAAAAAACATTTCCCAAATAAAGTGAGTATTGCTGTCAAAGAATATGCAAATATTGCGTATCTTCAAAAGGGAAATCTATATTATGAGCTTCTTGAAAATGGGACCGCCTTACCAGAAGAAATGACACCGAGTCATGCAGGACCTATTTTTGTCGATTGGGACAATAAGGAGAAGCTGAAGCAAACGGTTAAATCTTTAAATCAACTGCCAGCCTCTATTCAGGAACTCATCTCAGAAGTTTATTATGTGCCGACAAATTCAAACAAGTGGCTAGTTAAATTTTATATGAATGACGGAAACACTGTGATTGCTTCAATTAAAACATTCGGTGATAAAATGAAAACCTATCCAGCCATTGTTAAAGAGCTTTCGTCATCTGAAAAAGGCACAATTCATATGGAAGTCGCTACGTATTTCGAAGCGTTTAAATCTAAGAAAAAGGATGATGAGCGTTGAGGGGCAAAACAGTTATATTCTCAATTGTCATGCTTGTTCTTGGCTTTCTGATATCTTTTTCATACCAATATACAAAGCAGCATCAGGCAGATGTCATTCGGACAGAGCAATGGAAAAAAGAATACTCTCTGAAAAGTCAGCTCACAACGCAAGAAAAGGCGAATCAGAAACTCGAAAAAGAATTATATAGTCTTCAATCAAAGGTACAAGCAACAGAGTCTAATTTGAAAAATGAAAAAGAGCAGTATTTTAATGTATTGGAAGATGTTGAGAAATACAGAATGTTTACAGGAGAGATCGGTGTAAAAGGAAAAGGGGTAAAAGTGTCTCTTGAAGATGCATCTTATATCCCGAGTGGACAAAATGTCAATAATTACATTGTGCATGAGAGCCATATTTTTCATGTGATAAACGAACTATTTATATCAGGTGCTTCTGCTGTATCTATTAATGGACAAAGAATCACACACCAATCATACTTACATTGTAACGGACCAGTTGTCACAGTAGATGGTGTTCAGCATCCAGCACCATTTGTCATATCTGCTATTGGTGATCCAGCTGTGTTAATACCTGCTTTAAATATTGCAGGGGGAGTGGTCGATCAGCTGACAAGTGATCACATTTCAATGACGATTGAGAAAACGGATATTCGTATGAACCCTCTTTTAAGAAACAAAGATTAAAAGTGAAAAGGTGAGTGGTGTTGAGGAAAAAGAAGCCTTTACTTAGTTTAACAGTTTTAATGATCATATTTGGCATCATGGTCTCCATCCAATTCAATTCCTTACAGAAGCCCGAAGTTCGAGATACTCGTGATGTGTGGGAACTGAGAGAGGATTTATCTGCATCTAAAAGTAAGGAATTGGATTTATTGAAAGAAATTGATAAATACGACGAGATGCTTAAAAAATATGGTCATCAAGGAGATCGATCAAAAGAAGCACAATTAACAAAAACGTTAAAAGATTTAAAAGAAAAGGCTGGTTTTACAGAAGTGGAAGGGGAGGGGATTGAAATTGACATTTCTCAGCTTTTTTCCAAGGACCTTACCGGAGAAGAAGTGAAAAATATCCCACCTGATCTTCTGAAAAAGTTAATTAACGAAGCCAATATGTTTGGGGCAAAACATATTTCTATTAATGATCGCCGTGTGATTAATACAAGTGTGATTCGAGATATTAATGGCACGACAAAAATGGATGGCTACAGCTTAGATAGTGATGAAGTCACCATTAAAATGATTGGTGAGCAGGCCGACAAATTATACAGCCGTTTAAATGTATCAGATATTGGTGACTTGTTTGCTCAGGAAAACTTCAGCTTGAGTATAAGCCAGCCGAAGAAAAAAATTCATTTAAAAGCATATGACGGTGCAATTCAAGTAAACGAATTGAAGCCTCTTGACGATGTAAAGGAGGGAAAATCTTAATGTGGCTTCCTGTACTTGGCTTAATCATAGGAGTTGCGATCGGTTTCTTAACTAATTTTACGATACCGAATGAGTATTCCAATTATCTTTCCCTCGCTGTACTTGCTGCGCTTGATACATTGATTGGTGGTATCCGGGCACATCTGCAAGGGGCATACGATGAACTAGTGTTTGTATCAGGCTTCTTCTTTAATATTATACTGGCAATAAGTTTAGCTTTTCTGGGCGTCCATCTTGGTGTAGACTTGTACTTAGTTGGAATGTTTGCATTCGGCGTTAGATTGTTTCAAAATATAGCAGTAATCAGAAGAATTCTACTAACAAAATGGACAATTTCTAGAGAAAAAAAGAAAAAAAGTGAGTCATAAAAAAGGATATACATATGATGTAACGAATATTTTCAGTAATCCTAATAAAAAATGTTGATTTTTTAAGTTTTGTTACACACTTGTAAAAACACATTCATTGTATTGTTGTTCAGCAAATAATAGAATAGAAAGTATTGATATGTGAGGAGGTGCCATAGAATGAACAACAATGAAATTTACGTCAGCCTTGACATCGGTACATCCAATATAAAAGTCATCGTCGGAGAAATGGCGGATGATTCGCTTAACATTATAGGTGTTGGAAATGTCCCTTCAGAGGGGTTAAAAAAAGGATCGATTGTTGATATAGATGAGACAGTTCATTCTATTAGACAAGCATTTGAACAGGCTGAGAGAATGGTAGGTTTTCCTTTACAAAAGGCAATTGTCGGAATTAACGGAAACCACATTCATATTCAGAATACGAGCGGCGTAGTCGCAGTATCTAGTGAAAACAAAGAAATACATGCTGAAGATGTGAGACGTGTCTTAGATGCTGCACAAGTAGTATCTATTCCTCAAGAACATCTCGTCGTAGACGTGATTCCGAGACAATTTATCGTGGACGGAAGAGATGAGATCACAGATCCGAAAAAAATGCTTGGTGTTCGGCTAGAGGTGGAAGGATCGTTAATTACAGGTTCTAAAACGATTCTACATAACTGGCTCCGATGTGTAGAAAGAGCTGGAATTGAAATTATGGATATATGCTTGCAGCCACTCGCATCGGGCTCAGCAGCATTATCGAAAGATGAAAAAAATCTCGGGGTAGCTCTTGTCGATATCGGCGGCGGATCTACAACGATTTCCGTATTTGAAAACGGGCATCTCTATTCTACTCACAGTATCCCTTTGGGCGGAGAGAACATAACAAAAGATTTGTCTATAGGACTTAGAACTTCCACTGAAGAAGCTGAACGAATCAAAAAACAATTTGGGCATGCGTTTTATGATGAGGCATCGACGGAAGAGACATTTGAAGTTTCTGTGATCGGTACTGATCAAAAACAAACGTATACACAGCTTGATGCAGCTAACATTATTGAAGCGCGGCTGGAGGAAATCTTGCTCTTTGTTGCAGAGGAATTAAGAAATATGGGTGTTCATGATTTGCCTGGTGGATTCGTTCTCACAGGTGGACAAGCAGCCATACCAGGTATCCTTTCTCTTGCACAAACGGTTTTGCAAAACAATGTTAGGATTGCAAGTCCGAATTATATCGGGGTGAGAGAGCCTCAATATATGACAGGAGTGGGTCTGATCCACTTTGCTTATCGCAATGCAAAGATTCAGGGCAGACAGGTTGGATTCCAAATGCCAGATGAGGCGTTTCATGAAGTAGGCGCATCCATGGAGCCGGTTTCTTCTGCACCACAAGTGAAAGAAGCGCAGCCAAGACCGAAAGTAAAACAAAAAGCACAACAAGAGACAAATAAAAAACCGGGCAAAATGAAAAAACTATTTAATATGTTCTGGGAATAGAATTAGATTTTCGACGGATTAGGAGGATTCAGCATGTTGGAGTTTGAAACAAATATAGACGGCCTAGCATCAATTAAAGTAATCGGAGTAGGTGGCGGCGGGAATAACGCTGTCAACCGAATGATCGAAAATGACGTACAAGGTGTCGATTTTATTGCAGTCAATACTGATGCACAGGCATTAAACCTATCAAAAGCAGAAACTAAAATGCAAATCGGTGCTAAGCTGACAAGAGGGCTTGGAGCAGGTGCGAATCCTGAGGTCGGTAAAAAAGCTGCTGAGGAAAGCAAAGAGCAGATTGAAGAAGTATTAAAAGGCGCAGATATGGTCTTCGTTACAGCTGGTATGGGCGGTGGAACTGGTACGGGTGCTGCACCTGTCATTGCAAAAATCGCAAAAGATTCTGGTGCATTGACAGTTGGAGTTGTGACTCGTCCTTTCACATTTGAAGGAAGAAAACGTCAGCTTCAAGCAGTAGAAGGAATTGCTTCTATGAAAGAAGCAGTTGACACATTAATTGTGATTCCAAACGATCGCTTGCTTGAAATTGTTGATAAAAACACGCCAATGCTGGAAGCGTTCCGCGCAGCAGATAACGTGCTAAGACAAGGTGTTCAAGGGATTTCCGATTTGATTGCAACACCAGGTCTGATTAACCTTGACTTTGCTGACGTGAAAACAATCATGTCCAATAAAGGATCGGCTCTAATGGGAATTGGCGTCGCTACAGGCGAAAATCGTGCTGCTGAAGCTGCGAAGAAAGCCATTTCTTCACCACTTCTAGAAACAGCGATTGATGGTGCTCAAGGCGTCATCATGAACATTACGGGTGGTACGAACCTAAGTCTTTATGAAGTGCAAGAAGCAGCAGATATTGTGGCTTCTGCTTCTGACGAAGATGTAAACATGATTTTCGGGTCTGTCATCAATGATAACTTGAAGGATGAAATTGTGGTGACTGTGATCGCTACTGGATTCATCGAGCAAGAACCAGAAGTGACAAAATCACAAAGAAACCCATTAGGACAAGGATTAAAGCAAAATCAATCCATTCCTCAAAAACGTGAAGTAAAACGCGAGGAACATCAACAGCCATCATCTCAGCCTAGACAAAATACACAATCAAGTGATGATACGCTAGACATTCCAACGTTCTTACGCAACCGCAATAAACGCTAATCAAGTATAGCTTAACCCCTTCCATTGGAAGGGGTTTTTTCATGTCTCAACGTATAAGAGAATCTAATCAAAAAGTCTTAAGTGCGAGAAAGTCATTTCAACTTCCATGTGTAATTTGACTTATGGTGTTTAAGAAAAAAGAATCATTTTTACTCCCTCTTACAAAAAACGACAAAATGATGAACTTTATTTGACTACATTAAATAGAACAACATGAATCTTGTCATGAACAATAGAAGGAAAGGAGTGAGACCTATACTCTGTTTGGCCATTTGAGGAGGAGGGATTTGATTGAAATTGAAGTTTCGCAAGACCGCCGGCTATCGTTTGATGAGTCTTTTGGTGATTGGTACTTTAACGATGACAAGCTTTGGGATGGTTCAAGCAAAATCGACTTCTACCTCATATCAGGAGGAAGCTGTCTCCTCTAAGACAACAAAAGCAAAGATCTCATCTAGATTAATGAAACAGTTTCAGCAGGATGATCAGGTGACTTTTTTAATCAAAATGAAAGAGCAAACAAATACGAAAAAAGTGGCGAAGGAAGCGGTGTCCAAAGCCAAAAAACAGAAATTAACAGCGGCTAAAACACAATACACAAAAAGATCAGCTGTCGTATCCGAATTAAGAGCAACATCTGAGGAGACGCAGCAAGCGCTGCTTACGTATTTACAAAAAGAGAAAAAGAAAAAGCAAGTGAAGGAGATTCATTCGTACTATATTGTGAATGGTCTAGCGGTGACGGGAACGAAAGAAGTCATGGAAAGGGTGGCTGCCTTCCCGGAAGTAGATCAAGTGCTGCCAAATGAAACTCGTCAAATTCACCGCCCCGTTGATTTGAAGACGAAGCAAAAAAAACAAATGAAAGCAGTAGATGGAGTCGAGTGGAACATTTCTCAAATTCATGCTCCAGACGCATGGGCTTTAGGTTATGACGGTACTGGTACAGTTGTGGCAAGTATTGATACAGGAGTGGAATGGGATCATCCTGCTTTAAAGGAAAAATACCGCGGATTTGATCCAGCACATCCGAATGAACCAACGCATGAATTCAATTGGTACGATGCTACGACAGGATCTGAAGCACCATATGATGATTTAGAGCATGGTACCCATGTAACGGGAACGATGGTTGGCTCTGAGCCAGATGGAAAGAATCAAATCGGAGTCGCACCGGGTGCAAAATGGATCGCGGTGAAAGCTTTCTCAGAAGATGGTGGTACAGATGCTGATCTGCTTGACGCAGGTGAGTGGATTTTAGCACCAAAAGATGACGCAGGAAACCCACATCCAGAAAAGGCACCAGATGTCGTCAATAATTCTTGGGGCGGTGGACCTGGTCTTGATGATTGGTATAAGGATGTCGTCAATGCTTGGAGAGCCGCAGACATTTTCCCAGAGTTTTCAGCTGGCAATACCGATTTATTCAACCCTGGTGGTGAAGGCTCCATTGCGAATCCTGCGAACTATCAAGAGGCCTTTGCAACGGGTGCTACGGATCAAAATAATCAATTGGGGTCTTTCTCTCTGCAAGGTCCGTCTCCATATGGCGTCATGAAACCAGACATTGCGGCGCCAGGGGTAAACATTCGTTCATCCATTCCTGGAAAAGGATATGAAGATGGCTGGAACGGGACGTCGATGGCTGGTCCGCATGTGTCAGCTGTTGTGGCTCTTCTTCGCCAAGCACAGTCAGACCTTTCAGTTGAACAGATTGAACAAATACTGATTGATACTGCGAAGCCGTTAACTGATCAGCAATTCCCAGAATCACCTAACAATGGCTATGGGGCAGGTTTAGTTGATGCAAGAGAGGCAATTACAGCATTAACAGATGGAATTGGGATGGTTGAAGGACAGGTGACAAACGAAGATGTTCATTTAGATGAGATGAAAATTCCAGATCAAACCATGCCTAAAAAAAATAAGGCTGTACATCCACATAAAAAAGAAAAAAATCTAACTACTCCGTTCATCAAAGCTCTTCCTATGAAAGCGGAAATCAGTGTTCTTGAAAGCGGCAAGTCAACGTACACAGATGAAGCGACAGGGAGATATCAGCTTCCTCATAGTGCAGGAGAATTCACAGTGAAAGCGGAAGCTTACGGATTTGAATCACGCACACAAACCGTCCATATTTCTTCAAATGAAACGGCTGAGGCGAATTTCGCCTTACAGCCACTAAAGAAACGAACGATATCTGGCACAATTGCCAACGAAACAACGGGTGAAAAAGTAAAGGATGCAACGGTTTATCTTGTAGAGGATGCGAAAATTAAGCCGGTGAAAACAAATGAATCTGGCGAATTTTCTCTAGAGGCATTGAGCGGTGTCTATACCGTCAAAGTATTTGCCAAAGGGTTTAAAGGATATTCTTTTACAGCAGATGTGACAGAAAAGCCGGTTAAAAAAGCCATTCAGCTAGAGCCATTCATCGGATTTGCTGGTGAAATTGGATATGATGACGGTACAGCTGAAAATGCGAGAGCCTTCTATGATCCAGGCAATGGCTGGGCTGTGAAGTTTTCACTAGAAAAGGGGAAGAAACAAGCGCAACTGACAGGAGGGCTTTTCCGGTTCTGGTCATCAGAGTGGCCAGCTCCTGGAGGGAATGAATTTGCGGTGGAAGTGTATGACGCTTCTGGGAAGAACGGTGCTCCAGGAGAGAAAATAGCAGGACCTCTCAAAGCAAATGCACTGCGTAATGGTGAATGGACAAAAGTAGACTTAGAAGACCAAGCCATTACGGTGGATGGAGATTTCTATCTTGTCTATATTCAAACGAAAAAGAATACAGAATCTCCAGGCCTTGCAACTGATGAGGATGGACCAAATGCTGAAAGAAGCTGGCAGCTCACAAGCGGTGCTTTTTCTCCTTCTCCAAAAGAAGAGGGGAATTATATGATTCGTGCGCTTGTTGACTATGAAGCAGATGTGCCAGAGATTACATCACCAAAGGCAGGAATCATTACGAACAAAGGTGAACTGGAGATTGAAGGCAAAGCCTCTCCTGGGCTTGATGTGGCGATCTATCAAAACGATGAAGAGATTGCCAAAGTGAAAGCAGATCAGTCAGGCGCTTTCAAAGAAAAGGTCACAGTTTCAAGCGGAGAGCATGTATTCACGGCTGCAACTGTTACGGATAAAGGCGCAACAAAACGATCAACACCAGTAAAGGTGATCATTGATCAAACAGCTCCAGCGCTTACCATCGATACACCGAAAAAAGGGGAAAAGACAAATAAAGAATCGCTCACTGTAGAAGGAAAGGCCACAGACGATCATCTTGATCAAGTCACCGTAAATGGAAAAAAGGCAACCATAAAAGATGGGACATATTCCGCAAGAATACTACTTGAGAATGGGAAAAATACGATCAAAGTCATAGCGAAAGATGCAGCAGGAAACAAAACGACTAAAAAAATCAATATCGATGTCCAATATGAGGCATCTGAGATTTCTGAGCTGACTCCAGCAGAGAATGTCCATCTTGCATCAGGGGAGTCTGTTAAAATTTCATTCCACAGCAGAGAAAAGCTAGACGCAACGTTTGTCATTCACATGCCGCTGACAAACGCGAGATCAAAGCTTCAAAATACTACAGAGCTGCCGCTTCGCGAAGTATCGAGCGGTACGTATGAAGGGTACTGGACTGCTACTTCTACCGCTAAAGCAAAAGGTGCGGTCATTGAGGTGATTGTGCGAGATGATTATGGAAATGTCACAAGACAAAAAGCTCTAGGCACATTAAATATCAATGAAAAGTAATTTAAACAAAAGACACGACTTCTAGGAGCGTGTCTTTTTTCTTTCAAAAAGGTTTGAAGGCTCGTCCAAAAAAATCTCTCTCAATCCTCGACAAAAACAATAACAATCCACCAAAAGTTCTCTATCATCCCCAACAAGAATTGACAGACTTCCATCTCATGACTGTTTTATACTGGTACAAACAAGTGCAAGTACTGCTTTTGATTCTTTGTTTCAGATGAAAGGAGCAGAAGGTGGTCATTTATTTAGATGTCATTTGGCTGTTAAACTTTTGTTTTGATCTATTGCTTCTCTTACTCACTGCATTTATTCTCAAACGACAAGTAAAAAAAAGGCGATATATGTTAGGAGCTCTCATTGGATCGAGCATTGTTCTCTTGCTCTTTACACCATTTGCAATGGTTGTGTCACACCCTTTAGGCAAACTACTTTTTTCTGTTTTGATCGTTCTTGCAACCTTTGGTTTTCAAAGATTTCGTTCCTTTTTTCAAAATCTGTTTGCTTTTTACTTTGTAACATTTTTGATGGGAGGAGGCATGATCGGGGTTCATTCATTTTTGCAAACCAATACAGTGATTCAAAATGGTCTGCTGATTTCACAAAATGATGGCTTTGGTGATCCAATTAGCTGGCTTTTTGTTTTAACTGGGTTTCCTGCAATTTGGCTGTTTTCAAAGAAAAGATTAGGAGAGGTTGGTACGAAAAAAAGACAATATGATGAACAAGTGCTTGTGGAACTACACATTCACGGAGAGACCATTCGTTTAAAGGGACTCGTTGATTCTGGCAACCAGCTGTATGATCCTATGACCAAAACACCGGTTATGATCGTCCAGGCCGACCATCTAACGGCCATTTGCGGAGAATCGTTTATAGACCTCATGAAACAGTCTCATCCTGTTGAAGTCATGCAAAAGATCGATGATCAATTTCCTCTTCTTGATCGATTAAGACTTGTTCCATATCGAGCAGTCGGTCATGATCACGGCTTTCTACTATGCCTAAAACCAGATACAGTTGTCATTTATTCAAAGACGCATATGATTCAGCCAGCTAAGTGTTTTGTAGGGTTGAGTCTGAGCGGCTTATCGGCAGATCAGGAATTTCAATCCATCATTCATCCAGATATGTTAGACGGGAAAATCATCCAGGGGGTGTCGTAGTTTTTGGTGATGTCTTTTATCTTACGAGGTCAACTTGACATTTAGAAGGGAGAAGAAGATGAAAAAAATAAAATTTAAACTCACTTACTACTGGTATAAACTCCTCATGAAGCTAGGTCTAAAGAGTGATGAAATATATTATATTGGTGGAAGTGAAGCGCTCCCGCCTCCATTATCAAAGGATGAAGAGCAGGAGCTGCTTGTCAAATTACCAAAAGGTGATCAAACCGCAAGAGCGATTTTAATTGAAAGAAATTTACGTTTAGTCGTTTACATCGCAAGAAAGTTTGAGAACACGGGTATTAATATTGAGGATTTAATTAGTATCGGAACCATTGGTCTAATCAAAGCAGTCAATACATTTAACCCAGAAAAAAAGATCAAACTTGCAACATATGCATCGAGATGTATTGAAAATGAGATTTTGATGTACTTGCGTCGAAATAACAAAATCCGGTCAGAAGTTTCGTTTGATGAGCCGCTCAACATTGATTGGGACGGAAATGAACTGCTTTTATCAGACGTACTTGGAACAGATGATGATATTATCACACGCGATATTGAAGCAAATGTAGATAAAAAATTGCTAAAAAAAGCGCTAGAGCAATTAAATGACCGCGAAAAGCAGATCATGGAACTTAGATTTGGCTTAGTTGGCGGTGAGGAAAAAACCCAAAAAGATGTTGCTGACATGCTTGGGATTTCACAGTCTTATATTTCGAGGCTTGAAAAAAGAATCATTAAACGATTACAAAAAGAATTTAATAAAATGGTCTAAAAAATTTTTTTGGAAAGCTCTGTCCCTGCACTGTCAAAGGAAACTACCTTTTTTCTCATGATTCTCGTCATCGCTCGTGCATATTTTTCCATCCCAAGGAGATACTGAACTTTGTACAACAGCTCCTGTAGGGAGGGAAAAAAGTGTCCAGAAATAAAGTGGAAATCTGCGGAGTCGACACCTCCAAGCTGCCTGTTCTGAAAAATGACGAGATGAGAAAATTGTTCAGACAGTTGCAAGATGAGGGTGACGATACAGCAAGAGAAAAGCTAGTCAATGGCAATTTACGGTTGGTTTTAAGTGTGATTCAGCGTTTCAACAACAGAGGCGAATATGTCGACGATCTCTTCCAAGTAGGCTGTATCGGATTAATGAAATCAATTGATAATTTTGATTTAAGCCACAATGTCAGATTTTCAACTTATGCGGTTCCTATGATCATAGGAGAAATCCGTCGATACTTGCGTGATAATAACCCGATTCGGGTGTCTCGCTCACTAAGAGATATTGCCTATAAGGCACTTCAGGTCCGTGAGAGGCTGATTAGTGAGACAAGCAAGGAGCCAACTGCAGAAGACATTGCCAAAGTGCTGGAAGTGCCTCATGAGGAAATTGTCTTTGCCCTAGATGCGATTCAAGATCCTGTCTCTTTGTTTGAACCGATCTATAATGACGGAGGAGATCCGATTTATGTGATGGATCAAATTAGTGATGAACGGAACAAAGATACACAATGGGTGGAAGAATTGGCCTTAAAAGAGGGCATGCGCAGATTGAACGACAGGGAAAAAATGATTCTTCGCAAACGCTTCTTCCAAGGCAAAACGCAAATGGAAGTCGCTGAGGAAATCGGAATTTCTCAAGCACAAGTCTCGAGGCTTGAAAAAGCAGCCATTAAACAAATGAATAAAAACATCTTTTAAAGCCGCCGCTTCATGTGCGGCTTTTTTCATTCTTATGAGAGAACACGCCTCTAGTATTGACTCTGTTATTTTTTTCATTTAATCTGTTTTTAACAAATGTTATTTTACATAGCATTTGTTAAGGAACACTTAAGCGGAAAGAAGGGTTATTATGACATTCCATGATGAAAGAAGGCTGCTCATTAAGGTTGCGCATATGTATTATGAAGAAGGCGCCACTCAATCTAACATCGCAGAAGCGGTTGGGGTTAGCCGTTCGCTCATATCGAAATATTTGGCAAAAGCACGTGAAGCAGGAATCGTGGAAATCATTATTCATGATGAAGTCAACCAACAGTATGGATCGTTAGAAAGAAAAATAGAACGCAAATATGGACTGAGAGAAGTTGTCTGTGTGGAAACACTCAGCAAAGACACAACCAAAAGCCGAATCGGTGCCGCGGCAGCAAACTTTTTATTAAAAGTGATGAAAGATGGTCAAGTCATTGGATTTTCCTCAGGGACCACGCTGCATGAAATGGCGAAAGCGCTTTCGTCTGTTCAGCACTATCCATCCGTGACATTTGTTCCGCTTGTCGGAGGTGTGGGAAATGAAGACGTTGATATCCACGCCAACTATATTATTGCGAGATGCACAGAAGCACTCAAATCTAAATGTGAGTTTTTACATGTACCCGTCATGCTTGATACGAAAGAAGCGAAAGATGTCCTGATCCGGCAGCCGTCAATTAAAAAAATCATTGAACTAGGAGAATCATCAAATATCGCGGTTGTCGGAATTGGTGGTGTCCCGCAGCATTCAACGATGGTGAAATCGTATATGACAAGCGGCGAAGAGGACATCCTTCAAGCAAAAGATGTAGCAGGTGACATTTGCTATAACTTTATTGATCATCAAGGGGAAGTATATCCCCACCCATGGAACGACCGGGTGATGGGCATAAGCCCGCAAAAGCTAAAAGAAATTCCGCTTGTCATAGGTGTCGCTGGCGGTGAAGAGAAAATTGAAGCCATTCGGGCGGCATTAGCAGGTGGATTAATTCATGTATTAATTACCGATGAACGAACTGGAGATGCCTTATTAAAGTAACTACCTAATGATATTAGGTAGTTTTTTTGAGTCTTTAGACTCAAAAAGATTGAAAATTTTATCGATTTTAGCTTGACACAAAGTTGACACATCATATAAACTAAGTTCATAACAAATGATAAATAAAATAACAAATGTTACAAGAAATAGATTTTTGTTAATTTTTATAACATTTGTTAAAAGTTTCAGATTATATTTCTAGCAATCTACCCGAGAAGCAAGAAAACCTGAAAGGATGATTTAGATGTCAATCTATCAACAATTGTTAGCTCGAGAACGTAGTGGAGATCCAATCAAAGTAGGGATTATTGGGGCAGGCCAAATGGGCTTTGGACTCATTTCACAAATTTCTAAAATTCCAGGTATGATTGTTGCTGGTGTTTGTGATATTCATCTTAGTGCAGCAGAGAAGGCAGCGAATTTTTACAAGCAGCATGCAAAGCCGCATCAAATGGTTGTCACAAATGATTACAGAGAAGTGATTCAATCAGATTCCGTGGAAGTTGTCGTAGACGCAACAGGTGTCCCAGAGGTCGGAGCAAACATTTCTTTGGAAGCGCTTAATTCAAAAAAACATCTCGTTCTTTTAAATGTAGAAGTTGATATTACCATCGGTTTGGTCATGCATAAGTTGTTCACAAATGCAGGACTTGTTTACTCAGGATCAGCTGGAGACGAACCAGCAGCAACTCTAGAATTATATGAATTTGCGAAAACAATGGGGCTTGAGGTACTCGTTGCTGGTAAAGGAAAGAACAACCCATTCTTCCCAGAAGCAAATCCAGATACGTGTAAAGCAGAAGCAGATAGTAAACATATGAGTGCACATATGCTAGCTGCATTCCAAGACGGAACAAAAACAATGGCGGAAATGAACTTATTAAGTAACGCGACAGGGCTTCTGCCTGATAAAGTCGGTATGCATGGAGTCGAAGCGAATTTAGAAAATGTAGCAGATAAATTGAATCAAAAACAGCAAGGCGGCGTGCTCGATAACTTCGGAGTCGTTGAATATGTCAATGGACTTGCACCAGGTGTATTTGTCATCGTGAAGAGTGATCTTGAGCCAGTAGATGAAGAGCTTCGTTACTTAAAAGTTGGAAAAGGCCCACACTACACACTTTACCGTCCTTTCCACTTAGCGAGTCTTGAAACACCTGTTACCATCGCAAAAGCGGTCTTACAGCATGATTCATCTATTCACCCAATTGGTGTACCAGTATCAGAAACAGTCGCTGTGGCGAAAAGAGATATCAAAGCTGGAGAATCACTTGACGGAATTGGCGGATACTCCGTAAGAGGTGTTCTTGAAACACATCAAGACATGAAAACGAACGGCCACATTCCAATTGGCTTAATTAGCGGAAAAGTCGTAGCGAAAAAAGACATCAAATTAGGACAATTCCTAACTCACGATGATGTAGAGCTTGATTCAAACACAACGGTCTGGAAGCTGCGTTCATTACAAGATCACTTATTTCAATCATAAGGGCGTGAAGCTGTGGAAAAATTAGCGATCGTACTTTGTATCATTCTCATTGTGCAGTACGGGTTATCTTTTATTCAAATCAAGTACTACCGCAAGAGCATGGATTCACTTATTGATGATTACAGAGGGAAACAAGGCTACCACTTATTTTCAGGAATGGAGCGGCGCAAAGTTGGCCCTGGTGCCATTGCGCTCATCATTGTGGATGAATCGTATATCATTCAAAAATGCCATGTGCTTGGCGGTGTGTCGATCTTGTCTAAATTTAAAGAAGTCCCTTCATATGAAGGGAAGCATGTAGGGGCTGTGTTAGACGAGCACCATATGATGAAGCAGAAGTTGAAAAAACGCAAAAAGGGGCCAGCTGTCATGCACGCACTTTCCATGGCAGCTGAACAGGCACTTGTCTCGATTTCGAAAAAAAATATAACAAATGTGAACTAAAGAAAGGGGAGATGAAACATGGAATGGATTCAATGGTTTGGAGAGCACTTTATCGGAATGTTTGAAGCCGGCGGAAAGCAATTCATGGGTCTTGTTACAGGTATCGTTCCAACGCTTGTTGTGTTACTTACTTTCACTTATGCTGTCATGAAGTTTATTGGAGAAGAGCGAGTGAATAGAGCAATTCAGTTTGCTGCGAAATATACCATTTTGCGCTACACGTTAATGCCGATCTTATCCGTACTTATTTTGACAAACCCAATGGCTTATACGTTTGGCCGATTCTTACCGGAAAAACAAAAACCAGCATTCTATGATTCAGCTGTTTCATTTGTTCATCCGGTGACATCACTGTTCCCATATGCCAACGCAGGAGAACTGTTTGTCTACTTAGGGATTGCGAACGGGATTAAAGAAGCAGGATACTCAATGTCAGAGCTTGCTGTTCGGTACTTCTTAGTCGGGATCGTCGTCATTTTACTTCGCGGTATTATTACTGAATGGATTACAAAGTACTTAGCAGGAAAAATGAAAGCGAATTCACAATAGGGGAGGGTTAGACATGACAAACCACAAAGTATTTGTAGCAAAAGGTGCTGGCGGATGGGGCCAAGGCTTGGAGCTTGAACCAACCGGTAAAAGAAGAAAGGTTGTTTCCATTACAGGGGGAGGCATTCACCCAGTTGCACGTAAAATTGCAGAAATGACAGGGACAGAAGCATGTGATGGCTTTAAAAACTCGATACCAGAAGATGAAATGATGTGTGTTGTCATTGACTGCGGAGGAACCGCGCGAATCGGACTTTATCCAATGAAGCGCATTCCAACTGTAGATGTTTTGGCATCCTCTCCTTCTGGACCGCTTGCAAAACATATTACAGAGGATATCTTCGTATCAGGCGTCACAGAAAAAGATATTTCCTTTGCGGATGCATCAAGTGGTGAGGCAAAAGTAGAAGGTCAGGATAACAGTGAGCCGATTGACAAAGAGAATTTCAAAGAAACCTATTCAAAACTGAAAGAGGAAAATCTCGAGCGTCAGGAAAAAGGGAATTTCCTGATGAGGTTCTCAAGAGGAATTGGGAAAGTTACCGGTACGTTCTATCAGGCTGGTCGTGATTCCGTTGATATGCTTTTGAAAAACATTATTCCATTCATGGCATTTGTCAGTATGTTAATTGGAATTATCAATTATACAAAAATTGGTGACTTGATTGCCCATTTTCTATCACCACTGGCAGGATCTATATGGGGACTCTTACTACTCGTTGTGGTCTGTACATTGCCATTCCTATCACCTGTCTTAGGACCTGGTGCAGTCATTGCACAAGTCATCGGTGTTCTCATTGGTAGTCAAATTGCACTAGGGAATATCCCGCCTCAATTTGCACTTCCTGCACTATTTGCCATCAACGGTCAAGTAGGGTGTGATTTCATTCCAGTTGGGCTATCACTTGGTGAAGCGAAGCCGGAAACGGTACAATATGGAGTACCAGCTGTTTTGTATAGCCGTCTCATTACAGGGGTTCTATCTGTTGTGATCGCATACGCTGCCAGCTTCGGTATGTATTAAACGTATTAAAGGAGGAATCGAGATACATGGTTACACAATCTGTCGTAAAAGAAATCGGGATCTTAGTCCCGCAATTTAAAGAAGATAAGCTGATTGTTTTATTTGGACCCGCAGCGCCGCAGGAATTAAGAGATATGTCCGTCATTCACGAGTTCGAACACTTAGAAGAAGAGCCTTTGAAACTGGGCGGTACCATTCAAGTGGGAGATCAAACGTACACGATTACAGCTCTCGGCAATAAAGCAAATGACAATTTTAAAGAACTCGGCCATATTTCGATCTACTTCCAAGAGCCGTTTGATGATGTTTTACCGGGAGCTGTCTTTGCATCTCCGCACACGTTTCCTGATATAAAAGAAGGCGTACGAATTGAAATTTCGTAACGATAAAGAAAAGCTGTTCCTCAAAAGGAGCAGCTTTTTTATATGAGGTTTACCAGAAAGATCAATTGCGGTATGCTGTAAACATTCATTATTTGTTTATTCAGAATTTTTAATCAGGAGGAAATGATGGTGTCACTTGAATTAAAGAATGTTTCTTTAAAACGAAATGGAAAATGGTTGCTTCAGTCTGTTGACTGGCAGGTGAACAAAGAGGAGAACTGGGTGCTTTACGGTTTAAATGGTGCGGGGAAAACCGCTTTATTAAATATGCTCTGCTCATATTATTTCCCTACATCAGGTGAGATGACCGTGCTGGGGCATGTCTTTGGCAAGGAGGCTCTTGGCGAAAAGCTCAGGAAGAAAATTGGCCTCATTTCTGCAGGACTTGAAAAGAAACTGCACAGAGACGATAATGCATTTGAAATTGTGCTCAGCGGGGCATTTGCCTCCATTGGACTCTACGAAACCCCGACAGATGAGATAAGAGAAAAAGCCATTGATCTATTAAAAGCATTTGGTTCGTTCAAATATGCGAACCGGACATATGAAACACTCTCACAAGGAGAAAAGCAGAAAGTCCTGATTGCGAGAGCTTTAATGAATGATCCTAAGCTCCTGATTTTAGATGAGCCTGTGACGGGTCTTGATTTTTTAGCAAGAGAACAGGTGCTAGAGACCATCTCATTCATTGCATCAAAGCCTGATGCGCCTACGATGCTTTACACGACCCATCATGCAGAAGAGATTTTGCCCGTTTTTCAGCACACTTTATTATTAAAAAATGGATCTGTTTTTGATCAAGGGAAAACAAAAGAGATGATGACAAGCGATTTGCTTTCTTCCTTCTTTGAATGTGCGGTAGATGTGATGTGGAGAAATGGCCGTCCTCACTTAAGTAAATTGTAGATAAAAGAAACTATTGGTCTGCGTCCCTGCTTTTCCATCATACATATTATAGTAGAAAACGAAAGGCGGGGAAGGACAGATGATCAGTATTTCTGAATTCCAAATCAAGGATGTTGTCGATGTGTCAAGCGGAAAAAAACTAGGCACCATTGGGGACATTGATATCAATGTGACGAGCGGTAAAATACAAGCAATCATTATCGGCGGAACAGGTAAAATGATGGGATTTTTCGGAAAAGAAGAGGAAATGATTGTGCCGTGGCGAAATATAGTAAAAATTGGCGAAGATGTGATACTTGTCCGATTATCTTCCTAAAATTCGTATAACTCCTCAATGAATCATTTAATAATCCTTAACAAAAGCTCTCCATTCTCAGCAAACAATGTCTTTTTCGGGTAAAAAGATTACGTTTTCATATCAATTTGCAAAAAAACCTGTAGAAAGGGCACATTTGAGTGTAATATTTAATGAATCCCACTAACTGTCTACGCATGTCTTGTGGTAAAATAGGAGCGATATAAAGAGAGATGAATGAAAGGTGGGAGGCAGCTTTGACACACAATTATGACCCCTTTCAGCAGAAATCACCTGATGCAATGATGATTCATGATTGGACGAACATGACATGTTCTGGTAAAGAGGTATTGGCCGGATTTACGACAAAAAATGGCGGCTTCAGCCTTTCTCCATATCAATCATTGAACACTGGACTCCATGTAGGAGATGATGCTTCTAGTGTCCAAATGAATCGTCAAGTCATAGCAGATGCTACTGCTGTGCCGCTCTCTGATTGGGTGTTTGCAGACCAAACACACGAGGACCGCATCAAGAAAGTCACCAAGGAGCAAAGAGGAAGAGGAAGTCTTCATTATCATGAGGCACTGCCTAGAACTGACGGATTATACACGTCTGAACCGAACATCATGCTCGCTCTTTGTTTCGCCGATTGTGTTCCGCTTTATTTTCTAGCTCCGCAACATGGCCTCATCGGAACAGCCCATGCCGGATGGAAAGGAACCGTCAAGCAAATTGGTGCAAAGATGGTAGATCTATGGGTCAACCAAGAAGGTGCTAAGATCGATCAAATACAAGTCGTCATTGGACCATCCATTGGCAATTGCTGCTACATAGTGGATGATGTAGTCTTAAATCAAGTGAAACAGCTTCCCTTTTCTACAGAGGATGTGTATTCCGAGATATCACAAGGACAATATAAATTAGACTTAAAAACATTAAACAAAAACGTATTGCTTCATGCAGGGATGAAAGAAGAAAACATACATGTCAGTTCGATGTGCACAAGCTGCAATGATCAGCTATTCTTCTCACACCGGCGTGATCAAGGAAAAACAGGACGTATGATGTCTTTTGTCGGGTTTAAGGAGGCATAAGAGCAATTGAATGTACGAGAGAATCTCAGACAAATAAATGAACAAATAAACGAAGCATGTAAAAGAGCCGGTCGAAACCCAGACGATGTATCCGTCGTCGCTGTCACAAAATATGTCTCAATTGAACGAGCACAAGAAGCCAAAGAAGCAGGAATTTTGCATTTTGGTGAAAATCGTGACCAAGGGTTACTTGAAAAACAAGCATCTATAACCGATGAAAGCATTAGCTGGCACTTCATCGGTAGTCTACAAACACGAAAAGTAAAATCTGTCATTCAGACCATTGACTACTTACATTCGCTCGATAGGATCTCACTTGCGAATGAAATTGAAAAAAGAGCGGATCACACGGTTCGCTGTTTTGTACAAGTGAATACATCGCTGGAGGAGTCAAAGCACGGCCTGCAAAGTGAAGACGTGATTCCATTTGTGAAGCAGCTCGCTGATTTCAAAAAGATTGAAATTGCTGGACTGATGACGATGGCTCCATTTACAGATGATCATACTGTGATACGAAACTGCTTTAAAACATTAAAAAACCTTCAAGAAGAAGTAAAACATCTTAACCAAGTAAATGCACCTTGTCAGCATTTATCGATGGGCATGTCAAATGATTTTGAAATCGCAATTGAAGAAGGTGCGACATTCGTTCGGATTGGCTCTTCACTTGTTGGAAATGAAACAGGAGGTGCGTGACATGAGCATAAAAAATAAGTTTAAAAGCTTTTTCACTCTCGACGATGAAGAGTATGAGTACGAATATATTGATGAAGAAAGAGAACCAGTCCAAGAAGAAAAAGGAACGAAAGACAAAGCGGCATTTCAAGAGCGTCCGCAGACTGGGAAACAAAATGTCGTCAGCTTGCAAAGCGTGCAGAAATCCTCTAAAGTGGTGTTAAGTGAGCCGCGTGTTTATGCAGAAGCGCAGGAGATTGCAGACCATATTAAAAACAGACGTGCAGTCGTCGTCAATTTGCAGCGCATTCAGCACGATCAAGCAAAGCGAATCATCGACTTCTTAAGCGGAACTGTTTATGCAATCGGTGGAGACATCCAGCGCATTGGCTCGAATATATTCCTCTGCACACCTGATAATGTGGATGTATCTGGCACAATATCAGAACTTCTGACAGAGGGAGAACCTCAGAGGTGGTAAATCATAGTGATTCTATATTACATTTTCCAGTTTTTGCAAACTGTATTAACGATTTACTCGTTCGCGATTATTATTTACATCTTCATGTCATGGGTGCCATCTGCAAGAGAAACAGCAATTGGGCGCTTTCTGACAAATATTTGTGAACCGTATTTAGAACCATTTCGTAAAATTATTCCGCCAATTGGCATGATTGACATTTCGCCAATTGTGGCATTGCTTGTGATTCGTTTTGCATCATTATACGGACTAACTGGTCTTTACAATATGATTGCACGCTTCATGTAGACAGGCTGCCGGGCTTGGCACTGCCAGGCTCTTTTACATAAGAGGGGAACAAAATGAGCGATATTTATCAACATTTTAGAAAAGACGAACAGCCATTTGTTGACCAAGTGTTAGGCTGGAAAAAAATCGCACTTGACCAATATCGAATGAAATTAACAGACTTTCTTGATCCGCGGGAGCAGTTTATTACCCAGTCCGTCATCCAGCATGCTGATGAGCTTGGAATCATGTTTTTTGGCGGGTATGAAGGCGCGGAGCGGAAAAGAGCGCTCATTTATCCTGAATATTTAGAACCGGCTACTCAGGATGCTGAGCTGTCTTATTTTCAAGTGAACTATGCGAAAAAGTTTATTTCGCTAGAACATCCGAAGCTCCTTGGTTCACTGATTGGGACAGGCTTGAAGCGTCAAAAATTTGGAGATCTGTTATTTTCAGAGGAAGATGTGCAGTTTATTTGTACGAGTGATGTTGCTGATTTTGTACGGGCGCAGCTGACGCATGTCGGCAGAGCCTCCGTATCATTAGAGGAAATCACGCAGGCAGATTTAAAGTCGGTTATCAGTAAGACTGACATCAAAGAAGATACGATTTCTTCACTGCGGCTTGATGCGGTATGTGCTGCAATCAGCCGTCAATCTCGGCAAAAGGCACAACTTTTGGTCAAAAGTGGGCTTGTTAAAGTTAACTGGAAAGTCACTGAGGACCCTTCCTTTACAATTGGCGAAGGCGATCAGCTCTCTGTCAGGGGATTTGGCCGCTTTAGCCTCAAAACGATTGATGGGAAGACCAAAAAAGATAAATTTAAAGTAACATTTGAGCTTCTGACATAACGAACTTGAATCTGGAGGTGGCGAGGTTGCCATTAACACCTAATGATATTCATAATAAAACGTTCACAAAAAGCTTTCGTGGCTATGACGAAGATGAAGTAAATGAGTTTTTAAGCCAAGTACGTAAAGATTACGAAATCGTGCTTCGCAAAAAGAATGAACTCGAAGAAAAAGTAAACGAGCTTGACGAAAGACTAGGTCATTTTGCAACAATTGAAGAAACGTTAAACAAATCAATTCTTGTGGCGCAGGAAGCAGCAGAAGACGTCAAACGTCATTCTGATAAAGAAGCGAAATTGATCATTCGTGAAGCAGAGAAAAATGCAGATCGTATTATCAACGAAGCGCTATCTAAATCAAGAAAGATTGCGATGGAAATCGAAGAGCTGAAGAAGCAGTCAAAAGTCTTTAGAACTCGCTTCCAAATGCTCATCGAAGCTCAGCTTGATCTTCTAAAAAATGACGATTGGGATCATTTACTGGAATATGAAGTTGACGCTGTCTTTGACGAAAAAGAATAAGCGCATCATCTTGACATGACACGCTCATGTTGCATATAATACCATCATAAATTAACAAGAGATAAACGTTTGAAAGGGACACTCGCAGTTGTCATATACGTAATTAAGCGAATCAGGGATGGTGGAAGCCTGACATTACGAGACGCTGCAATGAGATCACCCCTTTAGTTCCTTTTCTGAAATGACCAGTAAGAAAAGGCGTCTGATCACGTTACGATTTTAGAGTGGATAAGCGGCATTAACGCTTGTCTAAAAGGGTGGTACCGCGAGACAAGCCTTCTCGTCCCTTATGGGATGAGAGGGCTTTTTTTATTGTTTTTTAATCAGAATTTGCATATGGAGGAATGGGTATGAACTACAAAGACACCTTATTAATGCCGAAAACAGAATTCCCTATGAGAGGGAACTTGCCGAACAAAGAGCCTGAAATCCAAGAGGAGTGGGCAGAAAAAGACATCTATCAAATGGTTTTAGAGCGGACAAAAGGACGCCCGACCTTTATTTTGCATGATGGACCTCCATATGCGAATGGTGATATTCATATGGGGCACGCCCTCAATAAAATTCTAAAAGATTTTATTGTCCGTTTTAAATCAATGAATGGGTTCCACGCACCGTACGTACCGGGCTGGGATACACATGGCTTACCAATTGAAACAGCACTCACAAAAAATAAAAAAGTCAAACGCAAAGAAATGTCTACAGCTGAATTCCGTAAATTATGCGAGGAGTATGCTTGGAAGCAAATCGAAGGACAGCGCAATCAGTTTAAGCGATTAGGCGTCAGAGCAGACTGGGACAATCCATATGTCACATTAAAGCCTGAATACGAAGCGCAGCAAATTCTTGTCTTCGGTGAAATGGCGAAGAGAGGCTATATTTACAAAGGGTTAAAACCAGTTAACTGGTCTCCTTCAAGTGAGTCAGCTCTTGCTGAAGCGGAAATTGAATATAAAGACAAACGTTCACCATCCATTTACGTTTCATTTAAAGTGAAAGGTGGAAAAGGCGTACTTGAAAACGACGAACAATTCATCATCTGGACAACAACACCTTGGACACTTCCTGCAAACCTTGGTATTTGTGTTCATCCAAACCTAGAGTACAGCGTTCTTCAAGTGGGTGCTGAGCGATATGTTGTTGCATCTGAACTCGTTGAACAAGTGGCAAAAACGCTTGGTTTTGAAGAGTATGAAGTTGTGAAAACATTAAAAGGAAAAGAATTAGACAACGTCGTTGCAGAGCATCCGATTTATGGTAGAGATTCACTTGTGATGCTTGGTGATCACGTGACAACAGATGCAGGTACAGGCTGTGTTCATACAGCGCCAGGTCACGGGGAAGATGACTTTATTGTCAGCATGAAGTACGGTCTAGACGTACTATGTCCAGTAGACGAAAAAGGTGTCATGACAGAAGAAGCGCCTGGTTTTGAAGGACTATTCTACGAAGATGCGAATAAAGCTATCACAGAACAGCTTGAAGCAAAAGGCGCGCTGAAAAAGCTCGACTTTATCACGCACTCTTACCCGCATGATTGGAGAACGAAAAAGCCAACGATTTATCGTGCAACCGCTCAGTGGTTTGCTTCGATTAAAGACTTCAGAGAAGCGCTTCTAGAAAATATTAAAGAAACGAAATGGGTGCCAGCATGGGGCGAGACACGCCTTTTCAATATGGTGCGTGACAGAGGCGACTGGTGTATTTCAAGACAGCGTGTCTGGGGCGTTCCAATTCCGGTCTTTTATGCTGAAAATGGTGAGCCAATCATCACGGACGAAACCATTCAGCATGTCTCTCAATTATTTAGAGAACATGGCTCTAATATTTGGTTTGAAAAAGAAGCGAAAGAACTATTGCCAGAAGGCTTTACACATCCAGGCAGTCCAAACGGTGAATTCACAAAAGAGCAGGACATCATGGATGTATGGTTTGATTCCGGTTCTTCTCACCAAGCCGTTTTAGAAGAAAGAGATGACCTTGTTCGTCCGGCAGACCTTTACCTTGAAGGATCTGACCAATATCGCGGCTGGTTTAACTCTTCCTTATCAACAGCAGTTGCGGTCACTGGAAAAGCACCGTATAAAGGTGTTCTGAGCCACGGCTTTACGCTTGATAAAGAAGGACGCAAGATGAGTAAATCATTAGGCAATACAATTGACCCAACAAAGGTAGCGAAGCAGCTTGGGGCGGAGATTCTGAGACTTTGGGTATCTTCTGTCAACTATCAAGCCGATCACCCGGTGTCTGATGATATCTTAAAACAAGTAGCAGAAGTTTATCGTAAAATCCGTAACACGTTCCGCTTCCTGCATGGTAACCTATTTGACTTCGATCCAGCGGTCAATGCAGTACCTGTAGAAGAGCTTCGCGAAGTGGATCAATATATCTTGATCAAATTAAACAAATTGATTGAGAAAGTGAAAAAGGCTTATGATGATTACGAATTTGCAGTCGTGTATCATGCGATTCACAATTTCTGTACAATTGAGCTAAGCTCTTTCTATCTCGACTTTGCAAAGGATGTCGTGTACATTGAGCATGCGGATCATCCAGACCGCCGCAGCATGCAGACGGTCTTCTACGAAACATTGATGGCGTTAGTGAAGCTGACTGCACCAATTCTTCCGCATACAGCAGATGAATTATGGAGCCACTTAAGCTTTGTTGAAGAGCCAAGTGTTCAATTAACAGATATGCCAGAAGGTGTGGCGGTTTCTCAAGCGGAAGCAACAGAAGCGAAGTTTGACCGCTTTATGGAAGTGCGTGACGATGTGCTAAAAGCGCTCGAAATTGCGCGTAATGAGAAAGTGATCGGACGTTCTCTTGAAGCAAGTGTGACCCTTTATGCGACAGAAGAAGTGAAAAACCTTCTTGCATCCATTAAAGAAGATGTGAAACAGCTCTTTATCATCTCTGAATTAACGGTAGAAGATGCGCAAAATGCTGACACATCCGCACCTGAATACACTTCAGGAAGAATTGTGGTTCAAAAAGCAGAAGGAGAACTATGCGAACGTTCTCGTATTATTTCTAAAGATGTTGGTGCAAATCCGAAATACCCAACATTGTCACTGAAAAATGCTGAAATCGTGGAAAAATATTACCAGAATTAACAGTGTGATAAGACCAACTAGCGCCCCGCCATATGCGGGGCGTTTTCTTTTTTGTGAAAATGACAGCGTTTAGAACGAAAGGAAAAATCTTATGGCTTTAAAGTGGACACCCAGGGCAACAATATGATTATCACGACAGGGCAGGAGTTGAAATAGCGACATGATTGGCGACCTAGAGACGATTTACACGGAACTCCTTCAAATGAAAGAAGAGCTGCAAGCTAAACTGTTTGAATACACATCATTTCGTTCACCCGCTGAGCATGTCTCAATGAACGAGGTTCAAACGGCCACGCTTCTTTACCACATCAAAGAAGAACTTCAAGATGTGTCTCTCGCTATTGCAAAAATTGAGCAAGGAACCTATGGTATTTGTGAGGCAACAGGTGATGTCATTCCGCTTGAACAAATGAGTATTCTTCCTACCGCCCGGACAGTTGACGACTTTTTATATCATAAGCAATACGAGAAAAAAGCATTCACTCCTTATCCTCATGAATCAGATGATTCTCATTTTGAAGCCTTCCACATGTAGGGAGGTTTTTGTCTGTCAACTAAAGTTTCTTTACTCCTCCCTGTTTTCTTGATAAAATGCTTAAAGATCAAAGTATGAAAGTGGAGGAACGTGTGTGTTCTATTACATAATCGCATTCGTGATGATTTGTTTAGATCAATTAACAAAATGGCTCATTGTCAAAAATATGATGCTCGGAGATTCTTATCCAGTGATTGATGGCTTCTTTTATATCACGTCTCACCGAAATTCAGGCGCCGCATGGGGAATTCTCCAAGGACAAATGTGGTTTTTCTATGTGATCACACTCGTTGTTATTGCGGGAATTGTTTATTATTTGCAAAAGCATGGACAAAAGGACAAGCTGCTTGGAGTTGCACTTGCCTTAATGCTTGGCGGAGCGATTGGGAACTTTATCGACCGCATTTTCCGTCAGGAAGTGGTAGATTTTGCTCATTTCGTCTTTGGGAATTATCACTATCCAATCTTTAATATTGCAGATTCTTCTCTATGTGTAGGAGTTATTCTGCTCTTCATTCAAATGCTGTTAGATGGAAAGAAAACGAAGGAGTCAACTACATGAATCAAGTAAATATTGCCGTTTCAGAAGAACAAACAAGTGAACGGCTTGATAAATTTCTAAGCACGACAGAACCAGAATGGTCAAGAACCCAGGTCCAGCAGTGGGTAAAAGATGGGCTGATCGAGGTAAATGGGAAGCAAGTGAAAGCCAATTACAAAGTACAAGCTGGAGATCAAATTAAAGTCGAGATTCCAGAACCAGAAGCACTAGATGTAGAAGCAGAAGCAATGGATCTTGATATTTATTATGAAGATGCAGATGTGCTCGTAGTGAATAAACCACGAGGAATGGTCGTTCATCCAGCGCCAGGTCATGTGTCAGGAACACTAGTAAATGGTCTAATGGCCCATTGCACAGATTTATCAGGGATTAATGGAGTGATGCGTCCTGGTATAGTCCACCGCATTGATAAAGACACGTCTGGGCTGTTAATGGTCGCAAAAAACGATATGGCGCATGAATCACTCGTCAATCAACTTGTGGCTAAGACTGTCACAAGAAAATATACAGCCGTTGTTCATGGCATTATCCAGCATGATACAGGTACAATTGATGCCCCAATTGGCAGAGACAAAAAAGACCGCCAAAGCATGACAGTGACAAAAGAAAGTTCAAAACAAGCCGTCACTCACTTTGATGTGATTGAACGCTTTGAGGATTTCACGTTGGTGGAGTGCCGACTTGAAACAGGAAGAACACATCAGATTCGTGTTCATATGAAATATATCGGCTATCCGCTTGCAGGAGATCCGAAATATGGACCGAGAAAGACAGTCGATTTCAATGGTCAGCTGCTGCATGCAGGTGTTTTAGGATTTGATCATCCAAGAACAGGTGAATATATCGAGTTCACAGCACCAGTTCCTGCTGATATGCGGGGCTTTATCGATTCATTAAGAAATAACGATTGACAGGCCGTTCTTTTTTTGAAATAATGAACGAAGAAATCAAGATTCTTTAAAACAGTCCAGAGAGGCTGAGAAGGATAACGGATCAATTTGTGCACGTGTATGCACAAATGAACGCCCCTCTCTGCCCTTTGCAGAAGGGGCTTTTTATTTGTCAAAAAGAGGTGTAAAAGATGGAACAAAAAGCAGTCATTCTTGATGAACAAGCAATCAGACGAGCGCTGACCCGAATTGCACATGAAATGATTGAGCGCAACAAAGGGATGAAAGATGTCATCCTTGCGGGGATCAAGACAAGAGGCATTCATCTTGCAAAGCGCCTTGCAGAGCGCATTGAGCAAATTGAAGGAAATCCAGTCATAGTGGGTGAACTTGATATTACGCTATACCGTGATGACCTGACAAAAAAGACAGACAACCAAGACCCGCTTGTGAAGGGTGCAGACATTCCAGCTGACATTAATGACAAAACACTAATTGTCGTGGATGATGTCCTATTTACAGGCAGAACCGTCAGAGCTGCCATGGATGCCCTAGTGGATGTAGGAAGACCATCTTCCATTCAGCTTGCTGTTCTCGTCGACCGGGGACACCGTGAGCTGCCGATTCGAGCGGATTATATCGGGAAGAACATTCCGACATCAAAAGCAGAGACAGTGATGGTTCAACTGAATGAAGTAGATCAAAACGACCTTGTCGCTATATATGAAAAATAACCTTTTTAAATGCATTCCAGAGAGTTTGCAAAGAGGGCAATAACAGAGACACTGAGCACGGTTAACAAGACGTGTACGGTTTTTCTAGGCCTCTTTGCGCATACTTGCAAAGAGGCTTTTTTAATGAAAAAGGACACATCTAGGAGGAAAAATCATGAGTCAGCAAAAAGCCAATTTAGGCATTCGAGATATCCCAAAACCGTTCACATGGCTGTCGCTTAGCCTTCAGCATTTGTTTGCCATGTTTGGTGCGACCATTCTAGTACCAAAAATCATCGATATGAGTCCAGCCGTCGCGCTCATTTCAAGCGGTGTTGGAACGATTGTTTACTTAATCATCACAAGAGGTCAAATTCCGGCGTATCTTGGATCGTCCTTTGCTTTTATCGCCCCCATACTGAATGTCAAAGCAACAGGCGGCCCTGGAGCCGCAATGGTTGGTGCCTTCATGGCGGGTGTCGCTTATGCACTCATTGCATTATTTATAAAATGGCTCGGCACAGGCTGGCTGATGAAACTTCTGCCGCCGGTCGTCGTAGGGCCGGTCATTATGGTCATCGGACTTGGACTCGCTGGAACAGCTGTTAACATGGCGATGTATGTTGATCCAAATGCCACTGAGCTTGTTTACAGCCTGAAACACTTAACGGTCGCCGGCTTCACACTGGCTGTCACGATTATCAGCATGATTTTCCTAAGAGGCTTCCTAAGCTTGATTCCAGTATTAATTGGCATAATCAGCGGCTATCTCTTTGCCTTAACACAAGGCATTGTGAATTTTCAGCCGGTCATTGATGCAAAATGGTTTGCTGTACCAGACTTCGTCGTACCATTTGTCGATTACACACCTGCTGTGACATTAAGCATTCTCACTGTGATGGTGCCGGTTGCCTTTGTGACAATGTCTGAGCATATTGGCCACCAAGTGGTGTTAAGTAAAGTTGTAGGGCAAGATTTCATTAAAAAACCTGGTCTTCATCGCTCCATTTTAGGAGACAGTGCGGCGACAATCTTCGCTTCACTCATTGGCGGACCACCGACAACAACGTATGGAGAGAACATCGGCGTCCTTGCCATTACAAGAGTGTTCAGTATCTTCGTCATCGGAGGAGCAGCAGTCTTTGCCATCTGCTTCGGCTTTGTCGGAAAAATCTCAGCATTAATCAGTACAGTGCCGTCCGCGGTCATGGGAGGCGTTTCGTTCCTGCTCTTTGGGATCATTGCCTCAAGCGGTCTGAGAATTCTGATTGATCATAAAGTGAATTTTGAAGAAAAACGTAATCTCATTATCGCATCAGTCATCTTAGTCATCGGAATTGGCGGGGCATTCATTGAGGTGAAACAAATCAACCTCACGCTATCTGGAATGGCACTTGCTGCCATCACAGGTGTCTTGTTAAACCTGATCCTGCCTCAGCCAAAAGCGGATGATGACGAGTCAAATGAATCGAATACAGAAAACCTTTTAAAAGAAGTCCAGTGAGGCTGACAAGGGTTCTAAAATGAGCAGAATGCACGAACGTGCCGCTGCTTCTTTTGGAGAACCCTAAGCTGCCGAGGCTTAGGGTTTTTTTGAACCTGAAAGTGATGAAAAACTAGAGGGGGAAGAAAAATGAATGATCTATCGACAATGAGTAGCTTAACTAAAGAAGAGATTTTACAGCTGATTGAAGAAGCAACAGCTCTCAAAAAGGGTAAGCAAGAACTTGGTTTAGCAGGAGAATTTGTAGCAAACCTCTTCTTTGAACCAAGTACAAGAACACGATTTAGCTTCGAAGTCGCTGAAAAGAAACTGGGGATGAATGTACTGAGCTTAGATGCGGCAAGCACCTCCGTTCAAAAAGGCGAAACACTATACGATACGGTAAAAACGCTCGAATCCATCGGCGTGAAAGCTTGTGTGATCAGAGACAGTACAGATGAATACTACAACGAGCTGATTGGGAAGGTTGGGATTCCCATCATCAATGCTGGAGATGGCTGCGGGCAGCACCCGACCCAATCACTACTTGACCTAATGACCATCTATGAAGAGTTTGGCGGCTTTGAGGGCTTAACGATTTCAATTCATGGAGACATCAAGCACAGCAGGGTGGCAAGGTCGAATGCTGAAGTGCTCTCAAGGCTGGGGGCGACCGTCCTTTTCTCAGGGCCTGCTTCCTTTCAAGATGAGCAAAATCCTCACGGAATATATGTCCAAGTAGACGAAGCCATTAAACAATCTGATGTGGTGATGCTACTTAGAATCCAGCATGAACGACACACGGAAAAAATGGGCAATGAAGATTACTTATCGACTTATGGATTAACAGTAAGCAGGGCAAACAACATGAAAGAACGAGCCATTATTATGCATCCAGCACCAGTAAACAGAGGTGTGGAGATAGATGATTCTCTCGTAGAATCAAAACAGTCACGAATTTTCAAGCAAATGGAAAATGGTGTTTATGTCCGAATGGCAGTATTAAAAAGAGCTTTTCAAAATAGCAAACTACATCAAAAAGGGAGAGAGTCTGTCTATGTCGTATCTCATTAAAAATGGTTTTATCTTAACAAGCACAGGTGAAAAAGTGCAACAGGATATTAGGGTAGAAGGAGAAGTGATTCAAGCGATTGGTCACTTAGAAAGAGAAGACGGAGAAGAGGTCATTGATGCTAAAGGGCTATTTGTTTCACCAGGATTAATTGATCTGCATGTGCATTTAAGAGAGCCAGGCGGAGAGAAAAAGGAAACGATTGAAACAGGCTCTAAAGCGGCAGCAAGAGGCGGCTATACAACAATTGCAGCGATGCCGAATACGCGCCCAGTTCCAGATACAAAAGAGCAAATGGAATGGCTCATGAATCGAATCGAAGAGACCTCTTCTGTCAGAGTGCTGCCATACGCCTCCATCACAACAAGACAAATTGGGGAAGAGATGACAGACTTTGCAGCACTGAAAGAAGCAGGCGCCTTCGCTTTCACAGATGACGGGGTTGGCATCCAAACAGCAGGCATGATGTACGAAGCGATGAAAAAGGCAGCAAGTCTTGATCAAGCGATTGTGGCACACTGTGAAGATAACTCGCTCATTTACGGAGGATGCGTCCATGAAGGAGAATTTTCAAAAGCAAATGAATTAAACGGAATACCGTCCATTTGTGAATCGGTGCATATTGCAAGAGATGTTCTTTTAGCAGAAGCAGCGAACTGTCATTATCATGTATGTCATATCAGTACGAAAGAATCTGTGCGAGTCGTTCGCGATGCAAAAAAAGCAGGCATCCGCGTGACAGCAGAGGTGTCACCGCATCACCTGCTCTTATGTGATGCCGACATCCCAGGTCTTGACACAAACTATAAAATGAATCCACCGCTCAGAGGAAAAGAGGATCGCGAGGCACTAATTGAGGGGCTGTTAGATGGAACGATTGATTTCATCGCAACAGACCATGCACCGCATACAGAAGAAGAAAAGAACGAAACGATGCAGCGCGCACCTTTTGGAATAGTCGGGCTTGAAACAGCGTTCCCACTTCTGTACACACGATTTGTCAAAACGGGTGAATGGACATTAAAAGAACTCGTTGATTATATGACGACCAAGCCAGCAGAGGCCTTCTCCCTTCCTTATGGAAAGCTGGAAAAAGGGCAAATCGCTGATATCACACTCATTGATTTAAACAAAGAAATGGCTATCGATAAAAAAAGCTTCTTATCAAAAGGACAAAATACACCGTTTGACAAATTGACTGTATCAGGATGGCCGGTCATGACACTTGCATCTGGGAAAGTCGTGTATGAAGAGGGGAGACTAGTAAAATGAAGAGACGCTTAGTGCTAGAAAACGGAACAGTATTCGAAGGAACAGGCTTTGGCAGCTTAGAATCATCAGTCGGTGAAGTCGTCTTTAATACAGGGATGACAGGTTATCAAGAAATTTTGTCTGATCCATCATACTGCGGACAAATTGTCACACTCACTTACCCGCTTATCGGCAACTACGGCATTAATCGTGATGATTTTGAATCGATCACACCGTTTGTAAAAGGGTTGATTGTGAAGGAACTTTGTGAAAAGCCCTCAAACTGGCGCTCTGCATACTCGCTTGATGAGTATTTAAAAATGAAAAACATCCCGGGTCTTAGCGGAATAGATACACGCAAGCTGACACGCATGATTCGAAGTGCAGGCACATTAAGAGGAGCTTTTGCAGGACCGGATGAACAAGTAGAAGACGTTGTGAGCCGCCTTCAAACGATGCAGCTGCCAACAGATCAAGTAAGCCAAGTATCTGTGAAAAATGCGTATCCAAGCCCGGGAAGAGGAAAAAGAATTGTCCTTGTCGATTTCGGCATGAAGCACGGTATTTTGCGAGAACTCAATAAACGGGACTGTGATGTCATTGTGGTGCCGTACAATATCACGGCAGATGAAGTACTGCAGCTTAAGCCAGATGGAATCATGCTTTCAAACGGCCCTGGGGATCCTGTGGATGTACCAGAAGCAGTTGAGATGATTCAGCAATTGATTGGAAAGGTTCCACTCTTTGGCATTTGCCTAGGACATCAATTATTCGCGCTTGCATGCGGCGCAAGTACTGAAAAAATGAAATTCGGTCACAGAGGCTCAAATCATCCAGTGAAAGAACTAGCAACCGGCAAGGTGACATTGACATCTCAAAACCATGGCTACACAGTTAGTGCCATTAACGAGGACGTGCTCGAAGTCACACATATCGCACTAAACGACAATACAATTGAAGGTTTAAAACATAAAGAAGCACCAGCATTCACTGTCCAGTACCATCCAGAAGCATCACCAGGTCCAGAAGATGCGAACTACTTATTCGACCAGTTCATGGATATGATTCATACAACTGAGAAAGAAGGGGAAGAAGTATGCCAAAACGCGTAGATATCAAAAAGATTTTAGTGATCGGATCAGGTCCAATCATCATTGGTCAGGCAGCGGAGTTTGACTATGCAGGCACACAGGCTTGCTTAGCGCTAAAAGAAGAGGGCTATGAAGTCGTTCTTGTGAACTCGAACCCTGCGACGATCATGACAGATACAGAAATGGCCGATAAGGTATACATCGAACCACTGACACCAGAATTCTTAACACGCATCATTCGAAAAGAACGTCCTGATGCGATCTTGCCAACACTTGGCGGACAAACTGGATTGAACCTAGCTGTTGAATTATCAGATCTTGGCGTACTCGCTGAATGCGGTGTTGAAGTATTAGGGACAAAGCTGTCAGCTATTCAAAAAGCAGAAGACAGAGATCTATTCCGAAATTTGATGAATGAACTAAATGAGCCTGTACCAGAAAGTGAAATCATCCATAACCTAGAAGAAGCGATGGCGTTTACGAACCAAATCGGTTTCCCAGTCATTGTGAGACCAGCTTATACATTAGGCGGAACAGGCGGCGGAATTTGTACAAACGAGCAAGAACTAAAGGAAATCGTCGAAAACGGGTTGAAGCTAAGTCCAGTCACACAATGCTTACTTGAAAAAAGTATTGCAGGCTTTAAAGAAATTGAATATGAAGTCATGCGTGATAGCGGTGATCATGCAATCGTTGTTTGTAACATGGAAAACTTTGATCCAGTCGGTATCCACACAGGTGACAGTATCGTTGTGGCGCCAAGCCAAACGTTAAGTGATCGTGAATATCAGCTGCTTCGCAATGTGTCGCTCAAGCTGATCCGTGCACTTGGGATTGAAGGCGGATGTAACGTACAGCTGGCGATTGATCCAGACAGCTTTCAATACTATATCATTGAAGTGAATCCGCGCGTGAGTCGTTCTTCAGCACTTGCGTCGAAAGCAACGGGTTATCCAATTGCGAAACTTGCAGCGAAAATTGCTGTCGGCTTAACGCTTGATGAAATGATGAACCCAGTCACAGGTAAAACCTATGCCGCCTTCGAACCGGCACTTGACTATATTGTGTCTAAAATTCCGCGCTGGCCGTTTGATAAATTCGAATCTGCCAACAGACGTCTTGGCACACAAATGAAAGCAACGGGTGAAGTAATGGCGATCGGCCGTACGTTAGAAGAGTCGCTTCTAAAGGCTGTCCGTTCACTTGAAGCTGATGTGCATCACATTGAATTAAAAGATGAAGCAGATATCACAAACGAAGTGCTTGAAAAGCGGATTATCAAGGCGGGAGACGAACGATTATTCTATATCGCCGAGGCGCTTAGAAGAGGGTATACGGTTGAACAAATACATGAATTCTCAAAAATTGATTACTTCTTCCTTCATAAGCTGGAAGGCATCATCGCTTTTGAAAAGACATTAAAAGAAAACAAAGGCAATCCAGACGTATTAAAAGAAGCGAAAGAAAAAGGCTTCTCAGACATCTATATTAGCCGCGAGTGGAATATGAATGAAGCGGATGTCTACACGCTAAGACAAGAAACGGGCATCGTACCTGTTTACAAAATGGTAGATACGTGTGCGGCTGAATTTGAATCAGAGACGCCATATTTCTACAGCACATATGAAGATGAAAATGAATCAGAACGTACAGACAAGAAAAGTGTCATCGTATTAGGCTCAGGTCCTATCAGAATCGGGCAAGGAGTAGAATTTGATTATGCGACTGTTCATTCTGTGTGGGCAATTAAACAAGCAGGTTATGAAGCAATCATTATTAACAACAACCCTGAAACGGTCTCAACAGACTTTAGTATTTCGGACAAGCTCTACTTTGAACCACTTACTGTAGAAGATGTGATGCACATTATTGATCTAGAGCAGCCTGAAGGAGTCGTTGTCCAGTTCGGCGGACAAACAGCCATCAACCTAGCAGACGAACTATCAAATAGAGGAGTGAAGATTCTCGGCACTTCTCTTGAAGACCTAGATCGAGCTGAAAACCGAGACAAGTTTGAACAAACATTAGAAACACTTGGCGTGCCGCAGCCTAAAGGGAAAACAGCTACGTCAGTGCCAGAAGCTGTAGCGATTGCCAATCAGATCGGCTACCCAGTCCTTGTCCGCCCTTCCTATGTATTAGGCGGTCGCGCAATGGAAATCGTTTATCAAGAAGCCGAGCTTCTTCACTACATGGAGAATGCGGTGAAAGTCAATCCGCAGCACCCAGTCTTAATTGACAAGTATTTGACAGGAAAAGAAATCGAAGTAGACGCCGTGTCTGATGGCGAAACTGTCGTGATCCCAGGCATTATGGAACACATTGAAAGAGCTGGGGTTCACTCTGGTGACTCGATTGCGGTTTACCCGCCGCAAACATTGTCTGAAGAGATCAAAGCGAAGATCGCAGAATACACGATCAAGCTTGCAAAAGGACTCAACATCATTGGGCTACTAAACATTCAATTTGTTCTCTCAAAAGGTGAAGTGTTCGTACTTGAAGTGAACCCGCGTTCAAGCCGGACAGTTCCTTTCTTAAGTAAAATCACGGGCATCCCGATGGCAAACCTGGCGACAAAAGTGATTTTAGGAGAAAAACTTAAAAACTATGGCTACGAAGAAGGACTTCACACAGAGCAAGAAGGCGTGTACGTCAAAGTTCCAGTCTTCTCTTTTGCAAAACTAAGAAGAGTCGATATTACACTCGGACCTGAAATGAAATCAACAGGTGAAGTCATGGGGAAAGATGTCACAATCGAAAAAGCTCTTTACAAAGGATTAATTGCATCAGGCATTCAAATTCCTAAAGACGGGACAGTTCTTCTGACAGTTGCTAATAAGGATAAAGAAGAAGGACTTGAGATTGCGAGAAGATTCCATTCAATCGGCTACCATATTTTAGCGACAGAGGGAACGGCGAATTACTTAAAACAAGCTTCCATCCCATCAAGTGTTGTCGGCAAAATAGGAGAAGAAGGCAAAAACCTTCTCGATGTCATTCGAAACGGGGAAGCCCAATTTGTCATCAACACTCTGACAAAAGGAAAACAGCCAGCAAGAGACGGCTTTAGAATTAGACGTGAAGCTGTTGAAAATGGCGTAGCATGCTTAACATCGCTAGATACAGCAGAAGCCATTTTAAGAGTACTAGAAAGTATGACATTTAGAGCAGACGAAATGCCAGAAGTGAAAACGAATGCTGAGGTGACAGTAACGATATGAAAAAAGCATACTTGACGGTCGTCTCAAATCGAGAGATCGCTGATCATATTTACGAAATGACATTAAAAGGTGACCTTGTGGACTCCTTTCAAACGGCTGGACAATTTCTTCATATCAAGGTCAGCGAGTCCATGACACCGCTGCTGAGAAGACCGATCAGTATTGCCAATATTCATGCCGAGAAACAAGAAGCAACCATCATTTATCGCGCAGAGGGAGAGGGCACAAAGCTCCTTTCCCAAAAGCGAGATGGGGAATCCATCGATGTATTAGGGCCGCTTGGCAACGGATATGATCCTTCAGTTGTTCAGCCAGGTCAGACGGCGTTACTAGTCGGTGGTGGAATTGGAGTACCGCCTTTATATGAGCTGTCCAAGCGATTAACGAAAAAAGGCGTCATCGTCAAGCATGTCCTTGGCTTTCAATCGAAAAAGGATGTATTTTACGAGGAGAAATTCCAAGCACTCGGAGATACATTCATTGCAACAGTTGACGGGACATATGGCGCGAAGGGATTCGTGACAAATGTCATTGAAGAGAATGATTTGAGTTTTGATGTCATGCTTTCTTGCGGGCCGACTCCTATGTTAAAAGCGCTAAAAGACTCATATCCCGATAAGCCTGTCTACATTTCAATGGAAGAACGAATGGGCTGCGGAATCGGTGCTTGCTTTGCCTGTGTCTGTCATACAGACCAGCACGAAAAAGCGTACGTCAAAGTCTGTCTGGACGGACCTGTATTTAAAGCAGAGGAGGTGGCATTGTCATGCTAAACGTTGAGTTACCCGGCTTATCTTTAAAGAATCCGATTATCCCTGCATCAGGTTGCTTTGGATTCGGGAGAGAATTTGCTTCATTATATGACTTATCTGTGCTTGGCAGTATCATGATCAAAGCCACAACCCTAGAACTAAGATTTGGTAACCCAACACCAAGGGTAGCGGAGACAGGTGCCGGGATGCTCAACGCCATCGGTCTTCAAAATCCTGGCCTAAAAGGTGTGCTGGAAAATGAATTGCCTTGGCTTGAGCAGTTTGATACGCCTATTATTGCAAACGTGGCTGGCTCACAGGTCGATGATTATGTAGAAGTAGCGAAGCAGATCAGCCAAGCAAAAAATGTCCATGCCCTTGAACTGAATATCTCGTGTCCGAATGTTAAAACAGGCGGAATAGCCTTTGGGACAGATCCTCAAATGGCAGCAGCATTGACAAAAGCGGTGAAGGACGTTTCCTCCGTTCCTGTCTATGTCAAATTGTCTCCTAACGTAGCTAATATTGTGGAGATTGCGAAAGCGATTGAATCTGCTGGAGCAGATGGACTCACGATGATTAATACGTTAATCGGTATGCGTTTAGATCTAAAAACAGGGAAACCGATTCTTGCCAATAAAACAGGCGGATTATCAGGTCCTGCGATCAAACCTGTCGCTGTACGCATGGTGCATGAGGTCAGTCAAGCGGTTTCTATCCCGATTATCGGAATGGGCGGGGTGCAAAATGCTGAAGACGTACTTGAATTTTTACTAGCAGGTGCGAGTGCAGTAGCTGTTGGCACAGCCAATTTTGTGAACCCATTTATTTGCCCAGAAATCATTGAAGAACTGCCAAACGTATTAGCAGCCTATGGGTATTCATCTGTAGAGGAATGTATCGGAAGGAGCTGGAAACATGAAGCACTTGCCCATCATCGCGCTTGATTTTCCATCAGGACAGGAGGCGCTCGCCTTTTTAGAACCCTTTGAAGGGACCCCATTATTTGTGAAGGTCGGCATGGAGCTGTTTTACCAAGAAGGGCCAGTCATCCTTGAGGCGCTTAAAGAAAAAAATTGCCACATTTTCCTCGATCTCAAATTACATGACATTCCAACAACGGTGAAAAAAGCAATGAACCGGCTTGCCGCACTTGGCGTTGATCTAGTCAATGTACATGCTGCTGGCGGGAAACAGATGATGCAAGCTGCGTTAGAAGGGCTTGAAAGCGGAACGCCTGCTGGACAAAAACGTCCAGACATTATTGCAGTGACTCAGCTGACGAGTACGTCAGAAGACATGATGAGAAGCGAATTACTTATAGACCGTTCGCTGCAAGAGACTGTCATCCGGTACGGGCACTTGGCATATGACAGTGGACTAGACGGTGTTGTTTGCTCTGTTCATGAATCCAAAGCCCTTCATGAGCATATCTCACCTGACTTCCTCACTGTTACGCCAGGGATTCGTTTACTAAATGATCAGACCGATGATCAAAAGCGCGTGGCGACCCCTGCTTATGCAAAAAAGCAAGGAGTTTCACAAATTGTTGTCGGAAGGTCAATCACAAAAGCTGATAAACCATTGGAAGCCTATCATCAAATTTTGAAAGAGTGGGAGTGACTGCCAGATGAAAACGAAAATCGCTAAACACCTATTACAAATCAAAGCGGTCTCATTGAAGCCAGACGAACCGTTTACATGGGCAAGCGGTATCAAATCACCGATCTATTGTGACAATCGTCTTACCTTGTCCTATCCAGAAGTCAGACACGACATTGCCGAAGGTCTGAAAGAGTTGATTCTCACTCATTTTGAGGGAGCAGAGGTGATTGCTGGTACTGCAACAGCAGGCATCCCGCATGCGGCATTAGCGGCAGACCGTCTGAATGCTCCGATGTGTTATGTCAGAAGTAAGCCAAAAGCACATGGAAAAGGGAATCAAATTGAAGGTGCCGTATCAAAAGGCCAAAAGGTAGTCGTCGTAGAAGATCTAATTTCAACAGGAGGCAGTGTACTTGAAGTGGTCGCTGCTCTTCAAGAAGCGGGCTGTGACGTACTAGGCGTTGCCGCGATCTTCACATACGGTTTGCCAAAAGCTACGGCAGCATTCCAAGAGAAAAACATTCCATATGTTACTCTAACAGACTATGACACACTGACAGACGTGGCTCTTGAACTGAAAGCAATCGAGCCTTCTGCTATGAATAAATTGAAATGCTGGAGACAAGATCCTTCCTCTGAATCTTGGATGGAAGAAACCGTCTAAAAAGCTGTGCACAATCGCACAGCTTTTTTATTTGGTTAAAAATAGTAAAATAGACTCAAATTTAAATAAAAACTAATCCTATCAATAAAGTCGGGTTGACTTTTGTTTGAATTGTGTTAATATTTAAGACAAATTAAAACACTTATCCAGAGAGGTGGAGGGACTGGCCCGATGAAGCCCGGCAACCTGCGATATGCAAGGTGCTACTTCCTGCAAAATGATTCTATTTTGAAAGATAAGGAAATCGTGAGCTTCCTCATCTTTCTTTCGGACTGAAAGGAAGTTTTTTTATTTTAATGGTGAGGGGGAAGTGAGAGCAAAAGCAGGATGAATACTTAATTGAAGCCTATGCAGAAACTGATTGGGGATATGAATTCAGTTTAGTTGCACTGATTGTTCAGGACGGTCAAGTGATTCAAGTGGAAGAAAACAGAAAAATTCAGTTGACGTAGTGCGAAGAGTAGTGATACTCCGGAAGGGGAGAAACAATGTTAACTTATGAAAATTGGCAAGAGCCGTCCATTACATTTCAAGAAGATGATTTGTATAAAGGGGCCTTATCTGTGCTGAAATGGGCATACGGTCATTATGGTGATCAGCTCGTTTATGCATGTAGCTTTGGTATTGAAGGCATCGTCCTTATTGATTTGATTGCGAAAGTAAAAAAGGATGCAAGAATTGTCTTTTTAGATACAGGTCTGCATTTTAAGGAAACGTACGACACAATTGATGCGGTAAAGGAAAGATACCCGGGTTTAGATATTGTGCTGAAAACCCCTGAGCTGACGGTCGAGGAGCAAAACGATCAACATGGTGATCAACTATGGAAAACGGATCCTCAAAGCTGCTGCCATATGCGGAAGGTCATTCCTTTGCAAGAAGCGTTATCGGGCTATCCTGCATGGCTTTCTGGCTTAAGAAGAGAGCAGTCACCTAAGCGAGCAGGGACGAATTTTTTAAATAAGGATGAAAAATTCAAATCAGTGAAAGTATGTCCGCTTATCCACTGGACGTGGAAGGACATATGGAGATATGCATCTAGAGAAGAACTTACTTATAATCCGCTGCATGATCAGGGATATCCAAGTATCGGCTGTGCGCCGTGTACACAGCCAGCATTTACTGCCGAGGATCTGCGGTCTGGCAGATGGTCAGGCACAGCTAAGACTGAGTGCGGATTACATGAGTAAGGGAGCATAGTGTATGGAAATTGCCGCAATTTTATTTAGTTTATTTTTCGCGCTAAACATTGGCGCGAGTGGTGCAGCTGCTTCAATGGGCATCGCATACGGATCAGGCGCGATTCGAAAGCCGATCTATGCACTCAGTGTATGTGCGGTTGGGATTTTAGCAGGTTCAGTCATTGGCGGCGGTGAGGTCGTCAAAACCATCAGTTCTGGCATTATGCCTGAATCCGTCATTACACTTGAAATTGTTTGTATTATTATTGGTTCTGCTGCATTATCACTCTTTATAGCGAATTTGATGGCGATCCCTTTATCAACGAGTGAGGTGACAGTAGGTGCTGTCGTTGGAGTTGCGGTAGCGTATAAAGTATTGTATGTGAAATCCATTTTAGTCATCGTGTCCTTTTGGGTCATCATTCCTATTGTTGCTTTTCTTTTTACATTCATTGTAGTCAAAATCATCAGAATGTTCCCGAAACGAACCTTTTCAAAAAAAGGCACTTTGATTTTATCGATTATTTTGATCATTAGTGGATTTCTAGAAGCATTTTCTGCTGGGATGAACAATGTCGCCAATGCTGTAGGTCCCCTTGTTGCTTCAGGCATTTTATCTGTTGGGCAAGGAACGCTTTACGGTGGGCTTTTCGTTGCACTTGGTGCTCTTTTATTAGGAAGAAGGGTACTAGAAACAAATGGAAAGAAAATCACCCGCTATCAAACGGGCGAAGGGATATTGCTTTCAGGTACCGGTGCTGGACTTGTCATAATCAGCTCTATTTTTGGGCTACCTGTTCCACTTACCCAAATCACCTCCTCGTCTATCATCGGACTTGGCATGGCAAAAGGTGGACCTAATATTTTTCATAAACATGTGGTGAAAAAAATGCTGAAAGTGTGGGTAGTATCACCCTTTTTATCACTTAGTCTATCGTATTTGCTAGTGAGCCTTTTCTTAAAAGGTGACTATTACTCTATCTTTATCATGATGAGTGTACTGCTTGCCTCACTTGGTGCGCTAAGTCTGATGAAGGCAGTCAAAAATGAGAGCAGCTCGATTCATGAACAGGGCGGCGGGATTTAATGTTAAATCCGACTATTAACATCTACTAAATATGAACATTGAGAGGAAGATACAAATGAGTTTAACACCACATGGTGGCGTATTAATTAATCGAGTAAATGAAGAATATGATCTCAGCACGGTTGCGAAGGAAATTGAACTAGATGCTATCTCTTTTGCAGACCTTGAACTCATAGCAATTGGTGGGTATAGCCCAATTGAAGGGTTTTTAACAAAAGCTGATTATGAAGCGGTTGTCAGCAGTATGCGGCTAGCAAGTGGTGTCGTTTGGTCTCTTCCTATTACACTGCCAGTGACAAAGGAAAAGGCAGCGGAAATCCATCAAGGCGATATTGTGCGTCTATCGTATAATGGAACTGTATATGGCGTAATTGAAGTAGAGGATCAGTACACACCAGATAAAGAAAAAGAAGCGGTGAATGTGTACAAAACTGATGACCGCAATCATCCAGGTGTGAAAAAATTATTTGAACGCGGTGACACTTACATTGGTGGTAAAATTACACTGACGAAACGCAGCGAAAAACCATTCCCTCAATTTACGTATGAGCCGGAAGAAACAAGACGTCATTTTAAAGAGAACGGCTGGAAAACCATTGTTGGTTTCCAAACGAGAAACCCTGTTCACCGTGCCCATGAATATATTCAAAAGACAGCACTTGAAACCGTCGATGGTTTGTTTTTAAATCCACTTGTCGGCGAAACAAAATCAGACGATATTCCGGCAGATGTGAGAATGAAAAGTTATCAAGTGTTATTGAACGGTTATTACCCAAAAGATCGCGTCTTTTTAGGTGTTTTTCCTGCGGCAATGCGTTATGCTGGACCAAAGGAAGCAATCTTTCACGCACTTGTTCGTAAAAATTATGGCTGTACTCACTTTATTGTGGGAAGAGATCATGCAGGTGTTGGTGATTATTACGGCACATACGAGGCGCAGGAGTTATTTGAACAATTTACAAGCGAAGAAATTGGCATTACCCCGTTAAAATTTGAACATAGCTTCTACTGTAATACATGTGAAGCAATGGCAACACCAAAAACATGTCCTCACGATAAAAGCGAGCATGTCATTCTTTCAGGTACAAAGGTTCGAACGATGCTAAGAAACGGAGAATTACCGCCAAGCACGTTCAGCCGAAAAGAAGTCATTGAAACATTAATCGAAGGATTAAAAACGACGGTATCTTAATGGGAGGGTATGGCATGAGCAACGAACATATCGTGTGGCATGATTCATCTATTACAAAAAATGAATATCAACAGAAAAACAATCATAAAAGCGGCATTATTTGGCTCACAGGTCTAAGTGGATCAGGTAAATCAACAATTGCAAATGCAGCGGCTAGAGAGCTGTTTGAACAAGGTTATCAAGTGACCGTTCTTGATGGTGATAATGTGCGGCATGGATTGAATAAAGATTTAGGGTTTTCAGATGATGACAGAAAAGAGAACATCCGCCGCATCGGAGAAGTGGCGAAATTGTTTGTTGAGCAAGGAACGATAGTTATCACGGCTTTTATTTCTCCATTTCAAGAAGACCGCCGCATTGTCAGACAGTTAGTGGAAGCAGGGGAATTTCACGAAGTGTTTGTGAAATGTGATTTGAACGTATGCGAAGAACGTGATCCAAAGGGGTTATATAAAAAAGCTAGAAATGGCGAAATTCCATTTTTCACCGGAATTGATTCACCATATGAAGAGCCAGCAGCACCTGAGCTCGTTCTAGATACAGGTGAATTATCGCGTGAAGAGTCCAAACAACGTCTTGTTGATTATGTAAAAGAAAAAGCGAAATAATCGCCTGATGGCAGGGGGAGAAAAGCACGATGGGGAAAGTATACATTGTGGGGGCTGGACCTGGGGATCCAGACTTAATTACATTAAAAGCCCATAAGGCAATACAGCAGGCAGATGTCATTTTATATGATCGTCTTGTCAATCAAGAAATACTCGCCCACGCCAAACCCGAGGCGGAATTAATTTATTGCGGAAAGCTGCCGAATCATCATACGATGAGACAGGAAGCCATTAATGAAGCCCTTGTCACCCATGCAAAAGAAGGGAATGTTGTCGTCCGGCTGAAAGGCGGCGATCCCTTTGTATTTGGACGCGGCGGTGAAGAAATTGAATGCTTAGCTGAGCATGGAATTCCATATGAAGTTGTCCCAGGAATTACTTCTGGCATTGCAGCAGCAGCTTATGCAGGCATTCCCGTAACCCACCGTGAATTCAGCTCGAATGTTGCGTTTGTCACGGGTCACTATCAAAAAGATGAGCATTTTGAAGAAAAGTGGGAAGCGCTGGCTACGGGGATTGATACCCTTGTGATTTACATGGGCGTCAAAAACGTAGAAAGAGTGCAGCAGCTTCTGATAAAAAATGGACGCGATCCTGCAACGCCAGCAGCGTTTATACACTGGGGAACCACGACGAGGCAAAAGACGACTTGTTGCACTGTAGCGACACTGTCTGAAACTGTTGAAAAAGAAGGCATCGAGCATCCAAGTTTAATCGTGGTTGGGGATGTCGTTCATTTTCACCAAAAGCTGAACTGGTTTGAACCTGCTCTCATTGAGAAATGAGAATAATAAAGAAGAGACACGTACATTGATCGTGTCTTTTCGTCTGAACAAAACAAAGTGAGAGGGAGGAGTCACATGAAACAAGCTGTCCTTTATGTTGGGCATGGAAGCAGGGTAAAAGAAGCACAAGATAAAGCCATTTCTTTTATGAAAAGCTGTATGCCATTAGTAGAAGCCGATATACAAGAGATTTGTTTTTTAGAACTGACAGCCCCTTCTATAGAAGAAGGTTTTGAAGCTTGTGTGAAAAAAGGAGCGACACACATTGCGATCGTCCCGCTCCTCCTTTTAACTGCTATGCATGCTAAATCAGATATTCCAGTTGAGATTGAGAAAGTACAAAAACGACACCCGCTAGTGAAGGTCACATACGGAAAACCAATCGGGGTCAACCAAGAAGTGACAAAAGCAGTTGCTGCAAGAATTGAAGAAGCAGGATATCAAGGCGAGAAAGCACGGATTCTTTTAATTGGCCGTGGAAGCTCTGATCCAGATGTGAAGCGGGATGTGTTTGGCATTGCGGACGATGTCAGGCGCCTGCTGCCTCTTGCAGAAGTCCTGCCATGTTTTATTACAGCATGTGAACCAAATTACCGCGATGTTCTGGCGCAATTAACAGTAGATGATGATGCGCCTGTTTATCTTGTTCCTTACCTGTTGTTTACGGGTATTTTAATGAAAGAGATTGAAAATGAAGCGGCTCAGGCGAGAGAGAGACTGAAAGATGTCCGGGTATGCCGGTATATTGGTTTTCATCCGCATGTGAAAGCAGCTTATATTGAACGTGTGCAAGAAACCATTTTAAACAAAGACGATGAGTTTCAATTCCAAGGAGAAAGCCATGCTTCCAGTCCATCTTGATTTAACCAATCAACAAGTGCTCATTGCCGGCGGTGGAAAAATAGCGGCAAGAAGGGCAGAGGCGCTATGTATAGAGCCTTGCCATATCACCATCGTGAGTCCTGACATTTCTAAAGAGATGGCACGTCTCATTGATACATACAACCTGAATTGGAAAGAAAAGAAAGTGGATGCTGAAGATTTAAAGGATGCTTTTTTCATTGTCGCTGCTACAAATGATCCGGCGGTAAATGAATGGATTGCCCAAACAGCAAGGCCCCATCAGCTTGTGAATTGTGTGAGCCAATCAGAACTTGGCAATGTGATCGTGCCAAAGGTGGTCAAAGCAGGGAGAGTGACGATTTCAGTCTCTACAAGCGGTGCGAGCCCAGCTCGGACAAAACAGCTGGCTGCGGAAATTGAGACATTGCTTGAACAAGAGGATGTAGATGCACTTGACGCTCTCTATATCGAAAGAAAAAAACAACAAAGAAAAAGCCGATAAAATCTCCTTAAAAGATTTTATCGGCTATTATTATTTTCGGAGCTTTAGAACCACATCTTCGTCAGGGGTGACAAACAATGTTTGCTGTTGATCATATGTCACAAAACCGGGCTTGGCTCCATTTGGTTTTTTCACATGCCGGATTTTCGTGTAATCGACAGGTACGGAGCTCGACTCTTTTGCCTTCGAGAAGTAGGCAGCGATTTGAGCCGCTTCAAGCAGCGTCTGTTCATCAGGCGTTTGATGACGGATGACGACGTGTGATCCAGGAATATCTTTCGTGTGCAGCCAAATATCGTCACGGGCAGCCGCTTTTGTGGTTAAATATTCGTTTTGTTTGTTGTTTTTTCCGACCAAGATCGGAATCCCTTGAGACGATTCATACGATTCGAGCTGAATCGCCGCCGTTTTTTTCTTTTTGGCGTTACGCTTTTGTTTGGCGCGTAAATATTTCCCCTCAACAAGCTCTTCTCTCATTTCCTCTAAATCTTTCGGTGAGGCAGAGGACAGCTGCTGAATCAACTCATCAAAATAAGCAATCTCTTCATGCGTCCGCTCAATTTGTTCATTGACCGCTTCTACTGCATTTTTTGCCTTTTGATATTTTGTGAAATATGCTTGCGCATTTTCAGAAGGGGTTTTGTTTGTTTTGAGCGGTATCGTGATTTCTCCGCCATCTTCATCGTAATAATTGATGACAGTCGCCTCTTTATCCCCTTTTTTGATGGCATATAAATTGGCTGTTAGCAATTCGCCATAGAGCTGATATTTATGGGCATTTTGAGATTCCTCAAGGGTTCTGTTCAGTTTTTTGAGCTTGTTTTCATTTTTCTTTTTTTCATTTACGACAAACCGTTCAAGGTCAGACGCTTGTTGTTTCACTCTGTCTCTTTCAGCTTTGCCGAAATAAAAGCGGTCAAGCAGCTGACTGAGAGAGTCGAATGTTTTCATTTCACCATCGATATGCTGTAGTTCTAATAAATAGAAATATTCTTTCCCATCTTTTCTTGTGAGCTGCGGAGTAAAGGAATGCATGCGAATAAGCTGGAACATGTCGAGCAATGTATTTGGAATGGTTTCCTGATTGGCAAGACCTGCCCTGTGTACAGCTTCCTTTGCAAACAGCGGAGAAACCCCAGAGAATGTATCGACAATTTGTTTTGCGATCATTCCTTCTTGGAAGCGTAAATGTTTTAAAATATCGTCCTTCGTTACTGCAAACGGATTTAATTTTTGCTGAGCAGGCGGCAGAAGGTATTCGTGACCAGGAAGCACTGTCCGGTAGCTGTTCACAGATGGAGAAAGATGCTTCAGGCCATCGATGATCTGCTGCGTATTATCTTCGACAAGAATCAAATTACTATGTCTTCCCATGATTTCAATGTAGAGCTTTCGGGTCTGTTCGTCGCCAATTTCATTGCGGCTTCGTACATGAAGTACGATCACTCGGTCAAATCCAATTTGTTCGAAACGTTCAATGAATCCGCCCTCAAGATGTTTTCTAAGGAGCATACAAAACATTGGGGGTTCGCTAGGATTGTCATATTGCTGCTCTGTGAGCTGCACTCTAGCGTAGCTCGGGTGAGCGGATAAAAGGAGCTTATGATTCTTTCCGTTTGCTCGGATATGAAAAATCAACTCGTGCTTATATGGCTGATGGATTTTTGAAATTCTACCGCCAGTTAATGTCTCTTGCAATTCATTTGTCATACCATATGTAAAAATGCCGTCAAATGACATGTTGGATACACCCTCTTCTTTCACACAAATCTACTGAAAGAACCTTCCATTTCTCGTTCTTTAGGCAGTCTCATTATTATAGCATGATTTAGGACGAGTCTGAATAAACTGGCTTATAGAACACTGCATATGAGAGAGAACAAAAGAGGAGTGGACGAGGTCAAATGAATTGGCATGAACTGAACCAAACCGATTTATTAAAAACAATGAATACATCGATAGGTGACGGACTGTCAGAAAAAGATGTACAAAAACGGCTTGAAAAACACGGGCCAAATGAATTGCAAGAAGGGAAAAAGGCTTCGGCTCTGATCATTTTTTTAGCGCAATTTAAAGATTTTATGGTGTTAATCTTGCTTGCAGCAACGATCATTTCTGCTTTTCTAGGTGAATACATTGATGCAGTAGCCATTGTAGCGATTGTTCTCATTAATGGAGTGCTCGGCTTTTATCAAGAGCGCCGGGCGGAAAAATCCCTTCAAGCGCTAAAGGAATTATCAACCCCGCATGTGTATGCAAGGAGAAATAATGAATGGATCAAGATCCCGTCTAAACATCTTGTGCCAGGGGATATTGTGAAATTTTCAAGTGGAGACCGAATTGGGGCGGATATTAGATTACTAGAAACAAAGAGCCTGGAAATCGAGGAGTCTGCTCTCACTGGCGAATCCATCCCAGCAGTCAAACACGCAAGTCCGCTTTCTAGCAACCATGTCTCGCTTGGTGATTTGACGAACATGGCCTTTATGGGGACGCTTGTCACTAGAGGAAGCGGCGTGGGCGTTGTCATTGGGACAGGGATGAATACAGCGATGGGACAAATTGCTGGCATGCTGGATGCAGCAGGGAATATGGAAACACCGCTGCAAAGACGTCTCGAACAGCTTGGGAAAATCCTCATTGTCGTTGCTTTATTTTTAACGGTGCTCGTTGTTGTTCTTGGCGTTGTTCAAGGACATGATTTGTATCATATGTTCCTGGCGGGAGTATCACTTGCAGTTGCTGCCATTCCTGAAGGCCTACCTGCGATTGTCACCGTCGCACTTTCACTAGGCGTGCAGCGGATGATCAAACAAAAATCGATTGTCAGAAAACTCCCGGCGGTGGAGACTCTTGGCTGTGCGTCGATCATTTGTTCAGATAAAACAGGAACCATGACGCAAAATAAAATGACTGTGACCCATGTATGGGCAGAGGGCAAAACGTGGAATATTTCTGGTACGGGCTATGAGCCATCTGGTGATTTCACCTTGAACGGAGAACTTGTCCATGTCGACAAACATCCAAGCCTGCAAAAGGTGTTATTATATGGGGCGCTTTGTAATACATCGACCATCGTTGAAAAAGATGGCGAAATGAGGCTTGATGGTGATCCGACAGAGGGGGCACTTCTCACCGCAGCACGTAAAGCGGGTTTTACAGAGCAATTCATCGAAGCAGGATTTCACGTGGTAGAAGAGTTTCCTTTTGATTCAGAAAGAAAGATGATGTCAGTCGTCGTCGAAACGAATCAAAAAGAGCGGTACGTCATTGCAAAAGGTGCACCTGATGTCCTAATGAACCGTTCCAGCCATATCATGCACGGCGGCCGTACAGCGTCATTTTCAACCACTCATAGGCAAGAAACAGAGGCTGCGATTCAAAGTTTAGCAAGACAAGCGCTCAGAACGATCGCCATTGCGTATAAAAAAGTTGGTCTGACCGAAACCATCACCTCTGTCCAGCAGGCTGAAACTGATTTAACATTTATCGGGCTAGAAGGCATGATCGATCCCCCTCGTCCTGAAGTGAGACGAGCGATTAAAGAGTGCAGGGATGCGGGTATAAAAACAGTCATGATTACAGGAGATCACGTGGAAACAGCCAAAGCGATTGCGAAAGACTTGAGCCTTTTACCAAAGCAAGGAAAGGTGCTCGACGGAAAAGCGCTGGATCAGATGAGTGACAAAGAGCTTGAGCAAACGGCTGAAAATGTATACGTCTTTGCACGGGTATCACCGGAGCATAAGCTGAGAATTGTGAAGGCCTATCAAAAAAATGGACATATTGTAGCGATGACAGGTGACGGGGTCAATGATGCGCCTGCAATTAAACAAGCAGATATCGGTATCTCTATGGGCATCACTGGAACAGACGTAGCCAAGGAAGCGTCCTCTCTTATTTTACTTGATGACAACTTTGCGACCATTAAATCGGCTATTAAAGAAGGCCGAAATATTTATGAAAACATCCGTAAGTTTGTCCGTTATTTGCTCGCATCAAATGTGGGGGAAATTTTGGTTATGCTGTTTGCGATGCTTCTAGCGCTTCCGCTTCCTCTCGTTCCTATTCAAATTTTATGGGTCAACCTCGTCACAGATGGTCTCCCGGCGATGGCGCTTGGCATGGATAAGCCAGAAGGCGATGTCATGAAAAGGAAGCCGAGGAATATGAAAGAGGGGATTTTTGCTAGAGGACTCGGCTGGAAGGTTGTATCTAGAGGGTTCCTCATTGGACTTGCGACCCTTTTAGCATTTATGTTTGTGTATCACCGTGATCCAAACAATCTGCCATATGCGCAGACTGTTGCATTTAGTACGCTTGTGTTGGCGCAGCTCATTCATGTATTTGACTGCCGCAGTGAACGATCCATCTTTGAGCGGAATCCATTCGGGAATCTTTACTTAATCGGTGCGGTTTTGTCATCACTTTTATTGATGTTTGTGGTCATTTATTATCCGCCGCTACAGCCGATTTTCAAAACGGTGGCGATTGCACCAATTGATTGGCTATTGATCATCGGTATGTCTGCACTGCCAACTTTTTTACTGGCAGGATCACTTTTGACAAGAAAAAAATAATTCGTTATGGTATAATTTTGAGGTAATAGTGTCTGCTATTACCTTTTTCATTTTATTAATATGAAAGAATTGGGTGTTTTGACATGATACGCAGTATGACGGGATTCGGTCAAGCGAGTAAAACGGATGGAGAACTGACAGTGTCAGTTGAGCTAAAATCGGTCAATCACCGTTTTAAAGAGGTTCATGCCCGTTTGCCGAGGCCGCTTTTATATTTCGAAGACACATTAAAAAAAATCATTCTTCGTCACGTGCAGCGTGGTAGAATTGAGCTGTTTGTTACGATTGAAGGCGGTAAACTAGCAAGCCGGTCCTTGCAGATCGACTGGTCGCTGCTTGATGAATACATGAAAGCCGCAAAAGATCTCGAGAAGCGCTATCACATTTCAGGCATTCAGAATGCACATGACTTACTTGGGCTAGAGCATGCCGTTCAAGTAGAAGAATCCGCCAGCCGAAATGAGCAATTAGAGCAATTGCTGATGGAAGCTTGTGAAACGGCTGTCAAGGAGCTTTGTTTCATGAGAGAGCAGGAGGGGACATCACTTCAAAAAGACTGTGAGCTGAGGCTTTCTGAATTAGAAGCCTATACAGAAGAAATCAAAGTCTTTGCACCAGAGGTTGTGAGTCAGTATAAAGACAGGCTCAATCAGCGTTTGCAAGAGTGGGTTGGAGAGGCGCTTGACGAAAGTAGATTGACAACAGAAGCTGCGATCTTTGCTGACCGGTGTGACATTACAGAAGAGATTACGAGATTGAAAAGTCACTTTCAACAATTCCAGCAAATCTTGATGCAAGGCGGTGCTGCCGGAAGAAAACTTGATTTTCTTGTACAGGAGCTCAACCGTGAAGTGAACACCATTGGCTCAAAAGCGAACCATCATCATTTAACTAAGCTCGTGGTTGAAATGAAAAGTGCTATTGAAAAAATAAAAGAACAAGTGCAAAATATAGAATAGTCATTGTGTATGCTGTTTACAGTACGTCTCTTTCGGCGATACTAGAGACGTTTATAATACAGGGGGACGTTAGAAGATGACCATAAAGTTGATCAATATCGGATTTGGAAACATCATTTCAGCGAATCGGATGATTTCGATCGTCAGTCCGGAATCAGCACCGATTAAACGAATGATACAAGACGCAAGAGATCGAGGCATGCTCATAGATGCTACATACGGAAGAAGAACCCGTGCTGTTGTCATTATGGACAGTGACCATGTCATCTTATCTGCCGTTCAGCCTGAGACTGTCGCGCAAAGACTTTCTGTAAAAGAAGAAATCATAGATGAAGGGCAGGGGTAATACGCCATTATGAAAGAAAGAGGACTTTTAATCGTTCTCTCTGGACCTTCGGGAGTTGGAAAAGGAACGGTCAGACAGGCCATTTTCTCCCAGGAAGATACGAAATTTGAATACTCTATTTCTGTGACAACACGTAAACCGCGTGAAGGTGAAAGAAATGGTGTCGATTATTTCTTTAAATCCAGGGAAGAATTTGAACATATGATTGAAAACAAAAAACTGTTAGAATGGGCAGAGTATGTCGGGAATTACTACGGCACGCCTGTTGACTATGTAGAACAGACATTAAGCGAAGGAAAAGATGTTTTCCTTGAAATCGAAGTGCAAGGTGCACTTCAAGTAAGAGAAGCATTTCCAGAAGGTCTTTTTATTTTCCTTGCACCGCCTAGTCTTTCAGAACTTCAGAACCGCATCATTACGCGTGGTACAGAGTCTGAGGAGCTCATTCGAAATCGAATGGCTGCTGCTAAAGAAGAGATTGAAATGATGGATGCTTACGACTATGTCGTCGAAAACGATGATGTCGAGCTTGCTTGTGAAAGAATCAAAGCGATCGTCCTTGCAGAACACTTGCGCAGAGACAGAGTCGCACCAAGATATAAAAAAATGCTGGGGGTAGAATAAACCATGTTAGATCCTTCAATTGACTCATTGATGAACAAACTTGATTCAAAATATACACTTGTAACAGTATCTGCACGCCGTGCACGTGAAATGCAGATCCACCAAGATCAGCAAATCGAAAATACGAAGTCTTACAAATTTGTAGGCAAAGCACTTGAAGAAATCGATGCCGGTCTTTTGACATTTGAAAAAGAGGATCAAGAATAACACATCGCTTCTGCTATGCAGATACGATACGTTCAAAAAAGTCAAAACTATGATTGGTTTTGACTTTTTTGAATTGTAGACGAATTTGTGAAAAAGGCCGTTAAGGGGGACAAACTAATGTTACAGTCAAAAAATATTTTGCTCGGCGTCAGCGGAGGAATCGCCGTATATAAAGCAGCTGCACTTACTAGTAAACTCGTACAGGCGGGCACAAATGTAAGAGTCATTATGACGGAGTCTGCTCGTGAGTTTGTGTCTCCGCTTACCTTCCAAGCTCTGTCTCGACACGAGGTGTATGTGGATACATTTAAAGAAAACAATCCAAAAGTCATAGCGCATATTGATGTAGCTGACTGGGCCGATCTCATTCTAGTTGCCCCTGCAACAGCACATACGATTGGTAAAATGGCGGCAGGGCTTGCAGATGATATGCTCACGACGACCTTACTTGCTTCAACCGCTCCTGTATGGATTGCACCAGCGATGAATGTGCATATGTATGATCACCCAGCTGTGAAGCGGAACATTCGCACATTATATGAGGACGGCTACCGTTTTATTGAACCGAGTGAAGGATATTTAGCGTGTGGCTACATTGGAAAAGGGCGATTAGAGGAGCCTGAAAAAATCGTAGAGCACATCCGTGCATTTTTTGAAGAGCCAAAAAGCTTACCGCTCTCAGGTAAAAAAGTCGTGGTGACAGCAGGTCCTACTAGAGAAGTCATCGATCCTGTGCGTTTCTTTACAAATCGATCGTCAGGAAAAATGGGCTATGCGATTGCAGAGGCTGCGCAGCAGATGGGGGCAGATGTCACGCTCATTTCAGGACCTGTTTCTTTAACTGAACCTGATCATGTCCATGTGGTGCACGTTGAATCGGCAGAGGACATGTATCAAGCCGCATTAGCTGAGTATGAGGAAGCGGACCTTGTCATTAAATCAGCAGCCGTCGCCGACTATACCCCCGTGACCTCATATCCACATAAAATGAAAAAACAGGACGGCGCCTTAGAGATAGAATTCACTCGGACTAAAGATATTTTAAAAGAGCTGGGGAAAAGAAAAGAGCATCAAGTGCTTGTCGGTTTTGCAGCTGAAACGCAGGATGTAGAATATTATGCGAAAAAGAAAATCGAATCTAAGCATTTAGATATGATTGTGGCCAACAACGTCACAAAAGAAGGTGCAGGATTTGCGACAGACACAAATGTAGCAGCCATCATCAAAGCAGATGGTACAACAAAAGAACTGCCGATGATGAGCAAAAAAGACCTCGCTTTTGAAATCTTAAAGGAGGCAAAACAGCTGTTGCCAAAAGAGCGTGATCGAGCATGATTGCTGAAGTCATCGTAGATGTCACGACCAAAGCCATTGATCGGCCATTCGATTACCGTGTACCAGATCGATTCAAAGATCTCGTCAAAACGGGAATGAGGGTGGTCGTTCCCTTTGGCCCGAGGAAGATTCAAGGGTTTGTGACAAAAGTCAAAGAAGAAACAGACGTAAAAACAGGAAGCATAAAGGACATTGTCGATTTATTTGATTTATCACCTGTTCTGACAGATGAGCTATTGGAGCTTTCCCACTGGCTGACGGAAAAAACATTGTCCTATCACATTACGGCACTTCAATCGATGTTGCCTGCAGCCATGAAGGCGAAGTATGAAAAAGAAATTCAAGTGCTGTCAGATGAAGAACTTCCGCAGTCATTGAAAGAGCTTTTCGGTCAGCGAGATAGCATTCTTTACGCTGACATTCCAGCTGAACAACTAAAACAGATTCAAAAGCATGTCCAAAAAGGGCATCTAGAGGTAAGGTATCACGTCTCGCAAAAATCTGGAAAGAAAAAAGTGCGCATGCTCCAACTAGCAGCTTCGAAAGATAAGCTTGAAGAAAAGCAGCAGCAGCTGAAGAAAAATGCGGTCAAACAAAAGGCACTGCTCTCCTTCTTGCTTCAAGCGAGTGAGACGACCTTTTTAGCGAAATACTTGCAGCAACAAACAGGCGCGAGTTCTCAAACGCTTAAAACCTTGATTCAAGAAGGACTGTTAATAGAAAGCTATGAAGAGGTCTACCGCGATCCTTATCGGGACCGGGCGTTTACACCTTCTGCCTCACTTGACCTCATGCCTGAACAAGCAGAAGCGGCAAAACATATTCATCAAGCAGTCAGTGATGACCGGCACGAGACCTTTCTGCTGCACGGGGTAACAGGAAGCGGTAAAACGGAAATATACTTGCAGACGATTGATCATGCTCTTCAAAAAGGAAAAGAAGCGATCGTTCTTGTTCCAGAAATCTCGTTAACCCCTCAAATGGTTCAACGGTTTAAAGAACGATTTGGTTCAAATGTGGCTGTCCTTCATAGCGGCTTATCGACAGGGGAAAAATATGATGAATGGCGGAAAATCCACCGCAAAGAAGTCAAGCTTGTTGTGGGCGCGAGATCGGCAGTTTTCGCACCATTTGAAAATCTAGGCATGATTATCATAGATGAAGAGCATGAATCTTCTTATAAACAAGAGGAAATGCCCCGTTATCATGCCAAGGACGTCGCCATTGAACGAGCCAAAAGGCATCAATGTCCAGTCGTTTTAGGCAGTGCAACCCCTTCACTTGAAACGTACGCGCGTGCCAAAAAAGGTGTGTTTACACTGCTCACGCTTAAGCACCGAGTCAACCAGCAGAAGCTGCCGCACGTTTCGTTAATTGATATGAGAGAAGAATTGAGAAATGGTAACAGATCTATGTTTTCAGAAGAATTAATGCTCAGATTAAAGGAAGTGCTTGAAAGAAAAGAACAAGCTGTCTTATTTCTGAATAAAAGGGGCTATTCATCCTTTGTGATGTGCCGTGATTGCGGATATGTGGAGCAATGTCCTCATTGCGAAATTTCTCTTACCTATCACCGCTATCAAAAACGTCTGAAATGCCATTATTGCGGTCACGAAGCACCAGTGCCAGAAGAATGTCCAGAATGCCATAGTGAGCATATTCGCTATTTTGGTACGGGTACGCAGCGTGTAGAAGAAGAGCTGACAAAAGTACTGCCAGAGGCAAGAGTCATTCGAATGGATGTGGATACAACGTCTCGTAAAGGTGCTCACGAAAAACTCCTTACATCTTTTGGAAATAAAGAAGCGGACATCTTGCTCGGGACGCAGATGATTGCAAAAGGGTTAGATTTCCCAGATGTCACACTTGTTGGAGTTCTAAGTGCGGATACGTCTCTTCATATTCCTGATTTCCGTTCAAGTGAAAAAACATTTCAGTTGCTCACGCAGGTCAGCGGCAGGGCAGGACGACATGAAAAAGCGGGCTCTGTCATCATTCAATCGTATACGCCTTCTCACTATAGTATTGAATTAACGAAGCAGCATGACTACGAAGCCTTTTATGAACAGGAGATGCTGCATCGCCGCCACCAGTCTTATCCGCCGTATTACTTTTTGGCGATGGTGACTGTATCACATGAGGAAGTGACAAAGGCAGCGCATGTCACGGATCAAATTGTTCAGTTTCTAAAAATGAACTGTGCACCGAATACAAGAATCCTTGGTCCGGCTGCATCACCAATCGCTAAGATCAAAGATAGATATCGATATCAATGCGTGATAAAATACAAAAGGGAAAATGAACTGGCAAGTTTACTACGGAAAATACAAGATCATTATCAAAAGGAAATGGAACAAAAACAATTGATGATTTCAATAGATATGAATCCATATATGATGATGTAAAACGGAGGGCTTTAAGTGGCAGTAAAACCAATAGTCATACATCCGGCAGAAGTACTCGAACAAAAGGCAGAGTCTGTCGATACGTTCGATAAAAAGCTTAAAAAGCTACTTGATGATATGTATGATACAATGCTTGAGCTAGACGGAGTCGGACTAGCAGCACCACAAATTGGCATTTCACAAAGAATTGCTGTTGTTGATATCGGTGAAGAATCTGGCAGAATTGATTTAGTGAATCCCGAGGTTCTTGAAGTAAAAGGAAGTCAAACAGATATTGAAGGCTGCCTGAGCTTTCCATCTTTATACGGTACAGTAGAAAGACCAAGCTATGTGAAGGTAAAAGCCTTTGATAAGAAAGGCAAACCATTTACAATAGAAGCAGAAGGATTTTTAGCAAGAGCTTTATTGCACGAAATTGATCATTTAGACGGCATATTATTTACGTCGAAAATTATTCAAACTTATACAGAAAAAGAACTAGCGGAAATGGAAGGGTGAAGAAAATGGCACGTATTGTATTTATGGGAACCCCTGATTTCTCAGTACCTGTGCTGCAAACACTCATAACAGAAGGATACGAAGTCGTCGGGGTCGTCACGCAGCCAGATCGCCCGAAAGGCAGAAAACGAGTTCTCACGCCGCCTCCTGTGAAAGTGGAAGCCTTAAAGCATGGCATTCCGGTCTTGCAGCCTGAAAAGGTACGTCTTGATGAAGAAATTGATAAAGTGCTTGCATTAAAGCCGGATTTAATTGTCACGGCGGCATTTGGACAAATTCTACCAAAACGACTGCTGGATGAACCTCAGTTTGGCTGTATCAATGTACATGCCTCACTGCTCCCAGAACTAAGAGGGGGCGCGCCGATCCATTATGCGATCCTTCAAGGTAAAAAGAAAACAGGCGTCACGATCATGTACATGGTGGAGCGACTTGATGCAGGGGATATGATTAGTAAAGTAGAAGTGGAAATCGATGAATTAGACAATGTCGGTACATTGCATGACAAATTAAGTGTAGCAGGTGCTGCCCTATTGAAAGATACTGTGCCGAATGTTCTGAGCGGATCTATTTCGCCAATTCCGCAAAATGAAGATGCCGCAACGTACGCACCTAATATAAAGCGAGAGCAGGAAAGGTTAGACTGGACAAAGACCGGTGAAGAGCTTTACAACCAAGTTCGCGGCTTAAATCCATGGCCAGTTGCCTATACTGAATGGAACGGGGCTCATCTAAAAGTATGGGAAGCAAAAAAAGTTCCACTCGAAGTGCAAGAAGAAGCTGGGAAAGTGGTTGAGTTTCAAAAAGAAGGTCCAGTCATTGGAACTGGGAATAAACAGGGCCTTTTATTAACAGGTGTACAGCCAGCTGGTAAGAAAAAGATGAGCGGCGAAGACTTCCTAAGAGGCGCAAATATCGAAATTGGACAGAAATTAGGGTTAATGAATGAAGAAAAGTAATGTGAGAGAAGTAGCGCTGGACGCTTTAATCAAACTCGAACAAAACCAAGCTTATAGTAATTTACTGTTGCAGTCAGTCATGAAAGACAAAGACTTGGCAGATCAAGACAAGCCGCTCTTAACAGAGCTTGTGTACGGTACACTGCAAAACAAGCTGGCATTAGATTATATGCTGGCACCATTTGTGAAAAAACCGCAAAAGGTGGCTCCGTGGGTCATGCAGCTTTTGCGGATGTCTCTTTATCAAATGGTCTACCTTGAAAAGATTCCAGATCGTGCAGCCATCCATGAAGCTGTAGAGCTAACGAAAAAGAGAGGGCACAAGGGCATTTCTTCACTTGTGAACGGGGTTCTTCGTTCCGTGCAAAGAGAAGGCGTTCCGGCTTTTGATGACATCAAAGATCCAGTTAAGCGGCTATCGATTGAGACAAGCCACCCATTATGGCTCGTGCAGGAATGGGTTCAGTCGTACGGATTTGAAGCGACAGAAAGCATGTGCCGCATTCACTTAGTACCGCCAAAGCAAACCCTTCGTGTCAACCGAATAAAAACGGACCGCGCAGCATTGAAGCAAAAACTGCTGGATGCCGGAATCGAAACGGAGCTTGGCGACTTATCTGAAGATGCACTCAAGCTAATGAAAGGGTCCATCGTTTCAACGCCTTCTTTTCAAGAAGGCTATGTGACCATTCAAGATGAAAGCTCAATGCTTGTTGCAAGAGCACTAGACCCTCAGCCGGGAGAAACTGTACTTGATGCCTGTGCGGCTCCGGGCGGAAAATCAACACATATCGCTGAGCGTATGAACGACGAAGGACAAATTGTTTCACTTGATTTGCACGAACATAAAGTGAAACTCATCAAACAAGCAGCAAAACGTCTAAACCTTACTCAGATTGAAGCAAAAGCGCTCGATGCAAGGAAAGCAAAGGACGATTACAGCGAAGCTTCCTTTGACCGGATTCTGATTGATGCACCGTGTTCTGGTTTTGGCGTCATTAGACGAAAACCAGATATGAAATATACAAAGTCTCCAGAAGACTCAGCAAGGCTTGCTATAATTCAGCAGGCAATCTTAAAAGAAACAGCTCCACTTTTAAAACCTGGCGGAACCCTTGTGTATAGTACATGTACAATGGACCCAACAGAAAATCAACAAGTGATTCATGCGTTTTTACAAGAACACCAAGACTTCGAACCCGATCTATCTCTTAATGAACGGCTGCCTGAGCAGGTTGCTCCGTTTGTTCAAAACGGAAGTGTGCAAATTCTTCCTCATTATTTCGGAACAGATGGTTTCTTTATTTGCAGCATGAGAAAGAAGGGATAAAAAATGACAGAACAAAAAGTAAGAAAAGAACTGAAAACAGATATGCCATCGATTTATTCATTTGAGCTTCACGAAATGAAAGAATGGTTAAAAGAACAAGACGAAAAGCCTTTCCGCGCAGCTCAAATTTTTGAGTGGCTTTATGAGAAACGTGTGACATCCTTTGATGCAATGTCTAACCTCTCTAAAGAATTAAGAGAAAAATTAAAAGCTCAATTTGCGATCACAACTTTAAAAACCGTGATCAAACAAACGTCTCAAGACGGAACGATCAAGTTTTTATTTGAACTACACGATGGTTATACAATTGAAACAGTGCTTATGCGTCATGAATATGGAAACTCTGTCTGCGTGACAACACAGGTTGGTTGTAGAATCGGCTGTACATTCTGTGCATCTACACTTGGTGGTTTAAAACGAAACCTTGAAGCCGGAGAAATCGTTGCACAAGTACTAAAAGTGCAGCAGGCACTTGACGAAACAGATGAGAGAGTCAGCTCTGTTGTCATCATGGGTATTGGCGAACCGTTTGATAACTTTGAAGAAATGCTCGCCTTCCTTAAAATCATCAACCATGATAACGGCTTAAATATTGGTGCACGTCATATTACGGTTTCGACAAGTGGAATCATTCCAAAGATCTACCAATTCGCTGATGAGCAAATGCAAATCAACTTTGCTGTGTCATTGCACGCACCGAACACAGAGATCAGAAGCCGCTTAATGCCGATCAATAAGGCATATAAGCTGCCAAAATTAATGGAAGCCATCGAATACTACATTCAAAAGACGGGTAGACGTGTCAGCTTTGAATACGGCCTATTTGGCGGAGTAAATGATCAGGTTCACCATGCAGAAGAACTAGCAGACCTATTAAAAGGAATCAAGTGCCACGTGAACCTCATTCCGGTGAACTATGTACCAGAAAGAGATTATGTGAGAACACCTAGAGAGCAAATCTTCCTATTTGAAAAAACGCTGAAAGAACGCGGCGTAAACGTAACGATTAGACGAGAGCAAGGCCATGACATTGATGCTGCTTGCGGTCAGCTAAGAGCGAAGGAGCGTCAGGAAGAGACGAGGTGACGAATGTTGATAAGGGCAGCCTTTCTTACCGATACAGGAAAAGTCCGTCAGCATAATGAAGATGATGCAGGTATTTTTGAAGCAAAAGAAGATTCACTTCTCGCTGTTGTAGCAGACGGCATGGGAGGTCATCTTGCTGGTGATGTCGCCAGCAAGATGGCAGTCTCTTCTTTAAAAGAATACTGGGAAGAAACATCTTCAATTCCAGAAAAGCCAGCCGATCAAGAAAGCTGGTTAATCTCAAAAATCAGTGACATTAATGATCAAGTTTATGAACATGCGCAAAACAATGAGGAGTGCCAAGGAATGGGGACGACCATTGTATGCGCACTCGTTCATTTGCAAACGGTCACAATTGCGCATATTGGAGACAGCCGCTGCTACTTGCTAAGAGAAGGAGCGCTGACTCAATTAACAGATGATCATTCACTCGTGAACGAGCTTGTGAAAACAGGTGAAATTTCAAAAGCGGATGCAGAATATCATCCAAGAAAAAATGTGCTCACGAAAGCATTAGGAACAGATAAACGTGTTCAAATTGATGCACGCACTTTTGAGGTGGACCCAGGAGATCAAATCCTGCTTTGCTCAGATGGTCTATCGAATAAAGTAGAAGAAGAGAATCTGATTCATATTTTAACGCAAACAACCGCACCAGAGGAAAAAGTAACAGAGTTAATACAAACAGCGAATGACAACGGCGGTGAAGATAACATTACAGCAGTACTGTTAGAAATCTCCTCCCAGCCAGAGGAGGGTGACAGCAAGTGTTGATCGGAAAAAGGATCAGCGGCCGTTATCAGATTCTTCGCGTCATAGGCGGGGGCGGGATGGCAAACGTCTATTTGGCGGAGGATATGATTTTAGATCGCGAAGTAGCGATTAAAATTTTGCGGTTTGACTTTGCAAGCGATGATGATTTTATTAGACGTTTCCGAAGGGAAGCGCAGTCAGCTGCAAGCTTAGATCATTCGAATATTGTCAGCATCTACGATGTCGGGGAAGAAGATGACATTTATTATATTGTCATGGAATATGTCGAGGGGATGACGCTGAAAGAATACATACACGCCAATGGCCCGCTTCATCCGAAAGAAGCCGTTCGTATCATGGAGCAAGTCGTTGCGGCAATGGAAGAAGCCCATGCGAAACAGCTCGTCCACCGTGACATTAAGCCTCACAATATATTAATAGACAATATGGGGAACATCAAAGTCACTGATTTTGGGATTGCCATGGCACTCAGCTCAGCAACCATTACCCATACAAATTCTGTCCTAGGCTCCGTCCACTATTTGTCTCCAGAACAAGCACGGGGAGGACTGGCAACAAAAAAGTCAGACATCTATTCGCTTGGGATTGTGCTCTATGAACTCATCTCAGGACGCATGCCATTTGAAGGGGAATCGGCTGTCAGTGTTGCACTGAAGCATTTACAATCAGAGCCGCCATCTGTAAGAAGGTGGAATCCTTCTGTTCCACAAAGTGTGGAAAACATCATTTTAAAAGCGATGGCCAAAGATCCATTTTATCGATATGAAGATGCATCTGAAATGCAAAAGGACTTAAAAACCGCTTTCGATCCAGCCAGATTAAGAGAAAAACGCTTTGTTATTGAAGAAGACCATGAAGCAACGAAAGCGATCCCAATCATTCAAGATCATCAGATCGATCAAGACAATGAAAAAACAGCCGTCCACCCGGCTCAAAAACCGAAGAAAAAAGAGAAACAAAAACCGAAAAAGAAACGAAAAAAATGGCCATGGATTGTGGCATCCATCTTATTTATGTTGATTGCTGCCACAATTTTAGCCATCACTGTGTTTCCAGGGATGCTTTTTCCAAAAGATGTGGAAGTCACAGACGTATCTGGCATGACGGTTGAAAAAGCAGAAGATGCCTTAAAGAAAGCTGGGTTTACTGTCGCATCGGAGTCAATAGAGATCGCTGATGAGAAAATTGAAAAAGGTCTTGTTGTCAAAACAGATCCGAAAATCGGTACAAAGGTCAAAGAAGGAACAGAGATTCAGCTTTACGAAAGTACTGGCAAGGAAAAGACCGAATTACCTGATGTGACAGGTGAAAAGGTCGATAAAGCAAAAGAAATATTAGAGAAAAAAGGGTTTAAACAGGTCGTTGTGGAGGAAGTGAATGATAATGACACCGAATCTGGAATTGTCATGGAACAGAGTCCTTCAGCGAATACGGAACTTGTAGCAGCAGATGAAGAGGTCACGTTGACTGTCAGCATAGGTCCTGCCGATATTACTTTGCGTGATTTAACGACTTATAGTAAACAAGCCGCATCGAATTATTTAGAGGATAACGGCTTAAAGCTTGATGAAAAAGAAGCATATTCTGATGATGTGCCAAAAGGCGAGGTCATGAAGCAGGAACCAGGAGCAGGAACGGCTGTTAAACCAGGTGACACGGTCAAGATTACATTCTCTCTTGGACCGAAGGAAAAACCAGCCAAAACGGTGACTGAAAAGATTTCGATCCCTTATGAACCAGAAGCGGAAGGACAGGAGATGAATGTCCAAATTTCCATTGATGATGCCGAGCATAGCATCTCTGATTCGTACGAAAGCTTTAAAATCACTGCGCCGACTGAACGGACCATTAAATTTAAGATTGAACCAGGTCAAAAAGGATATTATCAAGTGACGGTTGATGATAAAGTCGTCAGCTCGAAAACGATCGAATACCCTGATGATGAATAAAGGAGGGACTTTATGCCTGAGGGCAAAATTATTAAAGCATTAAGCGGATTCTACTATGTGCTAGACGAGTCACAAGAAAGTGGAAAAGTGGTTCAGTGCAGAGCGAGAGGCATCTTTCGAAAAAACAAAATTACACCTCTTGTTGGCGATTACGTCGTGTATCAAGCAGACAACGATAAAGAAGGCTACTTATTAGAAGTAAAAGAGCGGACAAACGAACTTGTTCGTCCACCTATCAGTAACGTTGATCAAGCGGTACTTGTTTTCTCAGCGGCAGAACCAACCTTTAGCACATCGCTCTTAGACAGATTTTTAGTGCTTGTTGAAGCCAATCATATTGAGCCAATTATCTGCATTACTAAAATGGACTTATTGAAAACAGACGAAGAGCGTGAAACGATCATGGCATATGCAGACGACTATCGGCAAATTGGCTATGATGTACATTTAACTTCTACGATTGAAGGAGACGGCATTGAGAAGCTGACTCCGCACTTTCACAATAAAATCACGGTATTTGCCGGTCAGTCTGGTGTAGGCAAGTCGTCCCTTTTAAATGCGATGAGTCCTGAATTGGCGCTGAAAACAGATGATATCTCATCCCATCTCGGACGAGGAAAGCATACGACAAGACATGTCGAGCTCATTCAAACAGCAAACGGGCTCATTGCAGATACTCCGGGCTTTAGCTCGCTCGAATTTACTGGCATCGAAGCAGAAGATCTAGGTCTATACTTTTTAGATATTAGAGACCGAAGTGCAGATTGTAAATTTAGAGGCTGTCTGCACGTGAAAGAGCCTGGCTGTGCGATAAAAGATGCGGTTGAGCAAGATCAAATCAAAGAGTATCGATATCAGCATTATTTAGAGTTTTTAACTGAAATCAAAGACAGAAAGCCGAGGTACTAAATCATGGTTTATATTGCCCCTTCCATTTTATCAGCAGATTTTGCCAATTTGGAGAAAGATATCCGTGATGTGGAACAAGGCGGTGCAGATTACATTCATATTGATGTCATGGACGGTCATTTTGTTGCGAATATGACATTCGGACCAAATGTCGTCGAAGCGATCAGACCGCATACGCGTCTTCCGCTTGATGTTCACCTCATGATTGAGCAGCCAGATCGGTATATTCCTGCATTCGCAAAAGCTGGCGCTGATATTATTTCTGTTCATGTGGAAGCTTGTCCGCACTTACATCGAACAATACAACATATAAAAGAACAAGGTGTAAAAGCAGGGGTCGTCTTGAATCCTCACACACCTGTGTCTCACATTGAGCATGTAATAGATGATGTGGACCTAGTGTTATTCATGACTGTGAACCCTGGTTTTGGTGGACAGGCATTTATCCCATCTGTTCTGAAGAAGGTAAAAGAAGTAAAAGAACTAAGTGAACAAAAGGGCTTAACCGATTTACTGATAGAAATAGACGGCGGTGTCAATGTCGAGACTGCAAAGAGCTGCAAGGAAGCTGGCGCTAATTTACTCGTCGCGGGCTCTGCGGTATACGGTAAAGACAACCGCGCAGCAGCGATCCAAGCAATTCGAGAAGCATAAAGGAAGGAACCAAAGTCATTGTGATCTTTGGTTCTTTTTACATGGAGAGGAGCGTATATCATGCACATACATATCGTAGCCGGCGGTCCTTTTGAATACATCCCGCCACTTGAACGTGAAGCATCACAAGAGGATGTACTCTGGATTGGCGTAGACCGTGGAACTCTCTTCTTACTAGAACACGGGATTACCCCTGCCAAAGCCTTTGGTGATTTTGACAGTGTGACAGAAGAAGAGCTTCGGGAGCTAAAAGAAAAATTGCCTGCCCTGAATGTCTTTCAAGCTGAAAAGGATGAAACCGATTTAGAGCTTGCGCTGAACTGGGCACTGAGTCAGCACCCAGCACATATTGACATTTACGGTATTACAGGAGGAAGGGCGGATCATTTTCTAGGAAATATCCATCTTCTATATAAAGGGATTCAGCACAAGCAGAATATCACCCTTGTAGACAAACAAAATATCATTCAAATGTTTGAACCTGGTACATACGAAATAAAAGAAGATCAAGATAAAAAGTATGTATCGTTTCTACCCTTTGGGACACCTGTTGAAAAGCTGACATTAAAAGGTTTCAAATATCCTCTGAAAAATTGTCATATTGAGCCTGGTTCCACACTATGTATTAGTAACGAACTCATCCACTCAAATGGTACTTTTTCTTTTCATGAAGGCATATTAATAATGGTAAGAAGCAAAGATTGACCAACCTATCAACGTGGATGGCTGATTAAGCTCAATTGTGCTGCAAGCGGTACTTTTAGGAGGGGGACAAAATGAAATTTTATACAATCAAACTGCCTAGATTTCTTGGCGGCATTGTCCGTGCGATGCTTGGTTCATTTAAGAAAGATTAATGAGTAATCTCCTTTATTTCCACATAAAAACGCCTGCTACAAGTTATTGTAGCAGGCGTTTACTCTTGCTTATACACGCTCAACTTTACCAGATTTCAAAGCTCGAGCTGATACATATACTCTTTTAGGCTTACCGTCCACTAGAATACGAACTTTTTGAAGGTTCGCGCCCCATGTACGTTTTGTAGAGTTCATTGCGTGAGAACGATTGTTCCCAGCTTTTGTTTTTCTGCCTGTAATAACGCATTTACGTGCCATTTGTTTCCCTCCTAACTGCGAAAACATCATCATATTCTTCATATACGTACTTAGAGATGCCTCAAGATACTTTAATAATTTACCACAGCTTCAAGGGGTTTGCAAGGATTGTTTACTCCTCTTTCAAGAAAAATACCTTGACATCTTGATAAAAAATCAAGGCTATAGTATAAGTAAGATTGGGTCGGATTGAATGATTTCTTTTAAAAAGAAGGGTCTTATAGTAAAATAGTGATAACTCAGGGCAATTTCTCAAAAAGGGGGAACCAATGTGTCCATTGAACTTAGAACGAAATACGGACAAATTGATATATCAAATGAAGTCATTGCAATGGTGGCAGGAGGCGCTGCGATCGATTGCTATGGTATTGTTGGGATGGCGTCCAAAAATCAAATCAAGGACGGCTTGACGGATATTCTCCGCAAAGAGAACTTCAGCCGGGGTGTTCTTGTGCGTCAAAAAGAAGACCGCATTCATATTGATATGTACATCATCGTCAGCTACGGTACAAAAATATCAGAAGTCGCACATAATGTTCAAACGAAAGTCAAATATACAATTTCTCACACAGTTGGGCTTTCTGTTGATTCGGTCAACATTTATGTACAAGGAGTAAGAGTTACGAACCCGTAGTAAGGAGGAAATATATTGTCTATTAGAAATCTTGATGGCCGCTCATTTGCAAAAATGATTCTTGCAGGTGCTCACCATCTTTCTCAAAACGCACAAATTGTGGATGCGTTAAATGTTTTTCCAGTGCCAGACGGAGACACGGGGACAAATATGAATTTGTCAATGACTTCAGGGGCAAAAGCAGTTGAAGAAACAAATACCGATCATATTGGGAAGGTCGGCGTGGCCTTGTCAAAAGGGCTATTAATGGGCGCAAGAGGGAACTCAGGCGTTATCCTATCACAGCTCTTTAGAGGTTTCAGTAAACAAATCGAACAAAAAGAAATGATTGATGCAAAAGAATTTGCCCTTGCCTTACAGGCAGGTGTCGATACAGCATATAAAGCCGTGATGAAGCCGATTGAAGGAACCATCTTAACGGTCGCAAAGGATGCAGCAAAGAAAGCGGTTGCTGTTTCAGCAACCGAAAATGACATTGACCGCGTTCTTGAGTTAACGATTGAGGAAGCGAGAGCATCACTTGATCGAACGCCAGATCTGCTTCCTGTTTTAAAAGAAGTAGGCGTTGTCGATAGTGGAGGTAAAGGACTTCTCTGCGTATATGAAGGTTTCCTTGCTTCATTAAGAGGAGAGGAACTTCCCTCGAAGATGGCCTCTTTGCCAACGTTAAAAGAGCTTGTCAGTGCAGAGCATCATAAAAGTGCACAAAGCCATATGAACACTGAAGATATCGAATTTGGTTATTGTACTGAATTTATGGTGAAATTTGAAGAAGACAAACAGTCCTTTGATGAGAATGCTTTCAGAGAAGACTTAAGCGAATTCGGAGATTCACTTCTTGTGGTATCAGATGAAACGCTGGCAAAAGTTCATATTCATGCAGAGCAGCCTGGGGATGTCTTATCCTATGCACAGCGCTACGGCAGCCTAATCAATATGAAAATTGAAAACATGAGAGAGCAGCATAGCTCAATTGTGAACGAAGAAAAAGAACATGCACCTGCTGCTACACCAAAGGCATCTGCTGCTGCTGAAAAACAGCGCTTTGGCGTCGTCAGTGTCGCAATGGGAGAAGGAATTGCTGACTTGTTTAAAAGTATCGGAGCTTCCGTTGTCATTGAAGGCGGACAGACAATGAACCCGAGCACAGAAGATATTGTCACAGCAATTGAAAGCGTACATGCCGAAACCGTCTTTATCTTACCTAATAATTCTAATATTGTCATGGCAGCGAAACAGGCGGCAACTGTCTCAAATCGTGAGGTTGTGGTCATTCCAACGAAGACCGTTCCTCAAGGAATGTCGGCACTTCTTTCTCTCAATGAAGTAGCTTCAAACGAAGACAACGAAGCGGCGATGCTAGATGCCATTGACAACGTGAAAAGCGGCCAAATCACCTTTGCAGTGAGAGATACCCAAATCGATGGAATCGATATTGCTAAAGGAGATTATATGGGTCTCTATAACGGAAAAATCACCTTAACTGCGAAAAATCAATTAGATGCAGCTAAAGAACTTTTGACCAAAATGGTGACAGAAGATGATGAGATCGTTACGATCATTAAAGGGGAAGATGCATCGTCTGAAGAGATGGACGAGTTAGAAGCTTTTATTGAAGAAACATTTGAAGATATAGAAGTTGAAGTCCACGATGGAAAACAGCCGCTTTATTCATATATTTTGGCTGTGGAATAACGAAAGAAGGGCAAATAAAGCCCTTCTCAGCTTGTAGAGAAACTCATGTTTTTCTACAGGCTTTTTTATTTTCATCGTAATTATGATGGATGAGATTTAATGAAAAAGGCCTCCCACACACCTAGCCTAGCTTCGCTAGGTGTGTGGCAATCTTTTTCATGTTCTGGCACGCAGCTGTGAGGAGAACTTGCTCACTCACATTTTGTTTCCCCCTTAACCGGCAGTAGCGAAGCCCATGCAGTTGTTTTGAATCTGCAAAGCTTCGCTCTATTTTTTCTTTTCTTTTTTTATATAGCTCTTTTCCAGAAACAGTTAGACGATTCTGTCTGATCTTTTCTTTATGTTCTTCCCATATGTGTCTTGAGATGACTCTTTGATGATTTTTCGACCTTGTGCATCTTTCAAGGAAAGGACACGATGCACATTTTTTAGGATCTGATTTGTAGAATCGATAACCTTTTCGATCTGTTGTCGTATATAAAAGCTTCTCACCTTTTGGGCATATGTAATGATCATTTTCAGAATCATACTGAAACTTCCACTTCTCAAATAATCCTCTTGTTGGATGAAAACGTCTATGGGCAATGACACCAAAAATATGTCGATCAGATAAACCTTTACAAATTGGTGTTGTCAAATAACCTGAATCAAGCGCAACAGCTTCTACTTGAAAACCAAATCGTGCGATTTGGTGATCTAACCGATCAAGATATGGAACAGAATCATGGACATTTCCAGGCGTGACATGAGCATCGGTGATGATATTATACTTCATATCTGTTGTCCGGTGGTCTAGGTAGAAAAAGCCTTCAGGCTTGTTTTCGCGATATAGATAGCCGCTTTCAGGATCAGTCATACTTTGACGAATGTCTTTTTCTGTTTTCACCTCCTCTTTTACCTTTAAGAGCTTTTTTCCATGTGCCACCCGATCTTCTTGGACTGCTTCTTCTAAATCATTGATATAGTTCTGGGTATCTTGTTCAATCGTTTTTCTCGTATATTTATGTTTATTAGCATTGGCTTTAAGATGAGTTGAATCAGTAAAAAGAACGCGACCTCCTACCATATCATGATTGATAGCTTGAAGCACAATCTCATCGAAAATGTCTTGAAAAATCGTTGTATTTTTAAATCGAGTACGACGATTCCAACTAATAGTGGAGTGATGGGGAACGGGATCATTGATGTTCAAACCTAAAAACCATCTATACGCCATGTTATAGTAAATTTCTTTTTCGAGTTGTCTTTCAGAACGGATACCGTAAAGGTATCCGATAAACATCATTTTGAACAAAATAAGCGGATCAAGGGAAGGACGACCTTTATTTTCACTATAATAGGGTTTTACTTTATCTACGATAAATGAAAAATCAATGTACTGATCAATTTTACGAAGCAGGTGATCCTCTTCGACCAGTTGATCTAGCAATACAAATTCGGCTTCGTGCTGAGAAGAATTTCTAGTGTGGAACATGAGAAAAACACCTTCCTTTAGAATGCTTTTCTCTATTATAAAATGGAGTGGTGGAAAATTTAAGGGAAAAAATAAAGCTGCCGAGATTTTCTCGACAGCCTGAGAAGGGCAAATAAAGCCCTTCTTCTTCTTTTGCAATTTTTTACTACCGATTCAACGGTGAAATGAGTTGCGGGAAACGATTGAATCCATTAGTCTAAAGAAAGAACCAAACCAATATGTGAGTGGTTATGAGAGGGGAAGACCTATGAAATTTAGAAGTGTGTTTGATATTATTGGACCCGTCATGATTGGTCCATCAAGTTCGCACACAGCGGGTGCAGCTCGAATAGGAAGAGTGGCTCGCAGTTTATTCGGAAGAGAGCCGAAACGAATTGTCGTTTCATTTTATGGCTCTTTTAAAGATACGTATAAAGGACACGGTACAGATGTCGCCATTATCGGCGGCGTTCTTGACTTTGATACATTTGATGAACGCATCAAAACAGCGATCGATATTGCAAAAAGCAAAGGGATCGACATTGAATTTAAAGAAGAAGATGCAGTGCCAGCGCATCCGAATACAGCAAAAGTAGAGATATCAGATGCAATTGGAACCCTTGAATTAATCGGGATTTCCATCGGCGGTGGTAAAATTGAAATCACTGAACTGAATGGCTTTGAGCTCAGACTTTCAGGAAATCATCCTGCCATTCTTGTGGTTCATAACGATCGCTATGGCACGATTGCAGCAGTCGCTAATGTGTTGGCGAAATTTGCCATCAACATCGGTCATATGGAAGTGGCGCGTAAAGATGTCGGGCAAGAGGCTCTGATGACCATTGAAGTGGATCAAAATATTGACCCAGCTGTCTTATTGGAGCTTGAAACACTGCCAAACATTATTCAAGTCACACAAATTGCAGAGTAACAACAAGGAGGTTATGAATGATGTTTAAAAACGTCAAAGAACTCGTACAGCTAACAGAAGAACGGAATACCTCCATTTCAGAAATCATGATTACGCAAGAAATGGAAGTGACAGGGAAGTCACGTGAAGATATATTCTCCCAAATGTACCGCAACCTAGAAGTGATGGAACAGGCCGTAGAAAACGGGCTAAAAGGTGTGAAATCATTATCGGGTTTAACGGGCGGAGATGCGGTCAAACTTCAAGCGTATATTGCATCAGGCAAAACACTGTCTGGTCATACGATATTAGATGCTGTCAGTAAGGCAGTGGCAACAAATGAAGTCAATGCCGCAATGGGGACGATCTGTGCAACGCCTACAGCAGGTTCAGCAGGTGTCGTGCCAGGGACATTATTTGCAGTAAAACAAACATTAAAGCCAACAAAGGAACAAATGGTCAGATTCCTATTCACTTCTGGCGCATTTGGTTTTGTTGTGGCCAATAATGCGAGCATCTCGGGTGCAGCAGGCGGCTGTCAGGCTGAGGTAGGTTCAGCCTCAGGGATGGCGGCAGCAGCCATTGTTGAAATGGCAGGCGGTACGCCTCAGCAATCTGCTGAAGCAATGGCGATTACACTAAAAAATATGCTGGGACTTGTTTGTGACCCAGTCGCCGGACTTGTCGAGGTACCTTGCGTAAAACGAAACGCGATGGGTGCATCAAATGCGATGATCGCAGCAGATATGGCACTTGCCGGCATCACCAGTCGAATTCCGTGTGATGAAGTCATTGATGCGATGTATAAAATCGGTCAAACCATGCCAACGGCACTTCGTGAAACAGCACAAGGCGGACTTGCTGCGACACCGACAGCAAGAGAGCTTGAAAAGAAGATTTTCGGAGGTGTGACCTCATCTCGTGATACAGAAACTGCAAGATAACATCTCAGTCCTCAAGGGGATTGGAGAAGAAACCGAAAAAACACTCAATGAACTTGGGATCCACACAGTAGCCGATTTACTTGGCTACTTTCCTTATCGATATGACGACTATGAGCTTCGTAACTTAGAAGAAGTAAAGCATGACGAACGTGTCACAGTTGAAGGAAAAGTGCACAGTGAGCCCGTCCTCACCTATTATGGAAAAAAACGAAGCAGGCTGACATTCAGGCTGCTTGTCGGGCGTTTTCTCATCACAGCAATTTGTTTCAATCGCCCTTATTTAAAAAGAAGCCTTGTGTTAGGTGATATGGTATCCGTCACTGGGAAATGGGATAAAAACCGTCAATCGATCATGGTGCAGGAATTTAAAAAAGGGACGCACGAGCAAGATGGCAGTATAGAGCCTGTTTATTCAGTCAAAGAAAATGTAACCGTCAAGATGATGAGGCGTTTTGTCAAACAAGCCTTGTCACTTTATGTAGATAAAGCTGAAGATCCACTGCCAAAGCAGCTTGTCTCTACCTATAAACTCATGTCCTATCAAGAAGCATTAAAAACCATTCACCTGCCAGAAACAAGAGACTCGCTCAAACAAGCAAGACGACGCTTTGTGTACGAGGAATTTCTTATTTTCCAGCTGAAGATGCAGGCCATCAGAAAGAAAGAACGAGAAAAAACATCGGGCATCCAGCATCCGTTTTCTAAAGAGGCTGTTTTTGAGTTTGTTCACAGCCTGCCATTTCCGCTGACAAAGGCACAATCAAGAGTGCTTGATGAAATTATGTCTGATATGGCGTCCCCATACCGGATGAACCGTCTGCTTCAAGGGGATGTAGGCTCAGGGAAAACAGCTGTTGCAGCAATTGCACTATATGCCGCTCATTTATCCGGCTATCAAGGTGCATTAATGGTTCCAACAGAGATTTTGGCAGAACAGCATGCTGATTCCCTTTATCAGTTGTTTGAAAAATGGGGACTCAATATCGCTCTACTAACAAGCTCTGTAAAGGGAAAGCGCCGCAGAGAATTGCTGGAACGTCTAAAAGAGGGCGAGATTGATATTTTAGTCGGAACGCATGCGCTTATTCAAGACGAAGTCGAATTTCAGCAGCTTGGTCTCGTGATTACAGATGAGCAGCACCGGTTTGGCGTAGAACAACGGAAAAAACTAAGAAGTAAAGGGCAGGACCCAGATGTCTTGTTCATGACGGCTACACCTATTCCGCGCACACTTGCGATCACTGTTTTTGGAGAAATGGACGTATCCGTCATTGATGAATTACCAGCCGGCAGAAAACAGATCGAAACGTATTGGGTCAAGCATGACATGCTTGAGAGGATTCTTGCATTTGTAGATAAAGAGCTGAAAAAAGGAAGACAGGCATACATTATTTGTCCGCTCATAGAAGAATCAGACAAACTCGATGTGCAAAATGCGATTGATGTCCACAGCATGCTGACAGAGGCATACCGCGGTAAGTGGTCGATCGGCTTAATGCACGGGAAACTCGCGAGTGATGAAAAAGATCAGGTGATGAGAGACTTTACAGCAAATGAAGTACAAATTCTTGTTTCAACAACAGTCGTTGAAGTGGGTGTCAACGTACCCAATGCGACCATCATGGTCATTTACGATGCAGACCGCTTCGGGCTGTCTCAGCTTCATCAGCTCAGAGGCCGAGTTGGACGGGGAGAGCATCAATCATTTTGTATTTTAATGGCGGATCCAAAATCAGAAACCGGAAAAGAGCGGATGAGGATTATGTCTGAAACGACCGACGGCTTTGAGTTGTCTGAAAAGGACTTAGAGCTAAGAGGACCCGGCGATTTCTTCGGTAAAAAACAAAGCGGAATGCCTGAATTTAAAGTAGCCGATATGGTTCATGACTACAGAGCACTGGAAACTGCTAGAAAAGATGCGGCAGAACTTGTGCAGTCAGATGCATTTTGGACAGATCCGGAATATAAAGAACTTCGGCAAACGCTGGTAGACAGCGGGGTGCTGGGCGGAGATAAATTAAGCTGATCAGGCGCTGGAGGAATTTTCTTGTCTTTTTGAAACAAGGATTGATTTATCATCTATGAGATTATATACTACTATTAGTACCTAGTCATAAATGTACGGATGGTGTCTGCATATGAAACTAAATAAAAAAGAACGTCAAAAACTTCTCCAGCAAACGATCAGCTCGACTCCGTTCATTACTGATGAAGAATTGGCAACTAAATTCGGTGTAAGCATTCAAACGGTTCGTCTAGATCGTTTGGAACTGTCAATCCCTGAATTACGCGAAAGAATTAAGCATGTGGCCGAAAAGACATTAGAGGATGAAGTGAAATCACTTCCACTGGATGAAGTGATTGGAGAAATGATTGATGTAGAGCTTGATGACCAAGCCATTTCTATTTTAGAAGTGAGAAAAGAGCATGTATTTAGCCGAAACCAAATTGCCAGGGGACATCATCTCTTCGCCCAGGCAAATTCGCTTGCAGTAGCGGTCATTGACGATGAACTGGCTTTAACAGCAAAAGCAAATATTAAATTTACAAGGCAGGTTAAACAAGGCGAACGAGTCGTCTCAAAAGCCAAAGTAGCCTCGCATGATAAAGAAAAAGGCAGAACTGTAGTTGAAGTGAACAGCTATGTCGGTGAAGAAGTTGTCTTCTCAGGAGACTTTGTCATGTATCGCTCAAAACAAAAGTAAAAGGTGGCACGTAATATGAGAATTGCAGTCGATGCAATGGGGGGAGACCATGCCCCTAAAGCCATTATTGACGGTGTGCAAAAAAGCTTAACGGCATTTTCAGATATCGAGATTACACTTGTCGGCGATGAAAATAAAATCAAACCATACATAACAAACAACGAGCGCATCACGATTTTAGATGCAAAAGAAGTCATTGAACCGACAGATGAACCAGTGCGTGCAGTTCGGCGTAAAAAAGATTCATCTATGGTGAAAATGGCGCAAGAAGTATCCGAAGGACGAGCAGATGCCTGTATTTCAGCAGGAAACACTGGCGCACTTATGACAGCAGGGCTGTTTATCGTAGGAAGAATTGATGGCATCGATAGACCAGCGCTTGCTCCGACACTGCCAACACTTGATGGCAGCGGGTTTTTATTACTAGATGTCGGCGCTAACGTTGATGCCAAACCAGAACACCTTGTGCAATATGCGATGATGGGTTCAATTTACGCAGAGCGTGTTTTTCCAAAGAGTAATCCGCGTGTAGGATTGTTAAATGTAGGAACAGAAGATAAAAAAGGCAACGATCTCACGAAAAAAACCTTTGAATTGTTAAAAGCATCAGACTTGAATTTCGTAGGAAATGTGGAGTCTCGTGACTTATTAGAAGGTGTAGCTGACGTCGTTGTCACAGATGGTTTCACAGGAAATATTGCTCTGAAAACGATTGAAGGCACAGCTCTTTCTGTATTTAAAATGCTGAAAGAAACCTTAACATCCAGCTTCACAGCAAAAATAGCGGCTGGTATGATGAAGCCGAAATTGATGCAGATGAAATCCAAAATGGATTACTCCGAATATGGTGGTGCCGCTTTATTTGGTTTAAAAGCACCTGTCATTAAAGCGCACGGTTCCTCTGATGAAAACGCCATTTTTCATGCCATTCGTCAGGCACGTGATATCGTAGAAAAAGACGTTTCAGCCATCATTCATCAAGAAGTCCAAAAAGAAACCACGAACGAGTCTTAATGGAGGTATAGCAGCATGACTAAAATTGCATTTTTATTCCCTGGCCAAGGCTCTCAAAAAATTGGCATGGGGAAAGATTTATTTGACCAAGAAGCAGTATCTAAAGCTGTATTTGAAGAAGCAGACAAGACCCTCGGTTTTGACTTATCTTCAATGATTTTTGAAGGAGATGCAGAAGAACTGACGCTCACTTATAACGCGCAGCCAGCTCTTTTAACAACAAGTATCGCCATCTTAAAGAAATTTGAAGAGAGCGGAATCAAAGCAGATTACGCAGCAGGACATAGCCTTGGGGAATATACGGCCCTTGTTGCTGCAGGCGCACTATCGTTTCAAGATGCTGTTTATGCAGTGAGAAAGCGCGGCGAATTAATGAACGAAGCTGTTCCAGCAGGAGAGGGCGCTATGGCAGCGATCCTTGGCTTAGATCAAACAGCGCTTTTAGAAGTGACAAAAGAAGTGACAGAGAGTGGCCATCTTGTAGAACTCGCTAACTTAAACTGTCCTGGTCAAATTGTAATCTCTGGTACAGCAAAAGGTGTCGAACTCGCTTCAGAAAAAGCGAAAGAAAAGGGCGCAAAACGTGCGATTGCCCTTGAAGTGAGCGGACCTTTCCATTCTGCCTTAATGAAACCAGCCGCTGAAAAATTCACAGATGTTTTGTCAAAGCTAGATATTTCAGATGCCAAAACACCAGTGATCTCAAATGTCACAGCAGACATCGTCACATCTCGTGATGCTATTGAAACAAAGCTCATTGAACAATTGTATTCTCCTGTTCGATTTGAAGAAAGCGTAGAACGTCTGATTGATTTAGGCGTGACAACGTTTATTGAAATTGGTCCGGGCAAAGTGCTTTCAGGTCTTGTGAAAAAGGTCAATCGCCGCCTGACAACCATTTCAGTTTCAGATCAGGAAACAATTGAAGCAGCCATTGAAACATTGAAGGGGGATTCTTGATGCTTACAAATAAAACAGCCGTTGTAACAGGTGCATCACGCGGGATTGGCCGTTCTATTGCGATCGATTTAGCAAAAAATGGTGCAAATGTTGTCGTCAACTATTCTGGAAACGAAGCAAAAGCAAATGAAGTCGTAGATGAAATCAAAGCACTTGGCCAGCAGGCTTTTGCCGTTAAAGCTGATGTTTCAAATGCTGAAGAAGTACAAGCGCTCATGAAACAAGCGGTTGACACATTTGGCTCAATTGACATCCTTGTCAATAATGCAGGGATTACAAAAGACAACCTGCTTATGAGAATGAAAGAAAATGAATGGGATGACGTCATTAACATAAACTTAAAAGGTGTCTTTAACTGTACAAAAGCCGTGACTCGTCAAATGATGAAACAGCGCAGTGGAAGAATCATCAACTTGGCTTCAGTGGTTGGCGTATGTGGAAACCCTGGACAAGCAAACTATGTTGCAGCAAAAGCTGGTGTCATCGGATTAACAAAAACAACAGCAAAAGAGCTGGCAACCCGTCACATTACAGTTAATGCAGTAGCACCAGGCTTTATTTCAACAGATATGACAGACAAGCTTGATGAGAATGTACAGAGTGAAATGCTTAAGCAGATCCCGCTTGCACGCTTTGGTGCACCTGAAGATATTAGCAACGTTGTTGTGTTTTTAGCTTCAGAAGGAGCAGGTTATATTACAGGCCAAACCATCCAAGTAGATGGCGGAATGGTCATGTCCTAAGAAATATCAAAATTTCATTAGGTTTTCTCTAGTTTTTTAAAAACGAATCAACTATAATACTTTGAGGGGAGGTGAAAGGCAATGGCAGACGTATTAGAGCGTGTAACAAAAATTATTGTAGACCGCCTTGGCGTTGATGAGGCTGACGTGAAAATGGAAGCTTCATTTAAAGAAGATTTAGGCGCTGATTCCCTTGATGTAGTTGAGCTAGTTATGGAACTTGAAGATGAGTTCGATATGGAAATTTCTGACGAAGATGCTGAAAAAATTGCAACAGTCGGTGACGCTGTGAACTACATAAATAGCCAGCAATAAGCGTAACAAAGTCCCGTCTATTTTCATGACGGGACTTTCAAAATTTATGTTAGTTTCAACATATTCAGCTGATCAATTGTCAGCCTTTTTCAGATGCTAAGGAGCATTGTTTCCTTGCATGTAGAAAGAGAGACTCCATATAATCAGTATCCTTAAAGGCGATTAAGCCTACCTGGAGGTTGCTATGCCAAAACAATATAAAGACAAACAGAAACAGAGCAAAAAACTAGAGCAATTTAGAGAATTCCAGCAGCGTATTTCTGTACACTTTCAAAATGAAAAACTTCTATATCAAGCGTTTACGCATTCCTCTTATGTGAATGAACACCGGAAAAAACCATACGAGGATAATGAAAGACTTGAGTTTTTAGGAGATGCTGTTTTGGAATTGACCATCTCCCAATTCTTATTTGCGAAATATCCTGCGATGAGCGAGGGAGATTTAACAAAACTAAGAGCAGCGATCGTATGTGAACCATCACTTGTGTCTCTGGCACATGAGCTGTCCTTCGGAGACCTTGTTCTTTTAGGAAAAGGCGAAGAAATGACCGGCGGTAGAAAACGTCCAGCACTTTTAGCAGACGTATTCGAGGCATTTATCGGAGCACTTTATTTAGATCAAGGGCTGGAGCCAGTAGAACGATTCCTAGAAGCCTATGTTTATCCGAAAATTAATGATGGAGCGTTCTCGCATGTCATGGACTTTAAAAGCCAGCTGCAAGAATTCGTTCAGCGCGATGGAAAAGGTGTACTCGAATACCGCATTTTGCATGAAAAAGGACCAGCACACAACCGTGAATTTGAAGCAAATGTCTCCCTTCGCGGGGAAGTGCTTGGAATTGGAAATGGTCGCAGTAAAAAAGAAGCAGAACAGCATGCTGCACAGGAAGCACTTGCTAAATTGCAGAAACATCATATGAACCAATAAAATCCCCCTCGTGATTCAGGGGGATTTCACTCTGTTTTCCATCATCTTTTTTCACTTCATATGGTAAGATGATAGTACTTTAAATACATAAGGAGGATCACTCTCATGTTCCTCAAACGTTTAGACGTGATAGGATTCAAATCTTTTGCGCAGCGAGTGACCGTGGACTTTGTCAAAGGGGTTACAGCTGTTGTCGGACCAAACGGAAGCGGCAAAAGTAATATTACCGATGCCATCCGCTGGGTACTTGGAGAACAATCAGCGAAAAGCCTCCGCGGAGGAAAAATGGAAGACATCATTTTTGCAGGAAGCGACTCAAGGAAAAGAGTCAATCTAGCAGAAGTGACTTTAACATTAGATAACGAAGACCACTTTTTACCGATCGATTTTCACGAAGTCAGTGTGACAAGAAGAGTCTATCGATCAGGAGAAAGTGAATTTCTCATAAACAATCAATCTGTCCGCTTAAAGGATATTATTGATCTTTTCATGGATTCAGGACTTGGAAAGGAAGCCTTCTCGATCATCAGCCAAGGGAAGGTAGAAGAAATTCTATCAAGTAAGGCAGAAGAGAGAAGAAGTATCTTTGAAGAAGCGGCTGGTGTTTTGAAATATAAAACAAGAAAGAAAAAAGCCGAGAATAAACTGTTTGAAACGCAGGACAACTTAAACCGAGTAGAAGATATTCTGCATGAACTAGAAGATCAAGTAGAACCTTTAAGAATGCAGGCATCTATTGCAAAGGACTATTTGCAAAAAAAAGAAGAGCTTGAAAATGTCGAAATCGCCTTAACTGTCCATGACATCGAAGCACTTCATGAAAAATGGACAACACTTGGTGAAGCTGTCGAGCGCTTCAAACAAGATGAAATGAAGCAATCCACAGAGATTCAAGCAAAAGAAGCAAAAATTGAAGAATCAAGAGACCGCATTCAAGCGCTTGACGAATCAATTAATGACTTGCAAGAAGTTCTTCTTTTCACAAGTGAGGAATTAGAAAAGCTTGAAGGTAAAAAAGAAGTACTAAAAGAACGGAAGAAAAATGCTGCCGCAAACCAGGGACAGCTAGAAGAAACACTCATTCGCTTAACTGAAAAGCAGGCGCAGCTAACCGGAAAAATTCAGCAGCAGAAAATCACGCGCGATAGCCTTCAAAAAGAAGTGCAGCAGCTAAAAGATGAAGTGAAAACGAAGCAGCATCAACTGTCGCTTCATAGTGAAGATGTGGAAGGTCAAATTGAACAGCTAAAAAGCGATTATTTTGATCTGCTCAATGAACAGGCTTCCATCCGCAACGAACGCAAATTGTTAGAAGAACAGCAGCGACAAGCGGCTATGCAGCTGGATCGGCTCACACAAAATAACCAAAAACATATTGAAGAGCGTGTATCTGTCAAAGAGAAGAAAACAGAGGCTCAGAAGCAGCTTTCAGCTCTAGAAGAAGACATTTTGGCTCAGGTCAAGCGGTTTAGAGAAGCGGAACAAAAGCTTGAGCAAATAAAACGTCAATACGAGAAAAAAGAAACGGCTCTTTATCAAGCCTATCAATATGTGCAGCAGGCAAAGTCAAAAAAAGAGATGCTAGAATCCATGCAGGAAGATTTCTCAGGCTTTTTCCAAGGAGTAAAAGAGGTTTTAAAGGCAAAAGAACGGTTAGGTGGTATTCACGGTGCCATTGCAGAGCTGATTCAAACAGATCAGCAGCATGAGACAGCGATTGAAATCGCGTTAGGCGCAGCAACACAGCACGTCGTCACAGAGAATGAAGCCGCCGCGCGACAAGCAATTGCATACTTAAAGCAGCACTCCTTTGGACGAGCAACTTTCCTGCCGATGAATGTGATCAAAGAAAGAACCATTCAGCATAGAGACGTCCAAACAGCCGAGCAGCATGCTGCATTTATCGGTGTAGCAAGTCAACTTGTTTCCTTTGATGAAAAATATCAAAAGGTCATACAGAACTTGCTTGGAACGGTTCTGATCGTTAGAGACTTAAAAGGCGCCAACGAACTCGCAAAAATGCTTGGTCATCGTTATCGCATCGTGACCCTTGATGGCGATGTCGTAAACCCAGGCGGTTCAATGACCGGTGGCGGTGTAAAGAAAAAGAACAACTCCCTTCTTTCAAGAAACAGGGAGATCGAAACATTAACAAAGCAGCTCGTTGAAATGGAAGAAAAAACAACGATCCTTGAAAAGGAAACAAAAGAAACGAAGCAATTAATTGCTGCAAATGAAAGCCAATTAAACGAACTGCGTCAGCGCGGCGAAACGCTTCGTGAACAGCAGCAAGAGCTCAAAGGGAAGCTATACGAACTGCAAGTAGCAGAAAAAAATATTAATGCTCACCTTGAACTCTATGACCAAGAAAAAGAAGAATTACAGCTGCGTTCTACTGAACTTATAGATAAGGACAAAGAGCAGGCAGCTCTTGAAGTTTCTATAGGGGAGAAATTGACCACCCTAGATCAAGAGATCAATACATTAACAAAGCGTAAGCAAACCCAAAGCTCAACGAAAGAAACCATTTCTGCCGAATTAACAGAGCTGAAAATCTCACTTGCTAAAAAAGAGCAGTCCTTAGCGAATGAACAAGAAAAGCTTTCGAGCTTAATGGCCGAATTAGAAGAGGCTGAACAAACGCTGACGGAAACAAAAGAAGATCTGTCACTCTTAACAAGTGAAATGACGTCTAGCTCAAGCGGGGCAGAACAGCTGGAAGAAGCAGCGAAAGAGAAACTGGAAAACAAAAACAAAACAACCTCACTCATTTCAGAGCGGCGTAAACAGCGTCTTGCTCTTTCTGAAACGTTAGAATTTGCTGAACGTGAACTGAAAGAACAAAAACGCCTTTACAAGCAGCTCACCACAAGCTTAAAAGATGAAGAGATTAAGCTTGGGCGTATGGAAGTTGAACTCGACAACCTCATCGCTTATTTGAACGAAGAGTATGCACTTTCGTTTGAAGGGGCAAAAGAGATGTATCATCTGACGCTATCGCCAGATGAAGCAAGAAAACGAGTGAAGCTGATCAAATTAGCCATTGAAGAGCTAGGAACAGTGAACTTAGGCAGCATTGATGAGTATGAACGAGTGAATGAACGCTACCTCTTCTTAACAGAACAGCGAAATGATCTGACAGAAGCGAAAAATACATTATTCCAAGTGATCGAAGAAATGGATCAAGAGATGACAAAGCGTTTCTCTGAAACATTCTCGCAAATTCGCGGACATTTTGAATCAGTTTTCCAAGCGTTATTTGGCGGCGGAAGAGCAGATCTTAAACTAACAGATCCAAACGATTTACTAAACTCTGGTGTTGATATTGTCGCGCAGCCGCCAGGGAAAAAGCTGCAAAACTTAAGCCTGCTTTCAGGCGGAGAGAGAGCATTAACAGCGATCGCCTTACTGTTCTCTATTTTAAAAGTCAGACCAGTACCATTTTGCGTATTAGATGAGGTAGAAGCGGCACTTGATGAAGCCAATGTTTTCCGCTTTGCTCAATATTTAAAAAAATACAGTCAAGAAACACAATTCATAGTCATTACGCACCGCAAAGGAACAATGGAAGAAGCGGATGTGCTCTACGGTGTGACGATGCAGGAGTCAGGTGTTTCTAAGCTTGTATCAGTCAAACTAGAAGAAACGAAAGAGCTTGTCCAGTAATTAAAGGAGGTTTTGGAACCAAATGAGCTTTTTTAAGAAATTAAAAGAAAAATTTACACAGCAAACCGATTCAGTATCAGAAAAGTTTAAAGATGGACTTGAAAAAACGAGAAACTCCTTTCAAGGAAGAGTAAACGAACTCATTTCACGCTACCGTAAAGTGGATGAAGACTTTTTTGAAGAATTAGAAGAAGTTCTGATCGGAGCAGATGTTGGTTTCACAACGGTGATGGAACTGATTGATGAGCTGAAGAAAGAAGTAAAACTAAGAAACATTCAAGACCCAAGTGAAGTTCAATCGGTCATCTCTGAAAAACTGGTTGAAATCTATAATAGCGGAGAGGAACAAATCTCTGCGCTGAATATCGAAGACGGGCGATTAAATATCATTTTATTTGTAGGTGTCAATGGTGTTGGGAAAACAACAACGATCGGCAAACTTGCAAATAAATTGAAAAATGAAGGAAAAACCGTCATTTTGGCAGCAGGTGATACATTCCGTGCCGGTGCCATTGAGCAGCTTGAAGTATGGGGAGAGCGTTCAGGCGTGCCTGTTGTCAAACAGACGGCTGGCTCTGACCCAGCAGCGGTCATCTATGATGCTGTTCAATCAGCAAAAGCGAAAAATGCGGATGTCCTTATTTGTGATACAGCAGGAAGACTGCAAAACAAAGTCAACTTGATGAAAGAGCTGGAGAAGGTCAAGAGAGTCATTGAACGCGAGGTTCCAGATGCACCGCATGAAGTGCTACTCGCTCTCGATGCAACAACGGGTCAAAATGCGATGGCACAAGCGAAGGAATTTTCTAAAGCGACGAATGTGACAGGAATTGCTTTAACAAAGCTTGACGGGACTGCAAAAGGCGGAATTGTCCTTGCCATTCGAAATGAGCTAAACATCCCTGTGAAGCTTGTCGGTTTAGGTGAAAAAGTAGACGATCTGCAAGAATTCGATGCAGAATCGTATGTGTATGGATTATTCTCAGACGTCATTGATCAAGAAGACTAACAAAAATGCCGGCAAATTCTGCTGGCATTTTTATTTATACGCCGCTTTATGAAGTGACAAGATAAAAACTTGACACACAGTAGAGAACCGTGTAAACTTAGTTGATGTAAAGGGAATGAACTTAACAAAGGGGAGAGAGCCCATGACGCTTGAAAAAACAACGAGAATGAACTACTTGTTTGACTTCTATCAATCGTTGTTAACCGCAAAGCAAAAGAGCTACATGTCGCTTTACTACCTAGACGATTTTTCCCTCGGTGAAATTGCGGATGAATATGAAGTATCAAGACAGGCTGTTTATGATAATATTAAACGGACTGAAGCGATGCTTGAACAATATGAAGAAAAGCTGCTCTTGTTTAAGAAATTTAAAGAGCGTAAAGAACTTCTCAAAAAAATGAGAGAGCTCGTAGCAGATTCCGCTCAGACGGAAGAAGCAGAAGCTTTAATTGAATCGCTTGAGAAATTAGATTAGGAGGCGGCACAGTATGGCATTTGAAGGATTAGCCGACCGACTGCAGCAGACGATTTCAAAAATCCGCGGCAAAGGAAAAGTGTCAGAACAAGATGTAAAAGAAATGATGCGCGAGGTTCGCCTTGCCCTTCTTGAAGCTGACGTCAATTTTAAAGTAGTCAAAGACTTTGTGAAAAAAGTAAGTGAGCGGGCAGTTGGACAAGAGGTCATGAAAAGCCTTACCCCTGGACAACAGGTCATTAAAGTTGTAAAAGAAGAGCTCACTGAATTAATGGGCGGAGAAGAGAGTAAAATCGCTGTAGCGAAAAAATCTCCGACGGTCATTATGATGGTTGGTCTTCAAGGGGCAGGTAAAACCACCACAACTGGGAAGCTTGCTAATTTACTTCGCAAAAAACATAATCGCAAGCCGATGATGGTGGCTGCAGATATTTACAGACCAGCAGCGATCCAGCAGCTTCAAACGCTAGGGAAACAGCTTGATATGCCTGTGTTTTCATTAGGTGATCAAGTCAGTCCTGTCGAGATTGCCAAACAGGCAATCGAAAAAGCGAAAGAAGAACACCATGATTATGTCATTTTAGATACAGCAGGACGTCTTCATATTGATGAAGAATTGATGGATGAACTTCAGAAAGTAAAAGAAGTAGCGAATCCAGAAGAAATTTTCCTTGTTGTTGACTCTATGACAGGTCAAGATGCTGTCAATGTAGCGAAAAGCTTTAATGAACAGCTTGGTTTAACAGGTGTTGTTCTAACGAAACTAGACGGGGATACACGAGGCGGTGCAGCACTTTCTATTCGAGCTGTCACCAATACGCCGATTAAATTCGCCGCGCTAGGTGAAAAGCTTGACGCGATTGAACCATTCCACCCAGAACGGATGGCGTCAAGAATTCTTGGCATGGGAGATGTGCTTACACTGATTGAAAAAGCACAGGCAAACGTGGACCAAGATAAAGCGAAAGAGCTTGAACAAAAAATGCGGACCATGAGCTTTACACTCGATGATTTCCTCGAGCAGCTTGGCCAAGTTCGTAACATGGGTCCACTTGATGAATTGATCCAAATGATGCCGGGAGCCGGTAAAATGAAGGGGCTCAAAAACGTCCAAGTAGACGAAAAGCAGCTCAATCACATCGAAGCGATCATTAAATCAATGACGACCGAGGAAAAAGAACAGCCAGAGGTCATCAATGCAAGCCGAAGAAAACGGATTGCAAAAGGAAGCGGAACATCTGTACAGGAAGTCAATCGCCTTTTAAAGCAATTTGACGAAATGAAAAAGATGATGAAGCAAATGACCAACATGTCCAAAGGAAAGAAAAAAGGCTTTAAATTACCATTTATGTAATTGGTTATACATGATAAAACCGTTGTTAAGAAAAAACACTTTACAAACCCTTTTATCATTGTTAATATACTATCTTGTTGAAATATTTTCGGAGGTGCTAGTAAAATGGCAGTAAAAATTCGTTTAAAACGTATGGGATCAAAAAGATCTCCTTTCTATCGTATTGTAGTAGCAGATTCTCGTTCACCACGTGACGGTCGTTTCATCGAAACAGTTGGAACATACAATCCAGTGTTATCACCAGCTGAGGTGAAAATCAACGAAGAATTAGCTCTTAAATGGCTTCAAAATGGTGCGAAACCATCTGATACAGTTCGCAACCTTTTCTCAAGCCAAGGAATTCTTGAAAAATTTCATAATGCGAAAAACAGCAAATAATGAATGAGCTGTCCTTGGAAGAATTGATTGTGTCCATCGTCGAGCCACTTGTTGATTTCCCTGAAGATATTCACGTATCTTCATTAGAAAAAGATGAGCAAGTGATTTACACACTGTCTGTCAATGCTGAAGATACCGGAAAGGTGATCGGAAAGCAGGGACGTACAGCAAAAGCGATACGAACAGTCATGTTTGCAGCAAGTGCAGAGTCTTCTAAGAAAGTTCAACTTGAGATTGCTGACTAAAAAGGGAGAGGGCTTAGGACCTCCCCTTTTTTTACACGTTTAAATCTATTTTTCGTTATACTGTAGAGGACAAATGCCTTCGGATAGGGGGACAAAAAGGAAGATGCAGATCATTCAACATGTCACCGTCATGCAAGTATTAACTGAAAGCAGTAAGGACAAACTGTTAACGACTTTTTTGGAGAAAAAAGAAAGACTAGAGCGTGAATGCAATCAACTATATTTTCAACTGAAAAAACATGAAAAAGAACCACATCAGCAAGAAGCCATCCCTCAATTTCAAAAAGCCATCGATAAACGGCAGGAGAAAATCCAGCAAATTGACTTTCAAGTAGAGCAGCTGCATATTTTGCCGCTTGGAAGTGAAATGAAAGAGACAGAAGTGGATGCGCTGGTTGAAGTGAACATAGGTGATAAATGGGATGACAAAATGCAAGATAATGTCATCGTTGTGAAAGACGGCACCATTGTGGAAATACGTCAGGGGTGATTGAGAACATGGAACAAGAATGGTTGAATGTTGGAAAGATTGTCAATACACACGGAGTACGCGGAGAAGTACGCGTCGTGTCAAAGACAGATTTCCCAGAAGAGCGTTACAAAAAAGGAAGCGTCCTCTATATCTTTAAACAAGGTCAAGGGGAGCCGCTGAAAGTCACTGTCGCATCACATAGGCAGCATAAACAGTTTGATTTGCTCACATTTGAAGAAATTAGCTCATTAAATGAAGCAGAGCTATTGAAAGAATCAATCTTAAAAGTAGAAAAAGAACATCTCGGCTCTTTAGATGAAGGAGAGTTTTATTTCCACCAAATCATTGGCTGTGAAGTATACGATGAAGAGAATCAGCTTGTCGGTCAAATCAAAGAGATTTTAACACCAGGGGCAAATGATGTCTGGGTCGTCGGAAGAAAAGGTAAAAAAGATGCCTTGATTCCTTATATCCCATCTGTCGTCAAAAAGATCGATATCTCATCCAAAACCATACACATTGAAGTGATGGAAGGACTCATTGACGAATGAAAATCGACTTCTTAACACTTTTTCCTGAAATGTTCGAAGGTGTGCTCCACTCATCGATCTTGAAAAAGGCACAGGAGAAAGAAGCTGTCTCATTCAATGTTGTCAATTTTAGAGAGTATTCGGATCATAAGCATAAAACAGTAGATGACTATCCGTATGGCGGCGGTGCTGGTATGGTACTGAAAGCTCAGCCCGTATTCGATGCGGTAGAAGATTTGACGAACAAAGCAAGCAAGAAGCCCCGAATTATTCTTGTCTGTCCTCAAGGAGAAAGATATACACAAAAGAAGGCAGAGGAACTTGCAAAAGAAGAACACCTTATGTTCATTTGCGGCCATTATGAAGGCTACGATGAGCGCATCAGGGAGCATCTTGTCACAGATGAAATCTCAATCGGAGATTTCGTTCTCACAGGCGGAGAGCTGCCAGCGATGATGATTGCAGACAGTGTGGTCAGGCTTTTGCCTCATGTGCTTGGAAAAGAAGCGTCTCACATTGAAGATTCATTTAGTACAGGTTTGCTAGAGCATCCTCACTATACAAGGCCAGCCGATTATAAAGGACTAAAAGTGCCGGATGTGCTCCTTTCTGGAAATCATGCCAAAATAGAAGAGTGGCGGCGCAAAGAATCTTTGAAGCGAACTTATACAAGACGGCCAGATTTGATCGATTCTTGCAAAACGTTAACAGAAGAAGAAAAAAGATGGCTTTGGCAGCTTCATAATGACTAGATTGTATTGCACACTGCATATAGGTATGGTATGATACTACTTGTGACTTGGACGGCTTGCCGATTCAAGTTTGAAAACGATGTTCCGCTGCAATGAAGAAAGAGGACATGAGCATCTGTTGGAAGGAGTTGAAAACGATGCAACAATTGATTGAAGAAATCACAAAAGAACAATTACGCACTGATCTTCCTGCGTTCCGTCCTGGTGACACTTTACGTGTACACGTTAAAGTTGTCGAGGGTACTCGTGAGCGTATCCAGATCTTTGAAGGTGTTGTAATTAAGCGTCGTGGTGGTGGAATCAGCGAAACTTTCACAGTTCGTAAGATTTCTTACGGTGTAGGCGTTGAGCGTACATTCCCTGTACACACACCAAAAATCGCTAACATCGAAGTTGTACGTCACGGTAAGGTACGTCGTGCGAAACTTTACTACCTACGTGAACTTCGCGGTAAAGCGGCTCGTATCAAAGAAATCAGACGATAATGATATCAAAAGAAAGAGCTTGTTACCTGTAACAGGCTCTTTTTTTGTACAATGTATAGAGATAATCGATAGAAGAGAAGGTGCACATATGACGATTCAATGGTTTCCAGGCCATATGGCAAAAGCAAGACGTGAAGTCACAGAAAAATTAAAGCTCATCGACATCGTATTTGAATTAACCGATGCTAGAATTCCGATGTCCTCTAGAAACCCAATGATCGAAGAAATCCTTCAGAACAAACCCAAAATCATGCTATTAAACAAAGCGGATAAAGCGGATCCTCGTGTGACAAAGGAGTGGCAGGCGCACTTTGAGCAGCAAGGCGTTCGGTCACTTGCTATTAACTCTGTCGATGGACAAGGGTTAAACCAGATCATCACAACTTCAAAAGAAATCTTAAAAGAAAAATTCGACCGCATGAAAGCCAAAGGTGTCAAACCACGTGCAATTCGGGCGCTGATTATCGGAATTCCCAACGTCGGGAAATCGACCTTAATCAATCGTTTAGCGAAAAAGAACATTGCCAAAACAGGAGACCGTCCTGGTATTACCACCTCACAGCAATGGGTGAAGGTAGGGAAAGAATTGGAACTGCTCGATACACCTGGAATCCTCTGGCCGAAGTTTGAAGATGAGAAAGTAGGGCTCAGGCTAGCAGTAACTGGAGCGATCAAAGATTCTATCATTAACTTACAGGATGTTGCTGTGTATGGACTTCGCTTTCTAGAAGAAAACTATCCAGAGAGATTAAAAAAGCGCTATGACCTAACAGACATCCCTGAAGATACGGCTGAGCTGTTTGATGCAATAGGTACAAAGCGCGGCTGTCTTATGAGCGGTGGATTTATTAATTACGACAAAACCACCGAAATCATTATTCGGGATATTCGAACAGAAAAATTTGGTCCCCTCACTTTTGAGAAGCCTGAAAGCTAAAAGACACGCAGCTCATGCGGGTCTTTATTTTTTGCGGAAAACTGCCGATATAAAGAAGGAGGCTGACAAAAAGCCTATGTACACAGTGAAACAAATAAAAGAATTGATAGAAAAGCATTCGCAAGACGAGTCATACATTCATGAGCTTGTAAAAGATGACAAGAGAAAAAGTGTCCAAAAACTGATAGAGAAGTGGCACAAAGAGAGAGAAAAGCAGCAGCAACTTCATGCAGCATGGCATGAGATGCTGCAATTTGAAAACAATGCGAAGGCGCAGGGATACACATGTATTGCTGGAATAGATGAAGCAGGAAGGGGACCCCTGGCAGGCCCCGTTGTCGCAGCAGCTGTCATATTAAAGGACGATACAGTCCTGCTCGGTTTAAACGACTCAAAACAATTATCTGAGAAAAAAAGATTGGCATATTATGACTTGATTCAGAAAGAAGCACTTGATATCGGAATCGGCATTGTTGATGCGGCTACGATTGATGAAATCAATATTTACGAGGCATCAAGACTGGCGATGGTGAGAGCAGTGGAGCAATTAACTCATACACCTGATTATCTACTCATAGATGCCATGACGCTCCCGCTTCCTATTCACCAGGAGAATATCATCAAAGGAGACGCAAAAAGTGCATCTATCGCAGCAGGTGCATGTATTGCAAAGGTGACAAGAGATCAGATGATGGAAGAATACGGGCGTCAGTACCCTGAGTATCAATTTGAAAAACATAAAGGGTACGGAACAAAAGAGCATCTGGCTGCCATTCAAACACATGGAGCTGCCCCAATCCATCGATTATCATTTGCGCCGGTGAAATCCGTTATATCATAAATTTTTGACCTAAGGAGGCTGCCTGTGATGACAAGAGTTGAGGATATACATACAGCACTGAATAGCCGGCTGAATACGGCAGAAGCTGTGCCATTAAACACCGAAGGAAAGGAAAATGTGCATCGGTTGATTCTCGGTAAAGTACTGAAAATGCTCGGAGATGATACGGCCCTTGTTCAAATAGGCTCAACAAAAATAAAAGCGCAGCTAGCGGCTCAGCTCAAAGCAGACGCATTTTATTGGTTCCAATTTGAACAAGAGGGTGGAGGCAGCCTCAATAAACTAAGGCCAGTCCAGCAATTTGACCAAGATCCTAAGACATTAAAGGATGCAGCTGCCAAATTATTAGAAGGTCTCTCTCTGAAAAACGGACTTGAAAACATCTTAACAGCTACAGCTTTTTTAAAAGAAAAGTCCGTCATCAATGAGGCAGAATTAAAAACGGCAGTGAAATGGATCGAACAGCTTCAAGGAACTGATGTGAAAAAAGGTCTCCAGTCACTCCTATTTGCTTTAAAAAAAGACTTGCCGATTCAGGAAGGAGTACTTCAATCCATTTTAGCCGTGAAATCATCCTCTGCTCTCCATCAGGATATGACAGCGCTGCTAGAACGCTTAACACAGCTCCCGAAGCACTCAGACGCCACACAGGCCCTTACACAAGCCGTTCGATCAGTTATAGGTGCTGAGACAACTGTCCATGCAGAAAAGCTCTTATCGCTCCTTCTAGCAGCGAAAGAAGGGGCGGCGAAGCAAGGAGGAAATCTACCTGTAGTGCCTCAGTCTAATCTGTCTCAACCAAAAGAAACTAGTCAGAACCCAGTAGCACAAGAGCGTCAGACGACCCAAGTTATTCAATCTAACGTGCAGCAATCAACAAGTCCAAAAGAGCTGCAAATCCCGCCTCAGCAAATTGAGCGGATACTTACAAGTTTGATGAAACAAGGTGCAGATGGGCAGCAAGAGCCTAACTTAAAACAGCTCACGTCATTGTTGCAAGGACTTCAGCAGGCAGGATATCAGCCGGATGCAAAAGCAACTGTGCTCCAAAAAGAATTTCCGTTCCTGTCAAAAACAGAGGCGAAAGTATTGGCTCAGGTGGTACAGCAGACGGAACCCACATTAAGCAATAAAACCGATGTGCTCGATTTACTCATGACGATGAAAAAGGCAATAGGTGTACGTGATGAAATCGGTATGCTGAAACTACTCGAAAAAGGCAGTCAGGATGTAAAAAGTCAGGAGCTTCACCAATTAAAGCTCGTTTTAAATGATGTGAGGCAGTCTGATTTACCAGAGCCCGTAAAAAAAGAAGTCGATCAATTGTTTCATAGATTGAACGGGCAGTTATTTGTGCAGCAGGAGAATCAAACCATCAGCCAAATGATGGTCTCTTATCCGCTCTTTTCAAAACATAGTGTTCAAGATTTAACCTTTATTCTAAAAGGACATAAGAAAAAAGATGGGTCTATAGATATTTCTCAGTGTCGGCTCATGTTTTACTTAAACATGGAAAACCTCGAAGAAACATTAATCGACTGTACGATTCAGCAAAAGGTTATGTCAATTACAGTTGAAACTGGTCATGAACTTCAAGGAATCATTAATCCGATGATTCCAGCTGTTCGGGAGAATTTAAATGCCTTAGGATATAGCCTTACAGGGATTACAGCAAAGAAGAGACAAGAGCCAGTAGATCCGTCTCACTTTCTAGATGAACACTTTCATAAAATCAGCGAGAAAGGGCTGGACTTACGAGTATGAAGGATTCAAAACCGCTTAGAAGGGCGGTCGCTCTACATTATGATGAAGAAAAACAAAAGGCGCCAAAAGTCGTCGCCACAGGGAGCGGCTATGTGGCAGACAATATTATTGAAGAAGCCAAAAAGTCGGGAGTTCCTATCCAAGAAGACCGTAATTTAGTCGAACTCATGCGCCACTTAACACTGGATGAAGAGATCCCTGAAGCGTTATACGATACTGTAGCAGAAATATTTTCGTTTATCTATAGGTTAGATCAAAAAATGAAAAAATAAGGTAAAATAAGTGATTTGGATGAAAAATTTATATTTTTAATAAAATAAAAGTTTGAATGTTTAGAAGGATTTTACGATTTTACATAGAACCCTAGACATTCTCTTTTTTATTCTTTAAAATGAAAGCGCAGTCTATTTTATATTTTTTGTTTCTACATATGTTGGGAGGATGGGAAATGAATATCCATGAGTACCAAGGAAAAGAAATCCTAAGAAAATATGGGGTTTCAGTTCCAAATGGTAAAGTAGCATTTACACCTGATGAAGCAGTGAAAGCATCAGAAGAGCTAGAAAGCTCTGTATATGTCGTAAAAGCACAGATTCATGCAGGCGGCCGTGGCAAAGCAGGCGGGGTAAAAATTGCAAAAACAAAAGATGAAGTGAAAGGGTTTGCAGAGGAATTGCTCGGCAAAACACTTGTCACACATCAAACTGGTCCTGAGGGACGCGAAATAAAACGCTTACTTATTGAAGAAGGCTGCGATATCCAAAAGGAGTACTACGTAGGACTTGTTTTGGACAGAGCGACATCAAGAATTGTATTGATGGCTTCTGAAGAAGGCGGTACTGAAATTGAAGAAGTAGCAGAAAAAACGCCAGAAAAAATCGTCAAAGTGGTCATCGACCCAGCGATTGGATTGCAAGGCTATCAGGCGAGAGAAGTAGCGTTTAAAATTAATATTCCAACAAAATTAGTTGGCCAAGCTGTTAAGTTTATGACAAGTCTTTACAATGCGTTCATTGAAAAAGATTGTTCAATTGCTGAGATTAATCCACTTGTTGTAACAGGCGATGGAAAAGTCATGGCACTTGATGCGAAATTAAACTTTGATAGCAATGCCTTATATAGACAAAAAGATATATTAGAATACCGTGACCTTGATGAAGAGGATCCAAAAGAAATTGAAGCATCTAAATATGATCTGAGCTACATTTCTCTAGATGGAAATATCGGCTGTATGGTCAATGGTGCAGGTCTTGCGATGTCTACAATGGATATCATCAAGCATTACGGCGGGGACCCTGCAAACTTCCTGGATGTTGGCGGCGGTGCAACAGCTGAAAAAGTAACGGAAGCATTTAAAATCATCTTATCTGATCAAAATGTAAAAGGGATTTTCGTGAACATTTTTGGCGGCATCATGAAATGTGATGTCATTGCAGAAGGTGTCGTTGAAGCGACGAAACAAGTCGGCTTAACATTACCACTCGTTGTACGTCTTGAAGGAACAAACGTTGAATTAGGGAAGAAAATCCTGAGCGATTCAGGCTTAAATATCACTTCTGCTGAGTCTATGGCTGACGGGGCAGAAAAGATTGTATCTTTAGTCAAGTAGAGCAGAAAGGCAGGGAACCTAAATGAGTGTATTTATTAATAAAAATACGAGAGTAATTGTTCAGGGGATTACCGGTTCAACCGCATTGTTCCATACAAAACAAATGATTGAGTACGGAACAAATATTGTTGGCGGTGTCACTCCTGGAAAAGGTGGAACTGAAGTAGAAGGAGTTCCTGTATTTAATACAGTATCTGAAGCTGTTCAAACAACTGGAGCAAATGCTTCTGTTATCTATGTACCAGCACCATTTGCAGCAGATGCCATTTTAGAGGCTGTTGATGCAGAAGTCGATCTAGTCATTTGTATTACAGAACATATTCCAGTACTTGACATGGTCAAAGTGAAACGGTATATGGAAGGGAAAAAGACAAGACTTGTTGGCCCTAACTGCCCAGGCGTCATTACACCTGAAGAATGTAAGATTGGGATCATGCCAGGCTACATTCATAAAAAAGGTCATGTGGGTGTTGTTTCTCGTTCTGGAACGCTTACATATGAAGCGGTACATCAGCTTTCAGAAGCTGGCGTTGGTCAATCAACAGCTGTAGGAATCGGCGGAGACCCTGTCAATGGGACAAACTTTATTGATGTATTAAAAGCATTCAATGAAGACCCTGATACACATGCTGTCATTATGATCGGTGAAATCGGCGGTACGGCTGAAGAAGAAGCAGCTGAATGGGTAAAAGCGAATATGACAAAACCTGTTGTTGGTTTTATTGGTGGTAAAACGGCGCCTCCAGGAAAACGCATGGGACATGCTGGTGCCATTATTTCTGGTGGTAAAGGAACAGCTGATGAAAAAGTAAAAACAATGCGTGAATGTGGAATTGAAGTGGCAGAGACACCATCTGTCATGGGAGAAACATTGATTAAAGTACTAAAAGAGAAGAATCTCTTTGAAGCTTGTAAAACGCATTAATGACACAAGAAGACTTGTTCTTTGACAAGTCTTCTTCTTTCTATCTTAAACAGGAGGAATGGTATGTACAACGTGTCCGAAAGAATGATTTTTCACCGCTTAAAAGGCCTCATCTCACCCTCTTTGTTAATAAAATGGTGGAAAGTCGATCCCGAGCTATATATAAATGAAGAAACACATCATTTCAAACAGGATCGATCATTACAAACAATCGACTTCACCCGCTTAAAACAAGCCGAAGAAAAAGAATTCCCCATTTTTCAACACATCGTTCAAGCCTATTTAAAGCAAAACATTCACATGATTCCCATCACATCACCCATATATCCCAACACACTAAAACATATTTATGATCCTCCCCCTGTGTTATTCCTAAAAGGAAACATATCGTATTTAAATGAAGAAAAAAGTTTAGGTGTAGTAGGCACACGAGTTCCATCGTCTTATGGAGAAGCATGTGTGAAGAAAATTGTTGGTGAACTTGTAAAGGAAAATTGGATGATTGTCAGTGGCTTAGCAAAAGGCATTGATGGACTTGCACATAAAGAGTGCATAAGAAATAAAGGGAAAACGATTGGTATTATAGCAGGCGGATTTCAGCATTTATACCCAAAGGAACATGTGCAAATGGCTGAATACATGGGCGAGCATCATTTGCTTTTGTCTGAGCATCCACCTTATGTCAAGCCAGAAAAGTGGCATTTTCCTTTGAGGAATCGTTTAATTAGTGCGCTCACAAGTGGAACCATCGTGATTCAGTGCAAAGAAAAGAGCGGTTCACTCATTACTGCCTATCAAGCACTTGAGCAAGGCAAAGAGGTATTTGCCGTTGCAGGATCAATCTTTGATCCTAATTCTACAGGTCCAGCCAGACTTATACAGCAGGGAGCTAAGCTTGTTCATTCAACGAAGGATATTTTAGAGGAATTCTCCTTCCGCAGTGTTCAATATACTGAACTCTCATAAAAATATCGTTTGACAAAAGACATAGGAATATTTAATAATAGTGAGGATTTAAGTTTACACTTTGTTTTTCGTGTTTATAATGATGTTCATCATAAAGAATTTTTAATGATTGCCTGTTAGATAGGTGCAATTAACATAAATATGAATTGTGAAATGTATAAAGAGAGAACACCTCTTAAGGGGGATTTTGAGTATGGCTGATTATTTAGTCATCGTTGAGTCGCCAGCCAAGGCGAAAACGATTGAGCGTTATTTAGGTAAAAAGTATAAAGTAAAGGCTTCAATGGGACACATAAGAGATTTACCGAAAAGTCAGCTTGGTGTTGACACTGAGCATGACTTCGAACCGAGGTATATTACGATTCGCGGGAAAGGCCCCGTGTTAAAAGAATTAAAAACAGCTGCGAAAAAAGCAAAGAAAGTCTATCTCGCAGCTGACCCCGATAGAGAGGGAGAAGCGATTGCTTGGCATTTAGCGCATAGCCTTGACCTTGACCTCTCTTCTGACTGCCGCGTTGTCTTTAATGAGATTACAAAAGATGCTATTAAAGATTCCTTTAAGCATCCACGTATGATCAATATGGATTTAGTTGATGCACAGCAGGCAAGACGGATCTTAGATCGTCTCGTTGGGTATAAAATTAGTCCGATTTTATGGAAGAAAGTGAAAAAGGGCTTAAGTGCCGGTCGTGTTCAATCAGTTGCACTCCGCCTGATCATTGATCGCGAGAATGAAATCAATGAATTTAAACCAGAAGAATACTGGACAATTGACGGTACATTCCTAAAAGGAAAAGAAAGCTTCGAAGCGAGCTTCTTTGGCGTTAATGGCAAAAAGCATCCACTGAAAACAAAAGAAGATGTAAAAGAAATCCTTTCGAAACTAAAAGGGAGCAAATTTTCCGTAGAGAAAGTGACGAAAAAAGAGCGTAAACGCAACCCAGCTGTTCCGTTTACAACATCTACTTTACAGCAAGAGGCTGCAAGAAAATTAAACTTCCGTGCGAAAAAGACGATGATGATTGCGCAGCAATTATATGAAGGAATTGATCTTGGTAAAGAAGGTACAGTCGGACTCATTACATACATGAGAACAGACTCAACTCGTATTTCCAATACGGCAATTGAAGAAGTATCTGCTTTCATTGATCAGACGTACGGTAAGAATTTCTTAAATACAACAAAACGAACCGCTAAAAAGAATGAAAATGCACAAGATGCTCACGAAGCCATCAGACCGACATCTACGCTAAGAAAACCAGCAGATGTCAAACATGTCTTAAGCCGAGATCAGCTTCGTTTGTATAAATTGATTTGGGAACGATTCGTGGCAAGCCAAATGGCGCCGGCTGTTCTTGATACAATGAGTGTGGATCTTGATAATAACGGACTTACATTCCGTGCTAACGGAAGCAAAGTGAAATTCCCTGGATTCATGAAGGTATATGTAGAAGGGAAAGACGACCAGCTAGAAGAAAAGGACAAAATGTTGCCTGATCTTAAAGAAGGTGATACGGTTCTTTCTAAAGATATTGAACCTGAACAGCACTTCACGCAGCCGCCTCCGCGCTACACTGAGGCAAGACTTGTCAAAACACTTGAAGAGCTAGGTATAGGCCGTCCATCTACTTATGCACCAACATTAGATACGATTCAAAAGCGTGGCTATGTCGCACTTGATAATAAACGGTTTATCCCAACAGAGCTTGGGGAAATTGTTCTCAACTTAATCATTGAATTCTTCCCTGAAATCATTAACGTGGAATTCACGGCGAAAATGGAAAAAGAACTTGATAGCGTTGAAGAAGGTACGATTGAATGGGTTCGGATTATCGACAGCTTCTATCAAGACTTTGCAAAACGGGTCGAAAAAGCAGAAGCAGAAATGCAAGAAGTTGAAATTGAGCCTGAATACGCCGGAGTTGACTGTGAAGAGTGTGGACATCCGATGGTGTACAAAATGGGTCGATACGGTAAGTTTATGGCTTGCTCTAATTTTCCTGATTGCCGTAACACAAAACCAATTGTGAAAGACATCGGTGTGAAATGCCCAACATGTCATGAAGGAAACATTGTTGAACGTAAATCTAAGAAGCGCCGCATTTTTTATGGCTGTGATCGTTTCCCGGAGTGCGAATTCGTCTCTTGGGACAAACCGATTGAAAGAAAGTGTCCAAAATGCGAAAATATGCTTGTAGAGAAAAAGCTGAAAAAAGGCATGCAAGTTCAATGTGTGAACTGTGATTATAAAGAGGAACAACAAAAATAGCGGTGGGCAACCTTGTTCACCTGCTTTTTTATGTCATCAAACAGAACTTACGAAATAGGAGAGTTGTACAATGAGTCAATTTGTAAACGTGATCGGAGCAGGTTTAGCTGGAAGTGAAGCGGCATGGCAAATTGCTAAACGCGGAATTAAAGTCAACTTATATGAAATGAGACCTGTCAAACAAACACCAGCTCACCACACAGATAAATTTGCCGAGCTTGTATGCAGTAATTCACTGCGTGCTAACGCTTTGACAAATGCGGTCGGTGTATTAAAGGAAGAAATGCGTCATTTAGATTCAGCGATTATCGCAGCAGCAGATGAAAGCTCAGTGCCTGCTGGCGGAGCGCTTGCAGTAGATCGTCATGAATTTGCAGCAAACGTTACTGATCGAGTCAAAAATCACCCGAATGTGACAGTTTTTCAAGAAGAAGTACAAAGCATTCCAGAAGGCCCAACAATTATTGCAACAGGCCCGCTTACATCTGAAGCACTTTCAAAAGAATTAAAATCGTTAACTGGAGAAGAGTATCTGTACTTTTACGATGCAGCGGCACCTATCCTAGAGAAAGATAGCATTGATATGGATAAGGTGTACTTGAAATCTCGTTATGATAAAGGAGAAGCCGCTTATTTAAACTGTCCAATGACAGAAGAAGAATTCGACCGTTTTTATGAGGCGCTTATTTCTGCTGAAACAGTTCCATTAAAAGAGTTTGAAAAAGAAATCTTCTTTGAAGGTTGTATGCCAATTGAAGTCATGGCGAAAAGAGGAAAGAAAACGATGTTGTTTGGTCCGATGAAGCCAGTAGGACTTGAAGATCCGAAAACAGGAAAAAGACCTTACGCTGTTGTTCAATTAAGACAAGATGATGCAGCAGGTACTTTATATAACATCGTTGGCTTCCAGACACATCTGAAGTGGGGCGACCAAAAGGAAGTATTCCGCTTGATTCCCGGTCTTGAAGAAGCAGAAATTGTTCGTTATGGTGTGATGCATCGCAATACTTTCATTAACTCACCAAGTCTTTTAAAACCAACGTACCAGTTTAAAAATAGAGAAGATCTATTCTTTGCTGGACAAATGACAGGCGTTGAAGGCTATGTCGAGTCCGCAGCGTCCGGACTAGTGGCTGGAATTAACGCCGCTCGTTTTGTCAAAGGAGAAGAGCTTGTGACACTTCCTGAGGAAACAGCGATCGGCAGCATGGCTTATTACATCACATCAACAAATAAGAAAAGCTTCCAGCCAATGAATGCGAATTTTGGTTTGTTGAAAGATCTTGGTGTTCGTATTAAAAACAAACAAGAGCGATATGCAGAGTACGCTAAGCGCGCAATCGAAACTATTCAAACTATTTCGAAATCTCTGTAGTAAAACATTGCACGGAAAGCAAGATATGTGATACCATTTAAAAGCCTTAAAGAGGTGTAAAAATGACGAATAAACAGCGTCTTGTCCACTTATTCATTGAATATCTGCAAATTGAAAAAAACTATTCTGCTTTAACCATCTCAGGATATACAGAAGCGATTGAAGAGTTTGTCAGATTTATGAACGTTCAAGGAATAGACGGTTTTGAAGAGGTATCCTATCAAGATACGAGAATTTATTTAACAGAAGCTTATGAAAAAGGCCTGACAAGAAGAACGATTAGTAAGAAAGTCTCTGCGCTTCGCAGCTTTTATAAATTTCTATTAAGAGAACAGCTTGTGAAAGAAAATCCTTTTTTACTCGTGAGCTTACCAAAGCAGGATAAGCGAATTCCTTCATTTTTGTATGAAGAGGAACTGAAAGAGCTTTTTACAGTTTCTGATGTCAGCACACCACTTGGGCAAAGAAACCAAGCGATTTTAGAACTTCTTTATGCAACAGGTATGAGGGTCAGTGAGTTATGTTCATTAAAAGAATCTGATCTTGATTTATCGATGGATACAGTGCTTGTTCATGGGAAAGGCAGCAAGCAGCGGTATGTACCTTTTGGTTCCTATGCACATGAAGCGCTCATCACTTATTTAGAGGATGGCAGGCTCAAGCTGAAAGCGAAGGGGAAAGATCGTGCTGATGCGTATGTATTTTTGAATCAGCGCGGGGCGCCTCTTACAGATAGAGGCGTTCGATTCATTCTCACTGAACTAATGAAAAAGGCGTCAGGCACATTACATATCCATCCTCACATGTTAAGGCACACCTTTGCCACACACCTCTTAAATGAGGGAGCGGATTTGAGAAGTGTTCAAGAACTTCTTGGTCATTCGAATTTATCATCAACTCAGGTGTATACGCATGTATCAAAGGATTCTTTAAGGAAGACGTACATGTCTCATCACCCAAGGGCTTTTAAACGATCCTAAAAGGAGGTTTTTTCATGTCATCATTTCATGCAACAACCATCTTTGCCGTTCAACATAAAGGGAAAAGTGCGATGGCTGGAGACGGTCAAGTCACTTTCGGGCAGGCTGTCGTGATGAAACACACGGCAAAAAAAGTGCGCCGTCTTTTCGGAGGCAAGGTGCTTGCCGGTTTTGCAGGTTCAGTAGCAGATGCATTTACACTTTTTGAAAAGTTTGAAACGAAACTTGAAGAATATGGTGGTAACTTAAAGCGGGCAGCCGTAGAACTAGCAAAAGAATGGCGTAGTGACAAGATGCTGAGGCAGCTTGAGGCCATGCTGATCGTTATGAACAAAGACAGTATCCTGCTTGTCTCTGGGACAGGAGAGGTCATCGAACCAGATGACGGTATTTTGGCCATCGGCTCAGGCGGCAATTATGCGCTTAGTGCTGGGAGAGCACTCAAAACACATGCAGGTGATCACCTCACAGCAAGAGATATTGCAAAGGCTGCTCTTGAAACCGCTGGAGAAATCTGTGTCTACACGAATGATCAAATCACTTTAGAAGAGCTTGAATAGAAAGGACATGAGACGTATGGAGAAAAAGCCGTTCACCCCAAGAGAGATAGTTGAAAAGCTTGATCAATACATTATTGGTCAGCTTGATGCGAAAAAAGCAGTGGCGGTGGCTTTAAGAAACCGTTACAGAAGAAGCCTTTTACATGATAAGCTAAAGGATGAAGTCGTTCCGAAAAACATTTTAATGATCGGCCCAACAGGTGTGGGAAAAACAGAGATTGCCCGCAGAATTGCAAAAATTTCTGGTGCGCCTTTCATTAAAGTGGAAGCGACGAAGTTTACTGAAGTTGGTTACGTTGGCCGTGATGTAGAATCAATGGTCAGAGATCTAGTTGAGACAGCGATCAGAATTGTCAAAGAAGACAAGATGAAAGATGTGCAAGAAGAAGCAGAAAAACAAGCAAATAAACGTCTTGTTCATTTACTTGTTCCTGGCAAGAAAAAAAGCCAGTCTGTGAAAAATCCTTTTGAGATGCTGTTTGGTGGATCTGATGAAGATGACCGTGATCGAGATCAATCAAGTGAAGAAGTTGAACTTGAATCGACAAGAAAACGAATCGCTCATCAACTGGCTATGGGCGAACTTGAAGATCATTATGTCACAATTGAAGTCGAAGAGCAGCAGCCATCCATGTTTGATATGCTTCAGGGCTCGGGTATGGAGCAAATGGGCATGAACATGCAGGATGCGCTCGGCAATCTCATGCCTAAAAAGAAAAAACGCAGAAAGCTGACCGTTAGAGAAGCGAGAAAGGCGTTAACAGCTGAGGAAGCTTCCAAACTGATTGACATGGATGAAGTTAGTCAAGAAGCTGTCTATAAAGCAGAGCAGCAAGGGATTATTTTTATCGACGAAATCGACAAAATCGCCAAAAGCGGTGGTGCATCATCTGCAGATGTTTCTCGTGAAGGGGTTCAACGTGATATTTTACCGATTGTAGAAGGTTCAACTGTGATGACGAAATATGGGGCAGTGAAAACAGACCATGTGCTTTTTGTAGCAGCAGGGGCATTTCATATGGCAAAACCATCAGATTTGATTCCAGAGCTTCAAGGACGCTTCCCAATTCGTGTAGAATTAGATAAATTAAGTATCGAAGACTTTGTGAAAATCTTAACGGAACCAGATAATGCATTATTAAAGCAATATAAAGCTTTACTTGAAACGGAAGGTATATCTCTTGAATTTTCTGACGATGCTATTCATAAGATTGCCGAAGTGGCTTATCATGTCAATCAGGAGACAGATAACATCGGTGCAAGAAGGCTTCATACCATACTTGAAAAGCTGCTTGAAGAGCTTTCATTTGAGGCGCCTGATATTACACTAGGGACAGTGACCATTACCCCTCAGTATGTAGAAGAGAAGCTAGGAAAGATTGCAAATAACAAAGACTTAAGTCAATTTATACTTTAACAAATGAATAAAGTAATCTAGGAGGATCATTAAAATGGCGTTACTACAAAAAACAAGGATTATTAACTCAATGCTGCAAGATGCAGCGGGGAAACCAGTTAATTTTAAGGAAATGGCAGAAACGTTGAGAGATGTCATTGATTCAAACATTTTCGTATTAAGCAGAAGAGGGAAGCTTCTAGGCTACTCGATCAACCAGCAGATTGAAAATCCGCGTATGAAGAAAATGCTTGAAGACCGTCAGTTCCCTGAAGAATATACAAAGAGTCTATTCAACATCCCTGAAACATCTTCAAACCTTGACATTAACAGTGAGTATACAGCTTTCCCGATTGAGAACCGTGATTTATTTGAATCAGGTTTGACAACGATTGTGCCAATTATCGGAGGAGGAGATCGTTTAGGAACGTTAATTCTGTCTCGTTTGCAAGATACATTTAAAGACGATGATTTAATTCTTGCTGAATACGGAGCAACAGTTGTTGGAATGGAGATCCTTCGTGAGAAAGCAGAGGAAATTGAAGAAGAAGCAAGAAGTAAAGCTGTTGTCCAAATGGCAATTAGTTCTCTATCATATAGTGAGCTTGAAGCCATTGAACACATCTTTGAAGAACTTGATGGCAACGAAGGGCTTCTAGTGGCAAGTAAAATTGCTGACCGTGTAGGAATCACTCGTTCAGTGATCGTGAACGCCTTACGTAAGTTAGAAAGTGCTGGCGTCATCGAATCACGCTCTCTTGGAATGAAGGGAACATATATCAAAGTGTTAAACAACAAATTTTTAATCGAACTTGAAAATTTAAAATCTCATTAAACAAAACCTCTTTTCAGCAGAAATACAAGCTGAAAAGGGGTTTTTTTTATAAAAAAAGAGGATTTGTCCGAAAAATGACACTCTTTTTTCCAAGAAAACCCTTACAATTCTTAGTTCTTTGAATCTAGGTCTTTATACCTATTCGTAAAATAGATATATATTACGAGTTTTTTTTACATATACATCATAGACTTTAATCCTATTATTTCTTACAATGAACATATGGTTTTACAAATCTCGACATGATTAAATGGAATGAAATACATATGATTGGAGGTATATGGTTTTGGATATATTTTCTGGAACGATAAGCAACCTTGAGAATGCCTTGGGCAGAGCGAATGTTAAGCAAAAAGTCATAAGCAATAATATCGCGAATATAGACACACCGAACTACAAGTCGAAAAACGTCGCATTTCATGATATGCTAAACGATGCGTCGATCAAGTTAGATGCTAAAAAAACATACCAAGGTCACATTGATTTTTCTAAAACAGGGTCTAATTATTCAGTTGTTTCGAGCAACCGTACTTCATATCAAGAAAACGGAAATAATGTCGATATTGATCAAGAGATGAGTGAACTCGCTAAAAACCAAATTCAGTATAATGCATTGGTTGAAAGAATGAGTGGAAAATTCAATTCTCTTAAAACAGTTTTGACAGGAGGTAAGTGATGTCAATTTTTTCAGGCGTTAACGCTTCAGCCTCTGCACTAACAGCACAGAGGCTCAGAATGGACGTTGTATCCTCTAACCTTGCAAATATGGATACAACAAGAGCGAAACAGGTTGATGGCAACTGGGAGCCTTATAGACGTAAGCTCGTCACATTACAGCCGTCAGGTGAATCATTTTCATCTATATTAAACTCAAGCATGAATTCGAGCGGTAAATTAGGAAACGGCGTGAAAGCAACGAAGATTACAGAAGACGAAACTCCATTCAACCTTCAATATGATCCTACAAATCCCGATGCCAATGAAAATGGATATGTTCAAACACCTAATGTTGATCCATTAAAGGAAATGGTTGACCTCATCAGCAGCTCAAGGTCATATGAAGCAAACGTGACCGCACTAAATGCGAATAAAAGCATGTTGATGAAAGCTTTAGAAATAGGAAAGTAAGGTGAAAAGAATTGGTTAACGCAATATCTCCTTTCCAGCTTCAAGCTGCTCAGCAAGCAAGTGAATTGACTAATGCATCGTCTGTTCATGCGGCTGCACCTAAAAGTCAAACGAATTTCTCTGATGTGCTGAAGAATTCCATTGAGGCATTAAATCAATCACAGCTAAAATCAGACCAGTATACAAATGCACTTGCACAAGGAAAAGATGTCAATCTCGATGAAGTCATGATTGCCTCGCAAAAAGCGAGTGTGACACTCACAGCTGCAACGGAGTTTCGAAATAAAGCGGTCGAAGCGTACCAAGAGATTATGAGAATGCAGATGTAGGAGGTGCTGACGGACAAAAAAAGACTGAATGGAATGACCGGGGGTTAAGATGAATCGTACTTTAATGCAATTAAGAACAAAAACAGTTGAGTTTTGGCGAAATCGATCAAAATTACAAAAAATACTTATGATTGGCGGCGTTGCTGCCCTAGCAATCATTATTACGGTTGTTAGCATCTTTGCTTCTTCTGAAAAAATGGTTCCATTGTTTAGAGATTTGTCGGAGGCAGAAGCTGGACAAATCAAACAGGAACTAGATGGCAAAAACGTTAAATCGGAACTTGCGAATAATGGAACAACGATTCTCGTTCCAGAAAAGCAGGCCGACTCTTTAAAAGTAACACTCGCATCTGAGGGTCTCCCTAAGACAGGGAATATTGATTACTCCTTCTTTGCGAATAATTCCGGCTTCGGTTTAACAGATAATGAATTTGATGTTCTGAAAGTAGACGCAACTCAGACAGAACTATCCAATCTAATCAACACGATTGATGGGATCAAAGATTCAAAAGTTATGATTAACCTGCCAAAAGATTCCGTTTTTGTTGGAGAAGAGCAAAGTAATGCATCAGCATCCATTGTGCTGCAAGTGGAACGTGGCTACACGCTCTCGCCGCAGCAAGTAAAAGGCCTTTATCATCTTATTTCAAAAAGTGTACCGAATTTAAAGACAGAAAACATTGTCATTATGGACCAAGATTCAAACTACTACGACTTAAACAGCAGTTCCGATTCCTATGCAAGTGGAATGGATGCGCAGCAGCAGAAAAAAGAAGAAATTGAAAAGAACCTTCAAAGAAAAATTCAACAGCTGCTCGGAACAATGATGGGTCAAGAAAAAGTCGCTGTATCGGTCACAACAGACATTGATTTTACTGAAGAGAAAAGAAAAGAAGACCTTGTAGAACCAGTTGATAAAGAAAACATGCAAGGCATCGCTGTCAGTGCTGAAAAGATTGCTGAAACTTATTCAGGAAACGGTGCAGCAGCTGGTGGAACCGCTGGAACTGGCGATGATGATGTCACAAACTATCAAGGCGCCGATGGAGCGAATGGTAGCGGAAATTACGAAAAGAGCGAAGATCGTATCAACTATGAAGTCAACCGCATTCATAAAGATATCAAAGAGAGCCCTTATAAAATTAGAGATGTTGGCATTCAAGCATTGGTCGAACCACCAACGGCAAACGATGTGAACTCTTTAACAGCTGAACGGCAAGATGATATTAAAAAGATTCTTTCAACGATCATTAGCACGTCAATTGATAAAGAATACACAAATGGTCAAGCGCTCACTCAAGCAGACTTAGATAACAAAATTGTTTTATCTGTATCAAAATTAGACGGTAAACAGCAAACAGCAGCAGAAAACCCATCAAACAATATTCCAATCTGGGTTTATATTGTAGGCGGTGTGCTACTACTTGCAATTATCGCTCTTATTATTCTTCTTGTGCGTAGACGCAGAAAAGAAGAGGAAGAAGAGTTTGAGTTTGATGAACGTACACCACTCCATGTTCCTGATATCGACACTGAACCAGAAACAGAGGAAATGGTGAGGAAAAATCAGCTTGAGAAAATGGCAAAAGATAAACCAGAAGACTTTGCTAAATTGCTACGCAGCTGGCTGTCCGAGGATTAGGAGGAATACACATGTCGAGAAAAGATCCAAATCGACTAACAGGCAGACAAAAAGCAGCAATCCTAATGATTTCCTTAGGGCTAGACGTGTCAGCATCTGTATACAAACATCTGTCTGAAGACGAAATAGAAAAATTAACACTTGAAATTTCCAATGTACGAAGTGTAGATACTGCTAAAAAAGATGAAATCATCGAAGAGTTTCACAGCATTGCCATTGCGCAGGACTACATATCACAAGGCGGTCTTATGTACGCAAGACAAGTACTTGAAAAAGCACTTGGTGAGGACAAAGCGGACAGCATCTTAAACCGATTAACATCCTCGCTTCAAGTGAAGCCGTTTGATTTTGCTCGAAAGGCTGACCCAGAACAAATCTTAAACTTTATCCAGCATGAGCATCCACAAACCATTGCGCTCATCCTTTCCTACTTAGATCCAGTCCAAGCAGGACAGATATTATCTGAATTAGGCGAGGATGTACAAACAGAGGTTGCGAGACGTATTGCTTTAATGGACCGCACATCTCCAGAGATCATCAATGAAGTGGAACGCATTCTTGAGCAAAAGCTTTCTTCAACCTTTACGCAAGACTATACGCAAACGGGCGGAGTCGAAGCGGTTGTAGAAGTACTAAATGGTGTAGACCGTGCGACCGAGAAGACCATTTTAGACACTCTTGAAATTCAAGATCCTGAACTTGCTGATGAAATTAAGAAACGTATGTTTGTCTTTGAAGATATTGTCACACTTGACAGCAGAGCGATTCAGCGCGTGATCAGAGATGTTGAAAATGATGACTTATTGCTCGCACTTAAAGTGGCAAGCGAAGAGGTCAAAGAAATTGTCTTCCGCAACATGTCACAGAGAATGGTCGAAACTTTCAAAGAAGAAATGGAGTTTATGGGACCTGTCCGGCTTAGAGATGTCGAGGAAGCACAAACCCGTATTGTCAGCATCGTAAGACGACTCGAGGAAGCTGGAGAAATTGTCATAGCTCGAGGCGGAGGAGACGATATCATTGTCTAGGATTATCAAACATGAAACATCTGTTATTCCTGAGCAACGCCGGCAAACGATTCCTTTGCAGCAAGTGGAGTTCAAAAAAGAACATCATGAAGAAGAGCTTGTCAATGAAAAAGAAGCATCACAGCTTGTACTAAGTGATGCTGAAGATCAAGCAAGTCGTATAGTAGAACAAGCAAATAATGAGCTTGAAAAAACAATGGCTGAAATCAATCAGCGCCGCGCTGATTTTGAAGAAGAAAGAATGCAGCTCATTGAAGAAGCGAAACAAGCTGGGTACCAAGATGGCTTCCAAAAGGGTGAAGCAGATGCGATGAGTCAGTATCAATCAATTCTTGATCAAGCAAATGACATTGTCAGTCTTGCCAAGCAGGATTACGAAGAGAAAATTGAAAGCTCCGCAGAAAAAATTGTGGAACTGGCTTTTGAACTCGCCAAACGCGTTTGGTACTCGGCTGATGACACGAAAGATCAATTTTTGGCTCTCGTGAAGCAGGTCATTTCTGAAGTAAAAGAATATGACGATATTTCCATCTATGTGGACCCAGAACATTACGATCATGTGATGGAGTATAAAGACGAATTAATCAGAATCCTTCAAAAGGATACACACCTTGCCATTTACTCAGATGAAAAAGCGCCAAAAGGGACTTGTTACGTAGAAACAAGCTTTGGAAAAGTGGAAGCGAGTGTTGATACCCAAATGAATCAGTTGAAAGAAAAGCTACTAGAAGTCATTGATTCAGGTGATCACAAATGAACATCGATGTATTAAAAGAAACGATTGAAACCGCTGATCCTTATAAACGATTTGGTAAAGTCAATCGAGTTGTTGGACTGATGATTGAATCTAAGGGGCCGGAAAGTTCTATCGGAGACGTATGTCTCATTCATAAAAAGGGGCGTAAGCACGATCCGATAAAAGCAGAGGTTGTAGGTTTTAGAGATGAACATATTCTGCTCATGCCTTATGTAGAAGCATCCAACATTTCACCAGGAAGTCTAGTTGAAGCGACAGGTGAGTCGCTAAAGGTCAAAGTTGGGACTGGGTTAATTGGCGAAGTGGTTGATGCCTTCGGTGAACCACTGGACGGCAGTATGCTTCCAAAGGGACTTGCACCTGTTTCGACAGATCAGTCACCTCCAAACCCGATGGACAGGCCACCTATTCGCGAAAAAATGGGCGTTGGTGTCAGAGTGATCGACAGCCTGCTAACAGTCGGCACTGGTCAGAGGATTGGGATTTTTGCTGGAAGTGGTGTTGGTAAAAGTACCTTAATGGGGATGATTGCGAAGCAGACAGAAGCAGATCTGAATGTGATTGCCCTTGTTGGAGAGCGTGGCCGGGAAGTTCGTGAGTTTATTGAAAAGGATTTAGGTGCCGAGGGACTAAAGCGATCGATTGTTGTCGTTGCAACTTCTGACCAGCCTGCACTAACGAGAATGAAGGCTGCTTATACAGCAACAGCTATTGCAGAATATTTTAGAGACAGAGGAAAAAATGTCATGTTCATGATGGACTCTGTTACACGGGTCGCTATGGCACAAAGGGAAATCGGTCTTGCAACTGGTGAACCGCCAACGACAAAAGGATATACACCTTCAGTGTTCGCTATACTGCCAAAATTACTTGAACGAACTGGAACGAATCAGCTTGGTTCCATCACAGCGTTTTACACAGTGCTTGTTGATGGTGACGATATGAATGAGCCAATCGCTGATACAGTTAGAGGAATCTTAGATGGTCACATTGTACTTGATCGTGCTTTAGCCAACAAAGGACAATTTCCCGCTGTCAATATTCTGAAAAGTATCAGCCGCGTGATGAGCAATATCGCAAGTCATGATCACAAGGAGGCGGCCAACCGGTTCCGCCAGCTTTTATCCACTTATCAAAACGCTGAAGACCTCATTAACATTGGAGCATATAAAAAAGGCTCCTCGAAAGACATTGATGATGCCATGCAGGCTTATCCTCATCTGATTTCATTTTTGAAGCAGGATGTAGAAGAGGCTGTATCTATTGAAGACAGTGTGAATGTATTGCTCGGTTTGATGAATAGAGAGGATTGACGAAAACAGTGAGATATCAATACAAATTTCAAAAGCTCTTAGAACTGAAAGAAAGTGAAAAAGACAGGTCACTCGCAGCGTACCAACAATCCGTTTCGGCATTTGAGCAAGTCGCTGAAAAGCTCTATGAAAATATGAGTAAAAAAGAATTAATGGAAAAAAGCAAAGAAGAAAAGCTGAGAAGTGGTATGAGTGTTCAAGAAATGCGTCATTATCAGCAATTTGTGACCAATTTAGATAACACCATTCAGCATTATCAGCAGCTTGTGATCATGAAGCGCCATCAAATGAATGAAAAACAATCTGATTTAACTGAAAAAAACATTGAATTTAAAAAGTTTGAAAAAATGAAAGAAAAGCAATATGAAAAGTTTTCCCTTGAACATAAGGCCATTGAAATGAAAGAAATGGATGATATCTCTATCAGCCAATTCATGTTTCAAGGACATTAGGAGTCGAGATGAATGCCTAAGAAGGAAAAAACGAAAGAATCAAGCGGCGGAAAATTTCAATGGATCTTGTTTATTGTCATCATCCCATTGATTGTGCTTGTGTTAGTGACTGGCACAATCCTTTATATGGCAGGTTTTGATCTAAAGAAGCCGCTCCAAAACATTCCGGGCGTCAGCAGTTTGGTTGGTTCAGATGACACGTCAAAAACGTCATCTTCACATAATAATCAAAGCGATGCAGAAGTGAACGAACTGAAAAAGACCATTAAAGAGCAAAAAAATGAACTTGAAATTGCACAAAAAGACTTAAAAACAAGTGATGAAGAGATTAAAAGACTGAATCAAAAAATCAGTTCACTTGAAAAAACATCTGAAAATGATGCAAATAATAAGTCTTCGAATGACAGTTCATCAAACAACAGCTCATCAAGCGATACATCAAGTAATAATGCGTCAGGGACAACTTCTGATGGGGCAGCAGCCTCTAACCAGAAACCTAAAGGGAAGATTGCTAGTATCTATGAAAGTATGGATGCAGGGAAATCCGCCAAAATTTTATCAGAATTAAGTGATAAAGAGGCATTGAAGATTCTTGAAGAGCTAAGCAAAAATAAACTAACAGACATATTAGCAAAACTAACACCTCAGAAGGCAGCTACGTTTACGAAAGAGCTTGCTAAAAAAGAAAGTGAAAATGGGGGTGGACAATAAGTGAAGCTATTGGATATTGGAGCCTTACAGCAATCGTCTCAAGGTCTCTCGGGACCAAAGGGGAGCGGCGTGAACTCTGCAAGCGGGTTGTTTAAACAATTACTTAGCGGGGCAGGCGCGCAAAGTGAAAGCAGTCTTGTGAATGCCGAGACAGCGGGTGCTACTCTTTCCATTAATGATGCAATGCAAATCATTGAAAAATGGATGCAATCACCTGAAGAAGGAATCGACGAAAACCTTCTTAGCGCCCTTCAAACACTTCAAGGTCAAACGCTTGATTCATCTGATCTCGAGTCACTAGAAGAGTTGTTTCAAAAAATGGAATCCTCCATTTACGGTGAACAAGCTGATAAGCCAGCTTCTGAACATAGTGAGCAGCTCATACAAGTCCACTTTTTCTTATACCAACTGCTCAATCAACAGCCGCTCAGCTTTGATGCAAAGATAGTGCAAGATATTGAAGCAAAGGGTCAAGATTTCATTCACTTTCTTTCGAAAAATGGGGTAGATGAGAAACTGATTCAGCAAGTAAAAGAGCAATTTTTCTCGCAGCAGGGTTCAGCACCAAAGCTGAATTCAATGTCTCAAAGTGAGCTGAAACACTTTAATCAGTTAATCGATCATATGATGGCAAATGCAAAAGGGTCAGACAAAGAGTTAAAGATTGCTTTAGGAGAGTTAAAAGAATTGGTCTCTCCAAGACAAGAATCTACTCTTACTACTCCTGCTAAAGGGACTGCCTCTCTTGAATGGCTCATCAAAAAGGAAGTTGTCAAAGGACAAAGCACTGCTGCACCTGCTTCTGAAAAAACGATCACTCATACGCTCTTGCCAGGTCATAAGCAGTTTTTTCAACTGCAATCAGCAGCTCCTGTTCAGCAGACACAAACCACTGATGAAAAGCCGGGAACGGTTGATCAGCAAATTCTAAATACGTGGAAGCAAATGAAATTCACGCCATTTGGCAACTCAAGCGGACGCTTTACAGTTCGATTAAATCCAGAAAATCTCGGATTTATCACGATTCAGCTGACGAAGCAAAATGGTATGTATGCGAGTAAGATTACTGCTTCGACACAAGCAGCAAAAGAGCTGCTTGAGCATCACCTGCCGCAGCTCAAACAGGCGCTTCCGAATATGTCGGTTCAAGTGGACCGTTTCCATATACCACTTCAATCAAATGAACAGTCGTTATTTGGCCAATTTAACGAAGAAAACAAGCAGCAACAGTCAAAAGGGCATCATTTCCAGAACCCTGATGAACAGGAAGCAGAATTCCAAGATGTATTGGATGCTCTTGTTGGGTCAGATGAAGAAGAGGAGGAAATCTAATGGCAACAGTTGATGCTACGAATAGAACAGTCGCACAAACAGACACTTCTTCAAAAGCAGAAAAGAAAACAGATACGCTAGGCAAAGATCAATTCTTGAAAATATTGCTCACGCAGCTTCAAAACCAAGATCCAACAAACCCACTAGATGACCGTGAGTTTGTCACACAGCTCGCAACATTTTCATCCTTAGAACAGCAAACCAATATGAACGATTCTATCACCAAGCTGAATCAGCTCATGTCTACATTTGTTGCTCACCAAGATCCGTTTACGACGTATGTTGGGTGGATCGGTAAAGAAGTATCGGGCAAATTGGATGATAAAGATATATCAGGCACTGTGAAATCTGTTAAAAACATAAACAATGAATACTTCCTGTATTTAGAAGATGGAACGAAAATCAGCCCTTGGGATGTTACAGCAGTTGGAGAAAAAACGAAGTAATTCGAGGAGGAAAATAAATGTTACGCTCACTTTACTCAGGAATTAGTGGAATGAAAAACTTCCAATCAAAATTAGATGTTGTAGCCAACAACGTAGCCAACGTCAATACACATGGATACAAAAAAAGCCGTATCACTTTTAAAGATATGGTCAGTCAAACCATTGGAAGTTCTGGTGGGCCAACGAACAACTCTGGTTCAATCAACTCAAAGCAAATTGGTTTAGGATCATCTTTATCTTCAATCGATAAAATCATGTCAGCGGGATCTTCTCAAAATACAAATGAACCTTACGACTTCTATATCAATGGAGATGGGTTTTTCCGTATTGAAAGTCAAGGAGAAGTTCTTTATACAAGAACAGGAAATTTCGACACTGATTCAGAGGGAAGCTTAGTCACCCCTGATGGAAATTATCTACTTGGAATGAATGGACAAAAGATAACGATTCCAGACGGTGTTTCAAGTGTAAGTGTTGGTCCAGATGGAACGATTTCGGTTGTTGAAAACAATGTTTCAAGAACCGTTGGTCAAATATCACTAGTATCTTTCCGTAACGCAGGAGGGCTAGACAAAGTTGGTGACAACCTTTATCGCCAAACGTTAAGCTCAGGTGCTCCAAGTAACCCAATCGTACCAGGTGAACAAGGAACGGGCGTCATCCAAACCGGGAAACTTGAAATGTCAAACGTTGATTTAACAGACGAATTTACCGAAATGATTATCGCGCAGCGTGGATTCCAATCGAATGCAAAGACGATCACAACATCTGATGAAATCCTGCAAGAGCTTGTGAATCTGAAACGATAGGAGGTAGGGGGAGCGGAAGATCGCTTCTCTGCTTAATATGATTGAAGTAACAAGATTGAACGGCAAAGGATTTATGCTGAACGCTCTCCATATCGAGCAAATCGAAAGCTTTCCAGACACGACCATTACATTAGCCAATGGAAAGAAATTCGTAGTGAAAGAAAATGAAGATCAGCTTCAAGAGAAAATCATTTCTTTCTACAGAAAAATCCAAGTCATTTCATTGAATCAAGGAATAGAGGAATTTGAATGAAGAAGAAATTAGTCGTAGTAATGCTAATCATGATTATTGCCATCGGCGGAATAGGAGCAGGCATCATATTTCTGCTGAATGGTTCAGACGAAGCAAAAGCTGAAAAAGAGCCAACAGCAGATGAAGTCGTAAAGGCTTCTGTTGAAATTCCTGAGATTATCACCAATTTAAAGTCTGAAGGAAATGCGGTCAAACTTGTATTGAATATTGAAACAGACTCTGAAAAAGCAAAAGAAGAGCTTGAGAAAAGAAGTTTTCAAGTGAAAGACGCCGTAATTGACATTTTATCAGACACGAATGCAGATGAACTTGATGGCAAAAAAGGCAGAGAACATTTTAAAACACTAGTCAAAAACAAAGTGAATAACTATTTGCAAGATGGCAAGGTGAAAGAAGTATATATAACCTCCTTTAATCTGCAATAGAGGCGATTAATTGACACGATGGAGGTGAAGAAATGTCAGGAGAAGTGCTTTCCCAGAATGAGATCGATGCATTATTATCCGCCATATCTACAGGCGAAATGGATGCTGAAGAACTGAAAAAAGAAGAAACGACGAAAAAAGTAAAGGTGTATGATTTTAAACGTGCACTGCGCTTTTCGAAAGACCAGATTCGAAGTTTAACAAGGATTCACGATAACTTCGCTAGACTGCTCACCACACACTTTTCAGCTCAGCTAAGATCATATATTCAAATTACTGTCAGCTCGGTTGACCAAGTACCATACGAAGAATTTATTCGTTCGATTCCTAATATGACATTATTAAACTTATTTTATGTCAGTCCGCTTGAAGGAAGAATCATGCTTGAAGTGAACCCAACAATCGGCTATGCCATGATGGACAGGCTGATGGGCGGGATTGGCATTAGTCATAATAAGACAGAATCACTTACAGAGATCGAAACAAAGATTATCTCAAACATGTTTGAGGGAGCTTTGGAAAATTATAGAGAAGCGTGGCAGTCCATAACTGATATCGAGCCTGAAATGGCAGATTTCGAGGTAAATCCCCAGTTTGTACAAATGGTGTCACCAAACGAAACAGTTGTCGTCATTTCTCTTAATACACAAATTGGTGAGGTAAGCGGGGTTATTAACCTATGTATTCCTCATGTTGTATTAGAGCCTATTATTCCGAAACTGTCTGTACATTACTGGATGCAGTCTGAACGAAATGAACCAAAACAACAAGAAACAAAGGCCATTGAAAAACGGATAATGACGGCAAAAATACCGGTAGTCGCAGAGCTAGGGGAATCGGAAATGACGGTGGAAGAGTTTTTGAATTTGGAAATTGGTGACTGTATTGCCTTGGACAAACCAGTAAATGCGCCTCTTACTGTTATGGTCGGAAATAAACCGAAATTCTTGGGACAGGCCGGCCGCGTGAATCGGAAACAGGCGATTCAAATTCTAGATCACGACATAAGAGGTGAAGAAGATGGAGAATAACGGAAGTAAATTATCACAAGACGAAATCGATGCGCTCCTTAAAGGAGGTAGCAATGACGATATAGAGCCTGATACAGTACTTTCTGCAATGGAACAAGATGCCATTGGAGAAATCGGGAATATTTCATTCGGCAGCTCTGCTACAGCACTTTCAACCCTATTAAATCAAAAAGTGGAGATTACCACTCCAACTGTTACAGTGATTCAAAAAAGTATGCTAAATGAGGAATTTCCTCATCCGTATGTCGCGATTGAAGTGAATTATACGGAAGGCTTCAGCGCAAGTAACCTGCTTGTCGTCCAGCAAACAGATGCAGCAGTCATTGCGGACTTAATGATGGGCGGAGACGGGACAAATGCTGACCCTTCTTTAAGCGAAATTCACTTAAGTGCAGTACAAGAAGCGATGAACCAAATGATGGGATCTGCTGCGACATCCATGTCGACGGTCTTTAATAAAAAGATTGATATTTCTCCGCCTCGCGTCGAATTACTTGATGTGAAAGAAGGAGAAGGAACAGACCGGATCCCGGCTGCAGAAATGCTTGTCAAAGTATCCTTCAGATTAAAAATAGGTGAACTCATTGATTCAAATATCATGCAGCTTTATCCTATTACATTTGCGAAAGATTTAATTGCAGAATTAACAGACCCTGCGCAAGAGGAAGAGCCGGTTCAAGAAGCTCAAGTGAGTACACCTGAACCTCAACAAGCAGCTCCGCAAACGCAATCTGCACCAGCGCAGCAAGCAGCTCCGCCAAAAAGACAGGCGAAGCCAAAACCGGCAGCACCTGTACATGTGGCACCAGTTGAATTTGAAGCATTCAGTGAGCCTCAGCATTCAACAAGCCAGCTTGGAAATCTTGATATGCTGATGGATATTCCGCTTTCCATTACAGTGGAACTTGGAAGAACTCAGCGAAGTGTCAAAGAAGTCCTTGAGCTTTCAGCAGGAAGTATCATTGAACTGGACAAACTTGCTGGTGAGCCAGTAGACATTCTAGTTAACAAGCGAATCGTCGCCAAAGGGGAAGTCGTTGTCATTGATGAGAACTTTGGTGTTCGTGTGACTGATATTTTAAGTCAGTCAGAAAGACTTTCTAATTTAAAATAAACAAACATACAGGGAGAGAATAAGTAAATGGCTACTAAGGTATTAATCGTAGATGATGCAGCATTCATGAGAATGATGATAAAGGATATTCTTGTAAAAAACGGATTTGATGTAGTAGGAGAAGCAGAAAACGGTGCTCAAGCAGTTGAAAAATACAAAGAAACGTCTCCAGATCTTGTCACAATGGATATCACAATGCCAGAAATGGACGGGATCACAGCACTAAAAGAAATTAAACAAATTGACGCTTCTGCAAAAATCATCATGTGTTCTGCAATGGGGCAGCAGTCAATGGTTATTGACGCAATCCAAGCAGGTGCAAAAGACTTTATCGTGAAGCCGTTCCAAGCAGACCGCGTACTTGAAGCAATTAATAAAACGTTAGGCTAAAAAAGGGTGTAAGACTTGTTGAAAAAACGTTTGATATGTATAGCAATGATCAGTTTTATGCTTTTCTTGACGATGCAGCCTGCCTCACTGTTTGCTGAAACGAAAGATCCTGAAAATGGCACAGTGAATGACTGGATCAAAGAAGAGAAAAGCAGCAAAAAGGATACAGAAAAGACAACCACTGACAATCAAACGAATCCGACAGAAGAAGTTCCCTCTTCTTCTGTCTCCATTATGGATTTTGTCAAAATGATTGGTGCTTTACTTTTTGTCATCCTGCTTATATATGGATTGGTGAGATTTGTTGGTAAGCAAAACCGCTTACTTAAACCATTTCGCTATGTTGAAAATATTGGCGGAACGACGGTGGGCCAAAATCGTTCAGTCCAGCTTATCAAAGTGGGCAAACGAGTATTAGTTGTCGGAGTAGCGGACTCGATCCAGCTGCTAAAAGAAATTGATGATGAACAAGAATGTGATGCGATCGTCCAACAATACGAAGAAGCGATGGAAAGTAAAACGGATTTACCAAAAATCGTTCAAAAATTCACATCTCAGATAAAGAAAAAGGATCAGCCAACCACTTCTTCTTTTTCAGCCAATTTGAAGGCACAGCTAGCCGAATTGAAAAAGACCCAATCAGAAGTCAGAAAGAAAGGCCCGAAACAAAATGAATGAGTTTATCGATTTATTTAATTCCAGCGGAGCAGGGAATATTAGTACGTCTGTCCGTCTTCTTTTACTTTTAACCGTATTTTCTGTTGCACCAGGCATTCTCATTTTAATGACATGTTTTACACGAATTGTGATTGTGCTTTCATTCGTTAGAACATCACTTGCAACCAACTCAATGCCGCCAAACCAAGTACTTGTAGGGCTTGCTTTGTTTCTCACATTCTTTATCATGGCACCCACGTTCTCAGAGATTAATAAAGAGGCACTTACGCCGCTGTTAAATGATGACATTACGCTCAATCAAGCTTATGAAAAAGCTGAAGTGCCAATTAAAGAGTTTATGAGTAAACATACGAGACAGAAGGATTTGGCTTTATTTCTTAGTTACGCAAAAATGGATACACCTGAATCGATAAAAGATATTCCGTTAACGGCGATGGTACCCGCATTTGCAATTTCAGAATTAAAGACGGCATTTCAAATTGGTTTCATGATCTTTATTCCATTTTTAATTATTGATATGGTCGTCGCAAGTGTCCTGATGTCAATGGGGATGATGATGCTTCCTCCGGTTATGATATCGCTCCCTTTCAAAATATTGTTATTTGTTTTAGTCGATGGATGGTATTTGATTGTCAAATCTTTGCTGCAAAGCTTTTAGAGTAGGTGCTTAAAACATGAGTTCAGAATTTGTCATTACGATGGCTGAAAGATCAGTGTATGTGGTATTGCTTGTCAGTGGGCCGCTTCTAGCGCTCGCTCTTATTGTGGGACTGATTGTCAGTGTGTTTCAGGCAACAACCCAGATTCAAGAACAGACGCTTGCGTTCATTCCTAAAATTGTTGCAGTTCTTATTGGGCTTGTTGTGTTTGGTCCATGGATGCTGTCAACTATTGTGTCCTTTACGACAGAGCTGTTCTCGAATTTAGATCGATTTGCAGGTTAACGAGCGATGTCAATCATAGAATTATTCCCTGCTTTTCTATTAGTTTTTATTCGGATCACCGCTTTTTTTGTGACAGTACCGCTTTTAGCGCATAGAACGATCCCAGCTGTACACAGAGTTGGATTCTCACTGTTTTTAGCCGTGATTAGTTTTAGCACAATTAAGGAACCGCCAGCACTCGACATAGACGGTCTTTATATGATGCTTGCGGTGAAAGAAGCAATGGTCGGACTTCTACTTGGTTTGATTGCATATATCATGGTGTCCGCTGTTCAAATTGCCGGCTCATTTATTGATTTTCAAATGGGTTTTGCGATCGCCAATGTAATTGATCCGCAAACAGGGGCACAAACGCCGCTGATGGGGCAATTTTTTTATACAGTCACATTGCTATTGATGCTGGCAACCAATGCACATCACTTGCTGCTTGATGGAATCTATTACAGTTTTCAATATATTGCAGTTGATCAGTACGCACTGAATTTCGGCAGTGAATCTTTTGCTTATTTTATTGCAAAGAGCTTCAACCAAATGTTCATCATTGCCTTTCAAATCTCAGCACCAGTTGTCGCTAGCTTGTTTTTGGTCGATTTGGCACTGGGTATTGTGGCACGAACAGTCCCGCAGATGAACGTTTTTGTTGTCGGACTTCCTATTAAAATGGGTGTGAGTTTTATTATGATCATCATCTGTATGGGCGTCATCTTCGGAGTTGTCCAAAATACATTTGATACGATTGTACTCACCATGAGGAATTTCTTAGCATTGGTCGGTGGTTCGTCATGATGACAAGGCTTAGACTAGACTTGCAATTTTTCGCAGGTGAAAAAACAGAAAAAGCAACGCCGAAAAAGAGACAAGATTCACGTAAAAAAGGTCAGGTTGCCAAAAGTACCGACGTCAATACAGCCATCTCATTTCTATTAATCTTTTTATCATTCTTTTTTATTGGGCCTTTTATGAAAGAGCGTATTATTGCGCTCATTGAACGTTTTTATTCAACAACGATGCTAATGAAAGTTAGCACATCTAATATTCATCAACTATTTGTGGAATTGCTTCAGGAAACAGGGCTCCTCCTCATGCCAATACTTGGTGTTGGTATGCTGGCAGGGATTATCAGTAACTATTTGCAAGTTGGCTTTCTCTTTTCGACAGAAGTAATCAAACCGAAATTAGAAAAACTCGATCCAATCAAAGGGTTTAAACGAATATACAGTATTCGAGCCCTCGTAGAACTATTAAAATCCATTTTGAAAATTGGTTTAATTGGTTTTGCGACATTTATTGCACTTTGGATGCACTTTGACGAAATCCTAAGGCTTCCTTTACTAACAGCAGAGGAAACTCTTCATTTCGTGGCAAGTATGACCTTGATTATGGGGCTATATGCAGCAGGTGCCCTCATGGTCTTAGCGGGGCTTGATTATATGTATCAGAAATTTGATTATGAAAAAAACTTACGGATGTCCAAACAAGACATCAAAGATGAGTATAAAAAATCAGAGGGTGACCCGCTCATAAAATCAAAGATTAAACAGCGTCAGCGGGAAATGGCCATGAGACGGATGATGCAGGAAGTCCCAAAAGCGGACGTCATCATTACAAACCCAACCCATTATGCCATTGCTTTGAAATATGACGAAGAAAAGATGGACGCACCCTTTGTTGTGGCAAAGGGAATAGATATTTTGGCTTTGAAAATTAGAACGATTGCGAAAGAGCACGATATTATGACCGTAGAAAACCGGCCGCTCGCTCGTGCACTCTATGATCAGGTCGACATTGACCAAGCGGTGCCAGAGGAATACTTTAAGGCAATCGCAGAAATTTTAGCTTATGTTTATAAAACGAAACAAAAGATTTTATGAATTTTTGGTTTTAAAAGGAGAGAACAGGCATGTCAGCAAGAGATTTATCTGTTTTATTCAGTGTTATTTTAATTGTGGCGATGCTGGTCATACCATTTCCGCCAATGCTATTAAGTATTTTAATCATTATTAATATTTCTCTTGCGCTTATCGTGCTTCTCACCACAATGAACATGCAAGAACCACTGCAATTTTCAATATTTCCATCATTGCTTTTGCTCTTAACGCTCTTTCGCTTAGGGCTTAACATCTCTACAACACGATCTATTCTTTCAACTGGAGACGCTGGAAAGGTTGTAGAAACGTTTGGTTCATTTGTTGTTGGAGGAAATGTACTCGTTGGTCTTGTGGTCTTCCTCATTCTGATCATCATTCAATTTGTTGTCATTACCAAAGGGGCTGAGCGTGTTTCAGAGGTTGCGGCAAGATTTACCCTCGATGCGATGCCAGGGAAACAAATGAGTATTGATGCAGATTTAAATGCAGGGATGCTGACAGAAAGTGAAGCAAGAAATCGCCGTGAAAAAGTAGCGAGAGAAGCAGACTTTTATGGTGCGATGGATGGAGCAAGTAAGTTCGTCAAAGGGGATGCCATCGCAGGTATTATCATCGTCATTATTAATATTATTTTTGGGATTATCATTGGGATGCTTCAGCAAGGAATGTCAATTCAAGAATCAGCTTCCCACTTTACATTATTAACGGTAGGAGACGGGATTGTTTCACAAATCCCTGCACTTCTCATTTCAACAGCGACAGGGATTGTCGTCACAAGGGCTGCTTCTAATGGGAACCTTGGGTCAGATATCACTGAACAGCTGTTTGCATTCCCAGCTATGCTTTACGTCACGGCAGGTACGATCTTCCTTCTTGGGTTGTTTACACCAATCGGCGTACTTTTGACAGGTCCGATCGCAGGTTTACTTGCCCTCGGCGCATACTTGATGTCAAAAAACAAACAGGATCAAGAAGAAATAGAAGAGGTACTAGAGGAGCAGGCAGAGGTAGAAGAGATGAAAAGTCCAGAAAGTGTTATTCACCTTCTCCAAATGGATGCCATTGAATTTGAGTTTGGCTATGGCCTGATTCCGCTAGCCGATGCAAATCAAGGCGGTGACTTGTTAGACCGGATTGTGATGATTCGAAGGCAGCTTGCCCTTGAACTTGGTCTTGTGATTCCAGTTGTCCGGATCCGGGACAACATTGCACTTAACCCAAATGAGTATCGACTCAAAATAAAAGGGAACGAAGTGGCAAAAGGCGAGCTACTGCTTGATCACTACTTAGCGATGTCGCCTACGCCTGATGATGATCCGATTGAAGGGATTGAAACAATCGAGCCATCCTTTGGTCTTCCGGCTAAATGGATCTCAGAAGCAGAAAAAGATCAGGCTGAGATGCTTGGCTATACGGTAGTAGATCCTGCATCGGTTGTGTCTACTCACATCACAGAGAAAATTAGACAAAACACACACGAATTGCTCGGACGCCAAGAAACGAAGCAATTAATCGATCATCTGAAAGAAAGTTATCCTGTCTTAGTGGATGAGGTAACGCCAAATCCACTAGCAGTTGGTGATATTCAAAAAGTGCTTGCAAAACTGCTGAAAGAAAAGGTTTCTATTCGAAATCTTGTCACCATTTTTGAGACGCTTGCAGACTACGGAAAGTTAACGACGGATACAGATTTGTTAACAGAGTATGTCAGACAGGCGCTGGCAAGACAGATTACCGCACAATATGCGAGAGAGAATGAATCACTCAAAGTCGTGACATGCTCGGGCCGAGTGGAAAAGGTGATTGCTGACAGCGTACAGCAAACAGAGCATGGGAACTACTTATCGTTAGATCCAGAATCCTCTGAAAGTGTGATTCAATCAGTGGCGAGAGAAATTGAACAGCTTTCGCTTCGTCAGGAAACGCCGGTTCTATTGTGCTCACCTCCTATAAGAATGTACGTCAAACAGCTGTTAGAAAGATATTTCCCGGAATTACCGGTACTATCTTATAACGAACTAGAAGCAAATGTGGAAGTACAGAGCATCGGAGTGGTGGATATCTAATGAAAATGAAAAAAATCACAGCGAATTCAATGCAGGAAGCAACGATTCAAATTAGGCAGCAGCTTGGGAAGGATGCCGTCATCTTAAATTCCAAAACCGTTGTGAAACGAAAGCTATTCGGTTTAAAGAAACAGCAAATGGTTGAAGTGATTGCAGTGCTGGATCAAGATTTTGAAGAAAGAGCGGGTAAAGGTGGACAGACTGCGCCCCCTCTTCCAGTATTTCCGAAAAAGGAGCAAGTTCAACACCGACCTAAAGAGCCGTCTCTTGCTCCTGAGGCAGTGAAACCAGTACCTCTTCAAGCTCAGCCGTTAGAATATGCGAGGAATGAGCGGCATGCTGGTATATTGCCTGATCCTCTCATGGCAATCGATCAAAAGCTGAAGGATCAAGGTCTTGATGATGCCATTCGAGACGAATGCCTCAAAGGTCTTTTAACGAAGGGCGCTGTCAAGGAAGAGCAAATTCAAAAAGAACTTGAACAACTGCTGACAGATATGCTACCGTCTCACACTTCTGATGATCCGATGATTCGTTCTAAATACATTGTGCTGTTTGGTTCGACTGGGGCTGGTAAAACAACAACGATTGCAAAGCTCGCTGCCAAAACGGCCATTCAGAAGCAAAAGAAAATCGCTTTTATTACAACAGATACGTACCGAATAGCAGCAATCGAACAACTGAAAACATATGCGGAACTGCTCAATGCACCGCTTGAGGTTTGTTATTCGAGAGAGGATTTTGTAAAAGCTCAAGAGACCTTTAAAGAGTATGATCATATTTTCGTAGACACAGCGGGTCGTAACTTTAAAGAAGAAGCGTATATCAAAGAGCTGACAGACATCATTCCATTTGATGAAAGCATTCAAAGTTTCCTAGTGATGAGTGCGACCTCAAAGTATCAGGACATGAAAGCCATGGTGAAACGTTTTGAACACGTTTCAATCGATCAATTTATTTTTACAAAAGTAGATGAAACAGACACGATGGGCACCATTTTTCAAATCATTGCAGACTCTCAAATTGGACTTGGCTTTTTAACAAATGGTCAAAATGTTCCTGAGGATATTCTTGAGGGCTCTCCTCTTGAATTAACAAGGATGGTCTTACAATGATGAAGCCCGACCAAGCAGAAGGTTTAAGAAAGCTCGTTCAACAAAATCAAACGATCACACCAGCTCCTCTTGGTATAAGCGGACAGGCAAAAACCATTGCTGTCATGAGCGGTAAAGGCGGGGTTGGAAAATCGAATTTGACGCTGAATATGGCACTGTCTATCGCAAATGCAGGTAAACGAGTGTTAGTCATCGACCTTGATTTTGGTATGGGGAATATTGATATTTTACTAGGGAAAACATCAACTAGCTCTATTTTAGATGTTCTTGTCAGGAAGAAATCCTTCCAAGCGGCTATGACTCAAGGAACGAACAACCTTTATTACATTTCTGGCGGAAGCGGACTTGAACAGCTGTTTTCTTTAGATAAAGATCAATGGTCGTTCTTTCTAGAGGAAATGGAAAGAATGATGCACAACTTTGATTGTATCTTCTTTGATATGGGAGCTGGTTTGTCAAAAGACCAACTACCTTTTGTTTTATCAGCAGGAGAAGTTGTGGTTGTGACAACGCCGGAACCAACATCAATCATGGATGCCTACAGCGCCATTAAACATTTAGCAATTCATCAGTTTGAACAATCTGTGCAAATCATTGTCAACCGGTGTAAAACCCCGTCAGAAGGGTCTGAAACCTATCGGAAATTAGCAGGAGTAGTCACATCATTTCTTCACAGAAAACTAGTATTTGCTGGTGCTGTCCCGGATGATCCTGCGGTTCCAAAAGCAGTGGCTGAACAAATTCCATTTTATATGAAGCAGCCTCATTCAAGGCTGAGTAAAACGATTAAGATGCTGGCGGAAACACTTTATCAACAGCAGATAAGAGAGGCACAGAGAGAGCAGCATACGTTTATAGATAAGTTGTCCTCTTTTTTTAAAAGGAGGAAGGTGGACTCATGATTAGAGTGCTTGTAGTAGATGACTCGGCCTTTATGCGAAAACTCATTAGTGACTTCCTAAGTGCCGAGCAAGAAATAGAAGTCGTCGGAACGGCGCGAAATGGGGAAGATGCCTTAAAACGGATCAAGGAACTGAATCCAGATGTCGTCACATTAGATGTGGAAATGCCTGTTTTAAATGGAACAGAAGCATTAAAACAAATTCTGGCTGAACACGACCTTGCCGTAATTATGGTGTCAAGCCAGACAAAGCAAGGGAAAGATTTAACCATCCATTGCTTAGAACTTGGTGCTTTTGACTTTGTCACAAAGCCATCAGGAAGTATTTCACTTGATTTACACAAAGTAAGGGGCCAAATTGTAGAGCGGGTGCTTGCGGCAGGGCTGTCAAGGAAACGCACTGAAGTGCCGGTTTCTTCTAAGCCGGTGATGAAGCCGTCAATCCCATTGGCTACACCTCGCCCGCAAGCAGTAAAAAGCGGCTCACTCCGAAAGATTATTTCAATCGGAACATCAACGGGAGGGCCAAGGGCACTTCAACGAGTCGTTACGAAGCTGCCCAAGGACATAGAAGCCCCCATTTTGATAGTGCAGCATATGCCGGCAGGATTTACGGCATCACTTGCTACTAGGTTAGACCATTTATCTCAAATTTCGATTAAAGAAGCGCAAGATGGAGACATCGCTAAAAATGGAGTAGCTTACATAGCGCCTGGTGGAATGAATATGTCACTTCATGAACAAGGGGCATCCTTAGTCATCAGACTGTCTCCAGAAGACACGGAAAGCCGTCACAAACCTTCTGTTAACTATTTATTTGACTCGATCAGTCATATAAAGGGTTACGAGAAAATTGCTGTCATTATGACAGGCATGGGTAGTGACGGCACAGAAGGTGTCAAAAAAATGGTCGCAAGCGGTCATACAAAAGTCATTGCAGAAAAAGAAGAATCATGTGTTGTTTTCGGAATGCCTAAATCAGTCATTAAAGCAGGCCTTGCACATGAAACAAGGCATGTGGATGACATCGCACATGCAATTATAAGCTCCATGAAAAAAGAGAGGGCGTGAACACGTTGGATGTAAACCAATACTTAGATATCTTTTTAGATGAAAGCAGAGAACACTTACAAACTTGTAATGAAAAACTTCTTGATTTAGAAAAGAACCCAACCGACTTGCAGCTAGTGAATGATATATTCAGAGCCGCTCACACATTGAAAGGCATGAGTGCAACGATGGGCTACGCTGATATGGCTCAGCTAACACATCATTTAGAAAACATGTTTGATGCCATTCGAAATGAACAAATGATTGTCACACCTGAGTCGATGGACACGATGTTTGAAGCGCTTGATCACCTTGAAGCAATGGTTCAATCAATTGCAGAAGGCGGAGATGGGAAACGCGATGTCACAGAGATTAGTAAAAAACTAGATGTGACAGGAAGCCATGCTGAGGCAGCTCCTAGTGTTGAAACTGCGGATGTATCACCGACTTCTGCTAACGACTTAGACTATAACGAATTTGAACGAACAGTGCTTGATGAAGCGAGGGAACAAGGCTTTAAATGTTATGAACTCAATGTCACATTAAGTGACGCATGCTTATTAAAAGCGGTTCGTGTCTATATGATTTTTGAAAGACTGAACGAAGCAGGCGAGGTCGTTAAAACAGTTCCAAATGCAGAACTTTTAGAATCAGAAGATTTCGAATCTGAATTCAGTATTTCTTATTTATCTAAACAACCAATGGACGAAGTGAAGAAAATTGTGATGACGATCTCAGAAGTTGAACAAGTTGAGATCTCAGAAGTCTCTGCATTTGAAGAAGCATCTCCAGTTGAAAAACAAGAGGCAAAACCTGAACAGGAAAAAGAAGAAGTATCTGTGCCTGCTGCGAAAGCCCCAGCAAACGATGCGCCAAAAGCAAATGGCAATAACGGTGCAGCTGCCGGCGGAACAAAAACGATTCGGGTCAACATTGACCGTCTCGATTCTCTCATGAATCTGTTTGAAGAACTGGTGATTGACAGAGGACGTTTAGAACAGATTGCCAAAGAATTAGAAAATAATGAACTGACAGACACGGTTGAAAGAATGACACGTATTTCTGGGGATCTGCAATCGATCATCTTGAACATGAGAATGGTTCCTGTGGAAACGGTGTTTAACCGATTCCCTCGTATGATTCGTCAATTGACAAAAGAGCTGAATAAGAAAATTGAACTGATTATTGAAGGTGCTGAAACAGAGCTTGATCGAACAGTTATCGACGAGATTGGAGATCCGCTCTTACACTTACTTAGAAACAGTTTAGATCACGGAATCGAGTCGCCAGAAGAACGTGTGAAAAAAGGCAAGCCAGAAAAAGGTACCGTTCTATTAAAGGCGTATCATAGCGGAAACCACGTCTTCATTGAAGTAGAAGATGATGGCGGCGGAATTAACCGTAAGAAAGTGCTTGAAAAAGCATTAGAGCGCGGGGTTATTACAGAAAGAGAAGCAGAAACGCTTGAAGATCATCAAATTGATTCATTGATCCTTGCAGCAGGATTCTCTACAGCTGATACGATTTCTGACATCTCAGGCCGCGGTGTAGGTCTTGACGTTGTGAAAAACAAGCTGGAATCACTAGGCGGATCTGTGAGTATCAACTCAACAGAAGGACAGGGCTCACTATTCTCGATCCAGCTTCCGCTTACATTATCGATTATTTCCGTCCTTCTTGTGAAACTGGAAGAGGAAACATTTGCGATTCCGATTTCTTCTATTATTGAAACGGCTGTCATTAAGAAAAGCGACATCCTTCAAACGCATGATCGTGAAGTGATTGATTTCCGCGGATTTATCGTACCGGTCGTGTACTTGAAGAAACAATTCAACGTACCAAATGCGAATGAATTAGAGGAAGAACTGCACATCATCGTTGTCCGTAAAGGAGATAAGCTGACAGCATTTGTGGTCGATTCATTTATTGGTCAGCAAGAGGTTGTATTGAAATCACTAGGAGATTACTTGCCAAACGTGTTTGCGATCTCAGGCGCAACAATCCTAGGCGATGGTCAAGTGGCACTCATCGTTGACTGTAATGCACTGATCAAGTAAAAAACAATAGAGGAGCGGTCTGAAATGAGTACAGATATCCAAACTGGCGAAAAGATGATTGTGTTTATCGTAAACAAAAAAGAATACGCCATTTCAGTATCAGAAGTAAAGTCCATTGAAAAATGGCAGCAGCCGACAAGAGTCCCTGGCGTTGTCCCTTATATATGCGGTGTTATTAATTTGCGTGGTGTCGTGACGCCTGTCATCGATCTTAGAGTGAGACTTGGATCAAGTGACAACGAAATTACAGATGAAACAAGAATGATTATTGTACAAGTTGGTGACATTGAAGTCGGCTGGATTGTTGATGAAGCGAATGATGTCATTACAGTCCATCAAGAAGAAGTAGAATCTTCTCCTGAATCAGCAGAAAAAGAAGGGCAATCATGGGTGACAGGTATCATTAAGCATGATCAGCGTCTATTTAATATCATTCATCCTGGTGCTGTCCTCGACAAGAGTGTTCAAGATGCACCTGTTCATTAAGGAGGATGTGAAATGAGCATTTTCAATGAAATAAAAGATGAACAGCTGGATGTATTAAGAGAGGTTGGGAATATTGGAGCAGGCCACGCCGCGTCTGCTCTTGCCAGCCTATTGGATCGCAAAATAGATATGGCTGTTCCATTTGTCAAGGTTCTCTCGTTTGAAGAGTTAATGGAATTCTTTGGCGGTGCAGACCTCCCAGTTGCAAGCATTTTCCTGCGAATGGAAGGAGATTTATCTGGCTCAATCTTTTTCATTATGCCCTTTGAGCAAGCAGAGCAATTTGTAAGAGAGCTTGTACGAGATCCGGCATTTGATATTGATACTATTCACGAGCATGTGATGGGAACTTCAGCACTTCACGAGCTGGGAAATATTTTAGCGGGCTCTTATTTATCAGCCCTTGCCGATTTAACAAAATTGCAGCTTCACCCAAGTGTTCCAGATGTTACGCTCGATATGTTCGGAGCTGTCATTAGCGAAGGATTAATGCAATTTAGTCCTTTAGGTGATCAGGCAATTGTGATTGATACATCGATTTTTGATGATCAAAATAAGCAAGAGCTGAAAGGAAATATGTTTCTATTACCAGACTTTGAATCGTTTGAAAAACTATTCAAAGCATTAGGTAACCTGTAATGAACGTTCAGATTCCGGCAGTTGTAAAGGTTGGTATAGCGGATGTTCAGCTTGTGAAAACACCGGACCGCATTCGGACATCCGGACTTGGTTCTTGTGTAGGACTTGTTCTGTTTGATCAAGAAAAAAAACTGGCAGGTCTTGTCCATGTCATGCTTCCAGACTCATCCCTTGCAAAAGGGGCAGTGGAGAACTTGGCTAAATATGCAGATACAGGTGTCAAGCATACAATTGATCTGCTCCTTAAAGAAGGAGCGCGCAAACATGCGCTAAAGGCAAAACTTGCTGGTGGCGCAGAAATGTTTAAATTTAAGTCAACCAATGATCTCATGAGAATTGGACCTAGAAATGTATCAGCTGTTAAAGAACATTTGTCTCTTTATCGCATCCCGATCATTAGTGAGGATACGGGCGGGAACAATGGTCGTACGATTGAATTTGATCCGCTTACGACAGAGCTTGAGATCCGCACTGTGAAGCAAGGCATTATGAAGATATAACTAAGGAAGTATAGGGGGAGAAAGATGCAATCCTTAAATTACGAAGATCAGGCGCTATGGGCTAGATGGAAAGAGTGGAAGGACCCAGCTGCTGGAGATGATCTTATGCGCCGCTATATGCCGCTCGTCACATATCATGTTGGAAGAATTTCCATCGGTCTCCCGAAGTCAGTGCATAAAGAAGACTTGATCAGTCTAGGGATGCTCGGTTTATATGATGCCCTTGAAAAATTTGACCCCGGAAGAGATCTGAAGTTTGATACATATGCATCCTTCAGAATCCGCGGGGCCATCATCGACGGTCTTCGTAAAGAGGACTGGCTGCCTCGTACATCAAGAGAAAAGACAAAAAAAGTAGAAGCGGCGATTGAAAAGCTTGAACAACGCTATTTACGAAATGTGACGCCGACAGAAGTGGCAGAGGAACTTGGCATGAGTGAACAGGATGTTGTCACAACAATGAATGAAGGTTTCTTTGCAAATCTGCTTTCAATCGACGAGAAGCTTCATGATCAAGAAGACGGTGAAAACGTCCAAGTCATGATTCGTGACGAGAAAACTGTGACACCTGAAGAGAAGATGCTAAAAGATGAATTAATAGAACAGCTTGCTGAAAAAATGACCGAGCTATCGGAAAAAGAAAAGCTCGTGATCAGTCTATTCTATAAAGAGGAACTGACGTTAACGGAAATCGGTCACGTGCTCAATTTATCGACCTCACGCATTTCGCAAATTCATTCTAAGGCATTGTTCAAGCTTAAGCATCTGCTTGATAAAGCCATTCAATCTTAAAGAGTTAGTGAGTGAAAAAATATGTTATGGCTGATTAGCTTCATGCTTCATGCTGCACTTATTTATTTTGTGATCATTTTATATACGAGAATGAATTCGCTGAAGGCAACTGAACAAAAGCAGCGAGAACTTCTAGAAGAAACGGAAAATACCCTGGCTGCATTTTTGATGGAAGTCAAAGAAGAGAATGACAAACTATCAAAAGTGGCAGCCGCTTCCCCTGATTTTTCTGCTGAAGAGCTGAAATCGGATTTTCAGACACCAAAGCAGCCACAAACACCAATTGAATCCCAGCAATCGGTAGAAAGTGAAGATCCAGTACCAGAGCACTTGTCAGCTCTCCTTAGCGAAGTTGAAGTGCAGGAAGAGAAGGTAAACGAACCCGTTCCACATCTTGAATCAGAAGCTTCTGTGCCTTCTGAAAGTGAAATAGAAGAAACATTCGAGGATCAGGTGAAGACCTTATATGACAAAGGACATTCGCTAGAAGAAATAGCGAAAGAACTGAAAACGGGCAAGACAGAAATCGAGCTTTTATTAAAATTTAGCGGAAAGCTGTAAAGGATTCTTGATTGTCAGTCCATCATGTGTTATATTATTTCTTGGTGTTAAATACACACGCTTAATGATTCGTATGAAGGTGCTGCCGTGGCGCAGTTTTATGTGAACATGACTTGAGCGGAGGAAAAAAAACCATTATATTAGGAGGCAACAACATGTCAGTTATTTCTATGAAACAATTGCTAGAAGCTGGTGTTCACTTCGGTCACCAAACACGCCGTTGGAACCCAAAAATGAAGCGTTACATCTTTACAGAGCGTAACGGTATCTACATCATCGATCTTCAAAAAACGGTGAAAAAAGTAGAGGAAGCTTACAACTTCACGAAAAACCTTGCTGCTGACGGAGGAAAAATCCTTTTCGTTGGTACGAAAAAGCAAGCACAAGATTCAGTGAAAGAAGAAGCAATCCGTTCTGGTATGTTCTATGTGAACCAACGCTGGCTTGGTGGAACGTTAACAAACTTTGAAACAATTCAAAAACGTATCAAACGTTTAAAAGATATTGAAAAAATGCAAGAAAACGGTACATTCGATGTTCTTCCTAAGAAAGAAGTCGTTCAACTGAAAAAAGAATTAGAACGTCTTGAAAAATTCCTAGGCGGAATCAAAGACATGAAAGGTCTTCCGGATGCACTTTTCATTATCGACCCTCGTAAAGAGCGTATTGCAGTTGCAGAAGCTCGTAAATTGAATATCCCAATCATCGGTATCGTTGACACAAACTGTGATCCAGACGAAATTGATGTTGTGATCCCTGCAAACGATGATGCAATCCGTGCTGTAAAACTTCTAACTGCTAAAATGGCAGATGCGATTCTTGAGTCTAAACAAGGCGAAGAAGAAGCTGTTGTAGAAGAAACGACAGAAACTGAAACAACAACTGCGTAACCTATTCAAAAGGTGATAAGAGGGAAATGCCTTTTATCACCTTTTTTTCACCTAGTAATCCGTGTTTTAACATAAGAAGGAGGAAATGTAAAATGGCTATTACTGCTCAATTAGTTAAAGAACTGCGTCAAAAAACTGGTGCAGGTATGATGGACTGTAAAAAAGCGTTAACAGAAACTGATGGTGACATCGACAAAGCAATCGATCTTCTAAGAGAAAAAGGAATTGCAAAAGCTGCGAAAAAAGCAGACCGTATTGCTGCAGAAGGATTAACTCTTATCAAAACTGATGGCAACACAGGCGTGATCCTAGAAGTGAACTCTGAGACTGATTTCGTTGCGAAAAACGAAGGATTCCAATCACTTCTTAACGAACTTGCTGATCATTTGCTTGCTGCTAAACCTGCAACAATTGAAGAAGCTCATGCTTCTAAAATGGAAAACGGTTCAACAGTTGAAGAGCATATTACATCTGCAATTGCGAAAATCGGAGAGAAAATCACTCTACGTCGTTTCTCTGTTATCACAAAAGAAGATAACGCAGCATTCGGTTCTTACTTACACATGGGCGGACGCATCGGTGTGTTAGCTGTTCTTAACGGAACAACTGACGAAGAGCTTGCAAGAGACATCGCAATGCACGTTGCTGCTGTAAACCCTAAATACATTTCTCGTGACCAAGTGTCAGAAGAAGAAGCAAACCGTGAGCGCGAAGTATTAACACAGCAAGCGCTACAAGAAGGAAAGCCTGAAAACATCGTAGCTAAAATGGTAGAAGGCCGTCTAAACAAATTCTTCGAAGAAATTTGCTTACTTGACCAAGCTTTCGTTAAAAACCCAGATGAAAAAGTGAAACAAGTAGTAGCTGCGAAAAACGCAAGCATTCAAACTTATGTTCGCTATGAAGTGGGCGAAGGTATCGAGAAGCGTCAAGACAACTTTGCTGAAGAAGTTATGAGCCAAGTGAAAAAATAATGTTTGAAAAGCTCTCTGGGGCTTTTTTAGGGAGCACAAGCACTGTGTTCCCTATTTTTTAGAGGATATTGATTTACAAAAGGCAGTTTCTTACGCATAATAAGAGACGGTATAGTTTACACTTGGAGGTTATCATGAGCAAACCGAAATATAATCGCATTGTACTGAAGCTAAGTGGCGAAGCACTAGCAGGTGATGCTGGAAATGGAATTAACCCAACTGTCATTCATTCAATTGCAAAGCAAGTAAAAGAAATTGCAGAGCTTGATGTTGAGGTTGCAGTTGTTGTAGGCGGAGGAAACCTTTGGCGCGGTAAGACAGGCAGTGACTTAGGAATGGACCGTGCGACAGCAGACTACATGGGCATGCTAGCAACAGTGATGAATTCGCTCGCGCTACAGGACAGCCTAGAAACGCTTGGCATTCAGTCTAGGGTACAAACCTCTATCGAAATGAGACAGGTTGCAGAACCATACATAAGAAGAAAAGCGATCCGTCATCTTGAGAAGAAACGTGTCGTGATTTTTGCTGCAGGTACTGGTAACCCTTATTTCTCTACAGATACAACGGCAGCACTTCGTGCAGCAGAAATTGAAGCAGATGTCATTTTAATGGCGAAAAATAATGTAGACGGTGTCTACAGTGCTGATCCTCGTACAGATGCGGATGCAGTAAAATATGACAAGCTTTCATATCTTGATGTGCTAAAAGAAGGGCTTGCAGTAATGGATTCTACTGCGTCCTCATTATGTATGGACAATGACATTCCATTAATCGTATTCTCTATTATGGAAGAAGGAAATATTAAACGTGCCGTAAATGGCGAATCAATTGGAACGATTGTGAGGGGGAAATAACGTGTCAAAAGAAGTATTGAACCAAACGAAAGAAAAAATGGAAAAAGCCGTTCAAGCATACGGACGGGAACTTGCAACTGTTCGTGCGGGCAGAGCAAATGCTTCATTGCTTGATAAAGTGACGGTTGATTATTACGGTGCACAAACACCACTAAACCAAATCGCATCAATCACAGTGCCAGAAGCACGTATGCTAATTATCACACCTTATGATAAAACAGCTATCGGTGATATCGAAAAATCAATCCAAAAATCTGATCTTGGCATCACGCCAACAAGTGACGGAAATGTGATCCGTATTGCAATTCCTGCACTAACAGAAGAAAGACGTAAAGAGCTTGTGAAGGTTGTAAGAAAATATTCAGAAGAAGCAAAAGTAGCTGTTCGTAATGTTCGTCGTGATGCAAACGATGAGTTGAAAAAGCTAGAGAAAAATGGTGAGATCACTGAAGATGAATTAAGATCATCAACAGAGGATGTTCAAAAATTGACAGATGAATATGTCGCTAAAATTGATGACGTGATGAAAGATAAAGAAAAAGAAATCATGGAAGTTTAAGAAAAAACTATGTACAATAGATAATAGTGAAAAGACCCTCTTCATGTTTACAGGGGGTTTTTTTGTTAATACTGTTGGTGACTATATTATTAGCGGAAACGCAACCTTTTTGGGTGATGGAGGAATCTCATGCTCAATATACTCAAAAATTGGAAGAATCAGCAAACTGCAGCTTCCAACTTAGAAAGTCTGACAAAAGAAGATATATTAAATGGAGAAATTCCTGAACATATCGCCATTATCATGGATGGGAACGGAAGATGGGCGAAAAAACGTGCTCTTCCACGGGTAGCAGGACATCATGAAGGAATGAAAGTCGTCAAGCGCATGACAAAGCTTGCAAATGAGCTGAATGTCAAAGTGCTGACTTTGTATGCTTTTTCTACGGAAAATTGGAAACGTCCAAAACTAGAAGTAGACTTTTTAATGAAACTTCCTGAAGAATTTTTGAACATCTACCTGCCCGAGCTCATCGAGGAAAATGTTCGTGTGCGCTTAACAGGTGATCCAGACGGCCTCCCGCAGCACACGAAAAGAGCGGTAGAGAACGCAGTAAAGAGTACGACGAATAACGACGGACTCGTTTTGAATTTTGCGCTCAACTATGGAGGACGCACAGAAATCGTCTCCGCATGCAGGCAAATTTCTGAAAAAGTCAAAGAAGGTAAGCTTCAAGCAGAAGACATCACAGAAGAGATGTTTTCAGCTTATTTAATGACAGAATCTCTTCAAGATCCGGATTTGCTTATTCGCACAAGTGGAGAAATTAGATTAAGCAACTTTATGCTTTGGCAAATTGCGTACAGCGAATTTGTCTTTACGGATGTGCTATGGCCTGACTTTTCTGATGAGCATCTTATAGGCGCTATCGGAGAATACCAGCGCCGCGGCCGGAGGTTCGGTGGAATTTAGAGGGTGGTGCAGATGAAACAAAGAATTTTGACGGGTGTGTTGGCAGCTGCAGTCTTTTTACTTGCAGTTATATATGGACAGATGCCATTTACCCTGCTGATTTACTTAATGGGAAGCGTCGCTCTCTTTGAGCTTCTAAGAATGAAAAAGATATCGATTTTCAGTATTCCCGGTATTGTCAGCTTAATATTGCTTTGGCTTTTAATGGGCGGAGAGAACAGCTTCTTCCCGAACGTAGACGCATCAAAAATGCAGATTGCTTTATTTGCAGTCTTAATTCTTTTAACTTATACAGTGTTGAGCAAAAACTCTTTCACATTCGATGAGGTTGCTTTTGTGATCTTAGCGACATTATATATTGGCGTCAGTTTCTATTATTTTATCCAAATTAGAGGCTTATATGGCATGAGTGCGATCTTCTTCGCAGCAGTGATTATTTGGTCCACTGACTCAGGTGCCTATTTCATTGGGAAATCGATGGGGAAACGAAAGCTCTGGCCAGAGATTAGCCCAAACAAAACAGTAGAAGGATTTATCGGTGGAATCGTCACAGCGGTTGTGTTGTCATTTGTGTTTCAGGCGGTTACAGGATTTTTGCCATCATATCTGCTTGTTATGTTTATTACGCTTTTGCTCAGTATCTTTGGGCAGCTTGGCGACCTTGTGGAATCTGCTTTAAAACGTCATTACGACGTGAAAGATTCAGGGACAATCCTCCCTGGACATGGCGGTATTTTGGACAGGTTTGATAGCTTTTTATTCGTTCTGCCGTTTTTATATTTACTGCTCGCAACGTTTGCCAGCTAACCTCATAGAAACTATTGAACGAGAGAAGGAGTGGCAATTTGAGATATATTTCGCTATTAGGCGCAACAGGATCAATTGGAGAACAAACATTAGATGTGATTAGGCAGCACCCAGACAAATTTAAGCTGAAAGCCATGACGTTTGGCCGGAATGTAGACAAGGCCATACCAATTATTGAACAGTTTCAGCCTGAATTTGTCGGATGCTTAAGTGAAGAGGCCTATCACACGCTAAAAGGTCATTCATTTGAATACGATGTCAAAATGGCTGCTGGTGATGAAGCCAACATCGAAGCAGCAATTTATGATGCAGTGGACGTTGTGGTCAATGCCCTTGTCGGAAGTGTCGGGCTTGTTCCAACATTAAAGGCCATTGAACAAAAAAAGACAATTGCACTTGCAAATAAGGAAACACTTGTGACAGCTGGTCATATAGTAAAAGAGTACGCGAAAACATATGATGTACCTTTACTTCCTGTCGATAGTGAGCATTCCGCTATTTTTCAATGCCTGCAAGGTGAACAAGCTAAAAACATTGAACGCTTAATCGTGACAGCTTCAGGTGGTAGTTTCCGAGATAAAAAACGAACTGAACTTGAAGGTGTTACGGTTGAAGAAGCACTGAACCACCCAAACTGGTCAATGGGAGCGAAAATTACCATTGATTCAGCGACGATGATGAATAAAGGGCTCGAGGTCATTGAGGCGCATTGGTTGTTTGATATACCATATGAACAAATTGATGTGCTGTTACATAAAGAGAGCATTATCCATTCGATGGTGGAATTTCACGACAAAAGCGTCATGGCTCAGTTAGGGACACCTGACATGAGAGTGCCCATTCAATATGCACTCACATACCCTGACAGGGCGCCATTACCAGAAGCGAAATCATTGAACCTTTGGGAGATTGGACAATTGAATTTCCAAAAAGCGGATTTTGACAGGTATCGTTGCTTACATTTTGCTTATGAATCAGGTAAAATAGGAGGGACAATGCCTGCTGTGCTCAATGCAGCAAATGAAATGGCAGTCGATGCCTTTCTGAAAGGCAAAGTAACGTTCCTGCAAATTGAAGAATTGATTGAAAAGGCACTGAACAGACATCATGTGATTTCAACGCCTAGTTTGCAAGATATCCATGAAGTGGACAAAGAGACACGAGACTTTGTTCAATCAATCCTCACATAAGGTGGTATGTTCGTGAATACAGTGATTGCGTTTATTATTATTTTTGGAACGCTCGTTTTTTTCCACGAGCTTGGCCATTTAATTATGGCGCAGCGAGCGGGGATTTTATGCCGTGAGTTCGCAATTGGTTTTGGGCCGAAGATTTTCTCCTTTAAACGAAAGGAAACCGTTTATACCATTAGACTGCTCCCTATTGGCGGATTTGTTAAAATGGCGGGAGAGGACCCTGAAGTCATTGAAATTAAACCAGGTCATACAGTGGGGCTCTTATTCAATGAGCAAAATGAAGTAGAAAAAATCATTTTAAATGATAAAGAAAAATATCCTGATGCACTTGTCATCGAAGTGGAGCAGATTGATTTAGATCACGCCATGAGAATCTCAGGATATGAAGCTGGAAATGAAGATATTTTGACTGGTTACAATGTCAGTCAAACAAGTTTTTATATTGCAGATGGTGAAGAAATTCAAATCGCACCATACAATCGTCAATTTGGATCAAAAACGGTATGGCAGCGTATTAAAGCGATCGCAGCTGGACCGATTATGAACTTTATCTTGGCGTATGTGATTTTAGTTGCTTTAGGATTTATTCAAGGGGTCACCGTTGATGATCCTGTACTCGGTAAGCTGACGAAAGACGGCCGAGCGGCAGAAGCTGGACTCATGCAGGGAGACCACATCGTGTCCATTAACGGGGATAAAATGGATTCTTGGACAGATGTCGTTCAAACCGTTCAAAAGAACCCTGAGAAAAAAATGAATGTCGTCATTGACCGAGACGGCAAAGAAAGCACTGTACAGGTTGTACCAGAAGCTGTGAAAGCAGACGGGAAAAACATTGGCCGTTTCGGATCTTATCCGCCAACGGAAAATGGATTTTTGAAGGTTATTTCATCTTCAGGAACGACTGTGGTTTCAACAGCAGGTCTGATTTTAACGAACTTGCAAAAAATTGTCACAGGACAATTTTCACTAGATATGTTAGCAGGTCCTGTTGGGATCTATGACATGACAGGAGAAGTAGCTAAGCAAGGTGTGTTAACATTAATGCAGTTTGCGGCGTTCCTTAGTATCAACTTAGGTATCGTGAATTTATTGCCGATTCCTGCACTAGACGGAGGACGTTTACTCTTCTTGTTTGTTGAAGCCATTCGCGGTAAACCAATTAATCGTGAGAAAGAAGCACTTGTTGTCTTTATCGGTGTTGCATTCCTCATGCTGTTAATGCTAGTGGTTACGTGGAATGACATCCAGCGATTATTTTTATAAAACCAATGTCTCTTGTTTCTCATTACGGGAAACAAGAGTTTTTGTGAGAAGTCCTATTTCATAAATGAGGTGTAACGACATGAGACAATCCCTGACTTTCATACCAACTCTTCGAGAGGTGCCAGCAGATGCTGAGGCAAAAAGTCACCAGCTCTTAGTAAGAGCTGGGTTCATAAGACAAAATACAAGCGGAATCTATCATTATCTGCCGCTTGCTCATAAAGTCATTCAGCATATTCAATCCATCGTTCGCAAGGAGATGGAAAAGGCAGGAGCAGCTGAGCTGTTAATGCCAGTGCTGCAACAGGCAGAAATGTGGCAAGAGTCAGGAAGATGGTATACATACGGCCCAGAATTGATGCGTATGAAAGATCGTCATGGCCGCGAGTTCGCACTTGGCCCAACGCACGAAGAAGTGATTACATCACTTGTACGTAGCGAAGTGAAATCGTATAAGAAGCTTCCTTTAACTCTTTATCAAATTCAATCAAAATTCCGTGACGAACAGAGACCGCGTTTTGGGTTGCTGCGTGGACGTGAATTTATTATGAAGGATGCGTACTCATTCCATTCTTCACCAGAAAGCCTTGATGACACATACAACAAGATGTTTACAGCTTACTCCAATGTTTTCTCAAAAGTAGGTCTTAATTTTAGACCAGTCATTGCAGATTCTGGTGCAATGGGAGGAAAAGATACACATGAATTTATGGCACTGTCAGAAGTAGGAGAAGATACAATCGCATACTCTGATACATCTTCCTATGCTGCGAACATTGAAATGGCTGAAGCTGTCTATCAAGGAGAAGAAGCAAATCCTGCGGACTTCAAAGAACTTGAAAAAGTTCATACACCGCAAGTAAAAACGATTCAAGACATCGCTGGATTTTTAGATGTTGATCCTTCTCTTTGTATCAAGTCTGTTTTGTTTAAAGCAGACGATGCGTATGTCCTCATCCTGACGAGAGGCGACCATGAAGTAAATGATGTGAAAGTGAAAAACTTAGTAGGAGCACAGCTTGTAGAGCTGGCTACTCGCGAAGAAGTACTAGAAGTCATTGGAACAGAGCCTGGATTTGTTGGCCCAGTAAAGCTGGAAGCAGAAGTCGATATTTATGCAGACCTTACAGTTAAAGGCATGACAAATGCTGTCGCAGGTGCAAACGAAGCGGATTATCACTATGTCAATGTTAATCCTGCGCGTGATGTGTCAGTGAAAGAATTCACAGACCTTCGTTTCATTCAAGAAGGAGACGTTTCTCCAGATGGAGAAGGCACAATCCAGTTTGCCAAGGGGATTGAAGTAGGACAAGTCTTTAAACTAGGCACTCGTTATTCTGAATCAATGGATGCGACGTACCTGGATGAGAATGGCCGGGCGCAGCCAATGATTATGGGCTGCTATGGTATCGGTATCTCTAGAACGCTTTCAGCGATTGTAGAGCAGCATCACGATGAGAAAGGAATTATTTGGCCAGAAGCTGTTGCGCCATATGACCTTCACCTCCTTGCATTAAATATGAAAAACGATGCTCAAAAAGAGCTCGCTGAAACGTTGTACGAGCGTTTAGAAAATGAGGGTTTTGACGTACTATTCGATGACCGACAGGAGCGTGCAGGCGTGAAATTTGCAGACAGTGATTTAATTGGGCTGCCAATTCGCATTAGCTGTGGAAAACGTTCAGAAGAAGGCATCGTTGAAGTGAAGTTTAGAAAATCAGGTGAATCACATGAAGTATCTGTTGATGAGCTGATTTCATTTATACGCCAAGCGTAAAAAACGAACAAAAAAATGAAGGTACCTCCTATAGAAAAGAGGTACCTTTCTGATTGACAAAAGGAGGGTCCTGTCTTGGATGAACAATTACCGATCACACGGCGGCAATTTCATATATTACTCAATCAGATTCAAATGACAGATGATGACCTCAGTCGTTACTTTGAAGAAGGAGAAATCGTCAAATTGACGGTGCATAAGTTGGCGAAAACGTGGCATTTCCTTTTTAAATTTAAGGCGCTTCTGCCTTACAAAGTATATGCAATGTTTCTCAGCAGGCTGACAAATGCATTTTCTCATATTGCACAAGTTACTTGTACGATTGAAGTCAATGATCCGAGCATCTCGGAAGAGCTCGTTCAATCGTATTGGTCACATTGTGTGGAAGAGCTTCAAGGAATTTCTCCTCCAATTATCAGCTTGCTTCAGCAGCAAAAACCATCGCTGTCTGGACATAAAATCATCATCAAAACGAAAAGCGAAACAGAAGCTTTGGCCATCAAGAAGAAGTACAGTCCAATGCTACAGGCTGCTTTTAAACAAGTAGGCTTTCCAGAATTGCAATTTGATACAGAAATTTTTGTATCAGATCAAGAGATTCAGAAGTTTAGAGAACAAAAGCTTGCTGAAGATCAAGAAAGAGCAATGCAAGCCCTCACTGAGATGGAGAAGAAGGAAAGTGAGGAGCAGGAGGAAGGTCCGTCTGGCCCTCTCATGATTGGCTATCAAATTAAAGACAATGAAGAAATTCGTACGCTTGATAGTATTATGGACGAGGAAAGAAGAATTACCGTCCAGGGCTACGTATTCGATGCAGAAACACGTGAGCTGAAAAGCGGCAGAACGCTTTGTATCTTTAAAATTACTGATTATACAAACAGTATTTTAATCAAAATGTTTGCAAGAGAAAAAGAAGATGCCCAGCTGATGAAATCATTGAAAAAAGGCATGTGGGTCAAAGCAAGAGGAAGCATTCAAAACGATACGTTTGTTAGAGACCTTGTCATGATTGCCAATGACGTCAATGAAATGAAACCTCAGTTGAAAGAGGATACGGCACCTGAGGGTGAAAAGCGTGTCGAGCTTCATTTGCATTCCCCAATGAGCCAAATGGATGCTGTTACTGGCATTGGCAGGCTGGTGGAACAAGCAAAAAAATGGGGACATGAAGCAATTGCCCTAACGGATCATGCGGTTGTACAATCCTTCCCAGATGCGTATGCAGCAAGTAGAAAGCATGACATCAAAATGATGTATGGTGTGGAAATCAACTTGGTTGACGACGGAGTTCCTATTGCCTATAATCCAGAGCACCGTTTGTTAGAGGATGCAACGTATGTCGTATTTGACGTCGAGACAACTGGACTTTCAGCTGTTTATGACACGATCATTGAGCTGGCAGCAGTGAAAATAAAAGGCGGAGAAATCATTGACCGTTTCGAGGCTTTTGCAAATCCTCATCACCCATTATCAGCGACAACGATCGAATTAACAGGTATCACGGATGATATGGTCAGAGATGCGCCAGATGTCGTCGATGTCGTACGGGATTTCAAAGAATGGATTGGACAAGATATCCTTGTTGCGCACAATGCAAGCTTTGATATGGGCTTTTTAAATACAGCGTACAAACGCCTGTTAAAAACAGATAAAGCGTCAAACCCGGTGATTGATACACTTGAACTTGGCCGATTCCTATACCCAGAATTTAAGAATCACCGGCTGAACACACTTTGTAAAAAGTTCGATATAGAACTGACGCAGCATCACCGCGCCATTTACGATGCAGAGGCGACAGGCTACCTCATGCTAAAAATGCTAAAAGATGCGGCTGAAAAAGATATTGCTTATCACGATCAATTAAATGAAAACATGGGTCAGTCAAACGCGTACCAGCGCTCACGTCCTTACCATGCCATTCTGATCGCACAAAATGAGACGGGGCTGAAAAATTTATTCAAGCTTGTTTCTCTATCTCATATTCATTATTTCTACCGAGTGCCGCGCATTCCGCGCTCCCAGCTTGAGAAATATCGAGAAGGTTTAATTATCGGGTCTGCCTGTGATAAGGGTGAAGTGTTTGAAGGAATGATGCAAAAATCACCTGATGAGGTAGAAGACATTGCCGCATTTTACGACTATTTAGAAGTTCATCCGCCAGAAGTGTATCAGCATCTGCTGCAGCTGGAGCTTGTTCGAGATGAACGTGCGTTAAAAGAAATCATCACAAACATTGTGAAGCTTGGTGAAAAGCTGAATAAACCAGTCGTGGCAACAGGAAATGTGCATTATCTGCATCCAGAAGACAAAATTTATCGTAAAATCTTAATTTCATCGCAAGGTGGAGCGAATCCGCTGAATCGTCATGAACTGCCAAAAGTTCATTTTAGAACGACAGATGAAATGCTTGAAGCATTCTCCTTTCTAGGAGAGGAAAAAGCTAAAGAGATCGTCGTGACGAATACGAAAAAAGTTTCTGAGATGGTCGAAAGCATTAAACCAATCAAAGATGATCTGTACACACCAAAAATTGAAGGTGCAGATGAAGAAATACGGGAAATGAGTTATCAAATGGCGCGCAGCATCTACGGAGATGACTTGCCGAAAATCGTAGAAGACCGTATTGAGAAAGAATTAAAAAGTATTATCGGTCATGGATTCGCCGTTATTTACTTAATTTCTCATAAGCTTGTAAAGAAATCACTTGATGACGGATATCTTGTTGGTTCAAGGGGATCTGTCGGCTCATCACTTGTTGCCACTTTAACAGAGATTACCGAAGTGAACCCGCTTGCGCCGCATTATGTATGTCCAAGCTGTAAGCATTCCGAATTCTTTAACGACGGATCTGTTGGTTCAGGCTTTGACCTTCCTGACAAAGACTGCTCGGAATGTGGCACGCCGTACAAAAAAGACGGACATGATATTCCGTTTGAAACGTTCTTAGGTTTTAAAGGAGACAAAGTCCCTGATATCGACTTGAACTTTTCAGGTGAATATCAGCCGATAGCTCATAATTATACAAAAGAGCTGTTTGGTGAAGAGTACGTATACCGAGCAGGTACGATTGGTACTGTTGCAGAAAAAACAGCATATGGTTACGTGAAAGGCTATGCTGGAGATCATAATCTTCATATGAGGGGCGCAGAAATCGACCGGCTTGTACAAGGCTGTACAGGGGTAAAACGGACAACGGGTCAGCATCCAGGCGGTATTATTGTAGTGCCGGATTATATGGACATTTACGATTTTTCACCTATTCAATTTCCAGCAGATGCGACAGGTTCTGATTGGAAAACGACGCATTTTGATTTCCACTCCATCCATGACAACTTGCTCAAACTTGATATACTAGGGCACGATGATCCTACGGTTATTCGTATGCTTCAGGATTTAAGCGGAATAGATCCAAAAACGATTCCAACAGATGATCCTGAAGTGATGAAGATTTTCCAAGGAACAGAGCCTCTTGGTGTAACAGAAGAGCAAATTGGCTGTAAAACAGGTACACTCGGTATTCCGGAGTTTGGGACAAGGTTTGTTCGGCAAATGCTTGAGGATACAAAACCAACAACCTTCTCAGAGCTCGTTCAGATCTCTGGATTATCACACGGGACGGATGTATGGCTCGGCAACGCGCAAGAGCTCATCCACAATAAAACGTGTGAACTAAGTGAAGTGATTGGGTGCCGTGACGATATTATGGTCTATCTCATCTATCAGGGTTTAGAGCCGTCACTTGCCTTTAAAATCATGGAGTCTGTTCGTAAAGGAAAAGGACTTCCTCCTGAATGGGAAGAAGAAATGAAGAATAATAATGTACCGAACTGGTATATTGATTCTTGTAAAAAGATCAAATACATGTTCCCTAAGGCCCACGCAGCGGCTTACGTATTAATGGCTGTACGTATTGCTTACTTTAAGGTGCATCATGCACTTTTATACTACGCGGCTTACTTTACCGTTCGTGCAGATGACTTTGATATTGAAACAATGACAAAAGGATCGAATGCGATTCGAGCAGTGATGGACGATATTAACTCAAAAGGTTTAGATGCATCACCGAAAGAAAAAAACCTATTAACTGTACTAGAGCTTGCTCTTGAAATGTGTGAAAGAGGCTACCATTTCAAAAAAGTGGATCTCTACCGATCAAGTGCAACAGAGTTTATCATTGATGGTGACGGATTGATTCCGCCGTTCAACTCAATCCCTGGACTCGGAACGAACGTTGCGTTAAATATTGTACGCGCACGTCAAGATGGGGAATTCCTTTCAAAAGAAGATTTACAAAAACGCGGAAAAGTGTCGAAAACGATCCTAGAATATTTAGATCGTCAAGGCTGCTTAGAAGCACTTCCTGATCAAAACCAGCTTTCTTTGTTTTAATACGATCAATGAAGAGCGCCCTTAATGGGGCGTTCTTTTTATATATACAATAATATTATTATGTTAACTAATAAAGATTTTCCACCAATTGGAATCATTTTCTAATTCACTCATATATCTTGATTTAGCGTGATGTTTTAAGAGAAGAGATTGTATGTCATTCTTTCTACCCAAATAGAGCAAAAAAGAGAATTTCGCCGTCTGAAATGTTCTCATGCGACATATGATCATTCTGGGTACAGTCACAGAAAGAATCAAGAGAAAAAAACTTCGATGAGCGCAAAGCTGATTGCTGTTTACTATGCTTATTTTTGAAACATATTTGATTCTTTTCAAAGCTGTTCAAATCACGTTCTGAATAAAAGGAGGTGGCTTGTCTATTCATGTTTGACTAAAAAGAAGGGGTGAGTTATACGGAAATGGCATCTTATAACTATGTAGAGGTTCTTCAGAAATCTTTGCTGTTTTATGAAGCACAGCGGTCTGGAAAGCTACCTCAAAGCAACCGTCTCAACTGGCGGGGAGATTCTGGACTAGAGGATGGGAAGGATGTAGGGCATGACTTAACTGGCGGCTGGTATGACGCAGGTGATCATGTGAAGTTTGGTCTTCCAATGGCGTACTCAGCGGCTGTGCTTGCTTGGACAGTATATGAATACCGAGAAGCCTATGAAGAGGCAGGACTGCTTGATGACATCTTAGATCAGATCAAGTGGGCAACAGATTATTTTTTGAAAGCTCATACAGGTCCGAACGAGTTTTGGGCGCAGGTAGGTGATGGGAATGCTGATCATGCTTGGTGGGGACCGGCAGAAGTGATGCCGATGAGCCGGCCAGCTTTTAAAATTGATGAAAATTGCCCTGGAACAGAAGTGGCTGCACAAACTGCGGCAGCTTTAGCAGCGGGTTCTATCATTTTTAAAGAGACAGATGCCCCTTATGCAGCAAAGCTTCTGACGCACGCGAAACAGCTTTATGCATTTGCTGACAGGTATCGCGGTGAGTATACAGATTGTGTCACAAACGCTCAGCCGTTTTACAACTCATGGAGCGGCTATATTGATGAACTCATTTGGGGCGGAATCTGGCTGCATTTGGCAACAAATGAAGAAACCTATTTAAATCAAGCACTAAAAGCAGTAGAGGAATGGCCAAAGGATTGGGATTATACGTTTACCATGTCGTGGGACAATACTTTTTTTGCTTCGCAAATCTTACTCGCCAGGATCACGAAAGAGAATCGATTTATAGAATCGACAGAACGCAATCTCGATTACTGGACGACGGGTTTTGTACAAAATGGAAAAGTTGAAAGAATCACGTATACGCCTGGCGGTTTGGCATGGCTAGATCAATGGGGCTCACTTCGTTATACAGCAAATGCAGCATTTTTAGCCTTTGTTTACGCTGACTGGGTGTCAGATGAAGAAAAAAAGAATCGTTACCAAACGTTTGCGATCAACCAAACTCACTATATGCTTGGCGATAATCCACTAAAGAGAAGCTATGTCGTTGGGTTTGGCCAGAACCCGCCAAAGCACCCACACCACCGAACGGCACACGGCTCATGGTCTAACCAGCTGACAAATCCTTCGAATCATCGTCACACTCTTTATGGTGCGCTCGTTGGCGGACCTAATGCACAGGATCAATATGACGATGACATCTCTAATTATGTTTCAAACGAGGTGGCGACGGATTATAATGCTGCTTTTACTGGAAATATAGCTAAAATGGTGCAGCTGTTTGGAAAAGGGCAATCAAAGCTGCCCGATTTTCCGCCTAAAGAACAACCAGAAGATGAGTTTTTTGTAGAGGCAGCCGTGATGAATAACGATGCTACATCTACTCAAGTAAAGGCGGTTTTATACAACCGGTCCGGATGGCCGGCTAGACGTAGTCAAACGCTCTCCTTTAGATATTACGTCAATCTGAGTGAGGTCTTTGCAAAGGGATTCACTGAAAAAGATATTCAAGTGACAGCCGCCTACAATGAAGGCGCTTCCTTATCTTCGCTCAAGGTATATGACGCTTCAGCCCACGTGTATTATGCAGAAATTGATTTTACGGGCGTAGTGATTTTTCCTGGAGGAGAATCAGAGCATAAGAAGGAAATACAATTTCGATTATCTGCACCAAATGGATCGAATATATGGGATGCCTCAAATGATTATTCCTTTCAAGGCTTAACATCCAATATGCAAAAAACACCGAGAATACCTGTTTTTGATGATGGTTCTTTAGTATTTGGTACACTTCCAGACAAATAAAATCAAGATTTATTGAAAGGGTGAAGGGTTTGTCAAACAAAGAACGGTTTTTAACGCTTTATCATCAAATTAAAAGTGATGCGAATGGATATTTTTCACCAGAAGGAATTCCGTATCATTCAATTGAGACACTTATTTGCGAAGCGCCTGATTATGGGCATATGACAACGTCAGAAGCATATAGTTATTGGCTGTGGCTAGAGGTGTTGTACGGACATTACACAGGAGATTGGAGCAAATTAGAGGCAGCCTGGGACAATATGGAGAAATACATCATCCCGGTAAATGAAGATGGGAATGATGAACAGCCACATATGAGCGCCTACAACCCTTCTAGTCCAGCCACCTACGCAGCAGAAAAACCATATCCGGATCAATATCCTAGTCAGCTGAGCGGAGCTCGTCCTGCTGGTCAAGATCCGATTGATGGTGAATTGAAATCAACCTATGGAACAAATGAAACGTATTTAATGCACTGGCTGCTTGATGTCGATAACTGGTATAAATATGGGAACTTGCTCAATCCATCACATAAAGCCGCATATGTGAACACGTTCCAGCGCGGGCCGCAGGAATCTGTATGGGAGGCGATCCCGCATCCATCCCAAGATGATAAATCGTTTGGGAAGCCAAATGAAGGCTTTATGAGCTTGTTCACAAAAGAAAACCAAGTACCAGCTGCTCAGTGGCGCTATACGAATGCAACGGATGCTGATGCGCGTGCAATACAAGCGATCTATTGGGCAAAGGAACTCGGCTACAATAATTCAACCTATCTTGATAAAGCGAAAAAAATGGGTGATTTTCTCCGTTACGGTATGTACGATAAGTATTTTCAAACGATTGGAAGCGGTAAGCAAGGGAATCCGTACCCTGGAAACGGAAAGGGTGCCTGTCATTACTTAATGGCATGGTATACCTCTTGGGGCGGAGGACTTGGCGATTATGCAAACTGGTCATGGCGTATCGGAGCGAGCCATTGTCACCAAGGGTATCAAAATCCTGTCGCCGCTTATGCTTTGTCTTCAGACAAAGGTGGTTTAAAGCCATCTTCCGCTACCGGTGCAAGCGATTGGGAAAAAACATTAAAAAGGCAGCTTGAATTTTATGTATGGCTTCAATCAAAAGAGGGCGCGATAGCAGGTGGCGCAACCAATAGCTGGAATGGAGACTATAGTGCTTATCCGGCAGGAAGAAGTACTTTTTACGATATGGCATACGAGGATGCACCTGTTTACCATGATCCGCCTTCTAATAACTGGTTTGGGATGCAGGCATGGCCGATGGAACGTGTAGCAGAGCTTTATTATATTTTTGTGAAAGATGGAGACAAAACTTCTGAAAATGTCCAAATGGCTAAATCTTGCATCACAAAATGGGTGAACTATGCACTCGATTACATTTTTATCGGCAGCCGTCCTGTGTCAGATGAAGAGGGTTATTTCCTAGATGACCAAGGACGAAGAATTCTAGGGGGAACAAATGCTGCTGTGGCTACAACGAGTGCACCAGGCGAGTTTTGGCTTCCAGGAAATATTGCTTGGAGCGGACAGCCTGACTCCTGGAATGGCTTCCAGTCTGCAACAGGAAATCCAAACTTAACAGCTGTTACAAAAGATCCAACTCAGGATACAGGCGTACTAGGGAGTTTAGTCAAGGCTCTCACTTTCTTTGCTGCCGCCACTAAGCTAGAAACAGGGAATTATACAGCGCTTGGTGTCAGAGCGAAAGATGCTGCCGCACAGCTCCTTGAGGTTGCGTGGAATTACAATGATGGCGTGGGCATTGTAACAGAAGAAGAAAGAGAGGACTATGACCGTTTCTTTAAAAAAGAAGTGTATTTCCCAAATGGTTGGAACGGGACATTTGGTCAAGGGAATCAGATTCCTGGCTCAAGCACTATTCCTTCTGATCCGCAGCGAGGAGGAAATGGGGTCTATACGAGTTTTGCTGATCTTCGTCCGAACATTAAACAAGATCCAGCATGGTCTTCACTCGAGAGTAAATATCAGTCTTCATTTAATGAAGCAACAGGCAAATGGGAGAACGGGGCACCGGTTTTCACCTATCACCGTTTCTGGTCTCAAGTGGATATGGCCACTGCCTACGCAGAATATCATCGTCTGATCAACTAACAGATCAAATTTAAGCTGCCGGTTACTTTGAGCCGGCAGTTTGTTTAAGAAATATAAATCCAGTGAAGAGAAGGGCTTGTTTACATGGTCAAAGAAAGAAGCTTTCTTCATCAATCATCAAAGAAGGACAAAAATGCGCAGATCAATCTGAAGTGGAAAAAAGAGGCGGATGAACGAATCTTAGAGCATAGACAAAGAGATCTTGAAATAAACGTCACAAATCACGATAAAAAGCCAATAGCAGGAATAGAGGTTGAGTTGAAGCAAATCAGGCATGAATTTGCATTTGGTTCAGCGATGAATGACCAAGTGTTATTTAATCAACAATATGCTGATTTTTTTGTGAAGCATTTTAACTGGGCTGTTTTTGAAAATGAGGCAAAATGGTATGCGAATGAGCCGGAAAGAGGGAGAATCACCTACGAAAAAGCAGATGCGATGCTGAATTTTGCAGATAAACACCAACTTCCAGTAAGGGGGCACGCTTTATTTTGGGAGGTGGAGGATGCGAATCCAAGCTGGCTGAGGTCGCTACCGAATCACGAAGTGTATGAAGCCATGAAAAAACGGCTTGAGCATGCGGGCAATCATTTTAAAGGAAGATTCCGTCATTGGGATGTAAACAATGAAATGATGCATGGTTCATTTTTTAAAGATCGATTTGGGAAAAGTATTTGGAAATGGATGTATGAAGAAACGAAAAAAATTGACCCTCAAGCACAATTGTTTGTAAATGATTATAATGTGATTTCATATGGTGAGCACCATGCTTATAAAGCGCATATTAATGAACTTCGTCAGTTAGGTGCACCTATCGAGGCCATTGGTGTTCAAGGCCATTTTGAAGAAAGGGTCGATCCAGCCGTTGTAAAAGAAAGGCTCGATGTACTTGCTGAGCTTGGGCTTCCTATATGGGTCACTGAGTACGACTCTGTTCATCCTGACGCTCATAGAAGAGCGGATAACCTAGAGGCTCTATATCGCGTCGCATTTAGTCATCCAGCCGTAAAAGGAGTGCTAATGTGGGGATTTTGGGCAGGTGCCCATTGGAGAGGGGAGCATGCGGCCATCGTAAATTACGATTGGTCTTTAAATGAAGCAGGAAGACGTTACGAAAAGCTTCTAAATGAGTGGACGACACAAAGAGTTGAAAAAACAGATGCTAATGGCCATGTGACATGTCGAGCATTTCACGGGACATATGAGATTCGAATCGGTAAAGAAAATAAACTGTTGAAACAACAGACAATTGAACTTGATTCAAAAGAACAAACACCGCTTCGGCTCGATGTGATTGTACCTGAGGAAGGATAGATTGTGAGGAGAATGTAAATGAAAAAGTGGACTCAAAGAGTGTCCTGCTTCATACTTGTGGTCGCTGTATGGGCAGGTTGGTTTTCACTTGCGATTAAAGCCGCCGCTTTTGTGCAGACATCTGGTACACAATTTACGCTGAACAATCAACCATTTTACTTTGCTGGTACAAATAATTACTATTTCCATTACAAATCTAAAAAGATGGTAGATGCGGTGTTCGATGATATGAAAGCCATGAATTTAAAGGTCATACGTATTTGGGGATTTCACGACGGAGCCCCTCAAGAAAACTCCGTCTTACAATCTAGTCCAGGGGTCTATGAAGAATCAGGTTTTCAAAAGCTAGATTATGCGATTTATAAAGCGGGACAGGAAGGAATAAAGCTTGTCATCCCACTAGTGAACAATTGGGATGACTTTGGCGGAATGAATCAATACGTAAAGTGGTTCAAAGCAGGATCACATGATGCCTTTTATACAGACCCTCGTATTCAACAAGCTTACAAAAACTATGTGCGCTATGTTTTAGAAAGAACGAATACGTACACTGGTGTTCAATATAAGGATGATCCAGCTATTATGACTTGGGAATTAGCCAATGAGCCGCGTGTGCAGTCAGATCCAACGGGTCATATACTAGTCAATTGGGCAGATGAAATGAGTACATGGATCAAATCGCTGGATCGTCACCACCTTGTTGCAGTAGGAGATGAAGGTTTTTTTCGCATACCAGGACATGAAGATTGGTTTTACAGAGGAGGGGAGGGCGTTGATTGGGACCGTTTGACGGCTCTCTCTCATATCGACTATGGAACCTATCACCTATACCCAGATCACTGGAACAAGTCTGCTGCTTGGGGAGTGAAATGGATCGAAGACCATATTACCCGCGGGAAGACAATCGGAAAACCAGTTGTGTTAGAAGAGTTTGGCTATCAACATCAATCAGCACGTCCTGACGTGTACCAAAGCTGGCTGTCAGCGGTTGAGCGGCTTGGAGGGGCTGGTAGTCAATTTTGGATTTTAACAAGCATTCAGGACGATGATTCGCTCTATCCCGATTATGACGGTTTTCGCATCATAAAAGGGAGTAGAGAGGCGGTACTTATTAGTGAACATGCGAAAAGAATGAACGAAAAGAATCGATGACGAATGCCTGCTGAATAAGGAAGTTCATTTGCATAAAAAAATTGGATATGGTATAGTTTTTATGGAAATGCTAACGATTACCGAGACAAGAGTGGGGAAACCCGCTCTTTTGTATTGAACAGGCAATTTTTGTCTCGACATTATTCATCCGTTTTCTGCTCCCCCTGCTCACATAAAGCAGGGTTTTTATGCAGAATGATTGATAAGAGCGTTTATCGAAAGCACAAGGAGGAAGAGAATGAGCAAAAAAGTAGTGGATGTCGTAAGCGAAATGGTGCAGCCAATTTTAGATGGCTTACAGCTTGAACTCGTTGATGTTGAATTTGTCAAAGAGGGTCAAAACTGGTTCCTTCGCGTGTTTATTGACTCTGATAAAGGCGTCGATATCGAAGAATGTGCCAAAGTGAGCGAAGCCTTGAGCGAAAAGCTTGATGAGGCAGATCCGATTAGCCAAAACTACTTTCTTGAAGTGTCCTCTCCTGGAGCGGAGCGCCCATTAAAGAAAAAAGCTGATTTTGAAAAAGCACTTGGAAAAAATGTTTTCATGAAAACATATGAACCAATTGATGGTGAAAAAGCATTTGAAGGTGAGCTTACAAGCTTTGATGGTGAGATTGCAACAGTGACAGTGAAGATCAAGACAAGAAAGAAAGAGATCAATATTCCATACGAAAAAATAGCTAACGCAAGATTAGCAGTTTCGTTCAATTAACCTTTTCATTGATATAAGGGGGAACCATAAAAATGAGTAGTGAGTTGTTAGATGCCCTGACTGTTCTCGAGAAAGAGAAGGGTATTAGTAAAGAAATTATTATTGAAGCGATAGAAGCTGCACTCATTTCTGCATATAAGCGTAACTTTAATCAAGCGCAAAATGTTCGTGTTGATTTAAACCGCGAAACGGGAACAATTCGCGTATTCGCAAGAAAAGATGTTGTAGATGAAGTGTATGATTCTCGCCTTGAAATCTCTGTAGATGATGCAGCCAATATAAACCCGAATTACATGGTAGGTGACGTCGTTGAAATTGAAGTCACGCCAAAAGATTTCGGACGTATTGCAGCTCAGACGGCGAAACAAGTCGTGACGCAGCGAGTGAGAGAAGCAGAGCGAGGTGTGATCTACACTGAGTTTATCGATCGCGAGGAAGACATTATGACGGGAATCGTTCAGCGAATTGACAGTAAATTCATTTACGTGTCACTTGGCAAAATCGAAGCCCTTCTTCCGGTCAACGAACAAATGCCAAATGAGGACTACAAACCACATGACCGCATTAAGGTGTTTATTACAAAAGTCGAAAAAACAACAAAAGGACCACAAATTTATGTGTCTAGAACACATCCAGGACTTTTAAAGCGTTTATTTGAAATTGAAGTGCCAGAAATTTATGATGGTACTGTAGAGCTTAAATCGGTTGCTAGAGAAGCTGGGGACCGTTCTAAAATCTCTGTTCGCACGGATGATCCTGATGTTGATCCAGTAGGTTCTTGTGTTGGACCAAAAGGTCAGCGTGTACAAGCAATTGTCAACGAGCTAAAAGGCGAAAAAATTGACATTGTCCATTGGTCTAATGACCCGGTTGAATTTGTTGCCAATGCATTAAGTCCATCAAAAGTACTTGATGTGATTGTCAATGAAGAAGATAAGGCGACAACAGTGATTGTCCCTGATTATCAGCTGTCATTAGCCATTGGTAAAAGAGGTCAAAATGCTCGTCTTGCAGCAAAGCTGACTAGCTGGAAAATTGACATTAAAAGCGAAACAGATGCAAGGGAACTCGGTATTTTCCCAAGAACTGAAGACTCTGAATCTCTTTTCTTAGAGGCTGAACCAGTAGCTGAGGAATCTGACGAATAAGAGGTGATGTAAAAGGTGAATAGCCGAAAAAAAATCCCGCTTAGAAAATGTGTCGTGACGGGAGAAATGAAACCAAAGAAAGAACTGATCCGTGTTGTTCGTTCTAAAGAAGGTGAAGTGTCTGTTGACGCAACCGGAAAAAAGAACGGACGCGGAGCTTACCTTTCTCTCGATAAAGAAACCATTCTTGCGGCAAAGAACAAACGCAGTTTACAGCAGCAATTTCAGACACAGATTGACGAACACATATTTGAAGAATTACTAGAACTAGCTGAAAAGGTGAAAAAACCAAATGAATCAATCTGAATGGTATCCTTTGCTTGGTCTAGCAAATCGAGCTCGTAAAGTCGTGTCAGGAGAAGATCTTGTGATCAAAGAAATTAGACATGCGCGTGCTAAGCTGGTTCTTCTTGCAGCAGATGCCTCATCGAATACAGAGAAAAAGGTATCTGACAAATGCAAATTTTATAATGTTCCGGTTAGAAAAGTTGAAGACCGTTCCGTTCTCGGACGTTCTATTGGGAAAGAAGCTCGCGTAGTTGTCGCTGTCACTGACCAAGGCTTCGCTAAGAAGCTTATAAGCTTGCTCGATTAATTTATTTGGGGGTGAACGAATGGCTAAAGTGAGAGTATATGAATACGCAAAAGCCATAGATGTTTCAAGTAAAGATATTATAGCAGCGCTTAAGGATATGAACGTGGAAGTGAACAACCACATGGCGACGCTTGAAGACGACACTGTGAAAAAGCTAGACGCTATCTATAAAAAAGCCAAAGCAAAAGAGACAACTAACGAGAAACCCGCAGAACAAAAAAAACAATCATCTAACAAAATCAATGATAGAAAGAAGAATGACGTGCAGAATAATCAATTTAATAAAAACAAAAAAAACAACAACCAAAACAAAAACAAAAATAAACGCGGTGGGAATAACAAATCGCAGCATCAACAAGCTAGACCTGTAAAACCTAAAAAAGAGCTTCCTGAAAAAATTGAATTTACTAATTCAATGACAGTCGGACAGCTGGCTGAAGAGCTTGGAAAAGAAACAGCTGAAATTATCAAAAAGCTGATGATGCTTGGTGTTATGGCAACCATTAACCAAGAGCTGGATAAAGATACAGTTGAATTAATCGCTTCTGAATATGGCGTTCCAGTAGAGGAAGTCATTATTTTAGAAGAAACTGAACTTGAAAAGTATGAAGTTGAAGATAAAGAAGAAGATATGCAAGTACGCCCTCCAGTTGTGACGATCATGGGACACGTTGACCACGGGAAAACAACGCTTCTTGACAGCATTCGTAAGACGAAAGTTGTTGAAGGTGAAGCTGGTGGAATCACGCAGCATATCGGTGCATACCAAATTGAAGATAATGGCAAGAAAATCACGTTCCTTGATACACCTGGACACGCAGCATTTACAACGATGCGTGCACGTGGTGCCGAGGTGACGGATACGACCATTCTAGTCGTTGCAGCAGATGATGGCGTTATGCCGCAAACGGTTGAAGCCATTAACCATGCAAAAGCAGCAGAAGTGCCAATCATTGTCGCTGTCAACAAAATTGACAAACCAACAGCGAACCCTGATCGTGTGATGCAGGAATTAACTGAGCATGGTCTAGTACCAGAAGCTTGGGGCGGCGAAACGATCTTCGTTCCTCTATCTGCAAAAACAGGTGAAGGCATTGACGAATTGATCGAAATGATCCTTCTTGTCAGCGAAGTAGGAGAACTGAAAGCCAACCCAAATCGTGCGGCAAAAGGAACTGTTATCGAGGCTGAGCTTGATAAAGGAAGAGGATCTGTTGCAACCCTTCTTGTTCAAACTGGTACACTTCAAGTAGGTGACCCAATCGTTGTCGGAAATACATTTGGCCGTGTACGTGCAATGGTCAATGACATCGGACGCCGCGTGAAAACAGCAGGACCATCTACACCTGTTGAAATCACTGGTTTAAATGATGTACCGAATGCAGGGGATCAGTTCCTCGTATTCAAAGATGAAAAAACAGCTCGTCAAGTAGGTGAGGCGCGTGCTTCGAAACAGCTTGATGAACAGCGTTCAGACAAAGCAAAATTATCTCTAGATGACCTATTTGAGCAAATCAAACAAGGTGAAGTGAAGGATATCAACTTGATCGTGAAAGCAGACGTACAAGGTTCTGCTGAAGCACTGACGGCCGCTCTTCAAAAAATTGAAGTAGAAGGCGTAAAAGTGAAAATCATCCATACGGGTGTTGGAGCGATTACAGAATCTGATATTATTTTAGCAAGTGCTTCTAATGCGATCGTGATCGGATTTAACGTACGTCCTGATGGAAATGCGAAGAGCACAGCTGAAACAGAAAACGTAGATATCCGCTTACACCGCATTATTTATAAAGTCATCGATGAAATTGAAGCAGCGATGAAAGGAATGCTTGACCCTGAATATGAAGAAAAAGTCATCGGTCAAGTTGAAGTTCGTCAAACGTTCAAAGTATCTAAAATTGGTACAATTGCTGGTGGTTATGTCACTGAAGGAACCATCACAAGAGATAGTGGTATCCGCTTAATCCGTGACGGCGTCGTTATTTTTGAAGGCGAAGTCGACGTATTAAAACGATTCAAAGATGACGTGAAAGAAGTTTCACAAGGCTATGAATGTGGTATTACCATTAAGAAGTACAACGATATCCGTGAAGGTGATGTCATGGAATCATTCGTTATGCAAGAAATCGAAAGAAAATGATCGGTTATACCGAATGTGAGTGCATCATTTATGATGCCTCCTCACTGAAGGAAAAACGTGCGGTTCTTCAGCGTATATTGACAAGAACGCGCCATAAATTCAATGTAACCATGGCTGAAATGGATTACCAGGACACATGGCAGCGTACATCAATTGGAATCGCCGTGATTTCCTCATCTCGGGTTCAAGTGGAAAAGGAATTGCAGCGTGTTTTAAGCTTTATTGATTCTTTTCCTGAAATTGAACGAACGATCACGAAAACTGAGTGGTTTTAATTAGAGGTGATATGATCATGAGTATGAGAGCAACCCGCGTGGGTGAGCAGATGAAAAAAGAATTAGGCGACATCCTAGGCAGAAAGCTAAAAGATCCAAGAATCGGCTTTTTGACTGTAACCGATGTCGAAGTATCCGGTGATTTGCAAATTGCGAAAGTGTACATTTCTGTTCTCGGTGACGAGAAGAAAAGAGAGGAAACCTTAAAAGGTCTTGCAAAGGCTAAAGGGTATATCCGTTCTGAAATTGGCAATCGAATTAGACTTCGCAAAACACCAGAACTGCACTTTGAATTCGATGAATCCGTGGATTACGGAAACCGAATTGAAAGCCTAATTGCGGAACTAAACACAAAAGATCACGAATAAGACGTTGAAATAAGGATAGGCGATGATCGTCTGTCCTTTTTCATCGTTTACGAAAGGAGAGCGCGCAGATGATAAATGGTGTTCTTTTATTACATAAAGAAAGAGGGATGACCTCTCACGACTGTGTGTTCAAAGTGAGAAAGATTTTGCATACAAAAAAAGTGGGACATACAGGTACACTCGATCCCGAGGTATCAGGTGTTCTGCCCATTTGTATCGGGAGAGCAACGAAGATTGTCGAATATTTAACAGATAAATCGAAAACGTATGATGCAAAAATCACGATTGGTTTTTCTACAACAACAGAAGACCAAACAGGTGAAATCGTAGAAGAAAAAAAGGTGCAAAACCCCATCTCAGAAGAAGAAATTGATGCTGCGTTGAAACAGTTTCAAGGAACCATTGAACAAATTCCACCTATGTTTTCGGCAGTGAAAATTGGCGGAAAAAAACTCTATGAATATGCAAGAGAAGGCATTGAAATTGAGCGACCGAGCCGTGAAATTTCGATTCACCGTATCGAGCGGACAACACCTGCTTTATTTGAAAATGGAACAGTATCATTTAGATTTACCGTTTTATGTTCAAAAGGAACGTATGTCAGAACCTTAGCGGTTGATATTGGAAAGAAACTAGGTTTTCCAGCTCATATGTCACACCTCATTCGCACTGGTTCAGGTGATTTTACACTAGATGAGTGCATCACCCTTGATGAGCTGCGAGATATAAGCGAAGAAGGCACAGTAGATGAGCACCTTGTCCCGATCGAGCGTGCGCTCAATCATTTGCCGAAATGGGAGATAAATGATACATTAGCAAGTAAAGTGGAAAACGGTGCAGTCCTGCCAATGCCTGATGAATTCGCTCATTTCGCAGAGGAAGATCGTGTCGCTGTCTTTGCTCCTTCAGGCCGGTGTATGGCGATATATATGAAGCACCCGACCAAACAGAATTTGATGAAGCCGGCGAAGATCTTATCTCAGGACAAGCAATCTTAAAGAAAAGGTGACCATCTCGTGAAGACTATACATATTTCACACCCACATACATTGAATCAAAAGGATCAAGACCCGTCTGTTATGGCTTTAGGGTATTTTGACGGTGTTCACCTCGGACATCAAAAAGTAATTGACGCAGCAAAAAGCATTGCAAGAAAAGAAGGGCTGGCTTTAGCGGTCATGACCTTTCATCCGCACCCATCACACGTTTTGCAAAAAGCACGTGAACCCAAGGACTTAATTACACCGCTTGAGGATAAAATCGATTTCATCGAACAGCTGGGCGCTGACTATTTATACATTGTGCAGTTCAGTGAAAGCTTTGCAGCACTATCTCCTCAAGAGTTTGTCGATCAATATCTGGATGAGCTGAATGTAAAGCACGCAGTAGCCGGTTTTGATTTTACGTTTGGCCGTTTTGGTGCAGGCACAATGGAAACCTTCGATGAGTACGGAAAAGGACGTATGACGGCCACCATCGTTCCTAAGTTGTCCAATCAAGACCGAAAAGTCAGCTCAACACTCATACGATCTGCATTGAAAAATGGGGATGTTGAATATGTGAGTGAGCTTTTAGGAAAACCTTATCAGCTACGCGGTATTGTCATTCATGGTGATAAACGAGGACGGACGATCGGCTTTCCGACTGCCAATGTCGGTTTATCTGCTGAGTATATCATTCCGCCAACAGGGGTTTATGCGGTAAGAGCAGAAGTGAAAGGCAAAATGTATGACGGTGTTTGTAATGTTGGCTATAAACCAACCTTTTATGAAAAACGCCCTGATCAGCCTGCCATTGAAGTAAATCTCTTTGGTTTTAACGAAGAAATCTATGGGGAACCGATTAAATTACAGTGGTTCAAGCGCATTCGCAGTGAGCAAAAATTTAACGGAATCCAGGAGTTAACGGCTCAAATCAGTCTAGATAAAGAAGAAGCGATTCAGTTTTTTCAACATCAGCGAAAGCAAACAAAAAATTCATAGAAAAACAGCTCTACCATTTGCAAATTCAGTATATTTTTAGTATGATAATTCCTGTAGCTTTAAAACCACTTACTTGGCAGGCCGACTTCACCGACGGTTGCGAGGTAGATGGGGCTAACATGATTTGGAGGTGAAACAGGATGGCTATTACTCAAGAGCGTAAAACTCAACTAATTAGTGAGTTCAAAACACACGAATCTGATACTGGATCTCCAGAAGTTCAGATCGCTGTCCTAACAGAATCAATTAACAACTTGAACGAGCATTTACGTACTCATAAGAAAGATCACCACTCACGTCGCGGTCTTTTGAAAATGGTAGGTAGACGTCGTAATCTTCTTACGTATCTACGTAATAAAGACGTAACTCGTTACCGTGAGTTAATTAACAAACTAGGCTTACGTCGATAATCGTAAAAAGCGGGAGGATTCCCGCTTTTTTATCGTATAATCACTAATATTTTATGGTTAAAATGTTGAAAGAATGGCAAAAACCCTTCTACATACACCTTTCACATTGATATGTGAAAATCATTTTGTTCATAATAAGAATTAACTAAAATTTCAAGATAAGAGAGGAGTTTTTCTCAGAATGGGACAAGAGAAACATGTCTTCACCATAGACTGGGCTGGACGTCAACTGACAGTTGAAACTGGCCAGCTTGCAAAGCAAGCAAACGGAGCGGTCCTCGTACGCTACGGAGATACAGCTGTACTTAGCTCAGCAACAGCTTCTAAAGAACCAAAACCACTTGATTTCTTCCCGCTCACTGTGAACTACGAAGAAAGATTATACGCAGTAGGTAAAATTCCTGGTGGCTTCATTAAAAGAGAAGGCCGTCCAAGTGAAAAAGCGATCCTTGCGAGCCGCTTAATTGATAGACCAATCCGTCCATTATTTGCAGATGGATTTAGAAACGAAGTACAAGTGATTAGTATCGTTATGAGTGTGGATCAAGATTGTTCATCTGAAATGGCAGCAATGTTTGGCTCATCATTAGCATTATGTGTGTCTGACATTCCATTTGAGGGACCAATCGCCGGCGTTACAGTAGGACGAGTTGATGGAAAGTTTATCATCAATCCAAATGTAGAACAGCTTGAACAAAGTGACATCAACCTTGTAGTCGCTGGAACAAAAGATGCGATCAACATGGTCGAAGCTGGTGCTGATGAAGTACCAGAAGAAACAATGCTTGAAGCGATCATGTATGGTCACCAAGAGATCAAACGTTTAATCGAATTCCAAGAGGAAATTGTCAAAGCGGTCGGTAAAGCAAAGATCGATATTCCTTTATATGAAGTAGATCAAACGTTAGCAGACGAAGTCAAGGCACTTGCTGAAACAGACCTGCTGAAAGCGATTCAAGTACATGAGAAGCATGCACGTGAAGATGCAATCAGTGCTGTGAAAAAAGCTGTGGTTGAAAAATTTGAAGAAGAAGATCGCGACGAAGCGACGATTAAACAAGCGAAAGATGTATTAAACAAGCTTGTCAAAAATGAAGTTCGTCGTCTGATCACTGAAGAGAAAGTACGTCCAGATGGACGCGGTGTAGATCAAATCCGTCCACTTTCTTCAGAAGTAGGACTTCTGCCAAGAACGCACGGTTCAGGTCTATTTACAAGAGGACAAACACAGGCGCTTAGTATTTGTACATTAGGTGCACTTGGCGATGTGCAAATTCTTGACGGTTTAGGCGTTGAAGAATCAAAACGCTTCATGCACCATTACAACTTCCCGCAATTCAGTGTTGGTGAGACAGGTCCAATGCGTGGCCCAGGCCGACGTGAAATCGGACATGGAGCGCTAGGTGAACGAGCATTAGAACCAGTGATTCCATCTGAAAAAGATTTCCCTTATACGGTTCGCCTTGTGTCTGAGGTATTAGAATCAAACGGATCTACTTCACAAGCAAGTATTTGCGCAAGCACACTTGCGATGATGGATGCGGGTGTTCCAATTAAAGCACCAGTTGCAGGGATTGCAATGGGACTTGTGAAATCTGGTGAATACTACACAGTGCTGACAGACATTCAAGGAATGGAAGATGCACTTGGCGATATGGACTTTAAAGTAGCAGGTACATCAAAAGGTGTAACTGCACTTCAAATGGATATCAAAATCGATGGTCTATCAAAAGACATCTTGGAAGAAGCTCTCCAACAAGCGAAAAAAGGAAGAATGGAAATCTTAGATAGCATGCTATCAACGATTCCTACTTCTAGAGGAGAATTGTCTCGTTATGCACCAAAAATCTTAACGATGAAAATCAATCCTGATAAAATTCGCGATGTCATCGGACCAAGCGGTAAACAAATCAATAAAATCATCGAAGATACCGGTGTGAAAATTGATATTGAACAAGATGGTACAATCTTTATCTCTTCTACAGAAGAAGACATGAACCAAAAAGCGAAGAAAATCATTGAAGATCTTGTGAGAGAAGTTGAAGTAGGGCAACTTTACTTAGGTAAAGTAAAACGCATTGAAAAATTCGGTGCTTTTCTTGAAATCTTCAGCGGCAAAGATGGACTTGTTCATATTTCTGAACTTGCGCTTGATCGTGTAGGCAAAGTAGAAGATGTTGTGAAAATTGGCGATGAATTACTTGTCAAAGTCACTGAAATCGATAAACAAGGCCGTGTGAACCTTTCTCGCAAAGCTGTTTTACGTGAAGAAAAGGAAAAAGAAGAAAAACAGTCTTAATGAAATATATGAGAAGCCAGGTATCCGTACCAGGCTTCTTTCTTTTCTTGCGCTAACTATAGTTCTAGCTTGTTTCTCCCCATCATAATTTGTGGTAAAGGGGAGGGACAACCATTGAAAAAAACGTTACCATTCATTGTGTTTGTATTTTTACTGCTCGTGTCATATCAAACAATGAAGCAGCCGGCTGCTGTTACATATATTGAATCAATGAAAGAGCATGCTGAGGTTGCATCTGTTTCAAAAGATATTTTATATCAAGAGATTGAATCGAAGTCTTCTGACTATGAAGTGAAGGCGCAAAATGCTAAGATTGATAAAGTGTGGAAAAAGATGCCTGGTCTAAATGGACAGACGGTCAATATCGATGCCTCTTATGAAAAAATGAAAAAGCATGGGTCATTTGATGAAAAGCTGCTTGTTTTCAATGAAACAAAACCTTCTATTCATTTACATGAACTTGGTGCTGAGCCTATTTACAAGGGACATCCAGACAAAAAAATGAATGCTTTCCTCATTAACGTGGCTTGGGGTGACGAGCATTTAATCAAGATGTTAAAGACACTGGAAAAGCATCAAGTGAAGGCGACCTTTTTCTTAGAGGGCAAATGGGTGAAAAAAAGCACGGATCTTGCTAAAAAGATCGTGGCAGATGGTCATGAAATTGGAAACCATTCATACAATCACCCGGATATGCGCACACTGACAAGAGAACGAGCATTAGAGCAGATTACCAAAACGAATCGTCAAATTGAAGAATCCCTTGGAAAAAAACCGAAGTGGTTCGCCCCTCCAAGCGGTAGTTTTAAAGAAGAAACAGTGAAGCTAGCCGCAAAAGAAGGAATGGAAACCATTATGTGGACGGTAGACACCATTGACTGGCAAAAGCCGTCACCTAACATATTACAAAAACGGGTACTAGGGAAAATTCACAATGGGGCGATGATATTAATGCATCCAACAGATTCGACGGCGAAAAGTCTTGACGCACTTATCACTCAAATCAAGGAAAGAGGATATGAATTAGGAACGGTTTCAGACCTCCTAAGTGAAAAAAGACATCCGTGATCCGATCTGTTTGTTGAATAGGAGGAGCAAAACTTGGTCAAAACGTATACATGCCAAAACGGAGTAAGAATTGTACTTGAAAACAATCCCACTGTAAGATCTGTCGCAATTGGCGTCTGGATTGGAACGGGTTCTAGACACGAGACACCTGAAATTAACGGAATCTCACACTTTCTAGAGCATATGTTCTTTAAAGGGACAAAGACGAGATCTGCACGTGATATCGCAGAATCCTTTGACCGCATCGGTGGTCAAGTGAATGCCTTTACGTCAAAAGAATACACTTGCTACTATGCAAAGGTGCTTGATTCACATGCCGGCTACGCCCTCGATGTATTGAGCGATATGTTTTTCCATTCCGCTTTTGATGAAGAAGAGCTGAAAAAAGAAAAAAATGTAGTATATGAAGAAATCAAAATGTATGAAGATACGCCTGATGATATCGTTCATGATCTGTTGAGCAAAGCGATCTATGGTGATCATTCTTTAGGGTTCCCGATTTTAGGAACAGAAGAAACACTTTCTACCTTTAACGGTGACTCTCTTAGAGCTTATATGGATGAATTCTACACGCCGGACCGCGTCGTCATCTCTGTTGCAGGGAATGTAGATGACACATTCATTAGTGAAGTTGAAAAGTTGTTCGGTTCGTATGAAACGAAAGGGAAAAAACAGCCTGTAGAAGCGCCGCAGTTTCACTATGACAAGCTCACACGCAAAAAGGAAACAGAGCAAGCGCACCTATGCATGGGCTTTAATGGCCTTCCAGCTGGAGATAAAGGCATCTATGACTTAATCGTCTTAAATAATGTTCTTGGCGGAAGCATGAGCAGCCGCTTGTTCCAGGATGTAAGAGAAGACAAAGGCCTCGCATATTCTGTTTTTAGCTATCACAGTTCATTTGCAGATAACGGCATGCTGACGATTTATGGCGGGACTGGAGCGAAGCAGTTAAACTTGCTCTCTGAAACCATTTTACAAACGCTAGACGTCTTAAAGCGTGAGGGAATCACACAAAAAGAGCTTGAAAACTCTAAGGAGCAAATGAAAGGGAACCTAATGCTCAGTCTTGAAAGCACAAACAGCAAGATGAGCCGAAACGGTAAAAATGAACTGCTCCTTGGCAAACATCGTACGCTTGATGAAATTATTGACGAAATTAACAAAGTCACATTAGACGGTGTGAATAACTTATCAAAACGAATCTTTACAGAGGATTATGCGCTCTCGCTTATTAGTCCTACGGGTGATCAGCCATCATAATGTAAACAACACGGCAGGCTTCTTAAGAGGTCTGCCGTTTATTGTATATCAAGTGGAAAGGAGTACTGCTTACATGGAACATGAAAAACTGAAACGTCTCTCTCCGCTTCTGACACAAGCCATCTCCTTTCAGCTGATGACATCTGGCTTTTCTGGCAACCGTACTTATCTCGTCACAACATCCTCAAGTGAAAAGCTAGTGCTCAAGCTATCAAACCTCAAAACGTATTTAAATTTTAAAAGAAAAGCGTCAATTCAGCAAAAGTTAAAAGATCGAGGGCTACTATGTTCTGAAGTGATGGAGATTGGAATGAATACGGAACTCAACTGTACCTATCGTATTTTCACTTTTATTGAAGGAGAGAACGCAAGAGCAGCCATTCATCTCCTTACAAATAAAGAGCAGTATGAAATCGGGAGACGGGCGGGCGAAGCACTGAGTTTCATGCATACATGCCCCGCTCCTTCTCATGTTACTTCATGGTATGAGAGAGTCATGGCGAAACATGAACGGTATGTACATGCCTATCGATCAAGTGGAGTGACCTTTGCCCAGGATCAATTCGTATTAGATTTTATCAAATCACATGCTGATGCGGTAAAGGCAAGACCTAATCAATTCCAGCATGATGATTTTCATTTGGGGAATATCATCATACAAGAAGGTGAGTATGCAGGTGTCATTGATTTTGATCAATCTGACTGGGGTGACCCCGTTCATGACTTGTATAAATTGTCCTTATTTAGCCGAGAAAATAGTATTCCATTTTCAGCAGGGCAACTGGATCACTATGTAAGTACACAGACGACAGACGATTTTTGGCTTCTTTTTTCTATTTATACAGCAATGAGCTGCTTTTCTTCCATTGTCTGGACGCTTTCTTATGACAGTGAACATGTAAAAGATATGGTGAACCGAGTGGAAAGAATGCTGGCAGACCATGATTACTTTCATCAACTGAAACCCGCTTGGTATTCAAATTGGCATCATTCATAACTTGTAAAAGCGGGACGGTCTATTTCATCTTATGGCTGCATATATGATACGGAAGGGAAGTGATGCGATTTTGAGGCTAAGTGAGCTGTCAGGAAAAGAGATCGTCGATATCAAAAGAGCGGAACGGCTTGGCGTGCTTGGACAAACCGACCTTGAAATCAATGAACAGGACGGTCAAATCACAGCACTCATTATACCTTCGGTGAAGTGGTTTGGCTTTCGAAAGCAAGGAAATGACATCCGCGTCCCGTGGAATCACATTCAAAAAATAGGATCAGATATGATCATTCTCGATGTGCCTGAAGCACTTCAGCCGCCCGGGGAAAAAGAGCATCCATCATAAATGGGTGCTCTTTTTGTTTTCTCTCTCCGATTCGTTCACAGCCTGAATCCTCTCCTCATATGCTGAAAGGGAGATTCAGAAAATATTACAGACTTTTTTAAATAAAGAAGGTGAACGGTCAGTATGTTGAGCGGTTTAACGGTTGCGGTGATCGGGGGAGATGCAAGGCAGCTTGAAATTATTCGCAAGCTGTCACAGCAGCATGCCAAAGTGTTTTTGGTTGGATTTGATCAGCTGGATCACGGATTTATTGGGGCTGAAAAGCTAAAAATGTCAGAACTTCCATTCGAACAGGTAGACAGTATGATCCTGCCAGTATCAGGGGCAACGGATGAAGGTGTTGTCGCGACAGTTTTCTCAAATGAGCAGGTGTTACTAGAAGCAACATATTTAGAAAGAACCCCTGCCCATTGTACCTTGTACTCAGGTATTTCTAATACGTACTTAGACAATCTGGCAAAGCAGGTGAATCGAAAACTTGTGAAGCTGTTTGAGCGAGATGATATTGCCATATATAACTCTATTCCAACAGTTGAAGGGATTATCATGATGGCCATTCAGCAAACGGATTATACGATTCATGGATCACGAGTTGCTGTTCTCGGACTCGGAAGAACGGGACTCACCATTGCCCGCACATTTCGGGCACTCGGTGCGGATGTAAAAGTAGGGGCAGCAGATACAGCGCATTTAGCACGGGCCTTTGAAATGGGACTCAATCCATTTTCAATGGACCAGTTAAAAGAAGAAGTAAAGGATGTAGATATCATCATCAATACCATTCCAAGCCTTGTATTAGATTCATCTGTCATCGTCAGCATGACACCAAAGACACTCATTTTGGATATCGCCTCCCGCCCAGGAGGAACAGACTTTGACTTTGCACAAAAACACGGAGTGAAGGCGCTTCTTGCACCTGGACTCCCTGGAATTGTTGCACCAAAGACAGCAGGGCAAATCATTGCAAAAGTGCTTTCTGGGCTCTTATGTGAACTTGCAGAGGAAAAAAGGGGGATGGAATCATGACAACATTAAAAGGGAAAAGAATCGGCTTTGGCTTAACTGGTTCCCACTGTACGTACGAAGCGGTTTATCCGCAAATCGAAGCACTTGTAAAAGAAGGAGCGGAAGTGCGTCCAGTGGTGTCATATACGGTCCAGAACACGAATACAAGATTCGGAGATGGGGCGGACTGGATTGAGCGGATCGAGAAGTTGACTGGATTTAAGGCGATTGACTCCATCGTGAAAGCAGAGCCGCTTGGACCTAAGCTACCACTTGATTGTATGGTCATTGCTCCATTAACAGGGAATTCAATGGCGAAATTCGCAAATGCCATGACAGATAGCCCTGTTTTAATGGCTGCAAAAGCAACCATTCGAAATCATCGTCCTGTTGTTTTAGGCATTTCAACAAATGATGCGCTAGGCTTAAATGGTACAAATCTGATGAGGCTGATGTCGACAAAAAATATTTTCTTTATTCCATTTGGTCAAGATGATCCGTTTAAAAAACCGACCTCCATGGTCGCAAACATGGATCTGCTTTCTCAAACGGTAGAAGAGGCACTAGAACATAGACAAATTCAACCAATTTTAATCGGACCAAGCGAATAATAGATTCACTAGAAAATCATGAAAGATTCAAAAAAGATGCTTCAAGCCTTGCTTTTCTATGGTAAAATAAAATGTAAAAAGTCATAGGATGGCCATCCGAAAGAAAAGAATCATGGATGGGTCGGAAGGAGTTTTACTGATGGGAAGAGGATTGCATGTAGCTGTAGTTGGAGCGACTGGAGCTGTCGGTCAACAAATGTTAAAAACACTAGCTGACAGAGATTTTGAAATGGATACACTGACTCTACTATCCTCAAAACGTTCTGCTGGAACAAAAGTGACATTCAGAGGTCAAGAGTATACTGTACAGGAAGCAACACCTGAAAGCTTTGAAGGAGTAAACATTGCATTATTCAGTGCTGGAGGAAATGTTTCCAAGGCGCTCGCTCCTGAAGCCGTCAAACGAGGTGCGATTGTTGTAGACAACACAAGTGCTTTCCGTATGGACGAAAACATCCCTCTTGTCGTACCAGAGGTAAACGAAAAAGACTTGCATGACCATAAAGGAATCATTGCAAACCCTAACTGTTCAACGATTCAAATGGTAGCGGCATTAGAACCGCTTCGTCAGGCGTATGGCATGAAAAAAGTCATCGTGTCCACTTACCAAGCCGTATCAGGTGCAGGACATGAAGCCATTGACGAGCTATATAGCCAATCACAAGCCATTTTAAATAAAGAAGATGTGAAGCCGGAAGTCATGCCTTATCAAATTGCATTTAATGCGATTCCGCAAATTGATAAATTCCAAGACAATGGCTATACATTTGAAGAAATGAAAATGATCAATGAAACGAAAAAAATCATGCATATGCCAGAGCTGGAAGTAGCGGCAACATGTGTGAGACTTCCAATTGAGACAGGACATTCAGAATCTGTTTACGTCGAACTAGAATCAACTGACGCAACAGTTGAAGACGTCAAGTCCATTCTAAAAGATGCTCCAGGCATTACACTGCAAGATGATCCGTCTCAGCAAATTTATCCAATGCCTGCAGATGCTGTCGGGAAAAATGACGTATTTGTCGGCCGCATTCGGAAAGATTTGGACCGTCCAAACGGGTTCCATATGTGGATTGTATCTGATAACCTGCTAAAAGGCGCTGCATGGAATTCCGTTCAAATTGCAGAAAGCTTAAAAGCATTAAAATTAGTTTAACATTCAATGGATGATGAGGACGAACAGAAGAGAGTTAGGCATCTTTCGCCTGCTCTCTTCTGTTACGTCAGAATGAACTTGGAGTGAAAACAGTGAAAATAATTGTCCAAAAATTTGGCGGTACATCTGTCAAAGATGATCAAGGTAGAAAAAGGGCACTTGCACATATCTTATCGGCAAAAGAGAAAGGCTATAAGTCGGTAGTCGTCGTATCCGCAATGGGACGAAAAGGCGATCCTTATGCGACCGATACGTTGCTTGGTCTGCTTTACGGTAGCGCACAGCATATGACAAATCGAGAAAAAGACTTGCTCGTTTCCTGCGGAGAGAATATTTCAGCTGTTGTGTTTTCAAGTATGCTAAATGAAAACGGACTAAAAGCTGTAGCGATGACAGGCGCTCAGGCGGGCTTTGTGACAGATAAGGAGCATACGAGTGCGAAAATTATTGATATGAAGTGTGAGCGTCTCGAAGCGGCACTATCTGAACATGATGTTGTCGTTGTTGCTGGGTTCCAAGGAGCCGCGAAAAATGGAGACGTGACCACAATCGGACGAGGTGGCAGTGATACGTCTGCAGCTGCTTTAGGTGCTGCATTGCAGGCAGACTTCATTGATATTTTTACAGATGTAGAAGGCGTCATGACGGCAGATCCTCGCATTGTTGAAAATGCAAAGCCGCTCAGAGTCGTGACATATACAGAAATTTGCAACCTTGCATATCAAGGAGCAAAAGTCATTCACCCGAGAGCTGTCGAAATTGCAATGCAAGCAAAAGTACCAATGAGGGTCCGTTCAACATACTCTGATGAAGAGGGCACACTCGTCACGTCACACTACTCGGATAAAATGAGCCATGATGTGTACGACCGCCTCATTACGGGTATTGCACATGTCAATGATGTGACGCAAATCAAAGTCCCAGCAAAAGAAGGGCAGTATAGCGTCCAAACAGAGGTCTTTAAAGCGATGGCTAATGCACAAATCAGTGTCGATTTCTTCAACATTACGCCGAGTGAGATTGTCTATACCGTGACAGGTGCAATGACTGAAAAGGCCACCTCGATTCTAAAAGATCTTGGCTATACGCCAATTGTCACAACAAATTGTGCGAAAGTATCAGCTGTTGGCGCAGGTATCATGGGTGTACCAGGTGTCACATCTAAAATTGTATCAGCTCTATCCGAGCAAAACATTCCGATTTTACAATCGGCTGACAGCCATACGACCATTTGGGTGCTAGTGAACGAAGAAAACATGAGAGCAGCTGTCAATGCCCTGCACGAAGTGTTTGAACTTTCAAGATAAATGTGATTGAATCATGATGAGGTGAAAAAAATGAATTTCGGAAATATCGCAACAGCTATGATTACACCTTTTGATAAAAAGGGCAACATTGATTTCCAAAAGCTATCAATACTCATTGATTACTTGCTAAAAAACGGCAGTGACTCGTTAGTCGTTGCAGGGACAACAGGCGAATCGCCAACTTTATCGACTGAAGAAAAAGTCGCTCTTTTTCAGCAATCGGTAAAATTAGCAAATGGTCGTTGTAAAATCATTGCAGGAACAGGCAGTAATAACACAAATGCGTCTATCAAACTAACGAAAAAAGCAGAAGAAGCGGGCGTTGATGCAGTGATGCTTGTCGTACCTTACTACAACAAGCCATCACAGGAAGGCATGTATGCACACTTTAAAGCCATTGCCGAGTCTACATCTCTTCCTGTCATGCTTTACAATGTACCGGGGAGAACGGTTGCGTCATTAGCTCCAGAAACAACTATTAAGCTTGCGCAAATACCTAACATTGTCGCAATCAAAGAAGCAAGTGGTGATCTTGATGCTATGACAAAAATCATTGCAGAGACACCAGAAGATTTCGATGTTTATTCAGGTGACGACAGCTTAACACTTCCAGCTGTATCTGTTGGTGCAAAAGGAGTGGTCTCTGTAGCGTCTCATATCGTAGGGCTTGATATGCAGCAAATGCTGAAAAGCTATGCTTCAGGTCAAACGGCCAATGCCGCATTGATCCATCAAAAGCTACTCCCAATCATGAAACAGCTATTCTCAGCGCCAAATCCAACGCCTGTTAAAACAGCTCTTCAGCTAAAAGGACTAGATGTCGGATCGGTTCGTCTTCCGCTTCTACCTTTGTCAGAAGAAGAGAGACTGGATTTAAGCAGCGTCTTAAACAGCTAATCAAAACAAAAGATTTCGTAAGCGGTCATTCTCAGATGTCCCTGAGTATGACCGTTTTTTATACATAAACACTTTCTTAAAATGTGACTTCATCTTGTTTTCTAAAATTAGATTCAGTTATAATAGCATTAAGCGATGATGGACGGGCTTGAGACTAGGAGGATAAGAATTTTGAAAAAGAAAAATACAGAGAACGTAAGAATTATTGCACTGGGAGGCGTTGGAGAAATCGGGAAAAACTTATATGTCATTGAAATTGATTCCGACATATATGTGGTGGATGCAGGCTTGATGCATCCAGAAAACGAAATGCTAGGCATTGACGTCGTTATTCCTGATATCTCTTATTTAACAGAACGTGCTGATCGGGTGAAAGCAATTTTTCTTACCCACGGACATGATGAAGCAATCGGAGGCGTATTCCATTGCTTAAGCAAATTGTCTGTACCAGTTTACGGAACGAAGCTGACCCTTGCGTTACTTCGAGAAAAATTAAAACAATATGGCTTCAATCAAAAAGCTGACTTGCGTGAGGTTCATGCAAAATCAGTCATTACGTTTGAAACAACAAAGGTATCATTCTTTAGAACGAATCACAGCATCCCTGATTCAGTTGGGATCAGCTTCAAAACCTCTCTTGGTTCAATCGTATGCACAGGTGATTTTAAATTTGATCAAACCCCAGCGCTTAACCAAGCCTGTGACATCGGAGAGATTGCGAAAATTGGAAACAATGGCGTGTTAGCACTTCTTTCAGACAGTGCCAATGCTGAAAAACCAGGTTATACACCTTCTGAGGCGCTCGTCCAAGACGAAATCTCAAATGCGATGTACAATGCTGAAAATCGTGTCATTGTGGCTGTATCTTCATCTAACATTAACCGAGTGCAACAGATCATTAATGCAACAAATCAAAATGGCCGTAAGCTTGCTGTAGCAGGTAAGAATATGATGACCACTCTTCAGCTGGCGATCAAACTTGGTTATGTCACAGCAGACGAAGAATTATTTGTACCAGTTCAAGAAGTGAAGAAAATGGCGAAAAACGATGTGGTTATCCTGACAGCTGGAAGCCACGGAGAGCCTCTTGCTGCGTTAACCAAAATGGCAAAACAAAATCACAAACAGCTTCATATTGAAAAAGATGACACGGTTGTGATTGCATCTACACCTCTTCCTGGTCAAGAACTCACCTATTCAAAAACAGTGGATTTCCTTACTAGAAGCGGCGCACAAGTCATTTTTGCACAAAAACGTGTGCATGTTTCTGGACACGGGTGTCAAGAAGAGTTAAAGCTTATGCTGAACTTACTAAAGCCGAAATATTTAATTCCGGTGAATGGCGAATATCGTATGCAAAAAGCACATTCTCGTATTGCGGAAGAAGTAGGAATGAAACGCAGTGACATTTTCTTGATTGATAAAGGAGATGTTGTCGAGTTTAGAGGACAGAACGTCAAGATTGGTGAAAAAGTTCACCAAGGCAATATTTTGATCGATGGTCTTGGTGTTGGTGATATCGGGAACATTGTGTTACGCGATAGACGCCTACTGTCTCAAGACGGTATCTTAATTGTCGTCATTACGCTCGACAAACAAAAGAAACAATTAATTTCTGGACCTGAAATCATCACAAGAGGATTTGTGTATGTCAGAGAATCTGAAGAACTGATTGTGAAAGCGACAGAAATGGTCAAAGGGATTGTCAAAGAGCAAACGGAAAACTCAATTGTTGAATGGTCAACATTGAAACAATCCATGCGCGACGTACTCAATCAATTTCTATATGAAAAAACAAAACGTAAGCCAATGATCATTCCAATTATTATGGAAGTATGATGTGATGAAAAAGCCCAAGGAGCATAAGCTCTTTGGGCTTTTTTGATGTGGTGTGAGCAATGCGGATTGAATACGGTCTTCTTGTTCATAATAGGAGGAGAGTTTGAGGAAAGGATGGAGACAAATGGACGAAAAAAATGAACAACAGCCTGAGCGAAAGCCAGAAGAAAAAGACAGCATTATGAGCAAAATACAGCAGCTTGGTGAAACAGCGATACCACAGCTGCCGCAAGATACAAACATCCATTGCCTTACCATTATTGGACAAATTGAAGGCCACATGCAGCTTCCACCACAAAATAAAACAACCAAATACGAGCATGTCATTCCGCAAATCGTAGCAGTAGAACAAAACCCAAAAATCGAAGGGCTTTTGATCATCTTAAATACAGTAGGCGGCGATGTCGAAGCGGGACTAGCGATCGCAGAAATGCTTGCGTCTTTATCAAAACCGACTGTATCGATTGTACTTGGCGGCGGCCACTCCATTGGTGTTCCGATTGCTGTATCGTGTGATTATTCCTATATTGCGGAAACAGCCACAATGACCATTCATCCTGTGCGTTTAACTGGTCTTGTCATTGGTGTCCCCCAAACCTTTGAATACTTAGATAAAATGCAGGAAAGAGTCATTAACTTTGTGACAAGCCACTCCAATATTACAGAAGAGAAGTTTAAAGAACTCATGTTCTCAAAAGGCAATTTGACAAGGGACATAGGTACAAATGTTGTTGGTCATGAGGCAGCAGAATACGGACTCATGAATGAAGTAGGCGGTGTAGGACAAGCGATTAAAAAGTTGAATGAGCTGATTGGAGAAAGGGCATCTCAAAACGAGGGGCTGATCCAATGATTTTATACACACCTATGCCATATGAAGCCATTTACGCGGAGGAACAAGGAGATCGCAAACTTCAACAGGTGAATATCCAAGGCGTTCCAGTTATGGTTGAAATGAAAGAGGATGAAGCAGAAATCGTTCAAGTCATGAGCACAAATCCAATGGACTTTCTGAATCAAGAGCTTGCACCAGGCAAGCGATTGAAGTTACAATTAGGCTCCAATCAAACCGACTCATATGAATGATTCTATGCTATAATAAAGGGAAAACTTACAACAAGATGCAGCCAAAACCAGGCTGCATTCTTTCTGATCTTTCGGTAGGTTATATTTTCTTTCGTAGTAAGGTGATGAGTATGGCGAAAAAGAGAAAACGGAAAACGAGAAAAAAACAAAATAAACAGCTAAAACTGAAATATGAATTAAATGGGTTAGTCTGTATTGCCATAGCGATCATTGCCATTTTACAGCTAGGCGTCGTTGGACAAACCTTCGTATATTTATTCCGATTTTTTGCAGGTGAATGGTTCATTCTCTGCCTTATCGGATTATTTCTTTTTGGCGTCACCATCTTCTGGAAAAAACAAATCCCAGATTTGTTGACAAGGAGAAAGGCAGGGTTATACTGCATCATTGCGAGTATCTTGCTTTTGTCTCATGTGAAGCTCTTTCAGCACCTTTCATCTGCGGGTGTGATAGGCTCTCAAAGTGTGATCAGAAATACATTTGAGCTTTTCCTTATGGACATGAAAGGTGAGACAGGATCTCCTGATTTAGGAGGCGGCATGATCGGTGCCGTATTATTTGCTGCTTCTTATTTCTTATTTGCACAAGCAGGCTCTCAAATCATGGCAATCGTTCTGATGCTGATTGGAATTGTGCTCATTACAAATCGATCTCTTCAAGAAATGGTGAAGAAAGTGACACTGCCTGTCTCACAATTTATGGTGAAGCAGTGGAAAGCGTTTGTTGAAGATATGAAAGGAATCAGGCAGGCGAAAAAGAGCGCCCCCCCTCAGAAAACGGCTGAAAAGAAAAAACGGTCTCGTATTCAGGAAGAGGACGAAGATGATCAAATCTTAGTTGAAGAGGAAGCGCCGATGCCTGACAATAGTCAGCCGATTATTTCAAGCTTTGCTGACAGAGATGACATTCTCACCCCGCTCGTTCAAAAAGAGCAGGTGGCAAAAGAGACAACGCCTCTTCAAGAATCTATGCAAAGTACGCCGTCTCCATCAGATTCAGCTGATGAACCAAAAGAGGCGCCGCCGATGACGTTTACGGAACTTGAAAACAAAGATTACGAATTGCCATCACTGGATATTTTGGCAGAGCCGCAGCACTCAGGACAGCAAACAGACAAGAAGAATATATATGAAAATGCAAGAAAGCTTGAAAAAACGTTTCAAAGCTTCGGCGTAAAAGCAAAAGTTACACAGGTTCACTTAGGACCAGCCGTCACCAAATATGAAGTCTATCCAGATGTCGGCGTGAAGGTTAGTAAGATTGTCAATCTAAGTGATGACTTAGCCCTAGCTCTCGCAGCAAAAGATATTCGGATTGAGGCGCCGATTCCTGGGAAATCAGCCATCGGTATTGAGGTTCCTAATGCAGAAATTGCGATGGTTTCTTTAAAAGAGGTATTAGAATCGAAGCAAAATGACCGTCCAAATGCGAAGCTGCTGATTGGACTCGGCCGCAATATTTCGGGTGAAGCCGTGCTCGCTGAAATGAACAAAATGCCGCATTTACTTGTAGCAGGATCGACAGGAAGCGGAAAAAGTGTGTGCATCAATGGCATTATCACAAGTATTCTCATGAGAGCGAAACCTCATGAAGTAAAAATGATGATGATTGATCCGAAAATGGTTGAACTAAATGTGTATAATGGCATCCCGCATCTGCTCGCTCCCGTTGTAACGGACCCTAAGAAAGCGTCACAGGCACTGAAAAAAGTCGTCAGTGAAATGGAACGCCGCTATGAATTGTTTTCTCATACAGGGACAAGAAATATTGAAGGGTACAATGATTACATTAAACGAATGAATCAATCAGAAGAGGCGAAACAGCCAGAACTTCCTTATATTGTCGTCATTGTAGACGAGCTTGCAGATTTAATGATGGTCGCTTCCTCTGATGTAGAAGATTCCATTACAAGACTTTCGCAAATGGCTCGTGCAGCCGGAATTCATTTAATTATTGCCACACAAAGACCTTCTGTCGATGTCATTACAGGAGTCATTAAAGCCAACATCCCATCTCGAATTGCCTTTAGTGTGTCTTCGCAAACCGATTCAAGGACGATCCTTGATATGGGGGGCGCAGAAAAACTACTTGGCAGAGGGGATATGCTGTTTCTACCAGTCGGGGCAAACAAACCGGTTCGTGTGCAGGGCGCCTTTTTATCTGATGAAGAAGTAGAACATGTCGTTGACCATGTGATCACTCAGCAAAAAGCGCAATATCAAGAAGAAATGATTCCAACTGAAGAAACGCAGGATCAGCTTGCAGCTGTGGATGATGATTTATATGATGAAGCAGTGGAACTCATCATCGGCATGCAGACGGCTTCTGTCTCTATGCTTCAAAGGAGATTCCGTATCGGCTATACACGAGCTGCCCGCCTCATTGATGCAATGGAAGAGCGAGGCGTTGTCGGTCCTTATGAAGGCAGTAAACCGAGAGAAGTCCTGCTTTCAAAAGAACAATATGACGAGCTCTCTTCATAAATTGAAGAGAGCTTTCTAAAAAGAGTAGTAAACGATAATGTGATTATGTTAACTGGAAGTCAGACTATTTATTTATTTGCAAAAACATGATATAGTTATGTTCAACTTATCTCGGAATAGAGATTTCTCATCTTATCATTTGCATTGATTAGACGGAGGGAAAACATGTCGACCAAAACAGACAATCGCCATTTATATTTGAAAGTGATTGACCGTATTAAAGAAGATATACAATCAGGCGTATACGCTGAAAAAGAAAAGCTGCCTTCTGAATTTGAGCTCTCAAAGCTTTTAGGCGTGAGTAGAGCGACACTGCGTGAAGCCCTTCGTATATTAGAAGAAGAGAAATATTTAATTAGAAGGCATGGTGTGGGGACATTTGTCAACGCAAGACCACTCTTTTCAACAGGCATAGAACAGCTGGCAAGTGTGACAAAAATGATAGAGCAGGTCAATATGACGCCTGGTACCATCTTTTTATCCTCGCAAGAAGGGGTGCCAACAGAGAATGATGTGATTCGTTTTCAGTGTGATGAATCTGATGAGATTTTTTCAATGGAGCGCGTTCGAACGGCAGATGGACAGCCCGTGGTTTATTGTTTAGATAAAATTCCGGTCAAGCATCTTCCCGCTTCTTTTACACATGAAGAAGAGTCGCTTTTTGAGCTGTTTGGAAGAGAACCACACAGCGGGATTAAATATGCAGTTGCTGACATTGAACCAATCGGCTACCACGATCAGGTTTCACCGATACTAGAATGTGACCCTGAAACAGCATTATTATTACTAAAACAAATGCACTATGATCAGGATGATCAGCCGGTCTTATACTCGCTTAATTATTTTCGAGCGGATAAATTCAGCTTTCATGTGATACGTAAACGATTTTAACGAGCAGTCGCTTTCATAAGCGGTTGCTTTTTGTTTGCCCATACATAATACCCGTAAAACTTGCCACACTATTACGTAACAGTATATAGAATTGGGTGAATGATGTTGGGCGAGAAAACAGTCAGTAAAAAGAATATTATTGCATTATCATCAGTGCCTTTGATCATGACACTCGGGAACTCGATGCTAATTCCCGTATTGCCACAGATAGAAAAGACACTTTCCATTACTTCCTTTCAAGTCTCCCTCATTATTACGGTATACTCCGTTGTCGCGATCTTATGTATTCCGATCGCTGGCTATTTATCAGATCGAATCGGGCGAAAAAAGGTACTCCTACCGTGTCTGTTAATCGCAGGACTTGGAGGGGCTGTGGCAGCAGTTGCCTCAACGATCATGAAAGAACCGTACATGTGGATTCTATTTGGCAGGGTCCTTCAAGGTGTTGGCTCAGCAGGGGCAGCACCTGTCGTGATGCCGTTTATTGGAGATTTGTTTCATGATGATGAAGAAGTCAGTGCGGGTCTAGGCGCCATCGAAACCTCTAACACAGCTGGGAAGGTATTGAGCCCGATTATTGGCGCGCTTTTGGCTTCATGGTTTTGGTTTGTGCCGTTTTGGTTTATTCCGTTCTTCTCCATCATCAGCTTTCTCATGGTACTATTCATGGTAGAGTCGGCGAAAAAAGAGGAGGACCCGCCTTCATTCAAAGAATTTTTAAAATCAACAAAGACCATATTTAAGCATGAGGGACGCTGGCTGTATGCCATTTTTGCCATTGGCGGTTTTATTATGTTTCTTCTTTTTGGTGTGCTTTTTTACTTATCTGATAACCTAGAGGCAGCTTATCAAATTAAGGGTGTCAAAAAAGGGCTCCTGCTTAGCATTCCACTCCTTTTTCTATCCATTAGCTCATACGTTGCTGGGAAAACGATTGGAAAAGAAAAAGGGAAAATGAGAATCTTTTTAATCGTAGGCATGGCCTTATTATCACTTTCCTATATGTTTTTATGGTGGAATCACAGCTTTTACGTATTGTTTATCTGCTTAAGCATTGGCGGTGTTGGCATCGGGATTGTCCTGCCTGCACTGGATGCCCTGATCACAGAAGGAATTGAAAAAGAGCAGTGCGGAACCATTACGTCGTTTTACAGCAGTATGCGTTTTATCGGTGTCGCTTTAGGACCTCCGATTTACGCTTACCTCATGGATAAAGGAGACTCCATCGTTTTTATTCTCTCGACCATTTGCAGTCTTATTTCTCTATTTTTGGTTCTCTTCTTTATCCAGCCAGATGAAGAGGATGAAAGTGAGCAATTAAAAACGGTTTAATCTAGAAAAAAGACGGTATTTTGCCATCTTTTTTCTTTTTTATAAATTGACATGTAAAATTTTGATAGTTAAACTAATGTATAGTAATATCTTTTAAATTATTCCAAACGGGAGGTGTTCAAAAACATTCATTTTCTGTCTTTCTTTAGGCAGAGATTGAGTTCGCGTGGTGATGATGAATGTGTGTTTCTTCAACACGAAAAGACAATTGAATAGGTCATCCTGCCATTAGCACGTTGAAGGATACGCAGTCAGCACTTCAGACACGCTCAAATACAGCAAATTGATTGATGAACTAGAAGGAGCTTGAAGCAGCTATGTTGCAAATAATTAAAGCAAGATGGATTGTATTAGTGGTGTGGATGATAACAGCTGTAATTCTGTTTATTACTGCGCCAAATTTAGAGGAATTAACGAGAGAAAAAGGGCAATTAAAGGTTCCGGAGGGGACACCAACAGCTGAGGCACTTCACTTATTGGATAAGCTCACAGATCAAAATGGGAAAAAAGATACGGGTGTTATTGTATTTTCCGAACAACATCTGTTCCCTAAGAAAGAGCAGGAATTAAAAAAGGCTTTATCTGCACTCATGACACATGCTCCAGACCTCCACATTGACGGAATTACTTCGTATTTTCATGTAGATCCGGACATTCAAAAACAACTTTTATCAAAGGATAAAAGTACACTTCTTGTTCCATTCAAATTCGACCACTACGAAACAAAAGCTGTGAAGATTAAAGAACAAATTGAGGAAGTTTTAAAGCCCTATCATATCTCATTTGAAATGACGGGACAAAAATTTGTGGATTCAGATGTCATTAATAGTTCTCAACAAGGTCTGAAGAAAACTGAACTTATCACGATCATTTTTATTTTCTTTATTTTAATTATTGTTTTCAGATCAATTTTGGCACCTGTTGTTCCGCTCATTACAATCGGCATCTCTTATGCCGTCAGCCGTTGTATTGTGGCTTTTTTAGTAGAATATATGCAATTTCCTCTATCTAATTTTACTCAGATTTTTATGGTAGCGATTATGTTCGGTATAGGAACAGATTATTGTATTTTGCTGTTAAGTCGTTTTAAAGAAGAAATCGGTCAAGGTCGTGATGTCAAAGAGTCGATTATCATCACATACAAATGTGCAGGGAAAACGGTCTTTTTCAGTGGCTTAGCCGTGTTAGTTGGCTTCTCAAGCATTGGGTTTGCCAAATTTCAATTGTATCAATCAGCCGTTAGTGTTGCGGTTGGAGTTGGTATCCTACTGATCGCACTTGTCACCATCGTTCCCTTTTTTATGTCTGTTTTTGGAAAATCTCTTTTCTGGCCATCTAAAAGAGAAAACATTCGCCACCCGCAAAGTAAAATGTGGGAATGGGCTGGGCGTTTTTCATTTAAAAGGCCGCTAATCAGCCTAGGTTTAGTTGCACTCATTACGGTTCCTCCTATTCTGATGTACGACGGGACTCTTTCTTATAACAGCTTAAATGAGATTGGGACAAAGTATGAATCAGTGTCTGCATTTAATACGATATCAGAGCAATTTGGCTTTGGGGAAGCGTTGCCCCTGAATGTACTTGTTGAAAGTGACAATAAGTTAGATAACCAAGAAAAGATTGTCATGATTGAAAAACTAACCCGTAAATTAAATGACATTGACGAAGTCAAAACAGTCCGCAGTGTCACTCGTCCTGTTGGAGATGGGTTAAGTCAGCTTTACGTTACCTCTCAAGCAAAAGAGCTGGGAGGAGAACTAGGAAAAGGTCATGAAGGAATCGGGAAAATTTCAGATGGTTTGACCGAAACAAATCTTGCCCTTCTTAAACAAAAACCAAAAATTCAAGAATCCGCTAAAGGCATTGACCAGCTGATTGATGGAACCAAAGCGATCAAAAGCGGCATTGGAGAAGTAAGGGAGTCCCTGATCTCTTTAGAAGATGGGGTGAGGCGCAGCAAAGATGGTGTCGGGACCATCCGAAGTAAAATCAAAGAAGCAAAAAAGGAATTAGAGCAAGAATATCGCAGAAGTGAAGCGATGATTCAAGAGCTTAAACAAATGGTGAGTACGCTAGAACGTCATGCGAAATCAAATCAGCAGCTGATAACTACCATTAAAAAAGTAAAAAGTTCGTATGAGAATTTATCGTTTGAAGCACTTGAAAAACGGCTTCCAGAAATAAAAGATATGGATGAATATAAAGAAATCAAGAAAGTATTCAAAGATACAAAAGGAATGCTTGATCAAGCAGGGAACCAAATGAATCTGTATGAAGAGGAAGCTTCTCTGTTTAAAGAAAAGATCAAGAAAGCAGATTCAGTGATTCAAAGCTTTTCAAGCAAGCAAAAAGAAGTAAAACATCAAGTGCGAGCCCTCATGGAAGGACTGGATCAAATTTATGCCGGTCTTGATCAAACAAATGAAGGACAAAAACAATTGATCAAAGAAATGCCTAAAATTGAAGATGGCGCCGATCAACTGACAGGTGGACAAAAAGCCATCAAAAAAGGATTTAATCAGCTTTCATCAAAACTCACATTATTAACAGATGGATTAGGTGAAAGTATTGAAGGGCTCGAGCAGGTCAAAAGCGGCTTCACAGAGGCGGACGGCTATTTAAACCAGCTTCAGCAAGCGCCAGATGAAGAAATAACGGGCTGGTTTATTCCAGAAGAAGTGCTGAAACGCCATGAATTTAAGCAAATCTTTCAAACGTATATGTCTCCAGATCGTAAACTGACAACCTTAGAAGTTATTTTAAATGTGAATCCATACAGCAATGAAGCGATGAAAGGCGTTGCAAAAATTGAAGAAACCCTTGATCAATATTTACCTGTCAGCGGGTTAAAGAATGCAAATTACGGCGTGTCTGGTATTTCAAGTTTAAATGTAGATTTAAAAGAAACATCTGACGGTGACTTTATTCGAACAGTCATTTTTATGCTAGCTGGCATCTTTATTATTTTAATTATATTATTACGGTCGATCGTCATGCCGATATACTTAACACTTTCACTCATTTTAACGTATTTTACATCCGTCGGATTAACAGAATGGATCTTCAAGACATTTTTTGGCTACGACGGTCTCAGCTGGGCTGTCCCATTTTTCAGCTTTGTCATTCTTGTCACCTTAGGCATTGATTATTCGATCTTCCTAATGGATCGCTTTAATGAATGGAAGGGAGAGCATGTGCAAGCATCAATGATATCAGCGATGAGAAATATGGGTTCTGTCATTATTTCAGCAGTCGCGATATTAGCGGGGACCTTCGCCGCTATGCTACCGTCCGGTGTCTTGTCACTTGTTGAAATTGCAACGGTCATACTCATTGGACTTTTATTATATGCGTTTGTTGTATTACCACTTTTTATTCCAGTCATGGTTCGCATTTTCGGAAAATGGAATTGGTGGCCTTTTAGAATGAAATAACGACCAGCGTCTCTGCTTATAGCAGAGGCGTTTTTATTTCCTATCCTTTCCTCTGATTGATATAATGTCTATTAAATGGCTGTTTTACGTATATATCAGCTATGTTCTAATACATAATAAATAGGATGAACAAAGGAGGTTTCTCATGACGTACTTACAAGAGAAGACACTAGACACACCTGGTCTTCATACTCATATTGTCAAAACAGAAAAATTTAAAACGGTCACAATCCTTTTTAAAATGCTCGCGCCTCTATCGAAAGATGATGTCACCATGCGTTCACTTTTCCCGCATGTGCTGTTAAGAGGAACAGAGAAAATGCCGAAAACAGGAGAATTGCGTGCTTATTTTGATGAGCTTTATGGTGCGACTGTTTCAGCAGACATGGCGAAAAAAGGGGAGAATCACATCATTACCTTCCGCCTGGAAATGGCAAATGAAAAATATTTAAAGGATCAAACCCCTTTACTAGAAAAAGGAATTGCCTTACTATCTGATCTACTATTCCATCCGTATGTTGAAGATGGAGCGTTCAGTCAATTATATGTAGATCAAGAAAAACGCACTTTAAAACAGCGGATTCAAGCAGTGTATGATGATAAAATGCGTTACTCAAACTTAAGGCTTGTGCAGGAAATGTGCAAAGGTGAACCGTATGCACTGCACGTCAATGGAGAAATGTCAGATATCGAAACGATCACCGCTCATTCGCTGTTTGAAGCATATCAGCATGCGCTTCAAACAAATCAGCTTGATCTTTATGTTGTGGGAGATGTAGACGAACAAGACATCAGCCGGATGGTCTCTCAATACTTCAAAACAAGTGATAGAGAACCGGTCAAACAACACGCTGAATCAGCAAGAACGCAAAGAGAAGCAAAAGAAGTCATCGATGAAGAAGACGTGAAGCAAGGGAAGCTGAATATCGGCTTTCGCACGCATACGACGATTGCAGATGACGATTATCCGGCTTTGCATTTGTTTAATGGCATATTCGGCGGGTTCTCGCACTCGAAGCTATTCATCAATGTTCGGGAAAAAGCAAGTCTTGCGTATTATGCTGTGTCTAGACTTGAGAGCTTTAAAGGCTTGATGATGGTCATGTCAGGGATTGAAGTCGGCAACTATCAGCAGGCAGTAGACATCATTAAAGAACAATTTGAAGCGATGCAAAAAGGTGATTTTTCAGATGAAGCGATTGACCAAACAAAAGCTGTCGTCAAAAATCAGCTTCTTGAAACGATCGATACATCTTATGGGACAGCAGAATACCTGTATCAGCATGCCGTTGTGCCAACAGGAGAAACGCTTGATTCCTTTTTACAAGCACTTGATCGAGTGACAAAAGAGGACATCATCAAAGTGGGTCAGAAAATCGAATGGGATACGACCTATTTTCTTAAAGGAACGGAGGGTGCTTCATGACAGTGAAAACAATTCAATTCGATCAGCTGCAAGAAACGGTCTATCACGAAAAAATGGAGAGCGGACTTGACGTCTATGTGCTCCCAAAGCAAGGGTTTAACAAAACCTATGCAACTTTTACAACCAAATATGGCTCTGTCGATAACGAATTTGTGCCGCTTGGTAAAGAAGACATGATTCGAGTGCCTGACGGAATTGCCCATTTCTTAGAGCATAAACTGTTTGAAAAAGAAGATGGAGACGTATTCCATACATTTAGTAAACAAGGGGCATCCGCAAATGCTTTTACGACATTTACGAGAACAGCTTACTTATTCTCAAGCACCTCAAATGTCGAACAAAACCTTGAGACACTCATTGATTTTGTTCAAGAGCCTTATTTTACTGAAAAAACGGTCGAAAAAGAAAAGGGCATCATTGGTCAAGAGATTAACATGTATGATGACAATCCGGACTGGCGTTTATTTTTCGGTCTGATAGAAAATCTATATCAAGAGCACCCTGTAAGAATTGATATAGCTGGAACTGTAGAAAGCATTGCTCCGATTACAAAAGATCATTTGTACGAATGCTATGAAACGTTCTATCATCCAAGCAATATGCTTTTATTTGTTGTCGGTCCCGTTGATCCGCAGCAAATATTAGATCAAGTTCGAGCAAATCAGGCGAAAAAGCCATTTACAGATCAGCCAGAGATTAAACGAAAAGACATCAATGAGCCTGAAGGTGTGTACCGAAAAGAGTACGAACTTCCAATGAACGTACAAGGCTCGAAATGTATGTTTGGATTAAAAACAAAGAATCCTCATAAAAAAGGAAATGATCTGCTAAAACATGAACTCGGTATGAATCTCATTTTAGAGACGTTGTTTGGTAAAAGCTCCTTACAATATGAACAAATGTATGAAAAAGGTTTAATTGATGAGACCTTCAGCTACGATTATACAGAAGAAGGCGGCTTCGGCTTCACGTCAGTTGGTGGAGACACAAATGATCCTGATCAATTGGCGAAAGTATTAAAAGAAACCCTTCTTCAAGCAAAGAACTTGATCTCAGAAGAGAAAATCGAGCTCGCGCGCAAGAAGAAAATCGGCAGCTTTTTAAAAGCCATGAATTCTCCTGAATACATTGCGAACCAATTCACTCGATATGCATTTTTAGACATGAGCTTATTTGATGTCGTGACCATGCTGGAACAGATCCAATTAACTGACATTCAGCACATTTTAGAGGAAGAAATTGACGAAGAACGGATGTCTGTTTTCAAAGTCGTTCCGAAAACAAAATAATGAAAAAAGGCAAACTCAGATTTAATGAGTTTGTCTTTTTTATGTCTAATGGATAAAAGCCTGTGATTTGTGAGGATTTTCATTGACAATCATTTTGTTCATTAGTTAAACTCTTTAATAGTTAAACACTTAAACTAAAAGGAGCAACATATGGAACAAAATAAAATTGCACAGCTCATTCAGAGATATGCAGACGTCTATCTCATGATGGAAAAAAAGGTATCGAGTATGATCACGGAAAAGCTTGATAAAGAGCTGACACTTGATCAGTATTACTCACTTCGATACATCAATTTACATCCTGGATGTACGTCAACTGACCTTGCAAATGTATGCAATGTGAACAAAAGTGCGGTAACTTCCATGACCAATCGTCTTTTTACAAAAAACTATATTTTCCGCGAGCATGATCAAGCCGATCGAAGAAATGTTCACCTGTACGTTACGCCAGAGGGCAAAGATGTGGTCAGCCGAATGGAAAAGCAGCTTCAGGATTTAGTTCGATCTTATTTTGAAAAGCTGGAAGAAAAAGAAATGGAATCATTTATTCAAACATATGAAAAGATTTATCAAGTAATCATCGAAGAGGAGGCACAAAGTACTAATGAGAGCAATCATAAAGGGTAGATGGCTGATCACGATTTTATGGGTCGTATTAGCGGCAGTGTTACTCATCACCGCTCCTAATATGGCGCAATTAACAAAAGAAAAAGGACAAATTTCAGTACCAGACGGCTATCCGTCCTCATATGCAAATCAGTTATTAAAGAAAATGTCTGAAAACGGTGATACAGAAAAATCAATTGTCATTGTCTTTCAAGAAAAGAACATCGTCAAAGAAAGAGAAACATCTTTAAAAAAAGCAATGGAGATTTTAGAAAAGGATCAAGATCTACATGTCGAGGACATCACTTCGTATTTTGACGCCAATAAAGATATTAAAAAACAGATGCTCTCTAAAGATCGAACGACGCTTCTTGTTCCAGTTACATATGACTCAAACAAAATCAAAGCTTCCGTTTTTAAAGAAAAAGTCAATGAAAAACTGAAGAGTTTAAATCTGACATATGAAATGACAGGGCAGCCGTTAATTGATGATGATGTGATCACAAGCTCACAAGAGGGTCTAAAGAAAACAGAGTTCATTACGATTGGGTTTATTCTCATCGTCCTAGTCCTTGTCTTTAGATCAGCTGTGGCACCTTTCGTTCCGTTAGTCGCAGTAGCTCTATCTTACTTGGTGAGTCAATCCATCGTGGCTTATTTAGTTAAATATCTCGATTTCCCGCTCTCAACCTTTACCCAAATCTTCATGGTCGCGATCATGTTTGGTATAGGAACGGACTACTGCATTCTGCTTCTCAGCCGCTTTAAAGAAGAGATCGCACACGGTAAAGATAAAATTGAGGCGATTCTCATTACGTATAAAACAGCAGGAAAGACTGTTTTATTCAGCGGGATCGCTGTGCTCATCGGTTTTACATGTATTGGCTTGGCGCAATTCCAGCTCTATAAATCAGCTGTTGCAGTAGCAGTTGGTGTTGCTGTGCTGATTGTGGCGCTTCTCACAATTGTTCCTTTCTTTATGGCGGTTTTAGGAAAAGTGTTATTTTGGCCGATTAAAGGTGATATTGCTCACCCGCAGTCAAAAATGTGGGAAACAGCAGGTCGCTTTTCATTTAAAAAACCACTTTTTAGTTTATTAATCGTAGGAATCATTACGCTTCCGCCCATTCTTATGTATAAAGGAACGCTTTCTTATAACAGTTTGGATGAAATTGGTAATAAATATGAATCAGTCAATGCATTCAATACAATTTCCGACAAATTTGGACCAGGAGAAGCTCTACCTGCAACGATTGTTGTGAAATCAGCTGATCTGTTAGACAACAATAAAGGACTGATTGCTGTTGAAAAACTCAGCCGTGCAATTGAACAAACAGATGGCGTAAGTAAAGTAAGAAGTGCGACACGTCCTGTCGGTAAAGGGCTGAGTGATCTATACGTGAAATCTCAAGCAAAAGAACTGAATACCGGACTTGATAAAAGTAATGAAGGCGTGAAAAAAATCCAAGATGCACTGACGACAATGAGTCAATCCATTGAGGATCAAACGCCGCAAATCAAATCATCTGGAAAAGGCATTAACAAATTGATTTCTGGGACAGAATCAGTGAAAACAGGCATTCAAAACATCGAAAAATCGTTAAGAGAACTGCAAAGCGGAATCGATCAAAACAAAAACGGTGTTGCACAGATTAAAGAGAAAATTAAAGGTGCGAAAAAGGAATTAACAGCTCAAGTCGCACAAGTGAATCAACAAGTGTCGCTATATAAAAGCATTTCCAAAGAATTAAAGGCAGCATTAGCGAAGGTGAATACGTCATCTTCTGCTGCAGCGGATGTAAAAGCATTAATCACACAAGCAAATCAACAATTTAGTACACTTGAAAAACAAATTCCGCAGGTGAAAGAAAATCAATCGTATCAAGCCATCAAAGCTTCCTATAATGAACTTTCTACGACCTTGCAAGAAGGTGCAAAACAGGCAGACAGCTATGCCAAACAAGCGAAAGAAGCTAGAAAACAGCTTGAAGCAGCGGATGCCTTTATCGCAAAAGCGAAAGAGCAGCAAAAAGTCTTAACGAATCAAATCGATGAGCTCATTGCTGGCTTAGATGCAATTGAAACTGGATTGAATAAAACGTCGAAAGGCCAGGGGCAAATAGCTGATAATATGCCAAAGCTTGCAAATGGTGCAGGGCAAGTCATTGATGGTCAAAAACAAATGAAAGAAAAGATTGGCGGCTTTGGTGATAATCTGACCAAACTAACTGATGGGCTGAACAAGAGCGTCGATGGCTTGGAGAAAATTTCAAGCGGATTAATGGGTGCAGGTGACTACTTAGACGAACTGAAAAATGCTCCAGATCAAGACATGGCCGGCTGGTTTATCCCAAAAGATGTACTGAAAAATAAAGCATTCAAGCAAGTATTTGATTCATACATGTCGGATGACCGCAAGATGACAAAGATTGATGTCATTTTAGAAAAAAATCCATATGGTAATGAAGCCTTGTCGACGATCAAACAAGTAGAAGCATCTGTCGAGCGGGCACTTCCTGAAACAAATTTAAAAGATGCATCATTTGGTGTTTCAGGTGTATCAAGTATGAATGCTGATTTAAAACAGCTTTCAGACCAAGATTTCAATAAGACGGTTCTTTACATGATGATCGGTATTTTTCTCATTCTTGTGATCCTGTTCCGTTCGCTTGTGATGCCACTGTACTTGGTAGGTTCACTTATTTTGACCTACTTTACAGCTATCGGAATGACAGAATTTATCTTCACTCATTTCTTCGGTTATCCGGGCATTAACTGGGCGGTTCCATTCTTTGGCTTTGTCATATTAATGGCGCTCGGAGTCGACTATTCGATTTTCTTAATGGAGAGGTTCAATGAATACAAAACAAAAGACATTCAGTTTGCGATGACCGAATCAATGAAGAATATGGGCTCTGTCATTATGTCTGCTGCTGTTATTTTGGCAGGAACATTTGCAGCCATGCTTCCTTCAGGAGTGCTGTCTCTCTTACAGATTGCAACACTCGTTCTCACAGGACTTTTGCTATACGCACTCGTTGTGCTACCATTGTTCGTACCTGTCATGGTGAAATTGTTCGGATCAGCGAACTGGTTCCCATTTAAACGGAAAGAATAGATATTTTAAATAGAAAGTAGGAATCCATGTGATGAGTCGTTGGGCGCTGATAACAGGTGCCAGTGGCGGGATCGGGCAGGCTGCAGCCAAAAGGCTTGCCCAGGAAGGCTGCCACATGATACTCCATTATCACAAAAATGAACAGGCAGCCGTCAAGCTTGCCGCTGAGCTGGAAGAAACGTATCATATTCAGACGCATGTCGTTCAAGCAGATTTAGCAAAAATAGGCGGAGCTGATAAGCTCGTCAGCCGTCTATCTATATCTCCAGATATTCTTGTATTAAATAGCGGTAAGAGTCATGTCGGATTAGTAACAGATACAGAAAAAGACGTATTAGCCAGTATGGTTCAGCTTCATGTCACAAGTCCATATGAACTTACCCAACAGCTATTGCCAGCCATGATTCAAAAAAAAGCAGGTCATATTGTTGCGGTAAGCTCGATATGGGGAGAAACAGGGGCATCATGTGAAGTGCTATATAGCATGGTGAAGGGTGCGCAAAATGCGTTTATTAAAGGTCTGGCAAAAGAGCTTGCCCCAAGTGGAATTAGAGCAAATGCTGTTTCACCAGGTGCTGTCCATACAGATATGATGAAAAGCTTCACACAAGAAGATATTGACATGCTGGAGGAAGAAATCCCGCTTGGCCGGCTTGCATCACCTGAGGAGATTGCCGATGTCATTTGGTTTCTCGCCTCAAAGCAGTCAAGTTATATGACAGGTCAAATTTTATCCGTTAATGGTGGCTGGTACTGTTAAAAAACGTGTATAATTCGTCACTCCATGACAAAAGCTATGGCTGTAATTCATCTTTTCGAATGGAGGAATCGACATGTCAGTACTTGAGAACTGGGACCATTGGAAAAACTTTTTAGGTGACCGTTTAAATCATGCGCAGGATAAAGGTTTAAAAGATGATACCATCAATAACCTTGCGTATGAAATTGGCGGATATTTAGCTAACGAAGTTGAAGCAAAAAACGAGCAAGAAAGAGTACTTGCTGACCTTTGGAGCGTCGCATCAGAAGATGAGCAGCGCGCAATTGCCAATATGATGGTCAAACTGGTTGAAAATAATAGCTCGCACTAAAGAAAAAGAGGGGTCGTTTGTGCCTCTCTTTTTATTTTAACTGTTTCACAACATTGTGCTTTCTAAAAATGTGAAAATGCTTTATGATATAGGAAGGTAAAAATTTGCCACAATGAAGGGGGTAATATCATTTGGCAAAGCTCGAATGGTATTTTGAATATGAGATACAGGTAAACCGTCCCGGACTATTAGGAGACATTTCATCTCTGATGGGGATGCTTTCAATTAATATTGTGACAATTAATGGTGTTGATGTATCAAGACGCGGAATGCTTCTGCGCTGTGACCACACAGACCAAATTAAGCGCCTTGAATCAATTTTAAATACAATGGAAACGATAAAAGTAACGAAATTAAGACAGCCAAAACTTCGTGACCGCTTAGCGGTTCGTCACGGCAGATATATTCAGCGTGATGCAGATGACAAAAAGACGTTCCGATTTGAAAGGGACGAGCTTGGTCTTCTTGTTGATTTTATGGCTGAGCTATTTAAAAAAGAAGGACATAAATTGATTGGGATTCGCGGGATGCCGCGTGTCGGAAAAACAGAATCAATTGTGGCCTCAAGTGTATGTGCCAGCAAAAGATGGCTTTTTGTATCATCCACTCTTTTGAAACAGACGATCCGAAGTCAACTGATTGCGGATGAATATAGCCCAGATAACGTTTTTATTATTGATGGGATTGTGTCGACGCGAAGAGGTTCTGAGAAGCACTTGCAGCTTTTAAGAGAAATTATGAGACTGCCGGCAACGAAAGTAGTAGAGCATCCAGACATCTTTATTCAAAATTCAGAATATACAATGGATGATTTCGACTATATTATTGAATTGCGTAATAGTGCAGATGAAGAGATTACATATGAGCACGCTGAAGAACCACAAGTGTTTGATCATTCTGGTTTTTCTGGCTTCGATTTTTAATATGGTAATGGTAGGTGTTTGTTTTGACTGAATTGGGAAAACGGCTCATTGAGGCCAGAGAGGAAAAAGGGATGTCGCTGGAGGATCTTCAGACGGTGACCAAAATCCAAAAGCGCTACTTGCTAGCAATCGAACAAGGAAACTATGATATTATTCCAGGTAAATTTTACGTCAGAGCGTTTATTAAACAATATGCCGAAGCCGTTGGACTAAATCCTGAACAATTGTTCGAAGAATTTCGTAAAGATGTACCGAGCACGTATAACGATGAAGTATCTGATAAATTATCAAATATTAAGCCGCAAAGAGAGCTGCCAAAGCCTGCCTCGAAGGTGCTTGAGCTGCTGCCTACCATCTTGATTATTGGAGGCGTCCTTGTGGTCATCGCGATCATTTATGTCATCGTGCAGGCAGTTAATCATGATAGCGGACAGAAGAACAACCAGACGGCTCCTCAGCAGTCAGAATCTAAGTATGAAGTATCTGAGGATTCATCTCTTGCAAAGGATCAAAAGAAAAAAGAAAAAGCTTCGTCAGATGATCAAGAAAAATCATCTAAAAAAGATGACTCATCAAAGGATTCATCTAAAGACGATGAAACGATCTCTTTGAAGGCAGCAAATACAGAAGGCTCAACGACAACGTATGAAGCGTCAGGCACAGAAGAGATGGAGTTAACCATTTCTGCTACAAAAGCTTCATGGCTGCGCGTCAGAGACGAGTCTGGAAAAGTGCTAAAAATGGGTGAACTAAAAGATGGCGAATCGTTTAAAACAGACTTGTCTGAGCTCTCTCAGGTCGATATCCGTCTAGGCAATGCGACTGGAATTGAAATCAAGGTGAATGACGAGACGCTTAAGTACGAATTAGACCCTAAGAACACCATGACACAAAACATTGTGATTGTGAATAAAGGAAAGGAAAAGTCATCTTAAGCAAGTAGATGACTTTTCTTTTGTTCCTACTATTATATATACATAAAAAATGGCTTATTGGAGGATTGAAATTCATGTTTAACTTACCGAATAAAATAACTCTTTCTAGGATCGCCTTGATCCCTGTTTTTATGATTATTATGCTTGCACCCTTAGATTGGGGAGTTGCTCGTTTTGGTCACGTCAGCATCGAAGTGACGCATCTTGTTGGCGCAATCCTGTTTATTGTTGCTTCGACAACGGACTGGATTGATGGGTACTATGCGCGTAAACTGAACTTAGTGACGAATTTTGGTAAATTTTTAGATCCGCTTGCAGATAAATTGCTTGTTTCAGCTGCTTTAATTATACTTGTTCAGTACAACCTCACGCCGGCATGGATGGCGATTGTGATCATTAGCCGTGAATTTGCTGTAACTGGTCTAAGGCTTGTACTAGCCGGAGGCGGTGAAGTGGTAGCAGCTAATATGCTTGGAAAAGTGAAAACATGGGCGCAAATCATTGCGATTTCAGCCCTTCTCTTGCATAACCTGCCGTTTGAACTTGTATCATTCCCGTTTGGTGACCTTGCGATGTGGGTAGCAGTGTTCTTCACTGTTGTGTCAGGCTGGGATTACTTTGTGAAAAACTGGGAAGCTTTAAAGAATTCTAACTAAAAAGGACGTGTACGCTTTGAAGTCAGAGAGAAAAGCAGAAATTATTGCAGTCGGTTCCGAACTTTTGCTAGGGCAAATTACGAATACGAATGCACAATTCATCAGCAAACAGCTAGCTGAAATTGGTGTGAATGTTTATTACCATACAGCAGTTGGTGACAATCCAGAGCGTTTAAAAAGAGCCATTCAAGTGGCGCAGGAAAGATCGAATTTTATTATCTTCTCAGGTGGTCTTGGACCAACAAAAGATGATTTAACAAAAGAAACCATTGCGAGCACGCTCGGAAAAGAGCTTGTGCTAAATGAAGAAGCATTTGAATCCATTCAAGAATACTTTCGAAAGACTGGACGAGACATGTCACCGAATAACCGGAAACAGGCACTCGTTCTAGAAGGATCTGATGTGCTCGTGAACCGGTTTGGGATGGCTCCGGGTATGTTCATTCAAGAAAACGATACGTTTTATATGCTTCTTCCAGGCCCGCCAAGTGAACTGCATCCGATGTTTGAGAACGAGGCAAAACCGCTCATATCTGAGAAACTGGGTTTAAAGGAAAAAATCGTGTCTGTTGTTCTCCGCTTCTTTGGAATTGGTGAATCACAGCTTGAAACAGACCTAGAAGATTTAATTGATGCTCAAACCAATCCAACGATTGCACCTCTTGCATCTGACGGTGAAGTGACACTTAGGCTCACGGCTAAGCATGAGGATGAAAAAGAAACGGAGCGTCTGTTAAAAGAGACGGAAGCGAAAATTTTAGCGCGAGTAGGAGAGTACTTCTACGGGTATGGTGAGACATCACTTGTACGCGAAGCTTCCAAGGCCTTGCGCGATCACGGGAAAACAGTGGCAGCGGCTGAGAGCCTAACAGGCGGAATGTTTTCTGAATGGCTGACAGATCTTGAAGGTGCGTCGTCGATTTTAAGCGGCAGTATCGTTTGTTATACAAACCAAGTCAAACAGCAGGTGCTTGGCTGCCGGGAGGAAACATTGTCCTCTCATGGTGCTGTCAGCAAAGAGTGTGCTTTAGAGCTTGCTGAAGGTGTTAGAAAGCTCACGGGAAGTGATATTGGCATTAGCTTTACGGGTGTAGCGGGCCCTGATACCCACGAGGGACAGCCGGTCGGAAAAGTGTTCATCGGGCTATCTACGAAAGACCATACAGACGTGTTTGAATGGATGTTTACTGGAAGCCGGTCGGGCATTCGCAAACGCGCTGTGAAATATGGTTTGCATCACTTGCTCAATTTATTAAAAGAAAGTTAATTTTGTTTTTTGTTAGGTTTGCTCCTTTAGAAAAGAGTGTTTTTTCTACTAGAAATCACTCTTTTCCTAAAAATCCACCAAGAAAAAATCGAATATGTGTTCGATTTTTTCTTGGCAAATGACGTAAAACAAGGTATAGTATAGATAGTGGAATTGATAAAGGAGGAAACAATAGAATGAGTGATCGTCAAGCAGCCTTAGATATGGCTCTTAAACAAATAGAAAAACAGTTTGGTAAAGGCTCTATTATGAAACTAGGAGAGCAAACAGATACACGTATTTCAACAGTACCGAGTGGTTCGTTAGCACTTGATACTGCACTGGGAATAGGCGGATATCCTCGCGGCCGTATCATTGAAGTATATGGTCCAGAGAGTTCTGGTAAAACGACAGTAGCACTTCATGCCATTGCTGAGGTTCAGCAGCAGGGAGGACAAGCTGCATTTATCGATGCAGAGCATGCGCTCGATCCGGTTTACGCTCAAAAACTAGGTGTCAATATTGATGAGCTGTTACTTTCTCAGCCTGACACAGGGGAACAAGCACTTGAAATTGCAGAAGCGCTTGTCCGCAGTGGTGCAGTTGATATTGTTGTTATTGACTCAGTAGCTGCTCTTGTACCAAAAGCAGAGATTGAAGGAGACATGGGTGATTCACACGTTGGTCTACAAGCACGTTTGATGTCCCAAGCACTTCGTAAACTATCTGGTGCCATTAATAAATCAAAAACCATTGCCATCTTTATTAACCAAATTCGTGAAAAAGTTGGGGTCATGTTCGGTAACCCTGAAACAACGCCTGGTGGACGTGCGCTGAAGTTCTATTCATCTGTTCGTTTAGAAGTGCGCCGTGCTGAACAGCTGAAGCAGGGAAATGACATTATGGGGAATAAAACGAGAATTAAAGTGGTGAAAAACAAAGTAGCACCGCCATTCCGTATTGCAGAAGTAGATATTATGTACGGTGAAGGAATCTCAAAAGAGGGCGAAATCATTGACCTTGGAAGCGAACTAGATATCGTACAAAAGAGCGGTGCTTGGTATTCTTACCAAGAGGAACGTCTTGGACAAGGCCGCGAAAATGCGAAACAGTTCCTTAAAGAAAACAAAGATATTCTTCTCATGATTCAAGAACAAATTAGAGAGCACTACGGTTTGGATACAAACGGAGTGAAAGCACCTGAAGATGAAGAAGGTCAAGAGGAATTGGAAATTTAAAGACTAAAAGACGCTGAAAAGCGTCTTAGATAGTTGACAAAGGGCTAAAATGATCTTGATTTTAGCCCTTTGTCTTCTTTTCAGTGTGATAGAAAACCTTTGCAGTCTAGGAAGGATGTCATCGGAGCGGAGCGAATTTGCCATTCGTGAGCACCGGAGCACAGACCTGACACCGAATGCGAGGGTTTGACTACACGCTAAAGACGCTGAAAAGCGTCTTTTTTTTACATTTACATGACAGCTAGCAGGTCAAAAGTTCTGTCTTAGCTTGAAATAACGACTTACGCCTCAGTCTGACTAGCTTGACAAGTATTTCCGACACAATTACAATGGGAATGTATCACTTGTTTTTCTTAACATGATTGATAACTAATTTAAACTTGACAAGGGCAGTGAGGATCTCATTCCCTGTGAAGGCCCTGTATGTTGAGACACAAAACAATGTACATGCCGACACTTTATTTGTAAAACCAAGTTCATAGCAAGAGGAGGTGAAAATATGTCGCCTACGATGTTTACGATCATCTCCATTTTGCTGAGCCTAATCTGTTTAGTTGTTGGCTACTTTGTTCGTAAAACCATTGCAGAAGCAAAAATATCCGGCGCAAGAAACATGGCCGAACAAATTGTTGAGGATGCAAAGCGTGATGCGGAAGCATTGAAGAAAGAAGCGCTCTTGGAAGCGAAAGATGAAATTCATTCCTTTCGTGTAGAGGCGGAGCAAGAAGTTCGTGAAAGACGTAATGAGCTTCAAAGACAAGAAAACCGTTTACTTCAAAAAGAGGAAAATCTTGATCGCAAAGATGAATCTTTAGATAAACGGGAGTCCCTGTTGGAGAAGAGAGATCATTCTCTGAATGAACGACAACAACATATTGAAGAGATGGAAAGCAAAGTGGATGATATGATTCGTTTGCAGAAAGCCGAGTTGGAACGTATTTCAAGTTTAACTCGAGATGAAGCGAAACAAATCATTCTGGATCAAGTTGAAAATGAGCTTTCCCACGACATTGCAGTCATGACGAAAGAATCTGAAAACCGAGCGAAAGAAGAGGCTGATAAAAAGGCGAAAAACATTCTTTCACTTGCGTTACAGCGTTGTGCAGCTGATCATGTAGCTGAAACGACGGTATCTGTAGTCAATCTTCCAAATGATGAGATGAAAGGTCGTATTATCGGACGTGAAGGACGAAATATCCGTACGTTAGAAACGTTAACAGGTATTGACTTGATCATAGATGATACACCTGAAGCTGTTATCCTATCGGGCTTTGATCCGATTAGACGTGAAACAGCGAGGATAGCTCTGGACAAGCTAGTCCAGGATGGCCGCATTCATCCTGCACGAATTGAAGAAATGGTGGAAAAATCACGCCGTGAAGTCGATGATTATATCCGTGAGATGGGTGAGCAAACGACATTTGAAGTCGGAGTTCATGGTCTGCATCCGGATCTTATCAAAATTCTCGGTCGCTTAAAATTCCGTACAAGTTATGGACAAAATGTCCTGAAGCATTCAATTGAGGTTGCACATCTTGCAGGTCTCATGGCTTCAGAACTTGGAGAAGATGCAAAGCTTGCAAAACGAGCAGGTCTTCTGCATGACATTGGAAAAGCCATTGATCATGAAGTAGAAGGAAGCCACGTAGAAATTGGCGTTGAGCTTGCGACGAAATATAAAGAGCATCCTGTTGTCATCAACAGTATTGCCTCTCACCATGGTGACCAAGAACCGACATCTATTATTGCTGTTCTTGTTGCGGCAGCAGATGCATTATCTGCAGCACGCCCTGGTGCAAGAAGTGAGACGCTTGAAAATTACATTCGGAGACTTGAGAAATTAGAAGATATCTCTGAATCTTATGAAGGTGTTGAAAAATCGTTTGCGATACAAGCTGGACGTGAAGTACGTATTATGGTGAAGCCGGATTCAATTAATGATCTTGAAGCTCACCGTCTAGCAAGGGATATTCGTAAGCGGATTGAGGACGAGCTCGATTACCCTGGTCACATTAAAGTGACGGTCATTCGAGAAACTCGCGCAGTAGAGTATGCAAAATAGAGCGGTGCGCTTAGCGCCGCTTTATTTTTTTGTGTAAATATGCAACACTGATAAGAAGTCAATTTATAAGAGGAAGGGTTCAAAGCGCATGAAAATATTATTTGTTGGAGATATTGTCGGTTCACCTGGACGAGACACACTGAAAGAATACTTGCCAAAATTAAAGAAGAAATATCAGCCTCACTTTACCATTGTGAATGGAGAAAATGCTGCTCATGGAAAAGGAATAACTGAAAAAATCTATCATGAGCTGCTGCAAGCAGGAGCTGACGTGCTCACAATGGGCAACCATACATGGGATAAAAGAGACATTTTTGATTTTATCGATGATGCAGCCCACATGGTTCGTCCGGCGAACTTCCCAGAAGGCACACCTGGTAAAGGTCTGACGTTTATCAAAAAACAAGGGAAAGAATTAGCCGTCATCAACCTGCAAGGACGTACTTTTTTACCCCCACTTGACTGCCCATTTCAAAAAGTAGACGAGTTAATTGCGGAAGCATCCAAACGTACACCGTTCATTTTTATTGATTTTCATGGTGAAGCCACAAGTGAAAAGCTAGCGATGGGCTGGTATACAGACGGCCGTGCATCATGTGTGGTTGGAACGCATACACATGTTCAAACAGCAGATAACCGCGTTTTGCCAAAAGGAACTGCGTATATTTCAGATGTGGGAATGACAGGACCTTATGATGGCATTTTAGGTGTTGATCGGGAGACAATTATTAAACGATTCAAAACAAGTCTTCCCGTCCGTTTTGAGATTGCAGAAGGACCTACGACATTAAGTGCAGTCATCGTAGAAATTGACGAACAGTCGAAAAAAGCTGTCAAAATTGATCGAATTTTGATAAATGATGACCATATTTTCTTTGAATAAATGTTCACAAATTTATTTCAGAAAAATATTAATCAGAAAGAAGGAATATGCGCCCTCTATCGTGAATATAGTAAAAATGGTAGGTAGCCTGCTATTTTTGAAAAACATTTTGGGGATGGATTTTCAAAAAATAGCATCATCTAACAAAGATTGTTCTAATGAACACTCACTTATCCATTGTAAATTTAAGGGGGAGCAGAAATGGAAATTTTAAAAGTTTCAGCAAAGTCAAATCCGAATTCAGTAGCAGGAGCATTAGCAGGCGTTTTACGTGAACGCGGTGCAGCGGAAATACAAGCAATCGGCGCTGGAGCGCTGAATCAGGCGGTCAAGGCTGTAGCCATAGCAAGGGGATTTGTTGCACCAAGCGGAGTGGATTTGATATGCATTCCAGCCTTTACTGACATTCTTATCGATGGAGAAGAAAGAACAGCCATCAAATTGATTGTTGAGCCACGATAATTCTAATTTTATTATTTTCAACCTGCTTACATCATGTAAGCAGGTTGTTTTTGTTTACCACTATACATTTCTTATATAACATATTCAGTTCATGAAATAGATAAAAATTACATATTAGAGCTTGCATTTTTTCACCATGATGATAAATTAAGATTAAGTTGAAAATACTTCATCAAAAATAAATATTTAAGTAGGTGAAATAATGATTGAAGCTTTTTTAAAAAGAGGAAAGCTCGTTTTTATTTTATTTTTTATTGTTCTCATTGCTGGCGGCTATTTATTTACGCAGCTTCCTAAGCGAGAACTACCAGAATTCCAAGCGAATATCGTTACGATTTCCACCGTGTTTCCTGGTGCGGATGCAAAACAGGTGGAAAGTGAAGTAACCAATAAGCTCGAATCAGCCATATCTGATATCAATGGTGTAGAGAAAACGAGCTCTGTTTCTGCCATTGGTTTTTCGAATATTGTGCTTGAAATTGATGATCAAGCCGACTTTCAAAAGGTGGCAAGTCAAATTAAGAACGAAACCACAAGTACTGCATCGTCCTTTCCTGACGGAGTGATGGAGCCAGATGTAAAGGATGAGTTTGGCAACGTACCGGTTGGTTCTTATATGGTTGTGGCAAGTCAATCAGCAGACTTAGCAAAAAGTCAGGAATCGCTTCGTGCGTTGAAGGAAAAGGTGGAGGACATCAAAGGAGTAGACAGTGTCGTCATCAAAGGGTTCAATGACAAACAAGCGGTATTAAACTTAGATTCAAGCAAACTGGAGGATGAAGGGTTAAATGTTACGGATGTCACAAATGCCATCAATCAGGAGTTTGACACATCTCCACTAGGTGACATTCGGACAGGCGGCGAGAAGGTCAAGCTGTCCATCGATACCTACGACCGTTTGGATCAAGTGAAAAAGCTTGAGCTTTTTTCCAAAACGAACCGTGAACCGGTCACAATTAGTCAGCTTGGCAGCTTAAAAGAAGTAGAAAAAGAGAAAAGTGACATTGTGTCGTATAACGGAAAGCCTGCCTATTCATTTACAGTCAATATCAAACCAGGACTTGATATCCCGAAAATGTATGACAAAGTCAGTGATGTTATTGAAAATGAGAAAAAGCTTCCAAAAGGTGTCGAGTGGGTAAACTACTATTCACAAAAAAGTGACGTTGATGCCATTTTTAATGATTTGATAAAAGAAGCCATTATTGCGGTCATCGCAGTTATTGTTGTCACCACACTTGGTCTTACTATTGGCGGTGCGTTTATCGTTTCACTTGCCATCCCATTATCAATCACCATCGGAACGATTCCGCTACCATTTTTACAAGTGGACCTCAATCAGATTTCAATTATCGGCTTTATCATTGCCCTAGGAATACTTGTCGATGATGCCATTGTCGTCAACGATAATATTTTAAGGCAGATGAAAAAATATGAAAGCCCGCTGAAGGGAACGATTGCAGGGGTCAAAGAAGTGGCAGGGTCAATTTTGACCTCAACACTTGCGGTTGTGTTTGCTTTCTTGCCACTTGTTTTCCTTTCAGGTGCAAACGGTTCATTTATACGAGCATTACCGTCTGTTCTCGTAACAACTGTACTTGCGTCTATGGTCATTTCTCTGACACTAGTGCCAGTCTATCAATATACCGTGAACCGAAAAAGACAGAATAAGAAAATTCAAAAGGAGCCAGGATTCCTAGGCAAACCATTAAAAAAATTAGCTGATTTTTATGCAGACCGCGTGCTGACGAACATTGTGAAGCGTCCGCTGCTTATTGGCTTAAGTGGTTTGCTTGTTTCAACGCTAGCCTTTTTACTAATTTTCGTCACACCATTTGAATTTTTCCCTGCAGCGAATAAGAAAGAAGTGGTAGTCACTGTCACACTTCCGAGTGAAACAACATTAGACAAAACAAATGAAACATTAGAGAAAATAGAACAAGAAGTGAAAAAGCAGAAAGGTATTGAAGAGACGGCGATCTTTGCAGGGGGTGGTGTACCGAACCTGTTCAATGAAAGTATCTCAAATGCAAGTGATCATACTGGTCAGGTTGTCGTGAGAGTAGACAATGATCAGATGACGAGTAAACAATTAATCGATCGTATGACAGAGCCATTGCGTAAGAAATTTAAAGATGCTGATATCTTTATGAAAACCATTGTTCAAGGTCCACCAACTGGTGCGCCTGTAACAGTAACCATTGCTGGTGACTCTTTCGCAAAGCTCATTGATGCCAAAGAAACACTCACAAGTGAAATGAAAGAAAAAGGAGCGAGCTTGATCACTGACGATGTCAATCAGCCGGTAAAAACGATCTCCTTTGAACTAAACCGTGACCGAATGGCTGAGGATGGCCTCAGCGCTCAGTTTGTTAGCAGACAGCTCGGTCTTGTGACAGAAGGCATGCCATTAGGCAGCTTTAAACAAGGAACAAATGATAACGACTTAGTTGTCAAACAGGATGTAGGTACACATCAAAATGGATTAAAGCTAGACAAAATAAAAGTGCCTGTGAATTCAACTGAAGGCGGTATGCCTTCACTCGAGCCGCTTAGCCGATATGTAAAAGAAAGAGAAACAGAGCAGTACGAAAGCATTCCTCATGAAAATGGAATTCCGACTATTACGTTGAAGGCGTATCCTGGAACGTCAGACTCGTTTAAAGACGACATGAAAGAAGTTGTCGATCAAGTAGGACAAACGAATGCAGCGAAGGATTTAGCCATTTCTCAAGGCGGAGAAAATGAAGATCAATCCCAGTTCTTTATTGAAATTAGTCTCTTATTTGGGGTTGTCTTGCTGCTCATTTATGTGACCATCGCTTTCCAGTTCAATTCATTGATGCTCCCACTATTAGTTCTAGGGACGGTTTACTTAGCGATATCTGGAGCTGTGATAGGACTATTTGTTACACAAACGCCGTTCAGCTTTATGGCAACAATGGGAATTGTCTCATTAGCTGGTATCGTTGTTCGAAACGCAGTTGTCTTGTTCGAATTTATTGAGCAGCGGCGTAAGCAAGGATTCGATCAACAGACTGCTGTCATTGAAGCGGGAAGAGCAAGGATCAGGCCAATTTTACTTACAGCATTTACGGCCCTCGTCGCCCTTATGCCTGTAGCATTAAGCAATGATCCGCTGTTTAAGCCGCTGGCTATCTGCATTGTATCGGGTGTCTTTTTCTCAACCATTTTGACACTATTAATCGTGCCAGCCTTATATATTGCCGTTTCAAAAAGACGGTAAATCAAAAAGCAAATCTTCTTTTCTACGGGGATTTGCTTTTTTATGTGAAGTAACTTTGTTATGATAGGAATAAAAGCCTAAATTTGAGCTCGTTTCAATCATTAAGCCTAGAACGACGTTTAAACGATTGATCATTTAACTGATAACACTTTACTTCTATAGGGAAGGGGCTTTTTGGGAAATGCGGAGCATTTATAAAAGTGAAGGGAAAAAACTGATTACTCAACATTACAATGATTATCTAAAGTCTTTTGATTTTGATGTTGAGCAGATTTATGTGGATACAAGTTATGGAAAAACGCATGTGCTTATAGCAGGACCACCGGAAGGGAAACCTATTTTTATATTTCAGGGTGGTAATTGTATAAACCCGATGACTTTATCATGGTTTTTACCACTTGTAGAAAAATACAGAATATATGCTCCAGATACAATTGGCCATCCAGGATATAGCAGTGAAAATAGAATGTCAGCGAAGGACAATAGTTTTGCTGAGTGGATCAAAGAACTAATGGATTACTTTAGTATCGATCGAAGTGCATTTGTTGGACCGTCTTACGGGGCAGGTATTATTTTGAGGTTAGCTGCCTTTATGCCGGACAAAATTGACTGTTCTGTTTTGGTCTCACCTGCAGGCATAAGTTTAGGATCTAAGTTTAAAATGATTCAACATATTTTACTTCCTTTAGTCTTGTTTAAAGCCACTTCTTCACAAAAATATCTCAATAAAATTACTGATACAATGTCAGATAATAGCATGAGGGAAATGGATAAAAAATTGATTGGTGATATTTTTAAATATATTAGACTTGAACAAGAAATGCCCAAGTTAACAACGAAAGAAGAATTAACATCCTACCGTTCTCCCACTTTCATCATAGCAGGAAAAAAGGATATCTTTTTTCCCGAAAGTACATTAATGAAAGTAGCTAGTGACATCATTCCGAATTTGATTGCATTTAAGGCGTACGATATGGGCCATTTCCCATCTAAAGAACATCTATTACACATGAACAATGATATTGTAGAGTTTTTAAAGAAGTACTACTAAATCTTATATTTATTGACCTTTCATGTCACTTGGGAACTTCAAATCAATATGAGGTTCCCTTTTATTTTTTTAGAAAATATTCAAAAAAACTTGTGCAGTGATCATTTGTCTTCCCTCAATAGACAGTGCTATTTACGGTTAAAATAAGACGTGGTAAAATCTCATTGGGAGAAGTTTTTTAACAAAGGGGTTGTACGTCATGTGTGGAACGATGAAAGCAATTGTTAAAAAAGAAAGCGCTTACGGAGCGGTGCTGATGGAGATGCCGATTCCAGAAATCAATGATCATGAAGTATTGATACAGGTAAAAGCCACATCGATATGCGGAACAGACGTGCATATTTATCATTGGGATGATTGGGCAAAGGGGAGAGTGAAAGCGCCCTACATTTTTGGACATGAATTTACAGGGGAAGTTGTCAAGACGGGGAAGCAAGTCTCACGTGCAAAAGTAGGGGATTTTGTATCGGCAGAGACTCATGTTGTATGTAATCAGTGCTCTATGTGTTTAACTGGGCAACAGCACTTGTGCAATGAAACGAAAATTTTAGGGGTAGACATTGACGGGTGTTTTGCTGAATATGTCAAAGTACCTGAACAAAATGTGTGGCACAATCCAGCTCAAATGCCAGTAGAGCTTGCGTCTATTCAAGAGCCGCTCGGAAATGCGGTTCATACAGTGCTTCACACACCTGTTTCAGGTAAGTCAGTGGCGATTTTTGGCTGCGGACCAATCGGTTTAATGGCGATCGCCGTCGCGAAAGCTTCCGGTGCTGTCCAAGTGTTTGCTGTCGATCAAAACGAATACAGGCTGGATCTTGCCAGGAAAATGGGAGCAGACCATATCGTGGATATTGGAAAAGGTAATCCTGTTGAGGTGATTAAGCAGTTCACGCGGATGGAAGGCGCAGATGTGATATGCGAAATGTCAGGACATCCAGTTGCCATTAATCAAGCTCTCGAGTCATGTGCAAATGGAGGGAAAGTGAATATCCTCAGTTTGCCGGAACGACCAGTGACAATTGACATTACGAATCAAATTGTTTTTAGGGGATTAACCGTGCAAGGGATCACGGGGAGAAAAATGTTTGAGACGTGGCGTCAAGTATCTGAGTTATTAAGAACGAATACCATCGATGTTCAGCCAGTTGTCACCCATACACTGCCATTTGAACAGTTCGAAAAGGGATTTGAACTCATGAGAAATGGTACGTGCGGAAAAGTTGTACTGATGATGCCATCAAATCAAAGGGGGAAGAAATGATGAAAGAATTCACGTATTTACAAGATGAACTGGAAACAATGAAGCAGCAAGGCACCCACCAAACATTGAAAGAGATTGACTCAAAACAATCATCCACAGTGACATTAAATGAACAATCTGTCATACAGCTCTCCTCAAATAACTACTTAGGCCTCACCTCGCATCCAAGGCTGATGAAAGCGGCAAAAGAGGCAATTGATGAATTCGGTGCTGGTACAGGATCTGTACGAACGATCGCTGGCACAATGACGATGCACGAACGCCTTGAAAAAAAGCTCGCTGCATTTAAAAAGACTGAGGCAGCCCTTGTGTTTCAATCAGGCTTTACGACCAATCAAGGGGTTTTATCTAGTATTCTGACAAAAGATGATATTGTGATTTCAGATGAACTGAATCATGCCTCAATCATCGACGGCATTCGGTTAACAAAAGCAGATAAAAAAGTATATGGTCATGCCAATATGGAAGAGCTTGAGAAAATTTTAAAGAAATCTATGAATTACCGCGTTCGTCTCATCGTCACAGACGGTGTGTTCTCAATGGATGGAGATATTGCGCCACTTCCTGAGATTGTCAGGCTTGCAGAAGCATATGATGCATTTGTGATGGTAGACGATGCACATGCCTCGGGTGTGCTTGGTGAAAATGGCCGCGGGACAGTCAACCATTTTAAACTCGACGGCAGAGTGCATATTCAGGTTGGAACACTTAGTAAGGCTGTCGGAGTGCTCGGCGGCTATGTAGCGGGATCAGCCGTTTTAATTGACTATTTAAAACATAAAGCAAGACCGTTTTTATTCAGTACCTCACATCCGCCAGCTGTGACTAGAGCGTGTGAAGAAGCGATTGAAGTGCTTTTAGATGAACCAGAGCGCATTGAAACTCTTTGGGAGAACGCGGCCTATTTTAAAGAAAAAGTCATCGGCCTTGGATTTGAGGTGGCACCAACAGAAACACCTATTATTCCAATGATGATTGGAGACGAGGCACTTACTTTCCGTTTTTCAAAATCGTTAATCGAGCGCGGCGTTTTCGCTCAAGGCATCGCTTTCCCAACTGTAGCAAAAGGAAAAGCGAGAATTAGAGCCATCATCACAGCAGAGCACACAAAAGAAGAGCTTAACCGTGCACTGACGATCATCGAAGAAGAAGCGAAAAAACTAAACATACTTGATTGAGAGAGCGCAGGCTCTCTTTTTTTACACTATTCTTTCCATATTTCATCAAATCTACCGTTTGTTATGTATAATGTATGTAAAAAGATCTATTGAGGTAAGTGGTGAGACAAATGTTATTTAATAAAGAAGATTTTTATGAGCATTTTATAGATTATAAGAATAAAGGCATAACAGATAAGAATCACCCTTTTCACAACATGTTTAATAAAGAAATCCCGAACAACATTCGATATGAATTAGAAAAACGTCAAATGAGGAATTTGGATAGGATCGATATTAAAGCATCTACAGGAAATGGGAAAGTTGCAGAGTCTATTTGGATCGCATTTCTAGACAAACTTTTAACTATGAATCATAAAACAAATAGAACAACAACACAAAAAGGTTTATATATGGTCATTTTATTTGCTAATAACGGAAAGGACTTTTATTTAACAATTGGATTAGGTACTGAAAATTTATCAGTTGAAAAGATTAAAGTTGAAGCAGATATGTGGCGTGAGCGACTAAAACCTCAACTGAAGCATAGTCCTAATTTAAATGGGTTTGAAACAGGTGACTTTTATCTAGGAGAATCTGATAGACCAAAAAAGTATGCAGCAGGTTCATTGTTATTTAAAAGATATAAAATTGATACTTTCAATCACAAAGAACTCTTAAAAGATATATACACCTTGAATGACTTTTTTTATGATTTTATTTTCGAAGTATACTCGAATCCTTATATTGTGATGGACACAAAAGTTACAAAAAGTAAAAAAAGAAAAAGAATCATTCATCGAGATGTTTATAAACAATTAAGAGAAGAAAGAGCAAAGCAAAACGAAGAGACAGGTAGAATAGCAGAGCAATTTGTTTATCATAAGGAAGTTGAGCAATTAAAAGCAGTGGGTCGGGAACAATTAGCGGAAGCTGTCGATTGGGTGGCTGAGACGGAAGATGGTTATGGATTTGATATCAAATCTTATTACCCCGATGGAAAAGAGAAGCTCATAGAAGTAAAAGGATCTAAACTGACTCACCAAGACTTTCCATTCTTCTTATCTGAACAAGAAAGAATGGTAGCAGAAGAGGAAAAAGAATCATATGTGATTACTTTAGTTGAGAGTGTTGGTACAGAGCAGATGAAGATAGTCAAAGAAATACAAAACCCTTTAGGAAAAGACGATCTCCATTTGAAACCCACTCAATATTCATGCAAAATTCGTGTGGATTGAAAAGTCCGAGTACGTGTGAATTTATTTTCAATTCACGACAAAATAGTCTATACTGTAGGGTGGAGCTTGGTTTGAAAGGAGTACAAATTCATGAATGAAGAGCAGAGAAAAGCGAGCGGACAAGTAAGTTCATCGGACAAAAAATCCGAGAAGGACTACAGCCAGTATTTTGAAGCTGTGTACATTCCGCCTTCCTTAAAAGATGCAAAAAAACGGGGTAAAGAAGAAGTCGAATACAATCAATTTCAAATTGACGAGCGTTTTCAAGGATTAGGAAACGGGCGCAAGTTTTATATTCGCACATATGGCTGTCAAATGAATGAGCATGACACAGAAGTGATGGCTGGTATTTTTATGGCGCTTGGTTATGAACCGACAAACTCAACGGAAGATGCAAATGTTATCCTATTAAACACTTGTGCAATTCGTGAGAATGCGGAAAACAAAGTGTTCGGAGAGCTTGGTCATTTAAAAGCATTAAAGCGTGAAAAGCCAGATTTAATTTTAGGTGTCTGCGGATGTATGTCGCAAGAGGAATCTGTCGTCAACCGTATTTTGAAGAAACATCCATTTGTTGATTTGATTTTCGGTACACATAACATTCACCGCTTACCAGAGTTGTTATCTGAATGCTATCTTTCAAAAGAAATGGTCATTGAGGTTTGGTCAAAAGAAGGCGATGTCATTGAAAACCTTCCGAGAGCCCGCCAAGGAAAAATTAAGGGCTGGGTGAATATTATGTACGGCTGTGATAAATTCTGTACATACTGTATCGTCCCTTACACGCGCGGTAAAGAAAGAAGCCGCCGCCCTGACGAAATTATTCAAGAGGTCAGACGTTTAGCGGCAGAAGGATATAAGGAAATAACCCTTCTTGGTCAAAACGTGAATGCGTATGGAAAAGATTTTGAAGACATGGAATATGGTCTTGGACACTTGATGGATGAGCTGCGTAAAATCGATATTCCGCGTATCCGTTTTACAACAAGCCACCCGCGTGACTTTGATGATCACTTAATTGAAGTGCTAGCTAAGGGTGGGAACCTTCTCGATCATATTCATTTGCCAGTTCAATCCGGCAGTTCTTCCGTCTTGAAACTTATGGCGAGAAAATATGACCGTGAGCGTTACCTTGATCTTGTGCGCAAAATCAAAGAAGCCATGCCAAATGCTTCATTAACAACGGATATTATTGTTGGGTTCCCAAATGAGACAGATGAGCAGTTTGAGGAAACACTTTCCCTCTATCGCGAGGTTGAGTTTGATGCTGCTTATACGTTCATTTACTCTCCAAGAGAAGGAACACCGGCAGCGAAAATGCAAGACAACGTACCGATGCATGTGAAAAAAGAACGTCTACAGCGCCTGAATGCCCTCGTGAATGAAATTTCTGCGAAAAAAATGAAGGAATATGAAGGGCAGACTGTCGAAGTATTAGTAGAGGGTGAAAGTAAAAATAACCCTGAAATCCTAGCCGGATATACAAGTAAAAGCAAGCTTGTGAATTTTAAAGCACCAAAAGAAGCGATTGGCAACATCGTCAAAGTGAAAATCACACAAGCCAAAACTTGGTCTCTTGACGGAGAAATGGTTGGAGAAGCTATCGAGGTGAATTAAAATGACGCTTTATTCAAAAAAAGAGATTGTCGAGCGCGCAAGAGAGCTCGCTAAAATGATTTCTGAAACAGAAGAAGTTGATTTCTTCAAAAAAGCAGAAGCGCAAATCAATGAAAATACAAAAATTTCAACGATTATTAACCAAATTAAGGCGCTTCAAAAACAAGCGGTAAATTTAAAGCATTACGGCAAACATGAAGCCTTAAAGCAAGTGGAAGAAAAAATCGATGCCCTGCAAGAAGAACTGGATGAAATCCCAGTGATTCAAGAATTCAAAGAATCACAAGTGGAAGTCAATTCCCTATTACAGCTCGTAGCGCATACGATTTCTAATCAAGTAACAGATGAAATCATTCTTTCAACCGGCGGTGACCTCTTATTAGGAGAAACCGGTTCAAAAGTGAAAAATTCATCACCAAGTTGCTCCATTAAATGAGAAAACCCCGCAGATGCGGGGTTTTTTGTTATATAGAATATATGTAATTTGTATTTTGCTACTGCATCAACAACAAAATGTTGATGCAGTAGCCCTGTATTTCGTAGATACGTTATTAACTAAAAATTAATTGATTTTACAGATTAAAAGATTTGAATTGAAGCTCAATGCTTAATCCAAAAATGTTTATTATAATATTAAATTGTTTCATAAGATCTCCTCCTTATATAAAGAAGGGCTACTATCTTTATTACATCAAATGACACCATTACAGTCAACCCCAAAATCTCTCACTCTCCAACTTTTCCAATTTTCAAGGCAAGTTTATGGGCGACCATGCATACACTGAAACAGAAATGAATTTAATTTGATCATGAAGTTCAAAATCGTGACACACTAGACGAATGCCCAGCATAAGATAAAACGATCAAGAACAAGGAGGCATGCCGGAATGTCTGAATACAGAGAGATTATTACAAAAGCGGTGGTTGCAAAAGGGAGGAAATTCACCCAAAGCACACACACCATTTCTCCATCGCAAAAACCAACCAGCATCCTAGGTGGTTGGATCATTAATCATAAGTATGATGCTGAAAAGGTCGGTAAAACTGTTGAGATTGAAGGAACCTTCGATATTAACGTATGGTATTCTTACGCCGATAACACAAAAACAGAAGTTGTGACTGAACGGGTGAAATATGTAGACATCATCAAACTGAGATATAAAGACAAAAATTTCCTTGATGATGAGCATGAAGTGATTGCAAAAGTGCTCCAGCAGCCGAATTGCTTAGAAGTGACCATTTCTCCAAACGGCAATAAAATTATCGTTCAAGCAGAGCGGGAATTCATTGCTGAAGTGGTAGGAGAAACAAAAATTGTTGTAGAGGTCAATTCAAGTTGGAAAGAAAAAGATGATCACGAGTGGGAAGAAGAGGTGGATGAGGAGTTAGAGGATATTCATCCAGAATTCCTAGCGGGTGATCCAGAAGAGTAATTCATGACTAGGGCGCATATCCCCCTAGTTTTTTTGTGTTCGATCTAGGAGAAAAAAGGGGATTTTTTATGCTATAATAAAAGATGGTATGAATTCGAATGTAATATAGTGAGGGATTAGAAATATGGCAAGTTATACGCCCATGATACAGCAATATTTAAACATCAAGGCAGAGTATCAAGATGCCTTTTTATTTTTTCGCTTAGGCGATTTTTATGAAATGTTTTTTGATGACGCAAAAGAAGCGTCACAAGAATTAGAAATTACGCTAACAAGTAGAGATGGGGGGACCATACCAATGTGTGGTGTTCCTTATCATTCTGCTTCTGCATACATAGAACAATTGATTTCAAAAGGCTATAAGGTCGCGATTTGTGAGCAGGTGGAAGATCCTAAAACGGCAAAAGGTGTAGTCAAAAGAGAAGTCGTTCAACTCATTACACCAGGTACGGTAATGGATGGTAAAGGCTTAAGTGAAAATGAAAACAACTTCATTGCCTCTGTGACAAAGTTTGAAAATGGATATGGACTTGCACTTTCCGATTTATCGACTGGTGAAAACATGGCGGCTTTCATCGATCGATTAGATGAAGTCGTGTCTGAAATTTATTCTGTCGGTGCAAAAGAAATTGTGGTGTCAAAGCAGCTGGATGAGGAAACAGTCAAGACCTTAAAGGAACGGTGCCAAGCGACCATTTCATACGAAGATAGTGATGAATTAATCGATGAAGCTGAGCGACTCGTGTCCCGCCTGAGCGAGCAACTAAGATCGACCTTTTTGACATTATATGCTTATTTAAGAAGAACGCAAAAAAGAAGTCTTGATCACCTTCAGCAAGTGCAAGTGTTTGAGCTCGAACAAACAATGAAAATTGATCTTTACTCAAAACGAAATCTTGAATTAACAGAGACAATCCGCTCAAAAAGTAAGAAAGGCTCTTTGTTATGGCTGTTAGATGAAACAAAAACAGCGATGGGCGGAAGGCTGCTCAAACAATGGATCGATCGGCCGTTAATTCGTCTTTCGCACATTAAAGAACGTCAGGAAATGGTGCAAATTTTAATGGATCATTTCTTTGAACGAGAGGATTTGCGGGAACGGTTGAAGCAAGTATATGATCTCGAACGTTTAGCAGGACGCGTAGCTTTTGGCAACGTAAATGCCCGTGATCTTATTCAGTTAAAGGAATCCTTAAAGCAAGTGCCAGCCATCAAAGAGCTTGTGCACTCACTGCCAGAGGAAATGGCGAAATCAAGAGCGAATGAAATTGATCTTTGTGATGATTTACTGAATTTATTAGAAGATGCGCTATATGAAAATCCACCAATGACGTTAAAAGAAGGCAATTTAATTAAAGACGGCTACAATGCAAAATTAGATGAATACCGTGATGCTAGCCGAAATGGGAAGGACTGGATTGCACGTCTTGAACAGCAGGAAAGAGAATATACAGGCATTCGCTCTTTAAAAGTCGGGTTTAATAAAGTATTTGGTTATTATATTGAAGTGACACGAGCGAATACGCATTTGCTGGAGGAAGGGCGTTATGAAAGAAAACAAACGCTCGCCAATGCAGAGCGGTATATTACACCTGAATTGAAAGAAAAAGAAGCGCTGATTCTTGAGGCAGAATCAAATATTAGCGAACTGGAATATGAACTATTTGCAGCTCTCAGAGAACAAGTGAAAGTGTATATTCCGAGATTACAGCTGCTCGCAAAACAAATGAGTGAGCTGGACGCTCTCCAATGCTTTGCGACTGTCAGTGAAAAACGCCGTTATATTCGTCCAGAATTCTCAGAGGATGAGGTAGATGTCATAGATGGTCGTCATCCAGTCGTTGAAAAAGTGATGGATCACCAGGAGTATGTACCGAATGACTGTCATATGGGAAATGGCCGGCAAACCTTGCTCATTACTGGACCGAATATGTCAGGGAAAAGTACGTATATGAGACAAATGGCACTTATCTCTATTCTTGCACAAATTGGTTGCTTTGTGCCGGCATCTAAAGCAACTCTTCCGATCTTTGATCAAATCTTTACACGTATAGGTGCGGCAGATGATTTGATTTCTGGTCAAAGTACTTTTATGGTAGAGATGCTTGAAGCAAAAAATGCGATGGTGCATGCAACGAAAAACAGCTTGATCTTATTTGATGAAATTGGACGCGGGACAAGCACCTATGATGGCATGGCTCTTGCGCAGGCGATCATTGAATTTGTACACGATCATATTGGCGCCAAAACGCTATTTTCTACACATTACCATGAGCTCACCGTTCTTGAGTCTCAATTAAGCGAGCTGAAAAATGTTCATGTACGAGCTGAAGAGCATGAAGGCACGGTCGTTTTCTTACATCAAATCAAAGAGGGGGCAGCTGATAAAAGCTATGGTATTCATGTAGCACAGCTTGCTGAATTGCCTGATGCGATCATCGATAGGGCCCAGACCATTTTGACGGAGCTTGAGAGCGGATCACATGAAGTGACCCCGCACGTATCAGCAGCTCCAAAAACAGAAAAGGCCGAGGAAAAACAGCAACTTTCTTTCTTTGAAGTAGAAGAAAAACCGCAAACCAAACCAGTTCTAAAACAGAAAGATCAAGCGGTGATCGAGGAGTTAAAGTCATTCAATTTAATGGATATGACCCCGCTCGAAGCGATGACTAAGCTATATGAATTGCAAAAGAAATTATAATGTAAGGTGAGGTGAGCAACATGGCAAAGATTATTCAGTTATCCGATGACCTATCCAATAAAATTGCTGCGGGTGAAGTAGTCGAGCGTCCCGCTTCCGTTGTAAAAGAGCTTATGGAAAATGCAATTGATGCAAGTAGTACAGTGGTTGAAATCGATGTAGAAGAAGCAGGTCTTTCCTCTATTAGAATGATTGATAATGGTGTTGGAATCGATGCCGAAGATTGTAAGCTCGCCTTTCAGCGCCATGCAACGAGTAAAATCAAAGATGAAAATGATCTGTTCCGTGTCAGAACGCTTGGATTCAGGGGAGAGGCGCTGCCAAGTATCGCATCTGTCTCTCATTTGGAAATGAAAACAAGTACTGGTGAAGGAGCTGGAACGCACCTTGTGCTACAAGGTGGAAAGATCATTTCAGAGAAAAAAACCTCTGGCCGCCGCGGTACCGAAATTGTCGTTACCAACTTATTTTACAATACGCCTGCCAGACTAAAATACATGAAAACTGTTCATACGGAACTTGGCAATATATCAGATGTCGTCAATCGAATTGCACTGGCTCACCCAGAAGTATCGATTCGCTTACGTCACCAAGGAAAAGTCCTGCTACAGACGAATGGAAACGGGGATGTGCGGCATGTGCTTGCGGCTATTTATGGGACAGCAGTTGCGAAAAAAATGGTGCCACTTCATGTGCAATCACTTGATTTTGAAGTGAAAGGATATATCTCCCTGCCAGAAGTGACAAGGGCATCACGGAATTATATGTCTTCTGTAGTAAATGGCAGATATGTGAAGCATTTCCCGCTCGTAAAAGCGGTCCATGAAGGGTATCACACGCTTCTGCCGATTGGTCGCCATCCGATTACATTTATTGAAATGAAGATGGACCCCATTTTAGTGGATGTGAACGTTCATCCTTCTAAGCTTGAAGTGAGACTTAGTAAAGAGCAGGAACTTCATGAGCTAATCAAACAAGGAATAAAAGACGTATTTCAAAAACAGCAACTCATTCCAAGTGCTTCTGTACCAAAAAAAGCACCAATGCCAGCGATCAAAAATGAGCAGCAATCCTTAACCTTTGATGCGAAAAAAGGAAACACAAAGGAGATGGAAACACCGCTATCCTATGAGCCGGAGCCTCTCGAATCGGTTGTATACGAGACGAATCAAATGAGCACATACGAGACGTCTGTGCAGGAAATGACAGGAGCGTCATCACCCGTATTTAGGGAAGATGCGCCATCTGAGCGTGTTCATAAAGAGGAATCCGCCGCTTCTCTCGAATATGAAGAGTCAGTACTGAGAGAAGATGATGCAGAAGCCATTTCAGAAAACGAACGTGTTCCCGTCATGTATCCCATCGGACAAATGCATGGCACATATATTTTGGCTCAAAATGAACGAGGGCTTTATATTATTGATCAGCATGCGGCTCAGGAGCGAATCAAGTATGAGTATTATCGCGAGAAAGTAGGAGAGATCGAACAGGAAGTGCAAGAAATGCTCGTCCCATTAACATTTCACTACTCCAAAAACGATATGCTGATTATTGAAGAGCATAAAGAAATACTAACGAAAGTGGGTGTCTTCTTAGAGCCTTTTGGTTCAGGAAGCTACATTGTTCGGTCGCATCCACAGTGGTTTCCAAAAGGGGAAGAGGCTGAACTGATCGAAGAAATTATAGAGCAAGTGCTGGTTGAGAAGCGTGTAGATATCAAAAAATTAAGAGAAGAAGCGGCGATTATGATGAGCTGCAAAGGCTCTATCAAAGCAAATCGTCATTTGCGAAATGATGAAATCAAAGCCCTATTAGATGAACTCAGGCAGACAAAGGACCCCTTTACTTGTCCGCACGGCCGGCCGATCATCATTCATCACTCAACATATGAAATGGAGAAAATGTTTAAACGGGTGATGTGATCAAATAAAAAAGACAAAGGGCTAAAAAAGCCCTTTGTTACAGTCTGAAGCGCTCATATTTGAGTGCTTTTTTATTTAGCATCCACATGGATCTGGTGGTGTGACCACAACTGGTCGTGTTTGAATATCGAGGGTGTCCTCTGCATAAAATTTAGAACCAATGCTAAGCGCACGGTTTTCTGCACGGAACGTATATGTACCAGCAGCAGGAAGTACTTTGTGTGAAAGTTGTAATTTAAATTGTGAAATTCCTAATAAATCGAGTCTAGCTGGAATGCGGACCGTTTTTCCACTGTTCAAAATGTAGCTGTCTTTTAGTGCTTTTCCATTGAAGATGTCTTTTGTTGTCGCTTGAAAGCCTGCAGGTAATGTGAACTCAATGGCACCGAGACTTAATACAGAATTTGGGCGGTATGTCAGCTCAATGTCAGAAAAAGACCATTCCTGCTTACTTGTACCTGTAATTTTCGCATAAAGTTCAGCTGGTCTGGCATTTGTTGATGCCTTGCCCTCCTGTGTGGCTCCTTCAGCAGATGCGGCAATCGGTACCGATAGTGCCATAACCAGTGTGAGCATCCCCATCATGATCATTGTCCATGTTTTTTTCATTTCCTCATTCCCCCTTGTTGATTATAGGTAAATAATAGATGATTAAATCCATTATTTACCTATAATGTTACCATATCCCTACATGGTATTAAATGGGATATTATACCCTTATTTTGTCAATTTGTTTAATGATAACGGGGGAAGTGTGCATTTGGTTGGTTCATTCCATAACCAAAGCCTGGCATTTGCTGATTCGGCATCATCATATGCATATCTTGATATCCATAAGGATGGTATGGCATCATTCCATATCCCCCATAGTGACCATGATGATGGTGATCCTTCATTGGAACATGTGAAAAGGGATCCTGCTGATTTGGAAAAGGCATATAGGCTGAATGATGATGCGGATAGTGGCCACTGTACTTATCTTTTTTACCAGTATGATAATGGTTTGGCATATTCATATGATCATGCATGTTTGGCGCGACGACATGCTCATGATTGGCTGTATACACATTCTCAAACGTATGGTACGGATTTCCTTCGTGATGATAATTCATTGGACTATTCATATTGTTCATTTGATATCTCATCCTTTATGTCAGGTTGCCATATCCTATGAGCATGATCCATTTCATGAGCCTATCCATATGAAAAAAACCGGCTTTTCAGCCGGGAAAACAAAAAGCAGGTGAAAGCGTCAGATGCTAAAATGAGATGCTGTGTCTTCTTCTGCGACGCTTCTTACAGCTGCTGCAGACACTTTTAGGATAATAATAGGGATCGTAGCTTCTAGAAGTATCCCAGAAATCGCTCTCAAACCAATCATCTTTTTTATGACAATATTTCTTTTCTTTACATGAATCCACATGGTGATGATCGTCATGCTTTTTATAACAGTTTGAGTGGGAATGTTTGCACTTGCATTTGCACATTGTCATCCCTCCTAAATGTGACTCAATGCTAGTATATGCAAGAATGAGACAAGGGGACTGGATGGTGGCGCAACTTCTGTAAAAAAAGGCTTTTTCTGAAAATCACAAATAAAAAGAATTGACTAGTGCTAAAATAACATGATAAAATATAAATTTTTATCCAACGATGAAATGTGTTATAATCATATTGTGAATACTTTCGGAGGTGGCGGATTTGTTTCAAATAGGTGATAAAATTGTTTATCCTATGCATGGTGCCGGTGTGATTGAAGGAATGGAAGAAAAAGAGATTTTAGGTAAGACGGAGGAATATTTTCTGATTCAAATGCCGAATATGCAGATGATGATCCCAAGAGGCAGAATCAATCAACTAGGTATACGTCCGGTAGCAGATCAAGCAACGCTGAAAGTTGTGATGAACAATTTTGCAGAAGAAACAAACGACGACACGCTTACTTGGAAGCAAAGATATGATGAAAATCTGAAAAAGCTAAAAACAGGTGCGATCGAAGATGGTGCAGACGTTGTCAAAGATCTGATGAGACGAAATCAGAAGAAAGCATTAAATTCAAGTGAAAAGAAAATGCTTGAAGATGCGCGAGGCATGTTAGTGAGTGAAATTTCTCTTGCACAAGGGCTGTCACAAGATGAAGTCCTTTCAGCTTTAGAGAATGAACTAAGAGTTTAATGATGGATATACAATAATTAGCTGTAAGCATAAGGGCATCCCTTTTGTTTACAGCTTTTTTTTGTTTGAAATCAAAAAAATCTGTCCATTTTTGTAGGTGATTTTAACTAAAGCAAAAATGAGGTCATACGATGCAGTTTTTGTTCAAGCAGCGAATGATGCAAAGAAGTCAGAAATACCTAGAACAGCATAAAAAACAGGAAAGTATTCCTGATTCGTTTAAATGAACCGGACAACCTTTGAATTCTGTTAGCCATTGATAGTAAAATAATGCGATAAGATGACACCTAAGAGAATGAAAAGGAGCGGTGAAATGAAAAGGCTACTGATATGTGGATTCATCTTTCTGGTCCTGTGTGCTCTTTTAATGGTGAAATGCAGCCATTCTGTTCAAGAAAAAAAAGAGCAAAAGCAACATCAAGAAGAGGTAGAAAAGTATCAAAAGGAGCGAAAAAAAGGGGATCAATATGAAAGTTTTAAACAGCTTATACGGCATGAAAAAGAGGGCTATGAAATAGAATTTCATGAAAAGGGTGGAAGTGATTTACTCGTCTTTTCTCCTCATGGAGGGGAAATTGAACCAGGAACTAGTGAAATTGTAGAAGCATTTCAACAAAGATACTCGACGTATTTGTTTGAAGGAACGAAACAAGAGAATAATCGTGATTTGCATATTACAAGCACGAAGTTTGATGAACCGATATTGGTCCAAATGATTAAAACGTATCCATTCTCCATTTCCATCCACGGCTATAAAAGTGATAAAAGGCACACGCTAGTCGGCGGGACAAACGAAAAAATGCAAAGAGCCGTTGTACGAGAATTAAAGGATCGAGGGTTTTCAGCAGAAATGGTACAAGAAGGCGAGCGGCTTTCAGGAACAGATCCTAAAAATATTAATAATCGAAATGCAAGTGGTGAAAGCGTTCAGCTAGAAATTAGTACGGCACAAAGAGAGGCCTTTTTCGACAATTTTGATACGAGAAAAGGAAAGAAAAAAGCATTCAGACGTTATATCCGTGCTTTAAAAAAAGTATTAAGAGAATTTGACCCAACTTCGTAGAAAAATCGTTTTGATGGGCAAAAGTACTCTATTTAAACTTGGTAAAAAAGATAGAAATATGCAAAATGAACATAAATTATGTAATAACTTACAATTTGCCTTAAAAACATAAATTATGTAAAATAATAGTTATCAGTTTGATATGATAGAATGGGGCTGAAGTGGATGGCACATAAAATACCATCTTCCGAAGTAGGTGTAAAGATCAATCAATGGTACACGCATATTTGCAAATTTGAAGTCGAACAAGCAAACGATATGAAGCGCCTTGTTGAAGAAGAAATTCATGAGATGGAAGAGGATCAAGATTTGCTTCTATATTATTCTCTAATGGATTTTCGCCATCAACTGATGCTTCAGCATTTAACGCCCGTCCATGCAGGGAGTGAAACACTTCAAGCGGTGTCTTTCCCAAAAGAAATGGAAGATGGAGAAGATGAGATGACAGGCTTACTTGGCTATTACTTTCATTTTTTTCATGGAATGTATGCGTTTATTCAGCGCCGGTACATCGAGGCCATTTCCTATTACAAGCATGCGGAACATCAACTGATCTTAGTGACAGATGAGATTGAAAAAGCGGAATTTTACTATAAAATCGCTGAAGTATACTATCATATGAAACAAACTTATTTCTCCATGCATTATGCTAAAAAGGCGAGAGACATTTATAAGAAACATCAGCTTTATGGAAAAAGAAGCATTCAATGTGATTTTGTCATGGCAGGTAATTGGATTGATGTGAGTCAGCACCAAAAAGCGCTTCCTTACTTAGAAAAAGCGTTAAAGGTCTGTGAAGCGATGGAGCGGAAAGAGTGCACATCTTATTTTAAAGCGATGGCTCTTAATAACTTAGGAGCTTGTCATTATAGTATGGGAACGTACCATACGGCGACAGTCTTTTTTGAACAAGCCATTTCCCTTTATCAAAAAGATCAAGCATCCACGATGATCAAATCATTATTTTCACTTGCTCTTACTTGGTTTAAACTCGGAGATATCCAGCGGGCAGGCGAGGCTATACGTAAAGGAATGAACGAGGCTTGTTTATTGGATGATGAAATTTATCAGTTGAAATTCCAATTTTTACAGGCGCTTTATATAGAAAAAGACAGCTGTGAGCAATTAAGATCAGCATTATTTGGACTGCGGAGCAAAAAAATGTTTGCTGATTTAGAGGAATTAGCACTTGATGCGGCTAATTATTATAAAGAACGCGACATGTACAAGGAATCTTCCACTTTTTTTGAGATTGTGATCGAAGCGCGTACGCACATTCAAAAAGGAGATGAGATGTATGAGAACGAAGCATAACATGTCAGCTGATCAAGTAGATGAAAGACTTCACACGTAATAACAGACAAAAACAACACCCTTTACGAATCGCCGTAAAGGGCTTTTTTTATTTATTCTTTGATGGCTTTTTCTGCGTCAATGGCACCTGCTCCGTATATCGTCGGATCATCCCCAGACCACTTGCTCGTATTTTCTTTTAACATGGTTTTGACCTCATCAGGCGTTAAATCAGGTGAATGCTCTAATATTAGAGCACAAATACCTGCGCAAATTGGTGTTGCCATAGATGTACCAGATAATGTCGTGTAATCATCATCGACTCTGCTTGATTTGTCGAGTTTATCTAGAAAGGATCTTGGTGATCGCAGAGAGACGATGTTTACTCCTGGTGCAAGAATATCAGGTTTTGTCTCTCCATAAACAGTAGGACCTCTGCTTGAAAATGGTGCCAAAATATCATCGTTTGATTCTGGTGTATTCCGGTCATCAAAAGCGCCAACCGTAATCACTTTTTGACTGACGGCAGGGCTCGCAATCGTTTGGCTGTTAGGACCTGAGTTTCCGGCAGCGACGCATACGACAATGCCTTGATCCCAAGCAGCATTGACAGCACGCACCATCGGATCGTCTTGTTCGTCATCATAACGCTGAGCATCTCCACCTAGTGACATACTCATAATATGAATCGGATCATCAGGGTGATCTTCATTGAACTGAATGCACCATTCAACCCCTTCTATAATAGTAGAAAGTGATCCAGCCCCTTGTTTATTTAACACTTTCACGCCAATTAAATGAGCTTTTGGAGCAGGTCCTTTGTACAAGCCATCTGAGGCCGCTCCGTCTCCAGCTACATCTCCAGCGCAGTGAGTGCCATGTCCGTTATCATCATATGGCTTTTTTTTCTGCTTGACTAAGTCCACAAAATCGCGAATTCTTCCATCTACATCTTCATGCGGATAAATTCCTGTATCAATGACAGCGACCGTAATACCTTCCCCTGTTAAGGCTGTGCCGTTTCGGATGACTTCATCCGCGTGACTTGCTTGTGTGGCTACATCCAGAAGCGCATGAACTTCCCGGTCTAAATAAATTTTACGAATATGCTCACCATTTGCCAACAGCTCCTCTAAAGCGGCTGGTGTTAGGTCTGCAGCACAGCAGTCGATATGTGAAAAGTGTTTTTTGATATTTGTTTTTCTGCTTTTTTTCATGAGCTGTTTTGTGCTTTGAATTCCTGCTTCGACCGCGTCTTCCTTAAATTCAATAATCACACGAAGCTTCTTCCTCTTCTTTAATCTTCCTTCAAAGAAACGATGAAGAAAGCATGGTGTCCATTTAAAAGGCTTATAAAGGTGAAGGACGGTCTCTCTTAAAGGTTGATCCAGTTTACTAGCATGTGTTCTGACCATTTGCACCATAGAAAATCCAAACATGTGATGCCCTCCATTCTAGCAATCCATTCTTGTACACTCTTACGTTATGAGAATGAGAGCTGCTTGGTTCGGATTCTTGTCCCTTCTTTTCTTTATATTGGCGGCTTGCTCACTTCTAATGAAAAAGAAAAGCGCTTACATTTTGTAAAATAATAGAAAAAGGTGGAAAACATGTAGAATCAGCCGATGATAGGTGGGAGAGTTCTCCTTAGAGAACCGGTGAAACAAACAATTTTGCAGAAAAAAAGGAGGGGTTAGACAGGGCCAATGCTCATACAAATGTGACTTGTCAAAGAGGGGAAAAATCAAATCCATATAAAAAGTAGCCGAATTAAAGAAAACAGACTGGATAGAACTAGGTCATTTTAAACATAACTTCATTTGTCTGTCATACTATTCTAACTCTGTTTTCAAAGACGAGAGGCGTTTCTGTGTATATAAATGCAATTATCTTATTTTTGAGGAATCTCATGATCTAGAGTGTTATGATCAAATTTGGAGAGAAAAAGTGGAAAAAATGAAAAGAAATGATGATTCAATATAAATCATAGAAACGGCTTAGAAATCTGTTAAAGGAGAACGGGAATGAAGAAGTTTTTTGCTTTGCTTCTCCTGCTTGCGATCGGATGGGGCGTTTATTATACAATGCAAGCACAGGAACATGATGAGCCAGTGTCATCAGGTGGGGAAGACGAAAGCGGTTCAACTGATATTTATCGCAATTTTAAAGAACTGGAAGAAAACGAATCAACAAGCAGCTATCAAATTACAGCCAACCCAGTGCCTGGAAGCCGCCTTCTTGTGATGTCACCCCATGGCGGGAGAATTGAAGGCGGCGTGAGCGAGATCGTCCATTTTTTTGATAATGATTTCTCTACGTATTTGTTTGAAGGTTTAAGAGAGAATGCATCAGAACTTCATGTGACAAGTACAAACTTTGATGAGCCAGTCGGTGTCGCACAGGCAAAAGCACACGACTATATATTAGCAGTGCATGGGTACAAAGGTGAGGAAGGCATTGACCATACGCTCGTTGGTGGAACAGATTACGACCGCGCAGAAAAAATAGTGAACTCATTAGAGCGGAATGGATTTTCAGCTGAACTGGCTGTCGCACACGCAACCCTGAGCGGAACAAGCAATCATAATATTAATAATCTTACAAAAACAGGGCAAAGTGTACAGTTAGAGATTAGTAGAAGTCAGCGTGAAGCTTTATTTGACAGTTTTGACTTTCGTCGGCGGTCGAGTACAAAAAACGAGACGTTCTACCGGTATGTCAGGGCGATTCGGACAGTGCTGGATGAGGAATATACATAAAGATGGTGCACATGTTAAGACAAGCAGTGTGAATTCTTGTTACACTATAAAAAGTGATAACAAAAGGAGAGACGAATATGGCGCAACATCATTTTCATCTTCAGGCGAGCTGGCCTGGCCTGCGTAACGATGTGGGTACAATCTCATGTGAACAGTTAAAAACAAAGATTTCAATTCCAAAAGAAATGGACGGTCCTGGCATTGGAACAAATCCAGATGAGATGCTCTTAGGTGCCGCGGCTACGTGTTATATTATTACACTTGCCGCTATGATGGAGCGGAGTCAATTAGAAAAAGAGGATCTCACGATGAGTTCTGAGGCGGTCGTCGATGTAACGAATGGTGTGTTTACATATGAAAAAATCATTCACAGGCCTGTCATCATCCTCAAAGCATCTGCTTCTCCGCAAGATATTGAACTTGCACGCAAGCTCGCGCACAAAGCCGAAAGCTCATGTATGATCTCAAGAGCTGTTCAAGGTAATGTGGACATTTCCTTAGAAGAAACCATTCAACTAGGCGGATAAAAACAAAAAGTCATTTTCTCTTAATAAATGGAGAAAATGACTTTTTTTATAACGTCCATTCGGTTTGATCGATTTGTTCTTTCGTTTCTTCTTTTTGTTTTTTTGACAAATTCAAGACAATCACGCCGCATATCACTAGTGCAAGACCAATGAATCCTTTTATGTGAATGGTTTCGTCAAATATCACAAGTCCGATAAGAGCAGTGAGTGCTGTTCCAACGCCAGACCATGTCGCATAAGCAGACGAAAGGTCAATCGTTTTAAGTGCCAGACTGAGGAATGTAAAGGCAAACCCAAATCCGATCAGGACCCCAATACTCGGCAGCATTTGCGAAAAACCTTGTGAAAGCTTTAGCATCGTACTGCCAAAAACCTCTGTCAAAATAGCCCCTGTTAAATAGAGCATTCCTTTCATGATCTCACATCCTTTATGACATATTTAAAAGTACGACCCCTGAGACAAGCATCGCCATCCCAATGACTGCTTTTTGGTTCAAGGTTTCTTTGAAAAAAAGCACGCCAAAAATAGCCGTGAGGACTGTACCAACCCCAGACCATGTTGCATAAGACATGCTAAGCGGAATGATATTCAGTGTCAATGACAACATATAAAAGGCAAGTGTATAGCCAGCCACAACGACAGCGCTCGGCTTAAAGCGAGTAAAGCCATTCGAGAATTTTAACATCACGGCGCCAATGGCTTCTGAAAAAATGGCCACAGCTAGAAAAAGATATCCAAGGATCATTATGCCCCCTCCTCTAATAGGTGTAAAATCCGATGAAGTAAAAGGGTTTTTTCCTCTCGGTTCAGCGGTTCAAGCTGAAACATTTCTGAAAACCATATTCCATCACATGCAAGACGGATTAGGTGGCTCAATGCAGGGTCATTGATTTCCTCAGCTGCTTTCGCTTTGAACTCTGCATAAAAATCACGCCAAGGGTTCAATAACGTTTCATCAAATGACATAGTAGCAAGCATACTTGTACATAGCTGAGTCGTGTTTTGATGATCAAGGTCATGTAATGTGGCCGATATATATGCATGGACGTAAGGTGCTTTTTCATATTTGTAAGTTTCTTGATACGTTTTGAGCTGCTGACGAAAGCAAAGAATTGCGTGCTCATTCATTTTTTGGATGAGCTCTTCCTTGCTTGCAAAATGATAAAGCAGGCCGGCTTTGGTCATATGTGCATGCTCTGCCACTTGCTGAAGGGTAAGCTGACTTAATCCTTCTTCTAAAATCGTGCGGGCAGCTGCATCAAAGATTTGCTCTTTTTTGGTTTTAGACATAAAAAAAACACCTACTTTACTGAACGGTCGGTAAAGTAAATGTTAACCTATGAAAAACTAGTGTGTCAATCGATTCATTTTATGAGCGGATGTTTTCACTAAAACGTCATATTTAATAATAAGGGTATGGTCCGTATGGCGGGTATGGCGGCGGATAAGGGTACCCATAGCCATATCCTGGCGCGAGTAAAGATCCTGCAAGCAGCCCTCCAGCAAAACCACCTAAAAATGGAGGTCCAAAGAATCCAGGTCTGCCATAACCAAATCCAGGTCTCCCAAACCCAAAACCCGGGCGTCCAAAGCCAAAACCAAAAGGTCTTCGCATGTCTTCTTGCATAAATGGCGGTGCATCAAAATAATTCATAAAAAAAGGCTCCTCTCACATAAAATCACTGTAACTGACAACAGTGTATTCGATTGGCCTATATGTGTTTGGGTGAACGCCTATAATAAGGAGGAATGTTAAAAATGGGCCTGTATCCATCTGATTGGGCAAAATGTCCGCCTCATGCTCATGCTTATAAAGCAAGAACGGATGTAACAGAAGAGCATTATCATTTAATAGAAGGTATTTCCCAGCCTGTCAATGGAAGCAGTACCGATCAGCATACTCATTACTATCGCGGAATCACTTCTTTTGAGAGGGGGCATTTCCACAGATATTATGGTATCACAGGGCCTGCGATACCGAGAGTGGACGGTACGCATTATCACGAGATTGAGGAAGTCACGTATTCTGCCTATAACGATTCTGTCCCTATTCCATATGGAGGAGTCGTCTTTAGCCCCGACGAGGAGCGGCCAACGCATACGCACCGTTTGAAAGGAAAAACATATGAAGTGGTCGGAAATGAACCACTCGGCTGGTGATAGTCGTTCTATAGGAGAGAAAGAGAAGTTATGCTATACTGTAGGCAGTTTGTAAAAGAGAGTGATGTTATGAAAAAAACGAAACAACCAGTGATTGTATTAGTAGGACCGACCGCTGTCGGCAAAACAAAACTGAGCATTCATATAGCAAAAGCATTTAATGGAGAAATTATCAGCGGTGATTCTATGCAGATTTACAAAGGAATGGACATTGGAACAGCTAAAATCACCTCTGAAGAAATGGATGGTGTCCCGCACCACTTAATTGATATTAAAGAGCCGGACGAATCTTTTTCTACAGCTGAATTTCAGCAGCTAGTCCGCATGAAAATCAAAGAGATTGCCGCTAGAGGGAAAACACCCATGATTGTCGGCGGAACAGGTTTGTATATTCAATCTGTTTTATATGATTACACATTTACCGATGAAAAAAGTGACCCTGCTTTTAGAGAAGAAATGGCGCTTTTTGAACAGCAGCATGGCCCCCTTCAGCTACACGAAAAGCTAAAGGCGGTAGACCCTGATGCTGCAAAAGCCATTCATCCGAATAATGTCCGCCGCGTGATCCGGGCGCTGGAAGTGATCCATGCAACAGGTCAGAAAATGTCGGAAATGCAAAATGGTCATCAAGAAGTTCCTCTTTATGATACAGCCTTCATTGGGCTGAAAATGGACCGAGAGCTTTTGTACGAGCGCATTCACCAAAGAATTGATATGATGATAGATGAAGGCTTAATTGAGGAAGTGAGCGCACTTTATCAATCTGGCTTGAAGGATTGTCAATCGGTTCAAGCGATTGGTTATAAAGAGTTGTATACGTATTTCCAAGGTGAGTGCTCACTGGATGAAGCCATTCAGCAATTAAAGCAAAATTCCCGTAGATATGCGAAGCGTCAGTTCACGTGGTTCCGTAATAAAATGGATGTCACTTGGTTCGACATGACACCGCCTTGCCACTTTTCAGACAAAAAAGAGGAAATTTTCGCATATATAGCAGGAAAGCTTGGACTTAAAGCGAAACTGTAGGTATCAGAATCAAGGAGGACGAAACATGAAACCGATTAATATTCAGGACCAATTTTTGAATCAAATCCGCAAAGACAATACATTTGTCACAGTATTCTTACTGAATGGCTTTCAGCTTCGCGGTCAAGTGAAAGGATTTGACAATTTCACGGTGCTGCTTGAAACAGAAGGGAAGCAGCAGCTTATTTATAAACACGCCATTTCTACATTTGCACCTCAAAAGAATGTAAATTTAGAATTAGAATAGGAAATGTTCGACTAATAGCCCCATGCATCTGCGAATAAACCGGCCGGAACCCGCTACGTTTTTGTCAGTGCAGAGGGGCTATTTTGCATGCCATGAAACTTTTCTGCCTATTCTGCGTATAATCCCTTATTGGATTATGAAGGAAGGTGAGGGGAACGATATGGAAAACGCAGAGCTTGAATTAAGAAGAATTAGAGTGATCCTTCTACTAATTGGGATTGTTGTCTTATTTGGATCGTGCGCCATTTCAAACATTGAATCCAGACAGGAAAGCTGGCATAACTATTCTAATCAAGATGATCACGGAGATATAGAAGGTCTGTTACAATCAGCTGTTGCACTAAAAAATAATCACTTCGCTGTTGTGAAAGATGATGAAGTACAGGTGTACCGGTTTGATGAAAAAGAGGGAGAACTGACCCTGATTAAAACAAAATACATAGATGAGTGGGACGAAGATTATGATGATGACGATTCTGTGGAAGAGTAAGCACGTAAATTTACAAATGAATGTGAAGTCGCTACACTATAATCATGCATCAGACATCTAGACAGAAAAGGATGAGTTCATGACACACAAAATTAAAATTAATCATTGGGAACAAACTTGTGAAGACGACTCCTGTTTCGAATATGGAACAAGCGTTTCTGTAAATGGGAAAGAATTAGTCAGAGAAGCTTCAATCGTCTCTGCGCTTGAAGCGGTGCTAAAAGAATTAGGTGTTGAAGTGGAAATTACAGAAGTGTCAGAAGATTTACAGTGCGATGCCTACAAAAAATAAAACAAAAAGTCTAGTCTACTAAGCGATTTTTTTTCGTGTTATGATAGATTTCGGTTTCAGTTGAATAGAGAGTAGAGCAGTCTATTTTTAGATCCTGTTCTGCTCTATTTATTTGAACGTACGAGTTCGGCTATGAATGTTCGGCCGGGTTGGTTGATTTTTTTCGTTTCGAACATCTATATGTTGTGTTTTGAAAAAACATAGTATACTATATATAGTGAATAACGAAATGATCAACAATACTAAAAACTAGGTCGTGATGGAATTGATTCAAATCGTATTTGATTCAAAAACAGGAAATGTTCAACGCTTTTTGGACAAGACCCCTTTTACAGACAAACAAAAATTGACTGGAGAAGAGTTTTTGGATACGCCGTTTATTCTCGTCACCTTTACGACAGGATTTGGACAAGTCCCTAGTACCACTCAATCCTTTTTAGAGAAAAATGCTCACCTTTTACTTGGTGTAGCAGTGAGTGGAAACAAAGTGTGGGGAGATAATTTTGCCAAAAGCGCCGATACGATTTCTAAACAATATCAAGTTCCTATTTTGCACACCTTTGAACTAAGCGGAACAAAAAGGGATGTTGAATTGTTTACACAGGAGGTAGAAAGAATTGTCACAAAATCAGGTTCCAAAGTGGATACAATTAAATAACGAGATTATGATTCAAAAAGAAGGAAAGTTTCAGTTCGATAAGGACAAAGAAGCTGTACATAGTTATTTCGTAGATTATATTAATCAAAACACAGTCTTCTTTCACAACTTAGAAGAGAAGATTGATTACTTAATAGAAAACGACTACTATGAGGAAGAATTTTTAAGACGGTACAGCATGGCGGATATTAAAGAGGTATTCGAAGCTGCATATGCGAAGAAATTTAGATTCCCATCATTCATGAGTGCGTTTAAGTTTTACAACGACTATGCACTGAAAACAAATGATAAAAAGAAAATCCTTGAACGCTATGAAGACCGCATTTCAGTTGTAGCGCTTTTCTTTGCGGGTGGAGATAAAGCAAAAGCCCTTGAGTTTGTAGAACTGATGATCAATCAGGAATATCAGCCAAGTACACCAACATTCTTAAATGCTGGACGTAAAAGACGCGGTGAGCTTGTGAGCTGCTTCTTGCTTGAAGTGAATGACTCATTAAACGATATTTCAAGAGCGATTGATATTTCAATGCAGCTTTCAAAATTAGGCGGCGGCGTCAGCTTGAACTTGTCAAAACTTCGTGCCAAAGGCGAAGCAATCAAAGATGTTGAAAACGCGACAAAAGGTGTCGTCGGCGTGATGAAGCTTCTTGATAATGCATTCAGATATGCAGATCAAATGGGACAAAGACAAGGATCAGGCAGTGCCTACCTTAATATTTTCCACAGAGATATTAATGATTTCTTAGATACAAAAAAAATCTCTGCAGATGAAGATGTGCGTGTGAAAACATTGTCCATCGGTGTCGTCATCCCGGATAAATTTATTGAGCTTGCAAGAGAAGATAAAACAGCTTACACTTTCTATCCGCACACAGTCTATAAAGAATATGGACAGCATCTTGATGAGATGGACATGGAAGAAATGTATGATGAGCTTGTAGAAAACCCGAAAGTCAAAAAAGAAAAAGTCAATCCGAGAAAGCTTCTTGAAAAATTGGCTGTTCTTCGCTCAGAATCAGGCTATCCATATATCATGTTCCAAGATAATGTGAATAGAGAGCATGCATTAAACCATATCTCACGAGTGAAATTCTCAAACCTTTGCTCAGAAGTGCTTCAAGCTTCAGAGGTCTCTTCTTACGCGGACTATGACCAAGAAGATGAAATTGGTCTTGATATTTCTTGTAACCTTGGTTCATTAAATATTATGAATGTCATGAAAAATAAATCGATCGAAAAAACGGTCAAACTGGCAACAGACTCACTAACGCTTGTATCTGAAACAACAGATATTCGCAATGCACCGGCTGTTCGAAAAGCGAACAAGGCGATGAAATCAATCGGGCTTGGCGCGATGAACCTTCACGGGTATTTGGCTCAAAACCAAATGGCCTATGAAAGTGAAGAAGCAAGAGACTTTGCGAATACGTTCTTTATGATGGTGAACTACTATTCAATTAAACGCTCAAGTGAGCTTGCAAAAGAAAAAGGAGAAACATTCCATCGTTATGAAGGATCTGGCTACGCAACGGGCGAGTACTTCAATAAATACGTGGAGAATGATTTCACACCAAAAACGGAAAAAGCAGCCGCATTATTTGAAGGCATGCATATTCCAACAAAAGAAGACTGGGCAGCACTCAAAGACTTTGTAGCTGAAAATGGCATGTACCATAGCTACCGCTTATGTATTGCACCAACTGGTTCCATTTCTTATGTGCAATCGGCAACAGCCTCTGTTATGCCAATTATGGAACGTATCGAAGAAAGAACATACGGCAACAGCAAAACGTATTACCCAATGCCAGGTCTTTCAGCGCAAAACTGGTTCTTCTATAAAGAAGCGTACGATATGGATATGTTTAAAGTGGTCGATATGATCGCAACGATTCAGCAGCACGTCGATCAAGGAATCAGCTTTACACTATTCCTGAAAGATACGATGACAACGCGTGACCTAAACCGCATCGATCTGTATGCACACCATAAAGGCATTAAGACACTTTATTATGCGAGAACGAAGGATACAGGGCAGGAAGGCTGTCTTTCTTGTGTTGTTTGATTAAAGTTAAAGGAGAGTTTAACGTGACAAAAATTTATGATGCAGCCAACTGGTCAAAACACGAAGACGATTTTACACAAATGTTTTACAACCAAAATGTGAAGCAGTTCTGGCTTCCTGAAGAGATTTCCTTAAACGGTGATCTCTTAACATGGAAATATTTAGGTGAAAAAGAGCGAGATACGTACATGAAGGTACTTGCTGGACTGACTTTACTTGATACAGAGCAAGGAAATACAGGGATGCCGATTGTGGCTGAACATGTAGAAGGTCATCAGCGTAAAGCGGTATTAAACTTTATGGCGATGATGGAAAATGCGGTACATGCGAAATCATACTCAAATATCTTCATGACACTTGCACCAACTGAAACGATCAGTGAAGTGTTTGAATGGGTCAAAAAGAATAAATTCTTGCAAAAGAAAGCAGATATGATTGTTAGCTTATACCGTTCGATTCAGAAGGACGATCCGATTTCCCTCTTTAAAGCAATGGTTGCTTCTGTTTATTTAGAAAGCTTCCTGTTTTACAGTGGTTTTTACTACCCACTTTATTTCTATGGTCAAGGAAAGCTCATGCAAAGTGGTGAAATCATCAACTTGATTTTGCGTGATGAAGCGATTCATGGTGTATACGTTGGATTATTAGCACAAGAAATTTACAACAAACAAACGCCTGACGTGCAAAAAGAGCTGTACGATTTCTCGATTGACCTCTTGAACGAGCTTTATGAAAATGAACTTCATTACACGGAAGATATATATGACCAAGTCAATTTATCGCATGATGTGAAAAAGTTCATTCGTTACAATGCCAATAAAGCGTTAATGAACCTTGGATTTGCCCCTTACTTTGAAGAAGAAGAGATCAATCCAATTGTATTGAACGGACTCAATACAAAAACAAAATCGCATGACTTCTTCTCAATGAAAGGGAACGGCTACAAAAAGGCGACGGTTGAGCCGTTAAAAGATGACGACTTCTTCTTTGGAGATGAATCATAAGTAAGGCGTAAAAGTCAAAACGCATCACTCGTTTTGGCTTTTTGCCATTTCATACAATGCGTTACATACTGGAGGTTACCGAACATGGGAAAAATGGATGAAATCATACTAGTTGCACCGCGCACTCGCGTGTTCCAAAATGAAACACTTGCGTTTAATGGTGTGAATAGTGAAGAGGAAACAATCAACACAATTATGAAAGAAATCGAAGAGCACTTCGAGCAGATGCGTAGAGGCGATGCGGAAGAAAATCCTGACTTCAAGCAGCCAATTCCTTATGTCGTGATTAAGCGTGAGGACGAAGTGTATGTATATGAAAGGCTTCAAGGCGGGGGAGAGACTCGATTGCATCATAAGTTATCTCTTGGCTTTGGTGGTCACATGAATTTCATCGAAGGCAAAAACTTTGCTGAAATTCTAAAAGAAAATACGGATCGTGAGCTAGACGAGGAACTTTCTATTCAAGAAGCAGACAAGCTTGAGATGAAAACCCTTGGATTAATTAATGATGATGACAACAGTGTTGGCCGTGTGCACATTGGACTGTTATCAGCACTTGAATTATCTCCAGGTGCTCATGTAGAAGTGAAAGAAACAGATCAAATCTCAGGAAAATGGATGAAAGCAACCGATTTGAAAAAGCCTGAATACTTCGATCGACTTGAAACGTGGTCTCAATTTGTCGTGAACATTTTAGCATAAACGAATCAATTATAAACCGGCTCATCATCAAACTTGAGCCGGTTTATTTCGTTATTACAGCTTCAGTTATTGGAAAACGAATGCGTCATGACCGGCCTGTTTCAATCTTGCGACGAGGTCATCCGCATTTTGCTTTGTACGAAAAGCCCCGGCTTGCACTCGGAACATGCCGCCCTCTAATACAACGAAGGCGTCAAAGCCTTTGGATTTCAGCGTGGCTGCTAATTCATCTGCATTGGCTTTCACCTTGAAAGCTCCAGCCTGTACTTTATAAAGATTACTTGCTTTTTTTTTCAGCTGAAAAGCTTTCTCTAATCCAGTGGCATGAGCGCGAGCGATGCCTTGAAGGAAGGTCGCGTTGCGAAGCTTATTTGCATCAGCTGTCGTATCGATGAAACCATTCTCTGTTAAAATAGCGGGCATAGAAGTTTCTCGAAGAACGTGGAAGTTCGCTGTTTTCTTGCCGCGGTTGGCAAAATCCACCGAGCGAACAATTTCATCATGAAGGGAATTGCGATACGTGGTAGTCGGTGCTGAAACGCCAGGATACACATAGCTTTCAAAACCTGTGCCTCCGCCTGCATTAATATGAATAGACACGAAATAGTCAGCTCCCCAGCTGTTTGCTGCATTTGTACGCTGGGCCAAAGTGACGGATTGGTCAATCGAACGACTTAAGCGGACGGAAACGTCATCATAATCACTAATCAACATATCTCTCAATAAAATCGCAATTTGCAGTGTGATATTTTTCTCCAAAAGTCCATTAGCAGCAGCTCCAGAATCTGTTCCTCCATGGCCAGGATCAATAAAAATTTTCACCATCTATTCATCACCTCGTCTTTATTTTATGAGTAAATAGAAAAATTGCCTGTACAAAATGCGGAAATCATCGAGACTCTTTTCTGCACATTTTGTGATGAGAAAGCTACATTTTTCTAAGAAAAAACAAATTGTTGGTTTGTCCGCCTAAATGGGATGAATACAATGGAAATAGCACATCATTTCCTGGGAAACCGCAGAAATCCCTACAATATTCGGTATCTCGGGTCATTTTGACAGCAAACTTGGGCTTAAGCGGGCGATTGTCACGATTACAGCTCCACCCGAATAGAATAAAGAGAGAAGAGCGAGAGGTGAATACGTTGGAGCGAGCTGTCACATATAAAAACAACGGTCAAATCAATATTATACTTAATGGACAAAAGCAAGTATTGGTTGATGCAGATTCAGAGGCAGAATACCTAGAAGCATTGCAGAAAAATGAGGCAAAACACAGCATCTTACGGGAAATAGAACGTGAAATGAATAGCCTTGTCGGTATGGATGAAATGAAACGAAACATAAAAGAAATTTATGCTTGGATCTTTGTCAATCAAAAAAGGCAGGAACAAGGGTTAAAGGTAGGTAAACAAGCGCTTCATATGATGTTCAAAGGAAATCCAGGCACAGGGAAAACAACGGTGGCAAGGCTTGTCGGGAAGCTTTTCTTTGAAATGAATGTCCTTTCAAAGGGTCATTTAATTGAAGCGGAACGCGGAGATCTTGTCGGGGAGTACATCGGTCATACGGCTCAAAAAACAAGAGACTTAATTAAAAAATCACTAGGCGGCATTTTGTTCATCGACGAAGCCTATTCTCTTGCCCGCGGAGGCGAAAAGGATTTCGGGAAAGAAGCGATTGATACCTTAGTCAAACATATGGAGGACAAACAGCACGAATTCATTCTCATTCTTGCTGGCTACTCCAAGGAAATGGATCATTTTCTATCTTTAAACCCCGGACTGCAATCCAGATTTCCGATCAATATCAGCTTTCCTGATTATACCGTCGATCAGCTCATGGACATTGCCAAACGGATGATGGCTGACAGAGAATATATATTTACCCAAGAAGCTGAATGGAAGCTGCGTGATTATTTAATGCATATTAAAAGCACCACGAGTCCAGCAAAATTCAGCAACGGCCGCTTTGTGAGAAACACGATTGAAAAGGCTATTCGAACCCAAGCGATGAGACTCCTGCTAGTAGATCATTATGATAAAAAAGATTTACTTACGATTAAAAGTCACGATCTCCAAATGAAAGAGGATACGCCTACTTAAAATGGCGTATCCTTTTTGTAAAGAGATACTAAAATAAACCATCCGAATAGTGGTATACGTGTGATGTGTTTGGTATGATGGTACTACTGAAAACTTAAGTACAGAAAGGAAACAACTGACGTTGAATGAACATGAAATGACAGAAAAAGCGATTCTTGTCGGCTGTCAATTGCCGCATGTCACGGATGAACGCTTTCAATACTCAATGGAAGAATTAGCTTCCTTAACCAAAACGGCTGGCGGTGAAGCTGTCAGCGTAATGACGCAGAAGAGAAATAGACAAGACAGCGCAACATATATCGGTAAAGGGAAAGTAGAAGAGCTTGAAGTGCTTTGCGAGGAATTCGAATGTGATGTCATTATTTTTAACGACGAACTGTCTCCGAGTCAGCTAAAATCTTTGGCAACTGCCTTAGATGTGAAAATTATCGATCGGACACAATTGATTTTGGACATCTTTGCAAAAAGAGCGCGGACAAGAGAGGGGAAGCTACAAATAGAGCTTGCTCAGCTTCAGTATGCCTTGCCGAGACTAAGCGGACAAGGGATCAGCCTCTCAAGACAAGGAGGCGGAATTGGCGCAAGAGGTCCAGGTGAAACAAAACTTGAAACAGATAGACGCCATATTCGAAACCGTATTCATGAAATTAACGGGCAATTATCTACCGTCAAAGAACACCGTACAAGATACCGGGAACGCCGGAAGAAAAATGGTGTGTTCCAAATCGCCATTGTTGGGTATACGAATGCCGGAAAATCCACTTTGTTTAACCAGTTAACAGATGCAGATAGTCATGAAGAGGATTTGCTGTTTGCGACACTTGATCCAATGACACGTAAGATGACATTAGCATCTGGCTACAGTGTGCTCATTTCAGACACCGTTGGTTTTATCCAAGACCTCCCAACAACACTCATTGCGGCATTTCGTTCCACTCTTGAAGAAGTGAAAGAAGCCGATTATTTACTTCATGTCATCGATTCTTCTAATGAGGATTACGAAGGGCACGAACGAACGGTTCATGAGTTGTTAGAGGAATTAGAAGCAGATCGTATTCCAATGCTGACGGTTTATAACAAAGAAGATCAAATCAGACCGGATTTCATCCCATCTTCAAAGCACCGTCATCTATTAATCAGTGCGAGACGCGAAGAAGATGTGAAGCGGTTAAAAGAAGATATCATGGCTGAGCTGAAAAAAGCCTTTTTAAAGCCATATCATGTGAAAATCCCAGCGTATGAAGGAAAGCTCATCTCTGCATTAAAATCAGAAACGCTTGTAGAATCACTGGAATTTCAAAAAGAAGCAGAACTTTATGACATCACCGGATTTAGTGGTGAGGAGCAGACCATATTAGGTCAAATCAAGAAGTATATGTTGTAAGAAAGGAATTAAATTAAGATGTTTCATACATTAAAACACGGTAGTATTTTAGAAAAAGTAGCAGCAGAAACAGAGCAAGACATTTTACACGTGCATCAGCAAATTGATCAAAAGAGTGAACAAAATGAGTGGCGGGTGCTTGAAAGCTACCGAAAGCATAGAGTCAGTGACTCTCACTTTAATCCAACAACCGGTTATGGCTACGACGATATGGGAAGAGACACGTTAGAAAAAATTTATGCGGATGTCTTCGGAGGAGAAAGCGGCCTTGTCCGTCCGCAGATCATTTCCGGTACACATGCGATTTCCATTGCGTTATTCGGTGTGCTAAGACCTGGCGATGAATTGATTTATATGACGGGAAAACCATACGATACGTTAGAAGAAATTGTAGGAATTCGCGGCAAAGAAGGGACAGGCTCATTAAAAGACTTCCAGATTGATTACAAGGCCATTGATTTGCGCCAAGATGGATCCGTTGATTATGACAAAGTAAAAAAGTCGATCTCCTCTAAAACAAAAGTGATCGGCATTCAGCGTTCAAAAGGTTATGCGTCAAGACCTTCCTTTACAATTGAAGAAATCGAGCAAATGATTTCATTTGTGAAAGAGATTAATGAAGAAATCATTGTGTTTGTGGACAACTGTTATGGTGAATTTACTGAATTACAAGAGCCATGTCATGTGGGAGCGGATCTTATGGCCGGTTCGCTTATTAAAAACCCAGGCGGCGGGCTTGCCAAAACTGGCGGCTACATCGTTGGAAAAGAAAAATGGGTAGAAGCTTGCTCTTATCGAATGACATCTCCAGGCATCGGCAGTGAAGCGGGTGCCTCGTTGTATGCGCTCCAGGAGATGTATCAAGGATTTTTCTTAGCACCGCATGTTGTGGCGCAAAGCTTAAAAGGTGCAGTGTTCACGGCTCGTTTTCTTGAGAAGCTTGGATTCCAAACGAACCCAGCATGGAATGCGAAAAGAACAGATTTAATTCAATCCGTCGAATTTGGAGATCCTAAAAAGATGATTGCATTCTGCCAGGCGATTCAATATGCATCTCCGATCAACAGTCACGTCACACCGCATGCAAGCTATATGCCGGGATACGAGGATGATGTCATTATGGCAGCGGGCACTTTCGTCCAAGGGGCTAGTATCGAATTGTCAGCCGATGGACCGATCAGACCACCTTATACAGCCTATGTTCAAGGTGGACTCACGTATGCACATGTAAAAAATGCAATTTGCAGTGCTGTAGATGCCTTATTGGAACAAGGTTTTATCGACATACCTGCTCAATAAAAAAACCATGTTAATATTCCTAACATAGTGTTGACACATAATATAACATGACATATAATAAATTTAAGCAAAGAGGAGGAGACAGTTGAGATGAGTGATAACATTCGCCGCTCAATGCCTTTATTCCCAATTGGGATTGTCATGCAGCTAACAGAATTATCTGCAAGGCAAATTCGCTATTATGAGGAAAATGGATTAGTATTTCCAGCAAGAAGTGATGGGAATCGCCGATTATTTTCTTTCCATGATGTTGATAAATTACTAGAAATTAAAAACCTCATCGAACAAGGTGTAAACATGGCAGGAATCAAAAAACTTTTTGCCAAAGCTGAGGCAGAACATCCAGTGTCTGATGCAAAGACCGAGGAGAAAACCACAGCGAAGCACAACTTGACAGATGATGAACTCAGGAAGCTACTGAAGAAGGAACTCATTCAGGCTGGACGTTTCCAACAAGGAACGACCTTTAGGCAGGGGGATATGTCAAGGTTCTTCCGTTAACCAATTAGCAAAAGCATTGCTATACAATTTTACCTTTTGTAGGGGAGGAGTTTTACGAAATGGCAAAATACACAAGAGAAGATATCGTAAAATTAGTAAATGAGGAAAACGTAAAGTACATCCGTCTGCAATTTACAGACATTCTCGGAACGATTAAAAATGTTGAGATTCCTGTGAGCCAGTTAGAAAAAGCTCTCGATAACAAATGTATGTTTGACGGTTCATCTATTGAAGGTTTCGTACGTATTGAGGAATCAGATATGTATCTATACCCAGACCTCAACACATTTGTTATTTTCCCTTGGACAGCAGAAAAAGGTAAAGTTGCACGCTTTATTTGTGACATTTACAAACCAGACGGGACGCCATTTGATGGAGACCCACGTAACAACTTAAAGCGTATTTTAAAGGAAATGGAAGACCTAGGATTTAGTGATTTCAACCTTGGACCTGAGCCAGAATTCTTCTTATTTAAATTAGATGAAAAAGGCGAACCAACGCTTGAACTAAACGATAAAGGTGGATACTTTGACCTTGCACCAACAGATCTAGGCGAAAACTGCCGCCGTGATATCGTGCTTGAGCTTGAAGAAATGGGCTTTGAAATTGAAGCGTCTCACCACGAAGTAGCACCTGGACAGCATGAAATTGACTTTAAATATGCAGGCGCTATCCGCTCTTGTGATGACATTCAAACGTTCAAACTCGTTGTTAAAACAATTGCGAGAAAGCACGGACTTCATGCGACATTCATGCCAAAACCATTGTTCGGTGTAAACGGATCTGGTATGCACTGTAACCTATCATTATTCAAAAATGGCAAAAACGCATTCTTTGATGAAAAAGCAGATTTACAATTAAGCGAGACAGCTAGACACTTTATCGCAGGTATCGTGAAGCACGCAACAAGCTTCACAGCGGTCACAAACCCAACGGTGAACTCTTACAAGCGTCTTGTACCTGGTTATGAAGCACCTTGCTATGTGGCATGGAGTGCACAAAACCGTAGCCCATTGATCCGTATCCCAGCATCACGCGGTATCAGCACACGTGTAGAAGTGCGCAGCGTAGACCCATCTGCAAACCCATACCTTGCACTAAGCGTATTACTTGCAGCAGGTCTTGACGGCATCAAAAACAAACTAGACGCACCAGCTCCAATCGACAGAAACATCTATGTCATGGACAAAGAAGAGCGCCTTGAAAACGGCATCTCTGATCTGCCTGCAACACTTGCAGAAGCACTTGAGCTTCTCAAGTCAAACGAAGTAATGGTCAACGCACTAGGTGATCACTTATTCGAGCATTTCATCGAATCAAAAGAAATCGAATGGGATATGTTCCGCACCCAAGTACACCCATGGGAACGCGATCAGTATATGTCTCAGTATTAATAAATAAAACCCCTTGGAGTCATTGGCTTCAAGGGGTTTTATTGTACTCAAGAACGAAAATAGATCCATCAAAGTGATGACATGGAAGGTTTAAAGAAATAATGAACAAATAAAAGTGAGTGAGTAGGTCGTCCATTCTGGGCGGCTTTTTTCTATGCATCTTACAGGAGTAAAAAGTGAAAAAATGAAAGAAGGCATTTACTGTTGTATACTTCTATCCGGCTAATGGATCAAAAAACAATGGGGTAGATGGCTACTATGGACCAAAGACAACAAATATGTTAAACGCTTCTAACTGGTTGATTTGTTTGGAATTGACGGTATTTATGGATCTAAAATAAGAGGAACAAAATGCTGACTGTATTTAATATAGTCATAGTGGCTCTATTTAGAGGAGAAGAAAATTGTTAAAATGATACATGTTTTATAGAAAAAGGGGGAATTATTGATGCAAATAAAAGAAGTTTTTTTTATTAGGTGTATATCATGCTTGAGTGTAGTTCTTATCCATGCAATTGCCATCCTATCAAGTCCACAACAATCATCCATTTTTACAGCTTTACTTATGTTCAGTACACCAAGCTTTATTTTCATTTCAGAGTTTTTATTGGCACATGCTTATCCAGACGGCACACCAAAAGGTTTTATGTGGAAGAGGATCAAAGCTATTTTTTTCCCCTTTGTATTTATCGGAATAATAGATGCACTCATGTATTCGGCATCAATCAATTGGGGATTAATTGATTTCTTCAAAAGAGCCTCTGCAAATGTGTTTTTGGGAAATTATATTGGTTATTTTGTTTTAATTATTTTTCAATTTTATCTATTGCATATGGTGTTTCATAAATTTAATCATCTTATTTCCCCAAAGTGGGTATTATCCATTTCATTTATGATAACGATCGGTTATTTAAGTTTGTGGAATTTTGTTAAAATACCGCAGCCTCAATTACCAAATCCAATGTTCGGATTAGAGTGGATTCCATTCCCAGGATGGTTATTCTATTTTTGCTTAGCTTATTATTGCGGGAAACATTATCACCAATTTATAGCATTACTGTATCGTTTTCAGTTTGCTGTTTACGGGTTGATCATCATTTCAGCAATGAATGTTTTATCTAATTCATATTTAGGTTTTTTCACAATTTCTTCTAAAAGACCAGATGTTGTACTCTATACAGTAAGCTTTATTTTCTTATGTTTTCTTATGTTTTCAAAAGTGAAAAAAGTCCCTGCCTTTGTACAGATGATTAGCCAGTATTCATTTACAATCTATTTACTTCATGGCTATTTTCTTGGGATAGCCGTTTTACTTTGGACACAATTAAAGGAGTATCCTTTTTCCATAAGTACTATTTTAATAACAGTGCTTGCTGTTGTCGGACCAATTTTCATATCATGGGCGGCGAATCATCATAAACATGGATATATGTTTGTTGGAAAAATCAACAGACCACGACAAAAATCAGCTGTTTCATAATCTCTCAAAGGAGCCTCAATAGGCGTCCTTTTTTTTTTCCTAAATGTACAATTCCTTTTGCCCAAAAGTACAATTTTATTTAACTAGTCTATTGCGTAGAATATAAGTGATAAATAGAATGAATTTAAAGAAAAGGGAGTAAGTGAATGGCAAAATTTTTATATAACTTAGGGAAGTTTTCTTTCTCTAAGCCTAAAAGAATGTTTATTGGTTGGTTACTAGTTTTAGTTGCGATCGTTGCCGCAACAATAGGGACAGGCGTTTCATTTAATGGGGATATGTCGATTCCAGGAACAAAATCTGAGAAAGCCATGGACCTATTGAAAAAAAAGTTTCCTGCAGGTGAAGATGGAGGAACGATCCGTCTAATCTTTAAAGCGCCTAAAGACGAAACTTTAGAGACAAAGAAAGTTAAGCTTAAAATAAATGAGACGATTAAAGAAATTAAGAAAGATAAAGCAGTAAAGCAAGTGACGGATTTGTATCAGACATTTGCCATAAGCAAAGATAAGAAAATAGGGTATGCAGATATTACCTATCGAGTAAAAGCAGATAAAGTCAAGGAATCCTCTAAAACAAAGGTATTGGATAGTATTGAAATTTCAAGAAATGCTGGCATTCAAACGGAATTAGGTGGCTCAGTCACGTTTTCAGAAATTGAAGTTGGAGGCATTTCGGAAGTTTTAGGTATTGTCCTAGCGTTCTTGATTTTAGCTTTTACATTTGCTTCACTTTTAGTTGCAGGATTACCAATATTAACGGCTGTCATTGGTTTAATCATTGGCGTTATGGCCATTTTGATCACGTCAAATTTTGTGGATATGTCTGCGTTTAGCCTTACATTAGCTGTAATGATTGGACTTGCAGTGGGAATTGATTATGCACTGTTTATTATTTCAAGATATCGACAGCTGTTAGCGGAAGGTTATGATTTAGAAGAGGCAGCGGGAAGAGCTGTAGGTACAGCTGGAAGTGCTGTATTGTTCGCTGGGGTAACTGTCATTATTGCACTATGTGGACTTGTATTAGTTGATATTCCATTTTTGGGGGTCATGGGAGTTGTAGCAGCATTTATGGTGCTATCTGTTATGCTTGTTTCTCTGACAATTGTACCATCCATATTGGGGATACTTAAAGACAAGGTGAGTCCTTCACGGAAGAATAAATTGTTTGCCAGCATACAAACAAAAAAAGAGAAAGAAACCACACGCTGGGGTAGGTTTATTCAGAAATATCCAGGAAGAATTATGATAGGTGTTATTTTATTGACAGGCTTGATCAGCTGGCCTGCACTTCATATGGAGCTTGGTCTTCCTGATAACGGTATGAAAGGTAAAGAAACCACCGAGCGAAAAGGCTATGATCTTTTAGCAGAAGGTTTTGGTAAGGGGTTTAATGGACCACTTGTTGTCATCATGGATGCCTCTAAATCGAGTAAGGAAATGAAAGCTATTGAAAAATCATCAAAATTGTTAGAGAAAATGGATGGCATCAAACAGTTAACCCCGGCGATCCCTGATTCATCTGGTCAGTACGCAATATTAACCATTCTACCTAAGAGTGGTCCAGAAGAGAAAGAAACGAAGCAATTAGTGAAAGATATTCGAAATGAGTCTAGTGTAAAAGGTACTAAATTCCTTGTCACTGGTTCCACTGCAATTAATATCGATATTTCAGATAGGCTTAGTAAAGCATTGCCTAAATTTGCAGGAGTTATCATTGGTTTTGCTTTTATTTTAATGATTCTTGTATTTAGATCATTACTTGTTCCATTCAAAGCAGTACTAGGTTTCTTAATGACACTGAGTGCTACATTAGGATTTGCTGTTTTTGTATTACAGGATGGTCACCTAGCGCAATGGTTTGGAATACCTGCTGCTGGGCCATTACTTAATTTTATGCCTGTACTAGTAACCGGAATCTTATTCGGTCTTGCAATGGATTATGAAGTATTCCTAGTAAGTAGAATGAGGGAAGAATTCATTTTAACAGGCGATGCAAAGAAATCTGTTGTTTCAGGATTGAAACACAGTGGTAGGGTCGTAACTGCAGCCGGTTTGATTATGATTTTCGTCTTTGCAAGTTTTATTTTTGCGGAAGATTTGATTATTAAAACAATGGGATTAACGTTGGCATTTGGTGTTTTATTTGACGCATTTGTTATACGGATGACGTTTATTCCGGCTTGTATGATGCTATTAGGACGTGCAAGTTGGTACTTGCCTAAATGGCTAGCACGTTGGCTTCCACATATAGATATTGAAGGAGAGTCAATTTCACAAAAAGAAAAAAAGGTGATCTAATATATTAGATATGAACTGTAAGAATGTAACTAATACCGCCGTTGCCTCAATAAAAGGCGGGCGGTATTTTTGTGTTAATATGGGGGTAGGAAGGTGAGCATTTTATGGTGAAGAGAAGGGTAGACCCATTTAATGAAATGATATATTCGCGTATCCCTACGTTGTTGTGGGTCACATTGGTTTATGTGGCGGCAATGATTTTTCAATTTATCACTACACAATGGTCGATGTCGGGTTTGTTTTTTTCTGCACTCATTATCATACATCTTATATTACATTGGTGGTCATTCTATTGGTTCCAAAATAATCCATGGGTATATTTTTTGATTCAAGGGATTATCGTTTTACTTTGTGTCTCAGTCATGCAAGCAGCCTCCCCTGTCATCCTAATAGGTCTCTTACCGGTTCTCATTGCACAAAGTATTGGTGTGTACTATCATACCTTGAAGGTGATATTGACAGGGCTTAGCTTTTATGTGCTTTTCTTTCTTGCACTTATTTTAGTTAATGATACAGATGATCTGACGGTATACATTCCTATTTTATTTTTAATTTTAATTGTGGTCATCGCGTATTCTATCTTATTTTTTAGACAAGTGAAAGCTAGAATTAGAACACAAACCTTTCTAAAAGAGCTAGAGCTCGCACACCGACAAGTTGAGGAGCTGACACTTGCAAATGAACGTCAAAGAATGGCGCGAGACCTACACGATACTCTAGCCCAAGGACTTGCAGGTATTATTATGCAGCTTGAAGCAGTTCAAGCACACTTAGACAAGCAGAATGTGACGCGTGCTCAAAATATTATTAAAGGTTCAATGAGCCAAGCGCGAAAAACATTGGCTGAGGCACGAATGGTTATTGACGATCTTAGAATGCAAGGGAAAGATCAACATGATTTAGCTGATTCGGTTAAGAGTGAAGTTAATCGTTTTATGGAGGCGACGAATATTCCAGTTCATAAGAAAATATCTGACTCTTATCAAGTGTCGCCTTTTCTTATAGAACATACTATTTATATTGTCAGTGAATGCTTAACAAATATCGCAAAACATGCCAAAGCCAGTCTCGTTTGGGTGGTCTTGGAACAACAAGACGACCACATTTATTTAGAAGTTAAAGATAATGGAGTGGGATTTGATGAGAAAAAAAATGAATCCACTTTTGGACATTATGGCATAATTGGTATGACAGAACGTGTACGACTCGTAAACGGACAAATCTGCTTGAAAAGTACAAAAAATGAAGGTACACAAGTAACGGTTACCATACCTTTGAAAAAGGAGTAAATACATTGTCTTATCGAATTGTGATTGTTGATGACCATTATGTAGTTAGAGAAGGATTAAAATTAATTCTTGAAACAGATCACCGGTTTGAAGTAGTTGGAGAAGCGGAAGATGGAGATATTGGACTGGATGTGATGAAGAAGGAAGCGCCGGACCTTGTGTTACTCGATCTGAACATGCCTAGAATGAATGGGCTTGATATGCTGAGAGAAATACAATCTCTTCAATTAAATATTCCAGTGCTCATACTGACTACATATAATGAAGATAAATTGATGGTTCAAGGGCTGAAATTGGGTGCAAAAGGCTACCTATTAAAAGATGCCAGTAGAGAAAATTTATTTAACACGATTGAAGCTGCTATAAGAGGAGACATTTTACTTCAATCAAATGTAGCTACAAAAATTTTTGAGTCAACAGAACATCAGGAAACTCAAGAAAAAACAGAAAGAGAGAACAGCTTGCTGACTGGAAAAGAGCTGCTTGTTTTGCAAGCGGTGGCAAGAGGTTTTAGAAGTAAAGAAATCGCATTTGATATGGGGATTTCAGAAAGAACGGTAAAAGCGCATTTAACAAATATTTATCAAAAACTAGAAGTGACATCAAGAGCTGAAGCAATTAAAACGGCAGTAGAATTGGGCATCATTCATTTTTAAATGAATCATTAAGAACTTCTAATTATCCACAAAGACGATACTCAAAAAAGCATTAAAATAAAACGCCTGTCCTTAAATGGGTAGGGTCTTTTTTTGTTCGTTAGGGAAAAATTGGTTATATAGTGAGGAGAAACGTGATAGGATTGAAAAAGGAGGTCGAATAAATGACATTCAAAAAAGCGTTCAGCATAGGTTATTTTGTTTTGCTTTTATCTTTTATTGTCGTATATTTCTTGCTTCCAGCCGATCAGATATTTACTGCAATTATCATCTTAACCGTACTATTTGGATTATATCAATTTGTGGTTTTCAAAAAACTAAAAGATCAATAAAAGACCTACTTTTATGCATGGCATGACACAGGCGTGTTTTTCAAAACAGTCGCATCAAGAGGCAGCTCTGTATGGATAATTGGTTAATAAACAATAAAATGGATTAAAGTGTCAGGCTCCTTATGGTATTCTAGTAAAAGAATATTCCATAAAAGGAGTCTTTTTTATATGAAAATATTAGATGCTCCATCTTTACTATCGGCTGTTGAACAGAGATCAAAGGCCTATCATGAGCTCCAAGAAGAGATGAAACTTGTGAAAAAAGCACTGAAAGGTGTATCGGGATTAGGTGATGAGTTTACTGGAAAAGGTGCTGATAATATCAAAGCTTTTTATAATGATCTTGCACTATACACAGACACTTATCTTGATTTTATCGATATGCAAAAGGCTTTTTTAGATGGAGTGAAAGGAAAGCTGGATGATGAATCATTAGGCGGGAGTACATTTATTGATGAACACTTCCTAGATGCTCAATTGAAGCAAGGCATTCAGAACAATAAAGATATGGTCAACGAACAAAAAGAAGCTCTATCAACGATTTTTGACGATATTAGTGATTTGATTGAATTACAGACATTTTCCAGCAAAGAGGTAGATGAGCATTTAGATGATGCGAACAAAAAAAGAAAAGATGCAATTGAGGCTATACATACATTAGATCATGTGCTAAAAACAGAGTACGAAAAATCAGAAGCGATTGAGAAACATCTTGCAACTTTTTATACAAAAATGATGGCTGCTACAGGAAAAGGTAAGAACGCTCAGCCGATGTATTATGATGCAAAAGCATTTCACGAGACAGATGTGTACAAGAATCATGATAAAATTGATGCACAGGTGAAAGCTTACTTAAAAGTGAAAAAAGAAGAAAAAGAGAAACGAAGAATCAAAGAATTGAAGGAAAAACTCAATGATCCTTCGTGTATATCAGTAGAGAAATACTTTGAGATTGTAGACGAAATTGGATATGAAAATCTTTCTTACGATCAAAAATTGTATTATAGCCAGCTGCTCCAAATCAAAGCGCAGGAAGAAGCATCAGATGTATTTGTTGATAGTGTAAAAGGTGCTGCAGTGGGTCTATATGATGTGGCCAAAGATACAGTAGTTGGCATCTACGATCTTGTAACAGATCCTGGAGGTGCCGTAGAATCAGTCGTCACGGCTGTTTCTCATCCCATCGAAACATCAAAAGCGATTGGAAAAGCGATTGCAGACTCATTCGAAAAAGAAGTCATAGATGGTGATGCGTATTCACGGTCACACTGGTTCGCCTATGCGACTGGTTCACTCGCAGAAATTGTCTTTGGTTCTAAAGGGGCGGGAGCCATCACAAAAACGGGGACAACCGCAGCGAAAACTACAGTGAAGAAAGGGCTCGAACAAGGAGCAAAATCATTAGACAGAGTCTCTCTTCCGAATCTATTGCCGTACTCACCAAAGTTTCAAATGGCTGGTGGACCGAAGCTACCGTATAACGTGTTTGACGGAGAAAATCTCAAAAATAAACTCCTCTCCATGGCAAAGCGTCTAGACAACAATTCAGGCTACGGCATTTCTCAGACAGGTAGACGCTTACCAGCACCAAAATCACCGCCAACCGTCGTTAGTTATGGAGACCACTATGTGAGATGGAAACGTAAGAAAGTATTAAAACCGAATGTCGTTTATTCAACAAAGCAAGGGTACACCTACACAACCGATCACTACGGACGTATTGTCAAAGTCGAAGCAAGTGATTTAAAATACGGAGAGATCAAAAGAAACCAATACGCCCAATCCAATTCAGGAAAGCCGGATCGATTATCAAAAGATGACGGAGGTCACTTGATTGCTTCTATTTTTAAAGGGTCTGGGGATATTGATAACCTTGTTCCGATGAGTTCACAGATTAATAGAAGTGGCGGGAAATGGTATGAGATGGAACAACGGTGGTTGAAAGCTTTGAAAACTGATCCACCTAAAGCTGTGACTGTTTCAATAAAAGCATTTTATGAATCCGATTCGTTAAGACCATCTGAATTCCTAGTCAAATACAAGATAGACGGAAGAGTTTATACAGACACAATATATAACAGACCAGGAGGATGAACAAATGGAAACAAAAGAGATGGAAAGCTTATATAGAGAAATAGCTGAAAATTTAAATGAAATGATTCCAGTGGAATGGGATACAATTTGGATGTATGCAGAAATGTTAGATGACTCTGCATCTGCTCTCTTTTATTTTACGATTCCTAATAAAGAGGAATATTTTTATTCACACAACATCCCAGATCAATATCAGGTTAGTGAAGACACATATGATAGCATGTTGATTAACTTACAAAGAAAGCTAAGACAGTTGAGGGAAGAGTATACTAAAGAACAATCAGATAAATGGACAACTGTAAAAATGAAATTTACTTATTCAGGAAAAATGTCAACAGATTTTGGTTACGATGATGTATTTTCTTTAGGTATTGACAATATACAGAGAATAGCAGTTTGGGAATATGAAACGTTTGGATTTTTACCCGATGATGAGGAAGATAAAGAAGCTGTGCTAAATTTTATAAAAAATAAATGAGAAAACAATTACTAATACAATTCCCCTCCAATTAAAGGAGGGTTTTTATATGCCAATATTTATAACTGAAACATCAAAAGCGATTGGAAAAGCGATTTCAGACTCATTCGAAAAAGTCATAGATGGTGATGCGTATTCATGGTCACACTGGTTCTCGCCTATGCGACTGGTTCACTCTCAGAAATTGTCTTTGGTTCTAAAGGGGCGGGAGCGATCACAAAAACGGGGACAACCGCAGCGAAAACTACAGTGAAGAAAGGGCTTGAACAAGGAGCAAGATCATTAGACAGAGTCTCTCTTCCGAATCTCTTGCCGTACTCACCAAAGTTTCAAATGGCAGGTGGACCGAAGTTACCGTATAACGTGTTTGACGGAGAAAATCTCAAAAATAAACTCCTCTCCATGGCAAAGCGTCTAGACAACAATTCAGGCTACGGCATCTCTCAGACAGGTAGACGCTTACCAGCACCAAAATCACCGCCAACCGTCGTTAGTTATGGAGACCACTATGTGAGATGGAAACGTAAGAAAGTATTAAAACCGAATGTCGTTTATTCAACAAAGCAAGGGTACACCTACACAACCGATCACTACGGACGTATTGTCAAAGTCGAAGCAAGTGATTTAAAATACGGAGAAGTTACAAGAAACCAATATGCCCAATCCAATTCAGGCAAGCCGGACCGATTACTGGATGATGATGGAGGTCATTTAATCGCAACTATTTTTAAAGGGTCTGGGGATATTGATAACCTACTTCCGATGAATTCACAAATTAATCGTAGTGGTGGGAAATGGTATCAGATGGAGCAGGAATGGTTGTCTGCACTCAAAGAGGTTCCGCCTGAAAAAGTCTCTGTCTATATTGAGGCAGTCTACCATTCAGACTCCTTAAGGCCTTCAGCTTTCGAAGTGAAATATAAAATAGGGGAAAGCACAGATTATATTTATATAAAAAATGAGTATGGAGGTTAACCTTAGTGGAAACAAATAAAATGTCAGAACTCTATAAAGAAATTGCCGAGAATATACACGAAATCATACCAATTGAATGGCATAAAGTTTGGCTTTACTCCGAAGTGTTAAATGATTCATCAGAGGTTGCTTTTTATTTTTGCACTGATGAAGAGAAATATTTCTATGGTCATAATATTCCTGACGACTTTCAAGTTAGTGAACGAGTATACGTTAATATTTTAATTAGAATGCAAGAGTTATTCATACAATTGAGAGAAGAATGTATAAAACATAATGAACAGGTATGGACAACAGCTACCCTTGAACTAGAACACACAGGAAAGCTATCAATTGAATTTGGTTATGATGATGTCTTAAATTCAGGTTTAAATGGATCACAAAGAAAAGCCATATGGGCATATGAGAATTTAGGAATATACCCAAAAAGAAAATCGGTTAGGGAATTTCTAGAAGAATATATATAAAATAAAGAAGAAAACAACTAACACATTGCCCTCCAAATTTAAGGAGGGTTATTTATTGTTGAAGAAGATGATGAAAGTGATACAGAAGCTTTTGGAATCTTACTTAGTGACGTTTTCTTGAAAGTGTTAAAGGAGAGAGGTTAAAAAACACCCTCTATTGGGGTGTCTTATTTTTATTGGCTATTTTCTGTACGATGAAGAAAGGCCTTGAACAAGTAGCAAAATCAGTAGACAGAGTCTCTCTTCCGAATCTATTGCCATACTCACCAAAGTTTCAACTGGCTGGCGGCCCGAAGCTGCCGTATAACGTGTTTGACGGAGAAAATCTCAAAAATAAACTCCTCTCCATGGCAAAGCGTCTAGACAACAATTCAGGATATGGCATCTCTAAGACAGGCAGACGCTTACTAGCACCAAAATCACCGCCAATCGTCGTTAGTTATGGAGACCACTATGTGAGATGGAAACGTAAGAAAGTATTAAAACCGAATGTCGTTTATTCAACAAAGCAAGGGTACACCTACACAACCGATCACTACGGACGTATTGTCAAAGTCGAAGCAAGTGATTTAAAATACGGAGAGATCAAAAGAAACCAATACGCCCAATCCAATTCAGGAAAGCCTGACAGATTACTAGATGACGATGGTGGGCATTTAATTGCTTCAATTTTTAAAGGATCTGGAGATATTGATAATCTTGTGCCGATGAATGGGAATTTAAACAAAGGTGAGTGGAAAAAGCTTGAAAACACTTGGGCTGATGCACTTCAAAATGGTGATAAAGTTAAAGTGAAGATTACACCTAACTATAAAGGGGATTCTCTACGCCCAGAAACTTTTGATATTAAATATAAAATCGGTGATGATGAATGGGAAATCAAAAGGTTCGACAATGTGTATGGAGGTAAAAAGTAATGAAAGAAGAAAAAATAGAACATTTATATAAAGAGATAGTTGATGTTGTAGTGGGAACAATACCAATTGAATGGGGAAAGGTCTATTTATATGGTGAGGTAGTTGAAGGTTCTCAAACTGTTTACTTTTATTTTTCATCTAAAGAAAATGAGGGGAAACTGGTATATAGTCATGAGATCACTGAACTGTTTGAAGTGAGTGAACATGAATACAAAGAAAGATGGCATCAATTAGTTGACTGTATCCAAGAACTTAAGAGAGAGTTTGAACAAAATGGTCAAGAACCTTGGACAAACTTCACAATGATATTTGATGATACGGGGCATTTTAATATAGAATTTAATTATGATGACCTTTTGAATACAAACCCTCATGAAAGAAAAACTATTTGGAAATATAATCATCTAGGTATTATACCTAAAAGTAATTCTGGTAAAAAATATTTAGAAAAATACCTCTCTACATTGGAGTAACTTTTAGAGATGTTATAAAATTCGTTTTGATAGATTAAAGACTAGAGAACATATTGAGAGCATCATTCCAAGCAGAAATGGTGCTCTTATTCAATAATGCCCCCCTAGTAATCAATTACAAAACAGACATACTTAGCAAAAAAATAAAAATCAATACATATGGAATCAACTGTGTATTGATTATCATGTCAAAGAAACCAATTCACGAAAACAAAAATATCGAAAAACACAATATTCTTTTCTAATCAAATCTTTCTTTTCACTTTATCTAAACCGATAAACCATCACTTCACACCCGCCTAATATCTCTTCAATCATGCCTTCAACAATTGTCCAATCGCCGCCCGCCAGTCCACAGCCAATCCCGTAAGGAATGGCGATGGACGTTTGGTTTTTCTTTTCATTAAAATGGGTTACTGTGTCTTTTAAGCTTTGTAAGCAGCTGCGTAAGGCATCGTAATCCGTTTGCATTCTTTTTCTTCCGTATCCGGTTTGAGCGAATAGGTTGGCAATTGTTTTTCCGTCATTTGTTGAGATGAGTTGAACGGAACTTAGCAAGTCATCTCCTTGTTCTGTACATAATTGTTTATACTCTTTGTATACATTGGGGTATTTGCTTTTGATTTGTTTGGCTAATCCAGCGCCCATGACGCCTTTACAATTCACCTGGTGACAGATGATGTCTTCACTTGCCTCTAAAATGTTGCCATCCACTGTTTTGATCATATCGTGTAACCCCTTTTTCATAAAATAGAAACATAGGTTCTATTTTATCAGTTTTGATCAAATTATTTAATAGCAAAATATTTTTAATGAGTTTCATTTATTGAAGACAGTTTACGATAACTTGATTGTCAAAGTCTGTCCATCTCATCTAAAATATGGAGAGGCTAGAAAATACGAAATGATGCAAAGAGGAGTTATGTATGAATCAAATAGAAACGAATCGTTTAATTCTTAGACCGTTTTGCGATGAAGATGCGGCAGGGATGCTTGAGTACTTGTCTAATCCAAGAGTAAATTGTTTTCTCGCTGATCGAATTTCTACATTAGAAGAAGCTTTGGCTATCGTGCAAAAGAGAAAAGAACATCATTCATATATAGCGGTTTGTTTAAAAGAAAGTGGGCAGACGATCGGTGAGTTGTTTCATTTAAAAGAGGAGCCTGATACGTATTCAATCGGCTGGAATTTCAATGAAGCTTATGAAGGAAAGGGATATGCACGAGAGAGTGCTGAAGCATTTTTGTTCTATTTGTTTGTAGAAAAGGCAGCAAGGCGGCTTTATGCCTATGTAGAAGATGATAATGTCCGTTCCCAGGCATTATGTGAGCGACTATGCATGCGAAAAGAAGGCCTTTTTCTTGAGTTTATTTCTTTTACTACATATGAGGACGGCACCCCTAAATATGAAAACACGTACCAATATGCTTTACTTAAAAAGGAATGGGAGCAACATCACTCTCTTTAGACCAGAAAGTGAATAATGTTTAGTGATAGCAAAGTGACAAACATGTCATATGATTCCATAGTTTGTTCGTTCATTCGATGGAGGAGTTATCTTATTTCATTTATCCTTGTCATAAATCGAGGAAAAAGGAATGAAATGAGATGCGGGGATTCAATGAAGATTTATTTAGGTGGGTGAATCAGCTCAGTATTGATCATAGTTACTTGAATCCAATATTTATTGGACTAGCTGAATATACAGTGCTGTTAGCAGCGCTCATGTGTCTGTTTGTATGGTTTCAAAATCGCAGCAGGTACAATAGGGCGATGGTCGTATCTGCCGGACTGACCTTCATATTAGCAGAGTTACTTGGGAAAATCGCAGGGATCTTTTATTTCAATCAGCAGCCCTTTGCAGAAATGAGCCACGTCAATCTTTTGATTCATAAGGAAGTGAATAACTCTTTCCCGAGTGATCATACCATCTTTATTTTTTCTGTTTGTCTAATCTTTTGGCTCTTTCACAAACGCCATGTTTACTGGCTGTTTGTAGCGTGCGCCGTTGGTTTTTCAAGGATTTGGGTCGGTGTCCATTATCCATTTGATGTCTTAGCAGGTGCTATCATAGCGAGTTTAACAGCGGTCACTGTTGTTTATTTGCCGATATGCCAAAAGAACGTGAATGCCATCTTGTCATGTTATGAGTGGCTTGAGCAGAAAGTTGTAAGGAAAAGAACAAAATAACATGTTGTAGTAAAATGCCCCGATCTGTTTATGGATCAGATCGGGGTTCTTTTTATTTTCGCCAAAACGTTGTACAATCCGCTTTGTCTTCGATATTAAATTCGATGATTTTCTTTAGGAGAGGATAGTCAACTGGCAAGCTTTCCTTCATGCGAAACATCTTTTTTCCATGATCGTAACCCGCTTGTACAATGTCAGCTGAAAAGTGTTCAATTCCTTTACCTTCTGGTGCGACAGAAATGTGATGTTTTGCCACGCTAAACCCAATAATAAATGTGCCATGGTCTGTGAACATGGGCTGATTCCAAGCAATTCTTGGCTCTAGTTGAGGGAATGTGTCTAATATCCATTGTAAAATGTCTTGCGTGCGCTGCTTCAGCTCTGGATTACCAATGTTGCTTACATACTCTTCAAACACATGCATGATATTTTATCCTCCCATTCCATCTACCTCATAAGCCTCAGACGGGATTCGAACCCGCACTCCTTTCGTAAGCATAGGCTAGGGGCAACACGCTTCCCTACGGAATTTCACCGACAGGAATTTCACCTGTCTCAGCTCGTGTGCTTTTCGGTGCTTCTGAAACCCTTGCCTTGCGACCCGTTAGCTACAATTTGTTTTACGGCGCTCTTCCCTTCTAGAGCTACTGAGGCGCGGAAGTTATTGTTCATATTATATAAAGAAACTGGATAAATGAAAAGCTGCGCTGATAATTAGTTTACTGATCTTTAGGCGAATCGCACAAAATAGTCAAAGGCACATATGATAAAAGACCATATGGATTTGTATACAGCATTGAATTGGGCTGATGGAAAGTGACAAACCTGTTGATGAGTAAACTGAAAGAGATAAACAATCAAACAAAAAATGAAAGCTTTACTCACAAGCGTTCAATGAGTCCTCCTTTTTTGCTACTCATGGAAGATGGAGAACCTTTCTACTCATGGGTGTTCTTTGAAAAAAGTGTGTTTAAGACTTGCTATTTTTCTCTGCTTTCCATCAATGAAGAACAGAATTGTGTGGTGCTAGAGCTTCTTGTCCCATGCTGCATGCGATCGACATGTTGTCAGAAAGTTTTATATCGATCCAGTTCAAAGATCCTTGTTGATCTTTCTTTTTTATGCGGAATGATTGAAGCAGATCTGCCCGTCTATGATGCACTCATTTTAAAGAACATAGAACCTCACCACATCCTTCTTGGTTTTTCAACATCGCCCAGTTCGGTTGAAATCTGGCGGAATGGAACAAAATTACTCAATACAGCAACAGTGGTTTTGCATCATCATGATGATCAAGATGTGCCAGTTACTATCACGATTCAAACGAGAAGAGCATGTCATGATATATGTGTTCAAAAGGGAGAAAGTCGCTCGATTACTGTCAAAGATATGATGTTGATTTTCAATCAGCAAACCGTTGAAAAGGTGCAAGCATGCTTAGATATTCAATTGAACATGGTGCAAAGGAAAAAAATAAGGCTGTGAGTCTGGGATAATCGCACAATCTTCGTAGATCACTAGATCATAGTCTATCAAGAATAGGTTGAAGGAGGGTTAAAATGGCTATATTAGGCGGGTGTAGTAATGAGCAAACAGGATTTGTGAATGATGCGGTATGTTTCACAGTCGATTTAGCAGCAGCAGCGGATCCAGTAGTCGTTTGGACGGATGGAACACCATTTGTCATAAACGGGACCATTATGGTGGAAAACAACGGAATCGTGGCTGTAGCTCCAACTGTGACATTAGAGGTCAACGGTGCGGCTGTTCCAGACTTCACTGTAGCTCCAGGAGAGAGCCAATCCATTACACTTAGTGATCTGAACTCCATTGGGATTGTAGCTACTGGTGGGACCTCGACTGGGAGTATTGTCGTTTCTTTTTCTCTCAATTATCAGTATTAGTGTGTATGTCTTGAAGATTCCACAGCTTGAAAGAAGTGAGAGGCATGTGCGCCCAGCTTAATATGTGTGGAGGAATAACGGGTCCAACAGGCCCGACGGGAGCAACAGGTGCAACAGGAATAACCGGAGCAACAGGCTCAACCGGAATAACAGGTTCGACGGGAGCAACAGGAGTAACCGGAGCAACGGGTGCAACAGGCGCAACTGGAATAACAGGAGCAACAGGTGCAACGGGTGCAACAGGCGCAACGGGAGCAACAGGAGTAACCGGAGCAACAGGCGCAACTGGAATAACAGGTGCAACAGGAGCAACAGGTGCAACGGGAGCAACAGGTGCAACGGGAGCAACAGGTGCAACGGGAGCAACAGGTGCAACGGGTGCAACAGGCGCAACGGGAGCAACAGGAGTAACCGGAGCAACGGGAGCAACCGGCTCAACCGGAGCAACGGGGGCAACCGGAATAACGGGTGCAACAGGTTCAACCGGCTCAACCGGAGTAACAGGTGCAACGGGGTCAACCGGAATAACGGGTGCAACCGGCTCAACCGGAGTAACAGGCGCAACGGGTCCAACAGGCCCAACAGGTGTAACTGGAGTAACCGGCGCGACCGGCACAATTGTAACCGCTAACTCAATGTACGCATCCAATACGTCGGGAAGTACAGTGCTTGTTGTCTTAGGCGGGACAGCGGTTTCTCTGCCTAATAATCAGAGCTTAGATGGTTTTACAGCAAGTGGTGGAAATACGATTTTTACAGTGCCAGTCTCAGGTCGCTATTTCATCACATATCAAGTGAACACAAATGCAGCGCTGCTTGCTGGAACAAGGCTGATTAACAGCGGATCTGCCATTGCTGGTTCAATATTAACACCCGCTTTATCAGCATCTACCTACAACGTATCACTCATTACAACACTTGCAGCAGGTAACCAAATTTCTCTCCAAATTTTCGGTTTAGTCGCAGCAGTGGTGTTACTTGGGGGAGGGTCTGTTGGAGCTGCACTTACCATCATACGATTGGAATAAAGACAAAAAGCCCCGAAAAAGGGCTTTTTTCATTTCATCACGAGATGATAGGTTACTTTAAAATTGAAAAAAGGCGGAATTTGTACGCAAACTTCATTGACTAGAAGAAAGAAACGCATCTTCAAAGGAAACGGTTATTGAAGATTCAAGTGATTCATATTAAAATGATCTCAAATGGACTAATTAGCAATTGCTAATAGAAGTTCCATATTTAGTGAAATCATGTGTTGCAGCTGTAGGTGATTGGGGGTGTAGAATGAGCAAGATTCCTGTTGCGGAATTGGCATCATTATTAAATGACTGGAACATGGAAATTAAAAAAGATCATGCAGATGAGGCAGAACGGCTATTTGCTAAAGCGAAACAAGCAGTAGAGGAAATTGATGATGCGGACATCCTGATGTATTATTCTCTTCTTGAGAAGAGGCATCACATTCTCATGTACAATTTAAGAGGTCAAAAGGGCAGTGTTTCAACCAAAAGTATAGAAAGTCTTCACGGAAAAAAAGAGGAGGACTTATCTAACCGACTTGCCTACTATTTTGATTTTTATGAGGGTGTGTATGAGCAACATCAAGGGAACTATGAGGTTGCATTGCAAATGTATCAAAGTGCTGAAAAGCTCTTAGATAAAATTCCAAGTGAGATCGAACGTGCTGATTTTGATTTTAAGGTGGCCTGGCTTTACTACCGGCTTAGTCATATCATGCTCTCATTAAGCTATATTCGCAGAGCTCTTCACGTTTATAAACGGCATAAGCATTATGAAAGAAGAACGGCCCTTTCGTATTCTCTCATAGCGGCGAATCAGACAGAGATCGGCCGGTATGAAGAGGCACTTGAAAATTATCGTCTGGCGGAAGAGGTTTTGACAAGCGAGCAGGATGATTTTATGCTGGCTCAGCTTCATCACAATGTGGCCATTTTGTATTCATTTTGGAACAAACCGAAAGAGTCAGTACGTCACCTTGAAAAAGCATTGTCCCATCAAGAATATTACGAGTCGGATTTCTTTTTCCATTCTACGTATCTGATTAGCCGAGAACTCTGTGTGATTGGTGAAAAGCAGCGTGCAAGCCAATATATAGAGGCTGCGTATGCGAGAATAAAAGATGCTTCTCATGAAGTGTTTCAGCTGAAAATAGGCATCGTCCATGACCTTTACTTAACGAATGCACCACAAAGATTTCAGCAAATTGATGAGAAATTAAGAAAGTTAGAAGAGAAGAATGAATATCATGAAGTAAAAGAGCTTTCACATTTTGCGGCTAAGTATTGTGAAAAGCAAGCACTTTATGAGCAGTCTGTTTTTTACTTGAACAAAAGTTTAGAAGCGGATTTACATATGAAAAGAATGGGGTTGATTTAAGATGAAAACAGGTCTAAAAGTATTATTCGTTGTAGGTTTAGCGATCGCTGCGTCAGTTCTGACTCAAAACGTTGCGGGTTCTTTCGAAGTAGCAGAAAAAATCATTGGTGGCTAATCCACTATGTATCTCTTGCCCTTGTTGATGATCGTCAGCAAGGGTTTTTTTATGTGGTTAATAGGCTCTTCTTATTAAACGCTACAAGAACGTTTAATAAGAAGAATTCGCAACAAAGGGGGTGTGCAAATTTGTTACCTGCCCCATTATTCTAAATAAATATAGGGCAAGGCAACAAGTTAAAAAGGTCACCTTTCTTTGCTTAATTTAATTTTTTGCAGGACTTTTCATTCAAATTTTCTCGAATTGGTCTATTGTACATAGAAGTAATAGAAAAAGCCGGAACACCGCTCCATTTGTCATGCATATGATGTGATAGGTGTTAGCCGAAGGCAGGTGATGGTATGTATCCACGAGTATACGGAGGCTTTCATGGAGGCGGTTTTAGCGGCGGAGGAGCACATATTGGGCCGGTTGGTTCTCATATCGGCTTTAGCGGGTATTATGTGAGCCCTGGTGTGTTCTCAGGTTTAGGCGGTTTCCCTGGATACGGTGGATTCGGGACATTTTCTGGATATCCGTACGGCTCCACGTTCATTATGGGGCGTCCTCCTGGTTTTTATGTAAGAAGTCATTAGTGTTTCATTACAGTGATAGTGATTGAAATAGCCATCTAATGATTGGCTATTTCAATTGATGAAAGTGCTTAATTGAAGCAGTTATCACAATGATGCCAAGGATAGAGATTGGCAGCCAAATGATGATAAACGGGTCGAATGCATCTGTGTATGCCGCTAAAGCAGCACCTAAGCAGTAAAAGACAATAGAGCCTATTCGCATGAAACTGACAAGCTCAATGGGAGCTTTTCTTTTTTCCCGATGTGAAATGCGCTGAGCCAAATCCTCAAATAGGTTAGCGAGTGTACTTGTTAGAACCGTTGTGGAAATGCCAGCCACATTTAATTTGCGGGCGGCCGCTGTCTGCAGGCCCATGGCCATACTTAAAAGGATAATCAGCATAAAATAAGCACCTTGTGTATAAGGGAAAATGGTCATGAGAGCAAATAGAAGTAGTATCATGACCTCTATGATAAAGATACGTGTAACGGCTTTTGGCCAAAACGTTTTCTCATGCTTTCCGCCTATCACAACAGCTAGTAAAACCCCTAAAACAAATCCACTTAGTGCGGTGATGGAATGAAGGGCCGTAAGCTGCAAGGAGCTTCCTGCTGCAATGCCAAGCAGCACGATATTACCTGTCATATTGGCTGTAAACACATGCCCTAAGCTCAAATAGCCAATCACATCCACAATACCTGCTGATAGGCACAAGAAAATAAGTGCGATATTTCGAAATGAATGTGCGGTCAAAATGGTCATCCCTTTCTTACTCTCTAATGAATAAGTGTAACGCTTAATGACCGCGTATGTCCATCTTATGTGCTGGGATCATGTCCTCAAGCCGATGCAAAACTTGTCTGAACGTGTCATCATTTACAAGGTGCCTCATGCGGCGGAATGGATCGCCTTTTTCCTTTAGACGCTCTATCACAGATGGCATGGTAAACAAAGAAGGGTGAAGTCCATCTTGATGGAGTTCGTCCCATTCAAGCGGTGTCGCTACAAGTCCAAGCTCATTTCCTCTCGGTGAATAGGGCGCAATGATTGTTTTTCCAGCATCGTGCTGAATATAGTCTAAATACAAGCGATTGCCACGTTTTTTCTTAAGACGTTCCAAAGTAAATAACTCAGGTGCTTGTTCACATAAAAATTGACATATAAACCCGGTAAATGTTCTCGTTTCTTCGTATGTGAAGGCATTTTTCTTTAATGGAATATAAACTTGCAGTCCTTTACCACCGCTTGTTTTAATAAAGGCTGTGAGAAAAAGACCGTCTAAAAGCGTTTTGATTCGCTTGGCAGCTTCTATGGCTAGATGGAACTCGTTAACAGACGGTGGGTCTAAATCAAAGACGATTTCGGCCGGCCGGTTCGTATCCCTTGTTTCAAAAGGAATGTGAAATTCCATTGCCAACTGATTGCCGAGCCAAAGAAGCGTCTGAGGATCATTACAAACTGTGTAAGCAATATCATCAGCTTGATCGGTCAACACATAATCTGGCGCATAATCAGGTGTCGACTTTTGATAAAAAAATTCATCTCCGGTGCCATGAGGAAACCGAATTAAAGTCAGCCGTCTTTCACGTAAAAAGGGCAAGAGATAAGGAGCAGCTTGTCTCAAATAAAGTAAGTAATCTGCCTTATTCAGATGAAGAGCCGGCACAATTGGTTTTTCAGGATGAGTGATGTCAATCACAGCAGGGAGCGGATATAGCTGTTTGAACATTTGCTGAAACGTACACGTCGCTGGATCAGTATCCAGTAAAAAGGAAGAAAAACGCGGCTCTCTTAAAGCGGACCCATCAAAGGAGATACAAGCAATACTCGCGACGATAGAAGGTGGGATTTCATATGCTGATGCTCCTATTTGCTTGCCTTTTGTCTGAAAGAGCGTACGTAGCGTTTGTTCTTCTTCTTTAGAAAATCCATGCTTGAATTGGACAACCTCAGTGAGATGATGATCTTGATAAATACAGCCCTGAAAGTAGCCATTTTCTTTATCAAAACGAGTCACAATGACAGAAACATATCGCCAGTTTTTGACTTTGAGCCATTCTTTTGACCGGGTATTGTCGTGCCATTTACTCGTCCTCTTTTTCGCAACAAGTCCTTCTGCAAGATAGGTCGTCATCAGTTTTGTTATATGTTCAGAATTTGTGTCTGTATGAATGAGTTGAAGAAGGGAAGGGTGCTCAAGCTGAACAGATGGCGGGAGTTTAGCTGCTTTGAAAACTTGCTGTAATTGTGTTTTCCTTTCCATCAACGGCAAATCAATGAGAGATTTCCCTTTGCATCTTAATAAATCAAATGCGATCAAATGACATGGAAACCGCTCAGCCTGCAGCTTAATCGCCTCTTTGTTTTTCAGCCTGCCCCTTTGCTGAACCCTCGCAAAGTCGCTTTGTTGTTCATCCAGCAAAAAGACCAATTCTCCATCAAACGTCAATGGTAATAAAGGAGCAAAATGATCCCTTAATTGTTCGCACTGTTCAATCACCTCGGGAAACTGTTCGTTTAATCGTTTTCCGGCTCTGCTTTCTAAATGAATTTCGTTTTGATCCCACGTCAGAATGACTCGAAAGCCGTCATATTTTAATTCATACACCCAGTCTGCACCGGTAGGAACATCATGTGCAGCCGTTAATCGCATAGGTTTCATTTGTGCATGTCACTTCCTCATATGATGTGTTCTTAGAGTGGGATGAAATTTTCATTCGCATACATAAGTCTGACGAAAACATTGCATAGTAAGGAGAAAAGAACGGAGGCGACGCGATGCATACGGTTTGGAAAGGCGGCATTAGCTTTGGGCTAGTCAATATTCCAGTGAAGCTGTTTACCGCTACAGAGAACAAAGATATTAAATTAAGACAGCTGCATAAAGAGTGTCACACGCCCATTAATTATAAAAAGGTTTGTGCCAACTGCGGGGAAGAGGTGGCACCAGAACAAATTGTAAAAGCGTACGAGTATGCAAAAAACAAATTCATTGAATTAGACGAGGAAGAGCTTGAAAAACTGCGAAAAGAAAATGAAGAAAAAGCCGTTGAAATCATTGATTTTGTGAAGATAGAGGAGATTGATCCAATCTATTATGAAAGAAGTTATTTTTTATCACCAGATACCGGCGGTGCGAAAGCATATTCATTATTAAGAAAAGCTTTAGAGGAATCGGGGAAAATTGGTGTGGCAAAGATTATGATCCGCTCAAAGGAGCAATTAGCGATCGTTAGGTGCTATGAACATATTTTGCTGATGGAAACCATTCATTTTCCAGATGAAATTAGACAAGTATCAGATGTACCGAATATCCCCCAAGAAGAAAACATTGTGAAAAAGGAGTTAGATACAGCTCTTCTTTTAATCGAACAATTAACCACAACTTTTGATCCAGCAGCCTATCAGGATGAATACAGAGAACAGCTGATGAATTTAATCGGAGATAAAATATCTGGAGAACATACCGTTCAGCCAGAAACGACAGGCAAAAAAGATCCGGCATCCAATGTGACGGATTTAATGGCAGCTCTTCAGGCTTCAATCGATCGATCAAAACCAGCCAAAGCGAAAAAGGCAGCGCCTAAAAAAAGAAAAACACCAGCCAAAAAAGAAAAGAATGCATAAGAAAAGACCGCTCATGGGCGGTCTTATTGCGGTTTTAACACGTCTTGAATGTTCCCATCTTTGCTATGGATAACAACGGAAGTCCCTTTATTAGAGGCAATCTCCTTTGCCCGGTTGATTGCTTCTTGTTTCGTTTCTTTGATCTCACTTGCTCGTTTTGCTTTCTCTGTTTGAACCGCCCAGCCTTCTTCGTGTTTGACGACATGCTGCGCATGATCCATAAGTTCTGGTCTTGCGGAGCTGCTGTCTTTAGATGGCGTCACAGAACCATGAGCTGTGAAATCCTCGATCTCTTTCTCCGTTGCGTTCTTTTTCCATTCTTTCGCTTGACTGATTGCAATTGGAATGGCTCTACTTTCGTCATAGCCTTCCTGTATCATTTTATTAGCAATCTCAAGTGCTTTTTTTCGAATAATGCGGTCTAACGATTGAAATGAAGCCGGATAATCATTCATCGTCCAAGGCACATAAAACGCTCCTTTCTTTTATTTGAACACCTTCCCCCATCTGTAATGGATCAAACATATCATTTTTCTCAAACCAATGAAGGGGATAAAATACATCGTTTTACTGAGGTGGAATTTTTTCAAACCCCGCAGAATAGAAGGTAGAAAAGGAGTGGTTTTGATGATGATAAAAGGTTTGTATGAAGCCCATTTACCTGTGAGTGACTTGAAGGCGTCGATTGCGTTTTATGAAAAATTGGAATTGACACTTGCTCACGAAAATGAACGAGTTGCTTTTTTATGGATTGAAAAAGGAAAGAGCTGGCTTGGCTTGTGGAAAGTAGATATCAATGACTTCCCATACCATCCTTCGACCCGGCACGTTGCTTTTCAAATTACAACGTCTAGTATCGAACAAATCAAGGCTTGGCTAGTTGGAAAAGGCATCGGTGTTCACCCAATGTTTGGCTTTTCAGAAGAGGAACAGCCTTTAGTACTTGATAATCCGCCGCAATTTCATGCAGCGATCTATTTTCTTGACCCAGATGGAAATCTGCTTGAATGCATTGCGCCGCTTGAGCTTGATACAGAAGAAGACTACGATATCATGACATATGAAGACTGGGATCGAAAGAAAAATCCGTATATTGATTGACAAAATCACTTATTGTAACTATATTGATTACAACGGTGGTGAAAGATTGTGAAACAAATTAGCAGTAGGTATCCGATTGCTGTTCATATTATGTCATTTATTGCAGGTGTACCAAAAGAGTGTACAGGAGATTTTATTGCAGAAAGTGTGAATTCAAATCCAGCCATTGTTCGAAAAATGATGGCAATGCTCAAACGGGCGGGTCTTATTGAGATACGACGCGGAGTAGGCGGTGCTTACTTAAAAAGGCCGGCAGAGGAAATCACGCTATTAGATGTGTACCGTGCTGTCGATGTAAGCGAGGATGAAGAATTGTTTAACTTTCATCAGCCAGTCATCGCATGTCCAATTGGTCAAGCGATGGATACAAGACTGAGAAGTGAACTAAAAGAAGCTCAAGCAGCGCTTGAAAATCACCTCAAACAAGTGACAATCCAGCAATTGTTGACAGAGACGGAATAAAAAGCTCGTACATTAGAGCTTTTTTTACACCTTTGTTGTAATCATTTTGATTATAACGAATACACATCACCGTTGAACAAAAAATGAGGAGGTCAAACATTATGAAGTTATTAGTAACAGGCGCAACAGGGCAGCTCGGATCGCTCGTTGTCCAGCATTTACTTAAAAAGGTACCAGCTGAACAAATTGCGGTGAGTGTTCGAGATCCGCAAAAAGCAGCACATTTAAAGGAAACTGGGGTAGATGTACGCCAAGGAGACTTTACTCAGCCAGACACCCTTAAGGCAGCCTTTCAAGGCATTGACCGCCTTCTGATCATTTCAACAGCGGATGGAGACCGCGTCGAGCAGCATACGGCTGCCATCCAAGCGGCGAAAGCAGCTGGTGTATCCTTTATTGCATATACAAGCGTTGTGAATGCAAGAGAGAGTCAGCTTGTCCTTGCACATGACCACGCAAAAACTGAAGAAGCTATTGTGGCCTCCGGCATTCCTCATGTGTTTCTAAGAAACAACTGGTATGTAGAAAATGAAAAAGATACGATACTAGCAGCCGTGAGTGGCGCACCATTTTTAAGTCCGATTGGTGATGGCAAGGTTGGTTGGGCAACAAGAAATGACTACGCAGAAGCGGCCGCAAATGCGTTAACACTTTCTGAACATGACAAGGAGACATATGAACTGTCAGGACCTCTTCGGACGCATACTGAACTTGCTCACATTGTTAGTGAAGTGAGCGGAAAAGAGATCAAGGTGGAGCAAATTGATGTCGACACATTTGGAGAATTTTTAGCTTCTAATGGTGTACCAAAAGAAGCGGTGCCATTTGTCAAAGCCATTCAAAGCGGGATTCGCGATGGTGCATTAGCCGTTGAAAGCCATGATTTCGAAACCTTATTAGCCAGACCCTTAACACCTATTAAAGAAAAAATTGGTGAAATGATTTCAAAATAAACATCAAAAACGCCCAATTAAAAGGGCGTTTTTTTGTCCAAAATTAGACAAATCACTTCGTTGAAATTTCAGAAATTTGGGATTAAAATGAAAATAAGACTTGTTATTTCGTCATCAGAGGACCAAATTGATGAATCAAATTGCAGCAAAGAAGGGAAGTTCGCCGATGAAAGTCCATTTATTCGTTACTTGTTTAATTGACACGATGCAGCCAAATGTAGGAAAGGCGACAGTGGAAGTGTTGGAAAGACTCGGTGTTGAAGTGGAATTTCCAGAATCACAAGTGTGCTGCGGACAGCCAGCCTTTAACAGCGGCTATACAAAAGAAACCATTAAAGCAGCAAAAAACATGATCAAAGCCTTTGAAACAGCTGAATATGTCGTGACGCCGTCAGGTTCTTGTAAGGCGATGTTTTTAGAATATCCTCAACTTTTAAAAGAAGACCCAGTGTGGTCAACACAAGCTGAAGCACTTGCTGAAAAAACATATGAATTAACCGAGTTTATTGTTGATATATTACACGTCACAGATGTAGGCGCGAGCCTGAAAGGCAACGCAACCTATCACACATCCTGTCATATGACGAGGCTGCTGCGAATTAAGGAAGCCCCTTTCACACTGTTGTCAAATGTCAAAGATTTGTCGATGACATCATTGCCGCGCGCAGAAAATTGCTGCGGATTTGGAGGGACCTTTTCAGTAAAAATGACACCTATTTCTGAGCAAATGGTCGATGAAAAAGTCCAAAGCATAGAGGAGACAGGCGCTCAATACATCATTGGTGCCGACTGCGGCTGCCTTCTCAATATTGGCGGGAGACTGAATCGTCTTGATAAACCCATTCAAGTGATGCATATCGCAGAGGTGTTAAATAGCCGCTGAGTTTAAGAGGGGGAACGGCACATGAGTATGAAAATTGGAGCGAAGGCCTTTAAAGAACGAATCGGGGAAGGATTAGAAGATACAGTTATGAGAGGAGCAGTCTCCTCAGCGCAGGAACGCCTGTATGAAAGGCGGCTATCTGCGAGCGAAGAGCTTGGTAACTGGGAAAAGTGGCGAGAACTTGGCGAGGAAATCAGGCAACATACGCTGGCGCATCTCGACGACTACTTATACCAATTAAGTGAAAGCGTTAGTGCACGCGGAGGACATGTCTTTTTTGCAAAAACAAAAGAAGAGGCATCAGCGTATATTCAACATGTGGCACAGAAAAAAGAGGCCAAAAAGATCGTTAAATCAAAATCAATGGTCACAGAAGAAATTGAAATGAATCAAGCCCTTGAAGAGATCGGCTGTGAGGTGGTGGAAAGTGACCTTGGCGAGTATATTTTGCAAGTAGATGATCATGAACCCCCTTCACATATTGTGGCACCTGCTCTTCACATGACAAAAGAACAAATACGAGAAGTCTTTCACGAAAAGCTCGGATATGAGATGTCAGAGACACCTGAAGATATGACGAGTTTTGTGAGAGCTGTATTACGTGAAAAGTTCCTCGAAGCAGATATGGGTGTCACCGGCTGTAATTTTGCTGTCGCCAATACAGGTTCCATTTGCCTTGTGACAAATGAAGGGAATGCGGATCTTGTCACAGCTATCCCGAAGACACATATCGCCGTTATGGGCATGGAACGGATGGTTCCAACGATGGAGGAACTAGATGTCCTCGTTGGTCTTTTGTGCAGAAGTGCAGTCGGTCAGAAATTAACGAGTTACATTTCTGTCGTCGGACCAAAAGGAGAAGAAGAAGTCGATGGACCAGAAGAATTTCACTTGGTCATTGTGGACAATGGGCGGTCCAATATATTAGGTACTGCCTTTCAGCCTGTTCTCCAATGTATCCGGTGCGCAGCCTGCATCAATGTGTGCCCAGTTTACCGGCATGTGGGCGGACATTCATACGGATCGATTTACCCGGGACCAATTGGTGCTGTTTTATCACCGCTTCTTGGCGGCTATGATGACTATCAAGAGCTTCCCTTTGCATCAAGCCTTTGCGCAGCCTGTACAGATGCTTGCCCAGTAAAGATCCCGCTTCACGAGTTATTAATAAAACATCGACAAGTCATCGTTGAAAAAGAGGGGAGAGCGCCTAAAGCTGAAATGATGGCGATGAAAATGTTCGGAATGGGCGCATCGACTCCCGGAATGTATCAATTTGGAACAAAAGCAGCCCCTCTATTGATGAATCGTATGGCTTCAAACGGACAGATTTCAAAAGGTATAGGTCCTTTAAAGGATTGGACAGATATTCGTGACCTGCCAGCTCCAAGTAAAGAAAGATTCAGGGATTGGTTTAAAAAGAGACAGAAGGAGGAGCAGTGATGAAGGGAACCATTTCTCACCGAGAATCGTTTTTAACTCATATCCGTCAGCAATTAGGGAAAGATTCATCCTCGTCTGCCTCTATTCAGCGTCCGGCTTGGAAGCATCAAGTTCAGTGGGAAACAAACGGACTTTTGTCTAAAGAAGAGCTAGTCGAGCAATTGAAGATGCAATGTCAACGAATTCACACAAGAGTGATCGAAACAACCCCAGAGGAAGCGCCCTCTGCACTACGATCATTGATGACAGAGTATGGAGAGGGTTCTGTGATGACATCGAGCGATCATCGTTTTGAACAGTATGGATTTTATCCGATGTTTGACAGCTTGCAGCACGAAGGATTCGCAGTCACAAGCTGGAATGCTGAGGCATCAAGGGAAGAAAATATCAGGCTAGCAGAACAAGCGGCGTATTCGGTTGTATTTAGTGATTACACTTTAGCAGAATCAGGGACGATCGTCCTTTCATCCCATCAGGGCCAAGGAAGAGCACTGCATTTTTTACCGATGATGTATATCGTGTGTATTGAAAAAAGCACGGTGGTTCCGCGGATGATTCAAGCTGTTTCGACTCTCAATCGCTTGGTAGAAGAAGGAGAGCAGGCGAAAGGTGCGATTCATTTCATATCAGGTCCGAGTAACTCTGCGGATATTGAGATGAATTTGGTAGTAGGGGTTCATGGTCCCGTTCGGGCGGTTTATCTATTGATAGATGATGAATAGGGCTTTCGAGATGAAAGCCTTTTTTCATGCAAAAAAGCTTACATAAGTTTAAAAATCATCTTGCCTCTAGCGGATTTGACATAGTAAGATGACGACATACAAGATGAACTTCTCATCTACTGCTGATGTAAAGGAAGCTGCTGCTTATGGACATGAAGTCTACTGCTCAAAAGAAATCAATTGCTCTACCGCTTGTGATTTCAATTATTGCCATTTCGTTTTCCGCGATTATTGTGAAATGGTCAAATGCACCTGCTGCTATTTTAAGCATGTATCGAATGATCTTTGCCGCGGTTTTTATGTTGCCGTTTATTCTGCTAAGAAAAAAAGAATTTCTCTCGATTCAGCGAAGAGACTGGTTTTTCTTATGTATGTCAGGCTTCTTTTTAGGACTCCATTTTGTGTTGTGGTTTGGCTCACTAAAGCTGACGACTGTGGCAAGCTCTACTATTATCATCGCTCTTCAGCCGATGGTCTCTTTATTAGGCGGCTTTCTCATTTTCCGTGAACGAACGACGCTGCCCGCACTTTTGACGATGTGTGCCGCGATAGTTGGTGCACTTATGATTGGGTGGGGAGACATAGGTCATAGCCAGGAAGCCATCCTAGGAGACATTTTATCCTTTTTAAGTGTGATCGCAGTTGTTTGTTATTTATTAATAGGTCAACAGGCTGTCAGAAAGATATCTCATTGGATTTATAGTTTTTGTGTGTTTGGATTTGCCGGTCTTTTTTTAATTTTATTCAATTTGATTCAGCAAACTCCTTTTACAGGTTATCCCGGTAAAGAGTGGGGGATCTTTTTATTACTTGCGATCATTCCTACTATGTCTCATGTCATTAATAATTGGCTTTTAACCTATGTCAATGCCACAACCATTTCAATGAGTATCCTTGGCGAGCCTGTTGGAGCCACGATTCTTGCTGTATGGCTACTTGGAGAAAAAGTCACACTGCTCCAAATGTGTGGCGGTTTTCTTGTCCTTTTAGGCGTTTTTTTCTTTTTGATGCAGCAGCGGCATGGATTTGTGATGAAACAAAAAAAATCCGGTTAAATCCCGGATTTTTTACTCTTTTAAATCGTTTTTTTCAATCACTTTGTTCAATCTTTCCTCAACCTTCTTCAATTCCATTCGTTTTCTTCTGATCATTCGAAAAGCGATGACAATGATCGTCACGATCGTAGCAATGAATAGAAGAGAGAACACTTGAAATAGAAGATCACCTATGTTAAATGCCATATTCTCTCCGTTAGACATACGTAAAACCTCCCTTTATATCTATATATTACCATAATCAATAAAAGATTGAGATTTATCCATTATTTATCTATAATAGGTAAAATATCACTTATTAAAGGAGAACCAATATGAGAACTTTAGTCCTTTTACGAGGTCTCCCAGGCGTAGGGAAATCAACTTGGATCAAAGCCCAAGGCTTAGAGCCTTACACGTTATCAGCGGATCAAATCCGTCTTTTGACCCAGCCGCCTCAGTTATCTGTCAATGGGAAACCAGAAATTTCAAGCAAACATGACCACAAAGTCTGGTCTTTATTATTTGAATTTCTTACAGCACGTATGGAACGCGGAGACTTTACTGTGGTCGATGCCACGCATATTTCAAGCAAATCGATATCTCAATATAAATCGCTGGCCACATCGTATCGTTACAGGGTGTACGTCATCGACTTCACGCAGGTGCCGCTTGAAACAGCTCTCCTGCAAAATCGCTCACGTGAAGCTCACAAAGTTGTACGGGAGTCTGTTTTATATCAAATGAACGAGCGGTTAAAAACAGAAAAGGTCCCATCATGGGTGACGGTCTTGCAGCCTGAGGAATATTCGCAAGTGATGACCTATCAGCCTCGATCCTTCGATCAATATGAGGCCATTCATGTCTTTGGAGATATTCACGGCTGTCATACCGCTCTGACCACCTATTTGCAAGGAGACATTAAAGAAAATGAACTTTATATCTTTGCAGGTGATTTGCTTGATAGAGGAATAGAAAACAAGGAAGTATTAGAATGGATGCTCGCACATAGAGAATGCCGGAATGTCATTGTGATTGAGGGTAATCATGATCAGCATTTATACCGGTTTGCACATGGTGAAAAAGTAAGAAGCAATATGTTCAACAGGCATACTGCACCTGAAATTGAAGCAGCAGAGTTTGATTTAAAAGAAGTACGGAAGTTTGTCAGAACATTTCATCAGCTTACTTATTTTACGTACCATGGCAAGACATTTCTTGTTACCCACGGAGGTCTTGCTCATTTGCCAGAAGAGCTTTTACATGTCTCAACACAGCAGCTCATCCACGGTGTAGGTGAATATTCAGATGACATTGATCACTTGTTTGTTCAAAATACCGCTGGATTAGATGTTATTCAAATTCACGGGCATCGCAATTTATATAGGCTACCTATTCAAGCAGCGGAAAGGTCTTATAATCTAGAAGGTCAGATTGAATTTGGGGGACATCTTAGGGTGTTGAAAATCACAGCTGACGGGATTGAGACTCATGAAATTGACAACCCAGTCTATAGAGCTTCTGAGAAAAAGACATCGGCTGCCATTCAACCAGATATTTCACTGGACGACTTTTTAGCTCACTTAGATCAGCATGAATATGTACAGGAATTAAAGCTTCCGCATCATATTTCATCTTTTAATTTTACGAAAAAAGCGTTTAGTGAGCGGAAGTGGGATGATGTGAATGTAAAGGCAAGAGGCTTGTTTGTCAATATGGTGTCAAAACAGATTGTTTCAAGAAGCTACAACAAATTTTTTAACATTGATGAGCGTCCTGAGACAAAAATGCATCATTTAGTGAACCACCTTCAATTTCCTGTTACCGTCTATGATAAAGCAAATGGATATTTAGGGACGGTTGGGTATAACGAAATGGAAGATGAATTGGTGTTTACGTCTAAATCGTATACATCTCATGTGAAGCAAAATCAGCATGCTTCTTGGGTGGAAGAGTTATTCTATCAGACATTCGGAGACGTGCAGGTCGACTACATCAAATCATACGTACGTGAACACAATGTATCTCTTGTGTTTGAAGTCATTTTGCCAAAGAAAGACCCACATATTATCACATATGATCGTGATCAACTCATTTTACTTGATATTGTGAAGCGTCAGCTAAGCTATGAAAAGGCACCATTTACTGAAGTGCAAAGAGTAAGCGAACAGCTTGGAATATCCAGCAAGCAGGAAGTGGCTGTGTTCCAAGATTGGACGTCTTTTTATAAATGGTATCAGGCCGTTTCTCATGACGATTCGATTAAAGAAGAGGGATATGTCATTGAGGATCATCGCGGCTTTATGACCAAGCTCAAACTTCCTTATTATCAATTCTGGAAGCAGATGCGCGCGATCAAGCAGCGCGTTGCAGAGAAGCGTTCCACGCAAAAATATATCCAAGCATTGCAAACAGCAGAGCAAGCTAGATTTTATACGTGGCTTCTTGAGCAAGATGCCCATGCTGTGAGAAATAGCTCCATTATCGAGTTGCGCTCACAATTTGAGCAAAGCGATGCTGCCCAGTTGAATAAAGATGGAATAAATGCATAGTCTAAAAAGGAGTCTTTTCTAAGGAAAAGGCTTTTTTTGTTGCAAATGAAAGGGGTGGCCCTGACATGCCTGACCATATTGAAGTCATTTTACGGACGATGTTTGCTTTTGCGATTTTATTTGGCGGAGCACGTCTTCTTGGAAAGCAAACCATTGCTCAAGGGAATGAGGTATACCCTTGATTATTTAAATCAGCAGCTGAGAGAAAAAGACATTTTTGATATTAGCGAAGTTGAATTTGCTATGATTGAAACAGATGGACATATGTACATATGTCAGTGAAAAAATATCCTTCATTTCAAAATGTCACTCGAAAGGATCTTTAATTGTATTTGAAGGCAGAGGGCTACATGCCGATCGAAGTGATCATGGACGGAAAGCTCATTTTGAAAAACGTTCAAGAAAATCAATTAACTGTGGAATGGATAGATGAAGAGCTTAAGAAAAGGCAGCTCTCCTTAAAGGACATTGTATACGCAGTCCGCTCAAGTAATGGCAGTTTATATATTGATACATATGACGACCACATTCACTCTCCGATTGATCAAGAATGATGGTATAGTGCTGAAGTCACCTGCATGACACATATCTGTCAATATTTCTAAGTCCTTTGGGTGCTGACAGACTAGGCATCATTTCTTAATTATTATTATTTTCAGAAAATGTGATGACGAAGAAAAATAAGTATGTTTAAGTATATATAGAAGAAATTAAAATATTAATATAATATACAGCAAGCGGAATGAATGTTCATTCCTATCAATGAGGAGGGGATGTAGTGCCAGCAGTGACTGATAAACAAGAACAGATCATGAAGGCTTCACTAGACTTATTTATTGAACGGGGATTTGATGGCACCACGATGCCGATGATATCAAAAAGAGCAAACGTCGGAGCAGGAACCATTTACCGTTATTTCGACAGTAAAGAGGCACTCGTCAATATTTTGTATCAGCGTAGCCTTTCTGCTTTTATCGAAAAAATGAACACAAACAGTCCAGATCCAAAGGCAAGTATTCGTGCGTACTTTAAGCATGTATTCTATTGCCTCGTTTTATTTACAAAGGAGAATCCAAGCGGGCTATATTTCTTAGAAATTGATAGACGATCCCATTACTTAGACGAGACGAGCAAAGAGAAAATGCAGCATTTGTTACATGAGCTATTCCTGATCTTTGAAGAAGGAAAAAGGGATGGGATTCATCCAAATCTCTCAGGTAGAACCATTTTATCGATTGTATTTGGTGCCTTTGTACAGCTGCATAAACAAATTCTTGCAGACGGAATAGAGCCAACGATTGAATTTCTAGAGGACATTGAGCAAAGTTTATGGCGCGCTATCAGCGTTGCATCTTAATGAATGAAAGGGAGCGGGACCATGCAACAAACATCAATCATTCCAAAACCAAAAACATACGGACCTTTTAAAAATATTCCTCATATCAAAAAGGGAGAGCTTTCTCAAACCTTTTGGCGGCTGGCAGACGAATTAGGACCGATCTTTCAATTTGAATTTTCAAAAGCAACAAGTATTTTTGTTTCCAGCCATGAACTTGCCAAAGAAGTATTTGATGAGAGCCGTTTTGATAAATTCATCGGGAGCAGTCTGAATAAAGTAAGAACATTTTCAGGGGATGGGTTATTTACAAGCTGGACAGAAGAACCGAACTGGAGAAAGGCTCATCACATCTTGATGCCGGCGTTTAGTCAGCAGGCTATGAAGGGGTACCATGAGATGATGCTCGATATTGCCACACAGCTTGTACAAAAATGGCAAAGAACAGGCCGTGATGAAGAAATTGAAGTAGCAGAGGATATGACAAAGCTCACTTTAGATACGATTGGACTTTGTGGTTTTGACTTCAGGTTTAACAGCTTTTATAAAGAAAATCAGCATCCTTTCATCGAAAGCATGCTGAACGGGTTAAACGAAGCGATGGAACAAGCAAGTAGGTTGCCGGTTGCAGAAAAATTAATGATCAAAAGAAGAAAAAAATTTGAAGAAAATGTAGATTTTATGAAGACATTAGTAGACGACATTATTCAAGAACGGAGAAAACAAGATAAAACGGGCAATGATTTACTGTCTCTCATGCTTCATGCAAAGGACCCTGAAACAGGTGAGCGCCTGTCAGATGAAAATATTCGCTATCAAATCATTACCTTCTTAATAGCTGGGCACGAAACAACAAGCGGGCTGCTATCCTTTGCGATTTATTTCTTATTAAAGAATCCAGAAAAATTAAAGAAAGCCGTCCAAGAAGCAGATGATGTGCTGCAAGGCGAACTGCCAACATTTAAGCAGGTACAGAAACTAACTTACACTCGTATGGTTTTAAATGAAGCCCTTCGCCTCTGGCCAACAGCGCCTACGTTCTCTCTTTATGCGAAAGAGGACACAATTATCGGAGGGAAATACTCGGTTAAAAAGAACCAAAGTGTTTCCGTTCTGCTCCCTAAATTACACCGTGATCAAGCGGTATGGGGAGAGGATGCGGAAGAATTTAAACCAGAGCGTTTTCTGCACCCTGAAAAAATCCCGCAGCATGCCTACAAGCCTTTTGGGAATGGACAGCGTGCATGTATTGGTATGCAATTTGCTCTTCATGAAGCCACTATGGTACTGGCAATGGTCTTGCACAACATGGAATTGATTGATCACACATCATACGAACTTAATTTAAAAGAATCTTTAACGATTAAGCCAAACGATTTTAAAATCAAAGTGCGGCCAAGGAAGCAGCAACTCTTTATGGCACCACCGAAAGAAGAAACAAAAAAAAGCACCACCAATGAAGGGTCTAAAGTGAAGAGTCATGGTACACCACTACTTGTTTTATATGGATCAAATCTTGGTACAGCGCAGCAAATCGCAAACGAATTGGCTGAAGACGGAAAAGCAAAAGGGTTTGATGTGACCACGGCTCCGCTTGATGACTATGCACGCAAATTACCAGAAAAAGGTGCAGTTCTTATCGTGACCGCTTCATACAATGGACATCCGCCTGACCATGCGAAAACATTTGTGGATTGGGTCACGCAGGATAAAGAGAAGGATTTAACAAACGTGACATTTGCTGTGTTTGGATGCGGGGATCGAAATTGGGCAAGTACGTACCAGCGTATTCCTCGTCTCATTGATGAAGCACTTGAAAGTAAAGGGGCAAAGCGTGTAGCTGATTTAGGAGAAGGTGACGCAGGCGGAGATATGGATGAGGATAAAGAAACATTTCAGAAAACAGTCTTCGAGCAGTTAGCAAAAGAATTTAAGCTCATCTTCCAAGAGAAAGGTAAGGAAAACCCAAAACTATCAGTAGCTTATACAAATGAGCTAGTAGAACGTCCTGTAGCGAAAACATATGATGCCTTTTCAGCTGTTGTACTGAAAAATGAAGAATTACAATCTGAAAAAAGTGAGCGGAAAACAAGACATATAGAGTTGCGACTACCTGAAGGGAAAAAATACAAAGAAGGGGATCATATCGGAATTGTTCCGAAAAATCGTGATGTACTCGTTCAGCGGGTGATTGATCGCTTCAATCTAGATCCTAAGCAGCACATCAAGCTTTCTTCTGAGAAAGAAGCAAATCACTTACCTTTAGGTCAGCCCATTCAAATAAGAGAATTACTTGCGTCACATGTTGAGCTTCAAGAACCGGCAACACGTACGCAGCTAAGAGAGCTCGCCGCGTATACAGTTTGTCCTCCTCACCGCGTGGAGCTTGAGCAAATGGCTGGTGGAGCATATCAAGAAGCTATTTTAAAGAAACGAGTCACCATGCTTGACTTACTAGATCAATATGAAGCGTGTGAAATGCCATTTGCGCACTTTTTAGCACTTTTACCAGGTTTGAAGCCGCGCTATTATTCTATTTCTAGCTCACCAAAGGTCGATGAGAAAAGAGTCAGTATCACAGTGGCGGTTGTGAAAGGGAAAGCGTGGAGCGGCCGCGGTGAATATGCAGGAGTCGCATCGAACTATTTATGTGATCTACAAAAAGGAGAAGAAGTCGCTTGCTTCCTTCACGAAGCGCAGGCAGGATTCCAGCTGCCGCCTTCATCCGAAACACCGATGATCATGATCGGACCGGGTACAGGAATCGCTCCATTTAGAGGATTTGTTCAGGCAAGAGAAGTGCGGCAGAAGGAAGGCAAGCGACTAGGCGAAGCTCACCTGTATTTTGGCTGCCGTCACCCTCATGAAGATGATCTGTATTTTGAGGAAATGCAGCTTGCAGCGCAAAAAGAAGTTGTTCACATCCGCCGGGCTTATTCTCGTCACAAAGACCAAAAAGTATATGTCCAGCACTTGTTAAAAGAAGACGGCGATATGCTCATCAAATTACTCGATGAAGGTGCGTATCTTTACGTGTGCGGGGACGGAAAAGTCATGGCACCAGATGTAGAGGCTACATTGATCGACCTCTATCAACACGAGAAACAATGCTCGAAGGAAGACGCTGAAAATTGGCTAACAACCCTTGCGAATAATAATAGATATGTAAAAGATGTATGGAGCTAACAAGAGGAAAGGCCGCCAATTAGGCGGTTTTTCCTTTTCATCAAGAAAGGTGAGATCGATAGAATGAAAGTTGGAAAGATTCAAAACACCTAATTTAATAATGAAATATTTTGAAAAAATAAGAATATTCTCTCATTTACTCCAATATGAAACAATCGTATGATTTTTGATATAGGACATAAAGGAGGAATATGATGAAAAAGGTGAAAATGTTACTCCCTTCTCTACTCATTTTTGGTGCTTTAAGTGTGCCTGGTTTTGCCCATGCAGCATCGGATTCAGTACTAACGTCTGATTATGACATGGTGACTTCTGATGGAAAGGTGATCTCTTCAAGTGATTTCCACAATGATTCGAAATCCCCCTCATCCTTTGACAAAGTGGATGATCTATCTTCTACTGTTGGCGAAAAAGTAAAACCACTATCAAAATATTTAAAAGACTTTCAAACGAAAGTCGTCATTGGAGATGATGGTAGAACAAAAGTAGCAAACACAAGAGTGGCACCATACAATTCAATTGCTTATATTACATTTGGCGGCTCAAGCTGCACGGGGACACTTATTGCCCCTAACAAAATTTTGACAAACGGACACTGTGTGTACAATACAGCATCAAGAAGTTATAGTGCAAAAGGATCGGTGTATCCAGGCATGAACGATAGCACAGCAGTGAATGGCTCAGCAAAAATGACGGAATTCTATGTGCCAAGCGGATATATCAATACAGGTGCGAGCCAATATGATTTTGCTGTAATCAAAACAGATACGAACATTGGCAATACAGTCGGTTACCGTTCCATCCGTCAGGTGACAAACTTAACTGGGACAACGATTAAAATTTCTGGATATCCAGGTGATAAAATGAGATCGACTGGCAAGATCTCGCAATGGGAGATGTCAGGTCCTGTGACAAGAGAAGATACGAATCTCGCATACTATACGATTGATACATTTAGCGGAAATTCAGGCTCAGCGATGCTAGATCAAAATCAGCAAATCGTTGGGGTTCATAACGCAGGTTATTCAAACGGAACGATTAATGGCGGTCCAAAAGCGACAGCAGCCTTTGTTGAATTTATCAACTATGCAAAAGCACAATAATAGCTAGGGGCTAAAGCTTGTTTCCTTCATAGGGGACAAGCTTTTTTATGTGGAAATAAGTGTCTATCTTTATGTGCTTGAAAGATCCATTGACCTCTCAGCCTCTTCATTTTTTTCACATGTCATTCGTGAACGACTCATACATTAAAATGACACATTCCCTTTAAGTCAAGATTCTGCTCTAGAAAAATGAGGAGGTCTCATACTTTTGAAGATGAGAAGAGGCTGGATGGCTGCTGTTGCTTTGTGCTTTGTGATATGGATGGGCACGCTGTTAGGTGGTTTTGGGGAGGAACATGCAGCAAAAGGCGCGGAACGATATGATCATGTCATTCAATTTCCAAAGGAACGGTATCCTGAAACAGGCAGTCATATTCAAGAAGCCATTCGAAAAGGGCATTCAGATGTGTGTACGATAGACCGAAATGGAGCAGATGCCCGCAGGCAAGAATCTTTAAAAGGCATTCCGACTAAACCAGGATTCGACCGAGATGAGTGGCCAATGGCCGTTTGTCTTGAAGGAGGAAAAGGGGCGAGTGTTCAATATGTCAGCCCGTCTGACAATAGGGGAGCAGGCTCCTGGGTCGGACACCAGATGAGTGGGTATCCTGATGGGAAAAGAATATTATTTATTGTGAAATAAAACTAAAAGAGAGGCGCCTATGAGTAGGTGTCTTTTTTGTTCGCTAGAGCGTATTGGAGTTCGCAGGGACAAAAGATTCAGTGTACAATTGACCTATAAGATACAATTCAATGACAGAATGTGAAGGGATATATGCTTATGGATAAGAACCGTGCATTATACGACTATTTCATGCAACATGCAGAGAAACTGACTGAAACTTGGTATGATTCAATTGAGGATGATGATCCAGAATCAATCTATCGTTCAACAGATTCCAGCATCATATCAGAGCTGAAACGGCAAAATCAAGATTATTACCAGCATTTTATACGTGCGCTTATTGAAGACAAGACGTATTTACATACTGAGTTTAAGAAGTGGTCTGAAGACTTAGCCAGTGATCCGAAGCATTTAAACACACCATTAGATTATGTTGTGAGAGAATACATGTCTAATCAAAGAGTGGTCCTTCATTACTTAAAAGAATTTATTAAGCAGCGTCAAGATGATATTGATATTGACCGCATCTTTTATTGGTATGATTTAATTTCAGAGGCATTTAATATTTCAATTCATGTGTTCATTCAGCAATACGTGAAAAATACAACGAAGAAGCTCGTGGCACAAAGAGACATGATTTACGAGCTAAGTTCACCTGTCATTGTTTTAAAAAGCCATATTGCGTTATTGCCGTTAGTAGGTGATATTGATACAGCGAGAGCAAAGATTATTTTAGAAAATACGCTGAAACAGTGCTCACAAAAAGGTGTGCAGCATTTATGTATTGATTTATCGGGCGTTGTCATTATTGATACAATGGTGGCTCAGCAAATTTTTGATCTTGTCACATCACTTCGGTTAATTGGAGTAGAGACAACCATTTCAGGAATCAGACCAGAAATTGCCCAAACCGCTGTACAGCTCGGGCTTCCTTTTAATGAATTTCGCACGGCAGCATCACTTGCTCACGCATTAGAACGCATGACTGAATTTTCTCCAATATAAAAACCAGGCCGATTAATGGCCTGGTTTTTTATTTAGATAACAGCGTCAATTTTTGTGACTTTCCAATCTTTTTGTCCTTTTTCGAACGTAACTGTTCTTTTTACTTTGCGACCGTCAAGTGTTGGGACAGTGAATTCATATGTGCGGACTGTTTGTTTTTTAGAGACAAGTTTAGGTGTTGCTTTATCCCAATTAAGCATATTGTCTCCGTCGCCAACTGGAACAGCCATTTTACCTTTATGAACAATGAACTGGTAGTCTTTTAAACCTTGATTGATGGCTTCTTTTGTGAAAACTTGAGATAGGTAGCTGTTTAGTTTTTTCTTTGTATCAAATGTTTTAGAAAGATAGTTGTAAGTCATGTCTTTATAGCTAAATGATTTTAATTTGTAATCAGAATGTTCCTTAATTTTGTAGCCTGACATCGCACTCCAAAAGTGTTCTCGTGCATCAAGGGCAATATGTAACGCTTCTTTATTTGTCAAAGTGGCTGGTTTTTTAGAAGCGGCCAATGTTGTAGATTGTAATGAGATCATAAGCATAATAGCAGTTAATAAAACGAATAATTTTTTCAAGGCAATTGCCTCCTTTTCTCAATGAAAACTTCTTATGTTACAAATGTTACAATAATTACAGTGATATTACAAGTATTAAATTAAAATGTTTTTTATTTCTTTTCTTTCTATATATATAACGTTTAAAGGTGGCAAAAAGTTTTCATTTTTTTATTTTTTCTTTATATCTAGTATTTAACCGTTCTAAAGAAGAACAAAACGTTTTTTGGAAAAGTTTCTTTTTGGACGTTCAACACGCTTTTTCATTTATGTCATATACTATCGTGATGAATGTCTAAGAAAGTGGTGTTGAATATGTATTATCCGTATGAAGGTATGTGGAATGGGTACTCATATGATAGGCAGATGCAAGGTTTTCCGTCGTTTCCTTCACAAGTTGGAGGATTTCCAGGATTCCCATTCGGAGGAGGAGGCACTGGGCACGGATCTAGTGGCTCAGCCCCGCCAGCTCCACCACAGCATATTATTTCGCAATATCAGCAAGCATTATCACAGCCTCAAAGCATGCAGTCACTAATTTCAGGGCAAACAGGTGGAGGGCAGCAATCGGTTCAATTCGCTGCGGGATGTAATAGAAGATGGACGATTGTCTTTATGAGAAACGGTCAAGTATTTTTAATGTATGTCCTGTCCTCACAGCCATTCGGGAGAACAACGGGCTTTATTTGGCCGAACTTTACATTTGGTTCCTTCCCAAGCTCGAGTATTCTTGCCTATTCTTGTTCATAAAAAAAAGCCGGTTCTCATCATTAGCTGATGAAATACCGGCTTTTTTTAGTGAATATTTCTAAATACGCCAATCACTTTACCTAGTATACTTACATTCTGTAAAATAATCGGTTCCATAGATGGATTTTCTGGCTGTAATCTAAAGTGAGTATTTTCTTTATAGAAACGCTTGACTGTCGCTTCATCTTCCTCTGTCATGGCGACGACAATATCTCCATTGTTAGCAGTGCTCTGCTGACGAACAATGACATAGTCCTTGTCCAAAATACCTGCGTCAATCATACTTTCTCCCATAATTTCAAGCATAAATACTTGTTCATCTGGTGCTGCAAAAGTTTCTGGAAGAGGGAAGTATTCTTCTACATTCTCAACAGCTGTAATAGGCAAGCCTGCTGTTACTTTTCCGATGACTGGTACGTTCATTACAGCACTCTTTGGAATATTCAATTCCTCTTCATCTAGTACTTCGATCGCTCTAGGTTTTGTCGGGTCTCTTCTTATTAAGCCCTTCGTTTCTAGTCTAGCTAAATGTCCATGAACCGTTGAACTGGATGCTAGACCGACAGCTTCTCCAATTTCACGAACGGATGGGGGATAGCCCTTACTTTTTACTTCTTCTTTGATGAATGTCAGGATATCGAGTTGTCTTTTTGATAGCTTCGTCATCTTTTGCACCTCAAAACGTCAATTTTAAAGAAATTATAGCATGTTTTTCCTAACAGTACAAACATAGGTTCGAAAAAAACGTTTGACAGAAACGTTTGTTCGTATTTATAATAAGTGACAGAAAGAACGAACACACATTCTATTAGGAGAGATGACATTATGAGGTTAAAAGAATCTATTATTTTTATTGGGGTATTCTCATTCATCGTTGGCATATTTCTCTCACTTATTGCAGTCACAAGCCATAATGATCCAAATCAATATGTTAAAATAGAAGTTCAATCAGGTGATACTCTTTGGGGGTTAGCTGATCAAGTAAACGACAGCAAATCTATTGATAAAAATGCGTTTATTGACTGGGTCACTCAGCACAATGATCTTGCTTCAACAGAAATCCAGCCTGGTGACATCCTTGTCATACCAGTCAAAAAAGAGCATCCAGTCGTATATCAACTTGCAACAGTACAGTAGAAAGGTCGATTGAAGACATGAATGCAATCATCTATGCGAGAGTAAGCACTGTCAAAGAAGAGCAGGAAACCTCGCTGAAGAGACAAGAAGAAGAATTGCTGGCTTTAGCTGCTATGCACAAGATGAATGTGGTTAAAGTTATTAAAGAAAAAGCAAGCGGGTATGATCTAGATCGCGATGGTGTGTTTGATATGCTAGCTACACTAAGAGAAAAGTCAATTGATGCTGTTCTTATCCAGGATGAAACACGTCTCGGAAGAGGACAAGCAAAAATTGCGCTTCTTCATTGTCTTTTTAAAGAGAATGTGAAGGTGTACAGTACGTTTCATAGAGGCGAGCTTGAGCTTTCAGAAGCTGATGAAATGGTGATTGAGATCGTCGGAGTCGTTGAAGAATATCAACGAAAAATTCATAACCTGAAAATCAAGCGGGGAATGAGAAGAGCCGTAGAAGGCGGGTATCAGCCCGAACTGAATTTAAAACAGCAGGATCATGCGCCTGGCCGTGAGCGTATTGAAGTGCCGATTTCAGAAATTGTTCGATTAAGAAAGAACAACATGACCTTTGCCGAAATCGCAGCAACTCTTCAGGCACTAGGTTTTGACATTTCAAAAGCAACGGTCCATAGAAGGTATCAAGAATATGAAAAAGGTTTGATCACCTAAAGCTTGATTTGTTGTCAAAGTGATCGATATTTAGTAGTATGTAGAGAAAATGTTTTAAAGGAGTTAGTCATGATTTCTAAAAATCAGCTTGCAAGAATCAATGAGCTTTCAAAAAAGTCAAAAGAGACCGGATTGTCAGACGCTGAAAAAACAGAACAAAAGCAATTAAGAGAAGAGTATTTAAAAGCTTTTCGTTCTTCTATGAAAAATACACTTAAAACCGTGAAAATCGTTGACCCTGAAGGAAACGATGTCACACCAGAAAAATTAAAAAGAGAAAGAGATCAAAACCTTCATTAAGCTTATGATTTCTTGAATTTTGAAAAGATGGGAAAAACATTCTCATCTTTTTTCATTTTTGCATAACTTTTTAGGTGATCGATAAACTAAATGTGACAAAATCACTCTTTTTCAGCGTGAAATAGTTGTGAAAAAAGGACAGTAGATTTATGATAATGGTGTACACAAGATACGGAAGGGGATTTATATGGAAACGATTGAATTGAAATCTATTGCAACAATACGTACTCTCTCCATAGACGCAATTGAAAAAGCGAATTCCGGTCACCCTGGAATGCCGATGGGTGCTGCACCAATGGCATACGCTTTATGGACGAATCACTTAAACGTAAGTCCGCAAAACCCAAATTGGTTTAACAGAGACCGTTTTGTATTATCTGCGGGACATGGTTCTATGCTTCTATATAGCATGCTTCATTTAAGCGGATACAACCTGAGCATCGATGATCTAAAACAATTCCGCCAATGGGGTAGCAAAACCCCTGGACATCCTGAGTTTGGACATACAGAGGGCGTAGATGCCACAACAGGTCCTTTAGGACAAGGGATTGCCATGGCAGTTGGTATGGCACTTGCAGAAAGACATCTTGCGGAAACGTATAACAAAGACAACTTTAATGTTGTAGATCACTATACATACAGCATTTGCGGAGATGGAGACTTAATGGAGGGGATTTCCTCTGAAGCTGCTTCCCTTGCTGGTCATTTAGGCTTAGGACGTTTAATTGTTCTTTATGATTCAAATGATATTTCTTTAGATGGCGACCTAGATCGTTCATTCTCTGAAAATGTGAAGAATCGTTTTGAAGCGATGAACTGGGAAGTTCTTTACGTAAAAGACGGCAACAACATTGAAGAAGTGACAGCTGCTATTGAAAAGGCAAAACAAAGCACAGACAGACCTACACTGATCGAAGTGAAAACAACCATCGGTTTCGGATCGCCAAACCGTGCAGGAACGTCTGGTGTGCATGGTGCACCACTTGGCAGCGACGAAGCAAAGCTGACGAAGGAAGCATACTCTTGGACGTTTGAAGAAGATTTCCATGTACCTTCTGAAGTGTACGATCATTTCAAAGAAGCTGTAAAAGACGCTGGTCAGAAAAAAGAAGCAGCTTGGAATGAACAATTTGCGCAATATGAAAAAGAATACCCTGAGCTAGCAGCTCAATTGAAGCTTGCGATTGAAGGAAAGCTTCCTGAGAATTGGGATCAAGAGATTCCTGTTTATGAAGCAGGCTCAAGTCTTGCCTCTCGCGCTTCTTCAGGCGAAGTCTTAAATGGCATTGCGAAGCAAGTACCTTTCTTCATTGGTGGTTCTGCTGACCTTGCAGGTTCAAACAAAACAACGATTAAAAACACAGACGATTTTGGTAAAGGTCATTATGCCGGCAAGAACATTTGGTTCGGTGTCAGAGAATTTGCAATGGGTGCCGCATTAAACGGTATGGCGCTTCACGGCGGCCTTCGTGTATTCGGCGGAACGTTCTTTGTTTTCTCAGATTACTTAAGACCAGCGATTCGTCTTGCTGCCTTAATGGGACTTCCAGTTACTTATGTCTTTACTCATGACAGTATCGCTGTTGGTGAAGATGGCCCGACGCATGAGCCGGTTGAACAGCTTGCTTCATTACGTGCGATGCCAAACCTTTCTGTCATTCGCCCTGCGGATGGGAACGAGACAGCTGCAGCATGGAAACTTGCTGTATCTTCAACGGATAAACCGACAGCACTAGTTCTGACTCGTCAAAACCTTCCAACGATTGATCAAGCACCTGAGAAGGCATATGAAGGAGTAGAAAAGGGTGGATACGTTGTCGTTGAAGCTGCTGATGCACAGCCTGAAGCACTTCTACTCGCTTCTGGATCTGAAGTCGGTTTAGCGATTGAAGCGCAAAAAGCGCTTGAAAAAGAAGGAATTCGCGCATCTGTTGTCAGTCTTCCTGCATGGGATCGATTCGATCAGCAGTCTGACGAATACAAAGAGTCAGTCCTTCCTACAGCAGTGCGGGCTCGTGTTGCGATTGAAATGGGAGCTTCACTTGGCTGGGAGCGTTACACTGGTCTCGATGGTGACGTAATTGCCATTGATAAATTTGGTGCGTCTGCACCTGGTGAAACCATTATTGAGAAATACGGCTTTACGGTCAGCAATGTCGTCAGCCGTGTGAAAGCGAAGCTGAACAAATAATCAGTCTCCAAGCATCATGCTTTTTTTCAACTGTTTGCAGAGCATTTTCATCCGCTCTGCAAACTTTTTTCTTTTTTCTTGTTTTTTTGACAAAACTAGTTTCTTCTTGCTTCATATATAGACAATTCTTTCTTTCACATTTTTGTATAATACAAGCAATATACGAGATTGACGAAATGTGAAAGGAAGGGATAGACATGGAACGCCATTATTATATTTATTGGATTGAGGATGAATTTGCGCATCATTATTTTGGTAGAGAATCAATTTTGTTTCATTTGTTTGAGTCGTTACACTGGACGAATCGCACGGAAGATGAATTGGTGATGCTTGTGAAACAAGTGGATTACGTGACGAAACGAATCCCTGCTTTTCATATGCACCAGCGATTAATGAACAACTTAACGAATATTCACTATACACAAATTGGCTCGATATACAGCGCTTCCTTACCTGATGGAAAAGGAACGGCTGCATTTATCATAAAAGATCGCTATATCCAAATGTCTGCCACCGGCAGTTATGAAGCAGAAGCAGTGTTTTTTGAAGTGCTGAGAAAAATTAGTCCTTGCTTCCTTGCGATGGACTTCGGTTCAAAGAAGCACGGGTGGCTCAATCCGGTAAAAGTGAGGAATTTTGTTTAAAAAAATAAAATTGAACGCGAAATGTTGTATAATAGCCTTTTGTTTAGTACACTTTATACGAGACAACATGAAGGAGGAAGAATTATGGATTTATGGGTTGTCATCCTTGTAGGCGTTGTTGCACTGCTTGCAGGAGTTGCACTCGGATTCTTTATTGCTCGTAAGTATATGATGAGCTACTTGAAAAAGAATCCACCAATTAATGAACAAATGCTTCGAATGATGATGATGCAAATGGGCATGAAACCGTCCCAGAAGAAAATCAATCAAATGATGAAAGCCATGAACAACCAAGCGAAATAATACGTACGATATTATGATCATAGATGGAACATGGTTATAAAGAATGGACAAGCGTTGTCCTTTCTTTATTGAATTCACCTTCATCATACGCTTTAAAACCACTGTACTTGCCTAAATGAAGCAGGGAAGGTGGTTTTTATTTTGGCTTCAACTTCCTTCTAAAAAAACAAAAACCCCTGTGATCAGAGGTTTTTGTTTCGTTTATGTTCACACATATCAACTGATCTAAAAATCGTGCGGCATGACAAATTCCATGAGATATGATTAGTTGGCTGAGTTTGAGTGTAAGTGTCGTTGATATTGTAAGAGGAGATGATCTAGCTGCTGGCTATGTTCGATGGTCACTGTTGATGTCATCCCATTGTGCAAGACAACTTTCATCAGCTCTTCTCTTTTTTCTTCGATTTGAGTTAATAATGATGTTTTTACCAAAGTCATGTTCCTTTCATGCAAATCTTGATAAAAAGAATCGATTCTATTATATCCATTTTAAGGTTTATTTTCAAATTTAAAGGATTCGTTATCTTGATGTCAAATTAAATTATATAAGGTTTTAAGAGAATAGACCATCTTTATTGAGAGGATGTAAAAAAAATGAAATGATTTTGTCATCTCTTATTGTATATTGTAAGAAGGGGGTGTTCTTTTGACAGATTTGAATTTCTTTTTAGCCTTTGGAGCAGGGTTCCTTTCTTTTATCTCACCATGCTGTCTGCCGCTTTATCCAGCCTTTTTATCGTATATTACGGGCGTTAGTATGGATGAAGTGAAATCTGAGAAGGTGATGCTGAGAAGAAGAAGTCTACTTCATACTTTATTCTTTTTAGTTGGGTTCTCTATTATCTTTATTGCGATTGGCTTTGGGACATCGTTTGTTGGGAAGTTTTTTGATGATTACCATCAAGCCATTCGTCAGGTTGGAGCCATTCTTATTATTTTCTTTGGCTTTATGACGCTCGGGGTATTTCAGCCTTCATTCCTCATGGGAGAAAAGAGAATGCAGTTCAAAAACCGACCTGCGGGTTTTTTTGGGTCGATTCTCATCGGAATGGGCTTTGCCGCTGGATGGACACCTTGTACAGGACCAATTTTATCTGCCGTTATCGCGCTTGCTAGTAACAATCCAGAGTCGGCTGTGCCTTATATGATTGCATATGTCCTTGGCTTTGCCGTCCCGTTTTTTATTCTATCTTTCTTCATCACGAAAATGGCATGGATCAGAAAGCGTCAGCAGCTTATCATGAAAATTGGTGGGATCATTATGATTATGGTAGGGTTATTGCTGTTCTTTGATCTTCTCACATGGATTATCATCATGTTCTCTTCCTTATTTGGCGGATTTACTGGCTTTTGAAATCGTTTTCTACAGTCGCGGCGAATGGTTTTTTTTCGTCAATTGGAGTATATTATACATAGGCTGACCTTAAAGAATAAAGGAATGATTTGATATGATGGTCTTAATCTCTTCTATAATTGCGGTATGTATGGCGGTAGCTGTCATGTTTATTCGCATTAAGTCATCTGCAAAACCGGCAACTGCGAAAAAAATTATATTACCTCCTATTTTCATGAGCACTGGAGCTTTGATGTTTTTTGTTCCAATGTTTCAGGTAACTGGGGCTGAATTTCTCGAGGCAATCACAGTGGGGATGTTTTTCTCCATCTTTTTAATCAAAACATCGAAATTTGAAATTAGAGGGAATGAGATTTACTTAAAGCGGTCAAAAGCATTTGTGTTTATTCTCATTGGACTTCTTGTTCTTCGTATCGGAATGAAGACGATCCTGAGTTCTTCTATTGATTATGGCTCTCTAAGCGGAATGTTTTGGATACTTGCCTTTGGCATGATTGTGCCTTGGCGCGTTGCCATGTATTTGTCGTTTAGAAAGATGTCTAAGCAGTTAGATCCACAACAGGTTCAAATGAATTAAACCTCCTTTTATAAGGAGGTTATTTTAATAATGCTTCATATGGCGTATGATCGATGTTTTTTTCTTGAAGGCGCTTCAATAAAAACTTATGATCACGCTTTGGTGTAGCGATAATATAGCCGCGAATGATTAAGTCTAAATTAATGCTGGCAGCTTGTTCTTTTAATGCCAACTCGCCAATTTTTCCTGCAATTTTTTCTTTGGCGACATCTCTAAACAGCTCTGGAACAGGTAAGACAAGTTCATTTAAAAGCTGTTTGTCTTCTTCCCGCCATAGGTGGAGGCTCTTTTGAATATATTCATCCTGCCAATCAAGCTCTGATTTCCCATCTTCCTTCGGCAATCGTTTTAAAAATTTGCGAAACATAAAAAAGCCACCGATTGCGAGTAATCCGATCATCACCGTACCCCAAAATAAAATGAACCACAAAAACCAGCCGCTTAACATGTTCTCACTCCTTATACCCCTAGTATCTCTATCTTATTTTACATGAAGAGATGATAGAAGAAAATAACAAAAATGTATGTCTCTTATCTCTATGAACGCCTTTTTTCAGTCATAAGTGCCCATTTACTAGAAAGACCCAAACCATCTAGTAGAAAAAGAATACCTTATCATATAGCGATTCTACTATTTGGCCATGGTGGTTCGCAAAAGGTATTGACTTGACACGAACGGAAGAGAGCCCACCAAATGAAGGTGGGCTCTTAATGTTTGAAATGCGGGATTTGAAAAGAAAATGCACCGCTTGAATGGTCAGAACTTTTTTTAATTCTTATCGAAATGATTCGGTTTTCGTATTCTGTTTCAATCTCTTTGTCGTTCAAGCAAAAAGGGAGCATGACACTTTTTTCAATTGGCTGTTCGCCTTGATCATTTGGCTTTTGTACAGTGTAAGTGAGAGTGAGCTCATGTCCAGCGAAGGTCAGCTTTACATCAGTGATCGACAGAGTAGAGACATCAATCTCAACAATATAATCACGGCTTGTTTCATAAAGGTCAATTGGGAGGTGTTCATCATACCAGGCAAATGGATCGTCCATTAAAACATTGAGCCAATCGTCTATTTCAAGAAAATCAGAGGAATTCGATTGCTTTTCATTCTCCATAAACACTCCTCCATCACATCTCATAATAAATAATATGTTGAGAACTGAAATGTGTGAAAGACCTAAAACATCCCGCTTTGCAACGGGATGAGAGGAGAATGCTTACATATCGTGATGAGAATTGTGCTTTTGTCTTGTATGGTTACGGTTCTTCACTTTTTTACTGCCTGATAAGGGCTCAGGCTGTCCGCTTTGATGTTCCTTAGGCGAGTTTTGACGGATGTCTTTTCCTGTGTTTTTATTCGTCATGATACTGGCTCCTTTCTTATTGATTTTTTTTACGTTTTTTATTGTTTTGTCTTTGTTCTTCTGTTAAAACGAGCTGATCATCTTCAATATAGCCTGCACCATTTCCTTGGCTTTTGGCTGCGTTCATGCCGTTAATCACATGATTGGCTTTACGTTTTGTCATGTTCTATCACCTCAATTGTAGTATGAACCTGCTCTGCCTCGATTATGAAGAGTAATCATTTCCTAATGATAAGATAAACTTATTGAATTTAATAAAAGCATTGTTATTTACTTATGTATGAATTTGTTTTAAGATGAAATTGTGAGAAAATTGTGGTGAAATACGACGATTTTTCTGAGAATTGAAATTGATCTTGATCATCAAAAGGGGGATTTTGGATATGTCGAAACAGCAGCAAGTTGCTAAACAAGACGCTTTTCAATCTAGAAAAACGTTTTCGACAAATGGGAAAACGTATCACTATTATTCGTTAGAAGCACTAGAGAAACAAGGAATTGGAAATGTTTCTAAGCTGCCTTATTCCATTAAGGTACTTTTAGAATCAGTGCTTCGCCAAGTAGACGGTAGAGTGATCAAAAAGGAACACGTTGAAAACTTGGCAAAATGGGGAACTGCCGAGGTCAAAGAAATCGATGTTCCATTCAAACCTTCTCGTGTTATTTTACAAGACTTCACGGGTGTACCAGCCGTCGTTGACCTTGCTTCTTTAAGAAAAGCAATGGCAGATGTAGGTGGGGATCCGGATAAAATCAACCCTGAAATTCCAGTTGACCTTGTCATTGACCACTCAGTACAAGTTGATAAAGCTGGAACTGAAGATGCATTAAACATTAACATGGATTTAGAATTCGAACGTAACGCAGAGCGTTATAACTTCCTTAGCTGGGCAAAGAAAGCGTTTAATAATTATCAAGCTGTTCCGCCTGCAACAGGGATTGTTCACCAAGTAAACTTAGAGTACCTTGCAAGTGTTGTTCATGCGATTGAAGAAGATGGCGAGATCATCACTTATCCAGATACATTGGTTGGTACTGACTCTCATACAACCATGATCAACGGGATCGGCGTACTTGGATGGGGCGTTGGTGGGATTGAAGCGGAAGCTGGTATGCTAGGTCAGCCTTCATACTTCCCAGTACCAGAAGTCATTGGTGCTAAATTAGTTGGAGAGCTTCCAAACGGAACGACTGCAACTGACCTTGCACTAAAAGTGACACAAGTTCTTCGTGAAAAAGGCGTAGTGAACAAATTTGTTGAATTCTTCGGACCAGGCGTTGCACAGCTGCCGTTAGCGGATCGTGCAACGATTGCGAACATGGCGCCTGAATACGGGGCTACTTGCGGATTCTTCCCAGTAGATGAGGAAGCTCTTGCTTACCTTCGCCTGACTGGACGCGATGAAGAGCAAATTAATATCGTTGAAGAATATTCTCGCGCAAATGGCTTATTCTATACGCCAGATGCAGAAGAGCCAATTTTTACGGATGTTGTGGAAATTGATCTTTCTCAAATTGAATCAAACTTATCTGGTCCAAAGCGTCCACAAGATTTGATTCCACTTTCTAAAATGAAAGAGACTTTCCATGAGCACATTGAAAGCCCAGCTGGTAACCAAGGGTTTGGCTTAGAAAAATCAGAGCTAGATAAACAAATTGAATTTGATCTAGCAAATGGTGAAAAAGCTGTGATGAAGACAGGTGCGATTGCGATTGCAGCGATTACGAGCTGTACGAATACATCGAACCCATACGTCTTAATCGGAGCAGGTCTTGTTGCGAAAAAAGCAAGTGAGCTTGGTATGAAGGTGCCAAACTACGTGAAAACGTCACTAGCACCAGGTTCTAAGGTTGTGACAGGGTACCTCGTGAACTCAGGACTTCTTCCATACTTAAGAGACCTCGGGTTTAATATCGTTGGGTATGGCTGTACAACATGTATCGGAAACTCAGGACCGCTTGCACAAGAAATTGAGGATGCTGTCTCTGAAAATGATCTGCTGATCACTTCTGTTTTATCAGGTAACCGTAACTTTGAAGGACGTATCCATCCGCTTGTGAAAGGAAACTACCTTGCATCTCCACCATTAGTTGTGGCGTATGCACTTGCTGGTACGGTCAATATCGATTTAACAAAAGATCCTATCGGTGTGGACAAAAATGGTGAGAACGTTTATTTCAATGACATTTGGCCATCAATGGACGAAATCAACAGTGTCGTGAAAAGCACAGTTACACCTGAACTCTTCCGTTCAGAGTATGAAACTGTTTTTGACAACAATGAGCGCTGGAATGAAATTAAAACGACGGATGATGCATTGTACAAATGGGATGAAAATTCCACATACATTGATAACCCGCCATTCTTTGAAAACCTATCAGTTGAACCTGGTAAGGTTGAACCGCTTAAAGGCTTGCGCGTCGTTGCCAAGTTCGGTGACTCTGTGACGACTGACCATATTTCTCCAGCTGGAGCAATTGGTAAAGACACACCTGCGGGTAAATACTTGCAAGAAAGAGGCGTATCGCCTAGAGACTTTAACTCATACGGATCTCGCCGTGGTAACCACCATGTCATGATGAGAGGTACTTTTGCAAACATCCGTATTAAGAACCAAATCGCACCAGGCACAGAAGGCGGATATACAACTTATTGGCCAACTGGTGAAGTAACATCCATTTATGATGCATGCATGCGTTATAAAGAAGATGGTACGGGTCTTGCGATCTTAGCCGGTAAAGACTACGGAATGGGTTCTTCACGTGACTGGGCTGCAAAAGGAACAAACCTTCTTGGAATTAAATTTGTTCTAGCTGAAAGCTTTGAGCGTATCCACAGAAGTAACCTTGTCTTCATGGGTGTACTTCCTTTACAGTTTAAAGACGGAGAAAGTGCAGAAACTTATGGTCTAACAGGAACAGAAACATTTGAAGTTCATGTTGATGAAACTGTTCGTCCACGTGATCTTGTCACTGTCAAAGCAATTGATACAGATGGCAATGAGAAAACATTTGAAGTGGTTGTTCGTTTTGATAGTGAAGTCGAAATTGACTACTATCGTCATGGCGGTATCCTTCAAATGGTACTTCGTGAAAAATTGGCAAGCAACTAATACTCATACAGCAAAGAAGAGAAGGCGCCTAGACAGCTTTCTCTTCTTTTTTAAAATAGTGGAGGATCCATCATGTGGAAAAAAGGAATAGCAAGCGCTGTTTTACTTTTGTTGATTGGTTTACTTGTGTGGAATTTACTTGAACCAAAAGAACCCGCAATCGGTCTTGAAAAAGGGGATCAAGCTCCTGATTTTGAACTGAAAACCCTAGATGGTCAAACGGCCTCGTTATCTGATTATCAAGGGAAAAAGGTGCTCGTCAATTTTTGGGCGACATGGTGTAAGCCATGCAGGACAGAAATGCCGGATCTAGACGCAATTAGAAGCGAATATGATCAGGTCGAAGTACTTGCAGTGAACTTGACGACCACTGAAAAAAGTGTAGATCATGTTGCAGCATTTGCAGATGAATTAAAGCTGAGTTTTCCTATTTTATTGGATCAAAAAGGCATTCAAGCACGATATCAAGTGCTTTCTTACCCCACGACATACATATTAGATGAAAAAGGACGTATCATGTCTGTGAAGCATCAAATGCTGACAAAAAAAGAAATTGAGCAAGAGCTGGATCTATAATGATTCAGCTTTTTTGCTTATTTTCTAAATGTTTTGGCGAAAATGAAATACAACTACTGGAGGTGAGTACAATGAGAAGAAGAAAACGACGTACATTTGAAGAGCTTGTACTTGAAAATAAAAAAGAATTATTAAGCAATGAGGAATTTTTAAACCAGCTTGAAGAAAAGTTGGAAGAGCGTTTTAGACAGAAATAAGTTATGAATTCTCCTTTTTCGTTCATCCTAAAGAGGAGGGAGGGATGAATGATGGGTAGAGAGCATGATAAACAAGCGCAGTTTACACCAGACCATTTAGGGACAAAACCTGTCGCATACAAACGCAATAAAGGTAAAAAGATGCATAATAAATCAAATGAACAGCCTGATGTGATCCAGACGAAGGGCGAATAAGGAGGGTATTAAGATGAATGAAAAGTCATATCAATCCAATCCAGATGATCGTTCTGATAATGTTGAAAAGCTGCAAGATATGATCGAAAACACCCTTGACAATATCGATGAATCTGAAGCAGCGATGGCCCTTTCGACAGATCAAGAAAAACAGATGATCAAGCAAAAAAATGAAAATCGAAAAATGAGCATTGATGCTATGCGTTCGGAGATTAAGGACGAAGAAGCAGCAAGAAAAAATGGCTATACTGAATAAACCAGGGATTCCTGGTTTATTTTATTGCCTCCTTTTAGAAGAACCATTTCGATTGTGGTAAAATGGCAGAGACCTTAGGTTTTGATAGGAGAGCGATGAAAACGTGTATGTATCTAAAAAAGAAATAGAAGTCCGTTATGCGGAAACAGACCAAATGGGCATTGTGTATCATGCCAATTATTTGATCTGGATGGAAGTCGGCAGAACAGCCCTGATTAAAGAATTAGGATTTTCCTATGCACAGCTAGAAGCAGAAGGCGCTCTTGCACCCGTTATAGATTTGCAGGTGAAATATAAAAAACCACTCCTGTACGGTGAAACAGCAACAGTTCATACTTGGATTGAAGAATACAATGGACTCAAAACAGTATATGGCTACGAAATTCAAAAGCCTGATGGACAAACAGCGATTACTGGGACAACCTCGCATATTTGTGTAGACAAAGACACCTTTAGACCGATTCAATTTAGAAAAGCATTTCCTGCCTGGCACAAAGTATATGAACAGTCGAAGAAGCAGGTTTAATTCATGGCGTTTGGTATTAAAAGAAGCGATTTAAATGCGTGGAAATCAGCTGTTCAGCATGGAGAAATGGCATTTTTAACCCATTATTGGCTTGATGACCGTTTCCCGCATGCCAATACCGTTACTAAAGCAGCCTGTCAGGATATGAAGCACTTAATTGAGTGGGGAGAAAAACATGGACTCAAAAAAGAATGGATTCACGACCGCGCAGGGTTTCCTCACTTTGACTTAATCGGTGAAACGCAAAAAAGAATCCTGCAAAAGGAGCGGTCTTTAGGAAACATTCAGGAATATGGGCTATATATTGAAGGATAAAACAAAAAAGATACCCGAGGGATGAGGTATCTTTTTTGTTTATTCATAATGAAATTCTGGTTCTTTTACAGACTCGTTATAATCAATATGCAGATCATGGTTGTCAAAATACCACATATCACTTTCTTCCACAAAGAAAGTAATACCTTCTATTTCAGCGGTTGCGCCGGCATTTTGAGGTTCATCTTTTGCGACGCCGAGAGAAAAGCCTTTTTGTACATTACTGCACCCGCCATATCTCACAAAAAAGCGAACTTGATCACCTTTTTCTAAATCTAATTCATCCTTGTACCAATTGAGTGCATCTTCTTTAATCGTTAATTTCAATGTGATCGCCCCTTTTTTGAAGTCATGCTGTTTTTTTAAAATGCAGGATGCAAAAAACAGCTTTTCTTTCCTTTTACCACAGAATGAAACTTATGAAACGGCTAGAGCCATTTGATTTTCGGTTCAGTTTTGTTGAGGATTCGTTTGAGGTTGGCGATGTGTCTGTAGATCACAAAACCAGCAAGAACGGCAACAACAATGATTAAAAATACGTCTTTGGTGAATATGCTGTAAATGAATGTATAGATGCCGGTCAGCATAGATGATAATGAAACATATTTACTAATGTATAAAAATAAGAAAAAAGCAGCGATCATCGTGATAAATAAGAATGGGGCATAAAATAATAACACGCCGCCAGATGTAGCGACTGCTTTTCCCCCTTTAAATTTTGCAAAGATAGGAAAGCTGTGACCGATAACAGCAGCAACCCCCGCTAATAAGGGATGAATGTCCAGTTGCATGAAAAACGGTAAAGCAGAAGCGAGAGTCCCTTTTAAAATATCAGCAGAAATAACAATAGACCCTGCTTTTACGCCAAGCGTACGAAATGCATTCGTCGCACCTAGGTTGCCGCTGCCATGTTCACGGATATCAATACCCTTTGCAGCTTTCCCGACAATGAGACCGGATGGAATACTGCCGAGAAGATAAGCCAAAATAAACATCAAAGCAATTAACATCTGCATAACTCCTTTATATTCTCCCTCTTGTCTTACATTTTAACATGATCTTATGAAAAACATGGGGATCTTTTTTTGAAAAAATCAAATGCAGATGGATTCAGCTTTGTTTTTAAGCAGAAGTTCGCTAAAATAGAAGAAAAGGGGTGTTTGGATGAATCATCCTTCGAAACAAGAAATTGGTCGTATTTTAAAGAGCAGTAAACGAATTGCTGTTGTTGGATTATCAGATCAGCCGCACCGAACGTCATATATGGTATCTAAAGCGATGCAGGATGCCGGTTATGAGATCATTCCGGTGAATCCAACGATCGATGAAGCACTTGGTGTGAAAGCAGTCGCTTCACTAAAAGAGATCAAAGAGCCTGTTGATATCGTGAATGTTTTCAGACGTTCAGAGTTTTTGCCCGAAATGGCAGAAGAATTTCTTGAAATCGACGCACCTGTTTTTTGGGCGCAACAAGGCATCTATCACGAAGAAGCGAAAAGGCTAATTGAGGAAAATGGCAAGGTTGCCATCATGGATTTATGTATCAAGGTGGCTCATGCAATGACAAAAACTCATTAAATCGTCAAAAATCCTTGGTTTTCAAGGATTTTTGCTTTTTTGTTGCAGAAATATATTTGCGATTCTAGAAGAAAGCGATAAAATAAGGCGACAGGGACATATCGGTGATCTTGCATATCAACAAAAAGAGCGATAAGATAAAGATGGAACATTTGTTCTGTTTTGTAAAAATCATCATATGATTGCATTTGGCTTATCAAACAGTCTTGTTTATAATGGACTTCTAGTTCTCATTGCAGAATGTAGAACATTCTCATAGCCGTGCAAAGGAGCATGTTTTGTTGAAACACATGCATGGTGATGATGCAGCTTATTAAAGTGGACAGTAATGAGCAGCATGATCATCATTAAAATCTAGAGAGATCATTTGATGATTTGCCGGTTATGTTTGTTAGTGAAAGGGGATTAAGCATTTGGTTAAAAAGCAGCAAGTAGATTATAACGATGATTCTATTCAGGTGCTAGAGGGACTTGAAGCGGTCCGTAAACGTCCGGGAATGTATATTGGGTCAACGGATTCACGCGGTCTTCATCACCTTGTCTATGAGATTGTAGACAACTCTGTCGATGAAGTACTCGCTGGCCATGGAGATCATATCGTTGTCAAAATACATAAAGATAACAGCATTTCCGTCCAGGATAAAGGACGTGGAATGCCTACTGGTATGCATAAGCTTGGAAAACCGACACCTGAGATCATTTTAACGGTCCTTCACGCAGGCGGAAAATTTGGTCAAGGCGGATATAAAACAAGTGGTGGGCTTCACGGAGTTGGGGCGTCTGTTGTAAACGCGCTGTCAGAGTGGCTTACTGTCACAATTGAACGTGATGGCTATATCTATCATCAGCGGTTTGAAAACGGCGGAAAACCTGTGACGTCACTTGAAAAAGTCGGAAAAACAAAAAAAACCGGAACACTGATTCATTTTAAACCAGATCGATCCATGTTCAGTGTCACAACCTATAATTTCGATACGTTATCAGAACGTTTAAGAGAATCTGCCTTTTTATTAAAAGGATTAAAAATAGAGCTGATTGATGAACGACATGATGTACAAGAAACCTTTTATTATGAAACAGGCATTGAAGCCTTCGTTGCTTATTTAAATGAAGAAAAAGATGTTCTGAGTGAAGTGGTCTCATTTGAAGGAGAGCATCAATCCATTGAAGTAGATTTTGCATTTCAATTCAATGATGGCTACTCGGAAAATATTCTTTCTTTCGTCAATAACGTGAGAACAAAAGATGGCGGTACACATGAGTCTGGTGCTAAAACGGCAATGACGAGAGCCTTTAATGAATATGCGCGCAAAGTCGCCCTTTTAAAAGAAAAAGATAAAAATTTAGAGGGCACTGATATTCGAGAAGGGCTGTCTGCTATTATTTCTGTCAGAATTCCTGAAGAACTGCTTCAATTTGAAGGTCAGACAAAAGGAAAGCTTGGGACAAGTGAGGCTCGCTCAGCTGTTGATGCTGTTATTTCTGAAAAGCTAGCTTATTTCCTTGAAGAAAACCGAGAAACAGCAACTCTTCTTGTGAGAAAAGCGATTAAAGCGCAGCAGGCGAGAGAAGCTGCTAGAAGAGCACGTGAAGAAGCAAGGAGCGGGAAGAAACGGAAGAAGTCCGAAGCAACCCTGAGCGGAAAATTAACACCTGCTCAATCTAGAAACCCGGCAAGAAACGAGTTGTACCTAGTAGAGGGAGACTCAGCAGGCGGGTCAGCAAAACAAGGACGTGACCGTAAATTCCAAGCGGTGCTGCCGCTTCGTGGAAAGGTCATTAACACAGAAAAAGCGAAACTTGCTGATATTTTCAAAAATGAAGAAATCAACACCATTATTCATGCGATCGGTGGAGGCGTCGGTGTCGATTTTAATGTAGAAGACATCAATTATGACAAAATCGTGATCATGACAGATGCTGATACAGATGGAGCGCATATTCAAGTGCTTTTGCTCACGTTCTTCTACCGCTATATGAAGCCGCTGATTGAGCATGGCAAGGTGTTTATTGCACTACCGCCTTTATATAAAGTCAGCAAAGGCTCAGGGAAAAAAGAAGTCATTGAGTACGCATGGTCTGATGAAGAAATGGATGACGTACTGAAGAAAGTTGGAAAAGGGTACACGATTCAGCGCTATAAAGGTTTAGGTGAAATGAACGCCGACCAGCTATGGGAAACGACAATGAATCCAGAATCGAGAACACTTGTCAGAGTCAAAATCGACGATGCTGCACGAGTGGAACGCCGCGTCACGACATTAATGGGTGACAAAGTAGAACCACGTCGTAAATGGATTGAAAAGAATGTCGCCTTTGGACTTGATGAGGAAAGTAACATTCTTGAAAATGAAAACTTGTCGCTAGCTGAGGAGGTTTAAACATGGCACAACAAGAACGATTTCATGATTTACCGTTAGAAGAAGTCATCGGAGACCGATTTGGTCGCTATAGTAAATATATTATCCAAGACCGTGCGCTGCCAGATGCGCGAGATGGATTAAAGCCTGTACAACGAAGAATCTTATATGCGATGTACGCAGAAGGAAACACGCAAGATAAAAACTTCCGTAAAGCCGCGAAAACAGTCGGTAACGTGATTGGTAACTATCATCCGCACGGTGACTCATCTGTTTATGAAGCAATGGTGAGAATGAGTCAGGATTGGAAAGTGCGGAATGTGCTCATTGAGATGCATGGAAATAACGGGAGTATCGATGGTGATCCGCCTGCTGCCATGCGTTATACAGAAGCAAGGCTATCTGCGATTGCTTCAGAGCTCTTAAAGGACTTAGACAAGGAAACGGTCGAGTTTGTCGCAAACTTTGATGATACAAGCAAGGAGCCTGTTGTTTTACCAGCGATGTTCCCAAACCTTCTCGTGAATGGATCAACAGGGATTTCCGCTGGTTATGCCACTGATATCCCGCCGCATCATCTAGGAGAAGTGATTGATGGTGTCATTAAACGAATCGAACAGCCGCACTGTACGGTTGAGGATTTAATGACAGTCATCAAAGGTCCAGATTTCCCAACAGGCGGTATTATTCAAGGGGTAGACGGCATTAAAAAGGCTTATGAAACAGGCAAAGGAAAGATCATGATTCGCGGAAAAGCGGAGATTGAAACCATCCGCGGCGGACGCCAGCAAATTGTGATCACAGAGATTCCATATGAAGTGAATAAAGCCAACCTTGTCAAAAAGATGGACGAGTTCCGAATTGAAAGAAAAGTGGAAGGAATTTCAGAGGTTCGAGACGAGACTGACAGGACTGGCCTTCGAATCGTAGTAGAGCTGAAAAAAGAAGCAGATGCAAATGGTGTTTTGAATTTCTTATATAAAAACTCTGATCTGCAAATTCCATATAACTTTAATATGGTAGCGATACATAATCGTAGACCAACCTTAATGACGCTGACAACTATACTTGATGCATATATTGCCCATCAAAAAGAAGTGGTGACGAACCGTTCAGCATATGAGCTTCGAAAAGCGAAGGAACGCCACCATATTGTAGATGGATTAATTAAGGCGCTATCCATTTTAGATGAAGTCATTGCCACAATCCGCTCCTCCAATGATAAACGAGATGCGAAAAACAACTTGATGGTGAAATATGACTTTACAGAAGCACAATCAGAAGCGATTGTTTCCCTCCAGTTATATCGTTTAACGAATACAGATATTACGCAATTGAGAGACGAAGCGAATGAGCTTGATGTGCGTATAGCAGAACTTGAAGACATTTTAGGTAACGAGAAAAAGCTGTTAAAGGTCATTACAAACAGTTTGAAAAAGCTCAAAAAGACATATGCTGATGACAGACGCTCTGTCATTGAGGAAAAAATTGAAGAAATTAAGATTAACCTAGAAGTGATGATTGCCTCAGAAGATGTTTACGTCACGGTGACGAAGGACGGATACATCAAACGGACAAGTCAGCGCTCCTATGCTGCTTCTAACGGTAAGGACTTTGGTATGAAGGATACAGACCGCCTGATTCATCAGTTTGAAATGAATACAACGGATGTCCTCCTACTATTCACGAATAAAGGGAGCTACATTTATTGTCCTGTGCATCAGCTGCCAGACATACGCTGGAAAGACATGGGACAGCATATTACGAATATCATTTCGATTGACCGTGATGAATCTATCCAAAAAGCCATTCCAATTAAAGAATTTGATGAAACATCTTATCTTCTGTTCTTTACAAAAGGCGGAATGGTGAAGAAAACAGAGCTTCTTCAATATAAAGCGCAGCGCTATTCAAAACCGCTTGTCGCCTTGAATCTAAAAGGGGACGATGAGCTCGTGGATGTCCATGTGACAACAGGACAGCAGGAATTGTTTATTGCGACGAAAAATGGTTATGGCTTGTGGTTTGATGAAGAAGAAGTAAGTGTTGTTGGTCCGAGAGCGGCTGGTGTCAAAGGCATCAACTTGAAGGATGGGGACGAAGTAGTCTCTGGCCAGATCATTGATCCAAAGAACGATGTCCTCGTGCTGACGACGCAAAGAGGGGCTGTGAAGCGAATGAACCTCTCTGAATTTGATAAAACATCTAGAGCCAAACGCGGAGTTCTGATGCTTAGAGAATTAAAGAAAAACCCGCATCGTATTGTGTCTGTCATCGCTGCATCACTGCACGATACACTTGAGATTGATACAGAGAAGGGTGCAACAATTCCACTTGATATCTCTACTCTAAGAGCGAATGACCGCTATAGCAATGGATCATTTATTGTAGATGAGGAAGAGCAGGGAGAAGTAACACATGTTCTTGTCGCACCTCAACCTGCACCAGATGACAATAAATAAACAAACGAAAACCCCCTGCGATCAGCAGGGGGTTTCTTTTATATACAGGCCTTAGCTCTCGTGATTGCCAAACATGCTTGTAATGGCGTGCACTACTTCAATTCCTTGGTAAATGAAAAGAGAAAGTGAAGTGACAGAGAATAGACCTAGAATGAATACTCTTAAGAAAAATAACATCGTGTAAAACCTCCCAATTTTTGTTTTGATTTAAATGGTTGGGTTAAACACGAGATAGTCGGAAATAAGAAGATTGATAGAACACTGCAAGTAAATGCTTCTTTTTCCGGTCATATTGATCAGTATGAGTGATGCGTGCAAATCCAGCTGTCATACTGCCAATCATCAGCAGTACTGTAAATGCGGCAAATACTGCGCTCACATGTTTTTGTTTCTTTTCATCGCCCATTGTTTGAGCGATTTTCATCTCATGTGATTCTTGATCGGCAACCACCTTTGCATGATGGTATACCTGAACGGAATGAGGCATTGAGAACAAATGAAAACTTGCGAGTGCTATGAATAAGACAGCTAATTTTAGCAGCATATTTTTTTTCATTTATCTCACCCCTTCCTGTTTATTTTCATGATCTTACCACGTTTTCTGTTATTTGAAAAGTCTTATTTTTTTACTTTCCCTCTTTAAAAAAGCGATAAACATCAGGACATTTATAGGACTGTTTCACTTCATGAAAGGTTTCAATTTTATTTTTTAAATTTAAAAAAAGTGCCATGATCGAGGATCAGACACTTTTAGTGAACTTGTGATGCATGCGGTTTTGCGACAGCTTTTGTAAAGATTCCCGCTATACATATGGCGAATAAAACAAAAATAAAGGCGTGAAGCAGTCCAACTTGATTTGCAAGCAGCCCTAATATAGGCGGACCAGAAAGAGAGGCGGTGTAACCTGATAAGGTCACAATGCTGACTCGTTTCACGGCATACCGGCTATCATCACCAGCAGCAGAAATGGTTAGTGGGAAGCCTAAAGAAGCGCCAAGTCCCCATAAAAAGATCGATATCATGCATACCACAAGAGAGATCTTTAAAATGACCAAGAATAGTCCAGCAGCAGCTGATACAATCGCAACTCTTAGCAATAACACCCTGCCAAAACGGTCGATCAAACGTCCGCTAATTAATCTACCGCTAATCATCCCGCATAAAAATAACGCATAGATGACTGTACTCATGGAATGTGAAACCTGGTATCCATCCACCATTGCAAGTGGAATCCAGTCATTAGCAGATCCTTCGACAAACGCAAGACATAAGGCGATCAAGGCAAGAGAGATCGTTCGTTTATTCAGCCACGGCGTTTGATGATTATCTATTGTATCTGGCTGCGGGTGGTTCTCATGCTGATCCATTCCAGTCCCGTGCGGAATAAACTTGGTACAAATGAAGATGCTGAGAAAGAAAAGAAGGGCAATGACAAGTAAGTGATTCAACACAGAGATCCCTAGATGGATAAAAAGAATGCCAGCTCCTGCTCCAATTAAAGTACCAATGCTAAATGAAGCATGCAATATAGGCAAAATGGTTTTCTTAATCCTATATTCAATTTCTGTCCCTTCTAGGTTCATCGCCACATTGCACATACCTGAACCTGCTCCAAAAAGAAATAGCCCGGCTGTGACGACAAAGATAGAAGAGAGGGTCGAACCAACAGCAAGAGTGATGAACCCCAGAAACATCAAAAAAGCACTAATGACAATCGCCACTCGTCCGCCTTTTTTTCGAACAAATACATTTGAAAGAACAAGTCCAACAATTGAACCAACGGATAAGCCGAGTAGGATGAGACCCATCGTTCCTGTATTGGCTTGTAACAAATCTCTCACTTCTGGTGTCCGTGAAAACCATGTGGAAATGGAGATACCAGACATCGTGAAAATGATGATGATGGCTTTATACCACTTTAATTCCATGTAAATCCCTCACATTTAAAGATGTATCTGTTCCTGAACAAATCTACTCGATTATAAATGAGACAGGGCGATTCGTAAATAACTTGGGGCAGGAACAGGGGCAATCTTAGGCAAAAAATTCATACCATCCCAATTCTTCTGATAAGAAGATAAAATAAACATATAGGTGATATGATAAATAGAAGGGGAGGAGAGGATCAATATGAAAAGTGAGAAAGAAAAAATGATTCAAGGAGAACATTATGTATCTAGTGACGAAACCTTGATCGCAGATCGAGAAAGAGCGAGACAATTGACATTTTCATATCAGCAAACCAATCAGCCTGAAAAAAGAACATCCATTTTAAAGGAATTATTAGGTGCTTGCGGCGATGATGTCGTTTTTGAAGGAAGACTGCAGTGTGATTACGGATACAATATCGAAGTTGGCGAGCATTTTTTTGCGAATTTTGATGCGGTGTTATTAGACGTATGCAAAATTGCCATTGGACATCTAGAACGTGCAAAAGGCATTGAATTTGGTAAACCAGTCACCATTGGAAACCACGTATGGATTGGCGGCGGCGCTATTATTAATCCTGGTGTCACCATTGGTGACAATGCTGTCATAGCATCTGGTGCCGTTGTGACAAAAAGTGTCCCAGCAAATGTCGTGGTTGGCGGAAATCCAGCGAAAATCATAAAGTATCTGGATGAATCAAAATCTGGCGAATAAACGTAGGATTTTGATTTTTCTTTTTTGTCTCAATAAGATAAGTATACTTAGAATTGAGACAAAAGAAATGCTTTTCATTGTTTAACTTCCTAGAATATATATTATGTAAACTAAAATATCTACATCTATGTAATTAAATTCCTCTTTATTCGACAATTTGTTCAGCCTCTCTTATTTCAGGATTATTAACTGTATAAGATAAAACTTTTATGAAATTAGGTACTTTAAAGTAACTTACGAAAACAATAATTTAGGTGCAATGAAAATTGCCAAATCATTGCACCCTTGAGGTTGTAATAATAATCTATTTAGAAACCAGCTTCATACTGTTTTGGAACCAATTCGTCAGTTGATTTTTTTAATTGTTTTGCTGCTTCCATTGCCCAATATGGATTACGGAGCATTCCTCTTCCTACAGCAACTAGATCTGCATCTTCCATACCTACAACTGCATTTGCTAAAATCGGATCATCTAAACGTCCTACAGCTATAACTGGCACATTTAATGCTTTTTTAATTTCTCTTGCTAATGGAACTTGGTATGCTGCGTGTGTTCCAGGCCTATTCATCGCAGGAATCTGACCTTCTCCGCCTGAAGTAATATCGAAAATCTCAGCACCTGCTTGATGATATGCTTTGGCTAATTCAATAGCATCTTGAATATTATAACCTCCATCTACATACTCTTTAGCAGAAATACGCATTATGAGAGGCATATCATCTGGGATTTCCTCTTTTGCAGCTTTCAAGATTTCTGATCCGAATTTTGTAAGATCTTGACCGAATTCATCTGTTCTCTTATTTGTTAATGGAGAGTGAAATTGATGAATTAAATAACCGTGAGCGCCATGAATTTCAATAGCGTCGAACCCTGCTTTGACAGCAAGCCTTACAGATCTACGAAATTTTTCAATCAATTCATAAACTTCATCTGTCGTTAATTCTCTTGGTGTTTTTGAATTCTCGTCAAAAGGGATGGCTGAAGGAGCTACTGGCACCTCTGCATCTTCAGCTTTTCGACCAGCATGGGCAATTTGAATTGCTGCTTTAGCTCCGTATTGATGAATGCCGTCTACAATTCGTTGTAATGCCGGGACTTGTTCTTTTGACCATAAACCTAAGTCATAATTTGAAATACGTCCATCAGGTTCAACATCTGTCATTTCCACCATTACTAATCCTGCCCCCCCAATAGCACGACTTACATAGTGAATATAATGCCAGTCAGTTGCTATGCCGTCTTTCTTATCTACACTGTATTGGCACATCGGAGACATCATAATACGATTCTTTACCTCTAACCCTTTCAAAGTAAATGGATCAAATATATTCTGCTCTTTCATTGTGGTCAACTCCTCATAATATTTGCATGCGTCTGCATTTACTTTCCTAATCTAACATCTCTAGTTGTTCCTGTCAATAGCCATGTTTACATGAGGGGATCAAACGATTCCCCCTCTTCTTAGTTGTTCACTTTGTTCTTTAAAATATCAAAAATGATACTATTTTGATTCTCTTCGATTTCTTTCATGGCTAAATTAAAGGTTTGTAATGCTCGTCCAAACCTTTCTTCCCCAGATTGTGTTAAAGAAGTATAAATACCACGTTTATCATCCTCGCAAGTGGATCTTTCTAGTGAACCACACGTTTTAGCTTCGAGCCTACCTACTAATCGTGACATTGCACTTTGACTTAACCCTATCAATTCTTGGAGTTGTTGTAATCGCAACTTGCGATCAGTTTCTTGTGATAAATAATACATCACATAGAATTCTTTCAGGGATATATTATTTTGTTCTTTTAAAGCAGTTTCTAATTCATTTATAATCTTGTCTGTCATCGCGTTGAAATTCACCCATTTGTTTAAAATTTCCAGCTGTAACTCCTTACTCATAACATCACCCTTTTAACATATAAATAGCTACTACTGTACTATGCGCTTATTTGCTTATCATCTTACAAACACATGTATGATAAAATCATATCACTTAAATACGTAAGAAACACTGATTTTCTTATTTGTTGTCTCAACATCTAAAATAGAGCTTGATACACTATATAGACTTATAGGTAGGGAATAACAATAAAAAAACAGATATAACCATTGTGTGTGATTTTTTATTTGGATTTAATTAAATAAAAAAAGCCAATATTACCCAATTGATTTGAGGATTCAATTCCACTGAAAGATTTTTTGAATTCATTTAAAGGATAAACGCGATCAATACTTAATTCCATGTTGTTTTATAAATTCAATCATTTCTAGAAACTCTTCATTGCTTCCCATAGTAGAGCCTAAAAGGGTCACCTGTCCATTGAAAAAATCACGCAAATTAATTTGGGCTATATCTCCAGCGGAGGCACCGAAGGTAACGATCGTCCCCTCTATTACCTGGTGTAGTGACTTGTAAATCGTAGCAGCACCAACTGAGTCAATTACAAGATCCACTTTTTCTCCATCAAGCAACTGATCCCAAATTTTCATTACTATCAATCGCTATATCTGCGCCAAACTCAATCGCTTTTGGGCTCTTTTCATCTGATCGTGCAGTCACATAAACGATTGCTACAAAGTGACAATACATCCCAAGATAAGTGTTTAGGCTTAGGTGCTACATTATCAGCAGTAATCGCAATTTTTTCTGCAAAAGTGCCATGATCAGGATGGCCAAGTATTGAAAAACCTTCAGGAGGTCATTTGTGTTATCCTTCCACCCAATTCCTGGATTTATGATGACTTGATTTCCCACTCGAACAAGATGCACCTCAGTACCAACAGAACCGATTACTCCAGCACCATCTAATCAAATGATTACTGGTGGTTCTGTAGATTTGTGTTTATCAAGAATAAATAAATCACAGTGATTCAGTCCCGCGGCTATCAAATTTACTATTACTTCTGTTTCTTTCGTTTGGGATTGAATTAATCGGCATTTTTAGCGCCTTTTTAAATCCCATACATTTTCATTAATTGTAAGGGGATTTTACATTATTTTAGAATTAGTTGCTTTTCAATGCAATTAATTTCTGAAACTTAATATTGTAGTGGATACAATTTTGTTATTTCTGTATGTATATAGCGTGTTATAACTGATATTAAATGAATTCAATGGGAGTGAAAACATGAAACAAAGAGAAAAAATTCTTTTAGCGTTTAAAGCTGCTTTTCCAAGTACCCTGCCTTTTCTGACTGGGTTTTTATTTTTAGGTTCAGCTTACGGAATATTTATGAATTCACTTGGATTCCACTCTGTTTATGCTACATTAATGAGTCTCTTAATATTTGCGGTTTCTATGGAATTTGTTGCAGCCATTCTGTTACTGACAGCTTTTAATCAATTAAATGCAGCATTTTAACAATGAGGCTGAATGCCCGCCATTTATTTTATGATTTATCAATGTTGGATAAATATAAAGGGACAGGGAAAAAAGGGCTATTTAATCTTTGGTCTGTGCGTTGAATCTTTTGCGATTAATAGCACAGCTAAAATATCTGAAAATATAGATAAGAGCTAGTTCTTGTTTGTCACCTTACTTAATCACTTTTATTGGGTATTTGGAGCAACGATTGGAGGTTTATTTAGATCCTTTATTCACTTTCAAACAAAGGGTTTAGAGTTTGTTATGGCTGCATTGTTTGTGGTTATTTTTCTAGATTAATGGATGAAGGGAAAAAAGCATCACAGTTCTATTGTGTGATTGGGAACTTCTCTTCTATGTCTCATCGTTTTTGAAGCTGCGTAATTCATTTTACCTGCAATGGCATTAATATTAAGCATTCTTACATTATGAATACGAGTACAAAAAGACGAGAGGTTATGGAACAATGACATTAGCGCAGAAAATTATCACTTTAGGAGTTGTCGTATTAGTCATCATGCTTCCGTTTATTATATTTACTGCAAATAAGCCTACTCCTACATTCAAACAATATTTAGGAAAATTCTTACCACCAGCTGTTCTTGGACTATTGGTCATCTATTGCGTAAGAGATGTCAATTTTCATTTAGGAACACATGGTATTCCTGAATGAATCGCTATTTTCTTAATAGTTGCTCTGCATTACTGGAAAAGGGAGTATGTTGCTTTCAATAGCTGGTGGCACAATTACTTATATGTTGCTTGTTCAACTAGTTTTTAAATAGATTGTAAAAAAACACTTCTTTCATTTAGATTAAAATCAACTCTCTATAGTTCAGAACCAAAATCTTGAGTGTTGTTTTGCTTGCATACATAATTTGATTTGTTACCGAAAATTGTTGAAACAGTAAATTAAATACTTTGGGCGATTTCTTTTAAAAATATCATTCTCTTTTCATCTGTTGTTAAGTTAACTCTCGAAAAATGAATCCATTTGGTGTCTTCATTTTTAATTCCCAAGTCAGCAAGAGTTCTGTTAATAAAAACGCTTTGAATCGCATTCCCAGCTTCAGATTCTATATAATCCTTATCTGTTGAAGATGTCGAGATCACGGTTGTTTTTTTTATATTTGTCAATAAGCCCTTCAAAGCACCAGTATTTTTATCTTCCAAGAATGCGAAACCTCTTAACATCACTTTATCAATAAATCCTTTTAAAATAGCAGGTAAATCCCACCACCAGACAGGAAATATAAATATCAATTCAGTTGACTGATTTAATTTCTCTTGATAATCCTTAACTAATTGATAAGGTGTTTCTCCTTTATTGAAATATTGAAATTCTTCAGCTGAAAAAACAGGATTAAACCCATCTTTATATAAATCGATCACTTGAAATGGTTCTCTCTTTGTTTCTAGATTTTCTATAATGGAAGTCAAAATGGCATGATTATAGCTTCCATCCCAAGGATGTGCATAGACAATCGTTTTCATTATTCATTCACCCTTTTTTGTTATTTTCATCATATTTTGATGTACATTCATTTTATTGTATGCTATAACGTACTACAAGTACGGTAATTAAAGTGCGATACTAACCTAAAGGAGAGTGTGAAATGACTAAAGAATCCTTTACAGCTAATGTTGACCTAAAAGAAACTGGATTTGGATACACTTTATCATTAATTGGTGGGAAATATAAGATGACGGTACCGTATGCTTTATATGCAAACAATGGTCCTATTCGCTATAATCAGTTGAAACGAATGCTTGGGGTTATCTCTTTTAAAACATTAACCAATACACTAAAAGAACTGGAAGCGGATCAATTAATTAATCGTAAAGAATATCCTCAAGTGCCTCCAAAAGTAGAATATCGTTTATCTGAAAAGGGTTTATCACTGATGCCTGTATTAGATGAGATATGTTATTGGGGAGAGGAACAAATGAAAAATCATTAGGTAGACTGGGAAGAAAGCTACTACGATTTAAACATGCTTACTAAAGTAGCTTTCTTCTCATCTTATATCAATCCCATTGGCTCATTTTGTTGATGCGCTAACTCTGTTCCTTCTGCCAGATAGAGAGCGTTCTGCGTGATTTTTCTCTCAGGTTATTTTGATTTTATCCCTGCACCACAAAGAGGTATGACAATGGTTTCTTCTGGTTTCTTTTGATATTTCATGTAGCCAGCCAAATTGACTGCTGAGGTCACTTCGACATAAAATCCTTTCTCACTTAATTTAGAGCGAGCATTCAATATCTCATCTTCTTCAATATCTATAAATGTACCATGGGTATCTTGTACAGCTTCTAAAATTTGTTTAGAGCGCGCCGGGGCAGCAATGGCTATCCCTTCTGCTAAGGTCCCTTTATTTGTGACAGGCGATGCTGATTTCTCTTCATTTTGATAAGCTTTCACAAGAGGTGCACAGTTTTTCGCTTGTATGGCAATGATTTTCGGTATTTTAAGAATCAAACCATTTTCAAATAACTCTTTAAAACCATAATACGCCCCTAGGAGGAGAGTACCGTTTCCAACCGGAATGATTAAAGCATCAGGTGCTCCATTTAGTTGTTCATAGATTTCATAGGCGTATGTTTTAGTGCCTTCAAAAAAATAAGGGTTATAGACATGACTTGCATAAAAAACCTTTTCATTGTCTACTGCCATTTGTGCCGCAGCTGCAATGTCTTCTCGCGTCCCGTGAATTTCTTTAATCGTTGCGCCATGGGCTTTGATTTGAGCGACTTTTTTGGGTGAAGTGTCATCGCTTAGATAGATGTCACAGGCGATACCGCAACGTGCTGCATAAGCTGCAATCGCCGTTCCTGCATTCCCACTACTATCAGCAATCACCTTTGATACCCCTAATTCTTTTGCATGTGTCATCAACACAGAGGCTCCTCGGTCTTTAAAGGATAATGTCGGCATCATAAAATCAACTTTTACATAAGTGTTTGGCTCATGAGGATCTAGTACGATTAAAGGGGATTGACCCTCCCCCATTGTGACCGTTTCCCAAGTGTTGGAACCTTTTGAAAATGGCATGGTTTCAACATAACGCCATAAGGAGTTTGGATAGTGATTCCAAGCTGCTACGTCTATTTTCGGGGTATCTTTCACTAGATTTAATACGCCATCACAATCACATTTCCATAGAGTTGGTGTCATCTCATATTTTTTCCCGCAATGGTGACAAATTAATTGATTCATCAATCATCTACCCCTTTGAATATTTTTTTATATGAAATATAATTTTTTATATATAGTAGGGAAAAAATATCTTAAATATATGCAATGGCATCCATTTCAATTTTAAAACCAAAATGTAATTCATTCGTTGGAACAATCGTACGCGCTGGTTTATGTTCACCGAAAAATTCCGTATAAACAGCATCGACTTTGTCCCATAAATGAATATCCGAAATGTATAATGTCATGCGCAAAATCTTCTCTTTTTTACTTCCCGCAGCCTCTACAATCATCTCTACATTCTTAAGCGCTTGTAATGTCTCTTCTTCAATGGGACCGAACTCTTTTTCTGTCGTTTCGGGATTGATGGCAAATTGTCCCGAAACATAGACTGTGTTTTGATGAATGGTTGCGAATGCATAGTGCCCGTTTGATTTTAGATTTCCTACCTCGAGTATGCTTTCCATGTTGACACTCCTTACCTCGATTTATTTTTAATTTCATCCAAATAGCTATAGACGGTTACTTTGGAAATGCCTAGCATAGATGCGACCTTTTCAACAGATCCTTTCATTAAAAAAATGCCCTTTTCATCCATGAATTTAATTAGTTCAATTTTTTCATGACGTTTCATGACTGGATGAACACTATTTTGAATGATTTGTTGAATCAATTGATCCACTATTTCTTCAACATTTTCAAGATCATCATTTGATGTTGTTTCTGCACCTTGAGCTTCCACTTGTGTAGTAAGAAAAGTATCTATAAATTGCTGCATTTGATTTAGGGCTTCAATATCAAAATTAATACAGAAAGCGCCAATCACTTTTTGCTTTGAATCACGTATTAATGAAGTCGAAGAACGAATCGTACGCTTATCTTCTGTTACAAATGTATAACCAGCCAGATAATCTTCTTTAAAATCTTCTGATTGTAATACAGTCTTGACTAGATGATCAAATGATTGGCCGATTTCTCTTCCTGTCACATGGTTATTTACTGTAAACATGACAGATGCTTGAGGGTTCGTTAAATCATGAATCACCACTTCACAATTTGGTCCAAACATTTTTGCAGTAGATTTTGCTAAAGGAATATAACTCTCTAATAACTTTTTAATATGTTCCATGCCTAAGCACCTCATTTTTTTATTCCACTAGATTATATAATTTTTTATATATAAAAACAATATATAGATTTATTTATACATTATGATGCTTTCAAGATCACAAATATGAAATTCACCATATAAAAAAAAGCAGCCATTGACTGCTTTTTACTTGTGCTCCTTTCTAATTGTTTTTTTGCTGAATTCCATACAAAATGACGTCAATTCCCCATCGGAATCGTTCCATTGAAACGGGATCACCTGCAAACATTTCTTCTTTTACACGATGAATGAAAGGAAAACGCGTCTTGTCTGCATCATGAAATGCTTTTTTTGTGTCTGAAACCTGCGAAGATTCATGTTTTTTCCAAGAGACCTTTTCGTATGCTACCGAAGATACGTATAACAGCAATAGGTCTACTCCCCATGCAGCGGATGTAGATTTGATCCCGCCTTCATGCAATGCAGCGAGAATATGTTCGGTCAACTGTAAAAAGTTCGTTCCTTGCGGGATGGTGGAAAGAGAAATTTCAGCAAGACCAGGTTTCTCGAATAGCAGTAGGAAATAAGTATGCAATATGTCAAATAACTGTTCTTTCCATGTGCGATCCGCAGAATCTGGATAAACCATTTGGCCGAGACCATAATCCAATACGTAAGCAGTGAGTTCTTGAAAATTGTTCACGTAGACATACAAGGATGCAGGTCCCGTATCCAAGGCTTTAGCCACCTTACGCATACTCATGCCCTCTATCCCATGCTCCTTAAGAAGCTCATAGGCCGTTTTCACAATGAGCTCACGGCTTAAGGGCTCTTTAGCCGGCCGAGACCGGCGACTTATAATACGACGATTTGAATTGTTCATAATCTCTTTATAACATGTCAAAGTAAAATAGTAAATTGAGCATCAATCACCGTTTTCTTGAAAAGAATTCATCATATTTGCAAGTTTGACCGCAGCATCTTTTGAAAAACACAGTTTTAAACTTTTTTCCGATTCACGAGCTTTCTCCGATGAATATTCGTACATCTTGTCTTCGTATTCTTCAATAGCCTTTTCAGTATCATGAGGATGTCGGATAATAGCAAGTGCGAGCTCCCTTGCATCAAACATCGCCATGTTTACACCCTCGCCTGCGAATGGCGACATGACGTGAGCTGCATCACCGATAAGCGTTACTCCTTTATGACGGTTCCATTTAAAACTAGTAGGAAGCGTATAAATCCGTCTTGGAATGATGGCATCTTCTGCATACCGAATATAATTTTTGAGCTGATCATCCCAATCACTAAATAACGTTAATAATTGTTCTTTTGCTTCTTTCGCTTGATGAAACGGTATACCACAAGTTTCGATCCAGTTGCGTTCTACCATTAGGCTTACATACACTTTAATCCGTCCATCACCGTTTAACTGACCAATTAGTCCTTTGTGGTCTGCTAAAGCAAACATTTTACCACGTTTATTAAATTCAGCTAAATCAGGGTAATTCTCCTCTACGCTTAAGACATTCAATTCCAGCATCGTGAGACCTGAGTATTCAATATCAATATCTGTTAACAGAGGACGCACACGAGAAAAAGCACCATCAGCCCCAATCAAAAGGTCAACTGTCTCGACAACCCCGTTTTCAAAATGAAGCTCCGTCATGCCGTTTTCTAATGAAACGCATCTTTCTAGTTTATAACCATATTTGATATTTTTAGCATCAATTTGATCTAACAGTAGTTCACATAACACACCACGATCAATTTCTGGGCGAGTGCCTTTTTGATCTGATTCCGTTTCTTCATCTAAATAAATTCTTCCTAAGTTATCAAGTAATCGGAAATCTTCTCCTTCATAACGGGCATTTTTTTGAAATTTCTCATAAACTCCTGCTTCTTTTAAGGCTTTTTGACCTGTTTCTTCATGAATATCCAGCGAGCCTCCACGTTCAAGGCTCTTGTCATGCATTTCCCGTTCATAGATGGTTGTTTGTATACCGTAATTTTGCAGAATTAAGGCGAGTGTTAGTCCCCCAGGTCCTCCTCCAATGATAGCGATTTGCTTTTGATCCTTAGATAATGCCGTCATCTTATGCATCTCCTCATTCCTTTGTGGAAATCGTTTTAAATTACATCTCATTTATATTATAACGAACATTGTTCGCAAAGAACAGTGTTCGTTATAATTATTTGTTTCACGATTGTGTTTTAATGAAAAGAAACCAATCACCCACCATCATATGATACACTTTTGATCAGTAGGTCCCAATGGTTCTAACTCTAAGTGTAAGAGGTGTTTCTATGAATAAATTATTGGCCATGCTGATATTAGGATTAGGCTTTAGTGGTGCCGCGCTTATTCTTTCTATCCCTTTGTTATTCAAAGCCAAACCAGAACAAACTGAGCTGATGTTTGCTGCTGGATCAGCGGGCGCTTTCGTAGTATTTGCTGTCTCATGCTTAGTTCTCCGAAGACGATTCAATCGCTAAAAAACCTAAACAACATCCATCATTGGAACAATGGAGATTTGTTTAGGTTTGTGACTTACCTTGATATGAATTTAAAGAAAGTGGTATAGACTGACCCCAATACTAAGAGCGAATAAAACAAGTGCAGGAATTGCTTTTTTAATGGGATCTCTGGCCAATACGATCAGAGTAAATGCAGCTGCCAGCATCGTGCCTCCTAACAATAAGCCTGATAATAATGCTAATGTTGACATCCATATGCCGACGAGCATTCCAGCGGCGCCTATTAGCTCAAGAGCCCCCGTTAACACATTGAAAAATGCAGGTAAACCAAATCGTTTGAACTCTTCTGCCATTTTCCCTGATATGATTTTCGTTCCTGTGAGGAAAAAGAAAACAGCCAATACAATTTGTAGAATAAGAATGAAAATAGTGATCACATCTTCCTAAAAAGTGAATTTTATATGTCATAGCATATATCGTGCAAAAATAGAGGTTGTTCCTGCTTTACAGATTTATCAAGACGGATAGTCTGAATGAAATAATTTGTTTAAAAGTAATTTTAATTGTTGAATCTCTTCATCGCTTAATTGATTTGTCACAGTTCGATGTGCATCGATGACGACAGGAAGAATCGCCTTTTTGATCTCGTCTCCTTTTTCTGTTAAAAACAAATGATGTGAGCGCCGGTCTTGTTCATTATAGATTTTTTTGACAAGCCCTTTTCGTTCCATTGACTGGATCATTCTGACGACAGTGGTTTGATTTTTATCAATGCCTTCTGCCAATTCTTTTTGAGTCGTCCCTTTTTCATGGTTAAGAATACTAATAATACCCCACTGTTCTGGTGTAACTCCGTACGGCTTTAACCTATTCGTAAAATAATTCGTCATTTTCACATCAGTGCGATGAACGAGATAACCTATTAAATCGTGTAACTTCATGTAAACACCCTTTAATTATTTTATATGCTATAGCATTTATATTAGTGGAGCGGTGACGCATTGTCAAATTGTCTACCGGTTATGCTTAAAATCAATACCTGACATGATATACGGCAATGCTGATTTGATAAATTTTTCTGAAGAAATGTGCGAACTATTCTTTCTCCATTCAACAGAAGCTCCGTGAATCCCCCAGCTTAAAAAAACAGCCGTGACCTTCAACACTTGTTTTTCGACATTAGTATATTGATTCACTAACAATTGATAAAAAATAATTTCAAGCTGTTCTCGAACAATTGGAGCAAGTTCAGTTTCATATTCTACTTGGCACCGATTATGCAGAGATTGTTGAAAACTGGCTAGCGCTTTAAAGATATTCATCATTGTATCTTCATCTAGTTTACTATTATTAAAATTGATACTTTCTAAATTAATCGACAATACTTCTGAGAGTGTTTTATCTAATAAATCGTATTTATCCTCAAAATGATAATAAAACGTCGCCCGATTAATCATAGCTTCTGCTGTCACATCTTTCACCGTAATATCCTTAAATTCCTTTTTTGATGAAAGCTTGATGAATGACTCCATTATTAATTTACGAGTTCTTAATACGCGCGGATCTGTCTTTGGCTGCGTCATCTTCTTCCCCCTTCTTTTTAAACACATGCATCAATCTGTTGGATAAACAACAAATTGAAGAAATTATTGGTGTTGATCTCACTCATTCTGTCTTAAGATTCAATTGTAAAGCAAATGATGGCTTGATTCAAACAACGGATCAGGAAACGAGTATTCCTGAACAATTAAGGAGGAAATATCATGATTAAAATAGGGATTATCACTGGTAGTACAAGAGATTCAAGAGTTAATATTCAAGTAGCGGAATGGGTAAAATCCATCGCAGATAAACGAACGGATGCTACTTTTGAGATCGTTGATATTAAGGATTATGAGCTGCCTCGCTACAACGAACCAGCACCTGCCCTCATGTCAAAGGATTATCAAACACCAGAAGCGCATGCATGGTCAAAAAAAGTGAGTGAGCTTGATGGGTTTATTTTTGTCACGCCTGAATACAACAAAGCGGTCACAGCTGGACTGAAAGATATGATTGATTACTTATATACTGAATGGAACAACAAGGCAGCTGGAATTGTCAGCTATGGTTCTTCTCTAGGTGTGACAGCAGCAAATAACTTACGGTTAATTTTATCTGTTCCGGCTGTTGCAACAGTTCGTACTCAACCTGGGCTAAGTCTTTTTACTGACTTTGAACATATGACAACCTTTAAGCCCGCAGCGTTTCATGAAGAAACGGTTGATACGATGCTGGTTGAAGTCGTATCTTGGTCTACAGCTTTAAAAACCATCAGACATTAATACTTAAACAGAAAAGAGGAAATAACTTGAAAAACAATGACATGTTTTGTGATTTAGAAACTGGTGTATGTGGTGTAGGTGAAGAGGAAGATATCCAAGTCATTGACTTTCACCAACCTAAAAAAACCATTACACTCTACTATGTAACAGATCCAATTTGTTCTCATTGCTGGGCAATTGAACCTGTCCTGCGTCGTTTGAAAGAGGAATATGGACATTATTTTCATTTTCAGACTGTGTTAGGTGGACTGCTAGAGAAATGGCATGATGGTCCAATTGATCCTGCAAACGGAATTTATAAGCCGGCTGATGTTGCGGGTCACTGGAGAGAAGTCGGAGAACATTCTCGCATGCCAATAGATGGGTCCTTAATGATTGACAATCCTGTTCAATCCTCATACCCATCCTCTCGTGTGTTCAAAGTGATTCAAAAACATCACGGTGATGAACAAGCCTATACGTTTTTACGCCGTGCAAGAGAAGCGCTATTTGCATTCAATCAAAATATATCGGATATCGCGGTTTTGATTGATATCGTTAATAACCTTGGACTGAATGGAGATGTGATTTTACATGAAGCGGAGCTCCCAAGCGGACAAGACTTATTAAATCAAGATTTTGCTCTTGTTCGAGACTTCGGTGCAAGAGGTTTTCCGACCATCATCTTCGTCAACGAAGAAAATAAAGGAGTTAAAATCACAGGTGGTCGACCATTAGACGTCTATATTGATGGATTAAAGCAAGCTTTAAACACAGAAGAGCTTCAACCGAAGAAGCTCCCCGTGGTTTCTGCCTTACTCGAAAAAGAAAAATGTCTCTTCTCTAAAGAGATTGAAGTGATGTACGATGTTGAACAATCGGATGTGCTTTCTTTTATGGAGAAAGAACTTTCACAAGAATCGTTCCAATTGAAAGAAGTTCTAGGAGAACAGTATTTCACAACTTCAACATAAGGAGAATGATGATGGCTTACGTATTACAAGTGGATTTTAAGATGAATGGTCCTTTCGGAGATGAATTGGCAAAAGAGTTTTCTGATTTAGCGAGAAGTATTAATGAAGAGGACGGGTTCATATGGAAGATATGGACGGAGAATCCTGAGAAAAATGAGGCTGGCGGGATTTATTTATTTGAAACAAAAGAAGCAGCCGAAACATATCTCGATATGCATTCTAAAAGAATCACGAGCTTTGGCATAACAGACATCAATGCGAAAATCTTTGATATAAACTCTGAGCTGACTCATATTACAAAAGGTCCATTCAAAACGCATAAAGATTGAGACACGAAAAAAGAGCAGTCGCTGGCTGCTCTTTTTGCTTATGAATTAATATTCAACTTTAAACCGACTCTTTAAAAGGTTATGATTAACAGTTTCCTCTATCTCATTTGCTGTTTGTTTTTTTGATTAAGTTTACACCATCATATGATAGGTTTTCCACATGTGCAGTCTTTTGCAGGATGTAATGATCAAAAAACGTCTTCGTATAGTCTGTCACAAGATGACGCATCTCTAATGCATCCCTTGTGCCTCTCAGTTCCTCCTCTACACCTGTAAACACGATGTCACAGTAATCTAAATGTGCAGCACCATCAACAGTGAAATAATAGGTTTCCATGCTATTGTTAGCACCAACGATCGCATTCATATCATAATTCGGTTCAGAAAACAGGAGCAAAAAGGGTTTATTGAGATCGCTGTCGAGAAGGCCGAAGGCACCACTATCTAAGCCAACCCCGCAGACAAACCGGTCGTCATCCCGGCAAACAATAGCCGCTGTAGGCCCGCCATAAGAATGTCCGGCGATGCCCATGCCGATGTCGATGCCGAGCAGTAGTCTGTTGTGAAAAATAGACTTCCATTTGGTTCTGGAAATGTGTCATACCTTTTATTCTTTTATGCCCCTTTCATCATGAAAATGGATACCTGTTCTTTGCTGGGTGCGTATCGTTTTGTGATATAATTTTGAGTCAAAGACAAGCGCTAAGAAAAATGAAATGAACTTGCTAAATGGACATCATGATTGTGAAGAATTCCGAAGAAATGATAGGGTGATAGCGATGAGAAGAGTAGAGTCAGGTATATCAATAGACAACGAAACATTTTCTGATGTTACCAGGTATGAAAACGAAACAATCAGCAGAACGACAATCATCAACTCAAATGTTCGTTCTCCTATTTTTTGGAGTTGTCACTTGGATCATCTTGTATTTGATACGTGTGATCTCACGAATGCAAGATTTTTTGCCGGTAGTACGGTTGATCATTGTACTTTTATTCGTTCCGACTTGCGCTCTGTGGGCATTGGCAAAAACGAAGCCGTCTTCACCAATTGCGTATTTTCTTCCTGCGATATGAGAGGAATGACATTGGAGAATGCTACGTTTATCGATTGTACTTTCTCTAAATGTAGATTCAATGACTGCGTTTTACAGGTTGCGAACATCGTCAATTGTACTTTTGCTGGTAAGCTAATAGATATTACGTTTGAGGGAAATGGCAAACAAAAGCTGATCGCCGATTTTGAATACTGTACCCTTGACGGTGTTCGTTTTATAGGCTGTGACCTGTCGGCATGTAATCCGCCAGCATTCAAAAACCATTTATATGTTGAAAATGTATCTGAACGTGTGAAAAAGGCCTTAGAGAAAATAGATGATGACCCTACTCTGTCTGACGATGATCGGAAAATACTAGTGCGCAGTATGCGCAAGCTTGAACAAATGGAACAGTATATTTTTAACACGAAACATATGGAGAAAATATATGGGGCTGCTTTTGCGGAGCGATTTTTCAGTCATCTTGGATGTAGCAAGGGTCACATTTAGCGTTTGCTACATCTCTTTTTCTACTTTATCTTTATGTGGTACATCAGCTTCGAGTATATTTGAGCGGAATGAGTTCTTCGATTTTCACCTTGACCAGCTCCCCATCGATCTCAAGGATGACAAAACATGCTGGTCCAAAGTCTGAAATGAGCTCTCGGCAGATGCCGCAAGGGCTTACTACCCTAATGCTTCTATCTTCTTCATCTGAATAAGGGTGTCTCACTGCAACAATGGTATCAAAATCCTTATATCCATTTGATAAAGCGCTACCAATCGCAATGGCTTCTGCGCAAACAGTTACCCGTCCGATATAGGCTTCTATATGGACAGCTGATATGATTTCTCCTGTTTTCATACGGATCGCTGCCCCTACATGGTGTTTATCATCTTCATAAAGACTGATCATCTTCTTTTTTGCTTCGTCAACTAATTCTACATCTTTTTGTGATAGATCAAAAGTTTTCATCGCGTTCCCCTTTCACCTCACTACTCGTATGAATTATACCAAACATGAGGTGATGAACTGTGGCGTGAGATGAAATGAATGGGAACAAAAACAGCTTATGTTTGCATATATCATCTTCTTATCCTTTTTTATAGCGACGAATCATATAGTGGATGATTTTTGTGATGACAGAGGTACACATGCATAAAAAGGTCATCGTAATGACCCAATACATATTCGACATATCAAACCCCGTATAGGCAAAGATAAAAATGGTTGAAGCTGCAAAGGTGATCATTAGAACGATGTAGACCCGCTTAAAGAGGATATAGCCTACAATCCCCCATATTAAAATTAACAAAGGCAATGTAAATAAGATCAGAGCCATAGGTTGAAGAAAAGACATCATCATTATCCACTCTCCTTTACTAACTACCCATTTGTTTCATTCCAATGATAAAGCGAACAATCTTCATGTTAATGGGAAAGATGCTCCTTGTAAACATATATTGCAATTTAAGGAAAGTTTAATCTGTTATGGATTGATATTGTGATTGTATTTAAAAAGACTGCTTTCAAGTAAGCAGTCTTTTTGGTGTGAACTGAATTTCTAACGATTGATCACTTGAATGATTTTCTCCGCGGCATCTTGTGCCTCAGGAATAGGCATGACAACAAACACATGCAGCATTTCAGGATAAACAAAGGTTTTGATGTCCATTCCTTGTTCTGTTAGTTTTTCATCGAGCTTTATGGCATCTGGATATAACATATCATGTGTTCCAATGAAATGAGTAATCTTCGCAAGTCCTTTGAAGTCACCGTATATGGGACTGATCAATGGATCAGTGACATGTTGATCAGCTGTCCAAATCTTTGCAATGACTTCCATTCCTTCATGACCTAGAATCGGGTCCTTCTTTGCATATTCAAACATGAGAGGATTGCTTAAGCTCATGTCAACACATGCAGATAATAAAATAATATCCTTCGGCTGTGGCAGACCTTCCTTCTTTAAAAGGTGCGCCAGACCAAGTGAGATATTTCCGCCAGCTGAATCCCCCATGATCGTCAATTGATTGGCACTTCCGGCGGTTTTCAGAAGGTCTTTATATAGGTTAAGAATTTTCGGATACGTATCCTTGTAGCTATAATGAGGCACTTTTGGGTAGATAGGAGCGACCACTTTCGCATCGAGTGATTGCGCCATTTTATCCATGAACCACCAATGGACATTCAAAGGCTGATTTGTCCATGCGCCACCATGAAGATAGAGAATGACTTTTTGATTTTGTGATGCTTGTTCATTCAATGTGAACACTTGCATGCCTTCGAATATCTCCTCTTGTACCTCACTAATTAATTTCACATCATCCCCAATGGCATAAGGCTGCGTATTTTCAATTCCTTTTTGCTCAAGAAATTTTTTTGTATGTTCGATACTAGAAAAACTCTCTTTATTACTTTGCGAAGCGAATAATGTTTCAAATTGAATACTTTCTTTAGAACGTTCACCATGATAAATTTCTACACTCATTTTTTTCTCTCCTAACACTCAATATGATGATTAATCATCCTGATTTGGTACACGAAATGTTTCCAGGTAGACGTGTACTTTTGTTTCAGGGGTTTTTAATAAGTTAGATAAAAGGTCTTGAATGAGACGAAGGCTTTTAATTTTCTTTTCAATTTCTTCATGTTTAAGATGGACAATTTCCCTTAGGGTATCAAGGTCTATGTCTTGACTTAGCATGTTCATAATTTCAGCTATTTCCTTTAATGAATAACCCAGCGTTTTTGCATCTTTGATCAATTGAATCTTCACAACATAGTCTTCTGTATAGAATCTGTAACCGTTTGAACGTCGTCTTGGAGCAGGCAATATGTTGTGGTCTTCATAGTAACGAATTGTGGCAGGACTTACTCCTGTTTTTTTGGCAAGTTCTCCTCTAGTCATCAACTCCATCGTTACTCCTTTTTCATTATTTTTCTTACTATATGTACATTATAAAGGTTGAACTATACTTCAAGGTCAAGGTGAAACATTTTTTGACCAGTTTTTGTTTATTGTAGCGAGGAGATATCTAGTGCTTTTATGACATGATTTGGGTTACTTTTCAGTTAACAAATAAAACACCATCGCGCCCGTCAAATAAAGGCGGGCGCAATGATGTTTTCATCATTCATTCTAGATTATGATAAATCTTCTCCATTTGTTGCAATCACATTTTTGTACCAGTAGAAGGAATCCTTTCTGTAACGATTCAATGTACCATTCCCTCTGTCGTCTTGATCTACATAGATCAAACCATAGCGTTTACTCATTTGAGATGTTCCGCAGCTAATTAAGTCAATGCAACCCCAAGGCGTATACCCCATTAAGTCGACACCTTCTTTGACTGCTTCTTTCATCTGTTCAATATGTTGTTTTAAATAATCAATTCGATAATCGTCGTGTATTTCTCCGTCTGATGTCAGTGTATCTCTTGCACCAAGTCCGTTTTCACAAACAAATAAAGGTTTTTGGTATCTGTCATACAGCTTAATTAATGAAATGCGCAGACCCATCGGATCAATTGGCCAATCCCATTGTGATAACTCCAAATGCTCATTTTTGATTGGGCTATCAAATGTACCCGCTAGCTCGGCTGCATCTTCTCGCGCTTCTGCTACGTGGGACATATAGTAGCTGATTGCCACAAAATCAACGATGCCCTCTTTCAAAATTTGCTCATCTTGCTCTTCGATATCGAGCTTTATGTCGTTGTCAGCAAAATATTTCACCATGTATGTTGGATATTCACCTCTAGCTTGAACATCCGGATAGAACATATTCAATTGGTTCGATTTTACCGCTTGCAGCTGGTCCTCTGGCTTCGTTGTTTTTGCATAGGCTTCAATTTGGTTAATCATACAGCCAATTTGGACATTTGGAATGATTTCTTTTGCAGCCTTCACTGTGAGAGCACTGGCGATAAATTGGTGATGTGATGCTTGATACGCAGCCTGTAATTTATGGTCTACTAGGTCCTCTAAAATTCCAGCACCGGTGTAAAGGCTGTTGAGGTTCATATTCATTTCATTGAATGTAATCCAATACTTCACTTTATCTTTATATCTTTCTAAAATAGCGCGGGCATATTTTTCAAACAACGGGACAAGCTCTCTACTCATCCAGCCATTATATTTCTCTGTTAAAGTAATCGGCATTTCATAGTGAGACATCGTGACTAACGGTTCAATTCCATATTTCGCACATTCATCAAATACTTGATCGTAAAAAGCCAATCCTTCTTCGTTTGGCTTGTCTTCTAAACCAGTTGGAAAGATTCTTGCCCATGAAATAGACAAGCGAAACACTTTAAAGCCCATCTCTGCAAATAGTGCAATATCCTCTTCATATCGATGGTAAAAATCGATTCCGCGTCTTTTTGGGAAATCAAATTCATCAGGTTGTTCCTTGTATCTTTTTAATTCAGTTGAACTAACATCGAAAGTAAAATTGTTCACTTTTCCTTTTTCATAAGGATCTTTATATGCAGCAAAGTCTGATGTCGACAGGCCCTTGCCACCTTCTAAGTATGCGCCCTCTATTTGATTGGCAGCAGTTGCGCCACCCCATAAGAAATTATCTGAAAATCCTTTTTTTAATTCTTTCATTTCAATCATCCCTTCTCTTTATATTAGTGAATAAGCATTAAGAGCTTATTTTGACCTGCGGTGACATGAGCGTCACCTGTATGAATCACATCAAGGTATTGCGTAGAATTTGTGACGATAATAGGTGTCACTACATCTAAATGGTTTGATTGAATTCCTTCTATATCAAACGATAATAAATGATCCCCGGTTTTGATCTCATCGCCCTCTTTTACGAGTACATCAAAGAATTGGCCGTTTAGGCTGACGGTATCAATCCCCACGTGAATCAATAATTCAATCCCATCATCTGAAACGATTCCGATGGCATGTTTAGTAGGCGTAACAGTCACTACTTTTCCTGAGAACGGTGCTTGTACCACCCCCTTATCAGGCAAAATTGCGACTCCTTTTCCCATCATTTCACTTGAGAACACGGAATCATTCACTTCAGATAAAGGAATGACCTTTCCGCTCATAGGTGCTTGAACTTCGAATGGGCTTGTTTGCTTAGATAATTGTTGATTCTCTGTACCCACAGCGTGATTTGGCTTTTCTGCTGCTTGCTCGTTAACGGCTGTAACAGACTCCTTAAATCCAAGGAAAATGGTGACGAGAAGTGACACGATAAAGCTCAAGGCGATTCCAATCAGAGCCAGCTGGAAATTATTCGTCCCTTTCATCATGTAAGTGGGCAGTGAGGTGATGCCTGGAATCGAAAAGGCAGTTGTTTTAACTGAAAATAAACCGTAAAAACATCCACCGACTGCGCCGCCAATTAATGAAGCATAAAATGGTTTTTTTAGTCTAAGCGTGACTCCATAAATGGCTGGTTCTGTGATACCGAAGAAACTAGGAAGCAATGTTGAAAGCGCTAAAGACCTTGTTTCTACCCGTTTGGTACGGATGATGACACCTAACACAGCGCCTGCTTGCGCCATATTCGCGATGAAATTCATCGGAAGCAGCATGATATCGTAACCCATTTTTTCAAAGCTGGCTAACGTGCTTGGGAAAAATGCGTAATGCATCCCAGTTAACACAATGAGTGGCATCATGCCTCCCATTAATAAACCGGCAATCGGACCAGCGAAATTGAACAAGGAAGTGAAAAAGATTTCTAAATACTGCCCGGAAACGTTTCCAATAGGAGCGATAAAAGCCAGTGTAAGAGGAGCCGTGATCATTAGGCTCAGTACTGGTGTAAATACGATACTTAAGGATTTTGGGATCGCTTTTGTTATCCACTTATCGACAAAACTTAGTAATAGCACACCTAAAATAATTGGTAATACAGAAGATGTGTAATTATTTAATGGAATACTCAATCCTAAAAAACTTAACGGATCTGCTCCCTTTGCTGCACCTTCGATCATCGCTGGATATAGTAAAATCCCTGCTAATGCGAGCGCAAGAGATTCTCGCGTTTTAAACTTTTTCGCTGCCGAATAAGCAATGAGGAAAGGTAAAAAGTAAAACACAGCATTTGAAAAGATTTGAAGTACCTGATAGGTAGAGCTTGTCTCCGTTAGCCAACCTAAGCTAACAAACAGTGCCATGATCCCTTTGATCAATCCACTACCAACAATCGCTGGTAAAATAGGTGTGAAAATTCCGCTGATTACATCGAATACGACTTCGATTGGATTCATCTTTGACGAGTTTTTAACAGGAGTGGAATCATTGCTACTATGACCGACCAGATGATCGATTTCCTCATAAATCTCTGCTACCTTTGCTCCAATAATGACTTGAAATTGTCCACTTTGGAATTGTGCACCTAAAACACCATCTAATGTTTTCAGCTCATCCACTTTAACCTTGCTTTCATTGTTGAGATTAAATCTTAGCCTTGTGATACAATGCCAACTTTGAGATATATTCTCGGTTCCACCGATTAATTTCACAATTTCTTGAGCCAATTCTTTGTTTTCCATGCCTTCACCCCTTCATTTTCACAAAAAAAACCTAAACAAAATCCACCATTAGAAAAGATCATTCTTCTTCATGGAGATTTGTTTAGGTTAATGCTTTTTCATAACACGCCTAAAAGAAATCATTTATTTTTTTGGTGTTCCTTTGTAATTCTTTCAATATGGATGACTAAAAAAACAAGCTCGTCTTCTGTCACATTCCAATTGAATTCTCGTTTTAACATTTCTTTGATAATCAACCCGCACGCATAACTCTTCATATAACGATCCTGTATTAATTCTTTTAACGAGTCATCCATCTGCTGTGGTGGTTGATTGGTTTCCTGCCTGACAATAAAATATCTCAAATGTGTGATAAACCTCGAATAATTAATGGATGATTTATCTAATATCATCTCAAAAATATTTTGAATGATTTTGACGATTTCTTTCGTGAGGTGAGTCATCTTAATGGTGTCTCCCATAGACTGACCATCTATTTGAGCGTTTACAAAATGCAGGGCAATGAGTGAAGCTTCAGTATCTTCAAAAGAAATGCCCATCATCTTTTGAATAATTGTCAGTGCTTTTTTCCCGATTTGATATTCTTGAAAATAGAGATGTGGAATCTCCCACACAATGGGGTTTTCATACGCTATTTTTTCTTCGTGCCTTTGAATAGCAAAGGTAAGATGATCGGAAAGCGAAAAGAGCACGCTGGAACCTAACTTCTTATTCAACATCTCTTCGCCCACGCGAATGATTTTTTCAGTTAATAAAAGGATATCAGTTGGGATAGCGGTAAGTTGAGATTCTAATGGAGACGTCTGATCAGAATAAAATGTCTTACTGATAGCGCTCTCATCAAGTGTATCACCTTTCTTCTTTTTAAAACCTATTCCTGTTCCAAACACAACAACTTCATTTTGAGTCTCTGTTAGAGCTAATACGATATTATTATTTAAAACTTTAACGACGGTGAACATCCTCATCCCACCTTACCTAAAATGCTAAAATAAGCATAAAAAAACACCAAAATCTCAGCAAACAACGTACAAATGTACAAACTGTTTACCTGACTTGGTGGTGCCTGATCATATCAGTAACACTCCTGCATCGGTTACGACTTTATTTTAAACAGAGGAATGACCAAAGTCAACTATTTTTTCTGAAAAAATAGATGTAAATACCTATAATGATTTTATCTTGCATGGATCATTCTACAGTTTAACATATTTAAGGTTGTTGTAAGGTTCGGATTAATACAAGTTAAGGTTGAGGTTGTACAATGGGTTTGTAAGGAAGTGAGGGATGAGTCAAATGGTCCCCTCTTCTAAATCAATCATAGAGGTGAAATGTTTTGAGAGAAAATAAAATTTTGTCTTCATTATGTTACTTCAGTATCTTTTTTGCACCGTTTCTGTTTCCGATTATCGTCTACTTCTTAGGAAAGGACGAAGTGAAATATCATGCGAAAAAGTCACTATGGACGCATGTTATTCCTTATTTGATTTTCGGTATTGGAATTGCCGGATCAGGTTTACTTGGCATGAACGATATCAGCCATGCTGGTCCGTTCTTAATTGCAACATATGCTGTGACATTCCTTGTGGCGATCTATTTCTTCATTTGGAACATTGTGAAAGGCATTAAAGTGTTTTCAGAATAATAGATGGAAAAAACGGTTCTGTCATTGAGCAGAACCGTTTTTTTTGTATGTCTCTTTATGCGGGTAACTGGATATCAATCGTAGTCCCTTCTCCAATGATACTCTGTATCGTCATATCTCCGCCGTGTTTTTGGATGATATCTTTTGCAATCGCCATTCCAAGACCAGAGCCAGCATGTGTCCCTCCTGTATTCGTCCCTCTATAGTAGCGGTCAAACACTTTTTCTAGCTCTGCTTCTTCAATTCCTTTGCCGTTGTCTTGAATTGTGATGTGGGTATGGTCTTTTTGTTCAAGCTGTACAATGATTTTCACATCAGCATCATTGTGGACCAGGGCATTTAATATGAGATTGGTGACCGCTCTTCGTATGAGGATCGTATCAATATTCAGCATAAGCTTGTCTACATTCGTTTGCAGCTCAATGGTCTGATTAGCATATCTCGAATCATTGAGGATATCAATTAACGTTTCACGCAGCAACGGCACAATGTTCACCAGCTCTTTATGCAGCATCACGTCGTTATTTTTAAGCCTTGTTGTTAAATTTAGATCCTCCATGACATCTTTAATGTACAGTGCTTTATTCTCAATGATGTCAGCGTAATGTCTGATATCTTGATCTGAAAGAGGATAACTTGGATCTTTCATGATTTCTGCATAGCCTTGAATAGAGGATAATGGTGTTTTAATATCATGAGAAATATGGCTGATCCACTCTTCTCGCATTTGCTCTAATTTGTCTTTTTCTTTTTGACTTGAAGCGAGCTGTTCTGATAATTGATTGACATTATAGAATACATCTTTATAGATCCCCTTCGTTGGCAGCTTCGTCGTATAATCTCCGTTTGCGAGTCGCTGAATGCCGTAAATGGCACGGCCGAGCGGTTTGATGAGCTGCCGGCTGAATAAGTATCCAATGAATAAGGCAATGATGGCATCAATCGATAATAAAATCATCGTCCCGATATTGAATTGGGATATTAAGTCTTTCGTATCAAAAGAAAATAAATATTTTCCGATGGAAGGGTCCTTAAATCCGATAAAGTAGCTGTATTCCTCGCCCTTTCCGTTTTTCCCCCCAGCATAAATAGTAGACATCAATTGCTTATCTTTATATTTATGTAAGTTCACGATTTCTATAGGTGTGTATTTGCTCTTTAAACCTTTAGGTGCTTGTGCATGATAGACGTCTTGTCCATTTTCATCTAATATTTGAATCCAAGCGTTTTGTTGTTTTAAGGCTTGTTGTCCTTCTTTACTCACAGTAATATCTTGATCAGACAAGGTGATGTATTGTTCAAATGTTCTTGTGAAGGTTTCCGGCGTATTTTCTTCGTTTTGCTGGCTGCTTGCTTGTAGTACAAGCCAAATCATGAATCCAAATAAGTTAATAAAGACTGTGATAATGGTCACGATAATGACAGAGACCATATATCTGCCTGTTAATCGCCATTTCATCTTTACGCATCCTTTACAACAAATTTATAGCCAAGCCCTTTAACCGTCACGAGAAATTCTGGTGTAGATGGGGAATGTTCTATTTTCTCCCGAAGTCTTCGTATATGTACCATCACTGTATTATCAGAACCGAAGAAATCCTCTCCCCAAACCGTTTGATATAGCGTTTCTTTACTGATCACGCGATTCGGATGCTGCAAGAAATAAGTCATCAACATAAGTTCTTTCGGAGTGAGCTCAATCGCCGCTCCGTTTTTCGTTAGTTCAGCTTGCTGTTCGTTTAATTCAAAAGGTCCTTTTTTAATCACGGGCTCCTCTTGAGAAGGCTGTAAGTATGATGACCGTCTTAGCTGAGCTTTTACCCGGTAGGCAACTTCTTTTGGGCTGAACGGTTTTGTAATGTAATCATCGCCGCCAATGGCAAGTCCTACAATTTTGTCTGATTCTTCTCCCTTTGCTGATAAAAAGATAATGGGAACATGCGAGACGTCTCTGATTTGTTTGCAAATATCGTAGCCTTCACCGTCTGGCAGCATAATATCCAGTATGACGAGATCGGGTTGTTCTTGATGGAATTGTGAGAGCCCGTCACGGGCAGTTGAAGCTGTTATCACCCGGTCAATGCCTTCTCTTGTTAATACGGTATGGATTAATTCCAAGATTTCCTTTTCGTCATCTATAATCAAGACTTTGCTTTGAAGTTTTGGCATTATGATCACTCTCCTGAAGTCATTGTTATTATTATACCCAAAGTGGAGACGTCGTGAAAAATCAACTTTCTATTTACACAGAAAAAAAGCCAATTTTCTTTTTTAATGAGAAAATTGGCTTTTGGCGTTTTTAGCGTTTGACCACAAACGTTGTCACACTTTGAGCAGGGAGATGTGCCCAAAATTGATTTCCTGATATGTTTAAGTCAGTTCCAGGCTGAAGGTTACTGTTACTGCTTGTGACCCATCTTGACGCTTTCGAAGCAGTTCCATTTTGCATAACAAAGTGTTGATTGACCCCTGCATTGTTTTTGTTAATTGCGACAATGACGACCTGATTGTTTCCTTTATAGGCTGACACGAAAACATTCGGTTCAGGGCTTTTTGTTGCATCAACTCTGACGAATCCTGGACGCACAAACTTGGAGAAATGCGCCATGTTGTATCCGCGCTTGCTAATCATTCCATCTTCTTTCATAGGACCGTATGATCTGCGGATGTACCACCACACATACGCCTGAAAGTCCCCTTCCACCATTGAATGGTGAATATGCTCTGATACCCCTAATGCCTCAGGCCAGCGGTCAGCAGAATTGTTATCGCTATTCGGGTAGTAGACCTCTGTCATCCACAGCTCTTTTCCCCCTCCTTTTTGTTTGAAAAGAGGATACGGAAGCTGGCTAATTTGGGTTCCGTACAGATGAGCTCCGAGAATGTCCATATTTCTAAGCGCCTGCGAATCGTTTAAGATAGGATCTGAGATATTCTTAAGGTATTGAAAGGATTCTGGTGCAATCACGCGTGCGTTAATGGAGCCGGCATTTTCTCTCATGAATCGCAGGATTTCCTGAGGTGTCCACCATGTCCATTCATGTGCATAATCAGGCTCGTTTTGTACAGAAATGGCATATAGATTGACGCCATTATTTTTCATGTATGTCACAAAATCATTCAAATGCTGAGCGTATGCGGCGTATTGATTGTATCTTAGCCGCTTTGCAGACGCACCATTACGGTTGAAAGTCTCCACCATATGGCTTGGAGGATTCCAAGGTGAAGCGATCACCAAAGCGCCATGCTCTATCGCTCTTTTAGCGGTGGCGACTTCTCTGTGCCAATTATTTCTGTTCTCGTCTACATAAATGCGTAGAATGGAGAATCCTAACTGATTCTGTCCATTGCCAAATGCGGTTTCCCTTTGAGGTCCGGTCAAATCACCAATCCAAGCTGGATGGTTCATTCCGCCAAAGCCGCGGATCACTTGTCTTTCCGCGTTGACATTAATATTCGCATCACTTGCCGCTGACACCTCAGTTACGCCGGGGCCTATGAACATGACAGACAGCATAGTGAAGCAGACCAATAAAGTGCAAATTGGTTTTTTGATTATGGACATCAAATTTTCCCACTCTCCCATCAACTAGTTTTGTTTATCTTTGAGTAAACTGCCAGGAATCAAATTGGAATAGGTTGGCACCATTTCCTTTGAAGACAAAAAATACGTTGTGTACTCCCGTTGCCCCGTTTACTGTTGTTTCTATTTCTCGCCAGTTTCCACCTGAGGAAGGGACATTGAGTGTTCCTACAATTCTGCCGTCTGGACTGCCAAGACGTACTTCAATTTGTCCGCCTGAAGCTGCTGCTACATTGGCTTTAAAGGTTCTAGCACCCCTCGAGCCGAAATCGACATTACTGACAGCCACCCAATCGCCATTTTGAATGTTTGTGACATGCTGGTTATTGACTGGCCCACCAGGTGCTGAGGAAGCCTCTGTTAAAATGCGTCCATTCCAAGCGAATGTTTCAGCTTCTACCCGCTGATATGGATTGAGGTTAGAAAGCTGTTTAACGCCTTCAAAATTGGCTGCGACCTCTCGAAGGGAGCCGTCCGCATTATGGACAAGCTTATTAATGTGGGGAGATCTGTAGCCTTTCCCTGCTCCGTATAAGGCAGAGCTCACCGTTTGCGTGTGATACACGACATACCATTCGTTTTTAAAATTGAACACCGCATGATGGTTGTTACCGCCGCCACCGAAAAATGAACCTGGATTTTTCAAGAAGTGTCCTTTATACGTAAAGGGCCCCATAGGACTTGAGCTCGTCATATAACCGATCTCGCCTGGCGGTTTATCTGCTGGGTGGGAGCCGCCAAAATTGATGCAATACGAATAGTAATAGGTACCGTTATACTTATGCATCCCTGAATCTTCAAACATAAAAGGAGCATCAATGGTTGATGCGCTGCCGACTACACTTGTCATGTCAGGCCCTAGTTTCAGAACTCTTGCTGTTTTAGGATTGGCCCATTGCCCCTGTGTTGGATTTGAACCGCCTGGAACGCCTCCGCCGGCATATAGATAACCGGTCCCGTCATCATCTACAAATACGGCTGGATCAAACAGCCATACAACACCGGACATCCCTGGTGTATTTGGTGTGACGAGCGCTTTTCCGATAGGATCTTTCCAAGGACCAATCGGACTATCCGCTGTCAAGACGCCGATCCCTCCGCCGCTGTTAGCAAAATAAAGGAAAAATTTATCCTTCCCATTGATCTTCTTCACCGCAGCCGCTGGAGCCCAAGAAGCGCCTGCCCATTTGGCAATCCCTTTCCCGCCATTTGCCCCATTTGCGCCTGCTACTGGAATCGCTCCGTGATCTGTCCAGTTCACCATATCTGCCGAAGAGATGACAAAGACCCTATTCAAATTCGCAAAAGAATTGTCCTTAATCGTTCCATTGCTTTGATATTCATAGTCATCACTCGACATATAAATGTACACTCTGCCGTTATAGGTGAGCGCAAACGGATCTGCTCCCAGGTGATGGTCTATGAGCGGATTTGCATTTCCTACTCGTTTTGCAATGGGGGTACTTGCTGCACTCGCATCATATACGGGTATACAGCTTAGTACCAAAGCAAGAATTAAAAAACATAAACCGCACTTCATCCTCTTTCTCATCGCATCATTTTCCTCCTGTTTTCATCTTCCTAATATTGGGGTTTACGCCCAATTTCAAATTATGTTGAAAGACGCTGATGAAGAATGAATACAAAGGATGATTTCTTAGGGGGAATCGTTGCTGAAACAACTATGTAAACCCTTACTTTTAGACTAGGAGACAACAAAAAAATGCAGTTCTCCTTTTGGAACTGCATTTTCTTAGCTTATTTATGATGCTCATCACATATAACGAGCGGTCACCATCTTCTTTCTTGTGTAAAACTCCACTCCGTCTGTTCCATTGGCGTGCAAATCCCCGTAGAAAGAATCCTTCCAGCCGGAAAACGGGAAAAATGCCATTGGTGCGGGAACACCAATATTGACGCCGAGCATCCCTGCTTCGATGTTTTCGCGAAATTCTCTAATGCTTGATGCACTGTCAGTGTACAGGCAGGCACCGTTCGCAAATTTTGATTGATTGGACAGGTCGATCGCTTCTGTCAGTGAAGAGACACGTACAATTGATAAGACTGGGGCGAAAATCTCGTCCTGCCAAATTTTCATTTGATTTGTCACATGGTCAAAGATCGTTGGTCCAACGAAATACCCTTTTCCATTTGTTTCGTGATCTTTCCTGCCATCTCGAATGAGACTTGCGCCTTCTTCAATCCCTGACTGAATGTATTGAAGCGTTCGCTCCTTATGTTCCTCTCGAATGACTGGACCAAGAAAGACCTCTTCATTTATTCCGTTTCCAATGACAAGCTCGTTCGATTCATCCACTAATTTTTGAATGAGATCATCTGCCACTTCTTCTTCCACTGCGACAACGGCCGCGGCCATGCAGCGCTCTCCTGCTGATCCAAAGGCAGCACCAATGATTTGTTTCGTTGCTGCGTCTAAATCTGCATCTTTGAGGACGATGGAGTGATTTTTTGCTCCTGCAAGTGCTTGGACACGTTTGCCATGCTCTGTGCCTTTTTTATAGACGTATTCTGCAACTGGCTGAGAGCCGACAAATGAAATGGCTTTGACCTTTGGGTGTTCAAGCAGACCATTGACGACATCATGAGCTCCATTGACAATGTTGAGAACCCCTTTTGGAAGACCTGCTTCTTCAAATAATTCGGCTAATCGTGCGGCAAGAATCGGCGTGCGCTCTGAAGGTTTTAAAACAAACGTATTTCCGCAGGCAATAGCAAGTGGGAACATCCAGCAAGGAACCATCATCGGAAAGTTAAATGGTGTAATTCCGCCGATGACGCCAATTGGATAGCGGTACATGCCAGATTCGAGTCCAGATGCGATATCTGGTAATTGTTTTCCCATCATTAAGGTTGGTGCACCAGCGGCAAATTCGACACATTCAATCCCGCGCTGCACTTCTCCTTTTGCTTCTGTGATGCTTTTTCCGTTTTCCATCGTTACGAGTTCAGCCAGCTCATCCCATTTGTCAACGAGTAACTGTTGGTATTTAAATAAAATGCGTGCACGGCGGGGAACAGGCGTTTTCGACCAAGTGGTAAAGGCTTCTTGCGCTGCCTGTACCGCACGTTCGACATCTTTTTTTGTTGAAAGCGGCACTTCTGCGATGATCTCGCCAGTAGCTGGGTTATATACTGCCTCTGTTTGACTAGTTTCTGCTTCAATCCATTGTCCGCCAATATAATTTTTCAACATTTGTACATCTGTTTTGGTCATGTTCCCTCTCTCCTTTTTATAAAAAAATGTGTCATGCTTATAGGATGTGTTTGGTTGTCATTGTCTCATCTAACGGGCGTCCATCTGTATACACTCTTTGTCAAATCTTATTGTCGTTTTGGTTTACGTTGTGATAAAAGCTTGCTCTAACGTGTGAAAGGCTGACGCCCATCCATTGGTTTGTGAGAAATGATGCCTAAATGTGATTTATTCATGGTGTATTTTTGATCAACTTTTGGTTAACTTCAGAAAAATCATAATATTAAAAACGCTTTCAGTCAATCCTCTATTTGCAGCATAAAAAAACCTGATGCGCATTGCATCAGGTAGGGGCTAGTTTATTTCTGTAAGTTGGTTGATGCGGCATATTGATTCGGATCTGCAAAATGCGGGAGCATCTCACTATGTGCTTCAATGAGTTCATCGCATAATTTGATGATGTCATCAATCGATAGTTCAGCACTTGTGTGTGGATCTAGTAATGCCGCTTGATAAATGTGTTCTTTTTTCCCGCTGATTGCTGCTTCGATGGTCATGAGCTGTGAACTGATATTGGTCCGGTTCAGTCCCGCCAGTTGTTCAGGAATCTCTCCGACATGGCATGGCATGATCCCGCTCCGGTCTGCAACACACGGCACTTCGACACACGCTTTTTCAGGCAGGTTGTGAATGAGGCCACCTGTGTTCAGCACATTCCCGGCAAATTTAAAGGGAACGTTCGTTTCAATCGCTTCAATGATACGTGAACCATATTCTTTTGAGCGAGTATGTGTGATCTGTGTATTGCCCACAAGGTCATGCTTCATGGAATTCCAGTTGTTGATTTGTTCCTCGCAGCGTCTCGGATATTCATCTAGCGGAATGTTAAATTGACCGACCAATTCTGGGTACCGCGATTTGATAAAATAAGGGTGGTATTCGGCATTATGCTCTGAGGACTCTGTGACATAGTAGCCGAATTTATCCATCAGCTCAAAACGTACCATATCATGATGCCGTGATTTTTGCTTTTCTTTCGCTCTTCTTTTGATGTCTGGGTACAAATCTTTTCCGTCTCGTTTCACTTCTAATAACCACGCCATATGATTGATGCCTGCAATTTTTTCTTCAATTCCTTCATGATCCATATCAAGTGATTCAAATAGATCCTTTGTACACACCTGTACGCTATGACAAAGCCCCACCGTTTGAACCGGTGTATAGCGCAGCATTGCACCTGTCAGTGTGGCCATTGGATTTGTGTAATTTAACAATAAAGCATTTGGGCAGACCTCTTCCATCTCCTTTGCAAAATCAAGCATCACAGGGAATGTTCGAAGGAAGCGGAAGATCCCGCCAATGCCAACCGTATCCGCAATCGTTTGTCTTAACCCATATTTTTTCGGAATCTCAAAATCAATCACTGTGCTTGGCCGGTAGCCTCCAACCTGGATGGCATTAATCACATATTTTGCATCCTTTAAGGCTTCTTTTCGGTTGTGATAGGACGTAATGGTCACATGTGCACCGTAGTTCTCTTTTAAATGGCGGAGCATCGTTTCTGATTCTTTCAGCCGCTTATGGTCGATATCATATAAAGCAAATTCAAAATCTCTTAGTGCGGGGACGAACAAACAATCTCCCAATATATTTTTAGCAAAGACGGTACTCCCTGCACCGATAAATGTAATTTTAGACATAGCTGACTCTCCTTTTTGCATCCATATATTGAACTACCCTTTGACAGAGCCTTGTGAAAGCCCTGCGATAAAATATTTTTGCAACAGTAAAAACATCATTACCATTGGCAGCATCGCAATGAGCGCAGCGGCACCAACGAGCTGTAACTGATGCTGATTTTGACCAAAAAAATGGGATAAGGCGACTGTGAGTGTATGCATCTCCTTATCTTGTAAAAAGAAGATGGCAAATTGATAGTCGTTCCAAATATACACACAGGCAATGATTAAAACCGAAGCGGTAATAGGTTTCAGAAGTGGGAAAACGATGGTGAAGAAAACCCTAAGTGTCCCCGCTCCATCAATACGGGCTGCTTCTTCAAGCTCCTTTGGAATGGTCGACCGGATAAAGCCTGCGTATAAGAAAATCGTTAGCGGCAAAAAAGCAGCGACATTATTTAAAATAGCGATTTGATAGGTGTTCATCATCCCGATTTGAACGACCATTTTATAGAGCGGGACAAGGGCTGTGAGTGGTGGAATGACCATAATAGCAATGAATAAAACATACACTGCTTTATTTAGCTTTGTGCTTCTCCTTGCGAGCGGATAGGCTGCAAGGGAACCAAGAAAGATGAGGCATACAGCAGAGCTGAATGTAATGATCACAGTATTCAAAAAGGACTGACCAAGCTGTGCCTCTGTCCATGCCGTGCGAAAGTTTTCAAGATGAAGCGCTTTTGGAAACAGCCACTTTGAACTAAAATCTCCTATTCCCTTGAATGATGTCGTCAGCAAGATATAAAATGGAATGAGATGAAGCACTGTCACCAAAAGGGCAAGGACGGTGTACCATCTCTTCTTACGTTTAAAGGTATTTTCAATCACATCTCGGTCTCCTTTCGTTTGAAATACATCAGCGCTGTGACACTAATGACAAGGATGATGACCGCCATGAAGACCCCTTGTGTTGCTGCATATCCTGCATCTTGACGTTTGAAATACAGATCATACATAAAGGTCGACATCGATTGTGAGGAATCTCCCGGTCCGCCGCCAGTAAGCGCCACAATCACATCAAAGAGCTTGAGCCCGCCAATGACATTTAGCACAACATTAATGGTGATAGACGGTAGAAGGAGAGGCAATGTAATTCGACTAAATTGCTGGAGGCTGGATGCGCCGTCTAATTGTGCGGCTTCATAATAATCCTTAGGAATGCTTTGCAGTCCTGCTAAATAAATGATCATCGCAATACCGACGAATTGATAGGTGTTGACGAGCATAATGATCCATGTGTTTAATTGCGGATTGCCAAGCGCATTCATTTGATCAAATCCAAAAAGCGTCACTACATCGTTTAAGGCACCGCCTTGGTAAGCAAACACGAAATACCAAATATAGCCCATCGCAATCGGACTAATCATGACAGGTAAATAGATGACTGTTCTTGTGATCGCTCTCATCTTTAAGCTTTGATTTAATAAAAGAGCATAACCAAGTCCGATGATATTTTGTAAGATGGTGCTCCCGATGCCGTATAGAAGCGTATTTTTAACAACAAGCCATGTCGTTGGGTCCTGAACCAGACGCTTATATTGATCAAGTCCAATCCACTCATAAGTTTGCGAAAACCCATTCCAATTCGTAAAAGATAGCTGAATGCCGTTCAAAAAAGGATAAATGATAAAGGTACTAACAACGAGAACAGCTGGCAAGTACATCCACCAAAGGGAAGAATTCTGGTTTTTTTTCATTTTCTGCTTTGATAAAGGGGAGAATGCGGCTGGCTGCTCTGCTTTTGTGATGTCATTCATTGGCTTCACTCCTGTTTCAGCATGAGCCTGCTATTGTTTTTTCAGACGCTTATATTCCTCTTCCATCTTCTTCGATAATTGTTCTGGTGTGATGGAGCCTGCTAATAATTCTTGCCCCGTTGTTGCCATGACCGCCCACATTCCGCTTGGTAAGTATTTTCGATCGAAATACGGTTCAATCTTCACCTGTTCGTATTGATCGTAAAAGGTAGAGTAATCGTTTTTCGCTTTCACTTGTTTTAAGGCTGCTTCAGATGAGGTACCTTCTGCGATTTTTTTCGCATTTCCAGGCTTTGCGAGAAAATCGATGAACTGTTTTGCTTCTTTTAAATGTTTGGAGTCTTTCCAGGCAGCGACTGTAAACCGTTCTCCTCCAATCCAGCTTTGCTTATCTCCTTTATGAATAGATGGAACAGGCATTGTGCCTACTTTGATCGATGGATTGAGTTCAGACGCTTCAGGTCCTAAAGAACCTCCGACAAAGGTGAAGGCTATTTTGTTTTGTGCCATTAGTTCAGGGGCTTGAGAAAGTTTTGCTGTGAGGACATCTTTGTTTAAAAGATCTTGATCCTTCAGCTCCTTCATGAACTGTGCAAGCGGTGTATAGAGAGACCAATCAAATGATCCGTTCTCAAGTTCTTTTCCGTATTGATGGTTTGGACCCGTGATCAATAAAGGTGTGGCGAGTTCATCAAAGACTTGGGCGATATTTGAGTTGTCTCCTCCTGGTATCCAGAGCGGCACAACCTCTCCTTTGCTCTTTTCCTTAACGGTCAGCAAAGCCGATTTAAATTCATCGAGTGTTCTAGGAACCTCAATGTCATAGTCCTTTAATAGATTGGCATTAAAGCTAATCCCGTCTTTTGCTTGATTCAGCGGATACGCGTATACTTTGCCATCTTGGTCCTTTAAAATTTGATCGAGTGAAGGATCAAGTTGTTTCACCCAATTCATCTCTTTTAAATCAGCGACATACTCGCTATAGCGGAGTTTTGCCCAGCCATGTGTGTCAAACAGATCTGGCATATCATTTGCCCCCATTTTGACACGGATCGTATCTTCATAGCTGTTGCCTGGGAAGTTGGCATCGATTCGAAGATGTGGATGCTCTTTTTCAAACGCTCGAATCACTTCTTCAAACGCTTTTCTTTCCCCGCTATTGCTCATCGTCGAAAAGAGCGTCAGGGTGACTTTTCCGTTTGCTTCGGACGTACCGTTATTGCCACAAGCAGACAAAAGAATGGTCAAGACAAAGACCGCAGTCAGTAGCATGATTTTTTTATTCATGGTTTCCTCCTTTTGATCACTGAAAATTCAGACGATAATCGGTAGAATTCATGCAGTTGCTGAAACAAAAGAAGTCTATTATACTGGAATTCTATTCTTTTCAAAGAGATAAGAGAGCATACCGGTAGGCTGCCTTGTTCTTCGCATGATCTGGCCATCGTGCGAAGCAGCTTGCTTTCTGCTTTTTTGTCTCTTTTTTGTTTGCTGAAATCGCGGGTTCACCCCCTTTCATGGACGAGACATGTGCTGCCCCGTTCGATAAGTTTTGTTGGCACGACGACTTTTAGAGGAAGCTTTCTGCCGTTTATTCTCTCAAGCAAAAGCTTCAGACCGACTTCCCCCATTTCTTCTGTATATACTTTGACGGTTGTAAGTGGCGGACTTGAAAATGAAGCCGCTTCAATGTCATTAAACCCAACGATGGATACGTCTGAAGGTACACGTAGACCGGCTTCGTTGAGCGCGCGCATTGCACCGATCGCCATTGAATCACTTCCGATAAAAAAGGCTTGTGGCACGTTCCCTTTTTTAATGGCCTGCTGCATGAGCGTATAGCCTTCTTGCATGGAGTATTCCCCGATATGGATGTCATCCAGATGAAGACCGCCTGCTTCTTGCATTCTTTTCATAAACGTCGTTTGTCTTTCGTCCTCAATCACAGCATTCCCTTCGAAATAATGCTCTCGCTCCTTTCCACCAATATAGCCTAGATGTGAATAACCAAGCGACTGCAAATGGCGAATGGCTCGATCTGCCGCTCTGACAAAATCAACATGTACACAATCATACAAATCCTCATCCGCATAATGATTGATAAAAACAATGTGTTCCATTCGATTTGTCATTTTTTCAACCGTATCAGGACTGATTCGGCCAATGACGATCAAACCATCAATATCCTTTAACATCGCCTCTTGATCCATGCTTCTCAGGCGAAAGGTGTGGAGAGTGGACAAGCCTTGTTTGGCATATTCTTTTTCAATTCCTTTTCGAATCGATGAAAAAAAAGGATCATTTAATTCTTCGTCAATGGATTGAGCGACAACGATACCGATGATTGGGGATTCAGATGGGCTTTTTTCCTCTGCTTGATCGGCTTTTCTTGCTCTCACTGGGGTATAGTTTAACTTCTTTGCAATGTCGAGGATGTTTTGTCTTGTTGCGTGAGAAACGGCAAGGGTTTGATCGCCATTTAACACACGGGATACAGTGGAAACGGACACTTTTGCATCATGAGCAATATCTTTGAGTGTGGTCATAAGCAAACTCCTCTTGGTTTTTGACTAAATATTTACTAAAGATATTTGAAGGATATCATGTTGGTAAAGCGCTTTCAAGTGTGAATTCATGATTTTTTCCTTTGTTTTTTTGAGTATGTTTTGGTTAGAAGTGATGTTTTAGTAAAATTGCGTAAAAAAAGAGGATTGTTTCATCCTCTTTTACTAATGTGATTCAATTGATGCTGTTTCTTTTGAAAACAATTGCTTCATTGTCTCCCAAGCCGTATCGAGTTGCTGGTGAAGTCCGAATAAACCTGAGTTGCCGATAATATAGATCTCGTTTCCAGCCTCAGCAAGCTGCCGGAACGTGTGCTCATTACAGGAGCCGTCTACTTCAATTGAAAATGAGTATCCTTTCTTCTCTTTTACCTCTTTCACCTGTTTAATTTTCTGTAGCATTTCTTTAATAAAAGGCTGTCCTGCAAAGCCTGGATCAATCGTCATGATCGTCACTCGGTCTATTAAATGTAGATAGGAATCTAACACTGCAATTGGTGTGGCGGGATTTAAAACAAAGCCAACCTCGCAGTCTCTTTGATGGATATGCCGAATGATCCTAAAAACGTCTCTTTGCACGACCTCTGGGTGTAAGCAGACCATGCTTGCGCCTGCCTCAATGCAGGCATCAATTAAAAATTCTTGGGGGGATTCAGCCATAAGATGCACATCAATTGGTTTGTCTGTCAATTTTCGGAGCTGTTCTATGAAAAAAGGTGATAAGGTGATATTTTTCACGTAATGACCATCCATGATATCGACATGATATCGATCTGCTCTTGTGTTGAGAATATGAATATGTTCGCGGAATTGCGTTAAATCCATGCACATCAGTGACGGTGAAAAAATGGCTGACATTCTCAGAATCCTCCTTTTTACAGTTGAAATACAAACTTGATCAATCCAATCAAGATTCCGATGATACCAAAGTCTGTATCTCCAAAAGTTGTCCCTTCAAAACCAAGGGTTCCTAACACAGGCAATAAACAAGCAGGTAAAAAGGAAAGGAGCAACCCATTCACAAATGCCCCAGCGATAGCACCTCTCACTCCTCCTGTTGCATTACCATACACTCCTGCTGTAGCGCCGCAAAAAAAGTGCGGGACAAGACCAGGAACAATGACAGTTAAACCAAACAATGGTAAAAGGAAAATAGACACGATGCCTCCTGCAAAGCTGCATAAAAAACCGATAATGACTGCATTTGGAGCAAATGGAAAAACGGTTGGTGCGTCAAGTGCCGGTTTTGCCCCTTTCACAAAACGATCAGCAATTCCTTTGAAAGCAGGCACGATTTCACCAATTGCCATCCGCACCCCGGCTAAAATAATGTAAACACCAGCAGCAAAGGTAATCGCTTGAATGAGAATGAAGACAGCGAAGTTTGTCCCGCCACTCATTTGTTCTATAAAAGATATTCCAGCAAACGGTGCAATTGCAAAGAAGAGCAAAGCCATCGTGATTGAAATGGCCACAGATGTATCTCGTAGAAAACCGAGTGATTTAGGCACTTGAATGGTTTCTGTTGATCTTTCTGGACGACCGATCCATTTTCCGATCATTCCCGCTGTAAAATAACCGAAGGTACTGAAGTGTCCAAGCGCTAGATCATCGCTTCCAGTGACTTTCCTTGTGAATGGCTGAAGAATAGCGGGTGCAATGACCATAGCTGTCCCTAATATGATTGAACCGGCGGTGACAAGAAACGATCCCTCCATTCCCGCTGTCGATAGAACGACTGCGAGCATAGCAGCCATATACAAGGTATGGTGTCCTGTTAAAAAAACATATTTAAAGGGGGTGAATTTTGCCAATAGCAAATTGACCAGCATGCCAAAAATCATAATGAGAGCTGTCTGTGTCCCGAATTCTTTTTGAGCAATGGCTGCCATGGCATCTGTATTTGGCACAACCCCTTGAATGTGAAATGCTGCTTCAAACATTTTTCGGAAAACCCCAAGTGAATCAGACACGACTGTGGCGCCTGCTCCTAATATGACAAATCCCATGGTTGTTTTTAAGGTACCTGACACGGTATCTGCGGCTGATTTTTTCTGCAAAAGTAAACCGACCAGCGCAAACAAACCAATGAGAATGGCCGGTGTACCCAATATATCGTTCATGATCAGTTCTATCATGATGTGAATCCCCCTTTTTCGTGGCTTATATGTGTTTGCGAAGGACGTCTTTAATGGCTTCCTGGTCTAATAAGTTATGTAATCCAGCAACCTGTCTTATGCCGTCATCCAGCTGATCGATAATGTCAGTGGCTCCAATATATAGATCAGCCAGTTCATTTTTACTTGTGCTGAGATCGGTATGATCCACTTCAGCTACAAGCCCTAACTCTTCTAATGCTTTCTTGACATTCATTTCTACGATAAAGCTGCTTCCTAATCCGTTTCCGCACACAACAAGAATTTTTTTCATTCTCTTTTTCCTCCTTTATTGTTGTGAAAATTGATCAACTAGTTTTTGCACCGATGCTAAATCCTTTGCTTCAATCAGTTGTTTCCTCCGTTTTTCATCACTTAACAGCATGGTCAGTTGTTTGAGTGCTTTCAGGTGAGTGATACTGTCAATGGCTGCTAGCACAATGATGAGACGAACCTGTTTTTTTTCATCCTTAGAGAAAAAAACAGGCTGTTCGAATGTCATGAGTGACATGCTTAATTCGTTGACGCCGTCCTCTGGTCTGGCATGTGGAATGGCTACCTGTGGTGCAATGACAATGTAAGGTCCATTTTGATCAACGGATTGAATCATGGCCTCCACATAACTTTTCTGAACGGCGTTTTGATCGAGTAAAGGCTGCGCTGCTTTTGTGATGGCCTCTTGCCACGTTTCTGCTGTTTGTTGGAGATCAATCGTGTTTTCTGTTAATAAATCGTTTAACACTGGTTTCCACCCTTTCTGATGGGATACATATGCGGGATGAAGTAGCTCTTTCAGATCTCGAAGCAGTGCTTTTTCATTTTTTACGATGGTATGCTGTTGAATGATGTTGAATAGAGCGTTCACATGCTGCTCGTCAACCTTCGTTTCTAAGCCGTTCCCGTATTGAAGTAATGTTTTTTTCTCATAGGCAGTTAAAATAGGATGAACGAGATGAACTGGTTTTCCTTTAAACGATATAGGTGTTGTGGACACAACAAAGTCGACATCAATAGATGACATTTCTTCATATGACCGCTTCGATAATAGATCACGCACTTCGATATAACCGATCAATTCGATAAGCTGTGTTTTCAGCATGTGACTTGTGCCAATTCCTTCCCCGCAAACAATGTATGCAGAACGCCGCACAATTGGCGAAATCCCTTCTCTTCTCATCCAACCACCAAAATGCATCGCTACGTAAGCAATTTCATGCTCACTTATCTTAGAGCAGGTCGCCTTTTCTAAATGGCATACGACCTTTTGAGTGATGTCAAACACCTCTGGCTGTGTTTTTTTAATAGATTCTGTTAATTCATTGTTGATATCAATGTGATAGATGAGTCTGTAATAGGCAGGGATGAGATGCATGGTTAAGTTTTGCTCCAAGGCTTCGTACTCTTCAAAGGAGATACATGCATACCGCTGAAAATCAAAAATCATTTGTCGGGCAATGGTGCGAATGAGATGCTCCTCTGATTTTTGACTTGATGGAAGCTTTTGTTTCTTGGCGCTGAGCCATAGCGTGCTAAGAAAATAGATTTCATCATCATGAACTTGAAGACCCGTTTCTTTTTGAATTCGTGCCATAAACCGAATCGCCGCCAAGCATTCATCAGTTTCCTGTAATGTACGCTTTTCTTCGTTTGAAAGGTGTATATCACGTCCTAGCTTCATCCGCTTAAAGTAGAAAAAGAGATCCAAAGACAGCTGATCCAGCATGTCATCAGCAAACTCTAGCTTAAGCTCTTGTTCTGACTGCTCGAGGAGATGTTTTAACCTGTTATATGAAATGGGCCCCTTTAACCAAAAAGATGAAAATGCTTTTTCGTTTTTTATCATGGTGCGAATGGAATGAATATAAGGTTTCAGAGCCAATCGAATCGCTCTTTCTTCTCCTGAAATCAAATAGCCACAGGCTGCCTGATAGTGAAGCGTGAGCTGCTGCTTTGAAAGTGCTTCTTTTAGCTGTTTCATATCTTCAAGCAGTGTATTTCTGCTCACTTTGGTGAGCTTCATCAAGTCATTTATTTTTAGATATTTCTCATTGCATGCAATCGATAAGAGCAGGATCGCTCTTCTTTCCTTTACACATGGTTCGTAATCGTGACCAACAAGAATCGTGTCAGCTTTTTGAATAATGACTTCTTTTTCATGTGGGTGTAAGTAGTAGCCAAGTTGATCTTTTCGCTGAACGCTACTAAGCTGATGAGTTTCCAGCCAGCTATTCATGCGTTTGATTTCAGAGTAGACGGTTCGAGTAGAGACATTCAGTCGATTCTGTAAATCTTCTATTGATAGATAAGATGTCGTATGAAGCAGCATAGATAGCAAAGTAGTGCCCCTTTTGGTTAAGTACAGTTGGAATTCCTCCTTTCTTCCCCTTTGGTTATAAGTCTAATCAACTCACATGCGTGAAAGAAGCCCAAATGTTTTCAGCAAATGCTGTGCAGTGATTGTGTGCTCTTCTCATAAGATAAACACACCTTTTAAGTGTGCTTTCATGCTTTTATACAAAGAGACCTTTCTCTTCTTTTACGTGTTTGAGGACCAATAAACACAAAAAACCTTGAATAAAGCCAATCAAGGTTTTTTTCACTTCTTATCATCTTTTATTTTTCCTATATGTGATGCTCAAAATTATTTTTTGTTTAAACTAAATCCAAAATCCAAATAGTCTTCAAATGAAATACAAATACACCAATCGCCTTCTAATGATATAAAGTAGTGGTGCTGCGGGATATCTAAAAAATAGACTAGTAACTCTTCTAGATGTCTTAATTCAAACTGGTAACCAAACTCTGTAAGGTTATCCCCTATGTAAATTACTTGTAAGTTATTAGCTAAATATCTTTCTTTTAATTCAGTTATAAATAGAAGAGCATCAGAAAGTAACGATTCATGATTTGAGCTCTTACTATGATGTTTATTGGTTTGTAACCAATCTATTTTTGAACCAGCAAAATCGAATTTTTGTTCTATTAAATCCAAAAAAATTTTTGGTTTTTTATTTACTTTGACATATTTAAGAAGATCTTTTAATCCCAAATCCTTTATTAGATCTTCATCATAAGAATTCAATAAAATTACTCCCTTTATCTAAAATATATTTTTTTAATGTTTTTCTTGTCAAAATCCGTTGGAATCGCTGTTTCGTCATCTTGTTGCAATCATTTCAGTGTACAAATTCATTGTAGCTTGCTGATCCGTCTCTGACAAAGCATATTGATATTTTTCACCGAGTTATATTAGCAAAACTTCATTCTTCTATTTTCAATCCAAATAATAAATATAGTGCTGAGTTGAAGAATCTATTGTCATCCCCATTTTTTCATACAATTGTTGTGCTTTTATATTAGAAGTCGCTGTTTCTAAACAGATAAGGCCCCTTTTTCGTTTGCAAATGAAAATGCTTTTTTCATCAATTGCTTACCTATCCCCTTTTGACGAAAATCGTTTATAACAATCAAATCATTTAAAATGAACGCATCCCCCTTCTAAACAGAGCAGCATTCTCTATGTATTATTAGAGGATGATTTTCTGTTTATTGTACCAACTTCATTCTCTTATGAAGAAGTTAAGCTGTTAAAGTGGCTTGTTGATTAGTCTTTTATATAAATGTCCTGCTATTTTATTGTTTAACATCTATATTCTGCAAAGGAATTTCTGATCTATATCAAAGAAAAAGATGTAAAGTATCCCCCTCATTCAAAAAAACTCACTATAAAAGCTGTGAGCGCCCACTTTTACTGGTCTTTATCATACGATGGGTCCCCATCCCCCTTTTGGTCGGTTTTTTCTCAATTTGAAGTCCAATAACACAAAAAACCTTGAAAGACATTAAGCCGATCAAAGTTTTTTTGCGTAATCTCATTAAAAATGAACTAATTTGAATTCATTTTTGAAAGAAAGTCTTGAAGAACTACTTTTACTGGTGAATTCGTAGTAGTAGCCACTACATGATTTACACGTTCTAAAATTTGAGGTTGCTTCAATATCAATTTCTTGCCTTCTTCAATTGGGAAACTTCTCAAAGTATCAATACAAATCTCAAATAATTCGTTATCATTAGTATTCAACAAATCTATTAAAATATTTAACTCATATTCATTGCACTCATTATCCAGACAATAAGCGATTTTACGCTGCCACTCTATTGATTTATTAAGAACCTGATTTGATAGTTCTTCCCAGTCGTTTAGGCTAAAATCAGAGATTATCTCACTAGCAATCAAACACCCGTCATCATACCATGAATCTACTGTTGGCAGATAAAAGATTATCTAATTCTCTAAACATATTGAATCCCCTAATTATGAAATTACTCTGAGAACACATTCGAGTACCTACAGCCCCAAAAATTGATCATAAACGAGTAAAACTGAAGAAACTAGCGATGTTAATTTGTTAGTAATTAAGTATCTACTATTTTATTTCCACCAGTTGGATGTAATTTCTTTCAAATGAAATTCTATAAAATCAATCACTTTGGTATAGTCATCCGAGCTGAATTCCTGAATAGGATTGTCCCAATCTGTATTTTTAACTATTAGAACAATATAGTTACCATCAGAAGATAAATCGGGATACCATCCTAAATCCAACGTTATTGATGATTTTTCATGATAAAGTTGTAATAAACTTTCAGTGAACATAAACCATCTATCATCTTCTATTTCTAACTTTTTAGGGTCAATTTCCCTGAAATTATTATAACGTACAATCCAACCTTCAGTTATTCTTAAAGGATGAATGTTGAATACAGGGACTTCGAGTTTTATATTCCTTCTCATTTCCCTCCAACTTATTCATAAATTTGATAGTAATTTAAGTCCCAATTTATTATTTAGACTATAAATTATCAATTAGATTAATTATATTGTCTTTAATCATTCTACTAATTAATTCCTTAGTTGCTCAACTATTTTCAGAGGTTGCTTTTGTCAATTGGCCAATCTATATTTTTCAAATACCTTCCTTAACACCTCGCTAATAGGTTTCTTATCCTGAGGATACTCTGTAATGTACGTGTTACAGGCTTGCTCAAGATAATAGTAGAATGTTTGATAATCAACAATAACCTCATCATCATGAAGTGCAAATAGTACTCCATGAAAGGGCTCCTCGTCGGGTTCCAGATCATTTGGAAATGTGCAATCAACATCGTTAATTCCATAACCGACTCCCGTAGATAAATGCTGAACAATATTTACAAAGCTATCATCAGTAATGGCATTAAAAAAAGCCACCACAGGAAAATGTTCTTCTCTTAACATTTGAGTTTCTAAAATTTTTTTTAACATACTATCTGAATCCCCCCACCTATAATTCAGGATAAAACGAGGTCACTGCCCCATCCTTATCTGTATAACCTCTCCATTTTATACCTTTTCCATCATAACCTTCCCATTCTCTCCCTAAAACACCTTTTGAAGAAGCATTATTTACAGCTTCTTTTCCTCGTTTAATAAAATCTTCATCAGAAATTAACTTAGGATCATAAACAGTTTTATCAAATGGCTTTGCTTTCCATCCAATTTTTTGACCTGTTTTAGCATCTAAAGAAGGAACTTGGTAAGTTATTTTTTCCACTCCTGACAAAGCATCATGCTTCTTAACATTTAATATATTTACATCATTTTTCATAAATTCGTCTTTGTTATGCGCCCCACCAATTCCTCTTCTCCTTGGAACATTGGTATCAACTCTTCTTATATGATCTTCTAAGCTAGATGAGTACTTAACTTTTTCCCTACCCATAATTCCCATCTTCCCCCGAAAGCCTTTCGCCCCAAACGGCAAAAGCATTCCTAGCGCCGCATTCATACTCGCTTCCTGTTGCTCTTTCGAGATCTTATTCCCAAACATGTCTCTACCTGTAATTGCTTCGCTGAAGCCGTTTGTAGCAGTGAGTCCATATAAGCCTTTTTGCGATGTTTTTAAGGCGTCAAAGGATTTTTGCGATGTCTTGTAAATGTCGACTGCTTTGACTGCGGCTGAGGTGGCTTGGGTCGTTTTATAGACGGCTTTTCCGCCTTTGAAAATGCGTCCTGCCCAGCCGACGATTGGGATATAGCCTGCTGCTGCCATGCCGCCTGCGGCGACGCGCTGTCCTGCGGTAAGTTCTTCGCCTGTGATCGGGTCAACGCCTGTTGCGGCGCGTTTTGCATCATTCACGCCTGTCAGTTCATTGACGATATTTCCACCATAATCGAGGGCTTTTTCATACCAAGGACGATTTGCGAGTGCTTCTTGTTCTTTTGCAATCTCTCGGGCTTCCTGTTGTTCTTTTTTAATGTTGAGATATTCGGAAGTTTGCTTTTCAATATCGCTTTTTGCTTTGTAGATTTCGCTATTTTGATACGCTTTCTTGTCAAAATTCATTGGAGAAATCGCTTTTCCATCATTTGTGGCATTCATCATTTCTGCGTACAATGCCATTGTAGCTTGCTGCTCCGTTTCTGACAAAGCATATTCATCTTTTAAATTTTGATCAAGCTCTCTTAGATCTTTTACTGTCTTTTTTCGCTCGTCTTCCGCATCTGCAATTTTTTCATCAAAAGTTTGACTATCAAATACTTCTAGAGAAATGAGGTCGTCGATGTCTTGAAAAATCGTTTTAAGCGCCTTTTTTTGATCCTTTACAATGCTTTTGGCGTTTTTGATGCCCATATGTACTGCGTTATCTAAAAAGTGTTCTTCTACAAAGGTATCGCCGCCAAAGTTTGTATCATCTAGTGTCCCAGAAACACCTTTATGAAAGGCTTTTTGCTTATCGATAAAACTGATAAACATGTCAACATTTCCAGCCAGCTCTTTATAGAAACTTTTAATGTTATCGGCACCTTTCCCAGTGAAGTCATCACCGAGGTTGGCAACACCTTGTAATGCTTTTTTTAAATCGACCATTTGTTCGCGGAGTTCCTGGTAGTGTTTTGCCCTTGCGTCCATGGCATTTGTTAGTGCTTTTGCATCAAGTATCTTCCCCAGAAGAATTCACTCCTTCCTATTCATTGACAAGGTCAATTTTACCAATACAAAGTTTGTCATTAAATAGGAATATAGATACAAAAACAGTAATTAATATGTAAATGATCAGAATCGTATTCTCTCTATTTTATTTCAAAGAAAAGCATATCCTTAACATCGTGCTCTCTTACGATTTAGACTTAAGCAATTGTAGCTCTTGTTCCATTATTTCAGCTGCTTCGGTAATAAATTGAATGATTAAGTCTAATTCTTCTCGTTTGTATTCGTTTGTGAGTTGTTTAGTCGATGTCGATAAAGATTGGAAGAGTTCTTTTACTTGTGATTTCCCTGCCGTTAATGGAACGATGATGACTCTTCGTTTGTCTTTTGGGTCCTTTTCTCTTTTGGCGTATCCCGCTTTTTCAAGGCGGTCAATCAGAGCTGTGACCGCACCTGAGCTAAGACCTGTTTTTTCACTTAATTCTCCTGCAGTAAGAGGACCAAGTTCGTTTAATAAATCGGCTGATTTCAGGTCTGTTGGAAAAAGGCCAAGGGATTGTGCGGCTGCTTGGTGGAATAAAACCGTTCGTGTGGCGAGACGCCTCATTGTATGGATGATCAGGTTTGCTTTGTCTTCTGCGTCGTTCTTTATTGACAACTTGTTCTCCTCCCTTTAAAATAAATTATCTTGATCATCAAGATAAATGTTTTCTTCCTTTATATTTAAGTTGATCATAGCAAAAATAAGAAGAGAACGTAAGCAGGGGGTAAATGAAATGAATCATGTGGATAATGGTAAGGCATCCACTCGCTTTGTTGTCATCGGTTTGCTGTTAGGAATTTTCATGGCAGCGATGGACAATACCATTGTTGCAACAGCGATGGGAAGCATCGTAGCAGATTTGGGCAGTTTTGATAAATTTGCTTGGGTGACGGCTTCTTATATGGTGGCAGTAATGGCTGGAATGCCGATTTACGGAAAGCTTTCTGATATGTATGGTCGAAAGCGTTTTTTTCTGTTTGGACTTATTTTCTTTTTAATTGGATCTGCGCTGTGCGGTATCGCACAAACGATGGATCAACTCATTATTTACCGAGCCATTCAAGGGCTTGGAGGCGGTGCCCTTCTTCCAATCGCGTTTACAATCATCTTTGATATCTTCCCGCCTGAAAAGCGCGGAAAAATGTCCGGTATGTTTGGTGCAGTGTTTGGTTTATCGAGTGTACTAGGACCACTTTTAGGAGCTATTATCACAGATTCGATCGGTTGGCACTGGGTTTTCTATATTAACGTACCAATCGGTATTGTTAGTGTGTTCTTGATTGCCAGATACTACCGGGAATCGCTGGAACATCGGAAGCAGAAAATTGACTGGTCAGGTGCTATCACACTTGTTGTGGCGGTTGTGAGCTTGATGTTCGCTCTTGAGCTTGGCGGTAAATCTTATGCGTGGGATTCAGTGCAAATCCTCACACTTTTTGCTGTATTTCTTGTGTTCGGTACTATCTTCTTTATTGTTGAGCGTAAAGCGGAGGAACCGATTATTTCATTTTGGATGTTTAAAAATCGTTTATTTGCGACATCTCAAATTTTGGCGTTCTTATATGGCGGAACATTTATTATTCTTGCCGTCTTCATTCCTATTTTCGTTCAGGCGGTGTACGGTGAATCTGCGACAAGTGCAGGATTCATTTTAACGCCGATGATGATTGGGTCTGTCATTGGCAGTATGATTGGCGGAACGATGCAGACGAAAGTGCCTTTCAGACGTCTTATGGCGATCTCTGTTATCTCATTTTTCGCGGGAATGCTGCTGCTTGCCAATATGTCACCTGATACAGCTAGACTTTGGCTCACAATCTTTATGATGATATCAGGCTTTGGTGTCGGCTTCAGCTTCTCCCTTCTGCCGTCAGCTTCAATGAATGATCTTGCCCCTCGTTACCGAGGCAGTGCAAACTCGACCAATTCATTTATGAGATCACTTGGGATGACACTTGGTGTCACGATTTTTGGGACGATTCAAACCAATGTCCTATCGAATCGCTTAGCAGATGCCTTTAGCGGAATGAAAGGAGCCTCTTCTCAAATAGGGGATCCACAAGCCATTTTCCAAGAAGGTGCCCGTTCACAAATTCCGTCTGATATTTTAAATAAAGTCATCGATGCGATGTCACAAAGTATTACGTACGTATTTTTGATTGCGTTATTCCCTATTGCCCTTGCAGCGATTACGGTCCTGTTTATGGGAAATGCACGGGTACGCACTTCAAATGAAATGAAAGAAAACGAATAATGTGAAAAAGCAGAGCTTAAGCGGCTCTGCTTTTTTGTTTCACTGATAGAGAGGATGGGCTTTGCCCTCACTACCTACGATACGTATTTTCGATGTGACCATATCTTTTGCTGCTTGTTTTGCTTTTTGTAAATACATCCGTGGATCTAAGCTTTCGGGTTCGTTTGAGAAATGGTCACGGATGGCTTCAGAGTACGCATTTTTCAATTCAGTTGAGACATTGACCTTTGCCATACCAAGAGCCACACATCGTCTGACGTCTTCATCCGGAACAGCGGAACCGCCGTGCAGAACAAGGGGAACATCGACGAGCGATGCAATTTGTTCAATACGGTCAAAGTCAATATCCGGTACCCCTTTATAAATGCCGTGTGCCGTACCAATTGCAGGCGCTAAAGTTGGTACACCAGTTTCTGCTACAAATTGACGGCATTCTGATGGAACGGCTTTTTCAGCATCCTTTTCATCGACAACGATATCATCTTCGACACCGCCTACCTTGCCTAATTCTGCTTCAACATTCATCCCTACTTTTAATGCGAGGTCTACCACTTCTTTTGTGCGGCGAACATTTTCTTCATATGAGTGCATCGATGCATCGATCATGACAGATGTATATCCCGCTCGAATACAGGTGAGAATCACATCAAAATCCGTACAGTGATCGAGGTGCAGGCCGATTGGGATTTGATATTGATCAGCCGCAGCCTTGACTGTATCTGCAATCGCTTTTGCTCCAAGAGATTGAACGGTTCCAACCGTTGTTTGCAATATGACAGGCGATTTTAATTCTGCGGCCGTTTCGAGCACCCAATAAATACTGTCAAAGGAATGTACGTTGAATGCAACGATTCCGTATTTTTCTTTTTTCGCAGTCTCAAGCATTGGTGTTGTTGATAGTAAAGGCATGATCAAACATCCTCTCTCGTTAAAATATCTGTTTCTAAAACAGTCAGCATGTCTTCATTTGTTCTTGTTTCTAGCAGCTTTTGGCGTTTTGTTTCATCCATTAATCCTCGAGAAAGGGCAGAAAGAGCCTTTAGATGAGTGGTCCCTGCTTCACTTTTGGGGATCAGTAAGGATAAGAAGAAAAAGCAAGGCTTCCCATCAAAAGCGTCCCATTCAATACCTGTTTCCGTGCGTACGATCACAAGTGCTGGTTTTGTGATGGCGTCTGTTTGTGTATGCGGAATCGCAAATCCATCTTGAAATCCAGTTGTGCTTAGTGCTTCTCTTTCAGCTAAGCCTTTTTTAACATCCTCTGGTGATGTACAAATACCTGCTTTGTAAGCAATGTCAGCAATGGCTGCGAAAACGCCAGCCTGTGACGACGCGGTTTCATGAAGATTCATATAAATATGTTCCATCATTTCTCTTCCTCCCTATTAAACTGCGGGTTTGTCTATTTTTTTACGATAAAGTCCGTATAGAATGGCACCTACAAGTGATCCGATCAGTATGGATAGGACCCACTGGAATGCACCTGTGACGACTGGAAGGACAAGGAACCCGCCATGCGGAGCTGGAACCTGTACGCCAAAGAGATACGTCAATATAGCAGAGATGGCAGAACCAAACATGATAATTGGCAGGACAACGACTGGGTTTTTGGCTGCAAATGGGATGGCCCCTTCTGTTATATGTGTCGCTCCTAGAATATAGTTGATCGCCCCTGCATTTCGTTCTTGCGGTGTGAAATGTTTTCGGAAAATCGTTGTGGCAATCGCAATGATAAGCGGCGGTGTGATACATGCTGCTGACACACCTGCCATGAAGTAAAGGTTACCTTCTGCAAGTAAAGCCGTTCCTGTGACATAGGCTGCTTTGTTAAAAGGTCCTCCCATATCAAATCCACACATCGCTCCAACAATTAAACCTAAGAGCAGCGGATTCGTGGATTGAACTGCTGAAAGAAAATCCATTAATGAATTATTTAAGCCTGTGATTGGAACTAATAGAGGTGTCATCACAGCCCCAATTAAGAAAATACCAATGACAGGATAGATGAAGATTGATTTTAATCCATCAAGTGATGCAGGTAATTTTTGAAGCAGGAATTGAAGAAGTATGATAATATACCCTGCTGCAAAACCTGCGATAATACCACCTAAGAATCCAGCGCCTCCATCGTTTGCAAGCAAGCCGCCGATAAATCCGACAACCATCCCTGGGCGTTTGGCGATTGAATCAGCGATAAATGCTGCTAAAATAGGCACCATTAAGCTAAAGCCGAGTCCGCCAATATTTTTCAAGTAGGCAGCAAACGGATGATACGTTTCATGCTGAGGATCAGCTGAGTAAATACCGAATAGAAAAGATAAAGCAATTAAGACCCCTCCCCCAACAACAAATGGAAGCATGTGTGATACACCGTTCATTAAATGTTTGTAGATGGTGTGTATCCACTTATTCGACGACTTTTGTTGAGATGGTGAAGGCGCAGATGTTTTTTCTGTTCCAGAAGCTCTTCCTTTCACTTGATGAACGGGCGCTTCTCCATTGATAATGCCTTGGATCAATTCATTTGGCGTGCGGATTCCCTTCGCTACAGGCACTTCAATCAGTGGTTTTCCGTGAAAACGATCTGTATTCACATCTTTGTCAGCTGCGACAATGACCCCGTCTGCCTCCAGAATGTCTTGATCAGTTAAAGCGTTTTCAATTCCTACTTGACCATGCGTTTCAACTTTGATGTCAACCCCTAGTTGCTCAGCAGCTATTTTTAATGCCTCAGCTGCCATAAACGTGTGTGCAATGCCTGTTGGACAGCCAGTTGCAGCGACTATTTTTTTGCGGCTCATGTCTATTCCCCCTTATATCTTGTCAATGTGTACTTGATCAATTAATGAATGAATGTCATGTAAATCACTTAAGCCTTTAGAAAATGCAGTAGATGCGCCTGTTGCAATACCGTAACGTAAGCATTCTTCCAGTGAATGACCTTCAAGCTGTTTACTAAGAAAGGCTGCGAGCATTGCATCTCCAGAGCAAGCTGTGTTTACCACAGTGCCTGTTGGCGCGTTTCCTTTTAAGACAGCGTCTTTCGTAATGAACAAAGCCCCTTCTCCCCCGCGGGAAATCAGCACTTGCTCTGCACCCATCTCAATGAGTTTTTCTCCTGATTGAATGAGTTCTTTTTCTGACATAGGATGTGTTTTGCCGAAAAAAGCAGCGATTTCTTCTTCATTCGGTTTTAATAAATAAGGCTTGTATTGAAGTGTCTCAAGAACTGCCGCGGAGCTTGTGTCTAAAATAAACTTCACGTTGTTCTGATGACAAATAGCTGCTACTTCTGAAAAAATGCTGGCTGGTACGCCCCTTGGCAGGCTACCTGACATAATCAGGATGTCCCCCTGCGGGATGGCCGCTATTTTTTCATCACGAAAGGCATGAAGTGCTTTTTCTTCAATCGCAGGTCCTTGGTTCACGAGCTTGTATTCTTCTGTCGTATTAATAAAAACATTAATGCGTGTAATTCCTTCAACTGAGATAAAATCAGTTTGAATAGAAAGGTCCTTTAAAGATTGTTCAATATAAGAGCCTGAAAACCCAGCAATAAATCCTAATGCAGTGCTTGTGAATCCATATTTCTTTAGCATAATGGAGACATTGACTCCCTTGCCATTTGGCTGATAATCTTCATCTTCTGTGCGGTTGACTGCATTTGCCTTCATTTCTTTTAATGCAATATATAGGTCAATCGCAGGATTTAAGGTGCAGGTATATATCAATTGGTTTCACCTTCTTTCTTTTCTCTAAAGAAAGTATCTCATACGCTGGAGTGAAAATGTTTTCAGATTGTGTAAAGGTTTTCATCATAAAAAGCCTTCCAGATCAAAGTCTCGAAGGCTTTTTTATCGGTTATTTCATTCGAATCACGTAGGCATCTAGTAAAATGCGGGCGATGACATGAAGAGACAGGCGCGATCTGACCTCATAATCTGGAAAGAAAGATTGTTCGCCTTTATATCCGACTAGAGTCATATCTGATATTTTGCTTAATGTAGAATCTATTCTTGTTGTGACGGTAATGGTCGTGACTTGCTTCATGCTAAGATTTTGACACGCTTCAACGAGCTCTGCTGTTTCGCCATTTAATGAAACAAAGATCGCAAGTTCGTTTTTATCGATGTCTCTTGATTTCAGCCGAATGATATTCGGGTCGTCGTGCACTTCGCATGTTTTTCCGATGAGCTGTAATTTAATGGTCATTTCTTTGGCAATCATTTCTGAGAAGCCTCTACCGAAAATATAAATTTTCTCGGCATTATGTATTTTTTGAACGGCATCTTCAATTTGCCCAATACTTTGCAGCTGGATCGTCTTTAAAACCTCTTCTTCATTTTTCCGAATCGCTAGTTTGATGTCTTCATCAATATTTTTGAGCTGGTCGCTTGCATCCGTCATTTTCTTTTCTTGTTTCAAACGATATTTAAAGGATGTATAGCCGTTGTAGCCGATTTTTTTCATCAGTCTGACAATTGTGGCTGTCGACACATTCGCCCTTTCACTCAAGGTGACGATGGATAAGGTGGAGATATCCTCTAAATGCTGGTGAATATAATGGAGTAAATAACGTTCTGTTTCACTTAATGTTTGATACACTTCGCTTGGAATGTTAAATAGTGGTTCATTCAATTCGATTCCCCCTTACTCATTTCATACTATAATTAATTACCCAATAAAAACAAGCTGATTCTTTTGTCATATATTTTATTAGATAGCCAAAATGAGTGAAATTTGAATTTTGACATACACTAAGGAAAAGTTGTGTCTGTGTGAAAGGAGCTGATCATGATGCTTCATCTTTTGTTTTATCTCATCCTTCTTTATGTCGTCTATGTATTTTTGACCGCATTTGTTTTGTTTTACTTACCGGTTCGAAAAACATGCAAAGAACATTGCATTTATAAAGCCTCTTCTATCTCAGGAGACGATCAGGGGACAAATCAAGTGATGCTTCTTGACGACGGGTTTGAATCTGGTCAGGTGAGGGTCCAAATGATTCGTGAGGCAAAGAAGATCATCCGCCTCAGTTACTACTCTATTCAAAAGGGAAAAACAGCCGAGTGGACATTAGGTGCTTTAATTGAAGCAGCTGATCGAGGTGTGAAAGTGCAATTGTTGTTAGATGGCATCTGTCACAGTTTGCGCGGGCCGCTGAAGCATTTGCGCTATGCGGTAGCAAATCACCCTAATATGGCGATTCGTTTTTATGAGCCCTTTCGTTTGTTCAAACCATGGACGTGGCATAATCGGCTACACGATAAGCTAATACTAGCAGATGGCCGAGTGGCTGTGATGGGCGGAAGAAATATTGGTGATAAATACTTTGCAGATCAGCCGCCGAAAGACTTTGCTTTTGACCGTGATGTGCTGCTCTATAACGCAAAAAAAGGAAAAGTGTTAGATGAAATGGAGCAATATTTCGTTTATTTATGGAATCATGATTTTACGAAAAGAACAAAAGATGTGTTTTCCAAGGCAAAAGCAAAAAAAGGGTTAAAGCTAAGAAAACAGCTGCTCAGATCATACCAAGAAGCCGTGCGCACGAAAGAACCTTTTGTGATGTCGTCTTTTAATTGGGCAGCAGATACCACTTCTGTGAAACAGATTGCCTTTTTTACAAATCCTGTGGAACGGTTTAATAAGCGGCCACTTGTGCTGAAAAAACTGAACGATCTTGCGCACCGGGCAAAGCGTTCTGTGCTCATACAGACGCCTTATGTCATTCCAACACGCCCGATGAAATCCGGACTCACTCCCTTACCTAATGAGATCCAGACGACAGTGGTGACGAATTCTCTTACGGCGACGCCAAATCCATTAGCCTTTGCTGGATATTTAAGTACAAAAAAGGAATTGATGAAAACAGGCGTTCATTTGTATGAATACGAAGGTCCATATTCCATTCATGCGAAATCAATGGTGATTGATGATTATTTGAGTATTATTGGGACATATAACTTAGATGCGAGGTCTAGTTTTTTAAACACTGAGTCAATTTTGGTCATTGACAGTGCCCCGTTTGCGTTATCACTTACACAAGCAATTGAACGAAAAATTGCCTATAGTTATCTCGTTGCTAAAGATCGAACTGTCTACCAGACGAACGCTTATGGACAGAAAAAAAAGCCTTTGATGAAAAGGCTCCTGTTAAATGGATTATCCGCGATAACGGTTTTATGGCGGCGATTGATATAAAGTAGGGCAGCTACTCTTGTGGCAGCCCTTTTTCTTGCGATTGATCTGTTTCTGCAGACTCCAATTTGGTCAATTTAAACACCAAGATACCAGCAACAATCACCATAACACCTAAAAGTTTTGTCAAAGAAAATTCTACTTTTTCTAATCCAAGCCAGCCAAGTGAATCAAACAAAAGCGCGCAGCCCAGCTGTGACGTGAGGACAATCGAGATGCCATAAGTCGGTCCAAGACGTTTAATACCCTGAACAAGACAAATGACCACACCTACCCCAATAGCCCCGCTGATCCAGTACCACGCTTCCATATGTCTTAATCGAAACATGCCAGTTCCCTCTAGTAAGAGCCCTATCACGAGTGAAGCAATAAAGCCCATTCCAAGAACGAGGGTTGTAGTTGACCAAGAGCCTGTCTGCTCATTGACCTTACTATTAAAAATGGTTTGTAAGCTGACGAGTGCCCCAGCCGTAATGGCTAATACTATTCCTATGATCATATAAAAATCCCTTCATTTCCTTTATTCATAAATGTTGTGCTCTGCTATTTCTAGGAGCCCTTTACGATCAGAAATCGTAATATTTCCTCTCTGCCTTTCTATCAATCCTTTTTCACAGAATTGCTGAATGACTCGGTTAATATGACGGTAGCTTGTACCGATTAAACTTGCCGCATCAGTGAGACGAAGGGCGCTTGCGCTTTCATCACTTGTGACAACAGATAATAAGTAGCTTGCAAGCCTGACCTCCACAGGATATAACAGGTGGAAACTTAAATCGTTTGATTTTGTATAAAATTTGTTTGTGATCCCTTTTAGCAGAAAATTTAACACGCGCGGGTCATCCTTCGCGTGGCACATGAGCGCTTGATGAGAAACCCTTAACATATGTACTTCTGTGACCGCTTCGACTGTATTGACCATGTCAGTCTGCTGAACGTATTCAATATCTCCAATCGCTTCAAGGGGATGTTTAAAGCTAAGAATAAAGGTTTTTCCTTCTTTTGTTGTTGTGAAAATTTTTAATTTTCCTTTCACTAACAAGTACAGGTACTCCCTCTTATCCCCTTTTGAACAAACGAGCTCCCCTTGCTCATAGCGCCACAAACTTACGTGTGATATGAGCTTTTGATGAAAGACACTTTCTAATTGATGTGCCTTCATATATGAGGCAAAAAGAGATTCATCATGAAGCTCCTCCATCTGATGCCCTCCTTTATAGTTTTAAAATGATCACCCCTGTGACCATCAATAAAATTCCTGCGTAATGAGGCCATTTCATTTTCTTCTTCTGTACACCAAACCACCCTTTTGCATCGATTGCAAAGGTAAAAGTAAGCTGTGCAATCAGTAACGCTGCGATAGTGAGTGTCACGCCGATGATTTGAATCGCAGTGACTTCATTAAAAATAATAATTGCAGCAAATGCGCCGCCTATTAAATAAAGTGGCTGCACCTTCCGATATTCCCTGAAGTGTCCATCTCGTACGATGAGTAAAATGACGAGCGAGATGATAAAGCCGGTTAGCTGCGTGATGGTGGCTGCCTGCCATGTGCCGATATCCTGGCTAATTCTTGCGTTGGCTACGCCTTGTAGTGTAATACAAGCGCCTCCTAATAAAGCGAAAATAACACCTTTCATTCGTTCAAAAGCTCCTTCTTTTTTCAGTCTATTACCATTAAATGATACATGCCCGCCGGTTGAAAAGGACATATGTCCCACTTTGCGTATTATATCAAAAACTTTTTCTTTTGCAGTTTGTTTGTTTTAGATTTTTCACAGTGGGTACAGTTTTATATCAGCTGAAAACAGAATATTGAATGAATCACATACAAAAAGGAGACATGTCAGAATGAGAAATCAAGAGAAACATTTTATTAACGGAGAATGGATTGCATCAACTGGAAACGAAACGACAGAGGTCATCAACCCTGCAACAGAAGAGGTTATTGGCACGATTAGTTTAGGAACAAAAGAGGATTTAGATAAGGCAGTGAAAGCAGCTCGTGCCGCCTTCCCTTCTTTCTCAAAAACATCTCGAAATGAACGAGTAAAAATGCTGGAAAACATTGTGCGCGGCTATGAAAAACGCAAAGATGAACTTGTAGAAGTGATGACACAAGAGCTCGGTGCACCGCTAAAAGTATCAGAAGAAGTTCATTATAAAATGGGCTATGAACATTTTTCTAAAGCGGCGGAAGCACTTAAATCTTATACATTTACCGAAGATCGCGGCGGACATACCATTATAAAAGAAGCGATTGGCGTCAGTGGGTTGATTACACCGTGGAATTTCCCGACGAACCAGACATCCCTTAAAATCGCAGGAGCCATTGCGGCAGGCACAACAGTTGTCTTAAAGCCAGCGGAAATTACACCATTTGCTGCAATGATTCTTGCAGAAATTATTGATGAAGCTGGTGTACCGAAAGGCGTCTTCAACTTAGTAAACGGAACCGGTGACGTGATTGGTGACGGCATTAGCTCACATCCTGATATTGATTTTGTTTCATTTACTGGATCAGGTGCTGTTGGCTCTAAAATTATGGAAAACGCAGCGGACAATGTGAAGAAAGTCGCTCTTGAGCTTGGCGGGAAATCCCCTCTTATCGTCTTAGATGATGCAGATGTGGATGTGGCAGCTGAAACTGCCATTCAGCATATTGCGATGAATACTGGTCAAGTGTGTTCTGCAGCTACACGTGTGCTGATTCCAGAATCAATGAAAGATCAGTTTGAAAAAGCGCTACTGAACGCCCTACCGAAGTTTACAGTTGGTGATCCGAGAGAAGATCATGCTACAGGTCCGCTTGTATCTAAAAAACAATGGGATACCGTGCAATCTTATATTGAAAAAGGAATCGAAGAAGGTGCTACCCTTCTTGCTGGGGGAACTGGAAAGCCAGACGGAATCGATCAAGGATATTTCGCCAAGCATACCATTTTCACCAATGTGAAAAATGACATGACCATTGCACAAGAAGAAATTTTTGGCCCAGTCATGAGTGTCATCACGTATCAGAATCTTGATCATGCTCTTGAGATCGCCAATGATACAGTGTATGGTCTTGCAGGGTATGTTGTGGGAAAAGATGAAAAAACATTAAAATATGTCGCTGAACATATTCGCGCTGGCCAAATCACCATTAACAATGCCGAAACAGATTACTTTGCCCCATTTGGCGGCTTTAAGCAATCAGGTATCGGAAGAGAATGGGGAGACTTCGGTATCGAGGAATATTTAGAAGTGAAAGCTGTGATGGGGCTTCCAACGGCGTAATTTGAGAAAGGAGAAAAACCTTAGGGTTGTTCTCCTTTTTTAAGAAGTTACTCAATAAAAATATCTATAACTACCATCCTTTACCGTAAGATACAAATGTCATAACCGCGGAAGTCATTTTAGGTCCCCCATTTTCACCTGAAGTATAAGCTGCATTATGGACACCTACGATTCTATTTTTAGTATTTAACATAGCTGACCCTGATTGTCCTCCTGCTGTATCAATTTTATAAAAAGCTAAATCAGAGCTTTCGGATGTTACTTTTCCTGACATTTCATATTGAGATATTTTTCCTTCTTTTGTGTTTAAGTCTGCTGGATAACCAGTAATACTAATTGTTGTTCCTTTTAATTTTGAAACTTGTGATATTCCAAAGCTTCCTGTTTTATCTGCAATATTGTATCCAGGCGTTGCTTTTAACTTAACTACAGCATAGTCATAAATTGATTTTCCTTCTTTGATATATCCACCTGGTATTAAATAGTCATCTACCTCATAAGCACCTAAAGAATAATGAGAATCTTTCATTCCTGGAATAGCGAATCCATATTTAATGTATTCTTTTCTATCAAAATCGTAAACACAATGAGCATTGGTTAAGATTTTATTTTTTGCAATGACGTTTGCTGTACATGAATAACCATACTTACTGTTTTCACCATAGAAATAAGCAATTTTGTTATAAGGAGAAACTAGTGTATTGCTAATTTTTTTCCTGCCGTCTTTACCGATAACCGCAAATGGTTTTATAGTATTATTGTAATCAATTTTTAATGGTAAAAATGTATTTTTATCATAAACTTTTTCTGGTTTTAATTTGCTGGGTTTAAAATCTGTGATGTTGGATTCTATCAATGTAGTTGCTGTTATAGGAGGAGTTCCTTCTTGATGGGAGAGATCTTTCTTTTCTACCTTAGTCTTATATTCCGAAAATGGAATTTTCCTTCCATCCTTAGTTGTTATGTCATAGGGGCTATAGGACTTTACATTAATAGGCAACAACAATAAACTTAAAAGGCTTACAAAGATCAAAACAAATTTTTTCATATTAATACCTCCAACATAATATTTACTATTTAAAATGATATTAATTGGAATTTTATTGAAAATCAAGTGATAGTTTTATATTTCTTCACTGTAGTTTTTGGAGGATTAGATTCTTTTAGTTCTTCAAACCAAATTTCTATTTTTTGTCCCGGTTTCAATTTCTGTTTATTTACTTTTGATAGATCGATCACGATAAGATCAGAACTATACTTATCAACAAGAGTATTCAATTCCAATAGATAATCATTTTTTTTAGGGGTTTTATTATTAATAAGAAGTAAACCAGTGTTTTTTTCTTTGTGTAACAGTATACCTTTAGCAGAGAAAAGTGTTTCTTTTTTTTCACTACTAGGTTCCGTATTAAGTTTTTTTTCATTGTTGTGAACACACCCTACTAAAAAGAGAGTAAAGACTAAGATTGAAACTTTAAAAATATTCAATGTTACTTACAGCTCCTTTGTTTTAAAATAAAACTACTGTAATAACATTTTAATCTATAAAATCAATTTTTTGTTAAAAAACTTAAAATGAAGAATATTAAAAAATCACTTTCTTTCGCTCAAGCTTTCCGAAAATTTAATTAAAAAGCTTTAGTTATGTTTAAGGTATTAGAAATCTTAATCATGACAATCAATATTATATATTTTACTTAATGGCAAACTTTCGGTAAAGTTCAAATTGAACCTATATATATAATTCCTATCGAATTAATCTATGTTTATATTCCTTGTGAGGTGGATATCGTTGCAACTTCATGTATTGAACAGTCCTTTTAGTCAGCAGCAGGCAGACTTGCTCAATCAGCTGCTTCCGACTTTAACAGATCAACAAAAAATTTGGCTTACCGGTTATTTATCAGCACAAGCAGCTCTAGCCGGATCAGAAACAGCTACTCAATCCCCTTCTCCTTCTGCCGCAGCACCTGCGCAGCCTGTCAGTAAAGATGTGACCGTCCTTTATGGCTCACAAACAGGTAATTCTGAAGGATTAGCGAAAAGGACAGCACAGCATCTTGAGGAGAAAGGTTTTCAAGTGACGCTCTCTTCTATGTCAGATTTTAAACCGAATAATCTGAAAAAAATACACAATTTACTGATGATCGTCAGCACACATGGTGAGGGAGATCCGCCTGACAATGCTCTGTCTTTCCATGAATATGTCCATGGTAGACGTGCGCCAAAGCTCGATCATTTAAGCTTTTCTGTTCTATCGCTTGGCGACAGCTCCTACGAATTCTTCTGTCAGACTGGAAAAGAATTTGATGAGCGCTTCAAAGAACTTGGCGGAACGCGCCTGACAGATCGAGTGGATTGTGACCTTGATTATGATGAGCCGTTTTCTGAATGGCTTCAAGGGGTGACAGCTTCACTTAGCGAAGGTGAAGCCGCAGCATTCACGCAAGAATCAGCGGCAGCAAACACAACAACAGTTTCTGAATACTCAAGAACGAATCCTTTTTATGCGGAAGTGCTTGAAAATATCAACCTAAATGGCCGCGGCTCTAACAAAGAAACCCGCCATTTGGAGCTTTCACTTGAAGGATCAGGACTTGTTTATGAACCGGGTGACAGTCTTGGAATTTATCCAACAAATGATCCTACGCTTGTTGATGAACTGATCACGACATGCGGATGGAAGGCAGACGAAGCCGTAACTGTTCATAAAAACGGTGAGACTCTTCCTTTAAAAGAAGCACTCACCTCACATTTTGAGATTACAGTGTTAACAAAACCCCTTCTTCACAAGTTGGCGGACTTGACGAAAAATGAAGCCCTCCATGCCCTTTTAAAAGAAGGAAATGAAGAAAAGTTAAAAGCGTATATAGCAGGAAGAGATTTAGTCGATGCTACGCGCGACTTTGGTCCTTTTGAAGGATCAGCCGCAGACGTCACTGCGATTTTAAGAAAAATTCCTGCCCGCCTTTATTCGATTGCAAGCAGTCTGAAAGCGAATGAAGAAGAAGTTCACTTGACGATCGGTGCTGTGAGATATGATGCTCACGGAAGAGAACGTCAAGGGGTCTGTTCCATTTTATGTGCAGAGCGCTTGGAACCAGGTGATACACTGCCTGTTTATATTCAGCACAATCAAAACTTTAAGCTTCCTGAAAACCCTGATGCTCCGATCATTATGGTGGGACCAGGCACAGGCATTGCCCCTTTCCGTTCGTTTATGCAGGAACGAGAAGAAATCGGTGCAAGCGGAAAGTCATGGTTATTCTTCGGTGATCAGCACTTTGTGACGGACTTCTTATATCAAACCGAATGGCAAAAGTGGTTAAAAGATGGCGTCTTAACGAAAATGGATGTGGCTTTTTCAAGAGATTCAGAGGAAAAAGTATATGTTCAGCATCAAATGAAGAAGCAAAGTAAAGAATTATTCGAATGGCTAGAACAAGGTGCCTCTGTATATGTTTGCGGAGATGAAAAGCATATGGCGCATGATGTTCATCATACTCTTCTATCGATTATTCAAGAAGAAGGTGCGATGAGCAAAGAGAAAGCAGAAAGCTATCTAGCTAATTTGCAGCAGCAAAAACGCTATCAGCGCGACGTATATTAATGGACTTGATGCTTGAAAGAAAGGGGCTTTTACTTACATGGTGAAGACAGCATTAACAGCGCCGGAAGGACCTCCGAGCGACGTAGAAGAAATCAAAGAAAAAAGTGATTATTTACGGGGTACGTTAAAAGAAGTAATGCTTGATCCGATTTCAGCGGGAATTCCTGATGATGACAACCGCCTAATGAAGCATCACGGCAGCTATTTACAGGATGATCGGGACCTCAGAAATGAACGGCAGAAACAAAAACTTGAACCAGCCTATCAATTTATGCTACGCGTACGCCTGCCTGGTGGAATCGCCACATCTAAGCAGTGGCTTGTGATGGATGAGCTTGCTCACAAATACGGAAACGGAACGTTAAAGCTGACTACTCGTGAAACCTTTCAGCTTCATGGTATTTTAAAATGGAATATGAAAAAAACCATTCAAGACATTCATTCTACTATGCTTGATACAATTGCTGCTTGCGGCGACGTGAACCGGAATGTCATGTGTACATCAAACCCCTATCAATCAGAAGTGCACCATGATGTATACGAGCTGGCGAAAAAATTAAGTGATGACTTGCTCCCGCAAACAAGAGCGTATCATGAAATTTGGCTTGATGAGGAGAAGGTTGCGGCAACGCCTGATACGGAAGTTGAACCGATGTATGGCCCGCTTTATTTACCAAGGAAATTCAAAATTGGTGTGGCGGTCCCTCCTGCTAACGATATTGATGTCTTTTCGCAAGATTTAGGCTTCATTGCCATCATCGAAAATGAACAATTGATCGGCTTTAATGTCGCAATTGGCGGCGGCATGGGTATGACTCATGGTGATACAGCGACCTATCCTCAGCTTGCAAAAGTGATTGGCTTTTGTACACCAGAACAGGTCGTAGAGATTGCAAAACAAGTGATTACCATTCAGCGTGACTACGGAAATCGTTCCGTGCGAAAAAATGCCCGCTTTAAATATACGGTGGACCGCCTTGGTCTTGAGAATGTAAAAGAAGAGCTGGAGCGCCGCCTCGGGTTTGCCCTTTTAGAAGCAAGAGATTATCACTTTGATCATAACGGTGACCGTTATGGCTGGGTAAAAGGCATCAATGGCAGATGGCATTATACGATGTTTGTAGAAGGCGGACGCATCATAGATTATGATGATTATCCTCTAATGACAGGCATTCGTGAAATCGCAAAGATTCATTCAGGTGACTTCCGCTTAACAGCGAATCAAAATTTGATCATTGGAAATGTCACTTCTCATAAAAAGAAACAAATCGAGCAGCTCATTCAGGAGTTCGGCTTATCAGATGGTCAGCAGCACTCTGCACTCCGCCGTAGTTCAATGGCATGTGTTTCTCTTCCAACATGCGGCTTAGCAATGGCAGAAGCAGAACGCTACCTTCCGCGCTTGATTGACAAAATTGAAGAGATTGTCGAAGAAAACGGCTTAAGTGATAAAGAAATCACGATTCGTATGACTGGTTGTCCAAATGGATGTGCCCGTCATGCGCTAGGTGAAATTGGCTTCATCGGGAAATCACCTGGCAAATACAACATGTATCTTGGCGCTGCGTTTGATGGTAGCAGATTAAGTAAGCTGTACCGTGAAAATGTTGGTGAGGAAGAGATTTTAAATGAGCTTGGCTCTCTTCTCCCTCGCTATGCAAAAGAGCGAGAAGAAAAAGAACATTTCGGTGATTTTGTTGTTCGAGCAGGGATTGTCAAAGAAACAACAGATGGCACGAACTTTCATGTGCAATAAAAAAAGACAGGACACTCTCCTGTCTTTTTCTATTGATTCTGTTTCCGGTTCAAATACTCACAAATACTTTCGTATACATGAGGATTGTCTAAAGAAGAAAGATCTGGTGAAAGTTGCTGTTCATAAGCTCCTTTTAATAAGCGCCGGACGATTTTTCCGTTTCTTGTTTTCGGTAAAGCTGAAATCAGATGAATGTCCTTTGGCGTGAGCGCTTTTCCCGCGTATGAACCAACATGAGTTTTGAGTTCATGAATCAATTTTGATTCGTCACAAGACTGCGGGCTGGTCACGATGAAGCACACGAGTGCCTCCCCTTTCACCTCATCCTTGACCCCAATCACTGCTGCCTCGTGTACTGCTGGATGCCCGACAAGAATGGATTCTATTTCTACTGGACCGACACGTTTTCCTGCTGTATTAATGACATCATCTGATCTGCCAGTGATATGAAACGTGCCATCATCTGATTGCACCACCCAATCGCCATGCGTCCACACCCCATCAAATCGTTTGAAATACGTATCTTCATAACGTTCAGGATCTTTCCAAAACCCGCATGTCATGCCGACCCAAGGCTTTTTCACAACGAGCTCTCCTACTTCATTTATGACGCTCTCACCTTCTTCATTATATACATCAGCTGCCATTCCTAAGATTGCCGCATTAAAGAGGACTGGCTTAATTGGGCGAAGCAACGTACTTCCTACAATTCCACCAGAGACTTCTGTTCCTCCTGAATAGTTTAGAATTGGAATATGCTTATCACCAATTTTGTCAAAAAGCCATTGCCATGGTGCTTCATTCCACGGCTCACCTGTAGATATGATGGCTTTGACATGGGGTAGCTTTATACTTGCAAGATCTTGCTGCATCGCGGATCGAACAAACGTAGGTGAAAGCCCAAAGTGGGTGACCTTTTGCTCGTGAATAAATGACCAGAGGTACTGTTCATCTGGATAATCGGGTGCGCCGTCATATAAAACAATCGAAGCTCCATTGATCAAGCCGCCAAAGACGAGAAATGGCCCCATCATCCAGCCCATGTCTGTGAGCCAAAACAAGCGGTCTCCTTTTGCAACGTCCATACAAAGACCGGCATCAAAAGCTGCTTTTACAGGAAAGCCTGCGTGTGTATGGACAGCTCCTTTTGGCGTGCCCGTTGTTCCAGAAGTGTATAAGATCATGAGAGGCTCTTCATTTGAGAGATAGGTCGTTTCACATATCGGGTCTTCTGTTAATAAATCATTAAGCCTGATATCCCCTTCATATTCAGTTTCAGAGAAGGTGTGTACGATGACGATTTTGACGGTTGAGGTTTTCTCTATCGCTTCTGCCGCACATTCTCGCATATTGATCTTCTTTCCGCGGCGCGTCATGCCTGAGCCAGTGACGACAATAGCTGCACCTGACGCACGAATACGCACCGCAAGAGGCTCGCTTCCATAACCGGAGAAGACAGGACTAAAGATAACACCAATTTTTGCAAAGGCTAGCATGACAGCAACCGTTTCAGGAAGCATCGGCATATAAATGATGGCCACATCTCCTTTTTGAAGCCCATTCTTCAAAAAGCCAGCAGCAAGGCGATTTACTTTTTCCTGAAGATCGAGAAACGTCCATCTCCTCTCTTCCCCCATCTCGTTTTTCCAAATCACGGCTGGCTGATGCTGCGCTTCTTCGTTCTCTGCCCATTTGTCCACGGCCGTTTCGGTTATGTTGAGTTGGCCGCCTTTATACCACTTCGGCCACATGAATGAATCTTGACCTAATGCAGCTTCATATGGAACTTTCCACTTGATACCGACCGCCTTTTCAGCTTCTCTCCAAAACCAATCGGTACGCTCGATACTAGCTTTGTAGAATGCATCATAAGTAGAAAAACCAAGTGAGTGCATCCATTTGTAAAGACGTGTCTGTTTGATCATCTGCTCTTCCGGTTTCCATACTGGTTTCAGGTTCATCATGAGGATGTCCCCCTTTAGACCGGATAGACCGGATGTTTTCGTCTTGTAAATGTCATCTCTTTTGAGGAATAGGCATGGAATCGGTGACAAAGCTCATTTCGCAGATGGTCAAACGGGATGACGCCGTCGACAATCATTTCAGAGGCAAGCTCATATATATTCATATCTTCTTGATATTCCTTGCGCTTCTCTTGGATAAATGCAGCTCTCTCTTCAGCAGGCAATTCGGCAATCTTATTTGCATAGACAGCATTTACAGCCGCTTCGGGTCCCATGACAGCAATTTGTGCCGATGGAAGAGCGAGACAGCAGTCTGGTTCAAACGCTGGTCCTGCCATTGCATATAAACCTGCACCGTAAGCTTTTCGCACAATGACCGATATTTTCGGAACCGTCGCCTCTGACATAGCGGAGATCATTTTCGCCCCATGTCTAATAATACCAGCTTGTTCCACTTTTGTTCCGATCATAAATCCCGGTATATCCGCAAGGAAAAGGAGCGGGATATGAAAGGCGTCACAAAGCTGAATAAACTTAGCGGCTTTATCAGCTGAGTCATGGAACAGCACCCCGCCTTTTACCCTCGGCTGGTTGGCAATCAGACCGACAGGCTGCCCGTTCATTCGGCCAAAGCCTGTGATCAGCTCTGCGGCAAACAGTTTTTTGATTTCAAAAAATGACCCTTCATCAATGAGTAAATCAATGAGCTGATACATATCAAAAGGGGTATTTTGCCCTTTAGGAATAAGTCCTTGGATGGTCATCTCAGATGCTTTAGGTGCTTTTGCTGCTGCCGGTTTTGGTTTTTCTGTATAGTTGGCAGGCATGTAAGTTAAATAGTCACGAGCGATTTGAATGGCTTCTTCTTCTGTTTTGGCTAAAATATCACCACATCCTGATATGCTGCAATGCATGTTTGCGCCGCCCATTTCTTCAAGCGTTACTTTTTCTCCAATCACCATTTCAGCCATTCTCGGAGAGCCTAAATACATCGAGGCATTCCCTTCGACCATCACAACGATGTCACAAAAAGCAGGAATGTAAGCACCTCCTGCCGCAGAAGGACCAAATAGTAAACAAACTTGCGGGATACGTCCAGAAAGCTTTACCTGGTTATAAAAAATGCGTCCCGCTCCCCTTCTGCCCGGAAACATTGCAATTTGATCGGTGATTCTTGCACCCGCAGAGTCAACTAAATACAGCATCGGGCAGTTGAGTTTTTCCGCTGTTTCTTGAATTCTGATGATTTTTTCGACCGTTTTGACGCCCCACGATCCAGCTTTGACAGTAGAATCATTTGCCATTACGCATACGGTTTGCCCGTTCATCCGTCCCGTCCCTGTGACAACACCATCTGCTGGTAAATGCTCATCTTTACACTCGGCAAACATTGCATCCTCAATGAACGAATCCTGATCTAATAGCAACTGGAGCCGGTCGCGGACGAACAATTTTCCTTTTTCTTTGTTTTTTTGATGGTATCGCTCGGCCCCTCCTTTGACAATTCGCTGTTTTTTCAATTCAAATTCTTCGATCATGCCCATTCCCCTTTCTTGCTAGTTGCCCCTGTAATGAGGCGCTCGTTTTTCTTGAAAAGCTTGAAGGCCTTCCCTTCGATCTTCTGTATCAATGAGCCGTAAATAGGCTTCGTATTCCTTCATTAAACCTGTACGCAGATCGTGATCAAGGCTCATTTGAATCGCTCGTTTCGCTTCTTTTAAAGCAATTGGACCGTTTTTTGAAATTTGTTTTGCGAGAGAAATGGCGTCATTCATAAGGGAATCTGCTAATGAAAGGTGCTCAATCAGTCCAATTTGAATGGCTTCTTCAGCTTGTAATGAAGTACCTGTGAAAATGATCTCTTTTGCTTTACCGAGTCCGATGAGGCGCGGGAGACGCTGCGTTCCTCCTGCTCCTGGTATGATAGCTAGTCCAGTTTCTGGAAGGGCGAGTCTTGCTCCGGCTCGTGCAATGCGAATATCACAAGCCAGTGCGAGTTCAAGTCCTCCGCCGAGTGCGTGTCCATTTATGACGGCAATGACAGGTACAGGAAGGGATTCAATCTCCGTAAAGGTTTGCTGAATTGACAGAACTGCCTCTTTTGCTTCTTCCTCTGTCATTAATCGTCGCTCTTTTAAATCAGCACCTGCGCAAAAGACGTTAGAACCAGCTCCTGTCAAGAGCAGGCAGCGGATGCTTTCATCATGTTTGATTTCTTGAATGAGCTGATTGATCTCCTCAAGCATCGCAGCAGAAAGGGCATTCGCTTGTTCTGGTCTGTTTAAGGTTATGATCCCAATCTGTTCATCTTGTATCGTAAAATTGACCAATGATGTCATGTCACATTCATCCTTTATAAAGTAGTATGAGAGTGAAAAGCACGTAAACAATGACTAGGCAGGGTGCGGTCTACTTTTGTTTCGATCCATTCTGCCGCTTTTATCAATGCTGGAAAATTGATATTGGTGTCGATTCCTAATTTTTGAAGCATATGCACGACATCTTCTGTTGCGACATTTCCGCTAGAGCCAGGCGCATATGGACAGCCACCTAGCCCACCGCTAGAGGCGTCAAATATGGTAATTCCGGCTTTTAATGCTGTATAAATATTAGCAAGCCCCATCCCTTTCGTATCGTGAAAATGAAGAGCGATTTTATCAGCTGGAAAACGTTCAAGTAAAATGTCTAAGCGCCTTTCTACTTGAAGGGGGTGGGCTTCTCCAATGGTGTCACCGAGTGATATTTCATCAATGCCATAAGAAAGCAGCATTTCCGTTAACCGCAACACTTGATCCATCGGCACTTGATGTTCATAAGGGCAGCCAAACACGGTGGAAATATATGCGCGTGTGTGTTTTCCTGCTGCTTTTAAATCAGCTGTCATTTGTTTGATGACAGGAAGTGTTTCTTGGATGGATTGATTCATGTTCTTTTTGTTATGCGTTTCACTCGAAGAGATAAACATAGCGCCTGTATCAAGATTTGCTTCAAAAAAGTGAGCTAACCCTTTTTCGTTAGGTATAAGTGCAGCATAGGTGATGTCTCCTTTTTTGTGTAAGGATTGGGCTAGTTCTTTGGCGTCTTTTAAAGCTGGGACCCATTTAGGATGAACAAATGAGGTGACTTCAATATAAGGAAGCCGAGCTGCTGTGAGTAGTTCAATCCACCTTTGTTTCTCGCTTGTGTCTAGCCACGTGGATTCATTTTGCAACCCGTCCCGCGGGCCGACCTCCCTAATAAGTACACGCTTTGGTAATGCCATCTCTCTCCCCCCTATTCTGTCAGCTCTAGAAGAACCTCCCCTTCATCGACAAATTCTCCCTCTGCTTTATACACTTTGCTAATAAAACCCGTCTCTTCTGCCACTATAGGAATCTCCATTTTCATTGATTCCAAAATAGCGACCTCCTGCCCTTTTTGCACTTCATCGCCTTGTTTCACAAGAAGCTTCCATAAGTTTCCCGCCATTTGTATCGTGACTGTTTTCATGAACGGTTTCCCTCCCTTTTTTTCATAAGAAAATCGGTTGTGATGCTGCCATTTAAGAAAGCCGATGATCCAGCCATTTCTCTTAAAAGCGCTAAGTTGGATTTGATCCCTTCTATTTCATATGCTTGTAACGCTGCTTTTAATCGTTCTATTGCAAGTTTTCGTGTTTCACCATAAACGACCATCTTCGCAATCATTGGATCGTAATATGGGGTAATGACGCTCCCACTTGTCACACTTGATTCATGGCGTATATAGGGAGCTTCTGGCATAGATAGACGAGTGATTGTTCCTGGCGACGGATAAAAGGTGACGGGATCCTCCGCATAGATTCTGACCTCGATGGCATGCCCGATTTGATGAATGTCTTCTTGATTGAAGGAAAGCGGCTCTGATGCAGCGATTTTTAGCTGCTCTTCGACAAGATCAATTCCTGTAATTTCTTCTGTGACAGGGTGTTCTACTTGTAATCTCGTGTTCATCTCAAGAAAGTAAAAGTGTTGGTTTTGATCGACTAAACATTCAATTGTCCCTGCATTTTCATAGCCGATCGCTTTGGCTGCTTTCACCGCCATTTGTCCCATCTTTTGTCTTACGGATTCATCGAGACAGGAAGCTGGTGCTTCTTCGATGATTTTCTGGTGTCTTCTTTGGAGTGAACAGTCGCGCTCAAATAAGTGAACCCCATGGCCGAATGAATCAAAAAGGACTTGAATTTCAATGTGACGCGCATCTTCAATGACCTTTTCCATATAAAGCGTCCCGTCGTTAAAAAAACTTTGCGCTCTTTTTTGATTTCCTTCAAAAGCTTTACGCAGCTCCTCATCATTTCGGGCAAGCTGCATGCCGATACCTCCGCCTCCACTTGATGCCTTGAGCATGATCGGGTAACCGAGTGACTGCGCTTTACTGACTCCTTCTTCTGCGTCATAAAGAGGTGCTGAAACGCCAGGTACAATAGGGATTCCCACTTGATCCATCGTTTTTCTTGCTTCAATTTTATTGCCCATGCACTGAATGACCTGGGCAGATGGACCAATAAAAGCGATTCCTTCGCTGCGGCATCGTTCAGCAAAGGCTGCATTTTCTGATAAAAGGCCATAGCCAGGATGGATGGCATCTGTATTTGTCTGCTTGGCAATCTCGATGATCACTTCCATGTTTAAATAGCTTTCAGATACTTTTGCGCCTCCAATGAGATAGGCGCTGTCTGCTTCTTGCACATGAAGCGCATGCTGATCTGCCTCTGAATAAACAGCCACGGTGTTGATCCCTAGCCTTTTACAAGTCCGAATGATTCGACGAGCAATTTCGCCTCGATTGGCAATCAGTACTTTTTTGAACATCGCTGCCCTCACTCCTTTATTAGATCAAGCGCCTGTTTTTTCAGACGAAATTTTTGAATCTTCCCTGAGGCGGTCATTGGATACTCATCTGTGATGAAAAAATATTTCGGAATTTTGTAGCGTGCCATTTGTGATTGACAGTAGCTTGTTAATGTCTCAATCGTCACAGCACGACCTTGTTTGAGCCGAATGAATGCGGCGGCTTCTTCTCCGTAAGTCTCGTCAGGAATACCGACGACCTGTGCATCAAGAATGGCTGGATGCGTGTAAAGAACGTCTTCAATCTCTTTTGGGTAAACATTTTCCCCGCCTCTAATAATCATATCTTTCAGCCGTCCGGTGATTTTCACATAGCCATCCTCATCCATCTCCGCTAAATCTCCTGTATGCAGCCACCCGTCCTCATCAATGACTTCATTTGTGGCTTCTTCATTTTTATAGTAGCCCTTCATCACGTGATAGCCTCTCGTACATAGCTCGCCTTGTTCTCCTCTTGATACTTCATCTTGGGTACCTGGCGCGGTGATTTTCACTTCGATGTGAGGAAGCGCCCGGCCGACTGTCTGAACCCGCCTTTCAAATGAATCATCCGTTCTTGTTTGGGTAATGACAGGAGAGCTTTCTGTCTGGCCGTAAGCAATCGTGAGCTCCTTCAGACCCATTTGTTCAATGACGGCTTTCATCACATGGGATGGACAGAGAGATCCTGCCATAATGCCGGTGCGTAATGTGGACAGATCGTACTTGTGGAAATTCGGGTGATCCAGCTCTGCGATGAACATTGTCGGGACGCCGTGAAGAACTGTGCACTTCTCTTTTTCCACTGTTTGAAGGACGCGCTCTGGGTGGAAAGATTCAATTGGAATGATCGTGCCACCTTTTGTGAGACAAGCCAGTACACCAAGAACAGACCCAAAACAATGAAAGAACGGCACAGGGATACACATGCGGTCATCACGTGTGAGCTTCATGCAATCTCCGATTTGACTAGCATTGCAGACGATGTTTGTATGGCTGAGCATGACACCTTTTGGGTAGCCGGTGGTCCCTGACGTATACTGCATGTTAATGACGTCATCAGGCGTCAGCTCCTCCATTCGTTTCTCCCATTCATCATTCTCCGTTCTTTTGGCAGCAGCTTGAATACTGTCCCAGCTCCGCATACCCTTTGGCGTGTGCTCACCAATATAGACGACACTTTTTAAATATGGAAAAGCTGTTGAAGTGATTTTGTCTTGGTGAGCTGTTTGAAGCTCTGGAATGAGGTCTTCAAGCATCCTGACATATGATGTCTCTTTAAACCCGTCAACGATAAACAGCATGCTGCTATCAGAGTGCTTTAGTAAGTATGCGAGTTCTTGTGATTGAAAGTTCGTATTCACGGTGACAAGAACAGCTCCAATAGAAGCGCAGGCGAATTGCAGTATGAGCCATTCAGGTACATTAGGTGCCATGATGGCAATGTGGTCGCCTTTTTGAACACCTAATGCCATAAGACCTTTCCCTGTTTCCTTGACCTCTCTAAAAAACGCTTCGTATGAATAACGTAATGAACGTTCTGGATACACAATGGCTTCATGTGCTGGGTGCTGCTCCTTTTTCTCTTTTAGTAGGGAGCCGATCGTTTGCGGATGAATCGACATCGTGATTTTCCTCCTTCATCTATGGTAAGCGTTTACATTATAGAATTAAGCTAACAATTGTCTTGCAATGACTAAACGCTGAATTTCAGAGGTGCCTTCTCCGATTTCCATGAGCTTGGCATCTCTCACAAGCCGCTCTACCCCGCACTCTTTCATATAGCCTGTTCCTCCGTGAATTTGGACAGCATCGAGGCTTGCTTTTGTCGCCATTTCTGAAGCGAAAAGTTTTGCATAGGCAGCTTCTTTAGTAAATGGCTTGCCATGATCTTTCAGCCAGGCCGCTTTCCACACCATTTGTCTAGCGAGTTCTATTTGCATCGCCATATCCGCCAGCTTAAACTGAATGGCTTGGAAGGAAGAAAGGGTCTGCCCAAATTGCTTTCTTTCCTTTGCATAGGAGAGAGAAGCATCTAGTGCAGCTTGCGCGATGCCAACAGATAAGGCAGCAATCGAAATTCGCCCACCGTCTAACGTGTATAAAAATTGCTTGAAGCCTTTGTTTGGATCTCCTAATATATGATGTGCTGGTACACGTACGTTATCTAAAATGATTTCAGCCGTATCTGAACCGCGCACCCCCATTTTGTCGTATGGATTTGTAATGGTTAGCCCTTTTTGCCCTTTTTCTACAATGAAGGCGGAGATGATCGGGCGGCCGTGCTCATCGTGATCCGATACAGCGGTAACGATAATGGTTCTGGCAAAATTGGCATTTGTGATCCAGCATTTCTCCCCGCTGATCACATATTCTTGTCCGTCTTTGACCGCTTTTGTTTTTGTTCCTTTCGCATCTGATCCTGCATTTGGCTCCGTTAATCCGAAGGAACCGAGTGCTGTTCCAGATGCCAGCGGAACGAGGTGGTCCATTTTTTGTTCCTCTGTACCGAAGTAATAAAGGGGGCTTGCACCTAAGGAAACGGCTGCGGCATAGCTAAGACCTGTACTCGCACACTGTTTTCCGATTTCTTCTACAGCGAGTGCATATGAGATTGTATCTCCCCCTGATCCTCCGTATTTCTCTGGAAATGGAATACCCATCAAGCCGAGCTCCCCCATTTTTTGAAAAGTTTGGGCTGGGAATACAGCTTGTTCATCAATGGTTTGAGCGAGTGGTGCAATTTCTGCTTTAGCAAATTCTTTGACCATCTGGCGGATCATTTGTTGTTCTTTCGTTAATTCAAAATCCATCTTTTTTCCCCCTTTGGCTCTTTTCTATCATATTTATTAATCAAGTGGCTGCTTCATGCCAAGCTTGGGTGAATTCAGAAAATTAAAACAAAAATAATAGAAAAAAGCATGAACGAAGGAAATCCTCATTCATGCTTTTTCATTATCTCACTCTTTTTGTAGAAGGCTTGCTTTCGTGATGAAGACGATTGAGAGCCGTTACTTTGTAAGTATCGCTCTTATTCTGGTGAACTGAAAGATCTTTGACAGATGTTAGCGTACCGGTTTCTTTTTTAACAGTTTGAAGCAATTCGTATGTTCCTTTTGTCGTCAATCGATAGACCGCATAATAGGCTGCGGTAGACCTCGGATCATTTTTGATCTGTAAAGCCGTACCGTCTGCTGTTTTTTTAATAGATTGAATGATTGGTTTTTTTGGCGCTTTCTGATGAAGCCAAGGCATTTCTGGAATGAGAGCCGGCTTCCGGTAGGCGTCTTCTATCAATCGATTTTTGACATTCAAAGGGTTGCGATTGATATCTTTTAGGCTAAAGTGCATGCTTCCCTGAACGAGAGGTGACTGCCTGTTCAGTTGGATCTGCCGAAAGTATTCTTCAGGATCAGACCAAGCAGGATCACTGTTTTGATTGATTTTATAGGTCGCCTGACCAATGTACAGATGAACAGGCTCTCCCTTCACTTCATTTGACCACCATTTCGTGAGCACGTCATAGGCGGCTGCCTGAAAACCGATGCTCCAGTAAATTTGCGGGGTGACATAATCGATATCGTGCTGCTGAATCCACTCTCTTGTATCAGCATACAAATCATCGTAATTGGTCATCCCTGCTGTCGTATTTGAACCAGTCGGGTCATCCTTTATATTGCGCCAGACGCCAAATGGGCTAATGCCAAATTTCATATACGGCTTTACTTTCTTCACGGTGTCGTTGATTTGCTTGACCAATTGGTTCACATTATCTCTTCGCCAATCTTCTATATGCGTGAATGCCTTTTTTCCATATGTTTCATACGTTTCTTGATCTGGGAACGGCACACCGGCTATTTTATTCGGATAAAAATAATCATCCATATGCACTGCATCAACATCGTAGTTTTTCACGACTTCTTCTATACCGCCGACAATAAATTCTTGTGCCTTAGGAATACCAGGATTGTAATAAAGCTGATTTCCGTACGCTATGGTCCAATCAGGATGTTTTTTTGCTGGGTGATCGGCTGATAAACGGCTCAGGTCTGTATGATTCATTGTGATGCGATACGGGTTAAACCAAGCGTGAAATTCGAGACCCCGTTTATGAGCTTCTTCAATCATGAAATCAAGCGGATCATACCCGGGGTCTTTCCCTTGCGTGCCGGTCAAATATTCGGACCACGGCCCATATTCAGAAGGATAAAAGGCATCTGCTGTCGGTTTAATTTGCATAACCACGGCATTCATATTCATCGCTTTGATCTCATCTAACAAATGAATATACTCTTCTTTCTGCTCTTTGACAGGCAGTCCTTTCTTTGAAGGCCAATCTAAGTTATAAACCGATGCGATCCATACCGCGCGCATCTCTCTTATGCTTTCAAGTTTTCCTTTTGGCATTGGACGAGCTAGACTGCTAGATGGAATCAATAAGAAGACAAACATCAAAATTAGTGTTAGACACGCCATACTGATCTTTTTCACCATTTTTTGCATCACCTCATCATCAGTTTATTCCGCTTTTTGAGATCGAATGCCAGCAGATGGTGTCAGCAGGATGTTTTTCATTTCCTTTAGCTGGGCTTCAGGTATGTCGCAAGCCTCAATTAAATACCTTTCTGCACTCCCATATGTCTCCATCATCTCGTTTAGCACATCTTCCAGATAATCCTGCTGCACGCCGAGAAGCGGCTGAATTTGCTGTTTTGACACCCGGTATAAACTCATCATGCGGACAAATCGCTGCTGCCTTCTGACAAGCATTTTCACCCCTTCATTAGAGCGCATGTATTCACTTAAAACGACAGATACCGGTACACCTGCTACTAATTGAATGAGGGCAGATAAAAATCCTGTCCGGTCCTTACCGCTTGTGCAGTGAAGCATCAGCGGGTAATTGCTTTTATCTGAAAGCAGTTTAAACAGCTGCTGAATTTCTTCTTTACGCTCTGTGAGCATGCTTTGATATAAATCTTTCATAAACGGTGTGAAAGTGAAAGATTTCCCTTCTGCTACTAGCATACGGAACATGACCCATTTACTGGGCATCTTACTGTCAGGATGCATGGGAATATGGACGATTTTGTCATGTTCTTTGATTTTTGGCGGATGTGATTTTCGTTCTGAGGCTGTACGGAGATCACAAACGGTTTGAACACCAAGGGTTGAAAACGTCTCGATATCTTGTTTTGTCAGACGGGATAAGTCTGCGGATCGATAAATCATCCCCTCTCTGATCACCATTTCATCTGTTGTGTGAAGTCCGCCTACTTCTCTAAAATTCGCAAGCTTCGAAAATGGGTTGTTTGATTGATTCATAGAAGTGAAATTCCTTTCCGTTACGTCCTTTTCTCTATCATACGCTTTTATCGAGATGGGGAAAAGAGAAGCCATTTGGTATAATGGAAAAAGCACATTCGGTTGGATTGGAGATATGTAGCATGATCAAAACAAAACGGATTCAGCAAATTAAAGAGTATGTGTTTGACCGAGAATCTGCCTCACTAGATGAGCTTGTGGCGCATTTCGGCGTTTCAAAAAACACGATACGCCGAGATGTACAAGCATTGGTGGAGTCCGGCGTGCTCAAAAAAGTATATGGCGGAGTAGCTGTGAATCATTCAACGTTAGTGGTCTATCAGGAGCGAAAGACTCGTCAGCTCAGTAAAAAGCAATTGATTGGTCAAACAGCAGCTGCTTTTGTGGAGAATGGGGATATGATATTTGTAGATTCTGGTACGACAACACTTGAGATGCTCCCCTATTTGACTGAGAAACAGGTGACAGTTGTGACCAATAATGTAGATTTCATCACACAGTCAATGCCTTATGAAAATATGACTATCTTTTCTACCGGGGGGATGCTTGAGAGAAAAACGAATTCTTTCGTTGGCTATCAAAGTGTAGAGCGTTTGAAAGCTTACAATGTCAATAAAGCCTTTATCGCATCAACTGGTTTATCGATTGGCCACGGAGTCACGAATTCATCCCCTCTTGAAACGGATATTAAAAAGACAGTGGTTGAAAAAAGTGCGAAAACGTTTTTATTAGTGGATGATAGTAAATTTAATCATTACGCTTTGACCACATTTTGTCATTTGCAAGATCTTGATGTCGTCGTGACGAATAAGCAGCCAAGTGAAGACTATCTTCAATATGGAAAAGAGCATGATGTACAGTTTGCCACGCCTTTATCAAATGAGTAGACGTAACAAAAACAACGGCTCAGGTAGTTGAGCCGTTGTTTGATTCATTGATTTCAAGCTGCATGATCAGACGGAATAAAAAGCGGTACACGGCTGAGACGACTTCAATGAAAGGCATGTCTTCATGGATGTCCTCAAGCTCAAGAAGCTGTAAATTCACATCAAATAAGCCATCTTGTCCATTAAATTGAAGCTGTGCACCATTTAATGGAGCCAGCATGTCCTTTAGAATGCCCGTGTCTTTTTTAGGACGTTTGAAACCGAATAACACCGTATACGTTTGGAATACTTCATCCCATTCAATGGCTAACCCATCGACTCTTACCACATCAAACCACTTTGATTCGATATAAATGAATTCTTTTTGATGTTGTTTTACATATGTAAGTGGTGTGTTGAGAAATGAGGTGCCTTCTGATTGAATCATGTCCTCAGTTTCTTTGTCTACACGCTCTATATATACATCGCTAAAGCGTGCCTCTTCCTTTATTCTTGCACCTTCTAAATGCCAATTGCGGCGCTCCGCTTCGTCATATTCAAAGTCTGTCAGCGCTTGTCCTTCTTTCAATAAATCTTGTAAGCGATTTTGTAGCGACATAGCGATGTCTCCTTTCTTCTTCTTCATGTGCGTGTCTTATTTTAGCATAACTCATGAAAAGAAAGATATCACTCCGCATATGATGGTATGATAGTGTCAAAAGATACATCTCGGAGGGGTACGTTTTGCTCACAATGACACTGGCAGAAAAAATTGTAGACGAGGTCAAAAAGGTGCTGACTGAGGAAATTATCATTGCACAAACAAACGGCACCATCATAGCGGCAACAGATCCAGCGCGCATTGGTCAATTTCATGAAGGAGCATATTTGACATCCTTTGAAGGACAAAAACGAATCCTCACAAAGGATGATGAGCAGCGAATGAAAGGGGTCAAAGCTGGTATCAATCTGCCTATTTATTTTAAGCAAGAGGTCATTGGTGTGATTGGGATGACAGGAAATCCTATCCATGTCTCTCCATTTGGCGAAATATTACGAAAAATGACTGAATTGCTCATTCAAGAACATGAATTTTTTCTTGAAACGGAAACCGATGAACGGCAGCTTGAAGCGTTCGTGTTCGATTGGCTTCACTTGCCAGAGACAGCCATCGATCTCACTGAAAAAGCAGCGCGGCTACAGCTTGATGTTAATATGCAGCGTGTAGTCGTCCTTATTGATTGTCATGATGAATCGTTTATGAAGCAGGATCAATATAAAAAAGTGAAGGAAATGCTGCATCTCACTCATCAGGAAATGATCGTCCGCTGGGGGCATGCCCGCTTTTTGCTCATGCTGCAAACCTCAGCAAATGATCGTGATACTTTGCAGCAGTGTCTTTTTCATATCCATGCTGCGCTCACTGCACGTTCCACGTCAAAGGTTTTGATAGGTGCGGGAAAACCTGCAGCTGGACAAATGATGAAGCAGTCATTTCATCAAGCCTTTCGTGCTTTGAAAATGGCGAATGCGGATACACCGATTGTATTTGATGAAGATTTAACACTTGAGCTTTTTATAGAAGAAGTGAGTCAGGAAACTAAAGAAGTGTTCCTTGATCGAACAATTGTCCCACTTCTCCCCTACCCTGAGCTAGTAAAAACATTGCGTGTACTCATGACGTCGGATTGCTCATTGAAATATACCGCGGAAGCGATGCACGTACATATCAATACACTGCATTACAGGCTAAAACGTATCCAAGATTTAACGACACTTGATCCAAAACGCATGCAAGATGCGATACTCTTTTATTTAGCCTTGATGCTATTAGATCATCATCCAAATAATCGGAGCAAGCAGCCTGATATTTTGTAGAATCGTCCATAGGCATGAGGCGGTTCTTTTTTTATACTGAAAGAAACGGTATGTCTAACCAATAGGAGTGAATGCGCATGTTAAATTCTGAATTTTTAAATCAATTAAAGAAGATTGCCGGTGCATCTCATGTACAAGACAGCAAAGCTGATCGGCTTGCCTACTCTTATGATGCAACGCCTAATTTTCAGCACATGCCAGATGTTATCGTAAGCCCGCGTACAGCTGAGGACATCCAGCAAATTGTTCGGCTTTGCGCCTCATATCAGGTGCCGATTGTGCCAAGAGGATCCGGAACGAACCTTTGTGCAGGAACCTGTCCTACACAAGGTGGACTTGTGATGTTGTTTACAAGAATGAACCAATTCATCGAAATAGATGAAGAAAACTTGACCGCAACGGTCCAGCCTGGCTTGATCACACAGGAACTCATTCGCGAAGTAGAGGCAAGAGGCCTTTTCTATCCACCAGATCCAAGCTCGATGAAAATTTCGACGTTAGGCGGAAATATTAATGAAAATTCAGGTGGGCTTCGAGGTTTAAAATATGGCGTAACGAGAGATTATGTACTTGGACTTGAAGTGGTTCTGCCAAACGGCGACATCATTAAAACGGGCGGTAAGCTCGCAAAAGACGTGGCCGGGTATGATATGACCCGTTTATTTGTTGGATCAGAAGGAACGCTCGGAATCGTTACTGAAGCTACGCTAAAGCTTTTGCCGCTTCCAGAAACTAAACAAACGATGCTTTGCTTATATGAAAGCCTTGAGGAAGCAGCTGCATCAGTTTCGGCGATTATTGCAGAACGTATCATCCCCGCCACATTAGAATTTATGGATCAGCCGACACTAGAAGTCGTTGAAGACTTTGCCAAAATTGGTCTCCCGACTGACGTTCAAGCGGTGCTATTAATCGAACAGGACGGCAATCCTGAGGCTGTTTCCCGTGATATGCAAAACATCGCAAAGGTCTGTCAACAGCACGGTGCAAAAGAAGTGAATATTGCACATTCTGAAGAAGAAGCAAGTGCCCTTTTAACAGCAAGACGGGCCGCTTTATCTGCTCTCGCCCGTTTAAGCCCTACGACTATTTTAGAAGATGCCACAGTCCCTCGTTCTGAAATTGCGAATATGGTACGGGCAATCGAAGACATTGCGAGAGAGTACGACGTGAAAATCTGTACATTTGGTCATGCAGGCGATGGAAATCTGCACCCTACTTGTGCAACTGATGCAAGAAATGAAGAAGAAATGAAGCGGGTTGAAGAAGCCTTTCAGGCCATTTTTGAAAAAGCAGTCTCCCTCGGCGGCACCATTACAGGTGAACATGGCGTAGGTCTCATGAAAGCCCCTTATTTGGAACTCAAGGTCAAAAAGGAAGGAATTGCTGCAATGAAAGCGATCAAACAAGCGCTAGATCCAGCAAATATCATGAATCCTGATAAGGTGTTTGGAAAAGCAACAAGGAAGCGAGTGGTGATCTCATGAATTCCTCTAAACAAACAGAGATGCAGCAAACATTTCAACAGCAAATGGATGAAAAGGAGCTGCTCAATTGCATGCGCTGCGGCTTCTGCCTCCCTTCCTGCCCTACTTATATTGAATCCGGTCAACAAGAAACGCACTCTCCTCGTGGCCGAATTGCTTTAATGAAGGCGGTAAGAGACGGTGTGATTGAGCCGGATGAAGATGTCGAACATTCATTGAACCTTTGTCTTGGCTGCCGTGCATGTGAACCAGTCTGCCCCTCAGGCGTCAAATATGGACGTTTACTTGAGGATGCAAGAAACATTATTCAGCAGCACAAAAAACAATCTCTTCCTGTCAAATTTGTGAGACGTGTTGTATTTAAAGGACTCTTTCCTTCCCAAAGCCGAATGCGACAGGCGGCTGGACTTCTGCGATTTTATCAAACCTCTGGTCTGCAAACAGCCGCCCGCAAGTCTGGCATGCTAAAGGTGCTTCCGCCGCATTTACAGCTGATGGAGCAGGCCCTTCCAAAGGTGCCGCGTCAACAAAAAAGTCGTGCGTTAGAATACAAAGCCATTGGCACAACAAGAAAGCGTGTTGCTTTTTTTACTGGCTGTTTAATGGACACTGTTTTTTCTAGTACAAACGAAGCGACCATCCAGCTTTTGCAATTGGCAGGCTGTGACGTTGTTGTCCCTCCTGTTCAGACGTGCTGCGGCGCACTTCATGGTCATAGCGGAGAAAAGGAACAAGCGAAACAGTTAGCAAGGCGGAATATTGAAGCATTTGAGAACATAGAGGCTGATGCGATTGTCATGAATGCGGGAGGATGTGGTGCCTTTTTAAGTGATTATGATCATTTGTTAAAGGATGAGCCAGGTTTTCAAAAACGAGGTGAAGCCTTCTCACAGAAAATCACGGATATATCAGACATTTTAGTGGAACTGGCATTTCACCGCAGCACACCGCTTGCTTTGCCAGAGCAAGTCATCACCTATCAAGATTCTTGTCACTTGCGGAACGGAATGGGGGTACAGCAAGCGCCAAGGGTGCTGATGAAGGCGATTCAAGGGGTATCATTTAAAGAAATGAAGGATGCCGACAGCTGCTGCGGATCAGCTGGCATTTATAATATCTTGCAGCCAACGATGTCAATGCAAATTTTAGATCATAAAATGATAGAAGCTAGTCAAACAGCTGCGGCGGCTATTGTCACGTCCAATCCAGGTTGCCAGCTGCAAATGGCAGCAGGTATCAAACGGTCAGGACAATCGCCTAACATGCGGGCCGTGCATCTCGTCGATTTTTTATTAGAAGCCGTTCACTATGGGAAAGAAGCGTCCAGCTCATCAAGCTGAACGCTTTTTTTCATGCATATCTTCAGGCAATTGGTTGGATAATAGAGGCAAATCGAGGAAGGAGATGGTTCAAGTGCTGAAGAAAAACAAACAACAAAAAGACCCAAATTCAGTATTTGAGGCATTGTCACGTTCCTCTGATTTTACAAACGAGTTGTCACGAAGTGAAGGATTTCTTTATCGAATTTCTTTTTTTCGTTCTTTAATTAATGGTCAGCTACTCCATGAACAAATTTTGCCCTACTTGAAAGAATTACATCTCACCCCCACTCTTGAAGAGCTGAAAGAACGAATCCCCATTGAACAGTCTATTATCACGACCGATCTTCAGGAAGTGGAAAAAGCCCTTCATCGAGGGAATATAGCCATTCGGCTTGAAACGGACTGGGGCAAAGCGCTTCTGATCCCGATTGAAGAAAAGAAAGGCAGACAAGTAGGTCCGCCTGAGATTGAATTTGGCATTATCAGTGCACAAGAAGCATTTGTGGAAGTTTTGGATACCAATTTAAATTTGGTCAGAAGGCGGCTGCCGACCCCGAATCTGAAAGTGTCGGAAAAGACGGTTGGCACGCTTTCTCAAACAAAAGTAGCGGTGTTATATATTGAAGAGATTGCAAATCCGGAAAACATTGAGACCGTTCTCCAGCGCATTGAAGATATTGATTTTGATCAAATTTTAGATGCAAATTACCTTGCACAAATGCTTTATGATGTGTCCAATACGATCTTTCCGTTGTTTTTAAATACAGAAAGGCCCGATCGCGTATCTTCAGGATTATCAGAAGGGAAAATTGCCATTTTAGTGGATGGCTCGCCTCATGTCTTGCTTGCGCCGACGATTTTACTTGAGTATTTTTCCACTATGGAAGACTACAATATGTCGTGGATTGCAGCTTCTTGCTTTAGGCTGTTACGCATATTTGCTGTGATATTTTCCATTTTTGCAACACCTTTATATGTAGCCGTTTTAACGTTTCATTATGAGCTGATTCCAAAGGATTTATTAGAAACCATCGTGTCCTCTCGCTATCTTGTTCCATTTCCTCCGATCATTGAGGCACTATTTTTAGAGATTTCGATTGAATTACTGAGAGAAGCAGGTTCAAGGCTTCCAGCTAAAGTCGGTCAGACGCTTGGGATTGTTGGAGGGATTGTGATTGGACAGGCTGCTGTGGCAGCAGGCTTAACAAGTAATATTTTACTCATTATTGTTGCCCTTTCTGCTCTTGCCTCATTTGTCACCCCTATTTACAAAATGGGCAGTGCTATTCGGCTGCTGCGATTTCCATTTCTGCTTGCGGCTCAGGTGTGGGGTGCACTCGGCATTGCCGTAATGGGATCTTTCCTTCTCACCCATTTAATGAAATTAACGTCTATTGGACGCCCGTATCTAGAGCCAATTTTTCCTCTGCGACTGACGGATTTAAGGGGAAGCTTAATTCGTCCTCAGCTCCGCTTTTTGAATAAAAGACCGGAAAATTTACGTCCGGAAAATGAAATCCTTCATCGGCAAAAGCCTAAGCAAGGGAAAAAAGGGAAAAATGATTTTTATGAATAAGGAAGTGAAAGTATGAGTTCTTCTTCTGTAAAAGAGAAATTTCAAGTTTCCCCTTTTTTCGTGTTTTTTCTCATTAATGCTAATCAAGTAGGTGTCAGCATTCTAAACTTTCAAACAAACCTTGTTCGTTCTATAAATAATGATGGATGGATCGCCATTGTGATTTCTGGCATCAGTGTCAATGTGATGATCTTTCTTATGTACCTGATGTTCAAAAAGGCCCCTTCGGATGAATTTGGTGAAATCACGCAATACGTATTTGGCAAGTGGATTGGTCAATTATTAAACATAATTTATATTTTATATTTTGCTTCTTTGACTTTGACGGTTCTTATCCATTATATGGACGTGATCCATGTATGGTTGTTTAAAGAAATTTCTGGTCTATTGTTTGCGTCTGTACTATTGTTGCTTCTGTATTACATCCATACGGGCGGCTTTAGAACCATAGCTGGATGGGCATTTTTTAGCATCGTACTCACGTACTGGATGACGTTTATTTGTTTTTATGTCATGAAATATAGTCACATTCGCTTCATGTTCCCCATGTTTGATTATACATTTTCACAGCTTCTAGTCGGAGTGAAAGATGCGTCCTTATCCATGTTTGGTTTTGGCACGCTGCTTGTCTATTATCCCTTTATTAAACAAGCGCAGACGTCTCAAAAATATGCTCACATGGGGGTATTATTCACGACATGCTTAAACTTACTCACTTTTCTTGTCTCCATTGCGTATTACTCAAGTGCACAGCTTAAATTAACAAAATGGCCGACGCTAACGTTAACAAGCATTGTGAAGCTGCCATTTATCCAGCGCTTTGAATTTATTGAAGTGTCTCTCTGGCTATTTTTAATCGTTCCAAATATGGCAATTCCACTATGGGCTGCGAGCCGAATGGCGAAAAAGGTGTTTCATACGAGTCAGCGCATTACGTTCATCGGGCTCAGCATCCTCATTCTGATCATGTTTTCGTTATTTGCCGGCGCCACCTCGTTTGAAACTTTTAACCAATGGGTGGAATATACTGGTTTCTTTCTTGTCTATGGATTCATTATTTGTATAGTTATTGGGCTGTTGCTGAAAAAAAGGTGGGTGAAAAAACGAGCATGAAACAGTATATCCTCATAGGTCTCATGTTGTTTAGTCTTTTGTTAACTAGCTGTGCACAGCCACGCCTTTTAGATGAATTAAATATCTCTCAGGCGGCAGGGTTTGATTTGGTCGAAGATGGAGAAATGAAGGGCTTTTTTGTCTTCCCTGTCTTTAAAAGTCAAGAACAAGGAAATTATCAAATATTAAGTGCGAGGTCAAACACGATTAGTAATATTCAGTTTCTTGTATCAGAAAAATCGCCTTTTCCAGTGGTCATGGGTCAGGTGCTTGTTATTTTAGTCAGTGAAAAAATAGCAAAGGAAGTCGGCATGATTGATTTAATGAATTACATATATCGTGATCCTATCATTGGTTCACGCCAAGTGTTTGCGATTGTAGGCGGAGAAGTTGAAGACTTGTTATATACAAAAATGAATCAAACGAACTTAAATATAGGTGTGTATCTCTCTGATCTGTTGTCTCAAAATATGAGAAATGGCAATCAACCTGTCACAAATCAACATATTTTTATGAATCAGATGCTAGCAAAAGGTGTCGATGCTTACCTTCCTTACATCAAGAAAACAAGCAATACCATCAAAGTCACAGGAGTCGCCCTGTTTGATAATGAAAAAATGGTGGGGCATATCCCAGGAGAAGATGCGTTCACATTTAAAGCGATGATTGAAAATCATCAAAATGGCATCTATGAGTTTCAAATGGCTGATCATGATAAGACCCATGTCGTCATTGAAAATATCAAATCACATGTGTCCTATCAGATCAAACCAACGAATAATTTAACAAAAAAGCCTCATATCACGATTGATATTAAACTGAAAGGCGAATTAAAAGAATTCATGAAGTCCAAAAAAATTGATAAACCGAATATATTGGACCAAGTCGAAAAAGAAGTAGAAAAACGTGTCGCTCAGCAAGGACAAGAACTAGTTCAGTCCTTTAAAAAGCAACATATTGATCCGCTGGGGCTCGGCTTAAGGTATCGATCAAAAGACAAAGCCATGACACCAGAAAAATGGAAGGAAATCTACCCTGATGCGGATATACAAATTAAATGCCATATGAAAATTGTGCAAACTGGTGTCAGTCAATAAAGGAGTTGGACATTATTCAAAAATATCTTCTTTATTGTTCAATATGGTAGACACGGTCGTTTTGACTCTTGGAACGCCATCTTTTTGAAGATAGTCATCTAAAGTGTTCACTACTTCACTTTTATCTGTGTGAAGGATTTTAGGTGAATATTGTTCCACAAGGACCGGTCTATTCCCTTTAGCACAGTGCACCATTGTTTCAAGAGCAATTAAACTGAAAGGTCTTCCTTTGTCTAGCCATGTTTTCCTTCTATCCCAGGTTGGATGGCTCAAGGCCGCCAGCCTGATTCACAAGTTCCCTCACCCACCCAGTGGCAGATGTATCTAAAACATTAGCTGCGATTTCTAACATACGTGATTTCACTTCAATATGCTGAGTCTCATTAAAACGATTTTGAACAGAGTTTAAGATCCTTTGCTGATCATGCTGTTTCAGCGCATCGATGACATCAGCCTCAAGAAACCACCTCATGATTGAAAAGTCTAATAAAGACTCCAAATCTTGACGAACGTCTTGTAATGTGGGGGCTTTATCTTCTTTTGTGAGGATGACATCACCGCGTCTTTTGACAGGCTTCACACAAGACGGCATTTTCCAATCCATTCACTTCCTTTGAAACTAATCTTCGTCCTTTACATCTGGATCTTCAGGAATCGGTTCATTTAAAATCTCTTGGACGAGCTCTTTATATTGTTCAAGCTGCTTTATATGCGTTTGAAACTGTCCTTGATAAATGAGATATGATTCTCCGTCAAATACAAAACGGATCTTTTTTTGCTGAATTAATTTCTCAATATACGCCTCAGATACTTCTAAGTATTCAGCTGTTTCTTCAATTGTTAAATACATGTTTGTGCACCACCCGTTCGTTTCATCTAACAAAGTATATCATGATTTGTTGAAAAAACGGTCACAGCCTGTACATGATAGTTCTTCACATAACAAGTATTCATCAAGTAGATCGTCTAGGTGTGAGCAAATATGGTATGATAAAGTTTGCTAGATGGGCGTTTTTCGGTTTAGCCTTCATAAGAGATAAACAGAAAAGCAGACTCATGAGAGAAGCAAAACAAGCATAGGCTTTTATCAGGATGCTTGAAGAAAATTCGTATTTAAAGGCAGCGTGAAATGAATGGGAACCTTTTTTAATGAAATTTTAACCTGGCTGACAAGCCTTGGTTATGTAGGTGTAGCTCTAGGTCTGATGATTGAAATTATACCGAGCGAAATTGTACTAGCTTATGGCGGATATATGGTGTCAACAGGAACAATCGGTTTTGTTGGAGCTGTTATCGCTGGCGTCATCGGGGGTACGCTCGCACAGTGTTTTATATACTGGATCGGTCTTTATGGCGGAAGACCTTTTTTAACAAAGTACGGAAAATACTTATTCATCCATGAACATCATATCGCCACTGCAGAGCGTTGGTTTGATCGATATGGGACCGGTGTGGTGTTTACAGCGCGTTTTATTCCTGTTGTCCGCCATGCCATCTCCATTCCAGCTGGTATTGCAAAAATGCCTTTTTTGAAATTTGTTCTCTTGACAGGATTAGCAGCCATCCCTTGGTCGATCTTATTTATCTATCTCGGTATGCAGCTTGGGACAAAGTGGGATCACATTCAAAGCGTTGCTCACGCTTATACAACTCCTATTATGGCCATTGCAATCGTCTTGATCGTTCTCTATTTCGTTATAAAAAAAATTCGGACGAACCGAAAACGGACAATCTAATGAAAAACGCCTTCCACTGATTGAGTGAAAGGCGTTTTTTCTATGAGTGTGAGGATTGTTTTTTCATGTATTGAGATAATTCCATTATCATTGCACCCATTCTCTCAAGTGACGGGGCAAGAATTCGGTCAATTCCCTCTTCTTTTAAAGCTTCAGCTGTGACTTTTCCAACAGCTACTGCCAGTACGTGCTGCTCAAATAGCGCTTGAAGTTCTTCTTTTCTGCCCCATTTTGCTGCTAATGTGAAAAAGGCGTGCACCTGAACAGCGGTTGTAAAACAGACGGCGTGGACTTTTCCGTCTTTCATTTCTTGAAGCAATGTTTCTGCGGCTTCTGGTTCAGGTGGTGTGTGCTGATAAGGTAAAAGTGGCAATACATCTGCCCCTTTTTCATGTAAAAACTGGATGAGGGCCGGAGCATTTTCCCCGTGCAGCTGCACCATGACACGTTTGCCTTGAAACTCTTTGCCTTCAAGCTTTGCGATCAGATCACGTACTGTTCCATCTTCATCAGACACGTCTGGCTGAATTCCGCGTTTTTTGAGTGCAGCATAAGTTTTGTATCCTCTTGAAGCAATTTGTGCATTTGATAGAATATGCATAAATTCTTCTCCTAAATCAAGCTCTTCTGCACTATCAATTAATGTATCAGTTCCGATACCTGTTGTTAAAACCACCCAATCGGCACCTTTTTTCACAAAAGTTTCAATGCCTGGATTTAACTCCTCTTTGGCTAAAAATACGGTTCCTTGAAGAGAACGAATAACAGCTTGTCCCCCTTGCTTTTCGACAAGTGTACGCATTTCTTCTGTTTTTCTCGTTCCACAAATGGCAATCGTTTTTCCAGATAAGCCTTTACTCAATTTTATCCCTCTTTTTCTATCACATTTGATATGTATTAAATATAGATTTATTTGGAAGACGTTGCAAGTGTCTACTAAAAAAGAGCTTGACGTTTCGGTCTAATTCGAGTATCTTTTGTAAGTGCAAATTGTAGGAGGTCATTATGGAAAAACAGAATGTTCAAGCTTATCGATTATCAATTGCAGACCCAACACCACTTGGTTTGTTTGGTTTAGCAATGGTGACGCTCGTTGCGTCCTCACAAAAACTAGGAATTACAGATGGCACTTCCCTTATTTTACCTTGGGCTATCTTCCTTGGAGGCATTGCGCAACTGATCGCGTCCATACAAGATTCAAAGCATCATAATATTTTTGGAGCCACTGCCTTTGGCGCATTCGGTCTCTTTTGGATGGGCGTTGGAACGACTTGGCTCATTCAAGCGGGCGTTTTTGGGAAAACGCTTGCGGAAGCAGCAGATCCAAAACAACTAGGTTTTGCGTTTATCGGGTATTTAATTTTCAGCTTGTTTATGACGATTGGTGCAATGGAAACTCATAAAGTATTATTTTTGATTTTCGTCTTTATTGATTTCTTATTCCTTGGTCTTTCCCTAAGCTCGTTTGGTGTGATGTACGACGTAACTCATACCATTGCCGGTATTGCAGAATTGATCATTTCTCTGCTTTCATTTTATGGTTCAGCAGCAGTTGTGCTCAATACTCATTTTGGTCGTACTGTGCTACCAATTGGACAACCATTTCGTATTTTTACAAAAGCATAAGTAAAAAAAGAACTGCTTTTTGCAGTTCTTTTTTATGTTTATTTTTCTTGCGCCTCTTGGAAAATCTCGCCGATAATTTCATATGAACGCATTCTTTCTTGATGATCAAACATATCCGAATTAATCATCACTTCGTCTGCTTGAGTGGCTTCAACAAAGGCTTCCAATTCTCTTTTCACCTTTTCCTTATCTCCGATCATTGTCGAACTTAATTGTTCATCCACCATCGCTTTTTCATATGGACTCCAAAGACCGTCCATACTGTCGACAGGCGCTTTGAGTTTTCCTGGGGAATTTCGAATGAGACTTAAAAACCGCTGATAATGAGACGTTGCCAAATATTCAGCTCGCTCTGTTTGATCTGCAGCAAAAGCTGTCACCCCCACCATGGCATAAGGCTCTTTTAACACATCAGAAGCTCTAAATGACTGTCTATACAGCTCTAAAGCAGGAATTGTATTTTTAGGTGAAAAATGTGCCGCAAATGCAAATGGCAATCCAAGCTCTCCTGCAAGTCTTGCGCTAAATCCACTTGAACCAAGTAGCCAAATCGGAATGTCTAGTCCCTCTCCTGGAACGGCTCTTACATGTTTTTTGACCTGTCCGGTTGGTTTGAAATATTGCCGAAGTTCTTCTAGCTGCTCAGGGAAATCTTCTCCATTATGAAGATTACGTCTAAGTGCCCTTGCCGTTAACTGATCTGTCCCTGGTGCTCTGCCAAGACCTAAATCAATTCTCCCTGGATATAATGTCTCAAGTGTGCCGAATTGTTCAGCAATAACAAGTGAAGAGTGGTTTGGCAGCATAATTCCGCCAGATCCTACTCGCATTTTTTCGGTTCCGCCAGCAATATACCCTATTAAAACGGACGTTGCTGAACTTGCAACACCTTCCATATTATGGTGTTCTGCGAGCCAGTATCTATGATAACCCCACTTCTCCGCCTTTTTTGCTAAATCCATACTATGTTCAAAAGATTCCTTAATGGTACCGCCTTCTGTCACAGAGGATAAATTTAAAACGGAATAAGCTGTGCGCTTTAAAACTGATTGACTCATAAATGATGTCCCCATTTCTGTCAAAAATCATACTAGTTTCATACTTTCAACACCATAACATAAAATCATAAAACATTTAAATGATTTGATTCGATGATTTTCGAAATGATGATTTTCTAGGTTTTACTTCCAATTTGAAAATTTGCTCATAGAATGAAATATCAATTTTAGGAGATGGGCAATTTGTACAATCAATTCGATCACAAATGTCCCTTTTGCGGTAAATATCATGAGGAGCCTCATTACAAAAGATCACGTCATGACCGTCCTCAAAGAAGAGACTGTCCATATATCAAACAAGAACATTCAAAACAAAACAGACCTCAAGGGGATGTCTCCTGTGCAAAAGGAGAAAAACAACCAAAAATAATTCAAAGGGTTGGACGAAGAGGCCCAGCAGGTCCCGCAGGGCCTACCGGACCAACCGGACCTGCTGGCGGATTAACCGGCGCCCTCTCATTTAACCCCTCACAATCACAAGATTACGAGGCTGGTCAAGTCGTTACGTTTAATGGCAGTACTTATATTGCCAAGATAGATGCTCCATTAGGGATTCCCGGGCTCTCCCCCGACTATAAACTCTTGGCAGCTTCTGGAGAAACTGGACCTACTGGTCCTACAGGGATAGGATTAAGTGGTATTGAAGAATATGATCCAGCAAGAGCATCAACATATTCAATCGGTCAAGTGGTCACTTATGAAGGTGGTACGTATATTGTGGACTCTGCTCCACCTTTAGGTACGCCAGATACGTCACCGGACTATACGCTTTTGGCAGCACCTGGTGTTTCAGGTTCTACTGGAGTTACAGGAATCACTGGGGCAACCGGACCTACTGGCGTCACAGGTATCACTGGCTCAACCGGACCTACTGGTGACACAGGTATCACTGGGGCTACTGGGACTACTGGATCTACTGGTGCCACGGGAATCACTGGACCAACTGGTCCGACTGGTGCTACAGGAATCACTGGGGCAACCGGATCTACTGGTGCTACGGGTATCACTGGTTCAACTGGAGCTACTGGGGCAACGGGAATCACTGGGGCAACCGGATCTACTGGTGCTACGGGTATCACTGGACCAACTGGTCCGACTGGTGCTACAGGAATCACTGGGGCAACTGGTTCAACTGGAGCTACTGGTGCCACGGGAATCACTGGTTCAACTGGAGCTACTGGTGCCACGGGAATCACTGGTTCAACTGGAGCTACTGGGGCCACAGGTATCACAGGTGCAACCGGACCTACTGGCGCTACAGGTATCACTGGTTCAACTGGAGCTACTGGGGCCACAGGTATCACAGGTGCAACCGGAGCTACGGGCGTCACAGGTATCACAGGTGCAACCGGACCTACTGGCGCTACAGGTATCACTGGTTCAACTGGATCTACTGGTGCCACGGGAATCACTGGGGCTACCGGATCTACTGGAGCGACTGGGATCACTGGGGCTACCGGATCTACTGGTGCTACGGGTATCACTGGCTCAACCGGATCTACTGGCGCTACAGGTATCACTGGTTCAACTGGAACTACTGGTGCCACGGGAATCACTGGGGCAACCGGATCTACTGGAGCGACTGGGATCACTGGGGCTACCGGACCTACTGGTGCTACGGGTAGCACTGGACCAACTGGTCCGACTGGTGCTACAGGAATCACTGGGGCAACCGGACCTACTGGCGTCACAGGTATCACTGGATCAATTGGACCTACTGGCGCTACAGGTATCACTGGATCAACCGGACCTACTGGCGTCACAGGTATCACTGGGGCTACCGGTCCTACTGGTGCGACTGGAATCACTGGTGCAACTGGTCCTACTGGATCTACTGGGGCCACAGGTATCACTGGGGCTACCGGAGCTACTGGTGACACAGGTATCACTGGGGCAACCGGTCCTACTGGTGCGACTGGAATCACTGGTTCTACAGGAATCACTGGTTCAACTGGAATCACTGGTGCAACTGGTCCTACTGGATCTACTGGGGCCACAGGTATCACAGGTGCAACCGGACCTACTGGCGCTACAGGTATCACTGGTTCAACTGGATCTACTGGGGCCACAGGTATCACTGGTGCAACCGGTCCTACTGGGGCCACAGGTATCACTGGTGCAACTGGTTCAATTGGTCCTACTGGTGCCACGGGTATCACTGGACCAACTGGTCCTACTGGTGCGACTGGTATCACTGGTTCAACTGGATCTACTGGGGCCACAGGTATCACTGGTGCAACCGGTCCTACTGGGGCCACAGGTATCACTGGTGCAACTGGTTCAACTGGTCCTACTGGTGCCACAGGTATCACTGGTGCAACCGGACCTACTGGCGCTACAGGTATCACTGGGGCTACCGGACCTACTGGTGCCACAGGTATCACTGGGGAAACCGGAGCTACGGGCGTCACAGGAATCACTGGGGCTACCGGACCTACTGGCGCTACAGGTATCACTGGTTCAACTGGAGCGACTGGTGCCACAGGTATCACTGGTTCAACTGGAGCGACTGGTGCCACAGGTATCACTGGTTCAACTGGAGCGACTGGTACCACAGGTATCACTGGGGAAACCGGTCCTACTGGTGCCACGGGTATCACTGGTTCAACTGGAGCGACTGGTGCCACAGGTATCACAGGTGCAACCGGACCTACTGGCGCTACAGGTATCACTGGGGCTACCGGACCTACTGGTGCCACAGGTATCATCACCGGAGGTGCAACACTGGACCGGACCTACTGGCGCTACAGGTATCACTGGGGCTACCGGACCTACTGGCGTCACAGGTATCACTGGTTCAACTGGAGCTACTGGGGCCACAGGTATCACTGGTTCAACTGGAGCTACTGGGGCTACAGGTATCACTGGACCAACTGGTCCGACTGGTGCTACAGGAATCACTGGGGCAACCGGATCTACTGGTGCTACGGGTATCACTGGACCAACTGGTCCGACTGGTGCTACAGGAATCACTGGGGCAACTGGTTCAACTGGTACGGGTATCACTGGTTCAACTGGAGCTACTGGACCAACTGGTCCGCTACAGGAATCACTGGTAACCGGACACTGGTTCAACTGGAGCGACTGGTGCCACGGGACTGGACCTACTGGCGCTACAGGTATCACTGGTTCAACTGGAGCTACGGGCGTCACAGGTATCACTGGATCAACCGGACTGGACCGTCACAGGTATCACTGGTCAACGGACTACTGGTGCTACAGGTATCACTGGTTCAACTGGGGCACGGGTAGCACTGGATCAACTGGTCCGACTGGTGCTACAGGAATCACTGGACCAACCGGTCCGACTGGTCACTGGGGCTACAGGAATCACTGGGGCAACTGGTTCACAGGTGCTACGCTACAGGCGGTTCAACTATCACTGGTTCAACTGGAGCTACTGGGGCCACAGGTATCACTGGGGCAACCGGAGCTACTGGTGCAACTGGTCCTACTGGCGCTACAGGTATCACTGGACAACTGGAACTGGTCCGGTATCACTGGTGCTACAGGTATCACTGGGGAAACCGGGCGCTACAGGTATCACTGGTTCAACTGGAGCGGGCGTCACAGGTATCACTGGATCAACCGGACCTACAGGCTAATCACTGGTTCAACTGGATCTACTGGACCTCACTGGCAACCGGACCTACTGGCGCTACTATCACTGGTTCAACTGGAGCTACGGGCGTCACAGGTATCACTGGATCAACCGGACCTACTGGCGCTACAGGTATCACTGGTGCTACCGGACCTACTGGCGTCACAGGTATCACTGGTTCAACTGGAGCTACTGGGGCCACAGGTATCACTGGTTCAACTGGAGCTACTGGGGCTACAGGTATCACTGGATCAACTGGACCTACTGGCGCTACAGGTATCACTGGTGCAACTGGACCTACTGGCGCTACAGGTATCACTGGTTCAACTGGAGCTACTGGTGCCACAGGTATCACTGGGGAAACCGGAGCTACGGGCGTCACAGGAATCACTGGACCAACCGGACCTACTGGCGCTACAGGTATCACTGGTTCAACCGGAGCTACGGGCGTCACAGGTATCACTGGATCAACCGGACCTACTGGCCTACAGGTATCACTGGTTCAACCGGAGCTACGGGCGTCACAGGAATCACAGGACAACCGGACCTACTGGCGCTACAGGTATCACTGGATCAACTGGACCTACTGGCGCGTCACAGGAATCACTGGATCAACCGGACCTACTGGCGCTACAGGTATCACTGGTGCAATCGGACCTACTGGCGCACAGGTATCACTGGGATCTGGCGCTACAGGTATCACTGGATCAACCGTTCTACTGGTGGTGCCACAGGTATCACTGGGGAAACCGGAGCTACGGGCGTCACAGGAATCACAGGTGCAACCGGACCTACTGGCGCTACAGGTATCACTGGTTCAACCGGAGCTACGGGCGTCACAGGAATCACAGGTGCAACCGGACCTACTGGCGCTACAGGTATCACTGGTTCAACTGGAGCTACTGGTGCCACAGGTATCACTGGGGCTACCGGACCTACTGGCGCTACAGGTATCACTGGTTCAACTGGATCTACTGGAGCGACTGGAATCACAGGTGCAACCGGACCTACTGGCGCTACAGGTATCACTGGTTCAACTGGAGCTACGGGCGTCACAGGTATCACTGGATCAACCGGACCTACTGGCGCTACAGGTATCACTGGTTCAACTGGAGCTACTGGCGCTACCGGAATCACTGGTTCAACCGGACCTACTGGAGCGACTGGGATCACTGGTTCTACTGGTGCCACAGGTATCACAGGTGCAACAGGAGCTACGGGCGTCACAGGTATCACTGGTTCAACTGGATCTACTGGTGCCACAGGAACCACTGGTTCAACTGGTTCAACTGGATCTACTGGCGCCACGGGAGTCACTGGGGCTACCGGTCCTACTGGCGCTACAGGAATTACTGGTGCAACTGGTTCAACTGGATCTACTGGCGCCACGGGAATCACTGGGGCTACCGGTCCTACTGGCGCTACAGGAATTACTGGTTCAACTGGTCCTACTGGACCTACTGGCGTTACAGGAGATACCGGAATCACTGGTTCAACCGGACTTACTGGAGCTACGGGAATCACTGGACCAACCGGACCTACTGGAGTCACAGGTGTTACTGGAGCTACTGGAACAGGTGGTTTTACGGATACAGCACTTTATGCTGCTAATAGTTCTGGTCCTACCATTGTTACTGTAGCCGGTGGAACGAATATTCCTCTGCCAAACTTTCAAAACATTACTGGTTTTACGGCAAACGGCACAAGTACTGTTTTTACCGTTCTGCAAACTGGTAAATATTATATTACGTATCAAGTCAACACCACTACAGCTCTTTTGATTAGTACACGTTTGCTTTTAAATGGAGCAACTACTATTTCTGGTTCTGTTCAATCACCTGTTATCTCAACTTCATTTATCAACAACACTGTTATTGTTAATTTAACAGCTGGAAGCACCATTTCACTGCAGTTTTTTGGGGCAGTTGTCACAGCTATTTTAGTTGGAGGAGGCGGTGCTGCAGGTGCTACCTTGACCATCATTCGGCTTAGCTAAACGAAAAAAGAAAGGCTATTCAGCCTTTCTTTTTTATGTCTCCTATGACTTTTATACATTGTTCAATATCATCAGATTGTAAGAGGTGAAAAATAGATTGGATGATGGTAAACTCTAAATTCCACCATTCTAATAACTGAAGTTTTTCAATTGTTTCAGATGAAAATCGGTATTTCATGAGCTTTTGCGGATTACCTGCAGCTATGGCATATGACGGCACATCTTTTGTGATCACACTATTTGCTCCAATTACTGCACCGTTTCCTATACATACTCCTGACATAATCGTCGCTCCATATCCAATCCACACGTCGTGTCCTATTTGCACATCTCCTTTTGATTTGGGATGTCCTTTGATGTGGGCAGCTTCTTTGAAAATTTGATTAAACGGATACGTTGTGACCCAATCTGTCCGGTGTTCACCACCAAGAAAAATTTTCACTTCGTTTGCAATGGAACAAAACTTTCCAATGGTTAGTGTCGTTCCTTCCCCCCATGTCAGCACTTGGAAATCTGGTCCAGCATAAGAAAAATCACCGATATTGTACGAGCTCAGTTCACTTCTTTGATTCAGAAACATAGAAGATCACACCTCCTGAAAAGTGATAAATCTTCGTATGTATATGCTGTTTCACACGTTTACATTATGACTGCACAAGCGCAACAATCTGTTTTTTCTTCCAGACCAGCTGATAGTAGCCATATTGAAGGAGTAAGTTCACAAAGAAAGCCGCAGGGTAGCCAATCCATATGCCCTTGATACCAAGGGATGTGTAGTGCGATAACACATAAGCAACTGGTACTTCTACAAGCCAGATGGAGCAAATACTAAAGATCGTTGGCCATAAAACTGTTCCACTTGCTCTCATCGTGGCAGCAACAATTTGGGCTGTTCCAAAAATAAGATAACTCCATAATGTAATGACGACTAAGCTATAGGCAATGTCAATCGTCTTAGAATCTGTTAAAAAGATAGATAAAATCTGTGGTGCAAAGAGATAAACGATGATAATAATGAATCCGCCTATGGCGAAATTGAGCCCTAACCCGATTTTTATTACATCTTTCAAGCGGTTGATATTCCCTGCACCGATGAATTGAGCTGCAAAGATCGAGACTGCAATGCCGAGACTTACCGCCGGCATCTGCACATAGCTCACAACTTGATTGACAACGCCATATGCAGCAGTCGCCTGTGACCCATAATCATTGACGAAAGAAATAACGGCAATTTCTGATAAGGAAATGAGAATCATATTAATGCTTGATGGAATGCTAAGTTTTAATAATGTTTTTAGTAAATCCCCTTTCATCAATAAATGCTTTCTAACCGATGTATCAATGCGAAGCGGGTGCTTTGTCTTATATAAGTAGATATGTAGAATAGTAAACGTCACAATGGTTGAAATTACAGAAGCATACGCAGCGCCGTATAAACCGAACGCCGGCAGTCCGAGCCAGCCAAATAATAAAATTGGCAGCATTAAAATATTCGTTGCTGTACTAATCATTAAGAAATAAAAAGGTGTTTTCGAATCCCCAGTTCCTCGCAGGAAGGTTGTGTAAACAAAATAAAGAAATAAGATGGGCATTGAGATGAATAGAATTCTGGCATAAGCCGCACTTTCTTCCACGATATTCGCAGGTGTCCCCATGAGGTTTAAGATGTCCGTGGCGAAAAAACCTCCAATGATTGCTAAAGAAAGACCGATCAAAAAAGTGAATGAAAGCGTCGTGCCGATAATTTCCTTTAATCTCTGTTCATTTTTTGCTCCATACGCTTGTCCGATCAGGATTGAACTACCCGATCCAATACCAATGGAAAAAGAAACGAGTAAAAAGAAAAGCGGAAAGAATGCAGAAATGGCAGCTACTGCATCCTCTCCGATCCATCTGCCGACAAGAACGATGGATACAAGCTGTCCGATTGATTGCAAAATATTGCTAAGCAAAAGCGGGACGAGAAAAATGGACATGGTTTTTACTAAAGATTGATTGTTATCTAACGTCATGATGGTTCTCCTTCTCTATCTAAAGATTCTCAGCTAAAATGCTGACAATGTGGTCTTCTATCTCTTTCCCCTTTTCGTCATCAACAAGATGATTTAATAAAATGGAAAAGGCGACTGTCTTTCCGCTCTTTGTGTCAATGTATCCAGAAAGTGTACTGACTGTAGTTAATGAGCCTGTTTTTGCACGTACTTTTTCTAGTGTAGCAGGTTCTTTTAATCTGTTCCTTAACGTCCCTCCGACCATTCGTTCACTTGCCCCTGCTAACGGAAGCGCATGTTCAAAGGTCTTAAACCACTTTTCCTTTTGAATATTTGCTAAAAATAATGTGAACTGATTGGCAGAAACAAGGTTAATAGGTGATATGCCCGACCCATCTCGCAAAACTGTAAGAGAAGAATCGATGTCAAAGGCAGGAAGCCGTTCATTCATGACATCTAGTCCAGCTTCAAAGCTCCCTTTGTTCTTCACTTTCTTACCTAGCTCCTTTAGCAAAATTTCTGCATGGGTATTGTTGCTGAGTTTCATCATGGGAACAAGAAGCTCTGATAAAGGCATAGATGAATGGGTGGCAATTTTCTTCGCTTTTTTAGGAACTTGTTTTGTTTTCAGTGGTCCCTTTACTTGAATCCCTTCCGCCTTTAACGCTCGTTTCATTAAATCTAACGCATAAGAGGTTGGTTCCCATAACGCTACCCATTGCCTAGATACACTCGCTTTCACTGGAATAGTTCCAGTCAAAGTGATCTTGTTGGTTCCGTGAGAGCGCTTAAAAGAAATTTTCTTTTTCCCGCCTTCTGGTACGGTTTTTACTTGATTAATGACTTGGGGAACAGAAGTCTTCGGAATCATGTCATAGGTTGCTTTTTGCCCTGCCTTTTTGCCTGGCTTAACTTCAAGAATCACTGTTCCGGCATCATAATCTTGATTCGGTGAAGCTGTGAGAGCAGAGATTTGTGCACCGTAATATTGATCCTCATCACTCCAAGGTAAATCAATCGAATATCTTGTGTCATCATACCATGTATCGTCTGCCGCAAGCTGTCCGCGAATCGTATGTATTCCGGCCTTTTTCACTTGTTTGGCAAGTGCTGCAAAATCCTCTTCTAATAAAGTCGGATCTCCGGTACCGCGAAGATACAGGCTTCCATGTAACGTTTTCTTTTGAATAGATCCATCCATCCAGATGTCTGTAGGGAATGTGTGTGTTTCTCCAAGTATATCAAGGGCGATGGCTGATGTGAGCAGTTTCATATTAGAAGCAGGAGTAAGGCGAATATCGGCTTGATGTTCATAAAGAAGAGAGGAGTCAGAAGTATCACGGACGCTTATGCCTGAGATTGCGCCCTCTAAATCAGGTGCTTTTCGAATGAATTCATCTAAAGTGGTCATCCACGACAGTGAGCCGTTACGAGCTGTCAGTTGCTCATCTTTTGCTGAAAATGGGAGAAATAAAATCGACAGAATGCATATTTGTAAAAACAAGAGCTGTGAAAAACGCTTCACGGAATCCCTCCTTTTTTGTCTCAGCCAATTCTAGAAGAATATGTTCATTATACACAAAAGAACGTTTGTTCTCAAAGGTTTTTTAAACAGAAAAGTCAGCTTTCTTTGACGAAAACTGACAAGCCCTTTACCTTTTTTCTGGATTCCAGCCATCGGCTCCGCCAAGAACAGCTTGCACGGTGATTTGACTTGCTTCGTTTTTCGTTAAAATGCTGGACCATTTTACGCGGTTTGTCAAATTGCTTCCTGCCCCTGTCGATCCGTATTCTTTATATCTTGCTGTTCTTTCGTTATCACGGTTATCCCAGTTATGCCAGCCCTCTGCCTTTATATGATGATCCATCTTTGTATTGAGGAATGTCACAGCAGAATGAGGCCGCCACGGACGTCCTAAATAAACCGATTGAGCAGCAGCCGTCCCCTTTTGCAGCGTAGAATCAATCAATACATACCCATATTTTTGAGATTCTGTTGTGGATGCTGCAGTAATATACCCATTTCCAAGACTTTTTATTTCAGCTCTTTTAAACACGGCTGTAGCTGATCCAAAAATAAAATCGACCGTACCTTCAATATAGCAGTTTTCATAATATTGCCGGCCTGTACCCGTTGCATAAAGTGTATCTTGATATCCTAAGACACGTATTTGTTTGAACATAGCCCGGTCACCAGAAACGTACAGTGCAACCGCCTGACCAGCATATCTGCCCGCCGTATTTTGAAAGGTAATATTTTCCGCATAAAAGTCGTTCGCACGAATCATTGTGCTTGAACTATTTGTTGTGCTACCAGTACTTGCATTTGTATCATTATAGGTCAGAATCGTCTTATGTTGGTCTTCCCCGATCATGGACACGTAAGGTTTATTTTGCGGAAGCAGGATTTTCTCTTTATACACACCATTTTTAATATAGATCGTGACGCGCTGTTGATTATTTGCTGGAATCGCATCAATGGCAGACTGAACGGTTCGAAACGAGCCATTTCCCTTTTGATCGACCACAAGGACGCGATTTGTTTGATTCTGATGTCCGGTTGCTTGAAGTGAAGCAGAGTTTAATAGTAATAAAGACAAGGCGATCACAATCCATACCTTTCCATACTTCATCGTACATCTCCTCCTCTTTTTGTGAACGTTCTGAATCAAACATTCTTTTTGATCCTATTCATGACGGGCATAAAAAAACACCCACTTCTTCTTAATGTTAGGGGTGTTTTTTAGACTTTTCATATTTCATTGCATAAATCCCTTCATTTTCAATCCATTCACAAAATAGAACGTCTCGATAGGAGGAAATGTGCTGCTTTTTTAATTGCTCACTCAACCATGTTTCGTCAAAGCCAGCTTCTTGTAGATCATCTTTTAAAATTTCACCATCAATAATAAACGTTCTAGGCAATTTTACTTCCTTTCCCTTCACATTCACATCTTCTGCGGTTGCTGTTGCGTATTTCATTTTTGGAAGAACGCTCACCGATCCATCTGTTTCCAAAATAGCATATTCAATTTCATTCAAGGCAAAATGACCTTTCGCACGAATTAATGTCTGCAGCTGATTAAGATCAAGCATATTTTTCTTCAAGCGATTGTAGTGAATCTTACCTTGATCAATGACTAGTGTCGGTCTTCCTTCTAAAAAGGCCCTGATCCCTTTAAAGCGCTGTGAAAACCATTCAACTGTGTAGATGAGGACGCCCCATACCGCAACAGCAAATAAAATGTGCTGAATTTTGACTTCTGGGTCAAAAATGGCGTTTCCAACCATTTCGCCTAAAATGAGTGCAGAAATAAAATCAAATGGCGTGATTTGTGCAAATTGTGTTTTCCCTAATAATTTCGTAATAAAAAATAAGGCGAAAAACCCGATAAAGAGCTCAAGCAAAATACTAAGAAACGGCACGAAGATTCCTTCCTTTCTTGCTCTATTTACATACAGCATTTACATGAAAGGAAGGATCTAAACTAGTTATATAGGGAATAAAACAAAGACCTCGTTCCCCTCAACCAATGTTTCATATGTTTTAACGCATCCATGATCTGGTGCTTGAACGTTCCCTGACGAAAGATCGATTTTCCAATCATGCATTGGGCAGAACACATATTCTCCGCTTACCATTCCTTCAGCCAGAACACCGCCTTTATGAGGACAGCGGTTTTCAATCGCTTTGAACTGCTGTTGAGAGGTTTGAAAAACAGCTAATTCAAGAGTACCTGCTTCAACTGTTTTTCCTAGCTGCAGCGGAAAATCTGATAAGGTGCCAATGTGAACTTTTACAACTGAAACTGTCATATGATCTCATCCCTTCAATTTATTGATACAGAAGCCGTTGCTTTTTGAAATAATTGTTTCGTCGCTTTTTGACTCTCGCGAAGCTCCTGCCAAGGCTCTTCATACGTGGAAAGTGCGATGTCCATTCTTTGGATCAAGGCTTCTCGTTTCTCATCGTCTAGAAGTACAGATTGAATATGATCTAATCCAAGTCGTTCAACCCAAGCAGAGGTTCTTTCTAAATAATTAGCCGTTTCTCTGTAATATTGAAGATATGCAGCTGCCACTTGCTCTACTTCTTCAGCTGTACTGACCTTCATCAATAAATCTCCAGCCCGCAGATGCGTACCGCCATTACCGCCAGCGTACAATTCGAATCCTCCATCTATCCCCACAATGCCGAGGTCCTTAATACCAGATTCTGCACAGTTTCTAGGGCAAGCAGAGACAGCCAATTTGACTTTATGCGGTGTCGCAAGACCTTCGAATTTCTTTTCAAGTGCAATACCAAGCGCCATTGAGTCCTGTGTGCCGAACCGGCAAAATTGTTCGCCAACACACGTTTTGACCGTTCTTAAAGATTTTCCGTATGCATAACCAGAAGGCATATCCAAGTCCTCCCATACTTTAGGTAAATCTTCTTTTTTGACACCTAGAAGGTCAATACGCTGACCACCCGTCATTTTCACAAGCGGTATTTCATATTTGTCGACGACATCAGCTATTTTTCTCAGGTCATTTGCATTTGTGACGCCACCATACATCCGTGGAACAACCGAATAAGTGCCATCTTTTTGAATATTAGCATGCAAACGTTCATTCACATATCTTGAGCTCCTTTCATCTTTGTACTCAAGAGGTTGAAGCATGCCTAAATAGTAGTTCAGGGCAGGTCGGCATTTTGAACAGCCTTCTTCTGTCTCCCAATCAAGTACGCTCATGACTTCCTTGACATGCTGCAAGCCCTTCTCTTTGATTTCGTGAATGACTTCATCTCGTGAAAGAGTGGTGCAAGCGCAAATGGTTTCTTTTTGAGCTGTTCGGTTCGCACCATCGCCCAGCGTGTGCCAAAGAATCTCTTCAACTACGGGTTTACAGCCTCCGCATGATCGTGAGGCACTTGTACATTGCTTGACTTCCTGAAGCGTTGTTAAGCCTTCTTTTTGAATGGCTTCCACAATCTGACCCTTTGAGACCCCGTTACAGCCGCAAACGATATGGTCGTTTGACATACTTTCAATCGTGCTTTCTTGCGCCGGATCATTTGAGGTTAGAACAGACACCTTTTCCCTATCCGACATATCTATCCCTTCTCTAATGTACAAGAATAGGCGGGGCCCATCACTTGTTTCTCCAAACATGACGGCACCTACTAATCGATTTTGCTGGAAGACTAGTTTTTGGTAAATGCCTTTTTGCTCATCAAAAATTTTGATCGCTTTTTTCTCATCGTTTTCAATAAAATCACCGGCGGAAAATACGTCAACTCCTGACACTTTCAGCTGTGTTGACATCACAGAGCCTTTGTATGGGGCAGGGTTCATGTCACATATATGCCCAGCAAGCACATTCGCTTGGTCATATAAAGGAGCAACAAGACCGTACGTTTGTCCCCTGTGTTCTACACATTCTCCGACTGCATAAATGCCTGGTACACTTGTTTCCATGAAATCATTCACGATTATACCTTTGTTCACTTCAAGTCCACTTATTTCTGCAAGCATTTTACTTGGTTTAATTCCTACAGCCATGATGACGAGGTCTGTCTCAAGTGTTGAGCCATCTGAAAATGATAATCCTTCAACTCTTGTATCTCCTAAAATCTCAGTTGTCTTCTTTCCTAGTAAGAAGTTCATGCCCTGTTCCTCTAATGCTTTTTGGAGAAGCTGACCTGCAGTAGGGTCTAGCTGGCGTTCCATTAAATGGGGACAGAGGTGTATGACATTCACTTCCATGCCTAAGTTAAGTAGGCCGCGTGCTGCTTCCAGTCCAAGGAGCCCACCACCAATGACGGCTGCTTTTTTGTACTTGTGAGAGGCACTCACCATTTCCTCTGTATCTTGCAATGTCCGAAAGCCCGTCACACCTTTTTTATCACTTCCTGGAATCGGCAGGATAAACGGTAGTGAGCCTGTAGCTAAAATCAACCGGTCATAAGGCACGGTGCGTCCTTGATCACTGGTGACTGTTTGGTTTTCTGTATCGATCTTCACAATGGTTTCATTTGTAAAAAGCTGAATATCATGCGCCTCATACCAGTTCCAATCGTTTAGTGTAATATCTTCAACCTTCGTATCTCCTTGAAGCACCTTTGATAAAAGAATCCGGTTATAGTTAGGATGCGGTTCGCTTCCAAATACCGTCATCTCAAATCGTTCGCTGTCCATTTTTAAAATGTTTTCGATGCTCCGAATACCAGCCATACCGTTCCCCACTAATACGAGTCTTTCTTTCATGATAAAACACCCCTCAAGTGATCATTTTTAGAAAGTACCATCATTTAAACATAGATCTAAAATACACGTTTTAATTTCTCACATAGTCTGGTGGCTGTAGGATAGTTCCCTAGCCTCCTTTTTTCATGCTGTGTGACGACGGCAAGTTTTGCTCCACTATCATCATGTGAGCATTCATTTTTAAATCATTGTTCTGTTCATAGGTCATGCCAGAATAATCAGATTCTTCATATTACGGCTCACCATTTTTCTTCTCCGAGTGAAACAGCCGCATTTGTCTTCATATAGTTGCTAAAATACAAATGGATATGTTGCTCTTTTTAGCGTAACGCGCCCTTCTACGTTTGTCACGGTACCTTCAGCCTTTAAATATGACGAAGTAAGTAAAATTACATCTTCTGAATCATAAAAAGCCATGACCACTATTTGGTCATGGCTTTTCTTTATATGTGTAAACACCCTTTGTTTGACCTATTTTGGCAGAACCGAACTCCCCATTAAATACCGGTCTACCTCGTGCGCCACTTGTCTGCCTTCATTTATTGCCCAGACAATCAAGCTTTGCCCGCGTCTTGCATCTCCCGCTGCAAATACGCCTTCTACATTTGTTGTATACTCCCCATACTTTGCTTCAATGCGATTGTTTTTGCTGTCCACGCCAAAGTGTTTCACAAGTGGCTGTTCAGTTCCCTCAAAGCCAATTGCAATAAAGACTAGCTGAGCTGGCCATACTTTTTCTGTCCCTGGAATCTCATGAAATTCAAACTTCCCATGTTCGTTTTTCACCTTTTCCATTTGGATCGTATGAAGCTCTTTTAATTTTCCATTTTTATCTGCCACTATTTTTGTGGTTTGAATGGAATATTGACGCGGATCTTCCCCGAATTTCGCTTGAGCTTCTTCATAAGCATAATCGAGTGAGAAGACGTAAGGCTGTTCAGGCCACATGTTATCCCCTACACGTGTATCTGGAAGCTTCGGATGCTTCCCGAACTGAACAACACTTTTTGCTTTTTGGCGAAGGGCAGTTGCAACGCAATCTGCACCTGTATCTCCTCCGCCAATGACAATAACGTCTTTTCCTTTTGCATCAATAAAGTTTTTGTCTTTAAATCCTGAATCCAGCATGCTTTTTGTTGCGAGGGTTAAATAATCCATCGCAAGGTGAATCCCTTTAGCTTCACGGCCTTCAATCAACAGGTCACGCTGCTTTTGTGCACCTGTACAAAGGATGACCGCATCAAACTGTTCTTTCAGTTCATCGGCAGTGACATCTACGCCGATTTCTGTGTTTGTCACAAAGTCAATGCCTTCTTGTCTCAACAGTTTGACTCTTCGCTCCACGACTTCTTTGTCCAGCTTCATGTTTGGAATGCCGTATGTCAGCAGTCCGCCAAGGCGGTCAGACCGTTCAAACACGGTAACGGCATGACCTGCTTGGTTTAATTGATCCGCACTTGCAAGTCCTGCTGGTCCTGAGCCGACAATGGCAATTTTTTTGCCTGTACGGCTTGAAGGAATTCGCGGTGTGATCCAGCCATTTTCAAAGCCTTTTTCAATGATCGTGCGTTCGATATTTTTAATCGAAACAGCTGGATCATTGATAGCGACTGTACATGATCCTTCGCAAGGAGCTGGACATACTCTCCCAGTAAATTCAGGGAAATTATTTGTTTTTTGCAGTCTTTCGAGCGCTTCTTTCCATCTTCCGCGATACACAAGGTCATTCCATTCAGGAATTAAATTATAGATCGGGCAGCCTGACACACCACCTCTGATCTCCATCCCAATTTGACAAAACGGTGTGCCGCAATCCATACATCTGGCGCCCTGCTTCTTCAATACGTCATCTGTATAAGGAGCTGAATATTCTTTCCAGTCATTTTGACGAGTGAGAGGGTCACGTTCATTTGGCTTTTCTCTTTTATAATCCATAAAACCTGTTGCTTTGCCCATTGTCCTCTCCCCTTTCTTAATGAGCGAGGGCTGCTTTTTGCCCGTTTGCCGTTTCTTGATTTTTCGGTTTCGTGTTTGCTTCAAAGGCGAACATGACAGCTTCTTCATGACTAAGGCCCGCTTGTTTTTGTTCTTCAATACTTTGAAGCATCATTTTGTAATTTCTCGGAATCACTTTAATGAATTGATCCTTTTCTTGCGCCCAGTTTTCTAAAAGTGCCGAAGCTTTTGCGCTGTTTGTATAGTGAAGATGCTCTTGAATCAGCTGTTTCACTTCTTGCTCTTCATCGTGATCTGTGAGTTTTTCAAACATGATCATTTCCATGTTGCACATTCTTTTGAATTGTTTCGCATCGGAAGTATGGACGTAAGCTACGCCGCCAGACATGCCTGCACCGAAGTTTTTCCCGACGTCTCCTAAAATGACGACACGTCCGCCTGTCATGTATTCACAGCCGTGATCACCGATTCCTTCAACAACCACATGCACCCCTGAATTACGAACGGCAAAGCGTTCACCTGCACGTCCGTTAATAAAGGCCTTTCCGCTTGTCGCTCCGTAGAATGCAACGTTTCCGACAATGACGTTTTCATGTCCATTTTGTACAAAGTGATCAGAGGTTTTGACGGCAATTTTGCCTCCAGAGAGTCCTTTGCCAATATAGTCATTTGAATCACCCGTTAAATAGAGAGACATGCCCTTTGGTACAAATGCGCCAAAGCTTTGTCCTGCGGAACCAGTAAACCTTAATGTGATCGTATCCTCTGGCAAGCCTTCTTCCCCGTAGCGTTTAGACACTTCACTTCCAGTAATGGTTCCTGCCACACGATTGATATTGCGAATATTCAATGATAGATCCACCGGTGTTTGATGATTCAGCGCTTCCTGTACATAAGGGAGGATTTCATTCATATCCAGTGATTCATCAATTTTATGATTTTGCGGTGTTCTGAATGTACGAGCTCCTTCTGGCTGATAAAGCAGTGTTTCAAGGTCTAGCTGGCCTGCTTTCCAATGAGCTTTTGCTCGTTCGCTAACTCCTAGAACATCCGTGCGTCCAATTAATTCATCCATTGATGTAAAGCCAAGCTCTGCTAGGATTTCTCTGACTTCCTCTGCAATAAACATCATGAAGTTCACAATGTGGTCAGGGTTTCCCATGAATTTTTTACGAAGCTCTGGATTCTGTGTAGCGACACCGACTGGGCAAGTATCTAAATGACATGCTCTCATCATGACGCAGCCCAATACGACAAGTGGAGCTGTTGCAAAGCCATATTCCTCTGCTCCTAAGATCGCAGCCATGACAACGTCGCGGCCAGTCATTAACTTTCCGTCCGTCTCAAGAACGACTCTTTCGCGAAGACCGTTTAACACAAGGGTTTGATGCGCTTCTGCCAATCCAAGCTCCCAAGGAAGCCCTGTATGTTTAATACTCGTTTTCGGTGAAGCTCCTGTACCGCCATCATACCCGCTGATGACAATGACGTCCGCAGTTCCTTTTGCTACACCTGCTGCAATGGTGCCAACGCCGGCTTTAGATACAAGCTTGACACTGATGCGTGCATCACGATTCGCGTTTTTCAAATCATGGATCAGCTGCGCCAAATCCTCGATGGAATAAATATCATGATGCGGCGGTGGTGAAATCAACCCAACGCCTGGTGTAGATCCGCGTACATCGGCAACCCAAGGGTATACTTTATTTCCTGGCAGCTGTCCGCCTTCTCCAGGTTTTGCTCCCTGCGCCATTTTAATTTGCAATTCATCTGCATTGACCAAATAATGACTCTTCACGCCAAAGCGTCCAGAAGCAATTTGTTTAATCGCACTTCTGCGATCATCGCCGTGCTCATCAACTGTAAAGCGAGCAGGATCTTCTCCACCCTCTCCGCTGTTACTTTTACCGCCAATTCGGTTCATGGCAATGGCAAGCGCTTCGTGCGCTTCTTTACTTAAAGACCCAAATGACATGGCACCTGTCTTGAATCGGCGCACGATGGATTCAGCAGATTCAACATCTTCCAAACGAACTGGTTTTTGCTTTGGCTGAAAAGCAAATAAATTTCGAAGGAAGCCGATTCTTTCTTCATCCGCTGCCTTTGTATATTGCTTAAATAGATCGTAATCTTCATTGCGGCATGCCCACTGAAGCGTATGAATCGTTTTTGGATTAAAGGCATGGTGCTCACCATTTTTTCTCCACTGGAAATCACTGCCTGATTCGAGTGTTTGGTCAGTCGCTGCCTGATACCCTGCTTCATGACGGAGTTTTGCTTCATGTGCAATGGTCTCAAGGTCAATCCCGCCAAGCTGAGAAGCTGTTCCCGTGAAATACGCCTGAATGACGTCTTCACTAATGCCGACGGCTTCAAAGATTTGCGCTCCTCTGTAGCTTTGCACAGTGGAGATTCCCACTTTAGACATGACTTTGACGACACCTTCGGTTACGCTTTTCCCAAACTTTGTGACTGCTTCATCAAAGCTGAATGAGATGGCTTCTTCTGCAATCAACTGTTTGTACGTTTCATAAACAAGATAAGGATGAATGGCATCTGCACCGTAGCCAATCAGTGCGGCAAAATGATGGACCTCTCTCACTTCTCCAGATTCAACGATCAGACTCACCTTTGTCCGTAAGCCTTGACGCACAAGATGCTGATGCAGTGCACTTAGCGCTAGTAGCGGTGGGATTGGCACCTTTTGTTCTGTCATGTCACGATCTGAAAGGATTAATAAAGATACACCTTCACGAATCGCTTTTTCTGCCTCTTCAAACATCGCATCCAGCCCACGCTTTAAATCATCGGTGAAAAGAGTATGAATCGTTTTGCTTTTAAAGGCATTATGAACAATTGTTTTCAAACCGTTAAACTGCCCGCTTGTTAAGACGGGTGTATACAATTTAATTCGCCGGCATGAATATTCATTCGGATGTAAAATATCTCCTTCAGCACCTAGCCACGTCATCGTAGATGTCACAAGCTGCTCACGAATGGCATCAATCGGCGGGTTCGTCACTTGTGCAAACAACTGCTTGAAATAAGAAAACAGAGACTGCGCACGATCAGATAACACAGCAAGTGGTGTGTCGCTTCCCATTGAACCAATTGGGTCCTTGCCTTCTTCTAGTAAAGGAATTAAATACTTTTGAATGTCCTCATACGTATAATGGAACGCACGCTGGCGCGTCAATAAATCATCCATTATACTAGAATTTTCTGAATTTTCTTCCGAGCGATTGACGTGCACCATTTCTTCATCAAGCCATTTTTGATAAGGAAGTTCATTCGCAATCGTCGATTTCACTTCTTCGTCAGAAATAATTCGTCCTTCTTCTAAGTCAATTAGTAGCATTTTACCTGGCTCAAGACGATCTTTATACTTCACATCCTCTTCATTTGTGTCAATCACACCGACCTCAGAAGAGAAAATAATATGATCATCATTTGTGACATAGTATCTTGCCGGTCTTAATCCGTTTCGGTCTAAGATGGCTCCAATTTGTTTACCATCAGTAAAGGAAATGGCTGTGGGCCCATCCCATGGCTCCATAAGAGAACTATGGTATTCATAAAATGCCCGTTTCTCTTTCGACATGTGCGTGTTTTCAGTCCATGGTTCTGGAATGAGCATCATGGCTGTATGAGCAGGTGTACGTCCTGCAAGCACAAAGAATTCAAAGGCATTGTCTAGAATGGATGAATCACTTCCGTCTGCATTCAGCACTGGCAAAATCTTGTCTAAATCGTCTCCGAAAGCTTCAGATACGAATTGTTGTTCTCTTGCTCTCATCCAATTGATGTTTCCTCTTAATGTGTTAATTTCACCGTTGTGAATCAAGTAACGGTTTGGATGGGCTCTTTCCCATGTAGGAAATGTATTTGTACTAAATCGTGAATGAACAAGTGAAAATGCAGAAACAAATGTTTCATCCTGAAGATCAAGATAAAAAGCATCGACTTGATCTGATGTTAAAAGCCCCTTGTATACAATGGTTTGACTCGACAAGCTGACAAAGTAAAATTGCTTTTCCTCTTCTGTTCCCCAGTTCTCAGCCTGCTTACGAATGACATATAATTTTCTTTCAAATGACAAACGATCTGTGATCTTGTCGTTTGCCCCGATAAAGACTTGCCTCACAACCGGACAGCTCTTCGCTGCGACAGTACCAATTTTCCCAGCATCAACAGGAACGGTTCTCCAGCCAATCAATGTTTGACCTTCTTGCTTAATGAACCCGTTGATTTTCTGTTCGATGGCTTGACGCGTTTTCTCGTCATCCTCTTTTGAAAAGAAGACCATTCCTACCCCGTAACGGCCCTTTTCAGGAAGTGCAAAGTCTTTGCAGCTTTTTCTAAAGAAAGCGTCTGGCAGTTGTACCATTAAACCGGCACCATCACCTGTATACGGATCACTGCCTTGCCCGCCGCGGTGATCAAGCTGGCATAGCATTTGTAATCCCTTTTTGACGATGCTGTGTGTCGCTTCCCCTTTTAAATGAGCGTACAGTCCGATCCCACATGCATCATGTTCAAATTCAGGACGGTAGAGACCTTGTGGTTGTGGTAGTTGATTATAAGTCATCGTTTCTCTCCCCCGTTTTAAAGATCCGTTTTTTCACAGTAATAAAATCTCACAAACTCTGTAACTTATTTTAAGTTTTCAAATTAATATAAACAATATATAATTTAGATGAAAACAATCTCTTTTTGAGATAGATGGGTGTGAAGTGTAAAAATGGAGCTTCGTCAATTGCGTTATTTTGTAGAAGTCGCAGACCGTGAACACGTGTCAGAAGCGGCTGAAAACTTACATGTTGCCCAATCTGCGATCAGTCGGCAGATTGCGAATTTAGAAGAAGAACTTGGAGTGGCCTTATTCGAACGAGAAGGACGAAATATCAAATTAACGAAGATTGGCAGGCAATTTTTAGATCATGTCAGAACAGCACTCAAAGCCATTGATTATGCGAAAGAGCAAATTGATGAATATTTAGATCCGCACAAAGGAACTGTCAATATTGGCTTTCCTACTAGCCTAGCAAGCCAAGTGCTACCTTCTGTCATTTCCGCCTTTAAGCAGGAATACCCAGAGGTCGATTTTTTACTTCGTCAAGGATCCTATAAATTTCTCATTGAAGCTGTAAAAAATCGAGATATTGATCTCGCCTTTTTAGGACCTGTACCGACAAACGACCCTCAAATAGAAGGAAATATTTTGTTTTCAGAAAGCATTTATGCCTTGCTGCCTGTCAGCCACCCCTTTAGCGGACAAAGGAGTATTCATTTAAGTGATTTAAGAAAAGATCATTTCGTATTATTTCCGGAAGGATATGTGCTGAGACAAATTGCGGTAGATGCTTGTAAGCAGGCAGGCTATGAACCAACCATTTCATCAGAGGGAGAAGATTTAGACGCCATTAAAGGTCTCGTATCAGCGGGTATGGGCGTTACCTTATTACCCGAAAGTGCTTTTTATGAAACCACACCGCGATTTACAGTGAAAATTCCGATCGATTTTCCGCAGGTGAGAAGAACCGTTGGCATTATTGCTTCTAAATCACGAGAAATGTCTCCATCCGCTCATGATTTTTATGTGTTTGTGAAGGATTTCTTTTCTAAAATTGAACAATATAAATAATTCATTCAAACAAGACATTTCATTTGTAGAAATAAACCCTCTTTGTATATGATGGGTTACAGAACAACAGACTATATGGAAGAAAGGTATTTGTATGAAATCAATTTTATCGTTTTTAAAGCCTTATCGGCTATCCGTTGTGTCCATTGTGATCCTCACCTTTTTAAGCAGTATGCTCCAGCTGTATTTACCGACGCTTACGGCAGATATCGTCGATGTCGGGATCGTCCAAGGAGATATTGCTTACATATGGAAGGTAGGCGGCTGGATGGTGGCTTGTTCTCTACTTGCCATCTTGCTCACGATCTGGAAATCTTACTTGTCATCAAAGACTGCACTTGGTTTCGGGCGTGATATGAGAAGACAGCTTTTTGTGCATGTCGAACAATTTTCACTAGAAGAATTTCAAAAAATCGGCACGTCTTCCTTTATTACAAGATCGACAAATGATGTGAAACAAGTCCAAGATGTTACGATCATGATTTTACAAATGATGACGAGAGCCCCGCTCATGCTTGTGGGCGGAATTATTTTGGCTGTATCCCGAGATGCTGTCCTATCTCTCATCTTTTTAGCAGCCCTTCCCCTTCTTGGCGGATTTATCTATTTAGTATCGAGAAAGGCCATTCCGCTCTTCGGTCAGCTTCAGAAAAAAACAGACCGGCTGAATTTAATTATGCGAGAATCTCTTTCAGGCATCCGGGTCATTCGTGCTTTTAACCGTGTAGATGATGAAAAGGAACGTTTTCAAGAAGCCAACACATCCTACAAGGATACGGGCCTTAGAGTTAACCGTTTAATGGCTTACTTGTTTCCATTTATGCTCATCATCATGAACTTCACAAATATCGGCATCGTCTGGCTTGGTGCAAACCGAATTGATGCCGGAGAGATGGAAGTTGGGAATCTGATTGCCTTTATCCAATATGCGATGATGATTTTGATGGCACTGATTATGCTGTCAATGAGTTTTATTATGGTTCCAAGAGCACAAGCATCAGCTAAACGCATGAACGAAGTGTTAAACATGGAACCGAAAATTCAAGACAATGAAGGAACGGTTACTGACCTGCGTGCACCCGCACAATCCATTCGCTTTGAGGATGTATCATTTTATTACTCAAATGCGGAAAAACCGGCGGTTCAAGATATTACATTTGAAGCCAAAACTGGCGAAACGACAGCTATTATCGGCAGTACAGGTTCAGGGAAAACCACCCTTCTCCAGCTAATGACGCGATTTTACGAAGCGACAGAAGGCCGGATTACACTTGATGGTGTAGACATTAGAAATTTGCCTCAGGAGAAACTGAGAAGCCAGATGGGCTATGTTTCTCAAAAAGCGGTTTTATTTAGTGGAACCATTGCCGATAATGTGCGATTTGGTAGACAGGATGCAAGCGATGAAGATGTTTGGCAAGCGCTTCGCACGGCGCAGGCAGAAGAATTTGTTTTGCAAAAAGATGGCGGAATCGATGCGGAAATTGACCAAGGTGGATCGAATCTATCTGGCGGTCAAAAGCAACGTCTTTCTATTGCAAGAGCGCTGGTGAGAAAGCCGTCATTCTATCTGTTTGACGATAGTTTCTCAGCACTTGATTATAAAACAGATGCAAAGCTACGGGCATCATTAGAAGCCGAAAAAGCACATGCTGCTCTCATCATTGTGGCGCAAAGAATTAGCACAGTGAAGCATAGTGATAAAATCATCGTACTAGATGAAGGGAAAATTGCAGGTATCGGAACACATGAACAATTACTGAAGGACAATCTTGTCTATCAAGAGATTGTGGCATCACAGGAAGGTCAGGAGGTGGAGCGAGGATGAGTAAGAAAATGTCTTCCGGCATGGGCCATAAAGGCGGCCACCCTAGAGGGCCTATCGCAAAACCAAAGGAATTTAAGAAAACACTAATTCGTTTGATTGGCTATTTGAAACCGAGAAAATTTCAGCTGATCCTTGTTTTCATTGCAGCGGTCGGTTCAACCGTTTTTAATGTCATTAGTCCAAAGCTGCTAGGGGATGCCACCTCTTCCCTATTTGACAGCTTTACTCAAGGAACGGCTGTTCAATTTGATGTCATTTCGCGGATTTTATTACTGCTTATCCTATTATATGTCGTTGCCTCTCTCTTTTCATTTGTTCAGCAATATGTGATGGCGGGTGTCTCCCAACAGACCATTGCTGAATTGAGGCAGGAAGCAAATGACAAGCTCACCCGTCTCCCTCTTCGGTATTTTGATAAAACAACCCATGGGGACACACTGAGCCGTGTGATGAATGACATCGATAATATTAATACTTCGCTTCAGCAGGCACTCACCCAAGTGATTACATCTGTCATCACGGTCATTGGGATTGTTGTCATGATGCTATTCATTAGTCCGCTTCTGACCTTGCTCGTTTGTTTGACGCTACCGCTCAGCCTGTTTGCGATTCGCGGCATTACGTCATTTTCTCAAAAACATTTTAAAGCGCAGCAAAAAGAGCTTGGGATGATCAATGGACATATTAATGAAATGTTCACAGGGCACCAAACGGTTCGTGCATATGGCTATGAAAAGAAAGCGATCGATACATTTGATCAATTAAACGAACAGCTATATGAATCATCGAGAAAAGCGCAGTTCATTTCCGGCTTAATGATGCCATTGATGACGTTTATCGGGAACCTTGGCTATGTGGCAGTCAGTGTAGCTGGCGGTATTCTTGTAATAAACGGGAATATTCGTGTCGGGGATGTGCAGGCGTTTATCCAATATACGCAGCAATTGTCTCAACCGCTCGTGCAAGCATCAAGCGTCGCCAACTTGGTTCAATCAGCGATTGCTTCTGCTGAAAGGGTGTTTGACATCCTGGATGAGGAAGAAGAAAGCACTGAGGAAGATGCGGCGATTGACCTTGAATCACTTTCAGGGGATGTGAACTTTGAACAAGTTCAATTTGGATATGAAAAAGACCATCCGATTATTAAAAATTTGAGTTTAGATGTCAAAGAAGGTCAAACGGTTGCGATTGTTGGGCCAACAGGCGCTGGAAAAACAACCATCATCAATCTTTTAATGCGTTTCTATGAATTAGATCAAGGCTCTATCCGCATCGGCGGCGTCAAAACTACTGATCTCAGCCGTCAGCAAGTACGCGACTTATTTGCGATGGTTCTTCAGGATACGTGGCTTTTTGAAGGGACGATTCATGACAATATTGCTTATGGCAGGCAGAATGTCTCAAAAGAGGATGTCATCAAAGCCGCCAAACATGCTTATGCTGATGACTTCATCCGCACGCTTCCAGACGGATATAACACACTCTTAACAGAAGATGCCGGTAATTTGTCCCAAGGTCAGCGCCAGCTGTTAACCATCGCCCGTGCGATATTATCTGATCCAAAAATATTAATATTAGATGAAGCGACGAGCAGTGTGGATACACGGACAGAGATGCACATTCAAAAAGCGATGAATGAATTGATGAACGGCAGAACGAGCTTTGTCATTGCACACAGACTGTCGACGATTAAAGATGCCGACCTTATTCTAGTCATGAAAGATGGTACCATCATTGAAAAAGGAACACACAGCGAACTCTTAAAACAAAATGGCTTTTATGCAGACTTATATATGAGCCAATTTACGGAGAATCAAGTCGGTTAATATCAAAAAGGATAGACGCGCATCCATGCGTTCTATCCTTTTTTGGTTAATCTGAGTGCTTTTTCACTTTTACACTGAGTTTCGTTATATACTCTGCTTCATCTTTAGACATGAGTGAATGAAGCAAATACTCTTCAAATACATCTCCATCTAGTATCATGTCCTCTTTTTCAATTTCATCTAACAAGCGCGAATAAGCAGATTCAATCTCTTCATATGATCCTTGATCATACATCACCGCATAAAGGCCAGCAGGTTTTTTAACTGCTTCCGGCGCTTCCATTCGGCAGAACAACTGATCTGACTGATGATATTGACGCTGAAGGAACTGTTCCTTTTTTAAGACAGCTCCATTTGCAGCAGCCCCTTTTATGCCAATTTCCTTTAGAAAATGTCCTACAATACGAGATATTTCTTCTACGGATGTATTCATGTCGATCGGGTTTGATGCGCTTAGTACAACTGGTTCTTCCGGCAGCTCTTGAAACAGCACCTCCCCTATTTTCACAGTTGATAATTCATGCGTTGTCTCCATCACCCGCATAAGAAAAGACTGGATATCTTGAAGTTTTTCAATCTCTTGTTTGACCTTTTCTATTTGTTCAGCTGCTAGGCTTTGGAGCCTTTCGCGGGAAGGCTCAGTGAAATATTGTTTTAACTCTTTTATCGGAAATTGAACAGCACGAAGGGATTGGATCGCTATGAAATGGTCAAATTGCTCAAGGGTATAGTAACGGTACCCATTTTCATGGACACCAGCAGGCTTAAATAAATTAATTTTATCGTAATAAAACAAGGTATCTTTCTTCACATCAAATAACTTGGCAAATTCTCCAGTGAAAAATGTTTTTTGCACATCATTCATCAAAATTAAGGCTCCTCTCTTGACTATGGAGTTACTCCACCCTTTATGATAACATGCAGAACACTATTACGCTTGGAAAGGATAAAAACATGAACAACATCACTCAACATGAAGTGACATTAGAACTTGCAAAAAAAGAAGACTTCCCTTTTATGAAAAATGAGCTACAGAAAGCTTTTACAGCTGGCGTGATTGACGCATTTGGCGATGCGCATGACGGGCCGATTCCTCCAGATGATGTGATTGACGCATCTTTTCATTCGAATGACCACATTGTTTATCATATTATGCTAAATGGCGAAAAGGCAGGCGGCGTGGTTATTAAAATCAACCAAGAGACCAACCACAATTCAGTTGACCTATTATACATCTCTTCATCCTCACACGGAAAAGGCATTGGTCAGGCAGCATGGAAAGCCATTGAGGCGCAATATCCAGAAACGATTGTCTGGGAGGTTGTGACCCCATATTTTGAAAAACGCAACATTCACTTCTATGTCAATAAATGTGGCTTTCAAATTGTGGAGTTTTATCATATGAAACATCAAGATCCAAACGCACCTCAAGAGGATGAGAGAGAAAGTGAGCACACAGCGCCTGAGGAATTTGAATTTTTTAAGTTTGAGAAAGTGATGAAGAAAACCTGCTGTAACAAATGAATGCATGGAAACGATAAAAAACTCCCTCGTATAGGGAGTTTTTATCATGATAGAATACTAGGTCGTTCATCTGTAGACAATATGGCAAATAAATAATGATCTTTCCATTCTCCATTAATTTTCACATTTTGCCTAGATAGACCTTCTTTTTGAAAGCCTGCTTTTTCAAGTACTCGAATAGACCCGCGGTTATGAGGCTGAACACCTGCCTCTATCCTATGCAGGTCAAGCTTTTGAAATGCCTCATCAAGCATGAGCGCAATGGCTTGAGTTGTGTAGCCTTTACCATTTTGATTTTGATCAAGACCGTAGCCAAGCCAAGCACTTTGAATCACATCTCTGACAATACCAGACAGTGTAATCGATCCAATGAGTTGATTGGTCTCACGATGAAAAATACCCTTTGCATATGTCTCATCGTTTTTCCGACCTTTCTGATACATCTGAATTCGCTTCAATTGCTCAGGTATGGTGTAAAAATGTTCTTGTCTCAATGAAGTAAAGGGCTGAAAGAAATCACGATTTTCATATTCAAGTGTTGTCAGCGCTTCAGCATCGTCTTCTATAAAATCTCTCAAATAAATGGATAAGTTGATATTCTCCATGTCATACCCCTTTCTCATCTATCCTTTCATCATACACTAAAAAACACTACCTCATGAAAAAAGGTAGTGTTTTTTAAATCTCATCTAGCTTCTAATCTGACCGTCACCAGACAGAAGTAACTTCGTTGTTGTGAGTGCTGGCAGCCCCATGGGACCTCTGGCGTGCAGTTTTTGTGTGGAGATACCAATTTCAGCTCCATATCCAAGTGCACCGCCGTCTGTAAAGCGAGTAGATGCGTTATGATAAACTGCCGCCGCATCGACTTCGTTTAAAAATATGAGTGCCTGCTCTTCATCCTCTGTCACGATGGCTTCTGAATGTTTTGTACCGTATTTCTCAATATGCTGGATCGCTTCCTCGATTGAATCAACTACCTTTATGGCAAGATCAAGACTTAAATACTCATCTGTCCAGTCTACTTCCTCAGCAAGAATGGCATTTGAAAAATGAGACAATGCAGCCTCGTCGCCATGTACAGTGACATCGTGCTCAAGAAGGGCATCATTCAATGATGCCGCATTTTCTTTCAGCCAATCGCGATGGATGATCAGCGTTTCAAGTGCATTACATACTGCTGGACGATTCGTTTTTGCATTGATGACGATCTCAATCGCTTTTTTCACATTGGCTGTTTGATCAATAAAGACATGACAGTTTCCTGTTCCTGTTTCAAGGACGGGAATGGTAGATTGTTCAACCACTGTTTTGATTAAAGAAGCTCCGCCTCGCGGAATCAAGACATCAATCCATTCTTTTAGATGGAACATAGCTTGAACCGATGAACGATCTGTTTGTTCTATCAATTGCACCGCATCACGCGGAATTTTTGTTTGATCCAATGCTTGATGAATCACACTCACGATCGCTTTGTTGGAAGAAATAGCGGAGGAACCGCCTTTTAAAATCACTGCGTTACCTGCTTTAAGGGCAAGTCCTGCTGCATCGACAGTGACGTTCGGTCTCGCTTCATAGATCATCCCGATCACACCGAGCGGTACTCTTCGGCTTTTCACATGTAAGCCGTTTTCAAGAGTCCATTCATCCAATATTTCTCCAACAGGATCTGTTAATCTCGTCACAAGCCTCAAGCTTTCGGCAAAATCATGTATTCTTTCTTCATTTAACATTAAACGATCCAAGAGTGCCTCTGAAAAGCCCTTCTCCTTCCCGGCATCTATATCCTTTTGGTTCTCTTGTAAAATGAACGTGCTATTTTGTTCTAACGCTTCTGCTAGTTTAAGCAGTGCCTCGTTTTTATCCTCTGTATGAAGTAAACCTAGTTTTTTTGAAACGTGCTTTGCTTTTTTCGCTTTTTCTTTGACCGATGTGACAACTTCAGCTGTCAGTGTCATGAAATTCCTCCCTTTAGCAAACTGGTATCGATAAATCTAAATGACAAACAAAAGCTTCAAGATCGACGACATGAACCACTTCATCCTGTAACGAATCACGGCTTAGTGCCAGTTCGTCAGATGGATAATTCACAATACCAAGCCCGATTTCTCTTTCATCTTGATCTAAAATACGGACGACATCGCCTTTTTTAAACGAACCTTTTACATTGACAATCCCATCAGAATCCAGGCACTTCTCCCGGTGCATAAGATGTTCCTGTGATTTCTTTTGCACAACGATCTCGCCTTTTGGTCCAGAATGAAAGGCAATCCACTGCTTCTTGTAATTCAGCGGTGCTAAGTTTTCATCAGCGGTAAAATAAGTGCCATCCTCTGTTCCGTTGATTGCTTTGTCTAAAATGTGAGGCGTATCCGCTTTGCCTAAAAAGCCATTGATACCAGCAGCCATTGAAATTTTAAACGCATCGAGCTTTGATTTCATTCCGCCTGTGCCCACACTGCTACCTGCATCTCCAGCTGCTGCTTCGATGTCTTCTGTGATGTCTGTGACTTCAAGGATTCTTTTCGCATTCGGATTTGTATGCGGGTTCTCTTCATACAGGCCATCAATATCAGATAAAATGGCAAGGAAATCCGCATCAATGAGTCCAGCTACTTTTGCAGACAATGTATCGTTATCTCCGAACTTCAAGCGATTAATCGTCACTGTATCATTTTCATTGATAATCGGAATGATGCCTCGATCTAATAACACATTCATTGTGTTCCGCACATTTTGATAGCGCGTTTCATCTGAAAAATCACTTCTTGTGATTAAAAGCTGTGAAGCAATATAACCGTGTGATAAAAATAAAGTAGAATATGATTCCATTAAAAGCCCTTGCCCTATCGAGGCAGATGCCTGTTTTTCCGGCAGTGTTTTGGGTCTATCGATAAATCCTAGTTTTCGGTAACCAGCTGCAACCGCACCAGATGAAACCAAAATGACTTCATGTCCTTCATCTTTGAGTTTCACAATTTGATTGACGAGGTTTTCTAGTTTTTTTAAACTAATCTCCCCTTGAAAGCTAGTAAGAGAGCTGCTTCCGATTTTCACAACAATTCGTTTTCTCTCTTTATCTGCGTACACCTTATCACTCCTGTATTTGAGCTCTATTTATATAGATACTTTTTGTTTTTGCTGTTTGCTGATTTCTTTTGATCGATTGGCAGCATGTTTGACGGCCTGCTTGATGGCTTCTCCTCCGCCAAAATCATCTAATGCATTCAGTCCTGCCGCAGTTGTTCCATTTGGTGACGTAATTTTCTCTCTTAGTGCAGAAGGGTCTTCCTCTGTTTCTTGCAGCATTTTCGCAGCACCGAGAAGTGTCTGCGCGCCAATTTGGCGAGACAATTCCTTAGATAAACCTGCTTCTTCCCCTGCTTCTTCGATTCTTTCCATTAAGAAATAAAAATAGGCTGGTCCGCTTCCAGCAATTCCGGTAAAAATATCCATTTGTTCTTCCTGAATGGTATACACTTCTCCCATTTCAGATAAAAGAGCCTGACTCATGCTGATATGGTCGTCTTTCACATAACGCCCAGCACATAAAGCGGTCGCTGAAGCCCCGATCGTACTTGACGTATTCGGCATGACCCTCATCACGGGCTGCCCTTCATGCAGCATATCTTCAATATAGGATTGCTTCAGGCCTGCAAGGACAGACAAGATCAGCTGGTCTCTCTGAATATGAGGTTTTAACGATTCAAGTGCTGTTTCAGCATCCTTTGGCTTCATGGCTAGGATCAACATATCCATTTCTTCAAAAGGAAAAGAATCCATTGTGGCTGTTTGTATTCCGTAACGTGTCGTTAGTTCATTCAATCGAAGTTGATTTTGTCTGTTTGTTGCGTATATTTGGCCCGGCGGCATTTGGCCTGATCGCACAATCCCTGCAATCATTCCTTCCGCCATAGAACCTGCTCCAATGAAAGCAACTTTCTTTTGATCAATGATATTGATCCTCTCCCTTGTTCGCTTTTTGTTCGTGTTTTTCGCACGTTAGTTATCGTAACATGATGAGAAATCGTGTCAAGAAAGAGCCAGCGCTTTTCAAAAGTCCCGAATAGGCATTCAACCGCTTGCTGTATGTATACTGACTGCGCTTTTGTAAAACAACAATTTAGATCTAAAGAACCATTCATATTTGCATCATAGTACCCTTTCGTTCGACTGAATTCCCCATTTTATTTTTGGTTTCGGTGACTTCAATTCTATTTTATAGAAAGCGCTATCATTTTTAATGGATTTCTATTTTCCTATACGACGAATGTGCTTGAATCTTCCGATTAGACTATTGACATATTTTAGAAAACATGTCCGTTGAAATGATATTTTACGGGTGATACCGTGAAAGGGAAACCAAGTGAAAAAGGAGCGTTCATAATGAAAGTGAAAGAAAACTATATCAATGTCATTCCAATGAAAGAAATCCGTTCGACCGATGACCTTCTTTTCCCATTCCCTATTTACAATGAGCTACGTGCGCAGAGTGATATTAGATATGATGAAACAAGAAAGTGCTGGGATCTCTTTCGATATGCGGATATCCAGTCTGTTCTGAAGCAGCCAAAAGTGTTCTCATCACAGCGAGGAAGAAGCACAACGAAAACGAGTATTTTAACGATGGACCCGCCAAAACATACAAAAATGAGAGCACTCGTGAATAAAGCATTCACACCAAAAGCGATCAAACAATTAGAAGATAACATTAGAGACCTGACACATGACCTGCTGCAACAAGTCAAAGATCAGCGTACGTTTGATATCGTCCAAGATCTAGCAGCTCCCCTACCTGTCATGATCATTGCTGAGCTTCTCGGCGCAGAGGTAAAGGATAGATCGTTCATTAAGAAACATTCTGATGCCCTAGTAGCAGGTGCAAAGGATGAATCAAAAGAAGCCATTCAAGCAGTAGTCGATATGCAGAAACGCGCAGAGGAAGAGCTGTCCGCTTATTTTACTCACTTGATCCAAAAACGAAAAGAATCACCTACTGATGATCTGATCTCACTTCTCATTCAAGCAGAAATCGACGGTGAGCGTTTAACCGAGAATGAACTGCTTGGTTTTTGTATTCTATTACTTGTTGCCGGTAATGAGACAACGACCAATTTGATTACAAATGCAGTAAGACTGCTAACAGAGCAGCCGCATATCGCCGAAGCCGTACGGCAAGACCCTTCTCTTAATCCTCAATTGACCGAGGAAACGTTACGCTATTACCCACCTGTTCAAGCCATTGGGAGAATCGCGGCCGAGGATGTTGAGATTGCAGGCTCAAAAATTAAAAAAGGAGACTATCTCATTAGCTGGGTCGCTTCAGCAAATCGCGATGAACAGAAATTTGACGATCCAGATACGTTCCGTCTTGACCGGAAATCAAATCCGCATATGAGCTTTGGCTTCGGTATTCATTTTTGTCTCGGCGCACCGCTTGCCCGTCTTGAGAGCAACATTGCACTTGAAGTTTTACTCCAGACGTTTCAAGACATCACCTGCGTTGCAGATCAGCTAAAACCTATCCAAAGCACATTTGTTTTTGGAGTAAAAGAATTTCCTGTACAAGTCACCCGTTTTTAAAAGTCCCTCTTAAGGGGCTTTTTTTCAATTCATCATCTCTTTCTTACCTTCCATCTCCGAACATGCTAAAATAAAGTCCATACAAAGAGATAACGGATTTCAGAAAAGGAGCCAAAAATTCATGACCGATTATACAGCAATGAAAGACGGAATATTCAAATCAGTTTGTTCGTTAGATTGCCCAGATCAGTGCGGTCTTTTGATACATAAAGAAAATGGAAAGATCGTAAAAGTGCAGGGAGATCCAGACCACCCCGTCACCCAAGGCAACATATGTAACAAAGTGCGGAATGTCACAGCTCGTTTATATGATGAAAAACGATTGACGACTCCTTTGAAGCGTGTCGGTCGAAAAGGCGATGGGCAATTTGCGCCGATTACGTGGGAAGAAGCCATTGAAACCATTCGGCAAAAATGGACAAAGCTCATTGACGAAAAAGGTCCAGAAAGTATTCTGCCATACAGCTTCTATGGGAATATGGGCAATCTGAATGCTGAAGGCATGGACCGCCGCTTTTTCTATCGTCTTGGTTCAAGTCAGTTAGACCGAACCATCTGTCAGTCAGCAGGAACGACCGGCTATAAATATACAATGGGTGCAAGCATCGGGACTGACCCAGAAGACACCATTCATACGAAACTATTCATCTTTTGGGGAATCAATGCTGTGTCGACCAATATGCACCAAATCACCCTCGCGCAAAAAGCCCGAAAGCAAGGAGCAAAGATTGTTGTGATTGATGTTCACAAAAACCAAACTGGCCGGATGGCAGATTGGTTCATTCCGCTTCGACCAGGTACTGACAGTGCCCTTGCACTTGGCATCATGCATGTCCTTTTTAAAGAAGGACTGACAGATGAAGCCTTTTTAGAAACGTATACAACCGGTCATCAGGAGCTGCGTGAGCATGTGAAGCAGTATGATCCAGACACTGTTGAGGGCATCACTGGGGTTTCAAAAGAGGACATCGTGACACTTGCAAGAATGTATGCAGAGACATCACCATCTCTTATTCGTATTGGCAATGGGTTGCAGCACCATGATAATGGCGGGATGAGCATTCGAACTATTTCTTGCCTCCCTGCTCTGACTGGTCAGTGGCTCCATAAGGGCGGCGGAGCGATGAAATCAAACTCTTCTTTTCTGAGCTATAATGAAACAGCTCTTCAGCGGCCAGATCTATTAAAGGACCACACGCCTAGGTCATTTAATATGAATCAGCTTGGCAGTGTGCTGACGAATGCAGCGCCTTCCATAGATGCACTCTTTGTCTACTCGTCAAACCCAGCCGTTGTCACGCCTGAAGCAAATAAAGTAAGAGAAGGTTTGCTGAGAGAGGACTTATTTACAGTCGTTCATGATCTATTTCTGACAGAGACAGCTAAATATGCAGACATTGTCCTGCCTGCCACATCCGCCTTTGAAAATGAGGATTTCTATACATCATACTGGCACCACTATATTCAAATTCAAGAGCCAGTGATTGCACGCTATGGAGAAAGCAAATCCAATACAGAAGTATTTCGCTTGTTAGCTCATGCGATGGGCTTTGAAGATGAAGCCTTCCGCGAGACAGATGCGGAACTTATGGAACAAGCCCTTCATCATCCAGAAAATCCGCATTATGAGGACATTTCATACGAGGCATTAAAAGAAAAGAAATGGATCAAAGCAAAAAGAGGACCTTTCCAGGACTTAAAGCTCTCTACTCCGAGCGGTAAAATTGAGCTTTATTCTGAACAGATGAAAAAAGACGGGTATCCAGCGCTTCCAACCTATGTGCCCCTCTATCAGGAAAGCGAATATCCACTTACCTTTATACCGGGTCCGAATCATAATTTCCTTAACTCGACCTTCTCTCTTCATGAAAAGCATCAAAAACTCGAGAAGTTTCCTAAGCTTCATATGAATGAAGAGGATGCAAAGGCAAGAGAGATTGAAGATGGTGATATGGTGCGTGTGCTGAATGACCGGGGTGAATGCGAGCTTGTCGTGTCAGTTGGTCAAAATGTCTTATCCGGTGTTGTGGTGAGCCAAGGATTATGGGCAGATCAAAAAGGCAAAAAACAGCTAGTCAATGGACTAACACCTGATCGGCTAGCAGATATGGGCGGCGGTGCGACGTTCTTTTCTGGCAGAGTTGAAGTTGAAAAGTTATCATAGACAGAAGAAAAGCCAGCAAAAAACTGCTGGCTTCAAATTGTTGACAAAGTGCTAAAATGATCTTGATTTTAGCACTTTGTCTTCTTTTCAGCGTGATAGAAAACCTTTGAAGTCTAGGAAGGACGAGTACTGGCGCGGAGCGAATTTGACATTCGTGAGCACCAGCACGCAGGACTGACAACGAATGCGAGGGTTTGTCTACACGCTGGAGCCAGCAAAAAACTGCTGGCTTTTTTTGTATTCTATTATCGTCCAATCATCAGCTGGTTGGTAAACACATTTGCACTTCCGTTGCTTCGGTAGCCTTCTACAGTTAATGCTGTTTCATACATTTTCCCCATTGGCATACCTAGGCTTTCCCATTTTCTGAAATGCTGACTCACGGATACAGTTCCGCTCGTACGTTTTGTTTGACGTACACTCCAATATTGCTTAAAGGTTGCGTCTCCAATAATAGAAGGTTGGTTGACACGTAGCGTTTCATAAATGTCATATGTGCCACCATCGGCATAAAATGATCCTTTATACGTTCCTGTTGGGCGATATGTGCCCCATGACTCAACAATGTAGTATTCAGCTAATGGAGATTGTGTCCAGCCGTAGACACATAAGTAGGAATTCCCGCCTGGGTTAAAGGCTGCGTTGTAATTGATGGAGATGTTACCAAGTTGATGATGAGTTTTAGTGGAATCAAACTTCTTCCCTTTTCGAAACAGAGCATTTCCGATATTGTTCCATTGCGCGCTAAATGCGCCGCCATTGTTAAGTGTCATAGAGGTATTACCGTAATCCTTCCATAACTCAAAATCGTAACCGCCGTGTGTGCCGATTCTATTATCATAAATCGTTTCCGCATGAGCTGGCACAGCCGTCAGTGTCAGCACAAATCCAATACACAATACAAACAACAGCCTCAATCTTTTCAAATTCATTTTCCATCCCTCTCCTTTTTCCAATTAAATTGTTCTGACTTCTCTAAGATGAAGCGAACCCATCACCTCCTTTCATATCACCCTTTTCTGCTAGATGGATCGATATTGCGCTAATCCGGCATGGATATCTCTTGTTTGTGTATAAATCTGTTGATACAGATGAAAAAGATCAGCATATATATTTGCATGTTTCTGCTCTGGCTCATAGACAGCAGCTTGATGAACAAACTGATCTGCACATGCCTCAAGCGACGGATACCAGCCGCAGCCAACGGCTGCAAGCATCGCTGCACCTAAAGCAGGCCCTTGTTCATTGTCTAACTGGATGACCTCAGCCTGAAAAATGTCTGCTTGCATTTGAAGCCATGTCCGGCTTCTCGCGCCGCCTCCAATGGAGACAATAGAATCTATGTGTTTCCCTGCTTGCCGAAATAAGGCGATCGATTCATTTAACGAGAAGGTAATCCCTTCTAGCACAGCCCTGACGACATGTGCCCTTTCATGCCTGCTGTCTAATCCAATCAGGCTTCCACGAATGATAGAATCCGCATGAGGTGTTCTTTCTCCTACTAAATAGGGTGTGAAGAGCAATCCATTCGCTCCAGGCGCAACATCAACCGCACCTTCTAGTAGTGATTGGAACGATTCCTCTGGGGATAGTAAATGCTTTACCCAGTTCAGGCTATATCCTGCTGAAAGCGTCACACCCATTGTATATAAAGCATCTTTTTTTGCATGATGAAACAAATGCAAGTTTCCTTGCAGCGCTCTTTCATGATCCTCTTCGTAAGAAAGAATGACGCCAGATGTGCCAATGCTGCATAACGTGCGGCCAGAAGATAAAATGCCAGCTCCAATTGCTCCGCAAGCATTGTCTGCCCCGCCAGCAAAGACTTTGGCCCCCTCTTCAATCCCGGCTTCACGTGCAATTTGCGGCAATAGAGTTCCAACCTCATCCTCTGACGAGACAAGCGGCGGGCAAATATGAAAAGGAATATCAAATACCTGACAAATCTCTTCACTCCATGCTCGCTCCCCAATATTTAACAGCAAGGTGCCAGCCGCATCAGAATAATCGATATGGACAGAACCTGTTAAACGAAATCTGACATAATCTTTCGGAAGTAAAAACATGTTGATTTGTTGATCAATTTCTGGTTCATGTTCCTTTACCCATAATAATTTTGGCAGTGTGAATCCTTCTAGCGCTTGATTTTTCGTTATTTGGTGGAGCCGTTCCCCCAGCTTGTTTGTGATGTGTGTACATTGCGCTGTTGTTCGTGTATCATTCCATAAAATCGCAGGGCGGAGCACCTCGCGGGATTCATTTAAAAGAACCAGCCCATGCATCTGTCCAGAAAAGCTGATGCCCTCTACTTTTTTTGAAAGGACAGGCTGCCTTGCCATCAGTTCTTTCATCGCAGCCACTGTTTGCTCAACCCATTCCTCTGGGTTCTGCTCACAATATCCAGGTTTATCTTGAATGAGGCGGTAAGGCTTAGTGGCCTCGCCGCATACCTTTCCGTCCTCATCGACTAATATGGCTTTGACTCCGCTCGTTCCAAGGTCAATTCCCATCACATACTTCATGTCTTCACTCCTTCAAAACAGGTCCGCTTCTTCTATCAATCTTCTAACAAGTATTGATTTAACCGGGCTTTCAACTGTTCCTCTCTTCCCGATTCGTTTCTGATTAAAGGATGTTTCAATGCATACTCTTCTAATGTATGAAAGTTTGCCTTTCCTTCTGAAATGTCACGGCCAATCCCTTCAGAAAAACTGCGATACCGGTGCTTAATGACATCTTCAAACACACGATCTTCTATGAGTCTATGAGCGACCCTCAATCCTTTTGCGAATGCATCCATCCCCGCAATATGGGCATACAAAATATCTTCAAGCTCAAAAGAAGCTCTTCTAACTTTTGCATCAAAGTTGAGACCACCAGTACCTAGTCCACCATTTTGCAGAATTTCATACATGGCAAGCGTTGTGGCATATAAATCGGTTGGAAATTCATCAGTGTCCCAGCCAAGCAGCGTATTCCCTTGGTTCGCATCCACAGAACCGAGCAATCCATGTATTCTCGCGACACGTAATTCATGCTCAAACGTATGGCCAGCAAGCGTCGCATGATTCGCCTCAATGTTCAATTTAAAATGTGTATCTAATCCGTATTGCTTTAAAAAGGCGATAGATGTCGCTGCATCTGCATCGTATTGATGAGTAGTCGGCTCCTTCGGCTTAGGCTCAATTAAAAATTGGCCAGTGTATCCAATTTCCTTTGCATAATCAACAGCCATATGCAAGAATGACGCCATGTGGTCTAGCTCTCTTTTCATATCCGTATTCAGCAGAGTATCGTATCCTTCTCGTCCTCCCCAGAAAACGTAATTTTCTGCGCCAAGGTCTTTAGCTGTTTCGATGCCTTTTTTCACCTGTGCGGCTGCATAGGCAAAGACATCTGCATGACAAGATGTCGCTGCGCCGTGAACAAATCTAGGATGCTTGAACATGTTGGCCGTGTTCCACAGTAGCTTGACTCCGCTATCTCGCATGTATTCTTTCATTCTTTCTAAAATGATGTCTAATTGTTGATTCGTCTCTTGAAGCGTATCTCCCTCCGGTGCAATGTCACGGTCATGGAAGGAAAAATACGGGACATCTAATAGATCAAACAGTTGAAAGGCAACTTCCAACCTAGCTTTTGCTAAATCCATCCCGCTGTAGGAATCCCATGCTCTCTGCATCGTGCCAGTTCCAAACATGTCTGTTCCATCAGCAGTCAATGTATGCCAATAAGCGACTGAGAAGCGCAGGTGATCTTTCATTGTTTTTCCGTCAATTACTTCACTTGGATTATAGGATTTAAAAGCGAGTGGATTTTTTGATTGTTTTCCTTCAAATTGTATTTTTCCGATTCCTTCTAAACTGTGTAACGTTTTCATATTTGAGTTAGCCATCTTTTATTCCTCCTATGATTACACTTTGTAAGTTGATTCAACAAACTAATATTCAATTGATGATCCATTCACTTTGAATTTTCCATATTTTTTAGTTTTTTAGAAATATTTTCGTTATAATAAAGTTAAAATCATCCTTCTTACAGATAACAGACGAAGAAAATCAGTTTTTTCTTCACTTAATCTAAAGACGAAACAAATGGAGTGGATAACATGGATATCGCTGATCAGAACTTTGTGAAAAAAATAAATCAAAAGCTATTATTAAAAGAAATTCTCCAGCATGCGCCAATTTCTAGAGCCAAATTATCTGAACGCACTGGGTTAAATAAATCGACTGTTTCCTCTCAAGTAAGTACATTAATGAAAGAGCAACTCGTCTATGAGATCGGTCAAGGTGAGTCTAGCGGCGGGAGAAGACCGGTTTTACTCATGTTTAATAAACGTGCTGGCTGCTCCATCGGGATTGATGTCGGCGTTGATTATGTCAACGGCATTTTAACCGACCTTGAAGGGTCCATCCTTCACGAAGAGCAGATCAACCTCCCATCAAGCGCTCCTGATGTGACCATACGCATATTAACTGAATTAATACAGCAGTTGATGGCACAAATCCCCTCTTCCCCATACGGACTCATAGGTATTGGCCTATGTATACCGGGACTAGTGGATGCCGATCAGCAAATCGTGTTTACGCCGCATTCTAAATGGAAAAATGTTGACCTGAAAAAGGCGCTCCAAGACGCATTCCAAGTACCAGTCTTCATTGAAAATGAAGCAAATGCCGGTGCATATGGTGAAAAAATCTTTGGGGCCGCTAAACATTATGATCATTTGATTTATGCAAGCATCGGCACTGGTATTGGGATCGGGATTATTATTAATCATCATTTATACAGAGGTGCATACGGCTTTTCTGGTGAAATGGGACATATGACCATCGACTTTAATGGACCAACATGCAGCTGCGGAAATCGTGGTTGCTGGGAGCTGTATGCATCTGAGAAAGCTTTGTTTCAGTCTCTTCAAACAAATGAAAAGCCCATCTCCCACCAAGATGTGGAACAGCTGGCAACGTTAAATGATATGAAAACGCTCAATGCCTTGCGCAACTTTGGTTTTTACCTTGGGGTCGGTCTCACAAACGTCCTGCATACCTTTAACCCCCAAGCAATTATTTTACGAAACAAAGTGATTGAATCGCAGCCAACAGTTTTACGTGTGATTCAAGAGGAAGTATCCTCAAGGATAGATACTAAATTCAGCTCACATGTTGAGCTGCTTCCTTCATCATTAGGACATAACGCACCGGTATTAGGGATGACATCTCTCGTCATTGAAGCCTTTCTGCAAGATGCCACCCTCTCACCATGACAGATTCTTAGATAAAAAAGACAGCTCTTACCGTGTTGTCTTTTTTTATTTATTCTGTTTCCTCATAACGGAAATAGTTAAAATCAGCAGGCAGACGCTCGCCACTTGTATCTTGGCACTGCATGCCGACAAATGCCCCTGTAAAAAATCCTCCTCCTCGAATAAAGTCATCAGATAGATGGCTAGATTCAAATATCACATCAATGTCCTTCCAGTCTTTTTGATCAAAAGAATAAGAATAGGTATATGTTTCTTTCTGAACGATCACTTTTAAATACACATAGGTGACTCCCTCTGGAATGACGATTTTTTGTGTCAATGGCTGAGAAAAGGAAAGGTTTTGGCAGGCAGATAATTCAAGAATGCGGCCAAATTCCTCGTCATATGTCACCTGAAGCGCCGTCCAATTTTCCGTATTATAATAATTCACAAGACCAGCAGCTTGCTGAAAATTCTCTGGAAAGAACGATACTGCTGTCTCAGCTTCAAAATAAAAGCTTTGCCAGCGCCTTGCAACAAAGGCTTGGGTAAACTTAGATGTGAGAGATTCCTGACCGTATAACCTTAAATGTTGAGGTTTTTCCGTTAATGAACCGATCTGTTCAGTAAAAGGAATTCTTAATGTTTGGAAGTGTCTATTTAACGTTGATTCTTTAAATTCATCGACTGTATGGTAGGTTGGAGCAAAAACCTTTTCGTTGATCGCTGGTGCTTCAACCTCCAGTGCTCCTTCTTTTCCGCCCACAACATACGGCCAGCCATCCTTCCATTCAAGCTTTTGAATCGCTGTTTCTCTTCCTAAAGGACACCACCCTCTCTGTTGAAAAATAGATTCCTTGCTTGATTGAATAGGGCGACCAGTCAAATGGGCGAGATACCATTCATTTGTGTGCGTTTGAACAATGGAAGCATGCCCGCATTTTTGAAGCGGATGTTCAGGTGTGTGAAAAGCACTTAAAATTGGGTTATCAGGATGAACCTCATAAGGCCCTTCAATCTGCGGGGAACGGGCAATTGTTGCCACATGCTCGTAGCGGGTGCCTCCTTCTGCTGTTAATAAATAATAGTAATCGCCAATGTGATAAAGATGCGGTGCTTCTGTCAATTTAATCGGTGTGCCTTTAAAAATAACCTTACGCTCACCAATGAGTTTCTTTTCTGTCACGCTATATTCCTGCAGGGCAATACCCGCAAAGGAATGGTGTTTTTCCCTATGGTCCCACAGCATATTTAAGACGTATTTCTTGCCGCTTTGGTCATGAAATAAAGAGGGATCAAAGCCAGAGCTATTAAGCTTCACCGGCTCACTCCAATCACCGTCAACTTCATTTGCTGTCACCAAATAATTATGACCATCTTTAAATGGACCATCCACTACTTTAATATCTGAATAAATCAGCCAAAACTGACCATCTGCATAGCTCAGGCACGGTGCCCATACTCCGCCAGAATCAGGATTCCCTTTCATGTCCAGCTGAGACGTTTTTTGCAAAGGACGCGCAGCAAGCCGCCAATGGACGAGATCCTTCGAATGATAAATTTGCACCCCTGGAAACCATTCAAATGTAGAGACCGCCATGTAATAATCTTCTCCTACACGGCAAATACTTGGATCCGGGTTAAATCCTCTTAGCACTGGATTGGTAATTTTCATTCAACTTCCTCCTCTTTCACGACCTACATTTTAAAATCATCCATATGATCAATATATACTTGATCCCTATTCTCAAGCTCCCTCACGACTTCTTGGTGCTTTTCTTCATCTAGGTTATAAAAATTAATATCAATCATCGCTAAAATCAACAAGCATACAGGAATCACTGTTACAGTGAGTAAAATGCCAAGCAATGCTTCTGGCGTCTGTATTTGGTTTGCAACATAGCCAAATCGATCGAGTACAAGCCCCGGAACAATTCCGCCTAATGCCATTCCAAATTTAAAGAAAAACCCAATGACTGCGTAGATCAGTCCGCCCATCCTTTTTCCAGTTTTATATTCGCCATATTCAACGGTCTCAGGAATGAGTGCCCACATGTAAGCACCGGCTGTAATACTCCCCGCAGCAGCAACGAGCCTGAAAATCAGGATTAATGTGATTTGACTCGGTGGTATCACAAGTAAAGCAAGAAGACCCACAATATTCAGCGATAAAGAATAATTCAGCAGTTTCTTCTTACCTAAAAACTTGTGCAGCTTTGGAATAAACGGCAGCACCATTAAAGCTGGTAGACTGCCAATGAGTCCGTACCATTTCACTAAATCTTCTCTGCCAAGGTTATACGTCACATAATAGATCCCAACAGAGTTGCTGATCGAGTTCACACCAAAAATAATAATAAAGAAAATACTTAATACAACTAGCGGGCGATTCACTCGTAACTGAACAAAGATATCACTGAATTTAATCTTTTCCTCTGGCTTTTGAAGCGTGACACGTTCATTCGTGCTTTTAAAACAGAAAATGAGTAATGCGCCGCCAAGAACGCCGAGAAAAGCCATCGTCATCTGCCAGCCGAGTGCTGTATTTCCTGTCGTATCACTTAAAAAGGTCGCAAGAAAAGGGACAAAAAAAGCCACAACCAGACCGCCTAAATTGGCAAACACCATACGAACGGACGTAATACTGACAACCTCTTGGTTATTTCTTGTCATTGCGGATGTTAAAGCACCATAAGGAACGTTGATGAATGTGTATGTAAGCGATAAACCAACATACGTGATGTAGGCATAAATGAGTTTACCCATTTCGGAAAAATCAGGTGTTGTAAAGCAAAGAATAGCAAGTACGACAAAAGGAAAGGCGCCGAATAACAAATAAGGTCTAAATCTTCCAAAACGGCTGTTCGTCCGGTCCACCAATGCACCAATAAATGGATCTGCAAGTGCATCTATAGCGCGAACAACCAAAAACATCGTCCCTGCTGCTGCTGCTGATAAACCGTACACATCTGTATAGAAAAATAATAGATACGTAGAGACAGTTGCGTAAATCAAATTACATGCGAAATCCCCTGAAGCATATCCCACTTTTTCAGACATACGAATCTTCTTTAAATTCTCACTAACCATGAGCTTTCTCCCTTCTTCACTTAGCCTCTTCTAACGAACAGATGATGGAGGGCAGCAGCAATCAATACAGGAAATATAAAGCGCTTTCAATTTGTGGTAAAAATGTAGCTGAACATCTCAATTTTTCAGCTTAGCCCAAATGCGCAGCAAAACAGTCGAATGACAGAATCATCTCCTTCAATAGAGGGATCAATACTTGAAACTCATCTTAGTTTATTGACCAAACAAACTAAGATGAATTCATTTTATAAAATCTGATCTGACTTTTCAATATTTTTTGAAAAATAAATCCAAATAATTGCTATGCTGTCATTTATTTTTGTGAACTAATATGAAAATCTGAAAGAATTGATTTAATGGTTGCATTCAAGCTCAGCCCATGCTATATTAATCAAGCGATGAGCTGAATTGTGTAAGTCGGGTAACATGTCTCTTTGAGACACACACGAATGTGGCGTGTGGTTATTCCGCCTCAATACGCAAAAGACATCTTCTTAGGAAGATGTCTTTTTTCTTACCCTATTTCAGATTGTTGACAAAGGGCTAAAATGATCTTGATTTTAGCCCTTTGTCTCCTTTTCAGCGTGATAGAAAACCTTTGCAGTATAGGAAGGACGAGTACTGGCGCCGAGCGAATTTGACATTCGTGAGCACCAGCACGCAGGACTGACACCGAATGCGAGGGTTTGTCTACACGCTGAGACATCTTCTTAGGGAGATGTCTTTTTTCTTACCCTATTTTTGTTCCATTCTCAACTGGTTCATCTGTCGCTAGTAAAACCACGTCTTCTTTTGACGGCAAGCCACCTAAGACAAGCACTTCTGATTTGAACCCAGCAATTCTTCTTGGCGGAAAATTCACGACCGCTACGATTTGTTTGCCAGTAAGATTCTCTGCTGTATAACGCTTTGTGAGCTGAGCACTAGATTGCTTTACACCAATTTCATCACCAAAATCAATCTTTAGCTTCAACGCAGGCACTCTTGCCTCTGCAAAAAATTCTGCTTCTATGATCGTCCCAACGCGAATATCTAACGCCAAAAACTGTTCAATATCTGCCATCTGCCTCTCTCCCCTTCATAAAAGGTAACGTAATCTATTGATTATCCATTGTAGCACATTCATTTTGTCATAGAGGAGGTTCAAAAAGCCTACAAAGCGTTAAATCACTTTTTTAGTTTACATAATAATTTTATGGTCGTGTATTAAATATTTGCATCATAAAAATGATTTCGGTAGAATGGCAAATAATCCTACTGCTTCCTCTCGAATACTTTTGGGAGGGTTCACACTTGTTTACATTATCAGATATGTGGACGTTTTGCTGGTCGTTTTTTGTTATTCTTCCTATTGTTGCCATCCTGCATCAACTTGGCCATATTTTGGTTGCGTGGATGTTTGGAGCAAAGGTTTCTTTTGCTCTTGGCAGAGGTAAAAAAGTGTTGAAAGTCGGCGTCGTTGAAATTAGACGAATCTATTTTTTAGATGCATTTTGCCACTATGAAGAAATGAGAAAAAACAACCGATTGTCTCACATTCTTGTCTACCTAGGCGGATCATTATGCAACTTGCTCAGTGTTCTCATACTGAACACAATGATCGCCAATGATTTCCTGCCAGAGCACCAATTTTTCTATCAATTTGCTTACTTCTCAGTCTACTATGTATTTTTTGCACTTCTGCCAGTCCAGTATGCAGATCATCATCCGAGTGATGGGCAAGCGATTGTGAACATTATTCGGCACGGTGAACCATGTGACATCATTGACTAACATGATGACTTTCACTGTCAATTTGATAATGAATCGTTAAAAAAGGAATACCGAAAAGCTTCATTTGATGTACCGCTGTGAGACTTTGATCCGTCTCCGGTTTCATATGAAAGCTTTCTTCCATTGGCAGTTGCATGGTGATAAAAGGCGTATGCAAATACAATCCTTCGTCACCGGTACTGCCTTTTGGACATGTACTTTTTAATATAAAATCTTCTTTCTCATTAAAAGGCCTTAAAATAGCTGTCAGCTGAGAATAAGGAAGCGGCAGCGCAATATTCATATAACCCGTAGCTGCATCGTGATGAAGAGCATATAGTGCAAAAAAGACTTGCTCTCCTTTTACATTGTGCCGTATCCAAGCCCGAACATTTTTCCTTTCTTCCTTCGGATGTTGAAATCTAATCAGACGTCCCTTCATTTCATATGGATGACGAGATAACCCCAAAAAAAGCTGCCCTATTTGCTTAAATAGTGGTTGAAGTAAAAAGACGAACGGCCTTATCCACCAATGAAAGCTGACGGCCGCTTTTAATGTAAAAGCCATAGGGTCTTCATAAAATCTGCGAATGACAGGTGACACCCTATCAGCTGAAAATGTCGTTCCATTTAATTCATCAAGCGAATCGACTAAACCCAGCTTCTCAGGGTTATGCACACTTTCCTCTTGAAAAGAAATCATTTGAAACCGGCCATGCACTTTCGAAATCGGAAAGTTCTTCTGCTTTAATTGATCCTTCGGCCCTTCAATCAGACAGCCAATCAAACCTGGCAATATCACAAAAAAAGCATTGATACTGCCATGAAACCAAATCATCTGATCAATGCTAATGTAGGTCACACGCATCAGCATCCCAGCGGAATATAGAAGTGATAACACGATCGTCCCCATTAAAACTAAACTAGAAAACACAACAAGACCTTTTGCCAAAGTTGACTGAAATCTTGTTTTCATACAAAGGATGCCATATATGTAGAGGGCCACCACATAAAGAATGACGCTGAACGTATCAAATAGACGGGAAAAGCTAATCCCCACAGCAATCATTACAGGCGACAGCAAAATCACCCATCCCGCCGCTTTGTATAAAGCTCTTTCTTTTGCTTGCTGCCGTCCTAAAAATCCATAAAAAAGAGGGATAAAAAAAGCAGAATAATGAAAATGAATAACGGTCAAAAGAACAATAATCGGCGAAAATGTCATCACCTGTATATCTGCTGTATAAAGCCAAAACCACAGCCCGCCTAAAGCAAGATACATCCATGCGCCATCAATCATCAGCTCATGGAGCGGGAAGATTCCTCTTTTCAGCAAACGAGAAAAGCCAAATAACGCCAATAAGATTGTATATAAAAGCCATCCCGATGCGAACCAAGCAGAATGATAGATAAAAGCAGCAGTTGCACAAAAAGCCGCTAGTGGAAAGGCTTTCATTAAAAACCCGATCAGCCTCTCTTCCTTGTGTTTCTTCCCTTCTTTCTCAAAAAAGTGTAAGGCGGTGGGAAGAAAAAATAGAATGGCCAAGAGAACAAAAAATTCTGCTATCAGACCTGTCATGAAACGAGTGGCGATAAAATAAGACATGAAGGTCAGACTGGATGCCAAATGCCACTTATTCATCATGAGACATCCTTTCTGTAAAACGACCTTTATATGTAAAAAGAGTACCAAACAGGCGATTTTTCACGTGGACATCAATGGTATATTCACCTGCATACTCATCGTAGCCTTCTGTTACATCTGACACACCATAAAGCCATGAAGGCAGCGGCCATTCTTTTCCGAACATCAAAAACTTCTGCCGGCCGGATTGGATGTGCAAGAAGCCATGATATGTTACTGTAAAATGAAGCTCTGACACAAGAAGTCTAGGCTTTCCAAAATAGTCTAGTACGGTATGACTCTCATGATCAATGATCATATCTGCATCAAAGTGCCGCTCCTTCTTTGGGAAATAAAACGTTCGATACCAGTGCATCCCTTCCTCCCCCTTATTTGTCACAAAGGGCTCGTTGACAATTTGGAAAGGAATGTTTTCCCCTCTCTCTGGGAAAAAACAACGAAATAGTGGACCCATTCTGAAGATCAATCGAATGAGACTTGACCCGCCGCCTATTTCTTCCATAGTACCTTCAGCAGTAAATGCGCGGTTGTATCTCTCTTTTAGTTTTGGATGCAGTTTATCGTAATCCTTTACTTGATGACGATGAACGACCATGTCTACCTCCCCTTTTTCGTTTGATGGAAAATACATCTACACAATCTTTTAAATTGAACATACCTGCAATCGACAAAATCAAAAATGCACTCATCACAAGCGGTTCATGAAGCGTCGTTTGCGGAGATAGGATTCCTATACAAAGCATCATGAGAAGAAACATACTTTGTAAAATGAAGAGATATTTCTTTGATAATTTGGGCATTAGCCATGTTACGCCTAAAAGCGCATAAAACAATCGAAAACTCATGCTATGATCAAAAGCCGAATGTGAAAAAGGAATGATCGCTTGGCATAGCCAGACGATGGCAAACAGCAAACAAATCCCGTAATGAGCAAGTGTTCTCTCTAGTAATAACCGGGGATGCGTTCCCTTTTCAAGCCACGTCTTTAATGCACCAAAACTAAAGGCTGTCATAAATCCAATCATTGGGCGAAAAAGAATCTTGTCTGCCCATGTCCATCCTTTTCCTTCTTTCGTTTTGTAATCAAATTGCGTTTGAAACACAATGTGGTCGCTTGTTTTTATATACTTCCAGTAACCGCTGCCTTCTTTGATAAAAGACAATGGGTGTGACGATTTGAAATTTAGTGAGGATGCCCGCTCATTCCGTTCATCCATCATTCTTGTTCGATAAGCTCCTGTTCCTGTGACACTTAAACCAAACCCAAGATGCTTTTCATACAAAAAGGATTGGGGTTGTTCATTTTGAGGTTCATTTAATGAAATGGTTGAAAAACGCAAATCCCATTGTTCATGAAGCTTTGGATTTTGCGTATGTTCCCATACTTTCTCTATCGGTGCATGAATGGTTGTTTCCACATAAACAGGCTTTCTTTTCATCTGCCTCTACTCCTCTATGTGAATTGTTTCACATAATAATCATAACATGTTTCACAAAACTGTCAAATGTTTATTCTTTTTTTGACAAAAAATTGGTTCAAGATGGCCGCCTCTTTAACATATCGATTCACTACCAAAAAAAGACCTGTCAATAAGACAGATCTTCTTTTTGCAACACACCTGAGATATAAAGCTTGACCGCATAGCTCACACTGTCTTCAAGCTGTTCTTTTCGTTGAAATCCCTTTTTATTTGAAATATCACCAAAGCCGTGCAATAAGCTTCTTAATCCTCTGACCACATGTGTCATCTCTTCTTCTTTGACACCAAAACGGGTCATGATCGATTGGACAAATTCAACAAGGCGCTCTGCCTCACTTCTTACTTTTTTGTCCTCCATATGTGAAAAGGCTGCTTCATAAAGACCTGGATGTTCGCGGACAAATTGAACATACTGTTTGGCAAAGGCTAACACAGCTCCTTCTTTATCCAGCCCCTCTGTGACGTGTATGCCTTTTTCACGTAGCATGGTCAGTCCTTTTTCTGCGAGTGCCGCCTGAATTTCCTGAAGACCAGATACATGATTATAAAGGGAAGGTGGTCTGATGTTCAGTCTTTTAGACAATGTAGCAATGGTCAAAGCAGAAAAACCCTCTTCATCAACAAGTGCGGCTGCAGTATCAATGATTTTTTCTTGCGTGATTCCCATTCTTGGAGACACGGTTTACTGCTCCCCTTTCTTCAGCTGCTGCTGCCTTTTATGAACGGCAGCTTGAAGCTTTTCATGAGGTTCTATGATGAGATCGCCATGTCCTGCAGCAAGACAGGATAGGCGAAGTGCCAGTAATTTTTCGGCGCTTTTGAGTGCAGTTTCTGCATCCCATGTAGCAAAAGTCGGGAAAGGGAAAGTCCAGCGAAGTTCACCCGTGACCGATAAGCCGCCTTTTGTTACAAGGGCATCACCGGCTATCACAATTTTTGACCTTTCATCGTATAAAGAAATGCTGCCAGGTGTGTGCCCTGGTGTCGAAATGACTTTCAGCGGTCCAATCTCATACCCTTCTTCGACAAGCACATCCGGTTTTGTACGAATATGTTTCGAAAAACTGCCTTTGATTTTTTGCTGGGGTTCGCCAGGAAGTAAGGACAAGTCACCCTCAAATAGGCGGGCATCGCGTTTTGATAAATAGACGACAGCCTCTGGAAAAACCTTTTTCACTTCATCTAATGCGCCGATATGATCCATATGACTATGAGTAAGAATAATTTTGTTAATAGGCTTATTCTTTTGTCGAGCAAATTCGATGATCGAGTTTGCTGCCATTTTTAACGCAGCATCAATTAAGATCAGTCCATTCTCTTCCTCAAAAACATAACAGTTTACTGGGAATAATCTTGGCATTAATGTGAGCTGGTGCAGACGGTCAAAAGTTGTCAGTCTCATCAAGTGTCCCCCTAAAACTAATATTGTTAGTTTTATATTAACTAATACTATTAATTTTAGCAAACATTTTTTCATCAACCGCAATATAAATATCAATTTGCGCTTCTTTTGGGTCTATAGATCTTTCGTCATACCATTCAAAATCGCCTGTATATGTGCGGTAATGGCGCTCATCCCACGTCCAAATTTGCTGCCATGTTTCCAATACGACCTCTTCAATCGGTCCCTTTCTCGTTCGGAATTTTGCGTAGGTGGACGCAGGAATCTCTATAACTTGTTCTAACTGCTGATCCACGAATTGTCCAGCCGTAAATAAATAAGAGCCATGCTCATCTTTTTCATAATCTGAATACAATCCTATGACGGGCGCTTGCCCTCCGTGAAGCTGCTGCGCAAAAAATTGCTGCCAGAGTGGAGCAATCTTTCGCTCTTTTGTTTGCTCCATTTCGTTTGTTGTTCGAACAGATAACCCTTTTATCCATTTTTTCTCTAATGTCACGATATCGTACATACATTCTCATCTCCTTTTTTTCTATCATATAAAAAGAAACCTGACAACACTGTGTCAAGTTTCTAATCGTTTGAGAAATTGTTTCAACTGGAGATCAAATGCTTCTTTGACATGCTTCGGAGAAAGAATGTCGACTTCTGGACCTAAGTGGAATAGGAAACTATTTAACCAATCATGAAGAGGTACAGTGATGGTGGCAAGATAAGTGCCGTCTGAACAGACGTTCAATTCATTCTCATCTACCCATTCCTTTACTTTCCCCACTGATGCTTCTGTTAACCTGAGCGTGACAGGGCTGACTGATGGTTGTTCTTGCCAAGAGTCATTCCAAGGCTTCTCTTCGTTTTTGACTCTTTTCGGTTGAAAATACCCTGAAATGGCGACAAGACCCGTCATTCTAGTCAGCTTGAACAGGCGAAAAGCTTTTTTTACACAACAAAACGCATACAAATACCAATGCCTCCCTTTTAAAACGAGTGTATAAGGTTCCACGTTGCGTGGAAGAGTTTCACCTTTCGCATTGCGATAAGTAAACTGAATGTATTGGTGCGCTGACGCAGCTGTATGAATGAGCTGGAGCTTCTGCTCTGCCTGACTGTCTTTTCCCCAGGAGCTTAAATCAATGAAGACATGATGCTGCTTTTCGTTTTCACCTGTTTGCGTGGGAATAAGCGATTTGATTTTTTTCAGAACATGCTCACTTTCTTTAAAGGAGTACGCACTCATCATGCTTTCAAGGGCTGTTAAAATGACTTCAATGTCATCATCGGTAAATAATTTTTTCTCTAAACGATAGTCCTCAACAAGTGAAATGCCGCCACCTGCTCCTTGGGTTGTCACAACAGGGATTCCCGCTTGATTGATGGTATCAATATCACGATAAATGGTCCTCGTGCTCACTTCGTGAAGTTCAGCAAGATCTTTTGCCTGTACTTGCTTCTTGCTAATGAGCAACATCACAGTAGATAAAATACGGTCAATTTTCATGACTTTTCCTCTTTTTCATAAATGTAGGTTTTGTTTTGATAAAAAAAGAAAGAATGGTAAAGATAAGTAACAGCCAGCATTCGTTTACATCCCTGCACGTGCAGGAGGAGGTTGCATCATGACACATAACGTGTGGCAGTTGTTCATGATTGGGAGTATTATATTGATCTGCATCATGATTCGAATGAATCGAATGAGACGCTATCAGCTTGTACGCCCCATCAGGCTTTTGATGAGAATGTATCTCTTTGGTCTTTCAGCCCTTATTCTCCTATCAGAAGGATGGCAAAATCATAGTATCATCATCTATGCTGCTATTGGTGTGCTTTTTGGAAGCAGCCTCGCTGTTCATGCCTATCAGACGATTCGTATGAAAGAAGAAAATGGCCGGTTGTATATGAAAACGAGTAAATGGATTGAAAGCTTCATTTTATGTTTGTTTTTATCTAGGCTTAGTTTTAAGCTGGTTGAGCTGACAAACCATTCGATCACCAAAATCAGTGTCGTTGAACTGTATCAGCACATCGTAAGCGATGATGCGATGACCATGCTCAGCTTTTTTCTTTTAGCGGCATACTATGTTGTTTTTTCTTTTCACATGATGAAAGCAAGTAAACGATCGACACATGTGCATCATGCATAAAAACCTTCCTATTAACGTAGGAAGGTTTTTTATCAATCGTGCTGTGCATGGTGAATCATCTGTTCAAGCACTTCCATCACATGCTGATCTTCAGGGCTGTAAAAAATGGAAGTCCCTGCTCGTCTAGATTTCACGAGACGAAGATTTTTTAAAAAGCGCAGCTGATGAGAAACGGTTGATTGCATGAGATTCAGTGTTTCTGCTATATCATTAACCGAGTGTTCACCTTGAGATAGCAGGTGCAGAATTCGAATACGTGTCGGATCAGATAAAGCTTTAAAGGTTTGGGAGACAAGAAATAAACTTTCTTCATCCAGCTCCATCCGTTCCTGTTCTTGATTTGTATTCAGTTCTTCCTTCATTTTGCTTCACCTTTCTTGTCCGTCAAATCACGACTTATTCTATGTATCATCATATACCAAAACGTCCGGCGTGCAAAGAGAGCACACTTTAGAAAAAAGATTTACTCAAATAGCATTGACACTTGGTAGCATTCTTTTTAAAATGAGCATTATTTATTCATTTTTTTAGAGGAGCTGATAGGCAAATTGACTGAGGAGCCAAGACTAAAACGCAGCCTGACCGTCTTTCCACTTGTGGTGATCGGGCTTGCTTATATGGATCCACTTGTCGTATTTGATTCATACGGCATTGTAGCTCAGCTGACGAAAGGACACGTCGCGGCAGCTTATATATTTACGTTACTTGCATTACTATTGACAGCGCTTAGCTATGGGAATATGGTGAAGGCTTTTCCAAAAGCAGGATCTGCTTATACATACGCGCAAAAAAGTATTCATCCTCATGTTGGCTTTCTTGTAGGCTGGACACTTTTACTGGATTATTTATTTTTGCCTATGGTGAATTTTGCGATTGGGAGTGCTTATTTAACCGCAGCCTTTCCTGATGTACCTCATTACATTTGGATCATCATACTTGCTATCGCCATAACGACTGTCAATGTAATCGGTATCCGGCTTACAGCCAACATTACGGCTCTATTTGTGACTTTTCAGGTCATTGTCGCCGTCACTTTTGTTGGATTTATTATTTATGGGCTCACACAAAACGCAGGTAGCGGAGAATTACTATCCGCCCGGCCATTTTATTCGGCGAGCTTAGATCCAGCGCTTATTTTTTCAGGAGCAACGATTTTATGTTTTTCATTTCTAGGATTTGATGCGATTTCGACCATGTCTGAGGAAACCATTAAGCCCAAAAAGACGATCCCACTTGCCATCTTCTTAACTGTTGCTATTGGAGGCGTACTGTTTACCTTGACGTCTTATTTTTTGCAGCAAGTATTTCCAAATTTTCAGCAGTTCAAGCATCCCGATGCTGCCTCACTTGAAATTGCGGAATTTGTGGGCGGCGCCTTTCTCCACTCGTTCTTTTTAGCTGGCACAATGGTTGCTGTTATCTCTTCTTCCTTATCATCACATGCAAGTGCAGCAAGGCTTTTATATGCAATGGGGAGAGATGAATCATTACCGAAGCGTTTCTTCGGATATATTCATCCGAGATTAAAAACGCCTGTTTTTAATATTTTATTAATTGGTGCTTTCTCCTTAACCGCAGTCGTTGGCGAACTTGAAGTCATTTATTCCTTTATTAGCTTCGGAGCGTTGATTGGCTTCACATTTGTGAACTTATCGGTTTTTGCGTATTATTTCGTTAAACAAAAACAAAGAGGTGTACTCAATACATTGAGATACGCAGTGATTCCTCTATGCGGGACGGCCTTTTGTCTATGGCTGTTAACGAGCATCAGTACAAATGCATTAATCATTGGTATGCTTTGGCTGATTATCGGTTTTGTTTATTTCTGCTACAGACTGAAAACAAGACCCGAATTTACATTTGGATATGATTGATTATCAGGTTTTCACTTGGTATCTTGTGCAGGATATGGCATAATAAAAAGGCTGTACTTCCCTTTTAAAAGCGGGGCAAAACAGGGGTGAACTGACCTTGAAAAAGAAAAAAACAGGATGTTTTGCCATTTCAGGCTGCTTCACGATTTTTCTGTTTGTTTTCGTATTAGCAGCCATTGTCATGTCCTTTAATCAAAAGGAGTTAAAAAAGTTGCCGATTGATACGGAATCAATTGTTTTGTCGAGATTGGATGATTTCAAACCGCTTGTAGAAACAGAGTTAAGAGATCAAGATTTAGATCAATATACCGCGTTAATCCTCGGTATGATGTATCAAGAATCAAAAGGCAGAGGCGGAGATCCAATGCAGTCCTCTGAATCTCTTGGTTTGAAACGAAATGAAATCAATGACCCTCAGAAAAGCATTAAACAAGGAGTCCATCATTTTTCTACTATGTACAAGCATGGGAAGAAAAAAGGCGTTGATTTGGAAACCATAATTCAAAGCTATAATATGGGAATTGGCTATATTGATTTTGTTGCAAAAAACGGGGGAAAACATTCCGAGAAATTGGCAAAGCAATACTCTAAAAAGCAAGTGAAACGAAACCCAGAAGTCTATACGTGCGGAGGCAACAAAGATAACTTCCGCTACCCATATTGCTTCGGTGACTTCACTTATGCTGAAAAAGTAAAAGAAAAAACGAAAACAGTTGAAGAAAAGATGAAATTGGCTTCGTCATCCTCACCATCATCGTAAAAAAAGCACTCCCTTAATGGAAGTGCTTCAGATTGTTGACAAAGGGCTAAAATGATTTTTATTTTAGCCCTTTGTCTTCTTTTCAGCGTGATAGAAAACCTTTGCAGTCTAGGAAGGACGAGCACTGGCGCGGAGCGAATATAACATTCGTGAGCACCAGCGCGCAGGACTGACAACGAATGCGAGGGTTTGTCTACACACTGAGCACTTCCTTAATGGAAGTGCTTTTCATTTTATCGATGTTCTTTTCCGATTTCCGGCAGGATCGTTTTCGCTAAATGCTGATCCATCTCCTCATATTCATCATAATGAATCGTTTCATACAGCTCTTGTCTCGTTTGCATGTCCTTCAGCATTCCTTGCTGCGTCCCCTTCTCCATGATTTCTGTAAATAAACGCTCATATGATTTTGCAGCGACTCTGAGTGATGACACAGGGTATATGACCATCTGAAACCCAAACATTGAAAACTCGTCTGCATGATAATAAGGCGTTTTCCCAAACTCCGTCATGTTTGCAAGAAGCGGACCTTTAATATTGTTTGACGCATGCGTGAAGTCCTCTGCGGTGATGAGTGCCTCAGGAAAAATAGCGTCAGCTCCCGCTTCTACGTAAAGATTGGCCCGTCGAATGACATCTTCCATTCCGCTTACAGATTTTGCATCAGTTCTCGCAATTACCAAAAGCGTTGGTGCCGCTTGTTTAATGGCTTTGATTTTTGCGACCATTTCTTCTACTGGAACAAGTGATTTTCCGTTTAAATGCCCGCATTTTTTCGGCATTTGCTGATCTTCAATTTGAACAGCTGCCACCTTGCTTTCCACCATTTCCTTTGCCGCCCTTGCAGCATTCAATACACCGCCATAGCCAGTATCCATATCGACCAAAAGCGGCAGCTGAGAAGCTCGAATGATTTCCTTAGCTTTTTCAGCCATTTCCGTTGAATGGATCATGCCGAGATCAGGCAACCCTTTGCTGGCACAAAAAGCGGCGCCAGATAAATAGAGCCCTTGAAAGCCCATTTTTTTTGCATAAAGCGCAGACATTCCATCGTGAACGCCTGGAATTTGAAATAAAGCTGATTTGTGCATTTGTTCTTGAAAGGCTGCGGCTAAATTTGCTTGACTTGATTCATCATTCACGATCCACACACTAGTTCCCCCTTATATGACGAATAAATCCATAAATGCTGGTACAGTCGTTGTTTTTAATTGATTTGGGTTTTGACAGAGTGACACAATGTGATCCACTTGTTTTTGCGGAAATCTCGTCTTCAAATGATAGAGCCATTTCTTTTCGAGCAGAGGAATACCTTCCTGCCTTCTTCTGCGATGACCAAGTGGATATTCAATTTCAATTCGGTCTGTCATCGTTCCGTCTTTAAAGAAAATCTGCACACTGTTTGCAATGGATCTCTTTTTCGGGTCTAAATAATCCGCTGTATATTGTGTATCTTCTTTGACGACCATTTGATCCCGGAGACGATCAATAGCCGGATTTTGCGCCGTTTCTTCTTCATAATGGTCAGCCGTGAGCTCCCCATAGATCAATCCAATCGCAGTAATATATTGCAAGCAATGATCACGGTCTGCTGGATTATACAGCGGTCCCTTCTTATCGATAATTCGAATCGCCGATTCATGTGTTGTAATCTCTACCCGGTCAATTTCATCCAATCGATCTTTTACAGCGTCATGCAGGATCATAGCAGCTTCTGCAGCCGTTTGGGCGTGAAACTCAGCAGGATAAGCAATTTTGAAAAGCACATTTTCGATGACGTATGATCCTAGCGGCTGAGCAAGTGTGAGAGATTTCCCTTTCATCAGAACATCTTCAAAGCCCCACTTCTCTGCACTAAGCGGCGTTTGATAGCCCATTTCCCCTTTAAGTGTCATCATTGCAAGTCTCACTCCGCGGCTTGTTGCATCACCTGCTGCCCATGATTTCCTTGATCCTGTGTTCGGGGCATGACGATATGTTCTAAGCGGAGAATTGTCAACAAACGCTTGTGATAAAACGTGCTGCACGTCCTCCTTTGTTCCGCCAAGCAATGCACATACAACAGCACTTGTTGCTACTTTAACAAATAGCACATGATCCAAGCCATTGCGATTCAAACAATTTTCTAATGCCAGTACGCCTTGTATTTCATGTGCTTTGACGATCGCATGTAGCACGTCATTCATCGAAAGCGGCTCTTCTCCGTTTGCAAGCCGTGTTCTACTAATATAATCGCTTACAGCTAATATTCCGCCTAAATTATCTGACGGATGTCCCCACTCCGCTGCAAGCCACGTGTCATTATAATCTAACCAGCGAATCATACAGCCTATATCAAAAGCGGCTTGAACAGGATCTAGCACAAAGGAAGTGCCTGGAACTCTTGCTCCGTTAGGTACAACGGTTCCAGGTACGATCGGTCCAAGATGCTTCGTACATTCAGGAAAATTGAGCGCCAGCATTCCGCAACCAAGTGTGTCTATCAGCACATAGCGTGCCGTTTCAATGGCTTCTTTACTTGTAATTTCCCCGTCTACTGCATAGGCTGCGATTTCTTCTAATAGCTGATCCGTTTGATTGGCGACTGCTGTTTTATTCATGTTCATTCCCCCGTTTTTCTATCATCATCTGAAACTTTTAATCCTCTTGGTCCTAAATACCGGACTCTCGGTCTGAAAATGCGATTATGCAAATGCTGTTCAATGACATGAGCAGCTAATCCACTTGCCCTTGCAGCAAAGAAAATCGGTGTATAAAGTGAAATTGGAATCCCAAGCACGTAATAAATAGGTGCGGCATAATAATCAAGGTTTGGATAGAGATTTTTCTTCTCTTTCATGTATGCCTCTCCTGCTATACACATGTCATACAGCGTTGTATCGCCCTTTGATTCGGTAAGCGTTTTCAATGATCGTTTTAAAAGAGCGGCTCTTGGGTCCATTTTTCTCATGTATACCCTATGGCCAAAGCCCATCATCTTTTCCTTTGCGGCTAATTTTCGCTCAATGAGCGCAAGGAAGCCTTCTGTTGTTTTTCCTTCGAGAAGCATATGCATGACGGCTTCATTCGCTCCCCCGTGCAAGTCACCTTTTAATGAAGAAATTGCTCCAGTAAAAGCACCATACATGTCAGAATGTGTGGAAGCAATGACTCTAGCAGCAAATGTTGAATTAGGTAGCTCATGTTCACTATATAATGTGAGTGTTTGGTCAAAAGCGGTGATTTCGTCTTGGGTTGGCGTGCGTCCGGTTAGCATGGTTAAAAAGGTTTCAGTGTAGGATTTGGTCTGATCTGGAGAAATAGCGGCGTCTTTTGTGAGAATATGATAGCTTCCAGCGACAATCGCCGGCAGCTGGCCGAGTAATCGAACAGCACGTCTTTGCTGGCACGCTTCTGATCGATCTTGTAATGCATCATCGTATCCACTAAGAGCAGAGATGCACGTTCTCATGGCATCCATCGGATGGGTGGTTTTTGGCAGTTTTGTTAAAATGGTTTGAATGGTTGGATGTAAGTTGGTTTGTGAGGAAATGTCTTGCTGAAATTGATGATATTCCATGGCATCTGGTAATCTTCCATAAATAAGCAGATAGGCTGTTTCTAAATAGGTCTTTTTTTGTGCCAACTCGATGAGGTCATACCCGCGAATTACAATCTCTTCTTGCTGCACATCTAAGTATGAGATAGACGTTTCGCTTGCCACAATGTCTTCAAGCCCCGGTTTATACTGCAGTTGTTCAGTCATCATATAACCCCCGTTTCGTTCAATTGTTGTTCTCCAAACGAGCAAACGGCCAGAAATGATGTGAGTCTATAGATGGGAAGATACCGTGCAAGTCGGATACCCAATTCCCATTTTATCCAAAGCACTGCATCTTGTAAATAAAAGAACGTATGTCCAGTTGGACATACGTTAGCTGTAGTATGGAGAAATCATCATATATACAATGACGCCAGTAAGGCTGACATAAAGCCATAGCGGCATTGTCCAGCGAGCAATTTTACGGTGGCGCTCGACTTGCATCTGTGCGCCTCTAAATAGCGTAATCAGGGCAAGCGGTACAATGACTGCTGATAAGACGATATGTGTGATTAAAATAAAGAAGTAAATTGGACGGATGATCCCTTCTCCTCCGAAATGGGTATCAGCTGCCATTGAATGATAGGTCACATACGAAATTAAAAAGACCAGTGTTGTTGAAAATGCAGCAAAGATAAATCGTCTATGCGCTTTAATGTTTTTTTGTTTAATCATGATGAGTGCTGAAAGTAAAAAGATAAACGTAAAGCTGTTCATCACGGCATTTAGTAACGGCAAAAATGTAATATCCAGATGACTAAATTTATCTGATTTTGGCATTAAAAATAATAAAGCGATTAATCCGTTTATGGCAATTGTTAAAATGATCACAATACCAGTAAAATTTTTCGGTTTTTGATTCTGTTCTTTCATGTTTGAAAACCTCTCTTTATTAGTTCCGACTAAGAGTATGTTATTTAAATTTCTCTATAAAGTCAATGAATTCGCTGTCTTCGTCGAATTTTAGACAAACTTGCAAGTTGCAGGCGTTCTAACGGCTTGAAAGATCCATTCACTTCCTTTAAAATTGGAATTTATGTGATTTTTATCATTTCTGATAGGAAAGGAGTAATGGACTTGTCAATCTTACAGGAAACAGCCAAAGATGTGAAGTCGTTAGAGCAAGAATTACAGCAATTGCAGTTCCAAATGTATCGAATGCAAGAAAACATGAAAGATATTTCGAAAAAAGCAAAAATCATTGGCATCGATCAAGCGAAAGAAGATGAGTGGCTGATCGTCTCTGCCATTGAAAATACAGATACATGTAAAATTATGCTCAGCGATTGTGAAAAAGCTTTTCGCGGACAATCTGATTTTTCCTTAATTGCGGAATATCCTGAAGAAGGAAAGATTCATATTGCCGATATTAAAGGCCCGCCAGATAATGGGTACGGCTCCATCTGCATGAAGCATTTAAAAGAAATCGCAAGAGAGCAGAACATCCCAGTGATTACTGGTGACCTCGTCAAAAGAGACTGGGATCACGTGGACCGCTTGATTCATTTTTATGAAAAGCATCAATTTGATGTCCAGATCAATTGGAAAGAACAAAGCGGAGAAATTTATTGGGTGGACAGCTAACGACAAAAAATCAGCGTGTATCATATGATATACGTTGATTTTTGTCGAAAATGCAAATTTTTCAGAAAAATATGTGTATTTTTGACCAAAAAAAGGGTACAATAAAAGCATCAGGCCGCCACCTGATGCTTTCTTCCAAAAAACAATTGTTTACTAGTTAAGTACTTTTACTTTGACTGATTTTACGCCCCAATTTTTCGCTTGGGATTTGCTTGGTACATGTACATCAATTTTGTTACCTTTAATTGCGCCGCCAGTATCTGCTGCGATGGCTTCACCGTAGCCTTCAACATAAACCTTACTTCCTAATGGAATGACACTAGGATCTACTGCAATTACTTTTGCATTTGGGTTTTTGTTTAAGTTTACCCCTGTTGCAGTGATACCTGAGATGCCACCATCATTTGCTGTATAAGCCGTAGCCGTAACAGTCATTTCTTTTTGTACACTCTGACTAGCAGAAGATGATTCTGCTTTAGCTGTTTCCTTTTTAGGAGCAGCTTTTTTCGTTGTTTGCTCTTTTTGGACAGGTTCCTGTTTTTGAACAGGTTCTGAGCTTACCGGAGCCGAGCTTTGGCCAGCAACACTTAGTGTTGAACCAACCATAATTATATCTGAGTTTAAGTTATTCCAAGACTTAATATCGCTAATTGACACATTGAATTTTTGAGCGATTTTCCAGAGGCTGTCCCCCTTCTGGACTTTATACTGCTCCTGAGTTTTCTCTTTTGAAGAGATTGTCAATTTATCACCCACATAGATCATATCAGTAGATAAATTGTTCCAACCCTTTAGGTCCTTTAGAGACACATCATTTTTTTGTGAGATTCCCCAAAGTGTATCACCTTTCTGTACAGTGATTTCCTTTGCAGAAGCTTGCTGTGCTCCAAATGCTGTTGTTGAGATTGCTGCAACAGCAACCAAGGACATAATAGTCTTCTTCATAAAGTAAATCCTCCCTTGTTAGCTTTTTATGGCGGCTAACGAGTGCTATCGTAACATATGTAAATGTCAATTCAATAACAAAACGATATGTTTTAGATTACAGTTCCTTTACATGAAACATCTCTCTCCATTGGTAAATCAGACCACAAAACGGCTTGATTCCTTGCCATATCAAGGTTTTAAAAGGATCAAAAACAGCCTGATGAAAACGTGTCCAAATGCAGCGAAAAAAATTTATTTTTCTTTTTCAAACTCTTTATTTTTTCTCTTTTTCTATAAATAAACGAATTTCTTCTAAAAAAACATCTCCGTATTTCTCTCTTTTTTGAGCGCCAATCCCCTTAATTTGGAGTAATTCTTCATCTGTTTGAGGCTCTACCGCTGACATTTCCTTCAATGTTTGATCAGAAAAAACAACAAAAGGCGGAACACCTTGCTCTCTAGCTAGCTTCATTCTCAGCGATCTCAATTGCTCAAATAGTGCATCATTTTCTTGAATAGCTTCTGCTTTGATCGCCTGCTTTTTATACACTGCCTCTTGTCCAACTAGCACTTTCTTCCCTTTATGGGTCACCTTAAGTGTTGGGTAAGCCCCTTCAGACATGTGCAAATACTCTTCTGTAATTAAAAATTCAATGAAGTCACTGATTTGTTGAGCCGAATGTTGTTTCATTAAAGCATATGTAGGGAGGCGGTCAAAACCTAGCTCTAGCACTTTTTTGTTTTTAGAGCCTGCCAGTACTTGGGCGATCATCATTTTACCGAATCGCTCATTCATTCTCACTGTACAAGATAACACCATCTGCGCTTCTCTTGTGACCTCTTCACGCTCTCTTTCATCAAGGCAATTGCTGCATTTACCGCAAGGCGAACTAGCTGTTTGATCAAAATAATCCATCACAAATTGCTGCAAACATTGCTCAGTATGACAGTAATCCACCATTTGCCTTAATTTAAGCAACTCATGCTGGTAGCGCGTCTCATCTTCTATTGACTGTTCAATGAGAAAACGTTGCACCCTTACACCTTGAGGTGAAAACAGTAAAATGCATTCACTTTCAAGCCCATCTCTACCGGCACGCCCAGCTTCTTGATAGTAGCTTTCTATATCCCTTGGAATTTGATGATGGATCACAAAACGCACATTCGACTTATTGATCCCCATGCCAAATGCTGATGTGGCGACCATCACCTGGATATCATCATTTAAAAAGAGGTTTTGCTGCTCTTCTCTCGTATGATCATCCAAGCCACCATGATAAACACCAGCTTTGATCTTTTGTTTTTTTAGTCGGTGATAAATGTGATCCGCTTCTTTACGAGTGGCAGTATAAATAATGCCAGACTCAAGACTGTTTTTCTTCATATATTGTGTGATAAAACGTTCACTGTTTTCTCCTTTGATCACTTGAAAGGACAAATTTTCTCTAGCAAACCCAGTAAAAATGGTTTCTTCTCCGTTTATACCAAGCTGGTCACATATATCTTGTTGGACCTTTTTCGTCGCTGTAGCTGTTAATGCGACAATCACCGGTCTTTTTGACAGCTTGTTCAAGCATTCTTGAATGAAGCGATAACTTGGCCTAAAATCATGTCCCCACTCGGATATACAGTGCGCCTCATCAATTGCAATTAAAGGAATCGTTAACCGATCTAGCAGCTGAAAAAAACGTTCATTTTGTAAGCGTTCAGGGGTGATATAAAGAAGTTCATATTCCCCTTTTTCGCATTTTTTCAGCCTTTCATTCATTTCAGATGCAGACAGGGTGCTGTTTAAAAAGGAAGAACGTATGCCCATCTCATTTAACGCATCCACCTGATCCTTCATTAAAGATATAAGCGGAGATACGACGATCGTTGTCCCTTCCATCATGAGCGCAGGGATCTGATAGCAAACTGACTTCCCTCCGCCTGTCGGCATAATGCAGACGGTATCCTTTTGTTTATTTACAATCGCTTCAATGGCTTGTTTCTGTCCATTTCTAAAGGCATCAAAGCCATAATATTGTTTCAGGAGTGCTTCTGCTTGTTCTAACATCCAATTCCCTCTCCGTCATTTGTTTTGTCTATTTTAACATAGATTCTTGCCTCTACAGGCGATCAGTCCAATTTCGTCTTTTCGCAAAATAAAAAGCCATTTTCCGAAATGGAAAATGGCTTGAATCATCCTAGGAAAAGCTGCGGATGCCGTAATCTAAGTAAGAAAGTTTTAAACCACCACTCCTCAAAGTGGGTGTTTGCAGAAACGTTCCTGTCTTCCTCTCTAAGGAGGCATGACATTCCGGCTTCAATATAAAACTCCCTATTACAGCTTAAAGGTTAAAACTTAATTAACATTACGCACATCGCAGCCTTTAAACTATATTACACGAAAGTTTATTAAATTTCAAGAGATCTTTTTTCTATAAAAAACTCGTGTATACAAGAGATTTGTCCTTGCACACATAAGAAAAAATTATTCTGAAAAAATGTAAATTCCACTTATTATCCTATTTATCATCATCTATGTCAACATCCTGCTCTTCCTCTAATCGTTCATACGTATCTGAATGCATCTGATCCATTGTTTGTCTATTTGTTAAATCACGCATTTGATCTGAGAAATTACGGTCAAACTCATTTGGATCTTGAGTGGTTTCTTCGTTTTTCTTCGCATCAATTGAATAGCGTGTATAGGGAACTGCTTTTAAACGTTCATAGGGAATCTCTTTCCCTGTTTTCTCACAAACCCCATATGTTCCGTCTTCCATTCGTTTCAGTGCTGCATCAATTTCATTTTCAAGCTGGTCATCAACTTGGTCCAGCGTTTGTTCGGTCATGCGGTCTAAATAGATGCTTCCATGATCAGCGATATGGTTCCCTACACCATTTGAAATCTCGCTCGATTCACTTAGCATAGATTCCTCTTTCTTTTTTGACCCTTTTACATCTTCCTTTAATTGATTCAATCTCTCGTATAAATCAGCTTTTTGTTCTTTCGTTAAGCCCACGGTCAATCACTCCTTTCTTAATACCTTCCCGCTACAAAGGAATTGAAAACATCAAAAAAGCCGCCGCCTGATTGGCAGCAGCTTTCTTCTCTTACAAGGTGCGAAGTGCTTCTTTTACTGATTTATCGCCTTTAATCAAATCAAAGGACTTATTTTTCACATTGGATTCTGTTAAGCTTTCCACAAGAACAGTAGCAACGTCCTCTCTTGAAATCTCAATGTTTTGATCATCTGGAATATGCGCTGCAGCTTCAATCTTTCCTGTCTTTTCCTCATGCAGCAAGGCACCTGGTCGGACAATGGTATAGGAAAGCCCAGACTGTTTAAGGTGTTCATCTGCTTTTCTTTTTGCCTCATAATAAATTTCCATACTTCCTTGTCCTTTTCCTTGGTTTGGATCATCGGCATTATAGGAACTCAGCATCACAAAATGCTGAATATTTTCTTTTTTCGCTGTGTCAACAAGACGTTTCGCACCTTCTTGATCCACTGCAATCGTCTTATCTGCCCCCGTTTTTGAGCCTGAACCAGCTGCAAAGATGACAGCATCTGCTTGTTTCACAGCATCTGTCACATCCTTTTCAAGATCACCGATGACAGGCAATGCACCAAGTTCTTTTAGCGCATCCGCTTGTTTTTCATCTCGAATAAGAGCAAGCGGCTCATGTCCTTTTTCTTTTAAATAACGAATGACGAGTCTACCTGTATGTCCATTTGCTCCAGCAACTAATACTTTCATTGTTCATTCTCCTTTCTGTATCTGTTTCATCTTTATCCTTTTTTGCTATCATTCAAACACGTAAACAAAAAAGCCCTTCCCAGAAAATATGGGCAAGGGCTCAGGCAATGTGCGATCTATTAAAATAAATACGAAGAATGAGAAAAGTGCATGTGATCTATGTAATCGCAAGGTTGATCAGCAGAGATGTTTTGTCAAAATGGCTTGCACATCATTCAAATCCGTCTCTTTCGAAAAATCGAGTTCAAATACTTTTGAGCTTGTGACAAGCAACATACCTGTGTCCTGATCAAACACGCCAGCTTCTTGAATGGCAAAACTTTCAATTGATCGATACGGCAAGGAGACCCTGACTTTCTTTTTAGAAAATACGCGGTTATCGCCAAAGATCAGTCGTTTATTGGTGAAACAAATTTGGTCGTGACGCAGTCTGTAAACAGCTTCAATTCTTTCCCCTTCAATTAGTAAGGATTCGAATTTCTTATCATTTTGTTTACTGACAGAAAAAATACCCACGTAAACCCCCTCTTCCTCCATCAAATTCCTTTATGAAAAAACGGCCACACGCTCTGTGGATACGTTTTGTTCTCACTTATAGAATACGCTATAAATGGTCGTTATTCCATTACGAATAGATTAAATTTCATTTAACTTTTTCTTTTTGATTCGATGCTCTTTCCTCTACTTATTTAGACAGTTAAAGCAGGAAAAAAGTTTCAGTTCTTTTTGAGAAAATGGGTAAATTGTGACCAATAAAAAAACAGTGATTTTTTCAAATCACTGTTTAAAAATGACTATTCGTCTTTTGGTGTTTCAATAGTTCCCTCTGCATACACATCGGAAATCTGCTCAAGTGTAATTGCCATATCAGCATCTTCGTTATCATGCCAAGCATTTTGTTGATTCTGCTCATCTGTTTGCTTCTTTTTCATCATCATCACCCTTTACTGTTTTTCTTAGTATGAGTGATGATCACCAAAATCATTCAGCAGAAATGTCTTCGAAATACTCTTTATAATACCCGCCGACTTTACCTGTATTATCAACGACAAACAGGAATTCTTCTGTTTCATTTTTCACTTCATATGTGCTGCCAACGGTTAGTGCACGGTCGACCATATATTTTTTCGCATTCGTATGTATACATTTTACTTGTTTTAACGTTTGAGCCGTTTGCCAGTTTTGATGGATCATGATTTAAAAACTCCTTTTTTCATCTATACATTTATTGTAGCCAATTTTTCATGAAATGCAATGAGTGTTATAGATTGCTTTCAAAGATGTCGTGTAATATGATGAATGTATACGTTTACATTCATGTGCGTATACTAGATCATTTGCTTCAAGTCCGCTTTTCCACCTAGAACTCGCAGAACAATCCATATCTTTAAGGAGGTTTGTTTATTTATGAGCTCTACAACACTTCAAATTAGTTCAAAACTCGAATCTTTTCTCCAAGGGACGAAAAAACTCTACATTAATGGCCAGTTTGTCACAAGTCACGATAACAAAACCTTTTCAACTCCTAACCCAGCCACAGGTGAAACCCTTATTGATGTATATGAAGCAGGTGCAAAAGACATTGATGAGGCAGTAAAAGCAGCCAAAAAAGCCTTTCACGGTCCTTGGCGCTCCATGTCTGCCGCCGAACGCGCCCGCTTCATGTTTAAGCTTGCTGATTTAATGGAAGAAAACCAAGAAGAACTCGCGCAGCTTGAAACTTTAGATAACGGGAAGCCAATTAATGAAACAACCAATGCAGATATCCCTCTCGCGATCGAGCATATGCGCTATTATGCGGGCTGGACAACCAAAATAAGCGGACAAACCATTCCTGTCAGCCAAGGATACTTTAACTATACCCGTCATGAACCTGTTGGCGTCGTAGGACAAATCATTCCTTGGAACTTCCCGCTACTTATGGCCATGTGGAAAATGGGTGCTGCACTTGCGACTGGCTGCACCATCGTGTTAAAACCAGCAGAACAAACACCCCTCTCTGCGCTCTATTTAGCTGAATTAGTAGATAAAGCCGGCTTCCCAGAAGGTGTGATTAACATCGTTCCTGGATTTGGTGAAACAGCTGGGAACGCTTTAACCGATCACCCTGATGTAAACAAGATTGCCTTCACTGGGTCAACAAGTGTTGGGAAACTCATCATGGAGAAAGCTGCCAAATCCATAAAGAGAGTCACATTAGAACTTGGCGGAAAATCACCAAACATTATTTTGCCAGATGCTGATTTAAAGAAAGCTATACCTGGTGCTTTAAATGGGGTTATGTTTAACCAAGGTCAAGTATGCTGTGCAGGTTCTAGGGTCTTTGTTCATCGGAGTCAATATGATGAGGTTGTCGACCAAATGGCTGAATATGCAACATCCCTCAAACAAGGAGCCGGTCTTCATCAAGATACACAAATTGGACCTCTTGTCAGTAAAGAACAGCATGAGCGCGTGTTAGGCTATATTGAAAAAGGTAAATCAGAAGGTGCAACAGCTGTAGTCGGTGGCGATTGCCCTTATGAGGCTGGTTATTTTGTCTCCCCTACTGTTTTTAGAGATGTAGAAGATGATATGACCATCGCAAAAGAAGAAATCTTTGGACCTGTCCTATCTGCGATTCCTTACGATTCCATTGAAGAAGTGGTCGAAAGAGCCAACCAGTCTGACTATGGATTAGCCGCAGGGCTTTGGACAGAAAACTTAAAGAATGCCCATGACATTGCTGCACGCCTTGAAGCAGGCACGATTTGGGTCAACTGCTACAACGTCTTTGATGCTGCCTCCCCGTTTGGAGGATACAAGCAATCAGGTCTTGGCAGAGAAATGGGATCATACGCCCTTAACAATTATACAGAAGTCAAAAGTGTGTGGATTAATCTCCAAGACTAATGACGCCTATAAAGCCGGTGACCAAGTCATCGGCTTTTTTGTGATTGCATGTGACAGGCAGGCTCCTGAATATAGTAATAAAGGAAAGGAGCATGGCCGAATATGCAAGATTTCAAAACGAAAGTAAACGAATATATGGATGAACTGCACATGCAAATGAAGCACAGACAACGAGAAGATGGCGCTTTTGTCTTCTGCTTTGAGGGGCCCATGATGACAAATGCTTTTTTAATTATGCTATTAAAGGCTGTTGGCGATTCGGATCAGGCTTTGGTTCATCAATTGGCAGAAGCAATTCGCGAAAAGCAAAATGAGGATGGTTCTTTCTCTTTGTATCATGATCAGGCGGGACATGTAACCGCGACTGTGCAAGGCTACTGCGGAATGCTTGTGTCAGGCAGGTATCAACAAGATGAGCCGCATATGGAAAAAGCAGCACAATATATACGATCAAAAGGTGGATTAAAGGACGTTCATTTTATGACAAAGTGGATGCTTGCCGTCAATGGGATGCACCCTTGGCCATACTTCTATGCCCCACTTTCATTTTTACTCATCCCTACATACTTCCCGCTTCACTTCTATCATCTTAGTGCCTATGCAAGAATTCATTTTGTCCCAATGATGATTGCACTTAACAAACGATATACTTCCTATGAGCAGTTTCCAAGCTTATCACATCTTGATGCGAACATGTCTAAAAATCCTTTTGACTGGTTTATGGCAAGAGAAGAACGTTCCACTCACCACTTTCTAGCGTACATGCGGTCGTATACAGCACTCGACAGCAGGTTCGACTTTTTCGGGTATGAGGCAGCGAAGCGATATATGTTTGACCGTCTTGAAAAAGATGGCACGCTGTACAGCTATTTAAGTGCCAGTATTTTTATGGTCTATGCTCTCATGAGTCTTGGATACTCTCCGGGACATCATCTCATTTTAAAAGCAGTCAAAGGGATGAAACAGCTAGTCACTGACTGCGGGGGCAGAAAATATGCTGAGAATTCTACATCTACTGTTTGGGATACAGCGCTTGTCAGTTATGCTTCTCAGCGAGCGGGCAGAACACAAGATGATCCAGTTATTAAAAAGTCTTTTACGTACTTACTGAATCGGCAGCAAATGAACAAAGCAGATTGGGCAATCCATAACCGGCATGCGGCTCCGGGAGGCTTTGGTTTTTCAGATTTGAACACAAATAACCCAGATTGTGATGATACGCAAATTGTGTTAAAAGCCATTCCTCAAACTTATGCTCCTGTTCAGTGGAAACGAGGATTTGATTGGCTTCTTTCCATGCAAAACCGGGATGGTGGCTTTTCAGCTTTTGAAAAAAATCAAGATCACTTCTTGCTTCGTCATCTCCCGCTCGAATCTGCTGAGGATGCGGCCATTGATCCTTCTACTCCTGATATTACAGGTCGTGTGCTCCACCTTATCGCTTCTGAAGAGAACGACAAGTCACCACTCATGCAAAGGCAAAAAGATCATTGTGTGAAATGGCTGCTTGATCATCAAGAGAAGGACGGATCATGGTACGGCAGATGGGGCGTTTGCTATATTTATGGTACTTGGGCTGCGTTAACAGGACTCAAGGCTAGTGGCATCACCTCATCGCATCCTGCTGTTCAAAAAGCATGTCGATTTTTAAAAACCATTCAATTAGAAGATGGCAGCTTCGGAGAATCGTGTAAAAGTTCAGAGGTTAAAAGATATGTCCCGCTTCCATTTGGAACAGTGGTTCAAACGGCTTGGGCTGCTGAGGCACTTTTACAATACGTGCAGCCAGATGACAAATCGATTTTAAAAGCCATCTCGTTTTAATTCAACATCAGCATTCGAGTAAAGCTTTGCACTATCCAGTAGGGATTGGTCTTCCAAAGCAATTTTCCATTACCTATCATAGCTATCCATTTGTTTTTCCAATGATGGCTTGTTCCACATTTTTAGAAGAAATGAGGCGTAAAAATGAATAAGGAAGAATATCGTATGCAGCTTAAAGATTGGCTTAGCTCCATTCAAGTTGCAATTCAAGATGACAACATCCGTCAAAAAGCAGAACGATTATCGTTCATCATGAATGATGAGCATTCCAGTGAAGAAGAGTGGTACACATTGGCTGAAAGTATTGCAGAGGATATAATTCCACAAGATGCAATGCGAGATGTAGCAGTTGGCGGTCATCAATTACCCCCTCTCCCTTACCGGTATGATGCACTAGAACCGTTTATTTCAAAAGAAATTATGTATTTGCATCACCAGAAGCATCACCAATCATATGTTGATGGTCTGAACCAAGCTGAGCTTGCCTTAAAAAGAGCGAGAAGAACCAATGATTTTAAAATGATCAAGCATTGGGAACGGGAGCTTGCCTTCAATGGTGCGGGACACTATTTACATTGCATTTTTTGGTTTTCCATGAGTCCTTCAGGGAGGCGAAAGCCCACTGGGCAAATGCTTCGCCAGATTGAACAATCGTTTGAAAGCTATGATGCATTCAAAGCCCAATTTTCTGCTGCAGCTAAACAAGTAGAAGGTGTCGGCTGGGCGATTCTCGTTTGGGCGCCCAGATCTCAGCGATTAGAGATTTTACAAGCAGAACGCCACCAATTTTTATCACAATGGGATGTGATCCCTCTTCTCGCTCTTGACGTATGGGAACACGCCTACTATCTGCAATATCTGAATGAAAAAGCGGCATATGTAGATCGTTGGTGGAATGTCGTTGACTGGCATGAGCCAGAAGCACGGCTTAAGCAAGCTCAGCAAGTGAAATGGACCCCTTTTTAACAACGCTACTCCATGTAGGCATCCGCTTATATGGAGTATTTATGGTTTACATAATGTAATTATAAACAACATGATAAAGAATGGGTTGTTTTTTCAGAAAATTCATTTAAAATAGAAAAGATATGTATAGAAAGAGAGATGAAGCAATATATGAAGATTCTTTTAAGTATTAGTCAGTTTGCAGGTAGGACGTTTGCGATTTGGGTCATTGTCTTTGCATTTCTTGGATTCGCCTTTCCTGCGGAATTCTCTAAAATTGGGCCTTATATTCCTTTTTTACTCGGTATTATTATGTTTGGGATGGGGCTTACTTTATCTGCTGAAGATTTTAAAGAACTGTTTCGAAAACCTCTTTATGTTCTGATCGGGGTACTGACGCAGTACACACTCATGCCGCTTCTCGCCTTTTTGTTAGCTTACGGACTAAGACTCCCGTCCGAAATCGCAGTAGGAGTTGTTCTCGTAGGCTGTTGCCCAGGCGGTACAGCATCGAACGTTATGACTTTTTTGGCGAAAGGAAATACGGCTTTATCTGTAGCTGTCACTACCATATCAACATTACTTGCGCCGTTTTTAACCCCTGTTTTCATTTTAATTTTTGCAAAATCTTGGTTACCTGTATCGCCAGAAGCACTATTTTTATCAATTGTACAAGTTGTGCTCATTCCTATTGTCTTAGGGGTCATCGTTAATTTATTTTTCAAAAAACAAGTAACCTATGCGGTTCAAGCACTACCGCTTGTGTCTGTCGCCGGAATTGTTATGATCATTGCAGCGGTTGTCAGTGCAAATAAAGAGCAGATTCTTCAATCTGGTCTGCTAATATTGGCCGTTGTGATCTTACATAATGGACTTGGTCTTTTATTTGGTTATCTTTTTGCAAAGTGGTGCAAAATGGATATCCCTTCTCGAAGAGCCATCTCGATTGAAGTAGGCATGCAAAACTCTGGACTTGGTGCAGCTCTAGCAACAGCACACTTCTCTCCACTTGCAGCCGTACCAAGTGCCATTTTTAGTGTGTGGCATAATTTATCCGGTTCCTGGCTTGCGACATATTGGTCAAAAAGAGGAAATGCTGAAAGTGAAAAGAAAAAAAGCTAGCCCTTTAATAGGTGCTAGCTTTTCAAATTGAAGATTATCCTTCAAGCAATAGCTGCTCTGGATCTTCAAGCAAGTTTTTAATCGTGACAAGGAATCCAACTGCTTCTTTTCCATCGACAATCCGGTGGTCGTAAGAAAGAGCTAAATACATCATCGGACGGTTCTCAAAACGTTCTTCATCAATTGCCACAGGTCGAAGCTGAATTTTGTGCATCCCTAAAATTCCAACTTGAGGGCTGTTTAAAATTGGTGTTGAAAGCAGCGAACCGAATGTTCCGCCGTTTGTGATCGTGAATGATCCACCTTGTAGCTCATTTAGAGACAATTTGTTATCTCTTGCTTTTTTCGCAAGATGACCAATTTCCTTTTCAATCCCTGCAAACGACAATCTGTCTGCATCACGGACAACCGGTACGACAAGTCCTTCGTTAGCAGCAACAGCGATGCCGATGTCATAGAATTTCTTCAAGACAAGCTCATCACCTTGAATTTCTGCGTTAAGCAGCGGATATTTCTTCAGTGCTGCTACAACTGCTTTTGTGAAGAAGGACATGAAACCAAGCTTTACATCATTTTGTTCAAGGAAGGCATCTTTACGGCGCTTTCTTAAGTCCATCACAGCTGTCATATCTACTTCATTAAATGTCGTCAGCATTGCAGCCGTTTGCTGAACCTCAACTAAACGTTTGGCAATCGTTTGTCTCCGGCGCGACATTCTCTCACGTTCAACTGGCTTTCCTGGTTGTTCATTTTGCACCGCAGCATTTGCTTTTGGCGCGGCTTTTGGTGCACTTGCAGGTGCTTCATTCTTTTGATAAGAAGCAACATCCTGCTTTCGTACCCTGCCCAGCGGATCTACGGTTGGAATTTCAGATAAGTCTAGCCCCTTCTCTCTCGCTAGTTTTCTAGCTGCAGGAGAAGCGATGGTTCTGCCATTACCAGATTTCGGCTCTTCTTTCACTGCTTCTTCTTTTTGAGCAGCTGCCGGTTCATCTTTCGGAGCTGGTGCAGACTCTTGCTCAGGTGCTGGAGCTGCGGACTCGCTTCCGCCAGCTTCACCCGCTGCAATTGTTCCGATGACTTCTCCAACTTGTACAGTGTCACCAGAATCTTTCAGCACTTCTTTGAGTACACCAGATTCTTCGGCTGTCAGTTCGACATTGACTTTATCTGTTTCAAGCTCTAACAGGTATTCTCCCTGTTCCACATAATCGCCCGGCTGCTTGAGCCATTGAGCTATCGTTCCTTCCGAGATCGATTCCGCTAATTCAGGTACTTTAATTTCCGCCATTTTTCATTTCCCCCTTAGTTTTTGCGAGTCAAGCTATCAGATACAATTCGTTCTTGTTCTTTTTTATGCACAGTTGGATCACCCTCAGCCGTACTTGAACGTCTTCTTCGGCCGATGTAACGTACTTTTACTTTTTCAGGCGCAATTTCACGTAAATATGGCTCAATGTATCCCCAAGCCCCCATATTTTGTGGTTCTTCTTGCGTCCATACGATTTCTTCTAAGTTTGTTAGTTTTGATAAAATCGCTTTAATATCTTTGGCTGGGAATGGATATAGTTGTTCCACTCTCGCAATGTGAAGCCAATCTTTCGGCTCTTCCATTTGAGTAAAACGATCACTAATATCAATGGATACCTTCCCGCTAGATAGCACAAGGCGCGATACTTTTTCATGATCATGCACAAGGCCTGGTTGTTCAAGAACTGGTTGGAACTGTCCATCCGTTAATTCCTGGACTTCAGACAATGTGTTCGGGTTACGAAGCAGACTCTTCGGTGTCATGATGACAAGCGGACGAATCTCTTCGCGAAGCAGCATCTTCGCCTGTCTTCTTAGAATATGGAAGTATTGCGCTGCACTTGTGAGGTTCGCCACTGTCCAGTTATTCTCAGCAGCTGATTGCAGGAATCGCTCTGTTCTTCCACTTGAATGCTCAGGACCTTGTCCTTCATATCCATGAGGCAAGAGCATCACTAGACCTGATTTTTGTCCCCATTTTGCACGTCCAGCCGAAATAAATTGATCGAAATACACTTGAGCCGCATTTGCGAAGTCTCCAAATTGAGCCTCCCAAATGACTAACGTTTCAGGAGAATAGACATTATAACCATATTCAAACCCGATGACTGAGCCCTCTGACAGTGGACTATTATGAACAGTAAATGATGCGTTTGCATCACTTAGCTCATGAAGAGCAATAAATTCATTTCCAGTTTGACTGTCGTGAAGAACAAGGTTTCTTTGAGCAAAAGTACCACGCTCTGAATCCTGTCCGGTCATTCGAATTGGCGTACCGTCTTTTAATATAGATGCAAATGCAAGTGCTTCTCCAAGTGACCATTCTACTTTACGATCATCTGTAAACACTTTTGCACGTTTTTCAAGGATCCGTTTAAGCTTACCAAATACTTGGAAATCGTCCGGCCAGCTGATCAATTCTTCATTCAGCTTACGTAATACATCAAATTCTACCGATGTATCCACTGCTGGGAATCCATTTGATACTGGTTCTGGCAGTTCAATTTCTTGAATCGTATGCTCTTTCTTTGAAGGCACTTTTTGATAGGCTTCTTCTATTCTCGTCGCTACAGCCTGCTCGATTTCTTCACGCTGTTCTTTCGTTAGAAGACCTTCTGAGACAAGTTTATCTGCAAAGATATTCTTGACCGTTTTGTGTTTTCTGACAGCATCGTACAGCATCGGCTGAGTCGTAGAAGGCTCATCCATTTCGTTATGACCATATCTGCGGTAACCGATCAAGTCAATTAAGAAATCCTTCTTAAAACGTTTGCGGTATTCCACAGCTAATTGAACAGCTGCTAAACATGCTTCTGGATCATCTGCATTGACGTGAACAATTGGAATCTCAAACCCTTTTGCAAGGTCACTTGCATATTTCGTTGAGCGAGATTCATTGCTTTCCGTCGTAAATCCGATCATATTGTTTGCAATGATATGGATCGTTCCACCCACTTGATAGCCTACAAGTTGACTTAAATTTAATGTTTCTGCCACAATTCCTTCTCCAGGAAATGCTGCATCACCATGAATTAAGATGGCTAATGCCTTTTCAACGTCTTGAGCTGGATATCCCTTTTGAGTACGCAATTCCTGAGCGGCACGTGTGCTACCTTCAATGATTGGATCAATGAATTCTAGGTGACTTGGGTTATTAGCAAGCGTGACTCTCGCACTCTTTGTATCTTCGTCTTTAATTTGACGATCCGCTCCTAGATGGTACTTTACATCACCAGTCCATCCGTAGCTGATGCCAATAGAGCCTTCTGATGGAACGAGCTCTTTATTTGGCGCATGCTGGAATTCCGAGAAAATAATCTCATATGGCTTTCCTAACACATGTGCTAATACATTTAAACGGCCTCTGTGTGCCATTCCAATGTTAATATTTGAAGTCCCTTGTGTAACAGACTCTGAAATAATTTCATCAAGTACTGGGACAAGTGCGTCTAAACCTTCTATCGAGAAGCGCTTTTGCCCAACAAATGTTTTATGAAGAAACTGTTCGAACTGCTCAACTTCTGTTAATCTCTTGAATACAGAAACTAGTTTATCGGCTGGTTTTTTCTTAAATAATTCACCAGACTCGATTGATTTTGAGAGCCAGTTCCGTTCTTCGAAATCATGTACGTGATCAAACTCAAATGAAATCGTACGCTTATACGTATTTCTCAAATGGTTAATGGCTTCTATGCCGTTTGAAATGTGTTTTGGTGCGTCAGGACTAATAATAGATATTGGAATATTCTTGACGTCTTCTTCTGTTAAACCGTACTCCTTTAAAGGAAACAGCTCTTGTAATTCCTTTTCTTTGCGAAGAGGATTGACGGAAGCATTTAAATGGCCATACGTTCTGATGTCTTCTGCCAGTTTAACGACTGATGCTATCTTTTGGATTTGTTCAGAAGTAACTACGCTATTTTCTTTTTTCCCAATTTCCTCCTTCATTTCACTCGGTGGTGCACCAAGTTCATCAAATATGCCTCTTAGATCTTCATCAACACTAGTAGGATCCTGGACATACTGATCGTAGAGCTCGAGCACATAGCCGAGGTTCGGACCATGAAATTCTTCCCAACTCAACGGTTGTTTCACATCATTTTGAAACATTTTGAACACTACCCCCAACTTTGATCATCAAGTGATTGAACACTATCTCGATATAACTTCCAGAACACAATGACCAAATTTATGTAATAAAACGCTTCCAATAATATTCTACCACTGTTTCGGATTACTTTCTACATTCTTTGTTCAATTAAAGATAAAAAATTCACAGAAAAACAAAAAATTTAAATCATTCCGAAAAATATTTTGAGGGAAAGGGGCAAAACCTTATGCCCCAATGCTTTTATGCAGTAATTTCTTCAGTAACGGATACAAAACATCTGGCAATGTATCGACATCTGGTACAAAAATGCTGAACTTGCCATACATATCTTGAATCGTTTTCATCTGCGCTTCTTCGATCGATGAATTGGATAAAAACACATTGATGACCTCAATGCCTTTTTTTCTCGCCTCAAGAACTGCTTCATGTGTATCGACGATCCCATTTTGTTCGTAGCTGAATGCAGCCGGTTCTCCATCGGAAAAAACAATGAGAAACTTTTGCTCTTCTCTTCTTTTTAATATCATTTTTGTCATTTGGCGAATCGCATAGCCATCCCGGTTATCCTCTTCCGGTTCAAGAGACATAATGGAAGGGCCTGCATCAAATAAAGAATCTTTGAACGACACGACTGTGTTAAAATAGTTCGGCTGACTTGTTTCTGATGCATCGTTTGTATCTTCCCAAAACCCCACAATTTGATGTGGGACTTGAACGGACTTTAAGGCCTCATGAAATAAAACAATGCCTTTTTTCGTCTCGTCCATCTTGTCAAACATGCTGGCAGAACAATCCACTAATAAAGTAAACACAGCATCAATCTCCGAAGAAGGTGCCTGTTTTTTATAGAAGAGTCGCGGATTTGACTCTGTAAAATAACGAATGAGCTTTTTACTCAGTCGTCCTGCATGAAGATCCGTTTTTGGCCATGTTTTTTTATGTTCGAGCGTTTTTTGAATCATCTGTTTTAACCGTTTCTGATAAGGCTCAATCTCCTTGGCATGCTGTTTGTATACGTCGATTTGCTCTGGTGCGGGAGGTTCTGGTGAAATCATGACTGGAAATGCATATTTGTTCTCTTTTCCATTCTCATGAGCATCCGCCCCGCTTTCTTCGCCTTCAGCCTCTTCCAGCGCCTCAAGCTTTGAATAATCTTTTCGATGAGTCTGCTTGGCAGAGCCTTGGACAGTGCCAAGTGCTTGATCTCCGTCATCGCCTTCTCTTGCTGCATCCTTCCCGAGATCACTTTTCCCGCCGTGCTCTAAATCAAATTGAAGGAAGCTTTTTGACGGCGCCTCTGTTTCTCGGTGCCACACTTCCATATACTCTTCGTGGATGTCTTCATCGCCCTCTTTTTCCCGGTCGACTTTGATGTCCTCACTTAATTTAGGTTTCCTTTTCAAGTCATGAAATAGCGGTTCTTTTGCCGCTTTTTCATAATCCAATTCGGGGAAGAAAAAGTACGTATTCAGCATATCTTTATCAAGAAGCTCATCAAAACCTTCCATTAATTCTTTGACAATATCTGCGATATCTCCGGTTGAACGCGCTTCATATACACGCTCGAGACTTGATTCAATAAACGGAATCATTGGGTTGATTTGCTCGTGAAGAGGCGGAATTTCTTCCAGCGGCGAATCTGCTGTCAGCTTCACATACATTGCACAATAAAGTGCATCTGTTAAAATGCTCCGCTCTTGGTTAATCGTTAATTGCGTCTTAAAATGACGCCGGTACAGTTCTCTTCTTCGTTTAAATACCTTTTTTGTTCCAGGACGTTCACGTTTAATCCGCTCTTCAATCCGGATATCTTCAAAGAGCATAAACAACTGTTTACACAAATCTGGAATGGACATTGTGTGAGCATAGCGAATGATTTCTTGAAAGACATCCAGATCACTATAAACGGTTCCTACTGCACGGAGGAATACATCACTTTTCAGCCCAGCTGTCATATCTTCTTGTTTACGGTCATCCCAAAAATGACTGATGAAAATTTTCTTTTCAAAAGGATCATAGTAGGACTGCACGCCGTATTCAAGCTCGACATCATCACTTTTCGCTAACGTTTTGGCTAAATCCGTTAATTCCATAAATAAAAATGAATCGATTCTGCTGTCATTAAATTTGATGAATTTCAAAGCTCAGAACCTCACTCGAATAATGTTTGGGCAATATTTCTTACCGCTGCTTTTTCCCGGTCATCTTCTAGCTTTTCAACAATCCCTCGTTCAACTGCCCGAAGCGGCGGGATGTATTGCGCAAGATCACATGTGTCTAGGAGTGCGCGAATGGATGCTGCTTCTTCACTTACCTGCCCGTTGTGCGCCTGTGTAATGAGGTCTGATGAGAGCTGTACGAATTGATCGATCAAGCGTTCATCCTTTAATACAGATTGAGATTGCAATACATCCTTTAAGATGCCACCGCCGATATATGGGACGTCAATGACAACAAAACGGTTTTTTAACGCTTCATTTAGTGGGACTGTGCCGACATAGCCTTCATTGATGGCCGCAATCACGCCAAAGCCTTCATCTGCTCGAACGACCTCGCCTGTAAATGGATTTGTCATCATTTTTCTGTAGTCGAGTACACCGTTTAAAATAGGCAAGGTTTCTGGCTTCGCCATGTTGATTTCATCAATATATAAAAGATGGCCTTTTTTCATTGCTTTTGTTACAGGTCCTTCTATAAATTCAATAGAAGCAACTTGACCATCATTGTGAATGGTTTTATAGCCAATCAAGCTTTCTGCATCAAGATCAACTGAGCAGTTCACACTGTGCATCGGTTGCTGAAAGAAAGCAGATAAAGTTTCTGCTAATTTTGTTTTACCTGAACCGGTCGGCCCTTTTAAAAGAACGTTTTTGCCGAGTGCTAGTGCAATCATGGCATCTTGTATGATAGATGTGTCCTGTGATTCATAACCGCCTGTTCCAATAAGCGGACGGAATTCTTCTTCTAGTCCTTTTGCTTTTGCTTCAATCATTGCTTGAATTTCTTCTGGGAGTGATTGTTCGTTAAACATGTATGATTAATTCCTCTCTTCGATCATTTTCCTCACCAAGTATACTAAAAAAACCTTTATGCACTCAATACATAAAGGCTAGACATCTGTTATTTTACCATTTCTTTTGTGATCGCTCCGCAGGCGATGCGTTTCCCTGAGTTTCCAGAAGGGTTGCTTAAATAATCATCTGCTTCTGCATGAATGATAAAGCTGCGTCCATTTTGATCGATTAATTGGTTCAATCCTCCTTTTAACGTCACATCTGGTGCATTCACGACAACATCAATTTGTCCATCTGCCCCAACCTCTAAATTAGGCATATCTCCAGCATGGTGACCTTTTGGGTTATCAAAGCCATGCTCCCGGTGTGTTGGATTAAAGTGAGCCCCTGCCGTTTCAAAATCTGGCGTTTCACATCTTCCTGTTTCGTGAATATGGAAGCCATGAGGACCTGGCGGCAGATTTTTTGCTTTCACATGTAAATCCAGCCCGTTTTCTGAGGAGTCTCTTACTTCGATACTTCCTATTTTTTGCCCGCTTTCATTAATGAGTGGCGTGGTAACCGGTGCTTGTTTAGGTGCTGCAACTTCAATGGTTTCTTCTGTCGTTTCTTTTTTCGGCGGTGCATGACATGCTGTTGTGACAAAGACCAGACACATCATGATCAACCACACTGACTTTTTCATATGATTGCCCCCTTTTGATATCAGTATGGACAACCTGATCAATAGGCAAACAAAAAAAGCCGAAAATCGGCTTTTTTAGAAGAAACGTTTTGCACCTAAATAGGCTTTTTTCCAGTATGGGTTGCTCAAGTTCGAGATCCCCACACCGCTGTCACTGGCATGAAGGAAATCTCCTCCGCCAAGGTATAGTCCCATATGAGATGGACCCGCTTTGTACGTTGTGAAATAAACAAAATCGCCAACTTGAGGTGTGCTCACAGGTGTCATCATACTCCAGTAGCCTGCTGTGCTTAATCTCGAGACAGATGAAACCTTGTTAATGAGATAGTAAACAAAGCCGCTACAGTCAAATCCAGATGGTGTATTGCCGCCCCATCTGTAAGGAATGCCTGTCAGCTTTTTCCCTTCTTGAATCATCGTCGTGATTTTTGCATTCATTGGCACATTGTTTTTGTCATTGTTGACTGGAGTTGTCGAGCCGTTAGACGTCGAACCATTTGATCCAGTTGAGCCTGAAGCTGCACCATTAATTTTGAGAACTTGTCCAATTCTAAGCACATCGCTTTTTAAGCTGTTAGCTGTACGGATGGATTGAACTTGCACTTTAAATTGATTCGCAATCTTCCATAAAGAATCACCTGATTTTACAGTATAAGATGTCGCTTTCCCGCTTGAAGACTGGTTACCGTTTGAAGGTGGATTGCTTGGTTTTGCAGGTGCTTTAGGCTGGCTTGGTTTTGATGTAGCCGTCCCTTTTACTTTTAAGACTTGATTCGGATAAATCGTATCAGATTTGATCCCATTCAATGTTTTAATTTCACCAATCGACATATTGAGCGAATTCGCAATTTTCCAGAGAGAATCCCCTAATTTGACCTTGTATGTACTTGATGAAGATGAACTATTTGAGTTCGTTGTCTTATTGTTTGAGCTGGAATTTGAAGAGGAGTTTGATGACTGACTCCCGCTTGTCTTTGTGCTTCCAGATACCTTTAGCTTTTGTCCAGGACGAATTAAGTCACTGTTTAAGCCGTTGAGACTTTTTAAGCTTGCGACTGACATTTTATGATTGTTTGCAATGAGCCATAAAGAATCTCCAAGCTTTACAGTGTAGCTTGATGTCGTTGAAGCATTTGATTTCGTTGCTTTTGAACCAGTTGACGAACTGGATTTTGTGCTTTTTGCGCCAGGAATTTTCAAGCTTTGTCCTGCAAAAATCATCGTCGTTTTTAGTTGATTAAGAGATTGAAGCTCCGAAATACTTGTATTGTACTGTTCGGCAATCTTCCAAAGTGAGTCACCGCTTTTCACCTTGATCGTCTGTGCTTCTGCCGGTGCAGCAAACACAGCTGAGCCAGCGATCGCTGAAACTGTGAGGCCGGTTACTACTTTTTTCTTCATAGATGAATCTCCGCCTTTCATGATTTCATTCAATAAGACATATGTACTAGTTTTAAGTTTAGCATTTAATGATTCTGCTTCTCTTGCACTATTTTATCTTTATTTCTATAATATTACTCGACATGTAGACGTTGGGCAATAACAAATAGGCTAAAGCAGTCAACTCAAAATGCTAAAACAAAGCCATATCGTTTGTATCGGCAGTTTACTGTATTTATAAACATTTTTTAAGGAATTTTTAAGTTGACGTTTAGAAATTTGTCAAAACAAGCACGTTGCTAGTTTCATAGTTCTATTCTACATGACAAATTTTTCTGTATCAAATGACTTTTTACTTAATTGCCTGTTTTTTCTCCTCGAATGAAAAAAGCATCCTTCCGAATGAAGAATGCAGCGAGTGATTTTTTATTTTTTGATTTCAGGCTCTTTTACAGTGAGCGGATAAAGGACGCCTTCTTTCGCAAATGACATTTTCCCTGTTTCCTCTGAAACGACGAGAACAAGTGCATCGGTCATGCCAGAGAGTCCAATTGCAGCTCTGTGTCTTGTCCCGAGAGAAGGACTGACTTTTTTTGAAGTAAGGGGCAGCACATTTGCCGCAGATACGAGCGTATTTTCTTTGACTAAAAGCGCACCATCATGAAGTGGATTTCCTGGGTAGAAAATGCTTTCAATTAATGACGCACTTATTTTCGCATGAAGCTTTGTCCCTCTTTGAATAAAATCCTCAACCTCATCCCGCCTTTGAATCACAATCAGTGCCCCGTGTTTTTGTTTTGATAAGTTCTCAATGGCTAACGAAAATTGAGCAAATCCGGGTGTGTATTCTTCCATATACGATTGCAAATAAAACGAGGAAGCCTCTGCATGCATTTCATTAAACTCATCATGTAATGACTCAAGATCACAAAGTAGACATTGCTCAATTTCATCAAGGGAATCGATAATGTCACTTGCATCTTTCATAATTTTCATCAAGTGTGTTCTCATACCCATTTTAAATTGTGCTTCTTCATTTGTACGATTGATCATTTGATCTTTTCCCTCCTCCTTTTCGTTGTCATAAAATAACAAATGATGCGCATTCTATTGTTATGGAGGTGACTTAATAATGACCATTCAGAAAATGATTCAATATGCTTGCAGCATTTTAGGTGTTGTCAGTCTTTCCTTTATTTATGCCCAAATGTTTAAAAAAACGAAGCCATCAAAGAAAAATAATCCGACGGAGAATTGATTTTTTTACATAGCATGATATAATCCTCTCGTTATTTCTGTTCAGAGAGGAACTTATGATGAGAGAAACAAATAGCATTCGAGCTAAGGTGAGACTATTTTTAACTATGTTGATTCCGATTTTAATCACTCAAGCGGGTCTTTCGCTTATTACGTTTTTAGACACCGTCATGTCTGGAAAAGTGAGTGCAGAAGACCTTGCGGGTGTTGCGATCGGTTCAAGCATTTGGACACCCGTTTATACAGGACTTGCTGGTATATTAATGGCCGTTACGCCAATTGTCGCTCAGCTGATGGGCGCGGGACATAAAAAAGATGTTCCAAAGGCTGTCTTTCAGGCGATTTATTTATCATTTCTTTTAAGTATCTGTGTGATTGCGATTGGAACAATTGGCATCCCTTACGTATTAGGGGGACTTGGACTGGAACAATCCGTAGAGGATATTGCCCGCCATTTCTTAAGTTTTCTTGCTTTTGGTATTATCCCGCTGTTTGGTTATTCGGTGCTTAGGTCATTTATTGATGCATTAGGAAAAACACGTGTAACGATGTTTATCACGTTAACAGCACTTCCGATTAACTTTGTGTTAAACTATGTATTTATTTTTGGGAATTTTGGCTTTCCAAAGCTTGGCGGTGCGGGAGCTGGCCTTGCTTCTGCGATGACGTATTGGGCAATTTTTATCATGAGTATTTGTATTGTCATGAAAGCAGAACCCTTTGCCTCATTTCATTTGTTTCAAAAACTGCCTCGAATCAATATCTCCCGTATGGGGCAAATACTGAAAATTGGTCTTCCTATTGGGTTTGCGATCTTTTTTGAAACGAGTATCTTTGCTGCTGTTACGTTATTAATGGGGCACTTTGATACTGTGACGATTGCAAGTCACCAGGCCGCGATGAACTTTGCTTCTATCTTATATATTTTACCGCTCAGTATCTCAATGGCTTTAACGATTGTCGTTGGGTTTGAAGCCGGTGCAAAGCGCTATAAAGATGCGCAAAGCTATAGCTATATCGGAATTGGAACGGCGGTATTATTCTCCTTGTTTACGGCAGCACTCATTTTATTATTTAGACCAGAAATTGCTGGTTTATACACAGCTGAATCGGCTGTTTTACAGCTGACACAGCACTTCTTGATTTATGCGATCTTTTTCCAGCTGTCAGATGCCATTGCTGCACCTATTCAAGGGGCGCTACGCGGCTATAAAGATGTGAACTATACGCTCATTGCCGCATTTGTTTCATACTGGGTGATCGGCCTTCCTTCCGGCTATCTGATTGGCACCTATACCTCGTATGGGGCATTCGGGTATTGGATTGGTCTCATTGCAGGACTTGCAGCAGGTGCTGTTGTCCTCTTTATCCGTCTCAGATTGATGGAAAAACGTTTGCTTCAGCAAGCGCCCAGTCACTAAATACGACACAAAAAAGCAGCTGATCGATGTCAGCTGCTTTTTTATTTAGTCATTCCATTGGTATGTCCAGAAGATTTCTTCATCGAACCATTTTTGGACAACAGGTTCTTTGTTTTTTAGCTTTTGTTCAAGCTCTCTCAGCATGCCTTCTGTTTGCGTTCTATGTGCTCTTAAAGCATTTAATTTGATATCTGCTACATCTGTAATGTCGATCGTAATATCTGCATTTCCGAGCACTTCTTCTCTATTTTTCGTAATCGCCATGCAGTATGTGACAGGACGATCTTCTTTTTTCTTACGGTAAAGAGCGCGGATTACTGCTTCCCCTGTCGCATCATGATCAGGGTGTACACCATGTCCAGGATAAAACGTGACAATCAGTGTAGGTTTGACTTCATCAATGATGGTTTCCATCACATCAGCTAAATACTCATCGTCCTCAAATTCCAACGTTTTATCGCGAAGACCAAGCATACGTAAGTCTGTGATATCCATTTCTTTGCAGGCATTGATTAATTCCTGTTTTCTTAACTCAGGAAGTGTTTCCCGATTGGCATATGTTGGGCTGCCCATATTTCTACCCATTTCCCCAAGTGTCCCGCATGCATACGTGACTGGGATGCCGCGTTTTCTGCTTTGTGCAATGAGACCTGCAACCCCAAACGATTCATCATCTGGGTGAGGCAGCATCACTAGTACATGTTCATTCATGACTCGTCACCCTCTCTTCTACACCTGAAATGGTGTTTCACTAATTTGTAATGAGATCGCTAGCTTCCCGTCTGGCAAGTGCCCTGCTAACAGCAAGCGGCCTTGGTCATCAAATTCATAATCGGTTAAGCCTTCTGCGTAAATCCAGCCATCTTCTGTTTTCATTCCAACACGGTACGGACCTTGTCCTTTTATTTTTGCCTGTGAATAGACGACTTTCGCATTGCGGATATAGGCAACGACCGTCATATTTTGTTCATTTACATGAGCTGAATAAGAACCAGTCGTCGTTTCAAGATGAACGAAGACTGGGCGATTTAAAAACGATTCGAGATGTGCTGTGACATCTTCCGTTTGAATTGGTTTCATGAGTGGTTCCTTCCTTCATTTTGAATTAATTCGCGCAGCTTTTTTGTATGTAAGCTGATCAGCTGCAGTTGATGATCATGCCCAAGCCCACTTTCTAATATTCTCTCTACAGCAAGTACATATTTTTGATGGAATGATTTTCTCGCCCTCGGATGAGTGCGCGCATCACTTAAATCATCACAAATTGCCTCGAGTAAAGAAGTCATATTATCAACATCAAGCTGACGATTTTTCCATAAAGATTGATAAGCAGCTGTAAGCTCATTGGCTGATGACATGTAATCACCTCTACAGTTTTGGTAACAACTTATTATGACATGATCCGCCTTCAAAAAAAAGCAAACTGCTCGTCGAACTTAATGAGAATTCGCTGTTTTTTTCATGCGTAATTGAGAGGTCGTAAACAATAAAATCGCCACCCAGATACAAAGAAACGTCACAATTTTAGCTGAAGATAAATGCTCGTGATACACAAACAACCCCAAAAACAGCGTAATCGTTGGTGCAATGTATTGCAAAATACCCACTTGATAAAGAGGAATTCGTTTTGCCCCTTCAGAGAATAAAAGAAGCGGTACCGCAGTAAAGACCCCTGCGAAGAATAACAGACCAAGCGATCCGAAGCTGTTAGGATTCATTGTCACGACAGGTTCTTTTAAGAAGAACAATAAGTATACAAGAGCTGCCGGTGCGAGAAGCAGCGTTTCAATGGTCAAACCAATGGCACTCGTAAAGCTCATTCTTTTTTTAATCAATCCATAAAAACCGAAGCTAAAGGCAAGTAATATGGCAACGACAGGAAATGAACCGTACTGAATCGTAGAAAGAATCACCCCTGCTGCGGCAATTAAAATCGCAATGGTTTGTAATTTATTGAGCCGCTCCTTCAAGAAAATGATCCCTAGTAAAACAGAGACAAGCGGATTAATATAATACCCTAAACTAGCTTCTAGCATAAGATGATGGTTGACTGCCCAAATGTACACATACCAGTTAACCGATATTAAAATAGCAGATAGTAGTAATGAAAAAAGTGCTTTACCATCGAGCATGAGACCCTTCACTGTCTGCATGGCTGGCCGGACTTGTTTTAAATACAGAAGAATACCGCACATAAAAACAAATGACCATAAAATTCTGTGCGCTAAAATTTCGCCTGACGAAATATGTTCCATCAGTTTCCAATATAACGGGAATAACCCCCATAATGTAAAAGATGCTGCCGTATAGAGAACACCTTTTGATTGCTGTTGTTCGTTCAATCTAACCATTCCTTTCTAAACCTATCGTATATTATAGCACGCACTCAAGTGAATGGGCATATACTAATTCAGGGCATTTAGAAAGGATGATTTGCATGTTTGACTGGAACCGATTATTCCCTTTTCAAAAGCAATTTTCAAAAGAAGCCTTAAAAAATTCAGACCCTAAAGACGTCGAGCAGTACGTCAATCAAGTGATGGAAAGTGTATTCGGCTCCAATTATCCTGCTCAGTTCCCTTTTCAGGACCCACTCTCTCAACATCAAAAAACGAAAGAAACAGACGTCAAAAAAGAAAAAGAACCCGAAGTGGAAGTGTTTGAGACCACTGATCACGTGTTCGTTAAGATTGAGCTTGCTCGGCCGAACACAGAAAAAGTAAAAATCAAACATACAGCCAACCTGCTATTTATTGATCATTTTCCTGAGGAAGGTACGCAGAAGAAAGTCGTCCTCCCTGCTGCTGTCAAAAGAAAAGGAACGAAGGCTTCGTATCAGGACGGTATTTTGGAGATTATGTTTTTAAAGCATGATGATCCGGGGATTTCTGAAATCGATATTCCATTATAAAAAGCCTGCTTTGATATAGAAGCAGGCTTACTCTTTTTTCTTAATAGTATGGTGGATATCCTCCGCCATAAGGTGGTGGAACAGGCGGTGGTGGTGGCGGGTAATATGGACGGGGATAATTAAAAATCGCACTTCCTAAAAATCCGCCAAGCAGTCCGCCGACTAAAGGAGCGCCAAAACCAAAAAACAAAGGGACTCTGGATTCATATGGCGGAATGCCAGGGGCGCCGCCTCGGAAATACGGAGTATGAGGGTACATGCATTTCTCCTCCTTTGTCATGTGCCTAAGATCAGCATATTCATCAGGAGTCAAAACGTTTGGGCAAACCTGAAACTAGGCTTGCTCCTTTTTTTCATGAGATGCTGTATATTCCCCAGCCCACCTAGATACCTCATGAAACACATCATGTAGCGCATTTCCTTTTTCAGTTAAACAATAAATGACTTTAACAGGCGTCTCAGGAAGTACAGTTCGCTTTATAATCCCTTCTTGCTCAAGTTCTTTTAAACGCTCTGCGAGCATTTTCTGACTGATAGATGGGATAATGTCCGTCATGTCTTTAAATCGCTTTGGACCATCAAGCAATACATGAATAATGAGACCATTCCACCTTTTGCCTAGCAGTAAAAAAGCTTGCTGAATGTGTGGACATAATTGAAATTCCATAAATTTCAGCCTTTCTTTTCATGATTGTTTGACAAACTAACGGTATACAATTTAAAATATCTCTAGTTACAATAAGTAAGTTTCTCACTTTTTTAGTTATTGTACCATACTATTTGCAAAAACGGGAGGAAATATCCATATGGCGACTGATCAAAAAACGATTGACATTTTAAAACAAAGAGCTTCAGTAAAAGAGTATGATACAACTCATGAAATGACAAAAGAAGAGCTAACAGAGCTACTTGATATCACAACAAAAGCTCCATCTGCGTGGAACCTTCAGCATTGGCATTTTACTGTGTTCCACAGTGCTGAATCCAAAGCGAAGTTACTTCCAATCGCTTATAACCAAAAACAAATCTCACAAGCATCAGCTGTTATTGCTGTACTAGGTGATCTTGAAGCCAATCAAAATGGCGAAAAAATCTATGGTGAGCTGGCAGAACAAGGGTTCATTACTGAAGACATCAAAGAAACATTGATGACTCAAATCAATGGCGCATACCAAAGCGAGCAGTATGCACGTGAAGCTGCGTATTCAAATGCTTCATTAGCTGCTATGCAATTAATGATTGCTGCAAAAGCAATGGGCTATGATACATGTGCAATGGGTGGTTTCAGTAAAGAAGCCTTCATCAAAGAATTCAATGTAAGCGGACGTTACGAGCCAGTCATGCTGATTTCAGTTGGTAAAGCAGCGAAAGAAGCTCATAAAAGCAACCGTTTCGACATCGAAGAAGTATCTGATTTTCTTTAAAAAATGGCAAGGCCCCAGCTTTCGTGCTGGGGCTTTTTTTATTTGCTTTAAATATTATTTCTGCATATTTTCTTTTTACTTTCCCCCTTTTCATCTACACTTTTTCTTTTTTTAAGAATGAAAGCGTTATATTAGTATGATATTCTCCAAAATGATTGTTTTTTCTGAAAATGGTCTTGTGATCTATTCTGACAACTGCTATTATTATGAAATTACAAAAAATTCAGGAGGGAATCATGAGTAAAAAATTGATACTGGCACTACTTATAGCGATTCCATTTATCGGACAGCTCGCACTGCTGCCCTTTGCGAATCGTATTCATCCATTTGTGATCGGCCTGCCTTTTTTCCATTTCTGGCTCTTACTATGGATAGTTCTCACACCAGTCTGTACATTTATCATTTATCAGATGCAACATTCAAATGGAGGAACTGACTAATGCAAGGAAATTTGACAGCTTTATTGATTACAGCAAGTATCATTTTCATCGTCGTGGTCATTGGATTTGCCGCTGGCCGTGATAAATCATCCAGACAATCAGTAGAGGAATGGTCTGTCGGCGGGAGGAAATTTGGCGGGCTGCTCGTCTGGTTCCTTGTTGGCGCAGATTTATACACAGCTTATACCTTTTTAGGGCTCACTAGTACAGCCTATACAGCTGGAAGTGTCGCTTTTTTCGCTATTCCTTATTCAGTTCTTGCGTATTTTATTGCTTATTTCTTCTTACCAAAGCTATGGACGGTTGCGAAAAATCACAACCTCACAACGCTTGCTGACTATGCACGTGAGCGCTTTGACAGCAAGCTGTTATCCAGTCTCATTGCGATTATTGGAGTACTTATGCTCATTCCTTATATTTGTCTTCAACTAAGCGGAATTCAAGATACGTTAACTGTCGCTGGAACTAGTTATATTAATGTGAATGCAGTTGTTATTATTTCATTTATTTTAGTTGCACTTTATACATTTTTCAGCGGGATAAAAGGTCCTACATATACAGCAATTATCAAGGATATTCTCGTTTGGGTCATCATGCTGTTTATGGTGGTTTCACTACCAATCATTCATTTTAACGGCTGGACTCCGATGATGAATACGTTAGCGAAGGAAGCGCCACAGCTTCTGACAATTCCTGACGGCGGCCCTAAAGGTATTTTATGGTTCATTACCGCTTCAGGCGTTTCTGCCCTTGCTTTATTTATGTGGGCACATGCGGCAACAGGGGTTTTCACAGCCAAAAGTGCAGACGCTATCCGTAAAAACAGTATGTTTTTGCCTCTTTATAACATTGTATTGATTTTGGTCATCTTCCTTGGATTTATTGCCTTCTTAGTCTTACCAGAAGATACGAATCCAAGATTTGCACTTCTTCATTTAATTCAAACGTCATATGGCGGCGTGATGCAGGGTCTTGCTTATTCAACGATTGCACTTGCTTCCCTCATTCCATGCTCGATCATGGCCATTGGTGCATCGAATTTATTTGCCAATAATTTATATCGTGATTTAATTCATCCGAATGTATCACCTAAAAGATTGACCATGATCACTCGTTCAATGGTATTTATCGTCATTGGGCTGGCTCTACTATTCGGAATGCTCTTCCCAACAGCACTTGTAACGCTTCAGCTCATTGGTGTTTCAGGAATGGTTCAAATCTTCCCTGCCATTGCGATCAGCTTGTTCTGGAAAAAACAATCGAGAGAAGCAACGATTGCAGGGTTAGTTGTTGGCATCATCGTCACCTTTACAGCCAATATCTCACAAGTCACGTTTGGTCTTTATGAAGGATTTCTTGGTTTACTAACAAACGTTGTGGTCATCCTTCTTTTGAATCCATTCTTTCAAAAGAAGGTCACAGCCAATTCTGTCATGAATGATCTATTTGAAAAAGATCAAGAAAAAACAGAAGCAATTGTAAACAACGCGTAAATATAAAAAGAGCAGTCCCCCTAAGTGGACTGCTCTTTCTTTATTTCATATCTTTTTTCAAGACTTCAATTGCTTTTTTCATTTGCGTATCATTGTTCTTTAGCTTATCTTGAATTTTTGTCATCAGTACTGTCGTTGTATCTCCCGTCAGCATTCCGTCTGCTTTCAGATCGTTATCGGTTTGGAATTTTTTGACGATCGTCTGGAAGGCTTGATCGTACTCACCATTTGCTTTTGCTTTGTAGTCAAGCGCTTGGAACATTTTTTGAGCCGCTTTGACTTCATCTCCACTGTCATTCAGCTGATACGTTTTTTTCGGGCTTAAGTATGGCAGCTTTGCATAACTTGGGAGTGATGCTTTGACCTGTGGTTCAATTCCTTTTTTGTGAATCCATGAACCATCCGGCGTCAGCCACTTAGCAATGGTTAACTTGACACTAGAACCATCATTATAGCTTTGCGCATTTTGAACAGTTCCTTTACCAAATGTCTTTTCACCAATAATTTTGATACCTGAAGATTGGTGCAGAGCCGCTGCCATGATTTCTGCAGCGCTGGCTGAGCCGCCATTTACAAGGACAACTGCCGGCTGATGCACTTTACGTTCTTTTTCAGCCTTGTACTCTTCTTTCTTCCCTTTTTCTTCAACTTGCATGATGACTTTCCCTTTATCGATAAAGTCATTACTCATTTCAATCGCTTCTGTCATGATGCCGCCTGGATTATCTCTCAGGTCAATGACAAACCCTTTTGCCCCTTTTTTCTCGAGGTCATCAATGGCTTTATCTAACTCTTTCGATGTTGTTTCAGCAAAGGACGTAATTTGGATTTCTCCTATTTTGTCTTTTGTGAGTTTTGCATACACTGTTTCAACCGGAATGGTGTCTCTTGTGATGGTCACATCAACATTGCCCACTCCTTGGCGGTTAAGGTGCAGCTTCACATCGGTACCTTTTTTCCCTCTGATTAGAGAGACTGCTTGATTGACTGACATGCCTTTTGTGCTTTTTCCATCCACCTTTAAAATACGATCATGAGGTTTCAACCCGGCTTTTTCAGCAGGAGAGCCTTTTATCGGTGCGACAATTAAAATTTGTCCATCCTTCTCTTCTACTTGCGCACCAATTCCTTCAAATGATGAAGAAATGGTGTTGTTAAATCCTTCGGCTTCCTCCTGATCCATATATGTAGAGTATGGATCATCAAGTGATGCAATCATTCCTTGAATCGCACCATCTACTAGTTTTTGATCATCCGTTTTTTCGTAATACTCATCTTTTACCTTCGTATACGCAGCCATGAGTTTACTAAACTTCTCATCTCCTGAGACATTGACAGCCCCTTGTTTTGTAATCACAAATGTAATCGCTGAGGACAGTGCCGCTGTCACTAGAATGGCGATGACGAACTTAAATTGTTTTTTCAAAAAAACACCACCTTTATCTCCTTTCATTATTATCAAGGACGATGCACCATCCGTCAACCAAAGGATCGAAGTTCTCTTTGAAAAGATAAGCCATTTGACCTTACATTGCATAATCTTTAAAGAGGAACTTGATAAGGAAAGAAGGGATTTTATGAGTGATTATGTAGAAATGCTTGCCTATTTTGGCGTATCTAGTGCCCATCCTGGTGGAATAGAGCTAACAAAAACGATGCTTGAGCAGATAAAATTGACACCAGACGCACGTATACTGGATGCGGGATGCGGAACTGGTCAAACGGCGGCATTTTTAGGCAATATTGGTTATCAGGTGGAGGCGATTGATCCACACCCTTTAATGATTGAAAAGGCCAATCTGCGATTTGAACGAGAAGAACTGCCGATCCGTGCATTGCAAGCATCGATCGAACAGCTGCCATTTCCAGATGAAGCGTTCAATCTTCTAATCAGTGAATCTGTTTTAAGCTTTACTAACCTTCCAGCGGCACTTGCTGAGATCAAACGCGTTCTTGCTCCTGGAAGTCAAATGATTGCAAATGAAGCAGTATTAAAAGCACCTCTTACGCCGAAGGAGCTTGCGACCGTTCGAGATTTTTACGGGTTTCACGCACTCTTTTCAGTTGAAGATTGGCAGGAGCAGCTAAAAGCAGCAGGATTTCGAGACGTTCGCATTCTCTCATTTGATGAACACATGGTACAAGAAGAGCCGACAGAAATGGAATTATCTGAGTATATCCCGCCTTCTCTTTACGAAACGATGCAAACACACTACGATTTGATTCAGGCGCACCGAAAACATCTAAGCCACGTTCTATTTGAATGTACCGTATAAAATGAGCGAATCTCCTATATGTTTTGTCCAAACTCTATGAGGTCTCTCGCATAGGATAAGAGTGAAAAGAGTTTGTCATAAGGAGGAAAAATATGGAGCGCTATCAAAAGCTTTGTCAGCAGCATATGGGGAAAGTCGCTAGAATCACAGATCGTAATGGCAGAGTACATGTTGGACGCATTGAGCGGGTAACAAACCGTAAAGTGTATATTCGTCCAGTCGGCGGTTCTCGCGGCGGCTTTGGCTTTGGTTATTACGGAGGGTATTACGGCTGGGGTGCCGCTTATGGCATCGGGCTTGGGTTCATTACAGGTTTCGCACTAGCAGGATTGTTCTTTTTTTAAAAGAAGAATAAAGAAGGCCCCCCGAATAGCTGGGAGGCCTTTTTATTTGATTAAATTTTCTTCACTTTGTTCATGTACTCTTCAAATGTTAAATCGTGATCATGCATCGCTTTTGCGGCTTCTTTTCCAACATAGCGCAGATGCCACGGCTCATATTCATATTTTGTAATTTCTTCTTTTCCTTTTGGATAGCGAATGATAAAACCATATTTATAGGCGTTTTTAGCCACCCATTTGCCATCAGGTGTTTCACCAAACTTTTCAGAGATGTCAAAACCGGCACTTTTTGAAGAAATGTCCATCGCAAGGCCTGTTTGATGTTCACTTTCGCCTGGTAATGCTACTGCTTCTTGCGCCTTTTCTTTGCCTTTTAACTTGACTTCACTATCAAAAATGACCTTTTGACGGTCATAGGAACGATAGCCAGATACGGCAGCCAGCTCGAAGTTTTTCTTTTTCGCATCTTTGAATAATGTCTCAAGTGCTTCTGCTGCTTCTTTACGAATATATCGTTTTTCAATATCCTCTGAAAAAGAGAATTCTACTTTTGGTACAACGAGATCAGAAGGTTTATAGGTTCCTGGTAATGCGTATTCTTTGTTGACAAGTGCTAGCACGTTTGCAGGATTTTGAATGGTTTTCAGCCCGCTTACCACCTTGATGTCATTGAAATATTCACTCTTTAACGTCAGCTCTTGATCAGATGAATCTGCTGTATTGTTTGAGTTTTGCTGGGTAGATGAATTTTCTGCGCTTTTTTGTTCGTTTGTTTTGTTCGATTCAGATGTACCGCTTTTTTGATCCAGCAACTGGCAGCCCGATAATGCGGCTGTCAAACCAAGAATCGATGCGATTGAGAGTATTTTATAGCTTTTCTTCATGACATACCTTCCTTTTGCTCTTCTAAAAAAATAAAGATGCGCTACATCGTAGCACACCCTTTATAGTATTATAAAACGGAGTCTAGCGCAATTAAGATCATTTCGTCAAATGTCGTTTGACGCTCTTCAGCCGTTGTTTCTTCTCCTGTGAGAACATGATCGCTCACTGTCAGAATAGATAACGCTTTTCGATCAAATTTTGCTGCAAGCGAATATAGAGCGGTTGTCTCCATTTCAATTGCTAGAATTCCGTATTGAGCCATGAGCTCCAGTGGTTTTTCATTATAAAACTGGTCTGCTGTAAATACATTGCCGACACGTACAGCGACATTTTTTGCTTCCGCTGTGTCGTAAGCTTTCTTAAGAAGTCCAAAATCAGCACAAGGTGCGTAATCAATCGGTCCAAACGCCACACGATTCATTTGTGAATCTGTTGAAGAGGTTTGAGCTAAAATGACATCACGTACGTTGACATCCCTTTTGATCGCCCCGCAAGATCCGACGCGGATTAAGTTTTGAACATCATAGCTTTGAATGAGTTCATTCACATAAATCGAAATAGAAGGTACGCCCATTCCAGTTCCTTGTACAGAAACGCGCTTTCCTTTGTAGGTTCCAGTATAACCATACATGCCGCGCACTTCGTTATAACATTCGACATCTTCTAAATATGTATCTGCAATATATTTCGCACGAAGCGGATCGCCTGGCAGCAATACCGTTTCTGCAATTTGTCCTTTTTCTGCTCCAATATGTACACTCATGTTTTTAGCCTCCACTTACGTTTACTATGTGATTTGTCCTATTAAGTATAAACGATTAAGCCCAAAAAAGAAAATACCAGCTGAAGCTCAAGCTGGCATCATCAATCATCTATTTAACTCATTGTCATCAGTCGCTCACTGCGTTTCCATCCTGCCGGAAAAAGCTGATAATAGCACTTTCCTTTTTTCTTATCATCAATCACAACAATATCGCCTGTTGTCATAAACCGTGCATTGTAATCACTAGGGACTGTATCATGTACATTAAATGTCGAGAATGCTTTTTCCAGAACATCCAGGTGTGTTCTGCCGCCAATTTTTGTCCGGTACACAGGCTGATGCCCGCTTGCAGCGCCATATTCAGGTGTCTGATAAATGGTTAAGTGATATGCTGAAGGTTTCTTTTGAAAAAATCTCAACGTCAATTGCATTCAAATCCCTCCCCTTTTATATAAAATTGGCTGGGATCTGTCAATTTCCTTCTTCTACTTTTGTCGAATGACAGACAATTTTTCGTCAATCTTTTTACAAATGAGGAATAAAGCAAGTCCTATCGCAAAACCACCTGCCACATCTGTCAAAAAATGAACGCCGATATACATTCTGCTGACCCCAATGATAAGAACACAGATCCCTGTGATCAAATAGACGATTTTTTGCCTTTCTTTCAGCCATGGAATCATTTCAACGAGTAGGTAAGCTATAAAAGGATAGATGGTGGCTGCATTCATCGAATGTCCGCTCGGAAAGCTGTAATACGTTTCATTGACAAGATGATCAAAGGCTGGGCGCTCTCTAGCAAACAGCCCTTTTAGTTCATGATTAATGGTTTTTTCTGTGAGATATAATAGAAAAAGCATCATGATAGAGTAATAGCGCTTATATACGAATAAAGCGACACTGAAAATGAGCATGATGGGCACGAGCAGCGCACTAATGCCAAAGTCTGTCAAAGTCAGCATGACATCATTTAAAAAAGGGAGTCTGATGCTCTCAAACGATAAAATGATCTGGTTGTCCAATGCTTGACCCGCACCAGATACCATGAGCGCAGCAATGGCGCCAAATAAAATCAAAAGACATAAGATATACACGCGAAAGATTCTCCTCCCTCTCTTCAGAATCTCTTCAAAGTATAGTGCCTACCACGCCTCTTCTTCAACTATCATTGTTTTTTTCAGCATATATTCAAACGTAATGTCAGCCAGCTCAAACGTTTCCAGCTCCGCAGGTATGTACCCTCTTTTGATCAGCTCCATGTAGAAGAATTCCGCAATTTCCTCTGTATCAATCACCAAATCTGCTTCTTTCATTACATTCCGCCTCCTTTTTTATGATGTATGAACGTCGCCTGTTTTTTATTACAGTTTGTCATAATGGCTCATTCCATACATATAAATGCAGTAAACAAAAAGAAAAGGGGTTTGAGGCAATGAAATGGTTCAACATATTAGATGGAGAAATGTTTGATCAGGTGATGGGCCGTATCTTGAGGGGATGGTTTTATGTGATTGTTTTTTTCTGTGTGCCTTATTTTTTATTCGTGTTAGGACAAGTCTTTCTTTAACCAAAATGCTCGTGTAAACTTTCCAATATAAAATCCATCATATCTTTGTATTCTGGATCTTCGAAAAATTCGTAGAGAATTTTATAGTCATTATAAATATCAAGAAGCTCATCCACTATAGATACAGCGAGGAATTCTAGTGATGCTTCGCTTTCTTGTTTCTCTTCTAATTGTAATAGAGCCGTTTGCACCATATCTTCTTCCATTTCTTTTGAAGTTTCACCCACGTAATGCACAAAAAGAAGCTGATGAACGAACTGGTCCATCTCATATTTCCTCAGGACAAGCGTTAAGTCTTCCTCTTCTGTTTCCAGCCACTCTCCGTCCTTTAGCCTCGTGAGTTCGTAAATGACATCTTCCCAGCCATCATCAAGGTATCGCCATATTTCAGTCCGATGGCCAATAATTTTAAATAGCTCTTTTCCGTAGTCTTTTACATATACAACATCGCCAATGAGGAACTCATATTCAATGTCCAGCTTTTCTGTATCCACAATCACCCCGTCGTACTCATCGTAAAGCTGAAGTGATGTTTCAAAATAAAGCACCTCATTATGATTGACCTCATACAAATAGTGCTGGTCAATTTGATGGACTTTTGTAATCGTTCCGACTGTGCCGTACATGACAACGACGACAATATCCCCTACTTGATATTTTGGTGCTTTCGCCTTCATTCTGTCTCCCCCTTGCCCGACTTTTGGTCTTAACGTATCGTATGCCGGCGCAAGGAATTCTGCATGGGCAACCACACCATGCAAAACGCCATTTTATTTCTCATCAAAAAACCGCTTCTCCCATCTGGAAAAAGCGGTTGTGTGTTATTTTTTTTTGACTTCTACATCATATTGCTCAAACGCTTCGTCAAATGTTGTCATTGAGCTTAAATAATCGCCATTTAATTCCAAATAGGCAGACAGCTCATGATAATCAGTGGACGCTTTCGGGAAGCTGTGATCCTCATAAGCAGCATTTGCAAAATGGCTGATTTCATCTTTCGGTTTTGGATGTCTGAACTTCATTAAATAATGGTAAAACGACTTCACCTATTTTCCCTCCGCGACACTCTATTTTGTTGTTATATTATACAGCAATTTGATGACTTGTATAGGCGGAGGTACAACTTATGATGAAAAGTCAAAGTAATTTCGCTTTAATAACCGCTCCATGCTCATTAATTCTTCATATGAAATTTTTTCTGGAAGTTTTGTCTGATCCACTAAAATTAATTGATCTTCTATTTCTTTGACCGTCTCATCCTTTTGATATGTCATACCGCAATGCGTGCAGGAAATGGACGGTGTTTCGATGATTTCAATGGATTGTGTGCCAGTGATCAGTTCCCAATAGACTGTTGTCTGCTCTGCGTTTGCTTTATTTTCCTCACACCAATCACATGTCAGCAAGGCTATTTCTCCTCCTTTACAGTTTGATCTTTTTTGAGCTGCGCTTGATATTTTTTCTCTTTTAATTCATCTCGTTTTTCACGTTTGTTTTTGAGTGTGTCATGCTCAGGATTTGTTTCATATGCTTCTCTTCGTTTCATCCGGCTTAAATTCTCTGGCGTAAACGATTTCGCTTCATCCTGAAATAGTGCAGTAATACCAATTGCCGGGTCTTGTTTCTCTTCATAAATTTCATTAAAATACGCATCTGCCTGGCCTGCAACGTAATGCTCTGGTTCAGGGTAAGAGGTGATGACACCTTCAAAGTTACGAAGGACGACTTTGTCAGGGCTTTGCGATAATAAATAATTTGGCTGCAAGGCGATCTTTCCCCCGCCTCCTGGTGCATCCACAACAAAGCTTGGCACGGCGTAGCCGCTCGTATGTCCTCTTAAGCCTTCGATGATTTCAAGACCTTTTGATACTGGTGTTCTAAAGTGGCCAATCCCCTCAGATAAATCACACTGATAAATATAATAAGGTCTGACCCGTATCATCACGAGATCGTGCATCAGCTTTTTCATAATCGGCACACTGTCGTTTATTCCTGCAAGGATGACGGCCTGATTACCTACAGGCACGCCAGCATTTACAAGACGTTCGCACGCTTCTTTCGCTTCTTTCGTAATTTCAATGCTTGTATTGAAATGAGTATTTAGCCAAACCGGATGATATTTTTTCAAAATCTCGCACAGCTCATCTGTAATGCGTTGCGGAAAGACGACCGGTGCACGTGTACCTATCCGAATGATTTCAACGTGCGGAATGTCTCGTAAGTTTTTCAAAATGTATTCAAGCACTTGATCGTTGATCAAAAGACCATCTCCGCCGGAAATTAACACATCCCGCACCTCAGGCGTTTCCCTAATATATCCAATAGCAGCATCTAACTGCTTTTTTGGCACGCCCATACCGATCTGTCCAGAAAAACGTCTTCTCGTACAATAACGGCAATACATGGAGCACTGATTGGTTACAAGAAAGAGCACACGATCTGGGTATCGATGCGTTAACCCCGGGACAGGTGAGTCTTCATCTTCGTGCAAAGGGTCTTCAAGATCATATTTTGTTTTATGAAGCTCTTCAGCAATTGGCACAGATTGCATACGTACTGGACATCTTGGATCGTCTGGATTCATCAATGAGGCATAGTAGGGTGTAATGTTGAGTGGAATGGTTTTGGTGGAAATCTTCACCCCTTCTCTTTCCTCTTCTGTTAAGTTTACGATTTTCTCTAAATCTTCAAGCGTTTTCACGGTATGCGTCAGCTGCCAAATCCAGTCGTTCCATTTTTCCTCAGGTACATCTTTCCAAAGCTCAATGTCCTTCCAATGACGTGCCGGTTCATATAGTTTCTGATTCATATCCATTCCCCCTATCAGCATTCACCTTATACTATGCAAGTTATGTGCCAACATGGGAAAATGCCCCTTTTCTTTATAAAAGGAGCTTTACCCTTGATATTGAATGGATGGTGGTGCCTATATTTCGGCATCTGCATATTTCTTCAGTTTATATTGCAGCGTTTGTCGAGGGATTTTTAAAGCTGCGGCAGTTTTTTTAATATTGCCTTGATGCTTGTTTAAAGCTTCCTGAATAAGTGTTTGTTCAAATGAAGAGACCTGACTTTTTAAGGAGGCATCGGGTGTTTCATCCTCAAGCTTCTGCGTACGTAAATGAGCAGGAAGATACGAAGGTGTAATGTCTTCCGCTTCCTTTGGCATCATCAATACAGCATGCTCAATGGTATGTTTTAATTCTCGAACGTTCCCCGGCCAGTGGTGAGCCATAAACATTTGCTTTGTTTCTTCAGAAAGGCGTTTGACGTTTTTTGAAAACTGCTGATGATAGGTTTGAATGAAATGGCGGGAAAGTAGCAGGATGTCTTGCTTTCTCTCACGAAGCGGCGGGATATGAAAAGATGACACATGCAGTCTATAAAATAAGTCTTCTCTTAAAATTTGCTTTTTCACCGCTTCAAATGGGTCCATATTGAGTGCAGTAATGAGTCTTACATCTACTTGAATCGCTTTTGCATCCCCAATACGGCGCACCACGCCATCCTCTAACACGCGTAATAATTTTGTCTGTAGCGTGAGCGGCATCGCTTGCAGTTCATCAAGAAAAAGCGTGCCTCCATCAGCCAGTTCAAAGAGACCCTTGCGATCAATTGCGCCCGTATAGCTCCCTTTGACAGATCCGAACAATAGGCTCTCAAGTAACGACTCTGGGAGTGCTGCACAGTTTTGCGGAATGAACACTTGGTTTTTCCGGTCAGATTCATGAACGATGGCTTGAACGAGCACTTCTTTCCCTGTCCCTGTTTCCCCGTAGACAACAACTGATGACGGGTAAGCAGCCGCTTTTTTTGCCTTTTCAAGCATTTCATTTAAGAGCGGATCATTTGTTAAAAATGAAGAAAAATTGTGCATTTGTTCTACTCCAGCCGCATCGTGTATTCGTTTTTTTTGATCTAAACGATTCGAAAGGGCTGACAGTTTCGATACATCTTTTGCGACTTCGACAGCACCTATTAACTGGCTGTCTTCAATAATTGGCAATGTCGTGTTGACGGTCTCAATTCTTTCGCCGTTTTTATTCAAATAGGTTTGCAGCGAATGATAAATGGGCTTCCCTGTTCTCAAAACATGCATCAGCGTACTTGTTTTTTCTGTTAAAGAGGGATACACATCAAGGATGTACTTGCCAATCACCTCTTCTTTTTGTAAACAGTCAAACTTAGCAGCATTATGATTGTAAAAGATCGTCATTCCTTGATCATCTACAACATGGATCGCTTCATCAATGGCTTCTAAAATTAATTCAAACCAATCCGCTCTTTCGACAACCTTCCCCATTCTTTCCCCCTCACTTTCAGTGCCGAAAAACCGGCATCCATTGCCGGATTTTCAGCGGCTTGATCCTCTTCATCACACGTTCTCCTGTCCTTTCATGTTTCGCTTTTTCCTTGAAACTTCCTGCTTTTTTTGTTAATAGCATCAAAAAAGCACCCCTCTTATGAGGAGTGCTTTCGCCCTGATGTTTGATAAAGAGACATATCGAATTCTTGCAGTGATTCCATATACAGCGGCATGATCGGCTTTCCTTCTTGAAATAAGGTAAATTGGGAAGGGTATAAATTTATAGGCTGATGATAAAAAGCAAATCGCTTGACAACCTCAGGGTCAATCCGGCAAAAGGTGTGATGCATCAGTAAATACACCTCTTGTTTCCATTTAAAGAGCCTCCTGTTTGGCGGATGAAATACTGGAGACACTTGAATCATGTCTCCATCTTCATACATCTGAAGGCGTTCATTTGAAATCGTATAGATCTCCTTAGAGTGAAACTGAAAATATTGCACGTCACGCTTTGAAGTAAATCGCCTTTTTTTCTGATCTTCAATATAATAGAACGTTTTTCCATGATCTGCCGTGACAACTGTATAATTGGGTACTGCCAGCATATCTTTTATTTCATATTTCATCGCACATAACGAAGGAACCCGAATGGCGCGCCTATTTTTTTCGTTCACCCAGCACCTTTCAATTCTATGAAGATTCCCGCTTGCGATTTGGTAGTAGTCCCCTTCCTTTTCAATCACCGTTCCGTCAATGAGATCATACGGCATACTCGAAAACAAATGATGAAAGGAATGGGGCGCTTTATACGTTGTATCAAGCACATCTCTTAATGGATAAAACGCAGCAAATTGATTCAGCCTCATCCAAAAAACAGAATCTGCATGATGCCAGTGTTTCGCCTCATCATCCCAATATTGTCCGTATTTTTCATGAATGAGCGGAAGCAAACGCCTTCTGTGCATGACCGAACAATGATCCACTTGAAAGGACGCATGCTCCAATATTTTGTCTGCTTCACGCACAAAGCTCATCGTCTCGACTAATTGCTTATCAACATGCACGACCCGCTGCGAGGAATACACAATATCTATATGAGGCTTCGACTGAAAAACATCCACCATTTTCTGCAAACGTTCTTGATGATACACGGTATCATCTGTTAAATAACAAATGAGCTCACCTGTTATACTCGCTAACGCTTCATTAATGAGCGTCGCATATCGTACGGTTAACAGCCGTTTTGTAGGATGAACCGTGCGTGAATATAGATGAATGCGCTCATCTTCTAAATAGGTCTGGATCTTTTCGATGGTGTCTTGTTCTGAGCCATCATCCATAATGAGAAGCTCCCAATTTGAATACGTTTGTTCCATCATACTCTTTAGCACACGATCAATGAAATCAGGTTTATTGTAACTTGTTAAAATCACCGATACTTTCATGATCATTATCCTTTTTAATTAGATTAAAAAGCCCCCCAGCTGACGATGTTCACGTAAGGAACATTCACTCTTAGCTGATTTGTCGCGTTTTTAAAGACCGCTACTGAATCAAAGAGCTGCACAACAACTACGTTTTGAAGGACATCTCCATTGACTAAATGAACGCGTGGCACTGGAATGCCAAGTTCAAGCCATGGACGAAGTAATTCTTTAATGTCTGACACACTCTCTTCCTCACTTTCTTCTAATAGACGAAGAAGAAGTAAAATCAAGATGACTTCAAGTACTCCTTCTGCTTCTAGTAATTCTTCGTTCCAACCATTTAATAATTGATCAAATTCCATTCATAATCCCTCTCTCTTCACATTTAATCTTTACTAGAGTATGAGATTCACTTCATTTAGCCTCAGCATTTGAAAACATTTTTAAAAATGTGTGAAGTGATTAAATTTTAAAAAGAACAAGGAATCAGCGTTCTGCTTATACAAAAAAAAATAAACGGCATATACATAGGGGTGAGTTTGAATTGATGAAGAAAGGATGGGGAAAAAATGAACGACAAGCGTGCCGAATTAAAAAAAGAACTATTTAAAGTGTTTTTCAAACCACTTACTCGTGCATTAACAGTTAATCTTGAAGAAGGAGGAGTTCAAATGGAAGAGAAATTGAATGATTTATTAAGTGAAGTGGCAGCTGAGGCATCACCTTCAGATTCTGCTACAACACTCGATGTATCTCAGCCAGCAAGATGGATTTTTGCAAGACTTTCACCAGGAACTGTCATTAGCATTGTCACTGATTCAGGAGACTTAATCGGGCCAGTTCAATTCGTATCATTCGATGCGTCAACAGGTGTTGTCTTTGTTACACAAGAAAGCTCAGTCACACCAACAGGCTCTGCAACGACTTTATTAGATGTAGATAAAGTTGAAAGTGTTACGTTCACGTCTTAATGTGAGAGGGTCATCATGAAGCTTCTTTATATCAGCTCTGGCTACGGCGGAATCTATCACATGTTTGATCAATGGGTAGAAGAGAGCTTCATTGATTCCCCCTTTTCATGTGTAAAGATTAACCGAGAATCTCTACCCACTCACATGCACAAAATCCGGACATTTTCTCCGGATTTTGTTTTGATGATGATCGGTGATCATGTTCCGAGCGAAGTACTTCATCAATTCAAACAAGAAAAGATCCCGATCGTTTTGTGGATGACAGAAGATCCTTTTTATACAGATGTGTCAGCTGCTTGTGCACATGATGCGCGGCTCATATTAACAATTGATGAAGGAGCTTTGCCATTTTACAAACAATTGGGCATAGGTGACGCCTACTACTTTCCCATTCCGGCAAATACACGTATTTTTCAAAAAAACGAATCGCCTGAAAAAATGTGCATCTACGACATTGCACTCATTGGCTACCCTTACCCCAATCGCACGAAAGCCATTGATACACTCTTACAGCAGAAAAAATGGCGTATTCTCGTTGCAGGTAAGGAATGGCATCGTCATTTAAATAAGTCACGAAGACATGATCGAGATCTCACATTAGTGACCAATTGGCTGAGTCCTCAGCAAATGGCGGGCATCTATCAACAATCAGCGATTGTTCTTAATCCGCACAGACCAGCTCAATTTGCCTATAACAAAAACAAAGCCATGATTCAAAATGTAAGCCTGAACAACAGAGCGTTTGATATCGCTGCAGCGGGAAGCTTTCAATTGACGGATCTACAACCGCCTCCAGCCTTTTCAAGCTTCGCTTTTTATAAAGATAAGGACGATATGCTAGAACAGGTTGAATATTATGGATCAAATGCCGTGAAAAGAAAAGCAATCGCACAAAACAATTACGAACAAGTCGTTTCCTGGAATACATTTGAGTCATTTCCACACAGACTTTATGAAATCGTAAAAAGCGCCCTATGACTGGGCGCTTTTCTCGTTGAAATTCATCTTATGCCTAACCCTCCGCATCTCTACGAGCCAATAAGACTTTCTCCGCTTTCTCAAGGTCTTCTTCCTGTTTCACCACAAGTGATTTTTGGGGATCCATAATATACGCTCCAACAGATCCTTCTAAAAAGGAATGAATGCATTCTTTTGCATATGGAACATGAAAAGCATACACTGCTCCATTTAAACGACCATACGTATATGGCTGCTCTTTTTTTGGCATGAAAAAGTAATGATTGTCCTTATATAAAGTGGCTTCATTATTCTCATGCAATGTCCATGTCTCATTTGGGTTTTCTAACGCCTCTGTAAAAGATGCCATGCAGTCATAACTTCCTTCTACTAAAAGCTGCAAGCACTTCTCTATATCTTCCGTCTGTCTTAAAGGAGACGATGGATGTAAATATAGAACAATATCAAATGTCTTCCCCTCACGCTCTAAATAAGCAAGCGCATGTTTCACCGCTATCAGTGACGGTGTTTGTTCTGTTACATGACTGTCTGGCAGTTCAATTACACGGGCTCCGTAGTGAGAAGAAATGATTTGCGTATTGACATCCTCTGTAGAGACGATGATTTCATCTAACTCAATCATTTGCAGTAACGGCTGAATGGTCCAATAGATGAGCGGCCGCTCCGCCAATACGCGAATGTGTTCATCATGCTGATCGCGCCTGCTTCTAAAAGCTGGTATCAAGGCTAATATACGATTTCCCCTATACATGTATTCCCTTCTCCCCTCGCGCAAAGCTCTCTTCATTTTCTCCTGAGCTGATCGCAGTACTGAAGTATTCAGGTCTCTCGTTTTTCTACTTATTCTCTTATCTCTCCATATTCTATTAACACGTCAAGCAGATGGTTATAATGTGTTCACCTAATTTATATAGAAAGTGGTTCTTTTCCTCAAACGGATACCACTCTTTCACATATGATGCAAAGTAGAGAAATGAGAGTTGGGGGATTAGATATGTCCAAAAAGATAGAAAAGAATTTGAGGGCTTTTTTTCGTGATAAAACAATATTAGTCACAGGCGGTACAGGTTCAATCGGCCGTCAAATTGTGAAAAAATTAACAGCATGCTTTCCAAAGAAGATTATCGTCTTCAGCAAAGATGACAGCAAACAATACATGATGAAAAATGAGTATGCAGATCACCCAGAAGTGGCCTTCGCTTTAGGGGATGTACGAGATGCAAGCCGAGTGAGACAGCTCGTCAAAGGCGTTGATATCATCTTTCATGCAGCCGCCTTAAAACAAGTACCTACTTGTGAAGACAATCCGTTTGAAGCCGTACAAACAAATATTATCGGCGGGCAGCACGTCATTGAGGCGGCGATTGAACATGAGGTCAGTCATGTTGTCAACATCTCCACTGACAAAGCAGTGTCTCCGACAAATGCCATGGGTGCAACAAAATTAATTTCAGAAAAATTATTTTTCCAAGCAAACGAAAGTATTCCGAACCAAAAAACGATGTTTTGCTCTGTGCGTTTTGGCAATGTGCTTGGATCAAGAGGTTCCGTCATTCCCATCATGCTCCAGCAGTTGTTAAATGAAAAACCTTTGACCGTCACTGATCCTCATATGACACGTTTTTTTATGTCCATCGAAGAGGCTGTCTCCCTCACACTTCAAGCAGCCATCATGATGAAAGGCGGAGAAACATTCATTCTCAAGATGGAGTCATTACAGCTTGCTGATCTCTTAAAAGCGTTTCAAGAATATGCTGATCAAATCAATGTCGCATCTCCGGAGATTCTCGTTGTCGGGAAAAGACCTGGAGAAAAGCTTCACGAAGAGCTTACATTTCCGCACGAAGCAGATGCACTATTTGAGCATGAACAATTTTATGCCATTTTGCCAAGACCCAAACGTCACCCTGCCTTTCAAAAAGTCGACTTAACCAATTACACATCCAATGAAGCGCCTCTCATTACAAAAGAAAAGCTGTTCCACATCATTGAACAATTACATCACACGCATCATAAAAAATAAAAAATCGTCACATGGAAGCAGATGCTTTTCATGTGACGATTTTTCAATAGATCAATCAAATAGATGTTTCAAATCCCCATAGCCTTCTTTTTCAAGATCATCTTTTGGGATAAACTTCAAAGCGGCTGAGTTAATACAATACCGAAGACCATTTGGTCCAGGTCCATCAGGAAAGACATGGCCTAGATGGGAATCAGCTGTCTTGCTGCGCACCTCTGTCCGCACCATCCCATGGCTTTTATCCACTTTCTCCGCTACTTCCTCATCTTCAAGCGGCTTTGTGAAACTCGGCCAGCCGCAATGGGCATCAAACTTATCTAAAGAAGAAAAAAGCGGCTTACCTGAGATGATATCGACATAAATGCCTTCTTCTTTATGATCCCAAAATTCATTTTGAAATGGCGGCTCCGTGCCATTATTCTGTGTGACTTCGTACTGCATACGGTTTAATTCTTTTAGTCGTTTTTCTTTATCGTTTGTCATGATTTATCACTCCAATGGGACTCAATAAAACCCGCTCTGCCAGAACCGACATGATATCGTTCATAGTGCATTTTGTTCTTTTTATAATAGTGCTGATGATACTCCTCTGCGGGATAAAAAGGAGCAGCATCTAAAATTTCTGTTACGATTGGCTTTTGGAAAATGCCGCTTTCGTTCAGCTTCTCTTTCGATGCCTCTGCAAGCTTTCTCTGCTCGTCATGATGAACATAGATACCTGTGCGGTAGGACTCTCCTCTATCACCAAATTGCCCGCCATCATCTGTTGGGTCTATTTGCTGCCAATACAGTTCTAATAGCTTTTCATATGGGAAAACGTCTGGATCAAACGTAATTTGAACCGCTTCTCTATGTCCCGTTGTATTTGTACATACTTCTTCATAGGTCGGATTCACTGTATGTCCGCCAGTATACCCTGATTCAACTTTGATAATGCCCGGCTGTTCATCAAAAGGCTTAACCATACACCAGAAACAGCCTCCTGCAAATGTGGCTAATTCTTGTTTTTCAGACATATTAGTGCCCCCTTCATTTAAAAAATGGTATCATCATATTATAACATGATGAAAAATAATGAAAATGATACGACTTGTATACCTAAATGATCAAAAAGCATTTTGTCGTATTTTAAAATATAATGGGGGTTTAATGATTGGAACAAAGAAAAAAAATGATGTATGAAATGGATACCTTACTGAGAACCGTATTTAAGCAGATCCGTTATGAGATTAACAGCCTGCTCGAAAACGAATTATCTCGGAATGAATTTCTCATTTTAAATCTGCTTCGTGAGCAAGGGGCAAAAAAAGTAACGGAATTTGCGTCCATTTTAGGAGTGTCAGCAAGCCATATCACAGCTGTAACCGACACACTTGTAGAAAAGGGCTGGATCACCCGTATCCGTTCTAAAGAGGATCGCCGCATCATCAAAATCCACTTAACCGATAAGGGTAAGGAAATTACTGAGCATTTTGAGAAAAAGAAAACAGAATACTTTATGGAGCGATTTGAATCATTCGACGACGAGGAACTAAAAACAATGATCAAATTATTTAAAAAGCTGGATAAAAGTCAAAAGGATTAAGCATAGAATTTAGCGCTCTGGACATGCTACAGATAAAAAGAGGTGGAATGAACCATGACGAGCCCTTATCTTTGTCCAAACTGTAAAACGAACAGAACGCGCTTTAATTTGATTGAGCAGCTTTCAGAACCTGTGAAGCTTGACCCTGCGACCGGAGCAGTTGTTGAAAGATACGAAGGAGAGCAGCTTTCTCCTTTTCACATGAGCTATCAAGGTCCACAAATAAAAGTTCAGTGCGGTGTTTGTGGCCTCATTGAGGATGAAAAAACGTTCATTAAGCTAGCTGAATATCATCAATATTCTTCTCCTTCTTAACATGCGGGCCTGACGGAAAACGTCAGGCTTTTTTCTATGCCCCATTTGCCTATACAGATCACCTTTTACATGCATACGCTACAAAAAACACCATCGTATAAGAAAGGAGGGATTGATAACATGCAGCAGCTCTTTTATCATGAATATCCAAATCGTCCACTCGCTGCAGGATTCGAGCACCCTCAAAGCAGCCCTTCAACCAAAGCCTTTATTCGGCTCTTTCACGCTGCCCCAGATCTTAATGAGCTCGCTGTACATGTGAACCGAAATGAGGTCTTGAAAAAAATACCTTACAGCCAATTAACAGCTTATATGGAGTGGGATGAGGGAATGTATGAGATAGAAGTGTTCAAGCTAGCTACAAAACAAAGAGTTCTTCATTCTCGTATGATAATTAAGCGTGACGAGATTTACACTTTATGCATCACAGGTGCACATGCAGGTTTTGCGCTACTCACAGAGCGGCAAGACCCTTTGATTCAACATGAGGACCTTTCAGCCCTTACATTTGTCCATCTGTCTCCAGACCTTCCTTCCATTGATCTATATGAACGTGATCAAGGGATGTTGGCAAAGGAGCTTCACTATGTAAACAGCACTCACATTCATCATTTCTCTCCGAATAAATATCATTTTGAATTAAAAGCCGCCGGCACTCAAAGTATATTGCTTGATATCCCAAAAGTTCATCTGCAAGCTAATCGTGCATATTTCATTCTGCTTCATGGTTTTGCTAACGGAGAGCCAGAGCTTATGGCGAAGGTAGTCTTGTCTCAGCAAATATAAAAAAGAGCCTTTTCCATAGAGGAAAGGCTCTTTTACGAGACATCTTCAGCTTTTTCTTGCTTTTGAAAATCAAAAGCAAGAATCATGATACCTAGAAATAATGCACAATAGGCAATATTTAAGTAAAACTGATCGATATTTTCTGCTCGTAAATCAGTGGCAGCTGTAATGCCAAAGTATGCAGCAAATAAAAACGACAGTAAACTAAAATATTGATAGACTCGCTTCATGATTTCACTCCTGACTCACTTTCTATTGCTTTGGATGATAATAGGAGAACTCAATTTCATCGTTCTCTAGATCAATTTTGTTCGCTTTCACATACATATCATTCGTCAGTGGCATTTCTGAAAGGCGCACTTCAACCGTTTTTTGATCCGGTTTCACATGAACGAATTCTGGCAGTTCATAGAACTGGCCCATGTAGCTTAGAACAAAACTAACCGGAATGCTTAATTGACCAATTGAAAGACCATCCACTTTCAAAAGCACATCACCATTATCTTCAACAGTTGGCGTAAATGAGACGTTTGCATCAATCGTCGAAGAGAAAGCTTTAATGGCGCCTGTTACTTTCACATCTTGATCGATCGCCACATGAAAGTCTGGCATATCACTTGACCCTTGATTTTTCAAATAATCATTGATAAAGCTAGTGAGTGATTCTTTTGAGCTAGATATATGAAAAGAATACTCGCTTTTCAATTCTTTCGTTGAAGCGGATTGACCGCCTGGCAGCAACATTAAAATACCGCAGGCAAGTACAATCAATAGATTGATTGCAAGTAAAATAAAAAATAAGCTTTTCCACTTTTTCATACGTTCACCCTATTCCTTCGGCAGTCCTTCTTTTTTCACTTTGGAGAATAATCGATTTGCCATAAGAGAGTACCCCTTTTGGTTTGGGTGGAAATCATCATCTGCCAGTAATTTTTCATCAGAATCTTCCTCAAATAAATCTGCTACGTTGATCATTTCAGCGTTGCCGTCTTTTTTTAGTTCTTTTTTGGCGACGGCATTCCAGTCTTTGACGACTTCATCAATGTCTTTCAGCTCAGTGAGACTGAATTTAAAAGGATTATACATGCTTACATACATGATCTTCGCATGGTCATTATGTTCTCTCAGTTGAGCAAGAATGGTTTTAAAGCGCTCCTCAAAAGGCCCCTGCTCTTTTTGAAAAGGAGCAAACGTCAAATTGAGTACATTTTGACGAACGACATGCATTAAATCATTGCCGCCGATCGTAAAGAAGATATAGTCAGCATCTTTGAGACCGTCTTGCACCTTTTTTTCTTTTAATCTTTTTAATAAATCTACCGTTCTACTGCCTTTAATGGCATAGTTTTTTAATGTGACAGATTGCACGCCGTCCACCGCTTCTAGCTTATCACGGGTCATGCCTGCATATCCTTTTTTTTGTTGATCTCCAATTCCTTCTGTTAAGGAATCCCCAACCGCTGCGATGGTAATATGTTCTTTTACGTCTTGTGTGTCTTCTAGTTTATCCTTTATGCCAGCCTCTTGCGCGGAACATGCAGAAAGAACAAAAGCTAGAGACATCACAATCAAAATCAAACGAGCCTTCAAACGATGATGTCCCTCCTTTTTCTGATTAAAAAAGTGTATCATGTTTTTGCTCATTTGAACATCTTTATGCTAGCTTCGGATCAGCGTTTTGATGTCCTTGATGATGTCATCATATGGCGTATTTTGTACACCATCATAATTTTTCATCACTTTTCCTTCTTGATCAACTAGGAAAAACAATGACTGATGAATCACTTGGTCTTCATCTTCAGGTTTCTTCACAATGGTTTTAAAGCTTTTCATTGCGAATTTTTCGATCGCAGACTGTGAATAGCCAGTGAGGAAATCCCAATTTTTAAAGGATAAAGGATATGCTTTTGCAAATTCTTTTAGCTTTTTCGGTGAATCTACCTCCGGGTCCACGCTAAAGGAAATGATACGTGCATCCAATTTTTCTTCTTTTAACCGTTTTTGCAGCTCTGTCATATGCGCGGTCATCGGCGGACAGATCGTTTCACAGCTTGTGAATATAAAATCTGCCACCCATACTTTCCCCTTTAAATCATCTAACGACACCTTTTGTCCATCCTGATTTTCATACTCAAACGGCTGTATTTGATAATTTAACGCATCTTTGATTTGTCCATTTGAACATGAGACTAAAAGAAGCACGCTTATGATCATAAGCGCACCAAGTGAGGCTCCCCTTTTGTTAAGCATGACACGTCCATCCCCTTTTTCAAATCAATCGGTATAAAAAGTAAAACCTATTGCGCCCTTTCCAGTGTGACACGAAATAATCGGTGTAGTGTAGGCAATGTCGACAAGAGCTTCAGGTGTATGATCAAGCAGCGCTGATTTGAGCTTTTCAGCGAGTTCTAATGCATCTGCATGCGCTATCCCAATGGCTTGAACTGTTTTTCCTTTCACCGCCTGTACATACTGTTTGGTTAAATAGCGGACAAGAGCAGAATAGCTTCTCACATTCGCTTCCGGCGTATACACCCCTTCTGTTAAGCTGGCAATTGGTTTGATGTGAAGAAGTGAGCCGATCAGCGCCTTCCCTCTTCCAATTCTTCCACCTTTCACGAGATTTTCTAATGTATCGATTGTGACAAATAGCTTTGTTTCAAGGCGGATTTTATCCATTTCTTTAATAATGTCTTCGCGGCTTGCACCATTTTGTGCAAGTTCGGCTGCTTTGGTGACTTGAAATCCTAATCCATAGGAAATAAAGTTTGAATCAATCACGGTAATATTTCCGTCTACCATTTTCGAAGCGCTTTCAGCAGTTTGAACCGTACCACTCATTCCGCCCGTTAAATGGATACTAATGACTTCGCTTCCATCTGCCGTTAGCTTTTCATATAATTCGACGAATTGACCGATCGCAGGTTGAGACGTTTTCGGCAATTCTTCAGCGGCCTCCATTTTTTCAATAAATTCATCTGGCTGTATATTCACTCGGTCAATATAATCAACCCCAGAAATGGAGATATTGAGCGGAATCACGTGAATCGAAAGATCATTGATTTTTTCTTGCGGAAGGTCCACAGTAGAATCTGTTACAATTTTAATTTGTTTCACTATCGTCTCATCCTTGCTGTCTTAGTCTTTACATATGATATTACCTTATTTCGCGCATAGTTGAAAACAACTGTCAGAACGTTTTTGAAATTGTCACATTTTCTTGGTTGCATGAAAAAAATCCTTGCCAAGCTGAGCAGCAGCCATTTCAAAACAGCCGCTCACTCCCTTTGACAAAGATTCCTTTTTACGCATTGTGTTTCAGTGTAGGCTCCTGATAGATCTGCTCATATGTGCTCCACTTGACGTTACGTTTCACATCCTCTCTGAAAGAGTACACAGCCCTCTTTCCTTTAGATACATAGACTTTTTTCAAGAAAGCTTCAAGTCTAAAGGTGAGCATGAAACAATGCGGCTCATCTCCCTTTAGTACAGGAACTTCTGTTACCTTGATCTGAGCTCCATCCATCCGTCTAAAACATATTGTTTTGAGCAGCACAAACGATCAATCCTCTTTTCCCATGTTCTGTTAAGCCTAAATAAATAGGTGGAATAAATCTTGATCTTTATTCACTTCAACATAATGGAATCCTTTTTTATTCATCCGTTCAATGAGCGCCGTATAGTCATCTCTTTCCTTCAATTCGATGCCAACAAGCGCAGGTCCTTTGCTTCGGTTATTCTTTTTCGTATATTCAAAGCGGGAAATATCATCATTTGGCCCTAATACTTCATCTAAAAATTCCCGAAGCGCACCTGCTCTTTGCGGAAAATTGACAATGAAATAATGTTGAAGCCCTTCATAAATCATCGACCGTTCTTTGATTTCTTGCATTCTGCCAATGTCATTATTTCCTCCACTGACAATACAGACAACATTTTTCCCTTTAATCTCCTCGCGGTGAGCATCAAGCGCTGCGATCGGAAGTGCACCTGCCGGCTCTGCTACAATCGCACATTGATTATAAAGCTCTAAAATGGTTGTACATACTTTCCCTTCAGGTACAAGACTAATTTTATCAACAACAGACTGTAGAGATGTAAACGTCTTTTCGCCAATCCGCTGAACCGCTGCTCCGTCTACAAACTTATCAATGGAATCAAGTGTCACAACCTTGCCCTTTTCATGGGAAGCATGGAGTGATGCTGCGCCAAGCGGTTCGACTGCGATGATTTCGGTTTCTGGGGCGATATTTTTAATATATGTACCCACTCCAGATAACAAACCTCCACCTCCAACACTTGCAAATAAAAAGTGAGGCTCCACTTCGATATCATTTAATATTTCTACAGCAGTCGTTCCTTGTCCTGCCATCACATCCAAATCATCAAACGGATGGATAAATTCACGCTTTTCTTCATCTCCGCATTTCACTGCTTCATGATATGAATCATCGAACGTATCTCCGGTTAAGATAATTTCAACATATTCTTTTCCGAAAAGCTCCACTTGAGATACTTTTTGCCTTGGTGTCGTAGCAGGCATAAAGATTTTCCCGTGGATACCTAGATATTTACAAGAATAGGCAACCCCTTGTGCGTGATTTCCTGCACTTGCGCAGACAATGCCGTTTTTTAGTTTATCTTTTGGAAGCTGGCTCATTTTATTAAAAGCGCCTCTTAATTTAAAGGAACGAACTACTTGAAGGTCCTCTCTTTTTAAGTAGACATTACATTCATATCGTTCAGAAAGTCGCTCATTTTTTTGAAGAGGTGTATGAATGACTACATCCTTCAAATTTTGATGGGCCTTTAAAATATCTTTCACTTGAATTAGCGTGTTTTCTTTGAGCAACGGTTTCATGTACAAGATCCTTTCTCTTTAACCTTATTTAATTTGTCATTATAACATGAATATTCAAAAAATAAACCAATAGATCATGGATCAAGTATAAATTTTATAAACTTTTTCGTTTCTCTGTACATTTGGTTTTATTGGGTGTTACAATTGAACCAATTAGAACCATAAAGAAAGGAATCACCCGATGACCACTCATTCGTTTACGTCTATATATGGAGAGCATCAAGAAATAAAGCGTGCCATTCACCTAGCAAAGCAATTCACAAAACACGAACAGCCAGTCTTGATCACAGGAGAAATTGGCACAGGCAAAACGCGATTTGCCTATGAAATTGCTCATGCATCGGCTTCAAACGCTTCACTGACACATCTATATTGTCCCATCCTAGATGAAGCTACGTTGCAGAAAGCCTTCACGGAAAAAACCCGTCAAATTCTTTATTTAGACGAAATTGCCTCATTAAGTATTCCAATGCAGCATCAGGTCATTCGTTTTCTAGAAATTTCTCCTGCAACAAAAATCATTGCCACTTCGTCTTTATCAATAGAGGCATTGAGGGTTTCATCTACCTTTTTACCTGAACTGTTTTATCGCTTAAATGTTTTCCATTTGCCTTTGCCGTCATTAGCAGATCGAAAAACAGACATTCCTGTGTTAACAACTGCTTTCTTTCAGGAGCTGAGCATGGCGCCTGATATTGATCCAAGTGTTTGGGAAACCTTGCAGGAGTATCCGTTTGAAGGAAACGTCCAGGAACTCAAAAATATCATTCAATATGCTGCAGTCATTCTCGAGGGGCAAACGGTATTTTTACACCACCTGCCGCCCTTTGTGTTAACCCCTCTTTCACCAGAGGTAAAAGGAAAAAAGGAAGAACACCAGCTCACACTAATGGAAAAGCAAGAGTTTGTTTTCCTGCTAGAAGCTATTAAATCTCTCAATGAGAAAGGTGAAGCTGCCAGCAGGCGCATCTTGTCTGAGTTAAGCAAACAAGGCGACATCCCGCTGACCCCTCAGCAGGTGAGGAGCCGATTAGATGACCTTGAGAAAAAAGCATACGTGACGAAAGGAAAAGGGAGGGCCGGCACAAAGATTACACTTGAAGGTCTGTCATTCCTAAAGTCACTTGATGGTTATATACCGGTTCAATAAAAGGAGGACATCCATTGTTTACTGTAAAAGAAGAAATTGCAAACGCCATTACACATGGCATTGGTGTTATTTTATCCATTCCAGCCATTGTTTTTCTCGTGTTATTCGCTGTTCAATACGGCACTGTCACAGAGATCGTGAGCTTTTCAATATTTGGTGCATCCATGCTACTGCTCTATTTAAGCTCGACCTTGCTTCATAGCATTCGGCATAAAAAAACAAAAGATGTATTTGAAATTCTCGACCACTCGGCTATTTATGTATTGATCGCTGGTACATATACGCCCTTTTTACTCGGACCATTAAAAGGTGCACTCGGCTATACGCTTCTTGCGATTGTATGGGCTCTTGCTGCTGGCGGAATTGTCTTTAAAATCTTTTTCGTCAAACGGTTTATCATTGTGTCTACCCTCGTTTATTTATTAATGGGCTGGATGATTATCATTGCCATCAAACCACTTTACATTGGGTTAACAGGTCCAGGGTTTGGCCTCTTACTGTTAGGCGGTCTATTGTATTCGGTCGGAACCATCTTTTATATTTGGCGGAAAATCCCCTATCATCATGCGATTTGGCACAGCTTTGTTCTGGGCGGTAGTGCATCAATGTTCTTCTGCATTCTGTTCTACTGTGTGAACATTCCTGCTGCATGAAAAAAACCAGCATCCACTTCGGATGCTGGTTTTTCTATGCCCGCTTTTGGGCGTAATCGCTCATCATGACAGGTGCTTTAATATGAATATCAACATTCACAGGATGCAGTCTTTTTACGACTTTACCAGTTAATAGACGATCTGTTCCACTTGTTTCAATCGGTACAACCGGACAATCACAATCTTCAGCAAGTGCCTCTGCCATGTGGCGCTGTGCTTCTGAAAGCAATACACTCTGACCAGATAAGATTCTTTCCTTCGCTTCTTCTAATAAGGCATCGTCAGATTGATTCTGGCGAATAACCGCCATCTTTTTCAGCCATTGTTTTAAAATGGGATATCGAAAAAGATTCGGCTTTGCCATGAAAGTAAATGGTTTTTCAAGATGGCCAATTAATAATGTCATCGTAACTGGATTCAGCTCTTGCGTGATATAAATAACAGGCTCATCCGGCAGCTTCTTTTGCTGGTGAATGGTCATGACTGATCCTGACTGATCAATACAGCCTCGGGCAAACCTTTTTGCATGCTCATGTATGAGATGCATTCGTTTCGTATAGGAAATGCGCGGATCAGTTAATTCATGGGCATGCAAATGCCTCATACTTTTAAAAAAGGATACAACTACATAAATCGTTAAAAACCAATAACGAAACAACCGTACTCCTCCTACTCATTTATCCTTTTTGTCATAAACGACAAATTCATAATTGTAGGGGTTCTTTTCGTCACGATGGCCTTTTTCGCGTGATACAACCGTCCATTTGTTTTCATCGTAATGAGGAAAGTAGCGGTCTCCTTCAAACGCATGGTGGATATGCGTGATATATAGACGATCCGCATATGGCATCATTTCTTCATACAGCTTAGACCCGCCGATGATAAATAACTCTGTCTCACCTTTTCCAATTGCCAAAATGTCAGCAATGGAATGGACAACCTCGCATCCTTCTGCTTCAAAAGAAGAACTTGTTGTGAGCACGATATTACGGCGGTTAGGCAACGCTCGTCCAATGGATTCATACGTTTTTCTGCCCATGACAATCGTATGGCCACCTGTGACCTTCTTAAAATATGCTAAATCAGCTGGTAAATGCCAAGGCATTTGATTATCTTGACCAATGACTCTGTCTTTTCCTGTCGCCACAATCATCGAAATCATACACTGACTTCTCCTTTAATATGCGGATGCGGATCATAGTTTTCAAGTACAAAATCATCGAACGTGAAATCAAAAATGCTCTTCACATCTCTTGTGATGCGAAGCTGCGGAAGCGCACGTTCCTCACGCTCTAGTTGCATGTTCACCTGAGGAAGATGATTCTGATAAATATGAGCATCCCCTAGCGTATGAACAAACTCTCCTGGTTCAAGATTTGTGACTTTGGCAATCATCATTGTAAGAAGAGCATATGAAGCAATATTAAATGGGACGCCTAAAAAGATATCTGCTGATCTTTGATAAAGCTGGCAAGAAAGCTTTCCGTTTGATACGTAAAATTGAAACAGACAATGACATGGTGGCAGCGCCATTTGATCAATTTCACCCGGGTTCCAAGCGCTGACGATTAGTCTTCTTGAATTGGGATTATGCTCGATATCGTGGATCAGCTTTGTGATCTGATCCACAGTCTCACCGTCTCCACTAGCCCAAGATCGCCACTGCGCTCCGTACACACGGCCTAGTTCGCCATTTTCATCTGCCCATTCATTCCATATACGGACACCATTTTCCTGAAGGTATTTGACATTTGTATCACCTTTTAAAAACCAAAGCAACTCATGAATAATTGATTTCAGGTGCAATTTCTTTGTTGTTAAAAGTGGAAATCCTTCCTGCAAATCAAATCTCATCTGGTAACCAAACGTGCTGATTGTGCCTGTTCCCGTTCTGTCACCTTTTTCATCCCCGTGCTGTAATACATGACGGCATAACTCTTTGTATTGTTTCATTTTTTTCATCCTTTATTTATGTTCTTGTTGTAGTTTACCTTATTTCTGCTTTTGTTTAAACCAAAAAAACACGCCTGCATGAGGAGCAGACATGTTTTTCTTTTTATACTTGATTCACCCGATCCTGCTCTTCGTCCTTAATGTCTTGGTGTGAGTGAGCAATCCGACTAGCTGCTGCTGCGGCAAGCGCAGCGACAAGGTCATCAAGGAAGGTATGCACTTCACCAGGGCGACCTTCATCTAATTCTCTGATAATACCGAATTTCTCTTTATCTAAATAACCGAAGTTGGTCAAACCGATTGATCCATATACATTGACAATGGAAAGCGGAATAATCTCATCAATTCCATATAGCGGCTCATCTGTTTCAACTAAGTGCTGCAAAGGTTCTGGCAATAGCTTTTTTTCAGCCAGCTGATCAAGGGCAAGTCCTGTTAAAACCGCATGGACAATTTCCCTTTTATTCAACACTTTCTCAACATTTTCAATACAGACACTAAGTGGAAGGTTTGGATGATATTTTTCTTGAAGCTTTAGCACAATGTGTGCAATATCTTCAATTTTCACTCCACGTTCGTTTAACATTTGTTTTGTAATCTGCACCATTTCGTTCATTGTATACTTTCTCAATTGGCATGACATCTCCTTCTAGTGGCTCATCCAGCTCGGCGGGGTGTTTTTGTCCCAGTAAATATTACCGAGTTCATGATGCGTCTGGAATCCATCTTCTGCTGTATGGTAGTGAAAGTTAAACCAATATCCGCTGTGTGGCGGCTGATCTCTTCTCACATGGAAACGGAGCAAATCTTCTCCAGTCTTCCGGTTGTAGATGTGAAAGATTTTTTCACCATTTCCGCTTGAAGGCTGATCAGTTAACACAACATCTTGAAATTTTTCGTCATCTTTGAAATTTGTTAAAACATCGGTTAATACTTGTTCAATTTTCGGTTGAATCTCTTCTCTGTACTCGTCTTCAATGACAGGTGTGATTTTACGTCCGAATTTGAGAAAGGATTGATTTTCTGCACTTGATAGAACCTCTTCCTTATATTGCTCAAAGGGGTCTACCTGCTCTTCGCTTGCCTCTTGCGATCGTTCCCAGCTGCGCAATTCATCTGATGAATCATAAACCGCTGTATAAGGCGTTTTATCAGGTGAAGAAAGTTCAGATGGCTTGTCTGTCATCAAAGCCGACGGAGGAGAAACCAAACCAAAAGTTGCAATTGTAAAAAGCGCAACAAGCGTTTTTCTCATCCACATCTTCATGATATCTAATTCCTTCCATAAGTTATCATACTGCTATTCTAGCATATAATGAATTTTCAGTCATTCAATTTGGTCACTGATTTGAGACTTTCTTTTTCATAATAAAACGTTTACAATTACAGTGCAGGCAACTAAAATTTGGGAGGAATGGGTATGCTTGAAGGCTTTTTCGTCACAGCTTCCTTGCTAACACTGTTTTATTTTGTCTATATGGAGATTACGGATTAAAAGCCCTTAGTAAGGGCTTTTCAGATTGTTGACAAAGTGCTAAAATGATCTTGATTTTAGCACTTTGTCTTCTTTTCAGCGTGATAGAAAACCTTTGAATTCTAGGAAGGACGAGTACTGGCGCGGAGCGAATTTGACATTCGTGAGCACCAGCACGCAGGACTGACACCGAATGCGAGGGTTTGTCTACACGCTGTAAAGCCCTTAGTAAGGGCTTTTTTCTTTCTCGATATACCCATAATGAAATTGGGCTGTTTTTCGTTTGATGACCCGAAATTGGTAAGAGTCCGCTTTAAATCGTGTGCTTTTCCAATGGTCTTTTAACACCACTCTTTTTCTCGCCACCCTTAATGCTTCTTGCACGGCTGATTCGTGATCAAAGTCGTGCTCTGCCGCATGACGCAGCGGCGCTATACTTGTAGATTCTTGAATCGTTTCCTCAAACATGGGGTCAAAATAGACGATATCAAATGAACAGTCAGGATACTTCTTTAGCTGCTCGATACTGTCTCCACTGATAACAGAAATCCGTTTCATCGCTTCATCAGCTTCCTCTATCCCCGTCTCCCACGTATTCAGTCCTTCTCGCACTAGTAATGCCGTAATAGGGTTCTTTTCAATACCGACGACCCTTCCCTTCCTGCCTAACGCACAGCTTGCAGTTATCACATCAGACCCTAAGCCAAGTGTGCAATCTAAAAAGGAATCGCCCGGCTTTAGCTGTGCTGCTTCAATTAGAGGATCCTTTTCTCCGCGCAAGAGCCGCTTCACCCTGAACATCGCTGAGCTTGGATGAAAGAAGAACTTTTCACCATTTGGCTGATACCATTCAAACCTTTCTTTCCCGACAACAAGGACATCTCCTCGTTTCAGCGCAAGCTGCTTGACAGATTGTTTGCGTCTTTCTACATACTCACCATGTAAATCTTCTGCAAGTGCCTTCGCTGTTTCAATCGTTTGTTCATTCGCTCTAAAGCTTGTAGTAATGAGCATATCGTTCCTCCATCATGATCAAGAAAAAATGCCCTGATCTGATCGCAGGGCATTTCAACACGTGTATTAGCAATGTTTTTCGAATGCAGTTAAGACATTTTTCATGATATCTTCCATTTCATGACCTTCAATTTCGTCACGCGGGATAAAATGAACGAGCTCATTTCCTTTTAAAAGGGCCATAGAAGGAGATGATGGCTCTTCACCAGTGAAATATTCTCTCATTTTTGCCGTAGCTTCTCGGTCCTGCCCAGCGAATACTGTGACAATTTTGTCTGGCGCTTTTTCTGCCTTCATCACAGCTTGAGTCGCTGCAGGGCGTGCTAATCCTGCCGCACAGCCGCATACAGAATTTACAACAACAAATGTTGTTCCTTCAGCTTCTTGCATCGTTTGTTCTACTTCTTCTTCCGTCGTCAGTTCTTGGAATCCTGCACTTGTCAGCTCTTGGCGCATTGGCACAACGAGCTGGCGCATATATTCTTCATATGCCATTGACATAAAAAAGCCCCCTCTAAAATCCTTTTGTTGTGAATAAAGGATACTATAGAGAGAGCCAATTTTCAAATGTTCTATTTCAGATTAAATTTTCATGATTCCGCCTGTATTGGCTGATGTCACAAGTTTTGAATATCTAGCAAGATAGCCAGTTTTCACTTTTGGTTCAAAGCCTTTCCAGTTTGATTTTCTTTTTTCCCATTCTTCCTCTGGAACATCGACACTTAAAATGCGCTGCTCAATATCGACGACGACATGGTCACCATTTTCAACAAAAGCGAGCGGACCGCCTTCAGCTGCTTCAGGAGAGACGTGTCCGATAGACAAGCCGCGAGAAGCGCCGGAAAAACGTCCGTCTGTAATTAAAGCAACCTTTGGTCCAAGTCCCATCCCGACAATTTGTGAAGTTGGTGCAAGCATTTCTGGCATACCAGGTCCGCCTTTAGGTCCTTCATAGCGAATGATGACAACATGTCCTGCTTCTACTTTTCTATTAATAATACCTTCAAGAGCTTCTTCTTGGGATTCAAATACGATCGCAGGCCCTTCGTGGCGTGTGATCCCATCTTGTACACCGCCCGTTTTAATGATAGCTCCATCTGGCGCAAGGTTTCCAAATAGAACGGCTAAGCCGCCCTTTTCAGTAAATGGCTTATCGATTGGATAAATGACATTATAGTCTTTGACTTCATGACCGGCAATGTTCTCACCAAGCGTTTTCGCTGTGACGGTCATTGTATCTAAATGAAGTGCGCCTTCTTTTTTGGACAATTCATTTAGCGCAGCTGTGACGCCGCCTGCTTCATGTAAATCCTCAATATAAACATCCGAAGCTGGCGCAAGTTTTGATAAATGAGGCACACGCTCTGCTACTTCATTGATGCGTTCAAGTGAATATTCAACACCTGCTTCATTTGCGATCGCCAGTGTGTGAAGAACAGTATTCGTTGACCCACCAAGTGCCATATCTAATGCAAATGCGTTATCAATGGCTTTTTCAGTCACAATATCACGCGGTTTAATATCCTTTTTAATGAGCTCCATCAATTGTTTTGCTGACTTTTTCGCAAATTCTCTTCGCTCTGGTGATGTCGCCAAAATCGTTCCATTTCCAGGAAGAGCAATGCCAAGTGCCTCTGCTAAACAGTTCATTGAGTTTGCTGTAAACATACCTGAACAAGATCCGCAGGTCGGACAGCCGAACTGTTCTAATTCATTTAATTCCTCTTCGTTAATTTTACCTGACTGATAAGCACCGACGCCTTCAAATACAGAAGAAAGTGAAATTTTTCTGCCATCACTTGTTCTACCCGCTTCCATCGGACCACCGCTGACAAAGACCGTCGGAATATTGACACGCATCGCTGCCATCATCATCCCTGGTGTAATTTTATCGCAGTTAGGAATACAAACCATTCCATCAAACCAGTGAGCAGATACAACGGTTTCGACAGAGTCAGCAATGATTTCACGGCTTGGTAGTGAATATCTCATCCCGATATGACCCATTGCAATTCCATCATCGACCCCAATCGTATTAAATTCAAATGGGACCCCGCCAGCCTCACGAATAGCTTCTTTCACAATCTTTCCGAATTCCTGAAGATGGACATGTCCTGGGACAATATCAATATAGGAATTACATACAGCAATAAATGGTTTGCCGAAGTCCTCATCCTTTACCCCCGCTGCTCTTAGTAAGCTTCGGTGAGGTGCTCTGTCAATTCCTTGTTTAATCATGTTACTACGAAGTTCTGCCATCTGTTTAAAAAGCCTCCTATACTACAAGTCTTGTTGACTGTATGATTTTGAGTTGATTTTATTTTACAAATTTTCTGTTTATTCAGCCACCGATGAATGAATGATGACCAACATGTTTGCTGAAGCTAGCGCTCAGCAAGGTTCGTGTCATAAAATCTGACCTCCAATATTCTATATTGGTACTACTATATAGAGTTTTTTCGTATATTTCAACAATATTCAAAATAATTTTTCTAAAAAAATTTTTCTGTCTACGACTTTAAGAAAAACAAGCTACCAATGATAGGCAGCTTGTTCATAAGTCTCATCATTCTGATGCATTTTTTCTACTTTCTGTCATTTGCTTCCATACTGAGCCTTTCGCTTCTTCTCCGTGCTCAATACGCTCAATTGCCATTTTCACTTGAAGGCTGACTTCAAATTCAGGGTCTTGCTCAGCTTCTTTTAATGCGTCAAGTGCTGTTTCGTCACCTTCTTCATAAAGAAACATCGCTGCACGCCAGCGAACAAGTTTACTTGGATCCTTTAATGATTCAATCATTGCTTCTATAGCGCTCGGATCACCAAGGTCTGAAATGCAGTCTCCAGCGGTTCTGCGGACTGTCACTGTTTTGTCTTTAAGCCCTTTATATAGAATAGGCAAAATAGCAGGATCATCAATCATTCCAGCATTCACAACAGCTTGCCTGCGAATGGATGTTTTAGGATCTTCCATTGCTTTCATTAAAACAGGGATATCCTTTTGTTCTGGCTGCATTTGCTCTAAATGGGCAAAACGCTTTTTCCAGTCTTCCTCGCGCAGCATATCTTCTGTTACATCATATGCCTTTCTGTTCACCTGTCGATCTACAGCTTCTTGTCCTTCTTTGACCGCTTCTGTTAAGCGGGCTAAACGCTCGTCGTCATAGGCTGCCTGCAGCTCTTCTGTGACTTCTTGGCCAATGTCTGCAAAGTCACCAAAACGAACGCCATGTTCTTTCCACACACGTTCAAATACGACATTGTCTGAACTGCTTCTGAGCTTTAAAATAGCTGCTTGGAAGCGTTCAGGCATGCCGAATCGCTCTTCTCTTTCACCGTCGGTTAATTTAACTTGCATCGGAATTCCATTAAACATTTGGACAAACACTTTGACTTCGCCAAATGTGTCACCACCAGACTGCGATCCTTCCTGAAGGCCTTCTGTTTGTTGACCAAAGGCTTCTCTGACCTGCTGCAAAATGCCCTGCCAGTCAAACTTTGCATTACGCTCAACCGCTAAGAAATCTGCGACATGATAAACACCTTTTACACCTTCAATGTTTAAAATACGTTTAATCATCTCTGGCGCTTCTTCTTTTTGATCCTTTTTGTAGTTGTTGCTTTTACCGCCGGCAAGCGCTTCTGTCAAAATGACCTTCATCGTATTTGGACTTGGCGTCGGTTCTATCGCTGTTATTTTCATCTATACATCCTCCTTACACACATAAAGACCCTACTCATCTGTAAGGCCGCATTCTTCTTTCCATGTCTTGATAAACAGGCTCATCAAATCATGCCGCTCCTCAGCAAGCTGCTTTCCAGAACGAGTATTCATTAAGTCTTTTAATTTGAGCAGTTTTTCTTCCATATGCTTTAGTACGGAGCCCTGCTGCGTGTCCTTTGTATAGTGAGCTTCCCCTTTTGCGCCTGCATAAGTAAACACCCTCGCAATACCGGTTGCTCCTATCGCATCAAGCCGATCTGCGTCTTGAACAATGGCCCCTTCTAACGATATTGGTCTATTCTGCTTATGTCGATGACGAAAAGACATCGTTGTAATGATGTCCATGATATAACGAATATCCCGCGTATGAACTTCCCAAGAAAGGAGCTGAAGCTCAAGCTGCTTTGGTGAAAGTTTCCATTCACTCGACAGCTTTTCATCAATAACATCATGAACAATCGCTGCCATTTCAATCACAAACTGGGAACCGCCTTCCTGATTAGCCATGTGGCAGGCAAGCTGCCGCACGCGATCAATATGAGCCGCATCGTGTCCAGTCGGTTCATATTTCAGCCGATCCGAAACAAAGGAGGCAGCTGCCTCCAATTGTTTTTTCTGCATGACGGTCAACACCTTATTTGTCCATAAGAGCGATGATGGTGCTTTCTAATTCTTTTGGTGATGTTTTCGGAGAGAAACGCTCAGTGACTTCTCCGTTTTGATCCACGATAAATTTTGTGAAATTCCATTTCACTGTTTTCGTCCCAAGTACACCTTTAGCATGACTTGTTAAATGTTTGAAAAGCGGGTGTGCATTGTCACCATTGACATCTACTTTCGCAAACATAGGGAAGGTCACCCCATAATTCAAAGAACAGAATTCTTGAATGGCTTCTTCTCCTTCTGGCTCTTGGTTCATAAATTGGTTACATGGAAACCCTAAAATTTCAAGGCCCTTTTCATGATATTGATCATATAGTTCTTGCAGTTGTTTAAATTGAGGAGTTAGTCCACATTTGCTTGCTGTGTTAACAATAATGAGGACTTTTCCTTTGTAATCTGCCATTGATTTTTCTTGACCGTTAATGGTCTTGACCTGAATATCATAAATTGACATCTCATAGCCTCCTAGGATTCACTTTTTCCTATCGTAACATGCTTCTTTTATAAAATCGCTTTTTATGCTTCCGGTTAAAAGAGTCCTGTCACACTGCCGTCTTCTAATAAATCCATCTCGAGCGCCGCAGGTTTTTTAGGTAATCCAGGCATTGTCAGAATGCTTCCAGTTAAGGCAACAATAAATCCTGCTCCTACAGATGGCTTTAACTCACGAATCGTAATGGTGAAGCCTTTAGGTCTCCCAATGAGAGCTGGATCATCAGAAAGTGAATATTGCGTTTTTGCCATACAAACCGGTAAATGTCCCCAGCTGTTTTCTTCGATGGCTGCCAGCTGCTTTCTTGCTTTTGAAGTGAGTGTGACCCCGTCTGCCCCGTAAACCACTTTGGCAACTTTAGATAATTTTTCTTCGATGGAATCATCCTCTTCATACAAATAGGAAAAGCTGTTCTTCTTCTTTTCAATAAGTGTCGTGAGTTCTTCGGCAAGTGCTGTCCCGCCTTCGCCTCCTTCTTCCCATACATTCACAGCTTTGACTGGATGGTCATGTGCAAGGCACCAATCTTCTATCGCTTGAATCTCTTCTTTTGTATCCGTGATAAACCTGTTAACTGCGACGATATATGGAAGACCGAAGGCTTGCACTGTTTCAATATGCTTTTCTAAATTATGTATACCTTTTAATACAGCTTGTGTATTCTCTTCTTTGAGTTCTGTTTTCTTCATTCCGCCATGCATCTTTAATGCTCTGACAGTCGCCACAATAACCACTGCACCAGGCTTGAAATCACCAGCTCTTGTTTTAATGTTCAGGAACTTTTCTGCTCCAAGATCTGCTCCAAATCCAGCTTCTGTTACGACATAATCGGCTAATTTCGCCGCCATTTTGGTTGCAATTAAACTATTACATCCATGCGCAATATTGGCAAAAGGACCGCCATGAACAAGGGCCGGAGTTCCTTCTATCGTTTGTACAAGATTCGGTTTGAGTGCGTCTTTTAAAAGTAACGTCAGAACACCTTCATATCCAAGTGCACCAACTGTGACTGGCTCCCCGTCTTGATTATAGGCAACAACAATAGAAGAAAGACGTTTTTTTAAATCAGTTAAGTCTTCTGCTAAACAAAGGATGGCCATCATTTCGGAGGCAACTGTGATGTCAAACCCGTCTTCTCTAGGATACCCATTTACCTGTCCACCAAGTCCGACAACGACCTGTCTTAATGCACGATCGTTTAAATCAAGCACTCGCTTCCATACAATGCGGCGCGCGTCGATGCCAAGTTCATTTCCGTGATGGATATGGTTATCAATGAACGCAGATAACGCATTATGTGCTGAAGTAATGGCATGAAAATCTCCTGTAAAATGAAGATTGATTTCTTCCATTGGCAGCACCTGTGAATATCCTCCACCTGCTGCACCGCCTTTTATGCCCATTGTAGGACCTAATGAAGGCTCTCGCATTGCAATGATTGCTTTTTTCCCAATTTTTTCGAAGGCTTGACCGAGTCCGACTGTGACTGTGGACTTCCCTTCACCTGCTGGTGTTGGGTTGATGGATGTGACAAGAATCACATGTCCTTCTTTTTGTTCTTTTAAACGGTCAAAAATAGTCAAAGATATTTTCGCTTTTGTGAAACCATAGCATTCTAATTCTTCGTCATGTAATTGCAGCTTAGCTGCGATGTCTTGAATAGGTCTCAGTTTTGCCTGTTGGGCAATGTCAATATCTGATAAATGCTTTGTGATCATAAATAAACGGCCTCCTTTTTTTCGAGAAACAGCTTTGTTTTTGCTCTGTTTTTCATTGTAACATAATTGAAACATTGAAATATCGCCAGAAAGTTCCTATAATGAAGTGAAATTAGCTTTGGTTCAGGGGGTGGCGAGTTGCCTATAAACATACCAGTTCATCTGCCGGCAAAACAAATACTAGAGAGCGAAAACATTTTCGTCATGGATGAGACAAGGGCATTCAAGCAAGATATCCGTCCTTTGAATATCGTGATCTTAAATTTAATGCCAAAAAAAATACAAACTGAAACGCAGCTACTCAGAATGCTCGGAAATTCTCCTTTACAAGTGTACTTTACGTTTTTAATTCCAAGTACGCATACACCGAAGAATACGTCGAGAGAGCATCTAGATGAATTTTATACGACCTTTGAATCGATTCGCCATAAAAAATTTGATGGAATGATCATCACAGGCGCACCAATTGAGCATTTAGCTTTTGAAGAAGTATCCTATTGGAAAGAGTTGCAGGAGATTTTGGACTGGAGTAAAACGAATGTGACGTCTACTCTTCACATTTGCTGGGGTGCACAGGCAGGCCTGTATCACCATTATGGTATTGAGAAAATCAAACTTGCCGAGAAGAAATTTGGTGTATTTGAGCATCTTGTGAAAGAGAAAAAAGAAAGATTAGTCAGAGGTTTCGATGAAGTATACTATGTCCCACATTCGAGGCATACAGATATTAATACAGAACAATTAAAAAACACGCCGAATTTGAAAGTATTAAGTGTCTCTGAAGAAGCGGGAGTTTGTTTAATTGTTTCAGATGATGATAAACAAGTATTTTTAACTGGACATCCTGAATATGATACAGACACATTGAAGCAGGAATATGAAAGAGATTTGTTGAAGGATGATACAGTCAAAAAACCTGTTCACTATTTTATAGAAGATGGTGACGCATTAGTCCCAGTGAATCGATGGAAAGCCCATGCCACTTTACTGTTTATGAATTGGCTCAATTATTATGTTTATCAAGAAACACCATACGTTTGGGAATAAAATAGACTGTAGTCTGATGATAAATGGCCAAAATGTGTTAAAATACAAATGGCTCTGTCTTCCATTATCAATTTAGTCTTGTTGTTTTTTAAAATTAGTTTAATTCTTTCGTAACGAACGATATGCTCTGACTGTTTATATGTTATCTTTATGTATATGTAGACCTATGAGATTAATAGTTTTCGTACGAAGTTTTGTTGTTGTTGATTACATTTGAGGTGAATATTCTTGAATACCAATAAAAAAATATTAATCTTGACCGCAAATTATGGAAATGGACATATGCAGGTGGCTAAAACACTGTATGATGAGTGCAAATCCCAAGGGTTTGAGCATGTTGTAGTTTCTAATTTGTATCAAGAATCAAATCCCATTGTGTCGGAAGTGACTCAATATTTATACTTGAAGAGCTTTTCCATTGGGAAACAATTTTATCGCTTGTTTTATTACGGTGTAGATAAAATTTACAATAAACGCAAATTTAACATTTATTTAAAGATGGGAAATAAGCGTCTTGATGAACTTATTCAATTACACAATCCAGATATCATTATTATTACATTCCCGATGATTGTTGTTCCTGAATACCGAAACAAAACAGGAAAAATCATTCCGACGTTTAATGTGATGACAGATTTTTGTCTTCATAAGATTTGGGTACATGAAAACATCGACCGGTACTATGTTGCAACCGATTATGTGAAACAAAAATTAGTGGAAATCGGCACACATCCAAGCGATGTCAAAGTGACAGGCATTCCTATTAGACCACAATTTGAAGCAGACGTGCCAAAATCGAAGATTTATAAAAAATATGGATTATCATCAAACAAAAAAGTTCTTCTGATTATGGCCGGTGCTCATGGTGTACTGAAAAATGTCAAGGAATTATGTGAAGCATTGCTTCTAGACAGTGAAGTACAAATTGTTGTTGTATGTGGAAAGAACGCAGCGCTGAAACAATCACTAAGCGATCTTGAACAAACACATCCAGATCAATTGAAGGCGCTTGGATATGTGGAACAAATTGATGAATTGTTCAGAGTAACAGATTGTATGATCACAAAACCAGGTGGCATTACTTTAACAGAAGCAACAGCACTCGGTGTCCCAGTCATTCTTTACAAGCCTGTCCCTGGACAAGAAAAGGAAAATGCTCATTTCTTTGAGGATTATGGTGCAGCCATCGTCATCAACAGACATGAAGACATTTTAGAATCTGTGACCAACTTGCTTCAAGATGAAGAAAAGTTAGAAACCATGAAACAAAACATGAAAAGTCTTCACTTAAAGCATTCTTCTCAAACCATTTTGGAAGATATCGTTGAGCAATCAGATCTCATCACGAATAACAAAACATATGCTCGTGCATTATCATAAAAAGGTGTCCGTCAATGACGGACACCTTTTTCTTTATCCTTGATTTCCATTTGCTGTGTACACTTCTTCAAACGGTTGCACGACAACAAATCCACTTCCGCTAAATTTCATTTGAATAGACTCGCCGCTTCCTCTACCAATAAAGGTTTTGAATGAAACATCTGTCACAAATTCCGTTTTTAAATCCCCTGACCACGCAACTGTCGCATTAGGATCTGTATAGACAGAGTCCCCAGGCTGAACAATCAATGTGAGTGGCTCATAATGACTCGTAATCGCAGCAAGACCTGGTCCTTCTAATTTGACGTTAAATAATCCACCTGCAAGCATCCCCGACACTTTTTTCATCAATTTAATATCCCAGCGAACTGAAGGTTCAAATGCGAGCAAATCATTCCCATTCACAAAAATAGATTCCCCTTGAGCCAAACGCAGAATTGAGATTTTTTTGCCTTGATCTGCTACATATAATTTCCCATCACCTGTTGCCTTCATGAGTGAAGTGCCTTCTCCTGACAGCATTTTTTTGAACATCTTTGAAACACCATGTTCAAACACGCCCTCACGTTCAAATTTGATTTTGCCTCGGTACGAAACCATGGCCCCTGTTTTGGCCCAAATGGTATCCGTCAAATTAATTTCTAAAAGTCTTGGTGTTTCAAGTTCAAAAACCCCTTCTCCCTTATCTTCCTGCTGCGTATTCTGAACAAATTCTTCGAGTGTATAACGATTCATGATAGCACCTCTTTCTGTATTTTTTTTATATACGGACAAACTGTGCATAAAGTTTCAGAAAATGGGGACGGTTTATCTATTATTGTTATTTATCCAAAAAATCAAACATTCTGCTCAAAATTTGGCTCTCCTGCTTGACGCTTTACTTTTAATGGTGTATAGTGGAACCATCATTTAGCAACTGCAAAGTCGTTAGGTGATGAAAATTTTTTTTAGTATGCCAAAAGGTATGCTACAGTACTAGGAGGAAAAAGCAATATGCAAAACGGTAAAGTAAAATGGTTCAATAATGAAAAAGGTTTCGGCTTCATTGAAGTTGAAGGCGGAGACGATGTATTCGTTCACTTCACAGCTATCGAAGGTGACGGCTACAAGTCTTTAGAAGAAGGACAAGAAGTTTCTTTTGAAATCGTTGAAGGTAATCGTGGACCTCAAGCTGCAAACGTAACAAAAATCTAATCAACTAAATCAATGATGCAAAATAAAGAGAGGCTTATGCCTCTCTTATTTGATTTTCAGCTGAATTTCAATTGCTAAAATATTTTGCTTTAGTCGTTGTTCAATTTCAGAAATATCTTTTTCGAGAAAAGGTCTTCCCTTCTTTGCTACATCTACAAGTTGCTCTAGATCGCTGTACACCTCTTGAAATGTTCGATGTAATACCGTTTCGAACTCCTTATTATTCATACCGGCCTTCCCCTTTTCCTCTAATATCCGTCACTTAGTCAAAAAGTAACTCAACCAAAACTTTCTATAGTTATATCGGCTCATTTTTCGGAATATGTTCTTTTTTTACACATTCTATCCGTTTTTTTTCAAGAACGGATGTTTGAGAAGGGAAAACCGGTGCATCCGTTTATTTTTTGAGTAGCGTTTGGCCATATTCTTTTATTTTCTCTCCAACGGTGCATTGCTGTATACAAAAGGAATGGGCATATTTTTTGCCAAATTCTTTTCGAAAATGCTTCTTAATCAAACAATCTGAACAATACGTGTCTTGAAGATCGGTCAATTCTTGTACTGCTGTTTTTTTATCCACATTATTCAGCTCCGTCTGCTTCTAATTTCAATGTACTTTCGATTGGGACGTCTGCAAGAACCTGTCTTGCAAGCTGATCCGCTTCTGCATTTTGTTTCCGATCGATGGCTTCATAGGTTGGCGTCAGCTTCAGCTCTTTTAAAGTCGCTTCAATTCGGTCAAGCCATTTGTTATGTACATCATCATAACAAGGCCATTCTCCTTTTAACTGATTCATGACAACAAGTGAATCTCCTCTAATCGTGACAGAATTTCTGCTTGCTCCTAGGTCTTTTAAAGTTTTTACCGCCTCAAATAAAGCCGCATACTCTGCTTCATTATTAGTGCTCCCTTGGAAAGGCTGATTTTTCCTCAATCGATAAGCGTCTTTTCCTAGCTTATAGTAGACGACAACACCAAGACCAGAGTCGCCTGTTTCTTTATGAAAACTTGCATCAAAATAGACTTGAAGCTCATCCGGTTCAAGCTTTAATTCTTCATTTAGCTTTTCAAGCTCTTTTATAGACCACATGGCCCCTTTTTCATCTTCAAATGATAGAAGTGACTGGGGTTCTTTTTTGTCGATATGTTTTGCTAACCTTAGGGCCTCTTTTAGCTCCAACCAATCTTCTTGATAAAAAGCAATGGCCCCAATCGATTTCACTTTCATTGTGTAGTGTGCTCTTAATTTCATTGATCACATCGCCTTCCCGTGCTTTTAAGGTAAACATACGTTATGCTATAATCAAAAAGTTACATTTTACAATCAGAAAGGAAGTTCATGTCACTTGTTTAATGAAGGTATTTGGATCTTATTTGCGATCATTAATTTTATCATTGTTCTTCTATTTTATAAAGGATTTGGCAAGATGGGCCTTTTCGTCTGGATTGGCTTTGCGACGGCAGCCGCTAACTTACAAGTGGTGAAAACCGTTGAATTGTTTGGCTTAACAGCGACACTTGGAAATATTTTGTACGGCAGTGTCTTTTTTGCAACGGATGTGTTGAATGAGAAATATGGACAACATGAAGCGAAAAAAGCGGTTTGGATTGGTTTTACGACCCTTTTAACACTAACTATTGTCATGCAGGAGGCATTGCTTTTTGATCCTGCTCCATCTGATATCTCACAATCATCGCTGGAAACCATATTTGGCTTTATGCCAAGGGTGGCACTTGGCAGTCTCGCTGCTTATATCATCAGTCAAATGCTAGATGTTTATGTATATTCGTTTATTCGCCGGATATTTCCCTCTGATGGTGCACTCTGGATGCGCAATGCTGGAAGTACGATGATTAGCCAGCTTCTTGATACACTGATTTTCACGACCATTGCCTTTCTTGGCACGTATCCGACTCAAGTATGGATTGAAATCTTTATCACGACATATGTCATTAAATTTATCGTCGCTGCGATTTCCACACCATACGCTTATGCAGCGAAAAAAATGGTTCCACTTGATGAAAGGGTGAAGTAATTTGCCAGCTGAAATATACATTGATGGTGCAAGTGCAGGGAATCCAGGTCCTTCTGGCATCGGCATTTTCATCAAATATAATGGAAAGGCTGAATCCTTCTCCATTCCTCTAGGGTCCATGAGCAATCACGAAGCAGAATTCTCTGCTCTGATCGAAGGGATGAAAATCTGCGTGGAAAAAGGATTGCGTACCGTTTCATTTCGCACAGATTCACAAGTAGTTGACCGCGCAGCCAATGCAGGATTTGCTAAAAATCCAGCATTTCAGCATTTTATTAAAGAGATGATCGAGCTTCAAAGCAATTTTGATTTATTTTTTATTAAATGGATTCCGAGTAAGGAAAATCAAGTAGCAGATCAGCTCGCTAGAAAAGCGATTCACCTTTCTAAAGGATGAATCGCTTTTTTTCGGTTATGCTAATGTATGTGAGGTGATACTGATTGGATAAAGAAAATAAAGGTCGTGTCACAAATGGGACAACTCCACAAGGTGATGCGCAAACAAAAGATAAACAGCCACTATCTCAGCTAGAAAATAGCGCGAAGAAAAGCAATACAAAAAGATAAACCTAAGAGATCGGCTTTAGCTGATCTCTCTTATATTTAAGCGGTTCATCATCGGTTCGATTCCTTTGATTTGATGATGCCTTAGCATAGCAGCAGCACGTTCTTGATTGATGTTCATTTTCGCTTCATCAATTGGGCAGCTGAGCGGGACATCGCATTTGATCTCTGCCAATAAACGAGAAAGCTGCAAATCTTCTAATCCTGCTTGCATTTTCTTTTGCTGTGCAGCCGTTAGTTTATGGACATTTTCTAACAAACCGTCAATCGTTTTATAGGTTTGAATAAATTTTAAAGCCGTTTTTTCTCCGATTCCTTTGACACCTGGATAATTATCACTTGCATCACCCATGAGTGCTTTCATATCAATGAGTGCCTTCGGTGATATTCCCATTTCCTCTTCAAATAAGGCTTTTGTATAATGCTTATAATTGCCAATTCCTTTTTGCATCAAGGCAACAGTCACTTGTTCATTCAAAATTTGCAGTAAGTCTTTGTCACCAGTTAGGACAGTCACACGTGCTTCTTTTTGGTAAAGCGCAGCAAGAGTACCAATGCAATCATCTGCTTCAAAGCCCTTTAAACCAATGTTCACAATTCCTAGTTCTTCTGTAGCTTCTTTTGCTAAATCGAATTGCGGAATGAGCTCGACAGGCGCCTCTCCACGATTTGCTTTATAATCTTGAAACAATTCGTTTCGATAGGTTTGACTCCCCATATCCCAGCAGCACACAATATGAGTTGGCTCAAATGTTTGTACAGCTGTTAATAAGTGTTTCAAATAGCCATTCACTCCATTTGTCGGCACACCGTGGTCATTTATCATAAAATTGCGATGGACGGCCGTCGCATAAAACGATCTGAACAATAGAGCCATTCCATCTACAAGCAGTACGTGTTTACTCATTCTTATAAACTCCCTTTTCAAAACAATACTCCTATTCTATCACAGAACGCAAAACTAGACATAAAAAAGGCGCCTTCTTCTTTTGGAAAAGAAGAGGCAGCCTGTTTACTTTTGACCGTATTGCATTTTTTTCGATTCTGCTTCTGCATAGGACGGCATGTCTTTTTGTTTAGGGTCACGCTCATCCTGCTGCTTTGTCTGTTGCTTTTTTTTCATGATCATTCCCCTTTCTCGGTACATTCATTAAGATGACCAAAAAAGCGAATGTTACTCTCTACTTCTGTTTCCGCTCGACATACTCCCTGACCATATCATTCGTCACAAGCTTACGCAATGGAACAATACCGCCTCGTGCAAGCTCATTCATCTTCGACGTAATGGCGTTGATCTCGTCTGTTGTAAATGGCTCGTTTTGCTCACATTTGAATACAGCCATCTCTATTGCTTGTTCTCTTTTCTGTTCAAGCTCAAGAAAAGACTGGATATGAGCATGCTGCTTTTGTGAGTGTGCGGAGATCTCTTCGTGTACGCTCGTCATTTTGTATCAACTGCTTTCTTTTTTTATTTAGTCTACCATGAATCAAATGGATTTCAACTGGTTCTTCCATTCGTTTGTTTGTTCATAAACTTGTTCAATGACCGCCTGCTCTTTAGCATCTGTCGTGAGACTCGTGATAAATGTTTGTTTTTGTTCATTTAGCTGCTCGAGTGCTTCTGTTTCATATCTTTCCGTAAACGTCTTCACCATCATGTCGTACCTGCTTAGTAATTCTTCTTTTTCTTTATCTGCCCATTTCGTGGTTACCTGATGAAGAATGTCTCGAATCCCTTCAATAAAAGCAGCCTTACCATTCTGTTCAAAAAAAACTTTCGCTGATTTTTGTTTCTTTAGGATCGGTTCAAATGGCGTCAGTTCAGCTTTGACTTCAATTTGTTTCAGTTCAGCATTTTTCTCTTCTGGCGGCGACAGTGAGAGAGAAAAATAAGGGTCATCTGCACATGCCGCCTGTAATCCTTTCTCCCATTCCTCTTGGAAGTATTGAAGAATAAACGATTCCATCCGGATATCAAGTGCCTTTAACTCCTGTACAAATTCAAATTCATAATCCTTTAGTGCCTTCTCAAGTGCTTTTTTCAATTGCTGTCCGAAATTCCCTTGGGATATTCCAGGATAGAAGGCTGTCTTTAACAGATCATTCGCAAATAGTGACAGGCGCTGCACAATATGATAGAGCTGTTCATGTAAGTCCTTTTTCACACTTTCTGTCACTAGCTTAGATTGTTTTACATGACTCATTTGATCAAGAATCGCTTCATACGATGCATCTATCTTCTTCTTTTCCGCTTGCTTCTCATCTTCTGACTGATGCAGCGACGCATGCAGTTTGTCGACTGTTCTACATAACGTACCAGCTTCAAAATATAACAGCTCGATCGCATCTTTCGTTAATTCTTCCTCAATAAAATAGTCGAGCTGCTTTCTAAGCTTTGCGTATTGATTATAAGCCGTCTCTCCCTTTCCGTCGATCTCTTCCTTACTGGACACATGATGAAGGTTAGGGTTTCTTATGCCCTCTTTTGTAAGCTCATTTTTCACATAGTCAAAGACGGTGTCAAGCTCTGCTTGATCCTTTGCGAGATCCGCTGCATTGATAATAAAGAACATTTTATCCATGCTAAATGAATCTTTTACAAGCCCAAGCTTACGTAAAAATGACCGATCTGCCTTCGAAAAAGAGTGCTGGTAGTAAGTTAAATAAAGAAGCGCATCTGCGTCTTTCATATATTGAAAGGCAATCTCTGTATGACGCTTATTCATACTGCTAGCGCCTGGCGTATCAACAATAGTCAGCCCTTTATCTGTTAGAGGTGTACTCAAATAAACCGTCACTTCCTTCACTACACAAGAAACAGCTTCTTCTGCCACGTATGGCCTCAGTTCTTGAAGAGTAACATGAAGCGGCGTTTGCTTCGTAATGTGATCAAGGAAACGGGTATGTGCGTGTAAAAAATGTTCAACAATAATGCGGTGATCTTGTTCAAGCTGTCTTTTTTTCAGCGTTCGTTCGAGCTTTGATGGTAACGTCTCTCCCTTTTCGTCTGAGACCGGAAATCCTAGGATCTGATTGAGCTCCTCTAATATATCCTGTTCGGTTTTGAACACCACTTTGACACTTTCATGAGGGTGATCTTCCGTCGGCCGAGTCAGCTTATTAATGGTTGCCGTTGTTGGTGTGGGAGAGGATGGCAGCACCTTTCTCCCAACGAGAGCATTTGCAAAGGAAGATTTCCCCGAACTAAAAGCCCCAAATAAAGCGAGTGTGAATTCTTTCGCTTGCAGCCGTTTTGTTCGTTTTTCAAAGGACTTTCTTTGAGATTGGAGCGCATCTAATGGCAATAAAATCTGAGAAAGCTGCTCAAACTGGGCAATCGACTGGGCCGTCGTGACATGCTGTGACTGACGCATTTGAGGTTGCTCTATCTGCTTGTTCGGTTTTTCTTGGTCTCTCTCTTCAGGTGGAATGGTCGCTAGATCCTGCTTTAACTGGTCATGCTGCATTTGACTCTTTTTCGCGTAAAACCAATCTTCTTCGATTTTTTTATCCGTTCCATTTTGCCATATATCCCATAGATGCTGAATATCTCGCTTCATTTGTTCATTTTTTTTGGTACACTGCTCGAGTGTTTGGAGCTCTTTTGCAGACTGAGCCCATTTTTCTTGCTGTTCTACCCTATCTTCCATAAGCTTGGCTTTCAGCGATTCCACCATTTGTTCAATCAGTGTCATCGCTTGCTGCTTAGCCTGTCTTCTCAAGGCTTCGCCAGCATCTTTTGCATATTGCAGTACGTATTCATTAGAGAATGTTGCTCCATGATGAATCACACTTGCAAGGAGTGATTCTTGCACAGGTGTTTCAAACGCCATCACTTGATTTAATAAGTCTTCACTAAGTTGATGTTTTTTGACTTCTTTTTTTAGTAGCTCAGCAATATGCCAGTCCACTTCTGCCTTCATTCTCGCTTTGACATCTGTTAAGAAGTCAGTGGCCCGTTTTTCTTTTTCCTGCTCAGTTTTATTTTTAGCAAAAAGCAACCCCACTTTAAAACCAGGTGCTTTTGATTCAATATAGTCACTTGCGAGTTCTCTCATTTTAAATGGCGTTAGGTTGGCATTTTTCAAAATGCTCTCGATTTCATTAGATACTTCTTCTTCTAACTGTTTGGCTCCATTTTCAATGAAGTGAATTTTCGCTTCCAATTCTTTTACTTCTTTTCTTTTTTCTTCGAGCTGTGACTCAAGCTCCTCACCTTGCAGGTCTTCTTTTAACGAGTCAATGTGTTCTTTTAAGACATGCTCAATTTTCTGCTCCGTATAAGCCCGAAGTGAGGCCTTGGGCAATGTCTGTAATTCTTGCAGTTTTTTGATTAAACGAATCATTTCATTTCTTGGATGGGTCTCATCGGTTACAGATGTAAAGTATAAATGATCTTCTTCAATGCCCTCTTTAAGGAGCATGTCAATCACTTGATTTTTGTAATCTTCAAATGCCGTCTCATGCTCATCGTGCCGGTCTACTTGATTCACGATGAAATATAGATTTGGCACTTTTTCTTTGATGGATCGAATGAAACGAATGTTTTCTTCAGAATGAACATGGTTGTAGTGAACAACATAAAAAAGAGCATCTGCTTGATGAAGAATAGAAGCAGCAGATAAAAAGTGTGCATGATCCGTTGAATCAATTCCTGGCGTATCAATCAGTGCCACATTTTCTTCAAGGCCTCTATAATCACCGCTAATTTCCACCATTTCAATCTGTTCTCCATCTTTACAAAAACGCTGTACAGCTTCTTTATCATAAGAGCCGCTCATTTTTGCAAAACGGCCATCAGAGGTGTGAAGCTGCACTTCACTTTCCCCTTTCCTCACAATGACCAAGTTTGCACTTGTTGGGATTGGACTCGTTGGCAAAATGTGATCATGAAGCAGATGATTCACAAGTGATGACTTTCCAGCAGAATAATGACCGGTAAATGCGATATATACTTCTTCTTCTGCTTCCTTTTTGATAATCGATGCAAGTTTGGCTGCTCGCTCATGATCATTCCTTTTGAGAAAGCTTTGATATAAAGCTCCAGCAGTTTGAACGAGCGAATCTCGAATAGACAAGTCTTTCATGACGATAAACCCCTTTGTTTTTAGAAAAGTCAGTTATGTATGTGATACCATTTTACACAAAATAAAGAGATTTTTCTTCTGATCTGAGGAAATAAAAAAATCTGCTACCCGATCAGTCGCAATTGACTGGAATCAGGAAGCAGATTTTTTGGAGACACCTTTTAATACGAAGCCAATTAATAGGCTATATACACACACCGTACCGAGCAAGAAAATCATTGTCATGTGATCACCATCCATCCTTCATGATTGAGAATGCTTATCATTAATGAAAGTGTAGCACAATTGATAATGATTTTCAATATTAATTTAGCAAATACTGATTTAATGCTTTCTCCTCTGTTTGAATTCGTACAACCATCATCCATGCATTTAAACATGTAAACAAAATGGCAGTGACATACGCATCAAACAATAACGGGATCAATAAAAGCTCAATCGCCACGACTACATAGTTAGGATGTTTCAACCAACGATACGGCCCTTTTTTAACAATCATTGCATTTGGCACGACTAAAATCTTTGTATTCCAGTACGTCCCTAGGGAGCACAATGCCCAGTACCGAATGATTTGTGTAGCCATCAGGAAAAGGAGCAATACAAGAAAATACTGTGATGGACCTTTATGTAAAAGCTTTATCTCCACTATAAGTGAGAGAAAAAAAGCCGTATGCATTGCGACCATATAAGGATAATGACTCGCACCAAATTCAATGGCACCTATTGCTTTTACTTTCTTTTCATTTCTTTTGGCGACAAGCATTTCAATAAGCCGCTGACAAACGAAGAAACCGATGACAAGCCAAACAATCATGACAAGACCTCCTCCCACTTCATAAGCAGCAACTCTGAAGAAAAGCCCGGACCAAGTGCTCCGCAAAGTCCTAGCTCCTCCGCTTCAGCAGATTGATGTTCAAGGAAATGCTTGATGACATACAAAACTGTGGCAGAGGACATATTTCCGTGTTGTTTGAGTACTTCTTTTGAAGAAAATAGCTGATCCTCTCGTAAAGATAGACTTTCAACATACGCATCAATTACTTTTTTCCCACCAGGATGGGCTAGAAAAACGGACAGGTCTTTAGTTGAATATCCTTGCTCCTCTAAAAATTGATCCACCTGCTCTTTTAACCAGCCTGAAATCATCGATGGAATGTCGCGTGAGAAAATAACCCGAAAGCCGTCACTTGTAAAGTCCCAGCCCATCACATCCTCGGAATTTTTCATTGTGACGGATTGCGTGCTTAGTACTTTAGGGACCGTTTTTAAATAGGCATATTCAAGCGCAGCTTCTCCTCCAGTTAAAAGAACCGCTGCCGTCCCGTCTCCAAACAAGGAGGTGCCGATTAAATTGCTTTTTGATTGATCTTGCGGCTGAAACGTTAAACTGCACAGCTCACAGGCAACAACAAGTACCTTTGCTTCTGGAAACGCCCTTATGTATTCATAAGCCCGCGACAGCCCTGCTGCACCGCCTCCGCACCCTAGGCCCCAAATTGGTACTCGTTTCGTATAAGGAGAAAAAGGAAGGACGTTCATAAGTTTTGCATCTAGACTTGGGGTCGATAAGCCAGTACTTGAAATAAAAAACAATGCATCAATCTCTTCAACTGGGACTGGCTTTTTCAGAAACGTCTTATCTTGAAGACAATGTATGATTGCTTCTTTTGCATGAGTCAGGGCTTTTTCCAAATAGATATTATTCTTCTCTTCAAAAGAGTGGTGCGTCTGATACCATTCAATGGGCTGCACAAACTGCCTACTTTTCATTTCTCCATTTTGAAATGCTCTCAACAGCCGGTCAATATCTTTAAACGAACGTTTAAATTGAGACCTAGCAAAATCAGCAGCTGTTTTCTGATCCACGTGATGCTTCGGGTGACTCGTTCCAACTGAAAGAATGTACGCCATCGGCTTCACCTCTTTTTTCGGTTAATATCCCCTATTGAAAAAAGGATATACATGCCAAAGCGTCACAATTCAGTCAAAACATTTTCCTCCGTCTAACTTTTTGTCTTGACGACAATTGATAAATATTGGATAATATAGGTGAAAACATGATGTAGTTTTCCTCCTTCACAGGTTCGTTCCAAGCCAAGCGAACCTGCTTTTTTTATGCAAAAAAACACCTCTAAAAGAGAAGTGTTCAGACCGTAAGGCACCCACACCTTTCATGAGCACCCTTTTTTCAATGAAATCATCATGATACAACACTTTCATACGGAATCTCCCTTTGCTTCGAATTAATGGTCAAATCTGCTGCTATCTTAGCGTATACATATTAACGTTTCGATCTCACCTTTTTTGCTGATCAACACAAAGTAACAACCATAAATTTCTAATTTATTTGAATTTTCTATACAAAAAGGATTTTTCCCACTATATACTTAATCAATATGATCACCAAGAAAAACAGTGAAAAAAGAAAGAATCGACAACATGGTTCGGCTCAAAATTTAATTGACTGGAGTGATTGTCATGAAAAAGGTTTCCAAAAAAAAGACACCCTACAACACGATACTTCTCTCAAAGGTAATTGGTTTAGTGCTTCTTACACTGTTTCTCTTTTTTATCTGGGATATGTCTAAACCCCATTTGCAGGCGACAAATGGGCAAGCAAAAGATCAGTCTACAAGAACATTGGATACACATTTTAAGACCAATCCAAACCAACAGGCAACGAATAAAACGGTTTTTTTAACATTTGATGATGGTCCTTCTGCTACATCAAATCAGCTGTTAAATGTATTAAAAGCACATCACGTGAAGGCGACGTTCTTTATGCTTGGACCGCAAATCCAAGCACACCAATCAACTGTGAAAAGACTTTATCAAGAAGGACATCAATTAGGTCTTCATGGCATGACGCATGATCTAAACCTCTTTTATCAGAACAGCGAGTCTCCCGCAAATGAAATGAGAGAAGCTCAGCGTATTCTTGCCTCTGTTACAGGCGTCTACAGCCGTCTTGTGAGAACCCCCTATGGCAGTGTTCCAAATTTAACATATCATCAAAAAGTACGTTTAAACCAAAGTGGCTTTATTTACTGGGACTGGACGATTGATAGCCTTGACTGGAGATATAAAAACTCACAATATGTTCCAGAGGTATTGAATCAATTGCAAATGTTTGAGAAAAATAAACCATGGGAACCAAAAGTTATTTTAATGCATGATCAACCCTCTACCACAAACTATTTAGATAGCCTAATTATCCAGCTAAAAGCAAGGGGCTATACATTTGCCGTCATTAACGAATCAATGCCGCCGGTACAACATTAATAGTACTAATCACAAAAAGCCCGTATCCAAAAGATGCGGGCTTTCAGCTTGTAGACAAATCCTCACACGCTCTTTCCTAGGACCTCAAAGGTTTTTTATCAAGCTAAAAAGAAGACAAAGAGCTAAAATAAAAGGTCATTTTAGCTCTTTGTCCATAATCTGAACCCTTCTCCAAGAGAGGGATTTACATAACAGATTGCTTAGGTTCTTCTACCAGGTCATGCCCGCTTTCTTTTTTAAAAGGAATCATGTGATAAATAATATGAAGCAAAATAGCGGTAAAGCTGCCGGCCACGATGCCATTACTTGTTAATAATTTGATTGATTCTGGCAGATGGTCAAACATTTGCGGCACAACGGTGACACCTAAGCCGATCCCCACTGAGCATGCAACAATGAGTAGGTTTTCCTGTTTGGCAAAATCCACACGCGAGAGCATTTTAATACCGTAGGCAATGACCATCCCAAACATGGCTACCATTGCGCCGCCAAGAACGGACTTTGGAATAATCGTCGTAAATGCAGCAATTTTAGGAAAAAGTCCAAATAACATGAGCAATGCGCCTGTCACAACGATGACTTGATTTTTCTTGACCCCTGTCAACTGGATCAACCCAACGTTTTGCGAGTAGGCTGTATAAGGAAAAGCATTAAAGATACCACCTAATAACACAGCAATCCCTTCTGCGCGATAGCCTTTCGCTAAGTCTTTCTCTTTTAATGAGCGGTTTGTTAAATCACCTAATGCGAAATAAACACCTGTTGATTCGACTAATGACACAATCGCAACTAACGTCATCGTCATAATCGGTGCAAATTCAAAGGTAGGCATGCCAAAATAAAATGGTTCAATCATGCGAAAAACTTGCGCATTCGCCACCTCAGCTGTTTCCACTTTCCCCATAAATGCAGCAACGGCTGTCCCAAGGAGAATACCGATTAATATGGCGATCGCCTTCATAAAGCCAGTTGTGAATCGATAGAGCAGCACAATGATAAACAGCACAAGGAAAGCGAGGCCTAGATTTTCAAATGAACCATAATCAGCACTTCCTTCTCCTCCTGCCATATTGTTCATCGCTACTGGAATAAGGGTTATCCCAATAATGGTGACGACAGACCCTGTCACGACAGGTGGGAAAAATTTCACAAGCTTCCCAAAGAAAAAGGAAAGCAGGATGATGATACACCCCGAAGCGATAATACTTCCATAGATAGACGAAATCCCGTATTTAGAACCAATCGCAATCATAGGAGAAACCGCAGTAAATGTACATCCTAATACAACTGGCAAACCGATACCAAAGAAACGGTTTTTCCATACTTGAAGAAGCGTGGCAGCCCCGCACATAAAAATATCTGCCGAAATTAAGTAAGTCAGCTGTGCAGGTGTGAGGCCAAGTGCATCTCCCACAATGAGTGGTACAAGAACGGCACCAGCATACATCGCCAGCACATGCTGAATCCCTAGCGAGAGTGTTTTCGCTTTTTTAGCAGCACTCATGATTGTACCTCTCGTACAAACGTGACTTTCCCTTCCTCAAGTGATTCAATACGTGCAAGGGATTCGACGCGGTAGCCCATTTGAACAAGCGCATCTCTTCCTGGCTGGAATGACTTTTCAATGACAATACCAAATCCCGCTACTTTTGCTTTCGCCTGCTTTGCTATTGCGGCAAGTCCTTTAGCGGCTTCACCGTTCGCCAAGAAGTCATCGATGATTAATACACAATCTTTTTCACCAAGATGCGTATTTGAGACAGCGATCGTACTTTCTACTTTTTTTGTAAAAGAGTACACACTCGCTGTTAATAGGTTTTCTGTTAGTGTTAGTGATTGACGTTTTCGAGCAAAAACAACGGGTACTTGAAGAGCTAGTCCAGCCATCACAGCAGGTGCAATACCTGAAGACTCGATTGTGATAATTTTTGTAATGCCATCATGCTTGAATAATCTGGCAAACTCTTGCCCGATTTCATGCATTAAGACAGGATCAATTTGATGATTTAAAAAGGCATCTACCTTTAACACTTGATTTGACAGAACGATTCCTTCGTTCTCAATTTTTTGACGTAACAATTCCATCATTCTTCCTCCCAGCATATTGGCAAACATTTTCATTTTTCGCATAAAAAAAGCATTGCTGTCCATGAGGAGCAAGCAATGCGAAAACGATCCACGGATCTTCAACTCAAACAAGAGCTGTTTCATTTGCTCACTCATAGTCGGACAGTATCGGTGTCCGGTAGAAACTTGCGTGCCATCATCACGCGATTATATGAGTGTTATAGTGTTCAAATTATAACAAGATTTCAGACGCTTGGAAAGCACTTTTCTAGAAAAATACCGAACTTAAATAATAGATAAGATCAAAATGTTCGTTTTTAGAATATTCAAGCATCAAAAAAGCACCCTTCTGAGGAAAGGGTGCCATTTATTTAAGACAAATACAGTTTCGTATATTTATCAGTTAAATAATCGATTAAATATTGTACATTTAATTCCTCACCAGTCGCATCTTGAATGATTTCAGAAGGCTTTTTGCGTTTTCCATGCTGGTGAACATGAGTTGTGAGCCATTCTTTTATCGGTGCAAAAGACCCATTTTGAATCAACTCATCAAAATTCGGTAAATCTTTGATCATTTGGTTCTTTAGTTGCGCCGCATACATATAACCAAGGGCATATGAAGGGAAATATCCAAAGCTACCATCAGACCAGTGAACATCCTGCAAGATGCCAAGTGCATCATTAGGAGGCGTAATGCCAAGATATGCTTTATATTTTTCATTCCACAGTGCAGGCAGGTCTTCAACCGCCACCTCTTCATTGAATATCGCTTTTTCAATTTCATAGCGGATGATAATGTGAAGCGGGTATGTAAGCTCATCTGCTTCAATTCGAATATAAGTTGGCTTCGATTCATTCACTGCATGCACAAATTCTTCTAAAGAGACATCTTTGAACTGCTCAGGAGACGCTTCTTGAAGCTTTTGATAATACGTTTTCCAGAAGTCTTCATGCCTGCCAATAAAATTCTCAAAGAAAAGAGACTGTGATTCATGGATCCCCATTGATGTGCCGTCACATAATAACGTTCCACTCAGCGCCTCATCAATGTTTTGCTCATAGATGGCATGACCACACTCATGAATCGTGCCAAAAATCGCCATCCGAAAATCATGCTCATCATAACGAGTCGTCACACGAACATCCCCTCTGCTCAATGTCACAGCAAACGGATGTACTGTTGTATCCAGACGTCCTGCATCAAAGTCATACCCTAATTCTTTTAAGAAGAAAAGACTCAATTCCTTTTGTTTGTCGATCGGAAAACTTTTCGACAAAAATGAAGTATCCGGTTTATGAGGAGAGGCTTCGATTTTTTTCACGAGAGGAACAATGGCATCACGAAGTGCACCAAACTTTTGATCGAGCTGTTCAACCGTCATATCTGGCTCATAGTTATTGAGCAGCACATCATATGGTGTTTTTTTCACGCCCCAATATTGAATAAAACGCTTGTTAAAATCAATGAGCTGTTTTAAGTATGGTGCAAAGAGGGAAAAGTCTGATTTCTCCCTTGCTTCTACCCAGACATGCTCTGCTTTTGATTGTAAAATCGAGTATTCTTTAAATTCTTCTTTCGGAATTTTGCTGTTTTCATCATACTCTTTTTGTGATAATTCGAGCGCCTTTTGTGTATCTTTTGACAGCTCATCTCGGTGTTTATTTAATGCATCAAGAAGATCTCTCATTTCATCAGAAGTCTTCATATTAAAAATATCACTTGATAATTGTCCGATCGTTTCAGCTCTGAAATCGGCGCTTTTTTTAGGCGCCTGTGTTCTAGAGTCCCAGTAAAGTAAATGGAGCGCCTCCGTATAGTGCGCGATTTTTCCTAGTAATTGATAAAACGCTTTCTCTTGTGCTTCAAGACTCATACGTTTGTTCCCCCAATCGATAAAATATGTATGTACGTTTCAAGGCTACTTCAAGGAATGTTCTTTTGTCAATGAAAAAGGAGGATACGCAGATGGTATCCTCCTCTCTTTTCTCGTTATATATGATTTAGGATGTAATGATTGGCTTCACTGGCAGAACGGATTCAATTTTACTTTGAAGCTCTGCATTTTCCTTATGGTCAAAGTAAATATGAATGGTTCCTGCATCTTGGCTTGTCCGAATCAGTCTTCCAATACCTTGTCGCAAGCGCAGTAGCATATACGGAAGGTCGACTTCAGCACGAGCATCCTTTGCTTCATTCCGTTTCGCCTCAAATACCGGATCATGAGGCGGGTATGGAAGTCCCCAGATGACCACATTTGTTAATGATTGTCCTGGAATATCCAGCCCTTCCCAAAGGTGAACAGAGCATAACACAGATGTCTCATCTGCTTGGAACTTTTGAACAATTGTACTGATTTCTTCGTCTCCCTCAAAGTACACGTCGAAAGGCAGTGATTCATTCGATGCCTCAAGCTGCTTTCTAAAGAAATGGAGTTCATCAAATGAAGGGAACAAAATAAGAGACCGTCCCCCATTATCTTTCAGCTGAGTGATCACTTGCTGTCCTTTTGCTTCTTGCTCTTGAAGCTGCTGAATCCCGTGGAAATAAATCTTCATTTGTTCATCGTAATCATACGGCGAAGCGACACTCATTGATAAGTAATCTTTAATCCCAAGACTTTCAGCTAAATAATCAAAGGATTGATTTTCAGACAATGTAGCAGAAGAGAAAATGTATGGTCTTTTTTGCGAGAATACCTTTTCACCAAGCACCTCTGCGACAGTCTTTGGCATCACAACAAATGTTGTATCTAATTCTTGTTTTTCAAGCCAGCTAATCGCATTTTTTTGATAAAGTGACAGAGAATACGCCATTTGTTCAATGTACTCTTCTACAACAGACAATTCGTATTGATCAATTGTATACATCTCTGATTCAAATACGAGTGCTTCTCCGATTTTTTCAAGTAAATCACACAATTCACTTGCAGAACGCTTCACCTCATCCACACGTCCAATTTCAAGTCGATGTGAGCCCTTGATTTCTTTGGCATGTGTTTTTAAGAGATAGAAGAACTCATCGTTTGTAGCAAGTGCATCTTCAACGAGTTCGGCAAACTCCTCACGTATATCGTTTTGAAGCAGGCGCTCTAAAAAGGTTTCGAGCATGGATTGCTTCACTCGGTATGTCAGTGCTTTTTGCGCGGCAAATTCAAGAAGGTGGCCTTCATCAAATACAACGGAACTATGTTCTGGAAGCAGCGGAAGCTGACCTTCGCGTTTGCGGGATTCCTTTGTCCACACATGCTCCATATAAAAATCATGAGAACAGATGATGAGGTCTGTTGCTTTCCGGTAATGATCTCTTGATAAATTCAAACCACAGCGATGACGCATATCACACGTCAAACAGTCCTGAAACGAGTCATAGCCAATACGTGACCATTCATCATTGGATAGCTCTGGGTACTCCTTCCGATCACCATACGGATAAAAGTTCTGCATCCCATGTGATTCATGAACAAACGAAGGAAGCGATTCATAAATATCGAGCCACTTCTCATCATCTTCACGCTGCATGGTTTTCTCTAATTTCTTTAAGCATAAATATTGATCATGCGATTTACTTAATCTCGCATCTATTTGAATATCAAGGTGATTGGCAATTTTATAGATATCACCCTCTTGTTTCACTAGCTGTTCAATTAACGTTTCGTCTGCACATGCAATAATCGCTGGTTTCCCTGTATACCTTGCATATGTGACCGCAAATAATAGATAAACGATGGTTTTGCCTGTACCTACCCCAGCTTCGGCAAACATCACACTTTTTTCTTTAAAGGCTCTTTCTAATTGAAAAGCCATAAATATTTGTTCATCTCGAAGATCAAAGCCCTTTTCTGGCAAAATGTCATAGAACACATCACCAATCCAGTTGCCCAGTTCTTCGTAAAAATTATGTTCTTTTGATAATGAAAAAGGCAAACGAGATGCTGTCACCTGCTTCAACCCCCAACTTTTGAATCATTCAGACATTCTATAGTAACATTTATGCTGGGGAATGACAATATTTTTTATGACCGCAAACGATGTTGATACGTTTCTTTCATTAAAAAAGCATGCTCAGATCGCTCTATGTATGCCTGAGCAAGCGCTAAATCTTCAATGGCTGCAGTTAGCTGAGTAGATTGTCCACCTTCTTGCCCTTTCATTTCTTGAGCAGTCGAATCGAGTGCTTTTTGGATTAACTGAAATTGATCATATTGAATCATAGAGACACCTCTTTTTTTAAAATCAAGTTCAGTTTATTCCGTCCCATGAAGGTTTATACCTTTCTCGGGTAAAAAAAGCCACACCTTCTGTAGGTGTGGCCATTTTTTATGATTCAGTTGTCTATTTTCTAGGTGGGCGTTTTCCCCAGTATTGGTAATAGTCTGTTTTAATAAAACCATTAAACAGTTTTCTCTTTTTCGTTGCTTTTCTACCAAAGCACTCTTCGAACTTTTCGTGTGACGTTAAGATATAAATGGACCATGTGTCTAGGCTTTTAAATGCTTCGCCCATTCCTTGATACATTTTTTCAACAGCTGGTTTGTCACTGAGTCGTTCTCCATAAGGCGGATTTCCGACAATCACACCGTAATCTTCTTTTGTTTGAAAGTCTTTCACTTGCATTTGTTTAAACTCAATCAATTCGCTGAGTCCTGCTTCTTCCGCATTCATTTTGGCAATGTCTATCATCCGGTGGTCGATATCACTTGCAATAATGTGGAGCGGCTGATCATAGTTTGCTTTTTCTTCCACTTCGTGACGCGCTTTGTTCCATACGTCTTCACCAATCCATTCCCATGATTCTGAAGCAAAATCTCGGTTAAACCCTGGGGCGATGTTTTGTCCAATCATGGCCGCTTCAATAGCGATTGTTCCTGATCCGCAGAAGGGATCAACAAACGGACGGTCAGGTGTCCAGTTCGTTAATAGCACGAGTGCAGCCGCAAGGGTTTCTTTAATAGGTGCTCCGCCTTGATCCATGCGGTACCCCCGTTTATGAAGACCTACACCAGATGTATCAAGCGTGAGGACAGCTTTATCTTTTAAAAGGGCAACCTCAATTTTATACTCAGGTCCTGTTTCTTCAAGCCATTCAGACTGTATGTTGTAAGAGGATATAAGCTTTTGCGCGATCGCCTTTTTGACGATACGCTGACAATCCGGCACACTGGCAAGCTGTGATTTCACAGATTTACCGATGACTGGAAACGTGCTGTTTTTTGGTAAAAATGCAGCCCAGTCAATCGCCTTTGTGCGTTCAAACAGCTCATCGAATGTTTTTGCCGAAAATTCAGCGACTTGTACCTTTATTCGATCTGCTGTACGCAGCCAAAGGTTCGCACGGCAAATCGCAAGAGCATCCCCTTCGAAAATCACTTTTCCGTTGTCTACTGTACAATCGTAGCCAAGGTCTCTTACTTCTTTTGCAACAATCGCTTCAATCCCCATTGGAGCCGTTGCGATAAGTGTATAGGTTTTCATTGATTTATCACCTGTTTTCTCGTCCTTTTATGTATTCCAAGATAAAAGCTCTCCATATGTTGAAATAGGAGAGCTTTGTTTTCATCATGTTTATAATAACGGATATAACGTTCTGTAAGCCATGTTTTGTTCCATTGTACTGCAAACGGCAAATGCCTCGTACTCAGGTGGTAATCATCTATCTACAGAATACTCTGTCCTTCTCTCCGTTTGGTTCCTTTGAGAAAGTTCCCCTACCAAGTTTGGGTTTCTCGCTCGAGGGGTTTACCGCGTTCCACTCTCACCATTTCTAGTGAGACTTCGTCACTGTGGCACTTTCAAGGATACTTTGCCATATCCTAAAAGGACGTAGGCATTTTTCCTGCCGTCAGCCTTTCCCAGGCTGCCCTGGCTTATCTTTTCGCCAGGCACGAACACTACGGGCATCTCAGCACCGTGCGAGCATGGACTTTCCTCTGCAATGTCTAAATGCATTGCAGCGATTACCCGAACGTTAATCAACAAGCGTTATTATAAACGACAATGACATGAGGCACAAGCTTTTTCAGCAAGGCTCAATCATAAAGTTTGCTTCCGAAAACGTGTTTCTCAAGGTTAGATAGTCTTTTTAAAATATCAAAGTTTGTTGTATTAGACTGTGCAGGCTGTCTTTTCCCTTGCTCAACGGCTTCTTCAAGCTGTTTAGACAAATGGAGGTTTTCTTGTTGAAGCTTTTCGATTTCTTGGTTGAATGTCTCATAGTCTTTAATGACCATATCTAAAAATTTATCGACTTCTTCTTGTTTGTATCCTCTGACACCTGTTTTAAATTCTTTTTCTAAAATTTCTTTCGCAGAAAGCTTTACTTTATCAGCAAGCATCTTTTTCACCTCATATCGTGAATTCATAGTATATTTTTTCAGAAATACGTGACGTTGTCAAATTTTCTCTTGCTTTTCATCAAAAAACGGATCTTCCGCCTCAACTTGCGCTCTCAAATCATCCATTGTGATGTACATAATGGGGTAATCGGTATAGTTTTCCGCTTCTTTGATCATGTACTTTGGCGAGCCATCATGTTCCGGATCATACAGAGCGAGGAGTCCATCTGTTTTTTCAATAAAAAAACGGTTCTTTTGTTTAAATTGTGCCGGACTTTCATATGGTCTATGCGTGACACTTTCTACAAAATCGGCCTGTGCAAGAATTCCTTCATACAACTCTTTGTTTTGTTCATTCCAGCGCTCTTCCTGTTCATAAAATGGCGTAATGACGGCAAGTTTTAGCGCTGGATACTCCTCTTGAAGCTCAAATACCACTTCGGCTGTCCATATTTCTGCCCCAAGCTGACCTGATATGAGAACCCACTCCAGGCCATCTTCAATCAAAGCCGTCAGCCTTTTTTGAAGCTCCGCTTTTATGTATTGAAGTGCAGGCTCATCTTGTTTGAATATTCCAAGCTCAAATGGCTTGTACCCTGTGACAGCAATAATTTTCATTTTTTCACCTGCTTTTAAAAAAAGGGACTTATAAAAGTCCCATTCCACTTTATCTGTTACAGCAAGGTCCACCGCAGTTAAAGTGTTGATGTGTTGCCGGGTCCACCTGAGAAAACGTATGCGGGAAGTAGTGAACATGTTTGAAATTTTGATGGTGAACATTTGTCACATGTTGCGGATGGATATGCGGCACAATTGTTGTGGAATCACTGTGTGTACAGCAATGATTCGTCGGATGAACAATTGGCTGTGTAACATTCGGGTGACAATGATGATGATGGTACATGTAGCATTCCCCTCTCCTTAATTTTCTTACATTAACAATGTATGAATTAAGAGGTGTACATGTACTAATGCATTAACCTATTTTAAAAGTTTGCAAGGAAAACATCCTTATAGTTTGAAAACACAAAAGCAACCAAAATGACAACAAGAAAAAACAAGTAGAAAAGACCCTTATACATGCTCTACGCTCCTCATTCAATATCTAACGTTATTTTACAGGATTCGTGACTTTTCTACAATAAAAGTGCTAAACAATTTTTATTTTCGGCCGAGAGCCGAACGTTGTCATGTTTTGCGCTTTCCCGGGCAATAATGTTTATTGCCCAGCTTTCCTTAAAAGCCGTTTTTTTCGCTTTTCAAGTTCTTCAGTTTCCCGCTGACTTAACGAGGAGAATGATAATAACGAATCAGTGATAGAAAGAGCTGATCTTGCATCTTTTTCACGATGTTCTTTATACTTCGCAAGCTCTATACCAGCTTTTAATGCTAAATGGACATCGCTTGATGCAAATAATTCCCCCCATATTTGAACCGCTTGATCCCACTTGTTTTGTCGTTTATATTGCAATGAAAGATCATAAGACGCCTGATTTGCATGCTCAAAATCAGCATTCGTTAATTCCTGCAAATGCTTTGTTGCTTCCTGTACATCCCGATGAGCAAGATGCCACCTAGCGAGCGCATACTTCTCATTGTGTTCCTTTACTGCATCCACAGATAGTATTTTTTTGGATAGATGAATGTAGAGACTGATTAACGATAAGACGTCTAATTCATTATGAGTCAAGATTCCTTTAATCAGCTTCGGGTTTTGTTCCTTTAAAAAATGAAAATAAATCATCGGTGCCAAAAACCCCGGCGTGTCGTTTTCACGCTGCACGTGCAGCTCTTCCTTTTCCACAACAGATAGCGCCATCCGTTCATATTTATGCTTCCACAATCGTCTAGATCCGTGCAAAAGATCAAAATGGCCGAATTCAGGAAGTGCTGGAATTTGATCTCTTAAAAGTGTATGTCTCGTTTTCACTTGCGGCCAATCAAATGATTTACCATTATATGTAACTAACGATTCTACATTTACTTCATCTAGAAAGCTTTTGTAAAGAGCCACTTCATTTCCTGGATTGGTGAGCAGGTGCTGTTTCACCACCACTTTGCCCGAAAAGACACGTGCGTGTCCAAGCAAGAAGATCATATTTCCCGTACCGCCAGATAATCCTGTTGTTTCAGTATCAAAGAAAAACAGTTCGTGCGGCTTGTACCCTTTAGCCGATAGCGAATGCTGGATGCCGCTTTCGTTCCATTGCTCAATGACTTTCGGCAGCTCCGCAAACGAATAGCGCCCATGCTGATCATCTAATGAATAGGTGACTTCCCGAATCAGACAAAAGGAATCCTCAAAATGATAAGGCGACACACCTAATCCTTCCCATTCTTTTAAAAATGGGATATTTTCTGAAGTCACAGGCTGAGGTTGTCCTTCTGATGTTTTCTGCCGGTTTTCTTGTGGCTGATTGTGCGATAGATGCTTTTTCATTCTGTTTAATTTCCCTTTTAAAGACATGAGCAGATGTCCCCTCCTTTCTCTTAAAATACGGACATCAATTCAACAATGCTGCTTTTTCCGTTGACCTCTTTCATTTCCATGCCAATGCAGGATGGACAGCCATTTTCACAGCGGCACCGCTCAATGAGCTGAATGGCTGCGCCTGCTATTTCATCGAAACGAGCTTGTACTTCCTTACTTAAACCGATTCCGCCAGGGTAATGGTCATATAAAAAGACCGTCGGTTTTCCGGTATGTGCCGCTTTAATTTGTGAAACCACATGAATATCAGAACGGTCACACATGACAAAAGCAGGTACAATGTGCTGAAGAACATTTGCGATGCCTAGCAGGAGCTGTTCAAGTGTCTTCTCTTCAAATCTCCGCTCTGCCTCGTGTAATTCAAACCAAGCCGCACTCGTATGAATTTCTTCTTCTGGTAAGTGAATCGGTCCAGACCCGATATTTTCACCAGTACTCAGACGGATTTTTTTAAATATCGTAGGCATTGCGTTGACGGTCACATCACCGAAGTGAACAGATACAGCTTCTTTCTCTGTCGTCTGATCGATTTCAAGTACCTTAAGTTGAACAGCTAAATTCGCATCTGTATAGTATTCTACATCTACTTGTTTCACATAAGCCTTCAGATGCTCGTAATCTAGCTTTTCCACTTGATACTGAACCCCTTCGTGTAAATAAATGGCCTCATCATGGAGCAGCGTCATCGCACTGAAACGGTCCATCTCGCCAATAATCCGAACATTCGCCACATCTGATTGATCCACAATCACGACATTTTCCTGACTTGCAGACCGGAGGCTGATGCCATGTGCCGGGAATGACTGATCTGACCAATAATACCGATTCCCGCTAAAATGGAGAACGCCTTTCTCATGTAAGTATTGCAAAATCTCTTCTACGTCCATGTCGCCAAACTGTTCATCCTCCCGAAACGGAAGCTCGTAGGATGCACATTTTAAATGATCCACTAAAATAATAAGGTTTTCTGGGTTAATTCTGGCAGCTTCAGGCGGTCTATTAAAGAAATATTCAGGGTGTCTGACAATATATTGGTCAAGGGGTGAGGAACTTGCCACCATTATAATGAGTGCTTCCTCATGACGTCTTCCAGCACGGCCTGCCTGCTGCCATGTACTCGCTACACTGCCAGGATACCCGGTCATGATACAAACCTTGAGCTGACCTATATCAACACCTAATTCAAGTGCGTTCGTACTGACGACACCTAGAATGTCTCCTTCTCTCAATCCTTTTTCAATCACGCGCCGCTCTTTTGGTAAATAGCCTCCGCGATATCCACGAATTGATTTTGGACCGATCTCTTTTTTCACTAGCTCTTGAATATGACTTAAAATTACTTCAACTCTTACTCTGCTTCTAGCAAAAACAATCGTTTGGATTTTTTCCTTTAAAAAAGTTTTAGCGAGTTGATTAACGACAGTGGCGGCACTTTGTCTAATATTTAGTGGTTTATTCACAACTGGCGGATTGTAAAACACAAAATTCTTTTTACCGCTAGGTGCCCCGTTTCGCTCAATCAAATGCATCTTTCTTCCCGTTAGCTGCTGCGCAAGCTCTTTTGGATTCGCAATTGTTGCGGACGTACAAATGAAAATTGGATCACTTCCATAAAATGCACAAATTCGTTTTAACCTGCGAATCACATTCGCCACATGACTACCAAATACGCCTCTATATGTATGTAGCTCATCTATGACAATATACTTCAAATTCTCAAACAAGCTGACCCATTTTGTATGATGAGGCAAAATGGCTGAATGTAGCATATCTGGATTTGTGATGACAATGTGTCCTGCTTGTCTGACTCGCTGCCGAATGGCAGGAGAGGTATCCCCGTCATATGTTTCACTATGAATCGGAACATCCATCTCGTGGATGATCTCGTTAAGTTCACTCTTTTGGTCTTGTGCGAGCGCTTTTGTTGGGAATAAATAAAGGGAGCGACTTGTCTGATCTTCAACGATCGACTGAAGGACTGGCAGGTTGTAGCAAAGTGTTTTACCTGAAGCTGTTGGTGTGACAGTTACGACATGCTCCGCGTCCATCACACGTTCAAAGGCTTCCTTTTGATGAATGTAGAGTTCACTCACGCCTCGTTTCTCAAGCGCCTTTTTCAGCTTTTCGTTCACTCTTTTAGGCAACGGAGAGGTTTGTGCAGGCTTCGCTTCAATTTCATGCCAATGTTCTACCTGTTCGTCTTTTTTTAATTCTTCTATGAGTTCGTTCATTGTTTTCTTTTTCATATCGCATCACCTCTATTACATAGTGTACCGAATATTTGTTTGCATGACTAGGCGGCAATTTTTTGATTCGTAGCTTATGAGCAAATACTTTGAAGTGTTGTAACAGTATCTATTAAACTTCTATAGTGAAATGATTTTATCAAGGAAGAAGATGATGAGAGTGAAAAACGAATTTAAGCCTTTATTTGAACCATTTACGTTTCCAGGAGGTGCGTCGATTGATGGCCGGTTAGTTGTTGCGCCAATGACACACTTCGGTTCTCAAGAGGATGGCACTATTTCTAAAGAGGAAATTGATTTCATTACAGCTAGATCTAGTGATATGGGCATGGTGATCACAGCATGTGCGAACGTGACTCCAGATGGTAAGGCATTTGAAGGACAGCCTTCTATCGCAAGAGATGAAGATATACCTGGCCTGAAAAAACTAGCTTCTGCGATTCAGGCAAAGGGAACAAAAGCCATCATTCAAATTCATCAAGGCGGCTCTCAGGCTCTCCCTCACCTAGTTCCAAATGGTGATGTGGTTGCGCCAAGTGACGTGTTTAAAGATGGAAAACAGATGGCACGTGCTTTAAAAGAAGAGGAAATTGTCCATATTATTGCCTCTTTTAAAGAAGCGACAAGACGAGCGGTCGAAGCAGGATTTGACGGTGTGGAAATCCACGGTGCAAACGGTTATCTATTACAGCAATTTTACTCCCCGCATAGCAATCAGCGGACAGATCAGTGGGGAGGAAATGAAGAAAAGCGTCTAGCTTTCCCTATCGCTGTTGTGGATGCAGTAAAAGAAGCAATCGAAAAGCATGCGACAAAACCGTTTATCTTTGGATATCGATTATCCCCTGAAGAACCAGAAACGCCTGGTTTAACGATGACAGAGACGTTCACCTTAGTCGATGTTCTTAAAACGAAAAACCTTGATTATTTGCATATCTCTTTAATGGAGATTGACTCTAAAGCAAGACGCGGTGCAGATACGGATAAGACGCGTATGGAGCTGCTCAAAGATCGCTGTGGCGATACTCTTCCGCTCATCGGTGTAGGCAGCGTCATTACAGCCGAAGATGCACTAAGTGCCTATAACCAAGGAATTCCGCTTATCGCTGTCGCACGTGAACTGATCGTCGACCCAGATTGGGCAAAGAAGATTAAAGAAGGCAGAGAAAGCGAGATTGAAACTGTCATTAAACGAAGCCAAAAAGGTCAGTATTTGATTCCAGAAGGATTGTGGTCTGTTATGGAAGCGAGTAAAGGCTGGGTTCCGATGGAAGATTAATGTCATCAAAAAAACTACCCTCATACATTTGGGTAGTTTTTTTTTCTATTATTTTAACTTAACGGTAAAAAGCTTAGATGTCTGTTTTTCAACAGTTCCCTTTGGTTCTTTATCAAGTTGCTCGATCAAGTCACCATTCATAATGACAATCGGTGTCACTGTACTTGCCGCTTTCTCTTCAATCAGTTCTAAATCACACGTAATGAGAGGGTCACCGATCTTCACTTTATCTCCCTCTTTGATGTGCGCTTCAAATCCTTCACCATTTAATCCCACTGTTTCAAGTCCGATATGAATCAGAAGCTCAAGCCCTGAGAGTGTTCGAATGCCAATTGCATGTTTTGTATGGAAGAGCTGAATGATTTCACCCTCTACTGGTGACACAATTGTACCACTATTTGGTTTGACTGCTACACCGTCTCCCATCATCTTTTGAGAAAAAACAGGGTCTGGTACATCCGTCATATCCATTAACTCTCCATCAGCTGGAGAATAAATGATTTCTTCCTTTACATCATCTTGGTTTTTCCCGAAACCGAATAATTTTTTCAGCAATGTCAATTGCTCCCTTCAAGCTTTGCTTCTAGATCTATTCCGTGTATGAAACGCTGCGCTCATACACCTTGCTTCATTCAACACTATTTAATCATAATTTTTTCCTCTCATCAATTGATAACCGCCTGAGTCCTTTCTGCATAGGCTGTAGATGAGAGGTGATTCCAAATGAAACATGAAGGCGAAAAGAAACATGAATTGCTGGCTAATGAAGATATTCTCTATGAAGCGATTGAACAATTTTTCGCATCCTCCCCGTTTCATGAGATATTAAATAGTGCGGAGGCGCTCATGACCACATCGCATTCTCTTGCATCGATTACGACCGATGTGACAGAGGATGAGCAGTTTGTGTATATCGCAATCCAATTTCCCGACCATTTTGTCGAAGGCGATATCGCGCTAGAAGTAAAAGCCCAATATTTACACTTATCCGTGCAAGAAACAATCAAAACGGATACAGCTTCCTCGTATTCAAGCTTTACAAAAACCATTTTAATGCCGGCAAAAATAGATGAGACGAACATGAAAAGCGTGTGGAAAGATCAAACTCTTCGTGTGACGGCACCAAAGCAAAGAGCCCAATAGATCCTTCTATTGGGTTTTCACTATGCTTTAAAAATGCTCGTAAATCCTTTCGCTAATGAGCCTACTTGATTCATCGTACTCATCATTTGCCCAGCTGTATCAAACATTTTGTTAAAATCGAATTGTCCATTCGTTTTTTTGAATTGAGATAGTACACTTTTAAATTGAGATGATTGCTGTTTTTGCGGTCTTGGCAAAGGATAAGGGTTCATAGGCTGCTGCATGGGCATCATGCCTGGTGGCTGCATCTGGGGTTGATTGATCGCTTCGGGCGGCTGAAAAGGCGGTACATTTTCTTGGTATCCATAAGGCGCCTGATAGACAGCAGGTGATGCCTGGTTCATGGCACCTTGAGGTGGCGGCATGAAATATTCTGGAGGCTGCGGAGGCTGTTGCTGCATTTCTGGATACGGAAAAGGCCTTTGATTGAATGGATTGAATTCATAAGGCTGCTGGTTTGAATAAGGGATCATATATCTCGCTCCTCTCGCTCTCAGCGCATAGTCTTGTCACTCATATATTATGATGAGAAACAGAAGATGTGCCTAAAGCAGCAATAAGAAAAACGCAGCGATATCTTCAGCTGCGCTTGTTAATTTCTTCTATTAAAAGGTTCAGTGTGTAAATCACTGACTCAACTAAATTTTTCACACGAGGTGCATGCTGTTTGCCAAAATAAGATTGCAGGATAACTTCTTTCCCATTTTCTTTGACGGCTTCAAGCTGTTCTTCGTGTAAATATCTAGGTTTCGCCAGATGAATAAACGAGATCGCAGCAGTGAGCCACTCTTCCATTTTCTGATCAAATGTCTCAACGGCTGGCTGAATGTCTGTGTGAAAATCATAAACGGGGTATTCCTCTTCAGCCTTTCCCTTTTGGTACTGCTCATACGCCTCTTCGATCCATATTCTCAAGTTTTGTGTATGTTCAAGTAATGTTTGATTATCCAAAGTGTTCACCTCTATGAACCATCCTATCAAACGTTTACTTATTGCTCAAATAGAAAGCTACCCTGCGTGGTATGCCGGTCTTGCCGCCAGTTGATACTCAGCTGCGTGAATCTTCCCTTCACAGTCCTTTACTTCCGATTCAAGCCGGTCTATCATTTGCTCTTGCTCTTCTATGGCTATTTGTTTTGTTTCATTCACAGCAAGAGATAGTTCTTCTTCCACCGCATCAATTTTTCGTTCGATTTCCTCTAATAACTGCAAAATGGATTCTTTTGATACAAATTCGCTCATCATCAGATTCCTCCTTTATCGTCTCTCGTTACATTCTCTTTTCTTTCACACCCTCCTTCACACATGACAAAACTAGAAGCAAATCGCCAATCTATGTGTAGATGAGCGCTATTTCTTCCTTTTCGACATCTGCTTGTCCTTCTTTGTATGATTGCGTCCGATTGTGTAAATTCTAAGGACAAAGGAGGTAGATTTCATGAAAAAGCAGCCAGCACCAAAAGAGCAAAAGCCAAAAGGGAAAGAAAACAGTACAGATCAGCTTGATAAAAAGCTTGGCGGTCCTAATCGACCATCTACGTAAAAAAGCAGGTACCCCCTGCTTTTTATTTATGCAAAAAATAGTGCTCTAATGAGAAAAGAAAACGCAGCTGTCTTTTTTTATGAAAATACCAGTCGATCAGTTCAATTTGTTTTGGTAACGTCTCTTCATCAAACAAAGTTGGGCTCAATTTCTTTTGAAACCAATCTTCTCTTTGATCGTCTAATGAATGTGTCATCACTGGATAAACAGTTCGAAGAAAAGGTGTTGACCTTCTAGCGATCCCTAAAAACGGCTCAAAATCAAACCGTGATCCGGTATGCGGAACAGTATGCAAAAAATGATAAAAATCCGAAAATAAATCGGCCCGAAATAATAGTTTCGCTAGTTTTTTTCCTAATGTAATACGCTCTTTTACGTTGGAAAACTTCCGTATGGTTAACCCGTACAAATGCCCGTCAACCGTTGGAAAAACAACGGTTTGAAAATGTCCCCACTCGCTAAACAGATATTGAATCGAGTGAAAAACATTCTTTTTCAGAAGAGGATTTTGTATAATAGGAGATTGTATAGTATATTGTTCATTTATGATGAGTGCATAAAGTAGACGCTCTGTGTCAAGCTTTAGCCAAAAACGTTCCCACTCAATGCTCATAAAACGAGAGACAGAAAAATACGGAAGCAGATGGAACAAAGGTTTGCCGCACCGCTTTGACCATTCATACAAAAGGAGCTGGGGATAAGCATCTGAAAAGATCAGCCAATTCGCTCTTTCATATGCTGTGAAAAAAAGGTGCCCCTCTTGATCTGTTAAACCTGGATGGAAGAGCTCGCCCTTTAGATCCGTCATAGACCATCCAGCATTTCTCGAGACAAAGGAAGCAAGCAGCGACCATTTCATCTCTGGATGACGATCATAAAAGCGCTTGTAAGCATTTGTCCTCGTCAGGTTGTCTTTATTTTTCACTTTCGTTTCACGCAATATATGCTGAGTGATGATGTGCTCTTCTTGTGACAACATAAGTATCTCTCCAATACAAAATGCATTAAAAGGAGGCTGAAACTTGATGATTCGGTATCCAAACGGAAAATCGTATCAGCCCATTCAACCAATTGGGACAAAAAAACGAATCAGCGGCGAATCCTCTTATAGTAACCGCGGGATGACGCTTGAGGCTGATTTAAACGAAACCAACCAGTACTATTTGGTCAACGGGATCGCAGTCATTCATAAAAAGCCTACCCCCGTTCAAATTGTGAACGTGGATTATCCAAAAAGAAGCGCTGCTGTGATCAAAGAAGCCTATTTTAAACAATCATCCACAACAGACTATAATGGAGTGTACAGAGGGCGCTATATCGATTTTGAAGCAAAGGAAACCAAAAGCACCACCTCGTTTCCGCTCAAAAATTTTCATGACCATCAAATTGAGCATATGAAACAGGTTGAAAAGCAAGGCGGTATTTGTTTCGTTATTATATCCGCATTTGGCTCCGTTTATTATTTGCCCGCTTCAGATCTCTTTTTCTTCTGGGAACGGCAGAAACTAAACGGCCGGAAATCCATTAGTAAAGATGAACTAAAGGAAGCCGGTCACTTAATGACACTTGGATATTCGCCAAGAATTGATTATATTAAAGTAGTGGAGACACTTCATTTTTCGGATGAAAGTGAGTATCAATAACGTTCGAAAAAGGTTTAACACGAAAGGTTGAGATGTGATGTCTGATCAATTTACAAGTCGTGAACAGCGACGTAAAGCAAGTCAAGAAAACAATAAGAAGCAAAAGAACAAAAAAGGCAAAAAGAAAGCAGGTCTATTTAAAAAAATATTTTTATCTTTACTCGTGGTCGGTCTTCTATGTCTAGTGGCCGGAATCACAACTTTTGCCGTTTTTGCATCAAGCGCTCCTTCAATTGATGATAGTAAGCTCAAAACACCTTATTCTTCAAAGCTTTATGACATAGACAAAAAAGTATTTGCAGAAGTCGGTGCGGAAAAAAGAACGTATGTCTCGATTAAAGATATACCCGATGTGGTAAAAGAAGCATTTATTGCAACGGAAGATGCACGTTTTTATAAACACCACGGGATTGATCCAATCCGTATTGGCGGTGCCCTTGTCGCAAACGTTGAGGACGGCTTTGGAGCTGAAGGTGGAAGTACAATTACACAGCAAGTTGTGAAAAACACTCTACTTACCAATCAAAAAACGTTAAAACGTAAAGTACAGGAAGTATGGCTCTCGATTCAGCTTGAGCAAAAGTACTCTAAAGATGAAATTTTAGAAATGTATTTAAACCGCATTTTCTTCTCGCCTTATGCTTACGGTGTTGGGAAAGCGGCTGAACAATTTTTCGGCGTGACAGATTTAAATAAGCTAACTGTTGCACAGGCTGCCACACTTGCAGGTATGCCGCAGAGCCCTTCTGCTTATAACCCAGTGAAAAATCCTGAGGCAGCAGAAAAACGTCGTAATATCGTGTTAGGCCTCATGAAAAAACAAGGCTATATTTCAGAGAAAGAATATGAAGTGGCAAAAGCAACTCCTGTCAAAAAGACCGTAGTGCCTGCTGATAAATATAAGAGCCAGAACTCAAGTAAGTACTCTGCTTATATTGAAGAAGTCATGGAAGAAGTACAGAAAAAAGCCAAAGTAGATGTATCAACAGATGGATTAAAAATCTATACTTCACTCGATCGTAAAGCTCAGGATCATCTAGATGATATTATCAATGGGGATTCTGTTGGATTTACGAAAGGTATGCAGGCGGGTGTCACCTTGCTTGATACAAAAAATGGTGAAATCCGAGCTATTGGCGGTGGACGTGATGTACCAGCCGGCGGCTTTAACTATGCAACTGATGCAAAACGTCAGCCAGGTTCAACAATTAAACCCATTTTAGATTACGGTCCTGTCATTGAAAACAAAAAATGGTCAACGTACCAGCAAATTGATGATGCGCCGTATACGTACTCAAACGGTACACCGATTAATAACTTTGACAGAAGACATTTAGGGAAAATGTCGATGAGAAGTGCTTTGGCACAATCACGAAACATCCCTGCCCTAAAGGCTTTCCAAGAAGCTGGCACAGACAATGCCGTTCAATTTGCTAACAACTTAGGTATGGACTTACCGTCTGACATTCCTGAGTCTTACTCAATCGGTGGATTTGACGATGGCGTGTCCTCTCTAAAAATGGCTGGGGCCTTTAGTGCATTCGGTAATAATGGATATTATAACGAACCGCATGCTGTCACGTCTGTTGAATTTAATGACGGTACAAAGCTTGACCTGACACCAGATTCTAAAGCGGCTATGAGTGACTACACAGCCTTTATGGTCACAGATATGCTAAAAACTGCTGTCCAATCTGGAACTGGTACACTTGCACAAGTACCGAACGTTCAAGTTGCTGGTAAAACAGGTACAACGAACTTTACACAAGATGATATTAATAAATACAATATTCCTTCTGGCGGTGCGAAAGATTCGTGGTTTGTTGGTTATACGCCGCAATATACAGCAGCCGTTTGGACTGGAATCGGTAATTCAAAAGATGCGGACGGCAAAATGTGGCTCACAGATTATGAGCAGCGTGTTGCCAAAATCGTCTTCCAGCGATTAATTTCTCAAATTGATGATGGAAGCGGCTCATTTGAAAAACCAGACAGTGTCGTTGAAGCGACGGTTGAAAAAGGATCGGATCCAGCGAAATTAGCCGGACCAAATACACCGAGCGATAAGAAGACAACAGAATACTTTGTAAAAGGAACGGTTCCGACAAAAGTGTCTGACACATATGAAAAGAAAGAAGCCGATAAGCCTTCTGACTTAAAAGCAGTGTATGATGAAGAGAAAAAATCCATCACACTGACTTGGGGCTATGATGACGACGCAGATGCTACATTTAATGTAAAACAAGCGGTTGATAACGGCGGCTATAAAGACATTCAAAACAGTTCTGCTAAAGAAGCGGTCATCTCTGATGTGAAGCCTGGCTCTACTTATAAATTCCAAGTAACAGCCACTGTAGAGGATGTTACAAGTAAAGCAGCTTCTACCTTCCTCACCATCAAGGATGATGAAGACGAAGAAGAAAAAGCAGATGATGAGAACAAAGAAGAAGAAGAACCGCAGCAGCCTGATGACGAGCAGACAGACAAGACTGACGATAACAAAAATCAACCCCCAGGCACTGATGAGCAAAAGCCAGATGATAAAAAAGATCAAGACAAAGATAAAGATCAGGATCAAGGCGGAAATACGGAAAATGGAAATAATGGTTCTTCCGATGATGGCTCAGACAGTACAAATGGGAACAGCAACTCACAAACTGACAGTAAAGATAAAAAGAAAGATGATACGAAAACGAACACACAAAGCTCAAGTTCGCAATCAACTTCTCCTAATCGAAAAGAAAATGAATAATGAAAAAGCACTTGCCTATGTGGCAAGTGCTTTTTTTAACGCTTTTGTCTAATCTTTTTAAGTGCTTCATATTTTCCATACTGCTTTTTTAGTTCTGTGTATAGCTCGTCTAGTTGAATAAAGCAGTGATATTGAGTTGGTTTTAGCAAAATGAACTCTAAACGTTCTGTCCAATTAATAGGGGCAACGGGAAATGTCTCTTGCTTAATATGTTCCCATTCAAGCGTTTGTATTCTCTCCCCTTTGATCCAGTAAAACACCGCAATCATACTGACAATCCCTTGCAGCATATCATCTTCTTCACACCGAGACTTTCTTGTTTCAAAACGAGGAAGCATTTTTTCTTTTAATTCATTCCATAGTTCGAACATCACAGGAACAAATTCTTCTGTTTTCTGCCATGGAAGCTCATCTGTTAAACGTTCTGATGATAGATCATATGCGAGTGGATGCTCTCTAAGGATGTCCATTCGATCACCTTTCATCTCTATCTTTTTCCCTTTTAGTTTTTCGACATATGAGGAAAAAACAACGGCCCCGCTCATGCCAGCTTCACCAATCCTTTTTTCAGCCTCTTCTGCCCTTCTCTACACATATCAAGAAGTGGACAAGATTCGCACTGCGGACGCTGGGCCTTGCAGTGATACCTGCCAAAAAAGATGAGGCGGTGATGCGTCACAGACCAATCTTCTTCTGGTACCTTCTTCATTAAGGTTTGTTCTACTTCGAGAACAGAATCCTTCCAGCGGCAGATTCCAAGTCGCTTGCTGACACGTTCTACATGTGTATCGACTGCAATTGCTGGCACCCCAAAAGCGACCGAAACGACAACATTTGCTGTTTTTCGGCCCACCCCAGGAAGCTTCACAAGCTCATCCCGGTCCTTAGGCACTTCCCCGCCATATTCTTCAATTAGCATTTTGCTCAACTTTTGAATATTTTTGGCTTTATTTCGATAAAGACCAATCGAACGAATATCTTGCTGCAATTCTTCAAGCGGTACACTTAAATAGTCTTCTGGTGTTTTATATTTTTGAAATAACGTTTTGGTCACTTTGTTGACAAGCACGTCTGTACACTGCGCAGAGAGTGCTACAGCAATCACAAGTTCAAATGGATTGGAATGAACAAGCTCACACTCAGCTTCTGGAAACATATCTCCTATAATATCTAAACATTCATTGATTTGTTTTTTTGATAACATGACTTCTCCTTTATTGGTTATTGTTCCAGCCAATTATAAAAAGGAACTTGTCGCTTATATGTTGACGTCTCTTCTTTTGAAGGTGGCACTTTTTGCTGAGAACGGAAGTGTTGGCTATGCTCTTTTGCTTCTTCTGCTGTTTTCAGCCCTTTCTTTTTCCACTCAAACAGAATTCGGTCGATATAACGGAAATTTAATTTTCCCGATAACACCGCTTCTCTTAATGCTAGGCGGATCATTTCAGCATCATGATGGTCTTGATCCATCCAGATGGAGAGTGTTTCTCCTTCAAGAGGAGAAAGCGGTCTGCCAAATTCATCTTCAAATAAAGCATATAAAGACTTTTCAGCCTGTACATGGAGTTTTTGACCTTCCTTCGCTTGTTTTGCTTCTAAAAAGTCATACAACACGCCCCATAATGGCTCAACTGAGTAACGGTCATGCTGAATACCAGATCCGTCCTCAAACGGCTGAATCGAAATAAATCCTTTTTGAATTAAATGCTGAACCATATACGCACTCTCTTCAGCTGAAATGGTCATCCCATGGGAAAGCTCTTCAAATGTTTGAAAGAACACACCTTGTTCTTCATTCATTTTAATCTTAAGCATCACCATCATTTGTGATTCATTCAGTCCTAACTGCTCATAATGAGCAATCAGCAAATTAGGCAAACTGGTCGACCCCATTTGCTGCATATTAATAAATTGCTGCCTATTCATCGGATACACCTCTTCACTTTAAGTATATCACGTTTTATTTCACGTGCTCCTTCAAAAACGTTTGAAAAAGCCTCCATATGTTGGAGGCTTTCACGTCTTAAGGATATAAACGGTTTAATAATCTTGGGAAAGGAATGGTTTCACGCACATGCGGCGCTCCACTAATCCAAGCAACTGTACGTTCAAGTCCAAGACCGAAACCTGAATGCGGGACAGAACCATATTGTCTTAATTCTGTGTACCATTTGTAAGTTTCTTGATCTAGTCCATGTTCTTTCAATCTTGCTTCTAGAAGCTCTAGATCATGAACACGCTCAGAACCGCCAATGATCTCTCCATAGCCTTCTGGTGCAATCAAGTCTGCACAAAGAACGACATCATCACGATCTGGTGCAGGCTGCATGTAAAATGGTTTTAATGATGTTGGGTAGTGAGTGATAAACACTGGTTTATCGTAGCTTTCAGCGATCGCTGTTTCGTGAGGCGCGCCGAAGTCATCTCCCCATTCAATATCGTCAAATCCTTTTTCTTGCAAGAATTTAATGGCTTCATCGTAAGTGATACGCGGGAATGGTGCTTTGATATTTTCTAGTTTTGCTGTATCACGGCCAAGTGTATGCAGTTCCACTTTACAGTTTTCAAGTACACTTTGAACCACATGAGTCACATAGTTTTCTTGATACTCAAGGTTTTCATTAAATTCGACAAAAGCCATCTCAGGCTCGATCATCCAAAACTCAATTAAATGGCGTTTTGTTTTAGATTTTTCAGCTCTAAATGTTGGGCCGAAAGAGAATACTTTCCCAAGTGCCATAGCAGCAGCTTCCATGTAAAGCTGTCCACTTTGAGAAAGGTACGCGTCTTCATCAAAATATTTCGTCGCAAACAGCTCCGTTGTGCCCTCAGGTGCACTTCCAGTTAAAATTGGCGGATCTACTTTCACGAAGCCTTCTTGATGGAAGAATTCATATGTAGCACGAATGATTTCGTTACGAATTTTCATAATGGCATGCTGCTTTTTAGAACGAAGCCATAAATGACGGTGATCCATTAAGAATTCTGTTCCATGCTCTTTTGGTGTAATCGGGTAGTCAGTTGCTTCATGAATCACTTCAATGGATTTCACTTGCAATTCAAAACCAAGAGGTGAACGCTCGTCTTTTGTTACTTGTCCTGTCACATAGACAGATGTTTCTTGAGTGACTGATTTTGCAAGCTTAAAGACTTCCTCTTCTACTTCTGCTTTTACTACGACTCCTTGAATAAAGCCTGTCCCGTCACGCAACTGCAAGAATGCAATTTTACCGCTTGAACGTTTATTGGCAATCCATGCGCCGATGGTTACATCTTCATCGACATGTTTGAACACTTGATTAATCGTTGTTTTCAACATAATTCCCTCCAAAGCCAGAAAGAAGCTCACCTTTTCGATAGGTGTGATTCTTTTTTCATACATTTTATTATAACCGTTCTAAATCAGCATGGTCAACGCAAGACAGGAGAAACTATGGTGTTACATTTTTTTCTACGTGTCCTGTCGAGAAATCGACATAGCTAAAGCTGTATTGATTGTTTTCATTTAAGTACGTCACTTCCCAAAGGAGTACATCACCTTCTCTTGCTAATTGAACGTCCTTTAGCTTAGAGACCGTGTTCTCCTTTTGAACAGCTTGTACTGCTTGATTTGAGGTTACACCATCTTTTGCCCTTTTTGCGATCACTTTTTCTTTTTTGCTGGCAGGTACCCAAACATAGGTTGTTTCATTTTGTTTGTTTTTCCCTTCAACAATAAATTGTTTTTCTTTTCCGACAAAGGTTTCTACTTGCTCCACTTGTACGATGTCTGCTTGTTTTTTTGCTCGTTCAATCGCCGTTTCATGACCTTGTTCTTTTTGCCCCATGGCAATCTGATAAATCCATGTAAAGCTGATGATGCCAATGAGCAAAACGAAAGCCACAACAGATGAGATGATCCAAACTATTTTTTTCATGTCAAGCTTCCCCTATGTACGATATATTGTAAATATCGCTTGATTTTGATCTTCTTGATCTAATGCCAGTCCAAACATGAGATCTTCCCTTTTAAGCGTTCTGTTCAATAAGTCAACAATTTTATACAGGTCCTCTGAATGTTTAATGTGAACAGTTGAAAGTACCTCTATTTTACTTTCCACTTCTAATTCCTCCTCGGTACGTAAATATTGTTAGTCATACTTTTCGGCGCGGGAACCGATACTATTTTTACAACGGAACACAAAAAGCCGTTACGATAAATTAACTCCAAACCCACACCAGCTAAAGGCCGCTTATGACAGCGGCTTTTCGTTGTTGAGCTCCTCTATATACGCCTCAAGTGATTCTCTTGTCATCTCGTGAACCGGCGCGTGAGGGAGTGATTCTAAAAATAGCTTTCCATATGACGCGGTTTTCACTCGGCGGTCCAAAATGAGCAATGTGCCTATGTCTTTTTCAGAGCGTAGCAAGCGTCCTGCACCTTGTTTAAAGGTTAACACAGCTTCTGGGAGAGCAACGGCTTTAAACGGATTTTTGCCCTGTTTTTTAGCGGCATCACATTTTGCTTCAATAAGCGGTGAATCAGGCGGTCGAAACGGAAGACGTGCCATAATGACTGTTGTCAGCTCTGATCCAGGAAAATCGACACCTTCCCAAAAACTACCCGTACCAAGTAAAATCGCATGTTTTGCTAATTTAAACATCTTCGTTAATTTAACAGGACTACCACCCGTCAAACCTTGAGCAAAAAGGGCAGCTTGCATCCCTTCTGTTTTCAGTTCATCATATACTGCTTTTAACATCTCATGTGAATTAAACAACACCAATATCTTCGCCTGGTGCTGCTTTTCCATCATCTTAATGTACCGTACTGATTGCTTTACATAGTCGCGCTCATCACGGTTCGTAATCGGCGGCATATCAGCTGGTACAATCACCTTAAGCTGTTTTTCAAGTTCAAACGGTGATTCAATCTGTACAAGATGCGGATAAAAGTCCTGCAGACCAAATCGTTCTAAGCAATAATCAAAGCGACCATTGATTGTAAGTGTCCCTGATGTGAGGACAACACTTTTTTTGTTCATAAAAAAGCGATCTGCTAAAAGCTCTCCAGTATCTAGCGGCTGTGCATGCATAAAGACAGCATTTTTGGCACCCTTTGCATCAATCTCAATCCAAACCGTTTCATCGTTTTTCGGTTCAAAAATGAACCGGTACAGCGTACTGCAAAATGTTTGCATAAACGACATCACTTGATCGTATTCCTCTGCTTCAAACGCAAAGTGTTCTGTCAGTTGATCACTTTTTTGAAGAAGCTCGCTTTTTTGCTGTTCATACAGCTTTTCACAAGCAATTAACAAGGAACAAAGCTTACTTGCCGTCTCTTTAATCCGTTTCCACTGCGCATGCTTCGACTGATGACGTACTCTATGAATGAGACGATTGATGTCTGCTTTTGGTTTTGTCCTTTTGACAAAAGAATGGACGGTACTAAAAAAGGCGTCACTTTCCATTTGAAGTTGATGAAGATACTCATCCATTTCGATAAAGGTGTCCGTCTGTAAGCCGGCAGCGTGAAATCTTTTTTTCAGCTTCTTTAACAAACCACCTTGTAAGGAGCCAAGCTGCGTTAATTTTGCATGAAGCTGGATATAAGACGTGCTATCCCCTAACGTTTCATTGGCTGTTTTCTCAAATTGGTGAGCCTCGTCAATCACATAAACGTCTGCATGCTGAAAGATAGATGATGCCTCCGTTTGTGATAAGAGCAGGCGATGATTTGTTAAAATTAAATCAGCTGTTTTGGCCCTTCTTTTCGCACGCTCATAAAAGCAGTATTCTTTAAAGCGGCGCTTTTTCGATGTAAACGGCATGTGCACACACGATATCCGGTCTTTTATATTGGCAGCTCCTGACGGTAAATTTAGCTCAGATAAATCACCCGTTTCTGTTACAAGGAGCCACATTAATATTTGCGCTTTCGTTAAGACCACATCATAGTTATCATCTTCCTCATGCAGTACATGCTCAAACTTATCTAAGCAAATATAATGCGCCCGACCTTTAAATACACAGGCTGCTGGTTCAAATGGGAGCAATTGATTTAAAATCGGCACATCGCGCTGAAGCATTTGCTGCTGCAAAAGAATGGAATATGTACTAATAATAACAGGCTTTCCTGATTTCTTTGCTTCTAATGCAGCTGGTATGAGGTATGCGAGCGTTTTTCCGATACCTGGTGCCGCTTCAATTAAAGCATAAGCTCTTTCATGAAACACATCTCTCACTTTATTCATCATCTTGAGCTGGCCTTCTCTTACTTCATAGCCTTCCACTGTTTGGGGCAGCTTCTTTTTGATCTTCTCAAACAGCTGTTCATCGTCTTCCCCTACTGAATATGTCGTATCCTTTTCAGAATTGGTGACATCTTTAACAGCAAAAGAGCCGACTTCTACCAATGAATTTTCGCGGCTAGCATCACTCGTTTCAAGCTGCTGGATTAAAAGTCCTATATCACTTAAAAGATAAGAGGATAATCTACGCAGCTGCTTTAGCACATTTTGCGGTGTATGCGTTAATTGATGGAGTAAGGTTAAAAATAACATAGCAGTAACTTCCGCATCACTATCCGCCCTGTGCGGGTGGTCATGTGGAAGCATGAGCTCTTCGCTTAATTCAGTGAGCTTATAGCCTTCAAGCTCTGGATAAAGAATTCTAGAAATTTCAACTGTATCAATCGCTAGCACATCCAGCTCATTTTTCCCGCATGCTTTTAGTTCATCATTTAAAAAATTCAAGTCAAAATGAACATTGTGCGCAACAAAATAAGCGCCTTGAATGAGATCATACACCTCTTGGGCAATATCCTCAAAAAACACCGCATCGTCAACCATATGCTGCTGAATGCCTGTCAGCTGTTCAATAAATCCTGGGATCGGTTTTCCCGGGTTCACATATTTTGAATACCGTTCGACAATTTGTCCATTTTCAATGACCACCGCAGCAATTTGAATGATTTTATCACCCTTTTTGGGTGAATTTCCGGTGGTTTCAATATCAACGACAACAAACCTTTGATCGGCCATAAAATGGACACCTCAATTCCTTGTTTCACTCGAAGTGAAACACGCTCTGGGCAAAAATAGCTGAAACAGAACAGCTTCTTTTCTTAAACTGTTCTGTTTCATTGGAGCATGCGTTATAAAATCGTTCTCGCAGGCTCTTGCCCAATCATTTGTTCAATTTGATTTTCTTTATTTAACACGACCACTTTTGGTGTATGCGTCTTTGCTTCTTCTTCTGAGAGCATTCCATAAGCGATAATAATCACTTCATCACCCGGCTGAACCAATCTTGCTGCTGCGCCATTTAGACAAATGACCCCGCTCTTTCTTTCACCCGGAATTATATATGTTTCAAGTCTCGCGCCATTGTGATTGTTGACAATCTGTACTTTCTCATTTGCCATCATACCTGCCGCATCAAGTAAATCTTCGTCAATGGTAATACTTCCAACATAATGTAAGTTTGCTTCTGTTACCGTCGCTTTATGAAGTTTAGAAGTCATAAAGGTTCTATACATGCTTTTCACCGCTTTCAGGAACATGGAATATGACATTATCAATCAGTCTTGCCCGTGAGAATTTCACCGCAATCGCAATGATGACCTGACCTGCTAACTGCTGAAGCGGCTCAAGCTCTGGATAGGAGTAAATTTCAATATAATCAATTTCCCCGCTTGTTTGAAGAATATCCTCTTCTACCAACTGATAAATGCGACTGACGTCACGTTCACCATTTTCAATCGCTGACTGTCCTTTTTTCAGTGCGCGGTACAAAGCAGGTGCTTCTTGTCTTTCTTTATCAGACAAGTACACATTTCTTGAACTTTTCGCTAAACCGTCTTCTTCTCTAACTGTCGGTACTGAGACAAGGTGAAGATCAAAGAAGAAATCCTTGATCATCGCGTCGATCACAGCGACTTGCTGTGCATCCTTTAGACCAAAGTATACATTTGTTGGTGCTACAAGATGAAATAGCTTTGTAAGCACAGTAACAACGCCGTCGAAATGTCCCGGACGTTTTTTCCCGCATAAGACATCCGTCCGCTTTCGAACCGTCATCGTGATTGATGGTTCATTTGCATACATTTCTTTCACATCAGGTGTAAATAAAATATCTACCCCTGCTTTTTTTGCAAGGCGCTGATCTCTTTCCATATCCCGTGGATAGGATTCAAAGTCTTCGTTCGGGCCAAATTGCAGAGGATTGACAAAGATGCTCATGACTACAAGGTCATTTTGATCCCTTGCTTCTTTCGCAAGCGTCAAATGTCCTTCATGAAGAAAGCCCATCGTTGGGACAAAGCCAATGGAATGCTGCTTTTCTTGATGTTGCTTAATCAATTCCTTCAACTCGTGAATATGGGTGACAACGTTCATTTTTTGATCCCCCCATATAAACCATCAAGGACTTCTTCTTTGATATGAAATGTATGCTTGTCTTCTGGAAATGTGTGTGCTTTTACTTCTTTCGTATATTGAATAAGCGCTTCTTCTAATACTGTATCAATTTGCGCGTATTGTTTCACAAACTTAGGTGTTCTAGACACCCCGTATCCTACCACATCATGGTAAACAAGAACTTGTCCGTCTGCCTCAGCCCCTGCACCAATCCCGATCACAGGAATCTTCAGCATGTCGGTAATTCGTTTTGTCAGTTCACCAGGTACGCATTCAAGAACAAGTGCAATCGCACCAGCTTCCTCACATTTCAAGCTGTCTTCAATCAATTTCTGCGCACTTTCGTGGTCTTTTCCTTGCACTTTATAACCGCCAAGTACTCCAACTGACTGAGGTGTAAGGCCTAAATGACTGACGACAGGAATCCCGCCTCTTGTGAGAGCTTGAATGGAATCAAATACACCATCTCCGCCTTCTAGTTTTAAGGCATCCGCACCGCTTTCTTGCATGATGCGTGCTGCGTTTTTCAATGTTTCTGCTAATGAATAATGATAAGACATAAATGGCATATCCGTCACAATAAATGTGTCTTTTGCGCCTCTTTTCACTGCTTTTGTGTGATGGATCATGTCATCGATCGTGACTTGTATTGTCGAATCGAGTCCAAGTACAACCATCCCAAGTGAATCACCAACTAAGATCATGTCGACTTCCGCTTTTTCTGCTTGTTTTGCAGATGGATAGTCGTATGCTGTCAGCATCACAATTGGTTCGTTTTGTTCTTTCATTTTGAAAAAATCTAGCTTTGTCTTCATCTGTTCCTCCTCATTCTGGAGAGGAGATGGTTTGCCTCACATCACATGATTTGATCTCTCATGCGCGGCGAATCATCCCTCTGTCCAAGTCCCTTAGGATCAAGGCAGAAATTGATCAAATTTTTGTTTCTAACAGGTACAGCTCTTTTCAGATACTGCCCACACGAAGTATATCAAAATTGTTCCGGGTGTTCCACTTAAGTTGACTTGATCTCGATGTCTGCGGAGTAGATTTTTTGGATCCCTTCCTCCGTTTCAAGCAATAATACACCTTCTTCATTGATTCCGAGCGCTTTTCCAGTGTATTGCCCATTGACGGTGCGGGCCACAATATGCTGACCGATTGTCATCGCATACGATTCCCATAATTGTTTAATGGGCGCAAATCCATGCTTTATATAATCAGCATATCTTTTTTCAAAGGTGGACATGATCTGTTGGATGAGCGCAGCACGATCCACTTTTTCATTCAGTTCCATTCGCAGGCTCGTGGCGACATTTTTTAGTTCATCAGGAAAATCATCAGCCGTTTGGTTCACATTAATGCCCGGTCCAATAATCACCGCATGAACCTGGTCCGCCTCTGCTTTTAATTCAGTCAAAATGCCAACGACTTTTTTGCCATTTAATAAAATATCATTTGGCCATTTAATCGATGGTCTGAGTCCTGTTCGGTCTGCAATGGCTTCTGCGATGGCGACAGATGCCAAAAGCGTCATCTGCGGCGCTTTATGCAGCGGAATTTCTGGCCGTAGAATGAGACTCATCCAGATGCCTGTCCCATTTGGTGAATGCCACGCCCGTTGAAGGCGGCCTTTTCCGTTTGTCTGGTGATCACTGACAACGAGCGTGCCGTGGGGTGCACCTTCATTTACAAGATCATGGGCAATCAGCTGGGTGGATGCAACTTCTTTCTGAAAATATATGTGTCTGCCAAAACTCTCTGTGTCTAGACCAAATAGAATTTCGTCCTCACTAATTTTGTCTGGTTTACGAAGCAGACGATAACCTTTTCTTCTGACAGCTTCTACTTCATAACCCTCTTTTCTCAAGTCCTCCATATGCTTCCAAACAGCCGTTCGAGAACAACCAAGCTCATTACATATTTGCTGACTCGAGACAAAGTCCTGGTTAGATGCTGTAAATAGTTCAATTAATCGTTTTCTAATTGCTGATCGCATGTGGTAAGCCACTCCTCTATGGCTTCTTTTCGGTTTTCCAAATGATTGTGCAGAATGGCTTTTTTCACCATATCAAGCTCTTCTGCGATCCATTTACCTGATGTCTTTTGCCGAAAGGCCATTAAATCTTTTCCTGAAACAGCAAGGTCTTGAAGCGTTTTAATCGGCAGTGCATCATAAGAACTCTTGGCAGCCTCCAGCTCGTCAAAGAAAATGCGCCGCTCGTGTTTTAGCTGTGTAATTTTCAAGCTAGATAAAAGCACGTGTTCACCAGCTTCAAACATCTTTTCGGCATTCCATTCACAATCGACGTATCGGCTAATGGCGACCGCGTCTTTTAATAGCTTTGTTGACAGCTTCCATTCTTTTAAGAAAAGCACGGCCTTCTCTTCATCTAAGCCAAGTAAATGGATGACAGCCCCCCATACTTCTTCCAGCCCATCCAGTAAATAATACGGAAATGTCTGAAAGGAGTCTTGCAGACGATCCTTTTCGAGTCCCGGCAATTCTTCGTATAATTTGGTAGAAATGAGCACTTTGATCGCCCGCTCACAATAACGTCCTTTTAAAAGCTTTTCCATTTCAATCTTTTTGCGTTCAACGGATATGTTGGCAAGGAGATGCTTATCTTTTTCCATTGCTTCAGCCGTTTCTGCAGCGAGCTCAAAGCCAAGCTGGCTTAAAAAACGGACCGCTCTCATCATACGAAGCGCATCTTCCTGAAAGCGGCACGCAGGATCTCCTACGGTTTGAATTCGTTTCCGCTCAATATCCTGTTTGCCCCCAACATGGTCAATGATTTCTCCATTTATATCCATGGCCATCGCATTGATCGTTAAATCTCTTCTTAAAAGATCTTCCTTCAAGGATGTGATAAACGCCACTTCTTTCGGCCTGCGAAAATCTTCATATTCTGATTCAGTTCGAAACGTCGTCACCTCATAGCTCATCCCATCATGTAACACTATGACCGTGCCATGCTCTTTGCCAACATCAACTGTTTTTTCAAATAAAGACTCGACCGTATCAGGCGTTGCATCCGTTGCTATATCGATATCGCCGATTTCCCTGCCTAAAAGGACATCTCTCACTGCTCCGCCGACAAAGTAAGCTTGATATCCATGTTCGTGCAGTGTATGTAAAATAGGGATCGCATGTGTGAATGGTTCATTCATGTTCATCATCACCTTCGATCAATTCTAGGTAAAGCTCTTCATATTCACTTACAATTTTTTCAGAAGAAAAATGGGCTTGAACGCTAGACTGGGCCGCCGCCGACACTTGCTCATGAAGCGCTTTGTCTTTGAGTATAGAGACTGCGTGTTTAGCTGCCGCGTCTATATCACCGAGCGGGACAAGGAAACCTGTTTCCCCATGTGTAATGACTTCTGGAATTCCGCCAACATCAGTCCCAATACATGGGACACCACATGCCATTGCCTCAAGAAGCACTAGTCCGAAGCTCTCTTTCTCAGATAGAAGCAGCTTCAAATCACTGATGGAATACAGCTCTTCTACTTTCTCTTGCTTTCCTAAAAATAACACGCGATCTGTTAGTCCCAGCTTTTTCACGAGTTCGCAAACAACCGATTTTTCAGGACCATCCCCAATGAGCAGCAGTTTTGCATTCACCTGTTCAGAGATTTTTTTAAATACATGAATGACATCATGCACCCGCTTCACCTTGCGGAAATTCGATACATGGATGACGACCTTTTCATGATCTAAAAGACCATAGTGTCTCTTCAGCACATTGTGATCATCACGCAAGTATACACGCTCATCGACAAAATTATGGATTGTTTCGATCTTTTTATTCGGTTTGATGAGGTCGTACGTCTGCGCAGCTAATGAATGCGACACCGCTGTTACCCGGTCTGATGATTCAATTGCAAAGCGAATGACTTCCTTTAATGATGGATCATAGCCTAAAACCGTAATATCCGTCCCATGAAGCGTCGTGACAACTTTTACAGAGTGTCCAGTCATTTGCTTCGCTAAGTACGCACAGACGGCGTGAGGCACCGCATAATGCGCGTGAATAATATCAAGCTTCTCTCGTCTTGCGACTTCTGCCAGTTTACTTGCTAATGCAAGGTCATAAGGCGGATATTGAAAAACAGCGTATTGATTGACATCCACCTCATGAAAATAAATATTCGGATACACTTTATTGAGCCTAAACGGAATACTTGAGGTAATGAAATGAACATCGTGCCCTTTTTCAGCTAAACGTTTTCCAAGTTCCGTCGCAATAATGCCCGATCCGCCGACACTTGGATAACAAGTGATTCCGACCTTTAGTTTTTTCATAATTACCCCCCAAGTAAGTCGTCATCAATCAAAAGTGGTTTCTTTGTGATAAACCCTTCTGCATAAGCTTTATTGACTTCCCTTCCATACATAGACTCTCTCATTTTGACAAAATCAATATATCCGTTCACAAGAGGTGTCTCAACTGAATTCGCAGATTTCACAAATTGGCTTTGATACGCATGCAAGCTATCAATCTTTTGATGCATTTCCTCAGAAATATCAATCACAAAATCTGGACGATGGTGACCGTTAATCATGTAATAATACATCTGACTTACTTTATGCGCAGGCTGCTTGTATGAATCTTCAAATTTATGTATCCCTGCCGAAAAAGCAGCTTCTTCAACAAGTGTACCCGCATGACCATGATCTGGATGCCGATCTTGGTGATACGGAGCAAAAATGAGTTTCGGTTTGTATGTACGAATCACGCTTGCAACGTCCTTCATTGCTTCGTCATTTACATAAAGCCCTCTGTCTGGCAGCGTGAGCTGGATTCGCGTTGACACGCCTAAAATGGCGGCAGCCGCTTTTGCTTCCTCTTGACGGCTCTCTACCGTTCCATTTGAAGATAATTCAGCCTGGGTCAAGTCGCAAATTCCGACACGCGCCCCTTTTTTTACGTATTTTGCAATCGTTCCGCCCATACCGATCTCTACGTCATCACTATGGGCTCCGAAAGCAAGGATATCAAGTCGTTTCATTTGTTCCTCCGTTTTTTGCTACATCTCGAAAATCAAACGTACCTTTATTTAAATTCCTGACTAAAATTTCTGCGGTCCCCATATTGGTGGCTAGTGGGATCGTATACACATCGCAAAGCCGAATGAGTGCAGATACATCTGGTTCATGCGGCTGCGCGGTAAGCGGGTCTCTAAAAAAGAGCACAAGATCCATTGCATTATCAGCAATTAAAGCACCAATCTGCTGATCTCCTCCAAGCGGGCCTGACTGGAAACGATGAATGGGAAGCCCCGTCGCTTCTTTCACTCTCAAACCTGTAGTCCCTGTTGCGTAAAGTGTATGATCTGCCAATATATCACGGTACGCAATGGCAAATTGGATCATGTCACTTTTTTTCTTATCGTGAGCGATTAAAGCAATGTTCATCAGGAATCCACTCCTTATTAGTCAATGATATTTTCTAAACCATAGACGAGTTGATCAATGTGCATGACTTGTTCAACTGAAAGCTTTACACCTGACATAAATGAGGCGCGGTTATAAGAATCATGACGAATGGTGAGCGTCTGTCCGTCCATTCCAAATAGTACTTCTTGATGTGCAATCATACCTGGAAGCCTTACGCTGTGCAGGCGGATCCCGTCATAATCTGCGCCTCGTGCACCTTCTATTATTTCTTTCTCTTCTGGATGTCCTTGCTTTTTGCTTTCTCTAACTTCTGCAATCATTTCAGCAGTTTTAAGACCAGTACCGCTTGGAGCATCTAGTTTTTTATCATGGTGAAGCTCAATGATTTCAACGTCAGGAAAGTAATTTGCTGCCATTTTGGCAAACTTCATCATTAAGACCGCACCGACAGCAAAGTTTGGTGCAATAATACAGCCTATGCCCTTTTCTTCTGTTAATTGCTGAAGCTCTTTCAGATCAGCTTCAGAAAATCCAGTGGTTCCGACGACTGGACGTACGCCATGTTCAAGCGCTTTTTTTGTATGTACTTTTCCTATTTCTGGTGTCGTCAAATCAATTAAGACATCAGGTGCTGTCTCTGAAAGACACACATCAATATCTGTATAGATTGGCGCCTCAGATGTTGTATGAATCACATCAGATAATTTTTTTCCTTCGTGCGCGTGATCAAGGGCTGCCACTAGCTCAAAATGGCTCGTCTCTTCTGCCAGCTTCACAGCTTCTATCCCCATTCTCCCTCTTGCTCCAGCGATTACTACTTTGATGGTTTGATTCGTCATCGTCTCTACTTCCCTTCTTTTTTCGTCCAGCGGTCTTTGTCTCTAGTATTGAATTTATGCATCACACGATCATGTGCTTCCTCTAATGATATATCTAGTGAATTAGCGAGACATGTTAACACAAATAAAACATCGCCAATTTCTTCTTCCATGCTTTTTTCTGTTTCCGTTGTTTTTTTCGGCTTTTCTCCATAGTAATGGTTGACCTCTCTTGCTAGCTCGCCTAATTCTTCTGTCAGGCGGGCCATCATGGCAAGCGGGCTGAAATAGCCTTCTTTAAATTGTCCTATGTAATCATCTACTTCTTGCTGCACGTAACGCAGCGTTTTTTCATTCGTCATGAAGCTCATCCTCCTATCCATCTCTTACATGTTAGCGAAATCATAAATATTTGACAAATGTTTAAAACTCAGTTTGCTTGTTTCTCTCCCATACCATATAATATTATCGCTGTCTAAGCAAAAAAAGGAGTGGTCTCTTGCTAAAAGAAATTCGTCTTAAGAATATCGTATTTATTTTAATAGGATCTGCGATTTTTTCTTTCGGTCTTGTTCATTTTAATATGCAGAACAATTTGGCGGAAGGCGGATTTACAGGTATTACACTGCTTTTATATTTTCTATTCCACATTGACCCATCCATTTCAAACCTTGTCTTAAACATTCCGATCTTTTTTATCGGCTGGAAAATGCTCGGCAGAACCATGTTTACTTATACAATTGTAGGCACCGTCAGTCTTTCTGTCTTTCTCGCCATCTTCCAGCGCTTTCAAATACATATGCCTCTTCAGCACGATTTGGCCCTTGCCGCGCTCTTTGCTGGTGTGTTTATCGGAACAGGCCTTGGAATCATCTTTAAGTTCGGTGGTACTACCGGTGGTGTTGACATCATCGCAAGACTCATCAACAAGCATTATCAAGTGGCTATGGGGCGAACAATGTTCATCTTCGACGCTTGCGTCATTACGATTTCTCTTACTTATTTAAATTACAAAGAAGCCATGTATACGCTCGTCGCAGTATTTGTTGCTGCGAAGGTCATTGACTTCATGCAAGAAGGCGCTTACGCAGCCAAAGGCGCCATGATCATATCTGAAAAAGATGACATCATTCAAAAGAAGATTACAGAGGAAATGGAGCGAGGTGTCACCGTTTTAAAAGGGGTTGGTTCTTATACAAAACAGGAGCGCAACGTCCTTTATTGCGTCGTCCCGAAAAATGAACTTGTCCATCTCAAAAGCGTCGTGACCTCAGTCGATCCTCATGCGTTTGTATCCGTCAGTGACGTCCATGATGTACTTGGGGAAGGCTTCACATTAGATGAACACAAAAAGCCGCTTAATCCGCATTAAAAAAAGAAGCCCAAAAATGGTGCTTCTTTTTTATGATTTCGGATAATCAGCTTGTCGTTTTTGTTTCTTCTCTTTCTCAGCACGGTATTTCCGAAATCCTACATACGTTAACGTTAATAAAATGATACTTCCTGTTGTTAAAATGACCCATAAAAGCGATGGGTCAGCCTCATCTTGATCCACGTGAGCAAACACACTCGATAAATCTTCTTCAAGCTTTGTGAGGCGCTCAAGCTTTGTCCCACTTGATGCTTTTAAAAATTCACCTTGCTCAATCACTTCCATGTGTTGCTTAATCGTTTGCAGCTTTTCAGGCGAAACATCAATGGTTAAACTCGGATAGATCATATCGTATAAAGAAACTAGCTCATTCCAAGTTTCATAAAACGTCGTTGACTCCGGATCCTTCACTTCTTTTTTCAATGTAGGAAAAGACCCCATAATGGGCTTCTCCAGCGAACCCCAAAGTGGCTCAGAGTCTGACTGGATCGCATCGAGTAGCATTCTAAACTGTGAGGCATAGCGAAGCTTTTCGCGCTCATTCAATTCTTCCTGCGGCAGCCCTTTTATGATATCTTGATAGCCAACTGTAATTTGTCGAATCTGCGTATTTGTCAGCGTTCCGCGCCAATTCTCAGCTTTAAATGTCTTTTCAACATACAATGCGACCTGTAACGCCTCATCATATTTAGCTTGTCTCGTTAATTGAAAGATTGAATCTGATAGTTCCGTTAATTCTTGCAGCACACTAGCGGCTGTTTCCTCGCCTTTGGCAACAGATGGCTGTAATACGAGAAAAAATAATAGAATTATCGCGATTGGCTTTCGTTTCATGCAAGTCCCTCCTAGCCCTTCTCCATACAGCGTATGAAGAAAAGGACAAGGTTAGACCAATATTGTTAAGGGAGTTCAAGCTTGATCGATTTTTTCGATAGGACCAGATAATATGAAACAAGAAGAACGGCAATGCTTAACCAAAACGTGACGTAGCCGATCTCGTTTGTATAGGCAGACAGCATAGAATAACGCGGCATCATACCAAATACATAATCAATCACATCGTTATGTAAGATCCATATGCCAGCTACGACCAAATGACGCATTTTAAAACGATAATACGGTGCAAACAATACGGCTTGAACCGCCATCGCAAAGTGGGAGCCAATCAGCATGTATCCTTCCCACGGAAAGTCATCAACAGATAAAAGGACAAAGATATTCATCCCTACAGCCCATAACCCGTACTTAATTAAGGTTACGAGGGCAAGTGCTTCAAAATAAGGAGCGTTACGTTTCATCAAAAACGCAAGTAGAACAAATAAAAAGAAAAAGCTTGCCGTTGGACTGTCTGGAACAAAAGCTAAAAAGATAGCTGGCGTTTCAACAAGCTGTGGAATATACCAAAAGTAGCCGTACACAGTGCCAAGGAAATTAATTATCAGGATTAGCACAAGCATATAGCGTGTGGCTAGCAGATATTGAATCCATCTCATACGTCTCTTCACTCACAATCTAATAAAATCAGAAAAAAGCTGACAGCGCCAGCTTTTTCTCTTTTGAGTATATCCTTGTACTTGCATTTAAACAACTGAATTATTTAGATTTGACCTCAGATAAATATTTAGACAGCTTTTCAAGTTCTTCATCGCTGCCTTTAAAGATACCCTTAGGCATATTACCTTTTCCTTCAACAGCAATCTTAGCAATCTCTTCAGGTGCAAGACCGTTGTCAACAAGTGACGGTCCGGCTGCTCCGCCCTGCATGTTATCTCCATGACAGGAGATACATGTTTGCTCCTGATAAATTTTATACTCTGCCGCCGAGGTATCAATCTCTGCTTCTTTCTTAATTTCACCTTGCTTTGCCGCTGCTTCCCAATCATGAGTAGCAACAGACTCCCATGTTAAATATGTTGCTGCGCCGACTGCAAGGATCATCATCCCCACTGCAACCGGTCTTCTATACGGTCTGCGTTCAGGACCAGAATCAAGAAATGGTGCGAGCAACAGTGCACCAAACGCAATCCCAGGCATAATCATCGCACCAACTACCGTATAGCCACCTGCAGCAAATTCATATTTTAATAACTGGTACAAGAATAGGAAATACCAGTCTGGCAGCGGAATATAGCCGGTATCTGTTGGATCAGCCATCCGCTCAAGCGGAGGTGCATGAACCACAGTTAGGACAAGAAATCCAATTAAAAAAACGGCACCTACAAGCCATTCCTTTAAAAGAAAGTTCGGCCAAAAGGCTTCTGTTTTTCCCGGATATTCGGAATAGTCTTTAGGTATGTTAGGTTTTCTTTCTGCCGGAATTCTAGAGTCTCCGACAAACTTCATCCCTTTTCCCCTATGCAAAGTCATCCCCTCCTCATTGAACATTCATCAAACGCAACTTTTTTATAGCGGTCCAGAAATTCCTTGCTTACGAATCATAATAAAGTGGGCAGCCATCAGCCCAAATAATGCCGCTGGCAAGAAAAAGACATGGATAGCGAAAAATCTCGTCAGCGTTTGTGCCCCTACAATGTCAGGATGACCTGCAAGCAGCGTTTTGATCTCTTTCCCAATGAAAGGTGTCGCTTCTGCAATTTGAAGACCAACCTTCGTCGCAAATAGCGCCTTCATATCCCATGGTAAGAGATAACCTGTAAAACCAAGTCCAAGCATGACAAAGAAAATGAGCACACCTACAATCCAGTTGAGCTCTCTAGGCTTTTTATACGCCCCTTGGAAAAAGACCCTTAGCGTATGTAAAAACATCATGACAATAACTAAACTCGCACCCCAGTGGTGCATCCCTCTGACAATCTGACCAAATGCCACTTCATTTTGTAAATAATAAACAGATTCCCATGCGTTTTTAATATCCGGCACGTAATACATCGTTAAAAACATGCCCGAAAGGACTTGTATGACTGTCACAAAAAACGTTAAACCGCCAAAACAGTACACAAAAGCGGAGAAATGATGTGCTGGATTGACATGCTCAGGCACCTCATGATCCGCAATATCTCTCCATATTGGTGTAATGTCCAGCCGCTCATCTACCCAATCATAAATCTTGTTAAGCATCGTTACCCTTCCCCTTTCGGCACAGCTTTTCCAAGATAGAGGTATCCGTCCTTCACTTGCTGCTTATAATGATCAAGCGGTGCAAGTGGCGGAGTTCCGGGTACGTTTGTACCATCCTTGTCGTACAGCCCATAGTGGCATGGGCAGAAAAATTTGTTTGGATTTTTCGGATCACTGTTCCAGTTCACTGTACATCCTAAATGTTTACAGATTGGCGATAAAGCGACAATTTCATCCCCTTCTTTGTACACCCATGCTGACCTAGATTCCTTTGACTCATACCATGCATCTACTTGATCAATTTTAAAGTCAAAGCGCTTCGGTTCCTTCGTCAGTTCATCTACACTGACAACTTGAACCATATCCTGATCCTCTGTTCCTTTTAGCACAGGGTCAAGCGCAAAGCGAACCATAGGCATGAGCATTCCAGCGGCCATAAATCCCCCCACGCCGGTCAACGTGTAATTCAAAAATTGACGCCTGGACACTCCATGTCTCTTCTCGCTCATTTTTTTCTCCCCCCCTCAGGTCGTCAGCTACTTTATAACTGAATTAGAAAAAATTTCATAAAACTAGGACACCCTCATAATATATCAATCTATTCACAAGGTCAACAGCCTAAAAAGCTATGTACAATGCAAATGTAAGGGTTTTTATGAAGGGTTCCACTTTTGTAACAAAAAGTTCAAAATTTGTTCCACACTGTCTTGAACGATTTTTTGCTTTAATTCTACCTTTAAATGCTCGAGCGGAACCGGCTTTAATAAAAATAGTGAATCACTAACGGGCGCATGCTCTTTCCACCCGTGATCAGATGAGATCAATACGACATGCTGAAAATGATCTTCAAGCGATTTCTTCATCGTGAAGATGTCTTCTAGTTTTCGATCATTGATTTCTACATATGTATGTGATGGAAAAAGAAAGACCCGCCCTTTCAGCTGCCTTTCAAGTTCCTCTGCTACAAGAATAGTAAACTCCCCTAAAGATACGGTTTGCTTGATTTGATTCGCATCTATTCCAACTAATGGAATGATAGCGGTATCAATGTAATCTTTAGATTGTATAAAGCGATCCGCATCCTCCGCGTGAAACTTCATCAATTTCCCCTCTTTCATGACATAAGCCCTGCCTGGATATGGCAAGGCTTATGCGTTCAGTTTATGACAAAAGGCTTAATTCTCTTGCTAACTTATTAAATGTTTCTTGATCATGACGGTCAAGTGCTTCATCTATCTCTTTCATAAGTCGTTCTTTTTGGAAAGTTGCGATTGAGTGTTCAAGTACTTTCTCTGCAAGATCCTTATCTTTTTCGTTCTCATAAAGATCCTTTGGAATATGAGGATTTGTTTCAAGCACAGCTGCATATTCCGGCGAACGATAAGCAGAACGGAAATTCAATTGAATAAACAAATCTTGCTGTTTATTCAAGCGAATATCATGAAATGACTTTTCAGCATCTGTCGTCATGATGTTTTCTTTATAAAATCTAAAGGGAACTTCATCCACACAGTGTGTTGACATAATGATTCCCCTTGGGCAAAATTCTGCTTGCTCTACAAAATGAACCTTTTCCATCAAAGAGTCGTGACTCATTAAATAATTTAATATCCAAACACACTCTCTTCGCTTTAACTGATAATGGTTTAAAAACCACCGGATGAATTCCTTCTTTTCATTGACAGAAACAGGGGTCTGCATGTTATTCCCTCCTCTATCGTAAATTAAATTGCTATACATGAATTATTCAACAAACCAGTTCTTCATTCCTGCAAACTATAAGGAAATTTCGTCTTCAATTCTTAAAATCGTTTCTTCGATTTCTTCATTTGTGCCATCTTTCTGAAGAACTTTGCGTAATAGAGGCAATGCTTCTTTTTGTCTGCCTTCTTCTAAAAGGAACGTCGCGTATTCATATAAAAAGTCACGTTCCTCATCAAAATCAGGCAGAGCCAGCTTGAAGTACTCTGCTGCTCCTTTATATTCCTCTCGTCCAACAGATGCAGATGCAGCATACCAATTCCATTTTGGATCCTCTTCCCCAAAGCTTTTAACCTCTTTAATGACATCCAGAATTTCATCAAAAAGCTCTTCATTTAAGTAGATCGCGAGCAATGTTTGAATCGCTTCAATATAGCCCGGGTCAAGAGCAAGAGCTTCTTGAAGCAACTTTTTCGCATCTTCTGAATCCCCATTTTTCAAGTCAATCTTTGCACCATATAAATATAATTCTTTGTTATACTCATCAATTTTAATACCCTCTTTTACTACCTCTAAAGCTTCGTGATATAGTCCTTCTTCCTCATAACTTTTTGCTAAAGGCATATAAAGGGACGAATAAGATGGATCAATATCTTTTAGTTCGGAAAGCTGCTGAATGGCTGTTTTCGTTCGGCCAGCCCTCATCGCTGTAAATCCGTAACCAAAAAGGGTATTCGGGTCTGTTTGGCCTTTCACTGCCTTTTCGTACCATTCAAGCGCATCTTCAAATTCTCCAGCTGTGCTGAGTGATTCAGCGAGCCTCTGATAAACATTGACGCCGCCAACTTCATGTTGTTGATCTGCGACCTTGTAGAAATAGTCAGCCGCTTTCTTTGAAAGACCTTGCGAAAAATACAATTCACCTAATGCAAAATCAATAATGGCTTCATTCGGAAGTAACTCTTTTGCTTTTAAGAGTTTTTGTTCACTGACTTCAAATAGCCCTTGCATTTGATACAAATCTGCCATTAACAGTAGGCTCTCTGGATATGCAGCATCATCTTCAGGAATTGTCTCTAATACCGAAATTGCCTTTTCTTCTTCATCAGAGTCAATCAGAAGTTCTGCATAAAAGCATGTTAACCCTGTTTCCTCTGGATATAAATCATGTAAATCACTGATGAGATTTCTCGCTTTATCGATATCTCCCCAATCATAATATAACTGAGCTGCCTGAGCCTTTTCTTCATCATGCAAATGCTTTTCTGCCTGAGCAAGTGTTTGAAGTCCTTTTTCAGTCTCACCCGCCTCAACTAATTTTATGGCTTCTTGTAATGAACTATTCAAATCAAACCGTTCCTTTCTGTTTTCCAAAAACCTAAACTATTGTTACTTCATATCATAATCGACAGGTACTCATCCAGCAAATATGTTGCACTTTTAAAATGAACTCAATTTTGTGTTTTAAAGACTGTTTTTCATTTCATCCTTTACGAAACGAAGGTTTTGTAAACTGAAAACACCTGAAATTCATTTTTTGATCAAATAAAATGATTTTTTTCCAGGTTTCATCTTGAGACAAGCTATGCTATATTCCTTACAAATATGCCTAAAGAAAGAAAAAGCCTGAGGACACCCTCAGACTGTTTTGGTTAAGTATTCAATATGTTCAAAGAAATTCGGGTATGAGACGCGTACAGCATCTGTATCTTCAATCTCAACCGCTTGCTTTGTGATACATGCAGCAATCCCAAGCATCATACCGATTCGGTGATCTCCGTAGCTTGATACAACAGCGCCGCCTTGAAGCGGGGTTTTACCATGAATCTTCATACCATCATCTGTTGCTTCAATATCAGCACCGAGTTTTTTAAGTTCTGACACGACTGTATCTATTCGATTGGTCTCTTTTACTTTTAACTCAGCAGCATCTTTAATAATCGTTGTTCCTTCTGCTTGTGTTGCTAGAAGCGCTATAATCGGAATCTCATCGATGAGTCTTGAAATCACATCACCAGAAATTTCGATCCCTTTTAATGAAGAGGTCGAGATTGTTAAATCGCCATATGGCTCTCCGCCTTTTGCATCTACTTCATTGATCTCAAGATTCGCACCCATTTGTTTTAAAACATCAATAATACCCGTTCTTGTTTTGTTTAGCCCAACATTTTTTAACACAATTCGGCTGTTAGGAACAATCGATCCAGCAACAAGGAAAAATGCAGCTGAAGAAATGTCTCCAGGAACAAATATATCTGTTGCTTTTAATGTTTGACCGCCTTCAATGGAAACACTTTGTTCATCTTCGTCTAGTTTCACACCAAACATGGAGAGCATTCTTTCTGTATGATCTCTTGATTTATGTGGTTCAGTTAATGTCGTTGTTCCCTCTGCTTGAAGCCCTGCTAAAAGGACAGCGGACTTAATTTGCGCACTTGCGACTGGAGACTCATATGAGATTCCTTTTAAATGACCACCACGAATAGACAGTGGCGTATACTCGCCGTTTGCTCTACCATCTATCTTCGCTCCTAGTTGTTTAAGTGGACCTGTTACTCGTTGCATGGGTCTTTTAGCAATACTCTCATCACCGATCAGTGTACTGTGAAACTCACAACCAGCTAATATTCCCATCATTAATCGAATGGTTGTACCAGAATTTCCGACATCGAGGACGTCAGACGGCTCCTTCAGCTCTTTCAGTCCCTTCCCATGAATCACAACATCTGTCCCTTTTTGTTCAATGTCAACGCCCATCTTTCTAAAACAATCAATTGTGCTTAAACAATCAGCTCCTGGGAGAAAGTTTTTCACCACTGTCGTCCCATCAGCAATTGCTCCAAACATCACTGATCGATGAGAAATGGATTTATCACCTGGAATATGAATGACTCCATTCATAGGAGCATGTTTATGAATTTTCATCTTTGTCACCTCAGTCAGCATAAAATGTATCGTAATTCGCTCTATTTTTTATACAGATCTCTGCACGTTTACGGTCGTCTTCTGTTTGAAAGCTAATGCGTAAAATCCCATTTATATCTTCCCGCGTTTCAATAATACGGATATTCGTAATACTGATGTTCTCATTTGCTAAATGCCCTGTAATTTCCGAAATGACCCCAGGGTGATCTGGAACATCCACATAAAGGTCATAAAAAGCAGGAATAGCACCTTTTTTCCTCAAAGGAAGTCCATCACGATATTCCTTTGCCTCTTGAAAATAAGAGAACAAGCCTTCAGCGTCTTCTTGCTGTACAAAGGTCTCAATGCGATCGATCTCTTTTTTCCATTCATGGAACCGGTCTAAAATCTTATGTTTGTTGTGCAGAAGGATATCTCGCCACATTGCAGGATTGCTTGATGCAATACGTGTAATGTCACGAAAGCCTCCAGCAGCAAACCGTTTAACAAGTGGGAATTGTTCTTCAAAATGATGCGCTTGATGCACAAGGCTGGCAGCAACAATATGAGGGAAATGACTAATCACACTTGTTACACCATCATGTTCTTCTGGGGTCATTTCAATAAAATGAGCATTTGTCCCCTTTAACAAGTCCTTCAAACGATCAACAGCATCGCGGTTTGTTTCCTTTGCTGGCGTTAAAATGTAGAACGCATTTTCAAATAAAAAGTCTTTCGCTGCAATGACACCTGACTTGTGAGAGCCTGCCATTGGATGTCCACCAATAAATTGATAGTGATTAGGAAGCGTTTTTTCTGCAAAATGGACGACCTTTTGCTTTGTGCTGCCGACATCGGTAATTGTAAGCTCTCTCTCAATTCCAGAGTTTGCAATATCACGAAGCATCTTTACTGTTTGCTGAACTGGTGTTGCCAAAATGATAGTCGCAGATTCAGCCAAACCTGCTGCAAAAGAATCAGCTGCTAAATCAATGATACCTAGCTTTGTTGCTGCAACCATTTGTTCTTTGGACACATCGTATCCAACAATTTTTTTATAGGGATACTCTTTTTTAATCGACAGTGCGATGGAACCTCCAATTAAACCAAGTCCAGCGATTAATATTGTTTCATTTGCATCATTCATGTTCATCACCTGTTTTTTCGCGAAAATTAAAAAAGCCATTTCAAAAGCTTATATGTATGAGGTTGTTACAATGAAAGCCATATCCTGTAAAAGGATATGACTTTATAGTTATGCTACGCACGAATGCCTTGCAATAAATCAGCAAGTGTACTTAGAATTTCTGCATTTTGCTCCATTGTTCCTACCGTAATACGTAAAGACGTTGGAAAACCAAGTGCTTTACCAGATCGAACAATATAGCCTTTTTTTAATAATGCATGAAATAGTTCATCTGCATCTCTTTTAAAATCAATCAGCACGAAGTTTGTTTGAGACGGATAAATAAATAGTCCAAAACGGTCAGCAAATTCTTGATATTGTTTGAGACCTGCCTCATTTTTCTGTCTGCATGATCGAATGAAGTCCTGATCTTTTATCGCCGCTCGAGCAGCTGCCTGGGCGATACGACTCGTATTAAACGGCTCTCTTGCTGGCTCAATCGCAGTAATCAACTCTTCTGATGCAATGCCATAGCCTACTCGAAGCGCCGCCAGTCCATACGCTTTTGAAAACGTTCGGAGTACGATAACATTTTGATAACTGTGTAATAAAGATAAGCTGTTCGGATAGTCTTCCGCACGAACATATTCGACATATGCCTCATCTAGTACCACAAGTACATGAGCGGGTACTTGATCTAAAAACGCCACAAGCTCAGATTCTGACAAATGATTTCCTGTCGGGTTATTCGGGTTGCATACCCAAACGACCTTCGTGTTCTCATCAATCGCATCCAGCATGCCCTTTAGATCGTGAGCTCCTCCGTCTAAAAGCGACACCTCTCGAATCTCTGCCTGCTCAATGATCGCATTGTGACGATATTGCGGAAAAGACGGAGATGGGATGACGGTATTTGTATGTTGGTCAAGGAATGCCCTAGCAATAATTTGCACAAGTTCATCTGAGCCATTCCCGAATATTAATTGTTTTTCATTTACTTGAAGAAACTCAGCAAGCTCTGTTCTTAAACTTGCGCTGTATCCATCTGGATAAATCGCTAAATGTTCAAGCTCAGCTTGTATCGCCTCTCTTGCATGTGTGGAACATCCAAAAGGGTTTTCATTTGAAGCCAATTTCACAATTTTGTCTAATTGATATTCTTTTTTGACCTCTTCAATTGGTTTCCCAGGTTGATACGGTTTTAGTTGTTTTAATTGATCTTTGATTTGCAAAAGTTTCACCTCATTTGAATGAATAGAGGGGACTAAATGTTTTTGCATAGGTTTCAAATTCTCTTAAAGCGTCTTGACGTGTATCACTTGCTAACAATTGATCGTGAAGTTCTTCAATTTTTTTCACAAGTGCACTGCCTACAACGACGCCGTCACTCAGTTTATTCATTGAGTCTACCTGCTCTCTTGTTGAGATACCAAAACCGACCGCAACCGGTATGTGACTCAGCTGTTTCACTTGTTGAATAAAATCAGTAATCGATTCGTCAAAGGTTTGCCTGACACCAGTTACACCAAGAGATGAAACACAATACACAAAACCTTCTGCCTGCTCTACAATATTTACTAATCGTTCCTTACTGGTTGGTGCAACGAGCGAAATATATGAAATGTCATATGATTGACAGTTCTTTTGCAGCTCACTGCTTTCTTCAAAAGGCAAGTCGGGTGTTAAGAGTCCCGAAATATGATTTTTGCGCAGTAAAGCGAAAAAGTATTCTGTGTCTAATTGTAACACAGGATTATAATACGTAAATAGAATAACAGGAATTTTTACACCGTTTTTTTTCATCTTCCCTGCTAATTCTATCGCTTTTACGATATTCATGCCATGATTTAGAGCTCTTTTGGAGGCTCTTTGAATGACAGGACCGTCTGCTAGCGGATCGGAGTAAGGAACGCCTAGCTCAATCGCATGTGCACCGGCTGCTTGAAGGGACAAAGCTAAATCGATCGTGATTTCTTCTGACGGATCTCCTGCCGTCATAAATGGGATGAATAATTTCTCGCCTTGCTCTAATTGAAATGTGATCATTTGGTTTTGCCCTCACTTTCAAGCACATTCATTAATGTATGCACATCCTTATCTCCTCTTCCTGAGAGGCAGACAAGGATGATTTCATCTTCACTCATCGTCCTGCTCATCTCAAATGCCTTGGCTAGAGCGTGTGCTGATTCAATCGCTGGTAGAATTCCTTCCTTTTCTGTCAGCAGCTTTAGTGCATCTAGGGCTTCTTGATCTGTAGCACTCACATATTGAACGTGTCCACTCGCATGTAAATAGGCGTGCTCTGGTCCGATCCCGGGATAATCTAAACCAGCTGAAATGGAATAGGGCTCAATAATCTGGCCGAATTCGTCTTGGATTAAATAGGTCAAAGATCCATGAATGACCCCTTTTGTCCCCTTCGTAATGGTTGCTGCATGAAGCGGTGTATCAATTCCTTTTCCAGCCGCTTCTACACCAATCAAATCAACCTCATCATCCAAAAACGCTCGGTACATTCCAATCGCATTACTTCCGCCGCCGACACAAGCAATGACTTTATGTGGGAGCCTGCCTTCTTTTTTAAGCATCTGCTCTTTTGCTTCATCACCAATCATCCGCTGGAACTCACTGACGATTTGGGGATACGGGTGAGGTCCTACAACTGAACCTATCATATAGAAATGATCACTACAGTGCTGAACCCAGTAACGAATCGCTTCGTTCGTTGCATCTTTTAATGTGCCGTTTCCACTTGTGACAGGTATGACTTCTGCGCCAAGGAGCTTCATTCGGAATACATTGAGAGATTGTCTCTCCACATCCTCTTTTCCCATAAACACCGTGCATGATAATCCAAATTTTGCGGCCACCGTTGCAGCTGCTACTCCGTGCTGTCCAGCGCCTGTTTCTGCGATGATGTTTGATTTGCCCATTTTTTTTGCAAGCAGGGCCTGACCAAGTGCATTGTTGATTTTATGAGCACCTGTATGGTTTAAATCTTCTCTTTTTAAATAGATTTTTGCGCCGCCGAGGTATGCGGATAATTGATCGGCATATGTCAGTGCAGTCGGTCTGCCTGAATAGTTGTGCAATAGAGAAAGATATTCTTGCTCAAAAGCGGGGTCTTCTTTTAATTCGTTAAATGCTTGTTCGATTTCTTTGAGTGGCTGCATGAGTGTCTCAGGAACAAATTTCCCTCCAAATTCTCCATACCTGCCAAGCTCATTTGGATATGCGTACATTGTTTAACATCCTTTCTTCGAGCGCTTTGATCTTAGCGCTGCTTTTCTTCCCGTCTTCTTCTATGCCGCTTGAAAGATCGATCGCTTTTGGGCCATAGGCAAGAAGCTCTGGCAGCGTTTCCGGTGTAATTCCGCCTGCAATGATGCATGTTTTCTCAAGCCGTTTTGCATGCTGATTGTATAAAGGTACCGCTTCCCATGTAAAAGCTGTGCCAGAACCGCCTCTCATCCCTTTTACTTTCGCATCAATGAGAAAGCCATCAACAAATGGCGCAAATGCCGTCATTTTATCAAGTGTTCCTTTTATATCGGGATCGTGATGAAAGACTTTCCACACTACCGTCCCTGTTTGTTGTTTTATTTGTTTCGCATCCTCTTTTGTTTCATCTCCATGTAGCTGCACGATATCTAAAGGAATATGTTTTGTGATGTCACACACTTTTTGGGTGTTTTCATTTACGAATACACCCGTAATCTTTTTACGACACTGCGACTTGCTGAGCCATTGTTTCACTTGATTTGGATCGACTTGTCTTTTACTTGGCGCAAAAATAAATCCGATCGCATCTGCTTGAGATTGAGCAATGCATTTTACATCTTCTAGTGAGCCCGCTCCGCAATATTTTAAAAAAGGTTTCATCGTGCTCATTCTCCAAATAACGTCTGAACGGCTTTTTCTTGTGATGGTTCTCTCATTAATGATTCACCTACAAGAACAGCACTCGCTCCATGTTTTTTGACAAAGGTCAGATCATCAAACGTTTGAATACCGCTTTCACTTACTAGTAAGCAATCCTTTGGAACAAGTGGGGCAATCTCTTTTGTTTGTTCAACTGTTGTGTTAAAGGTTTTTAGATTTCGGTTATTCACGCCAATGATTTCAGGGGTGAATAGGTTTAAAATTTGTTCCAGCGTCTCTGCTGCATGAACTTCGACAAGAATATCTAATCCTTTTTCCTTCGCTTCAATATAGAGTTCATGCAGCTGTTGTGGTTCAAGCACTTCTCCAATTAATAAAATGGCATCTGCACCGATACGTCTTGACTCTTCTATCTGTATGGAATCGATGATGAAATCTTTTCTTAGAATGGGACGTGCAATGTGTTTTTTAATGAGGGAAAGATACTCATTCTTTCCTTGAAAAAATGGTTCATCTGTTAAGACTGATAAGCAATCAGCATTCGATTTTTCGTATGCTTTTGCTGTTTGCAGAGGATCAAAATTTGGCTGAATGATTCCTTTGGAAGGAGATGCCTTTTTCACCTCAGCAATCAGCCCAATCGAGCGGTGGGTGTTCACAAGGGCTTCTTTAAATGAGCGTCTTTCAAAGTGTCCATCATCAGGTAACTGTAACGTTTGGATATGTTCTTTTTTGCGTGCAATAATTTGATTAAGCATAGATCTCTTCCTCTTTCGTTTTTTGTTTTAAACGTGCCAATTGTTCTTTGGCTGCTCCGTTTTTAATCGTTTCTAATGCTTTTAATGTTCCTGCCATGAGGCTTTCAGACTTGCCTGCGACATATAAAGCCGCTCCGGCATTCAGCGCTGTAATATGAAGAGGCGCCCCTTCTGTTTGATGATTCAATATATTCTGAATCAATTTTGCACTCTCATCCGGTGATTGGACCTGAATATCTGATAAGTATCCTTTCGCCAGTCCAAAGTCTTCTGGGTTTAGCGTATATTCTGTCATGGCACCTTTTTTGAGTTCAATCACATATGAATTTGCTGTAATCGTTAGTTCATCCAGCCCGTCTTCCCCGCATACAAACAGGACATGCTCTGGCTCTAATGGGGCAAGGGCTTCCGCCATTAATTTTGCCTTTTCCTTTGCATACACACCGATGATTTGCTTTTTGGCTTGCATCGGGTGGCAAAGCGGCCCTAATAAATTAAATACCGTCCTGAAGCCAAGCTGCTTACGGACCCCTGCTACTTGTTTCATAGATGAATGGTACATTGGTGCAAATAAAAAGCCCATGTTTTTCTCTTCTATTTGTCTCCTTGTTTCTTCTGGAGTGGATTGAATGTGAATTCCAAGGCACTCTAGCACGTCGGCACTTCCACTTTTAGAAGAAACTGAACGATTTCCGTGTTTTGCAATTTTAGCACCAGCGGCGGAAGCTACAATTGCAGCTGCAGTTGATATATTGAATGTGGAAAGTCCATCGCCCCCTGTACCGCATGTGTCAACGACATCAAGCGATCTTTCCGCTGGTTCTGCTTTTTGCCGCATGGCCCTCACGAAGCCTGTCATTTCTTCAGCGGTTTCTCCTCTATGCGCTAAAATCGATAGACTTGCAGCGACTTCGGCATCTGTTAAAGAACCACTCATCATATCATGCATGAGTTGATGTGCTTCATTTTCTGATAGGAAACCTCCGTTAACAAGTGCTGATAGTCGCTGATTCATCCTGCACACTCTCCTTTTCTGAGAAAATATGTTCAGCAAGCTGAATGGCCCTCAGAAGAGCTCCTGCCTTGTTACATGTCTCTTCCCATTCATTTTCTGGTACAGAATCTGCGACAATGCCAGCGCCTGCTTGTATGGAGGCGGTCTGATTTTTGACGCTCATGGTGCGAATGGTAATACAAGAGTCGATATTACCGTCAAATCCAATATAGGCAATACAGCCGCCATACGTTTCCCTTGGCTCTGGTTCCATTTCATTTAATAATTGCATCGCTCTTATTTTTGGTGCCCCTGTTAATGTGCCTGCTGGAAATGCGGACATGAGTGCATCAACTGGGTGTGTATCCTGCTTTAGCTTCCCTGTCACAATGGAGATGATGTGCATGACATGTGAGAAGTTCACTACTTTTGTAAAGGTCGGTACGGATACGCTGCCGTATTCTGCTACGCGGCCGACATCATTTCTGGCTAGATCTACTAACATGTAATGTTCTGCTTTTTCTTTCTCATCTTCTAGTAGCTCTCTTGCCAGCGCGGCGTCCTCTTCTTTTGTTGCTCCTCTTTTTCTAGTACCTGCAATAGGATGAATTTCTAAGTGCCTATTTTTGGCATGAATTAATCGTTCTGGTGAGCTTCCGACTAAATCACGGTCTTTTAATTTCATAAAATACATGTATGGAGATGGATTCACAATGCGGAGCACACGATATAATTCAAATGAACTCACTGACACTGGGATATCGAAACGCTGTGAGAGTACGCCTTGAAAAATATCACCCGCTCGAATGTATTCTTTGATTTTTTCTACGTCCTTTAGAAATTGCTCTTTTTCATAGGTTGATGTCACATGTTCAAACGACGGTGATTCGTTCATATTCCCTGATAAAATCAGTTCTTTCATATCAATCTTTGTATGGAGCTTGTGAATCATCTGTTCAAGCTGCTTTTGATTCTCTTTGTAAGCTTGTATTTTTTCGTCTTCTGTTTCATTTCCGGTTAACTGGGTGTATTGGATAAAATGAACGTGATTCGTTTCGTGATCAAAAGCAATCATCGTTTGGCAGACAAATAGAGTACAATTGTCTGTCGTTGATGCGCTTCGGTGAGGCCTGACAGAAGGTTCAATGCTTGGAATAAGATCATAACTTAAATACCCAACTGCCCCGCCTGTAAACGGGATGTCAACATCCGGTGTCTTGATTTGATATTGCTCTTTCATCCAGTCTAATAAGTCTTTCAGTTCTTGTTTTTTCATGACCTCCTGCCCAGCAGCGTCACGTGCAATATATTCGTTTTGGTCATCATGTAAGGTTAAAAAAGGATGTAATCCGATGAAGGAATATCTCGACCAGCTAGAAGACTCATCTTTACTTTCTAATAGATACACAATATCTGCCTTGAGTTTTTCGACAATTTGAATCGGTGAGAGCGTATCAACTGTAATGGTTTCAACAATCGGGATCGTTTTGTGGGACTCGCTGTCCCTTAAAAATCGGGTTACATTTGAATGGGAATTCATAAGCACACTCCTTAAATGGGATTAAGGAGAATGAGGGGGACCTATAGAGGGTTTGTATGAGTATACGAAATAAGCCTAAAAGAGGGGTGCTCTTTTAGGCAGTATGATTAAATAGAAGTATCGTATCTCGGCTCAACTCTACTCATCTCAACTACCCTAGTCTCATTCTCATCTTCTCTAAACTTGCAATGCCGTTTACACCTGTGTGTAAACTTCGGCTGTTCATATCGTATTATAATTCCTTGTTTTTTGTCAACTGTAAATCAGGGCGAAGCGTCACAGCTTCTTCCAAGTACACATGCTGCACATCTTCCTGCTTTGTGTCTGTTTGGACCGTCATTAACACACGAATACAATGCTTTAGACCGCCATGAATGTCCAGCTCCTGCATACAAGTAACAGGCACATACGTCCACCCTTCAAACTGACGAAGGGCTTTTGCCGGAAAAACGGAGTGAATATCTTGTGTAGCTGAAATTAAAATCTGCACGACACGTTCTGGATCTACTTCATTTCTTGAAATAATCGCTTCTAGCAGCTGTTTCGTTTTGTTTAACACTTCTGTTTCTGTATCTTCTGTCACAGTTGTAGCCCCACGTATCCCGCGAAACATCATAGACATCCCTCCTCCCGTTTCCATTCATCGAGCCATTGATGCAGATCATCTTTTGTGAAAGACTGCAAGACAGCATCTCCAACCTGTTTTAATAAAACAAATTGAACGGTTCCACCTCTTGCTTTTTTATCACCAATCATCCGGTCAACAAATGTTTTCGTCGAAATATCTTGGGTGACTTGTACCGGAAATCCGAGTTTTTTCATCCACTCTTTTAGTTCCTTACGATGAAGGCTGAGCCCCAGCTTCTTTTCGCTCACATATAGCGCAAACTGCATGCCGATTGCAATAGCATCTCCGTGTGTAATAACGCCGTATCCATACTCCGCTTCAATGGCATGCCCAAGTGTATGACCTAAATTCAAAAATGCACGCACACCTTGTTCTCTTTCATCTTTTTGAACAATCGACGCTTTGACCTCAATGCCTTGATACAGCATATGTGCGAGCTCGCTTTTTGAGCATTCATCCAAAGAACGAATAGACATCAGCTCTGTTAAAAAGTCTTCACTTGAGATAAGGGCATGTTTGATGACCTCAGCAAAGCCTGACCTCATTTCAGTTTGAGATAGTGTCTCAAGCATGCTCGTATCATAAATGACGGCTTTCGGCTGATGAAACGCACCGATTAAATTTTTACCGAGAGGATGGTTAATCCCCGTTTTCCCGCCAACTGCACTGTCATGTGCCAGTAGCGTCGTCGGAACTTGAATAAAATCAATACTTCTCATGTAACTAGCAGCAACAAAGCCAGCCAAATCGCCAATTACGCCGCCTCCAAGCGCAATGATACACGAGGAGCGATCCAGCTGAAATTGTATGGCTTTCGTATGAATATGCTCAAACTCAGCAAAAGATTTCGACTGCTCTCCGCTTGGCACAACCACTTTATGCACAGACCATTTCTGTTCAAGTAATCGAACCATTTCATCACCGTAAATGGCATCAACCGCTGTATCTGTCACGATTAAGAGCTTCGTATAGGAATGCCCCGTGGAAGTCATCAAGTCGACGATATTGCGTTTAATCCCATCACCGATGTATACAGGATAAGTGGCTGAAGACGTCTTAACTTCCAGTGTTTTCATTAAAATTCCCTCTGAAGCTGGCGCATTTTTTCAACATTTTCTTTAATGCGGTCAATTTGATCAAGGCCAAACTGCTCCACTACAGCATTGGCGATTTCCCAAGCCACGACTGCTTCTGCGACAACACTTGCAGCAGGAACAGCACAGCTGTCAGAACGTTCAATACTTGCGGAGAAAGGTTCTTTTGTTTCAATGTCAACACTTTGAAGCGGTTTGTAAAGCGTTGGGATTGGTTTCATGACCCCTCTTACGACAATTGGCATACCAGTTGACATTCCGCCTTCAAGACCACCTAAGCGATTTGTTTTTCTCGTATAGCCCTTTTCTTCATCCCAGATGATTTCATCATGGACCTCACTGCCATTTTTAGAAGCCGCCTCAAAGCCGATACCGAATTCAACCCCTTTAAAAGCGTTGATACTCAGGACAGCACCTGCAAGCTTGCTATCTAATTTGCGGTCATAGTGAACATAGCTTCCGACTCCAACCGGCATTCCTTCAACGATAACTTCCACAATTCCACCAATTGAATCACCATTTTTCTTCGCTTCATCAATGGCATCCATCATTTTTTGACCTGCTTCACTGTCGTAGCAGCGAACAGGTGACTCTTCCGTTACCTTTTGCAAATCTTCGATTGATTCATATGCCGTTTGAGCTGCTTTCACTCCGCCAATTTCAAGAACGTGGCCTGCTACTTTGATTCCTAAATGAGCTAAGATTTGTTTAGCGACTGCGCCTGCTGCTACGCGAACAGTTGTCTCACGAGCTGATGAACGCTCTAATACGTTTCGCATATCACGGTGTCCATATTTAATCGCACCATTTAAATCCGCATGTCCTGGTCTAGGGCGCGAAATTTGACGCTTCATTTCACTCTCTTCTTCTTCTGTGATCGGCTCTGCCCCCATCACTTTTGTCCAATGCTTCCAGTCGTTGTTTTCAACGACAAGTGCAATAGGAGAACCTAATGTTTTCCCGTGGCGAACACCGCTTAACACTTTCGCTTGGTCTTTTTCTATCTGCATTCTTCTGCCGCGGCCGTGACCTTTTTGTCTTCTAGCCAATTCATAGTTAATGTCATCCTGCTCTATGTAAAGTCCCGCTGGAACGCCTTCAATAATTGTGGTCAATTGTGGACCATGTGATTCACCTGCTGTTAAGTATCTCATGACTTAATCTCCCTTCATCGCATTAACGCTTTTAAGTAAAACTATGATAACACACTTATGACTAAAAAGTCAGCTACATACCCTTCTTTTGATAAAAGAAAGTATCAGTAGATGTCAGTCCAAACTTTTCCGGGTGAAAAATTTGTTCAGTTGAACCAACAAATAATACGCCATTTGGTTTTAAACTACTGCTCATTTTCATGTAAATCTCTTCTTTTGCCTCTTCTGTAAAGTAGATAAGGACATTTCTGCACACGATAAGATCAAGCTGTTTTTCATAAGGATCCGCTAAGAGGTTGTGCTTTTTAAATTGAATATGCCTTCTCACTTCATCTTTCACAGTGTAAAATGAAGAATCTTCTTTTGTGAAATATTTTTGCTTAATTTGATCTGGTACCTCCTGTAGTGATCGTTCATGGTATCTCCCTTTTTGAGCTGATTGCAGCACTTTATCATCAATATCAGTTGCAATAATTTGGAAGTCCTTCACAAGTGGATGGCTTGATAGCAGCATTGAGAGTGTATATGGCTCCTCTCCTGTCGAACATGCCGCACTCCATATTTTCAAGGTCCCACCGTTTTTCGAAAGGAGTGGGAGAATTTTTTGATCAAGCACTTCCCAGCGCTGATAGTTTCGGTAAAATTCTGACACATTAATCGTCATTCGATCCATCGTCTCATCTAATAGTGCTCTATCCTTTTCAAGGGCAGCCGCAAAGGCTTCAAAATCTCTATAGCCTTTTTTATCATAAAGTGACGTTAATCTTCGTTTCATTTGTGCTTCTTTATATAAATTAAGATCCACCCCGGTTAATTTTTTCCATTTTCCGACAAATACTTGATATTGATCCATCAAAGTCCTCTCCTGTCTCATCTATCTTTGTCCTAGTATAGCTGTTTTTATCGAAAATTTGTATCTTCTCATGCGAAATTTCGTATAGAAATATTCATATAAAAAAGCCAAGGTGCTCATTTGATGAACACCTTGGCTCGAATTTTAATAAATCCAGCTTGAGATGGTTTGATCCCAGTTTGTGAGTTCTTCTTGTTTGAAGAATAAGTTGATTTCTCTTTCAGCACTTTCTGGAGAGTCTGAGCCATGGATAATGTTCTTTCCAACTGTCAATCCATAGTCTCCTCTTATCGTGCCCGGAAGCGCTTCCTTCGGGTTTGTTTTGCCGATAATCTGTCTTGTGACATCGACTACCTGTTCACCTTGCCATACCATTGCAAACACTGGCCCTGATGTAATAAAGTCAACCAATTCCCCGAAAAATGGTTTTTCTTTATGCTCTCCGTAATGTGTTTCTGCTACTTCTTTTGGAATACTCATTAGTTTTGCACCAACAAGCTGAAGCCCCTTTTTTTCGAATCTTGACACAATTTCACCGATTAATTGTCTTTCCACACCATCAGGTTTGACCATAAGAAATGTTTTGTCCATATACGTTCTCCACCCCGTCGTTTATGTATGTATAGGCTTACATTGTTACAAAGTGATCGTATCATTTTTTTATACAATAATCAATTTTTGACAAAAAATTTCACAAAAAAACCAATCAACAATATGTTGATTAGAATTTTCGTTTTCCAATATATTTGGCAATGGAAGCGAGTGACGTTCTTGCTCGCCCTCGAGGAAGTTTATCTAGCTGTTCGAATGCCTTTTTCAAATACATTTCACTCACTCGAATCGAGCGATCGATCGCATCTGTTTGTTTGAGATGTTCAATCACAGGCTTTAGCTGCATTTCTGTTGTTTCACTATTAATCAGCTTTAATTGACCTTCGAGTGTAGGATTCTTCAGTGCATATAAGACTGGGAGTGTGACATTTCCTTGTAAAAGGTCCCCTCCAACAGGCTTACCAAGCTCTTCTTCAGTTGATGTGAAATCAAGCACATCATCAATGATCTGATAGGACATCCCGACATAGTAACCAAACCAGTAAAGGGCTTTATGTGTTTTCTCATCTGTACCTGCTGCTATTGCACCTAACTGACAGCTACCTGCAATGAGTAAGGCTGTTTTTCGTTTGATTCTTCTTAAATATGTACGCAGGTTTTGATCCATATTGTATTTGTCTTTCACTTGCTCGATTTCACCAAGACAGAGCTCGACGACCATCTTTGACAAAATTTCATGTGCCATCGGGTGATTGATCTTTGTCATATACTCAAGTGATCTTGCAAACATATAATCTCCTGTGTACATGGCAATTCGATTGTCCCATTTTGCCTTAATCGTTGGCTTGCCTCTTCTCAGCTCTGCATCATCAATGACATCATCGTGAACGAGCGATGCCATATGAATGAGCTCAAGCGCAACGGCAACATATTTAATTTTATTAATGTCGTAGTCGCCAAACATGCCTGAAAGGAGAACAAAAACGGGGCGGATTCGTTTTCCGCCCGCTTGCAGCAAATGAAGACCTGCTTCACTTAATAATGCATAATCAGAGCGAACTGTTTGTTCAAGCTCTTTTTCGATAATATCGATATCATGATTTAAAAAAGAGATCATTGCTTTTAGTTTCATTATTTTCACCCAAATATCGTTTATTCAAAGCTTCTTTCCGATATGTGTTGCTGCTACACCGCCTGTAAATGGATGATACGAGACATCAGACAGACCCGCCTCTTCGAAAAGAGCCGCCAGTTCTTTCATGCCAGGGAACGCTTTGGCTGATTCTTGAAGCCATGAATACTCCTGATAGCTTTTGGCAAACAGTTTACCAAAAAGCGGCATGATGTATTTGAAATAGACATAGTAGCCTTGTTTAAACCCAATCATTTCAGGTTGTGATGTCTCTAGACAGACAACCATTCCACCAGGCTTCACGACTCTTGTCATTTCTTTTAGCACCGTTAAGTAATCTGGGACGTTCCGTAGGCCAAAACCGATCGTGACATAATCAAATGTGTTATCCTCAAAAGGAAGCTCCATCGCATTTCCGTGGAGCAATTCAATTTGATTATAGCCCCCAGTCTTCACCTTCGTTTCTCCAACACTCAACATATTTTTACTAAAATCAAGGCCCTTGACTTCACCTTTGTCTCCAACAGCATCAGCAAGCGCAATGGTCCAATCGGCTGTTCCGCAGCATACGTCTAATGCTTTGGCTCCTTTTTGAACATTCATGAGTTTCATTGTTTTATCGCGCCATTTTTTATGCTGCTTAAAGCTGATGACAGAGTTCATTTGATCGTAGTTTTTATAAATTTTTTCAAATACACCGTGTACTCGCTGTTCTTTTGATTGCTGCATGACTTACCCTTCTTCCACTTTCTGATGATACGCAGGTTCATTTTTCATATGATCCAGGCGATTTAATAGCTCTTTTTGAACGACCGGAGATGAAACGAGATGCTCCTTGATTGATCGTCTGGCCTTTTCATAGCCTTCATTCTCAAAGTTGTCAAAACATGTATAGGCGTCCGTATGGCTATCGTTCAAAAAAAGTTTTAAATGTTTGTCATCTTCTGCTTGTTTCATGAAACGCTTATAAACAAGGAAACGACTTGCAATCTCATTCCAATGCGTTAATTGAAAATGCTCAGAAACCCTTTGGAATAACGCAGACTCAACCGTTGCTACACTTTTATAAAAGTGCGCCGCATCTTGAATGGATCGATCATATAGTCTAATTTTATGTTCATTGATCTCTTTGATCGCCGTTGCGAGCGTGCGAATCATGTAGATGTCTTTCATGTCGGAGAGAAGAGAATAATAGAGACCGCTGAAATAGTCTCCTGCCAAGATAGTCAGCTGACGATTTTTGAATTCGTCTTGTTTGATCGCTGCAGCAGTTGTGACTTCGTCATGGGTATCAAGGGCAATTTGCACAAGCATCGCCGTTAAAATATAATTTTCTTTTTTCTCTGCATCAATTTGAGCTTCATCAAACATTGCATGAAAAAGAAGGAGCTTATCTTCATCGATGAGTGGCGCACGTAAATGTTTCGCCAAATAAGGATGAGAAAGCTTTTTATTTAATTTTATATTTAGATTAGATAAAATTCCGTAGATGTCTTGCAAAGATATCACCCTTGTCCCAAAAATTACAGTTTCATATGTAGCCCTGCACGTTGTATAGAGATTTATTATACCATATCAGCTCTCACTTTGATGCTATCAAGTGCATTCAAGTATTTATTTCTTTGCTTCGCTTTGAATTTCCCCGAAGCTTGTTTGAATGACAGCATCGCCTCTTACTTTGATCGCTGACGTATGCTCAGTAAATTGTGCAATGATCACTTCACCTTTATCGAGCTTTTCGGAATGGTGAAACCTTGTGTCAGAGCCTCTAGTTAAGCCGATGACGTTTACACCATTTTCATTGGCTTTAATCACTACAAAATCAGATGCTTTATTTTCACTCAATCTGTTCACCTTCCATCTATTGAATTAGTCGTTTTTAATAAAGGAAAGCACTTCTGCTCTTGCCGCTGCATCATTTGCAAATGTACCGCGCACTGCTGAAGTCACTGTTTTTGCGCCTGGTTTTTTCACTCCGCGCATCGTCATACACATATGCTCTGCTTCAACGACAATCATCACGCCATGCGGATTGAGTGTTTCCACCATACTATCTGCAATGGTCGATGTGATGCGTTCCTGAAGCTGCGGGCGTTTGGCAACAGCCTCTACAGCTCTTGCAAGTTTGCTAAGTCCTGTCACTTTTCCGCCGCGCGGAATATAAGCGACATGAGCTTTTCCGTAAAAAGGTACAAGGTGGTGTTCACACATTGAATGGAAAGCAATATCTTTTACAAGAACGAGTTCTTCGTGGTCTTCACCAAAAATGGTTTTAAAATGTTCTTTTGGATCTTCATTTAATCCCGAGAACACTTCTTCATACATTTTTGCTACTCGTTTAGGGGTATCAAGAAGTCCTTCACGATCTGGATCTTCTCCGATGGCTTTTAATATATCGCGTACTGCGTGTTCGATTAGTTCTTTATTTATTTCACTCATGTATTATATCCTCCAAAGGCGATTACATTTCAATCAGATTCTAGCACACTTCAGATCCTAAAAGCAAAGGAGAGCGTTCTAAACAAACCTTTTGATTCAAAAGGAAAAGCCCCTTATGAAAGGGGCTTTTCTAGACCAGTGCGAAACTGTATATGTATAACTCCTGCAATAGGATCATTACACATAACGATTATTTACCTGCCACCGCGTCTTTAAGTGCTTTACCTGGTTTGAAAGCAGGTACTTTGCTTGCAGGGATTTCGATCTCTGCACCAGTTTGTGGGTTACGTCCTTTACGAGCTGAACGCTCACGTACTTCAAAGTTACCAAAACCGATAAGTTGGATTTTGTCACCATTTTTAAGTGCATCTAAAATTGTATCAAAAACAGAATCAACTGCTTTTGTCGCGTCTTTTTTAGATAACTCGCTTGCTTCAGCAACCGCGTTAATAAGTTCTGTCTTGTTCATGCCTTTCACCTCCTCCCAAAAATATGCATTCAATAGATTGTTATCATTTCTTCACAATTCATCTTCTTTCTATACACTTTTTTCGAAAAAAATCGCGTCTAGAAAGCGGTATACATGGCTTTTCATTAGAAAACAACTCTTTGAAGGAATGTTTGTCCAACAAAGTGAAGATTTTCTGTAAGTAGATTAACACATATGAAATACCATATCAAGCATTTTAAAGGGAAGAATCCTTATTCGTCAAGGATTAAGGGCACTTTTGCGAACGAATATTCCTAATTTCAACCTGAATCTGACTAATCTTTATACAATTGTCTTTTTATGACTCATTCCATACGCAAAAAAAGACCCCTGTCAATGAGAGGTCTCACATGCTATAGAATAATCGCGATCAAACCGCCTGATCCTTCGTTGATGATTCTTTCAAGTGTTTCTTTCAGTTTATATCTTGCATTTTCTGGCATCAGTGACAGCTTTGCTTGAATGCCTTCTCTGACAAGGGAGCTGAGTGAGCGCCCAAATATATCAGAATTCCAAATCGAAAGCGGATCATCTTCAAAGTCTTGCATTAAGTAGCGGACGAGCTCTTCACTTTGTTTCTCAGTTCCGATAATCGGTGCAAATTCACTCTCTACATCTACCTTAATCATATGAATAGATGGTGCAACCGCCTTTAGTCGTACGCCGAATCTCGAACCCTGTCTTATGATTTCTGGCTCATCTAAACTCATGTCTGACAAGGCCGGAGCCGCAATTCCGTATCCCGTCTGCTTCACCATTTTTAAAGCATCTGATACTTGATCATATTCTGTCTTCGCATGCGCAAAATCTTGCATGAGCTCTAGAAGATGGTCTTTCCCTCTAATTTCTACACCAACCACTTCTTTTAGAATATGGTCATATAGATCATCTGGGGCGTACAGGTCAATCTCCGCAATCCCTTGCCCCATTTCAATCCCTGCTAAGCCCGCTCTTTCAATAAAGTCAAATTCACTGAATTGACCAACGACACGGTCAACATCTCTTAATCTTTTAATATCCTTTACGGTTTCTTTCACTGAGTCCTGATAGCTTTCTCTCAGCCAGTGATCTTCTTTCAGCACCATGACCCAGCTTGGAAGGTTCACATTCACCTCTAGGACTGGGAATTCATATAATGCTTCACGAAGCACACTGAGGACATCTTGCTCTCTCATACTTTCTACACTCATGGCGAGTACTGGAATATCATATTTTTGGCTCAGTTCCTGCCGCAGTGCTTCTGTTTCAGGGTGATAGGGTCTCACAGAGTTGATCACCATAATAAACGGCTTTCCAACCTCTTTGAGTTCATCAATCACACGTTCTTCAGATTCAATATAATCATGTCTTGGGATTTCTCCAATGGAACCATCCGTTGTAATCACAACACCGATGGTTGAATGCTCTTGAATGACCTTACGTGTGCCAATTTCCGCCGCTTCATGGAACGGGATTGGCTCTTCATACCACGGCGTGTTAATCATTCTTGGACCATTTTCATCTTCATACCCGCGCGCACCTGGGACAGTGTATCCTACACAATCGACAAGCCTGATGTTGACATCAAGACCGTCACTCACATGAATCGATGCCGCTTGATTCGGTACAAATTTTGGCTCAGTGGTCATAATGGTTTTTCCTGCTGCGCTTTGCGGCAATTCATCCTGTGCTCTTGCACGATCTGCCTCATTATTGATATTCGGGAGCACCACGAGCTCCATAAACTTTTTAATAAACGTAGATTTCCCTGTACGAACAGCGCCAACGACTCCTAAATATATATCGCCTCCTGTTCGTTCAGCGATATCCTTGAAAATATCGACTTTTTCCAAGTGATCCCCTCCCGGACTTGCTATCCTCGTTTTCAAATAAAATACTCTATTCTTCAATCAAACTTGCTTGAAAGGTGTCTGGACAATATATGTGTATGACGTTGTCCTATTTGAATATGACACCTTTTTTGTTTTGAGAGTATGTTTAGCCATAAAAAAACCTTTCTCCTCATTTATATGCAGAGGAAAAAGGTTCATTCTTGTTTATGAGGTCTTTTTTTCTAAAAAGTCGGGCTCGCCTTTTTTGTTGATGGTATATGGGACAGAAAACGCGGGTACAAACGGGGTTTCCTGCCAATAGACATCTTGAATGTTTTCACCTGGTTTCAACTTTTGTTTCGTATTCTTTAAAATATGAGCAAAATCACTGCGGTAGTCCACATAGATTTCGCCATTTGATGAAATCAGTAATGGGAGGGAATTCCCTGTCACAGGGCTCATGACCGTAGGCGGCGATTTTAAGCCTAGCTTTTTTTCATTTAACGTATATAAATTGTTTGATACGACTTTGCCGTATGGCGGATATGTATGTTCATCTTGATATAATTTGATCCTAAGCCGTAATTCACTGATGGTTTGCGTCATTTTGACATCAAGCAGTTTTACAGTTGGTTTTTTTTCGACGTCTGTGAGGACATAAATATATTCTCCCCCGCCTTCAAAGGAAGTAGACGGTACATCGTGTAAATATCTTGGTGACAAGCGCTTAAAGTCGATGACGTACTTCTGATAAACCGGCGTGTCTCCTTCTTTCGTTTCAATCGGCAAAAGACCATTTGTTGCTTTTTGAAATTCCTCAATCGCTGTCTGAACGCTTTGTAGCTGCTCTTCGTACGGCACACGGTTTTGAGTTTTGCGATTTTCTGGATACAGACAACCTGTTAGTAACATAAGTGCTAACAACGTGACACTGACTTTTGCTTTGATCATCACATTCTTCCTTTTCTTTATTCATTGACCGGCCCGCTAAATACAACTAAAAACACAATGATACCTGATATCAGCATCAAGCTATATGCGACGGTCGAGGCTGTTATTTTAAGAAACCGGCTCTTCAGCTTAAATCGACTGAAATAAATGGTTACTACAGCTAAAAACATGAGCCCCATTGAACCAAGTGCAAACCACATCTTGATTAAAGCAAAACTCATCGTGCCTGTCCCCCTTTAAAACGAACAAATTGTAAGCGTTTATATTTCATTCTAAACCAATAATAAGGTAAATATCAATCATTTTTCCAATCATTCAGAAAAAAGCGCATAAAAAAACTGAAGCAAAGAGGGGGACTCCGCTTCAGTCATTAGGTCGACTATTTTTCCTCATTCTGTAGAGGCAAAGCTCTATTCAAACTTCATTGCTATGTTATGCAAGTCTTCCCCTTCTTGCATCCTCTACACGCCTAAGTTAGTCTTCCATTTATTTGGTTTGGTTCTCAAACATGTTCACAAGGTCTTCCATTTCATGTGTTTTCACACGTGCCATTAATGACTCGACAGCATCGTCCACCTTTTTCCCTTCAAACAGGACGTGGTAAAGCGCCTCTGTAATCGGCATGCTGACTTTGTATTCTTTGGAGAGCTGATAAGCGCCTTTTGTTGTACGGACGCCTTCAACGACCATCCCCATCTTCTCGAGCACTTCTTCAAGCTTATACCCTTTACCAAGCAGATTTCCGCAGCGCCAGTTACGTGAATGAACACTTGTACATGTCACAATCAAATCTCCAACGCCCGTTAAGCCAGCAAATGTCAGAGGATTCCCTCCCATTTTTGTACCGAGACGTGCGATTTCAGCGAGTCCTCTCGTGATGAGCGCCGCTTTTGCATTGTCACCATATCCAAGCCCGTCTGTGATTCCTGCCGCAAGAGCAATGATATTTTTCAGTGCGCCGCCAATTTCTACACCAATCACATCAGGGTTTGTATAGACTCTAAAGTTATTGTTCATGAACAAATCTTGAACAAATTGAGCTGCTTCAATATTTTCTGATGAAACAGTGACAGTTGTCGGATGACGCAAACCTACTTCCTCAGCGTGGCTAGGTCCTGATAAGACTACGACAGCTTCTCTTTTCTCGTCTGGGACTTCTTGTTCAATCATTTGAGATATTCTCAGAAGTGTATCTGGTTCAATCCCTTTACTTACATGGACAAATGGTACTTTCGACGTGATCAGCTCATTTGCCTGTTTCAACACTTCACGAATGGCCTTTGTTGGCACAGCAACAATAATAGCGTCTGTTCTCTCTAACGCCTGCTTCATGTCTGTCGTCGCCTTGATAGACGCTGGCAGTGCGACATTTGGCAAGTAATCATGATTTTCATGTTTCTCATCGATTTGGTCAATGAGCTCTTGTCTATGTCCCCACATGTGTACATCATGATGATTATCAGCTAATACAAGAGCAAGCGCTGTTCCCCAGCTTCCTGCTCCAAGTACTGTAATTTTCTTCATTCTGCTCACCCTTTTTATTTTCTCGCTCTCGCAAATATTTTAATCGGTGTTCCTTCAAAACCAAACGCATCTCGAATACGGTTTTCTAGGAAACGTTCATAAGAAAAGTGCATAAGCTCTGGATCGTTTACAAACACAACAAAGGACGGAGGCTTAATGGCCACCTGTGTCGCATAATAAATTTTCAGGCGCTGTCCATTGTGTGTCGGTGTTGGATTCATTGCGACTGCATCCATGATGATATCGTTCAAAATATTCGTTTGAACGCGCATCGCATGATTTTCACTAGCTGTAATAATGGACGGCATTAACGTATGAATTCTCTTTTTCGTGAGAGCAGACATAAATAAGACAGGTGCATAATCTAAGAATTGAAAATGCTCACGAATGTTTTGCTCAAATTCCTTCATCGTACGCTCATCTTTTTCAACAGCGTCCCATTTGTTCACAACGATTACAACGGCTTTACCAGCTTCGTGTGCATAGCCTGCAATACGTTTATCTTGCTCAATAATGCCTTCTTCACCGTCTAGAACAACAGCGACAACATCAGAACGATCAATGGCTTTTAATGCACGAAGCACACTGTATTTCTCTGTTGTTTCGTATACTTTTCCTTTTTTTCTCATACCTGCTGTATCAACAATGACAAAGTCACGCTGATTGTACGCAAACATCGTATCGACAGCATCTCTCGTTGTACCAGCGATGTTGCTGACAATGACGCGTTCTTCTCCGAGCATCGCATTCACTAAAGAAGATTTCCCTACATTCGGGCGGCCAATTAAGCAGAACTGGACAACTTGTTCATCATACTGCGTATCTGGTAAGTTCTTAAAGTGTTCTGCAACTGCATCAAGTAGATCACCAAGACCTAATCCGTGCGTTCCAGAAATAGGATATGGCTCACCAAACCCTAGTGCATAAAAGTCATACACATCACTTCTCATTTCAGGGTTGTCCAGTTTATTGACAGCAAGTACAACTGGCTTTTTCGTGCGATATAAAATTTTTGCGACTTCTTCATCCGCTGATGTCACACCATCTCGGCCATTCACCATAAAGATGATGACATCCGCTTCATCCATTGCAATTTCTGCTTGATGGCGAATTTGCGCTAAAAATGGCTCATCTCCAATATCAATTCCACCAGTATCTATTAAGTTAAAGTCATAATTTAACCATTCAGCAGAGCTATAAATTCGATCTCTTGTTACACCAGGTGTGTCTTCTACAATCGATATTCTTTCGCCTGCGATTCGATTAAAAATTGTAGATTTTCCAACGTTGGGCCTTCCAACAATGGCTACGACAGGTTTACCCATAGTACCCTTCCTTTCAATCCAGCCGCGATTCAATATGTTCATCATCATGTTTCAACCGGGATTTAAAATTTTCATTCAGTTTTATGAAATAAACCCTTCAAACATGAAGGGTTCAACTTATATATTATATCAATTTTTAATCAGACCACAATGAATAACTTAAAAATGTTTGACAATCAAGTAAAGATCTTCTCCAATTCCGTGTGCAATGCCATCTAAAATGGCCTCTAAATTCATCGCGTACATGTCGAGTTCTTCTTTATTTTCACAGAAAAAAACTGCTGTTCCGCCCATGACTCGCTCTTTATTTGTTGTAGCCACAGCGAGTATAAATTGTTCAATGGTGTTCGCCATGCCCTATTACCTCACTTTCTTTTTTATGAACTCTGTCGGCATTCTGATGGCATTTTCTAAAATGGGTACTTCTTCTAATACACGGACAGCCAGATCTTCACGATACCATTGCGGTAAAATGAACACACCAAGTGTGCCGTTATTTAGATCACGCTTTGCGAGCGGACAGAGCGAAGGTTCACCAGAGTCGCGATACACACCAAGTACATTGGATAAATCAAATAAGATGGCTTGCCGCTGCCCAAGGTTAGCAATTGTTGTGGCTGCGTTGAAATTTTTCGGTGTCAAAACAAAACCCATCCCATGCTCTAAAATGAGCTTTTGCTTTTCGGGCAGTCCGATATTCATGATGTAAATATCATTCACATAAAGCCCTGCCCCATCAAAGCGGAGCTCTCCTTTTTGTATGTTGACAATATCCTTTAATTGACTGCCAGACATTAATAGCTTTGCCAAGAAAAAACAAAGAATACCGACCACTGTCCCAATAATGAGCGAGAAGAAAATGCAAGCTGTGGTCGTAATCAGCGCCGTGAGAATCGCAATATAATTTCGACTTTCAAAGGCAATGGCAATGCCTTCTATATATGTACTACCTCTTGATACTAGCTCATATGAATCCATCTGAGTTAACGTATTTCTTTCCATATTGCGGACATCTCGGAATTGCGTGGCCGCCAGTGTGAGAAACGTAATCGCCGTAAATTCCTCCTGAATGAGTGCAGGCATAATGATCGCACCAAGGCCTGAAGCGATAAAACCAAGCGCTATGTGAATTACTTGTCCATGAATATACGTAGGATATTGCCGGTAATCTGTTCTTAACATATAAAGCCTTGCCGCCATCCCAAAGATGACACCAATAATCACAGGAAACGTATAATCCGTCATGTTGATTTTGCAGCCCCTTTTACTGGTTTTCTTGATGAACGGGCGTTCAAGAGCTTTTCAAGCTGATCGACACCTAATAGGAAGATGGACCCTTGAACAACAAGGGACAGAAAAGAGAGATCTCCTATGACAATCGATGATGTCAGGCGGTGAATCGTGAGCGCATAAAGGGCTTCGCCAAGACATATAGACATCATCCATAAGGTGACTCGTTCCTTGAAATCATGTCCATATGTCAAAGACATTAAGATCAGCAAGGCAAATACGACCCAATCCACTTTTATTAGCGTGAACCAAACCGGGTCATATAATGCAAAAATCATAAAAAAGGCATATGCGCTCACCATAGAACCTAATTGTATGATTCTCATTATTTGATGACCAGACCGGCATAGAACAAAACCTGCACATGCATATAAAAAGGTCATCAAGTACCCCGCATTCAGGCTCATATCAAACATGGATATCATGAAATGACTACATATAATATGGACAAGAACACAGATGCCTAACACATTGCGCCATAAGCTTTTTTCCATAATAAATGTAACGATAATCCAAACAAACCATATGGACCAATAATAGTACAAAGCTTCCAACGTCTCATCACCTCAATTACATTATGGGAAAATCACCATTTTTTAAACGTAAGGGATCGCTTTGGGCATTGTATGAAAAAAACAAGAGGTGACACCCTAATGGATGAGGAGGGATGTATGATGGGAAGAGATAGACAAGAAAAACGTTTAAAGGCATCAAAAAGAGTGGAATCCGACCGTGATCAATCCATTCATTATAAAGGGGCAACAGCATTAGAAGGTCCAGATAGCGCACGAAAAAGAAATCAATAAAAAAAGCATGTGATCACCACATGCCTTAGATGAAAAAGGGCTAAACTCGCTTTAACCCTTTTTCTTATTTGTTCTTACACTATAGTACGTTGTGTCGATGCCTCTTTCTTTGAGCCAATGACTTGTATCACCTGAAATGACTACTTGGGTTTGTCTCAGTTCTTCAATGGTCTTCGCGCCAAGAACTGTCATCATCATCTTCACATCCTCTTGAAGATCTATCATATCTGCGATGAGACCTTTTTCCCCACCGTCAGTCAGTGATTTTAAGAAAAAGCCAGCTAGACCAGCAGCGGATGCGCCAAGAGCAATTGATTTTGTGACATCAAGGGCGTCTTGTATACCTCCCGAGGCTAAAACCGTTTGGTCTGGAAAACTTGTATGTACTTCAGCAAGACTCGCTGCAGTTGGAATCCCCCATTGATCAAAATAATGAAGAGCTTTTTGGCGGCGAAGATTTTCGATCTTAGAAAAGTTCGTACCACCAAATCCCCCTATATCAACGGCAGCAATCCCAGCATGAAATAACTTTTTGGCCGTTTCCTTGCTCATGCCAAATCCAACTTCTTTTACGACAACAGGCACACCAACTGATTCGGCGATAGCTGCAATGCGCTCAAGTGCCCCCCTGAAATCACGGTCTCCTTCAGGCATGACAATCTCTTGAATCACATTTAAATGAATCTGGAGCATATTGGCCTCCAGCATCTCAACTGCTTCCTTCGCTTGTTTGATCGTTGCCTCACTGCCTAAGTTCGCAAAGACAATTCCATTTGGATTCACTTTTCGAACAACTTCATACGTACGTCTTTCTTCTTTATCTTTCAGCGCAGCCATTTGTGATCCAACTGCCACCGGAATATTGGTTTCCTTCGCTGCGATTGATAAAGAGCGATTTATCTCATAGGTCGATTTTCCGCCCCCGCCAGTCATTGCATTGATAAAAATTGGCGAACCGAAAGTCAGTCCGCCAATTGTTGTATGTGTATCAATTTGTGATGTCGCAAGATCTGGTAAACCGACGTGAACGAAGGAAACATCTTTTAAACCTGTTTCTGCATGCTGTCCAGTGGACAAGGCATGTTCAATATGCTGTTTCTTTCTTTCTGCTCGCGTCAACTTTGATCACCAAATTATTTTAATTTATTGAGCTTATCGCCGATCAGGTCACCAAGCTGGAATCCGCTTGTGTTTTCTTCTTTCGCCTGATATTGACGATAATTCTCTTCGATTTGTTTTTCAGGATTTTCTTCTAAATCACGAATGCTTAGTGAAATGCGCTCTTCATCTTCATTCACATCAAGCACTTTGACTTTCACAGTTTGCCCTTCTTCAAGGACTTCATGCGGTGTACCGATATGTTTATGAGAGATTTGGGAAATATGCACAAGTCCTTCGACGCCTGGCAGAATTTCAACAAATGCACCAAAGCTTACAAGACGTTGGACAGTTCCTTCAAGCACATCACCTTGTTTTACCTTTTCGCCAATCTGGCTCCAAGGTCCTGGTAATGTTTCTTTAATAGATAGTGAGATACGCTCGTTATCACGATCAACAGCTAGTACTTTGACCTGGACTTCCTGGCCTTCTTCCACTACGTCAGATGGCTTTTCAACATGCGCATGGGATAGTTGAGAAATGTGAACCAATCCATCAATGCCGCCAATGTCTACAAATGCACCAAAATCAGTAAGGCGTTGCACTTTACCGTCAATCACACTGCCTACCTCAAGTTTTTGCAAGAAGTCTTGCTTTTTGTCTAATTGCTCTTGCTCCACTACTGCACGGTGCGAGAGAATGACACGATTTTTTTCGCGGTCAAGTTCAACCACGACAAGTGAGAGTGTTTTACCTTTGTAGTCTGAAAAGTCCTCAACATAGTGCGCTTCTACAAGAGATGCAGGAATAAATCCACGCACACCAATATCTACGACAAGACCACCTTTTACAACGTCTTTTACTTCAGCTTCAAATACTTCTTTTGTTTCAAACTTTTTCTCTAGGTCTTCCCAAGCGCGGTCTGCATCAACAGCACGTTTCGATAAAATCAAAGCATCGTCTTCGACTTTTGTTACTTTAAGCTCTAATTCGTCGCCATCTTTCACGACATCTGATGCTTTTTCAACGTGAAGACTTGATAATTCACTGATTGGGATGATCCCAGGCTGTTTCACATTGACGATATCTACATTGACATGCTTGTCCTCAACTTTAGAAACAATCCCTTTCACTACATCTCCAACCTCTGGTACCTGAACATCGATTTGATTCATTTCCTCTGTCATTTCGATAACCTCCTTGGTCCAAACCTACACAGCTTAGTTAAAACGACTGGGTGAATATGTGTCTTAAGCATGATGATTGCCAGCCGAGTATGTATTATAGAAACATTCAAATCAACAGAATTGCTTGAATGATCAATAAAAATAGTATTAGTATAAACTTCTAATAAAAGACCTTGTTTGTCAAGAGATAAACCTCTAACTTATAAAAGTTTTCTAAAATTTCTTACTGTTTCTCTACGCGGTCTGCTGCATCTAAAATTTTACCTGCTACCTCTTGAATGGAAAGAGAAGTGGTGTCAATTTCAATGGCATCATCCGCTTTCTTTAGCGGTGAAACTTCGCGCTCAGAGTCAAGCTTGTCACGCCTTGCAATCTCTTCGATCAGCTGATCGTAATTGACATCATAGCCTTTTTTCTGATTCTCCTCAAAGCGGCGTTTTGCTCTTTCTTCTACAGAGGCAAGCAAGAAGATTTTCACTTCGGCATCAGGAAGAACGTGCGTACCTATGTCTCTTCCGTCCATGACGACACCGCCTTTTTTACCAAGCTCTTGTTGCCTGCGGACCATTTCTTCCCGAACAGCTCTGTGCTTTGCGACAACCGATACTTGGTTGCTCACGCGGTCTGTGCGAATCTCCTCTGTCACATCTGTATTGTCTAGATGAACTTTTTGACCCTCGCCTGTTGAGACAAGTTCAATCACAGTTTTTTTCAGTAGTGCATCAAGTGCCTGCTCATCTTCAAGATCTACACCTTGTTGAAGTGCCGCAAGTGTAATCGCTCTGTACATGGCACCTGTATCGATATAAATATATGATTTTTTTGCTGCGACAATTTTTGCCACAGTGCTTTTTCCTGCTGCAGCAGGACCGTCAATTGCGATAGATAATTTCTTTTTCATAATACCTCTCCTTGATTGAATCTCCCTTATGAATTGTAACACGATCACCGGTCAAACGGGGGAATTTTCTATTAATCCTTCTGCTTAAACGTCTCGATCCAATCTTCAATGCTCATGTTATTTACACCCTCGTATTGCACGACTTTTGACAAAAATAGTTCTCCTTTCGTCAAATGAAGAGTAATCTGAACGGCTAATAATAAGACAAGCTGAATGAGCACCGCTTTAAATAACCATCTTTCCATTGTCTTCATACAAAAAGCCTCCACGCTAGAATCTATCACCTCTAGTATGGAAGCTTTTAACATCCTTTATTCTTATGCTTTTTTCACACGTGTTAAAAGCTGCTGCTGGAAGCAGTACTTCATAATGTGCTGCTGCTGATCATTTGAGATCTCAGAAAACTCCATGATCGCTCTTGTTTTACCAGTCTGCTCATCTTGATAGACTCGGCTCATCTCTGCAACCGCTTTAATTTTGACAGGCTCTTTCAGCGGAAGTTCAAACTCTGTGATCACTTCTCCGTCTTCTTTCAATGAGACACCTTCAGGAACAGCAATGGCTAAGCCGCCAGCACTCATATTGACAATAAACGTGTCAAAGGATTCTTCACCCGTTTGCGTGATCGCGGCTTTGACCATAGTATCGACTCTCAGATATTCTCTCCGCTGAAGCCGAATCATTTCTTCTTTTGGCGGAATGGAAATGACGATCATCGGAATATCTTCTTTCTTCTTGCCGATGACTTCGCTTGTGCATTTGTATGGAATTTGACTTTCATCGAAAAAGAAAACGGTGATTTCTGTTTGCTGGTTCAAATAGATCGTGCGTCCCGTTTCTTTATCAGCTGGATAATTAATGCAAATATCATCGTTATTATTTTCCAAAACTTTCGATTTTGCAGTTTTCACTTCTTTGTTCTCATTGACATATTCAATTGTGATTGCATCCCCTATTTGTAACATTCCTCATCACTCTTTCATCTGTGAAATCATATCCTCTCCTATATTAAACCATGTATAAAACAAAAGGAAAAGGCTTATTCGCCTTTTCCTCACTTCCTTTTCTATAGGTCTTTATATATAGGTTCTGCGTTTTTTAGTTTATCTACTCGTTCTTCTTTTCCGGTATCCGCATTAATGAACATTCGGTACGTATCATTTTTTATCGTTCCAAGGAACTCATAGCATAAAACTTCTTCTGACATATCGTTTTGAACAATCGCCACATGAGTATCTTCGATTTTCACATGCTGATTGAGTGTTTTCTTCGCTTCTTTTTGTGAGATTTTAGGTGCTTTGATGTCTCTTGTTTTATGATTCGTTAAATAGTCTTTCGCTGAAAATCCAACCACTTCTCCATCATCTAATGCAACCTTCATGCGTATACTATCTGGATACAGCAGTACATTTTTTTGTAGTGGCACATAGGTAAATACACCGATATTATCAAATTGCGCACTTTCATCTAAATGGAATGACTCTGCATCAAATCCTTGCTTCTTTAAAAAGCTGAGTGCTTTTTCTGATGCTTGGTTTAAACTGATTTTCTGTTTTTTTACGTCTCGATTTTGAAGAAGGTAAACGGGATGCCCTCCTTTTTCAGTCAAGTCTAAATAGAAATTCGCTTTACTATCAGGATCTGACATTGATAAGCTGTACACATCTCGATTGGTTTTACTTCCGCTTTTTCTCACCTTAAAATGTTGATTATGATCAGGTGTGAATTGCTGGGCTATGCGTATCGCTTCTTTCTTTGAAATCTTTTTTCCTTTTAAATGATTGTAGCCACGTGTTTCTGCTTCTGTCGACACATTTGTCGGTCCGAGATCGACATCTGCAAATGCATCTGCATTTTTCTCGACTGTTTTCAACCCGTCAATGATGGTGTTATCATTCTTTCGGTCACCATCAGCAAGTGCCATTTCAACATCCATCCATTTTAAATTTTTGTTGAGGACGAGATGTTGCACTTGTCTCAGTTCGTTTTGAATATCAGATGCTTGTTGATATAATGACGTAATGGTTTTGTGCGTATTTTTGTTTAATGGTTCATCTGATAAGGATTTCACTGATGATTTGTAGCTAAAGTCTCCGACATTCGCCAAAAATTCTTCCGTTTTGTTAAAAGGCATTAATGTAAGCGGAAGCTGACTCACATTGTTATGTGCTTCTGAAGACATTCTCCATACATCTGCAAGTGCTGGTGAAATCGACAATTGGCTGTTCATCGCAAGCGTTGCTCCAAGTTTGTCGTGTAGCTGATCCACTTGGTACGTTAAATCGTGGAAGGCCCTCTGATAGTTATTCTCTGCGTGCAAAAGCACTGCGTCTTTTTCTTGATGCTCTTTATAGCCCCAATAACCTGTTGAGATAACAGCAATTCCTAAAATGGCAATCAATATTCCTCTGATCATTTATTTACACCTCTTTCTATTCGCAGAAAATATGTTTCCCAATGCGTTTAATTTGTGGTCTACCCCAAATCCATGGGCTAGTCGCTGTATCAGGATTAAAGTAATAGACGGCACTCTCAGATGGGTCCCAGCCGTTAATGGCATCAAATACAGCTTTTTTTGCAGTTTCATTAGGTGACATATAAAATTGACCATCCGCCACAGCTGTAAATGCAAGCGGTTCAAAAATAACACCTGCGATTGTATTTGGAAAAGTCGAGTTGTTCAAACGATTTAAGATGACGGCAGCGATCGCCACTTGTCCTTCATACGGCTCGCCTCTTGCTTCACTATATACCGCTTGTGATAAGAGCTGAATATCATTACTAGAAAAACCACCTGGCATGTTGGCTGCCGTTTGTTTCGGTGTTTGATTTGCTTGCTGATTGCCTGACTGTTTCGCAGACTTTCCAGATGCTCCACTTTGACTTTTTTGATTCTCTTTTGCACCTTGAGCTGTCTTTTTTTGTGAACTTCTTTTCGCTGGAGCTTTCGTTTGCTGATCAAGAGGTTTCCCGCCATAATGGGTAAACTCATTCCCCTTTTGCAGCTGCTGCTGAACAAAGTCTTTATAGTATTTTGTCTTTTGAACTAAGAGGCTTTTTGTTTGTTTACCTACAAGTCCGTCGACCTTCTTTACACCATATTGGCTTTGAAAGTTGCGAACGGCCCAGTACGTCCCCCAGCCATATACACCATCAATTTTGCCATTGTAAAAGCCATTGTATTGGAGCCGTGCTTGCAGCTCGACTACATCTTCTCCTGTTGCACCACGCTGAATGACTTGACTGGTGAAGGCTTCACTCTTTTCAGTTGTCATTAGTGAGGTTGCGAGTAGAACGATTGAGAAGATAAGGACGATTTTTTTCATGAAACGAGCTTTGTCCATATTTGATCCTCCTGTACTTTTGATGTTTGAATATATATTTCTTCCAATCCCTATTTTTATACATTCAACACAGGAGAGAAATGGATGAAAAGACAAAAAAACGCCCTATCAACTGATAAGACGTTTTTTTAAATTTGCACCATTTTCACAGAACGAGCCTTTTTTGCTTTTCGCAGGCCAAACCACCATAAAAAAATCATGAATGGTAGCATGATATATCCCCAATTTTTCATCCCTAACAATATGAAATCATAAAGGCCGTGAAAAAGCACAGGAAGCGTTAAAGAAAGAATCAGCCATTTATGCTGCTCTTTTTTTTCAGAGAAGCGGGCTTTGCCGATATAAAACCCCATCACAACACCGAATAAAGCATGACTTGAGACGGGTAATAAAGCACGGGTAAACGCATATTCAACCCCGTGACCGACTAAATAAAGAATATTTTCAAGTGTGGCGAAACCAAGTGAGACACTTGTTCCATATACAATCCCATCATAGTGTTCGTCAAATTGGGCATGTGCATAGACGCTGACCATTAAAATAAACCATTTTAAAGATTCCTCTAAAAAGCCCGACGTCACAAATGAAATCAAGATAGGGTTCGTGGTGATATGCTCCTCTTGTAGGACATATTGAATAAACATGGTTGGAAACACAAGTATAACGCCTAGCATAAAAGATCTGATGACCATGTGTACCGGCTCATTGTCGTACTGATCTTTCAAATAAAAATAACTTAAAAGTGCGATGCCGGGAGCTAAACCTGCTGAGATGATTGCGATCATAACCAGACCTCTTTCCCTACATTATCCTTCATTATCGTACCATGATTTACCCATTTTTTATATGAATCGAGCCCATTTTTATGAAAATTACTTTCTATATAATCCCATTTTATAGCAAAAAAACTGAATCCCTTAAAAGGATCCAGTTCTTTTTTTATCCGTTCATTCTGTTGTTGATTTCTTCTGCAATAAGCCCACCATGAAATCTCCCATTTTCAATGAAAATTTCATTGGCATTATTTCCAGCTGCAATGACTCCTGCAATGAAAATACCTTCTACATTTGTCTCCATCGTCTCTTCATCAAATGCTGGACGGCCTGATTCTTGATCAATTGTCACTCCCATTTTTTCTAAGAAAGAATGATCTGGATGATAGCCTGTCATGGCAAAAACATAATCACTTTTCACTCGCTCTGTTTGCTCTTGCTGATTTGTAAAAATCACTTCTTCTTCTGTGATTTCCTGCACCTGCGCTCCAAACTCCATTCGTATCGTTCCATTCCGCACAAGTGCTTCAAACTCTGGCAAAATCCAAGGTTTGATGCTAGATGAATATTCAGTGCCTCGATACAGTACAGTGACTCTACTTCCGCATTTCACAAGTTCTAGCGCAGCATCGACACTTGAGTTTTTCCCACCGATCACCGTTACATCTTTATCAAAGTATGGGTGTCCTTCTTTAAAATAATGATAAACATGTGGAAGGTCTTCCCCTTTGACATTCATATAGTTTGGATGATCATAGTAGCCCGTCGCAATCACGACATAATCACATACATAATCGTCTTTTGATGTGCTCACGGTAAAATGACCGTCTTTTTTCGTCACAGCGTTCACTTTTTCAAAGGCATGTACACGCAGGCTTTTTCGTCTGACTACTTCTCGATAATAAGAAAGTGCCTGGATACGTACGGGCTTGCGATTTTCAGTAATAAAAGCGACATCACCAATCTCAAGCTTTTCACTTGAACTAAAAAAGGTTTGATGTGTTGGGTAATGATAAATACTATTGACGACATTCCCCTTTTCAATGACAAGTGCATCAATGCCGATTTGCTTGAATGCGATGGCAGCTGATAGTCCGCATGGGCCGCCTCCTATTATGATCGCTTTTTCTTGTTTCATTTGTTCCACTCCTGTCGTTTCAATGCAATAACAATTGCTAGCTGTTTCATGAGTTGTTCATTCAATAAAAAAATCTCCTATTTAAGGATAGGAGATTTTAAGGCGCGATGCAAATGAGCCGCTTAAATCCAGCCTCTGAAACGAGAAGCTTCAGCCATTTTACGTACGCCGACCATGTATGCAGCAAGACGCATATCGATGCGGCGATTTTGTGCCATTTCATAAATATTATTAAATGATTTCACCATCATATCTTCTAAACGAGTTTCGACTTCCTCTTCAGTCCAGTAGAACCCTTGGTTATTCTGCACCCATTCAAAGTAAGAAACCGTTACACCACCCGCACTCGCAAGTACGTCTGGGACAAGCAGTACTCCACGATCTGAAAGAATTTTTGTTCCTTCAAGTGTCGTTGGACCATTCGCTGCTTCCACGACAATTTTAGCTTTAATGTTTGCCGCGTTATCTTCAGTGATTTGGTTCTCAATGGCTGCAGGTACTAAGATATCACAATCGAGCTCAAGCAGTTCTTGGTTTGTGATGGTATCGTTAAATAATTTAGTAACGGTTCCAAAGCTGTCACGTCGGTCAAGCAAGTAGTCAATATCAAGACCATCTTCATCGTATAACCCGCCGTAAGCATCTGAAATTCCTACGATTTTCGCTCCAGCATCATACATGAATTTAGCTAAGTAGCTTCCTGCATTTCCGAATCCCTGTACGACAACACGTGCCCCGCTTATGTCAATTCCTTTTTTCTTCGCCGCTTCTTTGATGCAGATCGTCACACCTTTTGCTGTTGCAGTATCACGTCCGTGTGAACCTCCAAGAACAATTGGTTTTCCTGTAATAAATCCTGGCGAGTTAAATTCATCCATTCTAGAATATTCGTCCATCATCCATGCCATAATTTGAGAGTTTGTAAACACGTCTGGTGCTGGTACATCTTTCGTTGGACCAACGATTTGACTGATTGCGCGAACATAGCCGCGGCTTAGTTTTTCAAGCTCTCTAAATGACATTTCTCTTGGATCACAGATAATACCGCCTTTTCCTCCGCCATAAGGAAGATCCACAATACCACATTTTAAACTCATCCAAATTGAAAGCGCTTTTACTTCTTTTTCAGTAACGTTCGGGTGGAAACGAATACCGCCTTTTGTCGGTCCGACAGCATCATTGTGCTGCGCACGGTAACCAGTAAAAATCTTTACTGATCCATCATCCATCCGTACTGGAATTTTCACAGTTAAAAGACGAATTGGCTCCTTCAGCAATTCATACACTTCTTGCGGATAACCTAATTTGTCTAGCGCTTTATGTATGACGGTTTGAGTTGACTTTAAAACATCTAGCTTATCTTCTGCGTTATGAGCGGCGTTTTGATCGGCTGCCATTAAAATAAACCCCCTAGAAATCTTTCATGATCTACTGCTCCCTTTCAAGCAATAGTATACACCTTCGTACTGGTAAAGCAAAGGTAAAAAACGTTTTTTATCAAAATAAAATATCAGCGTTTATAAATATAAAAAGGATATAAAAAAATACTGTTGTTTCATCACAACAGTATTAAATATAATAGAAAAAAGTGATTAAAAATACATTTGAATCGTTTTCACTGCATCATCTTGCATGATCACTTTTCCGTATTCTTTTAACCGATGAATCGTTAATGTCGTAGGAGAACCGAACTCCGCTAAAATGGAAATGACGGTATCAGCTGATAGTTCTTCAAAATCATCAAGGCTGAGAAAATATTGACCTTCATAATGGTAAACTGTACCCCCTAAAAGTCCAATACGACTTAAACTATGGGACAGTTGAATCACATCTTCAAATGAGGCAAATTGATAGAGCACATGATGACTCTCGTCGAGTTTGACTTGCATCTCAATGTAATCTTCATCAAACTCATCATCATCAGCATCATCTTGCTGACTCTTTGTGACAATGACAACCATCCCCTGCGCCTGAAGTGAAAATACTTCAACAGCAATCGGTCCACTCGCTTCAAAACCGAGCTCCTGATTCGCTTCGTTCATCATGTCTTTAAACAGCTGATGGACTTTGAACGAATCTTTCCAAAGGTCTTCTTTCGTAAGACCCCGGTCTGTCAGGTCATCTAGTGTGAGAAAAATTTTGATTTTATTATAATTCAGACGCTCCAGTCGCATAACGTTCCCTCCTGCCTCTTCTAAACACACATCATACTGTAGTATATGAGATGATGAGTCATAGGTTCTTAATTTTGTATTCAGTTTACACTGTGTCAAGTCGGAAGACAAGCATGAAGCTATGCTTACGGTGACTTTTATGGAAAATATTGAAGGCGCATCCAGTTATCGCTTTTTGACAGGCATTAAATAGATCAAATGGGTTTCTGGCTCAGCCCCGAGACGCATTGGAATCTTCGTTGTCCCATAACCATTACTAATGAGAAAAAATGCGCCTTTCACCTGACCAGTTCTTCCTTTTTCATACGGACCAAATTTCCCAATTCGGATCTGACCTCCATGCGTATGACCGCTCAAAACAAGGTTGATTCCCTCATCTTCACTCATTAAATGATGTACATCTGGGTTGTGTGATAAGAGAATATTTACGTCACCTTTCACAAACTCAGGTCGTATCGCTTCATAATCCGCCTTTTCAAGCCGAATATCATCAATACCTCCAATTTTGATTGGCTGGCCTTCGAAATCCCACACAGCCGTTTCATTTTGCAGAGTCGTCACATCGAAAGCATGAAGAATTTCTTTAAACTTTTGCTGGTGCAACTCGTGATCATTATTTCCCCAAACAAAATAAACGGGCGCAATTCTTGATAATCGTTTCACATTTTCTTCTATTCTGGCGTAGGGTACACCTTTTTCTGCTAAGTCCCCGCCTATCATAATGACATCCGGTTTTTCTTGTGTGACCTCGGCTAATAATGAGTCATGAATGAGCCGGCGGTGTGTATCAGAAATAAAGAAAATCACTCCTGGTCGATCTGATTGAAGTGCTTCTATTGTAAAGTAATGCTTTTTGATGTTGTTTTGTTTTGCCGTTTTCACCATTTTTGCCGTTACACACACACCTGTTGTAACAGCCGCAATGGCGGCGGTAAATCCGATGGCATATTTCATCATAAATGGCTCCCTTGCATATGTGTCGTTCATAAGACGCTTGAATGAAAAAAGACGTTTCAACTATTAAAACGTCTTTTTACGCATTTATTTACTTTCATAATAGAGATTAATGTCATATTGCTGGTGCATATAGTGAAAAACCGCTTCACGCTCTTTCCACTGGTCTGATTGCGGCCATAAGTCTGTGCTTTTTTGTATAATCTCACATCTGAGGCGATGATATTCATCCTCAGCCTTTTCTTCTTTTTTCTTATAATAATAAGAAGCATAAAAAGCAAACACCTCAGCCATGATCCAAAATAGAAAGACCTCATGACCGAGCAGTGTTGCAATCATTGCTTCTGGCTGAAGAGAGCCTCCCTTATTTGCCGTTATCACAAAATAAAACAAAAGAATCGCCAGTGATAAAAGGGCTGTCCATTGCCACCTTTTGCACTGTTTGGCAAAGCCCTCATATTTGTGCTTTCTTTTGATCAACGTTTCCATCATTTTCTGTGTCGGCTGATCCATATAGCGGCTGATTGCGTGCAAAGTCATCACATACACCCTGTCCCTTTTTTCTACATATGTATGTGCATTTTCCTTCGTTCATGTCAGGTAATTAGTTCTCCAATGGTATGTTAAGTACTTGACCACTGTATACACTGTTCCCATTTAAGTGATTGTAGGCTTTAATTTTCTCTTCACCTGATCGGCTTTTGTAATATTTCATCGAGATTCGATACAGGTTTTCCTCTGGGCCAACTGTGTGCTGCACGACACGAACTGGCTTTTCTTCCTGCTTCTTTTTATCCTCGGCTTCTTTTCGTTTTTTCTCTTCTTGCTGTTTTTGGAGGGCTAGCTGCTGCTGTTCACGCTTTTTCGCAGCAGCTGCTTTTTCACGCTCTTCTTTCTCTTTTGCAGCTTTTTCTTTTTTCTTCTGCTCTGCTTTTTCTTTTGAACGCTGCTTTTCTTTTTCTTCATCTTTCTTTTTCTTCTCTTCATCAGACGCATCCGCTTTATCAGCGTTTGCGTCTTTTTTTGTTTCGGCTAGTGCTGACGGAACTGGGTCCGTGTCGGCACTTGATGTAGAATCGATATTATATACATCTTGATTATTATGGTTTATTTCCTGTGATGTGTAGTAGATCAATAGAAAGAAAACAGTGATGACGATAATAGGAAAGATAATAGCCAATGTCGTAAACAAAGGATTGCGCACTTTTTTCGTACGCTGCTTCTTATATTCATGAAAGTCTTCTCGTGTAGGAAAGTGAGAGTCATCAGAAGGATGTACTTTGTCTTCAAGAATTTCCTCTACATTGTCGTCATGGTTGTTGGTGAGTTGCTCCTTCTTTCTCTGCATTCTCGACATTTCTTCCATGTTCATCCCTCCCCTTATATTTCAAACGAATTTGACAAGCAAAGACTAAATCAATGACAAAATGTGTCATAACAGGAACAAATAGATTCCCCGTCCACTCGTATAAAAGTCCTAAAAAAATACTAATGGAAACCACGAGGATAAACAAGAGTATTTTTGATAAATAGCGAAAGTGAAGAAGCGCAAACACGATGCTGGCAATTTCTAGCCCAAATTGTTGTTGAACAATTCCGCGAAATAGTATTTCCTCTGAAAAGGCAATGAGAAGTGTTAACCAAACAATATGTGGGATGCTTCGGTTTTTGAACATCTTTTCATTTAAACCGCCATCATCATACATATGAGCGGGAAACACCTTCATGACAATCGCATCCACAATAATGACGAGCAAAGCACCGCCAATTCCATATGTCAGAATGCGCATATCATGGATCTGCCAAAGGGATGTAAAATCTGTCCATTGATCGAACATAAATATGCCTAGTAAAAAAGAAACGATAAGCATAAGTAGCTGCGTGAAATACAGCTGTTCTACGACTTGTCGATCGGTTAATTTTTCAATGATTCGGCGATGTTGTTCTATCAATGCTGCGCCTCTTTTGTCAGATGAAACATACGATCCAGCACAGTCTTCCAGTGTTTCATTTCATTCAGCTCCAATGATTGTTCTTTTTTTTCATAATCAGACAGGTTCAGTCCGCAAGAAGAGCAGCAATCGTCAGAGGACGCGCGCTCTGTTTGATCAATCTGTTCGTGAAAGTATGATAACAGAGATTGTCTAAAGCAGTTATGATCCATGATCCGCTCTTTAAATTGCCACACCTTTCTCAGCTTTTCTGTTTGTCTGTCCTGCAATCTTTCTTTTAGATTCATAAGGATTGCCGGGCGCTGCTCGGACTCATGCATCATGTAATAATGCGTCAGCATTCTTGCACGCGTCTCTTGAAGTCCTGTCTCCATCAATCGTTCACGTAATTTTTTTTCATCATTTGTCTGCATTTGTGTCAGTTGTGCTAAGTAGAAATCAATTTCTGGATCGTCAAATCCTTCTGCTTGGATCAAGTGTTGCTGAATTTCTGCATCCTCTTCTGTATATAAAAGAATACTCACACTGTTTTTCCCGTCTCTTCCCGCTCTTCCAATCTCTTGCATAAATGCTTCAATCGATTGCGGTGGACTCATATGAATGACAAATCGGATATTTGCTTTATCAATTCCCATGCCAAAAGCACTCGTACAGCAAATGAGAGCAAGCTGATCACTAATAAATTGCTGCTGAATAAGCATACGGTCTCCCGCATCCATTCCGCCATGATAAAACTCAACACGCTGATTGGTTTTTTGTTTCATATAGAGAGCAAGTTCTTCTGTCATTTGCCGGGTCGGGCAATAAATAATGCCTGGTCCTTGCAGGAAATCTACAAGCTCAATGGCCCGTTTCTCTTTTGCTTCTTTCGTTTCGTGTACTTCTTTGACTAAGGCAATGTTCGGGCGATTGACGGAATGAATATGAAAGTCTGGCTGCTGTAATCTTAGCGTTTGCACAGTATCTTTTAGCGTTTGTTTTGTTGCTGTAGCTGTAAGAGCTAAAGCCACAGGATGACCTAACGCTTCTCTCCATTCTCCAAGCTTCGAATATTCAGGACGGAAATCATGCCCCCATTCTGATATACAATGCGCTTCATCGACGACAAACAGACCAATACGCATCGATTTGAGCTGTTCTAAGAGCACTTCTGACATCAATGCCTCAGGTGCGACAAATAGAAATTTATATGATGGCAAATGCCGAATGATATGTCGCCTTTCCTGAAAAGACAATGTGCTATTAAGTGCCGCCACTCGTTTTTCTCCGCGCATTTTCATTCGTTCGACTTGGTCCTCCATTAGCGATAAAAGCGGCGAAATGATCAGAACTAACCCGTCTGTCATATAACCGGGAATTTGATAGCAAAGTGACTTGCCTCCACCAGTAGGCAGCATGGCCACCGTGTCTTTTTGATGCAGCACACTTCGAATAATGTCCTCTTGACCTGATTTAAATGTGCCATGGCCAAAGTATCGCATGAGCGTCTGATGAAGCTTATCCATTTGCTTTCACCATCCTTGTCAGTGCCAATCTTATTTGAAAATAAGTAAATGGATGCTCGAGTTTTTCTTTAATCAGCTTCATTTTATTTGTTTGCAGCTCTTTAGCTACAGCAAGAATTGCCCGCTGCTCTTCTATACTCACATATGGCTCTATTGAAAAGCTTGGCTCATGTATCGACAGCTCCACAATATGATCTTCAATCGTTGCCTTTTTTAATGAACGAATGTGAGCAATTTGTTCAATATCAAATCCTTTTTGGACAAGCTCCAGTGTTTTGTGAGTAGAAGTTGTTAACACGCGTTTAAATTCAAGGTCACCTATGAGTTGCTGCAAAATCGGTGCCTCACCTTTTTGGGCAGATTGAATAAAATAATGGAGTACATTCCAAAAAAGCAGGTACACATACCACACATCTTCTTTCATCCACTCCGCCATTTGCTGATACGTACGCCCGATTCGTTCATTTGAGGTCAATGAGTAAACAAAAATCACTGCCTCTTGCTCACTTAGGTTCATCAGAAGTTTTTCTAGTTCATGATGCAGATCTTTTGAAAGCTTGCTCTTCTGCTGATGCTGTTTCAAAAAAGATTTCGTCCAGCTTTGAACTGAGACATCTCTTTGTATCGGAACATATTGATGTGATCCAGCCATATGGTGAGAAAGCACTTGTACAAGTAAAGAAAGCCTCATCCATAGCATCTTTGCTTTATCATGATATTTGGCACCATGAAAATAAGTAGGCATCGGTTTTTCAGAAAAATGCTGGTGTAGCGTTCGCTGCCCTGCTTCAGTGATGTTGAGTGTCTCATCGTTTTTTCTAATGTAGTGCTTTTCTTCAAGTTTTAAAGCAGAGCGATTCAGCTGGTCTCTCGTAAACTCCGGGTAACAGCCGAAGTACCTGGAAAGCTCAAACAAGCTGGCATCCTGTATGGTTTGTGATGATTTTTTTCCTTTAAAAAGATGGTAGACAGCACTAATGGAGCGTTCACCGTTCAATTTATATACGCTGTCCATTAACATGACATCCAAATAATGAAGAGTCATTCATCAAAGCACCTGTCTTCCTGACAAAATTCGAATATTTTCTCCCTTTATTTTAACAGATTTCATACAAGAAGAAATGTTTAAACTCAATTTATGGGGGAAAGTTATGAACAAACCCTTATGTGATAAGCATTCTCATTCACTTTACAGTTGAAATGTGAATTTAAAATCATTACAATAAGGTTTGAGGAAATTGTTTTTTATCGGTGAAACTAAAAAGGTTAAACCATGTGTTCCATCGAACTATTTGGGAGGTATTTTTTTAACATGGCAAAATATACAATTGTAGACAAAGACACATGTATTGCTTGCGGCGCATGCGGTGCAGCTGCTCCAGACATTTATGATTATGATGATGAAGGCATTGCATTTGTTACGCTTGACGACAACCAAGGGACTGTAGAAGTTCCAGAAGTACTTGAAGAAGATATGCTTGATGCATTTGAAGGATGTCCAACTGACTCAATCAAAGTTGCGGACGAATCTTTCGAGGGAGACCCACTTAAGCATGAATAGTATAAAAGCCCCTTATGCAGGGGCTTTTTTTATATTAACTATTTTGAAGTCGGCGTTTATTTTCAAACCATGGACGCATTTTCACAAAAATGAAGCTAAATACGATGGTAATGATGATTCCTTTAATAAAGTTAAAAGGTAAAATCCCCGCTGTAATGGTCGTCTTGAGCGCATGATCTGATAGTTCTGGTGCGTTTAAAAACCATGTGTAAGCTGGCAGGAATAAGAAGTAATTTAAAATGCTCATCATCACAGTCATAAGTAATGTACCCATGATCATTGACCAAGCCATTCCTTTTGCTGATTTAATTTTTTTGAACATAAAGGCGACTGGTAAGATAAATAGTGTGCCTGCAATGAAGTTCGCGACTTGCCCAACTGGAACGCCGGACATACTGCCTTGAATGAGATAATGCAGAACATTTTTTAATGCCTCAACGGCGATTCCTGCACCTGGCCCATAAATTAAAATTGCAATAATCGCTGGGATATCGCTGAAATCAATTTTCAAATACGCTGGAAGCCCTGGGAAAGGGAAATCCAATAAAATTAACACAAATGAAATACTGCTAAGCATACTGGTGACAACTAAACGCTTTACTTTACTTTGATTCAATATTCTCTCTCCTTTTCGATCAAATCTAACGAAAAGAGGATTGTTCAATTTCAGCCACAAAAAAACCGCTCATGAAACCAGGAGCGGGGAATTTAGGCTAGACAAATAAACGTGTGAAAAACTCAGTTTTCAACGTTTACGAACCTCCATCTTCTCCCATCCAGACTATACTGTCGGCTTCGGAATCACACCGAATCCTGCCAAAAAAGGCTCGCGGGCTTAGAGACTATGCTCATCACCGCCGGTAGGGAATTGCACCCTGCCCCGAAGATTGATCATTATTCAATTCGACATCATTATATATGATATATGAGCATTTGTACAGATAAAAATCCTGAGCAATTTCATCAGTTTTAAAAAATCGTAAAAAACTTAAAAATTATAATGACAAATGCGAAAAAATTGGTTATCTTTTGTTTAAAGGTGTCCATTCTTTATAAAGACACTAAGAAATGTTCGTGTTTTCTTTTTCGCTTTACTGCTTTAATTTGATTGACACAGTGAAAAGGAATATGGTAAATTATCAGATATTTATGACGTTTATTTTAGGAGGAAATCTTACGATGTTTCGAGTTTTAGTCTCAGATAAGATGAGCAATGACGGTCTTTTACCACTTTTAGAATCAGATTTTGTTGAAATTGTCCAAAAAAATGTAACAGAAGCAGAAGATGAATTACACACATTTGATGCCTTACTTGTCAGAAGTGCGACGAAAGTGACCAAAGAGCTTTATGAAAAAATGACTTCTTTAAAAATTGTCGGCCGTGCTGGTGTGGGAGTAGACAATATTGATATCGATGAAGCCACCAAGCATGGTGTCATTGTGATCAATGCACCAAACGGTAATACGATCTCTACAGCTGAGCATACATTTGCGATGATCTCTTCGCTTATGCGTCATATTCCACAAGCCAACATTTCTGTAAAATCAAAAGAATGGAACAGAGGTGCATATGTTGGTGCCGAGCTTTATGGAAAATCTCTTGGGATTGTTGGACTTGGTAGAATCGGAAGCGAAATCGCCCAACGCGCAAGAGCATTTGGCATGACAGTCAACGTATTTGATCCTTTTCTAACAAAGGAACGTGCAGAAAAAATCGGCGTCAATGCCAAATCACTTGATGAAGTGCTCGAAGTATCAGATATTATCACTGTACATACCCCATTAACAAAAGAAACAAGAGGACTTCTTAATAAAGAAACAATCGCAAAAACGAAAAAAGGCGTTCGCCTAGTGAACTGTGCACGCGGTGGTATCATTGATGAGCGTGACCTTCTTGAAGCGCTTGAAAGCGGTCATGTTGCAGGAGCTGCACTCGATGTATTTGAAGTAGAACCTCCTACTGATAATCCGCTTGTAGACCATCCGCTTGTCATTGCAACTCCGCACCTTGGCGCATCGACGAAGGAAGCACAATTAAATGTAGCGGCACAAGTATCTGAAGAAGTACTTCAATTTGCAAAAGGACTCCCTGTGATGTCATCTATTAACCTACCAGCGATGACAAAAGACGAGTTCAAAAAAATTCAGCCTTATCATCAGTTTGCAGGAAAACTCGGACGTCTTGTCTCTCAATCAATGAGAGAACCAGTAAAAGAAGTAGGCATCTCTTACGAAGGCTCTATTTCAAAACTCGAAACATCCTTTATTACAAAAAGTCTTCTGTCAGGCTTTTTAAAAGAGCGTGTTGATTCGACTGTAAATGAAGTCAATGCTGGAATGGTGGCAAAAGAACGCGGCATTAGCTTTAGTGAAAAGATTTCTTCCAGCGAATCTGGTTACGAAAACAGCATTTCTATTGAAGTCAAAGGCGATCTTTCAACCTTTACTCTTAAAGCAACCTACATCCCGCATTTAGGAGAACGCGTTGTTTCCATTAATGGATTTAATATTGATTTTTATCCAGATGGACACCTTGTCTACATCCAGCATACTGATGCACCTGGTGTAATTGGAAAGGTTGGACAAATTTTAGGCGACCATGATGTCAACATTGCGACAATGCAAGTAGGACGTAAAGAAAAAGGCGGCGAAGCCATCATGATGCTTTCTTTCGACAAGCATCTTGAGGACGAAATAGTCAAAGAATTAACCGAAGTACACGATATACTTTCTGTCCGTCTGATCGACCTATAAAAAATTAATATAAACCTCATGCAAACGCATGAGGTTTATTTTTTTGAAACCATTAAACGATCTCCCGTTCGGATGAGATGAGTGGTCAGCTCATTGATCTGTTTCAATTGCTCCACAGTCATCTCATGTGCCCTTGCAATCGACCAAAGGGTATCTCCTTGTTTAATGAGGTATGTATTGTTCTCTTGTCCGTTTACATGTAGAGCCGGCTCTTGGAAACGATCCATCGCAATGATTGTGAGCGGATCTACCGCATCTTCTTTGCTGACTGACCATTGACCCCTGTGCACCTCAAAATGCAAATGAGTGCCTCTAGACGCTCCTGTGTTACCGATAATGCCGATCGGCTGTCCTGCTTCTACATGGTCACCCTCTTTAACAAAACGCTCGTGTAAATGTGCATAGACGGTTTCATATCCATTTGGATGCTGGATAAACACAACCTCGCCATATGTAGCAGATACATACGAACGCGAGACCACCCCTTCACTTGCAGCAAAGATGGATTCTCCTTCTGGTGCAGCTATATCTAATCCCTTGTGCGAGCCATCTCTTGTCCCAAATAAATCTGTGACTTCTCCTTTTATTGGCTCCACCCATTCGCTTGTTTCCTGTGCATGAACAACAGGCGAAAAGATCATCAAAAAACAGCTGGCACATATGAAGCAATACCTTTTCATCAGTGACTCCCTTTCTTTGCGATTCTTTTTATGACAGCTTAGTATACAGCAAGGAAGCTATTTTCTATACATCAAAAAAGAACGCAATTTCTCGCGTCCTTTAACGGTCTTTTATGACAACTGGATTCGGCAAAGCCGGCACCTCTATCGGTTCTTCTAATTCATATGGACCAACTTGATCTGTTCCCGCCTGTTGAATGGTGACCTCTGTAAAACCAAAATCTTTCGCTGAGAGCAGCAGACCTTCAATGAGTAAAATATGATCATTTGAGTCCGATAATTTCGCTGATGCTCCAAACGTAATGGTCACATGTTTTCCTTTAGACGTCACTTCTTTAATCGGTTCATCTTTAATTAATGGATCAAGTCCTGCATCGCTTGTACGCTTCATCGCTTCTACCGCATCTTCATACGATGAATAATGCGTTTTTGAAGGCACCAAAAAGGTCCCGCTCTTATTCTCTAAAACATAATAAGCATGCTTTGTTTGTTTTTCAATTGATATTGTTCCAACGCTTCCATTTGCTCCTAATTGAAGGTGAGATCCTTTAGCTGTCTTGACTTGCACCTGCTTATATTTGCTCCATTTTAGCGTTTCTTTTACCATATCTTTAAACCGATTGGCTTCTTTTAACGTATCAAGGGACAAATCACTTTTTAATTGAAAAATAAGTGTATCTCCTTTTTCACGAAGCTCCACCATATCCATATAAGACTGAAGAGGTTTTGTCATTTCAGGCAGCCGCACCTGTTCATATGTGTTCACCATATTCTGCAAATGATCATACTCACCCTCTTTTTGAATGCTAATTGGTACCACTTGAGAGGTCGATTCATCTATGTATGCCATGGTCATATACTTTTGCTGCTGCTTAAGAGAAACAACATGTGAGGGCCCATCAGTCTGTTTGACCGCTTCTAATGTGGCGTTCACCTGACTTTTGTCAGCACTTGAATCCATTTTCATTTGCTGATGGTGATCTTGAGCAGCTGGCTGAAATAAATGAGGAGAAATTAAAAACGCCATAAATAAAACCACAACGGTTGCGACCGCTGGACCGATCCATTTGGCACTTTTCTTTTTCTGCCCACTTGCCATCAGCATCTGCTGGTATATTTGCTTAGATGAACGGTTGTCCTCCACCTTTGGAAGCTGACTTAGTAACACCTTGATTCGTTCTTCGCTCCAATCGGACCTGTTCGTTTTCATTCACTAGCTCCTCCTTCAAAAGCTCCATATGTTTTCGGAGCACTTTCAGGCCTCGGTGCTGCGTTGTTTTGACTTTGCTTTCCGAGAACTTTAGCGCCTTTGCCGTCTCCATGATTGAGTAGCCCTGGATAAATCTTAAAATGATGACAGCTCGTTGATCAATCGTGCACTGATCAAGTGCGGCATAGATTTCTTTTACATTTTCATCCTGCACAGCCAGTTCGTCTGGGAGCAAGTCTGGGTCCTTTACATCCTGCTTATCCCAATCAAATGTGCCGAGTACCCGTTGTCTAATGGTTTGCTGTTTGCGAAACCAATCAATTGCCACATGCCTCGCAATTGAAAACAGCCATGTTTTCTCGCTGCTTCTTCCTTCAAAAGTTTTATATGAGTGAAGTACCCGGATGTAAACCTCCTGAACGAGATCCTCTGCCTGATTTTTATCTTTAACCATATAAAATAAAAACTGGTACAAATCTTGATGGTACGAATCATATATTTTTTGAAAGGTTTCATGCATAGGAAACCCCTCCGTTCACTTATTTTTGTCGAGTGACTCTTACAAAACGTTACATTACAACTTTATGACAAATATATTACAAGTTCGACAATTTGGGAAGGGCTTTTTGTTTAACTTCTCCTTAAAAATATGAAAATAAAAAAACACTTCTTTTTCTTTCGAAAAGAAGTGTTTCTCATGTAACAAGATTCTTCGTCAAGATTAGACGAGTTCCTGCTTTTTTCTCGGAATATAAAAGGTAAAATGTGTACCAGTACCCGCCTTGCTATGTGCATGAATAGAGCCTTGATGTGCTTCTACGATGTTCTTCACAATTGCAAGACCAAGTCCAGTTCCAGAACGCCCTCTTGTTCTGGCCTTATCCGCTTTATAGAAACGTTCGAAAATAAATGGCAGATCCTCTTCTGGGATTCCGCTTCCTGAATCTTTCACATCCATTTTCAAACCGCTTTCCACTGATTGAACCGAGAAGTGAACCTCTCCGCCCTCAGGTGTATGACGAATGGCGTTATCAATGAGATTCGTAAACACCTGCTCCATCTTATCCGGATCGAGTACAAAGTGCGGTTCATCCACTTGAATATCATATGTGAGATCAACTTGCTTTTCTTTTGCTATACCAAGAAACTTGCGGTAAATCTTCTCGGTCAGCTCTTCTGTATCCGTTGATTCAAGATTCAGTGTAATATGACCAGCTTCCATTCTCGCTAGGTCTAGAAGGTCATTCACAAGACGTCCCATTCGAAGCGATTCGTCGTAAATAATTTGCGCAATCTCTTTCTTTTCCTCTTCTGAGCCTGCGATATCATCTACAATCGCCTCACTATACCCTTGCAGCATAGCAATTGGAGTACGAAGTTCATGACTGACATTGGCAATAAAGTCTTTTCTCAGCTTATCAAGTCTTCGTTCCTCTGTCATATCACGAAGGACTGCAACTGCTCCTCTAACGTCCTGCTGATTATAAAGCGGAGACATAAGAAGAACCCAAGTACGCCCTTGCAGTGTGACTTCGATCATTTGCTCTTTTTCCGTGCTGACGGCTGTATGAAACAGTTCTCGTGCTTCTGGAGGCAGTTCATCTCCATCTTTGATCTTCATATTTTGCTCGTAATACCATGCCTGCAAGAATCGTTCTGCAGGAGGATTCGTCATGAGGATCGTTCCATCAATATTGATGGTGATGACCCCATCGGCCATACTGCTTAATATGTTGGATAAATGTTCTTTTTCTTGATTTAAGGCTGTGATATGAAATGTAAGCTGCTTGCCCATTTGATTAAAGGCGATGGCAAGTTCTCCAATTTCGTCTTGCGTTAATATCGGAATCTTTGTATCAAATTTCCCTTTCGCCAGATCCTGCGCTCCCTCTTTCATCTTTCTAAGAGGATAGGTGACACGCGTTGATAAGAAGAACGCGAATATAGTGGTTAAAACAATGGCAATACCGGCTGCTAGGAAGATATAACGGGTCGTATGCTTTGTTGTTTGCTCTACAGCGAGTAATGATTGAGAAAGAAAGACCATGCCTTTTTTTCCGTTTGCCTCAAATGGAACACCAACGACAATTCGTTCATCTTTATGATTGCCTGCATTTGGTTCTGCACGTTTACTAATTTTTTTACGATCTTTTAGTGCTTGATTCAGATCACTGTCCGCTTCAATTTGTTTCTTTGTAATCGCAGGTAGCTTCCCGTCTTTTTCAGACGAATACCACTCTAGTCCGTCCTCTTGGATAATCGCAATACTCGTCAATTTGTCGGCAAGCTCTGATGTAATCGACCTTGCGAGCGATTGATCGTCATGGCTTTCTAAAATGACTGCCACTTTATTTGCCATTTGCGTTAAATCTGACTTTGCTTCTTCTACATGGTAATTTTCAATGAACTCTAAAAGAAGCACGGTTAAAATAGATAAAACGATTAGGACAAGGAAGAGAATGGTTAACCATAGCTTTCCAACGACACTTTTCCACAGTTTCATTCAGCGCCGACCTCAAATTTGTACCCGACACCCCATACTGTCACGATTTTTTTCGCAGCTTCTGGTGACACTTTATTCAGTTTTTCGCGAAGTCGTTTGACGTGGGTATCGACTGTTCTCAAGTCTCCAAAGAATTCATACTGCCATACTTCTTTTAACAGCTTCTCTCTGTCATAAACCTTATCAGGTGTTTTCGCAAGGAAATATAATAGTTCATATTCCTTCGGCGTGAGACTGACCTCTTTGCCATCGGCTGTTACTCTATGCGCATCGTGGTCAATTGAAAGATGAGAAAACACAAGTACATCTTTTGTTGTTGTCCCAGTATTGAGATAAGACGTTTGAGAAGATCTTCTGAGCAATGCCTTCACACGTAAAACAACTTCACGCGGGCTAAAAGGCTTCACGATGTAGTCATCCGTTCCTGCTTCAAACCCTTGCACGCGGTTGGCTTCTTCTCCTTTTGCCGTCAGCATAATGATTGGAGTCGCTTTTTTGTCTCGAATTTGATTACACACTTCGATCCCATCTGTGCCAGGCATCATTAAATCGAGCAAAATGAGGTCATAATCTGATTGGAGTCCTTTTTGAATGGCTTCATCTCCATTTTCAGCTTCATCAATTTCATAATTTTCACGTTCTAAATACATTTTTAAAAGGCGGCGAATTCTTGCCTCATCATCTACGACTAATATTTTCGTTTGAGTTGTGTGTTCCATTAGACAATCCTCCTGCTTTCTCCGTTGTTACATTCATTTTAACAAAAAGCCAAATTGATTCATAAAAAGTTGGCTTTTTTCATGTGATTACGCGTATGAATGAAGCCCTGCAATCACGAGATTGACAAAGATGAGATTAAACATAATGATGGCGAATCCGATGACAGCTAACCAAGCGGACTTTTCGCCATGCCAGCCCCTTGATAAGCGAAGATGAAGGTAGGCTGCATAAAAGAGAAACGTAATCAACGCCCATACTTCCTTCGGGTCCCAGCCCCAGAACCGAGTCCATGCAATTTGCGCCCAGATCATTGCAAAAATGAGACCGCCTAACGCAAATACAGGGAAGCCAATGGAAACGGCTCTGTATCCAATCTCATCAACTAAATCTAGGTTCACCTGTTTCACGAGCGGTTGAAGCAAAGCACTCAGACGTTTGCGAATGATTAACCGAATCAGCCCATACAAGATCAGCCCCGTGCCAAATGACCATAACACCGTATTGACCTTTCTCCCTGAAAAAACAGGCGGCAAATCAACAAACGGTTCCAAACGATCTTGCGTCACAAGCTCTCCTTTATGAGGTCCAACTAGAGCTGGCAGCTCATAGACCATCACACTTTCCTCTTTATTTTTATCGACCCAATTAAATTTTGCTTCGTATCCTGTCATTCTAAAGATAGACGTGACAGCGATAAATGCCAGTGTCACAACAATCATAAACATGACGAGCTCTAAACCAAATGTCTTCTTCCCTGGCTTTGTTTGATCGACATGTTTTAATAAAAAGATGACGCCTGCCACAAAGCTAATCGCTAAAATAGCTTGCCCTAGTGCTGCTGTTGTCACGTGAATATAAAGCCAATTACTTTGTAATGAAGGAATTAGCGGTGATATATCAGATGGGAACATGCTTGCATAGGCAATAATCAATAAAGCAATTGGAAGTGTAAATAAACCAAGTACAGACACTTGATACACAAAATATAAAATAATGAATGCGAGCACAAGCATCATGCCAAAAGCCGTTGTGAATTCAAACAAATTGCTGACTGGTGCATGACCAGACGCCATCCACCTTGAAATAAAGTAGCCAAATTGACTTAAAAAGCCAATGATGGTGAGCGTAATGCCGATAAGTGCCGCCTTATTCCTACGCGGTCCATCAACTTTCTTTTTTCCTTTAATGGCACCGCCAAAAAAAGGAACTGCCGCTAAATACAATAGAAAAGCTGCAAATAACAGGTTTTCACTGACTGCTGCCATCTAATCCTTCCCCCTTGCTTTTGCTGATACTTGTTGTATCAGGCAGTTCTTTTTGATCAACTGGCTGTTTGATGCCACTGTCACTTAGGATCACGCCAAGATCAGACTTTAAGCCAAACCAGTTTTTGTTTGTATGTCCTGCCACGAATACTTTTCCATCCCTTGCAGACAGCCAAATTCTTCTATGCTGCCAATACATCCCCTGCACGACACCAATCATGAAGATGATTCCGCCTACGATGAGCACCCCAAGAGTTAAATCTTTTCTCACCGTCAATCCCGTGACGTTTTTCGTTTCCACTCGATCAAACTTCATTTTATATAGGTTATTATCAGAGCCCTCTACTGTCTCTTGAATCGCCACAAAGCTTTTTTCACCTTTAGGCTTTTCAGGAGAAACCATTTCAAACACGAAAGCAGGATTATTCGGATTCCTTGTCTTCGTACTCGGCGTTCCATCATCGTCAAAATAAAAATCAGGGAGATAGCTCATCACTTTAACTTTGTAACCGCTACCAAGATCATATTCTGACTTAGGCTCCAGCAGATTAATCTTCACTGTTCCGAAAGATTTTTCTGTATCTTTACGAATCAGCTGAAAGACCATTTGATCGAGTTCATTTTGTTTAAAATCCACTTGATATAATGAGAAATGATCAAACTTGAGCGGTTCGTTCACTTTGATATCGTGTTCTGATACCTGCTTCAGCTTGGGCTTTTCACCAAACACAACTTCCCCTTCACGTTTGTATAAAGTGGCATCGGTTTTATAACTTTTCACTACTTGACCGTCCCCAGCTCTTTCAATCGCATTCTCAAACACTTCTTTTTCATTTCCAGTTTCATAGCGGTCAATTGAAAACGCATTATTTTTCAAAAAATATTGACCATCTGTGCCTGGAATTGGGGCAGTTTCACCCTCTCTCACCCACAGCGTTTCATCCACATACATGCCTGGGACAAACCGGAGCATTGATCCAATGAGAAAGATGATTAATCCAATATGATTGACGTAAGGGCCCCAGCGTGAGAAGCGGCCTTTTTCCGCTAAAATATGTCCGTTTTCTTCTCGTACCCGGTAACGCTTTTGCTTCATTGCTTTCTTGATGCCTTCATATGTATGCTCATCTAACGTTTTGTCTGTCTCACTGAACAGACGCTGTCTTCTCATAAAGCCTTCTTTTTTGATAATCCCTTGATTTTTAAGTGCTCGATAAAGAGGGATAACCCGGTCGAGACTGCAAATGACAAGGGAGATTCCGATGGATGCAACTAAAGCTAAAAACCACCAAGAATTATAAAGATCATGGAATCCAAGTGTGTAATACAGCTTACCAAACGATCCATATTGCTCTTCATAATAGGTGGAAGCAGATGCACCTGGTGGAATAAATCGCTCCTGCGGAAAAATCGTTCCTAATGAGGAAGCAAGTAGTGTAATGACAATCAGCCACACACCCACCTTAACGGAAGAAAAAAAGTTCCATACTTTATCAACAATCGTTTTATTGTATGTTTGCGAGCGTCTCGCACTGCCGTCATATCTCATATCAAGCAGCTTTGAAGAGTTTTTCTCTTTAGCTGCAATAGGATTTCCGCAGGATTCACATAAAACAGTACCGATTGGATTAATATGTCCACACTCGCATTTTACCTCTTTCATTCTAAGACCCCTTTGGTTTAATCAAATTCATATATTCATAGACATTACGTTCTGTCATGGTTCCCTTTATGACTTTGATTACCTTGCCTTCAGGATTAATTAAAAATGTGGTTGGCAGCGGCGTTATATCATATGCCTCTGTCACTTGACGATCTTTGTCCATGGCAACAGGAAAATTCACGCCATAGGACTCCATAAAATTCTTCACGGCAATATTGGACTCTGCAACATTGACTGCAACAATTTCCACACCGCGATCCTTGAACACTTCATATTGATTTGCCATGTAAGGGAATTCTTGTTTACATGGACCACACCAGGTCCCCCAAAAATTAAGAAAGACGCCTTTGCCTTTTAAGTCCTTTAGTTCAATCCGTTCCCCATCTACAGATTGAAGGACAAAGTTTGGCGCAATAGATCCTTCTTTGACCCGCTCCTGTTTGGCAAATACAGAGTTATACATGGTATAACATAGTGCAGCAAGCATCACGAGGAGAATGCCCGTCCGTATGAAAAACCGTCTTTTTTTCATCTGAAGTACCCCTTCCCCATAGACATTCAGGTAAATTATAGCATTCTCCTTCTTTTGATGCTTCTTCATTTTTTGAAGTTTATGTGAAAATTAAAAAGCGCTTTTTCCGTGATCCGCAATCGCTCTCAGACGTTTCACTTCATGTGGAGTCAATTCTCTGCGGTCTCCTGGTCTCATACCTTCAATATGAAGGAACGCATATTGCTCTCTTTTTAGCTTTAACACATCATGACCGATCGCTTCAAACATGCGGCGCACTTGTCTGTTTCTGCCTTCATGAATGGTTAATTGAACAATACATGTTTGCTTTCGTTTATCAATCGAAAGCATTTTGGCACGGGCAGGTGCCGTTTTTTTATGATCTAACATAATCCCTTTTTCTAGCTTTCTAAGCAATTCCTTTGATGGGATTCCTTTTAGCTTCGCTGCATATGTTTTATCAATTTCGTATTTTGGATGCATGAGCTTATGGGCAAATTCCCCGTCATTTGTAATTAAAATCAAACCGCTCGTATCATAATCTAAACGGCCGATTGGATAAAGACGCTGCGGAACATCATCAAAGAAATCTGTGACCACCTTACGTCCTTTATCATCCTCGGCAGCTGAAATGACGCCGCGCGGTTTATAAAGCATAAAGTAAACCGGTTCTTCTCTTTCAAGCTTTAATCCGTTGACTTCAATTTTATCTGAAGAGCCCACTTTTACTCCGAGCTCAGTCACTGTTTGACCATTAACGGTAACTCGTCCTTCTTTAATTAATTCTTCTGCCTTTCGTCTTGAAGCGACGCCGGCATGTGCAATTACTTTCTGTAAACGTTCCATTTTGTCTTTCACCTCATGTACTATCTTACTTGCTTGACTTAAAACAAACAAGCATTCGTGGAAAAATAAGCGATTCGTCTGTTTAATTTCAGCCAAAAAGCCATTTCCCATCCATTGAAAGACAAAAAAGCGCCTCTTTAGGCGCCGCTAAATAACAAACTGACGATGATGACAGATGCAATGATTCCAATGAGGTCTGCTAACAGACCTACTTTCAGCGCATCTCCCATTTTTTTAATACCAACTGCCCCAAAATAGACCGTTAAAATGTAGAGAGTGGTGTCAGTTGACCCTTGCATGACAGCTGCGAGTTGTCCGATAAAAGAATCTGGTCCATATGTCGCAATGAGGTCTGATGTCATCCCGAGTGCAGCTGTGCCAGATATCGGACGAATAAACGCAAGTGGCACTACTTCTGCTGGGAAGCCGATTGCTGTAAACACGGGTTTTAACAGTCCCATAACAAAGTCAAGTGCACCAGACGCGCGGAATATCGTAATGGCCACGAGCATGCCGACTAAATAAGGAATGATTGAAAAGGCAATTTGAATACCCTCTTTCCCGCCCTCGACAAATGTTTCATAGGTCGGTACCTTCTTAATGGTTCCCGCAATTAAAATGCCTGCGATGATCAGTGGGATCAAAGCAAGTGAAAGCCAGTTAATAAATGACATGAGATCACCCCCGCCTGCTTCTGCGATAGTGGAAATAGCGATCAATGAGAATGGCACCAATGCCTGAAATGAGTGTCGCCAAAATGGTTGGGCCCACAATGTCTGTTGGCTGATCTGCACCATAGGTCATTCTAATTGCAATGACAGTTGTTGGCACGAGTGTGATAGAGGATGTGTTAACCGCTAAAAATGTAATCATGGACCGGCTTGCTTCATTTTTCCCGCCGTTTAATGCTTTCATCTGCTCCATTGCCTTAATCCCAAGGGGTGTCGCGGCATTCCCGAGACCAAAGAAATTCGCCATGAGATTGGACAAAATATATCCCATCGCAGGATGATTAGGCGGAATATCCGGAAATAGCTTTGAAATAAAGGGACGGCACAATTTACTAAAGAAATTTAACAAACCTGCCTCTTCTGCAATCTTCATCAGCCCAAGCCAAAAAACAAGGACACTAATCAGACCAATTGAAATGGTCACCGCTTCCTTTGATCCTTTAAATACAGCTTCGTTTACTTCCTCCATCGTTCCGTTAAACATCGCATACACAAGACCGATGACAGTGAGGAATACCCAAATTAGATTGACCATGAAGATCCGCCTATCGATGTCTGAAAGACAGACTTAAACATTTCTTGGAAGCTTTTTTGTGGCATTCGATTTCGTTTATTTTCATAAAAGATCGGTACTTGCTCGATCACCTGACCATCTAATAAAAACGTCATTTTTCCTACAACATCTGGTATGGCTTCGGCGTTTTTTGCCCACTTCTTTTGAGGAGTAAGCATTTCGGTTTCAATTTCTACTAACTTTTTCTCATCTTCATTTAAAAAATAGTCCACATCACGTTTGATAAATGCCTTTTTTTCGTAAAAGGTTCCTTTTAATGAAGCGAGCCTTCCTTTTTCAGCAAGTACGTACGTTTTATAGTGATCAAATGCATATTCAAACATAGAGATATGATCCTTCCAATCATCTGGCGCATTAATGGTCACAGCAATCAGCGCCGCATTCCCTTTTGCAGCTGTAGAAACAAGTGTACGTTTTGCAAGTTTTGTATATCCCGTTTTCCCTCCAGTTGAATATTGATATAAACCAGTGAGGAGCTTGTTTTTATTTTTCCAATAGCCTTCCATCGTTTTTGCTTTATAGAAAGTCGTGCCCGCAATTTTTTGATATTGTTTATGCTCCATGGCGTACTTTGTTAAAATGGCCATGTCATAGGCTGATGAATAATGGTTCTTATGATCATCGAGTCCATGCGGATTTTGAAAATTCGTATTCTCCATTCCTAGTTCAGACGCTTTTTGATTCATCATAAAAATAAATCCTTCTAAGCTGCCGCCCACATGCTCTGCAATGGCAACAGCTGCATCATTTCCAGAACGCAGCATAAGCCCGTATGTCAAGTCTTCTAGGCTCACCTTCTGCCCTTCTTTTAAATAAATCGATGAGCCCTCTGCTTGAATCGCGCGCTTTGATACTTTGACGTTGTCTTTCATTTTCCCTGATTCAATGGCTAATACCGCCGTCATAATTTTCGTAATACTGGCGATTCTTCTTTTTTCATGCTCGTCCTTTCCAAATAGGACTCTGCCTGACTGTCCATCTATTAAAATGGCGCTTCTTGCACTCACCGATAATGACATATCTGCTTTGGCATGTGAGGAAAAAGGCAGTAAGAGTGTAAATAGAAGAAGGACTGCTGTTCCAATTTTTAAATAGGGCATGTTCATTCACGTCCTTGACCGTTTTGTACAAGTGTATGCGCGGCTGAAAAAGTTATGATGCCTCGTCCATAAAAAAAAAGCGTCTCTATATGTAGAGACACTTCAGATTGTTGACAAAGTGCTAAAATGATCTTGATTTTAGCACTTTGTCTTCTTTTCAGCGTGATAGAAAACCTTTGAAGTCTAGGAAGGACGAGCACTGGCGCGGAGCGAATTTGACATTCGTGAGCACCAGCGCGTAGGACTGACAACGAATGCGAGGGTTTGTCTACACGCTGAAGCGTCTCTATATGTAGAGACACTTTTCCTCTTGCTATACCATTTTCATTTGCTGATGAGATGTCGTATATTCTAGCTCTTCTCTCATCACTAAAAAATCTTTTTCCAATGATGAAAATAATCTTTTGATCTCAGCGGATACTTCATGGTGGAAAACAATGCTGCTCTTTCCTGTATAAGCGGAACGGCTATCCTCATACCATGTATCCTTTTTCGGCGTGAAAAACTCTTCAATACACTGATGATAAATACGGTGAAGCGTCTGCTGTGCGGCTTGCTGCGGGAATGTCTGCTGCTGGCTGATTTTCCTGCAAACTGCCGCTGCATCCTCGCTGTACACTGCAAGCTTCCGTAATGTATTCAATATGTCACAATAATAGGCTTCCGCTTCAGGGTTTAATCGTTTCATACTTGATAAGGTAGCTTCGTTCAGAAAACCATTCATTTCAGTTGCAACCTTTGATAAAAAGACGCCTGCTTGATCAACTTGAGCCTTTACATTCATATGTGCCATTTGTTTTGTGTTTACCTTCCCCTCATGCCTTTATGACCATTTTATCTGACATCAATAGATGTTAGACCTAAAATCTTTTTTATATTTTATCATACATTTTTCATTCTTTTGAACTATTTTATCTCTTCAAATGTTTGATTGAAGTTTTCAAAAAAGAGATCAGCCTCTTCTTGTACACCATCTGCTTCCACATTCTCTGGAAGCGGCGGTAGTTCATCCAATGCCTTTAAGCCAAACTGCTCTAAAAATGTAGGTGTTGTCCCATAAAGAATTGCTCGCCCAGGGCCATCGGCACGTCCAACTTCACAGAGCAGCGCTTTGGCTACTAAACTATGAAGCACTCGCTCTGATTTGACTCCTCTAATTTCTTCTACCTCACTTCGTGTGATCGGCTGTTTATAAGAAACAATTGCGAGTACTTCAAGCGCTGCCTGAGACAAACCTTTGGATGGGGTCTCGACTAATTTTTTCAAATAAATACTGTATTCCTTTTTCGTCAGCAGCATATAAGAATCTGCATATTCAATGAGCTCAATTCCTCGTTCTTGTTTTTGATATTCTTCCTTGACGGCAGACATCATGTCAAGTAACGCTACCTCTTCTACTTCAAGAACAGACATAAGCTGTTTTTTTGTTAAGCCTTCATCACCTGCTGCATAAAGCAGTGCTTCTATGATGGCTTTCCAATTCACGATATCAAGCGTCATGAATCGTTTCACTCCCTATTATATAAATGTCTTCAAAGTTTCCTTCCTGCTCTAACATGATTTGATGACTTTTCATCAATTCAAGAACAGCAAGAAACGTCACGACAAGGTGCTCCTTTTGATCATGTTGAAATAGAGTCATGAAATTGGTCCGCTTTTTCGTTTTTCTTAAATGGTTCATAATCTCATTCATTTTGTCTTCAATCGGGATTTCTTGTCTTGTAATCCTAGATGGTGCTGGTTTCGTTATTTTTTTTCGGTTCAATACCTTTTGGAACGCACCTAACATATCATACACCGTGACATGTAAGTTTGTGTCCTTCGCTTCCGATTCTTTTGCAAATTCGCTTAAATCACTCGGAGGTTTTGTAAAGGCATTTTGCCTTTCTTCCTCGCGTTCCTTTAGTTCTTGTGCGGCATCTTTATACTTTCGGTATTCAATCAGTTTGCCAATCAGTTCTTCTCGAGGGTCCTCTTCCTCTTCAAGCAGATCATCATCAAATAGCTCTTCCTCTTGTTTTGGAAGGAGCATTCTGCTTTTAATACTCAGGAGGGTTGCAGCCATCACCAAATATTCACTTGCCACATCAAGTTCAAGCTCCCTCATGGTATGGACATATAATAAATACTGCTCCGTAATTTTAGCAACGGGAATATCATAAATATCAATTTCCAACCGGTTGATTAAATGTAAAAGTAAGTCCAAAGGACCTTCAAACGAATCTATTTTCACCTGATATTCCAGCATTTTTTCTCACCATTTCTACTGTCTTCTAAGTACCGTTTCACCGGCTAACCTTTAGTATAAGACAGGATAAAGCTCTCGTCCAATATAATTTCCACCATGATGTCCTAGGCAAAATAAGAAAAACAGTGGTTTCGCCCATACCACTCAGGGCATTTATACATAGAATACCATTGTAAACAGAACTGATGAAAAAGGAGGCCGTATCATTATGGGAGATGGCTATAACTTTGGCGGAGGTTTCGCGCTTATTGTCGTGCTTTTCATCTTGCTGATCATCGTTGGCGCGGCTTGGGTTTATTAAAGAAACAGAGCGTCCTTTCACGAAGGGCGCTCTTTCTTCTTTTCTTTTCAATATGTTAGACTGAGAGTGGAAAAGGAGATGACCACTGTGTATCCTGAAGCGTACGTGGCTTTTTTACATGAATTTCATACGACAAGAGATTATTTTGAGTGTCATGAAATTCTTGAGGAATATTGGAAAAAAGACCTGCCTGAGCAGCGCAAAGAATATTGGGTTGGCTTCATTCAGCTTGCCGTTGCTTTGTATCATCAAAGACGGGGAAATGGAAAAGGTGCAAAACGGCTCATGTCAAATAGCCTTCACTTACTAGAAGCAAACCGGTCCGTATTATCGAATCTCGGTCTGGATGATGAGGCGTTTCTCAAACTTCTGAGAATGCTAAAGAAGAAAATGGCTGAAGACATGCCATACGAAAGTGTGATGCTTCCGATTAAAGATGAAGCACTCCTGTCTCTCTGCCAAGAAATGGCTCAAAAAGAAGGACTGACCTTTGGCCAGGAGAGTAACTTATCCCACACATTTTTGATCGAAAAACATAGACTGCGTGACCGGACAGATGTATTGCTTGAACGAAAAAAGCAAATCGAACGTAAAAAAAGCAGAGGATTGTAGCCTCTGCTTTTACATGTGTGATATTTAGTTTGTTTCGCTGTGACACTTATGAAAGAAGCCTTGCGTTAATTCATTTGGAATGAGTGTTTTGGTTTTGAATACCTCTTCCACGGCTAAAACCATTTCCTTGCCGATTCCTTGATCTCGATGGGATGGATTCACACTAATATGCTCGATTTGTACTTGGTCGTCTGTTTTCAACACACCAATGGCACCTACGATATCCTCGCCATCTTTCCAAAGGAACAGCTGCCGACTTTCATCCATTTCATAAGACTTCATCGTCTGCTGAAGCTGTTTGACGTCTTTCTCACCCGGCATGAAGGAGAGTAGCCCCATGGCAATTTTTTCAAAAGACCTCTTATAACGAATTAACATATATACCCCTCAATATTCAAATTATCCTTATGTCCAGCAAATGTCTCACGAATCATTTGCTCATCACACATTATAAACATTTTTATATCGTTTTTAAACTCTTTTTCATTAAATTAACGAAAGGTACGATTGAGATTCGCCATTTCAATGGCAGCTGCAGCCGATTCGCTGCCTTTATTTCCAGCTTTTGTGCCGGCTCTTTCAATAGCTTGTTCAATGGATTCTGTTGTTAGTACACCGAAGATAATCGGTACCCCTGTTGACATAGCACTTTGAGCAATTCCTTTAGCAGCTTCATTACAAACATAATCGTAGTGAGTTGTTGCGCCCCTGATTACAGTTCCAAGTGTAATGACAGCATCATATTTCTCTGTTTCAGCTAGTTTTTTTGCCATATACGGAATTTCAAAAGCACCCGGTACCCACACGACATCAATATCGTCACCGTTTGCTCCGTGTCTGAGCAATGTATCTTCTGCTCCGTCAAGCAATTTACTTGTAATAAAGTCATTAAATCTCGCGACGACAATTGCAAATTTTAGTCCTTCTGCTACTACATGCCCTTGTATTGTATTCATATGTTGATCATCCTTTTTTGTGATTTTTATTTTGTTTCGATCGTTGCTGTTTCTTTATGATGTAAATAGGTCTGCAATGCTTCTATTGTCAGCATCTTTAGTCCGTGCTGTTTTTGGATATCTTTTAATTCTGGAACACGCGCCATTGAGCCATCTACATTCATAATTTCACATATGACACCCGCCGGCTGTGAACCTGCCAGTTTCGCAAGATCTACCGCCGCCTCTGTATGACCTGGTCTTTCTAGTACGCCGCCTTCTTTTGCAATGAGCGGAAATACATGACCTGGGCGGGCAAATTCTTCTGGTGTTGCGTCTTTATTTAACATGGCAAGCATGGTCGTAGAGCGCTCAAAAGCACTAATACCAGTCGTCGTTGTCACATGATCGATGCTCACTGTAAAAGCTGTATGGTGTGCATCTGTATTTTGTTCTACCATTGGATGCAGGTTTAGGTGTTTGGCAATCGACGCATGGACCGGCGTACAAATGAGGCCTCTTCCATGTAAAGCCATAAAGTTAATCACTTCAGGCGTGGCATGCTCAGCAAGTGCCACAAAATCTCCTTCGTTTTCTCTGTCTTCATCATCTACTACGATAATGATTTCTCCTTCTTTCAAAGCTTTTACTGCTTCTTCTACTGATTGATACATACAATCGCCTCCTAGAATCCGTGCTCTTTTAAAAATGATGGGGTCAATCGGGATGGCTGCTTTTCGCCTTGTTCTTTTGTTAAGAAGCGATAAATATATTTACCGATCATGTCACACTCTATATTCACAATCTCCCCCATAGATTTAGTCGGGAAAATAGTTCCTTCAAGCGTATGAGGAATAATAGAGACTGTGACGTGTGAATCTCGCAAATCGAAAATAGTTAAGCTGACACCATCTATTGCGATCGAACCCTTTTGTGTGAGCATATCTGTGAGGGTCTTGTCCATCTCTAAATCATAGTAAATGGCATTACTTTTCTTTTCTATTCGGGTAATGACTGCCGTCCCGTCAACATGGCCTGAGACAAAATGACCGCCGAATCGCCCATTCGAGGACATAGCCCGCTCTAAATTCACTGCACTTCCTGATGTCAGCTGATCCAGTGATGTCGCTTTGACCGTCTCTGGCATCACATCTGCTGCGAACTGTGCTTTTGTAAAGCTTGTGACAGTAAGACATACACCATTAATCGCAATACTGTCTCCAAGGTGAACATCTTCTAGCACGTGGCTACACTGAATGACAATTTCCATGGCATCTGCTGACTTTTTACTTAATGATTGAACGGTGCCTACTTCTTCAATTATCCCCGTAAACATGTGATCCTCCCTTTCTTTTCATTTGTATTTCTCACTTTATAAAAAAGCGATGTTAGGGACATGTGATCGATTGAACACCTTCGTCGCTTTTTATGGTCCATACAAGGTAGATGAGGGATCACCTAATAAACACTGCATGCCGGTCTATTCACTACATGTACATACAGAAAGCCCCGGAAAAAATTCCGGGGCTGTGGCTTTTTTGCATCAGAAATAAAACTATGATTAACAAATATTTTTCGTTCATAGCTTTCTTTATCCTTCTCCCATCCAGACTTTCACTGTCGGCTTCAGCTTTTCACTGAATCAACCGTTAATAAAATTAACGGGTCACGGGCTGTAAAGCATTTGCTTTATTACCGTCGGTCGGGATTTTCACCCTGCCCCGAAGGATACAATCGATATTTAGCTGTCCTTAGGGGTTATTATAGCGATCCTCGTTGTCAAATGCAACAATCAAGATTTCTCACAAAAAAAGTCTCCTTATAGGAAAGGAGACTTGTTAATTAACGACTTTTACTACTTTTATAAGACCATCTATTCTTTTTTCATTACTAAAGTAGGCTTTAATACGATCACCTTTCTTCAAGTCAGCCACATCATCTTCAAATTTCTTTCCATTAAAAATGATTTTTGTGCCGTTTTTTGCTTGACCGTAATATTCATCTCCATCAATTTTCGTAATGGTATATTCATAGATGGTATAATCTTTATCATTATTTGTTAAGCTTTCACCGATGGCTGTTGGCACGTCTTCAATTTTCATGCCATTCATGTATAAATATCCTGCGCCTAAACAAAGCAGTAAAACAAATAAGATGGCCAATTTTAATTTAATTTTCCCCATGTTTAGAACCTCCATCATCTGCACTTCGCCTATTTGTATGTTTTATTCCTTCTTTTGATGAAATAAAACCAAAAAAGCTGATTTTCATTAATGGTTACTTATATAACGATTGAGATGGACCTTTGGTTCCACCTTTTCATCATTACATATGATACGAATATGCGTTCTTTGTTAAGGGGGTCTCTTTCCTCTTTATCAGTTAGCAAGACGTTCATCATTGATGATCATCTTTTTTCAAGTGCGAATAAATCTTCCTCTAATAATTGCGATCTCTGAACAGCGATGTCCCGGCTGTCACGAACCCCTTGATTATAATAATAGCTTCCAAGGTTTTTTGTGATAAATTCTAGTATATTGATGGTTGCTAATTCACCAATTTCTTCTTCTCGTTCTTCGGCAAAGAAACGCTGAATGGCAATCATCATTTGATTTTTTTCTTCTTTTGTTAAAGGTTTCAAATTATCTCCTGCTTTCTTTCAGCATGATCACGCTTTTTTGATTTGTACTGGCAATGTGGTGACATCCACAAATACGAATGTTTGTTCTCTTATCATATCACAATATCGGGTTTTGTGCATCACTGTCCTAAAAGAAAAAGCGTATTTTGACATTGAGTTCAAAATACGCTATCGCTCTTATTGAAGGAGGATACCATAGTATGTTGGCCTTTTTATTTTAATATGGAAAGTATCGTCGCTACAGAATGATCTACAAATGAACGCTCTGGACGAGATTTCATGAGGATGGTCAGTCCAATAAAAGAAACGACCAGTGTTTGTGCTAAAGCTTTCGCATTCAGGCTGCTTTTGAGCTCACCTAAATGAATACCTTGAACAATTCTTTCTTCAAATATGACGGAAAGATACATCTGATGCTCTCTTGTAAGAATTTCAAATTTCTCTTCGTGTGGCGCAAGTTCCACTATTGTATTGATACAAAAACATCCTTTACTCGGACCCTCTCTATATTCCTCTTCTACTAAATCTGCAAATAATGCATGAAATGCTTCTTTGACAGAAAGATTGTTTTGAAGTTTTGTTCGAATATGGGCAGCATGGTGCTTTGTATATTTTCGTAATGCGGCCTCAAATAATTCCTCTTTATCTCCAAACGCTGAGTATAAACTTGGTCGCTGTATTCCCATTTTTTCAGTCAAATCGCTTAATGTAGTAGCCCTATACCCCTTTTCCCAAAAAAGCATCATTGCCTCATCCAACGCTTTTTCCTTGTCAAATTCCCGTTGTCGAACCATCAGTAATTCCTCATTTCAACAATAAAATTTTTCACAAAGTCAGCCATCTATAGATTAATCTTTATTTTGATTACCAATCGGTACATTATCATTTTATTTTATCGAATTACTATTGTCAAATTGCCTTCCTCTTTCAAGATAAAAGTATTGACTTTAAAATGTTTTGATGGTTATTCTTAACAAGAATCATAATATACTGACCAGTATATTATACCTTTCAGTACAAAAGGAGACGATGAAATGCATGGCGAAAGAAAAAAACACTTCCATTGAACATCTTGAGCTGGAAACGGCTCATTTACAAAACAAACCGAAACAAGCAATGACTCGCTATATGGCTCTGCTGTTTGCGTCAGCCTGCGGAATGGCAGTTGCAAACATATACTTTGCACAACCATTATTAGACTCCCTCGCATCCGAGTTTGGTATCACCTATTCATCTATAGGCATGGTCATTACGATCACTCAGCTTTGTTATGCACTGGGACTGCTACTAATTGTACCACTTGGTGATTTGTTCAACCAAAGGCGGCTCATCATGGCTCAAATGCTTGTTTCCATATTATCTCTCATTCTAGTCGGCATCGCCCCTACTGCCACCGTCCTGTTCATAGGGCTAGCTGCCGTCGGTATGCTTGCTGTGGTCACTCAGGTACTCGTAGCGTTCGCCGCGACATGGGCTGCTCCTGAAGAACGAGGCCGTATCGTGGGTTTGGTTCAAAGTGGCATTGTGATTGGTATTCTTCTCGCACGAACGTTCGCTGGAGTACTAACCGATCTCGCCGGCTGGAGGTCAGTCTATCTCGTGTCTGCCGTTATGATGCTCATCATAACAGCCGTGTTATACCGGTATCTCCCGCGCACTGACAGCAAGAGAGAGTCAATATCCTATATGAGGCTGCTCGCTTCAATGTTTACATTGTTCAAACAAGAACGAATTCTTCGTATCCGAGGTGTACTGGGTTTTCTGATCTTTATCGTGTTTGGTACGTTGTGGACTTCGCTCGTGCTACCTCTCAGCAGCTCGCCATACAATCTTTCACATACGGCGATTGGTGCCTTTGGTCTTGCCGGCGTTGCAGGAGCATTAGGCGCTGCCCGGGCTGGAAGGCTTGCTGATCGTGGCTTAGGCCAATTAACAACTTGTATCGCCCTTGTCCTATTATTCGTTTCATGGTTTTTTATTTTTTTCACTGAATATTCACTTATTTTATTAATCATCGGTATTATCATTCTTGATCTATCTGTGCAAGCTGTTCATGTGACCAACCAAAGTATGATTTTCACAGTGCTGCCTGAGGCGAGAAGCCGGCTGACTGCTGCTTATATGATTTTTTACTCCATCGGCAGTGCGACTGGTTCCATTGCTTCCACTAGCATATATGCAAACAATGGTTGGAGCGGAGTATGTTTATTTGGCGCCTCTGTTAGCGCCATTGCCTTTTTATATTGGTTCATCACCTATCGCTTCACGAAACAAGTAACCGTCAAATCAGATTGATAATAAAAAACACCGCGTTTAAGCGGTGTTTTGCATTGAGCATTAAGCATCGAAAACTTCGACTTTTTCCATTCCTTGGCCTTGTTCCATATCTAGAACAGCCTCGATTCCAGATGTTACTTTGCCAAAAACAGTGTGAACACCGTTTAAGTGTGGCTGCGGGTCATGTACGATAAAAAATTGGCTACCGCCCGTGTCTTTACCAGCATGCGCCATTGATAATGAACCTCTTTCGTGTTGATGTGGATTTCCTTCTGTTTCACATTTAATTGTGTAACCAGGACCACCAGTTCCATTACCGTTTGGATCGCCGCCTTGGCTTACGAAACCAGGGATTACGCGGTGAAATTTCAATCCATCGTAGAAGCCTTCATTCGCTAATTTTTCAAAGTTTGCTACTGTACCTGGAGCAGCCTCTGGGTATAGTTCAAACTCAAGTTTCTTACCATTCGTTAGTTGTATGTATCCTTTTTTCGCCATTTTCACATTCTCCTTTCAGGTTAAACAACGCTCATTATAGCACATTTTCGGTCATGTTAAACATCCCCTGCTCTTTGATTGTGATTTACCTCTTTTCTTAGGATTGATACAATGGAAGAGCTTAATCCTTTTTTCCTATTAAATTGGTGACAGTATAAGCAACATGTCATTATTTTTTGGAAAAGGAAAACATCTTAAAAAGAAAATTGAAACGTCGAATCGATTTGTTACGTCTATATGATGGAGTACATCACTTTACGTGTACTCAAAAGATGAGTTTCTCTTGAAAGAGGAACCCTTTCGACTTGAAGGAGGTCAACATGTTTAAAAAATCAATGCTTGGTATGATGGCAGCGCTCCTTTTCCTTATTGGTGCGCCAAAAGTCAGCTTAGCGGATGCAGCTGTCGGCGATGTCATCGTCACACTTGGGCAAGACTTAACTCCGGCTGATCGCCAGAAGGTGCTTGACGAGTTGAATCCACCTGAAAATGCGACAAAAATTGAAGTAACCAATAAAGAAGAGCATGAATATTTAGGAAAGTATATCCCTCGTTCTTCTATCGGGACGAGAGCGTTATCATCATCATCTATCACCATAGAAAAATCAGGTACTGGTCTGACTGTGGATACACATAACATCAAGACCATAACAGATGAGATGTATTTAAATGCTTTAATGACAGCCGGTGTCAAGGATGCCAAAGTTGTTGTGACTGCACCGTTTGAGGTTTCTGGTACAGCCGCACTGACGGGTTTATTAAAAGCCTATGAAGTGTCTAGCGACAAAGCTATCCCAGAAGATGTGAAGCAGGTAGCAACCGAAGAGCTGGTGACAACGTCTAAATTGGGTGACTCCATCGGGAAAGACAATGCGTCTGCCCTTATCGCAAAAATCAAGGATGACATTGCGAAAAACGGTGTCCCTAAAACAACAAAAGAAGTGGAAGAAAAAGTGGATCAAGCTGCTTCTGATTTAAACTTAAATCTAACGCAAGAACAAAAGGATCAGCTTATTTCTCTGTTCGATAAAATGAAGAACATCAATATCGATTGGAACCAAGTAGGATCTCAAATCGATAAAGCAAAAGACAAGATTACGAAATTCATAGAATCAGATGAAGGGAAAAACCTCCTTCAAAAGATTTGGGATTTCTTTGTCTCCATTTGGAACGCGATCGTCTCTGTATTTACTGGAGGAAAATAAATCAACATAAAAAGCTGCCTGTATACTAGGCAGCTTTTTTTACGTAGATGATTTTACTTTTGATTGATACGGCAAATCAAGTTTGACCATATCCGCATATGATTCGCGTTCAACGACAAGCTGCGCTTCCCCGTCTTCTACAAATACGACAGCCGGGCGCGGGATGCGGTTATAGTTGTTAGACATACTGTAGCCATAAGCTCCGGTACAAAAGACAGCTAATAAATCACCTTGTGATAACTCTGGCAAATCGATATCCCAAATAAGCATATCACCACTTTCACAGCATTTCCCTGCAATGGAAACTGTTTGATCGTGCGATTGACTCATTTTATTGGCACTTGCCGCTTCATATTTCGCTTGATATAAAGCTGGACGAATGTTGTCACTCATTCCCCCATCTACCGCAACATAATCGCGAATACCAGGTACGTGTTTTGATGAGCCGATCGTATAAAGCGTTGTCCCTGCATCTCCAACAAGAGAGCGGCCTGGCTCAATCCAAATCTCCGGCATATCAAACTCATAGCGGGCCACGTTCTCTTTCACAGCTTGGATAATTTTCTCGACATATTCTGTCGCAGGAAGTGGTTCATCCTCTTCTGTATAACGAATCCCAAAGCCGCCTCCTAAGTTTAACACTGTAGAAATAAAACCAAATGATTCTCTCCATTCATCGAGCTTCAAAAAGATTTTGTCTGCTGCAAGGACAAAACCAGCTGTATCAAATATTTGTGAACCGATATGGCAATGTACGCCTAATAGTTCAATCATTTCTGATTCAAGCACTAGTTTCACCGCTTCATCTGCTTGTCCATTGTGAAGGTCAAAACCGAATTTAGAATCTTCTTGGCCTGTTGTAATATAATCATGCGTATGCGCCTCGACACCAGGCGTGATGCGGAGCAATACTTTCACTTTTTTTGACAGCTCTTGACCAAGCTGTTCAATGAGCTTCATTTCGTAAAAATTATCTACGACGATACAGCCGATCTCGTTTTCTAACGCCATTTTTAATTCATCTCTGCTTTTATTGTTGCCATGGAAATGAATTTTTTCTACCGGAAAACCGGCGCAAATGGCTGTGTGAAGCTCCCCGCCTGATACGACATCAAGAGATAATCCTTCTTCTTTGGCAAGCTGAAACATCGCGATGGAGGAAAATGCTTTACTCGCATATGCTACCTGCGCCGTTAGTTCTTCTTCTATAAATGCTTTTTGAAAGCTTTTTGCGCGCTCCCGTATTAAAGCCACATCATATACATAAAGTGGTGTCCCGTACGTTTCAGCTAAAGAAACGGCATCAACACCACCAATTTCTAAATGACCGAGTTCATTTTGTCTGCAAGTGCCGTGTAAATACAATGTCATTCCCTCTTTCTCCGCCTCGGCTGAAAAAAGGCAGCTGCGTGAGCTGCCTTTTGCCGTGTCTCAAAGTTAAAAATACAATATCACAATCTTCAGCCACTTTCAATGAGCGTTAAGAATTTGGCGGAATTTTTGATCTGTTTTGAGGGTGGACAATGCTTGGCCTTACTTTTGAGCCAGGAACAGAGGTCCGAATTAACACTTGCCACAAAGCCTTCCCGTTAAAAGGAAGAAATGGCCACATATAAGGCGTCTGCAATGAACGAATGGATGTTAAGTAGATGAGTAACAACGTAAAACCAATGATGAGTCCATTCAGCTTAAAGATCGCCACAAGCGCTAGTATGATGAGTCGTACAATCTTATTGGCGACACTCAGTTCATAGCTTGGGGTTGTAAATGTACCGATAGCTGCTAGTGAGACGTATAAGATGACCTCTGGTGTAAATAAACCGACATCAATGGCAATTTGTCCAATTAAAACAGCCGCGATCAGTCCCATGGCGGTCGACAATGCGGTTGGCGTATGAATTGCAGCCATCCTTAAAAATTCCACCCCAAAATCAGCTAGAAACACTTGTAAAATCACAGGGATATGAGACGGTTTGTTAAAACCAATATAGCTTAAATGATCTGGCAGAAGACTTGGTTCAAGGATAAACAGGAACCAAATCGGTAAAAGAAACGTTGAACATAAAATACCTAAAAAGCGAACCCATCTTAGGAACGTCCCAACTGCAGGTGCCTGGCGATATTCTTCTGCATGTTGAACGTGGTGAAAAATGGTGGTTGGCGTAATGATGACGCTAGGAGATGTATCCGTAATAATGATGACATGCCCTTCTAGTATATGGTTAGCGGCAACATCTGGACGTTCGGTGTATCGTACAAGGGGAAATGGATTGTATCCTTGTTTTATAATGAACTCTTCAATCGTTTTATCAGACATCGTCAGCCCGTCGACTTTGATTCCTGACACTTCTTTCTCTATGATATCGACAAGATCTGGGTCGGCAATATCTTCAATGTAGCAAACACATACATCCGCTTTTGAACGTTCGCCCACTTTAAGCATTTTGTATCTCAGTTTTTCATCTCGCACACGTCTTCGTATGAGCGCTGTATTGACAATAATATTTTCAACAAATCCGTCTCTTGCGCCTCGGACAACTTTTTCTGTATCCGGTTCCTCTGGCATTCTGCCAGGATAGCTTCTGACATCAATGATAAATGCGTAGTTTTCGCCTTCAACTACAACTGCTACAAGGCCCGACAGCACTTGGTCTACGGCTTCATCGAGTGTTTCAACCTTTGAGACCTGTTGATTGACTAGACGGTTCTCAATCACACGTGCCATGTCATCTGATTCAGGTTCATTATCATTGATTTCAACTAGTTCTTTTAATAAGTAGATGACATACTGCGTATCACACAGTCCATTTACATAGTAAAGTTGGATTTCCTGATCGTGTATATAAATTTTCCGCACGCCAAGGTCAAAGCTGAGCCCCATTCCGACATTTTCTTTAAAGTAATCTTCATTTTTCTTCGGATCTCGGTACACGTTTACTTTGTCTTTCTTCATGGAAACCACTCCTTTCTAAAATTAATTCAACGGCTTTCATGGTGATCGGAGATCCTTTGCTCAGATCATCTTTCCGTCCCATTTTGCCAATATCCCCAATTCCAACAACAAGCGGAAGATCGAGCGAGTCAAGACAATACACGGTATCTCCGCTCATTTTATGGGGCTCCATTTCGGGAAGACCATGCTTGTCGACGCCGTATTCTGTCAGTTCACCCTCACGGTCAATGGCAACATGAACCTTTGTCCATTCAGCTTGATGCGTTTTGGAGGCAACGGCGATCGCCCCGATGACTTCAATTTCAGGGTGACGCGCCACGTGCTTCATCGCTATCTCCCCTGTTCCTTCACCTGTCAGGCCAGAATCATCAAACATGACAAACACTGGATCATTCGGCGTTTTTAAAATCATCTGCACAAGTTCAGGTCCTGTTCGTTTGCTTGGATTTCCTTTTGAGCTGGAAATACATCGCCCACCGACATTTTTAGCCGCAAGCTCAATGGTTTTGGCAGCATATATATCTCCATCTGTCACTAAAATGACTTTCCGTCTTTGCCCCATATTAGGTTATCCTTTCGGTTTAAAGATAAGAGCGATAATAAATGAGAATAAAATCGCAGCTGAAATTCCAGCAGAAGTTAATTCAAAAATACCGATCCCAATTCCGATGAACCCGTGTACATCCGCCTGATGCATCGCTCCATGAAGCAAGCTATGGCCAAAGCTGACGATTGGTACGGTTGCCCCCGCACCCGCAAATTCAATAAATTTATCATAAATACCGAATCCGTCTAAAATGGTACCCGCCACAACAAAGGTAGTCATGACATGTGCAGGCGTCAATTTGAGTACGTCTAGTAAAAGCTGACCAATGACGCAGATAAGCCCACCTGCAACAAAAGCGATAAGATAATCCATTAGCTCTCTCCTCCTGCACGCTCAAATACGACACCGTGCGCAATGGTTGGAATGGTCTCTTTTTGCTGGACCATCATAGGGCTTAGTAGCGCTCCGGTTGCCACAACGAGTACTCTTTGCAGATTTCCTGCTTTCATTTCTTGAAAAATGTGACTAAATGTCACAACAGCTGAACAAGCACAGCCACTCCCACCAGCGAATACATTTTGATCAGGTGTATAGATGATTAGCCCGCAATCATCATGCTTTCTCCCAAGTTGAATGCCTTCTTCCTTCAGAAGATCCTTTAAAATTGGCGAACCAATACCAGATAAATCTCCTGTTAAAATCAGATCGTAATCGTCCACCGTTCTTCCAAGGTCTTCTAAATGCTGTTTGATGGTATCTGCCGCTGCCGGTGCCATGGCCGATCCCATGTCAAATGGATCTGTAATCCCAAGATCCATCACCCTGCCTACTGTCGCGCTTGTAATTTGAATTGGAGAGGGTGCCTGGCTAATAATAACGGCCCCGCTTCCAGTGACAGTACTTGTGGCTGTATCTGGTTTTTGTCCGCCGTATTCTGTTGGATTACGAAATTGGCGTTCTGCCGTTGCATTATGACTGCTTGTCGCTGCGATGGCTCTATTGGCAAAACCGCCATCAATGAGTGCTGACGCAATGGCGACCGATTCCATTGAAGTTGAGCATGCCCCAAACAAACAGAGAAACGGGATTTTCAGTTCTCTTGCCACATAGTTTGCTGTGACGTTTTGATTGAGTAAATCTCCTGCAAGTAATAGATCAATATCGCTTTTTTGCAAATTTGCTTTTGATAAAGCACTGGATATCGCGTCTTCCATGAGTTTTCTTTCAGCCATTTCCCAGTTCTTTTGATCACAATGCATTTCATCGTACGTTTTATCAATTAAATGACCAATCGGTCCTTCTTTTTCTTTCGGTCCTGCAGCTGTTCCCTCTGCATTGACGTAAAGCTTGTGCTCAAACACCCAAGATTGTTTACCTGTTAGTTTCACGTTTCATTCCTCCTACGAAAACATCTTTTCAAAGATGTATCGAATGATCCCTACGACATATGCCGAGACGACACCAAATACAATGACGTTCCCAGCGAGTTTAAACATATTGGTGGCGACCCCTAAAACAAGCCCTTCACTTTTATGCTCAAGGGCAGCGCTTGTCATACTGTTAGCAAATCCTGTCACCGGAACAGCCGATCCCGCTCCAGCAAACTGACCGATTCGATCGTAAATACCGATACCAGTTAATATAGAAGAAATTAAAATGAGGGTCGCCACTGTTGGGTTCCCTGCTGTTTTTTCATTAAAATCAAAAAAGTGAATATAGAAATTTTGCAGTCCCTCGCCTATGGCACAGATCAATCCACCAACAAGAAAAGCCTTGATGCAGTTGAGGACATAAGGAGGTTTAGGCTGATACGTTTTCACCTTAGATGGATAGTTCTCTTTTAAACTCGACACGGTTGTTCCCTCCAAATTTTTAAATATAAATTAGCCAATGGAATAGTGAACCAAATACTTTGCCTAAGACAATGGCCATGAGAAGCAAAACAATTTTCCCGTCCATTCCAATTCTTTTCGTTAATATAGGAAGTACATTTAATACTTCAGTCAGCGCAGCTGCAAGCATTCCGACGAAAATGCCAGCTAAAAGACCGATCGGGAGCACAAGCCATTTGGATAGATGCAAATGCACCTCGCTCAAGGTTGCCCAGCCACCAACGACCGCGCCGGTGATGACAGCTGCCTCGTATCCTTGTATGAAGCGTTGCGTTTTCGTTAGTTGCATTAAACGAGGGATGATACCTAGCACCGCGAGAAATGCCACAAACCCTGCTCCTACCGTTAAACCACCGCCAAGTCCAACTAACACGACAAAAAGCCACTTACCGATCATGGATATCTTTCATTGTCTCTTTATTTTCTTTAAGGGCGACATAATGATCGAGATCGAGCTGATATTTAAACATCTCCACTTCGAGTGGACTTGGTTCTTCATTTAAACGCTTTTTAAATACATGATTGAAAAATAAAATCATGCCAAATCCTAGTCCGAAGCTATATGGAATTTGCAGTAAATAAGGATGCTCAACTGTTTTTCCTGTGATCATTTCATATAGGCGGATATGAACGAGCCGCATACTGACATCCTCGTGGAAATTCATAATGGCAAGCGCCGCTCCGACAAATAATAAAAGCCACACTAACACAAATAAAACAGGAGAAAGCTGGCGTTTGCCTGTATCAATTTCAACAATGGCTTCAGTGCCACCGACGGTTTGAATGTCGATGGCTGGCCATGTTTTTTTGATCGTTTTGACCACATGCATGATATCAAGAACAGCAATGTGGCGATCCTTTTTACTGACATGATATATCGGCATCTTGCTAAGCTTTTGCACAGCAAACTCATCACCAGTGATTTGGGCGATATCTTCTAAATAAATGAGCTGATCATTACCGGTCTTAATGCGATGACGTAGCCGAAGAAAGATTTGTCCGTCCATCCAAGTCACTTCCTATACGATGGGTTAAAAATAGTATGTGGTGAAAAATGGTTCTCATACCGAGAGAACTTCATTTACCGGTAATTACCACACAAAAAAAGCCAGCCGAATTGGCTAGCTCTCTTTTTGATCCATTTGCATTTGGATTTGTTTTAAAATTTTCTTTTCGAGCCGCGAGACTTGTACTTGTGAAATGCCGAGCCTCTCTGCTACCTCAGATTGTGTTTGGTCTTTATAATACCTTAAGTACACAATGAGTTTTTCTCGTTCTTCTAATTCCTTGATCGCTTCTTTCAGCGCGATTTTATCAAACCATCTTTCTTCTGAATGATCAGCAATTTGATCGAGTAATGTAATGGGGTCCCCGTCATTTTCATACACCGTTTCATGAATCGACGACGGCGTTCGGACCGCTTCTTGGGCGAGGACGACATCCTCTAGTGTGATATCTAGATATTCGGCTATTTCCTGAACGGTCGGCATTTTCCCATGAGACTTTGACAATTCATCTCTTGCCCGCCGGATTTTATTTCCGAGTTCCTTTAGTGACCGGCTGACTTTGACTGTTCCATCATCCCGAATGAATCGCTGGATTTCACCAATAATCATTGGAACAGCATAAGTCGAAAACTTCACATCATATGACAAATCAAATTTATCAACGGATTTTAGCAGTCCAATACAGCCAATTTGAAACAAATCATCTGGTTCATATCCTCTATTTAAAAAGCGCTGAACAACGGACCAAACAAGACGCATGTTTTTTTCTACGAGGAGGTCTCTTGCTTGCTGATCACCGTCTTGGCTTTTTTTGATGAGCTCTTTGACTTCATCATTTGACAGCTGGGCTTTTTTTGCTTGCTTTTTTACCTCCACATCCATATGAGCAGCTCCCTTAATTACAAAGCGCTTTGCTTTTTGATAGATGCTTTGTTAAACGGATAGTTGTACCCATTTCTGGAGATGAGTCTATCATGACATCATCCATAAAATTCTCCATAATGGTAAAGCCCATGCCAGAGCGTTCTAAGTCTGGTTTTGTCGTGAAAAGTGGCTGTCTTGCTTCTTCAAGATCTGTAATGCCCATTCCTTCGTCACGGATGGTCAGGTACACAACATGGTCATCAAGTGTGACTTCGATATGCACCTTGCCATCTGGATTTCCATCGTAGCCATGGATAATGGAGTTTGTCACCGCCTCTGACACAACCGTTTTGATTTCAGTTAGTTCATCTAATGTCGGATCAAGCTGGGCGATAAACGCTGCGACTGTTACCCTCGCAAAGGATTCATTTTGACTTAAAGCAGAGAATGTCAGGTTCATTTCATTCCTCATGATGCCACCCCCAATGTTTGCAATGCCGTTTGCTCTGAAGGCTCCATACGGATAATTTTAAATAAGCCAGACATATCAAATAACCTGTTTACTGCTGGCGAGATAGCACAGACGACCATTTCTCCACCAAGCTGCTTAATTTCTTTATATCTTCCTAAAATCACTCCGAGACCTGAGCTGTCCATAAACGTTAAATCAGCCAAATTCAGCACAATGTGGCGAATGTCCTCTGTTTCCAAATAATTCGTCACCTTTTGTCTCAATGTTTCTGCGGAGTGATGATCGAGCTCTCCTGTTAATCGAATGCAAAGTACGCTCTCTTTTACTTGAAAATCAATATCAAGGCTCATCTTTGTATTCCTCCTTGCTCTAATTTCGGATAAAGATTGTTTCTCTTTTTTATTAAGTAAATCCTTCACCATGACAAAACTAGTGACTATTCGTCACATTTAGATGTTCTTTTCTTCTTCTCATAGCAAAAAGACTGCCAATTTCAGCAGCCTTTCCCATTTTATTTCCATTTCACAAATTCAGCCATCGCTCGTTTAAAGAATGTCCAAACGCCGGCTTTTTCCATTCCTTCTTTGGCCTGTACAGGGCTTTCATGCAGCACTTTTCCGTCTTTTTTCAAGACAATGGTTCCAAGTTCCGTTCCTTTTGAGAATGGGGCCGTAACATCCTGAGACAATTTGATTTCTTTTTTAATCTGATCCACATTTTCGCCTTTTTTCGTTAAAAGGGAGATTGGTTCAGAGGTGACAAGCTGAATTTTTTTCTTTGTCCCTTTGCTTACCTTGATTTCCGCTACATCTTGTCCTCGTTTGTAAAGCGGGTGTGTGGTGTATTGACTAAATGCGTAGTCTAACATTTTGACCACTTGGGCGTTTCTATCTTTCGGTGTACTTGCGCCGAAGACAACTGCAATGACGCGCATGTTTCCTTTTTTAGCGGATGCAGTCAAACAGTATTTGGCTTCGCCTGTAAAACCTGTTTTCAACCCATCGACACCTGGATAAAATTTAATCAATCGGTTCGTATTCACAAGCCAGAATTTTTTATCGGTGTTTTGACGGAGGTAGTCTTCGTAGACACCTGTAAATTTGGTGATTTGTTCATATTTCAACAACTCTTTTGCCATTTTAGCCATATCATGAGCTGTACTGTAATGGTCTTTTTCAGGAAGTCCTGTTGGGTTTTGAAAGACTGTAGAGGTGAGGCCAAGTTCTTTTGCCTTCTTGTTCATTTGCTCTACAAACTGTTCTTCAGATCCTGCAATATGCTCTGCCATGGCAACTGAAGCATCATTTCCAGACGCAATCGCAATGCCTTTCAGCATTTCTTTCACGGTCATTTCTTCTCCAGGTTCAAGGAAGATCTGTGACCCTCCCATTGAAGCTGCATGGTCACTTGTTCTTACCTTGTCAGTCATTTTTAGTTTTCCTTGATCAATCGCTTCCATGATGAGAAGCATCGTCATGATTTTGGTCATACTTGCGGGTGCCAGCTTTTCATCACTGTTTTTGTTGTAAAGCACTTTTCCCGTGTCACGTTCTATTAAGATGGCTGATTTGGCTTCGTGTGCCAATTCTGATGTTTGTTTTTCTTCTGGTTTTTCAATCTTTTCTTTTGCTATCGCTGATGGTGAAACCATTGAGATAAGGATCATTAAAGTAAACAATGCACATATATGACGTTTCAAGTGGCAGACCTCCATTATCGTAATCCTTTCTATTTTTTCCTCATCCAGGCTGTTTTATTCAGAGATCGTATGATTGCCGTAAAAAAAGCCTTCTGTCGATAAACAGAAGGCTGCTTGAAATATGCTATGAGAGTTGTTTAACAACGTCTTTGACTAAATCAAGGAAACTCGCTTTCACTTTTTCCGTTACTTCAATGACTTCATCATGAGACAGCGGCTGATCTAAAATACCTGATGCCGCATTAGAAATGCATGAAATACCTAGCACTTTGATTCCTGCATGACGCGCAACAATCACCTCTGGAACCGTCGACATGCCTACAGCATCTGCGCCAAGTGTTCTGAGGAAACGAACTTCGGCTGGTGTTTCATATGAAGGACCTGTCATCCCTGCATAAACACCTTGCTGTACAGATATGCCTAAGCGCTGAGCTGTTTCTTCTGCAAGTGCGAGCAAATCTTTATCATATGGGGCAGACATATCAGGGAAACGAACGCCTTGACTGTCATTTGGTCCAATTAATGGATTGGTCCCCATCATATTGATATGATCTGTAATCAGCATGAGATCACCTGGATGGAATGAAGTATTTACACCGCCGGCTGCATTTGTCACAATACATGTCTCAATGCCAATTTCTTTCATCACACGGACTGGAAACGTCACTTGCTTCATATCATAACCTTCATAGAAATGAAAACGTCCTTGCATTGCACATACGACAGTGCCTTTCAGCGTCCCAATGACGAGCTGCCCTGCATGACCTTCTACTGTTGAAACAGGGAATCCAGGAATATCTTCATATTTCAATTTGATTGGATTTTCAATCTCATCTGCTAATATGCCAAGACCTGAACCTAAGATCAATCCAACTGTTGGTACGTATGTTGATGCTTGTTTAATATATGCCGCCGCTTCTGAAAACTGTGCTCCCACGAGATTTCCCCCTATTTGAGTTTAGATAAAAAGCTTGTGCCGTATTTTGGCATCGTTGTCTTGAAATTGTCTGCGACCGTTGCTCCAAGATCAGCAAAGGTTTTTGACGTTGGCAGTTCATTTGCTCCTTGATGCTTTTTGCTGTAAGCAATGAGCGGAACATATTCTCTTGTATGATCTGTTCCGTGATGAACAGGGTCATTTCCATGATCTGCTGTAATCACAAGAAGATCATCCTCTTTTAACAGGTCAAACACTTCAGGAAGACGGGCGTCAAATTCCTCTAATGCTTTTCCGTAACCCTCTGGATCTCTTCTATGTCCGTAAAGAGCGTCAAAATCAACAAGGTTTAAAAAGCTAATTCCTGTAAAGTCTGTTTTAATTGTGTCGACCAGCTTGTCCATTCCGTCCATGTTCGATTTTGTTCTGAGAGAAGAGGTGATTCCTTCGCCATCATAAATATCAGAGATTTTGCCGATCGCAATCACATCAAGCCCACTATCTTTCAGCTCATTCATCACTGTACGATCAAATGGTTTTAAAGCATAGTCATGACGGTTTGGTGTTCTGACAAATGCGCCAGGCTCCCCGACAAAGGGACGAGCAATAATGCGTCCAACCATGTATTTTTCATCTAATGTGAGCTCACGTGCAATTTCACAAATACGATAAAGTTCATCTAATAGCACCACTTCTTCGTGCGCAGCAATTTGCAGCACAGAATCCGCAGATGTGTAAACGATTAGATCGCCTGTTTTCATATGCTCTTCGCCAAGCTCGTCTAAGATTTCAGTACCAGACGCAGGTTTATTTCCTATAATGCCTCTGCCTGTTTTTTCTTTTAGTTCATTTAAAAGTTCATCTGGGAATCCGTCTGGGAAAACTCTGAACGGTGTGTCTATGTAAAGACCCATGATTTCCCAGTGCCCTGTCATTGTATCTTTACCATTTGATGCTTCCTGCATTTTTCCATAATACGCAAGCGGTTTCTCATCCGCTGGAATTCCTTTGATTTCTTTAATATGACTCAGCCCAAGCTTCGCCATATTCGGCATGTGAAGCCCATTCATTTTTTCAGCAATATGTCCTAGTGTATCTGCACCTACATCATTAAATTCAGCAGCATCAGGTGCTTCCCCAATTCCTACTGAATCCATTACTACGAGGAAAATGCGTTTATACTGATAATCAGGCATTAAAAAGCGCCTCCTTCAATATTCTTTTCTTTGAACCTTTCAAAAAGAGAGGTCTGACATCTCAAGTATAAACCGTTTACAAGCTGGTTGACAACCATAAACGGTGCAAACATAAAAAAGCATGACACACGTTCACCGTGCCATGCTTTACTTATGCCCTTGGATGGAATTTGTGATACACATCTTTCAATCTTGTTTTCGTCACGTGTGTATAAATTTGTGTTGTCGAGATATCGGCATGCCCGAGCATCTCCTGCACAGCTCTTAGGTCTGCACCGTTTTCAAGCAGATGTGTTGCAAATGAATGCCTGAGTGTATGGGGTGTGAGTTCTTTTTGAATTCCTGCTTCGAGAGCTCTTTTTTTTAGGTTCTTCCAGAAACCTTGCCGCGACATTTTTTTTCCGTGATGATTGAGAAATAAGGCATCTGCCGGCTGTTTTTTTAACAGCTTGCCTCTTCCCTTTTCAAGATATTCTTCAATCGCACTTGCAGCTGCTTCACCAATTGGCACAATTCGTTCTTTTCTTCCTTTTCCAAAACAACGGATAAAGCCCATTGTGAGGTGAACATCGGCAAGTGTCAGGTCCAGCATTTCACTGACGCGAATGCCTGTTGCGTATAAGAGCTCAAGCATCGCTTTGTCACGGTAGTCAAATGGCGTGTGCTGATTTGGTGTATCAAGCAACTTTTCGACTTCCCCTAGTGATAGAACTTTCGGTAGTTTCCGCTCTGTTTTTTGCGTTTCAATGTTCCATGACGGATCATCTGTTGTCACTTTTTCCCTGAGCAGAAATTGGTGGAAGGAACGGATCGAGGAGAGATGCCGTACTGATGTTTTACTTGATTTCCCTTCCTCTTTTAGCTGTTTTAAATAATGAATGATATGCAGGCGCGTGACATCTTTTATATCTGACAACTGCTCATGTGTCATTAAAAAAGACAAGTAGTTCTGTAAATCTCGTTTATAAGAAACAATGGTATTTTCAGAGAGTCCTCTCTCTACTGTCATAAAATGAATAAAATCGGATAATTGATCGTTCAATGATTTCTACTCCCCGTTTTGATAAAAATAAATCAATCGGTCTTGCCAGTTGTCTTGATTCGGCTGATCCATTTCCATCACTTTAATTGCTGCACCCTCTGGTTTATCATAACGATGGTAGCTTTCATATTCTGAATTTATCCATATCATAGCATAATAGAACAGGACGGTAAAACCAGTGAACAAGATAAATACCTTCATCACTTCACCTGTTGTTTTGATCCATTTTCGCATGATTCTCATGTCCTTTCTCAGCTTCTCGTTACTTCAGCATATGCCATGTGGGACAAGGAATATACAGCGAAAATGCAAAAAACCTCTTCATCTTAAATGAAAAGGTTCCAATTCGGATTATTTGCCGGATTCATCATCATGACACCGGTGGCAAATGCCATGGAATGTCAATCTATGATCCTTAATTTTAAATTTCCAGTCACGTTCAATAATCTCTTCAACGTCTTCTAATAAATCATCTTCTATCTCATCGACTGTCCCGCACTCCATGCAGACAAGATGATGATGGAAGTGAGCGGCTCCTTCTTTGCGAAGATCATATCGCGAAACGCCGTCTCCAAAGTTAATTTTATCAACAACTTTCAGTTCAGTTAGCAATTCTAACGTTCGATAAACAGTAGCAAGACCAATTTCAGGAGACTTCTCTTTTACGAGGAGGTATACATCTTCTGCACTTAAATGGTCTTCTTCATTCTCAAGCAGTACCCTTACTGTTGCTTCACGCTGTGGCGTGAGCTTATAGCTGGAAGAATGAAGCTGTTTCTTAATTCGATCAATCCGATTTTCCATTGACTTTCCCTCCTACGCCACATTACTTGATCATTATATCAAATGATGTGCTAGGAGCCAACTATAATCATTTTAAATTGATAAATAAATTGATTATTATTTAATAACGATTATAAATTTATGTGAAAAGAACACCTGCCAGCTTTTTCATGAGCATGAAGGAGACGTACGATTCAAAAAAGGACGAAAGTGCAGCAAGTGCTAAAATTATCAGTAGAACAGATGCATAACGGGCGAACCACTGAACAGGTGCTTGACTGATGGTTTTTTTCATGAACAGTTGCCCAATGAGCCGGATGGAAAACGCAATCGCGCATGTCCCAATCACTAAGTAGGCTGGAATAAGCAATATGTTTTGCGGAAGAACTGATACGAACGAAAGGAAGAAACCACTCAGCCCCATTTGATTTACTAAAAAACCAACTGTAAACCCCACAACAATTCCTTTTAAAAAGATCATGAGAAAGATGAGCGGCAGGCCAATGATAGATATCCCTAGTATCCACATAAGACCTAAATATTTCATATGATGCAAAAAGCTTTGCAAAAACATTTCTTTTGATTCTGCTGCTTTCTCATTTGTCAGCTGACCAAAAAATTGATTTAAATAATAGAATAAATCCTCTTTTTGACTTATTGTCATACTATTGACGATAATGGCCCCAAAGATTACGCCCATTAAAAAAAGTACAGAGACAAATAAATAAATCGATAGATGGTCTTTTACGTGCTGAAGAAGATGTTCCTTCCAAGACTTTTTCCGCATGCGTCTTCCTCCCAAATAGTAAAGGTTACTAGATTCTATGAGAGAGATTATGAAAAATGACAGTTTTATTGAAAGAAAAAAGAGAAAGCAGCCTAAACACCGCCCTCTCTTCTCATTTATCGTGCCGCTTTTTGTACGTTCACTAGCCCGGCACCATAGTAAAAAGGTTCTCCAAGCGGTGTAGCCGTTTTTGTAAGTCTCTCGCGCACTTCATCGTTTGTCAGATTCGGATGTTTTGATAGAATGACAGCCGCAGCTCCTGCTACATGCGGTGATGCCATGGATGTTCCGCTCTTGTAGCCATATTCATTATGAGGAATGGTACTGAGCGTTGAAACGCCTGGTGCTGAAACTTCCACTTCTTCGCCGACAGATGAATCAAAGGCTCTTTGTTTTCTTTGATCAACAGAGGCAACTGCTATCACTGAGCTGTATTTAGCTGGATAGTCAATCGTGTTAAGTGAGCCATAACTTCCGGCATTCCCAGCAGAAGCCACAATGAGAATACCCTTGTCATATGCTCGATCTACCGCTTCTTTCAGCGCTTCAGATTCACTTGCTCCTCCCATACTAATATTGATGACATCCATGTCATTCTCAATGGCCCATTCAATTCCTTTAATGATCCAGCTATAGTAGCCGTCACCATTTTCATCTGCCACCTTAACCGCATAGATTGAGGCTTTCGGCGCAACACCGACGACACCTACCTTATTATCTAGCGCTGCAATTGTGCCCGCGACATGCGTCCCGTGTTCATGCGGGTCAACAAGCGGATCTGACTCTGTTGGAACAAAGCTGACTCCCCCAGTGACATGTAGATCTTCATGTTTGCCATCAATTCCGCTGTCAAGAACGGCTACTTTCACATTTTGTCCAGCGTATCCCCGTGTATGTACCTTATGTGCTTTAATGCTTTTGATGCCATATGGAATCGTTTGACCACTTGTTTTTGCCTTTTGGTCCTCCTCAATGAAGGTCACTTCTTTTGCCTGATTCAGTTTCTCTTTCGATGCCTCATTCAAGGAAACTTTCATCATATCTATCTGCTCTATGGATTCTTTTACATGTCCACCAGCTTCTTCAACAAGCTGTTTTTGTGTATGATCTTGAACGGAAGAAGAAAAGCCGATCATGTACTCTTTTTTCGCTTGCTCCTTTGCAGAAATATGTGAGGCGCCGAACGTGACCGATGCCAGCATCATACTTGCCATACAAAGCCCTGCTCCAATTGACTTGACGTTCACAATACCCACTCTCCCTTTCATCTTTTTGTCATTTAACTACATTTTTAGACAAAAAGAAACGACCGTTTGTCCTATTTTTTAAATTTTTCCATTTATTTAAGCTAGTTGTCACAAAAAAGCAAAATAAAAATGCTTATGATCCTCTTGATAGTGATCATAAGCATTCCTTCTTTTATGTTTTCTCATCATGTGCTGCAAGGCCTCTTGTTTTGTTTTTGTCTTTCTTTCATGTGTACTAAAGTGCGGCATGTTTCCTCTCGACAATTCCGGGTTTCGGCTGTGCTGCCTTTCAAGATGTTCTCGTTTTTTCTTTGCATTGCTTTTTCCCATTTGGTAAAACCCCTTTCGTTGACGTTATGATACACGATATGACATAAAAAAGATAGACGTCTACACGCCTATCTTTCTGTTTTCACCATATCAAGATGCGGAATCCCATCTTCATCATAACAATCTGAAACAGCCTTAAAACCAAATGATTCGTAAAACGACTTCAAGTAGGCTTGCGCCTGAATTTTGACTCTTGTTTCACCTAATTCACTCAGCTTTTCCAAAGCCTTGCTAAGCAGCATTTTTCCATAGCCTTTTTTTCGGCCTGCCTGCGTCACAAGAACACGGCCAATAGATGCCTCTTCGTACATCATTCCGCTTTGGAAAATTCGGCAATAAGCCACAATCGTGCCGTCCTCTTTTGCCATCAGATGAAGCGCTTCTTGGTCTCGGTGATCAATTTCAGGGTAAGGGCATGTTTGTTCAACAACAAATACATTGACTCTTTCCATTAAGATCAGGTAAAGATCCTCTTTTGATAATTGATCAAACGTCTGACATGTCCAGTTAACTTGATTCATGATTGATATCCACCTTACCGTACACGCCGCCCCCGCCAGCGATCAGTTCGACTTCACCTTTTCTTGCTTTGATGATGTAATTGGCTGTTTTTTCTGGCAGCACAGCTTTTAGTTCTTGTTCTGTTGCTTGATGAAGGATATTCATCTCTGTGTGAAACACCGCTTTTAGCTTCTCCAGCGTTTTGGCTCCGACACCCGGAATAAATTGAAGCGGAAGCTGATGAACATAAGGAGGTCTTGTTCCATGGTCACTTTCTTGATCGGCCAGCTCCTTTAAACGCTCACTCACTCCTTTTGTCATTCGGGTATGTCCGCATGCGTGGCACTTTTCTTGATCTAGCGCGCGAGGTCTTACTCCGCACTTCTCGCAGGTTGTATGATAGTACTTCCCAAGCCGCGGGGCGAGTCCATAATTTCCTGTAATGGCTCTCCCGTCTTTCCCTTCAAGGGCTAGTTTGAATTCGGCAAAAGAGGCATGGTCCATGCGGATTTTTGTATATTCTCGCGCGATTTTCCCTAAAGAATGGGCGTCTGAATTCGTTAAAAAGGGATAGCGATTCAGTTCGCTTAACTGAGACGCCATTGACGTATCGCAGCTAAGTCCTAGTTCAACAGCATCAATGAGATCCGGATCGAACACTTCCGTTAATGACGTGCTAACTCCTTTGCCAAATAAGCTTTTATGCGGCGTGAAAATATGAGCAGGAATAAATAAGCCTCCTAGCTCCTTGACCTTATGCTGAAGTGTTTTCCCATCCACATAGAGGCGTTGTGAACTCAAATGCACATTTTTCATATGAAGCGCGAGCCATGCGGAAAACTCAGTCATTTTGCGCAGCGTGGGCATAAATGCAAGCACATGAATTGGACCTTTTGAATGATTATCATTAATTTCTAATTCACTGCCTAAAAGCAGCACGGTCTGTTCAAATGATAGACCACCATCACTTAGTTCAGTATATTTGCCTTCCTCTACACCTTCTATTAATTCTTCTAGGACTTCTGGAGATTGTGCATCAATCACACCTATCATCCCCATCCCTTTACTTTGCGTTGCTTCAATGAGAATTTGGTCAATGGTCAGTGACCTTGCACCTGTAATTTTAACAGCTCTGCCTGTTCTTGTTCTGCCAATATGAATATGGATGTCTGCAAAAAACTCCCTCATTTTGTTGACTTAAGTACCTCTTGCAGTTGTAAGTACTGAATGGCATAGGCTGTTTTTGCATCATAAATATGCTGCTTTTCAATGAGGTGCAAGGCTTCTTCTAATGAAACTTCCATCACTTCTACAAATTCGTCTTCATCCAGCTCTCTTTTTTCTTCAAGCGGAATTAGCTGATCTGCAAGATACATATGGACAATTTCATCTGCAAAACCTGGTGATGTATAAAAAGCCGTCAGCTTTTGAAGCTTCTGCGTGGTGTACCCTGTTTCTTCTTCTAGTTCTCGCAGTGCTGTATGTGCCGGCTCTTCCCCTGGCTCTAATTTACCAGCCGGAATTTCAACGATGGCTCTCTCTAGTGCTTTACGGTATTGCTTGACCAAGATGATTTTATTTTCGTCTGTCCGAGCAATGACGGCTACTGCACCAGGATGTTTGATGATTTCGCGTTTTCCTTGTTTTCCGTTTGGTAATTCTACATCTTCAAGAACCAAATCAATGATTTTTCCGTTGTATAATTCTTTAGTCGATAATGTTTTTTCTTCAAAGTCCTTCAATTTTGTCAGCTCCTCGTTCTACTTTCACTTTTTACTTCATTCATTTTAACATAGATGATTTAAGAGAAGCGAAATACGGACGCTTGCTTCAATGCGCCACTTGAAGTCAACTGGCTTGAATTTTAGATTTTTTTCACTTAATGTGAAAGGATAGGGGTGTGATGAAATTGAAAAAAAGACGAATTGGTACATCAGATCTTTTGGTGAGCGAAGCAGCTCTAGGATGTATGTCCCTAGGAACAGAAAAAGGAAAAGCGCTCTCCTTATTAGATGAAGCCATTGATCTTGGAATTAACTATTTGGATACAGCCGATTTATATGATTTTGGGACAAATGAGGAAATTGTCGGGGAAGCGATTAAAAACAGACGACAAGATTTAATTTTGGCCACAAAAGGCGGCAACCGCTTTGAAAAAGGCAAATCTGGCTGGGACTGGGATCCTTCAAAGGCATACATAAAAGAAGCCGTAAAACAAAGCCTCAAGCGGCTGCAAACAGATTATATTGATTTATACCAATTGCACGGAGGCACAATCGATGATCCTATCGATGAGACGATTGAAGCTTTTGAAGAATTAGTGGAAGAAGGCGTTATTCGCTATTATGGCATCTCTTCTATTCGTCCGAACGTCATTAAAGAATACGCCAAAAAATCGAATATCGTCAGTGTCATGATGCAATATAGTTTACTCGACCGCCGTCCAGAGGAATGGTTCTCTCTTCTTGAAGAACAAGGCATTAGTGTCGTGGCAAGAGGACCTTTAGCAAAAGGGCTTTTAACAGAAAAACCACTTTCGGAAGCAAGTGACTCGATTCAAAAAAATGGCTATCTTCACTATTCTTTTGACGAGCTACAGCAGGTTATTCCTTCTTTAAAGAAAGTCGCTCATGACCTATCACTCACAGAGCTCTCCATTCAATATTTGCTTAAGAATTCTGTGGTCAGTTCTGTTGTATTTGGCGCAAGCTCGGTGGAACAATTAAAAGAAAATGCGGCAACGGCCAATGCACGTTCTTTAAGTGATCAAGAAGTAAAAGCATTGACTTACTATACAAAACCATCTGTGTACGAGGCTCACCGGGTTAAATAAGATAAAAAAGAGATCACTGTATGTAATCTCTCGCGATTGTAAAGAAACTCATATTTTTCTACAATTTTTTATTTTATCGTATGTATGATGAGTGAACTCTTTTCAAAAAATTCTACAGACAAGGGAAAAGCAAGAAGGGGCTAAAAGCCCCTTTGTCTTATCTTGCACTTTCGTAATATGCATAATTTCCAGATTTGCCTTTAAGATAAAATGTCGTACCAAAACGACTGAAACTATTTGCAAAAGAACCATTATCCGAATACATACATAATCGATTACTTGCGCCTTTAAAAGGAGTGACAGAACAATCTACAATTGAAGTAGCATTTGTACGAAAATCCGCATTCGTTAAATCATTTGTAGCAAGAGCTTGTCCAGAAACAGGTAAAAGCAATCCTAAAGATAGAGTGACTCCAGCCATTGTTTTTCTCAATTTCATGTAAATCATCTCCAATCCCAAATATTGCAATACATCTTCATTATAAGTATTACGACCTCCTATAAAAAGGGTCTTAAATACCATTTTTGTTATAAAAAGGAACAATACTGAATCCTACCAGTCCTTCCTTTTGTATAAACTGGTGGTGGAATTTAGTGATAATTCATCTTGTCACATGGGGTCGAAATGAAGTAAGAATAGAATGAGTCAGAAGCACTTGTGTGTTGGTCAATTTCCATGACCATGATGACATAAAAAAAGAAGCAACAGTGCTCCCTTTTTTAGCTTTTATATTTTCTCCAGTCCAAATGACTTTCATCTAGCAACTCGGAGAAGCTTTTGTTTTTTTCTTTTTCTTTCTGCTGCCGAAGGAGGTCTTGTCGTTTTTGTTCTTCTCTTTTTTCTGTCTCAGCGGCCAGATTCTGCTTCATTTGAAGGAGCTGCTGTTTGAGATCCTCGTTTATGCCGTCCTTTAATTTCGCTTGATCATTGTTCTTTTTCATTGTGCCTCTCTCCTTTTGCCTCTAAGTGTATCATCCGTTTTATTTCCTGAGCAAGAGTCACGCCATTCTCCCAACATGTGGTATGATCGTCATAAGAAAAACCTCGGAAAGGAAGAGGCAGCTAGATGAAAAAATGGATCGCTATACTTGCCTTCATATTATGTCCGCTCATTGCAATCGGCATTTTTTTCACCAATAAAATGATGTATATTCGAAAATTAACAGATGAAGAGCTCATCAAACGGGAATCAGATGAAGGGCATTATCATCATGAAGAGTTTCAACAGCTTAAAAAAGAGAAAGTGTGTATTCCTTCAGCATTTGGTTATGATCTTCATGGCTATTTTGTGCCGCACTCACATCCGCATACGACACGCACCATTGTACTTTGTCATGGCGTCACAGTCAGTTTAATAAATTCCGTTAAGTATATGAGATTATTCCAAAAGCTCGGGTGGAATGTGATGCTTTATGATCATAGAAGACATGGAATGAGCGGCGGAAAAACCACGAGTTATGGATACTACGAAAAAGAAGATTTAGCGCAGGTCGTGAAGTGGCTCAGACAAAGACTCGGGGAAAATGCTATTATCGGTATACACGGAGAATCAATGGGGGCAGTCACGACTTTGTTATATGCTGCAAAGCCGGAAGCAAGCGCCAATTTTTACATCGCTGACTGTCCTTTTGCTTCTTTTGAGGATCAGCTTCTCTATCGATTAAAAACAGATTTTCGTCTTTCAGGGAGATGGATTCTTCCACTAAGTGATCGCGTGTTAAAATGGCGTGATGGATACAGCATTCGGCAAGTGTCACCGCTTGATGTGATCGATCAGGTGAGAGAACCTGTACTTTTTATCCATAGCCTTCACGATGACTATATTCCATGCGAGCAGAGTCAGCAGCTATATACTCGAAAAAAAGGTGAAAAACAACTATTTATAGCGCCGCACGGGGCTCATGCGATGTCTTTTAGCGAAAATAAAGAAGCTTATGAACAAGAAGTTCAAGCATTCCTACAACCATTTGATTTGAATGAAGATAAAAGAGGAGAATGAACAGCGGTTCGTCTCCTCTTTTTTAGTTAACTTATACGATAGTCACCACTGTTGTATGGTGTCTGCCCGCCAGTTCCATATGGCTCTCTTCCGATTGTTGCTGACTCATGACCGATAATCCTGCAGTTGCTGCCAATAAAAGAACTATCAAACTCGTTTTCATATAAATGACCCCCATTTTGAATTTTTGATATGGCTTGAATCTTCCTTTCATAAAACCGTGTCGATGCTTCATACAGTCCAAGCTCATTGTAATAATGAGCCGCATCAAGTGCCAATTCCTCAATGTCTGGGTATAAGCGCTTGTCCTCGAGCAGGTCTAACGTATCGTCTATGATCGCTATTTCTGCATCAACGTATAAGGCTTTTAAGAATTGAAATTTGCAAATGTAAATTTCATCTTCTAATTCACAGGCTTTCATAATACCTTTTTGATAGAGGGTTAATGACTCTTCTATTTGTTTTTGTTTAAACAGGATTTGGGTGAGCATAAATAGTGGGTCTAGAGAGCGATTAAGATGGGTTAAATTCTCCTTTTCAAACACTTCAAGAGAGTCTTTCAGATAACGGCTTGCTTCCGCAAGGTCGTTCATTTGGTAATAACAGTTACCTAAGTTGAAAAGGGCCGAACCTATGACTCGAGGGTTTCCAATTGAGCGTGCTCGATTTAGAGCATTTTTAAAGTAGGGCAATGCATGTTCATAGCATTTCAAATCATCATAGTTTGCACCGATGACAAATTCACAGTGGATGATTCTCAGCGTGTACGTTCTGTAGGCAGAATACGTATCTAACGCTTGCAAGGCATAGTGCATCGAAAAGTGGGTTTGTTTCATGTGGTAGTATATTTCAGCTAATTTAAAGTAAAATTCTGCTCTTTCTATATCATCTGATATGAGATTGAGCTTTTTTTCTGCTGAACGGTAATAGGCAATGGCACTTAAATAGTTTTGCTGTTCAAACTCAAACATTCCTGTGAAAAAATGAACATAGTATTCAAGCATGTCCGTTAATTTCGTTTGTGAATGTTCGATCGTTTCTAGCAGGTTTTTAATTTCTTCATCATTTGAGGCTTTCTTTGCTGGTTCAAAATATTCAAGCATCACCTTATGGCGAAAATCCATCAGCTGGTAAAACAGCAGCAAGTTTTGATCTTGCTCCATCTCCAGAATTTCCTGCTCGATCTCGGCCTTCAGCTTCTCTGCTTTCATGACATGAAATCCGCAAATCTGCCTATACCATTCGTTTATTTTAATTCCAACCTGAGGCGATGACAGCTTGAGCTTCAATTCACTTTAGCACCTCCCTTCTCATATACGATACATGTTGTATTCTATCATATTTCCTCGAATGGAAGAAATATGAAATGTCATTTTTCGCAAAGTTTGCGGTATCCCGCAATAACCGCTTCCATTGCCTATTTTTCGGCATTTATATCAACATTTTTTTCATTTCTATTTTTCTCATTTTGTCGATTTGGTTGTTATAAAACGGGTTATTTGCCTTGCAAAAGATCATTTTTCAAATTAGACATTTCCAGTTGCTTGATGAGATGATGAAGGCACGAAAAAAACCCTTTTATCAAAAAGGGCCAGCTTGTAGAGAAACTCATGTTTTTCTACAGGCTTTTTTATTTTCATCGTAATTATGATGGATGAGATTTAATGAAAAAGGCCTCCCACACACCTAGCCTAGCTTCGCTAGGTGTGTGGCAATCTTTTTCATGTTCTGGCAAGCAGCTGTGAGGAGAACTTGCTCACTCACATTTTGTTTCCCCCTTAACCGACAGTAGCGAAGCCCATGCAGTTGTTTTGAATCTGCAAAGCTTCGCTCTATTTTTTCTTTTCTTTTTTTATATAGCTCTTTTCCAGAGACAGTTAGACGATTCTGTCTGATCTTTTCTTTATGTTCTTCCCATATGTGTCTTGAGATGACTCTTTGATGATTTTTCGATCTTGTGCATCTTTCAAGGAAAGGACACGATGCACATTTTTTAGGATCTGATTTGTAGAATCGATAACCTTTTCGATCTGTTGTCGTATATAAAAGCTTCTCACCTTTTGGGCATATGTAATGATCATTTTCAGAATCATACTGAAACTTCCACTTCTCAAATAATCCTCTTGTTGGATGAAAACGTCTATGGGCAATGACACCAAAAATATGTCGATCAGATAAACCTTTACAAATTGGTGTTGTCAAATAACCTGAATCAAGCGCAACAGCTTCTACTTGAAAACCAAATCGTGCGATTTGGTGATCTAACCGATCAAGATATGGAACAGAATCATGGACATTTCCAGGCGTGACATGAGCATCGGTGATGATATTATACTTCATATCTGTTGTCCGGTGGTCTAGGTAGAAAAAGCCTTCAGGCTTGTTTTCGCGATATAGATAGCCGCTTTCAGGATCAGTCATACTTTGACGAATGTCTTTTTCTGTTTTCACCTCCTCTTTTACCTTTAAGAGCTTTTTTCCATGTGCCACCCGATCTTCTTGGACTGCTTCTTCTAAATCATTGATATAGTTCTGGGTATCTTGTTCAATCGTTTTTCTCGTATATTTATGTTTATTAGCATTGGCTTTAAGATGAGTTGAATCAGTAAAAAGAACGCGACCTCCTACCATATCATGATTGATAGCTTGAAGCACAATCTCATCGAAAATGTCTTGAAAAATCGTTGTATTTTTAAATCGAGTACGACGATTCCAACTAATAGTGGAGTGATGGGGAACGGGATCATTGATGTTCAAACCTAAAAACCATCTATACGCCATGTTATAGTAAATTTCTTTTTCGAGTTGTCTTTCAGAACGGATACCGTAAAGGTATCCGATAAACATCATTTTGAACAAAATAAGCGGATCAAGGGAAGGACGACCTTTATTTTCACTATAATAGGGTTTTACTTTATCTACGATAAATGAAAAATCAATGTACTGATCAATTTTACGAAGCAGGTGATCCTCTTCGACCAGTTGATCTAGCAATACAAATTCGGCTTCGTGCTGAGAAGAATTTCTAGTGTGGAACATGAGAAAAACACCTTCCTTTAGAATGCTTTTCTCTATTATAAAATGGAGTGGTGGAAAATTTAAGGGAAAAAATAAAGCTGCCGAGATTTTCTCGACAGCCTGACCCTTTTATCAAAAAGGGCTTTTATAATACATCTGTTACCTGTTCCATATTCTCTTTAATCCAATTGACAGCTAATTCGAGCGTTGGAAATTCTTCCGTTTCAAATGTGACTTCATCCTGAAGAAGCCAAACATCCTTTTTCACCGAATCCATCCCACCTATTGACCAGTGCAAAAGGGTATAGGGATGATTGTTATTTAAAAACGACACCCATGTCTTATTTTGTGCCGTGTTTTGTATCACTTTTAGCTTTTGATCCACTACATTTCCACCTTACTTTACAAGTATACCCATTCTCGGGCTGAGTATTTGTTGAGGGCTTTTCAGCATGAGTGTGTTGGCTTTTTCATTAAAATCAATGGTCATTTCCTCGTCAAAAAAGACCTTTTGTGCTGTGTGTATATACAGTTTAAATGGCTGATTATGCTTGAGCTGTTCCCACTCACCCGTTCTTTCACCTATGAGCCAAATCATGGGGACACCGCTCACCGCACAGCCGCATCCATCTGAATCATAGCGAAGAAGCAGTTCTTTCGTTTCATGCTCTGCTTGTCGTTTTGTAAGGAACGCTGCTGCTGGTTCTGTTATATGAATATACATGCCGAACATCCTTTTTTCGTTGATTGTTCCATTGTAACATACCAACCATCAATTAAACATGTTCAGCCCCTTGCCAGTCTCGATGCCAAAATACCTTGTTCTATGTAAAAACGTTTACTTGTATCGTCCTTTGTCTTTCAACTGCTTTGACCATTTGAATGCCTCTTGTTCAATCTCTTTAATAATGGCATCTTTTCCATTGATATAATTTTCCATATCTTCCGGATGGGCTTTTGCCAATTGGCGCTTTTTATCTGCATAAGCTTTAGCACGCTCAGGTGTTGCTTTTAAATAATCACGAAACACCAAATGTCTTTTCACATCATTATGACCAGTTTCATAGGCGTGAACGTGATGTGATCGATTCAAACCGCCTTTTCTAAAAAAACGTCTTCCTTGAAGTCCATATTCTCCTAGTGGTTCATATCCAAGCTGACGAAACAGATGGTTACACTCATCTAAATCACTAATATGTTTCACTTCTAGCAGGATATCAATGATCGGCTTGGCGGCCATGCCTTTGATTGACGTACTGCCAATGTGGTGACCATTTATCCAGTTACTGCCCACCACCTCTTTCAGCTTGGCAAGCTCACGGCGACATTCGTCTGGCCAGCTCGTTTGATATTCAATCACTTCTACCTTTCGAAGCATCGACCGTTCCATTTTGGTTAAGATCAGATTGTTTTCTACTTGTAAACGATCCGTCTGTTGAAACCCTAGCTTTTCATAGAGCTGAATCGCTGGGGTATTCGCTTCCGCCGTAGTGAGCTCAATTGGTAGTTGATGATTGATAATGAATTGCATCAGCTTTGTTCCGATTCCTTGATGGACATGATGAGGGTGCACAGCCAATCGGCTGAGGACAATTCTGTCCTCATGCATTTCATATGAAGCGATTCCTAACAACTGTCCTTCTGTCTCAAACCCTATGAATTTCTCATCTGTTTTCATAATGTCTTTGACCGTTTGTTTTAAGGGTGGTAAATCTTGATAGCCAATTTGTTCTGCCTCGCGCTGATATGCGGCAAGTTGGATATGTAAAATTTGTTTTGCTTGCTCTTTGTTTTGTTGATCGAGCCGAATGATCATACCTTTTCCTCCAGCTTTTTCACAAATAACACACGGTCTTCATGAATGCCGTCGTAATCTGAAAAAACTGAAATGCCGTCCACTGTTTTATCTCCCTTTTCGATTTGAAAACCGAGTTTTGTATGGTAAGCAATGGAGACTCTATTAACAGGAGCTGTGACAGCTTTAATTGTTGTTCTCCCTTCCTTTTGAGCCGCTTCATAAAACGCTTGATAGAGGATTTTGCCGATCTTTAATTTCCGGTGATCAGGATGTACCCCAACAAAGTGAATATACGCTTCATCTGAATGAGATTGCGATAAAAAACCGACTAAAAAGCCAATCAGTTCACCTTTTTCGACGACGACAAAACTTGTTTGCTGAAAATGTTCAAAAAATAGTTTCGGCAATTTTGCGCGCAAATCCCTACCTCCCCACCAGCTTTGGATGACGGATGTGACGGCATAAAAATCTGACGGCTTCACTTGACGTATCATGATGACCTCGCCCCTTTTCATTTTGGCTTACCACTCTCTTTTTTATAAAAACCTGTTGTTTCAATAGTCTACCTGTCCGATGAATTATTTGTAAAGATTACGTGCCTGCCTTTTTTCTTTCAGCTTTGTTGATTTCGTTCTTTCACCGTCATCTCCTTTTAAATCTTCACACTTATTTCAAAAAGTTCACTTTTTGTGCGAAAGTTTCATTCTTTTGGTATGTTAAGATGGTTCATATAGGAAATGTAACAAATGTTTATTGGAGATGATGATATTGGTTTGGATTGTTACTTCACTTGTTGTGTTTAGTCTTTTAAAGCTTCTTGTCACTTCGCTGCCTTCTGGTGTTGTGGAACGCCTTTTTAGTCGTTATGCAGTGCATGCAAAAGTAACAAGTGATCAAACAACGATCATGTTTGAAGATCGTCCGCTCGATGATCAACAAGCATCTGACATTATTCAACATTTTAATGATGCGATCTTTATTGAACGCTATTATATTTATCCTGGTGATGAAGAGCGTTTTCTTCATCCGCAGGAAGGGCCTGCACCGCTTACTATGCAAACAAAGCTTGGTAAGCATGATGTGACCCTTTATCTGTATCATTACGATGACCACGTAGATGTGGTTCGGCAATTTACTCATAAGCCTAAGAAAAAACTGACGGCCTATCGTTTGCGTTCTGAGCCGCTCCAAACATCTTACAATTTAGCACATGCTTAAAATATGTTGTATCAAATGAGACGAAGTGTTTTCCACTTTGTCTTTTTTGTATGGTTTTACACTCTTTTCTTTGAATGATTTACCAGTATCAATTTCGCCTCCTGACGGTTACAATAAGAACAGAACATACGTTCTAAGAGGTGAAAATAATGAATGAACGAGCCATTCTGCTTGTGGATATGCAATCGTTTTATGCGTCAGTCGAAAAAGTGGAGGCTCCCCACTTGAAGGATGTGCCGCTCATCGTCTCTGGAGATCCTGAGCGGCGGAGCGGGGTCGTACTTGCTGCCTGCCCGCTTGCTAAAAAACGGGGCGTACAAAATGCATCAAGATTATGGGAAGCACAGGAGAAATGCCCCGAAGCTGTCGTCGTACGCCCCCGGATGCAGCGTTATCTTGATATTTCTGTCATGATCACAGAACTGCTTGAACAATACACAGATCTTGTCGAACCATATTCAATTGATGAACAATTTCTCGATATTACAGGCAGTCTGACACTACTCGGTTCTCCCCGTGAGATCGCTCAAAATATACAAACTACCATTATGAACCAGACCGGTATTTACGCACGTGTTGGCATCGGTCCTAATAAAGTACTCGCCAAAATGGCTTGTGACCATTTTGCTAAAAAAAACTCATCTGGCATCTATGAACTTCGCGCAGACAGTGTTTCGGCTGATTTATGGCCGCTTCCGATTGGAAAATTATTTGGCGTTGGTAAACGAATGGAGCACCATTTAAAACGAATGGGCATTAGTACCATCGGAACGCTTGCTACTTATCCGTTAGATCGGCTTAAAAAACGCTGGGGAATCAACGGAGAACTTTTGCAGCGAACAGCATTAGGGCATGATCCCTCTCCGGTCACCGTACACACACATAATGAGCAAAAAGCGGTGGGACATCATATGACTCTCCCCCATGATTATGCGTCTTTTGAGGACATCAAAGTCGCTCTTCTTGAATTGAGCGAAGAAGTGGCAAGACGTGCACGCTTTAAGCATTATCTTGGTCAAACAGTGTCTGTTGGCGTGAGAGGCGCTGATTTTTCTCACCCGACTGGATTTCATAGACAAATCAAGCTTCATTCACCTACACAGTACGGGACAGATATTGCAGAGGCAGCTATTCAGCTATGCCAGCAGCACTGGGATGGTCAGCCCATTCGAAGTGTCGGTATTACTCTCTCACAGCTGCAGTCTGACAGCCAGTATCAGTTAAATTTATTTGATCATCATGTTCAAAAAGACAAACTCAGCAAAGTATTTGATGCGATCCACATAAAGTATGGACCTGCTGCCTTGCTGCATGCTTCGTCACTGACAAGCGCAGGCCAGGCATATCATCGCGCCGAAAAAATTGGCGGACATTACAAATAACGGAGGCGAACAGCCATGAATCCCAATAAATTAACACCTGGATACAACCTCATGTGGGAATCAAGCCGAATGATGCTTCCAGAGCACCGGGAGCAGCTGCTTGCTCAAAAACGAAAGAAAAAAGAATACACCCCTCCCCCGCTGAGCACCGATCAACTGGAGGAAATGAATTTTTTGATCACACAGTCGATTACCGAGGATCAAGCGATTTGCGTAACATATGCCGCAGCAGGTAGGAAAGAGCAGTTTTGGGGCTGGGTAAAAGTCATTCATTATGAAACGCAGCGCATAAAAATCGTCAATGATGAAGATGTTCTCAACCTGTCCTTGCAGCAAATCGTCGCGATCGACCTTAATTAAATTGTGGCAAATAACCACGCGAATCAGTGTCATAAAAGCACCGGCAAAAAAAAGCATGTGCCTCCAAATACGAGCAATCAAGCTTCTCTGCCATATGGCGGATGCCCTCTCCATCAAATTGTGTATTTAATTTGCACAATTTTTCATGTATGATTGGAACATCTTACAAACTCAGGGGAGAAACAGCATGAAAAATAACTTACGTACGCTACATCCGCTTAGTTGGACGATCATCATCGGCACCATATTTGGCCGAATGGCGACATCCATGAGCATTCCTTTTTTGGCCGTTTATTTAACACAAGTCAAAGGCGCCTCAGCTTCTTCTGCTGGATTAATCATTGCCGTTAGCTCTCTGATTGGGATCGTTGCAAGTTTTTACGGTGGATATATTTCTGATCGTATCGGAAGAAAAAAGGTCATGCTTCTATCAATCTTTGGCTGGACACTTGTCTTTGTTGGCTTTGCATTTGCAGATGCCATTTGGGTCTTCTTTATCATGAACGCTTTAAACGGACTGTGCCGAGCACTGTTTGAACCAACATCTAAGGCGCTCTTATCTGATGTCACTCCATCAAGTATTCGGTTGTTTGTGTTTAATTTACGATATACAGCCATTAACATAGGGGTCATCTTCGGTCCTCTACTTGGCTTATATCTCGGGTCATCGAAAACAACCTTTCCATTTCTCGTCGCTGCCTTCATTTATTTGTTATACGGATTAACGCTAGCCTGGCAATTTCAGAAGCATCCAGTTGCTGCTCCAGAAAGTACGAAACAAATTGGTGTCAAAAAAGCTCTTTCCATTATCCAAAAAGATACGGTCTTTAGCATTATCCTCATCGGCGTTACCTTATGTTCGTTCGGGTATTCGCATTTGAGCTCAACACTGCCTCAATATTTATCCGCTTCGCCTATGATTGAGGATGGTCCGAAGCTATTTGGATACCTTTTATCTTTAAATGCAGTTGTTGTCATTGTTGTACAATATCCGCTCATCATGATCGCCAAGCGCTACTCCACCATTTTGTCGCTCACCACTGGAAATGTTCTTCTGGCCGGCAGTTTGTTTGCCATTGCTTTTTCACAGAGTCTCGGCATGCTTGCTTTCATCATTGTCGTGTTTACAATAGGAGAGGTTCTGCTGTTTGCGATGATGGACCTTTTTGTAGACAATGTGGCAAAGCCCGAAGTAAAGGGATCGTACTTTGGCGCGATGGGATTTTCTCAGCTCGGCAGCGTCATCGGACCATTTGTCGGCGGACTGTGCATTGACTATTTTGGCGCAGCCCATCCCTTCTCCATTTTTTCAGTCTTGTCGATCATCACGATCGCGGGTGTTCCGTTCCTACTCATTGGATACTACCGCCTGAAAAAGCGATCCGCGGCTACGGTCGCTGTGAAAGTAAGTGGAGGTCATTAAAAAAACCGCTCTCGTATGAGCGGTCAGGCTGTCGAGAAAATCTCGGCAGCTTTATTTTTTCCCTTAAATTTTCCACCACTCCATTTTATAATAGAGAAAAGCATTCTAAAGGAAGGTGTTTTTCTCATGTTCCACACTAGAAATTCTTCTCAGCACGAAGCCGAATTTGTATTGCTAGATCAACTGGTCGAAGAGGATCACCTGCTTCGTAAAATTGATCAGTACATTGATTTTTCATTTATCGTAGATAAAGTAAAACCCTATTATAGTGAAAATAAAGGTCGTCCTTCCCTTGATCCGCTTATTTTGTTCAAAATGATGTTTATCGGATACCTTTACGGTATCCGTTCTGAAAGACAACTCGAAAAAGAAATTTACTATAACATGGCGTATAGATGGTTTTTAGGTTTGAACATCAATGATCCCGTTCCCCATCACTCCACTATTAGTTGGAATCGTCGTACTCGATTTAAAAATACAACGATTTTTCAAGACATTTTCGATGAGATTGTGCTTCAAGCTATCAATCATGATATGGTAGGAGGTCGCGTTCTTTTTACTGATTCAACTCATCTTAAAGCCAATGCTAATAAACATAAATATACGAGAAAAACGATTGAACAAGATACCCAGAACTATATCAATGATTTAGAAGAAGCAGTCCAAGAAGATCGGGTGGCACATGGAAAAAAGCTCTTAAAGGTAAAAGAGGAGGTGAAAACAGAAAAAGACATTCGTCAAAGTATGACTGATCCTGAAAGCGGCTATCTATATCGCGAAAACAAGCCTGAAGGCTTTTTCTACCTAGACCACCGGACAACAGATATGAAGTATAATATCATCACCGATGCTCATGTCACGCCTGGAAATGTCCATGATTCTGTTCCATATCTTGATCGGTTAGATCACCAAATCGCACGATTTGGTTTTCAAGTAGAAGCTGTTGCGCTTGATTCAGGTTATTTGACAACACCAATTTGTAAAGGTTTATCTGATCGACATATTTTTGGTGTCATTGCCCATAGACGTTTTCATCCAACAAGAGGATTATTTGAGAAGTGGAAGTTTCAGTATGATTCTGAAAATGATCATTACATATGCCCAAAAGGTGAGAAGCTTTTATATACGACAACAGATCGAAAAGGTTATCGATTCTACAAATCAGATCCTAAAAAATGTGCATCGTGTCCTTTCCTTGAAAGATGCACAAGGTCGAAAAATCATCAAAGAGTCATCTCAAGACACATATGGGAAGAACATAAAGAAAAGATCAGACAGAATCGTCTAACTGTTTCTGGAAAAGAGCTATATAAAAAAAGAAAAGAAAAAATAGAGCGAAGCTTTGCAGATTCAAAACAACTGCATGGGCTTCGCTACTGCCGGTTAAGGGGGAAACAAAATGTGAGTGAGCAAGTTCTCCTCACAGCTGCGTGCCAGAACATGAAAAAGATTGCCACACACCTAGCGAAGCTAGGCTAGGTGTGTGGGAGGCCTTTTTCATTAAATCTCATCCATCATAATTACGATGAAAATAAAAAAGCCTGTAGAAAAACATGAGTTTCTCTACAAGCTGACCGCTCTCGTATGAGCGGTTTTTCTTTATACTCGGCGGATAGCAATCTCTTCCACCTTATGCCGATCACCTTTTTTCAAAATGAGATCAGCTCGATATTTTGTCGGTAAAATATTTTGATATAAATTAGGGCGATTGACCGTATTCCAAATGGTGCTTGCCATGTGATCTGCCTCTTCATCTGTCAAATCTTTGTATTGATGAAAGAAGGATTCAGGGTCTTGGAAAGCTGTTTCCCTCAACAAACGGAACCGTTCTTTATACCATGATTGAATTTGCGTTTCAGCCGCATCTACATAAATGGAAAAATCAAAGAAATCTGATACAAACACACGCGGTTCATCCTTCAGATCATCCAGTGCTGGGGATTGCAGCACATTGATGCCTTCAATAATGACAATATCGGCATCCTCCACCGTTTCATACACCCCTTCAAGCCGGTCATAGGTCAGATGCGAATAGACCGGGGCATGTACAGTCTGTTTCCCTGATTTTAATTCGTTTAAAAAAGACAACAAGGCTTTGACATCATAGCTTTCTGGGAAGCCCTTCTTTTCCATGAGTCCTCGATCCTTTAGTTCTTTTTGAGGATACAAAAAGCCATCCGTTGTCACAAGACTCACTTTCAGCCCATCCCCAAGCCTCGATAACAGCGTTTCAATGATACGGGCCGTTGTGCTTTTCCCGACAGCCACACTTCCAGCAATCCCAATTAGAAAAGGGATTTTCGCATGATGCGGGTAGTTTAAAAAGGCATTCACATGCTGATTTTTTTGTTTTTCTGCAAAGACATGCAATGTCAGAAAACGAATAAGTGGTATGTAAATATCTTGAACTTCTTCAAGCGATAAATAGTCATTTAATCCTTGAAGTGCTCTTGCTTCCTCTTCTGAAACAGATACCGGCATATATTCTCCAAGAGCAGACCAAGCCTCTCTTGTATGACGTGTATATAAAGTATTAAAATCTAGTCGCGCATCACTCAAAGTCTTTCCCACCAATCTTCACTAAACTCGTAACTAAAAAGACGATAATCCGATTGTAGCTTAAAATGAAGGCGCTGTCTTTATTTTTCCACTAAAGTTTACTTCTTTTGCGAAAAAAAGCATTAAAAAAAGGGAAATGAGGGTAAATAAGAGTATTCAGTTCGATAGATAGAAGGGAGCAACCAAATGAAATATGTGATCATTGGCGGAGATGCAGCAGGAATGAGCTGTGCGATGCAAATATATCGAGAGGACCCAGATGCACATATTGTCGCTTTTGAAAAAGGAGAGATTTTCTCATATGGACAGTGCGGCCTTCCCTACTTGATTGGCGGTCTCATTGATCATCACAGCAAGCTGATTGCACGCAGCGCTGAAACGTTTCGCGGCAAATACGGGATTGATGCTAGATGCTTACATGAAGTGACCTCCATTGACCCAAAGCAAAAAACGGTGTCAGGGTCTCATACAAAAACAAAAGAACCCTTTACCGAAAGCTATGACCGCCTCTTAATTGCCACAGGAGCAAGCCCGGTCACACTGAATTTAAATAATCAGCCGCTAGAAGGCGTACACGTATTAAAAACCATTCCGCATGCGCTGTCCATTCTAGACCATTTAAAACAAGATATCGCACATGTCACCATTATAGGCGGTGGATATATAGGCTTAGAGATGGCTGAAAATTTAAAAGCGCTGGGGAAAAAAGTACATATCATTCAGCGGGGTTCAACACTTGGCCCGGGCTTTGACCCCGATATGGCAAAGCATCTCAAAGAAGAGGCGGATGCCGAGGGCATTCACGTGACACTCGGGGAAACCGTGCAGACATTAGAGGGCAAGTCACATGTCACAGCTGTTCAAACAGACAAACAAACCATAAAAACAGATATGGTCATCATGGCCATCGGCGTCACCCCGCAAACATCCTTTTTAGACAAAACAGGAATCAAACGGCTTTCAAATGGCGCCATTGTTGTAAATGAATATATGCAAACCAATGTAAAAGACATCTACGCTGCAGGAGATTGCGCAGCCACTTATCATCGCATCAAACAATCACTCGATTATATTCCGCTCGGCACAACAGCGAATAAACAAGGGAGAATCGCAGGTTTTCATATGACGGGAACAAATCGGGCGTTTCAAGGGGTGACTGGAACGGCCGTCATGAAATTTATGAGCATGACAGCAGGACGAACGGGTTTATCTGAAAAGGAAGCACAAGCTGCTGATATTCCTTTTTCCACCATCACCATTGACAGTACGGATCACGCTGGATATTACCCAGATGCGCAGAAAATGAAAATCAAACTGATTTACAGAAGTGATGACTACACCTTGCTCGGTGCCCAAATCATCGGAAAAAGCGGTGTAGATAAACGGATCGATGTGATGGCAACTGCTCTTTACCAACAGCTAACCATAACAGATCTTGAAGATTTAGATATTAGCTATGCACCGCCTTTTAACAGTGTGTGGGACCCGCTTCAACAAGCAGCAAGACGGAGATGAAATAACGGTCAAAATGGCGTCTCATTTCAAAAAAAGAAACCAGTTCATAACCGGTTTCTTTTTTGTTATTTTTTCATCATCGCTTTGCGTGCTGCTTTTTCAAATAAAAATGGAAATAATTGATATAATTTACTGCCAGCATTCATCCAACCTGGCAGATTAATTTCTCTTTTTTTCGTCATCATAGCGGATACGACCTTCCCAGCCACTTTGTCCGCACTAAGCATCATGAATTCAACATTCTTCACATATTCACCGCTGCGATCGGCGATGGTAAAGAAGTCAGTGGCAATCGGGCCTGGATTCACTGTGGTGACGTGAATGCCGATATCTGACAGCTCCATTCTGAGACTGTTTGAAAAACCAAGGACGGCATGCTTGGATGCAGAATAAATGGCTGATTTCGGGGTGGCAATCTTTCCTGCCTGGGAGGCAATATTGATAATATGTCCATGTCCTCTTTGTTTCATCTCTGGGATGACCTTTTTCGTGCAGGCGATTAAACCAAACACGTTTACTTCAAACATCGACACCATTTCCTCAATAGATGCATCCTCAACGAGGTCAAACGCACCAAAACCGGCATTGTTCACCAAAATATCAACTGCCCCTACTTCTTCATATGCGCGATTAATGTCCTCAAGGTGACTGACATCTAGCTCCACGATCCGACACACCCCGCCAGCACTCGTAATCTTTTCTTTTACACCCGTTAACTTTTCAATTCGTCTTGCTGAAATAATAATCTCTGCGCCCTCTTCTGCTGCCAAGTACGCCATTTTTTCACCAATGCCACCAGATGCGCCTGTAATCCATATTCTCTTTCCTGTTAATCGTCCCATGCGTTTCACTCCTTAGTTTGCCTTGTAATAGAGAATTCCATCTTTTTGCACTTCTTCAATTTGTCCAGCTTCTAAGAGGACATCAAGCTGCCCAACTGTCTCCGACATCGTTAAAAATAAGGCCTCTTCGTAAAGCACTGGAAATAGCTTGCGGCAAAGATGAAAGGCAGTCATTTCTTTTCGTTTAAGTAGCTGATACATCGTATTTGCCCGTTTTTCTTGTTTCTTAAATCTTTCTTCGATTAATTCATGATGAGACGTGATGAGCTGCCCGTGGCCTGGATAAATCGTCTTGATTGGTAGATGTAGTAATCGATTGAGTGATGCTTTATATTGAAGCAGCGATTTTTGGCGCTCCTCCCCTTCATACGGCGCTTCCATTAAAGGGTTTGAGGAAATGGTTGTCAAAAGCAGATCTCCACCAATGAAATGGCCCGTTGTTTCATCTAGAAAGGAAAGATGAGATTGTGCATGTCCCGGTGTTTCCATCACAAAGAACTGTTCATGCCCTTTCAACCGATCGCCTTCTTTGATGACGTCATCTACATGTGCAGTACAGGAATATGTATACGATTGCTTCACGATTCTTTCACACTCATCAGGGCGAAGCGGCACACCTAACTGCTGAAAAAGGTGTTTCGTAAAAGCAATTTGGCGCTCTTTAAACAAAGGGTCTTGGCTAATATACGGCTCATTCAACTGATGTCCGATCACGCGGACATGAGGTGTCATCAGATTTAAAAGACCGACATGATCGGCATGATGATGGGTCAACACCACTTGATCAATATCGTCAATTGATAAACGATGCTCATGTAATTGCGTGACAAAGGCGTGCTCCGCCTCTTCTGTCATCGGCCCGCAGTCCACTAAGGTCACAGCTTCACCTTTTAAAATATATGCATGTACATCCCCCACAGCGAATGGTGTCGGGATGGATAATTGAATGATGTCTTCTTTCACTTTTTTATGTCATCTCCTGATTTTTGACTCATGGTTCATTGTCATTTCGTCTTCTTTAATCATTGTATCCTGCAAAGGGCAGACTGTCATGCGGTTTAGGCGGTCAATTTTTTTGTCTGTCCCTATTGACACAAACTTGTCCATCGTTGCATAATGAACAACAAATATAAGATGCGCGATGACAAGGATTAGTAAGCAAAATAATGATGCAAGAGAGTGAGGTCCACCGGCTGTAAGACTTCACCATCCTCTTATTTGCTGAACCTGCCCTTTGAGCTGTTAGGCAAACCTAAACGTTTCCCGCGTTAAGGGACTAGAGCTGAGTATGCATATTTGCATGCTAATTGAGGGTGGTACCGCGAAAAACCTTTCGTCCTTTTCAGGCGAGAGGTTTTTTTATTTTCTACAAGGAGGAGCAGCTTATGAGTAAAATTGGATTTATTGGTGCAGGCTCAATGGCAGAGTCTATGATAAAAGGTTTATTAAAAAGCGGCATCATGTCAAATGAAGATATGATTGTCACAAACAAAACAAATGAAAAACGGCTAGAAGAATTAAAGGTGCGTTATGGGGTGAAAACGGATTTCTCTCGTTCTTTTATTTATGAAGAAGCCGATATTCTCGTATTTGCTTTAAAACCGAAAGATGCGGAAAGCGGGATATCTGAAGTGCGGCCTCATTTACAAGGGCAGCTGATCATTTCGATTTTAGCGGGCATCTCCATCGAAACGATTCAACACTATGCTGGCGAGAAGACTGCAGTGGTTCGCGCGATGCCAAATACATCTGCGGCCATTCAGCAATCAGCAACAGGCATTGCCGTTAGTCAAGAAGTGACAGAGGATCAAAAGAAAAAAGCAATCGAGCTGTTTGAAACGATCGGTCATGTGACGGTATTAGATGAATCACAGCTAAATGCTGTTACGGCTATTGCAGGAAGCGGCCCAGCCTTTATTTATCATTTGATTGAAGGAATGGAGCGTGGCGCTTCGGAACTTGGGATGGACCAAGCAACAGCGAAGCTGCTCATCTGCCAAATGATTGCGGGCGCCGCAAACATGCTTCAAAGCAGCGGTAAAGAACCTGCTGAACTGCGCAAAGAAATCACAAGTGAAGGCGGAACGACAGAAGCCGGCCTGAACACACTTGCTTCCTATCAATTTGAAGAAGCCGTTGTCGATTGTGTCAAAACCGCAACAAAACGCGCAGCAGAATTAAACGAAATGTTTTCAGCAAACACGTATAAATGATAGAGAAAAGCACCTGTTTTGATGACAGGTGCTTTTTATTTTTATCTAATAAGTGATTTGTCACAAATAATTAACAAATATTAACAAGGGATATATTACCTTTTATCGAATTACTTATATGTACCATAAAAATGAGGAAGAGGAGTGTTTTAAATGAAATTAGTTAAGGTTCTTACTGGATCCGCATTGTCACTCGCTTTACTTTTTTCCGCAGCACCGGCATTTGCTACAAGTGCACATTCTAATGCAGAGGATGTCCGTGTTACAAGTGATTTTAAAGCTCAACTTTACACATGGGATATTACCAACTCTACTGGTATTTTTGCCAATTCGTTTGAACAAGATGGGATTAAGTGGTATATAAAGGGCATCACTAAAAATTCTGATGGAACTTGGACAGCTCATTATGAGGGTAGACGAGTATAATTCTAACTGGGAGCCTACGGCTCCCCTTACTATTTTAAAGTAATAAAACATTCTCCTCCCTTCTTCTTTTCTCATTAACCTTCATTTACTCTACATCTTCCACACAAAAGCTTCAAAGACTCTGAAACCTCGTACATAAACAAGACTTACTTTTTCTCTAACAAAGCATGAATCGCTGATTCTAGTAATTCTGGCAAAATGCCGAATGAGAACGGAATGTGCAGGCGCTCCGTCCATTTGTGCGGGTCCTTTCCTAATGGACCCACGTTGATGACTGGAACGTAAAGTGCTCCCTTTTCTCCTTCCGGTAAAGAATAACCTTTTTGGTAAAGCGGCATATTGGTCGTATAATGCCCTACGTTCTGTTTTTCGAGCTGTAAATAACTCAAATCAGACAATCCTGGAAAATATTTCACTTCTTCTATTTCAAGTCCATAACTCTTCTTTGCCTCTGTTTGAATCCTCTTTAAGGTTGCTTGGATATGCGGATCTTCCGTTGAGGAAACCGCTGGATAAAATGGCGGACTATAAAATAGAACAATAAGCGGCCCTTCTTCCTTACAAAGCGTCGTCAGCTCAGAAACGATTTTGGTTGAAAAATCACGATCTCCAAGCTCACCTCGATTGGCAAACGCATAGTTCACAATGCGTTCAACCTCTTGTTTACCTGAGCGTTCAGCAGCTTTTTGATACAGCTCTTGATACGTGAGAACGGTAATCCTTGTATCAATCGGTGTAAAAGGTTTAAAGCGCTGAAATTCTGCTGTTTTTTGTTTGAGATCAGCTTCGATTTGGTCTGCTGCTTGTTTCGCTGTGTCATAAAGAAGCCCGTGCAGTTCTTCACTTGAACGATTCATCATCAGCACATTAAATAAAGAAACAGCGGTGTGAGGTGTTTGAACGGAATAGGCTTCTTTTAAATCCTTTTGCATTAAATTGGTTGGAGGTGGCGTGACTTCACCGTCTACTTCCTCACAGTAATCACTATTCAGCTCTAACAGCCGATTTAATTCAGAGACCATAAAATTCGCATTTAAGCCTGAGAACGGCTCTCCTACATGTGTTTCAATTCCTTTACAGAAAAACCCGGCCAGCACCTTCCCTATACTGCCTGTATACATATAATAATGTTCATCACCAGGATATTTTTCAAACATAGGTTCACTGTTTAAGCATGCGGTATAATCAAGATTATGCTCTTCTTTAAGCTCCTTTAGTTTTGGAACAGCTTCAAGCATTCCTTGAGAATTCACTTCTTCATCTGGGACTGTGACGAGTAGGACATTTCCATCAAATGTCTCTGCCATCGCTCTTTCCAGCATAGACAGCTGCACAGTAAGACCTGCCTTCATATCCATGGCACCTCTTCCAAACAACCAGTCACCTGAAGCTAGATCTTCCCTTGCTCTTTTTGGGAGAAGCGCACTTTTTTGAGAAAATGACGCCATTAACTCCTCTGGCTTGCATGCCATGTTTTGAAATTCACCGTAATCTTCTGTATCGACGACATCGAAATGACTAAGCAGCAAAACGGTACGAGAAAGAGAACTACGCTTTACAAGCGCCGTTAAATAATATCGGCCATCTTTCATCGGATGCAAAGCCAAATGATCAGGGTTCTGCTTGTAATAAGGCCGCTCCCTCAATAAATAATATAAATATTCAGCTAATGCCACTTCTCCAGTTTTACCCGATATGCTTTCATACTGCATAAGAGCTGTGAGCAGTTCCTTTCGTTCACTCTCTGTTTGCCATTTCATCCGTTCTCCCCCTTTGCTTTCTATTTTCTCCATTATACAAAAACGTGTATAAAAGCTATATTCTTTGAGCACCTTTTATGACGAAAGTTTGAATGGCTGTTATAATCGGCTATACAATTCTATGAGGAGGCGAAGGTATTTGGAAACAAAACTCTTTTCACCTTGGACATTAAAAGGTGTGACGCTGAAAAATCGCATCGTGATGTCCCCGATGTGTATGTATTCATCCTATGATCGTGATGGGAAATTACAGCCTTTCCACTTTACACATTATATTTCCCGTGCCCAAGGTCAAGCTGGCCTGATCATGGTGGAGGCAAGTGCCGTTTCACCCGAGGGAAGAATTAGTGATCAAGATCTCGGGATTTGGAGTGATGAGCACATTGAAGGCTTCGCTTCATTAAACGAACAAATCAAAGCATACGGAACTAAGACAGCCATCCAGCTGGCTCATGCAGGACGTAAAGCTGAACTAGATGGTGACATCCTGGCACCATCCAGCATTCCATTTGATGAACAGTCTAAAATCCCTGTCCAAATGTCTGTCGATCAAATCAAAGATACCGTTCAGGCGTTTCAGGATGCAGCTGTCCGGGCAAAAAAGGCCGGCTTTGACATCATTGAAATTCATGGGGCACATGGATATTTGATTAATGAGTTTCTTTCACCGCTAGCAAATCATCGAACAGATGATTATGGCGGTTCACCAGAGAACCGTTACCGTTTCTTAAGAGAAGTTGTCGATGCAGTCAATGAAGTATGGGACGGACCATTATTTGTCCGTGTGTCGGCTTCTGACTACACGACAAAAGGACTTGACATTGCCGATTACATTGGCATTGCGACATGGCTGAAGGAACAAGGTGTCGACTTAATCGATGTCAGCTCAGGCGCTGTCGTACAGGCGAGAATCAGCACATTCCCTGGCTACCAAGTGACCTTCGCAGAAAAAATCAAAGAAGGTGCCGGTATTCAAACAGGTGCTGTCGGACTGATCACATCTGGTGTACAGGCAGAGGAGATTTTACGAAATCAGCGTGCAGACTTAATTTTTATCGGCAGAGAATTTTTACGGGATCCATACTTTCCAAAAACAGCTGCTGAAGAGCTTCGTACATCCATCGAAGGCCCGCGTCAATATGACCGCGCTTGGTAAAAATGCATAGGAAAAAGGTGTCTATTTTTTGAAATAGGCATCTTTTTTATTTTTAAGAGAAACATCTCTGCCTTGTGTGCCGTCTTTTAGCTAAAGAACCACTTTAGAGGAGATGGAATAATGAACTCGGCAATGATTGAAAGAATGTATCATATAGATGGACACCATTTTTATACAAAACATCGTCAAGGTAAAAGGCAAGCCACCATTATCTTTGAAGCAGGCTACGGCATTTCCGGTGATACGTGGTCGAATATGGCCCGTGATATTGATCCTGAGCTTGGGGTTTTCTTATATGATCGGTTAGGAAATGGAAAAAGCAGTGACAGCAGTGAAGGAAGAACATTACATGATCTAGCAGATGATTTAGATGCGCTACTAGAAGAAGCCAATATTCAGCCGCCCTTTCTCATTGTAGCTCACTCATTTGGCTCACTTGTCAGCCGGTTATGGGCAAGCCGCAGAGGAGATGACGTCATTGGAATGGTGCTGTTAGACCCAGCAAGTGAGGAGCAAGAACAGGTCATCCTCCCGCTTTTATCTAAGGAAGAACGCACCTCATACATGGCGCAATTTACAGCAGAATGTACGCATGAGGACTTTCAGCAAATGCTAAGCACAATGAAAGAGGAACAAACCCATTATGGAATGATGCCGCTCCTTGTCATTTCATCAGGTAAGAACCGGTTGTTTCATCCAGCGCACGAGGCTTGGCTCAGACTTCATAAACGGATGCTGTCTTTGTCTTCCCAAAGTGGATGGATTCAAGCGCAGAACAGCTCGCACTATATTCATCATGATGAACCGCATATTGTACAGCTTGCGATCTATGATGTATGGTGCGCAGCCAAACAACCTGTTTCCTATTATCAAACAGCCAATTAAAAACAAAAACTCCTTGACTAGTGACGCGTCAAGGAGTTTTTTTCTTTATACCGTTGGAGCTGATTGGCTTTTTTTAGACAGCAGCTTTTCAATGCTGACAAGCTGAACACATAAAGTAAAGATGTCAATCGCTTGCTCTAGCTCTTCAAGTGATGGGAACGTTGGCGCAATGCGAATGTTACGATCAAGCGGATCTTTTCCATAAGGATAAGTCGCGCCTGCACCTGTCATGGTCACACCTGCTTCTTTTGCCTTTTGCACAACAGCTTTTGCACAATGATCGAGCGTATTTAAACTAATAAAATATCCGCCATTTGGCTTGTGCCATTCTGCAATGTCTTTTCCGCCAAGTGTTTCATCAAGAATGGAAAGAACTAGGTCAAACTTTGGCTTAATGATCGCTGCATGTTTTCTCATATGTTCCTTCAAGCCTTCTGGATTCTTAAAGAAACGAAGGTGTCTTAATTGATTGATTTTGTCTGGTCCGATCGTTTGAATCGATAATTGTTTTTGAGTGAAGCTTACATTATCCGGGCTAGATGCCATGAGTGCAATACCAGAGCCTGGGAATGTAATTTTAGAAGTAGACGCAAACATAAACACACGATGAGGGTGCCCTGCTTCCTCTACTGCTTGAAAAATATCTTTTAACGTATCAGGCGTATCCGTTAAGTGATGGACTGCGTATGCATCATCCCAAAAAATGCGGAAGTCGTCTGCTTTTGTTTTCATTGAAGCAAGGCGATCAACCACCTCATCTGAATACGTAATGCCATCTGGGTTGCTATATTTTGGTACACACCAAATACCTTTAATCGCTTCATCCTCTGCAACCAATTTTTCGACCTGATCCATATCAGGTCCATCAGCTTTCATATCTACCGTGATCATCTCTATGTTAAATAGCTCACAAATGGAAAAGTGACGGTCATATCCTGGGCTTGGTGCAAGGAATTTTACCTTTGGCAGCTTCCCCCAAGGTGTTTTGCTATCATATACGCCGTGGGTCATGGCACGGGCAATGGTATCGTGCATCATATTCAGGCTGGAATTACCGCCGATGATGATTTGTTCTGGCTTTAGATTGAGCACATCTGCAAAAAATGTCTTCGTTTCAGAAAGCCCTGTCAAACCGCCATAGTTACGCACATCTGTGCCATCTTCAGCCGTCATCGCATCCTTTGATGTGACAACATCGAGCATGCCCATAGACAAATCGAGCTGTTTTGGTGAAGGTTTTCCTCTAGACATGTCTAAGTGTAAGTTTTTACTTTTATACGTTTCGTACTCATCTTGTAGTGCTGCATATAGGTCATTTAATTCTGCTTCACTTAACGCTGTAAAACCGCTCATCTTTGATTGTGCCTCCCGTATTCTTCATAGTTTCATTCGTCATTTGTTTTTTCTTCACCATTTTACCACTACCTGAAAAAGAGAGTCATTATAAATATCAAAAAAATCGCACAACTTTTTTTGACGATTCATCCAATTTTTACAGGGTGCGGTCAATTGAAAAAGAAGAGAAATCCTGCGCAGCTTCTGTCAGCGGGAATATATCGCGGGCTTCTTTCAATAATTGGTTTAGTGCCTCTTCTCCTTGATAACGTGCACTAATATGGGTCAAAATTAATCTTTTTGCGCCTGCTTCCTGCGCTGTTTTCGCTGCTTGTTCTGTCGTGCTGTGATAATAATTGTAGGCTAGATCAGCATCTTCTTTACCGAATGTTGCTTCATGGACTAACACATCCGCATCCTTGGCAAGCCTTGTTATATTCTCGCATAAACGGGTATCTCCTGAAAATGCAACGATTCTCCCTTTTTTAGGGGGTTCCAAATAATCGATTCCATCAATGATTCTTCCATCTTCGAGCGTCACGGTATCCCCATTTTTTAACTTCTGATACAAAGGTCCAGGTTTTACACCGATTTCTTTTAGGTCTTCGGCTTTTAATGCACCAGGTACATCTTTTTCGACTACCCGATAGCCGTAAGCTGGAATACCGTGAGATACTCGTCTTGCTTCTACTTGAAAGGTATCATCTTCAAATACGACCCCTTCATCTATCTCTATGATATGCAGCGGATATGTCAAATGCGTTTGTGTAGCTGAAAGTGTTGCGTTCACAAACGCTTTGATGCCCTTAGGTCCATAGATTGTTAGTTCATCCTCTCCGCCTTGAAAGGATCTGCTGCCAAGCAGTCCTGGGAGACCGTATACATGATCACCATGCATATGAGTGATAAATATTTTCTCAATCTTTCTCGGTTTAATCGTTGTATGTAATATTTGATGCTGCGTCGCTTCTCCGCAATCAAAAAGCCAGACTGCTTTTCTTTCTTCTAAAAGCTTTAGCGCAGTGCAAGTGACGTTTCTAGTTTTCGCAGGAATGCCTGCACCAGTTCCTAAAAAGAGCAGTTCCATTACTTTTCCTCCTAAAGCCGGTATACAATATCTTCATTCATATAGAATACATGAAGACAGGGTAAATGTGAATTCAGCGGAATTTTTGAAAAAAGTGAAACGGGAGCATAAAATTCGAATCAAATGTTTGCTTTACGAACAATGAACCTTTAAAATAAAGAAAATGTACATACATTCTCGGTTTTTACAACAATGCTACGAATAAAGTGAGGTACTTTTCGTGAATACAGAAACTAACAATCCAAAAGCAGTCATTGTCATTTTTGGCGCAACAGGAGACCTTGCCAAACGCAAGCTCTACCCTTCTATACATAGACTTTATCATAGCGGAAAACTTGGCGATCAATTCGCCGTGGTCGGTGTTGGACGCCGTCCGTGGTCTCATGAGGACCTACGAGCTGTGGTGAAAGAATCTGTTTCTTCTGATGATGCAGAAGCGAAAATAGAGGAATTCAGTTCACATTTTTATTATCACGATTTTGACGTATCTAACCCTGCTTCCTATCAATCGCTTAACACACTTCTAGCAGGCCTTGAAGATACGTACAGTATCCCAAACAACCGGATGTTCTATTTAGCGATGGCACCGGAATTCTTCGGAACGATTGCAAAGTTCCTAAAAAGTGAAGGCGTATCAAAAACAACTGGCTGGTCAAGACTTGTCATTGAAAAACCATTTGGCCATGACTTGCCAAGTGCGAAAAAGTTAAATGAAGAAATTCGGGATGCATTCTCTGAAGATCAAATTTATCGTATTGACCACTACCTTGGTAAACAAATGGTGCAAAACATTGAGGTCATCCGTTTTGCAAATGCCATCTTTGAACCACTTTGGACAAACCGATATATCTCAAACATTCAAATTACATCTAGTGAATCATTAGGGGTTGAAGACCGGGCCCGCTATTACGAAAGTTCAGGTGCACTAAGAGATATGGTTCAAAACCATATGCTTCAAATGGTTGCACTTTTAGCAATGGAGCCGCCAATTAAGCTGAATACCGAGGAAATCCGCAGTGAAAAACGGAAAGCATTACGCGCTCTTCGTCCTTTCTCAAAAGATGAGGTTGATCAATTCTTTGTCCGCGGACAGTATGATGCTGGTACAGTTGATGGTGGTATGGTTCCTTCCTATCTTGAAGAGCAAAATGTTGACCCGAACTCAAATACGGAAACATTCGTTGCCGGGAAGCTGCTCATTGATAACTTTAGATGGGCAGGCGTGCCATTTTACATTCGTACTGGAAAACGTTTAGAAAATAAATCTACTCAGATTGTTGTTCAATTTAAAGACATTCCAATGAACTTGTACTATGGGAACGGAAATTCCATGCATCCGAACTTACTCGTCATTCATATTCAGCCAGATGAAGGTATTACCCTTCACCTGAACGCGCGTAAGCTTGATGGCGGTACATTTGCAAAGCCGATTAAGCTCGACTACCAAACAAACTATAACGACATCATGAATACACCAGAAGCCTATGAAAAGCTGATTCATGACTGCTTGCTAGGCGATGCGACAAACTTTGCTCACTGGGACGAAGTGGCACTTTCTTGGAACTTCGTTGATCCGATTTCTGAGAAATGGGCAGAAAGCAAAACATTAAAACCAAACTATCCTGCTGGTTCCATGGGACCGAAAGAAGCTGATGAGCTTCTAGAAAAAGATGGATACCATTGGTGGAACATATAAAATCAAATGAAAAAAGAGCAGTCTCCCTTGGGGGTTCTGCTCTTTTTTTAACGTCCTGTTTTCGTGATTTCAACCGTTGAAAAGTCAAATTTATCATAGCGATGATGGCTAAATGAATATTCAAAAGGCTGCCCTGCGTTTAAATAAGCAACCTGCTCGACTTCAAGCACAGGATCTGTTGGGTCACACCCTAAATACTGCTGATCCAGCTGATCTGATTTAGCCGCTCTAATTTTCTTGTGCGCTCCTGCTATTTTTAAATGAAGCTGATTTGAAATGTAGCCATAGATAGAACCCAGCAGAACTTCTTCATCTATGCCCTTAATGAGATTGACAGGCATAAACGTTTTTTCTAATACATAAGGCTCTTCATCCACAAGACGGAGCCGGATGATATCATAAACAGGTGTGGTTGAGTCAATAGATAGATGGGCTGCCACCTCTTCGCTTGGAAAATGGACATCAAAATGAATGATTTGAGTCGTGACGTTTTTATCCGCCATGACTTTTGTAAATCCTTTATTTTCATGTCCTGACACATTAATAGCCCCTTGATTGAGCGCTGCCTTCACAATAAATGTACCGTGTCCTCTTTTTCTAAAGAGCAGACCTTCTGCTACGAGAAGATCGAGCGCACGCTTCATCGTCATTCGGCTGCATTGAAATTCAGCGGCAAGCGAGTTTTCATCTGGAATGGGTTGATCTTCTGGATAATATGCTGTTCCTATTCGTTTTCTGATTTCTTCTGAAATGAGTTCATACTTTTTCATCTCACACCACCAACTGACTTGTTTTTTCATAGCTTCCTCTCATTCTACACTAAGCCTAGTGAGCTTAAAAGGTACCAGCCACTTTTGTTTCATCCACTTACCGTCACATAAGAAAAATACTTGCCCTTTTCAAGGAAAGAGCAAGTATTTTGATTAAAAACCGTTATTTTTTGATACCGATTGAAACCAGTATCCGCTTTTCTTAATGGTACGTTTTCCGTCTTCTTGAAGATCAACTGAGACAAACCCATAGCGATTCTTATAGGCATTCGACCATGACCAGTTATCCATAAACGTCCACAGATGATAACCTTTTATATTACTTCCTTCTTGAATGGCTTGATGAACCCATTTAAGATGCTCAGCAATAAAATCAATACGGTAATCGTCATGAATCATTCCTTCTTCATCCTTAAACCGCTCTTCTCCTTCGACACCCATTCCATTTTCAGAAATAAAGCATTCAATATTATCATAGTCTGTTTGGACTTTTTTCAATATATCATAAATGCCTTTTTCATAGATTTCCCAGCCACGGTACACATTCATTTTTCTTCCCGGCATGTCAAACGCATCAAAATAATGATTTGGCATAAATGGTGCATTTGGATGCGGCATATGCTCTTTCGCTTTCACTCTTCTTGGTTGATAATAGTTGATCCCAAGGAGGTCGACGGTATTCTCTTGAATGAGCTCAAGATCTCCTTCTTGCATACTTGGCATAAAGCCTTCCTTCTTTAAGACCTCTACTAGTTTTTCTGGGAAATGTCCCTTCACCGCAGGATCTAGGAAGGACCGGTTAAAGAAAGCATCCGCCATCTCAGCTGCTTCTACGTCGCGCGGATTCTGGCTCCTCGGATAAGATGGGGTAAGATTGAGGATGATGCCAATCTTACCGTCTTGCTTCAGCTTTTTATAAGCCGCTATCGCCTTCGCATTTGATAAAAGTTCATGATAACCGACCTGTACAGCTTTTTGGAAATCGACTTCGTTCGGATAATGAAAGCTATACATATATCCGCCCTCTACAGGAACGATCGGTTCATTATGAGTAAACCATTTTTTCACCCGGTCGCCAAATAATTGAAAGCACAATTCCGCATAGCTCACATAATCATCTACCACTTGTCTATTGACCCAGCCGCCTTTTTCCTGCAGCGCCATCGGCATATCGAAATGGTACAGGTTCACAAACGGTTCAATATCATGTGCAATCAGTTCATTGATCACATCATTGTAAAAAGATACTGCTTCTTCATTTACCGCACCTGTCCCTTCAGGTAAGAGACGTGACCATGAAATGGACAATCGGAATGAATTGTGCCCAATTTCTTTCATCAAACGAATATCCTCTTTATATTTTCTGTAAAATTGGGATGTCACGTTCGGTCCTACACCATCAAAAAAACGAGTCGGCTCTTGCTCAAACCAATGATCCCAAATATTCGGCCCTTTTCCATCACCAGGGACGCTACCTTCTGTTTGCGTAGCAGAGGCAGAAGATCCCCACCAGAAACCTTCTGGAAATGTATATGATTGTTTGTTATTTTCCATCAACATGTATTGAGTCTCCTTCACCTTTGATGTTGGTTGTCTTTGTTTTTTCCGTTGTGGTTATTTTTTCATTTTTCACATTCATACGGTCAATAAACTTCAGGAATGGGAACCAAATAACAAACACGATCATCAGGTTAAACAGCTGAAGCAGACCACCCGCTAGTGAATTGGTTGCCATTATTCCACTTATAAAGATCGGCACTGTCCAAGGAATATTTACGCCCGTCGGCGGCGGTACAATGCCTGATGCCATCGCAAAATAAGAAATACATGTAATAACCATTGGTGCCAAAATCCATGGAATGAGAATAAGCGGGTTCATGACAATCGGTAAACCGAAAATAATCGGTTCATTGACGTTAAATAATCCTGGTCCTAAGCCAAGCTTTGCTACTTGTTTTAATTGCTTACTTTTCAGGAAAATTAAAATCGTAAACACAACGGCTAGCGTCATACCGGTTCCGCCCATACCAACCGTATAAATTTCGATAAACTGCTTACTGATGATATTCGGAACCTCACCCGTTTTTGTATAGCTTTCAAGGTTTTGAATGGACAACGTATTCCAAATGGGGTCCATGACAGAGTTGATAATAATTTGTCCGTGAAGCCCAAAGAACCAAAGAATTTGTATAAAGAAAACAGCGATTAAGGTCGGAATGATACCGCTTCCAAGACCGACAAGCGGTGCCTGAATCGCATGATAAATCAGGTCATGCATATTTGTTTTGAAGCCTTGTGTAATGATGATATTGATCAGTAAAAAGGTTGTGAGTGTCAAAGTAGCCGGGATGAGTGCAGCAAAAGACTTTGAAACAGCTGGCGGAACTCCTTGCGGCATATTGATGACAAATTTCTTATGGACAAAATAACGATAAATTTCAGCAGACAAAAAGCCTGTGATCATTCCAAGGAACATCCCCTTTGCTCCTAAACGATCGACTGGAATTACGCCTGCAATAGATGCACCACCTTCTTGTTCTAGTAAAAATGGTGTCAGAAGTAGGAAAGAGGCTAATGCAATCACGCCGCCAAATACAGCTTCCACATCATAGCTTTTCGATAAATAGTAGCCAATCCCAAATACAACAAACACACTCATAATGCTGATGGTCGCACTTGGCGCGATATTCAGTGCAGACTGGACGCCTTCCAGTGCGGTTTGACTCATGATTTTATCTAAAAATGGCAAATTCATTAGCACAACCATAATGGAACCAAAAATAGTAAGCGGGAACGCAAGCATAAAGGCATCCCGTAATACACCTAAATAGCGGTTGTTGTTCAGTCTCCCAGCAATCGGAACCAAAATAGCACTTATTTTATCAAACATTGGTTTCCCCCCTTGTTTACACCCTTTATTGTTTAAGCGATTGGAAAATCGGTAGAAGCTCTCCCACAAGCTCCTTGATCGTCATAGTCGACATTAAGTGATCTTCTGCATGCATGAGCAATAAGGAGAAAGGCGTTTTCTCCCCGCCTGCCTCTTGCTGTACGAGTTGAAAATGGATGCCATGTGCACGACGTAAATCTTCTTCTGCTTCTTTCATTAGACCAAATGCCTCATCTTCTTGACCTTCTCGAAATTGTTTAAGAGATTGAAGCAATTTGCTGCGGGCATTTCCGCTGTGTAAGATCAATTGAAAACTGACTTGTTCCTCCGTGAGCCCTTCGAGTGTTTTCTTTTCCATTCTTTACGATTCCTCCATCAATGAAACAGCTTGTTCATACGCTTTTTGCCCATCGGCAAGCCCGTACGCCTGCATATCGATGACCTCCACTGCAATTCCGTATTTTGTTGCTTCTTTTTGAAGATCCCCTTTTAAAAAGCTCATTTGCGGTCCAATTAACACAACATCCGCATTCGCCATTTCTTTTCTTGCTTGATCTTGCCCGACTGCCCAAATGTCTGCCTCGTCCCCTATAGAGTCGGCATGAGCCTTCATCTTTGTAACTAGTAAACTTGTAGACATTCCTGAACTGCATGCTAATAAAATACGTTTCATTTCTCTCACCCCATTGTTGTAATAAAAGCGCTTCCAGTTAATATTATATATTTTTATTTCTAAATGTCTAGACATTTAGAATCATTTGTCTGTATTTTATATAAAAAAAGAGCGTATGTGTGTACGCTCTTTTTTTTCTTCTTATCCTTTTCCTGCTTGAAAGCCAGGATACTTTGTCATGCCGCCGTCCACATAGAGCGTCAAGCCTGTCACGTAGCTTGCCTCTTTTGACGCCAGCCACACAGCACATGCTGCCACTTCTTCAGGTTTTCCAATATAACCAATGGGGATCAGTTCAATCACACCTTTTTTCAATGCGGGATCATCGAATTTTTCCGCATTAATCGGGGTATCGATAGCGCCCGGTGCAATACTGTTAACACGGATTTTTTTAGGGGCATATTCTAGTGCTAGCGTTTCTGTCAGCAGCTTGGCGCCCCCTTTACTTGCTGCATAATGCACGAAATGTGGCCAAGGGATTTGCTGGTGAACCGACGACATATTGATGATTGCCCCTTCTATTCCGTGATCTGTCATATACTTGAGTGCATCACGGCAGCCGAGAAACATACCTGTCAAATTCGTCGACATGACTTTGTTCCAATTATCCAGCGTCATTTCGGTAGAAGGCACTTCGTTTTCAATACCTGCGTTATTGATCATGACATCAAGACTGCCAAATGTATCAACAGCTTTATCAATCATTGCCCTCATATCCTCTTCCTTCGAGACATCTGCCTTGATTTTCACAGCCTGTCCGCCATTTTTTTGAATATCTGCAATGGTGTCATCTGGATTTTCTTGATCTGAGAAATAATTGATCACCACATTGGCTTTTTCTTGTCCAAACCGACGCGCCATCGCTTGACCTATTCCTGTACCAGCTCCTGTAATCAGGACTGTTTTTCCTTCTAAATCTGGATACATTCGTTTAACCTCCTATTTTGTAAAGCCTAGCAGCACGCCGCCTGCAATGATCATCAAACAGCCTGCAATGACAAAGCTTGTTCTGGATGCTTTCTCTTTTAATAAATAAATCCCGCCTAATGTTGAGATAACAATCCCTGTCTGTGACATCGAAAAACTTACGGCGACACCAATGAGCGGGATGGCCAAAAGAAGTCCGAGATTTCCTGTCGACCAAACAAGACCGGCAATGATATTTTTAAACGTATATTTACTAAACGGATTCTGCTTGAGACTAATCGCCAAGGATGAAAGCAGCATGCCGACTGATTGCGGAACGAGAGCAGACCAACCATCAATATGAAACCACCTTAAAATGACGACATATCCAACGTAGCCAACCGTTGAAATAAGAAGAATGACGATCCCTTTTTTAAAATTGCCTCCATCGTTCCCACCGCCATTCTTTTTTTGACCGAGCGATGTCAGCACAACACCTGCAATAATCAGTAAAATGGCACAAGAACCAATAAGTATGACCGTCATCGTTTGCCATTCTTTGAAGACCATGACGCCAAATAAAGTCGTGCTCACAAGCTGCATACCTGTTGACAAAGGAACCGCCTTCGAGACTCCGAGAAACGCAACGCTTGAAAGCTGATTCATTTGTCCAATGCTCCAAAAGATGCCTGAAATGACAGAAACCGCAAAAATAAATGGTGTCAGCTCTGGCATTTTGATAAAGAAGGCTGCAATTGAAAAGATAAATGCGCCAAGCGTTATACCGAGGGTTTGTTGGTATGCATTCCCGCCAAGTTTGACACTGATGAGAACAATACTCCCCCAAAATATCGCTGGGAGAAGTGCATATAAAATGCCCACTTCGATCCCTACTTTCTTTTCTTTTTTACATAGCATCCCTCTTTTTCGCATTTTTAGCCGAAAAGATGCAAACAAAAAAACCTTACCGAAGGGTAAGGTTTTTCAGTCGTTCTATGTTTATTTCATCCATTCTGTATGGAAGATGCCTTCTTTATCTGTGCGCTCATACGTATGTGCACCGAAATAGTCACGCTGTGCTTGAATTAAGTTCGCTGGCAAGACAGCTGTGCGATAGCTATCAAAGTAAGCAAGTGCACTTGAGAATGAAGGAACAGGAACTCCTTGCTCCACTGCAAGTGAAATGACTTTACGAAGAGATGATTGATAGCTTTGAGCAATATCCTTAAAGTAAGGATCAAGCAATAAGTTTTTTAGTTCTGGGTTACGGTCATATGCTTCTTTAATTTGTTGTAAGAAGGCTGCACGAATGATACATCCACCACGGAAGATCATTGCAATTTCACCGTATTTTAAATCCCAGTTATACTCGTCAGATGCTGCTTTCATTTGCGCAAAACCTTGTGCATATGAGCAGATTTTACTCATGAATAGAGCTTTTCTAACCGCTTCGATCAGCTCTTGTTTATTCTCTGCTGATTGCGCTGGCTTAGGACCTTCGATTAATTGACTTGCTTCAACACGCTCATCTTTCATTGCTGAAATGTAGCGCGCGAAAACAGATTCAGTAATGATTGGAAGCGGAACACCTAGATCAAGAGAACTTTGGCTCGTCCATTTTCCAGTTCCTTTTTGTCCAGCTTTATCTAAGATCACATCCACAAGCGGCTGATTTGTTTCTTCATCCACTTTTGTGAAAATATCAGCTGTAATTTCAATTAAATAGCTGTCAAGCTCGCCTTTATTCCATTCTGAGAATACTTCATGAAGCTCCTCTGCTGACAATCCTGCCACATGCTTCAAGATAAAGTATGATTCAGAAATCAATTGCATGTCTCCGTACTCGATGCCGTTATGGACCATTTTGACATAATGTCCTGCTCCATCTGGGCCGATATACGTTGTACATGGCTCGCCATCTACTTTCGCAGAAATCGCTTCTAGAATTGGTTTCACTAGCTCATGCGCTTCTTTTTGACCGCCTGGCATGATCGATGGACCTTTTAGTGCACCTTCTTCACCGCCGGAAACACCTGTACCAATGAAGTGAATACCACTTTCCGCAAGCTCTTGATTACGTCTTTGCGTATCCTTGTAATATGTATTTCCACCATCAATTAAGATGTCACCTTTCTCTAGGTGAGGAAGTAATGATTGAATGGTTGCATCCGTTGCTGCACCAGCTTTTACCATTAAAAGAATTTTACGCGGTGTTTCAAGCGACTGAACAAATTCTTCGATGCTATATGTGCCTACAACATTTTTCCCATTTGATTCTTCGAGAAACTCTTCTGTTTTGCTGCTAGATCTGTTATAAACGGACACGGAGAACCCGCGGCTTTCAATATTAAGGGCAAGGTTTTTACCCATAACGGCTAGTCCAACCACACCGATTTGTTGTTTTGACATAATTCTGACGTCCCTTCTAACACACTATATTGATTACTGCTGAAATGATGTACCCTTTGAAATTACCACAACATCACCTCTTTTATCAAGTTTTCAGGCTAGTCATTTCTTCTTTCGTCCTGAAAAAAATCTTTATTAAAACTTGTTCCACTTGTTTTGCTCTCTTTTTCCTTGATGGTCATCCCTCTTTGGACGAGTGATTTCCCATACTTTTCTTTCAATCCTTCTAAAATGGTTTGGAGAGGCTCTTCTTTTGCATCTTCTGTATAGGAGAATAAATCAAGCTGTTTAACGGCTGCTTTTCGTTCTACAAGATCTGTGCCCGTCACACCTAAGAGCCTCACAGGCTGGTCATTCCAATGTTTAAGGAATAACTGCCTTGCTGCCTCATATAAGTCTTCCTTCCGATCCGTCGGATTCGTGAGGGTGACACTTCGCGTGATATTTTTCCAGCTTGCGTACCGAATCATAATAAGGAGCCGATTTGCCATGACTTCTTTTCTCCTTAACCTTGCACTCACAGATTGTGACAGCTTGTCAATTAACGCGACAAGTTCATCTGGATCGTCAGAATCATGAGGGAGAGTTGACGAATTCCCGACAGATTTAAATTCGTATATTCTTTCTGGGTCCACAATGCCGTCATGTTCACCATTGGCCTTTTGCTTTAATCTCGGTCCATTGATGCCCAGTAATTCCTTTAGTGTATACTCATTTGCTTTCGCTAAGTCTTCAATGGTATGAATGCCAATCGTTTTCATTTTTTCTGCCGTTTTTTGTCCCACTCCGTGCATGTCACCCGCTGGCAGCGGCCATAGCATTTGGGGGACATCTCGTTTACGCAAAATGGTGATGCCCATTGGTTTTTTCCAATTAGACGCCATTTTCGCTAAAAATTTATTCGGTGCAATGCCAATACTTGAAGGAAGCATAAGCTCCTCTACAAGCCTCGTTTGAATATCATGAGCCGTTTTCACCGCGTGCTCGGCATATGGCGTATGCGTTAAGTCAATATAGCCCTCGTCTATAGATACGGGTTCGACTAAATCGCTGTATTCTCTTAGTATCGTAAACATTTCTTGTGAGGAGCTTCGGTACCGGTCAAAATTTGGTGTACGGACAATCAGTCCCGGACAAAGCCGCTTCGCTTCCCATAAAGGCATCGGAGGCTTTACACCTAGCGCTCTTGCCTCATAGCTGCACGTCACCACAATTCCTTTACGCTCTTTCGCATTTCCGCTAATGGCTAAAGGTTTCCCTCTCAAAGAAGGATCATACGCCATTTCTACATTGGCATAAAACGCATTCATGTCTATATGAAAAATAATATTTGACATTGGCATAACCCCATTTTCTTCAATCCCTATATGTTGATCAAAAGTTTCGAATCAACCAAACATGATGAATCTCTTTTATGGTCAATTATACATTGATTTATATCATCTTTCCTCAAAAAAACCTTCTCTAAAAAAGAGAAGGTTTCACAAATTACACTTTTTCTTCAAGCAACCCATTTTGATATTGTATTGCCTCGTATGTTAACACTTCATTTTTATTGTCATTCAAATGTTTTACAACCGGAGTAGGCTGCTGATTAAAATTCATACTCAAGCTTTGATTGGAGTAGTGGCCAGCTGGATCAATATAATACTTGTAATCAATGACTCTTTCCACATCAATGTCTGCGTAAGCAATTCCCTCTGTTTCAGCTGGAACCATATCACTGATCGGTTCTCCATCTGGTCCGTAAATGCACGTATGCCCACTCTTAAATGTGTCAAAGTAATCTCTTTGCTCCTGCGTTAAACAAATCATCTCTTTCATTTCTTCTGTATAGATAGAAGAAGTCATCAGCACAAAAGTTTGTGTCGCGATGGCATAATATCTGCTTGAAATTTCATCATCAAAATAACCAGGCCAAGATGCTACATGCACCTGTTCATTTTGAGCATTCATCGCCATCAAATCTAGTGGCACTTGATGCTCCCAGCACATCAATCCACCAAGGTTACCAATTTCAGTTTGAAAAACTGGCATCATGCTTCCACTTCCATCTCCCCAAATCAGTCTTTCTGCTACAGAAGCTCTCATTTTCCGATGCTTTCCTATTAAATCCCCCTTTGGAGAAAACCAAAGTTGAGCTAAATAGAGAGAGCCGCCATCTTTTTCACTGCATGATATACAAACGTACGTTTCATTCCTTTTTGCTGCCTCACTTATTTTTTGGATAGCTAAGCTAGGGATTTCGACTGCATTTTTATATAATTCGTGATAGAACTTTCTTGTATATTCTGGATGACCAATAAAAGCAAACCAAGGATAACCAGGTAAAAATGCTTCTGGGAATGCCACAAGTTTTGCACCATTTGAAGCCGCCTCGTCGATCAGTTCACATGATTTCTGAACCGTTGCCTCCAAATTTAAGTAGATAGGTGCTGCTTGTACCGCAGCTGCTCGAAACTTCGGGTAAATACTTGTCATATTCAAAACCTCCATTTCTTCTATTCCCCCTCATTATAAAATAGGAATGGTGAAGTTTGGATGACAAATACCTTTTTATACAAAATAAGGATCTTCACTCAGTAGAGAAAACACGTGGTCCTGTTAGACATTTCACAATGTGTATAGTACACTGTGAGTAATGAAATGGATGTGATAATCATGATTATTGATACATTCAATGAAGTCTTTTTCCTTGTTGAATTCTTTACGATTATTCTTCCAGCGCTGACGGCCATCGGCATTGCTTTTTTATTAAAAGACTGTCGTATGAACGAACACCTCGGTGGACATCGTTTGGAAGAGTTGGACGCATCTTTATTGAATCGAACAGACTTTCTGTTTATCATATATGATCGCATTACAACTTGGATTAGTAAAGTCATTCGAATGAAACGATCATCAAACGATGATGAAGACCATTTGCTTCCTCTCTCTAATTAATTTTTTTAAAAATGAGGAGGAAACGAATTGAAACGTTTATTAACGATTTGTACGACTTTATGTTTAATGATGATTGCCTCACCTGCTTTTGCAGCAAGTGGGCAAACGAATGCGAGCTCTGATGGGTTTTTCCATCATTATTTTGTCCAGCCTTTTTCGGAGCTAATTATTTGGCTTGCGAACTTCTTCCATGATGATTATGGTTTATCGATTATGTTCGTGACTTTGATCGTCCGTCTGCTGATCTTCCCTCTTTTTGCGAACCAATTTAAAAAGCAAAGAGTGATGCAGGAGAAGATGGCACTGGTGAAACCTCAAATTGACGACATTCAAAGCAAATTGAAGAAAACGAAAGAACCTGAAAAACAAAAAGAACTACAAATGGAAATGATGAAAGTATACAAAGAGAACAATGTGAACCCACTAGCAATGGGCTGTCTGCCTATGCTAATTCAAATTCCAATTGTTCTTGGCTTTTACTCAGCGATCCGCTCTACACCTGAGATTGCAACACATTCGTTCCTATGGTTTAACTTAGGACAAACCGATCTATTGGTCGCGATCTTTGCAGGTGCTATGTATTTCTTGCAATTTTATGTTACGCAAAGATTTGCAAAGCAATCAGGCACCCAGACAGATGCTGCGCTAAAGCAAGCAAAAGTAATGGGTATGATTTTTCCAATCATGATGCTGTTTATTTCAATCAATGCACCCGCTGCCCTTCCTTTATACTGGATGACAAGCGGATTATTACTCACAGTCCAAACAATTATTTTGAATGTCATGTACCAAAAATCAAAATCAAAAGCTGAGGCAAACGACCAAGCGAGCCCAGCTGCTGAATAAAAATAACCCCCTTATCATTTGATAAGGGGGTTATAGATTGTGGACAAAGTGCTAAAATGATCTTTATTTTAGCACTTTGTCTTCTTTTCAGCGTGATAGAAAACCTTTGAAGTCTAGGAAGGACGAGCATCGGAGCGGAGCGAATTTAACATTCGTGAGCACCGAAGCGCAGACCTGACACCGAATGCGAGGGTTTGTCTACACGCTGAATCCCCTTATCATTTGATAAGGGGATTTTCTTTATGCCAATTCTTCTTTTAACCGAGCTGGCAATTGATCGAGATCCTCAATTCTCCCAAGGAACTTATTCGGGTCCACTTGTAAAATCATCTTGTTTTCTCTCTCTACAACGCCGAAGAAATATTCAGAGGCTTTTGTGTTCATATGAAATGGCTTGATCTCACTTAGCTCGATATCAATAATATCTTTTGCATCTGAGACAAGACAGCCTACCATTTGTTCGTTTAATTCAAATAGCAATACCTTGGACTGTTCGTTCACATCAAGAGGCTTTCCGTGAAGCATCACGCCTGTGTCACTGACAGGTATGACCTCTCCTCTTAAAGACATGAGTCCTTTTATTTCTTTTGGAAGGTTCGATACTTCTTGTAAATAAGGGACCTTCTCAATCGAACGAATATGTTCTACACTGATGCCAAAATCCTCTTGCCCTACTTGGAAAATAATGATCTTTTGCGTGCTCACAGAGTCTCCTGCCTTTACGATGGATTTGTCGTTTCTTCTATAATGGCGAGAACCATTTCAGCTGTTTTGACTAATTCTTCAATCGGCATTTTCTCATTTTTCGTATGAATATCTTCATATCCAACAGCTAGGTTGACAGTTGGGACGCCGTTTCCTGCAATGACGTTTGCATCACTGCCTCCGCCACTCGTCTGTAGTTCTGATGGACGGCCAATTTTCGCAGCCGCTTTTTTTGCCACTTCTACGACTTGATCGCCGTGAGAGAATTTGAAGCCTGGATACATGATGTCAATGTGTACATCGGCACTTCCGCCCATTTCTTTAGCGGTTTTTTCAAAGGCTTCTTTCATCTTCGCTACTTGCGCTTCCATTTTTGCAGGTTCTAAAGAGCGTGCTTCAGCAAGGATATCGACTTGATCACACACAATATTCGTTTGCGTTCCGCCTTCAAAACGACCGATATTCGCCGTTGTTTCTTCATCAATTCGGCCAAGCGGCATACTAGCAATGGCTTTTGATGCAATGGTAATTGCAGACACACCTTTTTCAGGCGCGACACCTGCGTGAGCTGTTTTCCCGTAAATCGTTGCGCGTACTTTCGCCTGTGTTGGCGCTGCAACGATAATGGTTCCCACCTTGCCATCTGAATCAAGAGCATAGCCATATGCGGCTGTCATCAACTTCGGATCTAACGCTTTTGCTCCGACAAGTCCTGATTCCTCACCAGCTGTGATGACAAATTCAATCGTTCCATGTGGTACATTCTTCTCTTTCAGTACACGGATTGCTTCAAACATTGCGGCAAGTCCTGTTTTATCGTCAGCACCAAGAATGGTTGTTCCATCTGTTTTCACATAGCCGTCTTCAATGACTGGCTTTACGCCATTACCTGGAACCACTGTGTCCATATGAGAAGTGAAATAGATGGTATCAGCCTCTTGAGTGCCTTCCAGTGTACAGATCAGGTTGCCTGCACCGTGGCCTGTTTTTGCTTTTGAGTCGTCTTCCACCACTTTTAGTCCAAGCTGCGAGAATTTTTCTTTTAAGACTTCCACAATTTTCTCTTCGTGTTTTGTTTCCGAATCAATCTGAACTAGTTCTAAAAATTCGTCTAGTAAACGTTTTTCATTGATCATGATGATGCTCCTCCTCTTATAGCGGCATGTTGCCATGCTTTTTTAACGGTCTATCTTCTTCCTTCCTGCGAAGCAAATCAAATGAGCGAATTAATCGCTCTCTCGTTTCAGACGGCATGAAAATATCGTCTATCAGCCCTGCCTGAGCCGCTTTTAATACACTTGGCTCCGTCTCAACCTCACGCGAAGCAGGATGAACGATTTCGTCTGCAAAAGTTTTCCCCATGACATCAATTTCTGCCGCTGGCCATGCATAGACAAAATCAGCGCCTAAACCTTTACTATTCATTGCGACATACGCACCGCCAAACGCCTTTCTTAAAATCACGGTGATTTTTGGAACGGTCGCTTCAGCGTACGCATATAAAAGCTTTGCACCGTGACGGATAATTCCCGCATGTTCGGCTTTCTCACCTGGTAAAAAACCAGGGACGTCTACAAGCGTTAAGATCGGAATGTGAAACGCATCGCAAAATCGAATAAACCTAGCCGCTTTATCAGCAGCATCAAGATCAAGGCTTCCTGCCAGCACCTTAGGCTGATTGGCTACTACACCAATTGAAGCCCCTTGTAATCTGGCAAATCCTGTAACGATATTTTTTGAGAAACAAGGCTGCGTTTCAAAGAATGAGTCTGAATCGATGATGGCTGTCACCACTTGTTTGACATCATAGGTGCGTGATGGATTCTTCGGCAGGATGTTGCCTGGATCATCTGCGTCTCGCTTACTCGTTTCGGCATCCGTGACAGTCTGTTGTTTCGTTGGTATGTACGTTAAAAGTGTTCGAACTGCTTTTAACACGTCTTTCTCATCTTTCCCCGTATAGTGCACATTCCCGCTTGTCTGGTGCTGAACACTTGCACCGCCAAGACGGTCAGGACAGACTGTTTCTCCTGTTGCCTTTTCTATGACTTTCGGACCTGTTAAAAACATGTGAGCTGTCTGCTCTGTCATGAACACAAAATCAGTCAAGGCAGGAGAATAGACTGCTCCTCCAGCACAAGATCCTAAAATAACGGATATTTGCGGGATTTGACCAGAATACAGCACATTTCGTTTAAAAATCTGTCCGTATCCTTCTAATGATACCACACCCTCTTGAATTCTCGCACCACCTGAGTCTTTCAGACCGATGATCGGTATCTGATTTTTAGCTGCTAGATCCATTAAAGAAACAATTTTTTTGGCATGTATTTCGCCTAAAGAACCCCCATGCACGGTTGCATCTTGTGCATAAACACATACCGGCCTTCCATGAATGAGTCCAGTTCCAGTGACGACACCATCACCGACATGTTCTGACATGCAGCCTGTTGCAAATGCTTGAATTTCCATGAAACTGCCTCCGTCAAGAAGTTCATGCAGCCGCTCACGAACCGATAGTTTACCTTTGTTCCGGTGCGCAGCTGCACGTTTCTCGCCACCGCCCATGAATGCTTTTTCACGCCATTTCGCCAAGTCATTGAACGATTCATTCATTGCCATGTTCCTCTCCTTTTAAGTGCTCGCACAATTCGAATAACACACCGGACGTTTCTTTTGGTGAAATAAATGCAATTTGCTTCCCGCATGCGCCTATCTGTGCTGATTGTTGAAGAAGCTCCACGCCAAGATGATCAAGATGATTTAGGTCCGCCTGTATGTCACCTGACTTTAACGCAATATGATGGAGGCCCTCTCCTCTTTTTGTTAAAAAAGTATGTAGTTTGCTGCTAACGGACATCGGTTCAATTAATTCAATGTGCACATGATCAAGTGACGCGAGGGACGCTTTAATCTCCTGCTCAGGAATCTCTTGTATGTCTGAAAAATACCAGTTAAACAGCCGTTGGAGAATGCGAGATGTGTTTTTTATAGAAAAGACCGCAATGGCAATATGATCGATTTGATTCATCCGTTCACTTCCTTTGTTGATCACTTGTCGCATTTGAAAAAACGAGCTAGAATAAAGAAAGGTGCGTTCGTCGCAAAAAATCTTCGATTACAGGGGTGCAATATGTCTCAGAAATTCATGAAGTTCATGGTATTGCTCATGATTAGCCTGCTGCTCATTTCTTCACTTTTAGCAGGAGCCGCAGCCTTTTTATAAGGTTTTAATAAAAGCAGACAAGCAGGTGATTCGTTCAATCAACGAATGGCCTGTTTGTCTTTGGCAAGCTTTTCAAATGAATCGGTCGATGTTGTAATCCATACTTTTGTTCCAACCGGAAGCTGGTCAAATAGAAGCTCTACATCTTGATTATGAAGTCTCACACAGCCTGCCGTAATAAATTTCCCTATCGATGTTTCATCACTCGTCCCATGAATTCCATATGTTCTGCCATCTGTTCCTCGCGCATCAAATCCAATCCATCTTCTGCCAAGAGGGTTATTCTTCGCACCGCCTTCGATATTCTTTTTTCTGTAATACGGATCTTTCGCTTTGATCATAATGGTGAATTCCCCTTCTGGCGTTAAATCTGACGTTTTCCCTGTAGAAGCAGGATATATTTTTTGAATTTGACCTTGATCAATATAGGCAAGTTCATTTGTTTGTTTATTAATAATGACATATGGGTCTCCTGGAAGCGGGTTTTGTCCGAGCGGCCAGATAGGTGAAAGGGACATAGTCAATACGGTATAAAATAAAAGACGCATAGGCTCCTCCTTTTTCATTAGATTGACCAATGAAGGAGAAACTCATGCGTCTCTATTCTTTCATCCCTTTAAAATAGCTTTTCAGTACTAAATATTGTTCCATTTCTCCGAGGAAATGAAACAGTGCAGCTCTTGCCTCAAACTCTTCTCTTGTTTGCGGCAGCGGTAGCTTATCAAACTCTTCTTTCATATCAATGAGGCGTCTTAAGAACTTATGCGCCGTGTTCCCTGGGTGAATATGTTCGCGTAAGTCTCTAATGTATTCTGCAATGATTTGTCCATGTTCTGTTGTAATGGAAATGGACGTAATCTTCGGAAGTACACGCTCGATGATTTCGAATTGCTTTTGCCTCATATTGAAATAATGATAATACAGGTTTTCATGTCTTAAGACATGGTTCTCAACATCACGATATGCAAGAGCTTTCGCTTCTTTGATCAATTGATGTGTCTCTGGTATTTCTTTGCCTGTCCAGTCTTGTTTCCCTGTCATTAAATATTGTTCGATTTCCTCAAAGATTTTTGCAAAATTGGCTTCAATCTGTTCGCTGTAGCGTTTGAGCTTTTTATCGACACTTGGCATATACAGGTTCATGATTAGCGCCACACCAACACCAATCGTAATGAGCAATAGCTCATTCCAGATAAGGTGAAGGGTAATCCCGCCGGACATGTATAAATGGAGGATGATGACTGAACTTGTGACAATCCCTTCTTTAATGCGGAGCAATACGGTTGTCGGAATAAAGACAAGCAGCATCAGACCAATCACAAAAGGATGATACCCAATCAGATCGAAAAATAAATAAGAAAATAAAATGGCAAGACTGCATGCGGCAAAACGGGCGCCTGATGCGAGAAGCGACCGTTTCTTTGTCACCTGAATACACAGGATCGTAATAATTCCGGCAGCGGAATAATTTTGAAGGCCAAGTAGTTGCGCAATATAAATGGCGATCGCTGTTCCTAATGCTGTTTTCAGCGTTCGGTAGCCGATTTTAAACATGATGTGAGTCACTCTTTTCTGTCTTGTTTCTATTCACTCATTGTGAAATGATGAACTTTTTTTACTTTCCCCATTATAATCAAAAAAAGAAGGAGATGTTAAGTCTCCTTCTCTTTTTTCTTTATAATATTTTTTGTAAGAAGTCTTTCGCGCGCTGTGACGACGGTGATTCAAAAAATTGCACAGGGTTTGCATCCTCTACAATTTTCCCATCATCCATAAAGATCACGCGGTCAGCCACTTCTTTTGCAAAGCCCATTTCATGAGTGACGATCACAAGTGTCATTCCAGATTGAGCCAGCTCTTTCATGACCTCTAGTACTTCCTTGACCATTTCTGGATCTAAGGCAGAAGTTGGTTCGTCAAACAGCATGATGTCTGGTGTCATTGCAAGCGCACGTGCAATTGCAACACGCTGCTTTTGACCCCCTGACAAGCGGTTCGGAAAATCATCTTTTTTCTCTAAAAGGCCTACTTTTTTCAGTAGATCTTCAGCTTGTTTGATGCTGTCTTCCTTCGATTGATTCTTCACATTCATTGGCGCATATGTGATATTCTCCAGCACTGTTTTATGCGGGAATAGGTGAAAATGTTGAAATACCATTCCGATGTTCTCACGCACTTTGAGTGCATTGGTTTTTGGGTTTGTGATTTCAGTATCCTGAATCGTAATAACACCAGAAGTCGGCTTTTCAAGCAAGTTGATGCAGCGAAGAAACGTCGATTTCCCTGAACCAGATGGTCCAATGACTGCGACAACTTCCCCTTCTTTAATAGTGGTGTCGATCCCTTTTAATACTTCATTTTTACCAAAAGATTTTGTGAGTTTCTCTATGTTAATCATTTGATTTTAACTTCCTTTCCACCGATTTGCCGACAAAGGTGAGAACAAGCACGATGACATAATAAATGAGACCGGCAAAAATAAGCGGTTCAAGATAATTATACGTGACGGCACCTGCTTGATAGGCTCGTCTCATGACATCGCCTAATCCAATGACTGTCACAATAGCTGATTCTTTTGTCAGTGTAATCGTTTCGTTCACAAGTGCAGGTGAAATATTTTTAAATGCTTGCGGAAGCAATAAGTCCTTCATCATTTTAGCATAAGGAATACCTAAAGCAACGGCTGCTTCTTTTTGACCTTTATCAATGGCATTAATACCAGCACGAATAATTTCAGATACGTATGCCGCAGAGTTTAGTGTAAATGCGGCTACAGCAGCCCAGTATTGATCGATTTGAAACCCGAGAAGCTGAGGCATGCCAAAATAAATAATGAGCAATTGAAGCACAAGCGGTGTGCCTCGGAAGATGGACGTATAAAAATCTGCAAGCCAAATGAGCGGCTTAAATACGCTAATTTTGCAAAGCGTTAATAAAATTCCTAAGATAAATCCAAGAAAAAGTGATACCACTACAATAGAAAGTGTGACCTTAAGCCCTTCTAAAATAAAGGGCATCTGAGGTATTACATCTTTAAAATCTAACATGACAGTCTCCTTTTTTATGCCTTCATACAAAATCAAAAAATAAAACAGGAAAAAAGTTCAACATGAGTTGAACTTTTCAGCGCTTTCTACTGAATTTTCGCAAATGACGCTGATCCTTTTCCTGACTTATTTTTCATCAGCAAACCATTTTTTAATCAATTTATCAAGTTCACCATTGTCTTGCATTTCTTTTAATGATTTATTAAATTTAGCTGTTAAGTCGCTATTTTTCTTGAATGCAATAGCTGAACCTTCGTTTGAACTATTCAATCCAAAGGCTTGGAAGTCTTTTTCTTTTTTCAAATAACCAGCAGCTACTTTATCTTCAATAATGGCTGCATCAAAACGACCTGCTTTGATTTCTTGAATGATATCAGAGATTTTATTGCGGTCTTCCACTTTTAAGTTATATTTCTTTTGCAAACCGTTTGCTTCATCCTGCTGGATTGAACCTAATTGAACGCCGACTGTTTTATCTTTTAAGTCTTTCTCTGTTTTCATTCCGCTAGATTTCTTTGAGACAACTAAGTTTTTAGCATTGTAATAAACATCAGAGAAATCTAATTGTTTTTTACGTTTTTCTGTAGGAGTCATGCCTGCAAGGACAATATCAGCTTTATTTGTTTTAAGCGCTGATACAAGACTTGCAAAATCCATATCTTGAATTTCTAGCTTGTAGCCGTTCTTTTTCGCTAGTGCTGTTGCAAGATCAACATCAAAACCGACAATTTTATCTCCGTCTTTTGATTCAAATGGCGGATAATCTGCTGATGTCGCCATAACGAGTGTTTTGTCATCTCCTGATGCGTTTGAATTATTAGAAGAAGTTCCACAAGCTGCGAGTGCAGCTGCAAGACCAGCTGTCATAAGTAATAATAACCACTTTTTCATAAGATAATGCCTCCTAGTATTTAAAATCATGTATTGTTTTGAATATTTATTCACTATAATGTATTTTAAACACTTTCTTTTTAAGATGCAATAGTATTTTGCTAAAATTATTTTGATTCAATGGTCTTATAAAACAAAAAGCAGACCGATCTAAAGACCGGACTGCTTTATATGTCATCATTCAAACGTCACACGTTACATTTCTTCGCAATGCTCATCGAACGCAGCTTGGAGCTTTGACACGACTTCCATTGGCTCGTGTCCTTCAATTTCATGGCGTTCGACCATTTTTATGATCTTTCCATCTTTTAACAATGCAAAGGATGGTGAAGATGGTGGGAAGCCTTCAAAGTATTCACGGGCTCTTGCTGTTGCCTCTTTGTCTTGTCCAGCAAACACTGTCAGCAATTGATCTGGTCGCTTATCGTAATGAACAGAATAGCCTGCAGCTGGTCTTGCAATACCTCCAGCACATCCGCATACCGAATTCACCATCACAAGTGCCGTGCCTTTTTTAGACAGTGCTTCATCTACTTCTTCAGATGATGTAAGCTCAGTATAGCCAGCCTGTTTGATCTCTTCTCTCGCTTGTTTCACAATATCATTCATAAATAAATTAAAATCAATATTCATTGTCCGTCCACTCCTTTAGCATGCCAAAACCATTTTAACAACATCATATCAAGGAAAACGCCTGCGAGCAAATGTGTTGTCTTTTCATTCCCCACTTTTTCTGAACATCGTTTATACGCCGCGAAATTGGGGAAAAGTGATGATAAAGAGATGTAAGGGAGAACTGCGTGATGGCACAATTCAAAAAAGCGATGCTCATTTATAATGGAAATGCTGGACAAAAAAACATGGAAAAAGTTCTCGGTCAAACAGTACCTCTTCTTTCTCTACATATTGATGAACTCATTCTTAAACCAACAAAGCAGCCAAATGATGCTTATCAATTCTGTCGTACAATTGATGAGACAATAGAATTGCTGATCATATTAGGCGGAGATGGAACCGTGCATGAATGTATGAATGGCATCGGCGGGTTAGAAAAAAGGCCGGCTGTAGCGCTTTTACCAGGCGGGACATGCAATGACTTTTCTAGAACCCTTGGTATCCCGCAACAAATGCAAAAAGCCGCTCAAATGATAATAGATGGCGTAGAAAAAAAGGTCGACTTAATCAAGGCAGAAGATCGATACTTGTTAAACTTTTGGGGAATTGGGCTCATTGCAGACACGTCCAACAATATTAATGACAAGGAAAAAGCGGTACTCGGCAAAATCAGCTATTTCACAAGTGCCCTGCGCACCTTGCAGCAAACAGAGCCCTTTCACGTACGAGTCGAAACAGAGGAGGAAAGCTGGGAAGAAGAAGCTGTCATCGTTCTTGTCATGAATGGACATTTTATCGGGACAAATAAAATTGATTTGCCGAGTGCAGCAATTGATGATGGGAAAGCAGAAATCTTAATTTGCAGAAATACGAGCTTCTCTGCTCTAAAAGAGATCTTTTCTATGAACCGGGAAGAGCTGGAAGACTTCACCGGCGACCTCTCTCTCATTCAAGCATCCAGTATTCATATCCACACAAAAGAGGAAATGGATGCTGATACAGATGGCGAAGTGTACATGACAGCACCTGCTTCTTTAGAAGTGTTAAAACAGCATTTGACCTTTATTGTTCCAGCAGAATAAAGAAAACGCCCGAGATCATTCTTTTTCGGGCGTTTTTTTGATATAGCGTCTGTATAAATATTCAAGTGCATATCCGAGCAGCGTTCCGATAAGAAGAGAAATTCCTAAAAGGCTATTCGCTGCCCCTTTAAATCCACCGACAAGCAGCAAGCAATACAAAACTTGAATAATCGAAACGATTGATATGATCAGTAGTAATCTTTCAGGATGATTGCGTGATTTAGAAATATATCGAAGAAATGCGAACGCAATTGCTGTGATAAACATGAGTCCAATTGTTAAAAATGCAAAAAAGTCTAGTCCAGACATATCATCGCTCCTTTCTCATCATGGGGAAATCCCCCTCTCCATAGCGGGAGGGGGACATTCTTGTTTTAGTAAACAGATGTCTGCTCGTCAATGCCTTCAAGAATTTGTTTAATCCGTTGAAGGAATCTGCCGCATACAAGACCATCGAGAACTCTGTGGTCTAATGAGAGACAAAGGTTAACCATGTCTCTCGCTGCAATCATACCATTTACAATCACCGGACGCTTCACGATCGATTCTACTTGTAAAATCGCCGCTTGCGGATAATTAATGATTCCCATAGATTGTACAGAACCAAATGATCCCGTGTTGTTTACAGTAAAGGTGCCGCCTTCCATGTCACTTTGCTTCAGCGTACCTTGTCTCACCTTGGAAGCAAGCTCATGAATTTCCTTAGCGATGCCTTTAACCGTTTTTTCATCTGCATCCTTAATGACTGGAACAAAAAGAGCGTCATCAGTTGCAACAGCAATCGAGACATTGATCGCTTTCTTTTGCACAATTTTATCTCCAGCCCACATGCTGTTCATTTCTGGGAATTCCTTTAAGCTCTGTGCCACTGCTTTGACAAAGAACGCAAAGAACGTCAAATTAAAGCCTTCTTTTGCTTTAAATTGGTCCTTGAGCTGATTTCTTCTAGTCACAAGGTTTGTCACATCAACTTCCATCATTGTCCATGCATGCGGAATTTCATGTTTGCTTCTCAGCATATTTGCCGCAATCGCCTGCCTGATTGGCGTGACTGGCAGTTCAACATCACCAGGCATTGTAGAGATGGAAGGCGCTGCTTTTGGTTTTGATGACTGCACAGGCTCTGGCTTGATTGCCTGTTCATTCACAGGTGCTGTCTTCTCTTGCATGCCGCCGCTTTCAATCAGCTGAAGTAAATCTTTTCTTGTGATTCTTCCACCTGCTCCCGTTCCTTGCACTGCCGCTAAATCAATGCTGTGCTCATCTGCTAAACGAAGGACCGCTGGAGAGTAGCGTTTCTTTTGACTTTGATCCTCTTTTGTTTGATCTGCTTCAGGTGCTTCACTTTGCTCAGGTGCCGCTTCTTCTTCTGCACTTTGCTGTGAGCTGCCTTCCACTTCAATTTCACAGAACACTTCTCCTACTTGAAGTGTATCGCCTTCTTCAGCTGATAGCTTTGTAATGGTTCCTGTAAAAGATGACGGGACTTCTGCGTTCACTTTATCCGTCATGACTTCTGCAATTGGATCGTATTTATTCACATGATCGCCAGGTGAAACGAGCCATTTGCTGATGGTTCCTTCTGTTACACTTTCACCTAACTGAGGCATTTTCATTTGTTCAGTTGCCACTTGAAACCCTCCTCTTTCTTAAAACGCCGCTAGCTCTCTCATTTCAGCTTCTACCTTATCTGGGTTGACCATAAAGAATTTTTCCATCGTCGGTGCATAAGGCATTGCTGGAATTTCTGGTCCGGCTAGACGTTTGATTGGTGCGTCTAAATCAAATAAGCAATGCTCTGATATGATCGCCGCTACCTCACTCATGATGCTGCCCTCTTTTGTATCTTCCGTTAGAAGAAGCACTTTGCCTGTTTTTGATGCCGCTTCAATAATGGCTTCCTGATCAAGCGGGTACACTGTTCTCAAATCGAGAATATGCGCAGAAATGCCATCTTTCGCAAGGCGGTCTGCTGCTTGCAGCGCAAAATGGACGCAGAGGCCATATGTAATGACCGTGATATCATCGCCTTCACGTTTCACATCTGCTTTTCCAATAGGAAGTGTGTAATCCTCTTCAGGTACTTCTCCTTTAATGAGACGGTAGGCACGTTTGTGTTCAAAGAACAATACAGGATCTGGATCTCGTACCGCAGCTTTTAAAAGACCTTTTACATCATAAGGCGTAGAAGGCATGACAATCTTCAAACCAGGCTGGTTGGCAAAAATCGCTTCAACTGATTGTGAATGATAAAGCGCCCCGTGAACTCCGCCCCCATAAGGTGCGCGGATGACCATCGGACAGCTCCAATCGTTATTTGAGCGGTATCTAATTTTCGCCGCCTCTGAAATGATTTGGTTAATGGCTGGCATGATAAAATCCGCAAATTGCATCTCTGCAATTGGGCGCATTCCATACATCGCTGCCCCAATCCCAACTCCAGCAATGGCTGATTCTGCAAGAGGTGTATCCATGACGCGCGCTTCTCCGAATTGCTCATAGAGACCCGCTGTCGCTTTAAATACACCGCCCTTTTTCCCGACATCCTCTCCGAGCACAAACACTTTCGGATCTCGCTCCATTTCTTCTTTCATTGCCAGTGTAATGGCGTCTATATATGACATAACAGGCATTTTTCTTCCCCCTTACTCCGCATACACGTAACGAAGTGCGCTTTCAGCATCAGCATAAGCAGCGTTTTCCGCTTCATCAGTGGCTTCGTTTACGATTTGCATGATTTCTTTTGTCATCTCTTCTTTCATTTCTGAAGTCATGACGTTTCCTTCGGTTAAATACGTTTCATATTTGATGAGCGGATCTTTCTTTCTCGCTTCGAGCACTTCTTCTTTTTCTCGATAGCTTGAATCATCGTCATCACTTGAATGCGCAGTTAAACGGTAAGAGATCGTTTCAATCAACGTTGGTCCTTCGCCTCTTGCCGCGCGGTCTCTCGCTTCTTTGACAGCGGCATATACTTCAAGCGGATCATTGCCATCAACGGTTACGCCAGGCATTCCGTACCCAATCGCACGATCTGAAATGCGTTCACAAGCTACTTGTTTGTCGTACGGCACGGAAATTGCATACTTATTGTTTTCACACATGAAAATAACAGGCAGCTTATGCACAGCAGCGAAGTTAGCCCCTTCGTGGAAATCACCTTGGTTTGAAGAGCCTTCACCGAACGTGACAAAGCTGACAAAGTTTTTCTGATCTAGCCGTCCAGCAAGTGCGATTCCCACTGCATGAGGAACCTGCGTTGTAACAGGTGAAGATCCTGTCACAATTCGATTGGATTTCTGTCCAAAATGTCCTGGCATCTGTCTGCCACCTGAGTTTGGATCGTCTTGTTTTGCAAAACCTGACATCATTAAATCTTTTGCTGTCATTCCAAATGCAAGGACAACCCCCATATCACGGTAGTAAGGTAAGACGTAATCCTCTTCTCTATTGAGAGCGAAAGCAGCACCAACTTGCTGCGCTTCCTGCCCTTGACAAGATATAACGAATGGAATTTTACCTGAACGGTTTAAAAGCCACATCCGTTCATCAATTTTTCTTGCCAGAAGCATTGTTCTATATATATCAATTGCTTGTTCATCAGATAATCCTAATTCATGATGACGCATGTTACTCATCTTATTTCCCTCCTTGATTAAAAATGGATCGCTTTCCCGTCAACAGCAAGGGCTGCCTCGCCAATCGCCTCTGATAAGGTTGGGTGCGGGTGAATTGTTAGCCCGACTTCCCACGGCGTTGCATCAAGTACTTTAGCTAATCCAGCTTCAGATATCATATCTGTGACATGAGGACCAATCATATGAATCCCTAAAATATCATCTGTCTTTTGATCAGCAATGATTTTGACAAATCCATCTGACTCCCCGTATACAAGTGCTTTTCCGATCGCCATAAATGGGAATTTCCCCATTTTGACTTCAAAGCCTTGCTCTTTTGCCGCCTGTTCAGTGAGTCCAACACTAGCGGTTTCCGGGTGAGAGTAAACACATTTAGAAACGAGCGTTTCATCGAGCGGCTTTGGATTTTGACCAGCCATATGCTCCACAGCAATCATGCCTTCGTGTGAAGCCACATGTGCCAGCTGAAGCCCACCAATGACATCTCCTATTGCATAAATATGTGATTCTTTCGTTTGATAATGTTCATTCACGACAATGCCTTGTTTTTCTGTTTGGATGTCTGTGTTTTCAAGACCAATGCCTTCAATATTTGGTACTCTGCCGACTGATAGAAGAAGTTTTTCCGCTTCAAACGTCTGAATGTCTCCATCCTTTTCTGCTTGAATCGTCACGAGGTTCTCCTGCTTTTTGACGGTATCTGGCAGTACTTTCGCATTTGTCACAAAGGTGATGCCTTTTTTAGATAAAAGCTTTTCCATTTCTTTAGAAATGTCATGATCCTCTGTCGGCAATATGCGATCTGCAAATTCAATGACCGTCACTTTCACACCAAAATCATTGAGCATAGAAGCCCACTCGATTCCGATCACCCCGCCGCCGACAATGAGCATCGACTTCGGAAGCTCTGACAGTTCTAGTGCATCATCTGATGTAAGAATGTGCGTCCCATCTGCTTCAAGCCCAGGCAGAACACGTGGTCTTGAACCTGTCGCAATGATGACCTGCTTTGGAATGAGCATTTCATTTTCATCTCCATTTGCCATTTCTACGGAGATGGTTCCTGGCATTGGTGAAAAGATAGATGGACCAAGAATGCGGCCGATCCCTTCATAAACATCAATTTTCCCTTGTTTCATTAAATGTTTAACGCCGCCTGCTAGTTTCTCTACAATCTCTGCTTTTCTTTTCTGCACATTGGCAAACTGCAAGGCAATGCCATTTGCCTCAACGCCAAAATCAGCAGCACGTTTGACGGTTTGATAAACTTCAGCACTTCTAAGCAGCGCCTTAGACGGAATGCATCCTTTATGGAGACATGTTCCGCCAAGCTTTTCTTTTTCTACAACTGCTGTTTTCAATCCAAGCTGTGAGGCACGAATGGCCGCTACATAGCCGCCTGTGCCTCCACCAAGAATGACGAGGTCATATTCAGTTGCCATGACTTGTCACTCCTTTCTTCATCTGTTGATCATTTGGGTATTCTTTCGGAGATTCTTCTTCTTTTAAAATACGAAGTGCACCTTCTGCTAAGGATTGCAGTTCATTTTCACCTGGATACACGACTACATCTGAAATCCAGTCAATGTGACCTCTAATACTTGATGTAATTTGTTTGCTATACGCAAGTCCGCCTGTTAGAACAATGACGTCAACTGCGCCTTTTAAGACAGCACTAGCCGCACCGATTTCCTTGGCAATTTGATAGCACATCGCCTCATAAATCAGCGCTGCTCGTTCATCGCCTGCTTCAATCATCCGCTCTACTTTCACAGCATCTGTCGTACCAAGGTAGCCCGCAAGACCACCTTCACCAATAATGCGCTTCAGCATTTCCTCTTGGCTGTACTCACCAGAAAAGCAAAGGTTGACAAGGTCACCAGTTGGCAAGGTCCCCGCTCGCTCCGGGCTGAAAGGGCCTTCGCCATGCAGTCCATTATTGACGTCAATGACTTTCCCTTTTTCATGGACACCAATCGTGATGCCGCCGCCCATATGTGTAATAATCATGTTCAAATCTTCGTAGCGCTTCCCAAAAGATGCAGCTGTTTTTCTTGCGACTGCTTTTTGATTTAATGCATGGAAGATACTTTTTCTTTCAATCGTTGGCAGACCTGAAATACGAGCAATTGGTTTTAGCTCATCCACTACAACTGGATCGACAATAAAAGCTGGGATGTTCAAGCCAAGTGCAATTTCTCGTGCGATGATACCGCCCAGATTAGATGCATGCTGGCCAGCATATCCTTCTTTCAGGTCTTGCACCATTTGCTCATTGACTTCATATGTGCCACCTTCAATCGGACGAAGAAGACCGCCGCGCGCACAAACTGCATCAAACTTTGAGATGTTCATCCCTTGTTCATGCAGCGTCTTCAGGATGGTTTCTTTACGAAATGAAAACTGATCAATAATATGAGGGAATTGCTTTAATTCCTCATCTGTATGTCTCAGTGTCGTTTCAAAAATAGATCGTTCATTGTGAAACACACCGATTTTTGTTGAAGTAGAGCCAGGATTAATTGTGAGAATACGCCATTCTTTTGTCAGCAAAAAGAAAACCTCCGTTTCAACTCATTCTTCAAATTAGCGACGACTTAAAATATGTTGGCCATTTTGCAGGAATTGACTTCTTGATTTGCGCATTCTTTCAATTCGCTCCTCCGCCAATCGGTCTGCCGCTTTATAAGTTGGAATGGCATCACGGTTTGAAATTTCAATGACGCGTTCAATGTTTTGGTAAATACCTTCTACCTTTTTCATCGCACGATCTGCATTATAGCCATACAGTTCATCAGCAACGTTAATGACGCCGCCTGCATTGATTACATAATCAGGTGCATACACAATGCCCATTTCATGAATCAGATCGCCATGATGCGTTTCTCTCAGCTGGTTATTCGCTGCACCTGCGATAACCTTTGCTTTCAGCTTGGGAATCGTTACATCATTAATCGTTGCACCAAGTGCACAAGGTGCATAGATATCACATGCTTGATCATAAATGTCGTCAGGGTCTACTGCTTTTGCGCCAAAGTCTTCTACAGCTCGTTTTACAGAGTCTTTGTTGATATCTGTGACAATTAGCTGCGCACCTTCTTCGTGCAGATGTTTACACAAATTGTACGCGACATTCCCAACACCTTGGACTGCAATCGTTTTTCCTTCTAATGAATCGGTACCGAATGCAGCTTTGGCAGCAGCTTTCATCCCTTTATATACACCGTAAGCCGTAACAGGAGACGGATTTCCTGAAGAACCAAATGCAGGAGATATACCTGTCACAAAGTCTGTTTCTTCATGAATCAAATCCATATCTTCTACCGTTGTGCCGACATCCTCTGCTGTGATATAGCGACCATTTAATCCTTGTATGTAGCGTCCAAACGCACGGAACATTTCTTCATTTTTATCTTTTCTTGGGTCACCGATGATAACTGTTTTCCCGCCGCCAAGATTCAGGCCTGCTGCTGCGTTTTTATAAGTCATCCCTCTTGCTAGACGAAGTGCATCTTCGATGGCTGCTTCTTCGTTTTCATACGTCCACATTCTTGTCCCGCCTAGTGCTGGCCCAAGTGTTGTATCATGAATGGCAATAATCGCTTTTAAGCCAGATTGTTCATCCTGACAAAATACAAGCTGCTCATAATCGTATCGTTCCATATATTTAAAAAGTTCCATTGTTTATTCCTCCTATGACTTTCGCTTAATTTGATGTACAGATGGCAAGCGCAATTGAATAAAGCTTACTTTCGGCTGTATCCGACCGGCTTGTTAAAGCAATCGGCGCCTTCGCTCCTGCCACCACAGCCCCAACCTTTGCATGTGCAAAGTAGATGAGAGATTTATAAAGAATGTTCCCTGCTTCAATCGTTGGCACAAGCAAAATATCTGCATGACCGGCGACATCACTCGTAATATTTTTATGAGACGCGGCTGTTTGAGAAATGGCATTGTCTAAAGCAAGTGGTCCGTCAATGAGGCAGCCAGAAATTTGCCCTCGCTTATTCATTTGCGCCAGGCTTGCCGCTGTCAATGTGGAATCCATTGCCGGGTTCACAACCTCTACAGCAGATAAAACAGCAACCTTTGGCATGTCGTTTCCGACAGCTTGCGCTACTTGAACAGCATTGATCGTGATCTCTTTGAACATGTTTAGATCAGGCGCGATGTTCATCGCAGAATCTGTGACATAAATAAACCGATCAAAGCCCGGCACTTCGAATGCCGCGACATGTGATAGAACACTCGCTGTCCGCAGCCCGTACTCTTTATTCAGTACCGCTTTTAAAAGAACGGCTGTCGTGACATGCCCCTTCATCAATATATCTGCATGCTTCTCACTCACTGCCTGCACGGCAATTTTGGCTGATTCTTCAGGAGAATCCGAATGAATAATATCTATCCAGTCTTCATTGATCTCATGCTGTTTCACCAGCTCCTTCAGGTTGCGTTTGTTCCCAACCAGCAGGAAGCGAGCGACTTTGCGTTCAATTGCCATCTTGATGGCATGAAGCACTTCTTCGTCTTCTGCATGAGCCACAGCAGCAGTTTTATTCTGCAGCTGGGCAGCTTTCATAATCAGATCGTCAAGCTTCATATATGCCCACCTTTCCTTATGCTCGGGTTCATGGTTTTTATATGCAAGTTCTATGCCAGCTTGAAACGCAGCGAAATTAGTCATTTCGCATGAAATACGCGCAACTTTTTGCAGAATATATGCATTTTATTGCATGCTATCTTTTGCAAGTTGATATTTATCCATTTTATAGTAAAGATTTCGAATGCTAATCCCTAACGTTTTCGCTGTTTTCGTGCGGTTGAATTGATGCTTTTCAAGGGTTTGTTTAATCAACTGCGCTTCAAACGCTTCAACAGCATCCGAAAGAGTCTCTCCCTCGAATTGACTGACAGCCAGTTCCTGTTGCTCTTTTTCTTCATGCTCTTCTGACTCCATAAAGGAAATATGATCTTCGTCGATCCATTCTTCTTGCGGATTCAAAAAGATCATGGCTCGTCCAAGAACATTTTCCAGTTCTCTTACGTTCCCTGGCCAGCTGTAGGATCGAAGTCTATCGAGCGCACCTTCTGTTAAGCCGCTCACATTTCGACCATAGTCTAAATTGATTTTCTGAATGAGACGTTTACTTAAGGAGTCAATGTCTTCAAGGCGCTGCCTTAGAGGCGGAATAGAGATCGGATATCTGTTCATCCGGTAATATAAGTCCTCTCTGAACTTCCCTTCCGCCATCGCTTTTTCAATATTGACATTTGTTGCAGTAATCACACGCACATCAACTGGTATCGCTTTTGTTCCGCCTACTCTCACAATTTCTTTCTCCTGCATGACGCGTAATAATTTCGCTTGTGTACTTGGCGTCATTTCACCAATCTCATCTAAAAAGATACTGCCATGATTCGCTTCTTCAAACAGCCCTTTCTTCCCGCCTCGCCTCGCACCAGAAAATGCACCTTCCTCGTAGCCAAAAAGCTCTGACTCTAAAAGTGTTTCTGATAAGGCAGCACAGTTGACTCTCACAAAACGATTATATTTTCGGTCACTTTCATTGTGTATAGCGTGCGCAAATAGCTCTTTCCCAGTACCTGATTCTCCTCTGAGTAAAATGGTGGCTGGTGTTTTTGCCCCTAGTTTTGCCTGCTCAAGCGCAACAAGCATTTGCTCACTTTCTCCAATAATGTCTTCAAAAGTGTACTTAGCCTCAAGTGTTCGGATGAGCTGCCTTGCTTTATTTAATTCATTGGTGAGTGATTGAATTTCTGATACGTCATGAATGACGCCTACACTGCCTTTTAAAATGCCATCAACGATCACTGGTGCTACGTTGACGATCACATCCTTCTTATTAGGTCCGACTTTCATTCTGACGCCTCGAACTGGTCTTCTTGTTTCAAGCACCTTCAAATGCATACTTTCCCCTTCAGAAATATCCGCACCCGCAGGTTTGCCCACAACCTCTTTGTCTGTTAATCCCGTCATTTTCGTATAAGCTCGGTTGATTAAAATCCCTTTCCCCTGCTCATCTACGACGGATATCGCTTCATCTGATGATTGAATGATAGCCTCGAGCATCGTGCGCACTTCTTTGAGGTTTGTGACTTCTTCTGCAAGTTCCACTGCATCTGTAATATCTTTAAAAATGGATAGAGCGCCTAGCATTCTTCCTGCATCATCAATTATCGGCAAACGCGTTGTAACAATTTGTATTTGCTGATTCAGAAATTGTTTTTGATGAAATTCTGGCTCCCTCGACCTTAAAATATCGGGGAGTTTTGTATTAGGGATCACTTCACGTATGTGCCGGCCAATCGCATCTTTTTGCGAACGTCCAACCATTTTGGCAGCCGATCGATTAAACAGAACGACTTCTTCATCCATATTGATAAAAATCATGCCATCGTTCGTTGCATTAAAAATGCGGTCATGTTTATAGGTTTGTTCTTTTAATATTTGAATGAGCTGATGCTTTTCTGACATTAATTCTGATATGACGTAAGCCATCGAACTTGGAACAATGACAGACTGCTCTGTTTTTTCTTCCATCAGTTCTTTAAGAACAGCTGAACTGCCCGTTGTTTCGATGATGATATCAATGTCATCTTTTATGTATTCTTTCCAATCCGTTGTCGTATCAATTCCATTCTTTTTCGCTTCTACCATCCCCGGTGCCCCAAGATCAAGGTCGGCGATTGCAACGATTTGAATCATATTTGTTTTAAGCAATGTTTCAAGTGATGCTGATCCACCCTGTCCTGCACCGACAATCAAGACTCTCTGCATCCCGTTACCCCTTTATATGAAAAAATTTGCACACCATATTTTTCCGTTGCAAAAAATTGCACAACTCTTATATTACCACGTTTTCCTTTCTTGACAAAATATTTTTTGAATTAGACAATGGAAGTAAATGACGTTTAAGGGGACATTTGATGGGGAGAATACTTGCATTAGTGATTATTTTAATACCTGGCGCGTTTGCTGCACTTGGGATTAAGCTGTTACGCGACACTGTTTTCGGTATCATCATTGCACCGTTTCCATTTTTATGGCTGCAAGGAATTGCAGGATTGGTTTTTTTAGGAGGAGGTCTTTACGTAGTTGCTGGCTTTATTTTATATAGAGACCGCAAACGAAATAAAGTAACCACCCGCTTTAAACAGAGATAAACATGAAAAAAAGACCCGCTATTGATCGCAGGTCTTTATTTCATTTCTTCTCTTATTTTGACGGCTCTATCAGGAAAATCTGTGAAGATTCCGTCGACACCTAAGGAAAACATGCTTTTCATTTGCTTTTCACTGTTGACTGTAAATGGCCTAATGACTTGCTGGTCAGCATGGAGAGCCGATACGACTTCTTTTGTTACCCCTGCACCCTTTATATTCGGGTGATACCCTCTTGCAGGTACTGTTTTTATATACATTTCTGGCTGATGAATCACATCCATTGTGAGAACAGCAAGCTCAACATGCGGCATTAGCTTGTGAAAAAGAGCTAAACTGCCGTGATGAAACGATGAGACAAGTACACGATCTTCTATTTGAAAGTGTTCAATTTGCTCCTTTACCTTCTCTTCAATACCTGGATATCGATAAATGGAGTTTTTCAGTTCAATATTCATAATGAGTGATGATTGCTCGGTCACGAGCTCCAATACTTCCTCCAAAAGAGGAATAGATACAGCACCGGTTTCTTCATAAAAAGAATGACTCGCATCTCCTGCTTTTAACTCTTCATATGTATGGTCTTTCACTAAGCCTGTCATATTCGTTGTTCTGTTCAGCTTCTCATCGTGAATGACAGCAAGCCTGCCATCTTTCGTCAGCTGGACATCCAGCTCAATCCCGTCAGCTCCTGAATGAAGTGCGTGCTCAAAGGCTATCATCGTATTTTCAGGATAGATTCCTTTAAAACCTCTGTGTGCAAAAATTTTCGTCATATGCCACCTCTAGTTATGATGCTTTCTTTCATTTCATTATGACGTCTCTCTTTTCGTTTTTCCAGTTTGAGCACATAAAAAACCTCTTCTGATGAGTACGAAGAGGTTCTGTATAAATTCGATCACGTAATCGCTCTGATGGCTTGCTCTGTCGTCTCGGCGTCAAGAGCAAAAAGGGAAGAAACAACTGCGACTGCTGTAACGATGGTTAAACCTAACAACAACTTTTTCATAAGATAACCTCCACTTTCTTTTGAAGTATTTGTGCATCGAATTTCTTTTCAAGAAAACGAATGGCATTTTGATAATCATTTCGTTCCTTGAAGTATTTCGATATTTGTTCAGACAAATCCTCAAGCTCCACATATAATCTATTTTTTTCTATGTAGTCTAATTTTTCAGAGAATACGTCTGCTGCTCCACTATTTTCGCACATCAAATCTAAAATTTCAAATTTTACTATATATTCATTATTTTGGATATCGCAACTATAATGTATGCCCTCTTTAATATATTCCTTCGCCTCTTGATCTCCTAGATGAACCAAGGCATTAGCCAGAACATATAAAGATTGGATGTAATAATGGCTATTGTCACGGTGCATTTGAATGCCCATCCCTTTTTTGGCATATTGTGCGCTTTTTTCGTAATCATGCTTCGCATAATAAAGAACGGCTAAATTGTGATAGCATTTCCCAATCAGCACTTCATTGTTAATGCGTTTACTTTTCTCAAGTGCTTCTTGGTATTTTTCTTCCGCTTCGTCAAATTGGATCAAATCGATACAATTACTCGCATGTAAAATCAAGCTATCAATCGCCTGCGCTGTATACTCTTCATGCGCTTTGAACGTATCGATGGCTTTTTTTATATGATTTATGGATATGAAATTTTGTTTCAGTTCGTAATAGATTGAAGCAACCTTATGATGAAAAGTCCCTACTTCAAGGTCTTCATTCACACGTTTTAGACGCTGTTCTGCAATTTTGTAAAAGCTGATGGCTTCATCATACTTTTTCACATATGCTGCATATTGGCCTTTGTAAAAGTAAAAATAAAAATTAATAATGTCATCTGCTTTCTCATCAAGTGTTCCGACACTCTTCATAATATGATTGGCTTTTTCAATATTGCCAAGTAACATTTCATGTCTGCCATTAACAAGCTGATAATACAGGAGAACTTCACGGTCTTCATCTGTATTTTTTAGCAAATTCTGAATTTTCTCTTTATAGATAGCAGATTTTTCTAGGTCATTTTGAGAAATGACCCTCGTCCACTTGCTAATTTCGTTCGCTACCTCAGCAGAGTGGATTTTCAGCTTTCCCATAACCTCACCCTCTTCTTTTCATTATTATAGCATAGTAAAAGAATGTGAAAATTATTAAATTCGACAATGGGAATATTCAGTTCAAATGGCACAATCTCTAAGAAGCCAGTGACTTTAAAACGCCAACCAATCAGGTCAATAGCAATAGAACTTTCGATCTCATTTGCTTTATTTACCAAATCCATCAGACCTTTTCCTCTCATCCTTTTCCTTACGAATGAGCGTTTCCTTCTTCTATTTTGAAGACCAAACAATTGATTGGCGTAGCTGATTACCACTAATTTATGTCATACCCATTTCATTCATGCTCTATTTTTCATTTTATTCTGAAAATAAATCAAGCTGTATTGTCCAAATGAGACAATAAGATGAGTGTATCAACACAAACAATTTTTAACAATACTTCCCAAAATAAAAAAACGCCTCTTTGAAGAAACGTTTTTTTATGAAAATGAACTAGCTAGCTCTATGCTCCAAGCGTAGACGATCAGCCACCATTGCGATAAATTCAGAATTGGTTGGTTTTGCTTTAGACATGCTGACTGTATAACCAAAGAGTGAGGAAATGGAATCGATGTTTCCTCTGCTCCAAGCCACTTCAATCGCATGACGAATTGCTCGTTCTACTCTGCTAGCGGTCGTGTTAAATTTCTTCGCGATATCTGGATACAACACTTTTGTGATGCTTCCGAGAAGCTCGATGTCATTGTACACCATTGAGATGGCTTCTCTTAAGTATAAGTAACCTTTAATATGAGCGGGTACGCCAATCTCATGAATAATCGTCGTAATGCTCGCATCTAAGTTTTTACGTTTTGGTTCAGGTTTATTTCGAAGAACACTGTTTTGGATAGATGAAGATCGATGGGTGACTTGTGTGCCGTTTCCACTGACTTGACGAATATGACCGACTAGGTTTTCCATATCAAATGGCTTTAAGATGAAATAAGATGCGCCCAAATCAACTGCTTTTTTCGTCACATCTTCTTGTCCAAACGCTGTTAGCATAATCACACTTGGCTGTTTGGTCATGTCATTGTTTTCACGGAGGCGTTCCAGTACAGCAAGGCCATCTAAATGAGGCATGATAATATCTAAGAGGAGAACGTCGGGCTCTTTATCTTTAAATAATGTCAGACATTCCTGACCATTATACGCCACGCCAAGTACTTCCATATCTTCCTGTCCCTCAATATACTCTGTCAAAAGGCCAACAAGCTCTCGATTGTCATCAGCTACACACACTTTAATTTTCTCCACGTTCTTTCCTCCCCAATGTCGATTCCTTTAGTCTTTTGCATTTCTCTTCTGAGTGTTCAATTCGACAAAACCATGCTATCCCCTTTAAAAAACTTTAATTTTCCGAATAATAGAGCATTATCTAGCTTTTTCTACGTTTTTCTTAACGAATCGACGATTATTGCAATTTGACAACATATCTTTTTCCATTTTGTCGAAAAATCTCTTTTTCCTTATTTTATAACATGATGGCAGAGAAAGAAAGAGGAGAAAAAAACTGCCGGAAAATTCGCGGCAGTTTGATGATCAGCTTGCTTTTTTGTTTTTTTGATAAAGATCGATGCCTGCTTCTGACAGCATCCATTCAATGTGTACGCCGTAGCCGCTGGTCGGGTCATTGACAAATACGTGTGTGACCGCCCCGATGACTTTTCCGTTTTGGATGATCGGGCTTCCGCTCATGCCTTGGATGATACCGCCCGTTTTACTTAGAAGACGCTCATCTGTTACCTTTAGTACCATCCCTTTTGTTGCCGGAAATTTTTGCGGAGTCGTGCTGACGATCTTAATATCAAACTTCTCCACTTTATCATGATCGACAACAGTTAAAATTTCTGCTGGACCTTCTTTCACTTCATTTGATAAGGCAACTGGAAGCGGTTTGTCTGATACATGATTTTCAAGACTTTCGGTTAACGTACCAAAGATACCGAATGGACTGTTGCGGGAGATATCCCCTATCGTTTTTCGTTCGGAAGAGAATCTTGCCAATTTTTCTCCAGGATTGCCTCCTGTGCCTTTTTCAATCGATGTTACGGTTGATCTGACAATTTCACCATTGTCGACAACAATTGGTTTTTTCGTATCCATGTCGGAAATCACATGCCCAAGGGCACCATATTTTTTAGAAGATGGTTCATAGAAGGTCATTGTGCCGATTCCTGCTGCGGAATCTCGAATGTAAAGACCAATTCGATACGTGCCTTCACTTGCATCTTTTGCGGGTGTTAATGTTGTTTGAAAGGTTTTATGGTCTCTTTTTATGAGTAAACGAAGCGTTTCACCTGTTTTTCCTGCTTTCTGGATAAATGGGGTGAGGTCGTTCATTTTCTCCATCTTTTGACCATTAATTTCAATGATCATATCCCCTGATTGAATGCCTGCGGCTTCGCCTGGTGATTTTTTGCCGTCTGCTGTTGTGATTTGATGAAAACCTACAACGAGAACTCCTACAGAATGGAGCTTGACGCCAATGGATTGTCCTCCAGGAACGACTTTTAATTCAGGGAGAACGTCGACTTTTGTTTTCTTAATAGGAAATCCTTTAAAATCATAAACAATTTCGGCTTTTCCTGCCTTTTGTCCTGTTACTTCAAGCTGATTCTTTTTCTCTGAAAGACTAAAGGCTTGTGAAGAAGCATTGGCTGACGCTTCTATTGATGTGTCAATTGCGTGCTTCTGTTTTTCAAATACAGCAACATTTGTTGGAATGCTGATGTATTCCTTCACTATGCTCATAAACCCTGTACTTATTAAAGAAACAAGGAGAATCACACCAATGGCTTTTCTCATCTTTTCGGGCATTCATTTTTCACTCTCCTCGCTCCTTACCCACACCAGAACACTCATGTTTTGGCTACATCTTTACTTTTGCCTTCTTCGCTTTGATTTATAACCGGCAGCTTTAGAAAATGATTGGATAAATTGATAAAAGAAAAAGGCGATTTCGTGGGTATATACAGCGATTTTGACACAATATAAAAAAGGTAGCTGGTTTTTCAGCTACCCTGTTGTTTTGACATCATTTGCTTGGTGGAGCAATTCTTTTGCGTGCTGTTTTGTCAGCTCAGTGACTTCCACACCCGCAATCATCCTGCCAATTTCACTCACTTTTTCTTCATGACTTAATGGTTTGACACTTGTCAGTGTTCTACCAGCTTTAGAGCGTTTTGAAATGAAGAGGTGCGTGTCAGCCATTGCTGCTACTTGCGGGAGGTGCGTAATGCAGAGCACTTGTGAGCCAGCCGCCACTTTGTAAATTTTTTCGGCAATCGCCTGTGCAACTCTGCCACTTACACCCGTATCGACCTCATCGAAAATAATGGAAGTGACTTCTTGTTTGGCTGAGAAGATACTTTTCACAGCGAGCATCACACGTGAAATTTCTCCACCAGACGCAACTTTTGATAAAGATTTCATCGGTTCGCCAGGATTAGTAGAAATCACAAATTGAGCTTGGTCAATTCCGTTTTTTCCGAGCTGGACGGGCTTTCCATCTAGGAGCGGATTATCTGTGCTGCTAAAAGGCGCATACCGAATAGAAAAGGATGTATCAAACGTTGACTTCTCCATATACAAATCCTTTAGTTCTGTTTGAATTTGCTTCGCTAGTTTTTTGGCCCATTTTTTACGAAGCTCTGAAACGTTAAGTGCTTCAAGCAGTGCGTCACGGCTCATTGCATCCAGTTTGTTTTTAAGCGTCTGCAGATGAGTGTCTCGATTTTGAATTTGATCGATTTCTTCTTCAATCTTCGCCGCATACTCCAAAATTTCCTCAACCGTCGTCCCGTACTTTCGTTTTAACTGCTTCATTTCATTCAGCCTAGACTCAATAAAATCAAGACGTGCAGGGTCGAACTCTAATTGATCCAGCATGCTTCGCATTTGGAACGTCGAATCCTCTAATAAATAGTAAGAGTTCGACACTTGTTCGGATAGTTTTTTCAGATCATCGTTGATTTCAGAAACCTGATCGAGCTCGCTTGATGACATGCCAACCCAATCAAGTCCCCCCTGTTCATTGCGCAAGGCATTATAGGCGTTTTGGAGTGAGGAAAAGATCTTTTCGTAGTTGCTGATCTGATGACGCTCTTCTTGAAGCTTCTCGTCTTCTCCCGGCTCTAATTGTGCCGCTTCAATCTCTTCTAGCTGAAATTGCAATAAATCTAACCGGTGCACCATTTCTTGCTCATTTTCAGAGAGCTGTTTTAGCTTTTGGGCTGTCTTTGTATATTGCTCATATGCTTCTTGATACTGCGACAAAGCAGGTGCAATTTCTTCTGCACCAAATTGATCGAGCAAATGCAGATGATTTTCATCCTCCATCAATAATTGGTTATCATGTTGTCCATGTATATCGAGCAAAAGGCGTCCTACTTCGCGTAAAAGTGAGATTGTGACGAGCTTGCCATTGATGCGGCAGATGCTTTTCCCGTTATTGTTAATATCACGGCGAAGAATCATCATTTCATCCGATGCGTCAATTCCTTGCTCCTCGCATAAAGCAAATACAGGGTGATCGGCTGCTGGTACAAGAAAAAGTCCCTCCAGCTCAGCTTTTTTCTCACCATAACGAACAAATTCAGACGACCCTCTACCTCCCACAAGAAGTGAGACAGCATCGATCATGATGGATTTCCCTGCACCTGTTTCCCCCGTTAGGACCGTGAGTCCTTTTTCAAATGAAACCGTTAACTCTTCAATGATTGCAAAGTTTTTAATGGTTAGTTCTGCTAACACTCATTTGACACCTCTTTTTGTAAACCTGATTCTTTATAGAAGCTCTAAAATTTTGCTTGAAACTGTTTCCGTATCATCTGGTGTGCGGCAAATGATCAAAATGGTATCATCTCCGCAAATAGTTCCCATGATTTCTTCCCAATCTAAATTATCCATTAAAGCCCCAATCGCTTGAGCATTACCCGGCATGGTTTTGAGGACGATTAAATGACTGGCAGCATCCATTTTAATAAATGCATCCATTAAGGATCGCTTCAGTTTAGACAGCGGATTAAACCGCTGATCCGCAGGAAGGCTGTATTTATACGTTCCATTGTTCGTTGGCACTTTCACTAAATGCAATTCTTTAATATCTCTTGATACGGTCGCTTGTGTAATGTTATATCCATCGGCTTTTAAAATATCAACTAGTTCATCTTGTGTTTCAATTTCTTGGCTCGCGATGATTTCTCTAATCTTAATATGCCTTTGACCTTTAGTCATTTTTTGACCCCCCTAGGCGTTTGATCTCAGTTTGTCTTTACGTTCTATGTTATATGAACCACAGTTCAAAAAACAAGCGTTACGTGAGAAACGGCCAATTCTCATCTTTTGACCATGTAAAAAGGAATAATAGCGAGCTATTATTCCTTTTGTTTCAACCTCATGTGTCAGCCGGCTCAGGACTGTTTTTCTTTTCTTTCAATACAGAATGGGCTTCCTTGACGATCTTTTCAAGTTCTGAAACCGGAAGTGCCGCATTCTCTTCTTGATCGGGATGAAGCTTTAAATGGAGCAGGAACTCAATATTCCCGTCACCGCCAGTAATAGGCGAAAATGAGACATCCTTCACATCATAGCCTTCTTTTGCAGCAAATTCATTCATCTCTTCCAGTACACCAAGGTGGACAGACGGTTCTCGTACGATGCCTTTTTTACCAACAAGCTCTCTGCCTGCTTCAAATTGAGGCTTGACGAGTGCAATACAGTCTCCGCCTGGGACAAGAATGTGCTTTAAAGCCGGCAGAATGAGTTTAAGTGAAATAAAAGAGACATCAATTGACGCCACTTCTGGCAATCCTTCAGTAAAATCTGCTGGGACGGAATGACGGAAGTTGGTGCGCTCCATGACAATGACCCTGCCATCCTGCCTTAATTTCCACGCAAGCTGATTGTAGCCAACATCAACAGCATATGATTTGACTGCTCCGTTTTGAAGAGCACAATCTGTAAATCCACCTGTTGATGAACCAATATCAATTAGTAATTTCCCTTCAACGGTTAAGTCGAATTCTTTTAGCGCTTTTTCTAGCTTTAATCCGCCGCGGCTCACATATTTCAAAGGGTTCCCTTTCACAGTAAGCGGTGTATCACGAGCGATTTTCTCTCCTGGTTTATCCAAACGGTTTTCATTTGAGTAAACGATCCCTGCCATAATGGCACGCTTTGCTTTCTCTCTCGTTTCCATTAGTCCTTGTTCGACTAATAAAACGTCAAGTCGTTCTTTCTTTGATGTCATGATCCAATTCCTTTTCTTGGTGCTACGGGAAGCATGTCACGTAAAGTGTCAGCAACCTGTACCTTCGTCAAACCAATTTCTTCAAGCAGGGCATCAACACTCCCATGCTCAATAAATTCATCTGGAATGCCCATACGTTCTACTTTAATATGAGGTGCTTTTTTATCGTGTATATATTCTAAGACGCTGCTGCCAAATCCGCCTTGGAGCACAGCTTCTTCAATCGTTAAAATTGGAATACCTTCAGAAAGAATGTCATTTAACATCGCTTCATCAAGAGGCTTAATAAAACGAGCGTTGACCACACGAACCGATTTCCCTTCTTTTTGAAGTTCTTCTGCTGCTTGAAGCGCCATTTTAATCGTCGTACCAAATGTTAAAATCACAGCATCCTTCCCTGGGCGAAGAACCTCCCAGGACCCAATTGGAATGGTTTTCAGCTGTTCATCCATTTTGACACCTAGCCCGTTACCGCGCGGGAAGCGCATAGCAATAGGACCGTCATCATACTGAATAGCTGTATTGACCATGTGCTGTCCTTCATTTTCATCTTTTGGCATCATTAGTACCATATTCGGCATATGACGCATAAAGGCAATATCAAACACACCTTGATGGGTTTCTCCATCGGCACCGACAAGTCCAGCTCGATCAATACCAATAAATACGTTAAGGTTCTGGCGGCAAATATCGTGTAGCACTTGGTCATAGGCTCTTTGCAAGAACGTTGAATAAATCGCTAAAAATGGCTTCATGTTCTGCGTCGCAAGCCCAGCTGCCATTGTGGCTGCATGCTGCTCGGCAATTCCTACATCAAACATCCGCTCTGGAAATTCCTTTGCAAAGCCTTCAAGCTTTGAACCAACAGGCATCGCAGGCGTGATCGCAACAATCCGCTCATCTTCCCGTGCCAGCTTTCTGACTGTTTCACTGACAAGACCACTCCAAGACGGAGCTGCTGCTGCCGGTTTTACAAAATCACCTGTATCAATTTTGTATGGGCCCGTACCGTGCCAAGTCCCGATTTTATCGGATTCTGCTGGCTGATAGCCTTTTCCTTTTTTCGTGATGACATGCAGAAGAACAGGACCTTTTGTTTTCTTTGCATATTCAAGATTCTCAAATAGATCTTCATATGAATGTCCGTCAACAGGACCTAAGTAGGTAAACCCCATTTCCTCAAAGAACATGCCAGATACAAGTAAATATTTAAGGCTGTCTTTAATACGTTCTGCTGTGGCAGCAAGCTTTCCGCCTACAGCTGGAATGCGCTTGAATAAATATTCGAGCTCATCCTTTACCCATTGGTATTTGCCAGCTGTACGCAATCTGCCAAGCATTGTGTGAATCGCACCGACGTTTGGCGCAATGCTCATTTCATTGTCGTTTAAGATCACAATCATATCTTTCTTTTCATCACCGATATGATTCAAAGCTTCCAGCGCCATACCTCCGGTTAGTGCGCCGTCTCCGATAATCGGCAGGATATATTCATCTGTCCCTTTGATATCACGCGCTGCTGCCATACCCATCGCACCAGATAACGAGGTTGAACTGTGACCTGTCTCCCAAACGTCATGTTCGCTTTCATTTCGTTTAGGGAAACCGCAAAGCCCTTTATATTGGCGAAGTGTATCAAACTCCGATCCTCTTCCCGTTAACAGCTTATGAACGTAAGACTGATGTCCAACATCCCAGAGGAATTTGTCTTTTGGGCTGTCAAATACTTTATGAAGCGCAACAGTCAGCTCAACGACTCCGAGGTTCGGACCGATATGCCCACCAGAGTTAGCTAAGGATTCAATTAAAAACATGCGAATGTCAGCGCTAAGCTCTTCTAATTCTGCATTTGACATTCCTTTTAGAAACGTTGGATTTTTTATTGATAAAAGATCCAATTAGGATCAACTCGCTTTCAACAAAATTTCTATATACATCTATAATGCCTTATTCCTTTGAAAACCAGTAGGGAATAAGAGTTGTCTCATCATAATAAACTGTTTACAGTTTACCACAATTGCTCGAGGACCCTCAAATCTAGGCTGTTTTTAATGATCTCTTGAGGCAATTAGATCACATAAACCATGCAGCAATTGCTGCTCTAATTGGAGATTTGAGACGATTTCTTTTGCACGCGTGATGTGCTCATCCAGTTTTTCTTTTGCTCCTGAAAGCGTTAATAAAGAAGGATATGTCGACTTTTCATTTGCTGTATCAGAGCCGACCCGTTTTCCGATTTTCTCTTCGCTTCCTTCGAGATCTAAAATATCATCACGGATTTGAAACGCAATGCCAATATGATAGCTGAATTCCCTTAGCTTTTCGATATCGTCATCTGATGCTCCTGCCAGCATTGCACCAGCTGCGACGCTGAATGTGAGAAGCTTTCCTGTTTTACGGGCGTGAATGGATTCTAGTTCAGCAAGCGATACTTGTTTTTGCTCTGCTTCCATGTCATCAAATTGACCGCCAACCATTCCTAGCGCACCTGCTGACTTTACAAGCTCATCTACAATTCTGAGTTTTTTGTCAGCAGAAACGCTGTTAGACAGCTGAGATGTAATCAGACGGAAGCTCTCTGTTAAAAGGGCATCACCTGCGAGAACCGCTGTTGCTTCTCCGTACACTTTATGATTCGTCGGTTTTCCTCTACGAAGGTCATCATCGTCCATACAAGGAAGGTCGTCATGTATCAATGAATACGTATGAATCATCTCCACCGCACAGCCGACAGGTATACCGTCTTCTTCATTTTTACCGTAGGCATTTAGAAGAGCAAGAACGAGAACAGGTCGAAGCCTTTTCCCGCCCGCTTTAAGTGAATAGAGCATAGAAGATTTCAGGTCTTCTGGAATCGTCAATTCCTGAACATATGTAAATAAATAATCTTCGATGGTCTGTTTTCGTGTTGTTAAAAATTCATTTAAATTACTTGTCACCAGCATCTGCCTCCTTCACCGAGAAAGGAGCCAGCTCACCGTCCTCTTTTAAAATGAAATCCATTTGTTTTTCAACATGTTGTAATTTTTCATGACAAAGCTTCGAAAGGGTCATGCCTTCTTGAAAATAATGAATGGCCTGCTCAAGTGGTACATCTCCTTCTTCGAGCTTTCCCACAATCTCCTCAAGACCTTTCATCGCCTCTTCAAATGTCATTTGTACTTCTTTTTGTTTATTGGATTCTGTCATGATGATTGCCCCTCCTTCTCAATAACCTCACAAATGAGACGTCCATCCTTCATCGTGATAGTCAGCTGATCCTTCGTCTCTACTTGGTTCACACTTTTTATTAATTCATCTTCTTTATAGGCTAAGCTGTAGCCTCTTTCCATCACTTGAAGTGGATTTAATGCATTTAGTTTACCAAGAACCGATTGGAACTGCGAATGAATTGTTTTCATTCGCACATTCATACTACGAATGAGCTGTTCTGTTTCATTGGCGTGACGTTTTTTCGCTTGAAGCAGCTGCTCTTTAGGATGAAGTGGCTTCAGCCTATATGTCTGACGGTCTAGCTGACTGCGTTTTTGCTCAATTTGTCTTGTCAGCTGTTTTTGAAAACCGTCAAATACCAAATCGAATTGCTGCTCTTTTTGCTCCTGTAATCGCTTTGGGAAACGGAAGGCATAAGAGGACTGTAGCGCCAAAAGGCGGTCTTTTGCTTGTGAGGTTTGATTCTTCACAGCTCTTGTTAGCCGTATATCAATTGATTTGATTCGCTCTATTAAATCCGTCGTGCTAGGAACAGCAAGTTCGGCTGCTCCTGTTGGTGTGGGTGCTCTCATATCTGCAGTAAAATCACTGATCGTAAAGTCTGTTTCGTGCCCAACTGCAGATATGATTGGAATGTCTGATGCGAAGATCGCCCTTGCGACAGCTTCTTCATTAAAAGCCCAAAGCTCTTCAATCGAACCGCCTCCTCTTCCGACAATCAAGACATCACAGAGTTGTTTTTCATTCGCTTCCTTGATCCGCTCTACGATGGAACGGGTCGCATGCTCACCTTGGACGAGCGCCGGAAGCACAATGATTTTCGCCTGCTGATAGCGCCTATTGATGGTCGTAATGACATCTCGAACAGCCGCTCCTGTTGGAGACGTAATGACACCAACAACCTCTGGATATTCAGGGATTGGCTTTTTATAGCGCGCATCAAATAAGCCTTCACTTGCTAGCTTTTTCTTTAGCTCTTCATAAGCAAGATGAAGAGCACCAACACCATCAGGCTGCATTTCTTTCGCATATAACTGATAATTGCCGCTTGGTTCATAGACTTGAATTCCGCCGCGTACAAATACTTTCATTCCACTCTTAGGTGAAAAAGGCAGCTTCGCCGCAGAGCGCTGGAACATGACAGCTTGCATGCGTGCGTTTTCGTCTTTTAAGGTAAAGTACACATGCCCTCTTGAATGAATCTTGACATTGGATAACTCACCTTTGATCCAAATATCTTCCAAATGCGGATCAACATCAAATTTTCTTTTTATGTATTTTGTAAGGGCTGTGACCGTCACAAAGGCTTTTTCACTCATGACGTATTCCTCCTCTTCAAAAACGCACATTCATCCACCAGCAGCATGCAGGTGGATGAATGGATAAAGCTTATGCTAATGTACGTTTTGCTGATTTAACCGTATTATGTGCAAGCATCGTAATCGTCATTGGACCGACTCCGCCAGGGACTGGTGTGATATAAGAAGCTTTTTCTTTTGCCTCTTCAAAATCAACATCTCCAACAAGCTTCCCGGTATCTAGACGATTGACTCCTACATCAATCACAATAGCGCCTTCTTTAATTTGGTCAGCTTTAATAAAGTTTGCTCGACCGACGGCAACAACTAAAATATCCGCTTTCAACGTATGTTCTGAAATATTCGCTGTTCTTGAATGACAATAAGTAACCGTTGCGTTTTCGTTTAACAGCAATTGTCCTACCGGTTTACCGACAATATTGCTTCGTCCGACAACAACGACTTCTTTTCCAGAAAGATTGACACCCGTTTTGTTGAGTAATTCAACAATCCCTGCTGGTGTGCATGGAAGGAATGTGTCTTCCCCAAGAAGCATTTTCCCGATATTCAGAGGATGGAAACCATCAACATCTTTTTCAGGTGAAATACGTTCAATCACGGCTTTTTCAGAAATATGTTTTGGCAGCGGAAGCTGAACAAGAATCCCGTGGAATTGATCGTTCACATTGTACTGATCAATGAGCTGAAGCAATTCTTCTTCTGTTAAAGAAGCATCTAAATGATCTAGCTGGAAATGCATCCCCATTGCTTCTGCTGCTTTTTTCTTTCCGCGTACGTAAGAAAGTGAAGCCGGATCATCACCGATTAGAATAACGGCAAGACCAGGTGTGACACCTTTTTGTTTTAGCTCTTCTACTTCTTTTGCTAATTGCTCACGCTTTTCTTTTGCTGTTTCTTTCCCATCGATGATTGTTGCTGTCATGTCGAATCCTCCTATTGCTGCTTTAGGTCGTTTTTAATGTTTGAAAGTACTCCATTTACAAATTTCGGCGCTTTATCATCACCGAATAATTTGGCCAGTTCAATCGCTTCATTCATTGAGACACTAACCGGGATATCTTCTTGATACACCATCTCGTAAACAGACAGCCTTAAAATGGCTCTATCTACGTTTGCAATACGATCGAGTTTCCAATTCACTAAATGCTGTGAAATCATGTCATCGAGCTTGTCCTTTTGTTCAAGCACACCGAAAACCAGCTCCTCGAAAAAAGGATCTGATTCTTGTTCATCCAGTGCATGTGTAATGGCCTCTTTCGGATCAATATTACTCACATCAATTTGAAATAATGTTTGTAGCGCCTTTTCTCTTGCAGTTCTTCTTTTCATTATTTACTCCTTTAACCACTTTATCCGCTTGTCGTTAAGCCATACAGAGATCATAACATATTTTGACCGTGGTCGCACCAAGATCCATGCGAGCTGTCACGAAAAACGAATCAATCCAAGTATGAGGTCATTATGATTCGGAAATGGCCCAAAAATGGGCTTTAAAAAACCAAAGAGGCGATGCCTCCTTGGTTTCACTTGAACTCTTTTTTACATTTCTTGATCTACTTCAGCCTCAGCTGACTTTGTATCAAATTGAATACCAACGACATGAATATTGATTTCATTAATCGTTAAGGCAGTCATGTTCAAAAGAGTTTGACGAATATTTTCTTGTACAGCAGTGGATACCTTTGGAATGGATAGGCCAAATTCAATCACACAATATACATCGATTGTGATGCCTTCATCAGAGACATCTACTTTCACACCTTTACGGTGATTTTTTTTACCAAAACGTTCTGCTACATCAGCAGCGAAATTGCCGCGCATTTCGGCAATGCCTTCGACTTCTGAAGCGGCGATCCCAGCAATGACTTCAATCACTTCTGGTGCAATTTGCACTTTTCCTAATTGATCTTCATCAAGGTTCATTTCAAGCAAATTGTTTTCTGACACGATCATTCACCTCCGAAAGCTGTGATTATTTCATGATTTGGTATGTTTCTAAAAACTTCGTATTAAAATTACCGCTCACAAATGTTTCATGCTCAAGCAATCTTAGATGGAATGGGATCGTTGTGTAGACTCCTTCAATGACGAATTCTTGAAGCGCGCGTTTCATTCTCGCAATCGCTTCTTCTCTCGTCTTACCATATGTGATCACCTTTGCAATCATACTATCGTAATATGGCGGAATCACATAACCCGGATAAGCGGCAGAATCAACACGAACTCCTAGGCCGCCTGGCGGAAGATACATTTTAATTTCACCAGCTGATGGCATAAAGTTTTTCTCTGGGTTCTCTGCATTAATACGGCATTCGATTGCCCATCCTTCATATACGACATCCTCTTGTGTAAGAGAAAGCTCCTCACCTGATGCCACTTTAATTTGTTCTTTGATCAAATCAACACCTGTGACCATTTCTGTTACAGGATGCTCTACTTGAATACGGGTATTCATTTCCATGAAGTAGAACTTCTCTTCATTATAATCATAAATGAATTCGACTGTTCCAGCACCAGTATATTCAACAGCTTCTGCAGCTTTTACAGCCGCTTCACCCATTTGTTCACGGATGTCTGCATTTAGAGCTGGTGATGGCGTTTCTTCAAGAAGCTTTTGCATTCTTCTTTGGATTGAGCAATCACGCTCTCCTAAATGAATGGTATGACCATGCTGATCTGCAAGCACTTGGATTTCCACGTGTCTAAAGTCTTCAATGAATTTTTCTAAATAGACGCCAGGGTTACCAAAGTTTTGCGCTGCTTCCTGCTGCGTGATGGTGACACCGTTAATGAGCTCTTCTTCGTTACGAGCGACACGGATTCCTTTACCACCGCCGCCGGCAGTTGCTTTTATAATCACAGGATACCCAATACTTGCTGCTGTTGAAACAGCATCATCAAGATCTTTTACAATTCCTTGAGAACCAGGAACAATCGGAACGCCAGCGTCCTTCATTGTTTCCCTTGCGACATCTTTTGTTCCCATTTTGGAAATCGCTGACGGAGTTGGTCCAACAAAGATAACGTTGCATTCCTCGCAAAGCTCTGCAAAGTCTGCATTTTCAGCAAGGAAGCCGTATCCTGGATGAATGGCATCTGTTCCTGTTAATTTTGCTACACTGACAATATTCGTGACATTTAAATAACTATCTTTTGAAGCAGTCGGTCCGATGCAATATGCTTCATCAGCCATTTGAACATGAAGCGCATCGCGATCCGCTTCAGAAAATACCGCAACTGTTTCAATTCCAAGCTCTTTACAAGCGCGGATAATTCTAACTGCGATTTCTCCTCTGTTTGCAATTAATAGCTTTTTAATCATGATCGTACTCCTTACTCTGCTTTCACTAGAAAGAGGGGTTGTCCGAATTCTACAAGCTGACCGTTCTCAGCTAATACTTCGACGATTTCACCTTTTACTTCTGCTTCGATTTCATTAAACAGTTTCATCGCTTCTACGATGCACACAACTGTGTTTTCGTTCACCTTAGAACCTGTTGTCACGTAAGGACCTGCTTCTGGTGAAGATGAAGCATAAAATGTGCCAACCATTGGGGATGTAATTTTATGCAGATTGTCAGACGCAGCTGCCTCTTGTGCAGGGGCTTCGGTCTGAGCTGGAGCTTGTGCTTTAGGAGCTTGTTGAGCTGGAGCTGCTTGGACAGGAGCCACAGATGCTTGTGCCGCAACTTGCTGAACGACTTCTTTATTTTTCTTCAGTTTGATTTTTGCACCTTCGTTTTCGTACGTAAATTCATCAATTGTTGATTCATCAATTAATTTAATCAGTTCATGAATTTCTTCGATTTTTAACATGGATTTGCACCCCTATGTATGGATTTATCTTTTTCTTTATAGGCTAGTACTAAAAGTACATACTATAACCATCTTACAGGAGGATTTCATTGAATTCAACTACTATTGTGGCGAAGCACTTTGCGAGAGCACCTTGTAGAGGGCGTCAAACCGCATGAAAAAACGCCCTTTTCGGCAAAGGGCGCCTGTTCATTTTTTATTCGTTAGAGGGCTCAAAAGTGACTGCTACATTATCAAGACCTCTCATTTCTTTTGTGACCATATCAATAATGTCGGCCGCTTGAGCCTTTGATTTTTTGTCAGAACGAACTGTGATGCTCACTTTATCTCCCTCTGCACTCACTAGCGCATCTTTATAACCTTTTGTTTTAATTAAGGTTTCAAGTTGACGCTCCGTTCCTTCTGCTTCACTAAGCGCTGTCATTTGGTCATACGCTTCGCTTTTTTCTTGTGCTGTTGCATCATCACTAGATACAATTTCGTTGAACTCTTCACGCTGCTTGCTTCGTTTATCTTCAAGCTCTAATCTGTAAGTTGTAAAAAGCTCATCGTCTGTTTGCTCTGATACAGCCTTTCCTTCTTCACCGCTTGTTTCGATATCCTCTTGTTTACCATTTGTTTCTTTGTCAGTGGACTTCTCATCAGCGCCTTTTTCAGTTCCTTTGTCCATTCCTTTTTCTGGTTCAGTCTTTTTCTCTTCCGTTCCTTTTGATTTCATCTCTTCTACTGTCACTGCATTTTCACCTTGTGGAGACATAATATAGTACACACTTAAGACGACAACTAAACTTAGCATCGTTAATAGCCAAACCGTTTGTTTTTTTAACATCATTCCGAATCCTCCTTGATTTTTTTAGGGGCAACAGCCACTCTATGGCTCGGTACATCAAGCACTCGTGTAACCGCTTCAATGATGGTTTTCTTTATTTGAACGTTGTCTACTCCTTGAGCAACAACGAGAACACCTCGAATATCTGGTTTTTTCGTTTGCACGACGACTGGCGTTTCTTCATTGCCATTTTTGATGATGACGATTTCTTCTTCTTTTGTTTGATCGGTGACACTTCGCACGCCGCCTTCTTTATCTGTTTCTTCGGTCGTTGTGCTTTTATTGGATTTGTTTTTTTCAAACACTTTTAAAGAAGTTGCGTCTACATTGACCACAATCGATACATCCTCAACGCCAATAATGGTTTCTAAAATTTCTTTCAGCTGATTTTCGTATTCTTGCTCCACATCTTCAATCGAATTCTTTGATTTACTTGACGATGCCGGCTTGAATACCTCCTGCTCTTGTGAGGTTGTTTTTTTAGAAGCAGGAACAGCAGCTTGTTCTTTGCTTGATGGCGGTGACAAGATCTGACTGACTAACATGAAAGATACGCCGATGATGAATACAAGCAGCAAGTAATGGTGCTTCGTTAATTTTGGTTTCCCTTCACCTTTTTCAGGCGGTTGCAAGAATGATTTCAGCTTTTGTTTCCAGTCCTTGTTATTCATGATCTGCTGCGTCACCTCCCTCAATGTTCAGCGCAATGTGCTCAGGACTCGTATTCCAAACATTCGCAAGCGTCTCTTTCACCCTCTTGATCTCTTTGCTAGAAGATTCAGCGCTTTCCTCCTTTTGCCTGGAGAGATCAATGTCCACCTTTGCCACCGTTTCTACAGCATCACCTGTGAGCGGGGAAAGAACTGCTTTGATGCGAAATTGATCCGCCTCCATATTCTGATCCAGGTGCTCTTCATCTGCCAACACTTCTACGTGTTTCATTTCGTAGCTCTCCTTCTCCAGTGGCTCCTTTGCGCTTTTTTCTAGTTGGACAGCCATTTGCTTTAAAATATATGCACGCTGAGAGGCTTGTATTTCTTTTTTTTCTAAATTCATCTGATTTTTTATTTCTTCTGACTGTGCTTCTTCCTTCCCCTTCATCAATTCTGAGAAAATTTGGTCAGGGTCTGCCCGAAATAAAGCAAAAATCGGATTGAGCATCACCACAATCAACAGGAGGCTGACGACCATTTTGGCATATTTTTGCATGCTTGAATTAGGAAGCAGAAGATCAATGACAATCGCAAATAAGATAAAGAGAATAATACTTGTGATCCATTCCGTGAGAAAACTCAAATGGTGTCCCCTCCTTACTTCATCATCATGGTCAGGTTGCCAGCAGTGATAATGACGGTAATGCTTAAAAAGAACATGAGCGATACGACAGCAAGTGCAGCAAAGATATAAAGCACACTTTTTGAAATGACATCTAGGCAGCTGATAATTGGACCGCCTCCTAATGGCTGAAGAATGGCTGCGGCAAGCTTATAAATAAGGGCTAAAGAGAGCACTTTGATCGCAGGGAAAGCGGCAATTGATATGAGAATAGCGACGCCAACAAGTCCGACCGTATTTTTAAGTAAGACAGAGGCACTGATGACGGTATCCGTCGCATCTGTAAACATTCTGCCAAGGACGGGGATAAAATTTCCGGTAATAAATTTGGCTGTACGAAGTGCGATACCATCCGTAACCGCAGCAGATGCACCTTGCACAGAAATGACGCCAAGAAAGACAGTTAAAAAAACGGCTAACCCACCTATCGCCACATTTCTTAACAGCTGGGCAAGCTGGGTGACCTTGTATTGTTCGGTCAGCGTACTGACAATGCTCAATATCGCTGATAAAAAAATAAGCGGAAGAACGACATATTGAATAAAAACGCCGCTCGTATTCATCAAAAATAAGATAACGGGATGAAAGAATCCGGCTGAGACAAGACCGCCTGATGAAGCAATCAGTGCTAATAACAGAGGAATAAGAGCAAGAATAAAACTGGTCATCGTTTGAATGGCTTCCGTTGCATAAGAAATCGCCACATGAAAGCTGTTGAGTGCAATAATGATTAGCACCATATAAACAAGTGCGTATGCGACTTTACTGACAGTGCTTTGTTCAAATGCATTCTGCAATAGCTGCAAAAGCGAACAGAAGATGGTGAGTAAAATCAGTGTACCAAGGAGCTTTCCGTTTGCGATGACCTCGTGAAACAGATAATGAACAAAGGCTTTCAGCCATGTCTGGGGAGAAAGCTCTTTATCGCCGTCAATCATTTCCTTCACTGTTCCTTTTTGGCTTTCTGGCAGAAAGCCGCCATACTGGTCCAATATGGTTTCCCAAAAGTCACTAATGGAGTGAAGCTCAAGTGCATCAGCCTGTCCATCCGCCAATTCTTCTGCTGCTGGTGCTTCATTGGATAATGGCTCTTTTTCTTCTGCCCCTGCGTGAGGAGCGATCAGCCAGAAGAAAAGCATCAGTCCCAAAACAGCTGTCACCCGTTTCATTGTCATCACCTCTTTTCAATTACGTCATGGACGGGATCATACCTAAGATGGTCTCAATGATGACTGTTAAAATGGGGACTGCCATGACCAAGATGAGAATTTTGCCGCCAAGCTCTATTTTTGATGCAATGGCGCCTTGTCCAGCATCTTTTGTCAGCTGGGCGCCGAATTCCGCAATATAGGCAATACCAATAATTTTTAAAATGGTTTCAACATACTTCATATTGACACCGGCACTTGCCGCAATTTTTTCTATCATCGAGATAATGGCATAAATTTGATCTATTAAATAGAGAAAGATCACACACCCTGTAAATACAACAAGCATAAAGGCGAAGGTCGGCTTTTGTTCTTTGACGATTAATGCTAAAAAAGTAGCAATTAAACCAAGTCCAACAATTTGTATGATTTCGATTTGTAAGCCCTCCCCTATCCTTGAAATAGAAATACGGCTTTAATCTTTTTAAACAAATCATCTACAATGGTTGCTACCATAAACAAAATGTAGATAAACCCAAGCAGCGTGACCCACTGAGCGTACTCCTTTTTCCCCATTTGATCTAAAATCGTATGGAGGAATGCCACAACGATGCCTACTCCCGCAATTTGAAAAATGACGTTTACATCAACGCCCATGCTCTCGACTCCCTTCCTCTCACATCAATAAAAGAATCAGTAGTAATCCGCTTAAAAATCCGAGGCTTCTGACCATTTTTTCATTTTTGGCTTGGGCGATTTCAGCTTCTTTCTCCTCTGATTCCAAATGACCTAAAGCAAGCTTGATATATTTTTGCTGAGACGCGACATCATGCTGGCCAAGTGTTTCTCCAAAGTGCTTCAGTGCCTCATATTCGCCTTTTTTTAAAACGGTTTTTTTCCAAACATCCTCAAGACTTTCATTCCATGCATGCCGTGCAGAAAAAGTTCCGACTTTCAGCTTTTCTGCAAATTGTTCGAATAACCGATTCACAGGAGGACCTACTTGCGACGCAATTTGCTCTGCAGCACGCGCTAGAGGTGTTTGACCATACATAATTTCAGCTTCAAGAGATTGAAGCGCAAACCGGAGCTGCCGAATTTGTTTCGGCCGGTCACTATATCGTTTGGCAAACTCGAACCCTCCCCAAGTCGTAGCCGCGACAATCAAGATAGCGCCAATGAGCTTTAACATACGTCCACTCCCCGCCTCCATTTCATCTCTTGTCCGTCTTGATCATATATCCGCCCGATCGTGCCGGGACCGTCCTTACGATTTAATTCAACATAACGTTCAAACACGCGAAGCTCCCATAATGGCTTCAATGATGGACGTTTATACACATCTTCTAGTGAGTAGCCATGAACGGAAACGATAATGCTGACCCCAGCATGAATCGCTTCTAAAAGTGCCTGCACATCCTCGCTTTTTCCGATCTCATCGACAATCATGACCTCTGGACTCATAGACCGAATCATCATCATCAAGCCCTCAGCTTTTGGACATGCATCGAGCACATCCACCCGGTGTCCAAACTGGTGCTGCGGCACGCCTCTTATGCACCCAGCGATTTCTGAACGCTCATCTATAATGCCTGTTTTTTTAGGAGGAATGGCTTTTGTACCCGTACTAGCAAGTCTTGCTATATCCCGCAATAATGTCGTTTTTCCTGTTTGCGGTGGACCGATGATCAGTGAATTGCACCAGTGCTCGTTATATAAATAGGGAAGAAAGGGGAGCGCAATCCCGACTTTTTCTTTTGCGATGCGGATATTAAATGAAGAGATATCTCTCAATCCTTTAACAATGCCGTGTTCAACGATCACCTTGCCTGCAAGTCCTACCCGATGTCCGCCTGAAATGGTGATGTAGCCTTGCTTTAGCTCCTCTTCAAGTGTGTACATGCTGTAATTACTCAGCCTGCCTAATAGCTGAGACGCATCTTCTCCTGTTGTGTGATAAGAAAGAAAGCGCGGCTTTCCTCTTTGCATTAATTCAATAGGACGATCCGTGCGAATGCGGATTTCTTCTATTTGATCCCATTCTGCTTCTTTTAGCAGTCTAAGTTCTTGTCCAATCGCGTGCGGGAGAATATCCAATAAACTCCGCAACGAATTCCCCTCCTTTTTTTCTTCTCTAAAATGTATGATGTGAGATGTTAATTATGCCAAGCCGTTTCACTTATAAATCCCAACAAGAATAAAGACGACACCAATGAAAATAAAGAGGAGCTTGGCATAGGATAACTGCCCTGCGATTTGATAGATTCCAATCGTCATTGTGATAATAAAAATGAGCGGCCCAATGATCGCCAATATACTATTGATGACAACCGCTTTTCGAACGTCATTTGTGACTAAAATGAGAATGGCGGCCGTCAGTTCAATCGCTGCTGATAAAAACCTCATGCCTGCCATCGCAGCGACTGATGGATGGATGCCCGGGAGAAATTGTTTCATATAGAACCTCCAGCTTTTTTTACACTATATGCTTGTCTAGCTGGAAGTAGTCTTGTTTTTCGGGAAGGAAAAAAGATGAATGAGAGAATTGAGAGAAGGTTAATCTTTTGGGGAGTCTTATATGTTTTACAATAAAAAAAGACTGTAAACACAAGGTTTACAGTCTTTCTTCGTTCATTACGCTCTTGACACGTATGAACCGTCTGATGTATTAATGACTAGTTTATCTCCTTGGTTCACAAAGAAAGGAACGTTGACGATTAAACCAGTTTCTGTTTTTGCAGGTTTTGATCCGCCTGATGTCGTGTCACCTTTTATACCAGGCTCTGTTTCTACTACTTCTAGTTCTACCGTGTTTGGTAGTTCTACTCCAAGTGTTTCAGCACCGTACATTACAATTTGAACTGACATATTTTCTAGTAAATATTTCAGCTCATCTTTAATTTGTGTTTCACTTAGTTCAAGCTGCTCATAAGAACTTGTATCCATGAAGACATGCTGGTCGCCATTTGCATACAAGTATTGCATTGTTTTTGTTTCGATTTGAGCTTTCGCTACTTTTTCGCCTGCACGGAATGTTTTTTCTTGAATAGCACCAGTACGTAGGTTACGCAGTTTCGAACGAACAAACGCTGCGCCTTTCCCTGGCTTTACGTGTTGGAAATCCACTACACGCCAAATACCGCCGTCCACTTCAATTGTCAGGCCTGTACGAAAATCGTTTACTGAAATCATTTTGTCATCCTCCTACATTTCACCATCATAATATGATAAGTTCTTTCGGTGAGTGGGTCAATCGTTTATTGCCGTCAGCTGTCAGGACTATATCATCCTCAATTCTCACGCCGCCGACATCCGGCAAGTAAATTCCCGGCTCAACTGTGACGACCATTCCCTCTTCTAAAACGACCTCTGATCGTGAGGAAAGACCTGGCGCTTCATGTACTTCCATCCCTAGCCCGTGGCCAGTTGAGTGCCCGAAGTATTGACCATAGCCATACTTTTCAATGATGTCACGCGTGATGCGATCAGCTTCTTTTCCTGTTAAGCCTGGCTTGATTCTATCCACACCAGCGTTTTCTGCTTCTAATACGATATGATAAATTTCCTTTAGCTTATCGCTCGGTGTGCCAACAGCAATCGTTCTTGTCATATCAGAACAATACCCTTTATAGTAAGCACCGAAATCGAGTGTGACTAAATCACCAGATTCAATCACCTTTTCACTCGCTCTTCCGTGCGGCAAGCTTGAGCGAACACCTGAGGCGACAATCATATCGAATGAAGATCCTTCAGCGCCTTCTTTTCTCATGAAAAATTCAAGCTCGTTCATGACAGCAATTTCCGTCAGGCCCGGCTTGATGTAAGTGAGAATATGATCAAAGGCGTGATCTGCAATCTTCGCAGCTTCCTCTAATATCTTAATCTCTTCACTAGACTTAATCAAGCGCAACTTTTCAACTGATTCTGAGACCGGAACAAGCTCTATATCGCCTGCTTTAGCTGCATACTGCTGGTACGTGGCAAATGTCATATGGTTTTGTTCAAACCCAAGACGTTTGATCCCAAATTCCTTTGCTGTTTGAGCTGCGGTTTCTGCGATGTTTCCTTTATGTTCAATAATGTCGAAGCCTTTTACTTGGTCCTTCGCTTGCTCTGTATAACGGAAGTCCGTGACAAAAGCTGCCCGGTCCTTTGAAACAACGGCGAGACCGGCTGAACCAGTAAAGCTGGTCATGTACTGTAAATTAAAGCTACTCGTAATGACTAGACCATCGATGTCTAAATCAGATAAAAGCGTTCTTAATTTTTCAAGTTTCATGATACTGCTCCCCCTTCACTCACTAAATAACGAATCGCCAATTTATACCCTTCTAAACCAAGACCAACGATTTGCCCTTGGCATACTGGAGCAAGTACAGAATGATGGCGGAATTCCTCTCTCTTATGAACGTTTGAGATATGTACTTCAACGACGGATAAAGAAATACTTGCAATAGCATCCCTTAGGGCATAGCTGTAGTGTGTAAAAGCCCCCGGGTTAAACACGACTCCATCGTACTGTTCTTCTGCCTCGTGGAGTGCATCAATCAAATCTCCTTCATGATTCGATTGAAAGAACGTTAACTGGATATTGGCTCTTTCTGCAAACTGGAACAAATCTGTCTCTAAATCTGTCAGCGTCTTACTTCCGTAAACAGCCGGCTCTCTTTTGCCAAGCCTATTTAAATTGGGCCCATTCAGTACAAGAAAATGAGGCATACAACCACTCCTTCACCCTAATTCAATCTATATCGAGATCTGTTTCTTTTTCCTTAGAAACCTTTCGTTTCCAAAAATATTTTATCATATGAATAAGTGATTTACACTTTATTCGGTCTTTTTCCCGAGTGCCCTCGCAAGCTTTTGGCTCGTTAATTCATTATATTCAAACGAAATACTGTACCCGATAAACATACCGTATAAAATATATAGGCAAAATGTCGTGACAACGGTGCTTTGCTGTAAGTCTTGGACTTGCTTTACATCTGGGAAAATCGGATTAAATACGTAAAAAACGAGCAGCCATAAAATCGCGCCATATATTAGCCCCATCCAATAACCTTTGATTCGTTTCAAAAGCCCATAATAAATAAAGGCAGCTCCAATCGATAAAACCCCTAAAAGCACAATGCTGATAAAAGTACCAAGTCCGCCCTTTTTCCACTCTCCGAGCACAAAAGGCTGAAGAAGCATATTGGGACTCACCTCTGAGAAATGAAACATATGGGTCAGAAACCCGATAAAGCCCCAAAAAACACCACCAACAAAGCCTGTCGCAGCTGCTCTTGCAACTAGCGATGATGTTTGTACAGACTGATTTTTCTCTTCTTGGTTTTTCTTTTCATCACGTTTCATTTGTGAACACCTCCAGCAAGTAGTATGTCCAAAATGTGATAAAAAAAAGGATTTCCATACGTGAGTGTAAAATTTTTATAAGAGGGTATACTGGCTAAAAAGAGGTAGATAGAATTCTAGTAGATAATCGACCTGTGAGCTAGTGATTTCCCCTCATTTCCTGTACAATAAAGGTATAAGGAAATGCATGTAAATTACAGGAAACAGGCAGGTTGATGAAATATGTCCAATCAAACAAAACCTCCAGCATATGGAGGGCAAGCAGTTGTCGAAGGTGTCATGTTTGGAGGTAAAAAGAACTATGTGACAGCGATTCGGCGTAAGGATCAGTCCATTGAGTTTTTAAAGCTTCCCCGGACTTCCAATAAACGAACCGCCTTTCTCAAGAAAATCCCTTTTGTAAGGGGTGTTGCTGCACTTGTTGAAGCAAGCGCAAATGGCAGCAAGCACTTGAACTTCTCCAGCGAGCGCTATGACTTAGATCCTTCAGAAGATCATACTCTTGAAAAAGAACAAAAAAGCTCGAAATTATCCATGATTTTCGGCATTGCTGTGATCGGAGTTCTCTCTCTTCTCTTTAGTAAATTTGTCTTTACCCTAGTACCTGTCTTTTTAGCCGAACTTGTGCGGCCCGTCTTTTCAGGGAATTTTGCACAAATCGCAGTGGAAACATTCTTTAAACTGGTCTTATTATTAGGCTATATTTACTTTATTTCCATGACCCCTTTAATTAAAAGGGTATTTCAATATCATGGCGCAGAACATAAAGTCATAAACTGCTATGAACAGAATCTTGACATCACAGTGGAAAATGTCCAAAAACAATCACGCCTTCATTATCGATGCGGTAGCAGCTTTATTTTATTCACTGTCATTGTCGGAATGTTCGTCTATTTACTCGTACCGACAGATCCTTTATGGGTGAGAGTTCTGAATCGCTTGGCGCTCATTCCAGTTGTTCTAGGCATTTCATTTGAAGTGCTTCAGCTTACGAACAAACTCCGAAAAGTGCCTGTGCTGAAAGTGCTTGGCTATCCTGGCCTTTGGCTGCAATTGCTCACAACAAAAGAACCTTCTGACGATCAAGTCGAGGTAGCCATTGCAAGTTTTAATGAACTTCTTCGTTTAGAGGAAGCGTCTCTAAAACAAGCGTCAGATTCTGCTCATCAAGTGATCTAACTTATAAATCCGGTAAATTCCTTCGGAGGTGGACAGTTATGAATCGCCGAGTACATCCTGCTTTTACCATTATTTTCGCTTTAGGCGTTTTGGGATTTGTGTATTTACTCACAACGAATCCAGGCAGACTTTTTACAATGCTGCTATCAGTTGTGATCATTGGAGCGATTGTGTTTTTCCTATTTAGATGGCTGATGAATCGAAGAACTGGAACAGAGGGCAATCTTTATCGTAAAGCAGTCAAACAATCAAAACGTCGCTACCAGCAGCCTAAACCAAAAACGAAAAGCCAGATGAAAAATCGGGTCACTCATTTGCGAAGCGTGCCGACTGACCACAAGTCTAAGCCCGTCCTTCTCAAAAAGAAAAGCCAAACACAGTTAACTGTGATTGAAGGCAAGAAAAACAAAAAGAAGAATCGCGCCTTGTTTTAAAATGTCCAGCTTTTTAAAAATTGCTCGGCCTTCTGTCTGCCTAGATCGACGAGCGCCTTTTTCTTTTCTGCCATTAGCTGAAAATCAGTGGCAATGACGTGTTCTACAGGAATAAAAATAACATGACGTTCGTGTTTTGTGGCAATATGCCTTTCGTCATGAGCACCACGCATCGTTTCAAAAAGAGCGCCAAACAGTTCAAACGCATTGCGGATGGAGTGTTGAGGGCGTTCTTTTTCGTTTGGGGTTAATGTGACACCGACGAATGGTCTTTTTTTCTCTTCGGCAAACAACCAAATTGGAAAGTTGCTCAGCACGCCTCCATCCACAATGGTACAAATGCCTTTTGATGACTTTAGTTTGACAGGCTCGAAAAAATACGGCAAACTGCAACTCATCCGGATTGACCTGGCAACAGAGAAACGCTCTGGATTTAAGCCGTATGAAGGAAGGTCGTCTGGCAAAACGAGGATTTTCCCATTTGTTAAATCAGAGGCAACAATTTTCAGTGAATCTTTTTTGAGATCCCCAAATACGGTGACCCCCTTTCGTTTCAACACATCCGTCAGCCATTTTTCCAGCCGGTCCCCTTTGTAAAGACCGAGGCGCCAGTAAATGGATATCCACCGGAGCATTTTAAACGGAATGAATTGACATCTCCTATCAAGCAAGTGATGTTCATCCATCTCATCTAACAGCTCCCGAATCTCCTGACTTGAAAAGCCTGCTGCGATGAGTGAAGCGATGATCGCTCCAGCACTTGTACCAGCAAGGCGGACAAACTGATATCCTCTCGCTTCAAGCGCTTCATAGGCACCCGCAAGTGCTGCCCCTTTAATGCCTCCACCTGAGAACACACCATCTATCTTCATCAAGGAGCCCCCTTTGATATCACGCTATTAATAGTGTAAGAGCATATGCTTTCAATTAGAACTTTAATCAAAAAGGACACCCATGCTGAGGGTGTCCTTTTTTTAAGATTCTTGATTTGTTTGTTCGTTTTTCTTTTGAATCGCTTTCAGCTGAACAGAACGCTCGTCACTTTCTTCAAAGAATTGAACGAGATCGCCGATGCGGTCAATGCTGTTCCAGCTAAGATGATGTTCAATGCCTTCTACATCATCATAGATTTTCTCTTCATCTACACCAATGATTCTTAAAAATTGCTCTAGCAGTTCATGTCTGTATACGAGACGTTTTCCAATTTTTTTGCCTTTCGGGGTTAAAATTAGACCACGATACTTCTCATAAATGAGGTATTCATCTTTATCTAGCTTCTGAACCATTTTTGTTACAGAGGAGGGATGGACAGCGAGTGCTTCTGCAATATCAGAGACTCTAGCATATCCTTTTTCTTCTATCAGCATATATATTTGTTCAATGTAATCTTCCATACTAGGTGTAGTCATAAAACCCCTCCATAATGCACCTTTACTTAATAATCATAACAATTCTACACCATCGCCCATTAAAAAACAAGGAGTGTCCTTTGTCTTTAACGCTTGTAATTCCACTCGTCTGAGGCATATTTCGTTTTGGCAAGATGATGGACAAATGCTAATTCTTCATCTGTGAGCTCATAAGGCACAAGCTCAATATTTAATCCTTTTTCAAATCCTCGTTTAAACGCCACACGCGCATCGTCTATTGTACAAGTTCGGTCTGAGATTTCATTGATGGCGACCGCTTTGTTTTTAAAGCTTCTCTGCATCCGCTCTCTCACACGGTCGTTTGGATAAAGAAATAAATCGAACAGTTTGTCCTCATCAAGGTCAATTAAGATGGAGCCGTGCTGGAGGATCACTCCTTTTTGTCTTGTTTGGGCACTGCCCGCTACCTTTCTACCTTCTACGACAAGCTCGTACCATGAAGGGGCATCAAAGCATACAGACGATCTTGGATTTTTTAAGCTTTCTTTTTCTTTATCTGTACGAGGAATGGCAAAATACGCATCGAGTCCCAGTTCTTTAAAGCCTTCTAAAATGCCTTCTGAAATGACGCGGTATGCCTCTGTCACTGTCGCTGGCATTTCTGGATGTTCCTCTGATACAATCACGCTATAGGTCAGCTCCTGATCATGAAGAACCCCCCGCCCTCCAGTCGGTCTGCGGACAAATCCAAGACCATAGCGCTCGACTGCTTCCATGTTGATTTCTTTTTCAACATGCTGAAAATACCCAACAGACAATGTCGCCGGATTCCATCCATAAAAACGGATAACAGGCGGGATCAACTTCTCACTATGCCAATAAAGCAAGGCTTCATCCATTGCCATGTTAAAGGCAGGGTCTTGATTTCCTGTATCAATGAAACACCATTTCTCTTTTTGCATATAAAAATCCCTTCTCTTTTACGTAGTCAATGTTAGATGATGGTGATGGCCACCGATTTTCTCTCTTCATCAGTCTATCAAATAGGGAACGAATTGAAAATAATTCTTACCATTTATGATGACAAGTTTCTTTTGCTTTACTATAATAGTATTTGTCTAAAACGTACCATCAGACAGGCCACTGTGCTGATGCTCAAGAAGGAGTCGAGTTGTATTGTCAATGTTCAACTATATCGTCCTCGCACTTTGTGGACTTTTCGTTCTTTATTCTGTCGGCAGCTACATTTATCAGCAGCGTATTATGAAAACGCTGACGGAAGCAGAATTTATTAAAGGTTACCGCAAAGCTCAACTCATTGATGTGAGAGAGCCAAATGAGTTTGATGGCGGACATATTTTAGGGGCAAGAAACATCCCCCTTTCCCAGCTAAAACAGCGCAAAAATGAAATTCGTCCTGACAAGCCTGTTTATCTCTATTGCCAAAACAATTTGAGAAGCGGAAAAGCAGCGCAAACTTTACGTAAAAACGGCTGTCGTGAGATTTATAATTTAAAAGGCGGCTTTAAAAAATGGGGCGGCCGTATCAAAACGAAGAACTAACAAAAAAGACTCTGGGAGCATGATCCCCATGAGTCTTTTTTCTTTATCTTTCAAAAACGAGAACTGGATTTCGCGCGGCCTTTGTTTCGTCCATTCGTTTGACGACCGTCGTATGCGGCGCTTCCTGCACCACTTCTGGATTCTCTTCTACTTCTTTGGCAATCTGAATCATCGCTTCGATGAAGGCATCAAGAGTTTCTTTTGATTCTGTTTCAGTTGGTTCAATCATGATGCATTCCTCTACATTGAGCGGGAAGTAGATCGTTGGTGGATGATAGCCAAAATCAAGCAATCGTTTGGCAATATCGAGTGTGCGCACACCTAATTTTTTCTGACGTTTACCTGAAAGGACAAATTCATGCTTACAGTGCCGGTCAAATGGCAAATCAAAATGAGTGCTTAAGCGGCGCATCATATAGTTCGCATTTAACACAGCATTATCAGTTACAGCCTTTAAGCCATCTGGACCCATAGAGCGAATATACGCATATGCTCTGACGTTAATGCCGAAGTTACCATAGAACGGCTTCACGCGGCCAATTGATTTTGGTCGATCATCATCGAAATAAAAGCGACCTTCTTTCTTCACAAGCACTGGCTTTGGCAAGTACGGAATTAAATCCTTTTTTACGCCTACAGGACCTGAACCAGGACCTCCGCCTCCATGCGGACCTGTAAAGGTTTTATGAAGATTTAAATGAACAACGTCAAAGCCCATATCCCCCGGTCTTGCTCTGCTCAAAACAGCATTCAAGTTGGCTCCGTCATAATAAAGCTTGCCGCCAGCTCCATGAACGATTTCAGCCATTTCTAAAATATTTTCTTCAAATAGGCCGAGTGTATTCGGATTCGTCAGCATTAAAGCAGCAGTTTCTTCGTTAACAACACGGCGCAGGTCCTCTAAATCCACAAGCCCATTCTCATCAGATGCAACGGTAATGGTTTCAAATCCAGCCACTGTCGCAGATGCTGGGTTTGTTCCATGGGCAGAATCTGGCACAATGACTTTTGTTCGCTTATCGTCCCCTCTTGCTTCATGGTACGCACGGATCATCATGAGTCCTGTCCATTCACCGTGTGCTCCTGCCGCTGGCTGTAATGTCACAGCATCCATCCCCGTGATTTCTTCCAGATGATCACCTAGGTCATATAGCAATTCTAATGCTCCCTGCACAGTGTCTGCCTCTTGTAGTGGATGGACTTGCGCGAAGCCTGCAAGGCGTGCAACCTTTTCATTAATCTTTGGATTATATTTCATTGTACAAGAGCCAAGAGGATAAAATCCGGAATCGACCCCATGATTACGTCTTGATAATGCTGTATAATGACGCATAATATCAAGCTCAGATACTTCAGGAAGCTCAGCATCCTCATGACGGATGTACGTCTCATCAAATAAGGACGGGATCTCCTGTTCAGGTACATCTAAATCAGGCAGGCTATAACCAATTCTTCCTTCTTTGGATAATTCAAAAATAAGCGGCTGATCTTGTTTATTCATGGCGATCCCCCAATTCCTTAATGAACGTATCAATTTCTTCTTTTGTTCTTAGCTCTGTCACGGCGACAAGCATGTGATGTTGAAGCTCTGGGTAGTCTCTCCCTAAGTCGTAGCCGCCGATGATTCCTTTTTCAAGTAATCGTTTATTGGCTTCTTGTACCGGTTCTTGTAATTTGATGACAAATTCATTGAAATGGGCCCCTTCTACATCAGCAAGCAGTCCATATGCTTCTGCCTGCGTCTTCGCATAGTGGGCTTTTTGTACATTTTGATAGGCAATGTCTTTGATGCCTGTTTTTCCGAGTGCTGTCATGGCAACAGAAGCGGCTAATGCATTTAATGCCTGATTCGAACAAATATTAGACGTCGCTTTATCTCTTCGAATATGCTGCTCACGCGCTTGAAGGGTTAATACAAACCCACGAACACCATTTTCGTCTTCTGTCTGCCCGACTAAACGACCTGGCACTTTGCGCATCAACTTTTTCGTCACAGCAAAATATCCGCAATGTGGCCCGCCAAACGCTGCTGGAATGCCAAATGGCTGTGCATCACCAACAACAATGTCTGCTCCAAGTTTTCCTGGAGGCGTCAGTAACCCGAGTGCAAGCGGATTACTAGAGACAACGAACAGACTTTTTCCTTTATGTGCAATAGGTTCGATGTCTTTTAACGGTTCGACGACACCAAAAAAGTTTGGATATTGCACAAGAACGGCTGCTGTCTCGTCGCAGACAGCTTTTTCTAATGCCGCTAAGTCCGTCTGTCCTTTTTTCGCAGGCACTTCAACAACTTCTATGTGCTGTCCTTTGGCGTATGTTTTTAGCACGGCTCTTGCTTCAGGATGAACCGTTTCAGAAACAACGACTTTTTTCTTTTTTGTATGTCCAGCAGCTAGCATCGCCGCTTCAGCTAATGCTGTCCCGCCATCGTACATCGAGGAGTTAGCAAGGTCCATACCCGTCAGCTCAGCAATCATTGTTTGAAATTCAAAAATGGCTTGTAATTCACCTTGCGAGATCTCCGGCTGATAAGGTGTGTATGCTGTATAAAATTCAGAACGTGAGATGACATGATCCACAATGACAGGCTGGTAATGATCATATACACCGGCACCAAGAAACGATGCATAGGAAACCGTATCTTTATTCTTTGCAGCTAGTTGGGATAATTCCCTTACAAGCTCTGTTTCAGATGCGGCTGGTTTAATGTTATATGCTCCTTTAAATCTCACTTTTTCTGGGATATCTGAAAAAAGCTCATCAATCGACTGAACGCCGATGACATCCAGCATTTCTTTTTGATCTTGCTCGGTTTGCGGCAAATACCTATGCTTCATCCTCTATTCCCCCTCGTTATTTGGCTCTTTTATAAAATGGTGTTGCGACGATTTTCGCTTTTAGACGTTTTTTGCGAACTTGTACTTCTACCACTGTTCCAAGCTGCGCCTGAGAAGATTCGATTATAGCAATCCCGACATTTTTCTTTAATGTTGGGGATTGTGTGCCCGTTGTGACTACGCCAATCTGCTTTTCTCCTGAAAAGACCGGATAGTCTGTGCGCGGAATCCCTTTATCTATCATTTCAATGCCGACAAGCTTTCGCTTCGGCCCTTCTTCTTTTTGCTTCTTGAGCGCTTCTTTGCCAATAAAATTGGCTTCTTTATCCGTTTTGACCGCAAAGCCAATCCCGCCTTCTAATGGAGAGATATCTTTTGTTAGCTCCTGGCCATAAAGCGGAAGTCTTGCTTCAAATCTCAAGGTGTCTCGTGCACCAAGCCCACACGGTATTAACCCTTTTGGTGCGCCAACTTTTAATAAAGCCGACCAAATGTGGACCGCATCTTCTGACTGACAGTAAATTTCAAAGCCGTCTTCTCCAGTGTAGCCCGTTCTTGAAACAAGCACCTCTTTTTGAGCAACTTCAGCTTTTGAGAAAAATGTAAATGGCTTGAGCGATGTCACTTCTTCATCCGCTACATCTTTCATGATGTCAGCGGCAATAGGTCCTTGAAGGGCAAGCAAGGCGATTTCATCCGAGACATTCTGAATCAATACGTCGTTCTCACCTTGGTGCTGAAGCAGCCATTCCACATCTTTTTCGATATTAGATGCATTAATAACAAGCAAATAATCGTTCTCTTCTTTTTGGTAGACGAGCAGATCATCCACTGTCCCGCCATCTTCATAGCACATGGCTGTATATAGTGCCTTACCGTCTGTCAGCTTAGACACATCATTGGTTAATAACCTTTGTAAAAAAGGAAGGGCGTCTCGACCTTTGATTTCCACCTCACCCATGTGAGACACATCAAAAAGCCCTGCCTTTGTTCGAACAGCTTCGTGCTCTTCTTTAATGGAAGAAAATTGGACAGGTAATTCCCAGCCCCCGAAGTCAATGGTTTTTGCGCCAAACGTTTCATACGCATGAAAAAGCGGTGTTCGTTTCAACATCAATCGTTTCCCCCTTTTTTCTTTCAGTGCAGATCACAAGCTGAATTTTCAGAAAAAAATTACAGCAAAAAAGGACAGAGCGCTCCCTTTTATCAAAAAGAAGTCTCTGTCCTTGCACCTGAAAGTTTACAGCACAACATCATTGTGCGTTTTCCCCTTTGGTGGTTTGCTAAAAAACGATGAGCAAACACTCTCCAGAGTTGCGTCCGGTAAGAGTACTTTTGCCTGAGAGATTCACTGAAACGATTCAGCTTGCTCCTTCGGCGCCTGCCAGTGCTAAATAACCGCCAAGTCTCTCCCCATACCATCATCCGCTCATATTCTTCACATTTATTGGACATACTATCAAAATGGGTGACTTATTTTCTAGATCACTTACCAACATCCTACCATTAGAAACGGATGAAGAGCAATAAAAAAATCATTAACATTTCTTAAAAAACCATTCATTATCGTTCGCTTTTATTCAAATATCTAGTCTTTTCAAGACCTCTTAAAAAATGAAGCGTTTAAATACAGAACAATTTTATCCTCAACCTACTAGAAAGGCAGGCGACCACATTGAATATTCAAACGATTTTTGATCAGGATTGGGCAAGTGAATTTCAGCAGCGGCTAGCAGCAGACGGCCCCTGGGCAAACTGGGAAATGTACCGTTTAGCGGCGCAGATCCAAAAAGTCACAGCCATTGATTCATTTGAAGGACTGCAAGCTCCTGCCCATCTACCTGCATTCACGCCTTTAAAACATCAGCTTGAAGTAGCCAGAAGAGTCGTAGAAGAGATGAACGGAAAAGCCATTTTAGCAGATGAAGTGGGACTTGGAAAAACCGTAGAAGCAGGACTGATTATCAAAGAATATATGATTCGTGGACTTGCCAAGAAAATTCTCATACTCGTCCCCGCCTCTCTCGTATCTCAATGGGTACAGGAGCTGCGGACAAAATTTTATATTGATGCTGTCGAACAAAAAAAGAGCTACGTGTGGGAGCAGTGTGACGTCGTGGTTTCCTCCATTGATACAGCCAAAAGACAGCCGCACCGAGACACTATTTTATCCATTGCCTACGATATGGTCATTATTGATGAAGCACACAAACTGAAAAACAATAAAACGAAAAACTATGAATTTGTAAGAAATCTAAATAAGAAATTTTGTTTGTTGCTGACAGCGACGCCTATCCAAAACCGTATTGGAGAAATATTTAATCTTGTCTCCCTTCTGAAGCCAGGTCACCTAGGGAATGAACATCAGTTTAAAGATGTCTTTGCCAAAAAGGATTTACAGCTAGAAGACCATGACCGTTTAAAACAGCTAGTGAATAAAGTGATGATTCGTAACCGAAGACAAGACACAGGCATCGAGTGGACAAAACGGCATGTCAAAACGATTTCCATTGATTTCTCTCCAACGGAACAAGCATTATATGATGAAATCTGTAAGCTGAAAGAGAACCCGTCCTATACTAAACACATGTTTTCCATCATGACTTTGGAACGAGAATGCTGTTCAAGCCGCGAGGCGGTCTATATGACAATTAAAAAAATGCAGGAAGATGAAACACATATTCTTGGATCCTCTGCAATAGCGCAAATTATGGAGAAAATCAATGAAGTGCAGCAAAACACAAAGGCACTTGAAGTCGTCAAGCTTATTCAGCAGTTAAATGAAAAGGTCATTATTTTCACCGAATACCGCGCGACACAAATTTATTTACAATGGTTTCTTCAGCAAAATGGCATAAGCTCCGTTCCTTTTCGTGGCGGCTTTAAACGGGGCAAAAAGGATTGGATGAAAGATTTATTTAGAGAACGGGCACAAGTGTTAATTGCTACAGAAGCAGGCGGCGAAGGAATCAATCTTCAGTTTTGTAATCAAATCATCAACTACGATCTTCCGTGGAACCCGATGCGTCTAGAACAGCGGATTGGGCGTATCCACCGCCTTGGACAAGAACGGGATGTCCATATTTACAACATGGCAACAAACGGTACCGTTGAGGAACACGTCTTAAAACTTTTATACGAAAAAATTCAACTGTTCGAAAACGTCATTGGCGATCTAGATGATATTTTAACGCGAATCGATATCAAAGATGCCGAAACAAAGCTGCATCAGATTCTTTTTCAGCACGAATCAGACGGTGACATGAAAAAGAAATTAACCCAGTTTGCTTCCTATTTAACAGAAGCCAAAACACCCCTTTTAGAAAAAAGACAGCAAGGCTCATAAAGGAGAGTTGACCAATGGAGCAGCGTGACATACATACCTTTCTTCTTCGTTTCTTTCAGGCAAATCAGTGCGACATACTAGAAGAAAGTGCAGGACATATGACCGTACAGCTGACCGTCGATATGGATAAATTGATTATGAACCGCCCTTTTTATTGGCACTGGCTCGAAAAAACTGGTGGTGTTCCAGAGCCGCGGCAATTGACCCTCATCACCGATCAAAAAAAAGTGGGCGATACGATTGAGGGTGAATTTATCCACTTCGGCTCCCCTCGTTTATTTCAGATTTTTGAAGCTGTCAAACAGCAAGGCCGATTTATCCGTCTCTATGAACGAGTTACTCCGCTCATGAAGAACCAGATTGCACTCGAGCCTTGGCTTGGTCTCAATGTGAAAATTTCTTATCTCGCAGATCGAAAGAAGGATAAGCTTTTGTCACTAGGACTTCATCTAATACGCGGAGAAGTTGTTGAACAATTTCAAGAAAAGCTGGAAACCCGTGAGCTGTCATCTCAAATTCCCGATTATTGCTTTACGATGAGTACGATGATTAAGCCAGAAAGCGGAGTCAAACGGCTCTACAGTTTAATGGAGCATTACGCCCATGAAGAACCAGATGATTGGGCGGTAAGAGCTGTTCAAAAATGGAAAGAAGACACTGAACTTTTAAACCAATTTTATGAAGGGACTTCAGACACGTCTGTAGAATATGAAATAGAAAGACAAGCACTCAAAACTTTATATGAACCAAAAATCAGTCTTACGATTGAAAATGGCGGACTTTTTTACTTACAGCAAAAAAGAGGAGGCTGACCTATAGGTCCCCTCCTTTCATGTGACGTACAATTTTCGATCAGCCAAAAGCAACGTTTGTCTGTTTGTATTGGGCGGAAAAATGACGCAAGCAAACTATGAGGTCTTACCACCTGTGTCTTTCCATTTCATGCGTTAAGTGCCTGAAATACATGATTCAGTATTTTAGGAGGGTATTTGTATGGAAAAGAAAACGAACATATTAGACAGTGAATGGGTTCAATTATTACTTGAAGCTCGTAAAGCAGGGCTAACAGTTGAAGAAGTCCGTCAATTCCTCAAATCAAGTGAAAAGTCCTCTGAGTCTCACCCTCTGGTAAGAAGTCATTCTATCAAACCTTTCTGAATGTGCTATAATATCGAAAGGAAGGTGATGACATTGATTGGCCAGCGTATTAAACAATACCGCAATGAAAAAGGCTACTCACTATCAGAACTGGCCGAAAAGGCTGGGGTAGCGAAGTCTTATTTAAGCTCAATAGAAAGAAACTTGCAAACAAACCCCTCCATTCAATTTCTTGAAAAAGTCTCCGCTGTTCTGGACGTCTCGGTTCATACACTGTTACACGAAAAAGATGAAACCGAATACGATGGTCAATTAGATAGTGAATGGGAAAAACTAGTTCGAGATGCAATGACATCAGGGGTTTCGAAAAAGCAATTTCGTGAATTTTTAGATTATCAAATCTGGAGAAAAAAGCAAGAAGAGGAGTAAAGCGCACATTTTAGCGCATACTCCTCCAATTGCTATGCAGAACTTGATATCAGCCTAAAGACTGGCTTTATTTTTTATCTTCGCTGTGTGCTTTTTCGTTTTCTTTCACGTAGCCTTTTTCATCCGTATGCTTTTTGGGATTGATCGTTAAACCATTCCACTGAGTCGCTTCGAAGGAAAGATCAATTTGAATCGCATCGCCTTGGTATTTATTTTGGATATAGTGACCATCTTTATCCTTCGTCTGGTCATTGACAAATTCAATGATCATTTCCATTTTATCGTAATCAAACGGGTTCTTTGGAATACCGTCATACTCTGGAGCCACTGTTCCATCAACAGTTGCTACATTAATCTTCCCACTTTCATGTAAAAACTTCTCATCAACGGCATGACGAAGCTTTTCAAATGCGGTCTGATCCTGTTTTGCCGTTAGTTGATGCAAATCAAGCAGGTTTGCAGCGTCTAAGATAATATTTTTCGGATAACCATTTCCACCTTCGGCTCCAACCGTTAGAACACTCACCTGAAACTGACTAAGAAATTCTTCAGCTGTATTCTTACCGCCATTTTTCGCGGAAGCTCCATCCTGATACTGGCTGTAATCAAGACTCATCAGCACTTGATTGATCGCAAGTGATCCTTTATTTTCAAAATTAAATTCCTTCTTGATGCGATCACCAGGTTTTAAGTTTGAAAGGTTGATGGCGCCGGAGTTCTCTTTTGCAGATAAATCTAGCTCTCCTGTGGAGTAGACCGCATTTGCCGTTTCTATATCATTAAACGCCGCCCATGTCCCCCCACCGATTAATGCCAGGCCTAAAGCCCCTGATAATACACCTAAACGAATTGACCTTTTCTTTGCCATGAATGAACCCCCTAATAAATTGTTTTATTGAAACCTAATTAGGTTACAAACGAAAATTTAAGCTTGTTCCTCTGACATCTGTAAATCAGCCGTGTGTCTTCGATGTTTTGCAGCTCCCACAAAATGAAGAGTTGAATAAACGAGCAGCATCACACCTGGTATAATGAGCAGCAACGCGGTTCCAGCCGAAGTTCCTGCATACGAAAGAAGCTTTCCTGCATAAGGAATGTTCACACCCGTATACTGCGCACTCACCTGATCCGCTTTTACTAGTGTGCCGTCCTGATACATATTCTGATCACCTTTCGTCTCAAAGGCTTTATTTAATCCCTTGCCTTTCACCCCAACAATTCGGTGGGTCACATATGACTGGTCCTGCTTCGTTTGAAACGTGATAATATCTCCTTTTTTAAGCGACTCCGGTGAAGTCACTTCTTTTACGACAATGAGTGAGCCAGTCGAAAATTCCGGTTCCATTGAGCCAGATAATACTTGCTTGAATTGATAACCGAAAATTTGAGGATCTCCTCCTGTCGTTCTTGATGACAATACGACAATAATACATGCAATCATCACCGTGAATACCACCACATAAAGAATACTTCCTGACATCTTCATCCATTTTTTCATGACCTCTTCTCCCCTTTACCTATCATTATTTCATTTCAAAGACAGCTCCATTTAAGATACCTTTTCTGGACACTTTGCGAGCTGCATAGTTTTAGACCATATAAATGCCTCTTCAGATCCTTCAAAACCTTTAGGATAATAGATTTTAAACGCATAAATTCCATTCGTTTTTGCTTTATCTGTCGTGACAGTGGTTGTTTCTTGTGAAAGAAGGGACTGTATAGAGCCTTTTTCAAGAATATGACCATCTTGTAACGGCTTCTGCTCACTTTTCACTTTATGTAATTCCCAATTCCATTCAGAGTGTGCAATAGGTTGTCCACTATTTTTTAATGTGATGCTCAAGCTTTGAGGTGCGCAGACTGTTCCTTTGATCATTGTTTGATCGATGAATTCCAAATCACTTCTATCCCATTTGATAGGCTGACAATGCTGATCCGTTTGTTCAAAATTTTCACATGTTTTCATGACAAAGTTTGAGTACTCAACATCGTTAAAAGAAGCGTTCGTTGTTGAGATCAAGAGAGACGTGAAGATCAAAAAAATGGCACAAAAGAGTACAAAGAGCGACTGTTTCATTCATTCTCCAACTCCTTGAACGATTGTTCTTTAAAAAGAACGATTACATACAGTATAAGGAAATACCTATAAAATCCAAAACGTCAAATTAGTCCATTTTGTTCTTAAACAAGAATGATTACGAGAAATTTCTTCCATTTTCTCATTCTTTCGCCGTATTCAATATTTTTTTGTGTGACATTTGTACTTCTTAAAAATTTACATAAAAGTGCAGCATTTGGTCACAATAATAGTAGATGAGGTGATGTGAAGTGAAATATGGAAAGCTGATAATCATGCTCAGTTTACTATTTGGTCCTATGATACTAGACGCCAATCCTGCGGATGCGAGAGGTTTCCTTGCCGCAGCAGATCAATGGGAAACACGGGCAGTCAAAGAAGCAAAGAAACGATATCCGCTAACGCAAGTCTTATTCAAACAAAAAGTATGGGACCGTCATCGTGAGAAGGAATCTGTGAAACAGTATCATATTACGTTAAAAGACCACACCAAAGAATTTGGGGTATATGTCACTATTTCTTATAACCCTTACTCAAACAAGGTCAATAAAGTGATTGTTGTAGAAGAATATAGCTAAAGAGGCATAAAAAAACCGCCTGCTGGCGGCTTTTTACTTTTGACGATGTCGTTTACGTTTTTTTAGCATCATTGAAAATCCAAACGGCAGAACCCCAAATAAACGCTGTGAAAATGGCGGTTTCGTTTGCAATTTCTCTTGTTTATGTTCCTTCCGTTCGTCTCGCGGTGTATTCATATATTTAATGATTTCCTGCGTCATATATTTTACATAGTCATTGGTTTTCAAGCACATTCACCTCTTCTTTCTTCAAGTGTTACCAGGAAGAGGATCATTTTATACACTGACTATTCACGGTTTGCCCATCTCATGATTTCACCGGTCTGCCCATCCAGCACGAGTTCCCGTTCATCTGATAAACCATCTTTTGTTTTCACACTAACTAACATGCTGATACGATTTTTCTTTTGATCACATGTCACCTGCTTTAATGTCACTCGGCCTTCTTCAGTGTCAATAGGGGTATGCTGCTTTTCACACAAATGATGTAATGTACGGACAGCTTCACTCACCCCCACCCTGAAAAGCTGCTGTTTTTTATAAAACGAAATCGTCAGCTCTGCACTTCTCAACTCTTTTTGAAACCCAATCGTCATCGCCCCTAGGATCAAAAGAAAAAATAGAATCGCAGCCAGTACTTGCGGATAAATAAATCCTCCTTCCCTTTTCATAATGTAGGAACCACTCCTTTATATATGAAAAAAATGGCTTCATACACCTTACCAGATTCATCTGTAACTTTAAGAATAGCCCTATGCTGATTAGTCCTCACGCGACATTCTTTCACCTTTTGTAATAAAGGAAGATGGCCTGCCTGATCCATTCGCTTTCGAAGCATCTCTTGATATGGCTCAATCGTTACGACTCGCCCTTGATCAGATACATATTCTAACGCTTTACCTCCTTGCACCGATCGAATAGCCGTTGCTCGGCTTAATTCTTCATCTAATTGCAGGACAGTCTGTTTCCACTCCATTTGTGAAAATCGGTTCATCTCTTCAAAAGGATGAGCTTTCGTAGCTGTTGAAAAGAGCAGGACACAGCCAAAAGAAAGGAACAAAAATAGCTGCAATTGCCATAGAGCCTGGACAAGCGTAAAACCTTGTTCACCGTTCATCAGCCTGATGAAAGCATATGGTCTGCTTTTTGTGTAAGTTGTATGATACACATCCCTTCTCTTTACCCCAATTGAATACATATGTGATGTCGCCTCGCTTCTTTTTGACAGAAGATTTTGTACCATCTATGAACGATTCATTCATCTGTTCATGCAAAATTTGGTAAGCTTCAAGTTTGGCTCTTACTTCCTTTTTCCCTAACATGATTTTTTCATAGGCTGGCATGAGCACAATGGCTACAAATAGGAAAATATGACAAGCAAACAGCGTTTCAATCGTACTAAACCCTCTATTTCTTTTGAACATGGATTCGCCCGCTTCCTAAATAGATCGTGAGCTTATACGTTTGACTGCCAAATTGAATGATAAGAGACCCGCCGCTGCTTGGATGTCCGTTAACATTAAAATAGATACCTTGTGGAAATGTAGAAGCCTTAATGCTTCCTTTTTGATGCTGAAAAGAAGCAATGACTTCACCATCCTTTTGATCGATTACTTGATACGATACATGTGGCAGATAGAATTCCACATACACACGTGTTTTTTTGACAAATGCAGTATAAGCAGCCAATTGAAAATCCTGTTTCATGATGTTCACTTGTCTTTTCGCTTCAGCGCCTTCTATTACATTTGGGATTTTCACTCCAATGATCAACATTAGAATCGATAAAACCAGTACGATCATTAGCTGTTCTATGAGGGTAAAACCCTTCTCATGAAAAATTAATTTATTCATGCTTCACATGGCCGTTTTGAATGACAATCGCTTTTCCATTAGGACACGTTAATCCCTTTTTGACATAGCCTTCTTTTTCTAATTCAGCTAAAGATGGTGTTCTGCCATCGTGCTCTAATTCATATGCCATCACCTGTGTGCTTACCATTGATTTAAGCCCTTCACAGCCCTTTGCTTGAATCGTTTGATGATGACGAGTGATATTCGGAATGGTAATAAGTAAAAGAATTGAAATCACAAGCATGACAATTAACATTTCTAACAGAGTAAATCCTTTATCATTCATGTCTTTGTCCTCCTTCTTACACTTGCTCCATCAGTTGATACATTGGTAAAAGAATAGATAAATACACAATGAGTATTAGAATTGCCGTCAGTCCATAGATAACCGGCTGTAGCCACGACACCCATTTTTCAATTTTTAGCTCTGCATTCTCTAATAGAAATTGGCTGTACGTGTACATTTCTCTTGCAAGCATTCCGCTCGCTTCACCATGCTCGATGACAGCTGCAAAATGTTTTTCAAAAAATGGAGAAATGCTCACTTGATATGCCATGCTCTCTCCTTTTCTTAACTCTTCAATCATCTGTACTGATATTTCTTGAAGAAAGGGTAAGTAGCTTTGCTGCTTAAAAGCTAGCAAGCTCTCGTACATCGATAATCCAGCCTGAAGCAGTCCGCTTAACTGTAGAGAGAAAAGGTACGTATGCATGAGCCGCATTCCTTTATATAAAAAAGGAAATCTGCTGAGTACTCTCAGCTTCTCAAGGGTGGATTTTTTCCTAAAAAAGAACGTATAGTATCCAGTCAGACAAATACACGCACAGCCGATGAGAAGGAGAGATACATGCAACAATTGGAAAAGTCCAAACATACCTTGAATCAACCATGACATTCGGGTGTCCATCGAGGAGTACAAGAGAGAAAATTGAGGAATGATCATTTGCTGAACAAGAATGAGCACGATCAAAACCGTAAAGATGAGGAAAATCGGGTAACGTAACATGCGTTTAAACATGTCTGTCTGTTTGATTTTTTTCTCTAAAAACCGTGCGCTTTGTTCAAGTGCTGTTGCTAGACTGCCATGCTTTTCGGAAAAACTTAAAATGGCGATGACTTCCCGCTGAAATTGGAGTTTTTCTAGCACAATATAAAAAGGCTCCCCTTCGAGCAACCACTGAATGCCCTGTGTTAATTGTTGCTGCTGTTTATTCGACAACTGAATATTCACCATTGTTAATGCCTCAATCAATGTATATCCAGCCTGAATCAATTGAGAAAGTTTTGATAGACATTCCGCTTGATCCTTTTTAGACCACGCTTTAGAGGCTTGCTTCTTCATAAACCCAGCGATGATAGGTGTTTTTCGATAAATAGCCAAGTGCCACTCCTTTACGAATTAATCTTTGCAGTGTTTCATATGACGAGTGAGCATATTCTCCTTTTGCCTCCTTAATACACTCACCAAGCTCTTTTCCGAACAGCAGTTCAAATACATTTGTTCGTCTGACCGGTCGATTTAATTTACAGTAAAGCTGACATGTTTCTCCGCAAAAAGGACAGGTGAGATCAATTAATCGCTGCGCAGCAATCGCCACCATTGTTTGTTCAAGTTCATTCATTGTGACACCAAATTCAAGCATACGATAAAGAGCTCCTTTTGCATTTTTTGCATGGAGTGTACTCATCACTAAATGGCCTGTCAGCGCTGCTCTAATTGCCGTTCGGGCCGTTTCAGCATCTCTTATTTCTCCTAGCACAATCATATCTGGATCATGCCTTAAAATAGCACGTAATCCTGCGGCATATGTGATGCCGGCTTTTTCATTTACTTGAACCTGTAACACTTCTTCATTTCTTGTTTCTACTGGATCTTCAAGTGTAATAATATTTCGATTGAAATTCTTTTTTGCAAACTGGATCAATGAATAGAGGGTTGTTGTTTTCCCTGAATTGGTTGGACCGGTAAATAAAATCAGCCCATGCGAATGATTCAAAAACGATAATAATCTGGTGGAGGCTTTCGGAAATAGTGACAGATGTTTTATTTTCGGAACATGATCCTGTGGCAATATTCTAATCACTAAACTCTCATCATTTACAGTTGGTAAGGTAGACATTCGAATAAACACCTGGCCGCTTCTTAGCATCACAGCTAGTGATCCATTTTGAGGTCTCCTTTTTTCCCCAATATCCATAGAAGATACAAATTTAAAATGAGCAATGAGTCGCTCGCCGCTTTTTTTATCAATAGTTCTTTGCTGAATTAAGTCTGAGTCTACGCGGAAAGATACCGACGCTTCCTTTTCCTTTGGAACAATGTGCACATCAGATGCTCTCATTCGGCATGCTTCTTCTAGCAGCTCTTGTCCTAAATATTCAATCCCATACAAATGGTTCACTCCCTTCTCTGACCATATTGTAAGTCGGAGGAATCTGTCTGACAAAAGTGCAATTTTACTTTTTAACGCCTAATCAAACGAAAAAATCATCAGCTTGCGATGGAAAACGTGGTTTTTAAAAAAAGTGCATATAAAAAAACCTGACTTTTACAAGTACAGGTTTTTTGATCATGTTGCTTCTTGTTGCTGCTCTTCAAAGATACGAAATCCTCTTTTTTCTAACGCTTTTGCAAGGCTGTGTTCAGTATTTACTTTTGAGAAATCAATGCCGAGTTTCACTACAGTTTGAGCGATCTCTGGGCGAATCCCTGATATAATCGTCTCAATTCCAAGTAACTTCGCGCTATCCACCACTTTAAACAGCTGATAAGCAACCATCGTATCAACGATCGGTACGCCAGATATGTCAATAAATAAATGCGTTAGACGAAGTCTTGAAGCCTGTTCTAGCACGGATTCCAGAATGATTTTGGCCCGGTACGTATCGATTTCTCCGATCAGTGGCAAAATCCCGATTTCCTTTGATACTGGAATAACAGGAGCACTCAGCTCTTGAATCATCTCTCTTTGTGCATTCAGCTGACTGAGTGTCACGCGGTCATATTCTTCTGATAAACGCTCAATCATATCATCAAATGTGGCGTGAAAGTGCTGATTCCACTGACACACGTCTTGCAAGGTCACTTCAAGCTCTGTTTCTTGGGTGAATGTCTCGATTCTCGAACAGAAAATGTGGCGGAAGATCTTAAATTGTCCAATGATTTCATATAACGGCACCTCATGCACTGCTCGATCACGGGCGATATCAACAGACCACTTTTTCAAATGGTTTTCTACTTTATCTGACAGCGTCACAAGTGTTGCTGCAATGGTTTGAATAAATGCTGTGTTCTGTTCCTTCAGCCTCTTTTCCGTTTCCTCTGAAGCATGCTTAGAATATAATGAGCCTTCTTCTGTTCTTGTCTTTAGCCATTCTTCGGTCATGACAGGGGCTTCTTTTAGGATAAATTCATATAATTGCTTAGATTTTTCATTCTTCATTTACTTCTTCCGCTCCTTTTTCACTTAAAACTCGTGACATACAACTTTTATGTATAAATGACCGTAGATGGTGAACAATATCATTACACATTTGATATTGGGCTATAGCCAAGTGGTAAGGCAATGGACTTTGACTCCGTGATCGTTGGTTCGAACCCAGCTAGCCCAGTCAGCACAAAAACGAAGACGGCTGAACAATGTTTCAGCTGATCTTCGTTTTTATTAGGAAACTGATTGATGAATCGCTTTCTTTTTTGATAATTTCATGAGTTCTCCGGGATTATACCCTACTACCAATTTATTTCCATCAATGATAATTGGTCTTCGAAGCAGTTTTGGTTTTTCAATGAGAAGTTGAAGAACCTCGTTTACTTTTAAATCATTAATATTTAAATTTAAGCTTTTAAAAGCCTGGCTTCGTGTGGCTAAAATTTCATCCATTCCTTCTGTTGTTAAGGAAAGGATCTTTTTTAATTCTTCTAGGGTTGGCGTTTCTCTGAAAAGGTGACGCTCTTTAAAATCAATTTGATTCGCCTTTAGCCAATGTTTTGTTTTACGGCAAGACGTGCAGCTCGGGTATGAATAAAAAGTAATGTCACTCATTAGTCTTCCTCCTTAGGTCGTTAACCTTTTCTCTTATGGAGTAAGTACCCTCATGTATTTCAGCATAAACACGTTTTGATCACTTTTTCAAAAAAATTTTTTCTACTTGTAAAATAAATGTTCACACGTTGTCAAAAATGTAAATGTTTACATAACAAGTGGTGATCAGCTATAATATGAATCAAAGGGGTTTTTTTAAGGGGAGGGAAAGAAATGAATCGCATGTTCCGCGTGCTTGGCTTTTGGACGGGTATTTTTGCTGTCATGTTCTATTTAGGGCATATGAAAGATGCATCGTTGCTGTTCTTCGGTCAAACCGTTCTTTTTGTATTTTTATCCTACTTGAATTTATCCGAAAGAATGTATATTTACATTTTCGGAGCGTACTTGACGATTTTCTTTGCCGGATTTACATATTATTCGATTTTCATCATGGTTCCCGGTACCGGACATTAATTGAAAAAAGCATCTCTATAAAAGAGATGCTCAGATTGTTGACAAAGGGCTAAAATGAACTTTATTTTAGCCCTTTGTCTTCTTTTCAGCGTGATAGAAAACCTTTGAAGTCTAGGAAGGACGAGCACTGGCGCGGAGTGAATTTGACATTCGTGAGCACCAGCGCGCAGGACTGACAAAGAATGCGAGGGTTTGTCTACACGCTGAGCATCTCTATAAAAGAGATGCTTTTTTTCATACATTTAAAGAGAAAAACCATTGATAAATGGATTTTGTTCCTGCTCCGTGAGTACAGTCGTTTCACCGCCATGTCCACTTAAAACAAGAGTTGATTCTGGTAATGACAATAATTTGTTATGAATTGATTGAAGCAGCACTTCTTGACTGCCCCCTACTAAATCTGTTCTCCCGATGCCGCCTTCAAATAGCGTGTCACCAGAAATCACAAATCCTTCTTCCGCCGAATAGTAAGATACACTGCCTGGCGAATGCCCAGGAGTGTGGAACATCTCTAATGTAAACGATCCAATTTGAAGAGTTCCTTCTGACGTAATTAATTTTTCAGCTTCTTTAACCGTTATTCCATTCCCAATCAATCGAGCTGAACCGTTTAATTCAGCGTTCGTGAGCCATTCTTTTTCATTCTCGTGTACATAAAGTGGTACTCCCCACTCTGCGCGCACCTCATCCGCTGCACCGATATGATCAAAATGAGCATGTGTCAGTAAGACAGCAAGCGGTGTGAGCTGTTTCTGTTTTACATATGAAATCAGCTTTTGTGCTTCACCGCCTGGATCAAAGATTAAGCATTCTCCGTGCTCATTTTTCCAAATATACGCATTCGCTTGTACATAGCCTAGTGGCATTCTTCTCCAATTCATTTTCATCACCTACTTTATTCATTCTTTTTTATTATGAAGGCTACACAATAAAAATTCAAACAATCGTCAACTGGAATCTACTCGACAAGCTTTATGAAAACGGTTAAAATGAAAAGAAAGGAAATCAAGGGGATTGATGACAAAGGGGGACTTTCACATGATGCTCGTCATTATTTTTGGTCTAGTCACGATTTTAGCTGCACTCGGGATCTATCGTTCACTAAAAAAAGTGAATGTACTTGCCATCGCTTTTGCTGGCGCAACATTTTTGGTTTTTGGCTGGTTTACTGTCATGACCATCATCTATAGCGGTTATCCAACTGCACATTAAAAGCCTGCTATTTGCAGGCTTTTTAAATGATTGACAAAGGGCTAAAATGGTTTTTATTTTAGCTCTTTGTCTTCTTTTCAGCGTGATATGAAAACCTTTGCAGTCTAGAAAGGGCGAGTACCAAAGCGGAGCGAATTTGACATTCGTGAGCATCGGAGCGCAGACCTGACAAAGAATGCGAGGGTTTATCTACATGCTGAAAGCCTGCATAGAGCAGGCTTTTTTTATTGATTCAAATGCTTATTCACGCTTTCTATTTTGCTTGTAAGCGTTGTGGTTTGATCCCGCCTGTCATCTATGCGAATATTGGTCGCTACGCGGTGCAATCCCTTTTCAAAAGGTGCTTCATGAATGCGCTGAATGACTTCAAATAAAACGGGTAGCTCACCTTCAATTAACGTATTCATTGGTGTTAATTGATAATTGATTTTCCCTTCTTTTTGAAAACCTTCTAAAATTCTTTGTACATCTGCTACATAAGCACTGACACTTGGTGTTTCAGTACCAATTGGAATGATCGTGACATCTGCTATGGCCATGTTTATTGCCCCTTTCTATTGAATTCCTCATGTTTTCTCGTCCTCATTGTAACCTATTCACAATCCATCATGCCACGCTCACGTTGCATTTAAAGAAGGTTTGTCTCGTTCTATCGTCAAATCCGACCTCTCTATCTTCCCAATCTTTGTGAATAGCAGCAGGCATATCCCTGACACAGCTTCAATGATGCCGCCAGCCGCTATAACATAGCCAGACCCAAATTGTGTTGCCATATAGCCGCCAATGAGAGCGCCTAATGGGATCATGAAGAAGGAAATCATATTGATAATTGCATACACTTGCGGCTGATCCTCTGCTTTTACTGACAATTGAATCATTGTATGTTCAGGCACGTTGACTGCACTGATGGCGGCACCTAATGCAAAAGCTGATATAAATACAAGTGGTAAAAATGCGTTCATGCCTGTGATAAAGAACGAAATTCCGTCAACAATCCCGGCACCTATAAACAGCAGCCCATACCGGTTCACTTTTACCTTTGTCAAAACAAACCCCATCAAGAATGCACCTAGTGCCGTTGTGACTTTAATCAATGAATAGATCACGGGTCCACTATGTAAATCCTCTGTTAAATAAATAACAGACAATGCTTCCCATGGTGCGGCAGCAAAGTTCGAACAAACACAAAAAAACGCCAATGGAAACAAAATATGATGTTTTCTCACAAGTGAAAATCCTCGAATCAATCTTTTTCCGTATGATAGCCCTTTTTTGGCTTGATCGATGATGATTTCTGTTTCATATGTAATGATGACTACGAGTAAAGCGGACAAGAGATAAAGAGGAATGATCACGAGCATTGTATATCCTACTCCTACAAACGCAATCATGACCCCACAAACCGTAACCGTCACAAGCCTGACTACATGACTTGCTGATTGGATGGTTGCATTCGCTTTTTGTATGAGGTCCTCATGGACAAGCTTTGGAATAATGGATACAGAGGCCGGTTCATAGGAGCCACCAGTTGCCGAATGAAGCAGCATACAGCCAATAACAAGTGCTAATGGCGTAAAACCATAAAAGTAACTGATGACGATCACAAGAATGATTGCTCCTCTAGTTAAATCAGCAAAACACATCCAAAATTTCAGTTGATGTGGCTTCATCATTGGGGTAATTAGCGGCCCAACAATTGCTTGCGGAACAAAGCTGACCGCAATAAAAAAGGCTGTTCCAATTGCCCCTTTTCCGCCTAGTACTAAAAGCCACAAGATGGTGTTGAAAGATAAACTATCAGCTGTTATTTTGCACATTTTAGACATAAATAAGTAAGTGAAATTCCTTTTCCACAGGCTTTGAGCACTCAATAATCGACATCTCCCTAAAAACATATCCTTTTTTTTACATCCACACCTTTCACAATAGCTCACAAGGTGGCCTTCGTCAATTACCCTATCATTATTTTTATTGACAATAAGAAATTGCTTTATGTTCAAATGTAAAAAAGCACCTGACAGGTGCTTTTTTAACACTTACATGCTTCCCATAACAACCGCTTTGTTTTCTCATAAATGGTGTCGAATTGATTCATGGAAAGAGGATTTTTTCCTAAGCCAAGCTCGACTGTATAGCCCTCATTGTGACATTGATAAATAAACCAATCGCGATAGCCTGCATAGCTATCAAGATATTGAACTGGTTTATAGCCGCTTACTTGCTCGAATCGTTTGACCGTTTCTTTTGAGATGGCTGGTTCATGACCAAGAAAGCCCCAGTATATCTCTTCTCCTTGTGTATGGAGAGCAACAAGCCGGTCAAAGCGTTTTCGTAACGCTAGATTTGCCATCGCTTTCGCTTCTGGCTCTGTTAGCGGCTGATATCCAGGAAAACCTCGATTAGACGGAGCCTTCGTCTCATGGCGGTAGTATTCGATCTCCCAATAAGCAGGAAATTGATTGTTCAAATCCACCCCTCTTATATTTGCTTTCCATTCTTGGTAATCAGCATATCTTCCAAGTAGCGGTGTAAATTCTTCACTGCTGAGACCTAGTGACTCTGGACCATTCCGTACGAGGTCCACACCATCTGGATTGACCATGGGTACGATGGAGAGAGCCGTGGTTCGCAAAATATGAATCGCTTCATGATGTCTTGCTTGTACCGGGTCAGATGCAGCTAAACAAAGCGATTTCATCCATTTTATTAAAACTGACGTCGTGATCCACTCATTTGCATGAAAAGAGGCATTCAAATGAATAGAATGTAAATGCTGAACAGGCTCTGTTCGGATTTCATAAATAGGTGTATCAAGTACTGAATGACCTATGACACTGATTTGAAGAAAAGGAAATGCGGCTTTCAACCGGCTTAGCTCTTCTTCTAATTGAGCACTATCATATTCAAAGGTTCCATTGATCCATTCATCCGATTGCTGCAGCCTGTAAGGCGCAATAAATTTCTGCAGCTCACCTATGGAAGAAAATGAATGGATGCCTTCCGGAAGTCGATATCCTGGTAAAAGGAGATACTCAGTGCTTATTTGATTGGATAAATGGAAAGCCGCATTCCCTATCCCTAGCTGCTTTGCCACATGATCCTTTTCCTCTTCATCCAGCTGCCATTCAATTTTCCCAAACGATGTTGTCTTCATTTACATCCCTCCTCCCATACTATATGAACTGCCAGACAAAAAAAGAAAACCTCTGCATGTAAAAATAACAGAGGTTTTCTCATATGTTAGGACGCCTTTTTCAGCTTCGTTTCATCTTCTTTTTTGGATGGAGAATGGTCCGGGTTGTTCCGGTCATAAAATCTAAGGAGATCCCCGTAGATAATCTGATCAGAGAATTGGAGCTCTTGCTTTGCCTTCTCTTCATAAGATTGACAAACAGTCTCATCATCTCTTGGCTCACCCGTTTTTTTATTGTAGCAAACACCATCTGTGAAAACACTGTCCTTCGTAATAAAGCTGCCATCACGAAGCACTGTTAAATCATTCTTATCTTTTGATAAAAGATCATGGCCAAATTGAATTTGTTTACTTGTATCGACTCCTAAAAGATTGAGTATAGTTGGACGAATATCAATTTGTCCGCCTACCGTATCAATTTCTTTTGGATGTTGATCTGTGATCCCTGGAATGTGTACAACAAATGGCACTTTTTGAAGCTGTACTTCTTCAAATGGCGTAATCTCTTTATTTAAAAATTGTCCCATTGCTTCGTTATGGTTTTCTGAAATTCCATAGTGATCCCCATATAAAACAAAGATGGAGTTTTCGTACAAACCTGTTTCCTTCATTTTTTCAAAGAAAATCTTCAGCGCCTCATCTTGATATCGCACTGTCGGAAAGAACTTGTTTAACGTTTTGCTCTTAGAATCATATTCATCAATAAGCTTATCTTCTTCATCTAAATCAAATGGAAAGTGATTCGTTAATGTAATCAATCTCGTATAGAACGGCTGCGGGATCGATTTCATCAATTCCGCTGACTGTTCAAAGAATGGAACATCTTTCAAGCCCCAGCCAACTGAGTTCTCTTCATTCACATCAAATGATTTAATATCAAAAAACTTGTCGTAGCCAAAGCTATCGTAGATGAGGTCACGGTTCCAGAAACTTTTGTTATTCGCATGAATAACAGAAGAATGGTACCCTTCATCCTTTAACAGCTCAGGTGTCGCTGTATATTCATTACTTGGGTTTGTGAAGAACACAGCCCCTCTTCCAAGTGGGTAGAGAGAGTTATCAACAATAAACTCCGAGTCTGATGTTTTTCCTTGACCTGTTTGATGATAGAAATTAGTAAAGTTGTAACTTTTCTTGATTAGTTTGTTTAGAAATGGGGTAATTTCTTTCCCATTTAATTTTTCATTGACCACAAAGCTCTGAGTAGACTCAAGTGAGACAAGGATGACATTTCGTCCTTTAGCTTGACCAAACGTCTTTTCATTACGATCGGTTTGATTTGCGCTTACATAGTTTTCTATTTCCGTTAAGCTATTGCTGTCAGCAAGGGCTCGTTGAGCAGATTGCTTTGATTGCAACACGCCATCATAAATATGGAAATTATATAAGCTAATATTTTTCACCAGCATCTCACGGTCAAATGAGCGGGTGAGCAGTTCCGGTCTTTCTGTTTCAGCCAAACCTAGGTTAAAGAAGAAAGTGGCTGCCACAAATAAATAATACGCTGCTCGTTCTTTTCGTGAAATGGTGATATCCGTTCTAAAGGAAGGCTGTTTTTTATAGAGCCACATTAAAATGATGATATCCACGAACATCAATAAATCGACTGGTTCAATTAAAGAGGTAATACTTGACCCGAGGTCACCCATATTGTTTGTTTGAAATAGGACGGGGATGGTTAGAAAATCACTATAGAATCGATAAAACACAATGTTAGCTAACAAAATGAATGTCAAAATAAAGCTCATGACGATGATATATCGATTGCGATTTTTTTCTTTCATAAATAAACCGATACCGAAGATAAACAAGAGAAAGCTAAGCGGGTTAATAAACAGGATAAACTCCTGCATGAAATTTTCTATTTTAATATTGAAGCTAGATTTATAGATAACATAGGTTTTGACCCACATGAGCAAAGTCGCAATCAGTAAAAATGAAATCGCCTTTAATCTTTTCTTTCGCATTGTAACCTCCTTATGCTAAGCGAGCACTCAAGCTAGGGATACACCCTAATTATTGGTGCTTCTTCAAAAATAACTAAACTATATCTTATCCTGTATGTGCTGGAAAATCAATGTCTTTTTCCTCATGACAAACTTATGAATATGCTAAACATTTCATTTCATGCCCATCTATCGCTTATTTTAATAAAAATGACATCATGATGACTTTTTTGTTTAAGACAACCATTTGTTTTTTGCCATCCATGCACCGCCGATGACACCTGCATCGTTACCAAGTGAGGCAATCACAACTTCGACATCATCAGCGCAAGGCGGAAATGCGTGATATTTAACAACGTTCTCTACTTTACTACGAAGAAGCTCACCTGCTTTTGAAACACCGCCGCCAATCACAATTTTTGTTGGGTTTAACGCACTGGCAAGATTCGCTAAGACAAGACCAAGATGAGTCGTCACTTCTTCTACGACACGCATGGCAAGGTCATCTCCACTTTCAGCTGCCTGAAACACATCCTTTGCAGTCAGTGACGTGACTGTACGAAGTGAAGAGGTATGCTGCTCTGTGACTAATTGATCCTTTGCAAGCCGGACGATGCCAGTCGCAGATGCAATCGTTTCAATACAGCCCGTTCTTCCGCAGTTACATGGTGCTCCTTGGAATGGAACGGCACAAATATGACCAATTTCTCCGCCAGCCCCTGTTTCACCTTGAACAACTTCACCATTTACAATAATGCCGCCGCCAACACCTGTACCAAGTGTGACCATTAGGATATTTTTTGCCCCATCGCCTGCACCCTTCCACATTTCGCCGAGCGCAGCAATATTCGCATCATTTTCGATGACAGATGGAAGTCCTGTCTCTGCCTCTAGGTGATCTTTGAGTGGATAGTTTGTCCAGCCTAGATTCGTTGTTTTATAGACAATCCCAGATACTTTATCTACAGGCCCAGGTGCACCCATTCCAATCCCAATCAGTGCTGATTTGGGCATACTGATTTCGACCAATTTGTGGTCTATTGATTTGGCAATATCGACTGTGATCGTCTGCCCTGATTTATCCGTAGGAATCTCCCACTTATGCTGAATTTCACCATATAGATTAATGAACGCAAGCTTAATTGTCGTACCGCCAAGATCAACCCCTACAAACCAATCCCCTATCATATGCCCTCCACCTTCACATTGTTTTTCGATTTAATTTGGCTAGTTCCATTTGAAGAATCGTCATTGCGTTTGACCATTCGGTTCGGTCAATAATGCCCGATGTATACATTTCCTTTAGTTCATCTGCCATAAATTCTAATTCCAGTTCACGATCTCCGAAATACACATAATTTCCAAATCTCATGAGTAGCTGCTGTACATCATATAACGTTTTCATTGTTTCCACCATTTCTTTTCATCAACAGATAGGATAAGCGTATTCATAAATGCGCTTTCAGTCAAGTCATTCAATGTGTTTGCGTGTTTTCAATATATTGTTTCAGCTTTAACAATTGATCATTTTTTGGATCTTGGTCTAATCCTTTTTCTATTAGATCTTCTGCTTTCGCTGTCTCCCCTTTTTCTACGTACAACAACGATAAATGATACAGTTTATTTGGATCATCTGGATCTTTTTTAAGTGACCTTTGTAAAAAGCCAATCGCTTTGTCAAGGTGTCCGAGCTGCGCTTCCGATAGTGCATATATATGGAGAGTCTCGGCTGATGCATCTTTTTGATGTACATATTCCTCTAGACGCTTACTTGCTTCGCTATAGTTCTTATCGTCAAATAGACTTGCTGCCTCATTTACTGCCGCTGCTTCCTTTTGATCGTCTGAATGAAACCCTGTATACAATCCAAAACCACCAATCAGCAGTAGTACAATACTAGCAAGAAACATCTTGACAGGCTGCACCTGTTTAGGGAGACGGACAGCTAAAGCAGCTAAAAAACCGCCAACCAGACCGCCAAGGTGCCCCGCGTTATCAATACCTGATACGGTAAAGCCGATTCCTAAATTGATGAGGATAATCACAATAATATTTGTCCCCATCGTCCGAAAGAAGAGCTTGCGGTTAGAGATTGTCAAATATAATAGTGCACCTAAGCATCCAAAGATCGCACCTGATGCACCGGCTGCGATGGCGGTATTAAAGACAAAACTCGCAATTGAACCGAAAATGCCGGAAATGAAATAGATAAGCAAAAATCGCCATGAGCCATAAATTCTCTCCACAGCCGCTCCTACAGACCAAAGAGCAAATGTATTAAAGAGTAAGTGTGTCAAGCCAATGTGCAAAAACATTGGTGTCATCAGGCGCCACCATTCTCCCTCTAAGATCAGCCCATTATTTTTAGCACCAAACGCTGTTAAAGTTGCCGTATTGGTACTTCCGCCAAATAGTTCAAGTAAAAGAAACATCACCACTTGAACAGCGATGAGCAGGTAGGTAAAAATCGGTCTGCCATTTTGAAAAACGGCCCGTTCTCGTTCACGCTGCTTTTCCTGATCATCAAATGCTTGAAGTACGTTCACTTTAAGCTGGATGACATCTTCGGCTGCGTCTCTTTTTGCCTCTTCTACATCCACTTTCAGCGATGTATTGAGCCATTTTTGCAGCTCGTTCACGTCGTGTTGAAGAGTATCTGCATTCAGTAATACAGGTGTAACGGTCACCTTTTCATGTTTTTGCGGCTGAACGTTTAGGTCCTGCCAATCATCTACAGGGTGGTCAGCTGTAAATTGGAGCTGTAAGAGATGAAGAGACCGTTTACGCATGGCCTCTCTCAGTTGATTCATCCGATACGTCTGCTCTTCAATATCTCGAACGATCTCCTGTCTAAAATTCACATCTTTTCTATATAGACGGATAAGATCATATCCTGAGTTTCGTGGTGCTTCGAAAAATATTTCATCTTCTGGATACGGACTTTGAACCATCTCGTACCCTTTTTGTCTTAATTCATCAACAACTCGCCAAAATAAACTATCTATGACATTCATTCATTCGCGCTCCATTTTTTACATTATTATAACAAGAATCGTTCTAATCCGCATTTCTGAACAAAAAAATCCCGGCGTTTGCGGGATTAGAATGCTTGGCGAATAAATTTCGTCCGAAAATATGGGATTTTCATCAGCCACTTAATAAAAAAGTGACGCACTTGATTTTGACCTAAAATCAAATTCATGAGCCGATAACGATTTTGCACGAGAACGAATGCAAACAATGTGAACACAATGCTCCAAATCATTTTATTCATCATATTCCCTCCTATGTTCGTATCGTGGCTTAAATAGGATTTGTTTATGCATGAACCATTATTTTTATCGCTTACAATGCTTTCTGCTTTTACAATCTAATCCCTTGTTCTTTTGATTGAATATAATAGACCTCTTCACACTTTGATGATGGTGGATTAAATCCTTGAACGTATGAGGCAGCTTACAATTCCGATGAAACACAAAAAAGCCCGTTCTTTGGACAATGAGCGGACTTTTACCTTTGATAGAACGTGCCTTTTTCACTGACCATCATAGATACCGGTATGTCGTGTGCTTCTGAGGGCACATGCTTGATTTGCTGTAAAGACAAACAGAGGGCAATCGTTACTCCGTGATAGTCCGCTAAGTAGCGATCATAATAGCCGCCACCAAATCCAATCCGGTAACCACGTTGATCGAAGCACACCCCAGGGACAATGATCAAATCGATGGCTTCTTTATGTACAACTGTAGACTCAAGAGGATCGGGCTCCAATAGTCCAAAGTAGCTGGATGTCATCTTTGTTGCGGTTGTATATTCATAAAAGGTCATCTCTTTTGTTTTCGGAAAGCAGGTAGGGATACATACTGTTTTTCCTTCTTCCCACGCTTTTTTAATCAGAGGCAATGTCGGAATCTCTTTTCCTCTAGACATTGTCAAAGCAATCGTTTTTGCCTGTTTCCATGCTGGCAGCTGCAATAAGTGCTCATGAAGTAAAGCGGTACTGCGCTCAAATTCTTCCGCGCTTATCTGATCAAGCTTGGCTAATGTTTGAAGGCGAAGCTCCTTTTTCATACAGATCATCTCCCATCATAAAAAAACAGCAGGAAAATTCCCTGCTGCTTACTTTGTTTCACGATGTACAGTTTGTTTTTTATCACGTGAGCAATACTTTTTGAATTCAACGCGATCTGGATTGTTTCGCTTATTCTTTTTAGTAATATAGTTACGCTCACCGCATTCAGTGCAAGCTAGAGTAATATTTACGCGCATATTTTTCCCTCCAAACTAAAATCAATTCACATTCAGACCTAACTATAATACCACTTCTAGCTTAGGAATGCTAGAATGTTTTTTCACCAATTTCATTTTGAGTGCATTCACTGACATATCGCTTGCTTATGTCATGAAAAATCATATGCTCCCCTATAAAACCTGATCCTTTGTCGTACTGTATACATGAGACCCCTCTTCTCCTCGCCGCTTTCATTTATTTTGACAGCGAAGCAAGGTTTTCATACCCGTTTTACATATAAAAAGAAAAAAGATGAAAAAAAGGTGATTTTCTTCAGCAATTCCTTTTGAAACTAGTTTTTTTATGGTATAAAAAAGAAGGGTCGAAAACTGTCTGAAACAATCTTGAAAGCCTTTTATGGCTTTCAGCATTAAAATATGAATAAAAGGTGATGAAACATGGAAATTGCAATTATCGGATTGCTTGTTGTCAGTATTGTACTGATCGCATTCTCATATTTTCAAAGAGAGCCGATTAAAGAAGTCGAGCAGGAACTTGAAACACTTCAACTATCTGCAATGCAAGAAATCTATAAACTGAAAAAGAAAATGAAAGTGCTTGAAGAAGAATTACTTGAAACAAACATCGTCGTTCGCCAACATTCTGAAATTGATCCTTCCATTGCAAGACAGATCATTTCAAAGCATCAAAATGGCATGTCTCCTGAAGCCATTGCGCGCGCTGAGCATGTATCTGTAGAAGATGTCAATATGATCATTAAAGACAACGAGAGGGTGCTTGTATGACGAAAAAAAGCATCCAAACGTTTGCAGCAGGTATGATTCTTGCAACTGGGGTTCTTGCGATCGTTTTTTTCCTCACTGAAAAAGATGAGGCAGCAGCTGATACAACAACAAAAGAAACCCTCGCACAGAAAGTAACTGACACTGACGTGAAAAACTATTTAGACTCCAAAAAAGAAGTCACTGTCAGCCGTGAAACGTACCAGCAGCTTCTTGACTATAAGGAAAAAGCGCTGAAGGCAAATGAAGACGGCGATTCTAAGAAGGATCAACAAAAAGAGGATAAGCCTAAAGGCAAATCAATCAAATTTGTGATTAAAAACGGTATGAGTACAAGTGATGTTTCAGACATGCTTGAAAAGGAAGGCATCATCAACTCGTCTAAAGATTTCAATGATTACGTGATTGACGCCGGCTACCATAAAGAAATTCGTGCAGGCAAATTCAATTTAAAAACAGGAATGACGTTTAAACAGATTGTCAAAGCCTTAACAAAATAACAACAAAAACCCCCTGGCGGCACTGGCCTCCAGGGGGTTTTTCTTATCCAAATCGACCAGATATATAATCATTCGTTCTTTGATCGTTTGGCTCAGAAAACATCACATTCGTATCATTGACTTCAACAAGCTCCCCCATTAAGAAGAAGGCCGTTCGGTCTGATACCCGAGCCGCTTGCTGCATGTTATGCGTCACAATGGCAATCGTATATTTCTCTTTCAATTTCATAATCAATTCTTCAATCTTTAATGTTGAAACAGGATCAAGTGCTGATGTTGGTTCATCCATTAATAAAATGTCTGGGCTTGTAGCAATGGCTCTTGCGATACAAAGACGCTGCTGCTGACCACCAGAAAGGCCAAGAGCGGGAGCACTTAATCGATCTTTCACTTCATCCCAAAGGGCAACATCTCGAAGCGCTTTTTCCGCGATTTCTTTCAATTGCTGCTTGCTCTTAACTCCATGAATTCTTGGTCCGTATACGACATTATCAAAAATTGACTGAGGGAATGGATTCCCTTTTTGAAACACCATACCGACATTTTTACGCAGCTCGACTAAATCGACACGACCTTTTAAAATGTTGTCATCTTTATACATCATATCCCCGGTGATTTTCACACCTGGCACTGTTTTGACCATAAGATTTAACGTTTTAATAAACGTTGACTTTCCGCAGCCAGACGGGCCGATAATCGCTGTGACTTCATGCTCTCTAATCGCTAAGTCAATATGCTTCAATGCATGATGCTGTCCATACCAAAGGTTCATATCATTCACACGAAACACTTCTTTTTTTGCTGTTTCAGTTGCTACTGCATTCATCAAATCCACCCGCCTTATCCAAATCGACCATTGATATAGTCTTCTGTTTTTTGCTGCGCAGGACGTGTAAAGATACGTTCTGTGGCATCATATTCTACTAGATCTCCGTTTAAGAAAAAGGCCGTACGATCAGATACACGGAGCGCTTGCTGCATGTTGTGTGTCACAATGACGATTGAATAATCATTTTTCAATTCACCTAATAGCTCTTCAATTTTCGCATTTGAGATAGGGTCTAGAGCAGAAGCAGGTTCATCTAATAGCAAGACACTTGGTTTCATCGCAAGTGTACGGGCAATACAAAGACGCTGCTGCTGACCGCCTGACAATGACAAAGCGGATCGGTGCAAACGATCTTTGACCTCATCCCATAACGCCGCCTTTGTTAAGCTTTCTTCAACCGCATCATCAAGCACAGATTTTCTTTTTTCCCCAGCATACTTTAACGCATGGGTGATGTTATTGTAGATCGATTTAGGAAAAGGATTTGGTTTTTGGAAGACCATCCCGATTTCTCTTCTTAAATTCACGACATTAATACGGTCATCCAAAATATTTAATCCTTCGTACATGATCGCCCCTTCACTTTTCGCACCTGGAATTAAATCGTTCATGCGGTTAATGCTACGTAAAAAGGTAGACTTCCCGCAGCCGGATGGGCCGATTAATGCGGTGATCGCATTCTTCTCAATCTCGAATGAAATGTGATTGACCGCTCTTTTCTCACCATAATAAATACTTAAATCCTGCACATGTAAAATCTGTTCCGCTTGAAGTGGAGCCTTTTTCGCTGCAATCTCTTTTTTTTCTGCTAGCATTTGAACCATATCCCCTTCACACCTCTCTCACATTATTTTGACGTAAGCTTTTTATGAATAAATGAACCAAGCCATCTAGCTGCTAAGTTGAACAATAAGACTGAAAGCACAAGTACAGCTGATGCACCATTTGCAATGGCCTCTGCATCTGGAATGATTCCTTGTGTATTGACGTTCCATATATGAACGGCTAATGTTTCTGCCGGTCTAAATACATTCAGCGGTGACGTATCAGAAAAAGGACTCCAGTTTGTGAAATCGAGGCGCGGTGTGGAGAGACCTGCTGTAAAAAGAAGGGCTGCCGCCTCACCAAAGACTCTTCCTGATGCTAAAATCGCACCCGTGATAATAGATGGAAGCGCACCTGGAATAAGAACTGTTTTGACTGTGTGCCACTTCGTTACACCAAGCGCAAGTGATGCTTCCTTTTGATCCTTCGGTACAGAGCGCAGCGCATCTTCTGTGACCCTGACCATCACCGGCAGGTTAAATACAGTGAGTGCAAGAGCTCCCCCAATGATCGTATAGCCCCAGCCTGTTAAATTCACAAACATGAGTAAACCAAACATACCAATGACGATAGATGGAAGCGAAGACAGCACTTCGATACATGTACGAATAAAATCTGTGACTTTGTTTTGAGGCGCGTACTCTGCCATATACACGCCACCGCCGACGCCAAGCGGTACTGTGATCAGCATCGTAATAAACAAAATATAAAACGAGTTAAAGAGCTGATCCCTGATACCGCCGCCAGAGCCAATCGCACTTGAGCGGGTTGTTAAAAAGTCGAAATTTAATTCTTTTGCACCGTTGAAAATGATATAAGAAAACAAACCAACGAGAATCGCCGTAATAATGGCAGCACATAATCCAAATATAAATGTGGCAAAACGATCGGTCATTTTGCTATTCATTAAATCTTCCTCCTAGACGACAAGTATCTGATAATGAGTATGAACATAAATGATACAACTAGAAGGACAAGCCCCATTGACCAAAGTGTATTGTTCTCAACACTTCCATACGTTGTGTGACCCATGTTTAAAGTAATAATGGTTGTTAATGTACCAGCTGTATCCATAATGCTCTCTGGTAAATTACGCGTGTTTCCAATGACCATCTGTACAGCAAGGGCTTCGCCGAATGCTCTAGCCATGCCAAGAACGACCGCTGTCATTAATGTTGGCAGAGCTGCTGGTACAAGCACACGTCTAATCGTTTGCCATCTTGTTGCACCTAATGCGTACGATCCCTCACGTAAACTTTTTGGTAGTGAACCCATTGCATCAGTCGCAATAGATGTAACGGTTGGCAGAATCATAATAGACAGGACAATCGTTCCTGCTAGCACGCTATGCCCTGACCCGCTTGACTTGAAGTGACCGATAAACGGCACTAATACTGTAAGACCTATGAATCCGTAAACAACGGATGGAATCCCTACAAGCAATTCGATGACTGGCTGGAGGATTTTACGTCCCCAAGCAGGTGCAATTTCTGTCATAAAGATTGCGCCTGCAATGCCTAGTGGCGCTGCAATGAGTGCCGATAGGAGCGTGACGGCAATTGATCCGAAAATAAAAGGAAATGCGCCGTACTGCGGGTTTTCTGCTGTTGGGTTCCAATTGATACTGGTTAAGAACTCAATTGGGCTTACACCATTTACGATGAAAGATTGTAAACCCTTAATGCCAAGGAAGATGGTGATGGCGATCGATACAGCGATCATTAAAAATGCGCAGAATCTCACCAAAATACTTCCTCTTACTTCATCCATTTGCCTATTTTTCTTCGAGCGAATCAGTCGATCGCTCGCTTCTGTATGTTCTATCTGCTTCATCTTTTTCTACACTCCTATGAATGTCATAAAAGGAAAAGTGAAAAGCTCCACTTTTCCTTCATCAGCAATTCAAGACCTCTTACTTATCTGTTTGTTTGCCTGTTGCGTCTCTTTCTACTTTCATATTAGAAACTGAGATATAGCCTTGATCTTTGACGATTTCTTTTTGTACTTCATCACTCATGAGGTAATCTAAGAATTGTTTTGCTAGACCATCCGGCTCACCTTTTGTATAAGAATGCTCGTAAGCCCAAATTTTATATTTACCGCTTTCTACATTGCTTTCTTCCGGTTTCACACCATCAATGCTAAGCGGTGTAATTTTGTCATCTGTTAAATAAGAGAATGCTAGGTATCCAATCGCACCTGGTGTTTCTGCAATCAATTTTTTCACTGTGTTTGAAGAATCTTCTGTGATTCCTTCTGCAGGTGTTGCACCATCAAGTGCATACTTCACAAATGTTGCACGAGTTCCTGAAGAGTCAGGTCTGTTCACAAGAGTGATTTTTTGGTCTTTCCCGCCAAGCTCTTTCCAGTTTTTGATTTTACCAGTGAAGATTTTTTTCAATTCGTCCTTTGTGATGTCTTTGACACCCACTTCAGGGTTTACAGCTGCGGCCATTCCAACAACTGCTACTTTGTGGTCTGTTAAAGCTTTTGCGTCGATTCCGTCTTTCTCTTCTGCGAATACATCTGAGTTACCAATTTGTACAGATCCTTCTGACACTTGAGAAAGTCCTGTTCCTGAACCGCCGGCTTGTACTTGAATATCGGCTTTTGGATGTTTATCCATGAATTTTTCTGCTGCCGCAAGAACTAAAGGCTGCATCGCAGATGATCCTGAGATGGTAATGGAACCTGATGCCTCATCTTTGTTTGAAGCATTTCCTTTACTGTCTTTTGAATCTCCGCTTGAGCTGCTGTTTCCGCATGCTGTAACGAATGCTAACAACGCGATTGTAAGGAAAGTAAGCAGCCATAATTTGTTCTTTTTCATTTCAAGAATACCCCCTGAATAATTTGTCCTACGAGTTATACATTAAAGGTTCTTTATTAATTTCGTTTAAATGGAATGTTAAGGTTTTGTAAATGTCGAAGTTTTGTAGAGATCTTGCGATGTTTTTTATGTATTTTGTCAATTTATCTCGGAATTTTTGAAGAAAACGTAAAAAAACGCCCACAAAAAGTGAGCGTTTTTACCTAGAAAAGGTCTAGTCATTTGTTTCTGCTTCATTTTCAATTTTATTTTTGTTCTTCGCTTGTGTATCATTGCTTTCCTGTTTTGATTTTAGCTCAAAGTATTTGTCTAATACTTGTTCACCGATATCATTTGTAATTGGATAGCGCTGATTGTAGTCCTGATACACCCATGGTACAACGACGGAAATGGCCACTTCGGGGTTATCAGCAGGCGCATACGCCACAAGTGTCGTGTTGTATGTTGGTGTGCCGCGTTTGCTTTTAATTGGGCCGTCATAGAATGATTGAGCGGTTCCTGTCTTGCCAGCTGGGTTATACTTTTTGTTGCCAAAGTTCGAGTAGGCTGTCCCTCTTGGGTTCTGCATGACAAGCTTGAACCCTTGCTGAACACGCTTGATCTGATCACTTGTCATGTCTAGTTTATTCAATACGTCTGGTTTGACGGATTCTGTTACAGCACCAATGCCGCGCTGCGGATCTGGCTCTCTCACTTCTTTCACAAGCTGCGGACGTAAACGATATCCGCCATTGGCAACCGTTGAAACGTATTGCGCCATTTGCAGCGGTGTAAACGTATCATACTGTCCAATTGCATAGTCAAGCAGGAGTCCAGATTGTGTAGACATTCCTCGGTAGCCTGTCGCTTCGTTTGGCAGGTCAATTCCTGTTTTGACCCCAAGACCAAATTTACTGAAATTGTAACGGAATGTATCAAAAGCTTTCGGATCGATTGGGAGCGGTTGGTTCTTACGATACTCCCCTTTTCCAACAGCAATCGCTGTTTTAAACATATACACGTTAGATGAACGCTCGAGTGCCGTTAAATCATTAATGAGTCCCATATTTTGATAGGATTTCTTAGGTGGTGACTGCGCGATGTACAGAGGTTCATCGTACTGGGTACTTCCAATATGAATCACACCTGTTTTATAGCCAGTCAGTACAGTGGCTCCTTTTACGGCTGAGCCCATCGCATAGGATGATGTCATTGTTCCTAATGCGTAGTCATCAAATTTGTATTTTCCGTTTTTGTTTGAAATCTGTTTCCCAGCAACGGAGAGAACTTCTCCATTTCTAGGGTCCATCATGACAACAAACGCACGATCAAGAAGCTCTGTCCCGCCTCTTTGTTTCGCACTTTTTAAGTTCTTTTCAATGATCTTTTCAACTGCCTTTTGTAGTTGAATATCAATGGTAAGCACAAGGTCTTTCCCGCTCTTTCCTTCTGTTAGCACTTTAGAGCTTGTTACATTGCCCTCTTTATCAGTTGTGCTCTGCTCTTTTTCCTTCTGTCCTTGCAGGACATCTTCATATTGATATTCTAAATAGCTTTTTCCTACACGATCATTTCGGCTGTAGCCGAGCGATAAATAATGTTCAAGTAGTGACTGCGGAAGTCCTTCATCACTTGAGGACACACTGCCGAGCATACTGCGGAGCAGTCCTTTATACGGATAGCTGCGTGACCAATCTGTTGTGACATCCACACCTGGCAACTCGTCCAAATGCTCAGAGACGTAAGCAATTTCGCTTGGCTTTACATCATCATTTTTAATGAATTGAGGCGTAAGTGCATACCCTGCATCCATTTGTCTTTTAATCGCAAGCACTTGTAAGTCTTTTTTCGTCAATTGATTTAATTCCTTGTCCGTGATGCGTTTCAGCTGAAGCTCATATAATTTATCATCAGCGACCTTATCGTCACCCTTTAATTCTGATTCCTTTTGAACAAGCTCTTTCGCTTCGTTCGGATGCGTTAAAATCCAGAAATCTTTTTTGTCACGATCTGTGATTTTTTTCGTACTCACATGTATCATATCCGCTAATTTTGTAGCCACTTTGAGCCGCTCTTCTTGTGAAGTCGTCGAGGTTCTCGTATATGTAATGGCATTTAGCGCTTTATTGCTGACAATCGTATTATAATTTCGATCGTAAATTTTTCCGCGCGGAGCAGCTGAGCTGACATTTACATCCTCTTGTTTTTCTGCCTGCTTTTTATAATCTTCTCCATTGACAATTTGTACAAATCCGAGTCTTACAACAACACCAGTAAAAATAATAAACGCAGCTAAAAATAATAAATTCAGCCGGAGTGGAAGTGTTTTGCGCCCTTCCTTCGCGTCTTTTTTGTTTTTCTTGTTTCTCATCACATCACCTTTTCTATCAAGAAAGAAATGGCACCCCTTTTTGTGTATAAAAGGTGCCATCATCATTTTAGCGGTTTTTCTATTATTTATCTAGAAATTTGATGTTCCATTGGTAAGAAATTTTACCTTTCTCCCTTAATAAGGTTCGTCTGAGAAACTGGCTTTTGACCGTCTGCCTCTTTCATATCAGCAGTTTTTTCTTTCAAATGAATATCTTTTACAAAGAAATAAATGAGGGTATGTCCCGCTCCAAGCACAACGAGAGATGCAGGTATCCCGAGCTCATCACCAAGTAAAGTGACAGACAAAAGAAACAACACAATAGAACAAATACGGCCAGCATTTAAAAACAGCTCTCTGACCACAATATATTCAATTCGGGCTTTCCTTGCATACCTTGCATGACCGATGACATCGTATGTTAAGGATACATATGGAACAAGTAGAAGCGGATATCCTATCGCAATGGCTACCGCATACATGAGAAGTGATACATAGGACAAGTGAAAGACGATTAAGAACAAGGCACCGTATAAAATCAGGCCGCCAAGCATGATGGCTTTCTTACGCCACTTTTTCTTAATCAAACGCGTAGCGAAGAAATAAGCGAAAAAGGCAACACCTGAGTTCACCAAACCAAATGTCCCAAGAGCGAGTTCACTGTTTGTTGCGATAAACACAAAGACACTGATTAAGAAGACAAAGACCCCTTCACGAAGCCCTTGAAAAAAGTGAGCTGTTGTAATCCTACGCCAATTCTCGTCGGCATGGCGTTCTTTCCATATTTGCTTGATGATAAATTTCCCTTTGGACTGCCTTCTCTTGAGGAAAAAGCTCATCACAACCGCGAGTGAAAACAAAAAAAGCGATAACGTGAAAATGACCGTATAGCCTGTATCATCTGTTAATTGAGATATGACAATTCCTGCAATAAGAGGACCGATCATGCCAGCTGTAGATGACAGCACGCCGAGAAATCCATTAAAGAAATCTCTTGTTTCAGGCTCGGTGATCTCAAAGGTAAGTACGTTAAAAGCAAGCCAGTAAAAGCCATAGCCGATCCCAAGGACACTCCCTAATAAAACAAGCCGCGCTGCTGCGTGCTCTCCTGCTATTAAGACAATTAAGTAAAAAGCAGCTAAGAAGATAACGCCGAAACGAAGGACAAACGCCCGGTCTATTTTTTTAGCGAGCTTGCCTGCGAATAAAAATGTAATGGGCTGTAGCACAACAATAGCCAGATTGTAAATCGCAAGATCGGTGAATTTCCCAGACTGTTTCCATAAATACACGTTTACAAACGTATTAGAAAGCGCAATGGCAAGTGCATATAATCCGCCAATCGTGAGGAGGAGCATTAAATCTCTTGTCACATCCATGTCCCCGAACATTTTCTTTAATCTGCTCATATATTTCATTCTCCTTTTCTACACAATAGTCTGTCTCATCAAAAGGCAGATATGTAAAAAAAGGAGGGAAAATATAAAAAGACCTGCTTCTCTAAAGAGCAGGTCTTTTCAAATCAAATGATTTATTTAGCTTCACTGTAAAGGCGAGCCACTTCATCCCAGTTCACAACATTCCAGAATGCTGAAATGTAATCAGGACGACGGTTTTGGTAGTTTAGGTAGTAAGCATGCTCCCAAACGTCAAGTCCTAGAATTGGTGTTTTTCCTTCAGTTAAAGGAGAATCTTGGTTTGGCGTGCTTGTGATTTCAAGTTTGCCATTGTTCACAACAAGCCATGCCCAACCAGAACCAAAGCGTCCTGCAGCTGCTGCAGCGAAATCAGATTTGAATTTTTCAAATCCGCCTAATTCTTTTTCGATTGCATCTGCAAGTTCACCAGTTGGTGCGCCGCCACCGTTTGGTGAAAGAAGCGTCCAGAATAATGAGTGGTTAGCATGTCCTCCGCCATTGTTACGTACAGCTGTACGGATGTTCTCAGGCACAGAGTTTAGGTTAGCCACTAGCTCTTCGATTGATTGATCTTCAAGAGCTGATACACCTTCGATTGCTTTGTTTAAGTTTGTTACGTATGTGTTGTGGTGTTTTGTGTGGTGAATCGTCATTGTTTCCTTGTCGATATGTGGTTCTAATGCATCGTAAGCATATGGTAATTCTGGAAGTTTAAAAGCCATGGTTAAATTCCTCCTTAGAAATGTATGTACTGAAATGCTTCCTTAGGTGTAAGCAAGCAATTCACCCTACTCAAAGAGTATCAAAAGAATTGGCTTGTTTCAACGTTATTGCTCATGATCTGAAACATTTCAGTGTTTATTTTGTATTTAGCCCTTTGGAAAAAGTTTTAAACTCCTTTTTTCTATTTATCGAAGGACATAAAATAAAAAGATGCCCAGCATCAGCGCTTGGATCAATCCTTTGGCAAATACCCCTGATATAAATCCGATTAATGAGCCTAATCCTACTTTCACACTTGTCTTCACATCTTTTTGATGAACAAGGAGCTCTGCAATAACACTTCCGATAAATGGACCGATGATAATTCCTGCAATCGGAATGACAAAGGGACCGACTAATAACCCGATGGTGCTTCCCCAAATAGCTGCACGGCTACCACCAAACCGCTTGACCCCAATAAGATTTGAGACATAATCTGCCGCAAATAATACTGCGGTAAACACGGCTTGAATGAGCCAAAACGTCAGTGTCAGCGGCTCGAAGCTGAAAAAGAAACCATATAGAATAAATCCGAGAACGATAAAAACCACGCTAGGGATAATTGGATAAACAAGTCCAACAAATGCAATGATAAATGCACAAATAATGAGAATCCAATACAGCACGTCCAAGTCACAGCCGCCTCCTTTTTATTTGCTGTATTCATTATGCCTCATTCCTTCTATCTTAACCAGCAATGAAGGCCATACTTGTACTTGTTAGATAGACATTGATACAATATGAGAAATAGAAAAGAATGTAGGAAGTGAATTGATTGAACGTATTTAAATTATTGTTAAAAGGCATTTATTCACCAAAAGATATTGCTAAAGCACGGTTTACAGGGATTGGAAAAGCGATTTTATTCATTTTTATCCTTTCGCTCATCGCAGCAGTTCCTCAGGGTTATCATATGAGCCAAGAGATCTCAAATGCGATGTCAGGATTTCAGCATGTGATCAAAAAAGATTTACCTGATTTCTCAATCGAAAAAGGAAAGCTTCAAGCGAATCAAAGTGAACCGATAGAAAAAGAAGAAAACGGCATTGCGATCTTTTTTGATCCTGCTGAAAAAATAAAAGCAAGTGAGCTTGAATCAAAGCAAACGGCCATCGCATTATTAAAAGAAAAAGCAGTGATTGCCATCGATGGGCAAATGACAGATATCCCGTATCAGCTGCTTGGTGGAACGCTGACAAAAGACGAACTTGCACGCGTGACAAATCAGAATCAAGCGATTATTATCCCAGTCATCTGTGTGCTGCTATATCTATCAACTGCGGCTCTCATGTTCATTAGCGCAACTTTCCTTGCGATGCTTGGTACATTTATTAAACGCATGCAGCAAAAAGAGCTTTCCTTCCAAATGCTGTGGAAACTCTCTGCTTACTCACTCACATTAACAACAGTCTTTTTCGCCATCATGAGCGCATTAAACACACCTGTTGCGAATTCATTTTTATTAAATTGGGTCATTAACTTTATCTTCTTATACCTTGTTATAAAGGAAATACCCGCTAAACATAAACCACTTGTTAAAAATTAATTAAGTATATGAAAGCTCCCCCAACTCGGAGGAGCTTTTTATGTATGTGCGTGCTCTATGATTCATCCGGATGAATCATCGCAAACAAATAATGATCTTCCCATACGTCATTAATCTTTACTTTTTTACGATTCAGTCCCTCATTTTCAAAACCTGACTTTTCCAGCACACGAATGGAACCTATATTACTCGGCTTTACTCCAGCTTCAATACGATGCAGGTGTAGCTCATCAAAAGCATAATCGATGATTAGACGAATGGCTTCTGTCATATACCCTTTCCCGCCATGCTTTTCATCAAGTACATACCCTAGCCAAGCTCCCTCTATCGGACCTCTTACGACAGAACTTAAAGAGATTGTCCCAATTAAGCCATCTGTTTCATTTAAGAAAATACCATGCATATAGGCTTCATCCTGCGCGCATCTTTCCACACTGCGCTGAATTCGTTCAATTTGACGAGACAACGTGAAAAAATCGTCTTTCACCAAAGGTGTAAATTGCTGAAAATAGGAGCGATTCTCAAGCTCAAGTGTAAGTAGTGATTGTGCATCTTTTTCTGTTAGCGCTCTCACGTATATATGCTGACCGATTTTCTTCATAACTCTCCCCCTGTTCTTATTTTATCATAATCGTGATAGATGCTTGATAAAGCACCGCCGAACGTAAATTCATTACAAGACACACTAGAACGAACTAGAACCTTCCTTTCCAGCTTTTCTTCTCATGTTGGTTCTATCATTTCAGCACATGCATAGACTGAAGTAAACTCTTAAAAGCGGTGAGTGAAATGCGGCGTATTATTTTTTTGCTAATCAGTTTGTTTGTCCTCTTTATTATCTTTTTTGATTTGAAAAATGGCACCATCCCCGTTGAAGAAGGTCCAGCAGTCCCTGCAAATGCCTTTCAAACAGCTGAGAAAAAAGCATATAAGAAGGTCACGGTGAAACAAGGTGAAACCGTCGTCTCTATCGTTCATACAAGTAAGCCACTTGATGAAGTCATTGAGGATTTCGAAGAGCTGAATCAAGGCGTCAAAGCAAACGAAATTCGGGCAGGCAGCACATATAAGTTTCCGGTATATAAGAGATAAAACGTTAATTCCTTGTCATTCATACAAAGAGACTGTTACAATATGAACTGTAAAACAAGACGTACATAGCAAATGATTGCTTGTACACTAAGGAGCGATTGACAAGTGAGTGAAGTCACACATCGTACTAAAACGCGTCCCGTCAAAGTGGGACCTTTAACTATAGGTGGAAATAATGAGGTTGTCATTCAAAGTATGGCAACAACCAAAACACATGATGTCGAAGCGACAGTAGCTGAAATTAAGCGTCTTGAAGAAGCAGGCTGTCAAATCGTGCGTGTCGCATGCCCAGACGAGCGTGCAGCAAATGCGATTGCAGACATAAAAAAACAAATCAACATCCCGCTTGTTGTCGATATTCATTTTGACTACAAGCTTGCACTGAAAGCGATTGAAGCAGGTGCAGACAAAATTCGAATCAATCCAGGGAACATCGGAAGACGAGAAAAAGTCGAAGCAGTTGTGAAAGCAGCAAAAGAAAAAGGCATTCCAATCCGTATTGGGGTAAACGCTGGTTCATTAGAGAAAAAAATTCTTGATAAATACGGTTACCCAACAGCAGATGGTATGGTCGAAAGTGCACTGCACCACATTAAAATTCTTGAAGATCTAGATTTTCATGATATCATCGTCAGCATGAAAGCATCTGATGTCAACCTAGCGATTGAGGCGTATGAAAAAGCAGCAAAAGCATTTGACTACCCTCTTCACCTTGGGATTACAGAATCAGGTACATTATTTGCAGGTACAGTCAAAAGTGCAGCTGGTCTCGGCGCTATCTTGAACATGGGGATTGGGAACACACTCCGCATCTCATTAAGTGCTGATCCAGTTGAAGAAGTAAAAGTAGCACGAGAACTGTTGAAATCATTTGGTCTTGCAGCAAATGCAGCAACACTGATCTCTTGCCCAACTTGTGGACGAATCGAAATTGACCTCATTAGCATTGCAAATGAAGTCGAAGAATATATCTCCACGATTAAAGCACCGATTAAAGTAGCTGTTCTTGGCTGTGCTGTAAATGGTCCAGGGGAAGCGCGTGAAGCTGACATCGGAATTGCCGGCGCTAGAGGCGAAGGCCTATTGTTCCGTAAAGGTGAAATTGTTCGTAAAGTACCAGAAGAAACGATGGTTGAAGAACTGAAAAAAGAAATCGATAAAATTGCTGAAGAGCACTATGCAAAAATGGAAGCTGAAAAAGCAAAAGCCAACGCATAACAAAAAACGCCTGACGTCACTGTCAGGCGTTTTTCTGTTGTTCTTGTTAAAAGAACGGGGTGATAAATATGCCTAGGATGACGGAAACAATTCCGATCCCGATTGACCATGCGCCAAGCGCATGTGCTCCTTTTCTTCTTGCAATATAACCAACGACGATTGCCGCTACTCCTAATAGCACCGGCAAGACAAATAACGAGATAATCGCAATCGCGAGGGCTGTATAGCCTATCCCCTTACTGCCTGAATCGTCACCTACTTGGTCACGTTCTCGTCTATCTACTCGATCTCTTGAAGCCTGATATGGCTCTGCAATTTCAGCAGCTGTTTCCTCTAGATAGCCATCATCATTACTAAAGTGTGTGTCGATTTCACGATCATTTCTTCTGAAATCTTCGTCTCTTTCCATGATCAATTCCCCCTTTTGGTTAATAGAAAGGAGCTTTTTTAGTATGAGCAAAAATGTCTGTTTCATGTTTGCTAAAACTTGCTGGAATTGTGAATTGATTATGTTACACTTTAAGAGTATAAAAATGAGGAGTGTGGGCATGTTACGTTTAGGAATTGATATTGATGGCACAGTGACGGCGCAGGACACCTTTGTTCCCTATTTAAATGAGTCGTTCCAATGTGCCATGACACTAGATGATATGACAGAATATGATTTGACGAAGCTTTTAGATATTTCACAAGAAGAGTTTTGGGGCTGGATGAATCAGCATGAGCCTCTTATATATAAACAGGCAAAGCCTGCTAAGGACGCAAAAGAGATTCTTGATCAAATGAAACATCAGCATAGGCTGATCTATATTACAGCAAGAAGGCAGCATCATGCGGATATCACCTATGAGTGGTTCCACAAACATCACGTGCACTATGATGACATTGAGCTGGTTGGCGGTCATCATAAGCTCGAAGCTGTCCAGAAGCACGAGATTGATGTGTTTTTCGAGGATCATCATGGGAATGCCACAATGATTGCAAAAGAGGCTGACATTCCGGTTATTCTTTTTAACTCCCCATATAATCAAATGCCCATTGATGACAGGATTATACGCGTCAACAACTGGCAGGAAGCATCTCAATGGATCAAACAATACGAGCAGCGTTTGGAAACTGCTTATTAATACAGAAAAGCCGATACTCTAATGTATCGGCTTTTTTGATGAAACAAGCTGCCCTTCTGTCATGAGAAAATGGTATAGCGCTCCCTTCATGCCTGCCTGATTCAAGTAATAGCATGTTTCCACCTTTACTTGAATGTTTTTCCACGCAGGCAGAGTATGTAAATGTTTCTCAATGTTTGATAGCAAATCTGGTCTTGCACTTACACCGCCGCCAATGAGGATTTTCTCTGGATTAAGGACGGTTGCTACGTTGTAAATGCCAATGGCGATTCGCTTGTACCACTGATCCACTAGTTTTTCAATGGACGGATTATGCTTTGCCTTTTCAAAAATGTCTTGACCATCTATTTGAGTACTTTGGGGAATGCCTTGTTTTTCTTTATAGCTGCGAATTAAACCCGCCGTTGAAGCACTGCTGTTGAGTGTTGTAAATTGTCCATTGTCTGTTTCTGTCAGCATCATGCCAAATTCACCGCCGCGGAAGGAAGCTCCGCGCACAAGTTGACCACCAGCGAAAATACCACCTCCAACACCTGTGCCAAGCGTCATACAAATAAAACTGTCACACTCTTTCGCATGGCCACTATATCTTTCTGCAAGAGCTGCACAGTTCGCATCATTTTCGACTTCAACACGAAGAGAGGTTTTCTCTTCTAAAAGAGTTTTTAGATTTTGACCATTTAAGGCAATGATGGCTCCTGCAAATTCTGTATAACCTGTTTCACTTTCCACAAAGCCCGGAAGACTAATCGCGATTCCGCTGACATCTGACGTTTTCTGATATTGCTTGACCACATCCGCCATCGTTTCTAAAAACGGTTCAAGCTGACGACAGTTCGTTTCATAGTCACCGCTCGTGACCAGCTCCCCCTCCTGATCCATTAATCCATGTTTTGTTCTCGTTCCGCCTACATCAAACACGACATAATACGCCACTTTTGACCCTCCCTTTACTCCAAAAGACACAAATTTCTTCAGTACCTTGTTCTCATTTTAATGAAACAGCCGCCCTTTGTAAAACGTTTTCAAAAAGACAAGAGAAAACGCAGCTCTGCGGCTAACGGTTTTGGTTTTGAAGTAGAAAATATCAATAGAACACCATTATTGGATGAACAATAGAAAAAGCAATGGAATTGATTTGCCATTGCTTTTCAAGTTAATTGATATACTTTTCTTGGTACGCCTTAAATTGTTCTTCGTACTTTTTTAATTTTTTCCCATCAACTTTTGAATTTAATTTCGGTTTTCGCTTTCCAATAACCATCACATCTTTATCAACAATAGGACTTGCTAAAAAAATGTATGGCGCAAAACGATCACACTTCGTATTTGGAAGGGTTACAGATAACCTAGCATATTCTTCTGTCGGGAACTGATTCGAAATTTCAAGTTCCTTGAGTCCCTCTAATTCCGATATTGGCTCTAAAGACTCGTCCTTCACTTTTATATTAGATAAGCACAGATATGTTAAATTCTTAAGGTATCTTAATGGTTGAAGAGTATGTAAATTTAATGCATTCCAAACCCCGCCTGACAATTGTAACAATTCTAAACCAGTGTTTTTTTGCAAAGGGGCTATGTCATTTAACTTTGAAAAATCTGTTATTGATAAAGATTTTAAACAAGTGTTTTTTGATAAATCCCATAAACTTTGTGCCTTTGTATTCCATTCAAGTGCCAATATTTCAACATCCTTAAGAGAACTAATGATTGATAAATCTTCTACTCTCATTTCATGTACAAAGAGCATTTTGGGATTAACTAAGCTCAAGATCGTATCGAATTCCTTTTGGTGCACTTTGTAAATCCACAATTTCGTCAAGTTAGAAAAAGATTTCAACTTGTCAATTTTTTTGTTTTTCCTGTAATTAACAATTCAGTGGAATCTTCATCTACATCGGCTAAATCACGAACAACTTCTGGTCGTTCATCCAGATGAAAAATATATTGTGAGTGTTCTTTTAGCATTCTTTTACCTCCACATCTACGAATGACGGAATTTCTACATTAATTTTATCAGAATGTTGCTGTCAAAACATCAACATCGTTAGCTCCTGTCGATATTTCTTCCGAAAAAACAAGGGGAGTTAGTAAAATGACTCAAATAAAAGAACTCCAATTCAAATATGAATTGGAGTCCTCATTAAATGACTGATCTATTTTTTTCTACCTTAAATCCGAACCCGTTACACTGCGGTTGGCTGTTTTATGAATGAATTTCCTTCGGTTCGCAGGAAGGACACGTTCCGTATATTTCGAATTTATGTCCGCTAATGTGATAATCCTCTAGATCGGCGTCTAACTTGTCCATAGGGCAGGCATCAATCTCCTTTGTTTTACCACATGCGAGACATATAAAATGATGATGGTGATGAGAAAAGGAGCATTTAAAACGAAAAAGCTTCTCTCCTGACAATTCCGTTGTTTCTAATATACCTAAGTCTTCATATAGTGACAGGTTTCGATAAATCGTATCAAAGCTAAGACCTGGGTAGTCTTCACTTAGTGCCGTCAGCACATTTTTAGCAGTCAAATATTTATCAGAATCAGAAAACAGTTGAAGCATGTCTTCACGTTTGCTTGTATACTTGTAGCCTTTTTCTTTTAATAAATCAAGCGCTTCTTGTACGTTCATGATGATTCCCCCTTTTGAATTTTCCAATAAAAATACATCCGATTAAAATCAAAATGGACAGCATCACAATGGTTCCGCCTGGCGCTAAATCTAGATAATAGCTTAAGATCAACCCTGCCAATACAGACAATTCACCGAACAAGATCGAAAGGAAGATCGCCTGTTTGAAGCCTTTGGCAATGCGGATACTTGCCGCAACAGGAAGTGTCATGAGCGCCGAGACAAGCAGTGTACCTACGATACGCATCGATGCAGCAATGACAAGTGCGACAACTAAGATAAAAATGAAATGAATCCATTTCGCTGAAATACCAGAAGCCTTTGCATGCTCTTCATCAAAAGAAAGTAAAAATAATTCTTTATATAAAAGCACGACAACTAACACCACAATGAGTGAGATCCCAACAACAATCCAAAGATCTAATCTCGACACCGCACTGACACTTCCGAACAAATAACTAAACAAATCTGTATTAAAGCCATTCGCTAATGAAATGAAGATGACGGAAATCCCAATACCACCTGATAAAATAATAGGGATTGCCAGTTCCTGATAATGCTTATACACAGATCGCAGGCGTTCAATAAATAAAGAACCTGCAACAGAAAACGCCATCCCTAAGTATAACGGGCTCACCCCTGTCAAGAGGCCGAACTTTTTATCAAGGAATAAACTTGCTGCAATACCGGCAAGTGATACGTGACTGAGGGCGTCTGCAATCAGCGAAAGCCTTCTCACGACGATAAATACACCAAGCAAGGGCGCAATAAAGCCGATCAGCATTCCTGCGATAAACGCATTTTGTAAGAATTCATAATGAAAAAATGGAAATAGCATTATTCATGTCCCCCATGATGGTGATGATCGTGATGAATCACTTGAATGTCATGTCCGTAAAATTGGGATAGCGCTTGATCATCCATTGAATCAAACGTTTCTGCATCTCCGTGGAAATGAAGTGTCTGATTTAAGCAAGCCACATGGGTGACTTTATCAGAAACAGTGCCCACGTCGTGTGTGACGAGAATTAAAGACATTCCTTTTTCTTTGTTTAATGTTTCTAGCAGCTGATAAAAGCCTTCTACTGTCCGCTGGTCTACCCCAACCGTTGGTTCATCTAAGATAAGCAGCTTGGGCTGACTGACAAGCGCACGGGCAATAAAGGTACGCTGCTGTTGACCGCCTGAAAGTTCCCCAATGTTTTGATGCTTCAAATCTTGTATCCCAACTGAGCGAATGGCATCCTCAACTTGCCATTTGTCCTGCTTGCTCATTCGTTTAAATAATCCTATTTTCGCCGTCAATCCACTTGCGACGACTTCGTAAACAGAAGCAGGAAAACCTGTATTAAAACTATTCGCCTTTTGAGAAACAAATCCAATTTGGTCCCAGTCTCTAAATTTAGAAGCAGGCGTGCCAAATAGTTTTAATTCGCCTTGCTGTGGTTTAATGAGCCCAAGCAAGCATTTTAATAAGGTTGTTTTACCAGATCCATTCGGTCCAACAAGTGCTAGAAAGTTCCCTTCCTCTACTGTTAAATGAATGTGATCTATGACATTTCTCTGTCCATACGAGTACGAAATGTCCTTCATTTCAATAATTGGCTTTGCCATGAATCTTTCCACCTTCAATCAATATAAAAAGAATGATTACGATTTATACAACAAAAAGAAAATGGCTTTTGCCATTTTCTCTGTCCATACATACACTTCATTATATAAAAGAAAGATTAAAAAGTAAAATAAAAGCTAATGAATGGCTGTTTTGAACTTACCGCCTTTTGTTTCATGCGTATCCATAATTGTAATAAATGCTTGACTATCAATTTCAAATACAATGGATTTTAGCTTTGTGATTTCAAGTCTTGTGACAACGGCGTAGATGACATCCTTTTCTTCATCTGTATAACCGCCTTTCCCTCTCAACTTTGTCGTTCCCCTACCAAGTCGATGAAGAATCGCATCTGAAATTTCATCATAATAATCTGATACGATAATGACAGCTTTTGTTTCATCAAGTCCTTGAATGACAGCATCAATTGTTTTCATTGCCAAATAATATGTCATGACAGAATACATAGCCTGCTCTGGTCCGAAGACAAAGCCTGCCCAAATAAAAATGAACACATTGACGATCATGACAAACTCACCGACGGAAAAAGGAATTTTTTTCGTTAGCAGAATGCCTAAGATCTCCGTTCCATCCATTGAGCCTCCATTACGGATGACAAGTCCAACACCAAAACCAAGTAATAGCCCGCCAAATACAGTAGCTAAGATCGGCTGAGTGGTAAATGCCTCCACATGATGGAGTGAAGATTCTATGACGGCTAAGCTGACAATTCCAATCACAGTGGAAATAAGAAACGTTTTCCCAATATGTTTGTATCCTGATATCATAAATGGAATATTTAAAATGACAACAATCGTCGCAAAATTGATGAATGGGTTATCTGTAAAGAGATAATCCAAAATAAGCGAAATGCCGATGATGCCTCCATCAATAATATTGTTTGGCACTAAAAATAATTCAATGCTAACCGCTGCGCATGTAGCTCCTACTAGAATCAGAAAAATTCTCAAAATAAAATGAGGCACTGATTCCTTTCTATGCTGTTTATTTGCCATACGTTCTCCCCTCTACACCTGTTAAATTTTCAATGAACATTTATTCACTTTACTATTTTATCATTTCACAGGGTAAAATAAAATTTTTTGCACATTTTCCGTTTTCGCCCATACATTGTTACAGAGGGGAGGAATGGAATTGATTTTAATCCAAAAAATTGTCCTGCAGCGGCTCAATCAGATCACAGCAAATGATCTGTTAAGGTATGCGAAGCAGTATGGTGTCAGCTTAACGTCAAACCAAGCTGCCGAGGTGGCCAAACTGATGAATGGGAAAAACATCAATATTTTTAATGATGCAGAGCGTAACCGGCTTCTTAAGCAGGTGGAAGCCATTACGTCTAAACAGACAGCTCAGACTGTCAATGATCTGTTTAACCAGTTTACAAGTTAAGCAAAAAAGGGCCGCATTTAGCGGCACCTCATGTTGTTGTATGCTTTTTTACTGATCTTTAATTTTATCTAGTAAGCCTTCGTCAAATTGCTTTTCTTTTAGCATCGCAATTTCGAATTTGTAAGGTGGTTTTTTGTTCTTTTTATCTTCACCTACATAAGGCGTTTCTAAGATTTTTGGCACATCTTGAAGCTGCGGATGATGCACAATATTGTTCAGTGCATCGAAGCCAATTTCACCAAAGCCGATATTTTCATGTCGGTCTTTTCTTGCGCCTTGTACGTTTTTACTATCATTAATATGAAGAACCTTGATTCGATCAATTCCGACGATTCGATCAAATTCTTCTAACACCCCATCAAAGTCAGTCACAATCGGATAACCAGCATCGTGTGTGTGACACGTATCAAAGCAGACAGAAAGTGCTTCGTTATGTGTCACTCCGTCGATAATTTGGGCAAGCTCTTCAAAGCTTCTTCCGCATTCTGATCCTTTGCCAGCCATTGTCTCAAGTGCAATTTGAACCTTTTGCCCTTTTACGATGACTTCGTTTAAGCCCTCAATGATTTTTTGGATTCCCGCTTCTGGTCCTGCTCCGACATGTGCACCCGGATGAAGAACAATTTGCCTCGCACCTAGCGCTTCTGTACGTTCAATTTCAGAACGAAGGAAGTCCACGCCAAGCTCAAAAGTCGCAGGATTGACGGTGTTCCCAATATTAATAATATATGGTGCATGGACGACGATATCTGTCATACCATGCTCTTTCATATGCGCTTGTCCAGCTTCAATATTAAGGTCTTCAATTTTCTTGCGGCGCGTATTTTGCGGTGCACCTGTATAAATCATAAACGTATTCGAACCATAAGAGGCAGCTTCTTGACTCGCTGCAAGAAGCATATGTTTTCCGCTCATGGATACATGTGAACCAATCTTCAACAATGTTTCCCCCTACTTTCCATTACGCTTTGACTTTCTACGTTCCTGTCTTTTGATTTTGTCCATCTCACGTGTCATTTTCTTTTTATATCCAGGTTTGACGGCTTTCGGTTTTCTCACAAGACGCTTTGCTTTTTCTTCAATTTCATTAGGTGCTTTTTTACGTCTTTGACGCTTCAAGCGGTCATCTGCATCTCGCCATTCGCCATGTACAATGGTTTTATTTTCAAACACAACGCCCATTTTCTCGATTTGAATGAGTGCATCCTCATCAGCAAGCTCATAAATGGTCATTGCAATTCCAGATGAACCAGCTCGAGCTGTTCGACCAACACGGTGAACATAAAAATCAAGATCAGATGGAAGTTCATAGTTGATCACATGGCTGACGCCTTTAATATCAATTCCGCGGGCTGCAAGATCAGATGCCACAATATAAGTGAACTCTAAATCATCAATTTGCTTCATCACTTTTTTACGTTCGCGCGGCGTTAATCCGCCATGTAGCACCCCAACCTTCATTCCTTTTTCTTGTAGGAATGATGCGATTTCATCAACGGTTGTTTTTGTATTGGCAAAAATGATGCCTAAATAAGGCTGTACATTCGTCACCATTTCATGAAGCAATTTTAGCTTGTCACGTTGTTTAGATGGGACTAAAATATGCTGAATGTTTTCAGCTGTAATTCGTTTTGGTTCAACATGGGCATATTTGGGATTGTCCATATATTTTTTCAGGAACGGTTTTAGTTTTTCTGGAATCGTTGCTGAGAACACAAGCATTTGTAGCTGTTCTGGCATTTGTGAGCCAATACGGTCCACATCTTCTAAAAATCCCATATCCAGCATTAAATCCGCTTCATCAATGACAAGAGATGTCGCTTTGTAAACGTTCAGCGCCTGCTCATGAATGAGGTCAGCAATACGTCCAGGTGTACCAACAACCAAATGCGGCTGGTTTTTTAGCTTTTGAATGGATTTCTGCTTGTCCGTTCCGCCAATGTAAAGCTTTGCTTTAATCTCTTCTTCTGGAGAAGCATTTTTTAAAATCGTTTGGGCTTCTTTGAAAATTTGATTGGCTAATTCTCTTGTAGGTGCAGTAATCACGACTTGTACGTGCTCTTTGCTTGGGTCAATTGAATGAATCAGCGGCAATAAGTACGCGTGGGTTTTTCCTGTTCCTGTTTGTGATTGACCAATCACGCTTTCTCCTTTTAACACAGCAGGGATGATTCTTTTTTGAATATCAGTTGGCTCATAAAAGCCCAGTTCATGAATAGCATCTATAATAAAAGACTTTAATTCATATGTCGTAAATTTTGTTTCGTTCATGTTTTCACTCCTTAAGGAAATGCCTTTTTGCTCATCTCCTCATTATAGCTGATTTTCAGCAAAAAAACCATGTCCGCTTTTCTTACAGGAAACCAATTGATGCTTCCTTGCATAACCTATGAAGAGAAAGAGAATGCAGTAAGGGAGGTACAAGTATGTTAGGGCAAAGGCCTATGGGCGATTTTCAGCCGCACCGTCCCTCACGCCGGCATCTTGGAAATGGCGGACAGCCCGGAATTTTTCAAAGGAGGCAGCAAGCTCCTATCGAACAGCCTTTTCAAGGGCAAGGCAATCAATTTCAGCAAATGATGCCTCGCTCCCCGTCTGTACAGGGAGGCGGTGTTCGCGGAATGGGCGGAATTCCAGGGGGCGAAAGCCGTGCACTAGGCGGCGGAGCAGGAATGAAAGGCATGCTCGCTAAATTTCTTCCTGGCGCAGGGGGAGCAGGGGTCTCTGGAGGTGGTGCGGGATTACAAGGAATCCAGAGCTTCGCAAATCCTGCAACGCTCTCAAGCATGTTAGGAAATGTTCAAAAAGTGCTCGGTATGGCGCAGCAATTTACACCAATGATTCAGCAATACGGTCCTTTAGTCAGAAACCTGCCTGCGATGATTAAGCTGTACAGCCAGCTTGGCAGTGCGGATGATGATGAAACAAGCACAGATGAAGAACCTAAAGAAATCGGCGAGGAAACTGAAGTGCCAAAAGAGGAAGCAGCACAAGATGATGAAATAGAAGAAAACGAAGAAGAACCAGAGGATATTCTTATCAAAAAAGCAGCCCCTCTCACATCACCTGCTCCTGAAGCAAAACCGAAAAAAAGACCTGGCAGCTCTGTTCCAAAACTATATGTCTAGTGTTCTTTTAACGGCGAAGTGTCCCCTGCGTATAACAATCTTTGATATATACGCTTACTTTGGCTATAATGGAAGCTAGAGAATGATAAAAAGCCGTTTTTCACGGCTTTTTATATTGTTCTTCTCTAGCAGCACTTCCCTACAGGAGGACGAATAAATGAATGTAATTAAAATTTCGCCGCGTGGCTATTGCTATGGCGTTGTAGATGCAATGGTCATTGCTAAAAATGCCGCACTTGATAAAAACTTGCCACGCCCAATTTATATATTAGGTATGATTGTGCACAACAAACACGTGACAGATGCTTTCGAAGAAGATGGGATTTACACACTAGACGGACCAAACCGCTTGGACATTTTAAAGCAGGTTGAAAGCGGAACAGTCATTTTCACTGCCCATGGCGTTTCACCTGAGGTTCGTCAAATTGCAGAAGAAAAAGGTCTTGTCGCCATTGATGCAACCTGTCCCGATGTTACGAAAACACATGAACTCATTTCAGAGAAAACAGCCGATGGATATGATATTATTTATATCGGGAAAAAAGGTCATCCTGAGCCAGAGGGAGCTGTCGGAGTAGCCCCTGACAAGGTGCATCTTGTCGAATCAGAAGCCGACATTGAGGCGCTCGATTTAACATCAGATAAACTGCTCATTACCAACCAGACGACGATGTCTCAGTGGGATGTCCACGATCTGATGGAGCTCATAAAAGAGAAATATCCTCACGTTGAATACCATCAAGAAATTTGTCTTGCAACGCAAGTACGTCAGGAAGCTGTATCTGAGCAAGCTGGCCAAGCCGATCTTACCATTGTTGTTGGCGATCCAAAAAGTAATAACTCCAATCGTCTGGCACAAGTGTCAATGGAGATTGCGGGAACGCAGGCTTACCGTATTGGTGACCTAAGTGAGCTCAAGCTGGAGTGGCTGCAAGGCGTAAATACCGTTGCCATTACTGCTGGCGCTTCTACACCAACACCTATTACAAAAGAGGTGATCCGTTTCTTAGAAAACTACGAGCCGGATGATGAATCAACTTGGAAGATCGAACGGTCGGTTCCTCTTTCGAAAATACTGCCACGCGTGAAAACAAAGAAATAAAAGAACGTCAGAGCATAGAGGCTCTGACGTTTTTTTGTTTACATAAATTGAAATGGATTTGTGTTGGATTCAGAAACAAACAGTTGTACATCATACTTTTTATCTGAACATAACGATTGAAGTTTCGCCTTTACGCCCTCTTTCATAATCTTTTCAGCATAATGCCCTGGGTCTACTACGTTCAGCCCGAGCATCATGGCATCATGGGCGATGTGGAAATAAAGATCTCCTGTCACATACACATCAGCACCCATTCTTTTTGCTTGATGAATATATTTATTTCCGTCTCCGCCAAGCACAGCTACTTTTTTCACAGCAACGTCCTGATTACCTACAAAGCGAGCACCATTTACATCCAGCTTTGTCTTCACAAATTGTGTAAAGTCTCCAAGGGTCATTGGTTCTCTTAGCTCTCCTATACGGCCAAGCCCTTTTTGAATAGGTGGAAGATCTGTTGTGTGTACACTATAAGCGACTTCTTCATAAGGATGTGCTTTGATCATTTCTCGAATGACTTGTTTTTCAATACTTGCCGGGAAAATGGTTTCAATCCGCACTTCTTTCACAAATTCCAATTGACCGGATTCACCAATGAACGGGTCTGCATCTTCTGATGGCAAAAAGCTGCCTGTCCCTTCATTTGAAAACGCACAATGGCTGTAGTTGCCAATATGGCCGGCACCCGCATTTCCTAAAGCTGTACGGATGGCTTCTTCAAATTCCTGCGGGACATAAAGGGCAAGCTGTTTGATTTGATCTTCATATGTTGGGACTAACACACTTGTTTCTTGAAGTTCTAAAGCCTCCGCAAGCAAGTCGTTGACTCCTCCATCAGCCACATCTAAATTCGTATGTGCCACATATACTGCAATATCATGTTTGATGCATTTCTCAATGATCCGTCCAGCTGGCTGATCTGTCGCTACATGTTTTAACGGACGGAAGATCGGTGGATGGTGAGCAATAATGAGATCCACATTTTTTTCAATTGCCTCATCTACCACATTCTCTAATACATCTAAGGTGATCATGACATTGTTTACCTTTTTATTTAACGTTCCAATTTGGAGACCGATTTTGTCACCTTCCATGGCATATGCTTTTGGTGAAAACTGTTCAAATAATTGGATGATTTCATGTCCGTTTACTGTTTTAGCCAACAGTCAAAACCTCCTTTAAAATCTTTATTTTCACATGTAGCTCTTCAAGGCGATCCTTGTTCTCTTCTGTTCGTGCTGCCTGCTGGATTTGACTTTCTATCTTCTCCATATGCTGAAGTTCTTGCATCCACTTACGCCGGAAGACATCATTTTGCTCTTTCGCAAGAAACGGACCAACTAGCATGCCGGTTTCAATTGACATCCCTTCATAGGCTTTATCTTTGTCGCCTTTTTCGGCGATGATGATTTCGTATATTTTGCCATCCTCTTCTAAAATGACTTCACCCATCAATTCATACCCCTCTTGATAGAGCCATAAACGAATGTGGTGAGCATGGATATTCGGCTGAAGAATGAGCCTTTCATGCCCTGTGAGCTTATGCTTGCCGTCATTTAAAATGCTTGCGATGAGTGCTCCGCCCATACCTGCAATCGTGACTGCATTCACTTCACCCTTTTCAATGACTTGAAGGCCATTTCCTTTTCTGACCGAGATCTGGTCATCTAATTCTAGTCTATGTACTTGCTGCTTCGCTGATTGAAGCGGTCCTTCTGTTATTTCACCAGCAATCGCTTTTACTGCTTTATGATGCAGGATCGCATAGCATGGCAAATAGGCATGATCTGAGCCGATATCAGCAAAGACAGCCTCATGTGGTAAAAAGTCTGCGACTCTTTTTAATCGTTTTGATAAATTCATTTCATTCATACGTATCACTACTTTTCTTTAATGTTCATTCTTGTCTATCTTATATAAATTAAAAGTCGTTTTCAAATGAAAAAAAGCTCTTCTGATCAAAAAGAGCTTTTTGCGTAACATTATTTAATTTTGGATACCCATTCTGACATTTCATCGAGCTTTTCATTCGGGATTAGCCCGGCTGGCATCCCGTTGCCGCCTTCTTGAATTTTCTTCTTAATGTCTGCTACTTCAAGCTTGTCTCCAACACCTTTTAATGCAGGACCTGCACCGCCTTCATAGTTTTCCCCGTGACAGCTTAGACAGTTCTGTTTATACAATTCTTCCGGCGTCGCATTTGCTGTTTCTTCTTGCTTTTGCTCCTCGCCTCCAGAGGCGATTTTGTCTTCATCTTTCAACCCCTTCATTGATAAGAAAAAAGTGAGTCCAATACCTAAAATGGCAATCAATAAAAATGGTATAAGTGGATTCCGTTTCATTTCTTTCATCCTCCCCTTTGTGAAAACCCCTTTAAGACTATACAAACAATTCTAATTCTACTTTAATTTTACAAAAAGTAAACGAATTATGATACAAAACTTTGGTCAAGTTCACAGATTAGACAAAAATGATGCAAAGATGAGAAATGAAGCCTTCAGCACATTTTGATGTATTTTTTATACATCTTTTCTCTAAGAACGTTGCAAATTCATTATTTATTCAGTAAAATATAATCAGATTGAAAAAAGCGTTTTCATTTTTGATGAAGAAAGAACGGATCTCTTTCAAGATCCGTCCAGTTTCTACTCTAAGAAGTCTTTTAATCGTTTACTTCTGCTTGGGTGTCTTAATTTACGAAGAGCTTTCGCTTCAATTTGGCGGATACGCTCTCTTGTGACGCCGAACACCTTTCCAACCTCTTCTAACGTACGTGTTCTTCCGTCATCTAGTCCGAAACGTAGTCTCAGTACATTTTCTTCACGGTCCGTCAGCGTGTCTAATACATCTTCAAGCTGCTCTTTTAACAATTCGTATGCAGCATGGTCAGATGGAGATGTCGCCTCTTGGTCTTCAATAAAATCACCAAGGTGCGAGTCATCTTCTTCACCAATAGGTGTTTCTAAAGATACTGGCTCTTGTGCAATTTTAAGAATTTCTCTAACCTTTTCTGGCGTTAGATCCATGTCTTCAGCAATTTCCTCTGGCGTTGGTTCTCTGCCTAGGTCTTGCAGAAGCTGTCTTTGAACACGGATCAATTTATTAATGGTTTCCACCATATGAACCGGGATCCTGATTGTTCTTGCCTGATCGGCAATCGCACGCGTGATCGCCTGTCTAATCCACCAAGTCGCATATGTTGAGAATTTGTATCCTTTGCGGTAATCAAACTTCTCAACTGCCTTCATAAGACCCATGTTTCCTTCTTGAATCAAGTCAAGGAACAGCATACCACGACCGACGTAGCGTTTCGCGATGCTGACAACGAGACGAAGGTTTGCTTCCGCTAATCTTCTTTTTGATTCCTCATCGCCTTCTTCGATCTTTTGTGCATACGTAATTTCTTCTTTAGCAGATAACAAATTGACGCGTCCGATTTCTTTTAAGTACATACGAACAGGATCATTAATTTTGACACCTGGTGGTACGCTTAAATCATTCAGGTCAAATTCTTCTTCCGCTTTAGCCAGCTGCTGAACATTAGGGTCTTCTGTCTCTTCGTTTTCACTAATGAGCTCTACACCCTGTTCGCCTAAGTATTCATAGTATTCATCCATTTGGTCTGATTCAATTTCAAAGCTAGACATACGCTCTGCAATTTCTTCGTATGTTAAAACGCCCCGTTTTTTACCCGTTTCAGTGAGCTTATCTCTCACCTGTTCAAAGGTCAATTCAGTTTCGGTTTCGTGGGCTTGTTTATCAGCCATTATGGATCCCTCCTTCCAAAGCTTGCAACGAATTCTAAAGTAACTTGCGATTTGCTTCCGCCCTGCTTTTCTCTCTTTATCAAACAGATGAGCAAATAGGAATAAAATAAATAATGATGAAGGCAAGATGCTTGCGGTCTTATGCTCCTCCCATAAAGGATTCATTGCCAGCCGTAAGTCTTGTCATAAATATTAGACGTATTACTTCAGCGAACGGTTCAACTGAATAATTTCTTTTGCAAGTGTTGCCGCTTTGAAGAAATCTTTTTGCCTCTCCGCTTCTGCACGTTCTAGTTCTTTTTCCTTTATCATTGACAAATTCCGATGATTCAACACTTTTTTTACATAATCACTTAATTCAGCTTCACTCAGTTCGTCTCCAACTTGAATCATGAATATATCTGTCAGAAGCTGATTGATGACATCATCTTCTATACGGTTCATCAGGTGTTGCGGCGTTGGTTCTTTGCCTTCTTCATACAAAGCGTAAATGTATGTGGCAAGCGCCCTGTGAGAATCTATATTAAATTCAATCCCTACTCTGTCCAGTACTTTACGGATCACGTCATCGCTTTTTAACATATGAGCAAGCAGCATTCGCTCTGCATTTTCATATGCTGGGCGCAGACGTTTTCTTCGTACTTGTGTTGACAGATGTGCACGCCGTTTTTCAAGCCCGCTTTCTTCCTGCGTGCTTTTGGACTCTTGACGCTGCTGTTTTTCAAACAGCTCCAGTTGTTCCTTTAATGAATCAAGTGAGATCGAGAACTCTCCAGCAAGCTGTTTCATGTAAATCTCTTGTTCCAAGGAACCGTTTAACCGGCTAATTTCTCGGAGTACCTGCTTCATATAAGAAAGCCGGTCCCCTTCATCAGATAAATTCTTTCCCCTTCGGAAAAAGTTCATCTTAAAAGTCATTAATGTCACACTTGCATCTATGATGTCATTCCTAAATTTCTCGCCGCCATATTTACGAATGTAATCATCTGGATCAAGTCCATCTGGTATCATGGCAACGCGAACTTTACATCCTCTTTTTCCAAGCAAATCTGATGCTTTCATGGTGGCTTCATAACCGGCCGTGTCAGAGTCATAGCAAAGAATAATCTCTTCTACGTTCCGTCTGAGAAGTTTCACGTGCTCTTCTGTTAGAGACGTACCCATTGTTGCAACACTTTCGCCGACACCTGATGTGACAGCTGAGATGACGTCAGCAAATCCTTCGAAAAGAACCGCACGTTCGCGTTTTCGAATATGCATACGCGCGTCATGAAAGTGATAAAGCAGCTTACTTTTATGAAAAAGTGGCGTTTCAGGACTATTCATATACTTTGGCTGCTGATCACCAAGTGATCTTCCGGAAAAAGCGACGACTGTCCCATGATGATCATGAATGGGAAACATCACACGATCCCTAAAGCGGTCAAAAAAGCCTGTTCCGTTTTCACGTTGAATCAAAAGACCGGCCTTTTCCATCATCGCAGGATCAAACCCTCGTTTTTCTAAAAACTTGGTCACGAAATCCCAAGAGTCAAGAGCATATCCGATCTCAAACTTGGCAATTGTTTCATCTGTAAAGCCTCTCGCCCGTAAATAATCGAGTGCGTTTTGACCTTCCTTTGTATTTACCAGCAAATGGTGGTAAAATTTCTTAAGAAGCTCATGCGCTTCAATCATTTTATGATCTGCTGTATCCTCTTGTTGTGAGGAGCTGATCTGAGCATTTGCTACATGATCAGGCAAATCAATATGGTACTTATCAGCAACATGTGAAACGGCTTCAATAAATGAGTAGCCTTCCATTTGTCTGAGGAACGAAAATACATTACCTCCTGCACCACAGCCAAAACAATGGAAGATTTGCTTATCTGCTGAAACAGAGAATGAAGGAGTATTTTCACCATGGAATGGACAAAGACCGAAGTAATTTCGACCTTGCTTTCTAAGCTGTACGTATTCTCCAATCACTTCGACAATGTCTGCGTTTTTTTGGATTTGCTCCAAAAGTTCATCTGGTATACGTTTGCTCATCCTAATAACACTCCGTCGTACATTATTCGCCTTTTAATTCAAAAATCCTTCATGATTCGACAGGATTTTTTGTAGTTGCGCAATAAATCGCTTTTTATCCTCTTCTAAAAGCTTTTTGGGACCTTTTCCGTATACACCTTTTCTTCGCTGTTTACTGGAAACATGCCTGCGTTCCAAATCAAAATCAATTGTTTCGTTCGTGTACATCCGTCCTCTTTCAGACAGGACAATGACCTGTCTTGGAAGTAGTAAGGAGGCAAGACCAATGTCTTGGGTGACGACAATATCATGTGCGGCAACTGAGTTCGCAATGACTAAATCCGCTGCTTCCTTATGTGTATCTACAAACCGCCAATCTTCAAGTGGAGATCTTTTGGTTTGAAAATGTTCATATGAAGCAATGAATGTCACTGGTATTTGAAATTGAGATGCGACAGAAAGGATTTCGTCTTTTACAGGACAAGCATCTGCATCGACATAAATCGTCCTCTCATGTTTATGTTCATTCAGGTGACTAATTCTCCATCCCTCCACCTTATTCCTGCTTTAAAGAAGCAAAAAGACCATACTTTTCCCCCATATAGCAAACAACAGTAAAACTCATTTTGTCGAAAAGTTATGTTCAGAATCACTTGACTTCTGCCAATATTAGTTTATTCGTTCTTGACTTAACTTAAACCTAAAATCAATCATTTTATCACAATTTTTTATTATAATACAAATGCAGCAAATATGCCATTGTTTTTGTTTACCCGTTTCCCACCATAGGAAAAACCCAGGAGGAGCATCCTGAGTTTATTCGGAACCTCTTTTGGTCAGCATTTGATGAATGACATTTGCCGTTTCTTCAACTGCTTTATTCGATACATCAACGACTTGACAGTTAATGCGGTCCACCACTTTTTCAAAATACTCTAGCTCTTCTTTAATCCGTTCAATGTTCGCATAAATTGCGCGATCATTTAAACCTAGAGATTTCAAACGCTCTTTACGAATATGATTGAGTTTGTCTGGACTGATTTTCAGACCGATGCATTTCTTTGGATCAACTGAAAATAACTCCTCTGGCGGATCTACTTCAGGAACAATTGGAACGTTCGCTACCTTCAGCCTTTTATGCGCCAAGTATTGAGATAGTGGTGTCTTAGATGTACGTGATACACCGATGAGCACAATATCAGCCTTTAGAATGCCTCTTGGATCTCTGCCGTCATCATACTTCACTGCGAACTCAATGGCTTCAACCTTTTTAAAATAGTCCTCATCTAATTGACGTACACGCCCCGGCTCATGTTTCGCTTCATTTCCATAAGCAGTCTCCATCTTGTCGATTAGTGGTCCGATGATGTCATAATAAACGACTCCGTTTGCTTCTGCCTCTTCAATTAAAAATTGGCGCATTTCTGGCACAACAAGAGTAAAGCAGACGATTCCGTTATCTGCTTTCGCCAGTGAAATGACTTCTTTAATCGTACCGACATCCTCTACATACGGGATTCTTCTAATATTTGAATGGTCTGATGAGCCGCCATCAAATTGGCTAAGTGCCGCTTTGACTACGAGCTCTGCCGTTTCTCCTACTGAATCTGATACCACAAAAATTACGCGATTACTCATAACATCCCCTCGCAGTCTTCTGTAATTAGATTATTTCGTTCTCTGATAAGCTAACAAGTATTTTCGTCATGTTTGTTTTTGTAATTCTGCCGACCACTTCAAAGCCTTTATCCGTATCTTTTATAACAGGAAGTGCATCTATCTGCTTTTCAATCAAGTGCTTCGCCACATCCATAATGAAATCTTCCTTGCGGCAAACGGTGATGTTCGGCATTCTTGTCATAATAATATGGACAGGGATTGATGGAAGCTCCTGTTTTCCAATACTTGCGCGAAGAAGGTCCTTCCTTGACAACACGCCTGTTAAAATAGAGTGATCGTCCACAACGAATAATGTGCCCACATCCTCTAAAAACATCGTACAAATCGCATCATAAACCGAAACATTCTCATGTATGACCACTGGAATGGATTGAAAATCTTTCACTTGAAGTTTTTTCAGCTTATCTGCTAAAAGCTGCGTGCCTGTTTTTCCTGTGAAAAAGTAACCGACCCTTGGTCTTGCTTCTAAAAAGCCTGACATCGTTAATATGGCTAAATCCGGTCTGAGGGTCGCCCTCGTTAAGTTCAGCCGATCGGCGATATGCTCTCCAGTGATCGGACCATTCTCTTTGACAATCTGTAAAATCTGCTCTTGCCGTTTATTTAACTCGATTGTACTCACCACCTTTAAATAGAGAGAGCGAATCTTTACTTTATGTATATCATTTTCATAACTCATCATATTATAGCGCATCTTTGTCCGAATGAAACAAAAATCCACTCAAAAACCGTGAATTAAATGAGTAAAAAACGATTGCCCTTCAAAAAAGGCAACCGTTCTTAGGTATTTATTTTACAATTAAATTGTTCATATTCGCAAATGATTGAATGACTTTAGCTAGTTTGACCATTTGTGCCAAACGATTTCGCTTCAGCTTTTCATCATCTGCATGAACCATTGTGTGATCGAAATAATGAACAATCGGTGTTTTTAACGTATCAAGTGCCTCAAGTGCTGCGCTGTATTGCCCTGCTGCTACATGTTCCTTGACGGCTGTCTCTACTTGTTGATACGCCTCATATAGCTTTTGCTCATGCTCATTTTCAAACAGCTCAGGCTGAATCTCTGCGTCTTCACCTTTTTTACTGATTGAAATGACGCGTCCTAATGCTTCTGCTGTTTCTTTGAAGCTTTCTTGTTTCACGCTCTCTTCAAGAACAGCTGCTTTTTTCACAACTGCATAAGGTTCAATATCTTCAACATCTAGCACTGCATCGACAACATCATGACGAATATGCTCTGCTTGGAGGACATATTTTAAACGATGTGTTAAAAATTCAATGAGAGCAGTTTCGTGTGCTGCTTCTACTTGAGCAAGTGCCAAAAGCTCTTTGAATGAAATATTCCAATGACGATCAAGCAGAATTTGAACGATACCGCTCGCTTGTCTTCTTAGTCCATAAGGATCTTGAGAGCCGGTTGGAATGACATCAATTGAGAAGAAGGAACAAATCGAATCCAGCTTATCGGCTATTGCCACAATTGCACCAATCAAAGTGGAAGGCGCCTCATCACCGGCAAAGCGCGGCATATAGTGCTCGTTGATGCTTTTAGCCACTTCTTCATGTTCGCCAAGTGCTTTTGCATATTTCTCGCCCATGATTCCTTGTAATTCTGGGAATTCATAGACCATTTGAGTCACAAGGTCAAATTTCGAAATACTTGCCGCTCTTGCCACACGCTCTGTCGTTTCCTCATCCGCACCGACATGTGCTGCTAAACGCGTCGCAATGTCAGTCACTCTCTTTAGCTTGTCGCCAATTGTGCCAAGTTTCTCATGGAATACGACCTTATCAAGCTTCTTAATATTGTCTTCAATGACTAGTTTTTCGTCTTCTTTATAGAAGAAGGCAGCATCTGATAAACGTGCACGAAGTACTTTTTCGTTCCCTCTTGCGACATTTTCAAGCGCTTCACTGTTTCCATTTCTCACCGTAATAAAGTGCGGCAATAATTCCCCTTGCTCATTTTTCACGGGGAAATAACGCTGATGCTCTTTCATTGTCGTTACCAATACTTCTTCCGGCAATGCAAGGAATTCTTCTTCAAAGGAACCCGATAGCACCGTTGGGTATTCTACAAGATTGTTGACCTCTTCTAGAAGCTCAGGATCAACAGGAATCACCCATCCTTTTTCTGAAGCTAGAGCATTTAGCTGCTCGGTAATGGCTTGTTTTCTTTTATCTGAATCTGCAATGACAAATTGGTCGCGCAATGTTTGCTCATAAGAAGCAGGTGAGTCGATGATCGCTGCCTTACCAAGGAAACGGTGGCCTCTTGTCTCACGGCCGCTTTTCACCCCAGCAATGTCAACAGGTACAATCTCCTCTCCAAATAAACAAACAATCCATTTAATCGGACGGATGTAGCGTAAATCTTTGCTTCCCCATCTCATGTTCTTTGGAAAACTTAATGAAGTGGCGATCTCACCTAATGCTGGCAGAAGGTCTTTAACTTGTTTTCCTTCTTCAAACTTCTGCACATGGACATAATCCACTCCTTTGATCTCTTTAAAATAGAGATCATCTGTTGAAGCACCTTGTCCGCGGGCAAAACCTTCCGCTGCTTTTGTCCAGTTGCCTTCCGCATCTTGCGCAATCTTTTTAGCCGGACCTTTTGCTTCTTCTTTGATGTCTTCTTGTTTTTCTGCGACACCTGTCACAAGTACAGCAAGACGTCTTGGTGAGTTAAATAGAGTAACATCTTCAAATGAAATGTTTTGCGTTTCAAACCACGCTTTTACTTTTTCGCCTAGCTGCTTTGTGCTTTCTGACATGAAACGAGCCGGCATCTCTTCTAAGCCGATTTCGAGTAATACATCTTGTTTATTCATGAGAAGCCGCCTCCTCTTTTAGCATAGGGAATCCCAATTTTTCTCGTTCTTCATAATAGGTTTTGGCTACTTTTCTTGCTAACTGGCGCACTCTTCCGATATATCCAGTTCGCTCAGTAACAGAAATTGCGCCCTTTGCATCGAGCAGGTTAAACGTATGAGAGCATTTGAGCACATAATCGTATGCTGGGTGAACAAGTCCTTTGTCCATTTGGCTATGCGCTTCCTTCTCATAGGTCGTAAATAGCTCAAACAACATGTCAGTATTAGATGTTTCAAATGTATAAACAGAGTGCTCATATTCAGCCATTAGGAATAAATCTCTGACCGTGAATCCGTCAGTCCATTCAAGATCGAAGACATTTTCTTTGTCCTGAATGTAGGAAGCAAGACGTTCAATACCGTATGTGATTTCAACGGAAACAGGCTTACATTCCAAACCGCCGACTTGCTGGAAATATGTGAATTGGGTGATTTCCATTCCATCAAGCCATACTTCCCAGCCAAGTCCTGCACAGCCAAGAGATGGGTTTTCCCAGTTGTCTTCGACAAAACGAATATCATGTTTCAGCGGGTCAATACCAAGCGCTTTCAATGATTCAAGATACAGTTCTTGAATATTGTCAGGTGACGGCTTAATGATCACTTGGAATTGATGATGCTGATACAATCTATTTGGGTTTTCTCCATATCTGCCATCAGCTGGGCGTCTTGAAGGCTCAACATACGCTACCTTCCACGGCTCTGGGCCAATGCTTCTGAGGAACGTGTATGGACTCATCGTTCCGGCACCTTTTTCTGTGTCATACGCCTGCATTAATACGCAGCCTTCATTTGACCAATGCTTTTGCAGCGTCAAAATCATGTCTTGAATATTCAATGATCGCACCTCCATCTTTTCTACACCATCCACTATGTACAGCGGGTGGGTCTAGAACCCCGCAAAAGAACACAAAAACTCCCGTCTCTATGCTCGCAAGGCTCCTTGCAAACATAGGGACGAGAGTTTTTCCCGCGGTTCCACCCTATTTGCTGGTATCGTAGCAACCAGCCGCTTTGTTTTACGTTGCTCAAGAATGCCTTTCGTTACGCCTCCATCCTTAGCTCACACCGCCCTAAGGTCGCTTTTATGGATTCTGCGCAAGTACTTCTTTCTGTCAATGCAACATATTTGATCTTAGATGATCTTACAAAAAGTCATGGAAGATGTCAACTTTTGTTTTCCCCGCCCATGAGCTTTTTCATGGATTCCATTTGATTCATGAATTTTTTTGATTTCAAATAAAGGCCTGAATACTCGTCATAGTAGTGGTCGAGCACTTGACGAATTTCTTGTTTCGTTTGCGGTTTCACATCAACCTGACCGAGCCTTGATAAATCAAAATAATGAAATAAACGGAGCAGCCTTGCAGCTGCTGGGGATAAGGGCAGTTTATACGGATCTTTAGAAAAGCAATTTTGGCAAATGAAGCCGTTATCTCTAATTGAGAAATGAAACTGCCCTTCTTTTTGACCACAATGAACACATTGATCAAGTTCGGGCTTCATCCCCATCACTGATAACATTTTAACCTCTACGATAAATAAGATAATATCAGCATCTGTGCCTTCATTCAGATGACGCAGAGATTGAAGCAAGAGCTCAAACAAATAAGGGTTTGGCTTTTTTTCTTCTGTGCCTTTATCGAGTAATTCTGTCATGTATGCGGCATATGCGGTCAAAAATAAATCTTCCCGAATGGTCCGCATACTTTCAATCATTTCACCTTGCTGGAGCGTTCCAAGTCCTGTTGATGATTGGATCAGGAAGGTTCCGTATAAAAACGGCTGGCTTATGGCTGACAGGCGGCTGTTTGATTTTTTTGCGCCTCTTGCCATCACACCAATTTTCCCATGTTCTCTAGTGAGCAGCGTGACAATTTTGTTTGTTTCGCCATAATCTGTTGTTCTAAGGACGATTCCTTCACTTTTAATGAGCATTTGTCTACACTCCGAGCATTGGAGGGGGTCAAGAATTATAAGATTGGAAAATCAAATCGTGCTATCTCTTCTTCAAGTACATCGGGTCTTTCCAGGTTCTCCTTTTCTAACTCTTTGAAAAGCAGATACGTGTCAACGCTTCCTGTTTGTGAAAATACGTTCCATGTAAAATTCAACATAAAAACCCCACCTTTCTTTATTAGAAGCAGCAACGCTACATCCAACATATTAATTTTATCTTGACCAGGCTACCTCCATTTCATGATAAACAATTTTTACTAATCGAACCGCACCATTGTCAGATTTTATGACAACAGCAACGTTTTTTTAATATTCGTCTTCTCTAAATCCGAAGTCACGAAGGTGAGTGGACTTATTACGCCAGTCCTTCTGAACCTTTACCCAAAGCTCCAGATACACTTTTGAACCGAGAAGTGCTTCGATATCTCTGCGCGCTTTTTGTCCCACTTCTTTTAATAAGCTGCCTCGTTTCCCAATCACAATCCCTTTTTGCGAATCACGTTCTACGACAATGGTCGCCGCCACATGGATCTTGCCATTTTCATCTGGCTTAATGGATTCGATCGCAACTGCAATGCTATGCGGAATCTCTTCTCTCGTTAAATGCAGCACTTTTTCACGAATTAATTCAGAAATAATAAATCGCTCTGGATGGTCTGTTACTTGATCTGCTGGGTAAAATTGCGGGCCCTCAGGAAGATAACCTTCAACCTGCTGAAGAAGCGTATCAATGTTGTTTCCTTCAAGAGCTGAAATTGGCACAATTTCCTTAAATGGATAACGTGTGCGGTATTCATCAATTAAAAGGAACAGCTCATCTGGGTGAATTTGGTCGATTTTATTGACGACTAGAAATACTGGTGTAGATGTTTGCTTGAGTCGTTCAATGATGAATTCATCACCCTTGCCATAGCCTTCCTTTGCATTGATCATAAACAAGATCAGGTCGACTTCCTTCAGTGTATTTTGAGCCACTTTCATCATAAAATCACCAAGCTTATGCTTAGGTTTATGAATACCTGGTGTATCGATAAAGATCGTTTGTGACGAGTTTGTTGTTAAGACACCTTGCACTTTATTTCGTGTCGTTTGGGGCTTATCACTCATGATAGCAATCTTTTGTCCAATAACACGATTAAGAAAGGTTGATTTTCCTACATTTGGTCTTCCAATAATTGATACAAATCCTGATTTGAAGCTTTCGTTAGTCATTTAAATCCTCCGGTGAAAATGCGCCTGGCAATAGTTCATTTACTGTTGTTTCGTATATTTGTCCTTTTAAGTTCGTTAGAATCACTGGCATGTCAGGTGCACATAGCTCTGAAATGACCTGTCTGCATGCCCCGCACGGCGAAACAGGACGGTCTGTATCAGCCACTACTGCTAGCATTTGAAACGATGTGTTGCCTTCTGAATAGGCTTTAAAAAGTGCTGTTCTTTCTGCACAATTACACATACCATATGCTGCATTTTCAATGTTGCAGCCGCCATACACTGTTCCATCATTCGACAGTAATGCTGCACCGACTTTGAATTTTGAATAGGGTACATATGCAAAGTCCCTTGCTTTAATTGCTTCTGAAATCAACTCTTGTTTGTTCATTCCTAGTTCCCACTTTCAGAAGAAATGGTACCACTGTCACATTTATATTTTACATAATTCACGTGACATTTTCACGCCCATTTCTAAAAATGTTAATAAATAGTAATATTGTTCTATTGCATGATCTTCGGTAAGAAGATGATCAATCCAATCATAACCGAAATCGCGGCGTAAACGCAAACAGCGCCTGCTGCAGCGTCTTTCGCTTTCTCAGCAAGCGGGTGCCTCTCTTCTGTCATCAGGTCCACTGTATGTTCAATGGCTGTATTGACAAGTTCAAGCGCAAACATCCCCCCGCATAAAAGCAAAACGATCATCCATTCAAATGGTTCAATGTGAAACCAAAAGCCGCAGATCATCACGATGATGGCTGCGACTGTGTGAAATCGAAAATTCCGTTCATTCAAGAAAGTTCGCCATATTCCTCTAAATGCATAATAAAAACTCCGAAAAAAACGGGCAAGCGGCCTTCTTTTCTTACGAAGATCTTGAAAGGCCATAATCATCCAAGATCTTTGTCTGTTTGGCGAACATTTCTTTTTCATCTTCCTCTGTCATATGATCAAACCCGAGCAAATGTAGAAATCCATGAATGGTGAGGAATCCAAGCTCTCTCATAAAGGAATGTCCATATTCCTCTGCCTGCTCTTTCGTACGGTCCACACTAATGATGATGTCGCCAAGTACTGGCGGAATATCATCAGCACCAATGATTTCAATTTCCCCTTCTCCTTCTTCCTCAAGTGCAAAGGAGATCACATCCGTTGGTGCGTCTTTTCCGCGGTATTCTTTATTGATTTGATGAATCTCTTCATTCGAGACGATCGTCACTGATACCTCCGCTTGATCTTTAACCTCAAGGGCATCAGCAGCGAAAAGAAGAAGCTTTTCCACTTCTTCAAGCTGCTCTTTTGATACTTGTCCTGTTTCATCTATTAAATCAATTAACAATGTCATTTACTTCACCTTCTGCTTCGGGGCATCCGGATATTCAATCCGAGAATGGAATATCCCCTTTAATGTTGTACAAATCGTTTGACTAATAATATTTAACTCTTTAAATGTCAGATCACATTCACTGAATTGCCCATCCTGCATTTTATCGGAAATAATGCCTTTGACGAGCTTTTCGATCCGTTCTGGATTTGGATTATGCATCGATCGTACCGCTGCTTCCACGCTATCCGCTACAGAAATAATTGCCGCTTCTTTTGATTGCGGTTTTGGACCAGGATAACGGAATTCTTCTTCTGTCACCTGATCATCACGCTCTTTTGCCTTATAGTAAAAGAACTTTAACAGTGACTTCCCGTGATGCTGTTCGGCAATATCGACAAGCTCTTCAGGAAACTTCTTTTCTCTCAGCATATCAGCTCCATCTGTCGTATGAGCAATAATGATATTTTTACTTAGCTGAGGAGAAAGCTTGTCATGCGGATTATCAATGTTCATTTGGTTTTCGATAAAGTATTGGGGTCTTTTCGTTTTGCCAATGTCATGATAATAAGCGCCAACCCTTGCTAAAAGACCGTTTGCTCCGACTGCTTCACATGCCGCATCCGCTAAATTTGCCACCATGACACTATGATGATATGTACCTGGTGTCTCTGTTAAAATCTTTTTAAGCAGCGGATGATTTGGATTTGATAGTTCAATCAGCTTCATTGTTGAAAGAATGCCAAACATACTCTCAAACACAGGCATTAGCCCAATGACCAAAATAGATGATGCAAACCCTGACACAATTGCCATCATAAGGTTTACACCGATTTCAAGCCCTGATGGTGAGGAGTTTTGGATGAGCGTAATGGATAGAACCACAAGGACATTCACCAAAGCGACCCAAAGCCCTGCCTGTAATATTTTTGAACGTGCATTATGCTTTCTCAAAAATAAAATGCCCGCCATCCCGCTCACAAGGTAATAAGCGCAGATCACATAGTTAAAGACGCCGGTTACACCTTGATTAAACATCATACTGCCGCAAAGAGCAAATACTAGACCAGAGAAAATCGCTAGCCGCTCATTGATAAGTAGCTTGATCAGCATTGTGCCAAGTGCCACTGGCACCACATATCCTATTGTCGTATATTTCGTTTCCTGGAAGAGACTGAATACTTCCATGATGACTAAAATAATCGTGAAAATGAGCGAATAGAGTAGCAACGACTTATTCTTATGAACAAGCGATTTTTTCCTCGATTCAAGTGAATGAATAATCGCTGCTAAAAACAGTCCAATTAAGATCATAAGACCGCTTACAGGCTTAATCAAATTGGAGCTGTTTAAGAGCCCTGTCAGTTCTAATTTACGATACACTTCTCGGTCGATAAGCTCTCCTTCTTCGACTAAGATTTGCCCTTGCTTAATCTGAACCGGCTGAATATTATCTGCGGCTTCTTGTCTTTTCTTCTCTGTTGCCACTGGATCAAATACATAGTTTGGAATGATCGCAAATTCACCAATTTCTTTCGCAGCATTTAAGTATTTTGATGGAATTGAGTTGTTTTCAAGCTCTGTTTTCACTTGTTTTTTCTCTTCTTGCAATTTCGCTGCTGTGATTTCTTTACTCATCAGTGAATTCACCACTGTGATGATAGAATCCTTGGTAAAAGAGAGATTTTCGTCACTTGCTTGAAGCAGCGCTTTGATGGATTGGTCTGAAACAGCCTCCTGCATATCTGAGGTCAGTTTTTCTTTCACACGCTTGACCATTTCTTTATCCGATGGCGGATTCTCTTTTTCATCAGCTGCTTTTTTCTCTTCTTTTATAGCTTCGAAAAGGGAGGAGATGAGATCAACTCGATTGTCAGAATACGCTTTTTTGAGTGTATATTGATCCTCTACTTGATCTGTTGCTTCTTGTTTCTTTTCTTCTGTCGCTTCTTGATCATCGACGGTTGATGGAGAATAGATGGTCTGTTCGCTCACCGAAAATAAATCTAAGTCGAGCGATTCAGGCTTTACATGGAAGAAGAGCACCACGAATAGAATGGCTGCTAAACCAGCGTATAGCAAAACATTTAAATAGCGTGAGCGCTCCATTTTCTGAGGTTCTTTTTTAGACAGCAGTCTTTTACGGTTACTGTCTTTCTGATTCTTTCTCAAGGAAAGTACCTCCTTTTTTACTTTAAACCACGATCGAAACAAAATGACCCGATGAAGACGATCGGGTCATTAAGGTCACTTTTGCTTTTCGTATGCTCCGATGATCTTTGCCACAAGCGGGTGTCTGACCACATCTGTTTGGTCTAGCTCAATAAATGAGATGCCCTTGATCTCTGCAAGCATGTCCTTTGCAGCTGCAAGGCCAGACTGCATGCCCTTCGGCAAGTCAATCTGTGTAATATCTCCTGTAATGACCATTTTAGAGCCAAACCCAAGTCTCGTCAAAAACATTTTCATTTGGGCAGGCGTTGTATTTTGCGCTTCATCTAAAATAACAAATGCGTCATCAAGTGTCCGCCCTCTCATGTAGGCAAGAGGCGCTATTTCAATCACACCACGCTCGATTAAACGTTCCGTATGATCACTGCCAAGCACATCATGCAAGGCATCATATAGTGGTCTTAAATAAGGATCTACTTTTTCCTTTAGATCACCTGGTAAAAAGCCAAGACTCTCTCCTGCTTCTACAGCTGGTCTTGTCAGGATAATTCGTTTCACATGTCCATTTTTCAGTGCATGTACGGCGTTGACGACTGCCAAATACGTCTTCCCTGTTCCAGCTGGTCCAATTCCAAAGACAAGGTCATCTTTTTTCATTGCCGCAGCATATTCCCGCTGGCCAATGGTTTTTACCCTGATTGACTTTCCTTTAGCATTTTTCGTAATTTCATCTTCATACATATTTTCAAAATAATTGAGCTTATCTTTTTGCGCCATTTTAATGGCATATACGACATCCCGTTCAGAAATCTCAATTCCTTTTCGAATAAGATGTAAGAGAGATGTCATCAGACGGCTCACTGTTTCTCTTGATGCTTCCTGACCAGAAACATACACTTTTTCTCCGCGTGTAATAATGGAGACATTCAGCTCGTTTTCCATCAGTTTCAGATAAGCATCTTGATTACCAAATAAAGCAATCGCTTCGTTTGGGCTATCTAATTTTTGTTGAATTTCAAGTAAATGTTCTGTCATTCTCTAGTCTCCCTGAACAATAGGTGTTGGTTGAACAATATCTTCTATTACTTGGTAAAGGATGATTAACTTAACTTTACCATTCCCTGTTGTCTCGTGCAAAACTTTTTCACTTTTCACCTCTCCTGTTTGACCTAGCTTCTCTTCTAATTCTTTTTTACCCATTTTAATCCCTGCTTGAACTGCTTCTTTATTTGTGTATGTTCGGTTCATTATTTCACTTTCGCGTGTCGTTTCTTTTTCATAGGAAAATGGGAGCTGGAAATTTAAGAAATGGAGTGGGTGAACTTCTGTTTCTGTTTTCGGCTGCTTAAAATCATCCTTTTTAAAGGAAAAGCCCCAAAAAGGCACTGAACCTCCAAATGCGGAGAGCTTGTGCTTTGTCTTCATTTTACCCGTAAAGACATCAAAAGATGTTTGAAGAGGGACAGAAACTTCAGAACGGTACCACGTTTCTCCATAAATTTTCGCTTTAGCACCGACCGTTTTTTGCTGGTCTTCGCTGCCGATGAGGCCAGAGACGAGCATTTGTCCTTTCTTCACATGTTCATCAACTGCGGCAAGCGGCTCTCCTTTTTCCACATACATTCTCGTGATGACCGCCTTCTTCTTGGCCACAATATGCTGTGGGCTTGTATATTTTTCTTTTTCCGGCTCATTTTTTTCCACAACTTTCATTTGAAATGTTGTACCGTTAAGTTCAACGCCAACCCATGTAATGCTTTGAATATTGGCGGTCAGTGATTTTTGGATTTTTTCAGGTGTTCCCATTAGAAACTGAAAACGGCCTTTTTGTACCCCAATCTCGTCTAAATGCTTTCTCATCTGATGTTCAGTTTCTGGATTGGCTCCTTTAATATCAATTTTCCACACCATGTTCGAAAGCGCCAATATCGTCGCTAGAAAAAACACAATCCCAAGGGTAAACCCAATATTCTTCCTTGACCATAGGAGAAGGAACGGAAATCCCTTCTTTTGATGAAATGAACATGATACCTCATGATGTCTTTGTACTTTTCTGAAAGCATGTACATCTGATAAGCGAATAAATAAGCGCACGCTGTCTTGACGGCGGATCACTTGAAACATTGTGATCCCCTGTCTCGTGCACTCATTGATAAGCCGCTCAATGCCGTTTCCCTTGATCTCCACTTCCACTCTGCCAATAAAATAGGCGAACCATTTATTCTTCACACTTCTCCCCTCCGTCAGTTAAGAATCAATATAACGGACCTCATCGATTTTCCCTTCTAATAAGATCTCTTCTGGCAAAATCGTTTTAATCACAAAATCTTTCCCTGAAATAATGCATTGTCCTTGCTTGAGCATTAGCCTTACTTCTTGATCACTGAAAAGCAAAAGCCCTTTATGGTTCTCTATGTAAATGTGGAGTCTGCCAACCATCGTAATACGGGGAAGATCCATCATGACGTCTGGAGGGATTTCAAGTGTTCTTGTCAGCCATGCTTTAAGTCGATTTTTTCTTTTTCCCATTCAATAAGAACCCCTTCCCACCTCATGTGTATGAGATCAAACTGAAAGATGGTGAGACCGCTGAGAAAGCCTCTATATCATCTTATTCCTTAGTGGTTCAGATCATGCTAATGAATCCCGCAAAACAGCCATTTCATCATTATTCACTGCGAGAGGTCTCTATCAGGACAAACATAAAAAGCCCCTTTATATAAAGGGACTTTCTTGTTCATCTTTTATATGGCCGGTTCATCGTTCTGTGCGGCTTTTTCGCGCGCGGCTCTCCAAATACTTCTCCAAGAAGCATGCCTTGAACAACAGTATTTTGATTAAGCTTGTCAATGACGTGCGGCTTCATTTCCGCAGCAGAAGCTTTCGGCTTGGTCAGCTGCCTTTCAAGAGATTTGAACTCTTTATTCAGCTCGCTTTTTCTTTCTTTCATTTCAGCTAGTGTAGCGGTATAACGATCCTGTAAGGACTGTGAACCTTGTTTCTTCATCCCGCCATGATCATGCACATCGCCAAAATCGTCCAACTGGTCTGTTGAGACCGGGTTTTCTGCTTTCTTTTGAGGCATAGGCTTATTCTGAGGAGCCGGCTTATGTTGCCGGTTGTCTTGTTCCTTCTCCTCTTGTTTGCCGATTTTCCCAAATACAGCAGAGATAATACCGATGATAATCGCAATTAGTAACGGATTTTCAAATAGAATGTCCATTGGGCTCCCTCCTTAAAGCGTGAGAGGATGCTTATTTGTTTTCATTATCAGATGGACCTTTTGTCATTTTACCAAATGAATCTCTCATATCCGTATCAGCATCGATATTCTTAATATTCATGTAGTCCATGACTCCAATATTCCCTTCACGTAACGCTTCAGCCATGGCAAGTGGTACTTCCGCCTCGGCTTCTACGACTTTCGCGCGCATTTCTTCAACTTTCGCACGCATTTCTTGCTCCTGGGCAACAGCCATTGCGCGGCGTTCTTCAGCTTTTGCCTGTGCAATGTTTTTATCTGCTTCTGCTTGGTCTGTTTGCAGAATTGCCCCGATGTTCTTACCGATGTCCACATCTGCGATATCAATCGAGAGAATTTCAAATGCAGTACCTGAATCTAATCCTTTACCAAGAACCGTTTGAGAAATCATATCTGGGTTTTCTAGAACCCTTTTATGATTATTTGACGAACCGATTGTAGAGACAATCCCTTCACCTACACGAGCAATAATTGTTTCTTCCCCAGCACCACCGACAAGTCGTTCGATGTTTGCACGAACTGTGATACGTGCTTTTGCTTTTACTTCAATCCCGTCCATTGCCACACCAGAGATAAATGGTGTTTCAATGACTTTAGGGTTTACACTCATTTGTACAGCTTCAAGTACGTCACGGCCTGCTAGGTCGATTGCTGCACAGCGTGCAAAGTTCAATTCAATATTCGCACGTTGAGCCGCGATTAATGCATTTACAACTCGGTCAACGTTACCACCTGCAAGGTAATGACTTTCTAGTTGGTTAATCGTCACATCAAGACCTGCTTTATGTGCTTTGATGAGCGGATTGACCACTCGGTTTGGAATGACTCGGCGAAGTCTCATTCCTACAAGTGTAAAAATGCTCACTCTTACGCCAGCCGCTAGGGCAGAAATCCACAGCATCACCGGTACAAAGGTGAAGAAGATCGATAGAACGATCAAACCTGCTGCGATAATCACAAATAATAATAAAGTAGACGGATCCATTTTATTCCTCCTATAAATTCAGTATATCTATACTTTCCTCACGACAATGCGTGAGCCTTCCGCTTTGACGATTTTAACCTGTTCATCCTTGTCAATAAACGCACCTTCTGATACAACATCAATGCGTTCATCTCCGAGTACAGCCGTCCCAGACGGGCGAAGCGCTGTTAATGTAACAGCGATCTGTCCAACAAGATCCTCTCTTGTTTCATTTGAGACATAACCGCTTTCTTTATTGGTTGAATCGGTTAAAATGAATTTTTTAAAAAATTTCATACGTTTCCCCAACACCTTTGTCAATAATATAACTGCTATGATTGAAACAGCAGTGGCAATCAAGATGGAAATCGCCATTTCTGTAAAGCTTCCAGCTGCTAAAAATAAGCTGACAACCACACAGATCAGTCCAATGACACCTACGATTCCCCCCGGCAAAAACAATTCCAGGATTAAGAGCAATAACCCTGCTAAAAACAGGAACAACGTCTCATATCCTGCAAAGCCTGCCACGAGATGACCATAAAAGAATAGAAGAAGCGCTGTCACTCCCATGGTGCCTGGAACACCGAATCCGGGTGAATAGAGTTCAACGATTAACCCTAAGCTTGCAATGGATAAAAGGATTGGAATGACGATTGGATGCGTAAGAAAGCGCGCAACCTTTTCAGCAAAGCTTACTTCATCATATTGAACTGAAGCATTTGCTAACTTCAGTTTTTGAAGCAAGTCATCTAAATTTTTCGCTTCACCTTCTGCGTAACCGAATTGAAGCGCTCGATCCGTATTAAAGGTGAGCAGTTCTCCTTTTGGTGCACCGGCATCTTTCGCATCTATGTCTGGATCAGCCATCGCAAGCGCATATTTCGGATCACGTCCCTGCTTTTCGGCAGCATCGCTCATTTCAGCAAGCCATAGAGACTCAGATTTTTGATCGGCAGCATTACCTTCACCGTCAATGATCGCAGCAGCCCCCATCTTTCCATTTGGGGTCATATAAATTTGATCGGCATTTAGTGCAAGGAATGCCCCGGCTGAAAGCGCTCTATGATTCACAAACGCTGTCACAGGAATATCAGACGCACGAATAGTATCTGCAATCTCAAGCGCGGCATCGACTGCACCACCGGGCGTATTGATGTCTAGAATGATATGTTTCGCTCGTTCGGACTTGGCATGCTCAAATGATCGTTCAATAAATTTAGAAAGTCCTTTTTCTACTGTATCTTCAATTGGGATAACATGAACTTTCTGATCTACTGATTTCGCGGTCAATTGAACCCCTAATAATAAGCATATTATAAAACAACTGAAGAGAGCAATAGAAATTTTTATTTTTTTCATCTATTTGGTGATCCCTCCTCTCTATCTTCCATTTTACTGTTCCTTTACATACGTTACAAATGTATCATAGGTTTCATTTTTATATGACAGAATCACGAGGGCATAAAAAAAGTACCCTTCTAACAATAGAAGGATACTTTTTTATTGAGACAACTGCTCGCTGACAAGTCTGTTAATGACAGCTCCATCAGCTTTACCTTTTACTTTTGGCATAATAGCGCTCATGACTTTACCCATATCAGCTTTCGATGAAGCACCTGTTTCAGCGATCGTCTCTTTCACGATCGTTTGCAGTTCTTCTTCAGAAAGCTGTTCAGGTAAATAAACGTCTAAGATGTCAATCTCTTTTTGAACTTTATCTACTAAATCTAAGCGATTAGCTTTCGAAAATTCATGGAGGGAGTCTTTACGTTGCTTAATCTCGCGGGAAAGGACGGTTAGTTCCTCATCGCCGGTCAAACTGTCTTTCTTAAGCTTAATTGCTTCATTTTGGAGCGAAGCCTTTACCATCCGAATGACAACAAGCTTGTCTTTCTCACGGTTTTTCATCATAAGCTTCATATCAGAATTTAATTGCTCAAGAAGACTCATAAAATCCACCCTCTTTAGAATTTACGTTTTCTAGCAGCTTCAGACTTTTTCTTGCGCTTTACGCTAGGCTTTTCATAAAATTCACGCTTTCTTGCTTCTTGCAATGTTCCAGTTTTGGATACACTGCGTTTAAAGCGACGAAGAGCATCTTCAAGCGATTCGTTTTTTCTAACGACCGTTTTTGACATTCTCTTTCCCTCCCTCCGAATACACCAATCGACTGCATTAAAAAAAGATATACATGCAAAACATGTACCTAGACATTATAATATAAGCCTAGTGTGAGGTCAACTAAGTGATTTGGAAATATATTTTCGTCATGAGCAGGTAGACAAGTCCATATATTCATTGGTAAGAGGAGGACTTTTCTATGATGGCGATCATTTATTTCTGTGCACTTATTTTCATTTTTTTATGGTCAATGGGTTTGCTGAGAAAAGGATTAATGGCGCTTGCGTCGTCTCGTATTGAGAAATCACTTCTTCTCTTTACAGATCACCCAGTAAAGGCATTCTTAGTCAGTATTATATTTACAGGAATTCTTCAAAGCAGTTCAGCGTTTATGGTCATCGTGATCGGCTTTGTCAGTACAGGCATTCTCTCTTTTAAAAAGTCCATTCCAATGATTCTTGGTACGAATATTGGCTCTACGTTTACAACAGAATTTATCGCCATTAAAATGGATGTTTTCATGTGGGTCTTGATCCTAGTTGGTCTGATATGCATGATGTTAGGCAGGAAATCCTTTAGGCATGCAGGAAAAAGTATATTTGGGCTCGGGATGATCTTTTTCTGCATTCAAGGCTTTTCTAAAATTGCAGGTATGATGACAAGTCAGCCTGAGACATTGCGCTTTCTTGAAATGATGCAGCATTCTGACTGGACGGCACTGCTATCTGGCACTATTTTTACAGCGATTGTTCATTCGAGCTCCGTTTGTATCGGTATTTTAATGGGGTTTATGAATGAAGGAACAGTTGGGCTTCAGGAAGGCATCAGCTTTGTATTAGGGTCCAATATCGGGACATGTATTACAGCCGTAATGGCTGCCATATCTGGCGGCTATGCAGCACGACAAACAGCTTATGCACACGTTTTGTTTAATGTGCTCGGAGTGCTTTTATGTCTCCCGTTTCTCGCCACGATGACTGAATTCGTCGCCCTTCTTGCAAATGCTCCAGCCCAGCAAATTGCACATTTTAGCCTGCTGTTTAATGTGGCAAGCTCTTTGCTTTTCTTCCCATTCATCCGTCCATTTCACACATTGATTTTATGTCTTTTACCGAATCAATCAAAATAAAAACACCAGCTTGCCTTTTTGGCAGTCGGTGTTTTATTGATTATGAGGTCATTCTCACTTTGTCTGTTTGTACTTCATCGCTTATACGAACGAATTGTCCTTCGTTATAAGGATAACCCGCTTTCGTGATTTTCACTTTGACCAAACGACCGATCATGTCCTCTGTTCCTTCAAAAACAACCTTCATATAGTTATCTGTATAGCCCACATAAAGATTGTGCTTTCCTTCTTGTTCTTTGAAGGATTCTTCTGGAATAATCTCTAGGACATCCCCTTCATAAGCTGAAGCATATTCTTTCGCAAGCTGGTCAGAAAGAGCGATCAAGCGGTGGACACGTTCGTTTTTCACATTTTCATCCACTTGATCTTCCATTCTTGCAGCTGGCGTACCTGTACGTTTACTGTAAGGGAATACGTGCAGTTCAGAGAATTGATGGTCTTTGACAAAATTATATGTTTCCAAAAATTCTTCTTCTGTTTCTCCAGGGAACCCAACAATCACATCAGAAGTGACAGCAAGACCTGGCAATGCTTTTTTCAGCTTTGTTAAACGCTCTGCAAAGAATTCCATCGTATATTTACGGCGCATTCTTTTCAGCACTGTGTTAGAGCCAGATTGAAGCGGGATGTGCAGATGTCTAACAATTTTATCTGACTGATCAAGCACTTCGATCACTTCATCTGTAATTTGGCTTGCTTCGATAGATGAAATACGAATTCGTTTTAAACCGTTGACACGTTCATCTAATTCTTTCAGAAGCTTTGCAAAGTTATAATCCTTTAAGTCTTCACCGTATCCGCCTGTGTGAATACCTGTTAATACAATTTCTTTATAGCCGGCATCTACAAGCTGCTGCGCTTGGTTGATGACCTCTTCTGGATCTCGAGAACGAAGAAGTCCGCGAGCCCAAGGAATAATGCAGAATGTACAGAAGTTGTTACAGCCTTCTTGGATTTTTAATGACGCACGTGTTCTGTCTGTAAAGGCAGGAACATCGAGTTCTTCAAACACACGTGCTTTCATGATATTGCCAACCCCATTAATCGGCTGTCTTTCTCTGCGAAATTCTTCAATGTAACCGAGTAATTTATGTCTGTCTTGTGTTCCCACGACAATATCAACACCAGGAATCGCCATGATTTCTGCTGGAGATGTTTGCGCATAACAACCTGTTACACAAATGACACCATCCGGGTTATGACGAATGGCTCTTCTAATGACTTGACGGCTTTTTTTATCGCCTGTATTCGTGACCGTACATGTGTTAATGACATATACGTCTGCTTTTGATTCGTACTCTTTTCTTTCATAGCCTGCTTCTTTAAACAGCTGCCAGATCGCTTCTGTTTCATAGTGATTGACCTTACAGCCAAGTGTATGGAACGCTACTGTTCCCATCATGATTCACCTCTTAATAACTCTGTTTGATAAGATATAGCAGAAAGCGCGTAAAGAGGAGCTGTTTCTGTTCTTAAAATGCGTGGTCCGAGCCCGCAAATGACTGCACCAAGCGTTTCAAGCGCTTCAATCTCCTTTTCTGCCAAACCGCCTTCAGGACCAAAAACAACTAGCAAGGTTTGTCCGCCTTTCATTTGTTGGAGCACAGTTTGAAAGCGGCTTTGCTCTCCTTCTTTCGATGATTCTTCGTATGCAACGACACATTTATCGAATTCACTAGCTAATTGAGTCAGCTCTTTAAACGTTGATACTGGATAAACATGAGGAATGATATTCCGGTAGGATTGCTCAGCTGCTTCTTTCGCAATTTTCTCCCAGCGATCTCGTTTTTTATGTGACTTCTTTTGGTCAAGCTTTGTAATAGAACGAGCCGCTTGAAAAGGGATAAATGCACTCGCGCCAAGCTCTGTGCCTTTTTGGATAATTAGCTCAAGCTTATCTCCTTTTGGGAGACCACTCGCAATTGTGACCCTTACAGGAAGTTCTCTGTCCTGATTTGTCCAGCCTTCAAGGTGACAAAGGACTTCTTCCTTTGTTATTGTATCAATTTTACTGAGCGCTTCAAAGCCGTCTGTCGTTAAACAAAGGATTTCCTGCCCTGCTTTCATGCGCATGACGTTGGAAAGGTGATGTACATCTTTACCTTTGATGACGATAGCTTCCTTTGCGATCACTTCTTCTTTCGTGAGGTCGATAAAATATCGTTGCATACGTGTCCTGACACCTACTCGCTTTATTTTTTCGCTATAATGCTGACCCAATCTTCCATTGATAGCACTTCAACAATGTCAAAACCTGCTTCTTCTAATGCTGTTTTGACTTGTAATTTCTTTTGTCCAATGATGCCTGAAGTAATGAAATAGCCATCTTTCTTCAATAAGTCATAGGCTTGATCTGTAAAGCGCAAAATCACTTCTGCGAGAATGTTGGCGACGATAACATCATGTTCACCTGAAATCCCATCAAGTAAGTTATTTTGCTTGACCGTTACTTGTTCACTTACACCATTTAGCTCGATGTTTTGCTTCGCACTTTCAACCGCAACGGTGTCGAGATCAAAGGCTTGAATGTCCTTTGCACCAACCATCGCTGCTGCCACACTTAAAATCCCAGAGCCTGTTCCAACATCAATTACCGTATCGTTTTCCTTCACATAGCGCTCAAGCGCCTGAATACAAAGAACCGTTGTTGGGTGTGTCCCTGTTCCAAATGCCATTCCTGGGTCCATTTCAATAATCAGTTCATCAGAATGAACCGGCGTATATTCTTCCCACGTTGGAACGATGGTGAATTTTTCAGAGATTTTCACAGGATGATAGTATTTCTTCCATGCGGTGGCCCATTCTTCTTCATTTACTTCACAAATGGACAGCGTATTTCGCCCAAGATCAATATCGTATAGAAGAAGATTGTTGATGGCTTCTTTGATCTCATCTACCGTTTCCATTAAAAAGCTATTCATTGGAAGATAGGCTTTGACGATGACCCCTTCTTCAGGATAGTCATTCGGATCGAGCTGGTAGATCTCACCGTATACATTTTCACGTTCCTTGACTAAATCAAGCGGGTCCTCAATCACGACACCACTCGCACCTGCTTCATGCAAAATATTGGTGATTGGTTCCACCGCTTCATTTGTTGTATGGACGCTAATTTCTGACCACTTCAATACTACCAACTCCTTATCCGTCTTACTCGCCTTTAAATGCGCGTTTTACCTTATCGAAGAAGCTCATTTCTTGTTCGTCCGGTTTATTTCCGCTCACTTCAGCAAATTTTCTAATGATATCTTTTTGATTGTCCGTTAAATTTGTTGGTGTGACGACTCGTACAACGATATGCTGATCGCCTTGACCATAGCCGCGTACATTTTTCACACCTTTTCCTTTAAGTCTAAATTTCGTGCCAGTTTGTGTACCAGCAGGGACTTTCAATTTTACTTTACCGTGTAATGTCGGCACTTCAATTTCGTCACCTAATGCAGCTTGTGCAAAGGTTAACGGCATTTCGCAGTAAATGTCATCTCCGTCACGCTCAAAGAATTCATGCGAGCGCACATGGAACACAACAAATAAATCGCCTGGAGGCCCTCCATTTACACCTGGCTCCCCTTGACCAGACACTCTGAGCTGCTGACCATCGTCAACACCAGCTGGGATCGTCACATTGATTTTCTTACGCTTACGCACTTTACCAGAGCCGCCACATGTAGAACATTTGTGATCGATTTGTTTTCCTGTTCCGCTACAGTAGTTACATACTCTGCGATTGACCACTTTACCAAACGGAGTTGATTGCTCAACATTTAATTGACCGGAGCCGCCGCAATGTGAACATGTCTTCGCATCTGTCCCAGGCTTTGCCCCTGATCCATGGCATGTTTCACATGATTCCTCACGAGGGATTTCAATCGTTGCTTCTTTCCCAAATGCTGCTTCTTCAAATGAAAGCGTCATTGTATATTGCAAGTCTGCTCCTTGACGAGGTGCATTTGGATCTCTTCTTCTGGCTCCACCGCCAAAAATACTAGAGAAGATGTCATCAAAGCCACCGAAGCCGCCAAAGTCTCCACCTCCGCCAAAACCGCCGCCACCAAAGCCTTGGTTTGGATCGGTATGACCGAACTGGTCATACTGCGAACGTTTTTGATCGTCAGAAAGGATTTCATAGGCTTCTTTTACTTCTTTGAATTTCTCATCTGAGCCAGCTTCTTTATTAATATCAGGGTGATACTTTTTTGAAAGCTTGCGGTATGCTTTTTTGATCTCGTCTTTTGAGGCGCTCTTACTCACGCCAAGCACTTCATAGTAATCACGCTTACTCATCTCTTCACACTCCCGATTTTCTCACATAAATACGATTGTATCATTTTGATTTGACCTTTTTCAATTGCTTTCATCGTTGGAAAGAAAAAAAGTCAAAGCCAAGAGATCCTGACTTTGACTTTCTGACGAGTACGTTTCAGCAGTCTTTTTCAAAAGTAAAGGTGATTATTTTTTCTCTTGATCGTCGTTTACTTCTTCGTATTCTGCATCCACTACATTGTCATCTGCTTTTTGAGCACCTTCAGCGCCGCCTTCTTGCTGAGCTTGTGCTTGTTTTGCAGCTTCTTCATAGAGCTTTGTCGTTAGTTCTTGAACGATTGTTTGCAGCTCATCTTTTTTCGCTTTGATGTCTTCAAGCTCGCCTTTTTCGATCGCAGCTTTTAGGGCATCTTTCGCGTCGTTTGCTTTTTTCACTTGCTCTTCATCGATTTTGCCTTCTAGATCTTTTAATGTTTTTTCAGTTGTAAACACTAATTGATCTGCTTCATTGCGCACTTCGATTTCTTCTTTTTTCTTCGCATCTGCTTCAGCATTTTCTTCTGCTTCTTTAACCATTTTTTCGATCTCATCATCAGAAAGACCTGAAGAAGATTTGATTGTGATGTTTTGCTCTTTGCCTGTACCCATATCTTTCGCACGTACGTTGACAATACCGTTTTTATCGATATCAAAAGATACTTCGATTTGTGGTACGCCGCGTGGTGCTGGCGGAATGTCAGTCAATTGGAAACGACCTAATGTTTTGTTGTCTGCTGCCATTGGGCGTTCACCTTGCAGGACATGGATGTCTACCGCTGTTTGGTTGTCAGCAGCTGTTGAGAATACTTGAGATTTACTTGTTGGAATTGTTGTATTACGTTCAATCAGCTTTGTGAATACGCCGCCCATTGTTTCAATTCCTAAAGAAAGTGGTGTTACGTCAAGTAGAACAACGTCTTTGACATCTCCTGTGATGACTCCACCTTGGATCGCCGCACCAAGAGCAACCACTTCATCAGGGTTTACACCTTTATGAGGCTCTTTGCCTGTTTCTTTTTTGATTGCTTCTTGTACTGCAGGAATACGAGTTGATCCACCAACAAGGATGACTTTATCAATCTCGCTAGCAGATAAACCAGCATCTTTTAATGATTGACGTACAGGTGTCATTGTACGCTCTACAAGGTCTGCAGAAAGCTCTTCGAATTTAGCACGCGTTAGCGTTAATTCAAGATGAAGAGGACCTGCATCTCCAGCTGTGATAAACGGCAATGAGATTTGTGTAGAAGATACACCAGAAAGATCTTTTTTCGCTTTTTCAGCAGCATCTTTTAAACGCTGAAGCGCCATTTTATCTTTTGAAAGGTCAATGCCATTTTCTTTTTTGAATTCAGCCACTAGGTGATCAATGATCACTTGGTCAAAATCGTCTCCACCTAGACGGTTGTCCCCAGCAGTTGAGCGTACTTCAAAGACGCCGTCTCCAAGCTCAAGGACTGATACGTCAAATGTACCGCCACCAAGGTCGTATACAAGGATCGTTTGATCTTCATCTGTTTTATCTAAACCATAAGCAAGCGCAGCTGCTGTTGGTTCGTTGATGATACGTTCTACTTCAAGACCAGCAATTTTACCAGCATCTTTTGTCGCTTGACGTTCTGCATCGTTGAAGTAAGCTGGAACTGTGATAACAGCTTTTGTTACTTCTTCGCCAAGGTAGCCTTCAGCGTATGATTTAAGATGTTGAAGAATGATTGCAGAGATTTCCTGCGGCGTGTAGTTCTTGCCTTCAACTTCTACTTTATAATCTGTACCCATATGTCTTTTAACAGACATGATTGTGTTCGGGTTTGTAATTGATTGGCGTTTCGCTACTTCACCAACTTGGCGCTCTCCATTTTTAAAAGCGACAACAGATGGTGTTGTACGTGCTCCTTCAGCGTTTGCAATGACTTTTGGCTCTCCGCCTTCAAGTACTGCAACACATGAGTTTGTTGTTCCTAAGTCAATCCCAATGATTTTACTCATAATCGATGACCTCCCATTATGTAGTTATTGATTTACTTTTACCATTGATGGACGAATAACTCGGTCTTTGAGTTTATAGCCCTTTTGCAATTCTTCTACGACGATATTTGAATCGAAGTTTTCATCTTCAACTTGCATGACGGCTTGATGAAGGTTTGGATCGAACTCTTTGCCGACAGCTTCAATTGGTTCAACGCCTTCATTTTTCAACGCTTCTACCAGCTGGCGGTAAACCATTTGCATTCCTTCTAATAAACTTTTCGCCTGCTCATTGTCTGGATCAATTCCAAGCGCTCTTTCAAAGTTGTCAAGAGCTGGGAGAAGATCGCTGACAACATGTTGAGAACGATATTTTTGCACGGTCTCCACTTCAGTTCGAGCACGGCGTTTATAGTTTTCAAAATCTGCTTGAACACGCAGAATTTTGTTTTCTTTTTCATCTAGAAGCTGCTGCAATTCATCAATCTTCTCTTGGAAGGCAGACTGTTCATCGTGCTTTACTTCCTCAGTTTCTGCTTGAACTGCTTCTTCTTGTGCTTCAACCTCTGCTTCTTGCTCAGGTGTTTGTTTTTCTTCTGACATTGTGTTCACCTCCCTCAAAAGATTCAAGAATACGAAGGGGCTGAGCCCCAATCTTTTATCACCCTACTCATCATACAAATTGGAAAGTGCGTTTGACAAGTCTTTTGATACATGATGCAAAAGACTAACGACTCGCCCGTAATCCATGCGGGTTGGTCCGATGACGGCAATGGAGCCGAGTGATTTTTGATCAATCGAATAAGTCGCTGTGATCAAACTGCAGTTCTCCATTGCTTCCAAGTTGTTTTCTGAACCGATTTTAATGGTGATACCTTGCTGATTTGGATGAAACAGCTGCATGACATCATTCTTTTGCTCAATCAGCATCATGAGTGAGCGAATACGGTCGATGTCATGAAATTCAGGCTGATTCAACATATTAATCTTCCCGCCAAAGAAAAGTTTTGATTCATTTTGTGTTGATGTAAATGTGTTGCCGAGCGCATCTAAAATGTGATCATAATCTTTTAAATGTGTGCGCAAAAGCATGACCACTTCTTTATACATCCTGTCCTTCAACTGGTCCATTGGAACGCCAGCTAAGCGGCTATTCAAAATATTCATCAGCTTCTCAATATCGGAGACATCGAGATGCTCAGAGAAGGTAATGGTTTTGTTTTCAACATGTCCGCTGTCTGTAATCATGATCGCGACTGCTTTGTTTGGCTGAACGGGGACAAGCTGAATTTGCTTTAATCGATTTTCACTCAGCTTTGGACCAAGCACGATCGATGTATAGTTTGTGAGATCTGATAAAATTTCCGCCGATTTTTGAACTGTTTTTTCCAGCTCAAAAATTTTCTCCTGAAAAGCCGACTGAATCAGCACAAGCTCTTTAGACGACAGTTTTCGCGGAGAGAGCAAATGATCTACATAATAACGATATCCTTTTTCTGAAGGAATTCTTCCTGATGAAGAATGGGTCTTTTCGATAAAACCAAGTTCCTCCAAATCAGCCATTTCGTTTCTAATCGTCGCAGAGCTGAATGTGATGTCCTCTTTTTTGGAAAGAGTCCTTGACCCAACTGGCTGCGCCGAACGAATAAAGTCATTAATGATGACTTGCAGAATCAAAAGCTGACGATTTGTTAACATCATCATCACCCCTGTTAGCACTCTCTTTCAACGAGTGCTAATTGTATAAACAAAATTACCAAACTCAAATTAAAATGTCAATTATAACTCACCGAGAAACGCTTGAAATACTTCATTTCCTAACAATTTTCCTTTTCTTGTTAAACGAATGCCAATATCATCTTTTACAATGAGACCTTTTTCTTCTAATTCTTCAAGAACCGAGGGAAAAAGAGCCTCTGGTGAAGCACCATATTTGGCTTGGAAGCCGGCACTTTTCACCCCTTCAATTTTTCGAAGGCCTAAAAACATTTCTTCTTCTATCTGTTCTGCTTTTGTGACTTGATGAGTTTCTTTATGTGGGAACCCAGTTTGCTCAATCAGTTCCAAGTAATGCTTTACTGGTCCTGCATTCACATTTCGGATGCCATTTACATACCCGTGTGCCCCTGCACCAAAACCGAAGTAGTCTTCATTGCTCCAATAGGTCAGGTTATGCTGGCTTTCAAAGCCGGGTTTGGCGTAGTTGCTGATTTCGTATTGATGTAATCCGTGGCGCTCCATTTCATCCATCACAAGCTCATACATTTCAGCCTCACGTTCTTGCGGCGGTAAATGTAGTTTTCCTTTTTGCATTAAGTTGTAAAACACCGTTTTCGGCTCCACAATCAGTGAGTAGACAGAATAATGCTCTGCTCCTAATGAGAAAGCTGTCTCAAGTGAATTCATGACATGATGCTTTTCTTGGTGCGGCAAGCCAAACATGAGGTCAAGGCTAATGTTGTCAAATCCGACATCTCTTGCTCGCTCAAAAGAAACGAGAACATCTTTCTTTTGATGAACTCGTCCGATTTTTTTGAGTAAATCATCTTCAAAGGTTTGGACGCCAAAGCTTAACCGATTGACACCGGCTTCTTTTAACACATGCAACTTCTCGAGTGATAATTCATCTGGGTTTGCTTCCACTGCAAATTCAACCAGGTTTTTTGACGGTTTTAACACACGGTGGATGCTGTTCATGAGCTGATCTAGTTGGCTGACGGTCAATGATGTCGGAGTCCCCCCGCCAATAAAGATCGTCTTTAGTTCCTGCTCACCCTTTTGATCGATTGTGTGCTGCATCTCTTTTTCAAGAGCCGCTAAGTATTCATCGACTGGCTGCGTTTTAATGAAAAATTTATTGAAATCACAATAGTGGCAAATGTGCTCACAAAATGGAATGTGAATGTATGCTGCTTTCATTTGATGACACCTTCTTTACAGGTAAAGAGCCGCAGTTTATCGCTGCGGCACCTTTGTTTGTTTTCGACTATAAACGCCAAGGCTGACATTGTAAAGCAGGTTGCCTTGATGAGGATGTTATTTTTTCGGTGTGCTGTCGTCCATCTTCAGCACAGCCATAAATGCTTCTTGCGGGACTTCAACAGAGCCCACTTGTTTCATGCGCTTTTTCCCTTCTTTTTGCTTCTCAAGAAGCTTTCTTTTTCGGGAAATGTCTCCGCCATAACATTTAGCAAGTACGTTTTTACGCATCGCTTTAATGGTAGAGCGAGCCACGATTTTTTGTCCAATCGCCGCTTGAATTGGTACTTCAAAGTGCTGGCGTGGAATGAGTTCTTTTAGCTTATCTACGATGATCTTGCCTCGTTCATAGGCGTAATCGCGGTGAACAATAAAGGAAAGGGCATCGATTTTCTCACCATTCAGCATGATGTCCATTTTCACTAGAGTAGATGGACGATAGCCAATCAGCTCATAGTCAAAGGACGCATAGCCTTTTGTATTGGATTTGAGCATATCAAAGAATTCATACACGATCTCCGCCAAAGGAATTTCGTACACAATGCTCACTCGGTTTGCATCAAGATATTGCATATCAATGAAATGTCCGCGCTTTCCTTGGCAAAGCTCCATGACAGAACCTACATAATCATTCGGTACCATCATTGTTGCTTTCACGTATGGTTCTTCAATTCGTTCAATCTTTTGCGGATCAGGCAGATTGGACGGGTTATCGACGATGATTTTTTCTCCGTCTGTCATATACACATCGTAAATAACACTTGGTGCTGTCGTAATGAGATCGATTTTAAATTCACGTTCAATCCGTTCTTGGATGATTTCCATATGAAGCATTCCAAGAAAGCCGCAGCGGAAACCGAAGCCAAGTGCTTGGGATGTCTCTGCCTCATATTGAAGTGAAGAATCATTTAATTCAAGCTTTTCTAGCGCTTCACGTAAGTCGTTATATTTCGCTGTGTCAATCGGATAAAGACCGCAGTAAACCATCGGATTCAGCTTTCTGTATCCTGGCAGTGCTTCTTGTGCTGGGTTCACCGCACTTGTGATCGTATCCCCCACACGTGTATCGCCGACATTTTTAATTGCTGCTGTTAAGTAGCCAACATCTCCAACAGTGAGTTCGTCTGTCGGCATGGCTTTTGGTGTGAATACGCCGACTTCAAGTACTTCAAATTCTTTCCCCGTCGCCATCATTTTGATTTTCTGACCTGGTTTGACGGTTCCTTCCACAATTCGTATGTACGCAATAACGCCGCGATACGCATCGTAAAGAGAATCAAATATAAGAGCTTGAAGCGGTGCTTCTGGGTCTCCAGCAGGTGCTGGTACCTTTTCGACGATTTGTTCTAAAATATCTTCGATCCCAATACCCGCCTTAGCCGAGGTGAGAACAGCTTCAGACGCATCCAACCCGATGACATCTTCAATTTCTCCTCTTACACGCTCAGGCTCTGCACTTGGCAGATCGATTTTATTGATAATCGGAAGAATTTCTAAGTTATTATCAAGAGCTAAATAAACGTTTGCAAGTGTCTGTGCTTCAATTCCTTGTGCTGCATCTACTACGAGAATTGCACCTTCACAGGCAGCAAGGCTTCGAGAAACCTCATAGGTGAAGTCGACATGCCCTGGTGTATCAATCAGGTGCATAATATATTCTTCTCCATCCTTCGCCTTATATTTCAGCTGGACAGAGTTTAATTTAATCGTTATGCCGCGTTCACGCTCTAAGTCCATGGAATCAAGTAATTGTTCCTTCATTTCTCGCTGTGTAATCGCCGCTGTTTTTTCTAAAATACGGTCGGCCAATGTTGATTTCCCGTGGTCAATATGGGCGATAATGGAGAAATTTCGAATTCTTGATTGCCGTTCTAATCGTTTTTCTTTATCTGTCACAATCTATCACTCCTACTATAAAACGCGGGTTGCGCTAGGTTAGATTATATCAATAGGGCTGTAAAGATTCAATCGAAATCAAGAAAAGCCGCTCATTGATTAGCGGCTTTAGTCATACGGTGTTGATTTGTTTATTTCCCATTTACCCAATCGTAAAGAGAACGAGCTGCATGTGTCATGCCATCAGACAACGCCTTACCTGCCTTGGAGAAGGCATTAAAGCTCTCTATTTCCTCAAGTTGCTTTTGTTTTTCGGCAAGATCCTTTTCTGTAACAGCTGTTCCTAAAATAGAGGCTTCTCGTTCTTCTTCGTCGTTCATTTGGATGGAGAAAGCGCCTTTTAATTGCGGGTCATGGTAACCCTTCATTTGCAACATGCCATTATTTGCTTGCTGCATTCCTAAAAAGACGCCAAATAGCAAGACTAGTCCTAAAATAATGGTCTTTCCAATAAATGATCCCATGCACCGTCACCACCTTAAGAGCGTTTTTTCTCATCCTTTGATTTGCCGTTTACTTTTTCCGCATCCCAGAAAATGTCGCTGAAGACATCAGCTGCTGCATTGGATGCATTTTTCAATTCTTCCATATTATTATCCACTCCGCCAAATTCTAAAAGAAGGGCTTTGTCGGATAAATCTTGATTATAAATTCCATTATCACCAATTTCGCCTTTGGCAAACACACCGACACTGAGTCCTTTATATTTTTTCTCCATCAAATGGTGAAACTCCGTCGCAAGCTTGAGGTTTTTCTCATAGCTTTGATTCTTCTTTCCCACAACAAACGCAATTCTCGCATATTTTTTCCCTTTGATCTCGGCAGTAGTGTCCTTCTTTCTTCTCGAATCACGGTGGATATCGATTAAATATTCGAGGTCATCATTTTTCGCTAAGGCTTCTTTTACGACCAGTCTTGATTCATTATAAGACTGGGGATACTTTAACCCTTTTTGCAGAAGCCGTTTTTCAACTTCTGTTTTGTCGACCGTATTCCCGATACCTTGCTGATCAAGCGCCTTTCCGAACATGTCGCCGACAAGGGTGACATTCACTTTAGAGTGCCGTGCATTGTTTGGATTCGTTTCTCCTTTTAAAAATGGTAAATATGATTCCGTATTATGTGTGTGGTAAATGTACACAGCTTTTCGTTTTCCTGTCGACCGATCCGGCTCTTTCGCAGGCTTTTTCGGCACATCTTTGTCGAGCTTGTCCAGTTCTGCCAAGTTTGCTTCTTTTTCATCTTGGATGACTTCACTTGGCGGCGGCGATTCCATTGGCATGTTGGTATAATCTGTTCCTTCACCCGCTAAGATAATTTTTGTATCAAAATGTTCAAAGCCTGGGAGTTCTCTCCCTAGAAAACTACGCGGGTCTTCTAAATTGATACTAGTCGCAAGCTTCAGTGACAGTCCAGAGAAATGAAACCCCTTTTGATCTTTCGGGACGGCTGAGGCAAAATATTGGTTTTCCATGCCCATTAATGTGGCGAAAAACGCCCCGGAAAGCTCATCTGCTACACCATATAGAGAGGCTTGTGGTCTTAGCTCCGGCTTTAAAGATGTCAACGCCCCTGACATCACAAACACTACAACAAGCGAAGCTATAAATAAGAAAATACTTTTGACTACTTTTGTTCCATTAATCGCAACGACCAACTGTCGAGGACGGCGGGGTCTTTTTTTCATGATTTACTCCCTCCAGCACGCTTTCTAGTAATTACACTATGAGCGAGCTAGAGAAAGTAGAACTGATTAATGATTATAAGAACCCATGTTATCTTGAGAGATTTTTTGATGAAGCGCTGTGTTTAAACCATTGGCGAGCACGTTTGCCATATCATCAATGAATGTATCCACTTCCTTAGGTGTGACCATGAGGTTTTGCCCTAGTGGCGCAAGCACTTCATGAATCAGCTGTCGTTTCTCTTCTTCTGGAAGAGTTCCTACGATACCTAAGAATGATTGACGCGTTTCCTCATCTGGTAAATCTTCTTCGTTTAGCACTTTTTTCTTCCCAAACGTCAAACCTGCCGGCACAAGAGAGCGGGATGGCCGGTCATCTTTCAGTTCTCTACCAAAATGCTTTAAGACATAATCAATTGTGTCACTTGCAATGGTGACTGCGTCTACGACTGTCGGAACACCAATCGCAATCACTGGAATACCCAACGTTTCTTTGCTTAATTCTTTTCGCTTATTCCCTACACCTGAACCAGGATGGATCCCTGTGTCAGAGATTTGAATCGTCGTATTCACTCTTTCTACTGCACGAGCAGCAAGGGCATCGATTGCAATGACAAAATCGGGTTTGGACCTCTCGATGACACCTTGAATTATGTCGCTTGTTTCAATGCCGGTCAGTCCCATCACTCCCGGTGATAAAGAGGACACTGGGCGGTAGCCTTCCTGTACATTTTCCGGCTGCAATTCAAAAAGATGCCGGGTCACAAGCAGACTTTCAACTGTGAGCGGACCTAGCGCATCTGGCGTGACATTCCAGTTTCCTAGCCCTACTACAAGACAGCTTGCATCAGTCTGAATGCCTCGATCTTTTAAAAACTGAGCAAAATGATGGGCAAAAACTTCGACCACTTTTTCCTGCATCTCAGAATCTTTCTCCCGAATACCCTGAGCCTCAAGTGTTAAGTATGTTCCCGCCTTTTTGCTGATCAGCGCCTCCCCTTCTTTCGTGATCTCCACCGTGCGTATACGAATGCCGTGCTCCTCTTTTTCCTTTTCGACAATCCCTTGAATTCCATCCTTTGTAATGACATTCGGATCGTTCTCTTGTTCTAGTATCTCTTTTGTCTCAACAGCCAAGTCTGTCCGAATTTGATAAGCACTTAAATCAAGTTTCTGTTTCTCCATAAAAAGACTCCTTCCACCAAGTAATTAACAGTAGTCTTTCCATCTCTTGAAAGAAACATTCGAGCGCTTCATCAATGAAAAATACTTTACATTTATATTGCAATCTAAAGGTGTGTTTGATAGAATACAACTTGTTCTATTGTGAAGATTTAACCTTAAGACAATTGTGTTTAGGTTGTATCTTAGGAGGTGAAACACATGCCAAATATTAAATCAGCGATCAAACGTACAAAAACGAATAACGAACGCCGTGCACACAACGTGACAATCAAGTCTGCGATGCGTACTGCGATTAAACAAGTTGAAGTTTCTGTAGCTAACAACGATGCTGAGCAAGCAAAAGCTGCTCTTTCTTCTGCTGCAAAACGCATTGACAAAGCCGTTAAAACTGGTCTTGTACACAAAAACGCAGCTGCGCGTTACAAGTCAAGACTTGCTAAACAAGTAAACGGACTTTCTGCATAATGCTTGCAACGCCTCAGTAATGAGGCAATTGTTTAACTGTACGTCCGTCCTGACCGGCCCAGCCATTAGGACAGACTGGCAATTATACATCTAAACAAAAACGACCTTCTTTTTCAGAAGGTCGTTTTTTTATGTTCAAGCGCCTAATAGGCGAAGCAGAAACAATTCTAGCAATAGCTGCTTGTCCTTTTTACCGGTTTTCATTTCATAATCGATCGTTGATAGCTCTTTGACAATCTGCTTGAGCTCTTCTTCTGAAAACAGTCTTGCCTGATCCATAGCAAGTTTAACGCGGAATGGGTGGACTTTTAGATTTGAAGCAATTTGTTTTTGTCCATATCCTTGCTGAGCGAAATACTTCGTCTGCAAAATCAAACGAAATTGAGTAGATATGAGTGCCAATATTTTAATGGGTTCCTCATTTTGTTTCAGCAAGTCATAAAACATCTGCATGGCCTGTGAGCGGCGTCTGTTGACAATTTGGTTAATTAATTCAAAAATATTCTGCTCTAAACTTCTTGCAACGAGCTGATTGACATCCGCTAATTCAATTTCTTCTCGCTCTCCGATATATGTACTCAGCTTCCTGACCTCTTGAAACAACGAAGATAGACTTCCGCCACACAGCATGACAAGTTGCTCAGCCGCTTCAGAGAAAATCGACTTTCCTTCTGTTTTCACCAGTGTAATGGTGAAATCCGTTGTTTCTTTTGGGTTTAACTCTTTTGCCTCAACCATAGCCGCTTTCTTTTTTAGCAATTTAGTGATTTTCTTCCGTTCATCCAGCTTTTCATATGGTGCTAATAAGACAAGAATGGTATAAGGCGCCGGCTTTTCTAAATATGCTTCTAACAGAGAAAGCTCATGCTCGATCTTCTCCTTTTTCTTTTCCGCTGTAAGAAAATAAGGGTTCTTGATCACAACGAGACGCCTTTCTCCCATGAACGGAAAGGTTTCTGCATCTGTCACAGCCTGTTCCAGCGGTACCTCCTCCATATCAAAAACGGAGTAATTAAAATCCTTTGTCTCCTCATCTACTACAGCTTGTCTTAATTTAGCTGCTGTTTCTTGCAGTAAATACGTTTCTTTTCCATATAAGCAATAAACGGGATGGATATCCCCTCTTTTTAAATTGTTCCAAACCTCAAAGACCATAAATTGAATCCCTCTCTTTCACTTCCTCCTCTATCCTAAAGTGTGTGAAGACATTAGTAAAGAGGAAGCTGAAAGTACCGCCTCCTCATTTATAGTAAACGTCTGGTGCAAGCTCCCGGGTCAGCTTACTTCAGACGATATTCATAAAATGATCATGAAAATGGAAAACGGTTACTTTACCTTCTAGCAATTCCAAATGAGTTCAAGTATACTAAAATTAGCCAGGAGGGATGAAAATGAATGAATTTGAAAAAAATGTTCAAAGCAAGCGGAATGATGTGACCGACTCAGCCGTTGGTTTTATCGTCACATTCGGATTTTTCGCCTCAATGTTTATTTTGGCAACTATTATACACCTCGTTGGATCTTAACTTCATGAATGCTCATGACTGCCTTTTTGGCAGTTTTTTTATTGATTTTGTAAGATATCATATGGAGGATGTGTGTAAAACGTTCCTTTCTGTTCAATAAATTCAAAGGTCACACTCCCGTCTCGGTCTGTGCGATATACCTTCGTTAGATGATCCTTTAGTTTTTTCAAGACATCCTGATGAGGATGCTGATAACGATTCCGTTCACCAGCCGAAATGAGCGCGATCGACGGCTTCAGATGCTGAAGCCACTCATCACTTGTTGACCCTTTGCTCCCATGATGCCCAACCTTTAAGACATCTGCTCGCAGGTGAGGATAAGCTTCTATAATGTCTCGTTCTCCTTCATGTTCAAGATCTCCAGTGAATAGGAACCGTTTCCCGCCAAGAGTAAATGATAGAACAAGTGAATCATTGTTCTTACTTGTCACCATGTCTTGCGAAGGGTGAAGAACCTCAAATATGTGCTCTCCAACTTGGAGCTGGTCTCCTCTTTCTAATTCATCAATCATGATCCCTTTTTCAGCTGCTTCTTTTAGCAGTTTTTCATCCTCTGGATTTCGGGCAAAACCTTTTGGTATAGCCAGCCGCTTTACTTTCTTTCGCTTGATTAAACGAATCGCTTCTCCCATGTGGTCTTGGTCTGCATGCGTGAGAATCAGCACATCAAGTTTCGCTATACCTTTTGAATGCAAAAACGGAATTAGCGTTTGATCACCGATCGTAGACACTTTACGCCTTTTTTTCCATGGTTCATCATCAAAAGAAAGTTTGCCACCTGTGTCCACAAGTAGATGTCCCTTTCGGTAAGGGAGCTGAATAAACAAACTATCCCCTTGTCCTACATCCAGCATCGTGACCTCCCCTTTTTGAAGAAAATTCGGGGTGAAATAGTGCACACTCAAGACACCAATAAGTAACAGAATCGGCACGATATAAGATTTCATGGAACTATTGCACTCCACCATAAATAGCAGAAAAACAATGGCGCTCACTTCAAGAAGAATATGCCACCAAGTCGATTTCATAAAAATCAAATTGAACCCATCAAAAACTGCCATATGTGCTGACAACTGATGACCTAGCTGGATGACCGAATCAAGCAGTTGGAACAACATTTGTCCAAGCGGAAGATAAATGATAGACAAAAGAAAAAAGAGTAAGGACAGAGGCAGGACAACTGTTGTATAAAAAGGGACAAATATCATATTCAATGGGATGCTCAGTAAAGAAAATTGCTGAAAATGATATAAAAGAACAGGGAGCGAAGCAAGCTGCGCAACAAATGAGATCAGGAATAACTGCATCACTGCACTTTTCGCTTGTGATAAGATACTGGTTGATAACAAAATAAAAAACGTTACCACGAATGAAAGCTGAAATCCGATATCGAATAGATATAGAGGATGAATCGCTAATAAGAATAAAAACGTTGCGCTTAATACGACAGCAGAAGGCTGTTTCATTTCTTTTGGCAGACTTGTCATCACTAAATAGATTCCTGCCATGAGGCAAGCTCTTAAAACTGATGGTGCAGCACCTGTCAAACAAGCATAAACAGGGAGAAAGCACATTAGAAGAATACGCGCTGTCTCTCTTGTCACACCGGCACGAAGGAGACACCAAAATAAACAAGCAAGAAGCGTTTGCACATGCAGTCCTGAGATCGCTAACAGATGAATAATGCCGAGCATTTGATAGTCTCTTAGCGTGTCAGGATCAATTAAGTCACGCTCTCCAAAAATGAGAGCCTGTACAATCCCTACAGAGTTTTTCGGCACATGATCTTCTAAGAATCTTAAACCCTTTTGCCTCATCTTTTGAAGATAATACGAAGGACGTTCATTTTTTGTACAGCCTTTGATTGACTGTGGTAAGAAAATAGCGTGAATGCCTTTTGATTTTAGAAATTGATCATAATGAAACCCGTTAGGAATGGTTGCGTGTTTAGGCGGCCGAACTTCACCTGTCATATGACAGCTCATACCTGGCTCTACGTCTTTTAGCGCCTTTTTTTCACGCTCTGTTTGAATGGTATAGAAAGCCGCTAGTCGTTCATCTTCTGTTGACACAGTTGCTGAAAATCGATTGCCATCTGTTTTCGGAATACTTTCAATCACAACGGAGCCGGAAAAGAATTTTTCTTGAACAGGTTGATCTGTTTCAAAAAACTCATGAACCATAAAAATAAGGGTATAGACAGCTCCACATAGGCTGACCACGAGAAAGAGTTTGGGGATTTTTTTTAGTAGGCTGAGAAGTAAGATAATGAGAAGAAAGAGAAGGAAATACATATGAAGATGATATGCAGCTAGAGCAATTCCAACAGCTGCTGAAATTGCCCCAAACGGCAAATAATTAAACATAGGACGTAAATAATTGGTTCGCCTTCTCGTGCATATCGCGAATTTCTTTTTCATTAAGTCCTGATTCACTTAGCTTACCAATTAAATCTGCAACAAAGGCTAATTTTTCTTGATTTTTCAAGTCGATGATCATTTCATCGAGTTCGACTTGTTCCGTTTGAACACCTGCCTGCTCAAATAAATCAATGGCGTAGGGGTGATTTTTATAATCCTTTGCATAGTATACGGTTCGAATGCCTGCTTGGATAATAGCTTTACAGCACTGCAAACAAGGAAAATGCGTGACATATATTTCAGCATCGGCTGTAGGTGCACCAAATTTGGCACATTGTAAAATAGCGTTCATTTCCGCATGGATGGTGCGAACGCAGTGATGATCAATGACATAGCATCCCACATCTGCACAATGGACATCACCAGCAATTGAGCCATTATATCCCCCTGCAATGATACGCTTGTCTCTGACGATGGTCGCCCCAACAGCTAACCGCTCACAGGTGCTTCGTAAAGCAAGTAAATGGCTTTGTGCCATAAAATATTGATTCCATGAAATTCTTTCCACGAGCTGATCCCTCCAGAATGATGGTTGGTATTAAGTGTACATGCCTTCCTTCTATACCGTCAATTCTACTTAACGGTCAATTCATTTTTCAGCCGTTCAATGGTCTTCTCCCCAAAACCTGAAATGTTCCGTAAATCTTCAATTTGTTGAAATTCTCCGTGTTCCTCTCTGTACGTAATGATGGCTTCTGCTTTAGCTGGCCCTATTCCATTAATGGTTTGCAATTCTGCTGCATCAGCCTGATTCACGTTGACACTTTGACTCTTTTCATTACCTGATGGAGCGTCTGCACCTGCTGTTTGTGTCTGCCTCTCTGCTTCTCCCTGCTTCCGGACATAAATCATCATACTATCTTCTAATTTTGCTGCTTGATTAATTTCAATTGTGTCTGCTTTACTAGTAAAACCTCCTGCTCTTCGAATCGCTTCTTCTACACGTGCATCAGATTGAAACGTATAAACACCCGGCTTTTTCACAGCTCCTTTGACCTCCACAAAAATGGAGGATGAGTCATTATCGGGCTTTTCTGTTTTGTCTTCTAATGTGACATGTTTGTCTTGATCGCCCTTCAATACACTTGGCTCTCTGGTGCTCCCCTTATTTCCTGCCAAAAGGAAGAAAGTGATGATGATCGCGCTTATAAGCCCAGCACCGATATAAAGACTGTATTTTCTCAATGGAATGAGTCGCTTCACGTGTTCACGCTTCTTTCAATCATATTTTTCTATTGCACAACATACTGTTTAGAAGATAACAGATCCTATGCGCCTAAGGAGGGAGAACGTTTGAATATCGGGATAATCGGTACAGGAAACATGGGTACCATACTTACTGAGGCATTTATTGAATCAAAGGCAGTCAATCCCTCATCCATCACCATCACAAACCGGACCATAGAAAAAGCGTTCAATATAAAAAAGAACCACCCAGAGCTTGAAGTTACGAAACAGCTTACAGGAGCTGTCATGAATAAGGATTTCATTTTTGTTTGTGTCAAGCCGCTTGATATTTATCCCCTTTTAAAAGAGCTGAGCCCTCTTTTAACAGAGCAACAAACCATTGTCATCATTACAAGCCCGGTTCATCCTGAACAGCTTCAGGAGATCGTTTCTTGTCAAACAGCCAGGCTGATTCCAAGCATTACGAACCGCGCTTTATCAGGTGCGTCACTTTTAACATTCGGATCGTCATGCAGTGTCACGACGAAAACAGCGTTAAGACAATTAGCTTCCTGCATTTCAACACCTATTGAAATTCATCATTCGATTACAAGAGCGGCGTCAGATATCGTCAGCTGCGGTCCTGCCTTTATCAGCTTCCTCGTTCAGGAAATGATTGAAGCAGCCGTCGAAGAAACAGATATTTCTAAAGAAGAAGCCACCACCTTATCAGAAGATATGCTAGTAGGGCTTGGCCGTTTAATTGAAAAAAGACTGTATACTCTTCCGACACTGCAAGACAAAGTCTGTGTAAAAGGCGGCGTCACGGGTGAAGGGATTAAAGCACTTGAAGCAGGTGTTCAAGATATGTTTCATCGCCTCTTTCAAAACACCCATGAAAAATTTGATGAAGATCTTGAAGCGGTTGCGCAACAATACCCGCCAAGTGTGTTTACTGATGATCGCAGAAATTAATCCACTCTGCAACAAGCGAAAAAAGGGTTTTAAAAAACCATCGTCCATTAAACGATGGTTTTTGGTTTCTTAGCTGAAATGAAATATCTTTCGGCGAATTCCCCGGGCGCTTCATTTGTAAAATCAGCGGTCACTGCTATTTGTTCAAAGCCAGCGGACGCAAGGAACGCCGCATAGGTCTCAAATGGAAATGTACGCTGTTCATGTGTCTCATCATAACGCTGATACACATCTCCGTCCTTTACAAAAAAGCTTAAATCGTGAATGACTGAATACATGTCATCCCCTTTATCACTCTGCCAAATATAGCTGATCTCTTCATCTTGATCGGCATAAGTCGAACCTGGGAATATCTCTTCCATTTTATAAGGAGTATGAACATCAAAGAGTAAAACGCCATCTGCCTCTAAAAGCTGAAACATGTTTTTAAAGGTTTTTTTGACGTCATTTTCGTTTTTTAAGTAATTCAAGGAATCACAGCATATAACCGCTGCTTGAAAGACTTGCTCAAAACCCGTCAGCTCTCTCATATCTTGATGTAAAAATTGAATGGACTGCTTTTTCGCCTGTGCTTTTTGCTGCGCGAAAGCCAGCATTTCTTCACTGAGGTCAATTCCTGTGACTGCGTGACCTTTTTCAGCTAACCGAAGAGAAATCTCTCCAGTTCCACAGCCAACATCAATAATAGCAGCATTCGGTTTGACATTCTGCTGGATCCACTGAACCCATTCATCATAAGGTGCATGTGTCATGAGCTCGTCATACACACCTGCAAACCCTTGATAAATCATGAGTTAATGCCAAGTGAAAGCGTTTCTCTCGGCGCATCTCCCCATAGCTTCTCTAGGTTATAGTATCCTCTTTCTTCTTTGTGGAACACGTGAGCAATGACATCACCAAGATCAATCAATACCCATCTTGCTTCATCAAAGCCCTCCATCTTCTTCACTTCAATTCCACTTTCCTCTGCAAGATGTTTTACTTCTCTTGCTATGGCCTGCACTTGTTTATCAGAGTTCCCGTGACAAATGAGAAAATAATCGGCAACAAGTGAGATCCCTTGCATATTAAGGGCAATAATATCCTCAGCCCGTTTATCATCGCATGCTCCTGCTGCGACGTTTAAAATTGATGATGAATCCATCCAAATTCCTCCTTAATTGTTCTTATGCACAAGTGAGTTGTAAGTTGCGAGCGTATCTGGAAAGACTGGCTGATTCTTTTTCAGCAAAAAGCTGATCGTGTTTTTCAGTGACTGAATCAATGCGCTATCCAAATCTTGCTCTGCTAACTCTCTTACTTCTTCAACACCAGGAAAATGACGTCCTGGTTCGATATAATCAGCGACATAAATGACCTTTTCAAGTAATGTCATGTTTGGTCTGCCTGATGTATGAAATTCAATAGCCGTTAAAATGTCTTGGTCGTTAATAGCTGCTTCCTTTTTAACCAAATAGGCACCGACCGGGGCATGCCAAAGCTCGGGCGAATATTCCAGCAATAGAGGGTTCATCTGTTCCTGCTGAATAATCCCCTTCATCTCATCCTTTGGTCTAAATTTCGCATAATCATGAAAAATAGCGGCGATCTCTGCTTTTTTCACATCTGCACCGAAACGTTCCGCTAATGAAATGGCTGTCTCCATAACTCCAAGTGTATGTGTATATCTATGCTCTGTTAACTGCTCTTTGACACAGTTCAATGCTTCTTCACGATTCATATAAGTGATGCTCCTTTATATAACGCTCAACAGCTTTCGGTAACAAATAATCGACAGGCTTTTCCTGCATGATTCGCTGCCTAATCAATGTCGATGATACATCAAAAGCTGGAACATCTGCAAACAAAAGAGAATATGTCGTACTTCCGGTATAACCCGGTCTTTTCATCCCAATAAAAGTAATCATCTGAAGCAAATCATCAATCCGATGCCATTTTGGCAAATATTCGACCATGTCCGCTCCAATCATAAAAAAGAACTCATCTTCAGGATGACGCTTCTTCAAAAGCTCCACCGTATCTACTGTATAAGATGGACCCTCCCGCTCCATTTCAATGAGCTCCAGCCGAAAATGTGGATTTGACTCAATCGCCGCTTCCACCATTTTCACCCGGTGACGACTATCTGCTCGCTTCCGGTCTGTTTTATGAGGGGGCTTGTGATTAGGAATAAACCAAATTTCATCAAGCCCTACTTGAAAACGCACCTCATTTGCCATCAATAAATGCCCATTATGAGGAGGATCAAATGTACCGCCGAACAATCCTATTTTTTTCATATCATATCCACCTTTACGGCAGCTTAATTTGTTTGTTTTCCTTCGATTCTTTATAAAGGACAATCACATTTCCGATCGTTTGAACAAGTTCAGCTTTTGTACCTTTGACAAGTGCTTTCGCAACTTCCGTTTTGTCCTCGTCGCAGTTTTGTAATATGCTGACCTTTAATAATTCTCTTACTTCAAGCGCCTCGGAAATCTGCTTGGTCATATTGTCATTTACCCCGCCTTTTCCTACTTGAAAAATAGGTGATAAATGATGTGCTTTTGCACGTAAAAAACGTTTTTGTTTCCCTTTTAACATGGTGTTCCTCCTAATTTCTGTATGACAATTGACTTCATTTTTCTTACGTCAGGCGTGATGCCTGTCCACAGTTCAAAGGCTCTAGCTGCTTGTCCAACAAACATGCCGACACCATCTACTGTTTTCAAACCTAACCCGGCTGCTTCTCTGAGCAGCTTTGTTTCTATTGGATTATACACAATATCACAAACAACCGCTGTTTTTTTTGCGTTTGCTAAAGAAATCGGGGTTTCTTCAACATTCGGGTGCATACCGATTGAGGTCGTATGGATGATGACATCATATTCCCCAAGCTGCTCTTCCGCCGTCTTTAATGTAATGGCACTAGAAGTGATGTTCCCATCTGCACTTTTAATTAAAGCCTCAGCTTTTTCAATGGTGCGGTTGGTAATATCAAAGCTTTTCGGTGCATAGTCAGCGATTGTCGTATAGATGGCTCTTGCCGCTCCTCCAGCACCAATTAAGAGAAATGAAAGCTCTGTTAATGGCTGATCCAAGGCTTCGAGCAATGAATGAAGAAAGCCCTCTCCATCTGTGTTGTACCCAACGAGTTGACCTTCTTCAAGCCGCACCGTATTGACGGCACGCAGGCGTTCAGCTGTGACATCAATTTTGTCCAGATACTGCATGATGTCTACCTTGTGCGGAACAGTGACGTTAAAGCCGCTGATCCCTAAGGCTTTCATACCGTTAATCGCATCTTTCAGGTCATCATTTTCTACTTGAAAGCCGTGATAATGTCCATCAATTCCAGCATCCTTTAATGCTGCATTATGAATATCCGGAGACATTGAATGGCCAACAGGGTTACCGATTACTCCGTATAATGGTTTCAAAGTCTCTCCCCCTCTGAACAATTAAATTAACGAACGTCTCATAAACACATGCACGCCTTTTGGCGCATAGACTTTGATTTGCTTACCTGCATCATTTGCCGTGATCCATCCTAAGCCTGAGAAAACGATATCCATTTTCGGCTGATCTATGGTAAAGGTATGCGGAACGAGTGGTGGAAAATCTTCCATCCCCTCTTTTGATGGCGGTGATAGCAATTCCCCTGCATGTTTTTCATATAAATCATCTGCGTTTTCTAACTTTGTTCTGTGTATGTTCAGCTCATTTGGCATATAGCAGACAAATGATGTTCTGCCGCCTTTTACATAATCAAATCGAGCAAGCCCGCCAAAATAAAGCGTTTGTGCTTCGTTTAATTGGAACGTTCTCGGTTTTAATTCTTTTTTCGGCGTTAAGATCTTCAAGTCATTTTTGCTGACATAATGCGCCATCTGATGACGGTTGATAATGCCTGGTGTATCAAATAGAGCAGATCCATCATCAAGCGGAATCTCAATGGCATCAAGTGTTGTACCTGGATATTGGGATGTGGTGATCACGTTCTCTTCGCCAGATACTTCTTTGATGATTCGATTGATAAATGTGGATTTCCCAACATTCGTACAGCCGACGACATAGACATTTCTTCCTTCGCGGTAATGATCGATCGCTTCCATCACCTCAGGTACGCCTTGACCTCTGCTTGCACTGATTAAGAACACATCGATCGGGTTCAATCCGTTTTCTTTCGCTTCCCGTTTCATCCAATGAACCAAACGATCTTTTTTCACGGATTTCGGTAAAATATCTACTTTGTTGCCGACAAGTAAAATCGGGTTACCACCGACAATACGACTCAGCCCATTAATCCAGCTTCCGTTAAAGTCAAAAATATCAACGACCTTGACAATCAGAGAATCTGTCTCTCCGATGCTGTGCAATATATTTAAAAAGTCGTCTTCTGTTAAAGAAACATCTTGTATTTCATTGTAGTTCTTTAACCTAAAACAGCGCTGACAGATTACATCTTCTTTCAATAGAGATGCTGCCGGCGCATATCCTAATTGATCTTTATCTTCCGTCTGAATGGCTACACCGCAGCCAATACAAACAACCTTTTCCATTATTACTCTTCCTCCCACTGAATGTGGCCCTTACGCTTTAAGGCTCCTAAAATTCTGCGTTCAATCTGCCTGTTAAACTTAGTGAAAAATCCATCTGAAGCAGCAACAGGGACAACCAAAATCGTATGGAAGCCGTGACGGTTCCCGCCTAGAACATCGGTCATGAGCTGATCCCCAATCACCACCACATCTTCTTTTTTCAATTGCATATCGGAGACAGCCTTATTAAAAGCTCTTCCCATCGGTTTTTTCGCTTTATAAATAAACGGGATATGAACTGGTTCAGAAAAAAGCTTGACCCTTTTTTCATTATTGTTCGATACAATCGTCACTTGTATCCCGTGATCCTTCATTTCTTGAAACCATTCAATTAAGCGGGGCGTCGCACTTGGACGATCCCATTCTACTAGTGTGTTATCTAAATCGGTAATAATTCCTTTTACATTTCGTTCTTTTAGTTTTTGCGGTGAAATGTGGAAAATGCTTTTCACAAATTCATCCGGTAAGAAATACTTCTTTAGCACAATTTGCACCCTTTCTTCCATTGGTTTTTCAGCGATTGTGTCGAATCAAATCACAATTTGTCTGTCTATCGAATACATTGAAAAAGTTTTCGACATATGATGAGGACCTTCAACAGGTGTGGATAATTTTACACACATTATCCACCTATATTTCATCACGCTTTCATTCAATTATAAACACTCTACCCACAAGTTATCCACTTCACCATGTGGATAACAGAACGATTGTTCTTGTTTCCCATTCATGGTAGATTAAAGGTACTTCAGAGACATTCGATCAACCTATGATGATATGTCTTTTCCTCAAGTTTTATGCCAACTTTTTCAGGGGAGGTGTTTTTCCCATCATATGGGTTTCTAGTATGAAAAAGCTGTCAGATGATTTACTTATAGAATCGTACTATAAAGCAAATGAAATGAACTTAAATCGCGACTTCATTGAATTAATTGAGACAGAAATGAAAAGACGTTCGCTCGGGCACATGCTCTCTGTTTCCTCTTAATTCCATATCACAAGAACCATGCCTCCCGAGCACTCTCCTTTTTTAAACTCAGGTGACTGATATTATATCACTTGCGCTATAGGCTTACTACTATTTTCCGTAAAAAACACCCCTTCTCAACAAAGAAGAGGTGTCTTATTTGCAAGGCTGTTCATTCCAAAACCATAACCCTCCGCCTACGACCAAAATGACCACAAGGAACACAACAAGAAAAGCGTAACCGATTCCTGCTCCTTGAGCTGGATAAGGTGAACACGCAGGGTAAGGATAAGGGCATCCCCACATATCAGTTACCTCCTTCTAGGAAGATATACTATTAGACTATGCTGAATGGATGGTCTTGTTTAGGCAGATGGCCATCATTTAAAAATGTTTAATGACATCACGTTCTTTGATTTCGTTATAAATAATTCTTGCCCCTTTTGGCGTCATATGATTGCCAGAAGGGTCGATCAAACCTGACTGAATCAGCGCATTATCACTATCTTCACCAGCTTCTCGGATGAACGCTTTCCAGTTGTCGACAAACGGTACTTGCTGATCCTTGGCTATTTCTCTCGTGATGTCATTATAGGAATTTTGCCAAGCTCTTGCCCCGCCTCTCTCAGCAAAATAAGATGACTTATACCTAGAGTAATAATACAAGCCCTTTTTTCCGCCTTCTACAACAGGTACACAGGTCATGAGAATCGGGGTAATGCCTGCTTTTCTACTCTCAGAAATGAAGTAGGTTATGTTTTCTTTAAATCTTTTTTTCGTCACTCGGGGATGTTTCCCGTCTAAAATCGCCGCATCATTCGTCCCGAACATGATGAGGACGTAAGTTGGTTTCTGCTTTAAAATATCCTGCTCAAAGCGCAGCTTCGCATCTTCAGTCGTCTGCCCGCCAATTCCTGCGTTCTTCACTTGAATTTGACCGCGCTCGACGTTTTTCATGAGATTCACCCATTTTTCAGATGTTGGATAATCTCGAAAGTCCCAGTTTGATCCCTTTGTATTGCTATCGCCAAATGCAATGACACTTTCTTGTTCTGGCTTTGAGCACCCAGCAGCGACACAAATCAGGATGAAAAGGACAACATATTTCTTCACAACATTCACCTCCAAAAGCCCTCTTCATATAGTAAACGACAAGACTTTTGGTTTCAATGAATGACTGTTTTTGACGAAATTCCTATTGCAGTTGAACAGGTACATAGGCATTGTCATGATGCAGTAGTTCGCTCACTTTGACAAATTCATAGCCTCGATCCTTTAATTCAGGTATCACTTGTTTCAGAGCTTCGACCGTCTGCTTTCGGTTCCCCCCGCCATCATGCAAAAGAATAATATCGCCGCCTTGAATATGATCAATAATCCGGCTCGCAATTTTGTGTGCACCTGGTCTTGACCAGTCCTTCGGATCTTGCGTAAAGGACCACATGACCACATCATATCCTTGTTTTGACAAAATGCGGAAAGATTTCATCGTCAAGCGGCCACCAGGAGGACGAAATAACAAGGGTCCGCCAGGCTGAAGTGAAGCGATATGAGCCGCTGATTCTTTTAGCTCCTGCTTGATCTCCTTTGATGATAACAGGTCAAAATACGTATGATTCATCGTGTGGTTGCCAAGTTCATTTCCTTCGCCTACGATTCGTTTCGCAATCTCTGGATATGTATGAATCCGGCTGCCTATAGCAAAAAAGCTGGCATTCACTTGATGTTCCTTCAGCACGTCTAATACTTGATTCGTGTATACTGGATGAGGTCCATCATCAAAGGTCAGTGCAATCTTTTTTCGTTCCTGTCTCATGTCCCAAAAAGCTCGTCCTGTTTTTTCTAGGTCGATTCTTTTTAATGTTCGAGCTTCTATTTTATTAGGAACAAACGTGCATAGCAGTAATATACACAGCAAGACATGCAACCCTCTCATTTGACCGCCTCCACAGAACATTCTTACAGATTAAATTGCCCGCTTTTTGATGAATCATTCAGCATTCGTGGTCACGATCCGCATCTCTGACTTCTTTTTTTACATAAAAAAAAGCTGGCCATCAGGCCCGCTTTTTGTTTCACGTTTGGTTTCTCTCTTCAACTGTCGAACGTTGCTTAGAATTCATACAGACACTCTCCTTCTTGGATTTGATTTTGAGCCCATAATAATTTCTGATAATACTGGTTGGACTTCTGGTATTGTTGAGAGGCTTCTAAGGCTGTCGCAATTTCTAGTGAGATATCCTCTATATAAGAGTATAGGCTAAGTTTTTCCAAATAATCAATGGTTTTTTGCAGTTGTTCTTCATTCATTTCTTGAACATATAAAGCATCGAGATACTCAAACATATGACAGAACAGCTGGTCTTCATGCTTCTTTGCAGCTAATTTTCCATCTTCTAATATGCGGCATGCTGCTACTTGTTCATTTTGTCTAAAAAGCAGTTTTGCCAGCGTATAGAGCGTATGTGGAAGCGTGGGAAGTTGCTCTTTACAGGCAATATCAGCCGATTCCGTTAAATAGCGTTCTGCTTCCACAAGGTAGCCCAGTTCCCCATAACATTTCCCTAAATTATAAAGCGCTGAACTGTATATCCGCGGATGGTCAATTTGTGATGCGAGCTGTTTTGCCTTTTTTAAATGAGGCAGTGCCCGGTCTTTTCGTTTTAAATCTTGATAGTTTCCTGAGATCACAAACAGGCACTGAATGATGCGAATTGAATAAGCATCATGCTGATCGTATATTTCCAGCGCCTTTAAAATATGATGCATCGAGACATGCGTTTGCTTCATAATATAGTAGGCTTCTGCTACTTTAAAATGAAACTCAGCCTGCTCAATATCATCAAATACCATGGACAGTTGTTTTTCTGCCACTCGGTAATATTTGACGGCTTCTAAATATTCTTTTTGACTAAACTCATGCATGCCACGAAAAAATGCATGGTAATAATGCAGCATATCAGATAACTCATGATTGGAGTTTTCGATTTTATCGACAAGATTAGATACTGAGAAAGGTTGATATTTTGAAGGGTGTATATAGTCAAGCATGATCTGGTGCCGAAAACACATGAGCTGATAATAAATCAGTAAATGCTGGTCCTCTTCCATCCGTTCAATTTCCGCTTCTACTTCTGCTTTCAGGATTTCCGCATCTGGAACACTGAACTGCCGTATCATTCGATACCATTCATTAATTTTCATACCTACATGTGAAGAAAGAACCTTCCCCATGTTCCGAAAAAACCCCTTCCTTTTCGGTCTAATATTACATATTTTAGCACGCTTCTTGACCGCCAAGCACCGCAAAGAAACCGCAAACATATGAAAAGGGCAGCAAAAACAGACGAACAGAAGCCCGTTTTTTTCGAAAAAGATGATTTTTTCATCGTACAGACACAGACAATCCCCCCTTCACATACATTTGAGGATATAGGCAGTGGCCTAAACATGGTGGAGGTGAAAATCGTGGCAGGAGTATTTACAGCGATGGGATTGATGGTCAAAGAATTGGTGTTCTTAGTGTCCTATGTCAAAAACAATGCCTTTCCACAGCCCCTTTCGGGAGATGATGAAAAAAAATACTTAGCCCTTATGGCACAGGGCGATGAACACGCGAGAAATATGCTGATTGAACATAACCTTCGGCTCGTCGCCCATATTGTCAAGAAATTTGAAAATACCGGGGAAGACGCAGAAGACCTCATCTCCATCGGGACGATCGGACTCATTAAAGCCATCGAAAGCTATTCCTCTGGAAAAGGAACAAAGCTGGCAACGTATGCTGCGCGGTGTATTGAAAATGAAATCCTGATGCATTTACGCGCGCTCAAAAAGACAAAAAAAGATGTCTCCTTGCATGACCCCATTGGTCAGGATAAAGAAGGCAACGAAATTTCATTAATTGATGTCTTAAAATCCGAAAATGAAGATGTGATTGATACGATTCAGCTCAACATGGAGCTTGAAAAAGTAAAGGAGTATATCGACATTCTCGACGGCCGGGAAAAAGAAGTGATCGTCGGCCGGTTCGGTCTTGATTTAAAGAAAGAAAAAACGCAGCGGGAAATAGCCAAGGAGCTCGGGATATCGCGGAGCTATGTGTCACGTATTGAGAAGCGAGCGCTGATGAAGATGTTTCATGAGTTTTACCGGGCGGAGAAGGAGAAACGGAAGCGAGAGAAGGGGAAGTGAACTTTTTCCTAATACTAATAAAAACAGACCTTGTTGGGTCTGTTTTTATTTCGGCACTAAGATACTGTTTCTCTGCATTCCTTTTCATAATAGCTGCCCTTTATTCATACCGCCTATAAATCCAATTTAAATGATTGCGATATCCTTCTTGTTAATGAAAAATAAATGGTTATTATCATGATCTTTTTTAGGATAATGGTCAATTAAATATTCTCTCAAGGTATTTAATTCATCCATTTCAATCATTTTTGACTCTATTGCATTTTCCCACATTACAATTAATGTTTCATCGTCTATTACTTCTAGCACTTGAGGAACAAATTTTTTATTCTCTCTTCTATACGCTTGATACGCTGTGTAAGAAACTGCATCTAATACTGAATACCAGCCATATTGTTTTTGTTCATCTTTTTGTTTATTAGCGAACTCGGCTACATCCATATAATCTTCACTATCTATGTAGTTACATAAATCATCTGCACTTAACTCTTTGCCAGAAAGCCATTTCCAGCAATCTTCTAAAGCTTTTTCTCCTACGTGGTAACCATCATCTTCTTTATCTATGAATACATACATTTTTTCGGCTATTGCTAAGCCTAGTGCAACTTTGGCTTCTTCACTAAGGTCATTTATAAAATCCATTCTATAGCCTCTTTTCTATTTTTTTATTTGCCGAAACAAAAAAATTAACAGTTGATTTAAAATAAATGCTCATTAAGAGTATTTATTTTTCACCCACAAGCAGAACTTACAATCTTTTTTAAAGGAGTTGCTTTAGTTGGAATGTATTTTACCAAAAAACACAACGCACTTAGATGACTGGATCGAAGCATTCTAACATCAAACATAACAAACCCATCCGAACTTGATCTATTAGACATCGCCTACCGCTCCAATTTAAAAGTCGAATTCTTAAACATTAGCAGCCGCTACTATGCTGGAACTATTATCATTGATAATCGCCTCAGTCCTCAAGAACAGTGGCAAGATTTTGGTCATGAACTTTGTCATGCGCTAAGACATGAAGAAAATCAATTAATCATGCCCCACTGTTTAGAGAGCTACAGGAAATGCAGGCGAAGCGTTTTGCATATAAGTTTTGTAATCCGACATTTATGCTTAGAAAAATAAAAGCTATTCAACCGTATAATAATTTCATAAATGAAATAGCATCTCTTTTCAATGTTACATATGAATTCGCTATCGAACGTTTCGTGACTTTAAAACCATGCCATATGTCATAATTATTTTGTCTAATTTTGTCGAAAATCAACAATTAAAAATTTTTTCCTTTATAATATTGTCTGTGTTTCTAAATTATGTATATAGGATGATGTATCAATCCCATTCCAACAGATTCAATAAATAACCACAACTAAAAAGAATAAAAGGAGAAAAAATCTTGAAAAGAAAATTAACTTTATTTGTAGTTCTTTTGTTAACAGTAGCTTTATCAGCTTGTAACGCACAAAGCTCTAACACCAAAGAAGAAGAAAAAGGAAAACAAGATACCAACGCTTCAAGTGAATCGTCTTCAAAACAGGAAAGTAAGAAAAAAGCCGATGGAACAAGATCAGCACCTATTCCTCTAAAAGAACCATTATTGTTTGAAGATTATATAATGACACAGAATAAAGAATATACAGCTACATTAGAGATGATTGTAAAAGAAGTTATTCGAGGCGATAAAGCATTTGATATCTTATATAAAACGAATAGCAGTAATTCTAAGCCTAATAAAGGGTATGAATATGCACTTGTAAAAGTTAACGTGAAGATGACAGATTCTGAAACAGATGATGAGCCTATACTATTCAGCCCAATTCTTAACTTTGACTTTTTTAGTAGTGATGGTTCTCCTTATTCTCAGGAACTTGGTATTGTTGTGACCAAAAAATTTGAAGGGGAAGTATATAAAGGTGGTTCACTTGAAGGTTATATAGTGAATCAAGTAAAAAAAGACGATGATTTTTTAATAGCTTATAAAAGCATGTCTACTTCAGGCAAACTATTCTTTAAAACAAAATAGTTGAAGGCCCTTTTCGGGCTTTTCTTTTTCCAAACAAAACAGAACGTATGTTTTCCAATAAAACTACATATATAAAAGCACCCCCCTCTTGACATTAATAATGAAATCCTGATGCATTTACGCGCGCTCAAAAAGACAAAAAAGGATGTCTCCTTGCATGACCCCATTGGTCAGGATAAAGAAGGCAATGAAATTTCATTAATTGATGTCTTAAAATCCGAAAATGAAGATGTGATTGATACGATTCAGCTCAACATGGAGCTTGAAAAAGTAAAGGAGTATATTGACATTCTCAACGGTCGGGAAAAAGAAGTGATCGTCGGCCGGTTCGGACTTGATTTAAAGAAAGAAAAAACTCAGCGGGAAATAACCAAGGAGCTCGGGATATCGCGGACTTATGTATCACATATTGAGAAGCGTGCGCTGATGAAGATGTTTCATGAGTTTTACCGGGCGGAGAAGGAGAAACGGAAGCGGGAGAAGGGGAAGTGAAAATAATTCCTTCCAACTACTAATAAAAAACAGACCTTGTTGGGTCTGTTTTTTTGAACATCACAATAGAGCTGACATACACAAAAAACTATGTCATGTTTTATCCTCATTTATTTCACTATGTTATTTTCTTTTAAGAAACGCTTAAAATGCTTATGACCTTCCTCCTCAATTAAATCATCTTCAATCAGATAATCTCCAATCAATAGCCCGAGATCATCCCACTCCTCATATTCCTTCAAAAGTGTTAACCCATAACTTTTATGATCAAAAAACAATAACCATCTTCCGGTCTCTAAACTCTTAAAAAACACGCCTTCATAATCAAAACCATGTTCATAATACCCTACATGTAAATGCATAGTATCGTCTATTCTATGTAATTTTTCTTCTGTACTCAACTTCATCTTGCGCTCCTAACTTTTCATATCCTTCTGAAAATCAATATCCCTCAACTCAACCCATTCAACAAGGTCAGGAACTGTTTTTGTCGTCAAAAAATGGTGAACGATTTGATACGCTTTATAACGATCGACATAGCTGCAAGACGGCACATACAATGGGGCTCCTGCGACGAAATGCTCGATGGTTTCAATCCTTTCTCCCTTTTTAAAAGGGACCAAAAAATTTGGATACCTCATGATGAAGAACCCGTAAGGTTCCGTATAAAAGAAAACTAGACTTTCACTTTCCCAATCTTCCTCTATCTCAATGGAAGATTCCCCATTACCTTGTGTCCAATACTCTTCACCCTCCTGAAAGAAAATCTTTTTCATGAATTCTTCTCCCGGATTTTCTACTGGAGCTCCTGTGGGGCCGTAATATAAAAACATCAATATCGCTCCTTCATGCCTATATCACCTTCAAATTGATAAAAAGCTTGTGGTTCTTCGTTTAATTTTAGCAAGTGATATAGCTTAGGGTTTAGCTTTTGAAAGTTCCTTTACTTTGCAAACAAACCCTGTCTCTTCTTTCACCTCGCGGATCACGGCTTGATGCAGGTTTTCGCCTTTTTCTACAGCACCACCTGGAAGTTCCCAATATCCCTTTACGTTTTTAACCATTAAAATATTTTCTGCTTCATCATTCATAATCGCTGATACTACGTTTACTGATTTCAAACAAATCCCCCTCAATATTCTCTTTTCTCTTCAATTGTCGAATATATAGCACGAACAGTTCATTTCAATACATTCATTATACGGTATCCTTGATACAAGATACTGGATAAGGAAGCAAAACAGCATTCGTGAGCAGATTGGAGGCTACAGCATGTGGATTATCATCATTTTACTGATTGTCCTCATTGGGTTTACTGGGAATATCGTTTCTCTTTTGAGACAAATCAAAGCATCAAATGAAAAAATTATCCAACTATTAGAACATCAAAAACCGAAAAAATAAAAACCTCACGCTACTAGCAGGAGGTTTTTTCCACAGGAAAAATCTTACCGTTTTTCATCAAACAACATATATCTGATTCGACGAATATAATGCAGCGCAATATGAGCGAGACATAAAATAAGCCCGATCATCGCAAGAATATAGATGGGCAGCATCAAACCCGGTGCGTAGTTCACGATAAAACCTAAACAAAACGCTGTCAGCATATAGAGGCTGATCAACCTCATCAATACCATCCGAAGCCCTCCCTTTATACACTCACTTTAACATATTTTCCCTTCCCTTTCATAATTGGCTTTAAAAAAGAAGCGAATCCATTAAGACTCGCTTCTTTTTACGTATTCAATTTACCTTTTTCGCCCGCGCTTCCTTCCACTGCTCAAGCTCTGAAACTGTTAATAATTGATATCCTTGTTTGGTTAATTCCTTGATAATCGTGACAGCTGCGTTTGCTGAGGTGTCATAGATGTCGTGCATTAAGACGGTTTCTCCGCTAGACGCATGTGTGAGAATGTAGTTGGCAACGTACTCGCTGTTTCGATATTTCCAGTCTTCAGGATCTACGTCCCAAAGCGTGACTTTCATGTTAACAGCCGCGTTGATTTGCCCGTTTGTTCCTCCATATGGCGGTCTAAAGTGAGTTGGGGTGAACCCGCCCGCTTTTTCAATGATTTGCTGGGTTTCTTCCACTTGTTTGACGGCTTGTTTTAATGGCAGTCTTGTGAGTAAAGGATGGCTATAGGAATGATTTCCGATTTCATTCCCACCCTTTCTGATTTCACCTAGCATATCAGGGTAATATTGTACCCTGTTTCCTAATACAAAAAATGTCGCATGTCCTTTGTTTTCTTTTAAGGCTTTTAAAATTTTTGAGGTCGTGGATGGATTTGGTCCATCGTCAAATGTCAGGGCAATGGCTTTTTGATTTGGGTTGAATGTTGCCTGTTTTGGCAGTTTGACAAGCTTTCTTTGTGAGATTGGTTCTTTTTTCTCATTTTTGTTCTTTTCTTTATGAATGTATTCAGGCTTTAACATTCCTTTAAGCAGTGTTTTTTTAATCGCCAGCACTTGAGGACCTTGTTCGCTTGGTGCGATTTGTCCTGCTGGGAAGTAGAATTCAATAAAACGATCTTTGATGGCAAAATACTGATAATGCTCTGCAGCAGGAGACGTTCCTTGCTTGAGCAAATGCTCATTTTCAGCAAGAGAGCGATCTTTTTTTAATTCATCAAATGTCATATGTGACAGTTTTTGTAGATCTTCTTTCTTTGATAAAAACAAATCATCTATTGATAAAAAATGCTGTTTCTTGAAATCAAAATTGAATAACTTCGTTTGATGTGCGCCTTTTACTCCGCCTTTCAATTCATATGTATTGAATTTGATCGCAGCAGTCTGTTTGGCATAATGAGTAATCTCATAATCTATGTTTAATTCATATCGATGATCTTCATCGACATCGCTTGCTTGGCTAAATGATGTTTTGAATCTGTCTAGCGCTGTTTCTGCAAATCTTTTCATCTCTTGATCTAGCTTTTCTTGATGAAACACCGGATAGTTGACAGCATATCTCATGTATCTCCCGTCATTCACGAGGGTGACTATTTCCACTTCTTTATAGCTCGCATCTTGTTCTACTTTCTTCCTCTCTGTCCCGCTTGCCTGCTGATTATGATAAAACGCAGTAATTCCGATGATGATTGCAAGTACGCATAGGACGAGACTAATCTTCCATTTCTTTGACACAATAATTCCCCTCTCGTGATGGCGTGATGGCGTCATGCCTTAATGACGTGTATTTGTAGGATAGACTTTGCGCGAACCGCATTTAGTTTTGAAAAAACATAATCGTCACATTTTAGACACATTTTGAAAGAGGAATAGAAAAAAGGGCTTGATTTCTCAGCCCTCTCATTATTTTTGCATATATAGTTGAAATAATCTCGTTTCTTCATCAATCGAACTCGCTCGATCAAAAGCCGCTCTGACCGTCTTTGTATTGTTCATGCGCTCATAAAGCATGGTCAATACAAAGATAAATGCTGCATTTCCATCAATGTAATCATCCGGCGCTACATAGGACATGGCACCTGCTTCTAAAAAGGCATCTGCTAGTTTTTTCTCACCTAGTGTGCAGCCTGTAGAAATGACGTGAACTCCTTTTAATGAAGCATACTGCCTGATGTCATCCGCTCCAAAAGCAGCGCTTCTAGGCTCCCCATCTTCGTATACATCTTCCCCTAATTCCGGCATGAGAAATGCTCCTTCTTCCCCATGAAATGATAGAAGAATATAATCGATTTCTCCTCTATTTTTTCCAGATAACACATTGATCAGGTCATTTGGTCTTCCGATCCATCGCATATCGACTTTCACGCCGAAGTTTTCAAGTGCTGCACGCAGCGCAAAAGATTCCAGCTCACTATTTGGTCCTGCTGCTAACATGATGCGCATGGCCTGTTGATTCACTTTTATCTCCTCCAGACTATGATAAAAATAAAACCATTTTTTCCTCATCTGCATATGTATGATCTGGCCATTTTAGTGCTTTTTCTTCAAGCGCGTATGACTCAAATCCAACAGAGCGGTATAAGCATTTCGCTGAGTGATTGGTTGTCACGACTGATAAATACATTTGCTCGATGTCCTGTTGATCTCTCGCAAAGGAAAGAACTTCCGTTATCAAGGCCTTGCCTACACCTTTCCCGCGGGCACCCGCTGTAACATACATCGCTACTACATTCGCTCGGTGCTTTAATTTCTGTAAGTTTTCTTGGATGAGCGTGACCATGCCCACAAGCTTCCCTTGATCAAAAGCGCCAAAAGTCCACATAGATTGTACAGAAGCAAAACGGGCTGCGTATTTTTCTATTGTACCGATCTGCTCTTCTTCATAACTCATCGCAAAGCCCTCTGGATGTAATCGTAGTGCTTCTAGTCTCAACGCGGCATATTCTTCAGCATCATCTGGTGTTAACAATCGAATATTCAGAACATCGCCTCCAATAGAAGATTGATACTTCCAATTTTATCTTGAAAGGAGCTTTTGATCAAAATGTTTCTCCTGAAAATAAAAAGGCATCCCATAACAGGATGCCCCCCTTCATTACCACTTGCAGCGTTTCACTGGACGGCAGCAAGGGTTATTGATATCACTGCCACAATCGTATTCTTTCACAATATACTCGTTATGAGTCGACTCCGTGACAGGATAGTAGTTTTCAATTCGTTTGATGTTTTTATTGACGTTTGTGATATGCGTTGGATGAATTTTTCTGATAGTCTGTTCATTCGTTCTTGTGTTGACAATTTGACGTGTGGGGAAAACAACCGTTTCATCTCTTCCTTGGTTTCCTCTGCGAGGTCCAAAGAAAAAATCATCTAATCGGCTCATCTCAAGCACCCCTTCAATTTGTCTTTCACTTACACTGTATCGTATGTAAGAGACGTCATTTGTGATTAGATGCTTGTCTATTTTTAAAAAAATCCACTCTTTATCTCGTTTTCTCTTTCTTTACAAAAGGGCAACTTTAACATATTATACAAATGATATATTATGGTAGCAGAAATAGGACGCCATAACCCTCCCACTCATCATCAAACACGAGGTGAACGATATGATCAATACGACACAACCAATCGAACGAAACAAGCTAGACATTGCACTTGAATTGACTCAATTACATTTGAATCGATATGAAACGAATCATCCTGATCAGCTGAGTGAGGTTTATGCGAAATATTATGCACTGCTTGAAGTGCTGGACCTGTCTTCTTATGATCAATTGATTGATTTATTGCCGGATGAGCTAAAACAGATGCTTGAGTAAAAGACCCTCTATCCTTATGGGATAGAGGGTTTCAGATTGTTGACAAAGGGCTAAAATGATCTTTATTTTAGCCCTTTGTCTTCTTTTCAGCGTGATAGAAAATCTTTGCAGCCCTAGGAAGGACGAGTACTGGAGCGGAGCGAATTTGTCATTCGTGAGCACCAGCACGCAGGACTGACACCGAATGCGAGGGTTTGTCTACACGCTGAACCCTCTATCCACATGGGATAGAAGGTTTTCTTTATACTCGTGCTGCCATATCGGTTTCGATTTGTTCTAAGCTTCTTCCTTTTGTTTCAACTAGCACAAAGCGGGTGAATAATAGTCCGATTAAGCAGATGACACCAAACGAGGAGAAAATGACCCCGAAGCTGAATTTGTCTGCCAGGATAGGGAACACGAGTCCAACAGCTAACGATCCCGTCCAGTTAAAGGCAGATGAAATACCTGCGCCGATACCTCTGACAGAAAGCGGAAAAATTTCGCCGATGATGATCCACGTGATCGGTGCCCATGAGAAGGCGTAGCACAAGATAAAGCAGCAAAGTGAAATTAAGGTCACCCAGTTTAAAATACCTTCACTAACGCCAAGTGCACCTAATGCAGCTGGTGCAAAGAAAGAAAGGGCCATGCCCGTTCCCCCTACGGTGAGAATCGTTCGACGGTCGAATCGGTCGACAAATTGTAAAAAGATCACGGTGGTGACGACAAAAATGACACCGACAATCACTGTAAAACCTGCGGCAACTTGAGGTGCAAGCCCTACATTTCGAGCAATACTTGTTGCATAGTACACAATGGAGTTCGCCCCTTGAATTTGCTGAAGGGTCGCCATCCCAACCCCTATGAAAAGAGCCATTCTGAATTTCTTTTGGAACAATTCGCGAATACCAGAGCGTTCTTCTTTTGCGACTTCTAAAATTTCCTGCATCTCTGCTTCAATTTCCTCATTAGAAGAGCGCAGTGATCCTAATACTTCCCGTGCTTTATGCGCCATTCCGTGTTTAATTAAATATCTCGGAGATTCAGGAAGCTTCAGCATTCCAATATAAAGCACGATAGCAAATAAAGCAGCGCTACCGAGCATCCAGCGCCAGCTGTCTGGAATAGGTTCAAACACAAATGCAACGATATAGCTTAGCAATAATCCGCTCACGATCATGAGCTGATTGAGCCCAGACAATTTCCCGCGAATTTTAGCAGGAGCAATTTCAGACATGTATGCCGGCACCAAAGATGAAGCTGTACCAACGGCTGTTCCTAAAAAGATACGTGCAATGGTTAATGAAATCTCTTCTGGTGCAATAGCTGATCCGATCGCTCCGACAAAAAAGATAACGGATGAGACCAAAATAAGCTTTCTCCGGCCAAATTTATCCCCTAACAGACCGCTTAAAATGGAGCCGATAATCGCCCCGCCCATTAATGAAGAGACGACAATTCCAAGCCATAATGGGCTGAGCTGAAATTCTTGCTGAATATGTCCTTCTGCCCCTGCAATAATTCCAATATCATATCCGAATAAGATGCCTGCAAAGGACCCGAAAAAGAAGATAAATTTGCTTGACACTTTTTTCTCCAAGTGGATGACCCCCTCACTTAATTAACCGCTTTCATTTCATCCCGTACTTCTACTGCATGCAGTAGAAGACCTTTCACCCTTCTATAAAACGACGTACTCTGCACTCACAAGCTTTGCAAAATGAACAATTTGATCAACCGATAAATTGAGGGATACGACTGTATGATGCCCCCCGCCTTGCTTAATCCATGCTTTGACGCCGTCCTGAAAATTCGGCTTGATTTTCCAGAGCACACGTGCCACCGGTAAATGAGGTGCTGCTTCCTCCGGCTCAAAGGCTTCAACTTCTTGTATAAGCCATTTGAAATGAGTCCCAAAATCAGCAATAGAAACGACAACACCTTCCCCAGCTTTTCCATCAAACACAAGGCGAGCTGGATCTTCCCTGTTTCCGATTCCAAGCGGAGATACGACAATGACAGGTTTCGTATGGGCAAGCGCCGGATCTACTTCTAACATATGAGATTGCAGCACTGCTTCCTGTCCAGACGTCATTTCATACGTATAGTCCTCCATAAAACCAGTGGATTGATGATGGCTCATCACCTTTAATAATCGGTCCAGCGCAGCCGTTTTCCAATCGCCTTCCCCGGCAAAGCCATATCCCTTTGCCATCAGCCGCTGTACCGCAAGTCCTGGCAGTTGCTTCATTCCATGTAAATCTTCAAAGTTCGTCGTAAAAGCATTGTAGCCGCCTTCATCTAAAAAGCGTTGGATGGCAATCTCATACCGTGCTTGCTCCTTGACACTTTTTTCCCAATCTTCAACTGAATACGTTCCATACTCTACATCATACTGCAATAAATACTCCGCAAATAATGCATCTACCTCTGCTTCTTCTACTGCATTCACATATTCAACGAGATCGCCTATCCCAAAGTAATCAACAGTCCACCCTAACTGAATCTGGGCTTCGATTTTATCACCTTCTGTGACAGCCACATGGCGCATGTTGTCACCAAACCTTGCCACTTTAATCTGAAAGCTTTCATGATAGGCGGCTGCCACATCCATCCAATCAGCGATTTGCTGCTGCACCTCCGGCTTAGACCAGTGCCCTGCAACAATTTGATTTTGTTTATTTAATCGTGCATTGATATAGCCATATTCTCTGTCTCCATGTGCCGATTGATGAAGATTCATATAGTCCATGTCGATCGTGTCCCACGGAATTTTTTCATAATACTGTGTGACAAGATGTAAAAGAGGCTTCTGCAAAAGATTGGTCCCGCGTATCCACATTTTTGCCGGTGAAAATGTATGCATCCACGTCATGACGCCGACAACCTCATCGCGATAATTGACCTCTTTCATCAGCTTTGTGATTTGATCTGCGCTGACAGCTAACTCCTGCAAGATCACTGGATAAGGAAGTAAACCGCTCTCATTTAAGGCATCCGTCATTTTTTGTGCATCTGCTTTTACTTTCTGTAGTGCTTCATCTCCGTATAAATGCTGTGATCCGACAATAAACCAGCATTCTTTATGTTGACTTGTTAACATAGGTATCCCTCTTTTCTTTATGTTGAAGGTTTTTGTCCGTAATACGCATGTTCGCCATGTTTTCTTAAGTAATGTTTATCTAAAATTCGCTGCGGAAGAGGCTCCGCGTATTCATTTAATTGCTTTGCGAATAAATTCATTTTGGCGACTTCTTCTAAAATCACACTGTTTGTGACCGCACTTTTTGCATCTTTCCCCCACGTAAATGGACCGTGGCCTTGAAGCAATACACCTGGCACTGCCATCACATCTAGGTTTCTTTTCTCAAACGTTTCGATGATCAGCCGGCCCGTTTCTACCTCATAACCGCGATTGACTTCTTCTTCTGTCAGAAATCGAGCACATGGAACAGCACCGTAAAATGTATCAGCATGTGTTGTACCCATTGCCTGTAAATCGAGACCTGCCTGCGCCCAAACGGTTGCCCACATGGAATGGCTATGTGAAATACCGCCAATTTCCTCAAAGTGTTTGTAAAGGACAGCGTGTGTTGCTGTATCTGATGAAGGGCTGTATTCCCCTTCCACTACTTCACCGTCAAAGTCGACTACAACCATATCTTTCGCTGATAATTGGTCATACGCTATACCGCTAGGCTTAATAACAAATAGACCGCTGTCACGATCACACGCACTGACATTGCCCCAAGTGAATTTCACAAGTCCGTATTTCGGTAAATCTAAATTGGCTTCGAATACTTCTTCTTTTAAGCGTTCTAGCATACAGTTGTCACTCCTTTCTTTGGCATCAGATGTGCTACTGCCGCCTCTTCAATCGGAAGGCCGTCTTGATAGCGCTTTAAAAATTCACTAAAGCCTTTGACATCAAGCGGATCGGGTTCTATCAGTTCTTCTGATGTATGAGCAAACACTTGATGCGTGAGAAATTCAGCCAATGTCTGTTTTTGATGATGGGCCATATAGGAAGCGAGGACAGCCATTCCAAACGCACCGCCTTCTCCCGCAGTGGAAACGACTGATACAGGTGTATCAAGCGCTGCCGCCACCATTTTTTGACCAACGAGCGGTGTTTTAAATAAGCCTCCATGTGCTAACAAACGATCTATTACAACATGTTCTTGTTCTTTTAACCGATCCATCCCTATTTTCATTGCGCCAAAAGCAGAAAAAAGATGGGTACGCATGAAGTTAGCCAGATTAAAGCGGCTTTCAGCTGATCTGACAAAAAGAGGTCTTCCTTCTGGCAGTCTTGTAATATTTTCACCAGAATAATAGCCATAGCTTAAGAGTCCTCCGCCATCTCGATCTGCTTCTAACGCCTGCTGCAATAAGGCTGCATATACCTTTTCTGACGACACTTGCACACCTAGTGCGTCGAATGCCTCTCTGAAGATATTCATCCAAGCATTTAAGTCACTTGTACAGTTGTTCGCATGAACCATTGCGACTGGTAGTCCGTCCGGCGTTGTGACCATATCCACTTCTGGATACACACCCTTTAGCTCCTGTTCTAGCACAATCATGGCAAAAACAGACGTCCCAACTGATATGTTCCCTGTCCGTTTTTCCACACTATTTGTTGCCACCATTCCCGTTCCCGCGTCACCTTCTGGGGGGCAAAATGGAATCCCTGGCTGCAAATGTTTGCCCTGATCTAAAATGGCTGCTCCTGCTGCTGTTAACACGCCAGCCTCCTCGCCTGCTAAATAAACACGCGGCAGAAGGTGACGGAGCTTCCACGGATAGCCCTTTTCTTCGATCAAGTCTTCAAATTGATGGAGCATTTCTTCATTGTAATCCTTCGTTTGTTCATCAATTGGGAACATACCTGACGCATCCCCGATACCAATGGCCTGCTTTCCTGTTAACAGCCAGTGAATGTATCCTGATAGGGTGGTCATATATTCTAAACGGGAAAGATGTTTTTCCTCTTCTAATATGGCTTGATACAAATGGGCAATGCTCCATCTTTCTGGAATATGAAATTGGAAAACATCCGTCAGTTTTTGACTCGCCTCAATGGTTGTGGCATTCCGCCATGTGCGAAACGGAACGAGGACCTCCCCTGTATGATCACATGCCACATAGCCATGCATCATCGCTGATACCCCAATGGAGCCAATGGTTTGAATGGTTACGTCATACCTTTGCTCAACTTGCTCTTTCATCTCTCGGTATGCTACTTGAAGACCTGTAATGATATCAATTAAGTTGTACGTCCAAATTCCTTTCTGGAGAGAACTTTCCCACTCAAATGCACCTTGGGCAATTGGCTGAAACGCTTCATCTATTAAGATCGCTTTAATTCGTGTTGAACCAAATTCAATCCCTAAAGATGTCCGTCCTTCTTTTAAAGCTTTGGTCGTCTCTTCATGATTCATTCTACGTTCACCTCCATGATTGATAGCGGTTTCAATTTTAATTTTCTAGATTCATTGATTCTCTGTGCACATTCACAATATAATATTTGTACGTACATATGTCAATAATAAATATAGTTGTACATACATAATGCGACAAAAACCTGCACTTTTCTAAAGCTGGGATGTCAGAATGGGAAGGCGCCTGTTTTTGATTCGACAACCATGTTAAAATATGTCCATACAATTTCTTCTCAATCCGAGTAGATGATCAACTGTGAAAGAAGTGAAACGATGAAAAAGAAGTACCAGATCATTATCGATGATATAAAAAGCAAAATACTTACAGGAGATTACCGGATCGGGGAACGTATTCCAACTGAATCAAGCCTGCAAGAGATGTATGAAGTGAGTAGGCATACGGTACGAAAGGCCATCTTAGAATTGTCGAGCGAAGGTTTTTTGCGAAGTGAAAAAGGTTCAGGCACATTTGTGACCAATCAATATCAAACAAAGCCTGCGGGACATGCGCATATGAGAACAATTGGGGTGATCACGACATACATATCCGATTACATATTCCCTTCCATCATTCGAGGCATTGAAAGCCGATTAAACGAAGAGAACTATTCGTTGTTACTGGCGAGTACAAATAATGATGTAGAACAGGAGAAAAAAGCGCTCGAAATGATGCTGTCCTTTGGTGTGGACGGACTCATTGTCGAGCCGACGAAAAGCAATTTATATAACCCAAACATCTCGTACTACTTATCTTTTAAAGAACAGGATGTACCGCTCATTATGATTAATGCCTATTATGAGCAGTTAGAGGTTCCTTTTCTCTGTTTGGATGATGTGAAGTCCAGCTATTTAGCCACAAAAGAGCTGATCACCTCAGGACATCAGCAAATTGGGCTCATTTCAAAAACAGATGATTTACAAGGAAAGTACCGAATGAAAGGCTATATTCAAGCGCTCGGTGAAGCGAAGCTTAATTTTCTGCCTGAGCATGTCCTCTTTTTCGATACAGAATCGAAGCAGCATTTGGGGGATGATATTAAAACTTTCTTATTAAAGCATCAGCATGAGCTGACTGCCCTTGTTTGCTATAACGATGAGGTCGGATTAGAGGTTGCCAATGTATGTAGTGACATCGGACTCTCCATTCCAGAGGACCTCTCCATTATTGGACAGGACAATTCGTATATTGCCCAGAAAAATGCCAATGTGAAGCTAACAACTTTGACCCACCCTCAGGAGCAAATGGGCAGGGATGCAGCAGACTGGATGATAAAAAAAGTGCAAGGGAAAAAGAATCTCCCTCATCAAACCTTTTATGAACCTGAATTGGTTCCAGGTGAAACGATCAAACAAATGAATGCAAGAAAAAAATGAGCCCTTGCCGCAAGAGGCTCATTTTATTTTAGAATTCGACCACATCTACTTGTGAATGGTATGTTTCTCGACATGAAAGACATATGTTTTCCCTGATGAATGAGATCAATCACAAGCAATGTTTGTTTCTTTTTTCCGTATAAGAATAAACGATTTACTGAACTTCTTATTTAAGTGTTATCACCCTTCATCCATAATTAATCAATAAAAAAATCCCCATCTTTTAGAAAGATAGGGAACTTGCCTATTACGCTTCTTCTTTAGGAGTAGGCACTGCACATACGCCATCTGCACATGCCGCTTCAAACGAATTAGCAGCCGCTTTCTCAGCTTGAGCTGCTTCTTCTGTCCAAGCCGTTTCAAGTGCACGCAGGAACGTATCAGCTGGCTGTGCACCTGCAACTGAATACTTGTCATTGATCAAGAAAAACGGAACAGCATTGATACCAAGCTCTCTCGCTTCTTGTTCGTCTTTTCGGACATGATCAGCAAACTCTTCGCCGCCTAACATTTGCTGTACTTCCTGCAAATCAAGACCTGCTTTTTCTGCAATGTCTAAAAGGGTTTGACGATCGCCAACATGCTTTCCATCTGTAAAATATGCTTGAAACAGCTCTCCCATAACGAAATCGCCTTTCCCCATTTGACCAGCATATTGCGCCAATCGATGAGCATCAAAGGTGTTAGTCAACACAAGTGGATCAAATTGAAAATCGATTCCTTTCTCTTTGCCCGCCTGTTTCACCTGCTCATTCATCGCCATAGCCTGGCTGCGGTTCATCCCATATTTTTTGACGAGCATATCATGGACATCAAAATCGACATCAGCAGGTGCATGTGGATCAAGCTCAAAGCTTTTAAACTCGATTTCCACCTGTTCTTTTTGAGGGAATTGTTCAAGCGCTGTTTCTAGTTGTTTTTTTCCTATATAACAAAAAGGACAGGCGATATCTGACCAGATTTGTACTTTCATGTTCATCTTCCTTCCGTGTTTACGCTTTTTCTTTAACGATGTAACAATTATAGTTACAACAGATCGGTTATGTCAAGATTCTGAGCTTGATGGAAATGAAAAAGCCCCTCCTTCTAAGAAAGGAAAGGCGTTAAACATTTACTATTCTAAATTTGCATGGTGACCGTACATTGTATGTGTGTCGAGCTCTTTCATTTCCATTAGCCGTAAAATGACCGCATCGTATGTCAGAAGAAGCGACTGCTCAAATAGCGAACCCATTGGCTGAATGGTATCATGGCTTCCCCCCTGTTGATCCTTCGGCGCACCTGACAGTAAGATGACTTCATCCGATAGATCAGCTAAAGGTGACTGAGCAGAAAGCGTGAAAGCTGCCACTTTTCCACCAATTGCTTTTGCTTTTTTTGCAAGGACAAGCAAGGTCTCTGTTTGGCCAGATCCGCTCCCAACAATCAAGAGATCTTCTTCTGTAAAGGAAGGTGTATTGGTTTCACCGATCACAAATGCCTTGACGCCAATATGTGTGAGTCTCATGGCAAATGATTTTCCCATCAAACCAGACCTGCCAGCCCCTGACACAAAGACCTTTCTTGCAGTGAAAATGCTTGAGACAAGCCGCTCTGCTTGTTCGTCTTGAATATCCGGCGAGTGCTCAGAAAGCTCATTTAAAATGGCTTTCACATAGTCACTGGTCTTCATGATTGTGCGATCAGCTGCTTCATTTGTGCGGCTACTTCTGCTTTATTATCCTGACTTGCGATACCACCGCCGACAATGATCAAATCAGGATTTAATTTCACGACTTGAGGTAACGTATCAAGCTTAATTCCGCCTGCAATCGCTGTTTTCGCTTGTTTGACGACTTGTTTAATGGTCAGAAGGTCAGCAAATGAGTTTTGACCAACCGCTTGCAGATCATAGCCAGTGTGCACACAAATATAATCGACTCCAAGTTCATCCAGCTCTTTTGCTCGGTCAGCGATATCTTTGATCCCAATCATATCCACTAAAATCTGTTTCCCTCTTGCTTTCGCTTCTTTCACCGCTCCTTGAATGGACATATCTTCTGCCGCTGCAAGAATGGTCACGATATCTGCTCCAGCTTCAGATGCCTGCTGCACTTCATAACCGGCCGCATCCATAATTTTCAGATCGGCGAGTACACGTAAGTTTGGAAATGCCTGTTTGACTTCTTTGACGGCACGCAAGCCTTCGTTGATCACAACAGGTGTTCCAATTTCGACTACATCGATCGATCCTTCTACTTCTTTGATCAGCTCAATCGCTTCTGGTATATTCACTAAATCTAATGCTAATTGTAATTTCATGAATGTTCACTCCCATTTTTTCATCTCATCTTCAAGAGCTCCGTGGATAGTGCTTCTTGCACGATGAAATGAGTATAACAACAGGATGGAAGCATTCCAAGTACGCACTTTTTTTTTACATACTATACTTTTTCGCATATGGTTACAAAAAAGACACTGTCTTTTCGGCCAATATCTCAGCGTGATTGAAAAGAAGACAAAGGGCTAAAATAAAGTAATTTTAACCCTTTGTCTACATCTATCGTCTTTCTATTTATCATCCTTTAAAAAATTGCTATCGAGATATTGTTTTCCCCAATCATACATCGCCTCTAAAATCGGCATTAAGCTTTCTCCTAGTTCTGTCAAGGAATACTCAACCTTTGGCGGAACGACAGGATAAACCTCCCGATGCACAATGTGATCTTCCTCTAATTCTCTTAGCTGATTGACAAGCATTCTTTGCGTAATCCCAGGCATTAACGACTTTAACTCACCAAACCGTTTTGTCCCTTCTCTGCCAAGGTGCCATAAAATCAGCATTTTCCACTTACCGCCGATAATATTCAGCGTCAGCTCCTTTTCGCAGTTGAACACTTTATTTTCCATACGTGATGACAACGACATACACTCCTTTAATAACAAACCACTTAGGTTTTATCATAACTGCAACAAAATGGATTGTCGAACATATGGTCTTCGTTATTGATTTTGTTTTTTAACAAAAGCCATCACAGCCTCTGTCATTTTTTGTGCTTCTTTTGGCGCTCTGTCTGATCCAAACCATTTATTCAAGTCACTGTGGCTCAGCGAATGGACCCGAAAAACAAACCGAGAGCCTTTATCATGATTCAGTTTTTCTGCAAAACGGTACACTTCAGGATTTTCCCAGCCTGTCACCAAATAGACAGGAGGTACATTCTTTTGATTCATATAAGTGACAGGTGATGCCTTTGTCCAATTCTCCTCTTGTTTGCCAAAGACTTTTTTGTACGATGGGATGGCTTGAATAAATTGATTGAGGTTTAACGGTCCGTCTAGAACAACAATGGAATTGATTGTTTTTGGCGACAGCCCCACACGTTTTAAGTAGGTCGAATCTGTGGCAACCAGCGCCGTCAAATGACCGCCCGCTGAGTGACCCATGACATTGATTTTTGATGAATCGATTTGATATTCATCCGCATGATCCTTCACCCATTTAATGGCGTTTGCCGTATCATCTGCCATCTGCTCGTAGTTGGCATCAGGATGAAGCCTGTAATTCATTGAAACAAACACATACCCTTGACCGGTAAAATAATCAGCCTTTGAAGCGACTCTATTCTTATCGCCGCCTGTCCAGCCGCCGCCATGGAGATAGATCATGACTGGATGCTTCTTCTTTTTGTCTTCATCTTTGCCCTTTGGCATGTACATATCGAGTGTTTGCTGTTTGTTTTGTGTGTCTGCATAATGGATGTTTGTCGTCGGCTTAGGCTGGTTGAAGCGGAACACAAAGAATGCGCATACCAATAAGCCAGCGATGACTGCTGCAAATAAAAGCCATTTCATCATTCGATTCAATGTCATTGCACCTTTCTATGTTGGGATGGGGAAGCATCATTCGCACATATGTAGAGAGACTAGCCTGATTCCTTTGATACGACTTGTATGACTTGAACCGTTTCACAATAAAAAGAAAAATACTGTTCTTCATCATCTTCGACAAAGTAATTCAAATATTCCCAGCCTCTATCCAAAAGTTGAATGTTCAATATAATATGGTCATCGTTTGTTAACTCCAAATCTTTGATTTGAACAGAAGAGACATTGGTAAATTTCAGATGAATGTCTGCTTTATGGGTTGCAGATTCGTATGGGATGTGTAGATGAATACAGTTGATCAAGTCGTAATGTTCATTATACTCTTTAAAGTAGTGAAATTCATTGATTTGCTTTAGATGGCTGATATCGAAATCAGGGATTTGTTTCTGGATTTTTTCATTTAAAAACCATGTCATTGTGTGTCCTCCAAGAGGTTATAGTATAAGTGCAATGATTCGTTTTCTTGTTTGATCGTCCTCTTTAAAACTTTTCGTATTTTATTTAAACAGTCTAGCATTTTTGGTTCGTCCATTAATTACACCATCTCTAAATAAGGTTTTCTCAAACTTACTTCACACTGTAAACTGACTACATTTAAGCAGCTTTTACTGCTAAGTTTGATAAAGATGCGCCAAATGTACGTGTCAAATACACAGCTCTTCAATAGCTTTCGTTAAATTATTTATTAATCGTTCTATTATTTAAATAACACCTCAAACCCTTTTTACCAGTGGTAGTGGGCTTAGATATCTTTCAATACATCTAGGATTATTTCTTAAAAAGAAAGATTTCTTAATAAATTCACTTCATCATTTCGTTTTCTTATAATTTTAAATTTATTATGACCTTATTCTGTTTCATACTAACCCCTCCTTCATAATACTAAGAAGGAGGGGTTAGTTTAGTTTAGTTAGACACTAATGATAATTAAGGAAGTTTCGGAGGTTTTTTTATATTTTCGATATCATATTTCAAATCTTTTAAAAAGCATTTTACATGTTCCTCATCAAGTTTTATCTCATATTGTTTTGACTGTATTTCATCATTAATAAACACTTCGATTTCAATTACATATTTTTCAATTACTTTATTCATTCTTAAAATAAACAGTGGCTCAATAGTTTCAAAATAAAAATTTTTCAACTTATTATTCATTAGATCTTCAATTTCTGAGACTAACTTTTCATACTCACTTTTTAATAACACTGCAGAAAAATCTCGAACTATCACCTTTTTACTTTCAGACAACTCAAAGATAGATAAAACAAATGGATCGTTTCCATCTTCTTGATACGTCCTAGGTTTTAACTCGACTTCAATAAAGTCATCCGTAATTAGCGCCATCTAATCCCCCCTTAAATAGTTTTTATCTTCTTCTCTTTTTGGACTTGTTCCCTTTTCCATGCGTGTGAAATCTATTCTTATCTCCTTTTGCTCGTGAACTACCAAAAGCAGTAACAACTTGCCCTTTTTTATTTAAAACTACTGTAGCTTTTTTACCAACATACTTTATAGTTCCATTTCCTTGATCAATTTTTTTCTTAGGGTTACGAATAGCGTCTAGTTTTGCTTTCGCACTAACTCCACGCCCTCCATTTCTACCTACTGACTGATTAAGACCATGTTTTGTATGCCCTTTAATTTTAATCGTTTTAGCTGCAAAACCATAAATTCTTTTCGCACCCTTAAATATCTTCCCAGGTCCAAAGTTCGAAGCTGCTGCTAAAGCTGCGCCTTTCCAGCCCTTACCCGATTTATAAGCTTTGTATCCATCATATACCGCAAATCCTGCATTGACAACAAACCATACCCAATGGCCGTCTGGGTCCACATTCATGACTGGGTTGTTGTTTCCATAGGTATATCCGTTTTGATCTAGTGAATCTCCATCGCTTCCTGGGTCTGGGTCAAGTGATAGGAATACGCCGTTTCTCGGTTCATAGTAGCGGGCGATTAAATAGTAAAGTCCTGTTTCTTCATCGAAGCGGTAACCAGCATAGCGATATGGGTTTCCTTTTACTTCTTCATCTTCTTTTACCTTTGTTGGGACGCCCCATGTATCGTATTCGTACTCAGCAACGATTTTTCCTGCACTATTTGTGATGGCTATGACATCACCGTGTGCATTGTAGTGATAGAAATATTTGTTTCCATTTTGCGTGAATGCAAGGAGTTGTCCACTGTCACCGTATGTGTATGCTTTTGTGACTTCGTTGTCTCCATCTGTTTCGTATAAAACATTCAGGCTGTCGCCGTCATAAAAGTAATTGGTGACTTTTCCATTCATTGTTTTTTGAATTCTGTATCCACGCTCATCATATTTGTAAGTGACAAATGGCTTGTCTTCCCCTTTTTTCGTGATGGCCGTTATGTTATCTTCTGCATCCCATTCATAAAGGAATTGTCCGTCAGACGTCCGGTTGCCATTTTTGTCATAAGTTAAAGTCTCATCATTTACCTTTGTCAGTTGGTTCATGATGTTGAATGATGCGTTGATTGTTTTTTTAGTACCATTTTTTTCAGTCGTAACTGTTTTTCTGTTTCCAAACCCATCATATGTGTACCCAATGACCGTGCCATCTGGATGACTTTCTTTGATCAATTGATCTAATTTTCCATATTCATAACGAATCTTCCCGTTGCTTCCTTGATCAACCGTTATTCTGTTTCCATTTTGATCATATTCGTAAGCTTCGTTTAAGATCGTTACCCCTTGGCTTGTTCCAATGTGCAAATCATTGATTAAGTTGCGCTCATCATAAGCAAAGCTAGCACCACTGCCGTTACCTGTAATAAAGGACTGAACATTTCCATTTTCATCATAATCAAACGAATACGTAGAACTCGAATCCTTCATCTGCGTCATTTGATCAAGCTTATTGTAACTGAATTGGTTCGTTCCTTTTTGATTTCCGTGTGTCCACTCAAAGGATTTCAGTTTATCTGAATTGGCTGGATACGTCCAAGTTTGGCTGCTGCCACGCTCTGTTAACTTTGTGATGCGGTTTTGTTGGTCGAACGTTCTGTTTTTGGTTGTGTTTTGTTCTTTGTTAACAACCGTTGTTTCGTTTCCGTTTTTATCATAGCTAAAGTGATATTTTTCTGTTCCATTGTATGACTTGGATTTCACTCGGTCTGTTCCATCATACGTGAGAGACACTTCATGTCCATTTGCAGAAATGGTTTTGATTAAGTTGCTATTCGCATCATATTCACTTTTCAACACATTCCCTAATGGATCAATGGTTTTTGTCAATTTGCCCATTAGGTCGTATTCGAATTGATACGTCTGATCTGACTCTGCACGAATGGTTTTCGACTGTTCATTGCCCTCTTTATCGTAGGTTCTCACAATGGATGTTCCGTTAGATAAAGTGATCTTCTTCAGCTGATCAGCCTGGTCATATTCGAATGTTGTTTTTTCGCCTTTCGCATCTGTTTCAGAAAGTTTTTTGCCTGTTTCGTCGTAGGCAGATTGAGATGAGTAACCAAGCTCATCCTCTTCTTTAACTGCATAGTTCCCTTTTACGTCGTATGTGGTTTTCGTTAACAGACTTCCTTCTACTAGACGGATATCATCAAACCAAACCGTTCCAGTCGCGCTTTTTTGGAAAACGATCTGTACGTCGACTTTTTTCAATGGTTTTGTTTTTGGTATGACAACCGCCGCTCGGTTCCACTCCTGTGTACCGGTTGGGAATTTCGCATTAAACGTTCCTGTTGTGCCATCTGTATACGTAACGGACGCTTGAAGTGAGTAGTCATTTTCATTTGAGGCTTTGACATTTCCAGCCTTAGACATCCCAGTCAATGTGACATACACAGATTGATCATTTGCACTTTGTTCAATTGGTACAGATTGTTTATAGATGACATTCGCTTGAGTTGAAGAGGTTCTTGTCATTTTTAACGAAACGTCATCGTTAAAGCCTTCTTCATTATCTAATGAACCACCTGTTCCGCTCCAGCTTGTTGTTTTATCCGTAAAGGAATTATTTTTGACTGGATTATAACTTGATGAAACTTCGCCTTTTTCTAGCTGAATCTCATCGAACCAGGCTTTTCCTTTTCCAGCCTTATCACGATGATCCACTTCCATATAGATCACAGCTTTGCCTGCATGAGATGGCGTCGTAAACGTGACTTGGCGTTTTGTCCAATCGTTTTTGCCTGATAATGTACTGTAACCGTTACTGATCCATTGAATTCGTTTATTGTTTGTATCTCTTAAATCAATGTTAAAAAATGCTCTTGCTTTCGTTAGCTCTGTCTTGATTTTTCCACTCAGTGTATACGTCGTATTTGGCTCTAGTATTACTTCTTGAGTAGCAGAAGAATAGCCAAGTTCTGTTCCTTCAGTTGTCGACTGTGAACTGACCTCTAATACTCTGCCGCCAGATAACGGACCACTTTTTCCAGCTGTCTGCGCTAATTTCCCGTCATCCTTAGATGCTGTAAGCTTCCAGCCTGTTAGCGTATCTTCAAAACTGCCATTTTTTAATATACTCGCACCTGCAGCAAGTTCTTTACTCGTTTGTACCAAATTCCCGTACGAATCATAAATACTTGCTGAAGACATATTTCCACTTTGATCCGTTTCAGATACAGCATCTAATCCATCGTAGGCGATATCTGTAATATCTCCTTCTGTATCTTTCACTTTAGTGACATCATTATTTTTGTTATATTCGTAGGTTTCTGTCCCGTAAGCATCTTTCGCCTGAATGACGTTGCCATTTTTGTCATACGCATAGCTTTCTGTAGCTTTTCCTTTCTCTACATCATTTGGGTCAGTTTCTTCTACGATTTGGTTGCCTTCATATTTGGTTTTAGTGGTGATCTTAAGCCCTTCCGCATCATCTACAACTTGAATTGGATTGGCTGCTTCGTTATACGTATACTGTATTTTTCGCCCGTTTGGCTGCGTTAGCATGAGTGTCTTTTTAGATAAATCATATGCATACTCAAAGGTTTCTTTTTTTGCATTGATTGCCTTGACTAAACGATGATTTTCATATTGATATTCTGTAAAAACAGGCTGATCTTTTGTACTGTTTTGAGAGAATTGTTTAATCAATCTGCCTTCTTTATCGTATTCATATGAGATACTTGTTCCATCTGAATCTATGACTTTCGTTAGTAAACCTGCATCATACTCATATGAAAGCTTTTTACCTTTTGGTCCTTGAACCGAAATGATATGACCATCTTCATCATAATCCATTATTATTTTTCGGCCAGATGCATCTTCCATTGAAGTGAGCTGATTGTTTTCATTATATTTGTATGTCGTTGTATTTTTATGTCCATCTACAACCTTGGTAATCTTCCCACCGTTTTTACTAAAGTGCGCAAAGGTTTGATCCTTCGTTTTTAACATGTATTCATCTTTTGATTCCGTTAATTCAAGGAAAATACCTGTTGGTGGTTGATACGTACCATCTGCTTTTTTTGTAAAAACATGAGTTGTGGCATCCTCATCAAGATAGATAGCACCTTCTTTTGTTGGCGTGATACTCGTTTCTACATCTGCGTACCATCCTTGACCAAACAGATGGTCAGCTGCATCTAAACTATTGTACGTTCGACCCATTCCAAGTCCTGGTCCTCTTCCATCAATCGACATTTCTTCTTCACTGACAATCACATTCCCAGTTGCACCATTAAGCTGTCCGTCTGGTATATCAATAATCGACCAGTAATCCTCTGTTCCAAGGAATTCGGCCCCTTCATGGAATGTCGGGTTAAAGGCTGGTGTCGGAATGGTTTCTCCATTTGCATCGTAGGCGGAAAGGGTAAAGGAGTAGTTCTTGCGTCCTTTATAATTTCCATTTGCATTTTCATATACTGGTGATGGGTCTAGCGCTAATTCTCCGCCCTTTCCATCTGTATGAAGCACATATTTCCCACTTTTAATTTCAGCTGGAGTTGGCCAAATATTCTTGTTTTGTGTTGTCCAATGATCGACATCACCAACATCAAATGATTGATATGCCTTACCATTATAGATGTTAATTTTATACCCTTTTGCATTTTTCACTTTGTCCCAATGTAAATTGATATAACCTGTTTGGCTCTCTTTTGTATTGGTATAAGCATATCCAGATAAAGCTTTCGGTCTAGATAAATCAGGTAAAGTTGGTCCAGCTGGCGGTGAAGCAATGGTTTCTCCATCTTTGTTATAAGCGATCACTCTGAAGGAATAATGTTTTTGAGCCGCATTTCCTCCAGCATTTTTGTAAGTCGCACCAGGATGAATTGGAAGCTCCGCCCCTTTTCCATCTTGGAGGTGCAATGCATATTTACCTGCTTTGATCTCAGCAGCTGTCGGCCATACTTTTTTCCCTTTTGTTGACCATGATGTTTGATTCCCGAGATCCAATGTCTCATAGCTTTTCCCATTAAACATTTGTATTTTATAACCGGTCGCACCGGAAACTGAATTCCAAGAAAGATCAAAGTAACCTGTTGCATTATTATTATTGAATCCTTTTGTACTAGGTGCCTTCGCTCTAGCCACATTCGGCACGACAGGTTTTACTTTTGCTGACATTGCGCCTTCACCTTGGTCAAAAATCGCACTTACAGCTACCCAATAATTTTTACTTGTCGCATAATTGCCACCTGAGTTTTTGTAAACTGGGGAAGGATCAACTGCTAATTCAGTTCCACCTTTTCCGTCTAAATGAAGTTTATATTTTTTAGCAGCAATCTCGCTTGCTGTTGGCCATATATTCTTTCCTTTTGTACTCCATGATGCCACATTTCCAACTGAAATGGCTTCATACTCTTTTCCGTTGTATAACCACACTTTGTAGCCTTTTGCACCAGCTACCTTTTTCCAACTTAAATTGAAGTAGCCTGTACCATTTCCATTACTAAAACCTTTTACAGTTGGTGCATTTGCTTGTGGAATGGTATACGTTACTTCAATGACTGGTTTATTGGTAGAGTTTGTTGATGAGATTATTTTTTTCCAATGGTCTTGCCCATTTCCATTTGCATGTAATTTAAAACCATAGTTAGCTGTTCCGCTATTCCAAGCTTTGATGGTTGATGTCACATCATAGCTCGCCCATTGTCCTTTATATACATTGGCTTTGCCGATGTTTTTAGAGCTTGGTTTATTGTTCCACGTTAGTTTTGTATGATCATAGTTGGCATTCACTGTATCCAGCCAAAGGCCAGTAGCCTTCGTCCCGTAATATGAATGAGCAACATATGTTTTGAGCGTCGCTTTCGTTACATTCATATTTTGAATCGGTTTGAATGAGTTAAACTTCATGAACGCATAGTTTGTACCAGTCGTTTTATCGTAATAACCTGTTTTGAGTACATAACTTTTAAGTTTAGCGTCCCATTTTTGCGTAGAGGATGAATAATTTGTTGTTGGGTACTTACTCATGATAAATGTGTCTGCTGATACAGATAAAGAAGTCGAAGGATCAATAGACACAGGATAAACTCGTTCAGGATCTTTAAGCCATTTTTCATCTGCTGTCACACGAAGTAAATAGCCATCGTCTTCTTTTTCTAATTTAAAGCTCACATCTTCTGAGCGAGCCACTTCACCTGACTTTTCATCTAAATTAGAATCCGTCATAAACGGTTTTGGGACTTGAAAAATGGTCCGTTTTTTCTGATCGTAAAATGTAATAGAACCGTCTTCCTCAATTTCCCCAGTTAGATCTGTCTTTATTTTAAATGTAAATGAATTGTAGCCATCATATTGATTGAGTACAATATCTTCCTTGATGTTTTCATTAAAGGTGAATGATCGTAAATCTATATTTGGAAATACCTCTTCATATGTAAGCTCGTTGGTGTTCTCTTTAAATTGTGCAGAGGTATCTTTGGAATTGATTTCTGATTTATTTTTCCCTGAAGCTTTTAAAATTGAAAATTCAATTTGATGCTTCTTGTGTTCAAATGTCGCATAAAGTCCTTGTTTCATTTGCTTTTGAAAAGTAGTTTCTAATTTCGCATTTTCTGTTTCTATTTCTTTTTTCGAGATCGTCTTTAATTCTGGAGAGATGTCCTCCCATTCAGCATCTGGAGCCTCTTTAATATGAATAGGATCAGGATAAACCTCTTGTGTAAATACACCCTCTCCTTCATAAAAAAGTTTGCTGTTTTCTGTTCTTTCTGAAAGAACTTCTCCGTCTTTTCCAATTTCATCTTCGTCAACGCCTGCCAATTCCAGGGCTTTTGAATCATCAAACTCTTCTAAGCTGTTATGACTTGATTTTGTATTTTTGTCATGTTCTTCTGCAAAAATATCAGAAGGTAACATTGATAAAAGCATCACAAAGGCTAGTAGTGCCGCGATATTCCTTTTCCATTTTACTTTTCTTTTTAGGTTCATATTAATCTCCTTATCATATATTTGTAACATTTGTAACATTACGCCATATATAATAATACATTTGAAATGATACTTCAATATATTTCTATAAATATATCATCCTTTCAAACTAACCCATATATCATCAACTTATCAATATATCCCCTTTTTCACATATAAAAAAGCACCCTAAACGGATGCTTCCATCAAATGATATTTTTTCAAAATGCGATAGGTAATGTCTTTTGCTTCTATGCCGGTGCCTTTGATATTTGTGGCGAAGATGTAGGTTTTGTGTTCATGTTTGATAAAACCTACGTACCAGCCGATGTCTGATCCGGAGCCTGTTTTTCCGTATAGGGTGGCGTGTTTCTCTTCTTCTTGTACCATCATTCGTTTGACTGTTCTCATGTTCTTTAGGTCAAATGGAAGAGTCTCTTCATATAGCTGTTTGAGGAAACGAACTTGTTCGATAGGAGAAATTCGCAGGGTACTGCTTAACCAAAATTGATCGATTCCGCCAGATATGTCTATGTTCCCATAATGAATGGCTTTCACCCAATGATTCATGCGTTCTTCTCCAATGTCACGTGCCATGGCTTGATAGTACCAGACGACTGAATCTCTCATGCCAGATCCTAATGTATGATCTCTATTCCAATTGTCAATCTCTCTTTTTACGCCATCCCAATATTTGATGTCGTATTCATCTCTCACTGCGCCTGTTTGGAGTCCGATTAAGGCATTTGCTACCTTAAATGTCGATTGAGGTGCAAAGCGCTCTTTCGCTCTTTTTTTGTTATACACCCATGGGGTCTTTTCTTTTACTTCTTGAATCACAAACGTGCCTTCCCGATTTTTAAAGAATTCATCTACAGACCACGCTATTGATCTTGCTTCAGTTGATGATGGCTGGCTGATACAAAATGCCATCAGCATGATGCAAGAAAACAGCCTTTTTATATACTTTTTCTTCAAAACAATCACTCCTTTTCTCATGATTTACATGATTGTAGCATGCTGAAGCGATGGGACATAAGGTACGCTTGTCCTCTTTTCTTTCAAATAAAAAAAGCCGGTTTATATCCGGCTTTTTGCTGTATATTAGCTCTCTTTTTTCTCTTGAATGGCCTGTTTCGCCATTTTTGATATCGTCATATCGTCCATTGGCGGGTTATGGAGCCCGGCACGAATATCTCGATAGTAGCGCTGCAGTGGACAGTCTAGGCTTAAGCTTTTCGCACCGACTAAACGCATAGCTTTATCGACAACTTGCAAACTATGATTAACGACAGTATGCTTCACAGCACCAAATTCATTGATTAACAGCTCTCTTTTTTCTGGCTTTTCATACAATGTGGTCGTTGAGTAGATGACGTGGCGTGCTTGCTTTAATAGTAAGTCGATTTCGCCAATCAGTGTTTGGACATTTGGCAGGTCACTAATTGTGCCGTTGATGCTGTTCGGTGAATGGGTGATGGCATATTGAACAGCATAATCCCTTGCTGCTTGTGCAATCCCTAAATAGCAGGACGGAATATGTGCAATCCAAGGATTTAGCGTACCACCGCGTGGCCCTTTTTGCACCTCAACAAGCATATCATCTGAAACCTTCACCTGATCTAAAATTAAATCATGACTTTCAGTTCCTCTCATGCCCACAACGTTCCACGTTTCTTCTATTGAAACACCTTCTGTCTCACGATGAATTAAGAAGAAGCCCATAGCCTCTTTTTCTTCAATCCATACGCCGACTAAAAAGTATGTAAGCGCTGGTGACATCGTTGTGAAAATTTTACGTCCATTGATGATCCACTCATTACCTGATCTAGTAGCTGTTGTCCCAGGCTTCCCGCCTCTTGTTGGACTACCTGTCTGTGCCTCGCTCACGGCACGATTGACAAGGGCGCCCTTCTTCACTTCTTCCGCAAAGAATTGCAGCTGCTGCTCATTCCATTGTTTCTTTTCGTAGATCTCGCCTACAACCCCTTGGTGCCAGCCGATTGATAAGGCAGTTGCTCCGTCCATACTGCCGAGTGTCTCTTGAAACAGAACCATATCCTTCACAGATTGACCGCCTCCTCCGTATTCAGCAGGAAGAGACAATGTTGTATAGCCCATCTCTATTAATGATTCAATATTTTTTTCAGGAAAATAAGCGCCTTCATCATGTTCTTTTGCTGTTTGTTCGATCGTTTCACGAAGAGATTCTAGTTGATGAAGCCATGTTTTTTGAAAATCGGTATCGACAAATAATGCTTTAGACAAAACGTATCCAACTCCTCTGTTTCTCACAATCTATCATATCTGATTTTTCCAATAGGAATAAACAAAACACACTTTACTTATAGGATTTAATGTGTTAAATTTTATCAATATTAAGTACATATGTCAAAGGAACGTGATGCTTTTATGATTTCAGCTACTAATCTACATAAATCTTATGGGCAGACCCATGTGTTAAAAGGCATTGATTTCACCGTACAGGAAGGTGAAGTGGTTGCCATTATTGGACCGAGCGGATCAGGAAAAACCACACTTCTTCGCAGCTTAAACAGCCTCGATATTCCAGACAAAGGAGAGCTGACAGTTGGTGAAACCACGATTCATTTTGAACGATATCATAAAAAAGATCTGCTGAAACTCAGGCAGCAATCTTCCATGGTGTTTCAGCATTATCACTTGTTTCAGAATAAACGAGCACTTGAAAATATTACAGAAGGATTGATCGTGTCTCAAAACATGTCTAAAAAAGAAGCTGAAAAGGTCGGAGAGCAATTTTTAACGCGGATTGGCCTGCTTCATAAAAAAGATGCGTTTCCGAGTGAATTATCTGGCGGTCAGCAGCAGCGAATTGGCATAGCCCGCGCACTTGCGATGAACCCTTCAGTTCTCTTGTTTGATGAACCTACGTCGGCTCTAGACCCAGAGATGGTAGGAGAAATTCTTGAAATGATCAAAGATATTGCGAGCCAAGGGATGACAATGGTCATTGTGACGCATGAAATTTCTTTTGCAAAGGACGTGGCGGATACGGTGATCTTTATGGCAGATGGCGAAATCGTTGAAAAAGGTTCACCAGAAGACGTCCTATTGAAGCCACAGCATGAACGAACGAAACAATTTTTATCAAGAATTCATCGCGGCATGTGGCAAGAATCGGAGAAAGACAAATGAAGCAAAAGACAGCATTCATGATGTCCGGTGTCCTTCTGTTATTTCTTTCTCTGATGGGCTGTAGCAGTGTGAAAACCACGACAGAAGATGGTAGAAAAATTGTAAAAGTCGCACTGAGTGCAGAGGTCAATCCACCCTTTTTAGCCACAAATGACCGAAATGAACCGATTGGCTATAACATTGATTATTTAAATGAAGTGGAAAAGAGGCTCCCTCACGTACATTTTGATTACATTTTTGGCGAGGAAGAATCGAATTTAATTGGTGTAGGCGCAGGGAAGTTTGAAATGGCGGCTAATTGGTTTTTTAGTAACCCTGAACGTGAAAAGCGTTTCCTTTACCCTAAGGTCCCGTACGGTTATTCGATGACAGGTTTAATTGTGAATGAATCAGACAAGGAGATTCGATCGCTTGATGATATGACATCTAAAAAGCTGGCTCCTGTCAGCCCTAGCGGGGGCTTGCGTTCAATTTTAAATCAATATAATCAAGAACATGACCCAGATATTTCGCTGACGACTATTGAGAGTCCTTCAAATGAACTCAACTTAAAGCGTGTTGAAAGCGGACGGTCCGATGCAGCATTTATGAACATTTCAACCTTTGATACCATTCAAAAGCATTTGAACTTAAAGGTCAAAGTTGGCGGCATTGTGTCAAAGGAGCCTATCTATCTTGTCTTACAGCCAAGCGAGAAGCAACTTGCAGAAGATTTGGACCGGATCACACAAGAGATGATTGATGATGGAACACTGCCGAAGCTAGCGAAAAAGTGGTTTGGGATTGATTTCTTTCAAGATATTGATGACATTACAGAGCAGGACGACCAAAATGAAGAAAGGAAGGAAGCGTCATGACGTTTACAGCTGGAGATTGGCTAGGCATCTTTTTACAGGTGCTTGAACGCCTGCCACTCACTTTTTTCATTATGATCGTGTCATTGTTTTTTGCTATCATCATCGGCTTGCTATTTGCATGTATCCGTATTAAACAAATCCCAGTGTTAAAGCAACTGGCGATTGTTTATTTATCTTTTACACGGAGTACGCCTTTAATTGTTCAGCTTTTCTTGATTTATTTTGGCCTGCCTCAGCTTTTACTTGTAGCAGGGATTCAAATCAATCATTGGGATCGTATGTTATTTGTGATGATGACATTTTCTTTACATACGGGCGCTTATTTATCTGAAGTCTTTCGCAGTGCATATTCATCTGTCGGGAAGGATCAGCTGGAGGCCGCCTACATTGTTGGGATGACAGATACTCAGGCATTGATCAGGATCATTATCCCGCAGGCTTTTCTCATTGCACTGCCGAACCTCGGAAATTACACCATTGATCTCGTGAAAGACACAGCGATTGCCTTTACAATCGGACTCATTGATATGATGGGACAGGTAAAGATCATTTTAGGAAATAACTACGGAATCGGTATGTTTGAGGTGTATGTGATCATTGCGATTGTGTATTGGCTTATTTGCATGAGTATTGAACTGATCACCATGCTGCTTGAAAGAAAATTTGTAAAAGGCCGCACCAGCCTGTCACGTTAAGGAGGCGATTTGATGCAAACGATTGATATTCAATTTGCGATTGACCAAGTACCTCATATTTTAAAAGGCGTTCCTTTCACCTTATTGATTGCACTCGTTTCCATGGCTGTGAGCCTGATAATTGGATCTGTTTTTGCTTTCATTCGTCTCTTTCGCATTCCTGTACTCAGGCAGCTTGTGACGCTCTATGTCTCCTTTTTTAGAGGAACGCCTCTGATTGTTCAGTTGTTCGCTTTCTTTTATGGACTTCCTTTTATTCTAACCAAAGTGAGCGATACATTCGGGCTGACCTTTCATCCAGATATGGTCTCCCCATTAGCTGTTGCTCTTATGACATTCAGCCTCCATTCAGCTGCCCATTTAACAGAGGTTGTTCGGAGTGCACTTCTTGCGGTAGACAAAGGACAGCTTGAAGCGGCAAAAATTGTGGGAATGACAACACGACAAGCGATGATGCGCATTATTTTGCCGCAGGCATTTGTGGTCGCCTTGCCGAACTTAGGCAATCAGCTCATTCAGCTATTAAAAGCCACCTCTCTTTCGTTTACGATTGGAGTACTTGAAATCATGGGGATTTCCCGAATCATTGCGAACGACGGCTATCAATTTTTAGAAACGTATCTCGTCTCTGCTTTGATCTATTGGCTGCTCAGCATTTTCTTTGAACTCGCTTTTGCCTTATTAGAGAAACGTGTCAGCGTATATGGAAGATCTCTCGGACGTTAAAAAAGCCGATCAGGCTCAAATCCTGATCGACTTTTTTTATTCGCCTTTTTTCGGTGTGTTAAACAGTTCCTTTGGTGCGGGTTTTAGTTTTGGTGCAGAACCAAACACGACGGGTGCAGAAATATATCTAAACTCCCCTTTCCCATCCATGCTTCGGCCATGTGCCCATCTGCCTTCCTTACTTGCTTCCCCTCTTGAGAAATTAAACAGATCATAGGACACTTGCTGTTTTTCTAGTGAGCGCGGGAAGGTGGTTGGTACGACGACATCCCCCTCTCGTTCTTCTAATTCTTTAATCGCCGCAATCCACATATTTTGATGATATGTATCACGAGCAATAAGGAAAGAGAGCATATCTTTCACGCCTCGATCATCGGTCATTTCGTAGAGCCTTGTGACCTGAAGTCTCCCTTGTGATTCTGCATTTAAATTGGCTCTAAAGTCAGCCATTAAATTTCCGCTTGCAATGATATACTTTGCATTCCACGGATATCCTTGACTATCCGCTGCCATGGCTCCTAAACCGGCAACAATTGCATGCTGAGGATTCATACCACCCATAACAGCTGCAAGTGCTGGATCACTTTCGTACGCCTGTTCTTGTTCTTTAACTGGTGCTTTATCTAGTAAACGTGCGATCATCGTCGCCAGCATTTCCACATGACCAATTTCCTCTGTCCCTATGTCAAACAATAAATCTCTGTATTTTTGATCTGCTCGACAATTAAAGCCTTGAAATAAATATTGCATCATGACACTAATTTCTCCATACTGTCCGCCTAATACTTCTTGTAGCTTCTTCGCGTAAAGTGGATCAGGCTTTGAGGGCTTTGCTTCATATTGCAATTCTTTGATGTGATAAAACATGATGTCATCTCCCTTATCAAAAACATCTTTTCAATTATCACTATTCAATCGCAGGCTTTTTTATGAAAAGGAGCTGTCATGTGCATAAAAAAAGGGAATGGCTTCTGCCATTCCCTTTGTTATCTTACTTATTCAGCACTAACTAAAATTTTCACTTGATCTTTTTCATTGATTAAAGCATGGAAACCATCTTCGATTACATCGTCCAACTTGATTTTCTTCGTGACGAGCGTATCTGCAGAGAAATAGCCTTTTCTCATTAAGTTTAATACAGATGGGAATACGTCTCTGTAGCCGATAATTCCTTTGACTGTACGTTCTTTAATGACAATGTCATTTGGCAAAATTTCTGCGCCTTTTTCCCAAATACTCACAATGACTGTTTCACCTGAAATTCTAGTTGATTGGATTGCTTGCTTCAATACAACAGGTACACCTGTCACTTCAAAAGAAACATCGACGCCACCATTTGTACGGCGTGCAATTTCTTGAACAACATCTTCATATTGAGAAGGATCAACAATGATCGCTCCAAGCTCTTTCGCTTTTTCTTGGCGTTCTTTAGATAATTCTACTGCGTAAATATCAGTAGCACCAGCTGCTTTTAATGCTTCAATAACAAGTAAGCCAATTGGTCCGCATCCAAATACAGCCGCTGTATCGCCAGCTTGTACTTTACTAGAACGAACTGCATATAGAGCAACTGCTGAAGGCTCTACAAGTGCCCCTTGCTCATATGAAATTTCGTCTGGTAATAAATGAAGTAATTCTTCATCGACAGATACATATTCAGAGAATCCACCGCCGCCTCCGGCAAGTCCTAAAAAGCCCATGTTTTCATCTAAGTTGTAAGCGCCTTGATGTCCGTGAGTTGCAAAAATAGGCTCAACAACCACTCGGTCGCCTACTTTGTAATTGCTCACGTCTTCTCCTACTTCAACAACCTCACCAGAAAATTCATGCCCCAGTGTAATAGGTGCTTTTTCTTTTGTCAGTGGATGAGGTTCATTCACTGGAATGAAGATAGGTCCTCCTAGATATTCATGTAAATCACTACCACAAATGCCGCACCATTTCACTTTAAGTTTCACTTTTCCTGGAGCAACTTTTGGTTCATCAATTTCCTCTAGTCGAATGTCCTTTTGATCGTGCCAGCGTAGTGCTTTCATGTGTAAGACTCCTTTTCTCATCAATTTCATTTAACTTACTTAAATAATTATAACATAATTTTTTTAATTTTCTAAGTAGGATGCACTATCTTTTTGCCAGTCAATGGACGAAAGATGACAAAACATAGCAATAAACAGACAAGAAGCATACATAGACTACCGATGACAACGGAGGTTCTGATTGATAAAACATGTGCAAGTCCACCAGAGAACCCTGTCATCATGATCGTCAGAATGGCTTCCACCAAAGCGTAAAAACTCGCTACCCGCCCCATCACCTCTACCGGGATATTCGTTTGATAGAAAGTCATAAAACCTGTGTTCGCAAAAGCTAAAAAGAATGCTAATATAAAAAATCCAACAGCGGCCGCAAACAATGTGCTGGAAAAAGCATAAATGAGATAGCCACATGCCACAAACAAACTACCAACCCCGAGCATGATCGAAACAGGCAGCTTTTCCACAATCACCGAATTAAGACCTGCGCCTGCGATAATACCTGCCCCAGCTATACTAACAAGAAGACCATATTGTGTATCAGTCAGCAGTAGCACTTCTTTTGCAAAGGCTGTTTCAAGAGAATCAATCGCAGTAGGAAGTACCGTGATAGCAGCACTAAATAACAAATACACCGTCATAATCTGGCGTGATGTCAAACTAAACCGGAGAACAAGCTTCGCATCCTCTTTTAACATTGAAAGGGTAAAGCCCTTTTGGTTAGCATCTTGTTTGAGCAAATTCGGTAAACACGTCGTGAACAGAGCAGATACTAATAGACAAATTGCATTGATATAAATTGAAAAAACAGGAGTTCCGATTAAAAAAAGCAGACCTGCTACAGCGGGACCAAGTAAAAACCCACCCGATTGTAATAATGAACGAATGGCATTAAATCTTTTTCGATTATCCGCCGGGATCAATCCCGTCATATAGACCATCGAAGCCGGATGAAACATCGCTTGTGCCATTTGAATAAGAAATACGATTACATACAAGGTAAGCAGATACCCTGAAAATAACGCAAAGGGTATACATGCGATCAAGATTGCCCGGCTGATATCTAAGCTGATCATCACTTTCCGCTGATTCAGCCTGTCAATCAAACTGCCAGACCAGCTGTTTGTCAAAAGAGAAGCAACTGGTCTCATCATATAGATAGCCGTTACAGCAAGCACAGAGCCTGTTTCTTGAAAAATGAGTAGATGGAGCGCAATCATATAAATCCATTCTCCTATGTTCGCAATTCCGATGGCTCCAAGTAGCAAACTCATATCCCGCCAATGTTTTTTCATCACTTTTCCCCCTATTTGCCATAAAAAATCCCGCCCCCAAGACATTTCTGTCTTGAGGACGGGATTTACTCCGCGTTGCCACCTCAGTTTATTCATCTGTTGCCAAATGAACCTTAGCAGGTCATCATGAACCCATCTCTGTAACGGGAGAATGTCGCCGCACCACCATCCGAAGGAATCCGGTGCAGAGCTAAGAGGCTTGGTTCCAACATGCTGCCCGGCTCCTTCTCAGCTTTACGGAGTTCTCTGTGCGGGACGGTTCATGATGTACTCTTCTCTATTAGCGCTATGTCTTTATTTCATCACGATCTTCAGCTGAATTGTTACATATTGTACTGCGCCTTGATCAAAGCGTCAACGTTTTTTTCAAGCTAATCAGCATAGATCATTTTTCTGGTCATGCCACCATCAACAATTAAATCTGTGCCAGTCACAAATTGATTGTCCTCATCGGTTAAATAAAAGCAGGCCTTCACAATATCCTTTGGCGTGCCGACTCGATTGGAAAGATGCTGCTGATGGTCGATCTCTCGAAGATTCTTCTCATCCTTCGTTTCAATCCATCCAGGGGAAATGCTATTCACCGTGATATGATCCGGACTAAAAGAAGTCGCTAAGGCATGAGTCAGCGCAGATATTCCACCTTTTGATGCAGCATATGCTTCTGTATTTGGCTCTGACATGGTCGCGCGGGTAGATGAAATGTTCACAATAGAACCGCCTTTTGGATTTTCTTTTATATAACGTGCTGCTTCTCTTGCACATAAAAAAGTCCCTCTTAGGTTCGTTTGTAACACACGATCCCACTCATCGACCGTTAATTCATAAGGCGATACAGTACACATGACACCAGCATTATTAATGAGAATATCAATCGTTTTACAGCGCTCCACCGCAAACGACATTAAGTGCTGAATATCCGTTTCTTGCGTCACATCTGTTTTCTTAAAATAAGCTTCTAACGATCCTTTTTTTAGCTCTTCCTCCAATCGCTTCCCCTTCTCTTCATCTATATCTGCAAGCACCACTCGCGCTCCTTCTTTTGCATAGCCCCAAGCGATCATTTCACCAATTCCATTGGCTGCACCTGTGATGACGACTGTTTTATTGTGAAAGTTCATCGTTTATCCCATCCTTTCTCCATCAGATGTTGTCATCATACCACTCTTATATAGACGAGACATAGCCACATGAAACATAAAAGAACACCCTCCAAGTGGTCGTGTCATAGGAGGGTGTTTCTTTGGAATTCATTGATCAAAAGCAGCTTTTAAAATGTCTAAGTAGTCGGCTTTCGTAACGGTACGAACATTGCTTGATGTAGAGCCGTTTTGTTCTGCTAATTCAGCCATTTTTTCAAAATCTTCTTCTTTTACATGAGATAAATCTTTTAGTGCTGGAATACCTAATTTTTTTGTAAAAGTATACATGCCATCAATTAATTTTTGAATCGCCACATCATCTGAATCCGTTTTATCTGCAAAGCTCATGATTTTGGCAAGCTCTGCGTGTAACACCTTATTTTCAGCTGCATTGAATTGCATGACATAAGGCAAAAATACCGCGTTTGCGATACCATGAGGTGTATCATAAAGACTGCCAAGGGCTTCTGCTAAGCAATGAACGGCCGCGACATCAGCTGAACCGAAGCATAAGCCGGCTAGTAAACTACCTTCTTGCATTTTATATCTTGCTTCTAGATCAGAGCCATCTTCAAATGCTGCCGGTAAGTATTTTACAATGGTCTCCATTGCACTTGCACCCATTGCTTTTGAAATAGGATTTGTTACTTTACAAGAATAGCCTTCAATAGCATGTACCAATGCATCAACGCCTGTTGCAGCTGTTATGCTTTTTGGCACCGTTAATGTAAGAGCTGGGTCTAAAATCGCAATGGTTGGCCGAAGCAAGGCATGTTTTAATGTGATTTTTTTATGTGAAGCAGCTAACGTGATGACAGATGAACGTGTTACCTCAGAGCCAGTACCAGCCGTTGTTGGAATACAAATTAGTGGAGATAGATTAGCATATGCTTTCTTCCCTGATATATAATCTTCAGGAATGCCGCCATTTGGACCTAATAAAGCAATTGCTTTCGCCGTATCCATTGGACTTCCGCCACCAATCGCAATAACCGCTGATGCTTGTTCTTTTCTAAAAAGCTCTGCACCAGCTAGACATTCATTATCTCTAGGGTTTGGAGATACTTGATCAAATACAAATACTGAATAACCTGCTTCCTGCAAATACGCTTCAATAGGCTGAACGAGCCCTGCGTTTCTCACACCAGAATCTGTCACAATTATCACTTTGGCACCTGGCAATACAAGATCCTCTACTATAGATCCAATTTCTTTTGACTGACCAGTCCCCATCATTATGTTTGTTTGGCAATGATATTCAAAATTCCTCATGATTTTTCTACTCCTTCATTTAAGTTTATTGAGTGAGCCGTTTGTTTTTCTGCTCCCCACCACTCTATTTCTTTTAAACCTGGTATGCTAGATGCATAAAAGACTGGATTTTTACCTAACAGCCTTTGTTGAATATAATCTTCTAAAGCGGCAAAAGCATATTTTCCTAGGATAGCAATTGCAATCAAATTGACGATTGCCATAATGGCCATCGACAAGTCCGCCAACGTCCAAACGATTTGTAAGTTGGCCACAGCTCCAAACATGATCATCAATAATACCAAGATTCGATACGTCAATAACGCTGTTACACTGTTATGGATAAAACCGATATTGGCTTCACCATAATAGTAGCCTCCTACAATAGAACTAAAAGCAAAAGTAAATATAGCAAATGCTAAGAAAATACTAGCCCAAGATCCAAAATGCTGTGCCATTGCGGCTTGTGTAATTTCAATACCAGATAATTCACCTGCTGTTTCTACTGTCGATAGCATAATAATAAAGGCTGTACAGCTACAAACCACTAATGTGTCAAAAAACACACCTAACAATTGAACAAATCCTTGTTTTACTGGATGCGAAACATTGGCGGCAGCAGCAGCGTTTGGTGCACTACCCATTCCTGCTTCATTTGAAAAGAGCCCCCGTTTTACACCGTTCATTATCGCAGCACCAATCCCGCCGCCAACGATTTGCTCTAATCCAAATGCACTTTTCATAATACTTGCTAATGCTGCGGGTACAGCACCGATATTTGTGACAATCACATAAAGTGCTAAAATGATATAAAATGCCGACATAATTGGCACAATGATTTGTGTAAAATTAGCAATTCGCTTCACACCACCAAAAATAATGCAAGCTGTAAAAATTGTGACAAATAACCCCATGGCAATCGGACTGATCCCAAATGAATACTGAAAGGCATTTGTAATTGTATTCGTTTGTACAGCGTTAAAAATTAAGCCGAAACTAAGAATAACAGAAAAGGCAAAAATCCTACTTGGCCATTTCAATCCGAATTGCTTTTGAATATAGTAACCAGGGCCTCCTTTAAATCCGTCATTTGTTCTCACCTTATAAATTTGTGCCAGTGTACTTTCGACAAATGCAGAGGCTCCTCCTAAAACGGCTGCAAACCACATCCAGAAAATAGCTCCAGGACCACCAACAGTAATAGCAATCGCAACACCTGCCATATTTCCAGTACCAATTCTTGTAGCAGCTCCAATAAAAAAAGCTTGCATAGATGAAATTTCATGACTTCCCTTTTTGGTTTTGGGTGCTTTTTCAAAAATAGAACGGAAAATCTCTTTTAGTAAGATAATTTGCATCAATTTCATTCTCACTGTAAAGTAGATTCCTATGCCTATTAACATGAATACTAAAATATATGTCCATAAAAAATCATTCACTGAATTGACCATCACTTCAAACAAAGCCATCTCCCCTTTGTACATCTGAATATTTGAAATAACAAAATATTGCAAGCGCTTACTTTTATGATAGTGAAAATGTTATGATCTATCTATAGAAGTTTTCTGATTGTATCAATCGGCTCATCCGATTTAGGGAGGTTTGAAGTTGGAGATCAAACAACTGATGATGTTCCAAACAGCATCAAAAGTATTAAACTTTACAAAAACTGCACAAATGCTTGGTTATGCTCAATCTAGCATCACAGCAAATATTGTAGCATTGGAAGAAGAGCTAGGAACGCCTCTATTTGAAAGGCTTGGAAAAAGGGTGATCTTAACAGAAGCTGGCAGACAATTTCAACATTATACAGATAAAATTTTAGGCTTAACAGGGGAAGCATTAGAGGCTGTTGGTGGGATGAATGAGCCAAGCGGCATTTTGAGAATATGTGCATCTGAAACACAATGTACCTACCGGCTTCCTCATATTTTAATGGACTTTCAAACGAAGTATCCAAAAGTGGAACTGATCTTCCGCCCAGGAATAGCGGAAAAGGATGTTTTAACTCTATTACTTGAAGGACAAATTGATGTCGCCTTATTATCCATGAATCCTGTAGTATCCTCACATTTACTTGTAAAAGAATTAAAAGATGAACCGATGACCATTGTATGCTGCCCAACAAATCCTTTGAGCAAAAAACAAAAAGTATATCCCATTGATTTAAACGAGCAACGATTGTTGTTAACTGAAGAATGTGATTATCGCTACGCTTTCGAACACTCATTAACACAGGCAGGTGCAAAACCAAGAAGTAAACTAGAATTAGCAGATGTAGAAGCCATAAAAAAATGTGTAATGACAGGCTTAGGAATCGCTGTACTTCCTGAAATTTCTGTAAAAAAGGAAATAGCAGAAGGCACTATCATCAAAATCAACTGGATGGAACCCTGTTTCTCAACGAAGATTCAACTATTTTGGCATAAAAACAAATGGATGTCCCCTGCTTTAAAGGCATTTGTGGATTTAACAGAGGATTATATCCTTTTAAACGGGTAGCAGAGATATCAGTTCTAGACTAAATTTCTTGTCGTCTATAACACTTTCCGAAAAAATTTTGACCATTCTAAATAGCTAAACAATGTTAATCAGTGGCGGTGTATGTTCTGTTTCTTATATTTAGAAAGGAAACCTCTGAATCTTAAAAGTCTATTTACACAAAAAACTTACAGGAGGATTCCTGTAAGTTTTTTGGTTATTCTCATTGAATCATTATTTAGAAATCATCCCATGCGGGTCAATGACAAATTTCTTCGCTACACCTGAATCAAAGTCACTGTATCCTTGAGGGGCTTGATCAAGATTAATGACGGTTGCATTCACTGCTTTGGCGATTTGTGCTCGTCCGCTTAAAATAGATTTCATTAGACTGCGGTGATATTGCATGACAGGGGTTTGACCTGTCACAAAGGTATGGGCTTTTGCCCAGCCGAGTCCAATTCGCACTTTCAGTGATCCAACTTTTGCATCAGCATCCACTGCACCAGGGTCTTCTGTGACGTAAAGTCCTGGGATTCCGAGTTTACCGCCAACTTTGGTAATATCCATAATTGTATTTAAAACGGTTGCAGGTGCTTCTCCTTGATCTCCATGACCTGAAGCTTCAAAGCCAACACAATCGACGGCACAGTCTACTTCTGGCTCTCCTAAGATGTTGGTGATTTGTTCACCGATTCGATCATGTTTTCGTAAATTGATCGTCTCACAGCCAAAGCTTCTGGCCTGCTCCAGCCTTTGTTCATTCAAATCTCCTACAATGACTGTAGAAGCGCCAAGGAGCTGAGCGGAATGCGCTGCGGCAAGGCCTACTGGCCCTGCACCGGCAATATATACGGTTGAACCAGGTTTTACTCCAGCCGTATACGCACCGTGAAAACCTGTCGGGAAAATATCGGAAAGCATTGTCAGATCAAGTATTTTTTCCATCGCTTGATCTTTGTCTGGGAATTTCAGCAACTGGAAATCTGCATATGGTACCATGACGTACTCGGATTGGCCGCCAACCCATCCGCCCATATCGACATATCCATAGGCAGAGCCTGGACGGTCCGGGTTTACATTTAAGCACACATGGGTTTTTTGTTCCTTACACATGACGCATCGTCCGCAAGCAATATTAAATGGAACAGACACAAGGTCTCCTTTTTGAATAAACTCCACATCTCGTCCTACCTCAACGACTTCACCTGTAATTTCATGACCAAGGACGAGTCCTGCCGGCGCAGTCGTACGACCTCTCACCATGTGCTGGTCACTTCCGCAAATATTCGTCGTCACTACTTTTAAAATGACGCCATGCTCACATTTGCGCCCCACATTGGCTTTCGGTACACCCGGGCCATCTCTTAAAATCAAATCAGGGTATCCAATATCCTCAACTGCTACATTTCCTGCTCCTTTATAAACGACACCTTTGTTTCCCGACATGTTTTCATTCCTCCCTTTTTGTTTAAAAATGAAGTCTCTACAATTTTCTCTATTTATGAGGCAATTCCCTGCTTCAAATGGCACAATTGATTAAAAAAAGCGAAAAATGTCTCTTTTAGTTAAATAAAAAAGAAAATATTGAAAAAAAAGCTAAACTTTTGAAGAACGGTGTCGATATAAGAAATAAGCCAGACAGGTATCCTTAATCGACAAACAAATTCCTTATATATACTATCATTCCTTACACACCTGGCTGGCGCCTATATGACATGCAAAAGTCTCTTCTGATGAAGAGACTTTTCAGATTGTTGACAAAGGGCTAAAATGATCTTTATTTTAGCTCTTTGTCTTCTTTTCAGCGTGATAGAAAACCTTTGAAGTCTAGGAAGTACGAGCATCGGAGCGGAGCGAATTAGACATTCGTGAGCACCGAAGCGCAGGACAGACAACGAATGCGAGGGTTTGTCTACACGCTGAAAAGTCTCTTCTGATGAAGAGACTTTTTTAATTCGTTCAAACATGATTTAATGACACGCAAAGAAGCTCCTCTCACGAAGAGCCTCTTTTGAATGCTTGTTCATTACCTGGGAAATATTTTCATCATTTTAATGCTTTGATACAGATGTATGTATCATAGTGATAAACCGAAACTTCTCTAAAGTGATACGCTGAAAATAGGCGGCTAATCTCTTGTTCACTATACGATGAAAAAGATTGTGACCGCTTTTGTTCCTTCATCAGTTCCTGCTGTTGGAAAGATAAGTATACTTCTCCATCCACTTGAAGAACGCGGTACACTTCCTTCATGACTTGCTCAATATCCTTCAAGTAATAAATGGTCTGCACCGTAAATAATTTATTGAATGATCTGTCTTCAAAAGGTAAATGCTCAGCTTTACCAAGAGTCACGACGGCTTTATCCTGTTCCACAAGCTTTTTATGTTTTCTTTTTGCATATTTGATCATATGACGAGAGGCATCGACTCCATATACTTTACCACGATCAAGTTTCTCTGCTACTTTTGATAATGTCATGCCTCTTCCAGTACCGATTTCTAAAATCCGGTCATTTTCTTGTATATTTAAGAGTTGAATCGTCCATTCATTGATATTATGATGATTTTTTTCCATATAGCGGGCAACCCATTTTGAGAACAAGCCTTTTGGTTCCCTCATTTGTTTTCCAATCCAGCTTTGAATCAATGTTAACACCTGCTTTGCACCAGTAAATAAAACTATTTACGAATTTTCTTACTTTTCATATCGGCTCTCACCTAACAAATTTTAAGACCTAGTCCTAATTATTTGTTATTGATTAGACGGCACCTTTTCAGAAAATGTTTCGCAGAACTTTAAAAAATTTTAATCTGAATAGGCGTTTTCATTAATTGTGCTCAGATTGATTTCGTTTTCTGCATGAGCTGCATATTTTATGAATGTATCTTGATTAGATAAAGGTGGTGCTAGATTATGGGCTTTGGTGGAGGTTATGCTGGAGGCTGCGGTGGTTACGGTGGCGGTTTTGCGGGCGGATTCGCATTGCTTGTTGTACTGTTCATTTTGTTGATCATCATCGGTGCAAGCTGGATTTGCTAATGTAAAAGGAGCAGGAAACGATAACGTTTCCTGCTCCTTTTCTTTAATACCAATAAGGTCGGTACTGATACATATATTGTCTGAGCATTTCCTCTTGCTCTCGTTGCATTCGGTACGGATTACCGTATCCATGCTTTAAAGAATGCGGAATGGATGTATATCCGTGCCCCACTGACGGAAACCTCATATATGGTGACATCGACATTCGTTGATCACCTCACAATCTCCTTTTATGGATATCATATGTGCAGATGATCAATGTGGAGCGTGTCTAAACCTGGTCCTTCTCCATCGTATAACAATCAAGCATTGCAAGCATCATAAACATGTCAATCTCCTCCTTTTTCAATTTTTCTTTTCGTGTTTTAGTTCATATACTTTAGTTGTTTCTGCTTCATTTCTTCATAAATTGTTTCGACTTGTTGTTCATAAAGAACCGTTTCAATGTCTTTGTATTTTCGTCGGATCGTTAATGTGATAAAAAATAAATGGATTGTCATATACGCTCACCTCCCTTCAGTTCGCAGCACGCGAAATAGCCCGCAGATCTTCTTTGTCAGTTGACCTGTGGGCACACAAAAATGCAGATCAAAAGACAGTGTCTTCCAACCTGCAATGGATGATACGTAAAATCCTCGTTTACTTTAACAGTTTTGAAGCGTGTGCACCGTATAAGGTAAAGGAAGGACACGAGCTCTTCCACAGGCTGATGACATGATGAAATTGTGGTTGAATTGTTCACAAGTAGATACGAATAACATATTCTTCAGCCTCCTTTACGTTTTTAATTACTTTGTTAGTATATCCAGCAAGCACCATTTTGTAAACCTATTTTTAGTAAAATAGATGATTTTTGTGTGTTTGACTAAATTTCTACAGCAATTCTTGTCCAATTGTCCAATACAATCAAAAAAGCCCCCTCACGGTTATGAGGAGACTTTTCGAATTAATCTTCATCTAGTTCTTGCAGTTTCTTTTGAAAAAAGATCGCGCGTCTCACACAAAGAAAAGCTGCTAATAAGAAAACACAATCAATTCCCATCATCAGCATTTTCGGAGATGCTTCGATGTGTTGGTTTGGTATGATCGTACCAATATATAAAAAGGTGCTGACAGCAAGCAAAATAAAAGCGTACTGCTTGTAATCTGTCACTAAACCACTCCACTTTTTCTTCACTTGAATCACCTTCCTGTTTCACATGTCTATTGATAGCTTAACATAGTAAAAGAAAGGTAGTGGCATGTAAATCTATCCATTCACTAGTGCGTTTAGTCCCTGCTTCATATCATTCAGTAAATCATCCACATCTTCAATCCCGACAGATATACGAATTAACCCATCAGTGATGCCAAGCTCCTCGCGACGGTCTTTTGGAATGGACGCATGAGTCATTCGAGCAGGAACAGAAATTAAGCTTTCAACCGCTCCAAGGCTTTCTGCAATCGTAAACAGCTTAAGCTGACTTAAAAACACATCGACATGTTCTTCTTTTCCAATATCAAAAGAGATCATACCGCCGTAGCCTGATGCTTGCGTTTTTGCAAGTTCATGTCCGGGATGAGCATCAAGACCTGGGTAATAAACACGTGTGACTGCTGGATGTTGTTCTAAAAACTCAGCGATTTTCTGCGCATTTTGCTGATGTGCTTCCATTCTTAGTCCAAGTGTTTTGATTCCTCTCATGAGAAGCCATGAATCCTGCGGTCCAAGAATTCCACCTGTAGAATTTTGAACAAAATGCAGTTCTTCTCCAAGCTCTTCCCTGGCTGTTACAACAAGCCCACCTACGACATCACTGTGACCGCCTAAATATTTAGTGGCACTATGCAGAACAATGTCCGCTCCATATTCAATCGGTCTTTGGAAATAAGGTGTGAAAAATGTATTATCAACAATCATTAAGATGTTCGCTTCTTTTGTCAATTGGCCGATCGCTTTGAGATCAGTCATTTTGAGTAAAGGATTGGTTGGCGATTCAATGTAAACCGCTTTTGTTTCAGGTAAAATCGCCTTTTTCACTGCTTCAGGATCACTTGTATCAACAAAGGTCGCTTGAATGCCAATACGATTGAGTACCTTTGTGATGACGCGGTACGTTCCGCCGTATACGTCATCTGTAAGGACAATATGATCTCCGCTGTTAAACAGCATCATCACTGCCGTAATGGCAGCCATTCCTGAACCAAATGCGTAGCCGTTTGCTCCTCCTTCAAGGTCACGAATAACGGTTTCTAGTGCCGTTCTTGTTGGGTTCGCTGTTCTTGAATATTCATACCCTGTATGTTCGCCTGCTTTCGGCTGCTTATAGGTGCTCACTTGGTATATAGGTACAGACACAGCGCCCGTTTTTTCATCACCAGTTGTTCCGCTGTGTATCATCATTGTTTTTCGTTTCATTTTATTTTCCTCCCTCATAAATGCCTTTACTTAAATACCTTTCACTGCTATCAGGAAAAATGGTGACGATGACGGTCCCAGGTGCTGCCTTCCTCGCTTCTTCTAAAGCGGCAAATAACGCTGCACCCGAAGAACTCCCGATGAGAACGCCTTCTTTTTCAGCAGCTTCTTTCACCATGTGGAAAGCATCATGATCACTGACGGTATATATCTCATCGAATAAAGCAGATTCCATATAATCTGGGATAAATTCAAGGCCGATTCCTTCCGTTTTATGCGGACCTGGATCTCCTCCATTTAAAATCGATCCTTCAGGTTCGACAACAACTGTTTTTAGCGCCGGATGCTGCTCTTTTAAATAGGCAGCACACCCTTGAAAAGTTCCCCCAGATCCCGCTCCTGCCACGAATACATCGATGTTTCCTTGCAGGTCGGACCATAACTCTGGACCAAGCGTTTTATAGTAAGTCAATGGATTTACTTGGTTTTTGAATTGCAAAACGCAATAGGCATTGTCAAGGCTTGCCTCTAGTTCAAGGGCTCGATCAATCGCACCCTTCATGCCCTCTTTTCTTGGTGTATGAATGATCTCTGCACCGAGCGCCTTCATGAGCTGTTGTTTTTCTTGACTAAAATGTTCTGGTACGCAAAAAATGGTACGCAATTGATGTTTTCTTGCACTGAGAGCAAGCCCAATGCCTGTGTTTCCAGCAGTTGCTTCTATGATGGTTCCGCCAGGGCGCAATTTGCCAGATGCCAATGCTTCTCTTATGAGCATATCACCTAAACGATCTTTAATACTTCCACCCGGATTCATCATTTCAAGCTTCGCATATACCTCTACACCTTCCGGGATGCCGATTCCTGACAGTTTTAAAAGCGGTGTGCGGCCAATTAATTCTGTAATATCCTTTATGACAGCCATATGATTCCCTTCCTTTGTATGGAAAAGAAGGGGGAATCCCCTTCTTTTATTGAGTTTGCTTTATCATACGCAAGACAAGGTCGGTTGAGTGAATCGCTGCTTGCTCAAGAAATTGATCAAATGAGACATTGGATTCTTTCCCTGCAATATCAGATAGCGCTCGAACGACAACAAATGGCGTTCCAAAGAGCTGGCAAACTTGTGCAACAGCTGCAGCTTCCATTTCTACCGCATATAGCTCTGGAAACTTCTCTCTCACAAACGCTACACGATTCGGATCATTCATAAATGAATCTCCGGTTGCAATCGTTCCTTTTGCCACTTGAATATGATCGATCTCTAAAGCCGATTCCTCTGCCAGCTTCACAAGCTTTTCGTCTGCAACAAAAGCAGCGGGCAATCCTGGTACTTGTCCGTATTCGTAATTAAAGATCGTGACATCCACATCATGATGTCTAACGTCAGTAGAGATCACAATATCCCCTACATTTAATGTGTGATGGAAACCGCCAGCTGATCCTGTATTGATCACATAATCTGGCTGAAAGCGGTCAAGCAGAAGTGTTGTGCTGACCGCTGCATTCACTTTTCCAATTCCTGATTTTAATAAAATCACTTCTTTATCTTCATATACACCTGTTGTGAATTCACACCCAGCGATGTTTTCTTGTGTAGCATTCTTTAGTTGATCTCTTAATATCGTCACTTCTTCTTCCATTGCACCTATGACAGCGATTTTCAAATCAAAAACATCCTTTCATTCCCTTTTCTTCGCTTCTACGATCCAAACAAAATCATTCATTTGATGAAAGGACGTACTAAAACCTTCTTCTTCAAAGATTTGCTTTAGCACATCGATGGATGGATAATATTCCGTTTCTAAATCTTCAGCAAGCTGATCAAATCCTGCCGCTTTCGCTTTGTCAATTTCAGCTTGATGTGCTGATTGATTTTGAAACATTGTATCAGCAAAGACTATTTTACCATCTGAGTGAAGGATGTTGCTATAGGTGTGAATGGCTTGTTTTTTTTCTTCGTCCGTTAAATGGTGGAAAGCATATGAACTGACGATCGTATCCGGCTCAAATGTCGGTGCTGGAAATGATAAAAAATCCCCATCATGAAACACATCAGGTATTCCCTTTTGAAGAGCTGCTTTCTTCATGGCGTCTGATGGCTCAACACCAAATACGTTCTTATCAGCTGCGAGCAGTGCCGCTGTTAGATTCCCCGTGCCGCTTCCAAATTCAAGAACATGTTGACCTGAGTGGTGAACAATTTCTTTTAAAATCACCGAATACCGGCGAAATACTTCTTCATACTGCTCATCATGACCACTTACCGTGTCGTCATAAGAGTCAGCCCAATGATCAAATAAAGAAAGAAACTCACGTCCCATTTTCTTTCCCTCCACTTTATCTATTTATTCCTATGCGTATAGTATGTTTTAATCCGTCGAACAGTTCCTATCCTACCACATCTTCAGTTTCTTTCCTACTAAAAAATACTGGGAGGGGTAGAAAAATATTTGCTCTTTTAGAGGAGAGAGATTAAGATGAATGAAGAGTATGGAGAGGTGAATCAAATGGATTTTCAGTTGGATTTTCTAAAGGATAAAATTGAATTCTTTGAAGCATCGTCTTTAAAAGAACTTGAACAAAAGATCCAAAAACAAATTGAACATAATCAGGCCATTCTGCTGACCGTTCATTCTGTCAGTCATCAAACGACTGTGATCGATGACCGAATTTTGTATACAGCGGTTGTTCATTTTAAGGCGAATATCTAAAAAAAGATAGCATGACTGCTATCTTTTTTTCTTGTTTATTTTAATTTCTCCACCTTTACAGGTTTCCAGCCTTTTTCATCTACCCATGTGATTTCCACGCGGTATCGTTCGCCTGTTGATTTGTCACGGATGGTTCCCTTTGCATCTTGAGGGCCTCCGTTATTCCCTAACCAAATAACGGTCATTTGATCTTCTGAAATTCCCGTCGCATAGGACATGGCTTTCATCATTTCTTTCCAGTCTTTTGAATTAGAATCATAGGTTGCTGTATGTGAACCGGATTGCTCTGTTCCTACAGGCTCCCAGTCATCGCTTTCGTATGTTTTGTCTACGTCACTCGTTTTGCCACCATCTGTTTCTTTGGCACCTTTTAACGCATCTTTATTAGGCTCTTTTTCATCATCTGACTTCTTCGTATCGTCGTCTTGATCAGATGAGTCATCTTTTTTAGCATCTGAATCATCGGATGTGTCTTTCTTTTGATCTTTCACATCTTCATCTGATTTTTGTTTATTTTCACTTGTTGCAGGCGCCGTTTTAGAAGGTGGATCCGCTACATCTGTGTCTTTCGGTTTATTAAAAATTAATAAACTCGTTGCGACAACCAAAATAAGCACCACAACGATACCAATTAATATGTTAAGGACCATATTCGCCTTTCTGCGCTTATCACGATGTTCAAATCGAGAATTTCTACTCAAAATCTCTGCACTCCTTTGCCTCTGTTCCCTAAGTCGTTACTATTCTAACATGACATGAAGGGATGTTCTATGTCTGTTTCTTTTCAATTTCGTTGACCTTTTTTACAATATCATAAAACGCATCATTTGTCTTAGCCCGTCCACTTGCCTCATCAAGGTGAACAACGACTAGAGCGTATTTTGGTTTTTCCACCGGAAAATATCCAGCAAACCACTTATGATAAAGCGGATTCCCCTTGTGATCTTTACTGCCGGTTTGGGCAGTGCCTGATTTCCCCGCCACATCGAACGGAAGGTCTTGAAACCTTCTTCCTGTTCCTTTGTCAGACGTCACCACCTGTCTTAAGTACTTTTGCAGCTTTTGAGCTGTATAGCGGTCAATACTGCCTCCTTCTGGTCGTTTGTTTTGAAAGGTTAGCATTGTTGTTCCGTTTTGATACAGCACTTTTTCAGCGATTTTCACTTCTTTTCGTTCCCCGCCTCTTGCAATCGACGCCATCATATTGGCCATTTGTAAAGGAGTTGTTTTGACATTTTTTTGTCCTATTGCGGTTTGGGCAATGGCTTTTTTGACATGCTTGTCTCTTTTATCTCCCCACACATTGCCGGTTTCTTCACGATCAAACTGTTTGAAATGCTTCTTATGATAGACATCCCCTTCCCAGCCAGCTCGATCAATGAGCCCAAGCTTTGCAGCCGTCTTTTCGATGATTTGATCATCTGTTTGGATCAGCTTGTCAGCAAGTGTTGCAAAGGTATAATTACAGCTCTGTGAAAAGCTCTCAGACAGATTCAGGACTTCCTGCGTTCCTTCTGGCTCTCCATATAAATTCTTTCGACAGTCATACATCGTTTGTGGCTGGTCAAGGTTTTTTTCGATTGCTGCGGCAAGTACAGCGGTTTTAAAGACCGAGCCTGGTGCCATGGCAGTCAGCATATAATTTCTTGCTTCATGCCGGTTTTTGCTTGTGATGTTTGGTGTACTAGCCATCGCCAGCACACTACTGCTTTCAATGTCGAGCAGAACGGCCCCGCCCTTTGCGACGCCTTGGTCTTTTAGTACCTTCTCCATTTCAGCTTGCATGCTTTCATCAATTGTTGTTTGAACTTGAAGAGGATAAAATGAATGAGCCTCTGCTGTATATTTGACGTCCATCCCAAACAAAGGGTTTCCCCTTCCGTCCACATGATATAACAATTTTGTGTCTTGCTCGGGTAATAGAAATTCGTCAAAGGTACTTTCCAGCCCAAAAGTACCGATTTCTGTACGGATGGAAAGCTCTTTTTTGTCAGGATAACGCTCTCTGAGCAATTCTGGATTCTCACTCGTGAAACCTAATGTGTGGAGGGCAAGTCTTTTTTTGTCCTTCTCTTTCATATATACGCCGTACACACCTGAATATTTCATATCATTGATGTCTTTCAGCTTTTTTTTCGTGATGTCATCTTTGAGAATGAGAGGTTTTTTGTTTTCTGTCAGTTGTTTTTTGAGTTCATCTTCTTCCATCTCAAGAATAGAGGCAGTTTGTTTTAAATGAGGAAGATCGTATTGCAAGAAAGGAAATAAGATCACCGCAGGCTGTTCTTTTGTGAGAAGCGCCTCGCTGTTTCGATCTAAAAATTCACCGCGGCCATCTGAAATGACCACTTCTTCTGTACGCTGTTTGACACTTTCTTGTATTAAGTTGATATCAAGCTTTGAAAAAGATTCTGTGAAAAATAGTTGAATTTCTGCCAGTCTGATGAGAAGACCGATCAGCAGCATAAAAATAATAGCACCGGTCCACACTATTCTACGTTTTTTTAGCATAAAAACACCTCGTCCCTATTGTGGACGAGGTGGTTATCGTATAAACGTGATTACGAAATTTTTACAATTTGGACGAACATTTCTCCGCCTGGTGTTTGAACGGTTACTTTGTCGTCTACTTGTTTGCCTAATAAGCTTTTTGCAATTGGTGAATCGTTTGAAATTTTTCCTTCAAACGGATCAGCTTCTGCACTTCCAACGATGGTGTAAGACTCTTCTTCTCCGTCTGGTAATTCAACGAAAGTGACTGTTTTACCAAGTGAGACAATATTTGAGTTTCCTTCATCTTCGATAATTTTGGCATTGCGAATCATATTATCAAGCGTAGTGATACGCCCTTCTACAAACGCTTGCTCTTCTTTAGCAGAATCATATTCCGAGTTCTCTGAGAGGTCTCCAAAGCTTCTCGCAATTTTAATACGCTCTACAACCTCTTTACGTTTAACCGTTTTCAAATATTCAAGCTCTTCTTCTAACTTAAGTTTTCCTTCTTCTGTCATTGGAAATACTTTCTCTTGTGCCATGAATCATTCACTCCTTCTATTAATCCTCATCATACATACTTTCTGCACGTGAGTGACGACTGAAATATACAAGAATGAGGACTTTTTCAGGCCCTCATTCCTTCTGTCCCATATTTGTAAAAGTCCATCTTACATGGCGTCCCTTTTAGATGCAACTATTATGCCTTTTTTTCAGACAGAACCATTATCAGTGGTCCAAAGATGATCTATCTCCATCGCACAAACTGTGGAAAGGCACAGGAAGCTCCTGTACCTCGTTCGCCATTTCGATCATATGTAGAAGAATAGCTTATCCATTCTCCATCTTCCAATACATAATATGGTCAGTGTACGATATGTCTATGCTATATTATTACAAAATTGCTTTTTGATCAAGAATTGTTTGAAAATTTGTGATGATTTGTTTGTCGTTTTTTTAATATACTTTTACAAAAACGAAACCACCTCAATATTCAGCTTGAAAACGGCATTTTTCTATATCTATTTCACATCATTGTTTTCCTATCATACCAAATCTTTCATTCAAAGTGTTACTACTTAACATATTTAAGCAGCTTCTTCTTTTAGAAACAAGAGAAATATTAGTATTTATTCTCTTTATTGTGATGTTGAAAAGACCTTTACACTGTAAAGGTCTTTTTCTTCTCCCCCGATTACTCTGCTCGGCTTTGAAGAATCGTTTGAATTTTTGTCACCATGAGGTCAATCGCCACATGGTTTTGACCGCCTTCTGGGATGATGATATCGGCGTATCGCTTAGTCGGTTCAATGAATTGATTATGCATCGGTCGGACAACAGATACATACTGTTCAATCACAGAATCGATTGAACGGCCTCTTTCTTTCGTATCGCGTAAAATGCGGCGAATGATGCGTAGATCTGCATCTGTATCGACATACAGTTTAATATCCATTAAGTCTCTTAGGCGTTCGTCTTCTAATGCAAAGATGCCTTCAACGATGATTACATCCTTTGGTTCAACATGGACAGTTTCTTCTGAACGTGTGTTGAGCTTGAAATCATATATTGGTTTTTCAATGGATTCGTACCTTAAGAGCTGTTCCAAATGCTCAAACATCAGGTCATTGTCGAATGCGAGCGGATGATCATAGTTCGTAAGCAGACGCTCTTCAAATGGCATATGACTTTGATTTTTGTAATATAAATCTTGCTGTAGCATGAGGATGGAATGTCCTTTAAATTTTTCATAGATTGAATTGGTGACGCTCGTTTTACCTGAACCCGAGCCGCCAGCAATTCCAATGACCACTGGTTTACTCCTCATGTGCCTGTTATTTCCCCTTTCTCATCATGTTGCTAGGGTATACTTTTTGATCGAGCTTGAATTTGACGATTTGAAGCGGATGACGAGCGGCATCAAGTTCATTTCCTTTTTCATCCCAAATCGTCTCAATGTTGCATGTGAAATTCTCAATTTCTGGGCCGAAAAATTCAACTTCGTCACCAGCTTTAAAGAAGTTACGCTGCTGCAATGTGACAATTTGTTCTTTTTCATCATAATGAAGAACGAGACCTGCAAAATCAAAAGTCGTTTTCTTCCCATGAATGCCAAACATTTGCTCATCCGTTCCTGGTACACCTTCGAAAAAGGCTGGTGCTGTGTCACGGTTTGCACATTTATCTAATTCATCTAACCATTCCTGCTCAATGACAAAGTTGTCCGGGTCCGCACAATAGGCGTCGATGACTTTGCGATACACACTCACGACCGTTGCCACATAATGAATGGATTTCATACGCCCTTCGATTTTCAAGCTGTCAATTCCCATTTCAATCATTTGAGGAATGGATTCGATCAGTTTTAAATCTTTTGGACTCATCGCAAATGGTGCGTCTTCCTCTCCAAATAATGGCGCTTCCTCAGAACCTTCTAGTTTATAAAGATCATAATCCCAGCGGCAAGACTGACAGCAGCCACCGCGGTTAGAATCTCTTGCCGTCATATGGTTACTGAGCACGCAGCGGCCAGAGTAAGCAATACACATCGCACCGTGAATGAACGTCTCAATTTCAATATCAACCTTTTCTTTCATTTCTCTAATTTCTAGCGCACTAGTCTCGCGAGCCAGCACCACTCGCTCAAGCCCTTCTTCTTTCCAAAACTGAACAGCTTTCCAGTTCGAAAGAGATTGCTGGGTGCTTAAATGGACTTCAAGCTTCGGTGCGACACGTTTACACGTTTCAATGATCAGTGGGTCAGCCACGATAATGCCTGCTACTCCAGCACCTTCAATCCCTTGAAGGTATTCCTCCAGCCCGTCCATGTTTTCGTTGTGGGCAAAGATATTCGTTGTCACATAGATGCGTGCACCGTATCTATTTGCAAATGCGACACCTTCAGCCATTTCTTCAATTGAAAAGTTATCGGCATTTGAACGAAGTCCAAATTCTTTTCCACCAATAAAGACGGCGTCTGCTCCGTAATGTACAGCAATTTTCAGCTTTTCCAAGTTTCCTGCTGGTGCAAGCAGTTCTGGTTTTTTTGTAATGACACGTTTCCCGTCAATCATTTCAGAAATACCATCTTTCAATAGTGCCATTTCTTCTGCCTCCTCTTATATTAATAAACCGTTTCTTTAAAGAAGAACCCTGTATCAATCGAACGATTCACTGGCTGAATCTCTTCAATCCGCTTCACCCAGTCCTCTTTCTGATCTTCATACGCGTCTTTGTCAGTTGCTAATAAATCAATTGCTTTTCTATATAGAGACGTCACTTCTGTCATATAAGAAAGTGACTTTAAAATTCCGTCAATTTTAAATGAGTCGATGCCTGCATCAACAAATTCTTCTAATTCGTCAATCATACACACATCATTTGGACTCATAATATGAGTACCGTTTGCATCCTCGAAAATAGGATATTTGTTTTGACGCTCCTGGTCATGAAGGAATAGCCCTTCCTCCATATTTCTGCCTTCGACGTCCATTTGTTTGCCCTGATATTCAAAGTAGTTGCCAATAAGCGTACGCTTTGATTGGAACATACATGTCATGCCATGGACTTGAATTTCGATTTCCACCTCGGCATTTTCTTTGATGTCGATGACACTGTCCATGTTCAGTTCTTTCGCAAGAACAGCACGCGTTGCGCCTTTTCTGCCCCAGTAGTTACAAGTGTAATAGTTTGTCCCAGTCGTTTCTGTACTCCAGTGGAGATTCAGGCTTACCCCTGTTTCTTTAGCGGCCATGATCACAGCTGGGTCTCCAAAGACGACGCCATCTACGTTTAATGCATCGAGAAAGGTTAAGTAATCTCCAAGCAGCTGCACACGATCATTATGAAAAATTGCATTCATCGCCACATACACTTTTTTGTCATGCTTATGTGCAAGCTCAACCGTCTGTTTCACATCTTCTCTTGAAAACTCGCCTGCAAGACGAATACCGTATGTTTGTTCGCCTATTAAGAGTGCATCAGCTCCCGCCTCGATTAATGGCAGTACATCTGACACCTTGCTTGGCGTCACAAGCAATTCTGGTTTTTTCATGATTGGTCACCTCTTTTTGTACTAATGGCGATCCCGTCTCCAACTGGAATAATGCACGTTTGGAAATCGGGGTTTGACATAAGCCATTGATTGTATCGATCAATTTTACCAATTAATTGTTTTTTTCTTTTATCTTCTATTTCTTCTTCATAGTTCGTTGCCACTAAACCTTTAAATAATACGTTGTCTGTAATAATCATTCCGTCATGAGCAAGCATCGGTTCAAACAGCTCAAAAAAACGTTTGTACTGCCCTTTTGCGGCATCAATAAAGATCACATCATAGGGCGCCATTGTTTGGACTGTTTTAGCCGATTCCATGGCATCACCAAAGAACACGTGTATTCTTTCTTTTAACTTTAATTCCTCAATGTTCCGTGTCGCTTCTTCATAGCGTTTTGCGTTTCGCTCAATCGTAAAAATTTCAGCATCTGGTAGAGCTGTCGCCATTCGAATGGCGGAGTAGCCTATCGCTGTCCCAACCTCAAGAATTTTCTTCGGCTTTTTCATCGACAGTAGCTGCAGTAAAAGTTCAATGCTCACCTTTTCCATAATGGGCACATGATGCTCTTTTGCATATGCCTCTAATTGAGCGATTGCATCAGGACTTGGGTGAATTAAATGTTCAATATAATCATTCATTTGATCATCTTCGATAGTCATTATTTGTCTAGCTCCTTCATGACCTGAAAAAGAAGAGTCCTGCCTGTTGCAGCTCTCTTTCTCGTCAATCTTTCGTTCATCTAAGTAAAACAACCCGATATATTTTACCACAAAGAAGTGGTAATTGCGAACCTATAAAATGGATATTCCAACGAAAAAAACTGCAGGCAATCTTGTATTGTCTACAGTCTTTTTCGATTCACATGTACATTAATTGCTGCCTGTGATGTATTTGGCTTTCGCTTTGTTGTGCTCATTTAACGTTTTTGTAAAGACGACTTCTCCGTTTTTCTTCGCAAGGAAGTATACATAATCCGTTTTCTCTGGATGCAGTGCGGCTTTCCATGAAGATTCGCCAGCATTTGCAATAGGTCCAGGCGGCAGTCCCTTGTTGTTATACGTATTATAAGGAGATTTCACCTTAAGGTCTTTGTAATAAACTCGGGATTTATGCTCACCTAGTGCATAAAGAACCGTTGGATCGGTTTGAAGCGGCATGTCCTTTTTCAACCGGTTATAAAAAACACTGGAGATTTTTGCGCGATCCGTCTTTTCCGTTGCTTCCATTTCAATCAGTGATGCCACCGTTAACACATCATGTATGGACATGTTTCTCTTTTTCATGTCTTTTTCATACGTTTTCACGTATTGATCTGTTTGTTTAATCATCGTTTCAATGATCGTTTCGAGTGATTCATCCTCACGATAAAATGGATACGTCGCAGGGAATAAATAACCTTCTAACGGATGTTTCACCTGTTTGCCATTTACCTGTGATGTCACCGTTTTCGGATATTTTTTCATTAATGTTTTGATAAACGCAGGATCATCCAGCTTCGCTTCCACTTCTTTTGCTGAAAAATTCGTCTGGTTTGCAATCACTGCCGCAATATCAGACAGCTGTTTTCCTTCTGGAATCACAAGCTGAAAGGCATAGTCTGTCCCTCCAGATGTCAGCTTTTGAATCAGCGTGTCTGCGTCCATCGTTTGTTTCAAATGAAAGTATCCCGCTTTAAAGCCGGACGCATTTTTGTATTTTGCATAATAAGTGAAAATAGTGTCATTCGAAATGAGCCCATTTTCTTTTAAAATGCCCGCAATCTCACGGACAGATGTCCCATTAGGAATATGAATATTAATCGTTTGTTTGCTTTTTTGATCGACCGGTCCAAGTGCTGATTTAACATATAAAAAGCCTGATAATGCTGCAATGATGATGACAGCAAGAACAGATAACAGGACGATCCCCATTTTCCTTTTGAAAAATGGTCGTTTCTTTTGTTCTGAAAACATGCATGGCCCTCCTCACATCTAGCTTTTATAGTACATGATTCGACGGAGTTCGGCAATTACTTGCTCATGCTTGTCATGACAGAACTTGACATAATACGGCTAAACCAACGCCGCCACCACTCCCAATTGCGGCCATGACATAGCTTCCATTCGGTAAGGTGCGCGCTTCGTAAAACAGTCTCACCATCATCGCAGCTCCTGATGCGCTATATGGATGACCAAGACAAAGTGCACCACCTCTCTTATTGATCCTGTCATAAGGAATATCTAGCGTCCGAGCAATCAGCGCTATTTTCAGAGCAAAGGCTTCATTGATTTCAAACAGTGCAACATCCTCTGCCTTGATTTTCTCTTGATCTAGAAGTTTCTTCATCGCATCAATCGGCGCAGCAGCTGGAAAATTGGGATGCATCGCCGTCACAGCACTTCCGGCATATCGCAGCATTGGCTGAAACCCATTTGCCTCTGCTAATGCCCTTTCCATCACAACAACTGCGGCTGCACCATCTGCTTCTTTACAGCTATTGGCGGCAGTAACAGATCCTTTTCCGGGTGAAAATACAGGCTTTGCCCGCTGAATCAGCTTTGCCATTGGTCTTATTTTCACCGCCGCTTCATCAATGCTCAGTCCATCAATCGAAACGATTTCTTCAGAATATGTACCACGTTTGATTGCGTCTATACTTCTTTCCCAGCTTAATTGCGCATAGTCATCTTGTTCTTTTCTTGTCACAGAAAATCTAGAAGCGGTCAGCTCTGCTGCTTCTCCCATATCCGGATCTCCTATCCATTCCGGTGAAAAACGGGCTTTTTCTTTCATTGGTGATCTCGAAATGCTTTCAGTCCCGCCAGCGATATACATTGAGCCTTCCCCTGATTGAACCATGACGCAAGCTGTTCGGATGGCTTCTAGACCTGAAGCACACTGCCTATCAACCGTCATACCGGGTACCCCTAAAGAAAGCCCTGCTTCTAATGAGGACAGACGGGCCATATTCCCGCCGCCTCCTACAACATTTCCTAATATAATATCGTCCGGCGTCATCCCTTTAGACAAATACCGAATAAGAGGCGCGGCTAATTGCTCTGGACGATAATTTTTCAGCATCCCATATTTATCACCGAAGGGTGTCCTTTTTGCTTGTACAATTACTGCTTGCATGACAATTGTTCCTCTGCCCACTGTTTCATACTGGCACGTGCTATTTTCCCGCTGGATGTTTCAATGATTTGATCAATGACTAGCCATTTTTTAGGTACCTTGTAAGCTGCCAGTTTTTTTTTGACAGCTTGCCGAACTGTTTTTGAGTGCTGCCTTTGTTCAATAATGGCAACAGGTATTTCACCCCAATATGGGTCAGGAACGCCAACTACAACCGATCGCTTCACCTCTGGCTGTTCATTTAGCACACGCTCAATTTCCTCTGGAAAAATATTCAGTCCTCCATAGACGATCATGCCATTTTCACGGCCACTCATATATAAATAGCCGTCTTCATCCAGCCAACCCATATCATAAACTGTCAGCCACTCCTCCGGCGGTTTCACCTCATGTAAGTACCCTGAAAAAGACATTGGACTCTTCACATAAATTCTTCCTGTCTCATTTGGCTGGCAGACAGTTTGATCAGCTCGCCTCACTTCAATTTGAATTGGAGAGAATGGCCGTCCGACAGAAGAAGGCTTTTGCAGAAAGTCATTTGAAGATAAATAGGATACAAAGCTTAATTCTGATGTACCGTAAAAATCAAAAAATGTCACATGCGGATTGTTCGTCACAAGTTGTTTTTTTGAAGGAATGCCCCAATCTGCTCCAGATGATATGACAAGTAGCGAATGCTCTCTCTCAAAGGCGTCTATTTCTAGCAACGATTCTGTCATTGTCGGAACAGTATACATCACAGTCATATCTCCTGTCTGTAAGGCTTTCTTTGCTTTCACTGGTGTGAATTTTTCTAATAACGTCACTGTGCCGCCAAAGTATAATGTACTGATGGCACCATATAAAAAGTGAGAGGACAAGAGTGTACCTGCTATCAGAACATGATCTTGATGAGTGATTCCAAATGTATCAGCTGTTGTTCGAAAGCTTTCAATCCATGACTGCTGACGTCTGATAAAGGCTTTGGGTGAACCCGTTGATCCTGACGTAAATCCCATATAAAAGATAGGGTCATTTTCGATGTCACATTTGTTAGATAGAACTTGTGTGTTACGGCTCATTTTCCCCTTCCATTCAGATAAAGAAAGAACCTGCATGTCTACGCTGTACTTGTCGAATCTATTTAAATATCGGTCCTCGATAATGACGAGAGCTGCCTCACTTAACAAAAGCTTTTCAACACATTCCTCACGGCTCCATCTCGGATCAAGCGGGACTGCTGTCCACCCTGCAGAAGCAGCGCCAGCAAATATTTGAAGAAAAGAAGCACCATTCGATAATAAAAAAGCGACTCTTTTTTGCTCATGAGCCGTTTGTTGTAACCATTGTGCTGATAGCTGGACACGCTTATACCAATCTTCGTAAGTGATTCGTTCTTCTCCATCAATGATGGCGATATGATCTGGATTCATTTCTGCATGTAATGTATAACTTTCCGTTATTCTTCTCAAACTGCACGCCTCCCTTTATTCACATCCCTTTTTCGATATGACATAGCCGCAATGATTTTCACCGTGAGAACGGCACATATGCCTGCCTTGATGAGATCACCTGGAATATAAATCAGACTAAGAAGAGCTGCCTGAGTGACCTTGATATTCATGATCATCGCTTGAAAAGGAATGCCGCATAGATACAAAATTCCGATACTGCATATCGCAAAGATCACAAAAAGACGCAAGGTGGTCACTTTTTGTAGTCGGTTGATCCACAAACTAATCATGAGGGCAGCCGCTGGATAAGCAAGTAAAAATCCACCGCTTGGTCCAAAAAAGACCCCTATTCCGCCTCTGCCACCTGACAAAAGAGGTGCGCCTGCTGCTACAACCAAGAGAAACAGAAGTAAACTGATCAGTGCCTGTTTTGGCTTTAATAGCCCACCAGCAAGCAAAAGACCTGCCGTTTGCAACGTGATGGGAACAGGTGTAAACGTAAGTAAAATCGGTGGGATCAACCCTAACATCCCAATAACCGCAGTCATTAACGCCATTTGCATCATATCTTGAATTCTCAATTTCCATCCCCCTCACTCCATTCATTATTAAAAATAGAGTAAAAGGTACAGTTTTATATGTCAACATAAAATAAAATAAAGTTAACATAATAACCATAAAAAAAGACCTGTGAAGAAAGATCACTAAGATCCGCTCACAGGCCTTTTATTCGTTCTATTCTTCGTCTTCTTCTTGATCTAAGAACGTATTTAACGTTTCTTCAATCATGTCCCACTCTTCATCCGTTTCAATAGGCTCTAGTTCGCCATCTTCACCGTTTTCGTTTGGCGTGAAGCTTGATGCATGAATTTCAATTTCTTCATTGTCTTGCTCAGAAATTGGGTAGTAAAGAACATATGATTTGTTAAAATGGTCGCTTTCAAAAGTAAATAGTACTTCGCAAAGCTGTTCATTTCCATTATCATCAACGATTGTAATTTGCTTTTCTCCGTGTTCCATTTTGATTCACCTCATTTTAATTTAAGCTGTCTAAGTACCCTTGCAGGATCATAACAGCCGCCATTTTATCAATGACTTTTTTACGCTTTTGTCTGCTCACATCTGCAGAGATGAGCATTTTTTCCGCTGCCATTGTCGACAGACGCTCGTCCCAAAGCACAACAGGAACATTGTACGTGTTTTCTAACACTTTCGCAAATGATTGGCTGGCTTCGCCTCTAGGACCGACCGTACCGTTCATATTTTTTGGAAAACCAAGTACAATTTTATCCGTTCCATATTGCGAGACAATCTCAGACAGGCGGCTGAGACCGAAGTCTCCGCCTGCTTCATCAATTTTAATTGTTTCAATCCCCTGCGCCGTCCAGCCCATTTCATCACTGATTGCAACACCAAGGGTTTTCGTGCCTAAATCTAAGCCTAAAATTCTCATGTTTTACGCCTCTTTATGTGTCTCTAAGTACGATTTAACCAATTCCTCAATTAATTCGTCTCGTTCTAGTTTACGAATTAGGTTGCGTGCATCCTGATGTCTTGGAATATAAGCAGGGTCGCCTGACAGCAAGTATCCGACAATTTGATTGATCGGGTTGTATCCTTTTTCTTGGAGTGCGTCATGAACTGTAATGAGCACTTCATTCACATTGGTTTCAGCTGAATCATCAGAGAAGTTAAACTTCATTGTCTTATCAAATGAACTCACTGCTTCTTGCACCTCTCTTCCAACATTCTACTAGCAAGCTTTTTTCTAACCGCTCATCTAATACCATTATTCTACACTACATCGCCTGATTATAAAACGGATTTGACAGATTCTTCGACAGTTGCCAGTGCTTCTTCAAGCTTTTCTGGTTGTTTTCCGCCTGCTTGTGCCATGTCTGGGCGTCCGCCCCCGCCTCCGCCGCAGATTTCAGCTGCCTGTTTCACAAGTTTCCCTGCATGCAGACCCTTTTCGATGACGTCTTTTGTCACTCCTGCCGAAATGTTTACTTTTCCGTTTTGAACGGCTCCGAGCACAATGACAGCTGAGCCTAATTTAGCTTTTAAATCATCAACCATTGTTCTTAAATGGTTCATGTCTTTCGCGTTTACTTTTTCAGTTAACACTTTCACTCCGCCGATTTCTTTCACTTTCTCTAAAATAGAGCCTGCTTCAGCTTGGCTTAATTTTGCAAGAAGAGATTCGTTTTCTCTTTGAACTTCTTTTAAATCTGCCTGCAATGAAGCGATACGTTTTGGTACATCCTTCGTATTTGACTTCAGCTCACTCGCTGCCTGCTCTAAAATCCCCAGCTGGTCATTTAATTCTTCGTATGCCCCTTTACCAGTCACTGCTTCAATCCGGCGTGTTCCAGCACCAATACCCGATTCAGATGCAATTTTAAACAACCCAATTTCCGCAGTATTTTGCACGTGACAGCCGCCGCATAGTTCGATGCTGTAATCGCCTACTTGGACAACTCGGACAATATCGCCATACTTTTCGCCAAAGAGCGCCATCGCACCCATTTCTTTTGCTTCAGCAATCGGCTTCAAGTCAATAGCAACAGAGATGCCTTCCCAGATCTTTTCGTTCACGATTTTTTCAATCTGAGACAACTCTTCTTTTGTAACTTGTCCAAAATGAGAGAAGTCAAAGCGAAGTCTATTTTCATTCACCAGTGATCCTGCTTGGTTCACATGGCTGCCCAAAACGTCTTTTAACGCCTGATGCAATAGATGTGTCGCTGTGTGGTTTTTCACAATGCCTTTTCGAAGAGCTGATTCCACTTCCGCAGTGACTTCAAGTCCTTTTTTGGCTGTACCGCTTACGACTACTCCTTCATGAACATGTTGACCGTTTGGTGCCTTTTTCACATCTTTGATGTCAATGATCACTTCAGCGCTTTTCAATGTCCCTTTATCAGCCACTTGTCCGCCGCTTTCTGCATAAAAAGGTGTTTCATCTAATAAAATTTGTACTGTATCGCCTTCATGTGCTTCTGAGACAATTTCGCCATTTTGAAGCAATTCAATCATATGAGCATCTGCCATTAGATTTTCGTAGCCGACAAATGTGCTTTCTACTTTAATATCTCCTAAAGCACCGCCTTGAACCTGCATACTGCCGACATCTTGTCGCGCATTTCTTGCACGTTCACGCTGCTTTTCCATCTCAGCCTGGAAGCCTTCACGATCCACTGTCATGTGCTCATCTTCTGCGTATTCTTCTGTGAGCTCGACAGGGAATCCATACGTGTCATACAGCTTAAATACATCTTCACCTGAAATCTGTGAGCTGCCTTTGTCTCTTTCTTTTTTGATGACTTCTGACAAAATCGCTAAACCTTCGTTCAATGTTTCATGGAAGCGTTCTTCTTCATTCTTGATGACTTTTGCAATAAATTCTTCTTTCGCTTGTACATCTGGGTAGAAATCCTTCATGATTTCCGCCACAACTGGAACTAGATCAAACATAAACGGGCGATGGATGTGAATGGTTTTTGCATAACGCACAGCACGGCGAAGCAAACGTCTTAACACATACCCGCGGCCTTCATTGGAAGGAAGCGCTCCATCACTTACAGCAAAGGCAACCGTCCGGATGTGGTCAGCAATGACTTTGAATGCTGTATCCTTTTCCTTTGTTTCGCCATAGCTTTCTCCAGATATGGTCTCAACTGCACGAATAATTGGCATGAATAGATCTGTATCAAAGTTCGTAGGCACGTTTTGAATGACAGATACCATTCGTTCAAGACCCATCCCTGTATCAATATTTTTCTTCGGCAGCGGCGTGTATGACCCATCTGGATTATGGTTAAATTCAGAGAACACTAGGTTCCACACTTCTAGATAACGCTCATTTTCTCCGCCAGGATATAATTCTGGATCGTTCATATCGTGACCGTATGATTCACCGCGGTCATAGAAAATTTCTGTATTCGGTCCACTTGGGCCCTCTCCAATATCCCAGAAGTTCCCTTCAAGGCGAATAATACGTTCCTCAGGTACACCGATTTTATCTCTCCATAGAACATACGCTTCTTCGTCCTCTGGATGAACAGTGACAGATAACAAATTCGGGTCAAAGCCAATCCATTCGTCACTTGTGAGGAATTCCCACGCCCATTCAATCGCTTCTTCTTTAAAATAATCACCAATAGAGAAGTTTCCAAGCATTTCAAAGAATGTATGATGACGTGCTGTTTTCCCTACGTTTTCAATATCATTTGTACGAATTGATTTTTGCGCGTTGCAAATACGCGGATTGTCAGGTACGACGCGGCCATCAAAGTATTTCTTTAATGTTGCCACCCCGCTGTTGATCCACAAAAGTGTCGGATCATCATGCGGTACGAGTGAGGCACTCGGTTCTACAGCATGTCCTTTTTCTTTAAAAAAGTCTAAAAACATTTGGCGTACTTGAGCTGAAGTTAAAGTTTTCATTCAAAAATTCCTCCCTTTTCATTCATCAATCTCCACACAAACGAAAAAACACCCCGCCCTATGCAAGCACAAAACGACTTACACAGGGACGAGATGTTCTCGCGGTACCACCCTGATTATAGACAAATTCGTCTATCACCTTCACATCCGATAACGCCGGAAGAGAGCGGCAGTGTTTATCTGCACTCGGGACTAGCTTCCGTTAAAGGTCTGATAAGGCTTTTCTCAGCAAAATAAAGCCTCTCTCTGAAACAGCTTTTTAACGTACTCGGGTCCGTCATTGAATTCAGTATGTAGTATGAATCGAAATTATTATAGACAACTCGGCTCCTCTTGTCAATGAACGCTTCGCCTCATAAGGATATATTGCACAATGATCACCCTGATGATAGCGGCAGTTGGTACGGCTAAAATCATGCCTATTAAACCAAATAACTCTCCACCAGCAAGCAAGACAAGCATAATGACGACAGGATGCATATGAAGACTTCTCCCTACGATAATCGGGCTGAGGACGTTGCTTTCTAAAAATTGCAGTACGGCGACTGTAATCAGCACAATAATAACTGATTTCACCGAGATGGTAAACGCAATAAAGACAGCGGGAATCGCGCCAATAATCGGTCCAAAATACGGAATGACATTCGTTGCGCCAATCAGCATACCAAGGACAAGCGGGTACGGAATATGAAACAGCCAGAGCACAATGGCGGCTGCCCCCCCAATGAATGAACAGACAAGCAGCTGCCCTCTAATATAATTACCAAGTGATTCATCAACTGCCTTTACAAACGCATGCCCCCTCTTCCGAAATGAGGGCGGCGTCAAATACCATGCGGCTCGCTTCATTGTATTCATATCCTTCACCATATAAAAAACAAGAAAAGGGATGAGCGCTGCAACTAGTGCATAATCAAGTAAGACTTTACAGCTAAGAATCATCCGCTCCGCGCCGTTAGCTGCATATGTCTCCGATTGAACAATTAAGCGATCCAAGCGGTCGTGAAGTCCGTCAGGCCAATGGCTTGTATGATGATGAATATGTGATAAGGCGCCATTATACGTTTCTGCAAGCACAGGAATTTGTTCTGACAGCTCATTTAGCTGCTTGATCATGACAGGCGCCCCTTTATAAACCGCAAGCCCAATCCCGCCAAAAAACAGGACATAAATCAATAAGAGACTCACAGTCCTTGGTAAGCCCCCTGCATGCAATCTTTCCACTATCGGATAAAGCAGATAAGAAATAAAAATAGCAATGAGTAGCGGAATGAGAACCGCCTTTAACAACAAAAAAATAGGCATCCATAACTCGTCGAGCTGCAATAAAATGAGCAAAGATGCAAGGACAAGCAGGACCCCTGCGGCATATATCAGAAATTGGATCGGACGTTTCTTCACCTTTTTCACCTCTTTTCTTATTGTTTAACCATCTTCTGCAATTATCCATGTAAATAAAATTTGTCCTAACTTTGTTAAAAATGAATACACATGAAACATACAGCACCATCCAAAGTTACTAAAATGTCTCCACTGACTATTACCATGTACAAGAGGAGGTTCTTCATGATCACATTCGAAGAAGTCAATAAACATTATGGCCAGTTCCATGTACTGAAAGACATTAACCTACATATTCAAAAAGGTGAGGTCGTCGTGATCATCGGTCCTTCAGGATCAGGTAAAAGCACGATGCTCAGATGCATCAATCGTCTTGAAAGCATTGATGAGGGTAAGGTCCTTGTCAACGAAGTGCCTGTTCAGCATCCGAAAACCAATATCAATCTTGTCAGGCAAAATATCGGGATGGTATTTCAGCACTTTCACCTCTATCCGCATAAGACGGTGCTTGAAAACATTATGCTTGCGCCAATGAAGGTGAAAAAGGTGAGCAAAGAAGAAGCGAGGGAAACAGCCGAATTTTATTTACATAAAGTCGGTATTCCTGATAAAGCTAACGCCTACCCTTCAAGACTATCAGGCGGACAGCAGCAGCGTGTTGCCATTGCTAGAGGGCTTGCGATGAAACCAGAGGTCATGCTGTTCGACGAACCGACATCAGCTCTTGACCCAGAGATGATTGGAGAGGTACTAGATGTGATGAAACAGCTCGCCCGAGAAGGAATGACCATGGTTGTCGTCACACATGAGATGGGATTTGCCAGAGAAGTGGCCGATCGTATTGTCTTTATTGATGAAGGCAGAGTTCTTGAAGAATCAACACCGGCTGCATTTTATGAGAAACCGCGTGAGAAACGCGCACAGCTCTTTTTAAGCCGTATTTTAAATCACTAGGGGGAATGATTTGATGAAAAAAATGAAACACTTTGGCCTACTACTCTTTATGACTTGCTGTATTGCCGCATTAACAGCTTGCGGATCTGCTGAAAAAGGCTCGACTGATGCAAAACAAAGAAGTTCTTTAGAAACCATTCAGAAAGACAAAAAAATGATTTTCGGGGTCAAGAATGATACACGTCTCTTCGGTCTAAAAAATCCTAGCAGTGGAGATATTGAAGGGTTTGATATCGATATTGCAAAAGCCATCGCACAGGAAATACTCGGTGATGAAGGAAAAGCAGAATTCAAAGAAGTGACATCCAAAACGAGAATTCCTTTACTGCAAAAAGGAGATATTCATGCAATCGTCGCAACCATGACGATTACCGAAGAGCGTAAAAAAGAAGTCAATTTCTCAGATGTTTACTTTGAAGCAGGACAATCACTGCTTGTGAAAAAAGGAAGCGACATTCAATCAATTGATGATTTGAAGAAAGGAACGAAAGTGCTTGCAGTAAAAGGATCTACTTCTTCTCAAAATATCCGCGAAAAAGCACCTGAGGCGTCTATATTAGAATTTGAGAACTATCAGGAAGCTTTTACAGCTTTAAAATCAAATCAAGGGCAAGTGCTGACAACTGATAATGCGATCTTATTTGGTATGGCAGATGAGGATTCAAATTACGAAGTCGTCGGCGGCACCTTTACAGATGAGCCTTATGGCATTGCTGTCAAGAAAGGCGATAAGGAACTAACAACGGCCATTAATAAAGCCTTAAAGACATTAAAAGACAATGGGGAGTATGACAAGATTCATCAAAAATGGATCAAAAAATAATCGTTTGACTTGTTTAGGGGTGAGCCGCTCATTGGCTCCCCTATTGATCAGGAAGGAAGTGAACTGATTGCTGCGGTTTTCCATTCTCACTGAAAACTTCAATCTTTATGTAGAAGGGTTTAAATATACAATTGGTGCAAGTGTCATTGCTTTGATTGGAAGCTTTTTAATCGGTACACTCATTGCCATTATGAGAATTGCGCCACTCAGACCACTCAACTGGTTAGGGACGGCTTACGTGGAATTTATTCGGAATATTCCGTTATTATTGATTACATTTGTCTTCTTCTTTGGATTACCCGTGCTTGGTATTGTAGCAGATGGCTTCACCGCCGGCACAATTGCCCTTGCCATTTATACCTCAGCCTTTATTGCTGAAGCCATTCGCGCAGGGATACAAGCTGTACCGCTTGGACAAATGGAAGCCGCCCGTGCTTCAGGTCTATCCTATGTCGGGACGATGCGGTATATCATTCTGCCGCAAGCGATTAAAATTGTCATTCCCCCTCTTGGGAATCAATTTATTAACCTTGTTAAAAACTCATCTATTTTAGGTGTCATCGCAGGGTTTGATCTCATGTATCAAGGAGACCTTATCGCTTCTAGAACATTTGTGACATTTGATGTCTACATTTTTGTTGCCATGTTCTATCTGATATTAACGATTCCGCTCAGTTTAGGCGTTGGTTATTTAGAAAAAAGGTTAGCAAGAAGCCACTAGAAAGGAGGACATATCATGGATTTTCTAGGTGCCTACCAGCCTGATCATCTCGCCTTTTTACTTGAAGGATTTGCTGTCACCTTAAAAGTGGCTTTTATCTCCATCATTTTGAGCTTTCTCATTGGATTAGTCATTGGCACATTGCGGTTCGCTCAAATTCCGATTTTATCAAAGATACTTGCAGTCGTCGTCGAAACCATTCGAAACTTGCCGCTCTTATTGATCATTTTTTTCACATATTTTGCATTGCCCGAAATCGGCATTAAGCTGAGCATTACAGCCTCGGCTATAGCAGCTTTAACCGTATTTGAATCAGCAATGCTGTCAGAAATTATTCGAAGTGGTTTAAAATCAATTGATAAGGGGCAAATCGAAGCCGCCAGGTCCTCTGGTTTAACCTATATCCAAACGTTAAAAATGATTATTATGCCGCAGGCTTTACGCCGAATGGTGCCGCCAATTGTTAGTCAATTCATCTCTCTTTTAAAAGATACGTCACTAGCTGTTGTCATTGCACTTCCAGAACTATTGCATCACGCTCAAATATTAAACGGTCAGAGCCAATCTTACTTACTGCCCATTTTCCTATTAGCGGCGATGATGTATTTTGTCGTCAATTTCAGCTTATCATTACTCGCCCGCCGATTAGAATATAGGCAGGCATAAAAAAGGACATCCGCTTTTAGCGGATGCCTCAGTGTGTAGACAAACCCTCGCATTTCGTGTCAGGTCTGCGCTCCGGTGCTCACGAATGTCAAATTCGCTCCGGGCCAGTGCTCGCCCTTCCTAGACTTCAAAGGTTTTCTATCACGCTGAAAAGAAGACAAAGGGCTAAAATAAAGATCATTTTAGCCCTTTGTCAACAATCTGGGACATCCGCTCTTAGCGGATGCCTTTTTTTACATCATTCTCATCACACGTTTTCTTAGCTTTTTCATATCCCGCTTTGATGGCATATCATATCGGCTTGCAAAGTGATATGCGAGTGCACCTGCACCAAGCGTTAATAGTGAAGAAGTCATTTTGCCCATTCGAAATTCCCCCTTAACACTTATAGTTGAATTGAACGTTCATCATCACTAAACAGATCATCTAAGCTGCTTAGTGTTCCGTCTTCTTCCACTTGGTGTGTAGATATTTTGCCTTTTGACAGTGTCAATTCAATAAAACAGCCCCAGCAATAATATTGATTGACCCCAATTTTTCCGATGTCTTTACATTTGCAATTTGGGCAAATGAGCATAATCAGCACCTCTTTACGTTCGGTTTAGAACAAGTGCTTCCTTTTGAACGTTGATCAAGGTTCCGGCAGCCTGAAGCTGTTTTCGAATCCCTGATAGCTCTGTAAAGAAGCCGTCCGAGAGTTCATATGCTACGATTGTGCCCGAATTTGTGCAAAAGTATACATCTTCCAAAATGCCTAAATTTTCACCGTCAGGCGACTGCATCATTTTCTTTTTTAATTTCGAAAATAAGAGGGATGGGGCGGAGGAATCTATGCCTACACCCTCCTGGCAGCTCACATATAAGCCTTTGTCTGTCAGCTGATCCCCAGCCGAGAATGGAATGAAGGCACAGTCTTTCTTTTTCCCATCTAATACATAACCTCCGCAGCTGCCTCCGGCTAATAAGCAAATATCTTTTATGGAACCAAGTGAATGAGACGTTTCACCAGTATAGATTGACATTCCTTCAAGCTCTCGACATGTTCTCAAAATGTGCTCAACCACCTTTTGCGGAACAGTCTTATCGTGTGCGTTTGCTTCAAGACTCATACGAAGAAATGGCTTCCATGAACGAACTATGCGAATTTCTTTTCATGCTAAAAAAGACTTCCATCTGGAAGCCTTTTATTCATGCATAAAATCAAATGGAGTGATTCCCTCCATACCGATATTTGCATCATGCACGCTAAACGGCAGTTCTTTTTGAAGTGCTGCAAGCTCCGCATCCATAATCTCTTCGGTTTGCACGAGCCGCATCGTTAAGGACGTTTGTCTGAGGGAATCCTCATTGTTTTTCACGCCCCACTCCAGTGCTGATTCCTCGCCGCACAGGATTAAAAACTTTTTACTTCGTGTAATGGCTGTGTACAGCAAATTTCGCCGAAGCATTCTGTAATAACTTCTCACGACTGGTAGTACAACGATAGGGAATTCACTGCCTTGTGATTTGTGGATAGAGCAACAATAGGCATGTGTAAATTGATGAAAATCCTTTTTAGTAAAAGTGATTTCATTCCCATCAAAGGAGATCACAGCCATATCTTCTTTTTCTGTGTTTTCTTTCGCATAAAAAATGGAGACAATTTCGCCAATATCACCGTTAAAAATATTGTTCTCTGGCTGATTCACAAGCTGAAGCACTTTATCACCAGTCCGGTACACCACATCACCAAAAGGAATTTCTCGACCTTTTGGTTTTTTAGGATTCAAAATGTGCTGCAGCATTTTATTGAGCTCATTAATGCCTGCTTTTCCTTTGTACATGGGCGCAAGCACTTGAATATCTTTAGCTGAATAGCCTTTTTGAGCAGCATTGCTGACGACTTTCTCAATCACTTCTTTCATTTGATCTGCTGAGCATTTGATGAAAGATCGATCCTTTGAACGTGCGGTAATATCCTTTGGCAGGACACCATTTTTCATATCATGTGCAAGTTCAACAATGCTGGAGCCGTCTGCCTGCCGGTAAATATCGGTTAGGGTAACCGCTGGCACGGCTTGTGATGCAAGCAAGTCTCTTAACACTTGGCCTGGTCCGACAGACGGAAGTTGATGTTCATCCCCCACCATGATCACTTGTATATGGTCAGGAATGGCTTTAAACAAATGATTCGCAAGCCAAATATCTAGCATACTTGATTCATCAATGATGACAAGCTTTCCTTCAATCGGCTGTTCATCATCATGAGAAAATCCCTCTGATCCGTTCCAACCAAGCAGCCGATGAATCGTCACAGCTGGAAGCCCTGTTGATTCTGTCATCCGTTTAGCTGCTCGCCCAGTTGGTGCCGCAAGCACAAATGGGAAGGATTCATCTTTTTTATAATCACTTGGGTCCAGTGATACACCATGAAGATCGCTGTAAAGCTCAACAATCCCTTTAATGACTGTTGTCTTCCCAGTCCCAGGTCCGCCTGTTAAAAGCAGCATTGGGGACATGAGTGCCTTTTGAATCGCTTCCTTTTGTGTCGGCGCATATTGGACGCCCAGCCGTTCCTCTAGCTCACCAAGGGCTAGAAGGAATTCTGATTCAGGAAATTGATCTGCATATTCCGTTTGGGAGACGATTTTTTGTATACGTTTCGCGACACTTTGCTCGGCATAAAATAAGGACGGATGATAGCACCGCTCATCTTCAATGATCATCTCTTTCCCTTCGCCAAGTGCAATGATCTGATCGGCGACGTCCATTTCCGTCACTTTGTACTCATTGCCTGTTTGATTGAGCAGTTTTCGGGTTTCGACGATCAAATCCTTTGTTTGTATGTACGTATGACCGTCCTGAAGACTGGCTGTCTCCACTGTATAAAGCAAGGCTGCACGGATTCGCTCTGGGTCACTTCCTGAGATGCCGGTTCTAGCGCCAAGTTCATCTGCCTTAATAAATCCGATCCCTTCAACATCCTTGACGAGCTGATACGGGTTTTCTTCAATCTTCTGCAGCGTCTCACTTTCGTACACTTGATAAATCTTCATGCTGAGCTGCGGACCAAAGCCGTATTGATTCAAGCTGATCATGATTTGTTCCAATCCTTGATGCTCCTGGAGCGCTGCGGCCAGCTTATCAGCCTTCTTTTTTGATAAGCGCGGAACGTCATACAAAACCGCTGGGTCACGCATAATTTTATGAAGCGTCTCACTGCCAAGCTTTCCTACAATTTCTTCCGCTGTCTTTTTGCCTATCCCCTCAAATAAATCACTTGAAAGATAATGGATTATTCCTTGTTTTGTTGTCGGTACTTCCTTTTGAAAATGAGTCGCCTGAAACTGTTCACCAAACTTCGGATGGCTCGTGACTTTGCCATAGAAGGTGTAAGTTTCCTCCTCATGAAGTGCTGGGAAGTAGCCTGTGACAGATGCTGTTTTTTCCTCTAAGTTTTCCGATGTTTCAATGACTTTCACCTTTAACACCGAGTATAAATTACTTTCATTATGGAAAATAACGGCTTGAACTGTCCCCTTTAAAAACGGTTCGTCCTCAAGCTTCATTTGATCTGGATGTTCCTGCACAGGTCTTCCCTCCTTCCGTCTATTCTGCCTCTTGAATCAGCTTTTGCGCATGTAGTGCCAGCATATGATTAGGCTGCACGTCAATGGCTTTTCCAAGCATCTCAAGCGCTTCGTCTTTTTTCTCTAAATATGCATACGCAACTCCTAAATTATAAAAGGCATCTGCATGCTGCGGATCACGCGTGACCACCTCGGTAAAGGTTGTCACCGCTTCTTCCAGCAATTGTTCATTGGCTAAGCACATGCCAAATTGGAATCTTGCTTCGTTATCATCTTCATTCAGTTCGATGGCACGCTGAAGATAAGGCATCGCAAGCTTCGGCTGCTCTAATTTAATGAGCGTCTGCCCCAGCATATAAAACAAATCACTATTTTCCATGCCCGCTTTTAGTGCTTGTTCAAAATAGTCTTTTGCTTTCATAAAGTCTTCTTTTAATGTGTATACATTTCCTGCTCCGTAATAGGCTGCAGCTGCGGCGTGATCAAGTTCAATGGCTTTTTGAAAGAAGTTTAACGCGCGTTCAAATTCATTGATGCTTGAAAGTAAGTTCGCAAAGTTAATATATGGAACCGGGTCTTTCGGGCTTTCTTCAATGGCTTTCGTAAAAGCTTCCGCCGCTTTTTCGATGTTCCCCTGATTTAAGGCTTCTATGCCAATTTCGTTATGATTCATTCGCTCTCTCATCCTTTCATTAAAAAACCTCAACAGCGACGTTGAGGTTTTGAAAACAAGTTACACGTACGACAGCTTTTGGCCGTCTTTAAAGACATCGTCAATAGTTCCGCCACCTAGACATTCGTCGCCATCATAAAAGACAACCGCCTGTCCTGGTGTCACAGCACGAACAGGTTCATCAAAGATGACCATCGCTTCTTGCTCACCTGTCATTTTGACCTTCACATGGTGATCTTCTTGACGGTATCTGAATTTAGCTGTGCATGTTAATTCACCGTTTTCACCGACAATATGAGGACGAGTCCAGCTGATATTGACGGCTGAAATGCTTTCAGAATATAAAAGTGGATTGTGGAAACCTTGTTCGACAAACAAAATATTTTGTTCCAAGTCTTTTCCAACGACAAACCAAGGATCACCGCTGCCGCCAATGCCAAGACCTTGGCGCTGACCGATCGTGTAATACATCAGTCCATCGTGCTCCCCTTTGACTTCTCCGTCCATCGTCTGCATCACGCCAGGCTGTGCAGGTAAATATTGACTGAGGAACGTTTTAAAGTTTCTTTCCCCAATAAAGCAAATACCCGTTGAATCTTTTTTCGTTGCGGTTGCGAGCTCTGCTTCTTTTGCCAATTCACGAACCCTTTTCTTCTCTAAATCACCGATTGGGAACATGACTTTATCAAGCTGTTCCTGAGTCAGCTGATTTAAGAAATACGTTTGGTCTTTGTTCGCATCAAGACCTCTAAGCATTTTAACTTCATCGCCAGTTCTGTCGACGCGCGCATAGTGACCTGTTGCTAAATAATCCGCACCGAGCGACAATGCATGCTCAAGAAACGCTTTAAACTTAATTTCTTTGTTACACATGACATCTGGGTTTGGCGTTCTGCCTGCTTTATATTCATCAAGGAAATATTGAAACACTTTGTCCCAATATTGCTTTTCGAAATTCACTGCATAATAAGGGATTCCAATTTGGTTACAGACGCGGATGACATCCTCATAATCCTCCGTTGCTGTACACACACCATTTTCATCTGTGTCATCCCAGTTTTTCATAAATATGCCGATCACATCATAGCCTTGCTCTTTTAGCATAAGAGCGGCAACTGATGAGTCGACTCCTCCGGACATACCGACCACAACTCTTGTGTCTTCTGGTCTTTTTGTCATCTTCATCAACTCCATTTTCAATGAAACAGCATGTGCGTTTCGTTCTTCAGGTGCTTGGCTGTTTCATTTTTCACACACGAACAAAAGAGGAACGTTTATTTGGCTAAGCGTTTGACAACAGCTGCTATCTTAAGTGCTGCCTGCTTCACGTGATCCTCTTCATTCCCAAGACCGAAGCTTATTCTGACTGAGGATGTCAGCTTGTCTGCTTCTTCGCCATACATGGCGCTTAACACGTGCGAAGGAAGGACGGATCCAGCCGTACATGCAGATCCACTTGAAACAGCAATTCCTTCCATATCTAAATTCACAAGTAACGATTCGATGGAAACACCCGGGAAATGAACATTTAAAATATGAGGCAATGTCTCTTTCGGATGCCCATTGATAGAGAAAATAAGTGATTCCTCATCGAATACTTGCAGCATGATTTCTTTGAGCTTACCATAATGCATGGCTTTTTCTCTTCTATTTTGCTTCGTTAATTGAACAGCCTCTGCAAGTCCCACGATCCCTGCCACATTTTCTGTGCCAGCACGGCGTTTTCTTTCTTGTTCTCCACCGAACAATTGCGGAGAAAGTTTTACGCCTTCGTTTACATATAAAAAGCCAGTTCCCATTGGACCATTTAGCTTATGACCAGAAGCAGATAAAAGATCAATATGAAGGTCTGCTACATCGATTGGCATTGTTCCAAACGCCTGCACGGCGTCTGTATGAAAATGCGCAGTGTGATGGTGCATGAGTTCGCCAATGTCTTTGATTGGTTGAATTACACCTGTTTCATTGTTGCCGTACATGATGGTCACAAGAATCGTATCATCTCTTAGTGCCTCTTTTAGTTGTTCTAGATGAATCAATCCCGTTTCATCCACATCTAAATATGTCACGTCAAATCCTAGCTTCTCTAGGCGTTCACATGTGTGCAGCACCGCATGATGCTCTGTTTTTGCTGTGATGATATGTTTTCCTTCATGCTGCCTTGCCATAGCCACACCTGTAATCGCCAGGTTGTCCGCCTCTGTTCCTCCACTTGTGAGGATGATTTCCTGTGGTTTACAGTGTAATTCTCCTGCAATCACTTCTCTTGCTTCATCAAGCCACTTTCTTGCCTCGCGCCCATATGAATGAATGCTAGAAGGATTGCCAAATATCTCTGTAAAGTAAGGGATCATCTTGTCGACGATACGCTGATCCATCGGCGTTGTTGCCGCATGATCTAAATAGATTCGTTCCATTTCCGGTACACCTCTGATCTAAATGTAGAACATATACGCGTCTTGATTTCCGTCATCTGTATAGCTTGCCAAGTCTTCAAGAGTTGTATTGTCTAGTACGTCTTTTACTGCATCACGAATTCGAATCCAAAGTTCACGCTTTGCTGGTTCTTCGTTTTCGATGACTTCGACAGGACTAATCGGTCCTTCTAATACACGAATAATATCACCGGCTGTGATCTCGTTCGGTTCATGTGCAAGAACATAGCCGCCATATGCACCACGAATACTTTTCACAAGACGGGCATTCCGAAGTGGTGATACAAGCTGCTCTAAATAATGCTCAGACAAATTATTGTTTTGAGCGATTGATTTTAATGATGTAGGGCCTTCGCCATGTTTTTTGGCTAATTCGATCATGATCGTTAGACCATATCTGCCTTTAGTTGAAATTTTCAAGTTAAACACCTCTGCGTTTTCTATTCTATGTCATCAATTATTTTTTCTGATTTCATATACGCTGATATATAGACCAAAAGCAATTATATCATACTTTTAGCCAACTTTCATTTGCCGCTTCTAGGCGCTATAACAGGACGGATCCCTTTTCTATTTGAAGAAATTTCGGTACTCTATACAAACAAGACATTGCTTTAGGAGAGATAATCATGAAACCTTTAGCGTACCGGATGCGCCCAAGTCATATTGAAGACATCATTGGGCAGGAGCATCTCGTTGGAGAAGGTCAAATTATTAGACGAATGGTCGAGGCAAAACATTTATCCTCGATGATTTTATATGGACCGCCGGGCATCGGCAAAACATCAATTGCGACGGCGATCGCTGGCAGTACAAGCATTGCGTTTCGGACATTGAATGCGGTCATTCATAACAAAAAGGATATGGAAGCTGTCGCCGCTGAAGCGAAAATGAGCGGCCAGGTCATCCTCATTTTAGACGAGGTTCACAGGCTTGATAAAGGAAAGCAAGATTTTCTTCTTCCTTATTTAGAAAATGGCATGATCATTTTAATTGGTGCAACGACGGCTAACCCTTATCATGCGATTAATCCTGCCATCCGGAGCCGGACACAAATATTTGAGCTAAAACCGCTTGAAACAGAGCAAATCAAAGCTGCGTTAACAAGAGCATTACAGGATGAACATCGCGGACTTGGCGGTTATGAGGTGAGAGTGGACGATGAAGCGATGAATCATTTTGCCAACGGATGTGGCGGAGATGTACGCTCTGCTTTAAATGCGTTAGAATTAGCTGTCTTATCGACAAAAGCAGATGAAGCTGGGCATATTATGATCACTCTTGCCGCAGCAGAAGAATGTTTACAAAAAAAGAGCTTCTCACATGATAAGAATGGTGATGCTCATTATGATGTCCTCTCGGCTTTTCAAAAATCCATTAGAGGATCTGACGCAGATGCGGCACTACATTACCTTGCCAGACTGATTGAAGCAGGAGACCTTGAAAGCATTTCAAGAAGGCTACTCGTGATGGCTTACGAAGATATTGGCTTAGCTAGTCCTCAAGCTGGACCTCGTGTGTTAAGCGCTGTTCAGACAGCAGAAAGAGTCGGTTTCCCGGAAGCACGAATTCCGCTGGCTAATGCAGTCATTGAACTGTGTCTTTCTCCTAAGTCCAACTCAGCATATAAGGCAATCGATGCGGCACTTGGTGACATTCGTTCAGGGAAAATAGGTGAAATCCCTGTTCATTTAAAAGATGCTCACTACAAAGGAGCTACAGCACTCGGTAGAGGTGTCGACTACTTATATCCACACGATTATGAAAACGGCTGGGTGAAGCAGCAGTACCTACCTGATCCGCTGAAAAACAAACAATACTATGAACCGAAGCAAACAGGCAAATTTGAAGGCGCACTGAAACAAGTATATGAGAATTTAAAACGCCAAAAATAAAAAAGCCCCCTGCCTAATTAGCAGGTGGCTGTTTATTTATCCTTCACACGTGTAATTGGAATATCTTTCAAAAGCTGCATAATCACATGACCACCCATGATCAGTCCTGCAACAGATGGGACGAATGCATTGGAAGATGGCGGCATTTGTGCCTTGCGAATCTTCGCTTCATCATTTCCAACTTCTTTTCTAACATCTTCGCGAATCACAATCGGACTTTCATCAGAGAAAATGACTTCAATTCCTTTACGAATCCCTTCTTTTCGTAGACGCGTTCTCACGACTTTTGCAATTGGGTCGGTATGGGTTTTTGAAATGTCATCAATTTTGAAGCGAGTCGGATCTGTTTTGTTTGCAGCTCCCATACTCGAAATGATGTTCACACCTCGTTTCAGACACTCTTTCATTAAATGAATTTTATAGTGAATCGTATCTGATGCATCGATGACATAATCAAGCGGATATTCAAAAAATTGCTCATATGTTTCCTCTGTATAAAACATCTTGAGCGCAACCACTTCACATTCTGGATTAATATCAGCGATTCTCGCCTGCATTAAGTCAACCTTTGGCTGACCAACTGTTGAAAGCAATGCTGGCAGCTGACGGTTTACATTTGTAATATCAATATCATCTTTATCAACAAGAACAATACGACCAACGCCTGAACGAGCGAGTGCCTCGACTGCAAATGAGCCAACGCCGCCCACACCAAGCACTGCAACTGTACTGTTTTTTAATATATTTAAGCCTTCCTTGCCAATGGCAAGCTCGTTTCTTGAAAACTGATGTAACAAGTGCCTCACTCCACCTTTATTTAAAATGAATCGAAAGAATCATATCATATTCAGACTTCTCCGTCATCCTTCTGTAAACGAAAAAAACACAAAAAAGTCCCGACAACGCCGCCAGCTTTTCCTTCGTTTTGAACCCCGCACCATGCAGGTGGGTGCTTTCTTCCTGACTTTATAAGTCCTCTAAAGAGGCATTTACGCAGAAAGGAAAGGCAAGCTCCCGTATAAAAAAATGTTCGGTCAAAACTAGGTAACCACCGTACGTATCAGGACTTTATTTATTGATTGAAGAAAGCATATCATAGGCATGCCGCTTTTTCAAGCGTTTACATGCCTATATCTATGCGTCTATTTTACTGTTTTACTTTTGTTTTAATGGCTAAGCTTAACTCATCAAGCTGCGCCTCGCTCACATGGCCTGGAGCATCTGTTAGCACGCAGCTCGCACTTGCCGTTTTCGGGAACGCAATCGTGTCTCTTAGGTTAGAGCGCCCAGCAAGCAGCATCACTAATCGGTCAAGACCAAGTGCGATTCCGCCGTGCGGAGGAACACCGTGCTCAAAAGCATCTAGAAGGAAGCCAAATTGTTCATAAGCCTCTTCTTTTGAAAACCCAAGTAAGCTAAACATTTTTTCTTGAATGTCCTTTTCGAAAATACGAATCGAACCTCCGCCAAGCTCATAGCCATTCAGGACAAGATCGTAAGCCTGTGCCTTCATGTCTTCTGGGCTTGTCTCAATTAATTCAAGATCGTCGCGTACTGGCATTGTGAATGGATGATGGGCAGCATAGAAACGGCCTTCTTCTTCATCTTTTTCAAGCAGCGGCCAATCAACAACCCATAAGAAGTTGAATCGAGACTCATCGATGAGTTCAAGCTCTTTGCCGAGTTTTAGACGAAGGGCGCCAAGTGCATCATGGACAACAGACGTCTTATCTGCAACAAAAAGTAAAAGGTCGCCTTCTTCGACTTGCAGCTGCTCTTTTAATTCTCCTTGCTTTGCTTCGTCAAAGAATTTAGCAATTGGCCCTTTTAATTCTGGCCCTTCTGCTTTAAGCCAAGCTAGACCTTTTGCACCGTAGTTCGCTGCAAATGCACCAAGGGCATCAATGTCTTTTCTTGAGTAGTTCGCTGCTGCTCCTTTGACATTGATGGCTTTCACAGCTCCACCATTTTTCACAGCTCCGCTAAAAACTTTGAAGTCAGAGTCTTTTACCGTGTCTGAAATGTTGACAAGCTTCATCTCAAAACGTGTATCTGGTTTATCAGACCCATAAGAATTCATCGCTTCATCATATGTCATACGAGGTAATGGCAATGTCAGATCTACACCTTTGACATCTTTCATCACCTTTGCCATCATCTTTTCAGCAAGCGTCATAATGTCCTCTTGACTCATAAAGGACATTTCGATATCGACTTGTGTGAATTCCGGCTGACGGTCAGCACGTAAGTCTTCATCTCTAAAGCAGCGAGCAATTTGATAGTAACGATCCATACCTGAGACCATTAGCAATTGTTTAAATAATTGCGGGGACTGAGGCAAGGCATAGAATTCTCCTTCATGTACACGGCTTGGAACAAGATAGTCACGTGCACCCTCTGGCGTACTTTTTGTTAAGATCGGTGTTTCAATATCTAGGAAGCCGTTATCATCTAGGAAATGTCGGAATGCTCTCGTAACTTCATGTCGCATTTTCATCGTTTCAAACATAGCAGGACGGCGAAGGTCTAAGTAACGGTATTTAAGGCGCACATCTTCTGATACCTCATCCGCTTGATCTGAAATCACAAAAGGAGGAGTCTTCGCTTCATTTAACACGCTGACCGTTTCGACTTGTATTTCAATTTTCCCTGTTTTTAGATTTGGATTGATTGTTGCTTCTTCTCTTGCCACAACCGTTCCTTTAATATCAAGGACATATTCATTACGAATCGATTCTGCTGTCTCAAGCGCCTCTTTTGAAAGGTCTGGATTGAAAACCGCTTGTACAATTCCTGTACGGTCACGCAGATCGATAAAGATTAATCCGCCAAGGTCACGTCTTTTTTGAACCCATCCTTTTAATACAACGGTTTGACCGATTTGGTCTTCTGTTACTTCTCCACAATAAAAAGTTCTACCAAACACAAACATTCCACTCCTTCTTTACGCCTTCTTGTGGGCCTTCATCATTTGAATCAGCTCATCAAGCTTCACTTCAATTTGTTCACCCGTTGTCGTATCTTTTACATTCACAATGTGCTGCGCGAGCTCATCTTCACCAAGGACTGCAATAAACTTGGCTTTTAATCGATCAGCCGCTTTAAATTGTCCTTTTAACTTCTTCCCTGTATAGTCCATTTCACTTGAAATGCCTTCTTTTCTCAGACGATTTAATAATGAAACAGCGTAATCTTTCGCATCATCACCTAGTGCAGCAATGTATAGATCAATGCCATCTTGCAGTGGAAGATCAATCCCTTCAGCATCGATTGCTGATAGGAAACGCTCAATACTCATAGCAAAGCCGATTCCTGGTGATTCAGGACCGCCAATTCCTTCAACAAGTCCATCATATCGGCCTCCGCCGGCTAATGTGGTAATCGCACCAAAGCCTTCAGCATTGCTCATGATCTCAAATGCTGTGTGATTGTAGTAATCAAGACCACGCACTAAGTTCGGATCGACGACATATTCAACGCCTATATCTGTTAAGTATTGTTTGACCTTTTCAAAATAAGTCCGTGATTCATCGTTTAAGTAATCTTGAATGGATGGAGCCGTTGCCATCAATTCGTGGTCACGATCCTTTTTACAATCAAGAATTCGCAACGGATTTTGATGTAAACGAGTTTGACAGTCATGACAGAATTCATCGATTCTTGGCTCAAAGTGCTTAACAAGTGCCTCGCGGTAGTCTGCACGGCTCTCTTTGTCACCAAGGCTGTTAATGACGAGCTTTAAGTTAGAAAGACCTGCTTTCTCATAAACACTCATCGCAAGGGAAATCACTTCTGCATCAATGGCTGGATCCTTTGAACCGATCGCTTCAATCCCAAACTGATAAAATTGACGATATCTTCCCGTTTGCGGACGTTCATAGCGGAACATTGGCCCGATGTAATACAGCTTTGTTGGCTGCGCTGGCTGTGCAAATAATTTATTTTCAACATAAGAACGTACAGTTGAGGCTGTTCCCTCTGGACGAAGGGTGATGCTGCGTCCCTTTTTATCTTCAAATGTATACATCTCTTTTTGAACGATATCGGTTGATTCGCCTACTCCCCGTGCAAATAGCTCTGTATGCTCAAAAATCGGTGTGCGGATTTCTTTGTATTGAAAAGCTGCACATGTATCTCTTGCAATTTGTTCAACATACTGCCAGCGTTCTGACTCTCCAGGTAAAATATCCTGTGTGCCTCTTGGAATATTAAAACTCATTTTTCGTCCTCCTACGACCATCATTCATTTTTTATGTGGACATATAAAAAACCCCCGCCTCTACTATGTGTATAGTAGGGACGAGAGTTATACCCGTGGTGCCACCCTAGTTGGAACATGATCTAGCCATGTTCCCGCTCAAATCCTTAACGCAGATTCACGTTCTCCGCCTATTGACTCATTTTTAGAGCGTTCAGCAGGAAACCTACAGAGTGTTCTTTCGTGATAAATGCCATGCGGATTCGCTTACAGCCTAAGGCGATTCCTCTCTGCTCACGCAATTTACCCTACTATTCTCTATCATCAGTTCCACATTTTAAATTTTCAAGTGTGTTGATTTATATTATAATAAGGTCGGTGCTGCCACTCTGTCAACCCTTGCCGTGCCTCTTTTTCTTTTCCAGCTCTTCTTTTGACGTACATCCGTATTCAGATGCGGTTTCTTCAAGGAAGCCTGGTTGATCCATTTCGTCGTGCTGCCAGCGATCGATATCACGATGTCCATTATATTGCACTCGTCCTAATTTTCTGCTTAATCTCATGTTTGTACATCCTTTTATCACGTTTTTATTTAGTATAAACAGATTGATTCATTTTTATTAGGGAAACTGCAAGGAATTCATCCATTACATAACGAAATTACATTCATCGGTTTTACAAGGGAGGGGAAAACACCGTTTTGAATTTTAAAAAACACAATCAAATCATGATGCTTCTTACCTGTTTTGTTCTCATCGCAAGTACTTTGCCGATGGCACATGCTACAGCACAAACAGATCAAGCTGTGGTCGCTACAGATGAAATCAATGTGAGAACAGGTCCTGGCTTAAGCTATGGAATCGCAGCTGTTGTGAAGCGCGGAGAAAGCCATCCTATTCTCACGAAACAAGGAGAATGGGTACAGATCGGGCTATCGAATGGTCAAAAAGGCTGGGTCGTCTCATGGCTGATTACAACATCAGCTGGCAGCCAAAAGGCTGCTAAGTCAAAGACGCAAAATCAAAGCTCATCTGGCAGCAGTTCTATTACATCGACAGCCACTGATCTTCGCATACGGACAGGCCCTGGGACTTCCTATCAAGTCGTCGGAACTTTCCCGCAAGGCGCTTCCGCTAAAAAGCTGCAGACAAGCGGCGAATGGACAAAAATTTCGTATAAACAAGCAGTAGGCTGGGTCCACTCTGATTATGTGTCAGGCGGCCAAAAGGCCTCTCAATCAAGCTCTGGCGAGTCCTCTCGCTCTAAACAGACAGGCACAGTTGGCGTATCGAGCTTGAATGTAAGGCAATCGGCAGCACCAAATGCACAAGTCGTCGCTTCACTTGCCCGCAATACACAGGTTACTATTTTGCGCGAGCAGAACGGCTGGTATGAAATTGAGGCAAAAGGCGTGAAAGGCTGGGCAGCAAGCTATTACATCGTCACAAGCAATGGAGCGAGTTCAGCGGGTGAAAAGAACTCATCTTCTTCGACTTCCCAAAAGAAAGCATACATTGTCTACGATGGCACCAACATTCGAAAAAGCGCTTCTACTTCTGCTCAAATTGCAGAAAGAGCCACAAAAGGCGCTGCCTACCAAATTGTTCGCACGCAAGGTGACTGGTACGAGGTGACGTTATCAAACGGCGGAACTGGTTATGTAGCAAGCTGGGTCGTTCAAACGAATAAAAATAGCAGCGAGGCACCAAGACCACAGCAGGATTCATCGTCAGGAACTGGTTCTTTAAAAGGAAAAACGATTGTTCTTGATCCAGGTCATGGCGGAAAAGACAGCGGCACAATTGGCGCAGATGGTGCCTTTGAGAAAAACATTACCATCAAAACAGCCAATTTACTGGCAGGCAAATTAAGGGCTTCTGGAGCAAATGTTTATTTAACTAGAAGTGAAGATACTTTTATCAGCCTTCAATCGAGGGTTGCGACATCTCATTACAGAAATGCAGATGCATTTATTAGTCTTCATTATGATAGTTTTATGGACCCAAGTGTCAGAGGTAGTACGGCGTATTATTATCAAGCATCAAAAGATCAGCAATTAGCAACAAACGTTCATACAGAAGTTGCTAAACGCTCTCAAATCCCTGATAAGGGTATCAAATTCGGAGATTATTTTGTGTTAAGAGAAAACAAACGTCCTTCTCTTTTATATGAACTCGGCTATTTAAGCAATCCTCAGGAGGAAGCCATCATTTATAGCGCCTCTTACCAAGAACGAGTCACAGAAGGAATGACAGAAGGATTAAAACAATATTTCCGCTAAAAGAAAGAGGCCACTGTGCCTCTTTTTTATTTTGTCGCAAAAGAAAAAGACTGTAGATAAACTCCTACAGGAGTTTATCTACAGTCTAAAGTGAATCTATTCTTTGCTATCCATCCAGATGGTGACGGGTCCTGAATTGGTCAATGACACATCCATCATTGCGCCAAAGCGGCCAGTTTCTACATGTATGCCTTTTTCTCTAAGGGCTTTATTGAAACATTCGTAAAGGGCGTTCGCAGCATCTGGCTTGGCTGCTTTCATAAAATTCGGCCTTCTGCCCTTTCTCGTATCACCATAAAGGGTAAACTGGGATACAGACAAAACGCTTCCTTTTACATCCAATAACGAATAATTCATTTTCCCGTTTTCATCCTCAAAAATACGTAAATGTGCAAGCTTATCAGCTAAGTAATGCACATCTTCTTCTGTATCTTCGTGTGTGACACCAACGAGTACCATATATCCTTCATTGATGGCACCTGTGATCTCTTCTTCTACCTTCACAGATGCACTTGTCACTCGCTGCACAACAAGTCTCATAGACGATATACTTCCTTTCTAATTCATGAATCGGCGAACAGAGTAAATGTCTTTGATTTGTTTAATGCGTTCTACCACTTTGTGCAAATGGTTAATGTTTTGGATAAAGATCGCCATATGGATCGTCGCCACTTTGTTACGATCAGACTTACCAGAAACTGACGAGATGTTCGTTTTCGTTTCGTTGACTGCTTGAAGCACCTCATTGAGTAAGCCGCGTCTGTCATATCCTAGTATTTCAATTTCCACATTGTATTCTTTACGGTTTCGAGCAGGCTGTTCATGCTCCCACTCTACCGGGATTAACCGTTCCTGCGCTTCTCCTGTTTTCACGTTCGGACAATCATCACGGTGAACAGATACGCCTCGGCCTTTCGTAATAAAACCAACAATGCTATCACCAGGAACAGGGTTACAGCACTTAGATAAGCGGACAAGCAGGTTATCTATCCCTTTGACTCTTACGCCTGCTTCTCGTTTCTTCCCGTGATATGTCTTTGGCTCTACAGTCACTTCTTGAACCGTTTTTTCTTGTTCTTCTTGATCTCTTTGTTTTCTTTCTTTTTCAGTTAAACGATTGGCGACTTGGAGTGCAGTAATTCCGTTATAACCAACCGCTGCATACATGTCCTCTTCGTTTGAAAAATTAAATTTGTCAGCCACTTTTTGCAGGTTTTCAGCTGTCAGAATGTCTTTGACATCAAACTCAAGGTTTTTGATTTCTTTCTCCACGAGCTCTCGGCCTTTTTCGACATTTTCTTCACGGCGCTGTTTTTTGAAAAACTGTCTGATCTTGTGCTTCGCTTGGGAGGTTTGGGCAAGTTTGACCCAATCCTGACTTGGCCCATAGCTGTGCTTTGATGTCAGAATTTCAATAATGTCACCTGTCTTCAATTTATGATCGAGCGTGACCATCTTTCCGTTGACCTTCGCACCGATCGTTTTATTCCCAATTTCCGAGTGAATGCGGTAAGAAAAGTCAATCGGAACGGAACCTGATGGCAGTTCAATGACGTCTCCTTTTGGTGTAAAGACAAACACCATATCAGAGAAGAGATCGATTTTTAACGATTCCATAAATTCTTCTGCATCTGTAGATTCATTTTGGAATTCAAGGATTTCTCTAAACCAAGAGAGCTTCTTCTGGAAGACCGCTTCCTCCGTTGATTCTGCTGACTCTTTTCCTTCTTTGTATGCCCAGTGCGCAGCAATTCCGTACTCTGCAATTTCATGCATTTCCACTGTACGGATCTGAACTTCAAGCGGGTCTCCTTTTGGCCCAATCACTGTTGTATGAAGCGATTGGTACATATTCGGCTTTGGCATGGCAATATAATCCTTAAACCTGCCAGGCATCGGCTTCCAGCATGTATGGATAATCCCAAGCACGGCATAGCAGTCTTTAATGCTGTCAACCAAAATACGAACCGCCAGCAGATCATAAATTTCATTAAACTGCTTATTTTGCAAGACCATTTTGCGATAAATACTATAAATATGCTTTGGTCTTCCGGAAAATTCAGCCTTGATGTTTACCTCTGACACACGATCTTTTACTTCATTGACAACCTCGTCCAAGTATTCCTCTCGTTCCGCTCGTTTGCGCTTCATGAGATTCACAATCCGGTAATATTGCTGCGGATTTAAGTAACGGAGTGCTGTATCTTCAAGCTCCCACTTAATCTTTGAAATCCCTAATCTGTGCGCAAGCGGTGCAAAAATTTCAAGGGTTTCATTTGAAATTCTACGCTGCTTTTCCTGAGGAAGGTGTTTGAGCGTTCTCATATTGTGCAAACGATCTGCCAGTTTAATCAAGATGACGCGTATATCCTGCGCCATTGCTACAAACATTTTTCGATGGTTTTCGGCCTGCTGTTCTTCTTGTGATTTATATTTAATCTTCCCGAGCTTTGTTACACCATCAACAAGCATCGCAACTTCTTCGTTAAAATGCTCTTTTAAATCCTGTAATGTCACATCTGTATCCTCGACAACATCGTGCAGGAAACCGCCTGCAATGGTCGATGGGTCCATTTCAAGGTCAACAAGAATCCCCGCTACTTGAATTGGATGGATAATATAAGGCTCACCAGACTTCCGGTATTGCTCCTTATGTGCATTTTCAGCATATTCATATGCTCGCTCTATAAATTGAATATGTTCAGCGGACAGGTATTCTCTTGCCTTGTCAATGACCTGCTGCGCCGTTAAAACTTGTTCGTTCGCCATGGAATCACCTTTTTAAATGAAAACTGTATTGTAGTTTATTATCAAGAAAAATTCGATAGATGTAAAGAGAAGAAGTCCGCTAAAAGATTTTTGATAGGAAAAAAGCACCCTTCTTACCGAGTGCTTTTTGCGTAAAACTCCATTAGTATTGCATTAACGTCAAGATGTCGTAACCGTCAAGCTTCTTTCTGCCGTCCAGATACGTCAGCTCAATCAAGAATGCAATCCCTGCCACAACGCCGCCCAATTCCTCTACAAGCTTGATGGACGCTTCAATTGTTCCACCAGTCGCAAGTAAGTCATCTGTGATCAATACACGCTGACCAGGACGAATCGCATCTTTATGAATCGTTAATACATCTTTCCCATATTCTAAGCCGTATTCGACTTTAACGACTTCACGAGGAAGCTTTCCTTCTTTACGAACCGGTGCAAAACCTACACCAAGTGCGTATGCTACAGGGCAGCCAATAATGAATCCACGCGCTTCAGGTCCAACGATGAGATCAATGTCTCTTTCCTTCGCGTATTCAACGATTTGATCCGTTGCATAACGGTACACTTCGCCTTTATCCATTAACGTTGTAATATCTTTAAATTGTACACCTTCTTTTGGGTAGTCAGGTACAACTGTCACATATTGTTTTAAATCCATCTTTTCCTTTTCCTCCTCGTACGTCAAAGCACAGGTGAGACTTCGCTCATCATGCTATTCAGCCATTCCTTCAGCTCTTTGGCTGAGGAATATGTTAGTGTTTGATCGAGTTCCATCAATCGTTGTTTTGCTGTATAGGATGCTGATGCCGTTAAATCTTTTTTAGGGGCATCACGTATTATTGACAGCACACCATTCTCTATTTTAACAAAACCGAGTTCAAAAAACACCTTTGTCATAAAAATCATTGTATCTTTTGTCCAGCCTCTATGTTTCGCAAGCTCCATCCCTTGTTCCTTGAGAGGGAAACTTCCTCGTTTCAACAAGAATCCATACAACCATTTGAATTGATCACGGCTAGGGAAAGAGGACATGAAATGATCTTCTTTTCTTTGGAAAACCGTATACACTCTCGCTGGCTTTTGATTTTCTAACAGCTGCCTTAGCAAGTGTTCATCTACAGGTACATCTGCAAAAACGACATACTTGCCTTCTACATCGAATGTTGAAACATTTTCTGCATGGACATGGTGAATCGGGATATTGACTTCCTGTTTTGTATCTTCGTCAAAACAGACCACCACATATTTTTCTGGGTCAAGCGTGGAGATGGTTTTTTCCCAATCATTTTTGCCGCGCAAATCAAACAGTTGCCATTCATCTACTCGGGCATCTTTCAGCATGAGCTGAGGTTTCTTCCGGTTATTCCATTCATTAATGGACATTTCACCAATGACGGAAATGCGGCTACCTGTGACAACTTCTTCTTTTAATTGACCTTGATGAAAACCGACACAGTCAAGCAGCTTATCTTCATCTTTCAAAGACATTTTAATATGATTCTGATTTGCTCCAATTGTACGGATTTCTTCAAGTCTCGCATCTTCAATCATAATGAACGGCTTTGGGTTTTGCATGCCAAATGGTGACAGCATCCCCACTTCTTCAATCGCTTCAACCGTCAATTCGTCTACCTTACATACGGCATCGACCCGCTGAATCGGAATAAAATCTTCCTCTGTCAACGTTTCATTCGCATATTGATTTAATCTTTCCCTTAGTAAAGGTACATCATCCGCTCGAAGTGTCATACCCGCAGCCATCGGGTGCCCGCCGAAATGCGGCAGAATGTCGCGGCATTTGCTTAAATGGAAAAATAGATCAAAGCCAGGAATACTCCGCGCTGATCCTTTTGCCATTTGCGTCTCCTCATCTATTCCAAGCACAATCGCAGGACGAGAAAATGTATCCGTCAATTTAGAAGCAACAATTCCGACAACACCCGGATTCCAGCCCGCTTTCGCTACAACAATCGCAGACTGGTTATCACCTGTCTCTTTCACCATTTGAATGGCTTCTTCTGTAATCGTACTCACAATTTTTTGACGTTCTTTATTCAGTTCTTGTACAAAACGAGCGAGTTCTTCTGCCTCATCCTTATCTTCTGTCATGAGAAGATGGACAGCTGGATCTGCCTGTTCAATTCGTCCAACAGCATTTAGCCTTGGCGCAATTTGAAAGCCAACCGTTTCCTCATTTGCTTCTTCAAGAGTAGCGCCCGCTTCTTTCAATAACGCCTTCAGCCCTAGCCTATTCGACTGCCGAAGCTGCATAAGCCCTTTTTTAGCAAGCCATCTATTTTCATCATGAAGCGGCACAAGATCCGCAATTGTCCCAATTGCTGCAAGATCTAACAGCTGAGTTGGCAGCTTTCCAAGAAGTGCATGCGCCACTTTAAACGCCACACCTACACCGGCAAGTTCTTTAAAAGGATACTCACAACCTGGCTGCTTAGGATGGACAATCGCAAGTGCCTCAGGCAGCTCCTCACTTGGTTCATGGTGATCTGTAATGATCAGATCTAATCCTATTTCTTTTGCAATACGTGCTTCATTTACAGCTGCAATGCCTGTATCGACCGTGATGACAAGCGATGCGCCTTGCTCTTTGATATATCGAAAAGCCTGTTCATTAGGCCCGTAGCCTTCTTTAAATCGATCTGGAATATAAAAGTCTACTTTCGCAGACAACTCTTTTAATGTATGTAAAAGCACAGACGTACTTGTCACACCATCCGCATCATAGTCTCCGAAGATCACAATCGATTCCTGCTCTTCGATCGCTTTGTTGATGCGCTCTACTGCTTCTTTCATTCCTTTTAATAGAAATGGATCATGGAATTCGGCTTTTTGATCAAATAAAAAAGACCTCGCTTCTTCTACTTCTTCGAGTCCTCTTTTTACAAGAAGCGATGCAGTCAGCGCTGAAATATTCAGATTTTCAGAGAGTGATTTCACTTTTTCTTCGCTTGGATGTTCATATTCCCAGCGCATTTTGGATAATAACATAAACTCACCCCTCAACCACACTATTATACTAGAGTGGCCTGAGGGGTTTCAATTTTTATTTTATGAAATTGTGCTGGAAGATTATTTTTCCTTCCGATCAAATGATGCCGGCTGTTCTTTTAAAGGCGTCACATTCGGTTTTTTTTGAACGTCTTTGTCGACCTTTTTATTCGAAACAACAGGTGCAGGTGCGGCTGCACGCTCAGCTTTTAAAGCCTTTAATTCACGTTTTAGTTTCACAATTTGGAAAATCCCTGCAAAAGCCACAATGAGTCCGCCCATGAGCACAGAACCAATAATGACAAGGATTAGCGGCCATTCAGCCGATCCAAATAAATAGTCAACTTGCACTGGCCGCACATTGATGACGGCAAATACTGAGACAATTAATACGAAAATAAATGCGAGTATGATGGTCCATTGTTGTTTGTTCATCTACATATCCCCCAAGCTTTTTCTTTTATTCTTCCCTTTTCATTGTCCTTTTTAAACACAGAAAGAAAAAGAGGAAGAAAATCTATCAGCGTGGGCATGAATTAGCTACTGAGTTTTTCTTTAATGAGGTTCTTTATTTCTTGTCTTTCTCCAGAAATAACAAGGGTATCCCCTTCTTCAATGACCGTCTTAGGTCCTAGGTTTAACAGCTTCTCATGTGATTTCCTCACGATAGCGATGACTGTTACTTGATAGTTTTGGCGGACATTTCAGTTCATCAATCTACTTCTACAGTTTCAAGCGCTTTCGGCTTATATACCATGCCAGCTAAGATTGCTGCAATTTGTCTTGCTTCCTCATCGTTTACAAGATACCCGAACGGACACTTGCTTACTAGACTGATCTAAACGTATGTCATTATAGCAAAAGGCCATTTCAAGATCAACGATACCGAAATGTTTACGAATCGCCTTAATCTCGGGAAATCTATAGAAAAAAGACTGCCAAACAGGCAGCCTTTCTCCATTAAATATCTTGCTCAGTATCAATCTTCGCCGGCTTTTTCAGATCACGGCCTTTCCACATAAGCCAAATTTGTGCTGCGATATATAGAGATGAGTACACCCCTGTTAACAGACCGACAAGTAAGGCGAGGGAGAAGTTTGTAATCGACGCCGATCCGAAGATAAGCAGTGCGATCACAACAATTACGACAGTGAGTACCGTATTGATAGATCTTGTAAAGGTTTGCTGTAAACTCAAGTTGACGATGTAAGATAGATCTTCTACCGTTTTTGGTTTACGTTTCTTCATTTGCTCACGAACCCTATCGAACGTCACGATCGTGTCATTGATCGAATATCCGATTACCGTGAGGATCGCCGCAATGAAGGTCACATCGACCTCTAATCGTGTAATACTAAAGAATGCCACAATGAAGAATGCATCATATAAAAGGGAAGCAATCGCTGCAATGGCCATCTTATATTCAAACCGAATGGAAACATAAATAATGATCCCAATCGAAGCAATGATGATGGCATATAAAGCATTACGTGCAAGTTCTTTTCCGACCGTAGGAGACACCGTGCTGACGTTCGGTTCTGTTCCATACTTATCTTTAAAGTAATCTTTCACTTCTGCAATTTTTTCTTTATTTGGCACACCAACAAATCGTGCCGCTGCTTGATTTTCTTTTTGACCAGATAATACAACACTATCTGTATCAAGATCTAATTTGTGAAAGTCTTGCTCGATTTGAGCAGTTGACAGCTTATGGTCACTTTGAATGTCTACTCTTGTACCACTTGCAAAGTCAATACCCGCATTGAGTTTGAAAATCGAAAGGACGATAATTCCCGCAATGGTAATGGCTATTGAGAAAATCATGAAACCTTTTCGCTTGCTGACAAAATCCCATTTATCAAATGGTGTTTTTGGTTCAGTATTTTCTGTTGTTTCATGAATATCGATGATGTCTTTTTGACGGACACCAAACCAGCCTTTCTTGCGATCGAGCGCGCGACTTTCCACAAGCAGACCAAGAAGGAATCTTGATAGGAATACAGCCGTAATAAAGCTTGTTAAAATGGAAAGGATCAGCATAGTCGCAAACCCTTTTACAGAACTTGTCCCAAAGAAGAAAAGGACGCCCCCTGCAATAATACTCGTTAAGTTTGCATCAAAGATGGTTGCAAATGATCGGCGGTTTCCTGACCTGAAAGCAGAACGGACAGATTTACCGAGCTTAAGCTCCTCTTTGATTCGTTCATATGTGATGATGTTGGCATCAACCGCCATCCCTACTCCAAGAATCAGTGCCGCAATTCCAGGAAGTGTCAGAACAGCACCCATCCAGTCAAACACCTGTAAGGTAATATAGATATACGTTGATAACGTAATGACAGCAATAAGACCAGGTATTCGGTAATAAAAAAGCATGAATAAGAAAATGAGGGCAATTCCCACAATCCCTGCAAAGACAGTTTCATTTAATGCCTGTTCACCGAATTGCGCACTCACTGAAGTAGAGTACTTTTCAGTTAATTTCACTGGCAATGCCCCAGCATTTAAAATACTAGCAAGGTCTTTTGCCTCTTGGACAGTAAATTTCCCTTCAATTTGCACGTCACTGCTGTTAATTTCTTGATTCACATTCGGTGCAGAGACATACTTGTGGTCTGATTTTGAGACTTCTTTTTTGAAGGAATCTCCTTTGTTGTAATCAAGCCAAATGACAAGCTGGTTATTCGGCGCCATCGCCGCTACTTTTCTTGTGACGTCACCAAATTTTTTCGCATCCTTTAGTTTAACCGTCACAATTGGCTCATTCGTTTGACTGAATGTTTGTTTTGCACTGTTTTCGACTAGGTCAGCCCCGTTTAGGAGTTCTTTATCATTCGTATCTCTGAAGGATAGCTGTGCTTCAGTGGAAAGAATCTCCCTCGCTCTGTTTTGATCTTTTACTCCTGCAAGCTGCACACGGATACGATTGTTGCCTTCAATCGAGATGTTCGGCTCACTTACACCTAGCACATTGGCTCTTCGGTTCAAAGCCTCCACTGTACTGACGAGGACACTATTTGTAATCTTGTCCTCTTTTTTCACTGGATGTACATCATACAGGACTTCAAATCCACCCTGTAAATCCAGCCCTAGCGTCATATCTTTCGCAACAGGCTTTGTTAGTAAGCCTACGCCAGTTCCGATTAACAGAACCACTAAGAAAAACGCAAGAATGCGCCCTTTTTTCATTATGTATTTCCTCCTTAAACACCTGAATCCATTAAGATGGCTTATTTCAACAGTTCATCTAGCATATTCTTGCCATCTTCACTGTCCAAAAAAGCAGACGTTTTAAACGACTGAACGGTTGCATAGTTCATAAATTCGCCAATTTTCACAGATAAAATATCTGTAACCATTTCATGAATCGGATACTCTTGTTTTCTCTTCCATTTCTTATTCTCTAAGTATGACCATAATTCCTCTAAATCTACATCTTTATAGCCCAAAACGATGAATTCTTCAAGCTTACTGAACAGAAAAGGCTTTAAATGGTCTTTGTAAATTGCAGCCGGATGTTGTGTCAATGGGATGCTCCCCCTTTTCAGTTTTTATCGAGAGACTTGTCATGCTTGGACGATATACACGCATATCTTATTGTATATGATTCTATGTCGTTTGAGAAGGCAGGTGATCTTTGATTTGACGAAGCAAACGTTTTTAAAGGGAACGATTATTTTAATTTTAGCAGGTTTTATCACGAGAATATTGGGTTTTGTCAATCGAATTGTGATTGCAAGGTTCATTGGCGAAGAAGGAGTCGGGCTTTATATGATGGCTGCTCCTACCTTTTTTCTCGCTGTGACGCTGACACAATTCGGACTGCCTGTCGCTATAAGTAAGCTTGTCGCAGAAGCAGAAGCCCGCGGAGACAAACAGAAAACCAAACGAATTCTTGTCATGTCTCTTGCAGTAACAGGGACACTCAGCCTGTTATTCACGCCGCTCTTTTTATGGTTTGCGCCCATCATGGCAGAAAATATGCTGACAGATCCTAGAACGGTTTATCCACTACTTGCTATTACGCCTGTTGTCCCAGTCATCGCTATTTCCAGTGTACTGAGAGGTTATTTTCAAGGTAGACAGCAAATGAGCCCGCTTGCCATATCTCAAGTGCTGGAACAGGTTGCAAGAATTTCTCTAGTAGCCGTATGTACAACAGCTTTTCTTCCTTATGGGATTGAATTTGCGGCAGCAGGTGCGATGATTTCATCTGTCATTGGAGAGATGATTTCACTTGCTTATTTACTAATTGCCTTTCGTTACAAAAAGACCATTCGCATTCGAAAACGATTTTTCAAGGCAATTCATGACGGTAAGGACACATTTAAGCAGCTGATGAGTATTGCCCTGCCAACAACAGGCAGCCGTTTTATCGGGAATATTTCGTGGTTTTTAGAGCCGATAGTTGTCGCGCAAAGTCTTGCGATTGCTGGATACGCGGCTGTTGAGGCGACAAGACAGTACGGGGAGTTGACCGGGCTTGCGCTGACTCTTTTGACACTGCCTAGCTTTATTACGTATTCTCTCTCCACTGCACTGGTCCCGGCGATCAGTGAAGGAATGGAGCAGAACAAACGCAAAACGGTCGAATACAGGCTGAAGCAGGCGATGCGTCTTTGTCTACTCAGTGGAGGTATATCCTGTATTATTCTTTTTGTTTACGCAGAAGATTTAACACTCTTTATGTATGGTTCATCGCATGCGGCGATTTATGTGAAATTCATGGCTCCATTTTTTCTATTATATTATTTTCAAGGGCCGCTTCAAGCCGTCTTGCAAGCACTCAATTTAGCTGGTGCGGCGATGACGAATAGTCTGATAGGTGCTGTCGTGAAAACAGGAATGATCTTTGTTCTTGCCTCGCAGCCAGGCTTTGGCATTATGGGGGCAGCACTTGCCATTTTAATCGGCATCGTCCTTGTCACGCTGCTTCATGCGGCAACTGTCGGTAAAGTACTGCCTATTCATTTACCAATAAAAGAATATGGGGTATGCGTTCTTGTGATTATCGGTACTGGGGCTGTGAGCCTTTGGCTGAAGTCTCAAATGAACGGATTCTTCTCTGCCCCTATTGAGCTCGTTATGCTGATTTTTGTAACGTGCGCGCTGTATGTCATTCTATTAATCTGTCTCGGTCTAGTGAAGAAAGAAGAGCTGCGCCGCATCCCGTTGATTGGGAAGCTGCTCTAGCTCATCTTTTTTTGACCACTTCATCTTTCAAATCAATATAAAATGTCTTTTGATTAAAGCTGCAGTATGAAATCTGCTCTATATCATGATAGCCCCTTTTGGTTAGCTCATCTTTCAACCATTGTTCATTTTGATTAATTTGCTTCAGGTGATCATGCTGCACAACCCCATCTGCAATAAGTGGCAACTCAAGCGCTCCATGTGTGTGCTTGTTTTCTTTTTCAACAACGGCGAGCTTTCCAGATGGTTCTAAAATGGCGTAAGAGACATCCTGAATGCTATCGATGTTGTTTTCTCTTAACTGAATGAGCAGATCATCAAAATTGTATCGCTGTTTTCTCATCGCACCTTCGTCAATTTTCCCATTGATGATGAGCAGGACCGGTTTGCCATCAAGAAAGCGCCGGACACCTTGGAATTTCAATGAGAGGTAGGCAAGTGTAATTTGAATGAAGGTTAACAGCAGAATCGGCCATACCGTATGTAACATATGATCCTCGACTTCTTCTATAGCGAGAACTGCAATTTCTGCGATCATCATAAAAATGACAAGATCTAAAATGCTTAATTCTCCAATCTCTCTTTTGCCCATTAGCCGAAAAATAAACCAAATAAGAAAATATAAAATGATTGTTCTCATGGAGATAATCAAGATTTCCTGCATATGATGTAAACCCTCCTTCTCTCACATAGCTTGTGTCAAAACCCTTTATTTATGTAGAAAAGAAAGCCTCTGTTTTTATCGTGAGAAACATGTCTATTTTTTCTTCCATGTGAATACATTTTAGTAAAAGACAAGCTTCGGTCAATTGGAGAGGAGACGAATCACATGCAGGAAACGAAACAAATCGGAAAAGGGATTTTATCCGGCTTAATGGCGATTTTTATCGTCATGATCGTCACAAGTTTACTTGTATCGCTCATGCTTACCTTCACAAGTATGCAGGAAGCATCGTTTAAATGGATGATTATGATTTTGTCGTTTGTGGCACTTTTATTAGGGGGGATCATTTCTGGAGGAAAAGCAAAGGAGCGCGGCTGGCTCATTGGTGCGATCACTTCGCTGACCTTTTCCCTCACTGTATTCTTGTTTCAATATTTAGGGTTTGGAGAAACCTTTTCATTAGAGCAGCTCATCTATCATGGGGCATTTTTAGGCATTTGTATGCTCGGCGGAATGATTGGCGTCAATCTTCGAGGCAAATAAAAAAAGAGCGGATCTATATCGCTCTTTTTTTATGGCTATGTATCGGAGGATTAGCCTTTGTCAGCTAATTCTCTAATAGCACGACGATCGAAAGTTAAACGGTTGTTTTCGCTTGTTTTGATGACCACTTTTGATTCATCAATGTAGTCGATTTCACCGTGTAAACCTCCGATTGTGACGATTTTATCGCCTTTTGATAAAGATTGCTGCATCTGACGCACAGCTTTTTGTTGCTTTTGCTGTGGACGGATCAATAAGAAGTAAAGCACAGCAAACATGACAACAATCATAATGATTGAACCCATACCACCATCCATTCTATTTCACCCCTTTCTAATGCATTGTAAAGCTTTTCGTTTATGCGTTAAAAGTTTTTCGCATTCGGTTCGTTAAAGCCGTAACGCTCAAAAAACTCTTCTTTAAAATCACCTAAACGATCCTCACGGATAGCTTCTCTCACTTGCTCCATTAATTTTAACAGAAAATGAAGATTATGATAAGTTGTTAATCGAATTCCGAACGTTTCGTTTGTTTTGATCAAATGTCTAATATAAGCGCGTGTGTAGTTTTTACATGTGTAACAGTCACAATTTTCATCGATTGGTCTGAAATCACGCTCATATTTTGCATTTTTCACAACAAGACGTCCTTCACTTGTCATGAGCGTACCGTTTCTCGCGATTCGTGTTGGCAATACGCAGTCAAACATATCTACACCGCGAATGGCACCGTCAATTAAGGAATCTGGCGAGCCGACGCCCATTAAGTACCTTGGCTTGTCTGCTGGTAACAATGGCGTTGTGAACTCAAGTACACGGTTCATCACATCTTTTGGTTCCCCAACAGATAAACCTCCGATAGCGTAGCCTGGGAAATCAAGTGACACGAGATCTTTTGCACTTTGTTTACGAAGCTCTTCGTATTCTCCGCCTTGGATGATTCCAAACAGCCCTTGATCCTCTGGACGTTGATGCGCTGTTAGACAGCGTTCTGCCCATCTACTTGTCCGCTCTACAGAACGTTTCATGTAATCGTATTCTGCTGGATATGGCGGGCATTCATCAAATGCCATCATAATATCAGAGCCAAGCGCATTTTGGATGTCCATCGCCTTCTCAGGAGAAAGAAACAGCTTATCTCCATTTAAATGATTACGGAAGTGAACGCCTTCTTCTTCAATTTTTCTAAATTCACTCAAAGAGAAAACTTGGAAACCGCCTGAATCGGTTAAAATCGCTCGATCCCAGTTCATAAATTTGTGCAGGCCGCCTGCTTCTTTCACAATGTCATGACCCGGACGGAGCCATAGGTGGTACGTATTGCTTAAGATGATACCTGCTTCCATTGCCTTTAGTTCTTCAGGTGCCATCGTTTTGACTGTAGCTAGTGTACCTACCGGCATAAATACAGGCGTGTCAAATGAGCCGTGCGGTGTATGAACGCGCCCGAGTCGTGCACCTGTTTGTTTGCATGATTTAATGAACTCATAACGTATCGGTAATTGCGACAAAATGAGCCCTCCTGTCTTTGTTGTATAATGTTATTGAATCAGCATGGCATCGCCAAAGCTGAAGAAACGATATTCCTCTTTTACAGCCTCATTGTATGCCTTTAGGACATGCTCTCGCCCAGCTAATGCACTGACAAGCATGATTAACGAGGATTTTGGCAGATGAAAATTCGTGATCATGCCATCAATTGCCTTGAATGTATAGCCTGGGTAAATAAAGATTGACGTCCAGCCGCTTGACGCTTTGAATTCGCCATCATGCGCACTTGCAATGGTTTCGAGCGTTCTTGTTGACGTAGTCCCCACTGAAATAATTCGCCCGCCTTCCTTGCGAACGCGATTAAGCTCTGCTGCTGTTTCTTCATTCATTTCGTAAAACTCTGCGTGCATTTCGTGTTCTTCAATACGATCTGCACTGACCGGACGGAAAGTACCAAGTCCCACATGCAGAGTAATGAATGCGATGTGCACACCCTTTTCTTTCAGCGCATCCAGCAGCTCGTTTGTAAAGTGAAGACCAGCAGTTGGAGCAGCAGCGGAGCCGACCTCTTTCGAATACACCGTTTGATAGCGTTCACGATCGTCAAGCTGTTCTTTAATATAAGGAGGTAGCGGCATTTCACCAAGGGATTCAAGGACTTCATAAAAAATGCCGGTATACTGAAACTCAACTTTTCTTCCGCCATGTTCTAATTCTTCTGTACATACCGCTTGAAGCCGTCCATCACCAAATGTGATCACTGTTCCTTTTTTCACTCGTTTGGCTGGTTTTACAAGTGTTTCCCATTTGTCTCCTTCCTCTTGTTTTAAGAGAAGAAGTTCAACTTTTGCACCTGTATCCTCTTTCATTCCAAACAACCGTGCCGGCAGAACGCGTGTATTATTTAAAACGAGACAATCACCCGTTTGAAAATAATCAGTAATTTGTGAGAATGTATCGTGTGTCACCTCACCCGTTTGTTTGTTTAAGACCATCAGTCTTGATGCGTCTCGTTTTTCAAGCGGTACTTGTGCAATTAATCTTTCTGGTAAATCAAAATCAAATAGTTCTAACTTCATTTCCTTCACCTATTCTGTAGTTAACTAGTTAACGTTATTTCATCCGTCCAAAGATATTCAGTAATATCGTGAGCACGATGCTAATGACAATGCAAGTGATCACAGGAAAAAAGAACGTCACATTTCCTTTTTTCACAAAAATATCACCTGGAAGCTTACCAACCAATTGAAATACTAACCCTGCGGCAAAAAGGACACCACCTAAAATCATCAATATTTTAGGGAATTCAGTCACGAATCGGAACCTCCATTTGAAAGTGTTCATACGCTTCTCTTGTGACGACTCGTCCTCTTGGTGTTCTTTGCAGGAAACCAATTTGCAGTAAATACGGTTCGTACACATCTTCAATCGTATGTGATTCTTCTCCAATTGTCGCTGAGATTGTATCAAGCCCAACAGGACCGCCTCTAAATTTTTCAATCATACTTAAAAGCAGCTTACGATCGATATGATCAAGACCAAGCTTGTCGACTTGAAGGCGCTCAAGGGCATCTTCCGCAATGTCCTCGGTAATCGCATGATTTCCAAGCACCTGGGCAAAATCTCTTACTCTTCTGAGTAGACGATTGGCAACCCTCGGCGTACCGCGGGAACGTCTTGCGATCTCTTCGGCTGAGCGAAGATCAATCCCAATCTCGAACAGCTCGGCTGTTCTTGAAACAATGTGAGCCAAATCTCTTTGCTCATAGTATTCCAATCTTGCATGTACCCCAAACCTGTCACGAAGCGGCGCTGTTAAAAGCCCAACACGGGTTGTAGCACCTACAAGTGTAAATGGCGGTAAATCAAGCCGTACAGAGCGCGCTGTATCTCCTTTGCCAATGACGATATCTAAACAAAAATCCTCCATTGCTGGATAAAGTACTTCCTCAATTGAACGCTGCAAGCGATGAATTTCATCTATAAACAACACATCACCTGGCTCAAGAGACGTTAAAATCGCCGCCAAATCACCAGGACGTTCAATCGCTGGTCCAGATGTTGTACGCAGCTGAACATTCATTTCATTGGCAATAATTGACGCAAGCGTCGTTTTCCCGAGTCCGGGCGGTCCGTATAAGAGGACGTGATCGAGCGTTTCCTGCCTCATACGGGCAGCTTCAATAAACACACTGAGGTTATCCTTAACTTTTTGCTGACCGATATATTGGCTAAGTGTCTGAGGCCGCAGACTTTGCTCAATGGCTGATTCATGGTTGTCTGCTTCAGTTGAGACGAGCCGTTCATCCATGAGACATCACCTTATTTCAACATTTTTTGTAAAGCTTTTTTCACATATTGATCGGTTGTGAGATTCTTTTCTTCTTTTAACAATGGATATACCTTTTTAATTTCGCGATCACCGTATCCAAGAACACTTAAGGCTTCAAGCGCTTCGTCTAATGCTGTTTGCTGCGTTTCGACCTGAATATGGTCCTCGTGATTAAATAGATTGCCAATCATTTCAGGAACAACATCAGCTAGCTTTCCTTTTAGATCGAGAATGATTTGGCGAGCTGTCTTTTTGCCAACGCCAGGGAACTTGATCAGGAACGCTTCATCTTCACGTTCTATCGCTGAGATGACAGCGCCAGGATCACCGGAAGCAAGAATCGCTAGAGCCCCCTTCGGCCCAATCCCTGTGACATTTAACAGTTTTGTGAACAGCGCTTTTTCTTCTCGTGTTTGAAATCCATATAACGAGAAAGCGTCTTCCTTTATGTAATGATACGTATAAATCGTTTCTTGTTTATTGATTTGATAGATAAACGGGTTTGGGCTATAGACTTGATATCCCACTCCGCCGTTTTCTATGACAACATATTGCGGGCACACATAATCAATGGTCCCTTTTACAAACTCTATCACCGTTTTCACCTCTTTGACTGTTCTTCATTGTAACATAAATCGAGAAGAAAACCGCAATAAAAGTTAACATACGTTCGCTCAATCCATTTTTACGATGACACCACGAAAAACAGCTTGCGGCCTTCACACCAGCAAGCTGTTATACGCGTTAAAACGATATTTCATTTCGGTAAGGTTTCATGACTTCAAGCACATGCTCAAATTCATCCTTTGTTCGAAAAGGGATGCCTTGCTCAAGCTGCTCCTCCACATGACTTTCTAAACGGGACGTATCAATTTGAAAAAAGAGATGAATGGGCTCCGCCCAGCCGTCAGGCCTTCCATGAAACGTAGAAATCACACCGTCCTCTGATAATCCGATATATCCATTTGCTTTACTTAATGGAGAGATATCATCAATTTGCTTTCTAAAAAGCGCAAAATCCTCTTTCTGTTCTACTAGCGTCCAGCCTTTATACTGCGACCAGAATGTGTCTTTGTCTTCTAATGATGCCCGGTGTCTTTCAATACTCACATCTCCGTCTAGATAGACTTTTTCAAGCTGTACGGTGATCGAGTTTGACTGCTTTTGCAAGTGTTCTTTTCCCTCCATATCCGCAGCGAAAAAAAGCACACTTGTCATGATAAGTCCTGTAACGAAACATTTCATCTTCACTTTCACTATTTACACCTCTTTAAAACATGAGATCGATGCATGACATATGTAGTTTGACCCATTTTTCTAAACATTAACCAAATCGATGATATGAATATATGGGAAGAGTCTTTCGTTGTATCCTTCATTCGTAAATGGTATGTTTTATACAATCCATTGCTTTATCGAATGCTCGGTTTTTCATCATTCGTTTTTCAGCCGCATAAACTGAAACCAAAGAAGGTGAAGCCAATGTCAGAAGTCAAAAGATTAGCCGAATCGATTCAGTATCATGAGGATAAACGTCTTCATAAGCTTGCCTTTAAACCGGCAGAGCTTGAGCTGTGTGGCAAAGGAAGAAGTGCCTATGTCTTTTCATACAAAAAAGACGGCAAGAAAATGGCGCTAAAAGTCTTTTTCCCTTCTTATCAACATATTGCCCGTAAAGAAGCCGCCATTTATGAAAAACTCTCTGGTTCGTCTTACTACCCTGAGATTTATGAATCTGGGGATCAGTATATTTTAATGGAATATATTAAAGGAAATACTTTTTATGAATGCCTCACAAAGGGGATTCCTATTAAAAAACAAATGATTGAACAAGTCGATGATGCGCTAGAAGAAGCACGCGAGAAAGGGTTGAACCCTTCTGACATCCACCTGCGGAATCTGATCTTAACAAAGGAAGGACAGGTCAGGGTCATTGACGTTGCCCGTTTCACACAAACAAAAGCTTGCCATCAATGGGATGACTTAAAAGCCGCTTACGCTTATTATCAAAAGCCTTTTTTTCCGAAAAAAGCACCACGTCTATGGCTTGAAGTGATTGCTTATTTCTATAAAAAGAACTGGCTGTCCCGTGGTCAGCTTAATAATCGAAATGATTTCTCTGCATAATGAAAGCCGCTCTTACCGAGCGGCTTTTCTCTGTCAATCTGTTTCTGTTTCAACATGGATGCTATTCACATTTAATAAGTTAATGATTTCATTATTCAGCTTAAACCAATGATTGGCTTCTTCAATTTTCTTATACACATCATAGGTAGCTGGACGTTTTAGCTCGAAATCAAGCACTTCCCCATTGTTCATATGAAATGTTACCTTAAATACTTTCATCATAAGATCACCTTCCACTCTCTCTTGTTAGCTGGCCAAATAGATCGGCTCTTTTCATTCATTCTCTACTCAACTCGTTTCCCCTCCTTCTTTCCTTTCAAACACAAGAAGTTTAAATTTTGTTTAAATTCAAACAACATCTCTATCTCTCTTCTTTGCAAAGAAGTATATTATTTAAAAAGGAGGTTTTCTTTATGAAACGGAAAAAGAAACGAACATCTCCAGAAAGACAAACAGTCTTGTTTCATTTAACAGATGCCCTCATTCCAAGTCTGGACATGATAGGGGTTGCATTAAAGGCATTTTTCCACCTCTTAAGAAAAGCCTTTTCCGTGATCTGATATAAAGCCCCGTAGGTTCTTTTTTAGGATGAATATATTTGACTTCCTCCGCTGATAAACTCCTTCGCCTTTTTCTCCATCTCTTTTTTCACTTCTTCTGATTGATTGCGAATATCATGGGAAATTTTCATGCTACAAAACTTCGGTCCGCACATCGAGCAGAAATGGGCAGTCTTAGCGCCTTCAGCAGGCAATGTTTCATCATGGAACGCCATCGCTCTTTCTGGATCAATTGACAGGTTGAATTGGTCACGCCATCTAAATTCAAACCTTGCTTTCGATAAAGCATCATCGCGCTTTTGAGCAGCAGGATGTCCTTTCGCTAGATCAGCAGCATGAGCGGCAATTTTATAAGCGATCACACCTTCTCTTACATCTTCTTTGTTCGGCAGCCCTAAATGCTCCTTTGGCGTTACATAGCATAGCATCGCTGTTCCATACCAGCCGATCATAGCTGCGCCGATGGCAGATGTAATATGATCATATCCCGGAGCAATATCTGTTGTAAGAGGCCCTAATGTATAAAATGGTGCCTCTTTGCAAATCTCCATTTGCTTGTCCACATTTTCTTTGATTTTATCCATTGGAACATGTCCAGGTCCTTCAATCATCACCTGTACATCATGTTTCCATGCGATCTCTGTCAATTCACCTAACGTTTCTAGCTCTGCAAACTGCGCTTCATCATTGGCATCAGCTATTGATCCTGGTCTAAGCCCATCTCCAAGTGAAAAAGCAATATCATACGTTTTCATAATCTCACAAATGTCTTCAAAGTGGGTATAAAGGAAATTCTCTTGATGATGAGCAAGACACCACCTTGCCATAATGGCACCGCCTCTTGAAACAATACCAGTCACCCGGTCGACTGTCAGAGGAATATACCTTAACCGCACGCCCGCATGAATCGTGAAGTAGTCTACTCCTTGCTCTGCTTGTTCAATTAATGTGTCTCTGTACACGTCCCACGTCAAATCTTCTGCCACGCCATTCACTTTCTCAAGCGCCTGATAAATGGGAACGGTGCCTACTGGGACTGGACAATTCCGTATGATCCATTCCCTCGTTGTATGAATATCCTTTCCTGTAGACAGATCCATCATGGTGTCTGCCCCCCATCTGATCGCCCATGTCATTTTTTCAACTTCTTCATCAATGGATGATGTCACAGCTGAATTGCCAATGTTCGCATTGATTTTGACATGAAAATGCCTTCCGATAATCATCGGTTCACTTTCAGGATGGTTAATATTCGCTGGAATGACAGCTCTTCCGCTGGCAACTTCCTCTCTCACGAACTCAGGGCTTAGCCCTTCTCTTAAGGCGATGAACTCCATTTCAGGCGTGACAATACCTTTTTTTGCATAGTGCATTTGCGTCACACAGGCACCTTGTTTTGCACGAAGCGGCTTATGATGAAAATCAGTATGAATATGCTGATGAGACCCGTTTCTAGAGCGATAGCCGTTATCTTCAGGTTTTACATGGCGCCCTTCATAGCTTTCTGTATCTCCCCTTTCTTCGACCCATGCTGCTCTCAGACGGTTAAGCCCTTTTGTCACATCGATATGGGCATGCTCATCCGTGTAAGGACCACTCGTATCGTACACACGAATTGGTTCATTTTGAATCATTCCTGCCTGCGTCACCGTTTGCGTGAGGGCAATTTCTCTTTTTGGCACTAAAATGTCAGGTCTTGACCCTTTCTCATACACCTTTCGGCTGCCGTCAAAGCTTGATAATAACGATTGAGTTGTTGGGATATTTTTCTTTTCTTTCATTTGCTGTTCTCTCCTTCTCTTCTTGTCACCGGACAGGATGGAATCAGCACCAGCAAAAAACCAGGCTCTATGAAAAGAACCTGGTTTCGTCGTTAGAAATAAACATGAATGTCATCCGTAAATGACCCATGTATCATCTTCAACTTCCCCACGCTGGTACGAGCCAGATCAGGTCCAAAGGGTTAAGAAGTATACACTTCTCTCTCAGCCCAGCCTCGGGCACCCCTAGTCACATTTATTATTTTCCACAACAGTGTAGCATAGCGATGCCATGAAAAAAAGAAGTTTCAGGAAAATAGTTCCTTTTCACTACAAAAGAAATAAAGCCAGCTTAATATACACATTGATATACACCCTCCATCCCAACCATTTAGATAAAAACTGAAATAATCATTGATCCTTTCCTCCTATTATGTATAATTAATCTAAACGGAGAATTTTTATACAAACTTTTTCAAAGGAAGTTCTAGTCGATTGCAAACATTTCTCACATTTATCGTCGTAGGATTCTCAATTGCTCTGCCAGTCGGAGCGATCACGGTTGAAATGACAAAACAGGGATTAAAAAACGGCTTCTTTCATGGTTTAACCGTAGGAGCAGGCGGCATGACCATCGATCTCTTACTTATCTTGGCTTTATATGCTGGATTTGCTCAGTTTTTATCACTGCCATTTGTCCAAATCCCGCTTTGGCTAATCGGAGCTATATTCTTAATGATTCTCGCATACGATTCCATTAAACATGCGGATCAAGACATCCATTTAGCTGGCGAAAAAGTCAATAAATCATTCGCAAAAACGTACAGAAACGGCTTGCTTGTCGCGGTATCTCCTGGAAACCTTGTGTTTTGGGTTTCTGTATTCGGTGCTGTACTGGCAGATGCCTATACAAAAACAGATTCATCTGAATTTATGCTAGCATCAGGTGGTATATTGGCAGGAATTCTCCTTCATGACATCGGTCTCCTCACTCTTGTATCCTTAACAAGAAAAGTGATGAACCAAACGATGATCAAATGGACATCCATTATTGCTGGTATTTTATTACTAGGGTTTGGCTGTTATTTCTTTTACGAATTTTATATGGGCATCAAGGTTTATTTTTAAGAAAAGGCTAAAGTTCTTGAGGAACTTTAGCCTTTTTTATTCTCGAACCTATCGAGTCATGCCTGTTTGATCTGTTTCAAATTGTGTTCTTCTCATATCTCTAAAGCGTGTGAAAGCACCCTCGTCTTTAATGACTTGGACAGCTCTTCCATCCGCATAACGAGTCGCTGCTTCTTCCACTTGTGATATTCCCTCTGATGTCAGACGCCCATCTGATTTAATGGCAATATACACATTTTCATCTGTTACCATTACTTGCGAGTCTGCAACATGATTCATTTTATTGACGCGATTGGCAATTTTTCTTGAACGCTGCACGTTTTCTTGTTTATCGTAGCCAGAGAACGACATTTGGTTATGGTAGTTCATATCTCCATGGCTATATCGTCCATCTCCACCTGCGAGAGGCGTTCGATCGTCAGCTTGAGGACGGGTGCGATAATCAACATTCGTTGTATTCCCACCGTTCATTCCCTCCATGAGTTCGGAAACTGGTCCTTGGTGATCTTGGTTATTGTCATCCGCACGATTATTCGAATGATATCCAACTGGCTGACCTGATTGATTGTGACGTGTATCGACACCTGCATTGTCATTTGTACCACATGCCGTTAACCCAATAGGAAGAAGCACTAATGCGATCGTTTTTTGCCATTTTTGTCTCAAACGAAAAACCCCCTGTACAAATTCAATCTCATGAGCGCGAAACAGGCTCTGTTTTAGCATGTACAGTTTTGGGGAAAATCAAGCTGTCAGTTATAAACAAAAAAAGGAACGATTGAGATCGCTCCTTCTTTTATTACTCTTCTTCGTCTTCCTCTGGTCTTGCAAAAACAGATTGACCTGGATATGGCTGCATATAAGGCTGCGCTGGATAAGCTCCCATTTGGCCATAAGGTACAGGATTCGGGTAATGTCCTGGCCACGGTTGATGCTGCTTCATGCCATCATCACATCCGCAGTCTTCCTTGCCATAAGCTTCATTTGAAACATTTGGATAAAAGCCTTGATTGACGTTCGCATTGACATTGGCGTTTGCATTGGCATTCGGATGCATATGGTGGTGCCAGTGATGACCATCATTTGCATGATGTTCATAATGTTCTCCGTAATAAGCTGGCGCTTGATACGCAGGATAATATGGCTGCGCTGGGTATGGATATGGCATCATGTGATGGTGATAATACGGCTGGACAGGGTAGCAAAGACCTGAACCTGGTAAAATTGGCGACGCTGGTACCATTTGCTGCGGATATGGATACATCGCTGGCATGTAATGACCATAACCATAATAAGGATCATATGCGTCATGATGCTGGTGATGATGATGTTCCTTATTCTCAGCCATTCCCCCTACCGCTGCGCCTGCTACATTCGGCATTTGCGGGAAATTAGGAAGGTTTGGGTAATTGCTGTGCTCCATATCTTTTCCCTCCTCCTTTTGATGCGAGATATGAATAAACGGATCATACCCCTTTGCCACCTCATCTTTTAAATGATCTTTCTTTTCATGATGGAAATGGTCCTTGTGATCTTTATGCTCCTTATTCTCATAGTGAACATGATCTTTATGATCCTTCTTGTCATGAACATGATCTTTCTTTTCATGAACGTGATCTTTTTTCTCATGATGTTCTTTTTTGGGAGGAGGCGTGAATGGCTGGTAGAGATTGGTCTGATAATAGTTCACATCGACTTGCGGAAAAACGGGCTGCTCGATCTTTGGCACTGGCGGTACATATGGTACAGGTTCGTTTGGCTTTTCTTTTGGCTTCGTATCTTGCACTTGCACGACATCTTTTGGCTTTTCTTTCACATACGGATGTTCTTTCGGCTTTGGCATTTCTTTTGCTTTCTGATGATCTGTTTTTACAGGAACACCACTAGATGGAATCTTGATCTTCATACCCGGCATGATTAAATCTGGATTACTGAGCTGTGAATTTAGTTTTTTCAATTCTTGAAAGTCGACTCCATATTTCTTTGAAATTTTCCAAAGGGAGTCTCCTTTTTGCACAATATGAATTTTCAACGTTTTCCCCTCCTATGCAAAACGTGAACGTAACGGTTATGTCAGAAGTACAATATGTTTCACCATAAATTTATGCCTATTTATAAGCCGATATGATAAAAACTTGTTTTCTGATAGGAGGGACTAATTCATTATTTAATGGCGAGCATTTTATTCAGTGCAAGTAAAGCGTCTTTTGTCGTGTCTTCATTGACTTGAATCAAACCGACCGGATCACCTTTCTTAATGCTTTCAAGTGACCATAACAAATGAGGGAGATCGATCCGATTCATCGTCAAACATGGACACATATCTGGATTAAGGGATTCGATTTGTTTATCTGGATGCTGATCGATGATTCGCTTGACCAAATTCATCTCTGTTCCAATTGCCCACTTGCTTCCTGCGGGTGCTTCTTTGATCGTATCAATAATAAATTTCGTGGAACCGGCAAGATCAGAAGCCTTGACGACTTCATGTGTACACTCTGGATGGACGAGAATTTGAATGTCACGGTCTCTTTTCCTCGTTTCTTCAATATTCCGCACCGTAAATTTCTCATGGACAGAGCAGTGGCCTTTCCATAAAATCATCTTAATGCGTGAAAGTGGCTGATCGGTGATGAGCCTTTCTTCTATTTGATCCCACACAGCCATTTCTTCAAGTGAAATGCCTAAATCAAAGGCCGTATTACGCCCCAAATGCTGATCAGGGAGAAACAGAATCCGTTCTTTTTGTGTGAGCGCCCACTCCAGCATTTTTTTTGCGTTTGATGATGTCACAGTGGCCCCGCCATGCTTTCCGACAAATGCTTTAATATCAGCTGTTGAGTTGACATACGTAAGTGGAAGAATTGTCTCCCCAAACAGATCAGTGAGCTGCTCCCATGCTCGATCCGTTTGTTTCATGTTCGCCATATCTGCCATTGAACAGCCTGCTCTCATATCTGGCAAAAGAACCTTTTGATTCTTGTTTGACAGCATATCTGCTGTTTCAGCCATGAAATGAACACCGCAGAACACAATGTATTCTGCTTCCTTGTTGTCTGCAGCTATTTGTGCGAGCTGCAATGAATCTCCTGTTGCATCTGCAAATTGGATGACTTCATCCTTTTGATAATGATGCCCTGGTATAAAAAGCTTTGATCCAAAGGTTCGTTTAATGTCTACCACACGCTGCTCCATCTCATCAACAGAGCGGTGTTTATATTCTTCTGGCATCATGGCTACATGCTGGTTTGCCAGTACATCAAGCAGTGACATGAGTGGTTCCCCCTTTATGACTGAATTCCATATTCATACTAAAATCAAATGCTGGAGCAGAGTGTGTCAGAAAACCAAGCGAAATAAGGTCGACACCTGTTCCTCTGTAACTTGGCAATGTCTCTAGTGTGATGCCTCCTGAAGCCTCGGTCAGAATTGTCTCCGGCGTCATTTGTTTAAAACGTTTCACTTCGTCCGGAGAGCAGTTGTCAAACATGATGACATCGGCCTTTGCCTCAATAGCTTCCTTTAGCTGCGTTTCTGATTCAATTTCCACTTCAATTTTCACCATATGACCGGCATATGCTCTTGCTTTCTCTACAGCTTCTTGAATAGAGCCGCATGCGGCAATATGATTATCTTTAATCATCACCCCATCTGATAAACCGAAGCGATGATTCTTTCCGCCCCCTGTCTTCACAGCGTATTTCTCTAACATACGCAAGCCAGGCGTCGTTTTTCTCGTATCACAAATCGTAATCGACGGGTCCGCTAATCGCTGTACTGCTTCATGTGTTAAAGTGGCGATACCTGTCATGCGCTGCAAGACATTTAAAATGACCCGTTCTCCTTTTAATAAGTCGCTGACTGGTCCTTTTATTTTCGCTAAAACTGCCCCTGAATGAACCCATTCACCTTCTTTAAAAAACAACTCAGTCTGAATCTGTTCATTCAGCAGGCGGTATCCTATGTCAATGACTTGAGAACCTGCCAATACACCCGATTGTTTTGCGATGATATAGGCTGTTCCTTTCTTTTCTCCAAAAATGCCATCAGCTGATACATCTCCAAAACCAATATCCTCTGCGAAAAAATGAGTCAGCATTTGTTTTAACTGTAAACGTTCCATTTGGCACCGATCCTTTCATTTTTCATTATATGAATGTGGCCTTTTTCATGGAAAATTTGCATGCCACGCCATAATGCATCATTCCGATTTGGATAATCCACTCGATAATGACCACCTCTGCTTTCTGTTCGAAGTAAGGTAGATTTCACAAGACAAATCGCTAATGTCCATTGATTGCTTAATTCGATTTGTCCACTTGTGATATCTTTCACATTCATTTGCTGATAAGGGACTTGCAGTAATGATTGAAGCAAGGTCTCTAGCCCATCTTCGTCTCTTACGATTGCGGCATATGTCATCATCCACTGGCTCAACTGTTTCTCTGAAATCTCTGGCACGGACCAACTTTCTTGGATTGAGGAAGAGGGGATTGTTTTTTTCTTTTTAGGTATTTGTTCAATTCTCCGTGCCGCTTTGTTTCCTAAAACGAGACCTTCCAAGAGAGAATTACTCGCCAATCGGTTCGCTCCATGTAAGCCTGTACAAGCCGCTTCTCCGATAGCGAAAAGAGATGGAACTGTCGTTTCTCCATATTCATTCACGCAGATTCCTCCCATTAAAAAATGCATACCTGGGGAAACTGGGAGCCTGCCGCTTGCCATATCGACACCAGCCCGCTCACACATTGCAGCAATGGCTGGAAAACGAACTGAGAAATGTGGAATTTCGCTAATATTAAGATACAGATCATGACCCAATTGTTGCTCATGAAAGATAGCTCTAGAGACAATATCTCTAGGCGCTAAATCACCTTGTGGGTGAATGCCTTTCATGATCCTCCTGCCTGTTTCATCTTCTAAATAGGCTCCTTCTCCTCGGACAGCCTCTGACACGAGACCGACTGCTTTTCCAGCGATCGTCAAGAGAGTGGGGTGGAATTGAACAAATTCGAGGTCAACTAATTGTGCCCCGGCTCGATAAGCCATCATCAGCCCATCTCCTGTTACAGAAGGGTCATTTGTGTTCGTTTCAAATAGCGAGCCGCAGCCGCCCGTGGATAAAACCACAGCATCTGCGGTCATGGTATGTACGTGTCCTTTCTCGTCTTTCCAGACCACTCCTATGCAGATTCCTTCATGAACGAGTAGATCAATGACATGGTGATATTCACATAAATGAATATGTGAGCCAAGCTGATTTTTTAAATACTGCACGAGGGTTTTGCCAGTTTGGTCTCCTCCTGCATGCAGAATCCGATGAGTCGTATGTGCCCCTTCTTTACCTAATTGCGGCATGCCATTCTCTGTTTGATCAAATGGGCAGCCTTCTTCTACGAGCTGCTTCACCATATGTTTTCCAAGACTGACGATCTCTTGTACCGCCCTCTCATCGTTGTGATCACAGCCGGCAGCTAATGTGTCTTGTACATGCTGATCAACAGAATCCTGTGCTGAAAAGACAGCAGCGATTCCTCCTTGTGCAAGCATGGAATTACTAGAGGAAAATTGTTTTTTTGTCATCATGATGACTTCACAGCTTGCTGAAATGGTCTTTGCAAAGGAAAGTGCTGCAATGCCTGATCCCACCACAATGATTTTTTTAATTGATGACACCATTGCCCCTCCTGTCATTTACACCTGTCTTGACACATATCATTACACAACACTACAATAAATACAAGAAAAAATTTTCTCATAGGAGATGGATGGATTGGTTTATTTAGATTACGCAGCTTCTACACCTGTTTCGGAGGAGGCACTGCATGTTTTTCAGCAGCTAAGTAAAGATTGCTACGGGAATGCAAGCAGTCTTCATGATGCAGGTGGAAGAGCAAATGACATACTGACTTACAGCAGACAATCAATCGCTGCCATTCTTGAGGGCGAATCAGGCGGCATCTACTTTACAAGCGGCGGAACGGAATCCAATCTTCTTGCGATTCAATCAATGGCAAATGGTCTGCCAGCAGACAGGCAGCATGTCATCACAACTTCTGTAGAGCATCCTTCTGTTCATCATGCAGTTAAGAGCCTAGAGCGTCTTGGCACGAAGGTTTCGATCATTGAACCGAATCAAGATGGAATCATCACCGAGGACATTCTCAAAGATGCATTATTGCCTGAAACAGGATTAGTCTCTATTCAGCATGCTAATTCAGAAACAGGGATTATCCAGCCGCTCGCTGAATTAGCCCCCATTTTAAAAGAAAGGCACATTCTTTTTCATACAGATGCCGTGCAAACATTTGGAAAAATTCGTGTGTCCATCAAGGAGCTGGGGGTTGATGCGATATCCATCTCTAGTCATAAAGTGTATGCTCCTAAGGGCGCGGGCGCTGTCTATATGGGTGCTCATGTTCCTTGGAAGCCTTTATATTCAGGAACAGTTCAGGAAAATGGCTTCCGCCCTGGAACAGTGAACGTTCCATGCATCGGTGCTTTTGTTGCTGCGAGCGAACAATTGATGCTTAAGCTAGATGAGCAAAAGCGGCAAAATGAACAGCTTCGTGATTATTTTCTTCAGCAATTGAAAATGAGACAGCTTCCTGTTCGTACTCTTCACAATGGCAATCGCCGTATACTGCCTCATATTATTGGTTGTTTTTTTGAAGGGTTTGAAGGACAATATGTAATGTTAGCATGTAACCGGCACGGGATTTGTATATCGACTGGAAGCGCATGTGCTTCTAGTTATCATCATCCTTCCCCGGCTGTGAAGGCATTGCACGTATCAGATCGTGATGTTCTTCAATTCATTCGACTATCATTTGGATCGAAGTCATCAAAAGAAGACATCGATCAGCTTTTGCATACATTTGAACAATTGCAAAAGGAGCAGAAAGGAGCATAAGACGTGGAACAAGAGAGGAAACTCATTGGCGAAGAGAGAAGAAACGCCATTTTAGAGTGGCTGAAGGAAACAGATACACCGCTCACCGGAAGCTTTTTGGCTAAAAAGGCGGCTGTCTCTCGACAAGTCATTGTACAAGATATCTCACTATTGAAAGCAAAAAACGAACCCATTATTGCCACAAGTCAAGGCTATGTGTATATGGCATCTCAGCATGCGCCAGAAAGAGAGATCGAACAAATCATCGCCTGCAAGCATGATCCTGTTCGAACAGAAGAGGAACTGACTTTAATTGTAGATTTTGGGGTGACGGTAAAAGATGTCATGATAGAGCACCCTGTTTACGGTGAACTAACGGCCTCAATTCGTGTTAGCACCCGCAAGCAAGTAGCTGATTTCGTTCATCACATTTCTAACACGGGCGCCTCCTACTTGTCAGAACTAACAGATGGCGTGCATTTACATACACTTACTTCTTACAGTCAAAAGCAGCTTGACCAAGCCATCCAAGCGCTCGATGATGCTGGCTTTTTAATTAAAGACTAAAAAAAATAGTGTCCATTATCGGACACTATCAGATTGTTGACAAAGGGCTAAAATGATCTTTATTTTAGCCCTTTGTCTTCTTTTCAGCGTGATAGAAAACCTTTGCAGCCCTAGGAAGGACGAGCATCGGAGCGGAGCGAATTTAACATTCGTGAGCACCGAAGCGCAGATCTGACACCGAATGCGAGGGTTTGTCTACACGCTGAAATAGTGTCCTTTATCGGACACTATTTCTCATTCGTTAGTTCATATGTTTGGTAGCTGCCGAGCAATTTGACTTCACAGCCAATTGCTTCTAATTCCTGAATGGCGCCAGGGACAAGGACATCATCCATTTCTTTTTCTATATCTATAATAAATAAATAGTGTCCAAGACCCGTTTTTGTTGGGCGAGATTCAATTTTTGACAAGTTGAGATTTCGCCAAGAAAAAGCAGATAACACACGGTGTAATGCACCTGATTGGTCATCCTTTGGCAGACTGACGACAATAGTCGTTTTTGGCTTCGATGAGAACCCAGCATTCATTGGGAATGATGCTTTAGGGTCTTTATGTAAAATAACAAAGCGTGTATGATTGTGCGGATAATCATGGATGTCTTTTTTTGCAATCGTTAAACCATACGTTTGTGCGGCAATTTCATTGGCAATCGCCCCAGCAGCCTCCTCTGGATGCTCACTAATATATTTCGCTGCATAACCAGTTGATTCAACTGGACGGTGCGGAATATCCGGGTACTGCTTTTTCAGAAATTGATGACACTGGGCAATCGCGTGCGGATGTGATTGGATCACATCTAATGTCTCCCAGCTTTCCGCTTTTGAAGGGTGAACAAGCAAATGCTGCCGAATCGGTGCTGTCATTTCTCCAACAATAGATAGCGCTTCTTCATGAATTAAATAATCAATCGTTAAGTTCACAGATCCTTCGAGTGCATTTTCAAGTGGAACGACCGCCAAATCGACTTCGCCTTTTGACACAGCATCCATACATTGCGGAATCGTTGCATAGGCACGCTGCACTGCATCTGCTGGAAAGCAAGAGCATACGGCCAAATGAGTAAATGTTGCCTCTGGTCCAAAATAACCTACAGTTAATTGCTTCATCTGCTATGATCTCTCCTTTTACGCCCCAGAACCTAGAATTTCAACTTTTTCGACAAATTCAAGTTTTCTTAATTGATTCATGACTGTATTGATATCATCTGCCATTCCAGCCGTGCTAATGGATAGGGTGACATTCGCTCTTCCCTGTAGCGGAATCGTTTGGTGAATGGATAACACATTACAGCCAGAGTCAGCCACAATTTGCAGCAGCCTTGACAGAGCCCCAGACCGATCCTCAAGGTGGAAAAACAATGTGATGATCTGCTCTTTCACCATCGTATAAAATGGAAAAACAGCATCTCTGTATTTATAAAAAGCACTGCGGCTTAAATCCGCTTGTTGAACAGCATCGGCAACTGAATCCGCTTTTTTGCGATCGAGAAGCTTTTTGACTTCAAGCGTTTTTCGCATCGCATCTGGAAGGACATCCTCTCTTACTAAATAGAACGTTTCTTCTTTCACCTGTTTTCTCCCCTTTTAAAAACGGGAGAGCCCATGGACTGGACCCTCCTGTTGATCAATCAATAAATTCAAATTCAAATTCAAGCAGACGAATGATGTCGCCATCTTGTGCACCACGCTCACGCAAGGCATCATCGACACCCATTCCGCGCAATTGTCTAGAGAATCGTTTCACGGACTCATCTCTTGAGAAATCTGTCATCTTAAACAGTCGCTCAAGTGCTTTACCCGTAATGACAAATGTACCGTCAGGATCTCTTGTGATCTCAAATGGTGCATCTCCCTCATCAAACCTGTACATCACGCGGTTATCAGACAGTTCCTCTTCATTATAAAGCGGGAATTCAGGAGTTGTTTCAAGCTGATTGGCGATTTCAAATAAAAGCTCACGAAGCCCTTCTCTTGTGATCGCACTAATAGGGAACACTTTATAATCATCCGTAAATTTTTCTTTAAATGCCGCTAGATTGTCAGCTGCATCTGGCATGTCCATTTTGTTCGCTACAATGATTTGTGGACGCTCAGTCAATCTCATATTGTATTGCTCAAGCTCTTCGTTAATGGTCACATAATCTTCGTACGGGTCACGCCCTTCAAGTGCTGACATATCAATGACATGAACAATGACACGTGTCCGCTCAATGTGACGTAAAAATTGATGACCTAAGCCAACGCCTTCATGCGCGCCTTCGATCAGTCCTGGCAGATCCGCCATGACGAAGCTTCGGTTATCATCTGTTTCGACAACCCCTAGGTTCGGCACAAGCGTTGTGAAATGATAATCCGCAATTTTCGGTTTCGCAGAAGAGACAATGGATAGCAGCGTCGACTTCCCGACACTTGGGAAACCTACAAGTCCAACATCTGCAAGTACTTTTAATTCTAAGATGACGTCACGTTCTTTACCTGGCTCGCCATTTTCAGAAAGCTGTGGTGCAGGGTTTGCCGGTGTTGCGAAACGTGAATTTCCTCGTCCGCCTCGGCCGCCTTTTGCAATGACTGCCCGCTGCCCATGCTCGGTTAAGTCTGCAAGTACTTGTTCTGTCTCTGCATCCGTCACAACCGTACCGGGCGGAACTTTGACAATCATTTCTTCCGCATTTCGGCCATGCTGGTTTTTACTCATTCCGTGCTCGCCGCGATCCGCCTTAAAATGGCGTTTGTAACGAAAGTCCATCAATGTTCTGAGTCCTTCGTCTACTTCAAATACCACATCTGCACCATTTCCACCGTCGCCGCCAGCCGGTCCGCCTTTTGGCACATATTTTTCACGACGGAACGCCACCATACCGTTTCCGCCGTCACCGCCTTTAACATACACTTTAACCTGATCTACAAACATAACTTCCTCCGTTTCTCTGCATCACATATCTCATTCTTGCCTCAAACAAAGCTCAATCATGGACTCATGACTTGTCACATGAAATTGAACTACACTCATACATGGATAGTTTGCGTCATGAAACGCATTTAACGCATCCAAACTTGTTAATTTTCCTTTGAAATCAAAATATAAGACCACATCATTCTCTTCATGATCTGTTTGGAACGTGACCGTTAAATGATTTTCAGTTTTTTGACAAACTGATTGATCGAATATCGAAAACAACTCCTGTGATACCGTTAGCAGCTGCGATTCATATGCTGATAAGTCTCGGGTTTCACCAAGCACTTCATATTCTAGGGTGATAAAATGCGACTCCCAATTAAATGTTAGAAAGTAATAGGCCAATTGGGGAATTTTTAAATTTGAGAGTTTGGATTCATGCTGTGCTTCAATGACCATTTCTTCTATAATTTCAAACACACGGTCATATTTTTCTAATGTCAAGTTGCCCTTGATCAGCTGCAATTTATTCATCCAGTCATGTCTTGAACGACTGAGCAGATAGATCAATTCATTTGTTAATGCAACGTGAGTTAATTTTTCGTTTTGTTTACTTGATATCTCTTCCATTATCGCACTCCCAATCGTTTGGTCTCTCTTTTAGGAGTCTTATCATCAATATGTCTCCCTGAATTATAACAGAGAAGACAGCATAGAAAAACACTAGTTATGTGAGGAAAGGTTGTTTTTTCTGATCTATAGGAGAAAATGAGGCAAAGTCAGCAAACGTTCTTTGATATTGATGGAGTGCATCTTCTTTTTCATCTTCGATACTACTTGTAAAAAGTGAAAAAAACTCCAGTCAATGACCGGAGTTTTTAGCAATTATTGTGCCGCAGGATATACGCTCACTTTTTTACGGTCACGACCGAAACGTTCGAATTTAACTGTTCCGTCGATTTTAGCGAAAAGAGTGTCGTCGCCTCCGCGTCCAACGTTTTCACCTGGATAGATTTTCGTTCCACGTTGACGATAAAGGATAGAACCACCAGTTACGAATTGACCATCAGCACGTTTAGCGCCTAAACGTTTAGACTCAGAGTCACGTCCGTTCTTTGTAGAACCTACCCCTTTTTTAGATGCGAAAAATTGAAGATCTAATCTAAGCATGAAGTTCACCTCCTATTTTTTTGTAGATATTCTCACATAATCGTGATAATCTCGTTCAATTGTTTCTAAGGAAACGACCATACCTTCTAAAAGCAGCTGGGCTTTTTCAAAGGATACTGGATCTGTATCAGCCGGCAATTCAAAAGAGAAATAGCCGCCTTCCTCGCCAATATCAAGCAGAGGGTCCAATCCTGTCAGTGCAATAATTGAATTGACTGAGCCGAAAACAACAGCAGATACTCCTGCACAAACGAGATCCTGACCTTTTTCAGCAAACTCGGCATGTCCAGTCATCTGAAAAGACGTAATGCTTTCATCTGCTTTCGACCGAGTAATGGTTGCTTTGATCATATCACTCACACGCCTTAAGCGTTGATTTTTTCGATAACAACTTTAGTGTAAGGTTGACGATGACCTTGTTTCTTGTGGTTGTTTTTCTTCGGTTTGTACTTGAACACAGTAATTTTCTTACCGCGACCTTGTTTTTCAACTTTAGCCGTTACTGTTGCTCCAGCAACTGAAGGGTTACCCACTTTCACAGTGTCTCCGCCGACAAACAATACGTTTTCAAAAGTTACTGTTTCACCTGCTTCAGCAGCTAGTTTTTCAATATAAACAGTTTGACCTTCTTCAACTTTTACTTGTTTACCACCAGTTTCGATAATTGCGTACATCTCTGCACCTCCTAATAAACTCAGACTCGCCGAATACAGGGGGCCTTAGGCTCTTTACACCTGCTTCGCGCGGTTGTAGCACGGGTGCTACATATCCATAACATTAAAAAATATATCAAATTAGACGCAGAATGTCAACGTATTTTCATCACTAGTACGGCAAAAGAAGCTCTTCCATGGAGGTGGTGGTTCTTCGATCTGAAAAATACGCATGAAGCAGTTCATTTTCATCAAGCTGGCTCATTTTCAAGCCATCTCTTTCAATAATAATCGGATGCTTACAGCCTCTTTGGAATCGCGCCATGACTTCATATATTTTTTCCTCAGCGCTCGCTCTCAGAGGAATCAGCTTTTCTACCTTTTGCTCTTTTTTACCGTAATAGCGTTCTAGTAAAAAGCGAACCCTGACATAATGCCGCTGCCGGTGCTCCGTCACGAGTGAATAGGCTAAAAAAGTGAGCAGTACCCAGCCGTTGAATTGAAGCGGCGCAAACAAAAGTAATCCGCCTGTCAATAGACTGAAAAAGACAAGAGAGCCTTTTATGGCAAGGGTATGTGCACGTTGGAAAGGGTAATATGCTGATAAGAGCAAAAAGAATAATTTTCCGCCATCTAGCGGCCAAATCGGCAAAAGATTCACAAGGAAAATCGCCATATTATAAAAAGTGAACATCGTAAAAATGTCGTGTGAAATAAGAGAAGCCTCCATAAAAAACCACGCCATAAGCTGGAGCGGTACATGCTGAAGCGGCCCGCATAAAATGACCGCCAGCTCTTCCTTTAGCGGGCGGTTCCCATGCTCTTCTACTTCTACCGCTCCGCCAAACGGGAGTAGAAAAATCCGCCGAATGCGCCAATGATAATAGCAAGCAGCCGCTGCATGTCCAAGCTCATGGACAAAGACGATGATGAGCAGACAAAGTAGCGGCTTGATTTGACCAGAGAGAATCGCAAACGCCATCACAATCCACAGCAGCGGATGAATGTGAATTTTCGTCAGCATGACCAGCCATCTATTCAAAGGTCATCACCTGAATAGGATCGATAAACTGTTCATTTTGCTTAATAGCAAAGTAATATGTGCCCTTTCCTTGATCATCAAGTGAGATCTGACCAATTTTCTCACCCTTATCAACAAAATCGTATAAGGCCACATCAGCTTCCTTTAATTGACCGTACCAGCTATAGCTGTTATCCGCATGCTGCACGACCACTGTCAGCCCTGTGTCACTTTTCTTTTTCACTTCCACTACATAGCCTTCCTTCATACTGTCTATCGCTTCAGCCGATGTTTCGACTTTGACACCTGCTCCATTTTGCGTAAAGGATTCCTGCACTTTTCCAGAAGCAGGTACGGCCAGTTCTTGGTTCGCTTGTACATCTTTTTGATCTTCCTTTTTGTCCGTTAAAAAGGCAAGGGGGTTTCCAACTGTTTTCTCAAACCAGCGATTAGCAGCAGCAAATTGAAAATCCTGCTCAAAGGTCTGCGTAATGATCGGCTTCAGCTGCTGGAACGGCCCTGCCTGACCTTTAAACGATATAGCTGCAATCAACACAAGGGATGCAGATAATAAACATTTCAGTACAAAGGCATTGGGGTTAAATAGTGGATGCTGATATTTCTTCGGTTGATGAGACGACGCTTCAAAGGAAGACGACCCTGAATGCTTTTCTTCCTCTGTTAACATGACCCATGGAGGAATATCCTCTTTTTTCTTGAAGGTCGTCTTCTTAAATGGAGCAACTGAATGCTTCGTTTTGCGGCGCTGCGCGATTTTCTTTCGGTACTCGTCCACTCTTTTCATGAGATCACCCTTTACATACAAACAGTTTGTACATTTTATGTGGCAACCTCATCTGATATGCAACAAAAAGACCGATTCTCACCGAATCGGTCTCGTCTTACCTAAATGCTGATTAAGCTCTCACACCAAAAAATGCTTTCAGCTTAGCAAACATTCCTTTGTTTTCATCTTCAAATGATTGAAGTGGAACAGATTCGCCTAGTACACGGCGAGCGATATTTCGATACGCAATCGATACTTTGTTTTTAGCATCCATGACAATCGGTTCGCCATTATTTGAAGCCTTAATCACGTCATCATCATCAGCAACAATGCCAAGAAGATCAATCGATAAGTGATGGACAACTTCATCCACATCCATTGAATCGCCACTTTTCGCCATGTGTGTACGAATACGGTTGACGATCAAACGAGGTGGTTCGATATCTTCTTGTTCTAACAAACCAATGATACGGTCGGCATCTCTCACAGCTGAGATCTCAGGCGTCGTCACGACAATTGCCTTATCTGCACCAGATACAGCATTTTTAAAGCCTTGCTCAATTCCAGCAGGGCAATCAATGACGACATAATCAAAGTCTTGTTTCAATGATTGAATTAATTCTTTGATCTGCTCTGGCTCTACAGCTGTTTTATCGCTTGTTTGAGCAGCAGGTAAAAGATACAAAAGATCCTCGAAACGCTTATCTTTTACAAGCGCCTGATGGATTTTACATCTTCCTTCTACTACATCGACTAGATCGTAAATAATGCGGTTCTCAAGCCCCATCACGACATCTAAATTCCGAAGGCCAATATCGGTATCAACTAGACACACTTTTTTCCCTTGAATTGCTAGTGCTGTGCCTAAGTTTGCAGATGTTGTTGTTTTGCCAACGCCGCCTTTTCCTGAGGTAATCACAATAGCCTCGCCCAATTTCACATTCCTCCCTCAAGCCTTGTCAGATTAGGTCTTATATGAGCCAATTGCTGCAGGCGTTCAATGATCATGTTGCCATCTATATCTAAATAAGCACATTCCATTTCATTTCCATCTTCTTTTTGATCCGGTGCACGGTTAAACACTTGTGCGATGCGAAGCTGAGTTGGAATCATACGAGATGCCGCAATGACAGCTTGTTTATTTCCATTACATCCAGCATGGGCCACGCCTTTTAAAGCGCCGAGCACAAAAATATTTCCCCCTGCACGAATCGTTCCACCAGGATTGACATCTCCTATTAATAAGAGATCTCCTTCAACATACAGTACCTGTCCTGAGCGTACAATTTTGGCTACAGAGGTAATTTCGGCCTCTGCTTTTAATCGTTTCGCCTCTTCAGTTGACATGACGTCACTTTCAATAGAGTGAATGACGAGATGTTCATTTTCAGAGACTGCTTCAGTCAAACGCATTTCCTGATCCTCTGTTAAATACCGAAAACCAAGCTTAATATGCACATTAACCTTATGACCTTCCCTTCCATCTGTATATTGCTCAAGTAAAAGAACCTCTCGCAAGCCAGAAAGAAGGTCATCAAACGAACAGTCATCATTTAACTGTAATGTTAATCCGTTTTTAGTACCTTTTATCGTCACATATTGCTGTTTTTGAGTTTTCAAGATGCTCACCTCAACAACATACTCATTTCGCCGTATTTGGACAAACTCCTGCTTTTATTCGTCGATCAGTCCTTGTTTCATGTTGATGAAAAAGAGCCTAAGCGGCACAACAAGTATGAGAGACGCAGCAGTATTTAAAAGAATCGTTGGAATAAAGCGTTCGATGACATACGTATTAAACGGCATAATCCCTGGTTGAATTGTCGCTTGAACGCCGTACACATAAAACTCCATTACGGAAACAGCAATAATCGACAGAAAGACGACCACTAACATATTCGTTTGCAAAACTTTAAAGGCTTTCGCTAACAAATAGCAGAGCGCTCCAAAGCCAAACATATGAACACCAAGTATGCCTGTATACGAAATATCATATAAAAGTCCAAAGATAAAACCGAAAATCACACCATATTTTTGATTCACAAAAGCCGTCATAAATACGAGTGCGAGTAAGATGAAATGAGGAGCTAAAATTTGATTGTCTGAAACAAATGGGAGCTTCACTAGATCAACAAAAATACTGTCAAATACGAAGATAAACAACATGACGAAAGCAAGAAGGACACGTCTCACGAGCCTTCCTCCTTCGTCAATACAGATGCATCTGCCGTACTTGAGCTGCGATTCACCACAATCACGCGGTCTAAATTGTTGAGTTCAGCCGCTGGTTCTACATAAATGATCTTTGTCAGGCCGTAATGATCTGGCTCGATTTCACTCACCTTACCAATCGTCAAGCCTTGAGGGAATACGCCCCCTGCTCCAGATGTTTCAACAAGATCTCCTTTTTTGACATCTCCATCTGCATCAGATTTCAGAATATTCATTGTCAGCATTTTTTTCTTACTGTCATAGCCGTTAATAATTCCGTTGAGTTCTTCTTTGCCCTTTTTCGCAAAAATTTTCGTTGAAATTCTATTATTTTGGTCAGTGGAGCTTAGCAACCTTACTGTCGAAGTAAAATTGTTGAGCTTATCACTTTCAATTTTCCCAATTAACGCACCACTCTCATTTGTGACCGCCATATCTTTGTCAACGCCTTGTTTTTTCCCTTTATCAATCATGACAAAGCTATCCCAAAGGGACGGGTTTCTCGCGATAACCGTTGATAGAATTGGCGTATAATCACGAATAGAGTTCACATAACCGAGCTGCTTGCGAAGCTTTTTGTTCTCATCTTCTAATTCTTGAAGTTTCGCCTCATATTGGGTTTGTCCATCAAGTTTTTTTCGAAGACGTTCGTTTTCATCGTATGTGTTCTTTAAATCTTGTACGTTCCCATACATACCGGCAATAAATTGTGATGGTTTATGAAAGACACCTTGAAAAAAGCCTGTCGTATCCCCCACTAATTTTTCCGGCCATGAAGCACCTCTGCCGCTTTTCACTGAAAAACCAATCATGGCCACCAGTACGATGACACAGACAAGGAGCAACATTAATCTTTTATTCATAAAAAACTGCGGCATGTCTTACACCTCTTTATTTACGCCCGATTATCGATTATCTTTTGATTTTCCTTTGAACAAATGAATATGCTCTAGTGCTTTTCCTGTTCCGATCGCCACACAGTCAAGCGGATCTTCCGCAATAATGACTGGCATCTTCGTCTCATCACTAATCACTTTGTCAAGATTACGAAGCAATGCACCACCGCCAGTTAAAACGATTCCGCGGTCCATAATATCTGCTGCCAGCTCAGGCGGTGTTTTTTCAAGTGTCATTTTCACCGCATCAACAATGGTTTCCACTGTATCGCGAAGCGCTTTTGCAATCTCATCTGCTGTAATCGAGATTGTTTTTGGCAGACCTGTTAAAAGGTCACGACCCCGAATGTCCATTTCATCATGTACATCAGACTGCGCAGAACCGATTTCCATTTTAATCGCTTCTGACGTACGATCACCGATCATCAGGTTATACGTTTTACGGATGTAGCTGCTGATTGCATCATCCATTTCATCTCCTGCCACGCGGATTGATTGTGATGTCACAATACCGCCAAGAGAAATAATGGCTACCTCTGTTGTACCGCCGCCAATGTCTACAACCATGCTTCCTGTTGGCTCCCATACAGGAAGGTTCGCACCAATCGCTGCCGCAAATGGCTCTTCAATCGGGTATGCGTCACGTGCACCGGCTTGTCTCGTTGCATCAATGACTGCACGTTCTTCTACAGCTGTAATACCAGACGGTACACATACCATCACGTAAGGTTTACGAGCAAAAAGCCCTTTGCCTTTTAATGCTTGATTAATGTAATATTTCATCATTGTTGCTGTCGTCTCGTAATCTGCAATGACTCCGTCTTTCATCGGGCGTAGTGCCACAACATTACCAGGTGTACGGCCAATCATATTCCTAGCATCATTTCCGACTGCCACTATAGACTTCGTATCAGTTTCCAAGGCTACGACCGAAGGTTCTCTTACAACAATGCCTTTTCCTTTAATAAAAACAAGCGTATTCGCTGTTCCAAGATCTATTCCAAGGTCTTTTGTACCAATTCCAAACATATGTATGTATCTTCCTTTCTTAAACCAAAATTCCCTTTAGGGAAAAACTCATAAACTCTATTATATCGTAAAACATTGAAAAAAAAAGTGTTACAAATACCCTTTTTCCTTCAAACTCACAAATTTTTGATCACCTATGACTAGATGATCAAGCAGCTGTATTCCAATCAGCTTTCCACATTCAAAAAGTCGCTGTGTCACTTCAATATCTTCCCTGCTGGGCGTCGGATCTCCAGATGGATGGTTGTGCACACATATAAATGAAGCGGCCGAACGTTTAAAGGCCTCTTTGAAAATTTCACGCGGGTGAACGATCGATGAATTCAGGCTTCCAATAAACACGGTGTGTTTATGAAGAACTTGATTTTTTGTATTGAGATACAGACAAACGAAATTTTCCTGTGTCAAAAACCTCATATCTTCCATCACAAAGTTCGCTCCGTCTTCTGGTGTGCGGATCACATAGCGGTTATCCGTCGTTTGATGGTGTAATCTAGTGCCGAGTTCTAAAGCAGCTAAAAGAGAAATCGCCTTCGCCTTTCCAACTCCTCGAATCTTCGACATTTCTTCAATTGAGGCTTCTCTTACAGAGCGAAGACCACCGAATGTTTGCAGAAGTCTTGCAGAAATTTGGAGAACGGATTCTTTTTTTGTGCCTGTTCTTAGAAGGATCGCAACAAGTTCATGATTTGACAAACTGCTGGGCCCGTATTTAATAAAACGTTCTCTCGGTTTTTCATCATGAGGGAAATGCTTTAGCAGCATAGGGAAATCGTTCAGGATGACCACTCCTTTTAGAATTCCTTCCTGTCTTCAAAAAGGGGTGATTCCAAAGGTTTCAAGCACTCTGACTGTTTTTGCAATAGGTAGACCGACAACGGAAAAATAATCACCATCTATTTTTTGAACAAACAGTGCGCCTTTCCCTTGAATGCCATAGCTTCCCGCTTTATCAAGGGGTTCGCCCGTTTCGATATAGCGGTCTATTTCATTTTGAGTCAGCGTCCAAAATGTCACTTCTGTCTGTTCATAAAATGTTTCTTTTCTATTCTCTGACTGAACCGTGACACCCGTCAAGACTTGATGTGTCTTTCCTGATAATAATTGAAGCATGAAGGCTGCTTCTTTCTTATCTTTTGGTTTCCCAAGACATTTGCCGTCAATTGCAACAATTGTATCTGCACCAATGACCACAGCTTTGGGATTTAATCTTTGAATATCATTTGCTTTTTGTTCTGCCAACCATTGGACGTTCTCAGCAGGAGAAAGGTTTCGATTTATTTCTTCTTTTAAATGACTTGCTTGAATGTCATAAGAAAACCCTGCTAGATCAAGCAATTCTTTTCTTCTAGGTGACTGCGATGCGAGAATCAATTGGTTCATGTTTGTTCATCCTTTCAGGGTTTAGCCTAAGAAGTAAGATACCCATTCATCCTAGCAAATGTACATCTTACCGACAATTTACGAAAATTCATTTTTCATGTACCTTCATCATTATGTTGGATGCAAAAGAAAAAAACTAGTCATTTTTTGACTAGTTTCGTTTCTTAAAAAATGATTTTACGTATTTAATTGATCAAGTAATGCCTGCTGAGATTTCCAGCCATTTTCAGCAGTTGGGTCATTTAACAGTTGAACAGCTTTCAGCAAACTGCTTTTAGCCGGTGCGTCCTCTGTTTTGGCACTTTCAAGCTCAGAAATTAGCTGCGTCACTTCCTTTTGATCCACTTCATCGCCTGCAATCACTTTGGATGATAATACAGATGCCTTTTCTATTAAATTAGTCAGCTCGTCCGGCACTTGAAATGAGAGCTCTTTTCCTCCCCATGCCTCAAAGTGCTGATCAATCAATTTCTTCCCTACAGCGCTTGTCATCCCCTGCTCTGTCGCAAGTCCAGCAATAACATAATACCCATCATCCATGGAAATCTTTTTCCCTGCATATCCTGCATCTTTTAAACTGCCAACTAAGTCATCTGCTCCTTTTTCAGAAGAGAATTTCCCAGCTTGTACAACAAAGGTTGATAAACTGCCAGAGGCACTTTTTTCTTCTTTGTTCTCTTTTGATTCATCTGTAGTACCTGCTTTCGGCGCACCCCCGCCGGCTTTCATCGATGATTGATTTCCAGATCCAGATGCCGAGACACTGATATCTCCACCTGAAGGATTTGGTGTACTATCTTTACTTAAACTAAGCGCAAACACCCCGAGGCCTGTCCCAAGAACGACCGCAAACACAATCGTTGTCATCACTCTCTTGAAGGGACCACGATTTTTACCGAACTTTTGATCAAAGGAGCTTTTTTTCTTTTGATAAGGGGTGACGACTTTTGGATCAGAATGATAAATATGATCAGCCGCATCATCCCACTGGAAATCTTCTTCTTTCGGTTTAGACGGATCTTCCTGAGAAGCGGCTGTCTCCTGTTCCGAATGTCTCTTTTCTTCCCAATTCGAAAACGTCACTTGATCTTCTTCCTGTTTCGGTGGCTGATGATCATCTTCGTGTACCATTTCTTCCTTGCCATTAATATTGACCTTTAGCCCTTGTTTTTTTGCCTGCCTTTTTTTCACTGTCATTCCCCGCTTTCTGACATGTTTGTAAGAAAGACCTTTCTGTCCAATGAATCAGCGCGAATTTAACCCGTCCTTCTTTCTGTTTCACACTTTAACATAGCAATAAAAAAAAAGAACAAGACTTTTGTCGGCAGAGCAAAAAAGTGTTCGCCAATTTTTTCATCCCTTCGACTAGCCAAATTGAAACAAGACAGGAGTACCACAGAGATACAGCAAAAAAGAAATAGCGATCGAAGGAACAAAAGGGAATGGCTCGTTTAATCGAAAGGAAAAGACCTTTGCATAAACCATTCCAGTGATACATGAGAGAAAAAGCATGAGAAGGAACGGTTTGAAGCCAAAGCAAAATGCAAGTACACTGAACAGCTTCATATCAGCTCCGCCCATACTATTTGGCTTAAAATAATCTAGACTAGAAAACAAAAGAATGCAAAAAATGAGAGAAGCCGTCCCTTCCCACCAAATTAGAAGCGGTTCCAGCGTGCGGTATATGGCGAAAAGAGGAAAAAAGAAGAGAAACAGCTCGTTCGGCACCCTCATATAGAGAAGATCACTCACGACAGCAATCACGAATAAACTACAAAGAATCATAAGAAAAAGACCTTCAAACGAAAAACCAGCGATCCTATAAATGAACAAAAAAAGACCGCCTGACAGCAGCTCAATCGTTGGATAGAGCCAAGATAGACGAATGCCGCAATGTTTACAAGACCCCTTCCATACAAGATAAGAAACGAGCGGGATCATTTCGCGTAGGGATAGCGGCTGTTTACAGGCTGTGCAGTGAGAGCGAGGAATAAGAATAGACTGCTTCACCGGTAGCCTTTCACCAACGAGATGAAAGAACGATCCCATCGTGATGCCTGCAAGAAACAGAAAAACCTCAATCATATGTGGAGCTCCTTCCGGGAATAAGATAGACCGGATTTTACCATGATCCCACCTTCTTAAGCATCTAGTGAAAATATGATTTTCCCCCTCTTCTACATATAAAAAGAAAAAGACGCAGGAGGCATCAAAGCCATTTGCGTCTTTTCGTTACCCAATCATACGATTTCGTATATCTGAAATAAAATAAAGAGAGCCTGTCACAAGAATCACCGCTGAAGGATCATCACTCTTTTTCTGAATCCATTCAAGTACTGCACGAGGGTCATCATCATACGATTTTGCCTCTAACTGACTGCATGCATAAAGCTTTTCCGCTAATTCGGCTCTTGGAAAATCAAATGAAACAAAATGGATAGAAGAACTTACAGCTTCAAGCTTTTGAATCATTTGCTTGTACGGCTTATCTTTTAAAGCACTAAAACATACATGCACCTGTTTACTAGAAAAATGAGCTTGTACGGTTTCAATTAAACGGTCAATCCCTTCTTCATTATGAGCGCCGTCTAAATACACTGGAGGCTGATCTTTAATCTTTTCAAATCTCCCAGCCCAAACTGCCTGCCGAATGCCCTCATATATTTGCTCTTCTGTCACGCTAATATAGCCTTGTTGCTCCAGCCATTCAATGAGTAAAACAGCAAGAGAAGCATTTTGCCTTTGATGCGTTCCAATTAATCCTGTTTCAAGCTGCGGATACTGCCTTTTTGATGTGCGTAACGTAAATTGTTCTCCTGTTTCTGTTGGCTGCTGATGACTGAAGGTACAGGTCTCTTGTAATGAAATGCATTCCGCCTTTTTTTCTTTTGCGATGTTTTGAATGACCGCAAGAGCTTCCGGTTGATGGACAGCAGTGATCATCGGAATACCCACTTTGATAATGCCTGCTTTTTCAGATGCAATTTGTTCAAGTGTGTCACCTAAAATCGCCATATGATCATGACCAATCGACGTAATCGCTGTTAAGATAGGGGCGGCAACATTTGTTGAATCAAGTCTTCCGCCAAGGCCTGTCTCTAATAGGACAAAGTCTACTTGTTGTACATCGGCAAAATAAGCAAATGCACATGCAGTAATGATTTCAAACTCTGTTGCTGCGCCAAGCTCTGTTTGGTCTAACTCATCAACAAAAGGCTTGATTTTATTCACCAAACTCAGCCATTCTTCATCCTGTATAGGTGCTCCGTTCACGCTGATTCGTTCATTGAACGTTAAGATAAACGGAGAGGTGAAGGTGCCGACTGAATAGCCTGCTGCCTGTAAAACGGAACGAGTAAACGCAATCGTTGAACCTTTTCCATTTGTACCCGCAACATGGACTGCTTTTATGCGTTGTTCCGGATGGCTTAGTTTGTTCATCAGCCACTTCATTCTTTCAAGACCCGGTTTTACACCAAAGGCCAATCTACTGTGAATCCACTCAATGGCTTCATGATAGGTTGTAAACAATGTCATCTCTCATTTCATCCGAAATTTTCAAAAAAGACGACTCCATTTTGTTAGGAGCCGTCTTTTCAATCTTATGCTTTCAGCTCTTCAATACGCTTTTGAACAGCTTCGCGTTTGGCGACATAGTCACGTTCTTTCGCACGCTCTTCTTCTACGACACTTTCAGGCGCTTTTTTCATAAAGCCTTCGTTGCCTAGCTTTTTCTGAACGCGCTCTACTTCTTTTGTCAGCTTATCCAATTCTTTTTGTAGACGAGCGATTTCCTCATCTAAGTTGATTAAGCCTTCAAGCGGCAGAATGAGCTCTGCTCCAGAAATAACAGCCGTCATCGCTTTATCACTAGCTGGAACATCTGTGCCAATTTCAAGTACACTTGGGTTCGTAAAGCGCTCAATATATGAACGGTTTTTCTCTAAGCGTTCCTGCACATCAGATGTAGAGGCTTTAATGTAAAGCTCCACCTGTTTGCTCATTGGCGTATTCACTTCACTGCGGATGTTACGAACAGAGCGGATGAGCTCCACGAGCAGTTTCATATCAGCAGACGTTTGTTCGTTTGAAAGCTCCGGCTTCACCTCAGGCCAAGCCGCTACAGTAATCGATTCACCTTCGTGCGGAAGATGCTGCCAAATTTCTTCTGTCAAGAACGGCATAAACGGATGTAGAAGTCTCATCGTTTGATCTAATACATACGCAAGGATCGAACGAGTCGTTTTCTTCGCTGCTTCATCTTCACCATAAAGCGGAAGCTTCGCCATTTCAATGTACCAATCACAGAAATCATCCCAAATGAAGTTGTATAAATGTCTGCCTACTTCACCGAATTCATACTTGTCAGCCAGCTGTGTGACACTTTCAATCGTTTCATTTAATCGGGTTAAAATCCATTGGTCAGCAACTGATTTTTCTCCAGTCAAATCAAGCTCATCATACGTTAAGCCATCCATGTTCATTAAAGCAAAACGTGATGCGTTCCAAATTTTGTTCGCAAAGTTCCAAGTGGATTCAACCTTTTCAAAGCTAAAGCGAAGATCCTGACCTGGTGAGCTTCCAGTTGCTAAGAAATATCTTAATGAATCTGCACCGTACTTGTCGATGACCTCCATTGGATCAATTCCGTTTCCTAGCGACTTACTCATTTTACGTCCTTGCTCGTCACGGATCAGCCCATGAATAAGAACGTCTTTAAACGGTTTTTCTCCTGTGAATTCAAGACCTTGGAAGATCATGCGAGAGACCCAGAAGAAAATGATGTCATAGCCTGTAACAAGCAGGTTTGTTGGATAGTAGCGCTTGAAGTCTTCACTCTCAGCATCCGGCCAGCCCATTGTAGAGAAAGGCCAAAGCGCTGAACTAAACCAAGTATCAAGCACATCGTTATCCTGTTCCCAGTTCTCTATATCTTCCGGTGCTTCCAGTCCTACGTATACTTCTTTCGTTTCTTTATGGTACCAAGCTGGAATGCGGTGTCCCCACCATAGCTGACGAGAAATACACCAGTCACGGATATTTTCCATCCAGTGTAAATACGTCTTTTCAAAGCGGTCTGGAACAAATTGAACTTGGTCGTCCCCATTTTGAAGATTGATGGCTTCGTCTGCCAGCGGCTGCATTTTTACAAACCATTGTGTTGATAAATAAGGTTCAACGACAGCTCCGCTTCGCTCACTATGACCAACTGAATGCATATGATCCTCAATTTTGAACAAAACACCCTCTTCTTGTAAGTCTTTTACAAGCTGTTTACGGCATTCAAAGCGGTCCAATCCTTTATATTGCAGTGCATTTGCATTCATTGTGCCATCTTCATTCATAACTAGAATACGCTCTAAGTCATGGCGGTTTCCAAGCTCAAAGTCATTCGGGTCATGAGCAGGTGTAATTTTCACAGCGCCTGAACCAAACTCCATATCGACGTAGTCATCAGCAACGATCGGAATCTCGCGTCCTGTAATTGGCAAGACCACTGTTTTTCCAATCAAATGCTGGTAACGTTCGTCATCTGGATGCACAGCAACAGCTGTATCTCCGAGCATTGTCTCAGGTCTTGTCGTCGCAATTTCAATTGAACCCGTGCCATCTGAAAGTGGGTATCTTAAGTGATAAAACGCACCTTGAACATCTTTATAAATCACTTCAATATCAGAAAGTGCCGTTTTCGTCGCTGGATCCCAGTTAATGATGTACTCTCCGCGATAGATCAGCCCTTTTTCATACAATTGAACAAACACTTGACGTACTGCTTTATTCAGACCCTCATCCAATGTAAAACGTTCACGCGAGTAATCAAGACCAAGTCCCATTTTCGCCCATTGGCTGCGAATAAAGTCCGCATATTCTTCTTTCCATTTCCACGTTTCTTCCACAAATTTCTCGCGGCCAAGGTCATAACGGCTGACGCCTTCTTCGCGAAGCTTTGCCTCAACCTTTGCTTGTGTCGCAATACCGGCATGATCCATTCCTGGAAGCCATAGAACGTCATAGCCCTGCATCCGTTTCATACGTGTCACGATGTCTTGAAGAGTCGAATCCCATGCATGCCCAAGGTGCAGTTTTCCTGTCACGTTTGGTGGAGGAATGACGACTGTATATGGATCTTTCGTTTTGTCATTTTGTGCTTCGAAGAATTTCCCTTCAAGCCAGTACGTATAGCGGTCTTTTTCAATCGCATTTGGGTCGTACTTTGTTGGCATTTCTTGATTATTTGTTTCCATTTATGTAACCTCCACATTTTTTTGGCTGATGAAACATAAAAAAAGCCTTTTCATCCTTATAAAAGGACGAAAAAGCTTTTTCGCGGTACCACCTTTTTTCACGAGACACATAGACGTGTCCCATACACTCTAAAGGATAACGGGGTTCTCCCGAATTTCTCTACTTGTTCATTCAAGAAATTAAGCTCACAGGCGACCTTCCAAACAAGTACATCCTAGGAAACCTTTCAGCACATGGTCTCCCTCTCTTTAGGGTCTTGCTCGTACTCTTCCTGATCCACGCTTATGATATATCACGTTCATCAGCACGTACTCATCTTTTATTTATATTACTAAATGCCTTTTGTTTTCGTCAATCATCTTTTCCGCTTTTCTTCTTCTTTATACAAATTGGACAAGCACCCTTTGCCTCTTTGCCCATATGATAATAGCAAAATGAAGAAGGAGGGCGTTTACTTTGAAGAAGATCAATCCATATACACTTCCCCCCTGGCTAAGACAAATTCGGGCAGTCGCCTCCCAAGTCGTTCTCCCAATTGCGATATTTCAAGGGTTTCGTACAATTATTTTCCCCACGACATTTGACGTCCTCATCCTAGGTATTCTCATTTTTCTTGCCTGCGCCTTTCACCTTGATTGGTTTTAAACGCTTGCTCTTATGTACCAGCCATTATGAACACAAAATAACCTCGTCATTCCGCTGATGACGAGGCACTTTGTTCTTCTTCAAGCCGTCTAGCCTGCTCAATCTCGTGAATCTTCATGACGGTCGGCTCTGAATTTTTCATCTGCCAATATGCTCTTAACAGCTCTTGACAGCTTTCCATCTCATCCTGCCCGCCTGCTTCATAGGTTTTCACTGTATCAAACAGACCTTGCGGATAAGCAAGGTAACTAAGAAACAAATGAAGCTCTTCCTCCCGAAGAGGATTTCCTTTTTGATACGTATAAAACAAGGAAGTGCATTCAGGACACGACGTGGGATAGGTTTTGAACGTCCGAAAGTAAAAGGTTAGAAGATCATAAATGGGGGCGGCTTTTTTAGACCGCTCAAAATTGGTGAAATGCCCTGTGCCCACATCATTGTACAAAAAGTGATGAATTGACAGCTGCCCATGATTTAACACAACACGAGTTGTTTCTTTATCTTTCATTTCTTCATGCCAATCTTCTAGTCGTTCAAGGGCAAATTCGCTAGCAGACATCGCCTCTGAAAAATACATCGCAGCAGCCAGTTCAAATGGCGACATATACCACGTTTGCTCTGCCCGCTCTATGAACCGTTCATACATGTCTTTTTCTGTTTCCCACTTGGTCTTGATTTGTGTGTAGTGCGCTTCGATCTCTTGATCTGTGATATCCATCATCACTTCGGTCCGCTTATGAAGTCTTGCAATCTCTTGAAATAAATATTCATGTTTATCGTCCTGCTCTTCTCTCTTTTCATTCGTCAGCCAAGGCATCAGATAGTATGCGTACTGGCTTTCACGATGACTTGAGAAAAAAGAACCGCTCTTCGTCCGATAAATCGGCACAAAAGAGCGATAGCCCTTTGATTCTAGTTCAAGCATTTGCTCTGTAAACTGCATATGTCGACTGGCTTTTACTCGCTTTAAAGCAAATGCGCCCTGCTTTGTATATACTTTGACGACAGCAGGACTGACAGGTTCAATGTATTCCGCTTCAAGCCCGTATTCGTATAGGACAGATTGGATCTCATCCACGTTCACTCACCACATTTTCTCGATCGGTCATCTCTTGTTAGGCATTGCTTTTTTGATATTCAGGAATATAAAGAATCTGCCCTTCTTCAAGCTCTGCATCCACCGATAATGAATTTGTGCGAAGAAGCTGCTGCACATTCAACTGATATCGCTCACAAATACGATCGACCGTATCTTCTTGCTGAACTATACATATTTTCATGCGAGAAAAATCTTCCTCCTCCTGCTTAGCAAACAGCTTTGTTAAATAAAGAGAATTCTCACTACCAGACGTTTCTCTCACGTCTTCTTCAAATGCCTCTTCTTCTTGAGCTGACTCATATACTTTTGGCGCTTCTCGTTCATATAACCGTCCGAGCTGGTAAGTATCATCCTGCTCCACTTGCTCCTCTTCCTCTTCCACGTGATAAGCGGGTGATTCAAATACTGGATACGGCTGGGTCGTTTCTTCCTGCTCTTCGGCTAATTCCGGATCTTTTCTCACTTCCACCTCAAAGAACGTATCCTCCTGCTCCTCTTCTTCTAAGAGCTTAGGTGGTTCAAAAAATGGTGGTTCTTGCACCTGAGCTTCATGTAAGGAGCGATAACCAAGCGCCACTTCTTCTTGGCTCTCCATTTCCTCACGTTCTTCAGATTCATTCAGGTCTTCGGTTTCTTCAGTTTCTTCGGTTTCTACCTCTTCTTCCCCACTTACCAGCTCTATCTCAATTTTTTCTTCCTGCTTTTCTTCTTCGGCGCGCGTGTCATGCTGTAATATAGCCTGATCCTCATCAATCTCACGTTCATTGTCCTGCAGTTCTTCTAGTTCCTCTTCTTCTGGTTGCAGCTGATAATCATAGGTCACGTCGCCATATTCTTCTTCAGAACGATGAACAAATTCATACGGCTCCTCTACAGTCGCTTGAGGCGTTTCCTCGTCTAAAAGACCCTCAATCGCTAGATCAGCTTGAATGGTGAGCAAACGATTTTCTGTCAGCTGGTAATCAAACGCATCAATAAACACAAACACATCATTTAAATGACTGATTTTGTTCTTAGGAATCGTGATATCGACTGGGAATTGATGCAGAAGCTCCGCTGTCCCGTCTTCTCTGACCTTCACCTCATCAGCTTCTCTGTATGATGCATAGGAACTCAATTCACCCAATAGCTCCTCTTGATTTATGTTGTATTCTCCTGTTAGCTCGAGTGAACCTCTAATCGAAACATAATCATTCACTTCTTGAACGAGAATGTCAGGATCGAGAGAAATAGACAGCAGCTCACTGACTTCCTGTCCGCTTTTGAAATAGATGGATTCTTCTACTGAAAACTGTAATCGATTGTTTTGAGACAAGTCGGTGTCCTCCTTTCATCTAATCCTTCAAAATAAAATTAGATGTCAATACAGATGTATGTGAGAGGCAGTGAAAATATGATTGGTTTTCAGCAACACAAAAAAGCCGATATGTCTCCATATCGGCGCAGCGTGTAGACAAACCCTCGCATTCGTTGTCAGTCCTGCGCGCAGGTGCTCACGAATATCAATTCGCTCCGCTCCAGTGCTCGACCTTCCTAGACTTCAAAGGTTTTCAATTCACGCTGAAAAGAAGACAAAAGGCTGAAAACAAGCCTTGTGTCATGATCAAAAGCCGATATGTCTCCATATCGGCTTTCGTTTATCGACGTAGTTTTTGAAATACTTTTTCCACTGTCTCAATCGTATATTCGATGTCTTCATCTGTATGGGCTGTTGACAGGAACAGTCCTTCGAATTGAGAAGGCGGAAGGAAGATACCGTGATCGGCCATTTCCTTGTAAAATTCAGCAAATAAAGCGAGATCAGCATTTTTGGCTATGTCATAATTGATCACTTCTTCATCTGTAAAGAAGAATCCAATCATCGAACCCGCACGGTTAAACGTTAATGGAATTCCGTGTGTTTTCGCCGCATTTGAAATACCTTCTTCCAGCCGGTCTCCTTTTCGTCTAAACTCTTCGTAAGACTCAGGTGTCAGCTGTTTTAAGGTTTCTAAGCCTGCTGTCATCGCAAGTGGGTTACCAGATAACGTTCCTGCTTGATAAATTGGACCGCTTGGCGCAATTTGTCTCATAATATCCGCTCTTCCGCCATAAGCACCGACCGGGAGACCGCCACCAATCACTTTACCAAGACACGTCAGATCAGGTGTGACGCCAAAGTAGCCTTGCGCGCAGTGATAATCCACACGGAAACCGGTCATGACCTCATCAAAAATGAGTAAGGCTCCGTATTGCTCTGTGATATCTCTCAGACCTTGTAAGAAACCGTCTTGCGGAGGGACAACGCCCATATTTCCTGCAACCGGCTCCACAATCACTCCTGCAATATCGTCCCCAAACTCCTGAAATGCAACTTGAATGCTTTCTAAATCATTATAAGGCACTGTGATCGTATTGCTTGCAGTCCCTTCAGGTACACCTGGACTATCTGGAAGCCCAAGCGTTGCGACGCCTGAACCTGCTTTAATGAGCAAAGAATCCCCGTGGCCATGATAGCAGCCTTCAAATTTCACAATTTTATTTCTGCCTGTAAAGCCTCGAGCTAGACGAAGTGCACTCATCGTTGCCTCTGTACCAGAGCTGACCATACGAATGACTTCAATAGAAGGAACCCGCTCTGATACAAGCTTAGCTAATTCATTTTCAACTAATGTGGAAGCACCAAAGCTTGTCCCCTTTTCTGCAACTCGCTGAATGCTTTCAACCACACGGTCATTCGTATGCCCTAAAATAAGCGGTCCCCATGATAAGACATAATCGATGTATTCATTCCCATCAATATCATAGATCTTGGCGCCTTTACCTCGCTCCATAAAAATCGGGTCTGTGTTCACTGATTTAAATGCACGCACAGGGCTGTTGACACCACCAGGCATTAAATGTTGTGCTTCTTCAAATGCTTGCTTTGATTTTTCATAGCTACGTCCCATTTCAACGTCCTCCTGTCTATCCGTTCTTTATTCTGAGAGCCATTTTGCTGCATCTTTTGCATGATACGTAATGATGAGTTCTGCTCCTGCACGTTTCATGCTTGTCAGCATTTCAAGAACAAGCTCTTTTTCAGAAATCCACCCATTTTGAGCAGCGGCTTTGACCATTGCATATTCTCCGCTCACATTGTAAGCAACAACAGGGAGTGTAAATTCATTTTTCACATCACGCATAATATCTAAATAAGAAAGGGATGGTTTCACAATGAGGAAGTCAGCTCCCTCTTCTACGTCAGATTGCGCTTCTCTTAATGCTTCTAAACGGTTTGCAGGGTCCATTTGGTATGTTTTACGATCTCCAAACTGCGGTGTGCTATGCGCTGCGTCACGAAACGGACCATAAAACGCACTTGCATATTTCACAGCATATGACATGACAGGTACATGAATAAAGCCAGCTTCATCAAGCGCTTCACGAATGGCCACAACAAATCCATCCATCATATTAGAAGGAGCAATGATATCTGCACCTGCGCTTGCTTGACTAACAGCGGTTTTCGCTAATAGCTGAAGTGATTCATCATTTAAAATTTCTCCATCTTCAACAATTCCGCAATGTCCATGATCTGTATATTGGCATAAGCAAGTGTCTGCAATGACCACAAGTTCTGGGAAATGCTTTTTGATCTCAAGCGTCGCTCTTTGCACAATGCCATGGTCGTGATACGCCTCACTGCCCACATGGTCTTTATGATCTGGAACACCAAATACAATAATTGATTTGATACCTAGGTCGACAAGCTCTTGGACTTCTTCTTTTACAAGGTCCACTGAAATGTGATAAACACCCGGCATTGAAGAAACTTCTTTTCGGACATTTTCACCCTCTACAAAAAAGATCGGATAAATGAAATCAGATGGTCTTAAAAAGGTTTCTCTGACTAATTCTCTCATTCCTGCGCTTGTCCGCAGTCTGCGGTGTCTGTTAAATTTCATCATTTATTCAACTTCCTTTCAGATAAACGGCACATCAATTCAAGCATTCCGTCTATCGTATAAGTATCTGGGGTTTCAGAAGAAATCCCGTATTGAAGCAGTGCCTCTTTTGTTAGAGGACCGATCGTCACAAAACAAGTGTCAGAAGCAGCTAGATTCGCTGCATCTGCCTCCATGGCATGCATAAATGAATGGACAGTCGATGAGCTCGTAAATGTTATAAAATCAAATGATTGCTTCGTCATTGCCGTTTTAAGAGCGGCAATCCCTTCCTCATCCTTGACCGTTTCATATAAAATCCATTCCTTTACTTCTATGCCAAGTGGAACAAGCGTTTTCTTCACGACATCTCGAGACAGGTGTCCTTTTGCTACAAACACACGCTCTCCTAGCTGCACATGGTCAAGCAGCGCATCAGCGAGCTCTTCCGCTATGAATCGTTCTGGTACGACATCCACCTTCAAGCCGTGCTGCTCAAGGTAGGCAGAGGTTTTCTCACCTACCGCAGCCACTTTCAAATGGGATAAACTTTTATGTAAATGATGGTCCTCTATGTAGCTCAGAAAAAAAGACGCACCATTTACACTTGTGAAAACAAGCCATTGGCTATTTTCTAAGTCTTTTAAAAAGGCCTGCGCTTTTTCAATTGTGAGCGTAGGCTCAAACCGAATAAGAGAGGTTAAAATAGCATGGCCGTTCAGCTCTTTAATCTTCTGCTGAAACACACCCGCTTGACGTTCATTTCGAGTGACAAGCACCGTCTGTCCGTGAAGCGATTGGCCTATGGTCATTGGGAGGACAGATCCTTTTTCACCTTGTCGATTAAATCCTTTGCTCCCTTATCAGCCATCTGCTTCGCACATGCTGTTCCAATTGCCTCAGGGTCAGTGCCTGATACAGTTTCTCGAATAATCGTATGTCCATCAGCAGATGCCACAAGACCCGTCAGTTCAATTTCATCGCGCTCATTCATTGTTGCATATCCAGCAATCGGCACCTGACAGCTTCCATCCATTTGTTTGAGGAAGGCTCGTTCAGCGAGAACCGTTTTCTTTGTGTATTCATTCGTAAATTGAGCGAGGAGCTGCAACAGCTCTTCATCATCTCCGCGGCACTCAATTGACAAAGCGCCTTGGCCAACTGCGGGCAGACAAGTCTCAGGAGATAAAAATTCAGACACAACCTCTTTACTCCAGCCCATTCTGGACAGACCAGCAGCCGCTAAAATAATGGCATCATATTCTTCATTTTTCAGCTTTTCCAATCGTGTATCAATGTTTCCTCGAATCCATTTGATGTTCAGATCTGGTCTTTCCTGAAGAAGCTGGGCACTACGCCGTAAGCTGCTTGTTCCCACAATTGCACCCTTCGGCAGCTCATGTAGATGCAGATGATCCTTCGAAATAAGAGCGTCCCTTACATCTTCACGCTCAGGAATACAGCCAATGACTAATCCTTCAGGAAGAGCAGCCGGCATATCCTTCATACTGTGAACTGCCATATCGATGTCATGATTCAGCATCGCCTGTTCAATTTCTTTGACAAACAGTCCTTTTCCGCCAACCTTTGATAAGGTTACATCTAAAATTTGATCACCCTTTGTCACAATCTCTTTTATTTCAAAAGAATAAGAAGGGTTTAGTTCAGACAGCTTTTGAATGACCCATTTTGTTTGTGTAATTGCAAGCTTACTTCTTCTAGAACCTACTTTAATTGTACGCAATTCGTCTTCCTCCCGACAATGCCCTTAAGACTCATCATTATTTATTGAAACCAATGAAAGGTTGATAAGCTACCAAGCAGAAAATAATTGATCATAAGCACAAGGAATGAACCGACATTCCATAGTGCCACGACTTTGCCCTGCATATTTCTCACCAATCTGATATATAAGTAAACCCCATATAAAAACAGCATAATAAACGAACCAAGCACCTTTGCATCTGTCCAGTACAACGTATCATACGAAACATATGCCCAAATGATGCCAAGAATCAAACTAAGTAAGAGCATCGGCACGCCAATAATGTTTAATACGTATGCCATATGATCAAGCTTCGATAAATCTTCAATTCTTAGAAGCCATTTCCCCCATTTTTTCTTTTTCAGCAAACGATATTGAAAGAGATAGAGAAGAGAGAAAGCAAATGAAAGTGAAAAGGCACCGTATGATAAAATTGCCATTGTAATATGGATCACTAGCAATTCACTCGTCAGCTTCCCCGTTAGCTCTGCTGAGTGAAGATCAGATGGTGTAAAGGTGTGAATCGCCATCAAGGAAAAACCGATGACATTTGTAAAAAAGACGATAAATTCAACACGAAGTACTTTTGTGAGAACAAGTGAAAGTGTCACAAGCACCCACGTATAAAAATATAACCCCTCTGCTACATTCAACACAGGGAATCGGTCTGTTTCCATCATAATATAGAACATGTAGACTGTTTGCAGCAGCCAGACAATAGAAAGCAACCAGAAAGCTATTTTTCCAGCCTTCCGGTTGTGTTGAAGAAAATCTATGAAATAGAACAAGACACTTAGTGCATAGATCAAGGTCGTCGCTTCATTGAGTCTCGCTACAATGGATTCCAACATCGCTTAATCACTCACTAGCAACTGTAGCAAAGCCTTGTGCCATATTTGGTTTGAACAGCTGAAATGACCCTTGCTCCACCTGCACCGGCTCGACCTTTTGCTCTTCATCTTCAACCTGTAAATCAAAGATTTCTTTAAAGAGTAAAAGTTTTTCCTCTGCATTCGGCTCCGCGGCAATTTCTTTTGCCTTTAAGATAGGATCTTTCAGCATTTGATTGATAATGCTTTTCGTATGTTTATTTAATAGCTTCATTTCACGGTGTGTGAGATTCGGAAGCTTTCGCTCAATACTCTGCATCGTATCCGCTTGAATCGTCAGCGCCTTTTCTCTAAGTGCAGAGATGACAGGAACCACACCAAGCGTATTCAGCCATTGCTTAAATTCGACAATTTCGGCTTCAATGAGTAGCTCAACCTGCTCAGCCACCGCACGGCGTTCTTTTAAGTTCGCTGCCACGATGCCCTCAAGGTCATCAATGTCATACAAAAAAGCACCTTCTACTTCAGAAATGGCTGGATCTAAATCACGGGGCACAGCAATATCCACCATAAATAGTGGTCTGCCCTTCCGCTTTTTATTCGCACTTTCAACCATTTCTTTTGTAATGACAAATTGTTTCGCACCAGTGGAGCTAATTAAAATGTCCGCTTCGGATAATGTTTTTTCCAATTGGTTTAAGCTTTTAGGCTCTCCTGAAAAACGACCTGCCAATTCTTTTGCTTTCTCAAACGTTCGATTGATAACCGTTACTTGACCAATCCCTTGACCTTGAAGGTTTTGAGCCGCTAGTTCGCCCATTTTACCCGCACCAAGAATCAGGACATGCTTATCAGAAAGACGTCCAAAGATTTTTTTGGCAAGCTCGACAGCTGCATAGCTGACAGACACAGCATTAGACGCAATGTCTGTTTCCGCATGAGAGCGTTTTGCAACGGTGACCGCCTGTTTAAACAAATAATTGAAAACGGTACCAATGGTCTTCTCCTCTTGAGCTACTTTAAAGCTAGAGCGCACTTGACCAAGTATTTGTGTTTCGCCAATCACCATGGAATCAAGTCCACAGGCCACACGGAATAAATGCTCGACTGCTCCATCATTTTCATAGAACTTCAAATATGGCGAGACATCTTCCTTTTCCAAACCGAACCAATCAGCTAAAAATCTTTTTATATAAAACCGTCCAGTATGAAGCTGATCTACCACTGCGTAGATCTCTGTTCGATTACATGTTGAGATGACGATATTCTCTAGAATGCTTTTTTCTTCTTTAAGCTTGGACATCGCTGTTCCGAGCTCGCTCGGTTCAAAGCTCAGCTGTTCCCGTATCTCAACAGGGGCTGTTTTATAATCTAAACCCACAACAAGAATATGCATAACTTCAGCTTGCACCCCCAACGCCCTGTCTAATTTATAATAATTACAATATAGAATTTATTATTTATAATGATTATAACATATATTCATTTTTAACTGGATGAAAATTGTGAACAGATTTCAAAAATGTTGTGATATAGTAGAAAAATGTTCGACATCCATTATGCCATATCATCACTTCAAGCAATTTACCAGATTTGGCGCGTGCGGACAAATGATCTGCTTAAAAGAAGGTGACATCTTTGAAGAAGAAATCCATTTTGCTGCCGCTCACTTTGCTGGCTGTAGCGCTATATGCCATTCTCTCCGGAGGTCAATTTGACATTTGGAAGGATCAAGAGAAATGGTATACACTCGTACTGCTTTTTGGCCTTGCTTTCTTATATCAAGGAAAGAAGGAGCAAGAAAGCGCTCATGTGTTTATCGGTATGCTGATGACGGGCCTTTCGCTACACTTTATTCTTCAGCCAAAATTGGACTACTGGCCAGACACATTTACGATGATTGTATTCATCGTTGGACTTGCCCTTTTTGTGAAATCCTCTCAGAAAAAAGAATATCGTATTGAAAGTGTTGTTCTCATTGCACTCGGTCTGTTCCTTTATTTCTTTCAGCAAATTACAAAACAGCTAAGTTCCCTTTCGATCCCTACTTCCGGTTTTGAATTGTACTGGCCTTATGTACTGATAGCTGTCAGTCTCCTCTTATTATTTTTAAAAAGGAAATAACTTATACAATAAAAAGGCATCTGCTCATGACAGATGCCTTTTTTTATTTATTAATCTTTGCAAGGATGGCATTCCAGGCTTCGTCTTTTCCCTTTTTTGTTTCAGAAGAGAATAGGACTAGTTCATCTGATGGGGCAATGTCAAGCGTCTGTTTGACGACTTTCGCATGTTTTTCCCATTTGCCTTTTGGAATTTTGTCAGCCTTTGTTGCGATGACGATCACAGGAACTCCGTAATATTTCAGGAATTCATACATGTTCACATCATCTACTGATGGCTTATGACGCAGGTCCACAATTTGGACGACTGCTTTTAATTCTTCACGCATTGTAATATACGTTTCGATCATTCTACCCCAGGCCTCGCGCTCTGTCTTTGACACTTTAGCAAAGCCGTAGCCCGGAACGTCCACAAAATGGAGCATATCATTGATGATGTAGAAATTAAGCGTTTGAGTCTTACCTGGTTTAGAAGACGTACGCGCTAAATTTTTACGATTAATCAATGAGTTGATGAACGAGGATTTCCCAACATTTGATCGTCCAGCAAGAGCGATTTCAGGCAGTCCCCCGCTTGGGTACTGCTCTGGTTTAACCGCACTAATGACGATATCTGATTTTGTTACTTTCATCTTCCCTCTCCTACCAACGCTTTCTCAAGCACCTCATCTAAATGCGAGACCGGAATAAAGGTTAGTCCTTCTCTCACACTTTCAGGAATATCATCAATATCCTTCTCATTGTCCTTTGGAAGAATAATGGTTTTCAGTCCTGCGCGATGTGCACCTAATGCTTTTTCTTTTAGTCCGCCAATTGGAAGCACTCTTCCTCTTAGCGTAATCTCTCCTGTCATACCAACCTCTTTTGACACAGGTCGTCCTGTGAGGGCTGATACAAGAGCCGTCGCAATGGTGATACCAGCTGATGGCCCGTCCTTTGGAACCGCACCCTCTGGAACATGGATATGAATATCATGCTTTTCATTAAAATTAGGATCAATGTTCAGTTCATCTGCCTTCGAACGAATATAACTGAATGCCGCCTGTGCAGATTCTCTCATGACATCACCTAGCTTACCTGTTAACAACAGCTTGCCTTTACCCGGAGAAAGCGATACCTCAATCGACAAGGTGTCCCCCCCAACAGTCGTATACGCAAGTCCTGTAACAACTCCCACTTGGTCTGTCGTTTCAGCCTGACCATAACGGTAAAGTCTTTTTCCGAGAAATTCAGATAAGTTCTTTTCCGTCACTGTGATGCGTTTGCGGTCTTCAGCCACAATTGCTCTTGCTGCTTTACGGCATATCGCCGCAAGCTGACGCTCTAATCCACGAACACCCGCTTCTCTTGTGTAATAGCGAATCGTATCATAAATCGCGGCTTCACGAAGCTGCAAGTTCCCTTTCTTTAATCCGTGCTCCTTTAGCTGCTTCGGCAGAAGATGGTCTTTTACAATTTCTGCTTTTTCAACCTCTGTATACCCTGCAATCGTGATAATCTCCATTCTATCACGAAGTGGACCCGGAATGGTTGCTAAATTGTTGGCAGTGGCAATAAACAACACTTGAGACAAATCAAATGTTTCTTCAATATAGTGATCACTAAAGTTATGATTTTGCTCTGGATCTAAGACTTCAAGCATCGCAGAAGATGGATCACCTCTAAAATCAGAGGACATCTTATCAATTTCATCTAAAAGGAAAACCGGATTCATCGTTCCTGCCTTGCTCATTCCGCGAATGATACGTCCTGGCATTGCCCCTACATACGTTCTTCTATGTCCACGAATCTCAGACTCATCGCGAACACCGCCAAGGGAAACACGGATAAACTTTCGGTCAAGTGATTTGGCAATCGATTTGGCAAGTGACGTTTTCCCGACTCCTGGAGGTCCTGCTAAACAAAGAATCGGTCCTTTTAATGAATTGGTCAGCTTTTGTACAGCAAGATATTCAAGTACTCGTTCTTTGACCTTTTCCAGCCCGTGATGCTCATCATCTAAAATTTCACTTGCAATTTTTAAATCGAGACGATCTTCTGTATAGATACCCCACGGGAGGCCAATCAGCCAATCAATATAATTTCGAATCACAGAGCTCTCAGCAGAGCTTGAAGGAATTTTTTCATAACGGTTCAATTCTTTGAGCGCCGTTTCACGAACAGAATCTGGCATGCTCGATTCTTCGATTTTAGACATTAAAGAACTGACTTCGCCAGTTTTCCCTTCTTTGTCTCCAAGCTCCTTTTGAATGGCTTTCATTTGTTCACGTAAATAATATTCTTTTTGCGTCCGTTCCATTGAACGTTTCACGCGCTGCCCGATTTTCTTTTCAATCTCGAGTACTTCTTTTTCATTGTGAATTAAGCTGATGACCCGGTTCAGCCGTTTTTTAACATCCACTGTTTCGAGCACTTCTTGTTTGTCCTTTAATTTAAGAGGTAGGTGAGAAGCAACGATATCTGCCATTCTCCCCGGTTCCTCAATATCTGTTACTGTTGCATATGTTTCAGCTGAGATTTTTTTTGAAATTTTTATGTATTGATCAAAGTGATCTAACAATGTGCGCATGAGGGCTTCTGCTTCTGCGTCCTTTAATTCTTCTTCTGCCAATTCTTTAATGTCGACGGACGTATAGTCCTCCAGCTCGACATATGATTCGATCTGTGCTCGATTTAGGCCTTCAACGAGTACACGAATCGTTCCATTTGGCAGCTTCAGCATTTGTTTAATTTTTGTGTAGGTGCCGACTTTGAAAATTTCCTCTTCACCTGGTTCATCTATTGAAATTTCCCGCTGTGTTGCTAGAAAAATCATATGATCGTTCATCATTGCCTGTTCTAATGCTTGAACAGACTTTTCGCGTCCAACGTCCAAATGCAAGACCATTGTTGGATAAACAAGCAAACCTCGCAATGGAAGGAGCGGAACATTCTTTTTGATTTCATCTGCCATGTTGATTGACACCTCCGTCACTAGTATGAATCATTATAATATACCTGTTTCAGTCTTGTACAATGTAAAAGACTTGAGAAATGTTGATCTTACCGTAGTATACCCTTTCTTTTTATCTTGAAAAAGAAAAAAAGATCTATTTCACTAAAAAATCCCCATATGTGATGGGGATTAAACAGATTTTCTTTTCATTTCGTCTTCTAGTCCATCTTTCTTCTCGTCTGGCGGGTTGACCAGACACTGATCCAGCACCTCTTGGAAGTGCTTCACAGGCACAATGGTGACCCCTTCAATCTCCTTTAAGATCGACTGTTGATTGTCATAAGGAATAATGACGGTTGTGGCACCAGCCTGCTTCGCTGCCTTAATCTTTGGTATCACACCACCGATTGGCTTCACCTGACCCTGCAATCCGATTTCACCCGTCATGGCTGTCAGATGATCAATCGGAATTTGATGTATGGCTGAGAAGATTGCGGTCGCCATGGCAATCCCAGCAGACGGTCCATCAATTGGGGCACCGCCTGGAAAATTAATATGGATGTCATATTCACTTGTCCGAATGCCTAAATTTCGAAGCACCGTTAATACATTTTCAACTGACCCTTTGGCCATACTTTTTCGCCGAATAGATTTTGACTGATTGCCAATGCTTTCTTCTTCTGCAATGCCTGTAATGTTGATACTTCCCTTTTCAAGTGCCTTACAGATATTCACTTCAATCTCAAGCAGGGCACCGCTGTTTGGTCCATACACAGCCAGTCCATTGACGACCCCCACTTTTGGCTTTTCCGGTACTTTTTGTTCATATCTTGGTGTCAGCTGGCTTGAATGAATGACCCATTCTACATCTTCAATCGTGATGTCTTTTCGGTTTTCCGTCACCGCCATACCAGCGGCAATCTGCACCATGTTGACCGCTTCACGTCCATTTTTCACATAGGAGGTTAACAAGTTCAGCCCTTCATCACTTAATTCCTTTTGAATTTTTTGGACAGCCTTAGCAGCAACGATTTTCAGTTCATGCTGGTCAAGGTCTTTAAAGAAAATTTCCAGACATCTTGACCGAATCGCTGGTGGAATTTCGTCAGGTGTTCTTGTCGTCGCACCAATCAATCGAAAATCAGCCGGAAGCCCATTTTGGAAAATATCATGAATGTGATTCGGGATTTGGGTATTTTCTTCACTGTAGTAAGCACTGTCTAAAAAGACTTTCCGATCTTCCAGCACTTTGAGCATTTTGTTCATTTGAATCGGATGCAGCTCGCCAATTTCATCGATAAACAGAACACCGCCATGAGCATGTGTGACGGCTCCTTGTTTTGGCTGAGGAATGCCTGCCTGCCCCATTGCTCCAGCCCCTTGGTAAATGGGGTCATGCACGGAACCAATAAGCGGGTCCGCAATGCCTCGTTCATCGAATCTCGCGGTTGTGGCATCGAGCTCTACAAAGACCGCATCTTTTTTAAATGGTGAATCAGCGTGACGCTTCGCTTCTTCCATCACAAGACGGGCAGCGGCTGTTTTACCGACTCCCGGTGGTCCGTAAACGATGACATGCTGTGGGTTTGGTCCGCATAGTGCCGCTTTTAGTGCACGAATGCCATCTTCCTGCCCCACGATATCTTGAAACCCCTTTGGCCGGACTCTCTCTGATAAAGGTTCACTCAGCTTGATTGACCGCATCTTTCTGAGTGCTTCCATTTCTTTCTTTGACTCTTTGTCTATCGTCACCTTTTGTGTGCGCTGATTTCTCAGTAAGTTCCAAAAGTACAGCCCGATGACGATACCAAAGAACAGTTGTATGAATAATACGATTCCTGTCCAGCTCAATCGGTGCTCCCTCCTTCATCTATCGTATGTATTGGTTTCTGTCTGCTAGTATTTCCTAGAGCTGGACGGAATAAACACAACTTCCACGATAAATATAAAACTCCTGAATCAAAAAGATTCAGGAGTGAGACAACTCTTATGCAGATGTTTTCGTATCTTTATTGACGACTGTGCCGTCCTTTAACACAAGACGCGGCGACTCTCCATCAGCAACCGTTGCACCAGTGATGACACATTTTTCAATATCGTCACGTGATGGAAGGTCAAACATCACATCAAGCATGATGCCTTCAATGATTGAACGAAGACCACGAGCTCCTGTTTTACGCTCAATTGCTTTTTTCGCAATTTCGCTAAGAGCATCTTCTTCAAATTCTAGCTCTACATCATCAAGCTCAAGCATTTTTGTATACTGCTTAACGAGTGCATTTTTAGGCTTCGTCAAGATCTCTACAAGTGCTTTTTCATCTAACGGCTCTAGGCTTGCAATAACCGGCAAGCGGCCGATGAATTCTGGGATTAAACCGAAACGAAGCAAGTCTTCTGGGAGTACTTTTGATAGAAGGACTTCTTTTTCAAGATCTTCGATTTTATTTTCCGCACCGAATCCAATGACTTTTTGACCTAGGCGGCGTTTGATGATTTGCTCAATGCCGTCAAAGGCTCCACCACAAATAAAGAGGATATTTGTAGTATCGATTTGAATGAATTCTTGATGAGGATGCTTACGTCCACCTTGAGGCGGTACACTAGCAACAGTTCCTTCAAGAATTTTCAATAGTGCTTGCTGAACACCTTCCCCAGATACATCACGAGTGATAGAAGGGTTTTCTGATTTTCTTGCTACTTTATCGATTTCATCGATGTAGATAATGCCTTTTTCCGCTTTTTCTACATCATAATCGGCTGCTTGGATCAGCTTTAGTAAAATATTCTCTACGTCTTCACCAACATAACCTGCTTCAGTTAGTGATGTTGCATCTGCAATCGCAAATGGCACATTTAAAATACGAGCAAGCGTTTGAGCAAGTAATGTTTTACCGCTTCCTGTTGGTCCAATCATAGAGATATTACTTTTCGAAAGCTCAACATCATCAATCTTACTGTTTGAATTGATCCGTTTATAGTGATTATAAACCGCTACAGCTAAGGATTTCTTCGCATTTTCTTGACCGATGACATATTCATCAAGAATTTCCCGAATTTCATGAGGCTTCGGAACATCCTTGAATTCAACTTCTTCCTCAGTGCCGAGCTCTTCTTCAACTATTTCCGTGCAAAGCTCGATACATTCATCACATATATATACGCCAGGTCCTGCGACCAGTTTACGCACTTGATCTTGCGTTTTTCCGCAAAACGAGCATTTTAATTGACCTTTTTCCTCGTTGAATTTAAACATTCTTTCACCCCTTATTCTTCTTCACTTGCCTGTAGCTAACAGTCAGCTACCTTTCTGGGTCCAGTATGTATGCATTTTACCATACTTTCCTAAAAGACGGTAATGATGTGTTTCTAACACTGCACATCGAGATATGTATAACAGAAAGATGCGACTTACACTATCGTTTCCAAAAGAAGCGATGCTAAGTCAAAAATTGTACAAAACAAGGCACGAGTCACTCGCGCCCTGTTTTATTATTATGCACCATATTAACGGTTTTCTACAAGAAAATCAATTGCTTTGCGAACTTTTAGATCTTCTTTCATTGCTTCAGTAGATCCGATCGCTTGTTTGATGTTTTCAATTGGCATGTTGTATGCTTCAGCCATTTTTGAAAGCTCTTGTTCTACTTCTTCATCAGACACTTGTAAGTTTTCTGCAGCAGCAATTGCTTCAAGTGTTAGGTTAGATTTTACGCGTTTAGCCGCATCTTCTTTCATTTGCTCTTTAAGCGCATCTTCATCTTGTCCTGAGAATTGGAAGTAAAGCTCAAGGTTCATTCCTTGCATTTGAAGGCGTTGTTCGAATTCTTTCATCATACGGTCTAGCTCTGTGTCAACCATCGCTTGTGGGATGTCAACTTCCGCATTTTCAGAAGCTTTCTCAACTAGCTCTTCACGAAGTTTACCTTCTGCTTCGTTTTCTTTCGCTTCTTCAAGACGTTTCTTTGTTTTTTCAGTTAGTTCAGCAAGAGTTTCTACTTCTTCATCAACATCTTTCGCGAACTCATCGTCAAGTGCTGGAAGTTCTTTTGCTTTGATTTCGTGAATTTTCACTTTGAAGACAGCTGGTTTACCTGCAAGGTCTTCAGCGTGGTATTCTTCTGGGAAAGTGACTTCTACGTCTTTTTCAGCGCCTGCTTCAAGACCAACTAATTGCTCTTCGAAACCAGGGATGAATGAACCAGAACCTACTTCAAGAGAGTAGTTTTCAGCTTTTCCGCCTTCGAATGCTTCTCCATCAACGAATCCTTCGAAATCAAGAACAACTGTATCGCCGTTTTCGATTGCGCCTTCTTCTTTGACAACAAGCTCAGCTTGACGGTTTTGCATGCCTTTTAACTCTTCTTGTACATCTTCATCAGTGACAGTAGCGTCGTCTTTTTCTACGTTAAGACCTTTGTAGTCACCAAGTTTCACTTCAGGCTTCACTGTTACTTTTGCAGTGAAGATTAAGCTTTCGCCTTTTTCGATTTTCTCAACATCGATTTCAGGACGATCAACTGGATCGATACCAGCTTCGTCGATTGCTTTTGGATACTCAACTGGAAGAAGAATATCTAATGCATCTTGATAAAGAGATTCTACACCAAAACGCTGTTCGAAAAGACCACGTGGTACTTTCCCTTTACGGAATCCAGGGATCGATACTTGCTTGACAACTTTCTTAAACGCATCATCAAGTGCTTTGTTAAATGTTTCAGCATCAACTTCTACAGTTAAGACGCCTTCGTTACCTTCTTGTTTTTCCCATTTTACTGACATGTGTGTTTCCCTCCAAAAATCTATTCAGATTGTGCGTTGTTACATTCTAAAGCATCATAAAGACTTCGTCCAATTAAAAACCACGCACGCCGCTAAAGAAGCGGTATTATGTATACAACTTTTGACTTGATTATACATATCGTCTTTCAACCATTGGAATCGACAACTGCACGATATATGCACAAATACAACCATTATATTATAACATAACAAGACCGTCTTTCAACTAAATCGACAAATTACAAATAAGAAATTTCTTCAATATCTTTCAGCATTGTGCAAGCTTCTCTCAGCTCTCGTTCATCAAATTCATACAATAGATGTAATTCTTCGAGGTCAATCTCGATCCCATGCATTTCATAGCCGACTTTATGAAGTGCTGCTGCCCAAAGAGTCGGATCTGTATATTTAGGTAGAAATGGATATAGGACAAATAAGTGCCGGCGCCATAACTCTTCCACACCTTGGTAAAGGGTTGGGTTCTCATTACCGAGTGTGTCATCAAGCTTACGAAGAACTTGCTGAAGCAGCGGCATTTGCTCTGGCTTGACAGCCTCAGAAGGAACAAGCGTTAACGAATCACCGAACTTCGTCACATGAACCGGCTTTGCCACATCATGATCTGACAGTAGCTGCAGGATCAATGATTTGACCAAAGGGTTTCCATCAGGCTTTTGTAGGATCGTATTTAATAGACCCATATGCGGCGTGATGTTTCGATCTTTCAGCGAATGAATGAACTGCACCTGCTCTTCTGGCCGTTCGAGCATATCATCTATATTGATTTCGCCGCCGTCATCATCGTCTTCATCTAAAATTTGTTCAGGCGATTCGATCATTTTTCTACTAAATTCGAGCAGCTTGTAAAAATGCTCTGCGCTTTCTGCTGGAAGGTGGTTTTCCTCAAGTACTGCTTCAATTGTCTGCTTCACTTCTTCATATTCTTTCAGCTGAATTAAGATTGTCATATACACTTGAAGCACGGTGAAGTAATGACCATATCCTTCATGCAGCATCTTTTCACACACACGCTTTGCATCCTGCAGCTCGCCCAGCTCTAGAAAACAAATTGCCATGCCGAGATGAATATCGGATTCTTCATCATCATCATAAGATTTTGCTTCTGAAAACAAGTGAAGCGCCTCTTGATACTGTTTATCTTTTAATGCTGCCATTCCTTTTTCAATCAGTCTTTCTTTCAGACCAGGAAACAAAATGACATTATCTTTCTTCTTGTCATGTTTCATGCTTACGTTCCTTTCGGGCGCATATTTTTTATCAGTTTACCAACGAAGGTTGGTAAACACAAGTAACGAGAGGTTTTCATGCAAAAAAGAAGCCGTCACACCTCGGGCGGACGGCTTCTTGTTGTTTACGCACGCAGCCAGCTGCTGCGCTTATCTTCAAATGCTTGAATGTCATCTTCTAGTAGTAAAGTTAATGAGATCTCATCATAGCCATTCAGGAGCATTTCTCTCCAGTGAGGATCCACATCGAAAGGAGTGATATTCCCTTCGTAATCTTCTATTTGCTGTTTTTCTAGATCAACTGTCATTTCATACCCTTTGTTCTCATATGACGCAGCGAATGTTTTCCACACATCATAATCAAGACGAATTGGAAGCATCCCATTTTTAAAGCAGTTTTGGTGAAAAATATCTGCGAATGATGGTGCGATGACAATTTTGAATCCATAATCATCAAGTGCCCAAGGGGCATGTTCCCTTGATGATCCGCAGCCAAAGTTTTCTCCTGCGATCAAAATGGATGAACCTTCATAAATCGGCTGATTCAGTTCGAAATCAGGATTTGGGCTGCCATCGGCTAAATACCGCCAGTCGAAAAAGGCAAACCGACCATAGCCTGTTCGTTCAATTCTTTTCAAAAATTGCTTCGGAATAATTTGATCTGTATCTACGTTGATACGGTTAAGCACAGCGGCTTTTCCTTTGTGTGTAACTAAAGGCTCCATCTATGACAACTCCTTACACGACTGTTTTCTCTTGATTAAACTTCCTGACATCGACAAATCGGCCATGTATTGCCGCCATTGCCGCCATTGCCGGGCTGACAAGATGCGTTCTCGCACCTTTTCCTTGCCGCCCCTCAAAGTTACGGTTTGATGTGGATGCGCAGCGTTCGCCTTCTGGTACCACATCGTTATTCATGCTGAGACACATACTGCAGCCAGATTCTCTCCATTCAAATCCTGCTTCAAGGAAGATTTTATGAAGACCTTCTTCTTCTGCCTGCAATTTGACACTTTGAGAGCCAGGTACGACAATCGCTCTGACATGATCAGCTACCTTTTGTCCTTCTATCATAGAAGCTGCTTGGCGTAAATCAGTCATTCTTGAGTTCGTACATGAGCCAATAAACACATGCTCAATCGTAATATCTTCAATACGTTGATGCGGATGAACACCCATGTATTCGTACGCACGAATCGCTTCTTTTTGATCATCTTCTTGCGCAAAATCTTCAGGTCCTGGGATGGATGCATCTACAGGCAGCACCATTCCTGGGTTAATTCCCCATGTGACCATTGGTGAAATCTCATTCCCATCTAAAACAATCGTTTTATCATAGGTTGCACCTGGATCTGTTTTAAGTTCTTCCCATTCTTTAATCGCTGCTTCGAAGTCTTCTCCCTGCGGTGCATATTTGCGGCCGCGACAATATTCAAATGTGACTTCATCAGGTGCAATCAATCCTGCTCTTGCCCCTGCTTCAATCGACATATTACAAACAGTCATCCGTTCATCCATTGTCATGTTTCTGAATACTTCCCCAGTGTATTCAATCACATAACCCGATCCGAACTTCACGCCATGCGCACCAATGACTGCTAAAATGACATCTTTGGCCGTTACCCCTTTTTGCAGCTTTCCGTCTACTCTAATTTCTAATGTTTTCGGACGCTGCTGCCAAAGTGTTTGTGTGGAAAGTACATGTTCAACCTCACTTGTACCGATTCCAAAAGCAAGTGCGCCAAACGCGCCATGAGTGGATGTATGACTATCTCCGCAAACGATTGTTTTCCCCGGAAGTGTCAAACCAAGCTCTGGCCCAACGACATGGACGATTCCTTGGTCTACACTGTGAAGGTCAGCTAGACGGACACCAAATTCAGCACAGTTTCGCTCTAGAGCACCCACTTGTTTTTTAGCAATCTCATCTTTGATCACAAATCGATTCACAGTCGGGATGTTGTGATCCATTGTTGCAAACGTATTTTGAGGTCTTCTCACCTTGCGCCCTTTTTGTCTTAATCCTTCAAACGCTTGAGGCGATGTCACTTCATGCACCAAGTGCAGATCAATATATAAAAGGTCTGGTTTCCCCTCGCCGCTTTTGACAACGTGCTGATCCCATATTTTTTCGATGATTGTTCGAGGCATAACCCTTTTCCTCCCTCTACCTAATTCCACAAGATTCTATTTATACAATTGTTTTCACGTTCTGCTTAAGTGCGTCTACAACTGCGTGAGTGATGTCTTCAGTTGTTTGATACGTTCCCTCTTTTGCCGATAAATCCTTTGTTCTTTTACCTGAGGCAAGAACCGTTTCTACAGCTTCTTCTATAGCAGCCGCTTCTTCTTCTAATGCAAAGGAAGTTCTAAGCAAGCTTGCTGCCGATAAAATAGTTGCCAGAGGGTTTGCGACGTTTTGCCCCGCAATATCGGGTGCTGATCCGTGAATCGGCTCATATAAATGAAGGCCGGTGCTTGATAGACTAGCAGATGGCAGCATACCGAGTGATCCAGTAATCATTGAAGCCTCGTCACTTAAAATGTCACCAAACATATTCTCTGTTACAATGACATCAAATTGTGCAGGCTTATAAATCAGTTGCATGGCGGCATTATCAACGAGCATGTGCTCATATTCAACGTCTGGATATTGAGAAGCCACTTCTTCTACCGCATCCCGCCATAGTTTACTAGAAGCCAGAACGTTCGCTTTATCCACAGATGTTACTTTTTTCCGTCTTGTTAACGCCATGTCGAATGCTTCTTTTAATACACGGACAATCTCTTCCTTTGTATAAAGGAGTGTATCAACCGCAGCTTCTTTTCCTTCTTCATCTGTATAGCGCTCGCTTGGTTCACCAAAATAGAGACCGCCTGTTAACTCACGAACGATGACAAAATCGACTCCGTTAATGTGATCCTGTTTTAACGGTGACGCCTCACTTAAGCTATCGAACACTTTGACAGGACGAATGTTGGCAAACAAGTCCAATTGTTTACGAATGGCGAGCAAGCCTTTTTCTGGACGAAGCTCTGGTGGGTTTTGATCCCATTTTGGTCCGCCAACTGCTCCTAATAAGATCGCATCAGCGCTCTTGCATACATCAACCGTTTCCTTTGGGAGCGGATTGTTTTTTTCATCTATTGCGATACCGCCAATAAGCGCCGTTTCGAATTCGAATTCGTGCCTAAATTGAGCCGCTGTCTCTTTGAGGACAGCGACAGCTGATGTCACAACTTCCGGTCCGATTCCATCGCCGGGCAAAAGTGCAATTTTCTTTTTCATGAGGACCTACCTCCTTTCCTATGAGATCGCGTGATGTTTCTCAATTTCAATGAGATTTGATTTAAAGATTAAATGCCTGTTTACTGCATTGACGTAGGCTTTCGCCGATGCTTCCAGCACATCTTGCGCTACACCGCGTCCTGCTGTTTCTTTTCCTTCTATTGAAACAGTGACATATACTTCGGCTAGTGCATCTCTGCCTTTTCCATTTGATTGAATACGGTAGTCTAGCAAATGAATTCTTTCCTCCATACAGCGCTCCAGTGTGTTGTACACAGCTTCTATACTGCCTGCGCCTGTAGCTGCTTCTTGAATGACTTCTTGTGTTTCTTGATTTTTCAGAGAGACCGTGGCTGTCGGCATTTGTTCTGTTCCATAATGTACTTGAAGACTTTCAAATTCGTAGCCAATTTTTCGGTCTGCTACTTTTTCTTCCAATATAATAGAAATCAAATCATCATCTGTGATTTCTTTTTTCTTCTCTGTCAAGTTCTTGAAAGTCTCAAAGAATTTATTGATTTCTTCTTCTGTTAGTTTAAAGCCTAGTGTTTTCATGCGGTCTTTAAACGCGTGTCTTCCGGAGTGTTTCCCGAGGACCAGTACATCTGTTGTCACACCGACAAGCTCTGGAGATATAATTTCATAGGTTGTTTTTTCTTTGAGGAAACCGTCTTGGTGAATACCTGATTCATGTGCAAAAGCATTGTTACCAACGACAGCTTTATTGCGCGGTACAATCATGCCTGAGTATTTGCTCACTACATCACTTGTACGCTTAATTTCATTCAATTGTATCGTTGATTCGACCTGGTAAAAGTCTTTTCGAATATGAAGAGCGACTGCAATTTCTTCTAACGCGGCATTTCCAGCGCGCTCGCCAATTCCGTTGACAGCCGTTTCAATTTGAGCTGCTCCATTTTCAATAGCGGCAAGTGAGTTTGCCACGGCCATTCCTAGATCATCGTGACAGTGAGCGGACAAGTTGACACGGTCGATATTCGGAACGTGTTCCTTCATATATTTAAAAATATTACCGTACTCTTTTGGCGCAAGGTATCCAACTGTATCTGGCAAGTTAATGACACTCGCCCCAGCGTCAATGACCTTTTCTACAATTTCTGCCAAGAAATCAAGATCTGTACGGCACGCATCTTCTGCTGACCATTGAACAACCGGAAAACGTTCTTTCGCATATTTCACCATTGCGACAGCCTGTTCTACGACTTCTTCACGTGTTTTCTTTAGTTTATGCTTCAGGTGAATGTCAGAAGTGGCAATAAAGACATGAAGCCTTGGCTCCACTCCATCTTTTAATGCTTCCCATGCAGCATCAATGTCACCTTTCACACATCGTGCAAGACCAGCAACAGAACAGTTCTTAATCGTTCTTGCTATTTCTTGTACGCCTAAGAAATCCCCTCGGGATGAAGCGGGAAAACCCGCTTCAATGATATTAACCCCAAGGCGCTCAAGCTGCTTTGCAATGATTAGCTTTTCTTGTGCATTTAAGTTCACTCCGGGTGATTGCTCTCCATCTCGAAGTGTTGTGTCAAAAAAATTAATTTTCCGCACCGACGCTCACCGCTTCCTTTTTCTTTCCTTGTTTGACGAAAGGCATCATTTCACGAAGCTTTCTACCAACGATTTCAATTTGGTGCTCATTTTCATTAGCATTGATCGCATTGAAACGTGGACGATTTACTTGGTTTTCAACAATCCATTCTTTTGCAAATGTACCGTTTTGGATATCAGTCAAGACAGCTTTCATCGATTCTTTTACGTTTGCATCCACAACGCGTGGTCCTGATACGAAGTCTCCCCATTGTGCTGTATCAGAGATTGAATATCTCATGCCTTCTAATCCTTCTTCGTACATAAGGTCAACGATCAGTTTCAGTTCATGTAGACACTCAAAGTATGCAAGCTCTGGCTGATAACCTGCTTCTGTTAATGTTTCAAATCCTGCTTTTACTAGTGAAGTAAGACCGCCGCAAAGGACTGCTTGCTCACCGAATAGATCCGTTTCCGTTTCTTCTTTAAATGTTGTTTCAAGAACGCCCGCTCTTGCTCCGCCGATTGCTTTAGCATAAGCAAGTGCTTTGTCCTTCGCTTGACCAGATACATCTTGGTAGATTGCAAATAGTGCAGGTACACCAGCGCCTTGCTCATATGTTCTTCTCACAAGGTGTCCTGGACCTTTTGGCGCTACAAGATATACATCTACGTCACTTGGAGGAACAATTTGATGGAAGTGAACGTTGAATCCGTGTGCGAAAACAAGTGAGTTGCCAGCTTCTAATTGATCTTTGATTTCTTCATCGTATACTTTCTTTTGCTGCTCATCTGGTAGTAATACCATCACGACATCTGCTTGTGCTGCCGCTTCTTTTACTGTGAAAACTTGATGACCGTCTTCTTGTGCTTTTGTATAAGATCCGCCTTTTCTCACGCCAACGATAACATCTACGCCGCTTTCTTTTAAGTTCAATGCATGTGCATGACCTTGTGATCCATATCCAATGATGGCAACCTTTTGACCGTTTAATACGTTTTCTTGAATATCACCGTTATAATATACTTTTACCATTTGACTCTCTCCTTTTGTTTAGACAATTGAAATTGTTTTATTTTGTTGCGGCTTTTGCTGATTATCTCTCGCAAAGGCCGTGGTGCCAGTTCTGGCGACTTCTTTAATGCCGTATGGCTTAAGTAATTCAATGAGTGCTTCAATTTTTGAAGACTCACCTGTCACCTGAATGACGACACTTTCTCTGCTCACATCTACAATAGAAGCTCTAAAGGGTTCAATAACCCCTGTGATCTCCATTCTAGATGCTGGTGCAGAAACGACTTTTATCAAAGCCAGCTCTCGCTGAACGATTGATTGGTTTGTAATGTCTGTTACTTTGAGAACATCAATTTGTTTGTTCAGCTGTTTTGTCAGCTGTTCGATGTCTTTCTCTTGGTCTACATGGACGACGAACGTGATGCGTGATACATCTTGAATCTCAGAATGGCCGACCGTAATGCTTTCAATGTTGTAATGTCGTTTAGTAAAAAGGCCAGTGATTCGGTTCAGTACGCCTGATCGATTTAATACAGTCAACACAATAATTCTTTTCAAGGTTTCACCCCCACCATCTCATGAAGTCCTTTCCCCGGTGCTACCATCGGGAATACTTTTTCATCTCTCGCTACATTGACATCGATGAAAACAGGCTCTCTAGAGGTTAGCGCTTCTTCAAGCTTTTCTTTCGCCTCTTCGTCTGATGAGATTCTGATTCCTTTAATGCCATAAGCTTCAGATAATTTAACGAAGTCCGGCTGCTCTGAAAATTTAGAATATGAGTAGCGTTCTTCGTAGAAAATTTCTTGCCATTGTCTTACCATTCCAAGGCTATGATTATTGAGAACAATCACTTTCACTGGAAGGTTCAGCTCACGGATAACGGCAAGTTCTTGCAGGGTCATTTGGAAACCTCCGTCTCCTAAAATCGCCACAACCGTTGCCTCTTGATCAGCTAACTGAGCGCCAATGGCTGCTGGTAAACCGAAGCCCATCGTACCAAGGCCGCCAGATGTGACCCATTTATCTGCATTTTCAAATGGATAGAATTGAGCTGCCCACATTTGATGCTGTCCAACATCCGTTGCCACAATGGCTTCACCTTTTGTGAATTGATGAATGTATTCAATCAGCTTTTGCGGTTTAAAGCCCTCTGCTTCATTTTCAACATACCAGAGTGGATATTCTTCCTTCCACTTATCTAGTTGGTTTTTCCATTCGTCTGACTCTCCTTGCTTCCCGTCTTGCTTAATCAGCTCTTGAAGGACTAGCTTACTGTCTCCAACAACCGGGATATGCGTATGAATGTTCTTGCCAATTTCTGCTGGGTCGATATCAATGTGTGCCACCTTCGCATGTTTCGCAAAGTGATTGAGATTGCCAGTTACCCTATCATCGAATCTCGCACCGATTGAAATGAGCAAATCACATTGATGAAGTGCCATGTTCGCGGCATATGTGCCATGCATACCAGCCATCCCTAGGAAAAGAGGGTGCTTTGCCGGGAAGCCGCCAAGTCCTAGCAGTGTATGAGCGACTGGGATTTGCTGTTGCTCTACATACTGCCTTAATTCTTCAGATGCTTTGCCATGAAGAACGCCAGCTCCTGCTAGAATGACTGGTTTCTTCGCTCTGCTGACAGCTTCTACTAATTTGCGAATTTGCAAATAGTTCGGCTCTACTTTTGGCTGATAACCTGGTAAATCAATTGGCTGATCGTATTCAAACGTTCCTTCAATGCCTGCCACATCTTTTGGAATATCAATCAAGACTGGACCAGGTCTTCCTGTCGTTGCGATGTGGAACGCTTCTTTAATGACGCCAGGTAATTCCTCTGGATTTCTCACCTGATAGCTGTGCTTTGTGATAGGCATTGTGATGCCGAGCACGTCTGCTTCCTGGAAAGCGTCTGATCCAATGACTGAGGTTGCCACCTGTCCTGTAAAGACAACAAGAGGAAGTGAATCAATCATTGCATCTGCAATTCCTGTGACTAGGTTTGTTGCTCCAGGTCCTGATGTTGCAATGACAACACCTGGTTTGCCAGATACTCTTGCGTATCCTTCTGCCGCATGAATCGCTCCCTGTTCATGTCTTGGCAGGACATGGAATAACCCAGAATCATAAATTTTATCGTAGATCGGTAAAACCGCTCCGCCTGGATATCCGAAAATGACTTCTACTTTTTCTCTTTTAAGTGCTTCAATTAACATGAGTGCACCGTTCATCGTTTGTGGTGCTTTAGATGTTTCCGTCTCCACTTGTACATTTGTCCCCATTTGATTTCCTCCTCTTTGTCTTGCTTCAGTCAAGTTTTTTCACCCTTTTCTATTCAAGATCGAGATTTTAGACCATATAAAAAAGCCTTCTCACCCCACAATGACACTACTTTTCACTAGGTCAAAGGGGCGAAAAAGCTTTGTTTTTCGCGGTACCACCCTTGTTCACGGCAAATTCAGCTGCCGTCTCATGGACATCTTTCATCCATTTTGGTAACGAGTGAGCAATGTCACTCGGTCTGCCCTACTATCATTTCAAGCAGACACTCAGAGGTGAGTTCACTTTAGAAAGTAACACCGGTTTCCAGCTACCACCGGCTCTCTGTAGATACTGACTCTAAAGCTACTAGTCCTCTTCAACGTTTATCGATATCTATTTAGCTTGCGTGAATGTTTTCATCTGTAAAAACGACTTTTTCTCCTTCTTCAACCACTCGCTTACGGAATTGTTCAAGAAGTTTGTTTGTGTGAACTCCAGGTCTCCCTTCACCGATTGTACGGCCGTCAACCTTTACAACGGCGATCACTTCGGCTGCGGTTCCTGTTAGAAAAACTTCTTCAGCTGTATACACATCGTGTCTTGTGAATGGTTCTTCTTTCACTTCATAGCCTAAGTCCTCTGCAATCTCCATGATGGCATTTCTTGTGATGCCTTCAAGAGCGCCGATATAACCTGGCGGTGTATAGAGCTTACCTTTTTTATAAATAAACACATTGTCTGCAGAACCTTCTGCCACGTACCCTTGATCGTTCAGCATCAGCGCTTCACTCACACCGGCCATATGGGCTTCGATTCGGACAAGGATGTTATTCAAATAATTTAATGATTTCACTTTTGGACTCAGTACATCGGGACGATTTCGTCTCGTCGGTACCGTCACAATATCAATACCTGTTTCATATAGGTGCTTTGGAAAGATGGCCAGCGGCTCTACAATGATCACTGTGTTGGCTCTCCCGCAGTTGTTTGGATCTAAACCAAGATCACCAGCTCCTCTTGAAACAACAAGCCGGATATAGGCATCCTTCAGTCCGTTCCTTTCAACTGTATGAATCATTTTTTCGGTGAGTTCCTCAAGTGAATATGGAATGTTCAGCATAATCGATCTGGCGGAGTCATACAGGCGGTCTAAATGTTCCTTCATTCGAAAGATATTTCCGTTATACACGCGTATCCCTTCGAACACACCGTCACCGTATAAGAAGCCATGATCATAAACTGAAATTTTTGCATCCTCTTTTTTCACGAGTTCATCGTTTAAAAAGATCCACTGTTCCTTTTGGTCTTCCATTTTCAGTGAGCACCCTCTCTTTCAAACAAAAAGTAGTTGAATTTTCAGACACTTTATATTGAAGTGTCTCACGCTTGCTCTTTCGTGTTTGTTTAGCTTTTGTTGAACCCATCTTACGCCGCTTTCCATACAGTGTCAACAGCATTTTTAAAATTATTAGACAATTTAGACTAATCAAAATTAAATGTATACGCTTACACCTTTGCTAGACAAGGAATGAAAAAACTTAAAATTTTTTGTATTTTTTCTTCAATTTATTTACTTTACCTGAACACTTTTCATTTGAGAAACCGTTTGTCATATTTTTTCACATTATTTTGAATGAATACTGGTAGATTTCAACGCTTTTGATTTTTCTTTCGGTATGCCTTTCTAAAGCGTTTTCCTATGAATTTATGATAGAATGAGAGCATCTTATAGAAGGAGGGCAATACATGGCTTACATCAGAGGTTATATCGGAACGTATACAAAGGGAGACAGTAAAGGCATTTATACTTTTACATTAAATACGGACAAGCAGCAGATTGAGCAAGTAGAAGTAGCTGCTGAACTTGAAAATCCTACATATTTAACCGTCTCAGATTCTCAAAAATTTGTGTATGCTGTGGTGAAAGAAGGATCACAGGGCGGCGTGGCTGCTTATCAAATCGATGCTGAAACCGGCACACTTCGTTTCATCAACCAAGAACTTGCCGAAGGCGCTTCTCCTTGTCACGTCAGCGTGGATAGTCAAACGAAAACAGCTTTTACAGCAAACTATCATAAAGGAACAGCAGAGATGTATGAAATCGATGCTAAAAATGGCTCAGTGATCCGCACGTTGTCACAGGCGCAGCATGAAGGAACTGGCCCTAACGAAGATCGTCAGGAGAAACCGCACACTCACTTTATGGGTCTGACACCAGATGAACAATTTGCAGTAGCTGTTGACCTTGGGACAGATGGCATTTATACGTATAAGAAAGAAGACGGCAAACTTGAGCTAGCTCATACATTTGAAACAAAACCAGGCACAGGGCCTCGCCATATCACATTCCATCCTACGAAACCTGTGGCATATGTGATGACAGAGCTAAGCTCAGAGGTGATTGTGCTTCGTTACTTTGAAGATGGTCATTTCGAAGAGATCCAAACGATCGCAACCATTCCAAATGACTTTACAGAGAACAACCAAGGTAGTGCCATCCATGTCTCTTCAGACGGCCAATTTGTTTATGCAGGAAATCGTGGACATGACAGCATTGCGATTTTTAAAGCAGATGCTGACGGTCAATTAAGTCTTGTCGAGATTGCTTCTTCTGAAGGAAACTGGCCTAGAGACTTTGTGCTTGACCCAACTGAAGAATTCCTCGTCGGTTCAAACCAAGAATCTAGCAACCTAGTGTTATACAAACGCGACAAAGAAACAGGAAGACTCACTGTCTTACAATCAGACATCTCAGTGCCTCATCCAGTTTGTGTGAAATTTTTAGGATATTGAAAAAAGCCTCCAACTGTGGAGGCTTTAGATTGTTGACAAAGGGCTAAAATGATCTTGATTTTAGTCCTTTGTCTTCTTTTCAGCGTAATAGAAAACCTTTGCACTCTAGGAAGGACGAGTACCGAAGCGGAGCGAATTTGACATTCGTGAGCACCGGAACGCAGACCTGACACCGAATGCGAGGGTTTGTCTACACGCTGAAGCCTCCAACTGTGGAGGCTTTTCTTTATGCAGACGGCATCCCGCCATCTTCAAGCTTTTGATCAATCAGAGACGTATCTGTTTTTTCACCGAACCATTTTGATAGCCTGTCCTTCGCTTTTCCTTTCACATCATCATCAATGTACATCGCTACTTGGAGCAGAGCAAATGTGATCGCTCCTAAATCATCTGTATAGCCGACACCAATTAATGTATCAGGAATAAGGTCAATTGGAAGGATAAAGTATCCGAGCGCCCCAATAATAAGGGTCTTCGCTTTGACAGGTACTTCAGGTTTTTGCAATGTATAGTAAAGTAATAGCACAGCATAGACAAGAGAGACACCAGCTTTTTGTGCCGTCTTTTTTAACTTTTCCCAAAAGGCATGATCATTAAAATGCTTTTTCGAACGCTTTAATAGTTCTTTTTTCTCAGAACGATTCATCATATCGCCTCCATTTACAGCATAGCCCTTTTCCCTTCTTTATACAAGATATCCGCCGATTCGACAAACAAAAAGCAGCAGAAAGCTGCTGCATTCTACTGCTCTTTGTAAAACTTTTCGATTGCCTTATCGATGTACACCCATCCTTTATAAGACACGTGAATCGTATCTTTAAAGAAGTAAGGATCGTACTCATGCTTAGTCAAATCTGCGACTTCATACCCGTTATTGCGTATTTGACGATTGATTTTCTCATAATACTCTGTACGTCCCTCTTTTGGAAAACCGGTATAATCATACCATTTTCCGTTGACAGGAATCGTCACAAACAAAGGCTTTGCCCCTGCCTGCTTTAAAATATCCAGCATGATTTGAAAATCTTTGTATTCTGGTGATTCCGCATAAGAGTGGTCTTCACGAGAATCCTTCATCTTTTTCATAATCGGTTTCAGCTTACGCTCAAACAGTTTTTGATTAATATAAAACGGGTTATCCCCTGCTTTTTTCGCACCTAAGACACTTGCTTCTTTTTCAAGCTCAGTCCATGTTTTTCCTTTGACTGAAGGAGACGGTTTAAGGTTACGTTCATGCCCCGATCCAATTGTATAGTACATGTCTTTCTTTTGAAGCATGCCATAATACATTTTGGCAATAGGAGAAATCGCGCCATAAGCGAATTTGTTCCCAGAAAGCTCTGCTTTAAAAAGCTCTGTGATGACCATGTCGTTCTTTACTGCTTTAAACGTCATGATTCTCTTAATCAGTTCTTTTTTCACAGTTGGATCAATTTCTTTATTATAAGCGAGATTCAGTGCTTGAAGCGCTGAATAGTTCGGTGCAAAGTGATTCTCGTCTGATCCCCACTTTACAAACCACTGCGGGGACACGATAAATACAAGCTTCTTCCCTTTTAATTCATCCATATGAGCAGCAAAGTTCATCGCATGAATTAATGATTGAGATCCACCTTTTCCAATAAGATAAGGTGTAAACCCTTGAGGATTCTCATGAAAGAAATTCGAAGGGTGATATGGATCAAAACGTGATAGTTCAGAAGATCCATAGATCGGCAAATAAGTTGGATCTTTTAGCATTTCATCTTGTAAATATAGCCCTTGGAACATCCCCGGATCTAATTCTGTGGCTGACTTTTGTAATTTGTCTTTTGGGATCAGATGTGAGAGCCATGCATTTGGTACAAGAAGAACACCAATGAATAGAACAGCCGCTAAAATAAGCGGCCCAAAAAAACGCTTTTTCATTACTTCATCTCTGCCAGCTGCTCAGCAATGTGATTCGGTGTATCCCACACATCACGATCAAATTCTGTAATCGGAACAGTAATTCCAAGTTGACTTTCGATTGCCATAAGCAGTTCTACTGTACCAAATGAATCTAGAAGACCTTCGTCAAAAATTGCAATCTCTGGATTTTCTTTCACAACGTCGTCCTGACAAACCTCTGCAATAATACCGTATACTTGATTTTTAAATTCCATAATTTTCTACTCCCTTAATAATTAATGATGAAATGGTTTTCCTGAAAAAATATAAAATCCGAAACAAATCACATGGAATGTAATAATGATCGACACAACCATTGTGACCTTGTTATCTGGCCACCACTTGTGTTTTTTATTCCATTTCTCAAATAGATTGTAACCGGACATCACAACTGCGTGATATAGTCCGTAAATAATATATTGAAGGGCGAGACCATGCCAAGCACCCATCAATAGAAAGAGGACAAAGTACCCAATATTTGATACAGCCATACGGTTCTTGATCCACTTCTTTTTTGTCATAAAGAACACAAATCTCATAAACACGTAGTCTCTGAACCAGAAGGACAGGGACATGTGCCAGCGATTCCAGAAGTCTTTAATATTCCGGCTGATAAACGGTTTGTTAAAGTTTTCTGGTGATTTGATGCCCATGATATAACTCACACCAACAGCAAATGCTGTATAACCAGCAAAGTCAAAGAACAAATACATACTGTACCCATACATATACGTTAACTGTTGAACAAAGTGACTGCTGCTAATGTGATGAATATTCATCAGAATATACGTGTGAATTAGATAACCAATAATGAACTTATATAAGAAGCCGATAAAAATTTTATGAATACCGGCGTATAGAAGATCACTGTACGCTTCCTTTTCAGGCGGCGTATCCATATCCTTTTCAAACCGGCGGTAACGATCAATTGGACCTGATGAAATCGTCGGGAAAAAGACAATGAAATAGACCAAACGGTGAATCGGAATTTTCTTCTTAATCAAGCCATCTCTCGTCTCGATAACTAACTGAACACCTTTAAATGTTAAGTACGAGATCCCTAAAAAGCTCAGCCAGTTCATTGGCGGCGGTTGATGTGGCTGATGAGTTAAAAAGAATGGTAAAACCTTTGATAGTACAAGCGGCAAAATTGATGCCACCACTGCCATATAGAAGACAGACGCCCTGTTCGCTTTCAACCGATACGAAAGGTACAGGCGGATGATCAAGACTTGCCACACTGTAAACAAGAAGAGTAGCAGTGCGCCATGTGCATCCTTTGAGAAAATAAGAGCGAGTGCCACAACCGTTGCAAACATGTTGTAGCCCTGCATTCGTTTGCCGCGCAGACCAAGTATGATCGTCGGCAAAAGAAGAACACCAATTAGAATGAAGAAAAAGAATGAACTAAACGGAATCATAGAAGAACCTCTTTCGCGATTCTTTTACGGTCAACCTTCCCGTTTGGCGTCATGTATAGCTGCTCAAGATAGACAAACTTTCTTGGTATCATGTACGCAGGCAGTGAATCCGCCATTTCTTTCTTAATTGCACTTGTCAGCTGATATTCTTTTTCAAAAGAATGCGCTGCTGGAACAATGGCTGCAATCAAGTACTCCACATGACCGTTTGGCTGGAACGGCACAATCACACAAGCATTGACATGCGTTGTCTCGCTCACATGATATTCAATTTCTTCAAGCTCCATCCGGTATCCGTGCAGCTTAATTTGATAGTCCAGACGACCGTGGCACGTAATCAAACCATCTTGCGCCACACCTGCGTCACCTGTGCGGTATGCAGGGCGCCCTTCGTATTCAAAGAATACTTTCTCCGTTAAGGCTTGTTCACCTAAGTAGCCTCTCGTGACGCTTGGCCCCACGATGACAATTTCTCCTTTTTCACCATCCGGAAGGTTCTTACCTTCTTCATCTAAAATGACGATATCGGTATCCGGTTTCGCATAGCCGACTGGTAAAGAATCGTGCTGATCAAGAATGGCCTGCGTGACTTCAATCGATGTGATCGCAACAGTTGCTTCAGTCGGTCCATACGTATTAAAGACCTGCGCCTTTGGAAAACGCTCAAGGAGTGCACTTGCTACAGATACAGGAAGTGCCTCTCCGCAGAACAAGAAAACTTTCAACTCTGGTAAAAGCTCCCCTGTAAAGGAAGGATCCATCAAACACATTTGTACAAAGGAAGGTGTTGATGTCCACACTTCAACGTCAGATTGACCAAGTGCTGCAAACATATCCTTCGGCTTATTCACTAGATCTTTTACTAAACAGTACAGCGTGCCGCCTGATTGAAGTGCTGGATACAAATCCATCACTGATAAGTCAAAAGAAAATGGTGCTTGATTTAAGAACATGCGTCCCTCGCCAATTGGAAAGTCTCGGCACATCCATTCTGTAAAGCTTTCTAAATTATTGGCTGTTACCTGAACGCCTTTCGGTTTTCCGGTACTACCAGACGTATAAATGATGTAAAACACATCATCTTGTTGAACCCACTGCGAGGATGGCGGTGCTTCTTTTTCAAGAGCTAAAAGCGATGCCGCACTTTTCACTTCAATGTGCTCTTCGATATCTAGTACATTCTGCTCGTTTGCACAAATCAACAGACTGGCTTTTGAGCTTTCAATAATTGAGACGATACGCTCTGCAGGAATTGAAATGTCGACCGGAATGTATGGCCTACCTGATTTCACACTGCCTAAGAAAGAAATCAGCATCTCTGGCTCCATATGACCGTATACAATGACAGGTGCACTATCTGTAGCGACTGCATCGATCGCACCAGCCATTTGGTCTGATAGATGCCAAAGCTCATCATATGTGATCGAAGCATGTTGAGAAACAAATGCTGGCTGTGTTGGTTTCGTTTGTTGGTATTCATGAATCGTGTGTAATAGTTTCATAGTTTAATCTCCAATTAAAAATCGTTGTAAATGAATGATCCCGTATTTGCTGTATGGAATCCGTAAATAAAGAACAATAATAGCAAAATAAGTAAGTAAAAGCTTGTATATCCTATCCATTTTACAGACTTATTTTCTGATAGCTTTTTGAATAGCATATTGATAACCTCTTTTCTTTTGACACTTATAGAGACGCATGAATCATTAAAAGAGTTTCATGTCAAAACATAAAAATTTTAAAAAATCATGAAAAAAATATGTCGAATCGATAAACATGTCTCTAGGCAAAGCTGTCTTATTGTAACAAAGATTTAATGTATTTGAAATGAAATTCGATCTTAAATTTGCCTTAAAATTGCTGAAAGCTGTCGAGAAGTATCAAAAATTTAATATCAGCTACACAATGAAATAGTGTTCGCTATTGTTCTGAATTAGGTTACATTGAATAATACACATTAAATTTTTCAAGTAAGGGAGGTTCACCTATTGTCAAAAGGACTTATTCACCACATTGAATTAAATGTTTCGAATCTAAAGAATTCAATTATTTTTTGGGAATGGTTTTTAGAAGAATTAGGCTATGAAACTTATCAAACATGGGAAAGCGGTCGAAGTTGGAAATTAGGAGAAACTTATATCGTTTTTGTACAAACTGAAGAACGATTTATGGACGTACCATATCATAGACGCAGAGCAGGTTTAAACCACTTGGCTTTTCATGCAGAGTCCAGAGAGCAAGTAGATTATATAACAGAAAAATTAAAAACAAAGGGGGTTAAAATTCTTTATACCGATACACACCCTTTTGCAGGCGGCAATATACATTACGCAGTTTATTTTGAAGATCCTGATAGAATAAAAGTTGAATTGGTTGCACCTTGATTTAAGTTTGACTAGAGAGAAGTTTTTATAGGTATTCAAGTAACAATAAAAAACCCATGATTCATGGGTTTCTCATCCATTATTAAAAAATCCGTCACAAGGCACACGGGTTCTCCATTTTCATTCAGCCCCCCAAAAAAAGTCCTTTCAGGTTTCATGAAATAAAAATTCTGAAATCCCCTCAAAGATTTCAATAAAAAAGCCTCTTCATCTAGTGAAGAGGCTCAGCTTGTAGAGAAACTCATGTTTTTCTACAGGCTTTTTTATTTTCATCGTAATTATGATGGATGAGATTTAATGAAAAAGGCCTCCCACACACCTAGCCTAGCTTCGCTAGGTGTGTGGCAATCTTTTTCATGTTCTGGCAAGCAGCTGTGAGGAGAACTTGCTCACTCACATTTTGTTTCCCCCTTAACCGACAGTAGCGAAGCCCATGCAGTTGTTTTGAATCTGCAAAGCTTCGCTCTATTTTTTCTTTTCTTTTTTTATATAGCTCTTTTCCAGAGACAGTTAGACGATTCTGTCTGATCTTTTCTTTATGTTCTTCCCATATGTGTCTTGAGATGACTCTTTGATGATTTTTCGATCTTGTGCATCTTTCAAGGAAAGGACACGATGCACATTTTTTAGGATCTGATTTGTAGAATCGATAACCTTTTCGATCTGTTGTCGTATATAAAAGCTTCTCACCTTTTGGGCATATGTAATGATCATTTTCAGAATCATACTGAAACTTCCACTTCTCAAATAATCCTCTTGTTGGATGAAAACGTCTATGGGCAATGACACCAAAAATATGTCGATCAGATAAACCTTTACAAATTGGTGTTGTCAAATAACCTGAATCAAGCGCAACAGCTTCTACTTGAAAACCAAATCGTGCGATTTGGTGATCTAACCGATCAAGATATGGAACAGAATCATGGACATTTCCAGGCGTGACATGAGCATCGGTGATGATATTATACTTCATATCTGTTGTCCGGTGGTCTAGGTAGAAAAAGCCTTCAGGCTTGTTTTCGCGATATAGATAGCCGCTTTCAGGATCAGTCATACTTTGACGAATGTCTTTTTCTGTTTTCACCTCCTCTTTTACCTTTAAGAGCTTTTTTCCATGTGCCACCCGATCTTCTTGGACTGCTTCTTCTAAATCATTGATATAGTTCTGGGTATCTTGTTCAATCGTTTTTCTCGTATATTTATGTTTATTAGCATTGGCTTTAAGATGAGTTGAATCAGTAAAAAGAACGCGACCTCCTACCATATCATGATTGATAGCTTGAAGCACAATCTCATCGAAAATGTCTTGAAAAATCGTTGTATTTTTAAATCGAGTACGACGATTCCAACTAATAGTGGAGTGATGGGGAACGGGATCATTGATGTTCAAACCTAAAAACCATCTATACGCCATGTTATAGTAAATTTCTTTTTCGAGTTGTCTTTCAGAACGGATACCGTAAAGGTATCCGATAAACATCATTTTGAACAAAATAAGCGGATCAAGGGAAGGACGACCTTTATTTTCACTATAATAGGGTTTTACTTTATCTACGATAAATGAAAAATCAATGTACTGATCAATTTTACGAAGCAGGTGATCCTCTTCGACCAGTTGATCTAGCAATACAAATTCGGCTTCGTGCTGAGAAGAATTTCTAGTGTGGAACATGAGAAAAACACCTTCCTTTAGAATGCTTTTCTCTATTATAAAATGGAGTGGTGGAAAATTTAAGGGAAAAAATAAAGCTGCCGAGATTTTCTCGACAGCCTGAGCCTCTTCATCTAGTGAAGAGGCTAGCAGTAAGTTAATTGTTTTTCAGTAAGAACTCACATACAGTTGGCTGAATATGCTGTCTTTGAAGGCTCATTAATAAGTATTTGGTTTCGATATCAGAAGAAAATATTTTCTCCTTATAATGATCAAATTCTTTTCTTGTCGGTACTTCGTTTTTCATGACTTCCTCAACAGAAATTCCAACCGCTTTCAATTTTTCATTTGTGGATGTTTCCTTGATTTCTAGAGACTCTTCATCCCCATTTAAACGATTAGAGAAAATTCCCAAAATTTCAACGATAGCATCTACTTGCTCTTTCCTCAAATTATGATCCAAAGCAAACATGAAAAATGGATGATCATCTCCGTCAATGATTGTCTTAAGCAAATAATTTTGATACTTGAGGAGTTCTATCTCTCTTTCTAAATCCATCGTGTCACTCCTTTGTTAATTATGCAATAATGAACATAATTGCCCATGCAATTGTTCGAGCAGAAGATGCTGGAATCCCCAATTCAAAGATCAGAAAATCAATTAATCTTGCTTCAATACTGTTAGAAACACTGTCAAGAAAATCGGCAATTTGTTTGGAGTACTTTTTGACGTAATCGGCATTTTTCTTACTCAAAATTTCTAGAAGGTCTCCTAGAAGTTTGCCGCCATTCCTTAATGCATAGACTAAACCGTCTTTTTTCAATCCTTTTGTACTTAGTGTAGGATCATTTGTCACAGTATTATTAATTTGATTCGTTACTTCATTTTGAACTGTAGCATTTTGTAGAACGGTACTCTGCAATTCAACTTTGACTAGATTTTTTGCTTTTTTGTTCTCTGCTGCATACGTAGAAACTGGGGCTACAATTGAAAATAAAGTAGTCAATGCTAGTGTTCCTGCAATAATTTGTTTTTTCATTTAAAATTCTCCTCAAAAGCAGATGCATCCGCAAGAGTTTATTGGCCTATAAACAACATTAACAAATACAGGAAATATTTTATACACTTTTTCTTATTTTTGAATAAAATTGGTATTTAAATCCTTATTTATTTAACAAAAGATAATCTTTATGACTCTTTTTGTTAAATTAAATAATCTATTATTCATACTATTTTTTATGTCTCTCATAAGGGATATGTACCTAAAAGAAAAAAGGTTTAATTAAAAAACCCTTCCAATGGAGGGGCTGTATTATGAACTATTCTCTTTTGAATATTTCTTAAACAATGTTTTGCTAATCTTGCTTATGATATAGATCACAACCGCTAAAATCAACATTAAAGGAAACATGCCTAAACGATCATCTGCAACATACACAATGACTCCAACAATGATTGCCACTACAATGGCCGTTAAAATATGCTTCACCTCAAGCCCGTTGTATACATCATATACATATTATTACTCGAAAAGTTCGATTGAAATATTTGACCATAAGCAAAAGAGGGTTTTCTTTGTTTCACTCTACAAGTGAGTTGCTTCCCTTCCTTATATTGTTCATATAATCTCTATATGCTAAAATTAACCACAATAATTGGATAAAGGATCAACCGAGAGATCCTTTAGTGACACAGCAAAGCAAGCCATCCAGAATGTTATTCGTTACATTACTCGGTGCTATTATTGCCCTTGAAAATTGATACCTTTTTTATATTGTGGCTTTTGGTGTAATGCGTTTAATTGTTTCTAGCTTAGTAAAAGACTACAGAAAAAAGATAAGTTGAACTATCGTTTATGAAGCTCCCTTTCTTTATGTGAACACTCTCAAAGTTCTAAATTAAAGCAAAAACAAACGGAATTAAAAAGAAGGAAGTAAATAAGTAGAGGAATTAAAGGAGAACGGAATGAAAACCCTTGACGTCTTTGAGTTGAAGAATGGTATTGACCAAACGCTGAACAAGTTGAAGCAGCAATCACATAATGTGAAGTCCCTAGAAAAACAAATCAATCAAATCATCTCCTTAGATGGCGCATTAAAGGGCGAAGCTGGCCAAGCGATAAAAATTTTTTATTCGGAGTGTCACATTCCCTTTTTGCAATTCTTTCAGATCATCATTGACGAATACAGCGGCGAACTAAAAAAGACAAAACAGGCACTCCATGCTTTTGAGTCAAACCCGAATGGTTTTATCTCTCAATCATTCATTGAACACGAGCTTGGCGAAGGGTTAAAAAAAGCCGAACGGACCATTTCTGATATTGTATCAGATGTGAATCAAGCCCTCAGCAGGGTCAGCCATATTGAGCATTTGCCTCATGTAGATGAATCTGCTTTCCAACGAAGCTATCAAAAGCATGGCTTGAGACGTCCAAAACCATTGGACTACTTCATGCATTTGACAGAGAACAAACAAGTGCTTTAAATGAAACAAAAAGTTCCCTTCACATAATGAAGCAATACATTGATACTTTAAGCAAGATGTTCACTGGCCAGAAAATTGAAATTACTAGTTATCAAAAAGGCTCTATCTTTAAAGATGGAAAAGAAGAAAAAATCAGCAGCAAAAATGAAAAAATAGACAACCCTGAAGAAAATCCAATGACGATCATGTTGAAGAAGCTGAATGATAAAGAGCGATCAAATGTGGATACGATTTTAATTAGGAAACCGTCTAATAAAATCAATCAAAACGCCGTGTTCGTAAATGGAAAAGTATTCAATACAAATGAAAAGATTGACTTCGCAAATGCCAAAACAGTTGAAGTTATTCGAGATGGAATGTTATATCGATTACGAATATCGGATCAAAACAAAGTGAATATTGAAAGCATCACAAAGATTTCCGACTTGAAAACGGGTGAGCAAACCTCAACCATCTTGAATACAGCGGTTGAATTTACAGGAATAAATGATGCCATTCGAGTCATCACAGGGAGAGATCCTGTAACAGATGACAAAGTCGCTGACATGGATCGTTTAGTCTCAACCTTGTACATGATACCCGGAGCTAAAATCGCTAAAGTTGGAAAATATGTATTTAAAATCATGAAAGGAGAGAAAGTAGACAAGAAGATTTTTAAAACACCTACATTTGGCAAACACTCCATACCAAAAGGTCCGTATCGTGAAGTAAATGGTTTCCCTGCAAAGGTAAAACCAGGAGCTCAAGAGAAACATATTCCCGATGCACCTAACTATAAACAGGAGATAGCTAATGGAAAGAAAAAAAGCATCTTTTACGGTGACAATAAAAAAGCCCAAGAATTGCTTGATAAATATGCTGGTACAGGACACATACCATCAAAAGGAAGAGAAGTTGTTAAGTTTGATCACAAAATAGGTAAAGCATATGACTTAGAAACTGGAAAATATTTAGAAACCAATAGAGGAACAATACATTACTCAAAAGATGGTGCTCACATAGTTCCAACAAAACCAATACCATAAAAAAGGATTGATACTCTTGGGATATAACTCTTTAATCAGAATATTAAATAAATATGGTGCCAACGAATTGCGATTAGAATGGGAAAACGGATTACAGATTATCGGAAAACCAGATGCACTCTATGAAACAGATAATGGGCTAGAAGACGACGATATAAATTATACAGAATATTACGCAGTTGCCTTTATTGTCAAGGACATCATTGCCCACCCTACTCATAATGAAGGAAGAGTATGTGATTGGGTAATACAAGAAGGAAATTCTTATGTGGAAATTTCCCTATATGATGATCCACCTAAGTCTGTATATTTAGTAGACGGTCAAAAATTATGGGAATTTGACAGCGATGAATACCAATGAAAAGCCCCTCCGTGTTGTAAGGGCTTTCTTTTACTTCTGTTTTAACATATTTTGAAGCAGCTGTAATATAATAGCCTGATTTCAGCTTGTACATTTTTGCTTCATTGAATGAAACGATCTATCAATCGTGAATGCTTCACCCGACTTTACTTTTTTGTACTTTGCTGCTCTCTGCTCTCTGCTACCTTGTATAGTAAGATGTTTACTCGGCTCTACACCTCAGACACACTAGCAGATGTCGTTTGATTCCACGTCCGACCTTCATAATCCTAGAACAGAATTTAATTATGAAGATTGTTCCACATTGATCATTTCCAAACCCTCCATCTTCTTTAGCGGTCTTAATGTTATGACAAGTCGCACACAGCAGCTGACAGTTGGCAGAATCCCAGAACTGTTTTTATCTCCCTTATATGGCTTGATGTGGTCCACAACTGTCGCAACAATGCGTTTAACTTGAAACATGCAAGACTGACACAAAGGATGCTTTGTCAAATAACCTTCACGCACTTTACGCGGCTGTTATACCCACGACGGGATGATGATTCACGGAACAGATCATATAAAGGCTTTAATGTCTTATGCTTCTGGCAATATCCTTCGCACGTTAGTTGAGGACATCCAGATTCATTGCATGGTGTTAATGCCCACTTCATTAGATTTTCCTCCCCAAAATAAAAAACCCCCTGATGGGTGCTTTCAGTTTAGACCGATCCAAATGTAATTTTCTTCAACATTATTCTTTGTCCCTAAGCTTAAAGTTTCCTACTCTATCCATAAAAAATCTCAAATTCTTGTCAAAGTAAATATAATTTAGGAACATAACAACCAATAGAATAATATTGACAATATACAAGACCCAGGTGCCGGTGTTATTATATCGACTACACAGAGAACCTGTTATTAAAAGCGCAGAAATTATTAAACTTTTTATTAAACCTCCCCTAGCATGTAATTGTCCTAACCGATAACTGTATATATCTTTAATTCTAGGACCTATTTTTTCACATTCAATAATTTGTTTGTCTACATTTAGTTCTCTTTGAAAATAGTTATTCCAATTTCTAAATTTACGATTAGCATTCTTGACATCTTTGCTCTAGTTTTTCCTCGTCGATTTTCGGAATGTCTAAACTTGTGTTTGTTTATAATAATTCCCCCAATTATTTTCTGCGCATGGCCCCGCCTTTGCCTCTTTTTAACCACTGCATGTTTTTATACACCATGAGCTCACATCTCTCCCTTTCTATAATCTCCTGCGGTCGTTTTCGGCTTTTCCTTCTTCATGTTGTTGCTCCTTTCCAAAAAATAAAAAACGGACACCAACCAACACCCATAAAAGGTATTGATCAGTATCCACATGCTATTCGTCTTGGACTTATTTTTTATTCAATATAGAGTATTTCATTATATAAATCTTCTAATTTCATTATTTTAACTTGACTACACAGTTTATAATTACTTTTATCTCCTAAGAGAACTGTATCTTTATTTATCGCATGCAAAAGATACCACTTTTGATATTCTTGACATCTCCAATATGCATATTTTTCATTCGAAATATTCATAAATTTTGAAATTTGACCTCTTAAAGAAGGGAGTAACGATGTAAAAACAAATATCATAATAATTAATATTATTAAATCCATATCGTTATAGGTTCCGTTTTTAACCACTGTTAACAATATGTAGTAGAGAGATTGAAATATCAATATAATAAAAATGAATAATAATATAATATGTAATGCTCTTAGCCAATGTTTTTCTTGGATCTTTTCTAAAATTTTACCCTTTACTTCACCCGTATTAATTAGAATAATATTACACAAAATTATGACCGCGAGTAAAATTGAAAAATAGACAATACATAATGATGGTTCAAATTCTAACGTTGCAATCGAAATAAAAAATAAAATACAATATAATGTGTAAATTAAATGTTTACTGACTCTTAAGAGAAACAATTTATCTTTTGAAAACATCCTCTGTTCAATTATCCCTGCAGAAATAAATGAAACTGGTTTAATAATTCTCATGAAAAAAATTAGAGATACAAGAATACCGGGAATTCTCAAGTACTTACTTATATCCACCAAAATATTATATAAATCCACTTTGTTTCTCCTCTTTACTTAGTCTAAAATACCAACTTAATTTCTTTAAAAATAAAACTAAATAGCACTATCCGAATATTTTTTTACAATTCTTTATTTATCATACGATAAATGCAATAGTTCATCTATTATAGTAAAAGAACTCCAAAAATTCCCCAAATGTATAGTGACGTATCTCTCCTAACCAAGCACCTATATCAGCTGTACCTTGTTTTGATCTTAAATAATAAATATTCATTATGAAAAGAGATTCACGTGAAATTTCTTAAATTATATATATTATACCAAAAAATAAAGAAAAAGGATAATCCTAAATATTAGTTGTAGCATTAACAGCACTTTTGTTTTTCCCCATTTAATCCGTCAAAAGAAAATCAGTAACGAAACAAGTTTCATCTCCATTCTCATCCCCAAAATAACTTGGATAATCTTAAAACACGCCGTTCCACATCCATTTCCAGTATCAACTCCGTAGCCAGAGAACTGATCCCCCTGTAAATCACTTTCTATCTGTCATTTATCGTGCAAGCTCCCACTTCACACTATTTTGGCTAATAAACTTTATGATGCAGATGCAATACGTTCATCTTCATTTTCAAAACAGATAATATTTAAAGTACTGAATACTTTCATAGTTTAACGGTTCTCTTTCTGATAAAATAAACGGATCACAAGCAACTAGTTTTTCAATAGGTAGCTCTATTTCTTCTATATAATTACAAGACATTTGCCCTTCACCCTGAATGGCTTCGTTTTCACCTTCATTAAAAATCAAGTTGCTCGATTTGATTTTGTACGCCCTAAAATTCCTCCCAACTTGCTAAATATTCTCCTTCTACTATACACCTTGAATTTTTTAGTAGAAAGCTGCCATTTATATCCCCGTCTGTTTGTAAAGGCTTTCTGTTTGATGAAACAAAAAAGCCTGAAATTCTTCCAAGGATTTCTGGCATGCAAAGAGATGCATACATATACTTAATGAAGCGTAAACATAATTAATGAATTATTATAAATTTGCTAATTATTACTTTATTTGTTAGATTATATTTAAAGAAAAATATTGAGAAATGGTGGTGTTTATCTTGAGAAAAGACATCATAAAAGTTATTTCTACATTAGGTATAGGTTCTATTCTAGTTATATTAGTCCCCCTTCTCTTTATTTATTTTTTTTAGTATTTGCCTAATCAGTCAATGCATTCATTCGGTTTTTATTAAAAAAGAAGCCTTCTTTTCAGAGGCTTCTTACTTTTTAATAAAACAGTATCTTAGACTAGTTGAAAACAAGAAATAACTCCACCAATATTAGCTCCACCTATCACAAAAACTCCACCTACACAAGATGCACATAACGGTACGATTCCAGTTCCACAAGCACCTATACAAGTAGCTGCAACAATCCTTGCTACAGTCAAATCTATTAACAACACACTAGCAAGACAAAGCGAAACTTCTCCCAAACCTTCTGGTTGCACTATATTATCATCAACATCAATACTTTTTGCTTTGTCTATTGCTTCTTGTACTTCACTATTACTTAAATATTCAATATCTGTTATTTTTTCATTTGTTATGACTCCATCAGTATACGTGGAAATTGCGACAGTATTCTTATTACTTTTGGTTATTAATGTTTCAGTATAAGTCAAAATTTCTCCGCTCTGACTAATTAGAGTTAAATTGCTTAATGGATTATAGTCATCTGATTTAATAGGTATTGTTATAACCGAATATACTTCATTTTCGGCTAAAACTTCACCAACAGTGGCTTCATCATAATTTAAATCAGCACTTAAAGCATTAGAAACCACTTTTTTGTTTTCTATAGCCTCTATTGATTCATCTTTCATCTCTTTAATTTTTTCAGGATCTTTTACGATACTCATCTTTTGTGCAGTTTGATTTAGTGATTTCAGATCATCGGATTGTTCTGCATTCGCCTGTATATTTGAACTAGACCAACCGAATACTAAAAGTGTTAAAGCTGCAATTACTGTAATAAATTTTTTCAAAATTTTCATCTTAATCACCTTTCTTATTTTAACAATTTTGTTTATTTAAACCATAAATAAACATAACATATAATCAGAAAATTCGCATTGTATTTAACGCATTTCAAGTTTAATTTACTCATTTTATACTATTTGATGAAATAAGTGCGTTTCATTTTTCTTAGTCTTGGCATTTTTTTAAAGGTAGAGAGTTTAAATGTAGGTAAATAGACATTCTAAATCACATGATATCTGTTTGCTTTGTTTAAACAGCTCGTAACTTTTCATTTTCTGAAATCACTTCAACTTCTTTATCTAGGTTTCTGACTATCACCTTTTCATACGTCCACGCTCAAACAACTGTTCAGTACTTGTAAATATAATTTTTCAGCAAATAAAAAACGGGTAAGCGCATCAACATCTAAATTTGTCATAATTCCAATGTTTTTAGCTCGTCCGCTACCTTTTGAATTCTCTTTTTAAATCTTTTGGTAAATAAGAAGGAGCTTTCACTTTGTCATCTGGCGCCTTTATTTCCTGCTCTCTTCTTTCTTCAATCTCTTTCTTGGTAAGGTTTTTCTTCCCTTTCACTAGCAACGAGTCAACCGGTTGTCTCGACCTTGCCATCCCCCTTGATCCTATTTCCAATCCATTTTTTAAGGGCTGCTTCTTCAGTGGATGAGTGAAATTGATTCAAAAAACTCGTGGTGTAATAGCATATGTTGGCGGATCAAAAGGCAATAAATCTGAGAGTATCGACGTTTGGCTTGATAAAGGTGTGAAATATTCTATCTATGTAAATCATGCTCCTTCCAATGAATCAATTACTGGAGTCATAAAAGATCGCTAAAATACTTTGTTAAACAATGAAAAAAACAAAAAAGGCCAGAGACATTGATAAAACAATGTTTCTGGCTTTTAACAGTTTTAAGTACATACGTCCCAGGAGAGATTCGAACTCCCGACCGACGCCTTAGAAGGGCGTTGCTCTATCCAGCTGAGCTACTGGGACATGTTGTTATGTAGTGTGCTATGGTGTATTACCTCAGCGACAATATTTATTATATTACTATTGTTCTTTAAAGTCAACGGTTTTTCGAAAGTTTTTTTCATAAGGGGCAAATGCTGCACCCTTATGAAATACCTTCCAATGTGACAGTGTTTTCGAGGTCTTGTATGGCTTGACCTTCGTCTGTGAAAAATTGTACGTTCGCTTCACTTCCATCTAGTGTCAGTATAGCATAGCTGCGCTCTTTGCGCACTCTTGGCAGGTGCACGCTGCCTGGGTTAATAAGCAGTTTTCCTCTTAGCAGTTCACTGCCTGGGATGTGCGAGTGACCAAAGCAGATGATGTCTGCGCCTAGCTCTTCTGCACGGTAGTAGACTTGAAGCAAGGACTGTTTGATGCCATGCAGATGTCCGTGAGTGAGAAATAGTTTTCCGCCTCCATCCAGTGGGAGCAGGAGCTCTTCTTCAAAATCGCCCATAAAGTCACAATTTCCTTTGACGACCTTGTATCCTTCGAGTGCTGGGTGGTTCGTTTCGAGTTCTGAATCTCCGCAGTGAATCATCATGTCGACTTCAGCCGCGTGCCTTTTGGCGATCATTTGAAGTTCGTCTGTGAGTCCATGACTGTCACTAATGATGAGTATCTTCATGGCTTCATTCCCCCTTATTCATTTGCGTCTAGCAGTGATGAAAGCTTTTGAAGCGCGACCGCTCGATGGCTGATCTTATTTTTCTCCTCTGGTGATAATTCGGCCATCGTCTGGTCTTTGTCTTTGACGATGAAAATCGGGTCATATCCGAAGCCATTTTCGCCGATTGGTTCCTCTGCGATAAAGCCTTCTACTGATCCTTCTACCGTTTTTGTTTCTTTGCCTGGTATGCTGACAGCCAAGGCACATCTGAATCTAGCTGTGCGGTCTTCTTTTTCAATGCCTTGAAGTTCGCTCAGCACTTTTTCTACATTCTCAGCATCGTTTTTATGCTCTCCAGCGTATCTCGCTGAATAGACGCCCGGTTTTCCGCCTAGATAATCAATCGACAAACCGGAATCGTCTGCAATGACCATTTCACCCGCTTTGGCTTGAATCGCCTCGGCTTTGATGACGGCATTTTCTTCGAAGGTATGTCCTATTTCTTCAATTTCTTCAATAAAGCCGATGTCTGCTAGTGTTTTGACCGTGAATCCTTTTGGCTCAAGAATGGCTTTGAATTCTTTCGCTTTGCCCGCATTGTGCGTTGCAATGATGGCTGTTTTCATCCTGATCAAACCCTTCTTTTTATTCGATGACTTCTCCTGTCACTGCTTTTTGCTTTTCAATTAATTCTTTGATGCCCTTTTCGGCTAAATCAAGCAGTCCGTTTAGCTGTTCTCTTGAGAATGTCGCTTCTTCGCCTGTCCCTTGAAGTTCAACAAAGCGTCCAGCGCCTGTCATGATGACATTCATATCTACTTCAGCTGAAGAATCTTCTTCATAATTTAAATCTAACAGAAGACCTTGCTGAGAATCAATTCCGACGGATATCGCCGCTAAATAATCAGTGATCGGGTTTTGTTTGATGACACCTTCTGCTCGGAGCTTTTGAATCGCAAGCGTCATAGCAACAAAAGCACCTGTAATGGATGCTGTTCGTGTGCCGCCGTCTGCTTGAATGACATCACAGTCAATCCAAATCGTGCGTTCGCCAAGCTTTTCTAAGTCAACGACTGCACGGAGTGCTCGTCCAATTAATCGCTGAATTTCCATTGTACGTCCTGTCACTTTGCCTTTAGATGATTCTCTAATGGTTCTTTGAGCGGTTGCTCTTGGAAGCATGCTATATTCTGCTGTAATCCAGCCTTTTCCTTCTCCTCTTAAAAAAGGAGGTACGCGGTCTTCGATGGATGCGTTACAAATCACCCTCGTATTGCCCGCTGAGATTAAGACAGAGCCTTCTGGATGCGTAATGTAGCCTGCCTCTATTTCAATTTTTCTTAATTCGTCATAGTGTCTTTCATCTAATCTCATGATTTACCTCCGTTACAATATACATTCCGCGCGTATGCCAGCGGGGTTCTTCTACTAACTTTAACAACCTCGGCTCGTTCTAATCGCTTGGAATAAAAAAGAGGCAGCGAATATGCATGCCTCTTTTTCTCCATTATATCAATGTGTGCCGTTAAAAACTACCTGTATTCACTTGTTCTGGTCTTGAAACTGGCTTTGTCAGCTCTGTTCCTTTTTCGTTCACAAGTTCAGCCTTGCCGTTTACCTTAACAGATACGCTTTTGACGTCCGGCAGCTCTGTTAATGTGAGCACAATGCTATCAAGAACTTTTTGTGAAATCACCTTTTTCTTTTCATCCGCGCTGCCAAAAATGGATTCGTTGAAATCAAGTGTCACATGTCCGTCTTTTACTTTCGGGATATCATTCAGCTTAACATCTTGATCAAAGTCTGTGAGCAAATGGCTTTTTTTGCTTGGTCCAGAGACGAGCTCATCAATGGCTGCTGTAATTTGATCATCCTTGTCTTTTGGCGCCCTTTTGGTCACAGGAACATAATACGTCTGTTCATCAGATTCAGCTAAGTAATAAACCGTCACAGGCTTTGTTGATGTCATATCAGCAGCAGCCTCGTGCTGAATATTAATACCGTCTTCTCTGCTTAAATCATCTGAAATCGGTGTACCATTCACAGGCATTTCTTTTAATTCATGACCATTCATTTTCAATTTGACTTTGGCGACAGAATCAAACTGTGTTAACGTCCAAGTGACCGATTGAAGGATACGCTGTTCATCTTCTTTTTTATAGTTTTTGAATTCATTTGAAAAATCTACTACGGCTGTTCCGTCTTTAATGTCGACAGATACGTTCGTGTCGGCCGGCAAAACAGCCCTGAATCCATTTGGCATGAGATTCGAAATCGGTCCTCCGTCTACGAGATATTCAAGGGTTTGTTTGGCACTTCCTTCATTTTTCGGTAGTGGAATGGATTGAGAGACGACATACCCGTTTTTATCAATTAAATATAATTCTCTCATGACTGTATCTGCCTTCTTCTCTTCTTTTCCTTCTTTGGCTGTTTGTTTATCTTCTTTATTATCTTTCACATATGTGACGTTTTGTGGCGGGTCAATCTCTGTTTTCGCTTGGTCTGTTTGAAACAATCCGCATCCTGACAAAAGCATGGCTGACGCGATACACGTCACAGCTGCTGTAGATCCTTTTTTCAGCATACTTCACCCTCCTCTAGTAGTTTGTACTACTATGTATACGAGCTCCCTCTACGGATTAGACCCTTTTCATAAAAATTAACCCACCTCAAGAAGAAGGGGGTTATTGCTGATAGACATGTTCAAGTGATACGGTTTCGACTTTTCCTGGCAGATAGCCAAACCAGTCACGAGCGATGTTTTCAAAATTTTGCTGTTGCCCTGTTGTATAAAATGTATGAACAGGCGCTTCTTGAGAAGTGTTTAACAGTCCTTTATAGGAAAGAATTGTACTCGCTTCTCTAGCTGTCTCATCTCCTGATGAAATGATGCTCACATCACTGCCCATAAAGCGCTGAATTGACTCTTTTAAAATCGGATAGTGCGTGCAGCCAAGAATGAGTGTATCAATTCCTGTTTCTTTCATCGGTTCAAGGGAATCTTTCACCACTTCATCTGCTGTCTGATCTAAAAATGTACCGCTTTCCACAAATGGGACAAGCAGCGGACATGCCAGACTTTGAACCGCTAGTCCTGCTTTTAGGGATAGCAAAGCTTCTTTGTATGCCTCGCTTTTGATCGTATTGGCCGTACCAATGACACCAATCTGCTGATTGTTTGTCACCTTGATGGCTGTGCGAGCACCAGGCTGAATCACGCCAATGACCGGAATATCGAGTGTTGCTTTGATTTCATCTAGTGCGATCGCCGTCGCTGTGTTGCATGCGATGACGAGCATTTTAATATGGTGATGTCTTAATAAGTAGTGTGCCATTTCCCAAGTATATTGAAGAACCTCTTCTTCTTTCCGAGGACCATACGGGCACCGTTTTGTATCGCCTACGTAAATGATTTTTTCTTTTGGTAGTTGTCTCATGATTTCCTTTGCAACGGTTAAACCGCCGACGCCGGAATCAATGACGCCGATTGGTTGATCCAACAAAATCGCCTCATTTTCTTTTCATTTGCTGCTGTAGTTTCGTTAAGGATTGATTGAAAACGATGGCTTCTTCTTCTGAGAAAGCCCCTAGAAGTTCACTGACGTATTCTTGGCGTTTGACAATCACTTCTTGAATGATCCGCTCGCCTTCAGGCAACAAATGAATGCGAACCACGCGGCGGTCAGAAGGATCTTTTACTCGTTCGACAAGTTCACTTTTTTCCATTCGATCAATTAAGTCGGTGGTTGTACTGCAAGCCAAATACATCTTTTGTGATAGCTCACCTATTGTCATATCTCCGAATTCATAAAGCCACTGAAGCCCTACAAATTGAGGAGGTGTAATCGTATATTGATTCAGGATTTCTCTGCCTTTTTGCTTAATAATTGCCGCAATATGGCGCAATGATTTTTCAATCTCTGCTACATGGCCAGACTCATTCGTTTCCATTTCATTGATACCTCACTATAGCATCTCACTTTAATTAAAACGTACATTCCTATTTTCCTCGTTTTTCAGAGAAAATGCAAGAAGAGACTCATGGAACCATATAGAAATAACCGGTTCCTTCCTAGTGTGGAAGGAAAACCGGCTGACTTTAGAGCTCTAGCTCACCCATACGCAGAAGCTCGACTACGGCCTGTGAACGACCTTTGACTCCTAGCTTTTGCATGGCATTCGAAATGTGGTTCCGAACAGTCTTTTCGCTAATAAAAAGCTCGCTTGCAATTTCTTTTGTTGTTTTATCTTGGACGAGCAATTCGAATACTTCTCTTTCTCTTTTGGTTAATAGCGGCTTGGATTGAAACTCTTTCTCCTTCAAGTATTGTAACCCTCCTTGCTAAGGTGAGAGCTCTAGTCTCTATAGAATGGGATTCTGTATAGTCGAGATATCATATGCCGGTTGCCCGAGGTAGGTGACGTTAAAATCGAGAATTCCCGCATATGAGCGTCCATTTTGTGCGCTTTTATCCGCACAAAAAAGGACGAGTCTCCTACCTGAGACATCGTCCTTTTTATACACGTATTTAAAAGATAGAAATGGCACCTGTTAACAAAGCGATTAATGTTGTAAAAAGGGCAGTTAACACGGTCCATAGCAGGGCGTACCTTTGCAAATCGCCAATATCTTTGTTCAGCATACTGACAAGAAGAAGCGTTGAAGCCACAAGAGGGCTTAGCAAGTGGACAGGCTGTCCTATAATAGAAGCACGCGCAATCTCCACAGGATCAATCCCGTATGCAGCGCCGGCTTCCGCCAAAATTGGCAACACCCCGAAATAATAAGCATCATTTGAAAGAACAAAGGTAAATGGCATACTCGTTAAAGCGACAATGAGTGGAAAGAATGAGCTGTAGGAATCCGGAATCATGTAGATGACCAAGTTAGCAATAGACTCCACCATTTTTGTCCCTGAAAAAATGCCTGTGAAAATTCCAGCTGCAAACACAAGGGTAATGACCGTTAAGGCATTTCCGGCATGTGATAAAATTCTCTCGCGCTGATCTTCAACCTTTGGATAGTTGATCATGAGCGCGATGACAAACCCAATGAGAAAGAGAACTGGAATCGGTACGATGTCTAAAACAAGTGTTGCCATGACCGCCATCGTCAAGAAGAAGTTCACCCAAATGAGGTTCGGTCTCTTTATGTCTTCTACGCCATCTTCGATTGACGCAGCCAGCTCCGGGGATATCTGATACTCTTCTTTATACTGAATCTCTGCAACACCAATTCGCTTCCGCTCTTTTTTCCCAAGCACATAGGCAGTAAAAAGGATGAATAGACCCCCTGCTACCATCGTTGGGAGTAATGGAATAAAAAATTCAGCTGCATCCAAGCCGAGCGCAGCAATTGCTCGAGTAGCTGGACCACCCCACGGGGTCATACCGCTCATAATCCCTAATGATAATAATGAAATCGTTCCTAAAATCAGCGGATTCATCCCAATTCTTAAGAAAAGCGGCAGTAAAGCGGACACGGTAATCATGTATGTTGTCGTCCCATCACCATCTAATGCAACAAGCATAGACAAAACCGCTACCCCAAACGCAATTTTGACAGGGTCCCCTTTCACAAGACGTAAAATGAGTTTAATCAGTGGATCAAATAGCCCTGCATCCAGCATGACACCGAAGAATAAAATCGCAAATAGCAATAAAGCGGCAGATGGTGCAACCGTTTTGAGTCCATCGAGCATCATATCCCCTAGCCCACTGTAAAACCCACCAATCAATGCAAAGATGATCGGTACAACGGTTAACGCCACCACCGGATGCATTCGTTTTGTCATAATAAGAAATGTAAAAGTCACGACCATTAAGAGCCCTAAAATAGCTAGCACTATATATCCCTCCATCCTCTTTTTACACGATCAACAAGCGCCCCTTTTCACTTGTGATCTGAATGTTAGCGCTTTCTATTTCAAGGATATAATAGCTTTTTTCATAATGAAAATATTGATTTTTTCGTATATTCTATAAATTATTTTTATAATCAACCTTGCCGGCTTCTTAAAAATTCGATGAATGCTTTCACAACAGACAAATGAAGGGAGTCAGGCTGGTACATAAGCCATGTATCTCTTAAAACAGGCTGTCCATCTTTATACGAAAGACCTTTTACAAATAGCTCATCACTTGGCCTGAGGCAAATTTCTGGGACAATGGCATAGCCTAACCCGTGCTTGACCATCTCTTTTGATGTATCCTGGCGGTCTGTCTCCATCGTCACAAGCGGAGGCATGGCAAACGTTTCCTGCCACCATCTGTTAATCAATCGTTTTAATGAACTATCTGTATGATAGTCAATGAGCGGCAGCTTCGGAAGGTCCTTTAGCTGAATTTCTGATTTTGAAATGATACAAAGTCGCTCTTTATCAAGCAAAAACCTCTCTCCATTCCAGTCGTAATCTCCTCTTAAAATCCCTAAATGGACACTCGATGTGCCTAATAAGTCCATGACTTTAGTGCTCCAGCCTGTATTGACCATAAATTGGACGTGTGGATACTGCTTAGAAAACTCTCTTAAAATTTCTGGGAGCTTATATTGAGCAAAGTTACTTGAGACCCCTAACCGGATTGTTCCTTTAACCTTTTTTTGCATATTCAGCATGCCATCTTTCGTTTGCTGAAGCTGCTTGAGCATGTCATTTGCGTATTTAGCCAAGTACTCGCCCTCTGACGTAAATTCAATCCCTCGTTTTCTTTTAAAGAAAAGCTTCATATCAAACTCCTCTTCAAGCTGCTTCAATCGATAACTTAAGGCAGGTTGAGAGACAAATAATTTTTCCGCTGCTTTTGTAATGTTCTTCTCTTCATATAACACCTTTAAAAACCGCCAGTCTTTTTCATCCATTGTGCGCCCTCCTTTTGCCCTTGTTATAAAAATTTTTTATCTATTTCTCTTAAAATAATGTATTTAACTTATTTCTTATTATACTTTACCATTTTGATTAGATAAACAGTTCATTAAAAATTGAGGGTGAGAGCAATGAGAAAAGTTCCAATCACAATGATGCGAGGCGGTACAAGCAAAGGGGTATTCATTCAAGCAAACGATGCTCCCTATGACCACGATGAGCTCGAGGCATTTCTTTTAGACATTATGGGCAGTCCTGACCGGCTGCAGGTCGATGGGATCGGCGGCGGTAATTCTTTAACAAGCAAAGTAGCCATTATCGATAAAGCCACACGTCCAGATGTGGATGTGAACTATACGTTTGCACAAGTCAGCATCAATGAGAGATATGTCGATTTTAAAGGAAACTGCGGGAATATCTCATCAGCGGTTGGACCTTACGCCATCATTAAAGGACTTGTTCAAGCGGTTGAGCCCATTACGACTGTACGTATCCTCAATACCAACACCAATAAAGTCATTGTAGCAGAGGTTGAAGTTGAAAACGGTGAAGTGAAATTTGAGGGAGATGTAGAAATTCCAGGAGTAAAAGGGACAGGGTCTCCCATCTATCTATCCTTTGAAAAACCTGAAGGCGCTGTGACAGGTAAAACTTTTCCGACAGGAAACCGCATCGATATGATTCAGACAAAATTTGGAGAAATTCCGATCTCGATCGTTGACATCGCAAATCCCATTGCCTTTGTCCGAGCGAAGGATCTTCATTTAAAAGGAACCGAATTACCTGAGGAGTTTACAGATGCATTACTGACTGATTTAGAAGAGATTCGTTCTATCGCTGCTGAAATGTGTCACTTTGCGCCAAAAGACACGGCGACATTACAGTCACCAGCCGTTCCGAAGCTTGCGATCATTAGTGAGCCTGCTGATTATACCGATACAAACGGAGTGCTGAGACGAGCAGCCAATATGGATATCGTCGTACGCATGTTATCGATGCAAAGACCACACCAAGCGCTTGCCATTACCGGTTCTGTCTGCATATCAGCCAGCTGCTTTATGGAACATACGCTTCCTGCACAGCTTTATGATGGACAGCATGATACGCTTCGAATTGGGCACCCTGCCGGGATTATGCAAACGGACATTGACATGTCTCAAAACAGAGTCAAAGTCATTCGAACCGCAAGAGAAATTCTAGACGGGGTTGTCTTTACGAAACAAGACTATATTGTACAACCTCATATTAAAAGAGAAGCCTAAAGCAGACGAGAACATCGTCTGCTCAGATTGTTGACAAAGGGCTAAAATGATCTTGATTTTAGCCCTTTGTCTTCTTTTCAGCGTGATAGAAAACCTTTGCAGTCTAGGAAGGACGAGTACTGGCGCGGAGCGAATTTGACATTCGTGAGCACCAGCACGCAGGACTGACAACGAATGCGAGGGTTTGTCTACACGCTGAGCAGACGAGAACATCGTCTGCTTTTTTTAATGTTGAAGCGGGGCATCAATATCTCCCGCAGAATGAGCTTTGATCTGTCCTTTATCATCTTTTAGCTGAAGATGACCAAAGCGGTTAACACCGCAGCAAATGCCTTCTTCCCATGTTTGCTTTTCACGATCTAACGAAATGCGAAGCGGCTTGTTGAGACGATATAACCGTTTGTTATAAAGGAAAGTTAGTGCTTCAAACCCTTCATTTTGCCAGCGTGAATGGTATTTTTCAAAAGCCGCTGCTAGGTCTTTCACTAGCTGATCAGCTTTCACCTCTGTCAGCTCTGATAAGCAAATCGTTTTGTACGGGACATACTCCGGCTTCGTCTCTACATTGATGCCAACACCGATATAAATGGCGCTGCGGTCTGCTTCAATTAATGTACCGGATACCTTTGCTTCATTAATGAGAATATCATTGGGCCATTTGATCGCCAGCTCATCCTCCGCTCTCATGAGTGGTTTCAGCACATCATAGATTGCCAGTGCTGTCAGCGGGGCGATCGTTGACTGAGTAGAAAGTTCTTCTGGTGGCATGACTGTCATGGTTACCGCCACATTTCCTAAAGGTGTTTCCCACGGCCTGCCAAGTCTGCCTCTACCTGCTGTCTGCTGGCGTGCATAGACAGCAAATGAGGGCTTTTCTCCTTGCTGCATGAGCCTTTTCGCTTCATTATTTGTACTATCAATGGTGTCATATTGAAAAATCTTCATGTGTTCTCCTCTTGTTTCTTCTTGATATGGTGCTTTTATTATAACAAAATGAAGCGTGTACGTTGATCAGACAGCATGCTACTCATTTCGCTGCGCCTGAAATGTCTCTTTCTCGTCTTCCGTAAATGGGACAGATGTGCCTGTGTCTTTACTAATTTGCACCATGGTGACTGAGCCTGTAAAGCATGGCTCCTGCTGTTCATTTTCTCCTAAATAATGAAGAATGAGTGAGCTTGAGCCGACCTTCTCAGGCTTGACATACACACGAAGCCTCTCTCCAATCTCTACCTGCTTGATGTAATCACATTGCAGGTTAGCGACGACTGTCATGGTTTCTCTCACACGTTTCATCCGTTTATCAACAATGCCTGTTTTTTGAAAAAAGGCAATGCGCGCCTCTTCAAAATACACAAAAGGGGTAACATTGTTCATATGGCCAAACATATCCGTTTCTGAAAAACGAACAGTCGTTTCGACATAAAATCGAAAGGACGCCCTCCACTCTTCAAACGGTTCTTCAATATATGACGGCAATCTCACTTGATCATCTCCTTAATTGGAACAAAACGCCTCTCCCATATCGGAAGAGGCGTTTGTTTAAATATTGCATCCAGCCTCTAAAACACTCATCATGATTGGCAAAGAGGACTGAATGTGATGTTATTCTGCGTGATCGCTTCCGAAGAAATTACGGAATGCTTGTAAAGTTGTATCTCGATTAAGTGCAGCAATTGATGTTGTCAGCGGGATTCCTTTCGGACAAGACTGCACACAGTTTTGGGAGTTCCCGCAGTTCGCAAGGCCACCGTCCCCCATAATTTCTTCTAGACGGTCAGACTTATTCATCGCACCTGTCGGATGTGCGTTAAATAGACGAACTTGCGAAAGCGGTGCAGGTCCCATAAAGGAAGACTTATCATTCACGTTTGGACAAGCTTCAAGGCAGACGCCACATGTCATACATTTCGAAAGCTCGTATGCCCATTGACGTTTTTTCTCAGGCATTCTTGGTCCTGGACCAAGATCATACGTGCCATCGATCGGTACCCATGCTTTCACCTTTTTCAAGGAATTGAACATCCGGCTTCTATCAACCTGCAAATCTCTTACAACCGGGAATGTCTTCATCGGCTGAAGACGAATCGGCTGGTCTAATTGATCAATAAGAGCTGTACATGATTGACGCGGCTTTCCATTAATGACCATAGAACAAGCTCCGCACACCTCTTCAAGACAGTTCATATCCCAGTTGATCGCCGTTGTTTTTTCCCCTTGTTTATTGACTGGGTTCCGTCTAATTTCCATGAGTGCGGAAATGACGTTCATATTTGGGCGGTAAGGGATTTCGAATTCTTCATCATAAGGCTTTCCATCTGCTGTATCTTGACGTGTGATTATGAATTGAATCTTGTTTTTTTCACTCATCTTATTTCTCCACCTTTTTCTTCGAGTAATCTCGTTTACGAGGTGCAATTAACGATACATCGACGTCCTCATAGTGGAATGCAGGCTTTTGATTTTTTCCTTTGAACGTAGCCATCGTTGTTTTTAGGAATTCTTCATCGTTTCTCTCTGGGAAGTCCGGTTTGTAGTGTGCGCCTCGGCTTTCATTCCTGTTGTAAGCCCCGATCGTAATGACTCTTGCCAGTTGAAGCATATTGTCAAGCTGACGTGTGAAGGCAGCGCCTTGGTTGCTCCATGAAGCGGTATCATTGATGTTGATCTGTTTGTAGCGCTCCATTAGTTCTTCGATCTTCTGATCTGTTTTTAAGAGTTTGTCATTGTAACGAACGACTGTGACGTTATCCGTCATCCATTCTCCAAGCTCTTTATGAAGCACGTACGCATTTTCTGTTCCGTCCATGCTCAGAATGTTGTCCCATTTCTCCTGCTCTTTCTTCACAGCACTGTCGAATGTTGCAGAAGGTAGGTCTTCCGCAGACTTTTCAAGACCGCTAATGTACTTCACAGCATTTGGTCCAGCGACCATTCCGCCGTAAATGGCTGAAAGCAGTGAGTTTGCACCAAGTCTGTTTCCGCCGTGCATAGAGTAGTCACATTCTCCGGCAGCGAATAGACCTTTGATATTTGTCATTTGATCATAATCAACCCATAATCCGCCCATTGAGTAATGAACAGCAGGGAAAATTTTCATTGGAAGCTTACGCGGGTCATCACCCATGAATTTTTCATAGATTTCAATGATGCCACCAAGTTTAATATCAAGTTCTTTCGGATCTTTATGAGAAAGATCGAGATATACCATGTTCTCTCCGTTGATGCCAAGCTTTTGTTCGACACATACGTCGAAAATTTCACGCGTTGCGATATCACGCGGTACAAGGTTTCCGTATGCTGGATATTTTTCCTCTAGGAAATACCAAGGCTTCCCGTCTTTATATGTCCAAACACGTCCGCCTTCACCACGAGCCGATTCACTCATGAGACGAAGCTTGTCATCTCCAGGGATCGCTGTTGGGTGAATTTGAATGAATTCTCCATTTGCGTAATGAGCCCCTTGCTGATAGACGATGGATGCAGCAGATCCAGTATTGATCATGGAGTTCGTTGATTTTCCGAACACGATTCCAGGACCGCCTGTTGCCATGATCACTGCATCTGAACGGAAGGATTCAATTTCCATTGTCGTCAAGTTCTGAGCGACAATGCCTCGGCATACTTCCTCGTCATCTAACACAGCGCCAAGGAATTCCCAGCCTTCATATTTCGTGACAAGCCCTGCTACTTCATAGCGGCGAACCTGCTCATCAAGTGCATATAATAACTGCTGACCTGTTGTAGCTCCAGCAAATGCTGTACGGTGGTGCTGTGTTCCCCCGAAGCGGCGGAAGTCCAATAATCCCTCTGGTGTTCTGTTAAACATCACACCCATCCGATCAAGTAAGTGGATAATGGACGGCGCTGCTTCACACATTGCCTTTACTGGCGGCTGGTTGGCTAAGAAGTCTCCACCATATACCGTGTCATCAAAATGCTCATAAGGTGAATCCCCTTCACCTTTTGTATTTACCGCTCCGTTGATTCCGCCCTGTGCACATACGGAATGCGAACGTTTTACAGGTACGATTGAAAATAGTTTAACAGCTGTTCCCGCTTCTGCTGCTTTAATAGTTGCCATGAGACCAGCTAAGCCGCCTCCGACAACGATGATGCTAGAATTACTCATTGTAGCCCCTCTCCCTCTTCTACTAATCTATTTCCTCTTAAACAAAAGCAAAAATTGCTCTTAGCCCTACATATGAAAGCGCTATAAATATACCTAATGTCACATATGTGGAGATTCTTTGTGAGCGTGGTGAAACAGTAATTCCCCAGCTGACAGCAAATGACCACAAGCCATTAGCAAAGTGGAAAATAGTAGATAAAACGCCGACAATATAGAAGCCTAGCATAAATGGAGAGCTTAAAATATTCGCCATCATGTCATAGTTCACTTCAGCTCCAAGCTGCGCTTGAATTCGGGTTTCCCATACGTGCCAACTGACAAAAATCAATGTGATGATACCTGAAATCCTTTGCAGTCTGAACAACCAGTTTCTTAAGTAACTGAAGCGAGACGTGTTGTTTTGTGCCGTAAAGGCTATGTACACCCCATAAACAGCATGATAGATCAGTGGTAAGAAAATCACGAACAGCTCAAGTGCATATCTGAATGGAAGCTGTTCCATAAAGTGTGCAGCTTTGTTAAACGCCTCTGGTCCACTCGTCGCAAAATGGTTCACAACTAAGTGCTGAATTAAAAATAGACCGACCGGAATGACGCCAAGCAAAGAATGCAATCTCCGATAAAAAAATTCTTTGTTCCCCGACATTACTTTACCCCCTAGTAAAAAGTGCAATTGCTGAAAATTGTCTTACCCCCGCTTCTTTCAATTGTAAGCACTTTATTCAAATTTATTGACAATTTCATTTTACTCCTATGTCAAAAAAGCGTCAAGAAACCGCGTACATAAATTAAAATTTTCCGAAATTTAAAAGTTTTAAATCAAAATTCGTTTTACTACAATAAGAATTTCTTAGACTTCAGGGAAAACTCTGTCATCATATGCTCACATAAGCTATAATAAATTGTTGAAAGAGGGGAGCCGTACAATGAATAAATTCGAATCTAACTTAGAACAGCTAAAAGAAATTGAAGTCAATGGATTTGCCTACGAGCTGATACGCGAAGTTCTGCTGCCTGATATTCTTGGTCAGGATCATTCATCTATGATGTATTTTGCGGGTAAGCTGCTTGCTCGTAAATTTCCTCAAGAGTCATGGGAGAAGATCCCCGAATTTTTCCATGATGCCGGTTGGGGAACTCTCACGATGGTCCATTCGAAAAAACAGGAAATTGAGTTTGAGCTCGAAGGTCCACTTGTATCAAATCGACTCACCTATCAAAAGGAGCCATGCTTTCAGATGGAAGCAGGTTTTATTGCTGAACAAATCCAGCTTCTTAACGAGCACGTGGCTGAATCTTATGAACAAGTGAAAAAGCGTGCTGATAAAGTCATTTTAACCGTTAAATGGGATTTAAGAGACCCTAGCTAACACTCTTTCTGAAAGGCGCGGACTTTAGGTCACGCCTTTTTTGTTTGTCTTCTTCTATCATAGCATACTTAGTGAGTGGGTTTACGCACGTTTTCCTTTCTTGTATGCGCCGGTTTCGAATATAAAAAAGAGGTGCACTCTTTCATGAGATACACCTCCTTTTTGTTTTAAGAATGGGCAGCTACCTTTGATAAATCAAACGCATCATGCAGTGCTTCTACTGCTTTGACCATATCGTCACGGCCAACCACTGTTGAGACTTTGATTTCAGACGTACTGACCATTTTCACTTGTATGTCTTTTTCCGCTAACACAGCGAACATTTCTGCGGCTACGCCTGGATTTGAGACCATACCAGATCCAACGATAGATACTTTGGCTAATTTGCTTTCTGTCTCGATCTGTTCATAGCCAAGTGCTCCTTTATATTCTTCTAACACTTCAACTGTTTTAGACAAATCATCCGTTTTCACAGAGAAAGAGATCGACGTCTGATTCGTGCTTGTGACGGACTGAATGATGATATCCACATTGATATTTTGTTTCGCAAGTGTCGTAAAGATGGTCGACAATGTGGTGAGACCGCTTGAAAGACCGCACACCGTCACGCGTGTAATCTGATCCTCAAATGCAATGCCTCTGACGACTAAATTTTGTTCCATGGATGATTCCTCCTCAATTAACGTACCCGATTCATTTTCAATACTAGAACGGACTTCTAGTGGGACTTGATAATTTTTCGCAAATTCAACAGCTCTCGGATGCAAGACGCCAGCTCCTAAATTAGCCAGTTCGAGCATCTCATCGTATGAAATACCTGCAAGTTTTCGTGCCGCCGGTACATAACGCGGATCTGTTGTAAACACACCTGGAACGTCTGTGTAAATATCACATTTATCTGCTTTTAGTGCAGCAGCAAGTGCCACAGCTGTTGTATCTGATCCACCACGTCCAAGCGTTGTGATATGCAAATCATCTGCGATGCCTTGGAACCCTGCCACGACAACCACTTTCCCAGCATTTAATTCCTCTTTTACTCTTGATTCATCAATATCGACGATTCTTGCGTTACCATGTACTTGCTCTGTTTTCATACCAGCCTGCCAGCCTGTAAAGGAAATGGCATCATAGCCTTTTGCTTGTAGCGCCATCGTTAATAAGGAAATGGTCACTTGCTCTCCAGTTGCGAGCAGCATATCCATTTCTCTATTGCTCGGATGATCTGTGAGTTCTTTCGCTAGGTCTACTAGAACATCCGTTGATTTACCCATTGCCGACACAACCACAACCACATCATGTCCGGCCTCGCGTTCAGCGATGACCCTTTCTGCAGCATTGCGAATTTTTTCTGTCGATCCAACAGACGTTCCGCCAAATTTTTGTACAATTAGTCCCATGTCTACCACCCTTTTTCAAAAGATCACGTGTGAGAGAAGAGGCAAGAAGCGGCTTTGGAGATTGCCCGCTCACTGCAAATAAAAAAAGCAATGAGAGAACAGATCTCCCATTGCTTTATAATCATCATCAAACGATGCAAACAATGAGATAGCCCTCCAAGAAATAAATTCTTGACAGCCCTACATTTCTTCAATGTACAGCCAGCGAATAAAATGAGTGGATTTTATTCACTTCGGCGACGCTCCCCTTTCAGCCCTCTTCCTAGATCCCATCGATCTCTGAAGGCTTACTCTTGAAGTTCGCACCTCTATCTTCAACAAACAACACGTTCATTTATTAAATTTAGTCACAATCTTAACAGACTTTTGGAAAAAGTACAATCTATTTTTTTAAAGCTTCCATTAAAAGCTCGGCCGTTTGTTTCGGGATGCCAGCCTCTTGAAAGTCTTCGATCGTGGCTTCTTTCATCTTTTTCACAGAGCCAAAATGTTTAAGCAACTGTTTTTTACGCTTTTCTCCGATACCTGGCACATCGTCTAAAATAGATTGAAATGCATTTTTTCCGCGCAGCTGCCTGTGAAAGCTAATTGCGAACCGGTGCACTTCATCTTGAATGCGCTGCAATAAATAGAAGGCTTGGCTATTTCGCTCAAGTGCAACAATTTCAAGTGTATCGCCCATCATCAGATTGGAAGTCCGGTGCTTTTCATCTTTGACTAGACCTGCTACTGGAACAGACAGATTCAACTCATTTTCAAGGACATCTATCGCTGCATTGATCTGTCCCTTTCCACCGTCAATTAAAATCAAATCTGGTAGCGGAAGCTCATCCTTTAACACGCGAGTATATCGCCTTCTAATGACTTCACGCATCGATGCATAATCATCTGGACCTGTGACGGTTTTAATTTTGTATTTTCGGTATTCCTTTTTATACGGCTTCCCGTCCTGAAAAACGACCATGGCAGAAACTGGGTCAGCACCTTGAATATTCGAGTTATCAAAAGCCTCAATCCGGTAAGGCATATAAATATTTAGTGCATCTCCAAGCTGCTTCACCGCACCAATTGAGCGCTCTTCATCACGCTCAATGAGCGAAAATTTTTCTTTTAAAGCGATTTTGGCATTTTGATGGGCAAGTAATAGCAAGTCCTTTTTCTTTCCTTTTTTCGGCTGATGAACGTTCGTCTCAAGCAATTGTTCAATCATCTCTTGATCTACGCTATCTGGCACCAAAATTTCCTTAGGTAGAAAGTGGTTGTTCTTTGCATAAAATTGCCCCATAAACGTGAGAAACTCTTCCTCAGGATCTTGATACATAGGAAACAGGCTAACGTCGCGTTCAATCAATTTTCCCTGCCTGATGAAGAAGACTTGGACACACATCCAGCCCTTGTCATAGGCATATGCAAAAACATCTCGATCTGATAAATCGCTCATCGTCATTTTCTGTTTTTCCATCGTAGAGTCAATGTAAGCGATTTGATCTCTCAGTTCTTTTGCCCGTTCAAACTCTAGTTGTTCGGCAGCTTCCTGCATTTTTTCGGTGAGTTCTTTTTTTATTTGCTGGTGTCCTCCGTTTAGAAACCTTATGATTTCATCCACGAGCTGCTTATTCGTTTCTTCAGAAATGTCATACACACATGGCGCAAGACATTGTCCAAGATGATAATAGAGACAGACGCGGTCAGGGAGGGTGGCACATTTTCTGAGAGGATATAAACGGTCGAGCAGTTTTTTTGTTTCACGTGCTGCCTGTACGTTCGGGTATGGTCCGAAATATTTCCCTTTGTCCTTTTTTACATGACGGGTGACGATCAATTTAGGATGCCGTTCATTCGTAATTTTAATAAAAGGATACGTTTTGTCATCCTTGAGCATGACATTGTATTTTGGGTCGTATTTTTTGATTAAATTCAGCTCTAAAATGAGTGCCTCGATATTAGAAGAGGTGACAATGTATTCAAAGTCTTCAATTTCACTGACAAGTCGCTGCGTTTTGGCGTCATGAGATCCAGTGAAATAAGAGCGTACTCTATTTTTTAAGACTTTTGCCTTTCCCACATAAATGACTGTATTTTGTCGATCTTTCATTAAATAGCAGCCAGGTTGATCTGGCAAGACCGATAGCTTTTCTTTGATCAGTTTGTTCATATTTTCATCCGTCCTTGTTTTCCTCTTTCACTCCTTCTAGTGTATCACGAACATTTGTTTTATACCATATTGAAAGAAAAGCGGCTCTCGTCTTTACGAGAACCGCTTCAGTGAGTATGCCGCTTGGGCATAGACAGGTTTATAGATGTTTGTTAACAAGCTCAGCAAGTGCTTCTTTTGGTTTGAAACCAACAGAAGTTTCTACCACTTCGCCGTCTTTTAAAACAAGAAGTGTTGGGATACTCATTACGCCGTATTTACCAGCAGTTTCTTGGTTATCATCTACATCAATTTTTACAATTTTCATTTTATCGCCCATTTCTTGATCAAGTTCTTCAAGAACTGGAGCAATCATTTTACAAGGTCCGCACCATGGTGCCCAAAAGTCCGCAATAACAACACCTTCTGCAGTTTCTTGTGAAAATGTTGCGTCAGTAGCTTTTACGATTGCCATTATTCATTCCTCCAATGTAAATTATGCTTTTTAGTATAGCATCTACCAATGTGACTTGCGAATGAAATGCTTACGAATCAGTTTTTATGAAATGAATTAAAAAACAAACCGTACAATCGCACCAATGACAACAATTGCACCGATAATCATGAGAATCGTTCTAAGCATATCAATAACTCCCTTTCCGCTTTGTTTACAATGTATGATGCCCCAACATCCTGCTCATCAAACATCTAAATATGCGATCAAGCCAAATCGATTGTGAGCATCACCACAGACATTGGCGGCAGATCTATGGTCAACTCACCGGATTTTACAGCAAATTGCTGAAACTCTGCTGGCTGGACAGCATGAGGATCATCAAATGTATTGTGCGCATTCATGCGGTCCGCTGTCAGCACGCGGCCCGTGACTTTCGTTGTTTGTGCATCCAAACCTTCAATAGCAAGGGATACTTCGTTTTGTTCATGCGGATTCAGGTGACAGAAGCTAATATGCATCTTATCTGACGAACGCGAAGCTGACACACTAACTTGAGGTATTTTTTCACCGCTTCGTTCATAAGGCGTTGACACGAAATCCACTTCAAGTGCTTCCTCCTCTTGATGCACTTGAAACATGTGAAACACATGATACGTCGGCGTCAGAAGCATTTTTTCGTCTTCCGTTAACACCATTGCTTGAAGAACATTGACCGTCTGAGCAATATTCGCCATATGAATTCGCTGGCAATGACGATGAAAGATATGAAAATGAAGGGCACAAACAAGTGCGTCTCTTAGCGTGTTTTGCTGATACAAAAACCCTGGATTTGTTCCTGGTTCTGGATCATACCATGTCCCCCATTCATCAATGATCATCCCGATTCTCTTATCTGGGTCATACCGATCCATGATCTCTCCATGATCCAAGACAAGCCGTTCCATCTCATAGGCTTTTTTCAACGTGATAAACCATTCATCTTCATCAAATTCAGTCGCTGACCCTTTCTTCTCCCACGTACCAGGTACAGTGTAGTAATGCAAACTGAGTCCATCCATCCAAGGTGCGGCGCGCTCCATTAATACTTTTGTCCAATTCACATCATTTGAATTGGCTCCGCACGCAATTTTGTATATGGATTGACCTGCAAATTCTCTCACATACGTTTGATATCGTTTATATAAATCGGCATAGTATTCAGGCGTCATATTCCCGCCGCAGCCCCAACTTTCGTTTCCTACACCAACATAGGTCAAATCCCAAGGCTCTTCTTTTCCATTTTGAATGCGCCAATCGGCCATAGGTGTTCCCTTTGGAAAGGTGATGTACTCGACCCAGTCTGCTAATTCTTGAACAGTCCCACTTCCCACATTTCCGCAAATATAAGGCTCGCATTCAAGCAGCTCACACAATTTCATAAACTCATGTGTACCAAATTCATTGGATTCAACCGTGCCACCCCAATGAGTGTTCACCATTGGCTTTCGTTCGCTCAGATCTCCTACACCATTTGCCCAATGATACTCGTCTGCAAAGCAGCCGCCCGGCCACCTAAGCACCGGAATATGTAATGCTTGAAGGGCTTTTAGCACATCCGTACGAATCCCCTCAATATGATCGATCTCTGAATCTTTTCCGACCCAAATTCCATCATAAATCCCTCTTCCTAAATGCTCTTGAAAATGTCCATAGATGTGTTTAGAAATACGTCCGATCACGTCATTGACTTTTACTGTTCCCTTCACTTGTCAACCGCTCCTTTGTGTATTGATTACATACAAAAAAACCCAGAATACCTAGGCATTCTGAGTGTATGAGCGTTACGAGTGGATATTCATCTTTTTTAACTCTTCATTCAAAAGTGGTACCACTTCAAACAAGTCACCGACGATTCCGTAATCGGCGATTTTGAAGATCTCAGCTTCTGGGTCTTTGTTAATCGCCACAATGACTTTACTGTTAGACATTCCGGCTAAATGCTGAATCGCCCCTGATATCCCGCACGCAATATAGAGATCAGGTGTGACGACCTTGCCTGTTTGCCCAATTTGCAGGGCGTAATCACAGTAATCTGCGTCACAGGCGCCACGTGAGGCACCGACTGCTGCACCCAGCGTCTCAGCGAGTTCATTCAGCGGTTCAAACCCTTCCTTACTCTTGACCCCACGTCCCCCGGCAACAATGACCTTTGCTTCAGATAAATCTACACCTTCTGACGTTTTTTTAATGACTTCCTTCACAATCGTTCGCAAGTTTTGAATATCGACAGAAACCGGTGTAATGTCTCCGCTTCGTGAGGCATCCCGCTCAAGAGGTGCCACGTTGTTTGGGCGGATGGTTGCCAGAAGCAGACGATCTGTTGAAATCACTTTTTCAAAGGCTTTTCCAGAATAAATCGGTCTTGTAAAAACAAGATGTTCTCCGGTAACGCTTACATCAATTGCATCTGAAATGAGGCCAGTTTGCAAGCGTGCAGCTATTTTCGGCGACAAGTCTTTTCCGATAGACGTATGGCCAAAAAGGACGGCATCTGGGTCAATCTGATCGAATATAGCTTGAAGTGCTTGCGCAAATCCATCTGACGTATAATATGAAAGGTGCGGATGCTCCACAATCATGACATGATCCGCTCCATAGTAAAGCAGTTCATTCGCTTGGTCTTTGACGTCATCCCCTATTAACACGCCAATGACTTCACCGCCATCTGCCACTTGATGAGCGACAGCAATGGCTTCAAATGTCACATTTCTTAATTTACCGTCACGACTTTCTCCAAGTACAACAACTTTTTTACTCATCTTTCAAGTTCCCCCTTGTTCTCGTGATATCGTAAAGTGGATGTTTAGATGACCTTCGCTTCATTTCTAAGTAAATCTGTCAGTTCTTTGACTTGATCCTGAAGCTCTCCGCTCAGCACCTTGCCACCCTCTTTTTTCTCCGGTAAGAAACGTTCAATTGTTTTGATTTTATATGGCACATCATCTTCATCGAGATCTAAATCATCAAGTTCCAATTCTTCTAAAGGCTTTTTCTTTGCCTTCATAATGCCAGGTAATGATGGATAGCGTGGCTCATTGAGACCTTGCTGCGCAGTGACAACAAGCGGGAGCTCAGCAGAAATGACTTCCACATCACCTTCTGCATCTCGTTCAATCGAAGCAGAGCCGCCATCAATTTGGATACTTGTAATCGTTGTGACATATGAAAACCCAAGTAATTCAGCAAGACGCGGGGCAACCTGTCCAGAGCCACCGTCAATTGCCACATTCCCTGCTAAGATCAAGGAAGCCTCTTTGTCCTTTAAATAATGGTAAAGAATCGTAGAAGCTGAATATTGATCCCACTCTTCTAAGTCATCTTCCACATTTAATAAAACGGCTTGATCGCAGCCCATAGCAAGCGCTGTTCTCAGCTGTTTTTCCGCATCCTCACTGCCAACTGTCACAACGGTCACTTCTCCCCCGTGCTCGTCGCGAAGCTGGATCGCTTCTTCTATGGCGTACTCGTCATAAGGATTAATAATGAACTCTGCTCCATCTTCTTGAATTGCACCAGACTGAATCGAAATCTTCTCTTCCGTGTCAAACGTACGCTTCATCAAAACAAATATATTCATGTATTTCTCCCCCTTGTGTCGTTTAATCCCTTATTCCCCTTTAAAATTTGGTTTGCGCTTTTCGATAAAGGCTTGGATGCCTTCTTTGGCATCATTCGATTGGAAAATCTCACCGAACTTTTTAGCTTCTAGCTTCATACCGCCGTCATATGAATACAATTTTGTCGCATTCAATAAATCCAGCACATACTCGAGTGATTTCGGACTTTTCGTTGCAAATTTTGACGCAAGTGTTTTGGCTGCTTCGAGCGCCTCTTCCTCTGTTTCTGCCAGCTTTGACACAAGTCCGCAAGCAAATGCTTCTTCCCCTGTAATCGGTTCAGCTGTACCCATCATTTCAAGCGCTTTAGCAGAACCAACATAGCGCGGCAGGCGCTGCGTACCGCCGAATCCTGGAATGATACCGAGGTTTAGTTCCGGCAGTCCAAGCTTCGCATCTTTTGTTGCGATTCGGATATCACAAGACATGGCAAGCTCAAGGCCCCCGCCTAATGCAGCTCCGTGAATTGAAGCAATGACCGGTTTTGGACATTGTTCAATCCGTTCAAAGACCTGCTGCCCTCTGTCTGCAAGGCTTGAATAGTCAGACTCTTCCTGCAAGGTCGTAAATTCCTTAATATCAGCACCTGCTGAGAAAAATCTTCCTTCCCCGTGAATCACAATGACTCTTACTTCTTCATTTTGTTCGAGCTGGTCAAACATGTCATTAAGCTCGCTAAGCAGCTGAGAAGATAAGGCGTTTGCTGGTGGATGCTGAATCGTGATAAGTGCTGTCTGTCCTTCATGATGTAAGGTGAGTATCTTTTCCATGTCAATCATCCTTTTTCAAAATGTCTTTAAGATTGATGTATTCCGTTTAAGAGTAGATCACGTACGTTTTCTGCAAGTGCAGGAAGATCATATTTTTGATCATTCATGACCCATGTTGTAGCGGTTTCATCAATCGTCCCAAATACCATTTGTCTCGCTAAACGGACATCTAGATTTTGTCTAAATTCTCCTGTTTTCTTTCCATCTGCTAAAATGGATTCGAGCATATTTAAATACCCTTTCAGCACCTCATTGATTTTTTGCCGCAGCTCAAGGTTTGACTGCCTGAGTTCAAGCTGTGTCACAAGAGCCAAATGATGATTTTGCGCAAGCATACGAAAATGCTCTTCAATGAGCAGTAGAAGCTTTTCTTTCGCAGACGGTTTCTTTTGAATATCTGTTTCCATCCGTTCGATGAATTGTCCCATTTTTTCTTTGAATAATGAGATCAAAATATCCTCTTTATTTTTAAAATAAAGATAAATGGTTCCGTCTGCTACCCCTGCTTGTTTCGCAATTTTTGAAACTTGTGATTGGTGATAGCCATTCTCTGCAATCACCACAACTGCTGCATCAATAATTTGCATGTACTTCGGTCTTTTCTGCTTCAATGTGCTTCGTCCCTTTCTAAATTGAATGAGTATTCATTCATAACTTTATGTTAAAAAGAAACGAACGATTTGTCAAGTGATCTTCTTCTTTCCTCTTTTAGCATAACAGAGCAGCCGGTCAACATTCAAATCATCCGGCCTGTGGACCGGATGATGAACGACTATGTTTTCGGTTGATCGGCAGGCGTTTCAGTTGAAGAAGCGTGCTTTCTTTTTTCTTCTTCAATTAATACTCTGCGCAATATCTTTCCGACGGCTGTTTTAGGCAGTGACTCTTTAAATTCATACACGCGCGGTACTTTAAATGAGGCAATTCTCGTTCTGACAAAGCGATCAAGTTCGTCCTCTGTTAAGTAGGCATTCTTTTTCGGTACAATAAATGCTTTTACTGTTTCTCCTCTGTACGGATCTGGAATACCTGCAACGACAACTTCTTGTACAAGCTCATGCTCATAAAGGGCTTCTTCGACCTCTCTTGGGTAAATATTATAGCCGCTCGCAATGATCACATCTTTTTTTCGGTCAACGATATAGAAAAAACCGTCCTCATCCATATACCCTATATCTCCAGTGAAAAACCAGCCATCTCGTAAGACAGCCTCTGTCTCCTCTGGCTGATTCCAGTATCCTTTCATGATCTGAGGGCCTTTTACAATAATTTCCCCATGCTCATATGGCTCTTTGAGGCCTCCGGTTTCTTCGCAGTAAATACCGGCATCTGTATTAGGCCACGGGCAGCCAATGCTGCCTGTTTTGTTCGCTCCCCATAAAAAGTTAGAATGAGTGACGGGAGAGGTTTCTGAAAGTCCATACCCCTCCACTAAGCGTCCTCCTGTTAATTTTTCAAAGCTTTGTTTGACTTCAACAGGTAGTGCCGCTGAGCCGCTTAGACATGCAGTGATGGACGACAGGTCATACTTTTCAATGTTCGGATGATTCAGCAAGGCAATATACATGGTTGGTGCGCCTGGAAATAGTGTCGGCTTCTGTTTTTCAATGGTTTTGAGGGTATCTGCGACATCAAAGCGTGGGAGCAGAATCATTTGATGCCCTTCTTTGACAGCAAGATTTAAGACAGTCGTCATTCCGTAGACATGAAAAAACGGAATGATGCCGAGGATGCGTTCTTTCCCCCTGTTCGTTTTATACATCCAAGAAGCGCACATTTCAGTATTCGCTAAAATATTCTCATGTGTGAGCATGACCCCTTTTGGTAAACCGGTCGTTCCGCCTGTATATTGCAAAACAGCGATATCCTCTTTCGGATCAAAGGAAAGTGCGGGTATCTGCTGTTCACCTTCTAATTCTTTCATAATCTGCGCGAAGTGTTGAATGGTTTCATTTCTCTCGACTTGGATAACCATTTTATTTTTTCTTCTTTGCACAATAGGAAACAGTATGTTTTTCGGAAATGGTAAATAATCTTGTAGTTTGGTAATGATGAAGTGCTCCATACTTGTCAGCGCTTTCATTTTATAAGCCTTTGGATACAACAGATCGAGCGTGATCAGCACTTTGGCGCCGCTGTCTTCCATTTGGTATTCCAGTTCTTTCTCTGTATAGAGCGGGTTTGTTTGAACAACGATGCCACCTGCTATTAAAACAGCGTAATAAGAGATGACTGATTGAGGGCAGTTCGGTAGCATGATCGCTACTCTGTCGCCTTTTTTCACGCCAATTTTGATCAAATGATTGGCTAGTTTCAATACGTCTTCTTGCAGCTGTTCATAGGTGATGTTCTTTCCTAGAAAATGAATGGCTGTATGCTCAGGTGCAGCCTCTGCGGAGCTGAATAAGTAAGATTGCAATGTTTCATTTGGGATGGTGAGTTCGTGGGGAATTTGATTCGGGTAATGCAGAAGCCAACGTTTATCTGACTGCATAAAAACCCTCCTTCCTGAACTTTCGTACTATTATATTATAGCAAACTTTTCCTTAGGGCAGTTTGCTTTTTTCTAATAGGGCTTGGTTCAATTGTACATATTTACTTTTTCGCCGGTGTTTCGATAGAAGCTCTTTTTCCTTCATGATGCCACTGTTCATATAAACCACCAATAGCACGAAATGCCTCGTTGACTCTATCCACGATCTGCTGATGGATACTTGGGTCATTCGGTAAATGCGTCTGGATGTTGTCGACTTGATACTTCCTCATCATGTCGATGTAAATCGTGAGAAAAATGGTATCTTCTAAAATCCAGTAAATGACTTCATCCGCCAATTTTGTTCTTTTATGCAGCATTTGAATTCCCCGTTCATATTGAATGAGGATATAGCCATTCGAATCAATTTGAATATAGGGACTCAACTCATCAAAAAATCCTGACGTTTGAAATGGACGTGCAATATACGGTTCATATATGTTTCTTGGGAGGGGTGTCATTTGAAGACAAGTGTCAATGCGCTTGATCAGTTCGTCTTTTTGCAGAATGTGCTTCATATCATCATTCGCCGCCTTTGATGAGATAAAAGCTGCCAAGGGGTTCCCTGACAGCTTTCTAACGTTGTTTTTTCATTTCACAGGAACAGATAAACGGCACCAATGACCGCAAAAGTGCAGGCAACTACGATTAATACTTTTGCTAGCTTTTCCATGTCGTCTCCTTAAATGCCGGCTGCTACTACATAAGACAGCCCAACTGAAATGATGAGTGAAATAAATCCGACCGCTCTATTATCATTTTCAATCTCTTTGTCTACTTTAAAACGCGGTGTTAAAAATTCAAAAATGAAATAGCTGACGAGCAGCATCACAAAGCCGTATACGCCCCATCCAACCATTTGAAGAAGGGAATTGTGCTGTGCGATTGAATGCTGAAACACATTCGCAATCCCAAAGATCTTCCCGCCTGTTGCCATGGCAACAGCTAAGTTGCCACGCTGGATCTCTTCCCAGTTTTTATAAGAGGTGACGAGTTCAAAAATGGTTAGAAATAAAACGAGACAGAGGACGGCCACGCTATAATAGGCGGCAATTTCCACAAGTTCATTTTCCCAAAAGGCTTTCATGCGTTTTCTCCTTTTTACTTTAATTCGACGATGGTGACGCCTGATCCTCCCTCACCTTGTTCGCCAAAACGAGCATTTTTCACACTTCGATGCTGTTTCAGTAATTCCTGAACCCCTTTTCTAAGGGCGCCAGTTCCTTTTCCGTGAATAATAGACACGCGCGGATAACCAGCTAATACAGCATCATCTAAATATTTTTCGACTCTGCTTAAGGCATTTTCATAACGCTCGCCTCTTAAATCGAGTTCAAGCGAGACATGATAATCTTTCCCTTTAACTGCCGTGATGGCTTTTTCTTGCTTAAATTCAGGTGCTGATTTGATAAATTCCATGTCTTTTTCTTTTACCTTCATTTTCAGAATGCCCATTTGGACACTCCATTCTTTGTCGCCTGTTTGTTCAAGCAACGTTCCTTTTTGCCCGAAGGTGAGCACTTTGACTTCGTCGCCTGACTTCAGCTGTCTTACTGCTTTTTTCGCTGGCTCTGGCTTCTTTTTCCTATCAAACTCAGGAACGGCTTCTTCAAGACGCTTTCGCGCATCGATGAGTTCATGCTCTTTGAATGAGCGGTGTTCACTTTTTATCGAACGGAGCTCTTGAATGATATCTTCTGCTTCTTTTGATGCTTGGTCAATTTTCTCTTTCGCCTTCTGTTCAGCTTCTTCAAGCAGTTTGTCTTTTTGCTCATTCCATTCAAGAATTTGTCTTTGCAATTCTTTATGAAGCTTTTCTGCTTCTTTTCTATAGACTTCTGTCTCATGCAGTTCTTCTTCTGCCTGTTTCTTGCTATCTTCTAATGAAGCAATCATTTGGTCTACTTCATTATGCTCTGCATGCATATCCGCTTTTGCCCGGTCTATCAGGTGATCTGGCAAACCAAGACGCTTTGAAATTTCAAATGCGTTACTTCGTCCAGGCACACCGATGAGCAGGCGGTACGTTGGTGATAAGGTTTCGATATCAAACTCCACGCTTGCATTCGTGACGCCTTCCCGGTTATACCCATATGCCTTCAGCTCGGGGTAATGAGTCGTTGCAATGACACGTGCATTTGTTTGATGCACTTCATCTAATATGCTCATCGCAAGTGCCGCACCTTCAGCTGGGTCTGTTCCTGCCCCCAATTCATCAAATAAAACGAGAGAGTTAGAAGTCAAATGCTTTAAGATATCGACAATATTGACCATATGAGATGAGAACGTACTCAAGCTTTGTTCAATGGATTGTTCGTCTCCAATATCAGCAAAGACTTGGTCGAACACAGCCACTTCAGAGCCTTCTTCAACTGGAATATGGAGGCCCGCCTGTGTCATCAGCGTCAGAAGACCAAGCGTTTTTAAAGTAACGGTCTTTCCCCCTGTATTTGGTCCAGTGATCACAATTGTTGAAAAATCTTTACCGAGTTCAATATCATTTGCGACAACTTGATCCCGAGGCAATAGAGGATGTCTTGCTCGTTTTAAATAGATTTCTCCTTGATCATTCACAGCAGGTTTAGTGGCTTTTTCTGTCTTTGCATATTTAGCTTTAGCAAAAATAAAATCTAGCGTCTGTAGTTCCTTTACATTGTGAAGCAGTTCCCCAATGTGCTCTGACACACTCTCTGTCAGCATTTGCAGGATCTTTTCAACCTCTTGCTTCTCTTTTAAACGGGTTTGCTGCAAGGTGTTATTTACATCCACGACGACTTGCGGCTCAATAAAAAGAGTTGCCCCTGATGAAGACTGATCGTGAACAATTCCGCCGTAATTCGAGCGGTACTCTTGTTTCACTGGAATAACAAACCGGTCATTACGAATGGTGACAATGGTGTCTGACAGCATTTTTGAAGCCGATTGTGAACGAATCATCGCTTCTAATTTATCACGGACTTTTGATTCTAGTGAGCGTAATTGAATGCGCAATGAACGAAGGGCAGGGGTTGCATGATCAAGCACTTCTCCATTATCACCAATACAGCTTTCGATTTCTTTTCTGATTTCTGGCAGTAATATCAACGTCTCAGCATATGTATGAAGGCGAGGTATGTCTACCCCATCTTCATACATGGACGTGAGAAAGTGTTTCATATTTTTCGTTGTATATAACAGCGCTGCGATTTCCATCAGCTCAGAAGGGCTTAATGTACTGCCGATTTCTGCCCGTTTCACTGCACGTCTAATATCTGTTAATCCGCCAAATGGCGCAGACCCCTTTAAGCGGATCACATCTTGCGCTTCTGCTACCTCTTCCAGCAAATGCTGAATGGTTTCTATATCCGTCAGAGGTGTTAAATCCTGCGCTCTTTCTTTTCCTAATGTGGATGCGGTATAGGACATCACTTTTTCTTTTACTTTATGAAATTCTAATGATGATAACACTTTTTGTTGCAGCATGGTCCAGCCTCCTAACGACTACCTGTCACGCGTTAAAAACTTTTTGATCTCGTTTAGAGTAAAAGTATTCACGACATTTCCTCTTTGTGTCCAGCCCTTCCTTGCAGCTGTTACACCAACTTCCATATGATCCAGCATGGCGATGTTGTGCGCATCTGTATTGATCATGATGTTCACACCCGCTTCATTTGCTTTGATTAAGTGCTCTGTTTTCAAATCCAGTCTTGAAGGATTACTGTTGAGTTCAAGTGCAGTGCCTGTTTTCTTCGCAAGCTCTATGAGCTGATCTATATTCAAGGCATAGCCATCACGTCTACCGATCAAACGGCCTGTTGGATGTGCAATTAAATCGACATGTTGATTACGCAAGGCATTTTCAAGGCGTTCCATAATGACTTCTTCCGGCTGAGAGAAGCTAGAATGAATAGACGCAATGACAAAATCCATGTCTTTTAAAAAGTCGTCATCATAATCTAACGATCCATCAGGCAGGATATCCATTTCGACCCCTTTGAATATGTGAAAATGCTCGAATTCCTGATTCAACTTATCAATTTCTTTTGCTTGCAAACGCAAACGTTCTTTTGTTAAACCGTTGGCTACTTTTAAATATTGCGAGTGGTCTGTAATCGCCATGTATTCATAGCCTTTTGCGATACATGCTTCCGCCATTTCACGAATAGAGAAGGCTCCATCACTCCATGTCGAGTGCATATGTAGGTCGCCTTTGATATCTCTCAATTCTACAAACTGCATACTTTCTTTATACGTATCAATCTCTGCTCCGGTTTCACGAATTTCTGGTGGAATGAGTGGAAGTTGAAAATGCGCATAAAAAGCGCTTTCGTCTTTAAACGTTTTTACTTCTCCAGTTTCAATCGTTTCCACACCATATTCGCTAATGCGCTCTCCGCGTTCCTTTGCAAGCTGACGCATTCGAATATTATGATCTTTTGAGCCAGTGAAATGGTGCAGCGTCGTTGCGAATTGATCTGATGTCACAAGCCTGAAATCAACACTGATTTCAAAATCAAGGGCAAGCACAACAGATACCTTCGTATCGCCGCTTGCGATCACATCTTTCACATCATCAAGTGCAACAAGTTGCTCTCTGACTTGCTCAGGATTGTCTGTTGCAATGATATAATCTAAATCTTTGACGGTTTCGCGTGCACGTCTTAAGCTGCCGGCTCTTGAAAAACGGATGATACCTTTCATCTCTTCAAGTGCATGATCAATCCGCTCTGCCACATCTAATGCAAAGCCAATTGGCAGTCGTTCTGGCTGCTTTCCTGCTTCCTCAAGAGCTGCAAGAATCTTTTCTTCTGTTTTTTTCCCGAAGCCAGCAAGCGCTTGTACCTTTTCCGCTTCGCATGCTTCTTTTAGAGACTGTGCATCATGGACGCCAAGCTCTTGGTAAAGCTTAGCGATCTTCTTCCCGCCGAGTCCTGGCAATTTCAAAAGCGGGACAAGTCCTTCAGGCACTTCCTTTTTTAATTGTTCGAGTGTTTCTGATTGTCCTTTTTCGATATACTCAGTGATCACAGCAAAGGTTCCTTTTCCAATGCCGGGTAATGCTAATAGATCATCTATTTGAGAAAGGCTGCGGTCATCTTGTTCCAGTGCCGCTGCTGCTTTACGAAAGGCAGAAATTTTAAAAGGATTATCTCCTTTTAGCTCCATATAGACTGCAATTGTTTCAAGAAGTTTGATAATATCTTTTTTATTCATCTCTCATCCTCCAGCCGCTTTGGCATCTTCATTTATAAATATACAAACTTTTCCTTCATCCTACAACTTTCTGTCATGGAATGAGAAAAAACTTCTCCAAGATAGGAGAAGTTTTTAAACTCCATAAGTCGTCCATAAGTCTTTGACAAGACCGGACAGATAAGGGGTGTGGCTTACGATCGCATCTGCTAATATCGATTTGCTCAACATTGTTTGCAGTGCATCGACTGGAAGTAATGCAGCGACAAACAAAAGAATAAATACAAATAGATAGGTTTCAAGAAATCCTAAAACACCGCCAAGCAGTTTGTTGACCTGCTTAATTACAGGTATACTTGCAATGGTTGTGAGCAATCCGCCAATGATGGCGAGCAGGATTTTGGTCAAGATAAACAGAATGATAAACGCAATGGTATTATAATAAGCTGTTTCTAGATTCCCACTAAAGAAAGCGAGTTGCGCTTGACCGCCGCTAAAATTAGGTGCTGGAATCCACGTAAGCTGTGGTGCAAGTGACTGATAAAACATGGAAGCCACTAAGATAGAAACAACAAAGCTGATCAATTTAATAAATTGAAGAATAAACCCGCGTTTTAGACCGACAAGCGTTCCCATAAGAAGCAAAAACAAAATGATGATATCGATCACGGTAATTTCATTCCTTTTCTTTAAGCTGAATCTCTAGTTTTTCGTATTGCTCTTTTAATTTCAAGTAGTCGTGGACGACATTGACTGCTGTCAGTACAGCTAATTTGTTTATATCAAGGTATGGGTTTTTTTCATTTATTTCTCTCATTTTATCATCAACAATTGAAGCAACGTGTCGCATATGCATCTTCGTTTCTTGACCGATGATCGTATAGGACTGTCCGTAAATCTCAACTGTTGTTTTCGTTTTACCGCCGTCAGACAACGTTTCTCCTCCATTCCACGAAAATCCTAGTCTCTATCATAACATGTTTAGACATTGAATGGAAAGACGAGCCCTTCCCTGTTATGGTACACTTTAGAAATCAATGATATCAAGGTAAAAAGGAGTTATCCACTGTGCCCCAATCCGTCTTAAAAGCAACATCAGAAGACCTTAAAAAGATGAAGAGCGCGTATGCGCACCACCTAACTGATACGTTACCACCAGGCGCCCTTTTTCAAGCAAAGGTTCCTGGCTGTACGATTACAGCTTATCGATCTGGAAAAGTGCTATTTCAAGGACAAAAGGCAGAAGCTGAAGCCAGTCAATTCAGCCATTTAAAAGCAACTGATCCGAAAAGTTCAAAAACACCTGCTGTCACAAAATATAGTCCGCCGTCAGGGATTGCCTCTATGTCCGTCATCGGTTCAGATGAAGTAGGAACTGGTGATTATTTTGGACCGATAACGGTCTGTGCCGCCTATGTTGATGCTAGCCACCTTGCTCTCATGAAAGAGCTTGGCGTAAAAGACTCAAAAGGCCTAAAAGACCCACAAATTATCAACATTGCTAAAGATCTCATCAAAACCATTCCGTTCAGCCTTCTTGTACTACGAAATGAAAAGTACAATGCCATGCAGGAAAAGGGCATGAGCCAAGGGAAAATGAAGGCGCTCCTTCACAACCAAGTCATCACCTCTGTGCTGGAGAAATTAGATGGGAAACAGCCTGAAGCTATTTTGATTGACCAATTTGCAGAACCGGGTATTTATTTTAAGCATCTTGCTGGAAAAAAAATCATTCGGGAGCGGACGTACTTTAGCACAAAAGCAGAAGGGATTCATTTGTCAGTTGCTGCCGCTTCCATTATTGCAAGGTACGCTTTTTTAATTGAAATGGATAAGTTATCTGCAGCAGCAGGGTTTGAGATTCCAAAGGGAGCAGGTCCTCATGTGGACAAGGCCGCTGCAAAGCTCATCAAGCTGCACGGCGAAGAGGCTCTACGTCAATTTACAAAACTGCATTTTGCCAACACACAAAAAGCGAAAAAATGGTTATAAAAAAGAGCTAGGCCAATACGGCCTTAGCTCTTTTTTCTTTAACCGCGCAAGACGGCTTGATACGTATCTTCTAATGCTTTCAATACTTTTGTATGAACAGCGGTGACTTCTTCCTCTGTCAATGTTTGTTCCGGATTTAAATATTGGAGAGAGAATGCAACAGATTTTTTGCCTTCTTCCATGTGTTCACCTTCATACACATCAAAGACGGATAGATCAGTCAGTAAATTCCCGCCTGCTTCAAAGATGACCTGCTCCAGCTGTCCGCTTGAGATATGCTGATCTACGACAAGTGCAATATCTCTTGTCACAGCAGGGAATCTCGGAATTGCTGTATATTTCATATCCTTGGATTCAGACGTCATCACATCTGTTAAATCAAACTCGAAGACATATGTTTCTTTTAAATCTAATTCCTTTTCAACGACTGGATGAAGCGCAGCAACAAACCCAATGACTTTTCCATTTAAATGAACATCTGCTGTACGTCCTGGGTGAAGACCTTCACGCTCTGCTTGGACATATGTGATTTGGCCTGATACACCAAGCTTTTCAAATAGACCTTCTGCAATTCCTTTCGCTACATAAAAATCGACAGCTTTTTTCTCGCCCTGCCAAAGATTTTTATGCCATAAGCCTGTCAGCGCCCCAGCAACATGTTCTTTTTCCACCGGTTTTGCCCCTTCAGCTTCTGCTAAGAACACAGAACCCGTTTCATAAAAGCCAAATGAATCAGCTTGTCTAGCCAAGTTATAGGCAACTGAATCAAGTAAGTTTGGCAGTAGACTTTGTCTAAGCACACTTCGTTCCTCACTCATTGGCAAGGAAAGTCTTGTTTTATAAGCTGAATTCAATGCAAAGGCAGTAGATTTATGCTGATTTGTCAATGAATACGTGATCGCTTGAGAAAGACCTGCGCCTTCTAAGAAACGTCTCACCTTTCTGCGCTTCACTTGGTATGGCGTGAGACCTCCAACTGTACCAGCTGTCGCAGGTAGTGTAGATGGGATATTATCGTAGCCGTATAATCTCGCAACTTCTTCAATGAGATCTTCTTCAATTGTGATATCCATTCTGCGAGAAGGAACTGTTACGACTAGAACGTCATTAGATTCACCCACTGTAAAGCCCAGTTTGTTGAAAATTTGAATCATATCTTCTTTTGAAATGCTCATGCCAAGCACCTTGTTCACACGCTCAGTGGATACGTGGATGACATTCATATTTGTTTCAAGGTGGTTTTCCTCCACAGTCCCACTTAACACTTCACCACCTGCATAGATGCTGATCAATTGCGCTGCTCTTTCGGCTGCTGATTTCGTACGTTGCGGATCAAGTCCTTTTTCAAATCGTGTGCTTGATTCACTGCGAAGCCCTAAATCTCTAGATGCTTGACGGACTGTTTGACCGTTGAAATATGCCGCTTCTAAGAGAATCGTTGTCGTTACATCACGCACCTCTGATTCAAGGCCGCCCATGACGCCTGCGACAGCGTGCGCTTTCGTGCCATTCGTGATGACAAGATGCTTTGATGAAAGGGTACGCTCTTGCTCATCAAGTGTTTGAATGCTTTCACTATCAGTTGCTTTACGTACGACCACTTGTTTTGAACCAAAGCGATCATAATCAAATGCATGAAGTGGCTGACCGTATTCAAGCAGTACAAAGTTTGTAATATCGACGACATTGTTAATTGGGCGAATGCCTGCATTCATCAATCTTGTTTGAATCCAAAGCGGTGCTGGTCCAATCTTTACATTTTTAATGATCTTCGCAGCATAAAGTGGATTCGCTTCTTGATCTTCAATTTTCACAGAAATATAGTCTGCTGCTTTTTCTGAAGACGTGTTATGTGCTGTATCAGGAAGTTTGATCTCTTTCCCTAAGATGGCTGCAACCTCATAGGCGACACCTAGCATATTCAGGGCATCCGCGCGGTTTGGCGTTAAGCCAAGCTCAAGTACTGCATCGTCTAACTGAAGTGCCTGAAGGGCATCTTCCCCGGGTTTGACGTCATTTGGGAAAACAAAAATACCTTCTGCATATTCTTTTGGTACGAGTTTGCTTTCGACACCTAATTCTTGCAGAGAACAAATCATGCCATGAGACTCTTCGCCGCGCAGCTTTGCTTTTTTAATTTTAAAGTTCCCAGGAAGGACTGCGCCAACCGTTGCGACAGCCACATATTGACCTTTATCTACATTCGGAGCCCCGCAAATAATTTGAACCGGTTCGTCTTCTCCGATATCCACGAGACATTTGTTTAATTTGTCAGCATTCGGGTGCTGTTCTCGCTCCACGACGTGTCCAACAACAACTCCTTTAATGCCTTCGCCTTTATATTCAACGGCTTCCACTTCAATTCCGCTTCTTGTGATTTTTTCTGCTAATTCATCCGGCTGAATGCCTTCTAAATCGACATAGTCTTCTAACCATTTATATGAAACAAACATGTTGATTTCCTCCTCTTAGTCCTGCTTGAATTGCTTTGTGAATCTAATATCATTTGTGTAGAAATGACGAATATCATCAATGCCGTATTTGAGCATCGCAATCCGTTCAACACCCATTCCAAAAGCAAAGCCTTGGTATGTTTCTGGATCAAATCCGCTCATTTTCAGAACATTCGGATGAACCATCCCAGCTCCTAAAATCTCAATCCAGCCTGTTCCTTTACATACAGAACAGCCTTTTCCTCCGCATTTAAAGCAAGACACATCCACTTCAACAGATGGTTCTGTGAATGGGAAAAAGCTTGGACGCAGTCTAATTTCACGATCTTCACCAAACATTTTTCTTGCGACTGTTTCAAGCGTACCTTTTAGATCACTCATACTAATATTGTGATCGACAACAAGCCCTTCAATCTGCATAAATTGATGTGAATGAGTCGCGTCATCACTGTCTCGTCGATAAACTTTCCCAGGGCAGATGATCTTCACAGGACCCTGCCCTTTATATTTTTCAAGTGTACGTGCTTGAACTGGTGACGTTTGTGTTCTGAGCAATGTATCCTCGGTAATGTAGAAGCTGTCCTGCATATCACGTGCCGGATGCTCCTTTGGAAGATTCAGCGCTTCAAAGTTATAGTAATCCGTTTCTACCTCAGGACCTTCTTCAACGGTATAGCCCATGCCAATAAATAAATCTTCAATATCTTCAACAACAATCGTTAATGGATGTCTTGCCCCTATTTTGATTGGGTTTGCTGGCAATGTCACATCGATCGTTTGAGACGCAAGTTTCTTTTTCACTTCTTCTTTTTCCAGCTGTTCATTTTTTTCAGCAATAGCACCAGCAATCTGCTCTCTCACTTCATTTGCAAGTGCACCCATTTTCGGTCTTTCTTCTGCGGAGAGCTTGCCCATTCCGCGGAGTACCTCTGTGATCGGTCCTTTTTTCCCTAAATATTGAACACGTATGTCATTGACTTCTTTGAGCGAGCTAGCTGCTTCAACCTTCGCTATCGCTTCTGTTTCAAGCTGTTTTAACGTTTCTTGCATGAGTGTAATCCTCCTTTTGATATACAAAACCGCCTGGATAAACGGCTGTTTGATCGTTTGAAGACAATAAAAAAACCCGTCCCCTCTAGAAAAGAAGGGACGAGTTGTGGTCGCGGTACCACCCTTGTTAAGCACAAATACATGTGCGAATAAGCTTCATTGACATAACGGAATCAAACGAATCCGGTTCACCTTTACGCAAAGCTTGCGGTCCCGGTGACAACTCCAGAGGTGAATTCCTGTTTCCGCATTCCTTAAATGCACTTTCAGTCTACGATGCATTCTCCCTATAAGGCCGCTCCTTGAAACAATCTTCCTCTATCATGGTTTTTAAAATATTAGTTTCATTATAGTGAAAATGAGCGCATGTTGCAACACTATCCACGCAAATGATAAACAAGAACTGCCGCTGCAACAGCTACATTTAATGATTCAGCTTGTCCATACATTGGCACATATAAATTGTGGTCAGTCATTTGAAGAATCTCTGGGTTTATACCCCCTCCTTCATTACCCACAATCAACGCAAACGGACCTTCTGCCGTTACGCTTTTATACGCTTTCGCATTGTTTAGCGCGCTTCCGTATACAGGAATGCCTTGCTCCTTACATGCTGCTATGGTCTGCTGAAGGCTTTGCTTTAAAATGGGTAGGTGGAAATGTGACCCTTGTGCGGAACGGAGCGTTTTTCCGTTATACGCATCAACTGTTCCATCGCCTAAGATCACAGCATCAAGACCTGCTGCATCTGCTGTCCGAATGAGTGTGCCTAAATTACCTGGGTCCTGCACTGCATCTAACAGAAGAAGTCGTTCATACTTCTTTTCTTCAAATACAGGAACTGTACAAACTGCCGCGATGTGCTGAGGCGTTTCCGTTTCGGTCATGGCAGAAAAGGCTTCTTCGCTCAGTTCATAAAGCTCAATGTCAGGATCGATATGAGAAGGAAGCTTATCAGGCGATGTGACCATTAATTCTTTCACAGCTCGGCTCTTCAATGCTTCTTCGACTAAGTGGATTCCCTCCACGAGAAACAGCCCCGTTTTCGTTCGTTCTTTTTTCGTATGGAGCTTTTTCCACTGTTTAATGTGTGTGTTTTTTGCTGATTCTATATATTTCAAGTGACTTTAACTCCTTTAAATATCATGAATTTATTATATCTCATGCACACTACATAATAAACCTGTCTTTGAGACAGAATAGGGCTATCACCATCAAAAAAGGAGTGTGGGCAATGGATTTTAATTTAAGAGGCGCAGTCATTCAAAACATTACTGGCCATAATCAAGAACAGCTTGAGCATACGATTTTAGATGCCATTCAAAGCGGTGAGGAAAAAATGTTGCCAGGCCTTGGCGTGTTGTTTGAAGTGCTATGGCAAGAAGCATCAGAAAACGAGAAGAACGAGATTCTTGAAACATTAGAGCAAGGCTTAAAGCCTCATCAGCAGCAATAAAAGAAACCGGTTTGCTTATCATAGCAAACCGGCTTTTTCATTTAGCCAGTGATCGGTGTTTCCATTCGAAGCGCTGGATCACGCCAAATGTCAACCCATTTTTTAATCGCAAACACAATAATCACAAATCCTAAGATCAGCATAATGATTGACAGCACCGCATTCAGCATACTGTAACCCGATGCCTCGGGATTAAGGTATACATTTGCTACCATCCAATAGCCCGCATAATTCACTGTCACATATAAGTAAGCAAGTGGAATTAAACAAGTCAGCATATAGCGCCTTTTATCTGCAATTTTTAATACAACGGTTGCTCCGATGATAAGTCCGACCGATGCCATTAACTGGTTTGACACCCCAAACAGTGCCCAAATGGACCCGATGTCTCCAGAGTAAAGCAAATACCCCCACATAAAACAAGCAAGCGCACTTGCGAACACCGACCCAGGGACCCAGTCATTTCGTTTAAGCGGTTTATAAGCTTCGCCAAAAAAGTCTTGAATTAAATAACGTGCCACACGTGTTCCTGCATCAATAGCGGTTAAAATAAAGACAGCTTCAAACATAATGACAAATTGGAAAAAATAAGACGCCAAATGACCAAAGAACGGAATTCCCGTAAAGATATACGCCATTCCTACAGCTAATGTCACAGCTCCACCCGTTCTTCCTTCTAAATCAAGACCAATTTCCTTACTCAGCTGCGGAAGGTTCTCGACACTCATCCCGAGTGTTCTGAACACTTCTGGTGTACTATTTATCGCAAAATAATCACCTGGATGAAGAGCCGTAGCGGCAATTAACGCCATAATTCCAACTAGACATTCGACTAGCATTGCGCCAAAAGCGACAGGCTTCATATCGCTCCATCGATCAAGCATCTTAGGCGTTGTTCCAGATCCAACAAATGCGTGGAAACCAGAAATGGCCCCGCAAGCAATAGTAATCGAAATAAACGGCCAGACAGGACCAGCTAAAACAGGACCTCCTCCATTGACAAACTCCGTAAACGCTGGGAATTGAATCGTTGGATTGACAACAAAGATTCCAGCAATCAATGCGATAAAAACACCTATTTTCATAAAGCTACTTAAATAGTCCCTCGGTGCGAGCAGCAGCCAAACCGGCAATGCCGCAGCAAAAAAAGCATAGATCGGTAAAGCAAGAGCAAGCGTTTTTGTATCAAGTGTTAAAAGATCGCCAAGTGCCGTTCCTTGAATATTCGGCCCAAGGAATACACCGACCATCAGCAAAATAAATCCCGCAGTTGTCGCCAGTTTTAAATTGCCTGTCTTTTTATAATAAAGACCAACCCCCATCGCAATTGGAATCGTGATTCCGACTGCAAATGTCCCCCAAGGGTTACGTTCTAACGCATGAAGCACAACCATGGACAAACCTGCCATTGTGATCGTAATGATAAACAGCATCGCAAGCCCTGTACAAAATCCTGCGACAGGTCCTAGCTCTTCCTTTGCTACCTCTGATAACGATTTCCCCTTTTTTCTCATCGACGCAAATAAGACGACAAGATCATGTACAGCTCCGCCAATCACTGCGCCAATTAACAGCCAAAGAAGACCCGGTAAATACCCGAATTGTGCGGCTAAAATCGGCCCCACTAACGGACCGGCAGCTGCAATCGCAGCAAAGTGATGCCCAAATGTGACCCACTTATTGGTAGGCACATAATCTTTTCCGTCCTCTAATGTGTGAGCTGGTGTAGGATGATCGTCTGTCACCTTTAAGACCTTGACCATCATAAAAGTGCCATAAAGACGATAGGCAATCGCTAAAATACACATAGAAGCTATGACAATTGTAACCGCATTCATTTAACCATCCCCTTTGCACAAACAATTTGTTACAAATATAACATAAATTGATTGATTTTTCTTTCTTTTAAAACCAAGTTGACAAATAAGAATAACATGTTTATTCTTGAGGTATCTTCACCTACTTCCATAAACTCTCTTTTGACAGGGCATTCTTTAGGCTCTGTCCTTTTTATTGCTTTCATCTTACAAAAATAAAAGCCAGATCACATGTGCCTTATTCACTAGAATATGTTTTCTTCTTCTGTCAAAAACAGTTCTTTTTGACGTAATGAAAAAAAAGCATTCATTTCCTGGGAAATTCACTGAAATAAAAAAGCCCTTCCCCTATTTGAGGAAAGGCTTTCTTACTTAAGAACCGTACGTGATCTGCTCAACCGTTTTTTGATCAAGTCTTTTGATCACTTCTGTTAAAAGCTTCACTGCATTTTCATAATCATCTCGGTGAATCATCGCAGCATGGGTATGGATATATCTGCTTGGTATCCCGATCGATAGTGATGGCACACCATGACCTGTTAAATGGATACCGCCAGCATCTGTCCCGCCGCCAGGCATGGAGTCATATTGGTAAGGGATGTTCAATTCATCCGCTGTTTGGACAACAAAATCGCGAAGCCCTTTATGAGATACCATCGAAGCATCAAATACAACAATCGTCGGCCCTTTGCCAAGTTTGCTCGTTGCTTCTTTTTCAGTGATGCCCGGCGTGTCTCCTGCTACACCAACATCAATGGCAAATCCAATATCAGGCTGAATTGTAGACGCTGCTGTTTTGGCACCACGCAGGCCAACTTCCTCTTGTACAGTTGCAACACTATAAGCAATATTCTCATGCTGAGTATTGTGTAAGTTCTTCATGACATCAATCGCTACTGCACAGCCGATACGGTTGTCCCATGCTTTTGCAAGGAGCATTTTTTCATCATTCATCACTGTAAACTCAAAATAAGGAACGATTTGATCGCCAGGCAGAACGCCCCACTCCATTGCCTGTTCTTTGCTTGATGCACCGATATCAATAAACATATCTTTAATCTCAATCGATTTTTTTCTAGCTTCAGGTGACAAGACGTGTGGCGGCTTTGAGCCAATCACCCCTGTAATGTCTCCCTTTTTCGTTACAATGGTGACACGCTGCGCGAGCATGACCTGTGACCACCATCCACCGACAGTTTGGAAACGAATGTAGCCTTTGTCATCAATTTTTGTCACCATGAATCCGACTTCATCTAAGTGACCAGCCAGCATAATTTTAGGTCCGTTTGCGTTTCCTTCCTTCTTAGCGATTAAGCTGCCAAGGCGGTCACTAGAGACTTCATCTGCATATGATTCTATGTATGTCTGCATGACTTTTTTGACATCACGTTCATTTCCTGGAATCCCTTTTGCATCCGTTAGGTCTTTCAGCATAGTTAATGTTTGATCTAGCTTTGTCATTCCATATATCCTCCTTTATCTTCATGGTGCATTCTTATTATACAAAACCTCTTTCGTTCAATACGATCTTTTTATGAATATTTTTTCGTTTTCCGAAATATTTTTTTAAAAAAAGTTGAAACCTTTTGGCCTTTTCATTCGTAGTACATCAGATAACGGTATTGGAGGTGCATCCTGTCATGTTTGTAATCCTCATTAGACTAGCTCTTGTTGCACTGCTTGTCTACATCTTCTACATGGCGGTAAAATTCTTCTCAAATCCGAGAAGAAAGCTGAAACAAGCACAATTAAAAGAAGGCTTTTATTTTATGGACGAACAGCAAAATGCACGTAAAAATTTTAATTTCGTCTATAAAGGTGTCTTGTTTGAAGGGGAGAAGCATGTTCCTTCTAAGGATCATCCTCTGTTTGTCCACTCCATTTACGTTTGGACGGAGTCACCTGAGAAGCTAAGTGAATTTACATTAGAAGACTTTGAAAAATTGGAGGAAAACATTATCGAACGTTATCCTCAAACAAAAATTGATTGGGATCAACCCATTAAAAAAATCAAACAAAAGAAAGGAGCAGATACGCCGTCTTGACGGCGTCTGCTCCTTTTCAGATGAACTGATATCCTAATATGATCAACTGCACCATGATTAACACGGGCATGCCAATTTGAAAGGCAGGATGCTTTGTTTTATGACGGAAATACTGCATCCCTACATACGATCCAGCAGCCCCAAAAAGCACGGCAGCACTCCATAAGTGTGCCTCTGAAATTCTCCATTTATGCGCTTTTGCTCGGCGTTTGTCCTCTCCCATAAGAAAGAAACCATAGCCATTTACCAAGATGAGCAGCACAATCAACGCGATATTCATTTATTTCACCTCACATGATGAGCAAAAAAGATCATCCCTCGACGGAATGATCTTTTATATGACTTACTTGTCTAGTTGTGCTTTTGCAGCATCAGCAAGCTGATTGAATGCACTTAGGTCATTCACAGCAAGGTCAGCAAGCATTTTGCGGTTTACTTCGATACCAGAAAGCTTTAGGCCATGCATTAAACGGCTGTAAGAAAGACCGTTCATACGAGCTGCAGCATTGATACGAGTAATCCATAGTTTACGGAAGTCACGTTTTTTCTGACGACGGTCACGGAAAGCGTAGTTTCCAGATTTCATCACCTGTTGGTTTGCTACTTTATATAATCTATGTTTTGAACCGAAATAACCTTTTGCTAATTTAAGAACCTTTTTACGACGCTGACGCGACACAGTTCCGCCTTTTACTCTTGGCATTGTAATTCCCTCCTATGATTCCTATTCCAGATTACTTGATGTTTGCAAGTTGTTGTTTGATACGTTTGAAATCTCCAGCACTTACGATTGCGCTCTTACGCAATTTACGTTTTTGCTTTGTAGATTTGTTAGCGAACAAGTGACTTGTGTACGCATGAGAACGTTTAAGTTTACCAGAACCTGTTTTTTTGAAACGTTTAGCAGATCCGCGGTGAGTTTTCATTTTTGGCATTGGATGTTTCCTCCCTCTGTTACTTTACTTTTCGACTTTTGGTGCAAGCATGAGGAACATGCTGCGTCCGTCCATCTTAGGTTTTGTTTCTACTGTTGCTACTTCAGCGCAAGCTTCAGAGAAACGGTCTAACACGCGCTGTCCGATTTCTTTATGCGTAATCGCACGGCCTTTAAAGCGGATAGAAGCTTTCACTTTATCGCCCTTTTCAAGGAATTTGATTGCATTACGGAGCTTCGTGTTAAAATCATGTTCATCGATTGTCGGGCTCAACCGAACTTCTTTTAAGCTAATGATTTTTTGATTCTTACGTGCCTCTTTTTCCTTCTTCTGCTGTTCGAATCGGAACTTACCGTAGTCCATGATTCGGCAAACAGGTGGTTTTGCATTTGCAGCAACTAACACAAGGTCAAGATTGGCTTTCGTAGCAATTTCCAGAGCTTCCTGGCGGGTTTTAATTCCCAGCTGATCGCCATTTTGTCCGATCAAACGAACTTCACGCGCACGAATACCTTCATTAACTAATTGATCTTTGCTAATAGTGAGCCACCTCCATGAGATTTTGAATTGAGTTCACAATTCATTTTGACCATTTCGTTGTATGTTTTACAGGCAAACAAAAAGTGTGGGCATATAAAACACCCACACTGCGAACATTTGCATGAAAAAATAAATGTACGGTCAACCTGTCAACTACAAACACGTGTCAATCAGGTGAGAAGCGGGTGCTTCTGCTTGTGATATCTATTCAATTCGTTAATTATTCTACACAATTTTCATTTGTCCGTCAAGTAACCGAACTCTTGAAACAACTTTTTCATTCTAGCATGATTAAACAAATAGGGCAAGGCTTTTTCAAAACAATGACGCCATCAAAGGATGAATTGCATAAAGATTGGGATGACAATGACGGTCACAACTCCTACGACCACAACGGCGATACTTGCCATGGCCGCTTCTACTTCACCCATCTCAATCCCAACAGAGACGCCAAGTGCATGTCCTGATGTACCAAGTGCAAGCCCTTTTGCCACTGGATTTTTAATTCGAAACCATTTTAAGAAGAAAGCACCTAGCGCATACACAATGACTGCATTAAATATGACCGCAAAAGCTGTGATATCTGCGATTCCGCCAATATCCTTTGCAATCGGAAGAGCAATCGCTGTCGTCGCTGCCTGTGGGAGCATACTTTTCATGACAGCTGCATCAAGATGAATTCCTTTTGCTACGACATACACAATTGTAATGGAACAAAGTGATCCTACAAAAATAGCGGATAAAATCTGCCACCAATATTTTTTAAGCAATGCACGCTGCTTATAAAGCGGAATAGCGAAAGCAATGGTCGCGGGCTCTAAGAAAAACTTGATAATCTTGCCGCCCTCATTATAATCTGCATAGGAAAAACCGCCAATTTTTAAAAATAAAATACCTAACACCATGGCTACAAACAGTGGTGTGAATAAGAAGAAACCTTTTGATTTTTTAAATAAGAATGTACCGATTCCAAAGGCAACTAATGAGACGACTATACCAAAATAAGGACTCATTGTACTTGTACCCATCCTGCATCTCTCCTTTAATGCGTACTTGAAGCTGGTTTATTAGAATGAGAAGGAGTCGATTTGCTCTCCTTTTTCTCTTTACGTTTCTGTGGTTTTTCTGATAATTGCATGAGAAGCTGTGAGAATAGCCCCGTCGCTGCAAGCAACATAATCGTAGCAATGATGATGACACCGACGACTTGCACACCTACTTCTTGCATAACACCTAGTGATTGAATAACCGAGATACCAGAGGGAACAAATAGAAAGCTAATGAGCCCTGTCAATGATGTACCTAATTGTTCCACCTGCTCCAGTTTGACCATTTTCGTTGTCAGCAAAACAAATAATAGAACCAGACCAATCACAGATGCAGGCATCGGAATGGATAAATACATTGAAATGAGATTAGAAACGAACATTACGGTTGCAAAGATAAATGCTTGAGATAGAAATCCATATACTTTAGTGGCACTCATGCCCCTTCACCTCTTTCTTCGACTGTCCTCAGTATACGGCATGAAATAAATGAATGAAGCGTTTACAATCAAACTCGCCGGATTCAATGAATGAAATGCAGAAAACGAGTATTGAAATACAAATAAAAAAGCCGTCCTATTCTAGTAGGAGCGACTTCTTTAGTTCTTTGGCGTACGTACGGCTGACAGGAATAATCGATCCGTCTGTCATATGCAGATTATACGTCGAATTAAACCATGGCTGTACTTCTTTCATATGAGAGGTGTTCACGATATAGCTTCGATGAACCCTCATAAAGTAAGCCTCAGGGAGTTTCTTTTCAATGACCACAAGCGGTTCTGTGACCTCGTACATGTGATCCTTTGTTTTCACAACCTTTTTTCCCTCACTAAGCCCTACATACATGATCTCTTCTACTTGCAGAATGACAATTGAATCATCGACTGAGATGGCTAATTTTTGCTGATGGGGAATTTTCTCATCTGATAGCTGGTGGTCTTGCGTCTCAACAGACTTCCACTTTTTAAACTTTTGGATCGTTTGCAAAAGCCGCTCTTCATCAAATGGTTTTGTTAAGTAATCAAGCGCACTGACCTCAAACGCCTTTAGCGCATATTGATCAAAGGCTGTCGCAAATACAATCGCTGGCGGATCAGACATCCGGTTGAGCCTTTTGGCAATATCAAATCCATTTTCACCTGATAAATCAATGTCTAAAAAGAGCAGGTCCGGCTTATGATCCACCATCCGGTCAAAAGCCGATTCTATATTTTCTGCTTCCTCTATTTGAACATCCTCTTTCGTTCTGCGTAATAAGTATTTTAACTCGTCTCTTGCTAACACTTCATCATCTACGATTAATACGTTTATCAACGAAAATCATCCTTTTTTACATAATCCATTGGAATGCGAAATGAGATGTCAGTGCCTTGGCTGCTATGAATGGATAAAGCGGCTTGTCTGCCAAAAATCCCTCTTAACCGCTGATCTAAATTAAAAAGAGCCGTACCTGTTCCTTCTTTGGATTCAACAGGTGCTTTTAATAACTGAGCCATCTTGTCATTCTCGATTCCTTGTCCATTATCCGTCACTTTCATATAAACATGCCCATCTTTCATCACAGCGGATACGATGACTTCACAGCTCGTTTGATGTTTAGGAAAAGCATGTCTCACTGCATTTTCAACAAGTACCTGAAGCACAAATGGCGGAATCATCACCTGCTCCAGCTCCTTTTCAATTTGAAAGGTCACGTGATATTTATTTGGAAACCTTGCTTGTTCAAGTGACAAATATGCTTCTACGTGCTGAATTTCTTTATGAAGTGGAATGAGCAGCTGGCGGGCGCCTTGCAAATTGGATCGAAAATAAATACTCAGCTGAAGCAGCAACTTCCTAGCCATCTCTACATTCGTTCTACACAAAACAGAGATGGTATTAATAGCGTTAAATAAAAAGTGCGGATTCACTTGCGCTTGAAGTGCTTTGATCTCTGCATCTTTTAGCAGACGGCTTTGGGTCTCCGCCTCCCCAAGCTCAAGCTGTGTAGAAAATAGCATGGCCAAACCCTCTGCAAGCTCCTCTTCCACCCTGCTTAATCCGACGGGAGAATTGAAATACATTTTTAATGTTCCAATCGTTTGACCATTGGAGGTGAGGGGCAGCACAATCGCCGCTTGAAGCGGGCAATGGGTGACTGAACAATTGATTTCGTCTTTCGAATGTGCCTTCATAATTTTGCCGCTCATCAATACTTGTTTCGACAGCCCTGTAATGAGGCTTTTCGATGGAATATGATGATCTGTCCCATCACCAACATGCGCTAAAATCTTTTCTGTATCGGTTAAGGAGACCGCATCTGTTTCTGTTAATCGATGAATGATCTCCGCCACACTTTTACATGACTGTTCATTTAACCCTTGGCGGAAGAAAGGAAGCGTTTGATCGGCGATTGAAAATACGCGGTGTGTCTGCATCGCCTTTGCTTGCTCTTCTTGCCGAATGACTGACTGTAAGATTGATAAAAAGATAAAGCTGCCAATTCCATTCACAAAAATCATCGGCAAGGCAATAATACTCACAAGCCCCCAAGCATCAGCAAATGGCTTTGCAAATAGAAGGATAATGACCATCTGCAACGATTCCATTGCCACACCAAAAAGTGCGGCTTGGCGAGGTGTCACCATTCGATTCTTCCGCTTAAACCTACTCCCGACATAGCCTGCAATCACACCGGCTAAAATCGAAGAAATCGCACAGCTGAGTGCCGTGCTTCCTCCTAATGAATAACGGTGAATACCAGCTAAAAGCCCTGCGCCAATACCAACAAACGGCCCTCCTATTAATCCGCCCATTTCGATCCCCATGATTCTCGTATTGGCAATCGAGCTTGACGAGCCGAGATGATAGGAAAACTCATGGTTCATGACCATCTGCTGCTGGATTTCAATTCCTGTGTAATTGCTGATAATACTAAAAGAAGCAAAAATAAAGACAAGGACTGCCTTTTTTCGAAACCCTTCATTATGAAGCAATAGATTGCGAAAGCCCTTCACATGGGCAAGCACAAACCCTAAAATAACGATGATCCCGACACGCTCGATCATCATAATAATTAAATGAAGCAAACCTGCCACCTCAATTGATGTATGTATTATTTACTGTCTTTCTATTCTATCATGTGCGGTCAATGTTCAAATATCTCTCAAATCTTTTCTTTATTGCCCTCATCTTCTATTGTAAAATGAACTTGAGCCGTCACTTGCAATTGAAGGTAACACATACATAACAAGGGAGAAGATCATGAAAGCCGTATTTTTCGATTTAGATGATACTTTGCTTTGGGATGAAAAAAGCATTCATACCACTTTTCAGGAAACATGCCGCGAAGCGGAAAAGAAATATGGACTGAATCCAGAAACATTTGAACAGATTGTTCGTGAAGAAGCAAGAAAGCTGTATTCTTCCTATGAAACATATGATTATACTGTCATGATAGGAATTAATCCTTTCGAAGGCCTGTGGTCCAATTTTAGTGAACCGATTAGCGAAGGCTTTCAAAAATTGAACGCCCTTGCACCAGAGTATCGCAAGAACGCTTGGACCAATGGCTTAAAAAAAGCAGGAATTGACGATGAGGCATTTGGACAATATTTGGCTGATTTCTTTGCCGCCGAGCGGAGAAAACGTCCATTTGTCTATGAAGAAACGTACCCTGTTTTAAATCGCCTGAAAGGTAGCTATGAACTGCTTCTTTTAACAAACGGAGATCCTAGTCTTCAAAAAGAAAAACTGGCCGGTGTCCCTGAGCTTGCACCTTATTTTAATGAAATTGTGATTTCAGGAGATTACGGGAAAGGCAAACCCGATCCAGGTATCTTTGAGCACTGCCTTCAGCTGTTAAATCTAACAAAAGATGATGTGATCATGGTGGGAGACAATCCAAAAACAGATATTCTTGGGGCATCTCGCGTTGGTATTCAAACCGTTTGGATCAATCGACATGGCAAAAAGAATGAAACAGATGTAACGCCAGATTATGAAATCAAAGACTTACATGAATTGTTTGATATTTTAAAATAGAACAAACGAGAAAACACCCTTCTCCTAACGAGATTGGGTGTTTTTTTGTGTACTTAAACTACACAATTTCCGCTAGATTTTGCGCTTGCTTGTCTAAATTGCGGGCTGCTTCTCCTATATTGATAAATTCCTCGTTTGTCTGCTTCACAAGATCACGATTTGTAAACACCGTTGTTTTGGCACGGTTCGTTCCGCTGCTGACCTTCTCTACTTCCGCATGAATCGCCTTTACATATTGATCTACTTTGACGATCGCTTCTTTTGAATCCGTTGCAAGTTTTCGAATTTCTGCCGCCACTACACTAAAGCCATTTCCATAGGAACCTGCATGGGCCGCTTCGATCGCCGCATTTAATGCAAGGAGCTGGGTTTGTGAGGAAATGCTGTTAATCGTTGTAGCGATAGAGCTGATGGACTCTACCTGCTCTTTTAATCCTTTTAATAAGCTCATATTCTGATCTGTTTCGTTTGCTATATGATCAAAGGAGACATTGACTCTTTGGCTATGCTGGATGCCTACTTCCGCTCGCTCCGTTAATTTCGCAGACATCTCCTTTAGGTCATCTACGACCTGTTTCATCGTGTTTTCTCTCTCTGTTATGTCTGTTGCGACTTTCACTACACCCGCTACGTGTCCCTCTTCATTTCGGACAGGTGTATATGTCGCTTCAAGCCATAAGCTGTTACCATTCTTCGTCGTCCGCTGCACCTTTTCCTGAAAGACTTGCCCCTCTTTCAAACGCTTCCAAAACATCTGATAGCTTGAATGTTCTGCAATATGAGGAGGACAAAACTGTTTATGTTTTAAACCAATCATCTCTTGCGCTGAATAGCCCATGGCTTTTGCAAAAATATCATTGACCCATAGGACTTCACCTGTCACATCAAATTCAATCATCGCCAGTGAGTGTTCCAACGCCCGAAGTACTGCTGATCGCTCCAATACTTGTGATGATAAAGTGTTTGTTGTTTGCATCATCGCTTTCATTCCCCCAATTTAACTCGAACCGATAGTACATACTTACCCATACTTTCGCACTATCTAAACGTATCATTCAAAGGACTGGATCACCAGTAGAGGATTTTCCCAAAAGAAAAAGCCAGTGATCTAATGAGAAAGATCACTGGCTGCTTCGCTTGAAAAAATTTATTTTTTCGCTTCTGCGACTGCATGTTTCACAAAGGCTTCAAGATCCATTGTTTCTGAATCTTGCTCTCCGTATTTTCTTACATTGACTGCGCCATTTTCTGCTTCTTGATCTCCGACGACTAGCATGTACGGGATCTTTTGCATTTGCGCTTCTCTAATTTTGTATCCGATTTTTTCATCACGGCTGTCAAGCTCAACACGAAGACCTTCAAGCTGCAAACGTTCTTGTACTTTTTTCGCATAGTCTAAATGGACAGACGGTGAAACTGGGATGACTTGGAATTGTACAGGTGCCAGCCAAGTTGGTAGGGCTCCTTTGTATTCTTCAATTAAGAAGGCAACAAAACGCTCCATTGTAGAAACAACACCTCTATGAATCACGACTGGACGATGGTGCTTGCCATCTTCTCCAATATATGTGAGATCGAAGCGCTCTGGAAGTAAGAAATCAAGCTGTACAGTAGACAGTGTCTCTTCTTTACCAAGAGCTGTCTTCACTTGCACGTCAAGCTTCGGACCATAAAATGCCGCTTCGCCTTCTGCTTCATAATAGTCATGACCAAGCTCGTCCATTGCATCCTTTAGCATCGATTGTGCTTTATTCCACATCGCATCATCGTCGAAATACTTCTCAGTATCTTCTGGATCACGGTAAGATAAGCGGAATGTGTAGTCATTCAAGCCAAAGTCTTGATACACTTCTTCAATTAGGCGAACTGTACGAATGAATTCGTCTTTGATTTGATCTGGACGAACAAAGATATGGGCATCGTTTAATGTCATACCCCGAACACGCTGAAGGCCGGATAAAGCACCTGACATTTCATAGCGGTGCATTGTACCAAGCTCTGCAATACGAATTGGCAATTCGCGATAGCTATGCGGCTCGTTTTTGTAAATCATCATATGGTGCGGACAGTTCATTGGACGGAGAACAAGATCTTCGTTGTCCATTTCCATCACAGGGAACATATCTTCTTGATAATGCGCCCAGTGCCCTGATGTTTTATACAATTCAACATTTGCAAGAACTGGTGTATACACATGCTCATAACCAAGGCGTACTTCTTTATCGACAATGTAACGCTCAATCACGCGGCGGATCGTTGCGCCTTTTGGCAGCCAAAGTGGTAGACCTTGACCTACCTTTTGAGAGTTCGCAAACAGTTTTAGCTCTTTTCCTAGTTTACGGTGATCGCGTTCTTTCGCTTCTTCAAGCAGGCGTAAGTGCTCATTTAGATCATCTTTGCTGAAGAAAGCTGTACCGTAAATACGCTGAAGCATTTGATTGTTGCTGTCACCTCTCCAGTATGCACCAGCAAGGCTGAGCAACTTAAACTCTTTGATTTTCCCTGTTGATGGCAAGTGAATCCCGCGGCAGAGGTCAAAGAATTCGCCCTGCTCATAAATCGTCACAGCTTCACCTTCTGGAATCGCCTCTAACAGCTCAAGCTTTAATTGATCACCAATCGCTTCAAAGCGTTTTTTCGCGTCTTCTCTTGAAACTTCAATTCGCTCGATTGGTAGATTGCTGTTAATGATTTTTTTCATTTCTTTTTCAATCTTTGGTAAATCTTCTGGCGTGATGGCAACATCGATGTCCACATCGTAGTAGAAGCCATTTTCAATCACAGGACCTACGCCAAACTGAACGTGATGTTCTTTTCCATACAGGCGTTTGATTGCCTGTGCTAGCAAATGAGCTGTACTGTGGCGCATAATGTCGAGTGCTTCATCGCTTTTATCTGTGATGATCTCAATTGTTCCACTTTCTAGTAGCGGCGTACGCAGATCTATTTCTTTGCCGTTCAATTTACCGGCAAGCGCTTTTTTCTTTAGGCCTGGGCTAATTGATGCCGCGATGTCTTCTGTTGTAGCTGTTTTGTCAAACTCCTTGACTGCTCCATCTGGAAATGTAAGTTGAATTTGTTCTGACATCTCTGGTCACTCCTTTTTTTGGCAATATAAAAACCCCGCCCCCTGGAAAGGGACGAGGTTGAATAAAACGGAATCGTGGTTCCACCCTTTTTCCCGTATTTGCAGCTTACTTTTTCATAAGCAAACACGGCTTGTGGTTCGATAACGGGAATTCCCGTCAGCCATTACTAAAACGTTCACAGCTGATGTTCAAAGGTGGTAAAGCAAATGGTCCTCTGCTAGGAAGCTTTCAGCCTCGGCTTCCCTCTCTTTAAGCGGGTGTTCATTTGTTCATGTCCTTATCAATACGGTCTCTGTATGAAGTTACACCGTATTATAAAACGTTTTTTCGTGAAAATCAAGAAAGCTTTTCACTTTTCTGTTCCAAATGGTCATGGACAAATCGAACATGGTGTTCTTGAAATGAATGAGCCGGGAATACCTCGACCCTTTCTTGAAAAATATTTTGAATGGTTTGTACCATCGAGTGACCTGTATCATTTGTAAACAGATCAATTTTTTGGGGCGCTATGGATACGAGTGGTGCAATCAGCTGCGAATCAATATACATTGGATGCTCTCTTACAAACTGTCTGTCTATGTATTGTTTTTGATCACGCTCAGAAGCGTACCGAAATTCCCAAATCATCAGGCGATCTTGATGCACAACATGTACTTTTTCAAGCTTCGGTTCTTTTGCCATCACATAGTCTCGAAGCGATTGAATAAAGTTTTGATATTCTTGTTCCATTTTGTATTCTTCAATGGAGACTTCAACATAGTTCTTCAGCCTCCTGTCATACTCTGACAGTCTGAATGTCATAAATGAGCCAATTGAAAAAATACCTTGCTGTAAAGAAATCGTCTCAAGCTCCTTTGTTAACAGGGCTTCTCTTGATGGTTCTTGATAAATGCCGGGAATATCATCTATATCCCCATTCATGATGCTGTGAGCGATGGAAAGAATTTGGTGCTGTTCTTCAGGATCTTTAAATAAATACGTGTTTTCAAGAATGCTGCGCATGCGCTCATTTTCTTTGCATTCCAAAAAAAAGTGAACCAGTAATGGCCGCACAATGGGCTCAAGTCCTTCTTTTGATTCCTTCGCCTCTATGAGAAGTCGGTCTTTCCCTTGTTGAATTGACATGTGATGCCGACTGTCCAAGTGTTCAGCAAGATGTAAAAAAGCGGCGGTATCATATTCATCTTCAAAGATTATTTCAAGCATGTTTGTCCCCCCTAACGACATCTGTTACATATATATGGGGAGAACATAAAAAATAGACGCCTAAAATAAATCAGGCCTCTTTCTTTTTAGAACGAGCGGAACTGAGATAAAGATGAGATAAATCAAACAAACGATTGCTAAGGCGGCATAATTGCCGCTGACAAAGCTAGAGCCAAGGACATTTAAGGCCACTGTACCAGGTATTAAACCTAAAAAGGTAGCTGCCGTAAATGCACGAGAATTCGCACGTGAAGCTGCTGCCGCATAGCTGACAAAGTCAAAATGGATGGGGGCAATACGCAATAACAAAATGTAAAGAAACCCATGCTCCTGAATGCGGGATGTCACCGCTCTCAGCTTCCGGCTGCTTGATTCTGTTTCCTTCTTTTTGGAACGAAAGGTTGTAGCAAGCAGGAAGGAGCCTAATGCGCCGGCGGTTGCACCGACGAGGGCATAAATCGTCCCAAGAACACTTCCGAAGGCCAAACCTGCTGCCAACGAAAAGACCGTAAGCGGGACAAGAACAAACGGGCGAACAAGAGATAAGAACAGAAAAACAAAGGGAGCCAGCAGTCCAAATTGTAGCACCCAATTCTTCACATCTTTCGGCGCCAGCTGAAGATGCTGTTTGTTCAGCCACCAAAGTAAAACAGCGAGACCTGCAATCACGAGAAAAAGTAGCCATTTTCTTTTGTTCATTTCATTTGCTCCTCCTTCACGTGATAGACACTTTTATAAATGACGGCGGTTTTCTCCTTCGAGCAAGACTGCCTCTGCTAAATAGAGAATCCGTTCCATTAAACGAGCAGCTTTGACCTCTTCTTTTTCCCCGCGCTGTGAATACGTAAAGTGATGCTTCAGTTCACTTGGTGAGAAATTAGAGGAGAAGAAAGTCGGCAGCTGCTCTGCCATACGATATTGTAAAATCGTTCCAAGTAGTTCATCTCGAACCCAGCTTGTCATCGACTCGGCCCCAATATCATCAAGCATTAATATAGGAGTGGATTTGACCATGTTCAGTTTTGATTCTAATGTATGATCGGCTAACGAATTTTTTAGCTCTCTTACAAACTCAGGCACGTACACAAGGAGAGATGGATATTCCTTCTCCGCTAACTGCTGCGCAATGGCTGCAAGAATATACGTTTTTCCTACTCCAAACTTTCCGTGTAAATATAAGCCTTTCCCTTTGCCCGTCTCGTCATAGCTTTGCAGGAATTGCCCTACTTTTTGAATGACTTCCTGTCTTCCTACAACGTTCAAATCAGCAAACGTTGCTTGAAGAACATTTTGCGGAATGTACATACTTTTCATGAGCTCTTGCTGTTTTTTCTGTCTATCGAGCCGTAGCTTGACTGGACAAGGGGAATATTCAATATCAATACTCTGACCTTTAATCACAAGCTTTGGGTGATAACCGTCTAAAATCGCATTGACGTTCTCTTCATCTAAGCAATATGAACAGCCCTTCGCCTGCTGCACATATTCAAAAAGCCGGTTCAAGCTGCGATTGATCATATCTTCGTGTATGTCTTCTTGGTGCTCCTGTAAAAAAGTTTTTACATCTTCATCAGATAACACACTTTCTTTAATCTGATTGTATCTCACACGAAAATCTACGCGCCCTTTTAGCTGATCAAATGAACGACCGATCGGTTTCATCCTCATCTCACCTCTTCTTAATGTGCATTGTACTTTTTCATATTTTTAAACTGATCTAACAGTTTTTCTTTTTCTCGTTCGAGATCTTCTGTCGATAGACTGTCTGTTTGTTCTTTTGCTGGCTGTTCTTTCGTTTCGGTTTCTTTCATCCAGTCAGGAAGCTTCTCTTCACGAACAACTTTCCCTGATCCGTATGTGCTGCGCTGCTTTTTCTGCTGCGCCCATTCTGTCATTTGCCTATTCTCTTCTTTGGCAATTTTCATGGCTGCTGCCACAGTTTTAATTTTCTTTCTCACCCAATGAGCGGCAATTTTTTGCATATATGTTTTCGACAGCTTCATATCTGTTTTCAGCAATGTATAGTAGATCAAAACATTCATGACCCCTGGCTCTAGCTGCTGCTCAAGCATAATATCCTCGACAATTCTTAAGTCAGCATACGTTGGCTCAATGCCATCAGCCATATCTTTTAGCAGTTCCCTAGGCGAAATGTGGTCAAGCTTTTCAATCAGTTTTGCATCAGGCGTATCTGCTAACGGCGCCTTTGAAGCATCTTGACGCAAGTGTCTCGGCTGTTTTTGATCAATGAGTTTTGGCTGCTCGCCTCTATATTCAATTTGGTACCAGTCTCTTGCCGCTTTTCTCAATTCTTCTGTTGAGATCATTTGATCAGAACCGCAGGCGCCTGCTACAATATTTTGCATTTGAAGCGGGGTGATGCCGTATACAACGGCTAACTTCTTAATGGTTTCTTTCACCTGCTTTGTCAAAGCCTTTCTTGGAATCATCATATCAGACATACCCGCTAACAATAGATCGAAATCAAAGGAATCGTCTGAGAGCGGAGCCGGCTGACTCGATCCAACGGTCACATATTCATAGCCTTGATCAAGTGATGACGCCTGATTGATTTCTTCTGTCATCCTGCGTTCACCTGGCTGCAATACGTGAAAGACTTCTTCAAACGACCGCGAGATGTTCTTTGCCTCTGCCGGAACACCGGGATATGAGAAATAATCGCGAAGCTGCATATATTTCGCTTTCTCTACACGATGGTACAGCAGGACATTCAACATTCCATCTTGGAAAAACTCATCTGGTCTTAGCGGCGGCACAAGCTCATATGTAAACAGTCTGCCTTCTTCCGTTTCCTGTTCATATGTGCGGAGTAAACCAATCGCTTCAAGCTTTAAACGTTCCTCAAATATATCATTCAAATTCGTTTGCAGCATGACCATGAGCTGCCGATGAGGTGCGGGTTTCCCCCACATACGATTTTGTTCCAGCTCTCCCCACAGCGTCATATATAAGCTGAAAGCGGACATGCCTATAAGCGGCTGATATAAAAGAGTGATGAGCTGTCTATCGATGTCACCGAGCAATGAAGCGCTTTTGACGACATACGGATCGACGGCTAGCACTTCCTTCCAATGCTCTGTCATATGCTGATCCTCCCCATGAATTGCAATTGTTTCTATTGTACACCCTTTTTGCGTTTTACGCTTTACGCAGGAAAAAGAGCGTGAAGAATCTTCAGCTCTTTTTTAGCGTTCTTTCTTTAATAAATCTTTTAATTCATCAATAAAGACGTTGATATCTTTAAACTGCCGGTAAACCGAGGCGAATCTGACGTAAGACACTTCATCAATTTTTGCCAGCTCGTCCATCACCATTTCACCTACAAGCTCACTTTTCACTTCTGACATGCCTTGATTACGCAATTCTTTTTCGATATTAAAGCAGACATCCTCCAACTGCTTTAAAGCAACAGGACGCTTTTCACACGCTTTAATGAGTCCTCTCAGCATCTTTTCGCGACTGAATTCTTCTCGAATTCCCTCTTTTTTCACCACAATCAGTGGTAATTCTTCTAATTTTTCAAACGTCGTAAAGCGATATTGGCAGCTTTCGCACTCTCTTCTACGACGGATGGATTTCCCTTCATCTACTGGTCTTGAATCAAGCACCCTTGTGCCAAGGTGCTGACATGTGGGACATTTCATATCATCAGCTCCGATCTATTCTTGGAAGTTGTTTGTCTAGTTCATCATAAAGGGAAAAAATCGTTTTCGCACTATAGCCAAAATCTGTTGGCAGGGCTGTTTCTGTTGTCACATTAAAATCGACAGCTGTTTCAAAAGGACGAATTGAAATGACAGTCGCTACGAGAAAGGCTTTTTTCGGCATTGTGATATTTGCGCTCATTTCACCTCGTTCTGCTGAAACAGATGTCACTTGATAGGAAGCGTGCCTAGAAAGCATGGCTTCCAATGCTTGAAAAACTTGCGCATTCGTCGATTTGTAGTAATGGCTTTTCAGTTCTGACACTGGATGCTCGTCAGAAGTTTCTGTATGATTTGACATGAACCGTTTGAACTTTTGTCCTAAAGTCATATACGTATCCCCTTTGCCATAATGCCTCTTCTTTATTTTATAAAAAAAACCTTTGTTTTCCTAGAACAAAAGTATAGGCAAGTTGGGGAATGTTGGATTTCCTCTATTAAACAAATATAAAAAGGAGCATAACACAAAGGCATGTCAATGCTTTTGGCCAGCTCCCATTGCGATCTTTTTTTATGTTTACAGTGCTTTGGCTTGTGCCTGTTTCACTTGTACAGGTCCCATGCCTCGAGGAATTTCGATGTTTTCTCTTGTTTCAGCACCTAATTCATCTCCGATATGATCTGCTGCAATATTCGGATCTAGGTCGCCGCAAGTATAAACATCTATGCTCGCATAACCATGTTCAGGAAAGCTGTGAATTGTCAGATGAGATTCAGAAATAATGACAACTCCACTTACTCCTTGAGGTGCAAATTTGTGAAAAGCAACCTCTCTTACCTCAGCTCCTGATTTCAAAGCTGCATTTACAAACGTTTTTTCAATAAAATCCATGTCGTTCAGTTTATCACAGTCGCATCCCCATAACTCGGAGATAACGTGACGTCCGATTGTTTCCATCATGGACCCCCCTTAAACAAGAATGAAAGAGTGAAGTTCTAAGCAGCCGGACCGGACATATACCACGGGGGAAAGTTAGTCCAAAGAGGTCCTAACCCTTTAAGTATACCCGAATGAGTCTGCGAACAAGAAGTTCACGAAAAATAGTATACTTTGTTTAGACCCATTTTGCAAGCTGTGTTTTCAATGGGATTTTCTCTCATTTCTTGAAAAAGGACGTTCGTCTTCTTCATTTCAAACAGCAGAAAGCTCTTTCATCTGCGATCCGACAAACTTCACAAGATCCACTACTCTGCATGAATAACCCCATTCATTGTCATACCATGCAAGAACTTTTACTTTTCTATCCCCCATCACCATCGTTGTGAGTCCATCTACGACAGCTGAATAAGGATTCGTATTAAAGTCTGTAGAAACAAGCGGCTCATCCGTGTAATCTAAGATACCGGATAAAGAAGTTTTTGATGCATTAGAGAAGGCTGCATTGACTTCTTCTGCTGTGACATCTTTTTTCAAGTCGACAACAAGATCAACCATCGATACATTGGAAACTGGCACGCGAAGTGCAAGTCCATGTAATTTCCCTTTCATGTGCGGCAGCACTAAAGAAAGCGCTTTAGCGGCACCCGTCGTAGTTGGAATAATGGACTGAGAACATGCTCTTGCCCGGCGTAAATCCTTATGCGGGTTGTCGATATTTTTTTGATCATTTGTATATGCATGAACCGTTGTCATTAAACCGTTGTCGATGCCGAATTCATCATCTAATAATTTGACAACTGGCGCTAAACAATTTGTTGTACAAGATGCATTTGAAATAACGACGTGCTTTTCAGGATCAAGATCATCCTCATTGACACCCATTACAATTGTAACGTCTTCATTTTTACCTGGAGCTGTAAGTACGACTTTTTTCGCTCCGGCATCTATATGGCCCATCGCTTGATCTTTTGAATTAAATTTCCCTGTTGCTTCTATGACGATATCAATCCCAAGCTCTCCCCATGGAAGCTGCTTTGGGTCTCTGTTATTGAGCAAAAGCACTCTTTTCCCATTTACAATCAGGGCGTCATCTTCTGCTATCACATCGCATTCGTAACGTCCATGATTTGTGTCATATTTAATTAAATGTGCTAGCGTTTCGGCAGGATAGCTTGCGTTCACCGCTACAATTTGAATTTGATCATCAAGCATTGCTTTTCTGAAGACCATGCGTCCAATTCTGCCAAACCCATTGATCGCTGCTTTTACCTTCATGAACAGGTCACTCCTCTATTATGTGTTATACTCAATAAATTTATTTATGAAATTAGTATATCACATTAGAATGTAATTGCCAGTATATAAACGTATATTTTCTAAAAAGGGCTGTTCTTTTCAAAGGAAATCAGAATAAAGCATAAAAAAAAAGAGTACGTGTATGTACTCTTACTTATCTGTATGTTCCCATTCATTTAATATGTTCTGCAATTGCTTTCGAATAAAAGCGAGGTCTTGTGTATTTTCTATCACGTGGTCTGCTTTCTTACATTTTTCCTCAAGAGGCTGCTGAGAGTGAATCCGATTCAGCGCTTCCTCCTCACTAAGGTCGTTTCGATTCATGAGTCGTGATAGCTGTAATTCTGGTGTTGTATACACCACAATAATACGGTCGACGAGACTCTCCAGCTGACTCTCAAATAAAAGCGGGATATCCAGGACAACGAATGTTTCTCGGCTATTAATGCCTTCATCACGCTGCCTGAGCATTTCCTTTCGCACTTCTGGATGAACGATCGCATTTAACTGCTTTCTTTTCTCTTCATTAGAAAAAATAATGGCTCCGAGTTGCTGCCGGTCCAGCTCTCCATTTGGCAGGAGGACACCCTCACCAAAGGTTTGAACGATATGATGAAGGGCGGGTGTTCCTTTGCCGACCGCTTCTTTTGCAATCACATCTGCGTCCACAACCCGGATGCCCTGCTCTTTTATCATCTGCGAGACTGTGCTTTTTCCGCTAGCAATCCCGCCTGTTAATCCAATGACAAGCGTCAATTGATTTCCTCCTTTTACAGCTTCCAAACCCCGATTAATATGAGTAGAAGCCCTGGTAAACATGCGAGTTTATCGATCCAGCGCCAATTTGCCAAGTAATGACCGGCTCGTAGCCCGATACATACAAAAAGTGAACTCATCACTGCGACTGTAATACTCATGACAATTGGAGAAAAGCCTAGAATCGCTGCGCCAATCCCTGCGCCAAATGCATCAATGGATAAAGCAATTCCAAGAAGGACAGCTTCTATCCCATTAATCGTCCCAGATCGGTCAATATCTGCACTTGTCGGCTTTCTTAAAATGTGAATGACAAGCCCAAGCGATTGGACTTCCACATTAAGCAATGTCTTTTCATGAAGTAGCAAATCACGCTCTTTCGCTGGTTTGTAAAATTGATACAGGACCCAAAGGCCGATGGCAATTAAAATGCCTCCCCCCAGTTTATCGGTCACTGAAACAGGGAGAAATGTCGTCAGCAGGCTGCCAATCAGCATAGAAATGAGCAGCACAATCCCTGAGCAGCATGCAATAATGACGATGGCTTTAAATGGGATCCTCATTTTGCGGAGACCATACGTAAAGCCTACAGAAAAGCTGTCGATGCTAACTGCAATAGCTAAAAACAGGAGCGAAATCGAAATCATACCTGAACTCTTCCTTTCTGTTCTTGCAACGATGATCAAGAGTCTCTGGGCGTTCTTAGACTCTTCTTCACTATATGAAGAGCAGGTGGGCTGTGTGTCAGTCTACACCTTGCTGAAAAATGAATGTTTTTTATCGTATGCATTACAAAAAGGAAGCATGCTCATGGTAAGGCTTATTAAGGACGTTTTTGGCAGGTCACACAAAAGTGTGTACCGCGCCCTCCGACTACTGTTTTCTCAATGATGCTTCCGCATGTTTGGCAAGGCTCTCCCCGCCGGTCATATACAAGAAGCTGCAATTGAAACGTACCAATATCTCCTTGTGAGTTGATATAAGAACGAATCGTACTTCCACCCGCATCTACCGCCACTTGAAGCGTATCGATGATCTGTTTGTGAAGCACTTTGCAGGATTCCAGGCTAAGCTGATTCGCTTTCGTTTCTGGATGAATCCCTGATTTAAACAGGACCTCATCTACATAAATGTTACCAAGCCCTACGACAATCTTTTGATCAAGCAGTGCTGTTTTGACGACACGTGTTGTTTTTTTCAATTGCTCCCATAAATACTCAGGAGTGAACTGTTCATCAAATGGTTCATAGCCCAGCTGTGATAGCGGGAGTTCCTTTTCCTCTTCACCCGGCTGAAATAAATGCATCGTGCCAAATTTACGTACATCATGGTACCGAAGCTCTGTCCCATCTGTAAACGTAAAGACGACGTGTACGTGTTTATCATAAGGCTCATGCGCTTCATGTACACGATATTTCCCTTCCATCCTTAAATGGGAGACCATCACATAATGGTCTAAATGAAAGAGGAGGAACTTCCCTCTTCTTTCAATGGTTTGTATGGTTTCTCCAACCATTCTTCTTGCGAACTCTTCCGGCTCCCCAGGACGTTTGATGATGTTTGGCCATTTGATATCGACCGTTTCAATCGTCTTTCCTTCGACTAACCGCTTGAGAGTGCGCCGGACGGTTTCAACTTCTGGTAATTCCGGCATGCTCCTCGCTCCTTTTTATTTATCTCTATGATTTATTTCGCATCGTACCAAGATGGACCTGAAGCAAAATCAACTTTTAGTGGCACATCAAGCTGAAGTGCATTTTCCATGACTTCAGGAACAATCTTTTCAAGAATGGCAATTTCTTCTTTTGGCGCTTCGAAGATCAATTCATCGTGCACCTGTAATAAAAGATTTGTTTGCAGTTTTTCTTCTTTGAGCCTTCGTGCCATATCAATCATCGCTTTTTTAATAATATCGGCTGCACTGCCTTGGATCGGTGTGTTCATAGCTGTTCGTTCTGCAAAGCTTTTGATATTAAAATTACGGCTTGTGATGTCCGGGATATACCGTCTGCGTTTAAGAAGCGTCGTGACGTAGCCTTTTTGTTTCGCTTCCTGAACGATTTCTTCCATATAGGTTTTCACGCCTTTAAAACTTGTTAAATAGCGCTCGATAAATGCGGCTGCTTCTTTTCTTGTGATTCCAAGGTTTTGAGAAAGTCCGTAATCACTGATTCCGTATACAATACCAAAGTTTACTGCCTTGGCTTGTCTTCTCATCGCGGAAGTTACTTCTTCTTCTGAGACATGAAACACGTCCATCGCTGTTTTCGTGTGAATGTCCATGTCCCTCGTAAATGCTTCAATCAAATTCTCATCTTGTGAAATATGAGCAAGTACACGCAGTTCGATTTGTGAATAGTCTGCTGCAAACATGAGCCAGCCTTCTTTTGAAGGAACGAACGCTTGACGAATCTTCCGTCCTTCTTCTAAACGAATCGGGATGTTTTGAAGGTTTGGATCTGTGGAGCTTAATCTTCCTGTTTGCGTGAGTGCCTGGTTAAATCTTGTATGCACTTTATGAGTATCCTTACGCGTTACTTTCATTAACCCTTCTACATAGGTCGATTGCAGCTTTCCAATTTGTCTGTAGTGCAGAATGGACCGAATGATTTCATGCTTATCTTCAAGCTTTTCAAGCACATCTGCAGACGTTGAATAGCCTGTTTTTGTCTTCTTAATAATCGGGAGACCTAATTTTTCAAAAAGAATGACGCCAAGCTGTTTAGGAGAATTGATATTAAACGTTTCTCCTGCTAAACGGTGAATGGTTTCTTCATATTCTTTGAGCTTTTTCGTTAATTCTTCACCCATGTTCTCTAGGCGCTTTATATCTACCTTGACTCCAAGAGATTCCATTTCACCTAAGATGAGTGCAAGCGGCAGCTCTAAATCTTCATAGAGTTCATGTTGATCATTTTTCTCTAATGCTTCCAGTGTTAAATCATGCAAGGCTGAGATCGCCGCTGCTTTGCGTCCGAGATGTTCTTTCAGTTCATCTTCAGGTGGAATCGCCTGCTTTGCTCCTTTTCCGTATACTTTTTCATCAGAAAGAGCGATATTCAGACCATATTCCTTCGCTACACTTGCGACGTCTTCGTAAGTTTTCTGCGGGTTGACGACGTAGGAAGCGAGCAGAACATCATTGTCGACACCTTTTAGGTCAACATCATGCCATCTGAGGGCGACAACGGCTCTTTTTGAATCAAAGACCCATTTTTTCTTCGTTTCATCCTGTACCCATTCTTTAAATGCCTCTGATTGAAGCGCATCTTCTTTTGTCATAAAAAACGCACCATTTTCATTATGGATCGCAAAACCGATCAAATCCGCTTCGTGATAATTATCTCCAAGCTGTTCTACCACAAGGGCTGCATGATCTGTCAGCATCTCGCTGGTTACAGTTGTCATTTTTTTCACTTCTAATGCGTCTACTTCAACCTGTTCATCTGTTTCTGGGGCTTCTCCTAGACGCTCTAGCAGCGTTTGAAAGCCTAGTTCTTTGTAAAGAGAGATCACTTGATCCATATGTGGACCTTCGTAGGCGAGATCTTTGCTCGACACATCAATAGGTGCTTTTACGAGAATGGTCGCCAGCTCTTTACTCATGACTGCTTGCTCTTTAAATTCCTCAAGCTTTTCTTTCAGTTTTTTCCCGCTCACTTCATCAATATGTTCAAGCAGGTTCTCAACTGTTTCAAACTGCTTTAACAATTTAATGGCTGTTTTTTCACCTACACCTGGGACGCCTGGGATATTATCTGATGAATCTCCCATTAGCCCTTTCATGTCAATGATTTGATCTGGTCGCAGACCATATTTCTCTTCAATATGAGCAGGTGTGTAGTATTCGACTTCTGTGATGCCTTTTTTCGTAATAGCCACTGTCGTATGATCAGTTGAGAGCTGTGTTAAGTCTTTATCTCCTGAGAAGATTTTGACTTCAAAGCCGTCTTTTTCTGCCTCGACAGCCAATGTACCGATAATATCATCTGCCTCATATTGAGGAAGCTCGTACCTTTTCACCTGATAGGCATCTAATAGTTCACGGATGAATGGCATTTGTTCTGATAGCTCTGGCGGGGTTTTTTGTCTTCCGCCTTTATATTCTTTAAATGTCTCGTGGCGGAAGGTTGTTTTTCCCGCATCAAATGCGACGAGCATATGGGTTGGCTTCTCGTCCTCCAGCATTTTCATTAAGATCATCGCAAAGCCATAAATAGCATTTGTATGTACGCCTTTATCATTTGATAATAGCGGCAAAGCAAAAAAGGCTCGATATGCGAGGCTGTTTCCATCCACTAACACTAATTTCTTTTTGTCTGTCATGTTTTAATCCTCCATCGGCTGAGCCATCTCAGCCGTCTCTTTCACACATTGTATCTCCATTTTATCAAAGTTTATTTTGAAAAGAAAATAGTCGAGCCTGCATAAAAAAGGGACGAAAACAACTTGTGTTTTCGTCCTTCCAAAATTGGCTCCTTGGATGAAGGGGTTCCTATTCATCCTATCAATGAATGGTTAACAAAACATGAATTCATTGTAAAGATCATGTAAATTTTAACGTGACTTTCCTTTTTTCTCTATGTCGATTTCAAGCTCACTGTAAAAGTCGTTCCTTTCCCTTGTTTGCTGCGGACAGAAATGGTTCCTTCATGCGCCTCTACAAGGTGTTTGACAATGGCAAGACCAAGACCTGTGCCGCCTGAATTTCTGCTTCTATCTTTATCAATACGATAAAATCTCTCAAATATTCTTGGAATCTCACTTTTCTTCATCCCGATCCCTGTGTCTGCTACATCAAATTCATAGGCACCTTTTCGCGGTCTTGCTGAGATGGTGACACTTCCTCCCTCTGGTGTATAGGTAAGGGCATTATTAACGAGATTGAGGAAAATTTGCTTTAACCTTAGCGGGTCTGCCATGACATAGACCGGTTCTTTTGGGACACGCACGTGTAATTGAATGCCTTTTTCTGTAGCCTTTTGATTTAACAGCACTTGAATCTCTTGGAGGATTTCTGTTGCATTGGCTTCTTGAATATTCAGTTTGAATTGCTGCTGCTCAATTTTAGAAAGATCAAGTAAGTCTTGAATCAATGTTTCTAGACGGACACTCTCTTTTAAAATGATAGAAAGGAATTCTGTCAGTGCTTCTTTGTCATCAATCGCGCCATCAAGAAGGGTTTCCGAAAATCCTTTAATCGACGTAATCGGTGTTTTTAACTCATGAGACACATTGGCGACAAAGTCTTTTCGCATCTGCTCGAGCTGCTTCGTTTCTGTGACGTCATGAAACACGAGGACAATGCCTTTCCATTCGTCGTCTGTACTTAAAATGGGTACACCATCGACTTGGAAGTAGCGACGTTCAATGTCAACGGCTAGACGTAAAAACTTCCGCACCTTCGTTTCTGTCATGAAAATTTCGTCAATTAATTCGATAATCTCTTCATGTGTAAACGCTTCATGATACAGCTTGTGCATGTAAATGTGCTTTTGCACCTTAAACTGCTTGCGGAAGGTTCGATTGACGAGGTGGATGTACCCCATCTTATCAATCAATATAATCCCCGCTCCAATATTTTCTATGACTGTTTGCAAACGGTCTCTCTGCATTTCACCGGCACTAGTCATTTCTTGAAGACTTCCTGCCAAACGCTTCATGGAAGTATTCAGTTCACTTGTTTCGATCATCAGCTCTTCATAATGATTCGTATCATAGTTCCCGCGTTCTAGCTGTTTGGCTACCTTTGTCGCATAATCAATTGGTTTCACATATTTCATCGACATGCGGTACCCGAAGAAAACGATGATGATAATCGCCGAGCCAAGACAAAAGGCTAAGGCAAGCCAGAGTTGGCCGTCAATTTCATTTAAAGGCTCATATGACGCATGAAGAAATAAATAACCCGCTGGTTCGTTTTGTTTTAAGATCGGGACAGCATAATGGAACAGCTCGTCTTTCTCATCATCAATGACGACCCCATTTGTTTGGAGACGTTCATTGTTCAGTGTGTTTTGAATGACGGCCTTTTGTTCTGCTTGACCCGTTGTATGTATGATATTCCCCTTTACATCCACAATCGACGCATTCATATCAAAATGCTGCTTTGCCTGATTGAGGACCTCTTTGTTTTGCTTCGCCTTTAGATCATCACCATTCATGGAAGATAGGAGAAAGCTCGATTCCTTTTCCATTCGTTCCGTTAATTTTGTTTCATAGAATACATGGAACATGTGATCTAGGAAAAGACCAAGCGCAACAAACACAATAAAAAGGAGAAAAATGAGTCCCGAAAACAGACGGGTTCTAATTTTACTCATTTGGCTTTGGCTCCTCCAATTTGTAGCCTAAACCGCGGATCGTTTTAATATATGTTGGTTTTTTCGTGTTCTTTTCAATTTTGTCCCGCAAGTGGCTAATATGCACATCCACAATACGAGTATCACCTGCAAAGTCATAATTCCAAACGGCACTTAGCAATAAATCACGCGTGAGGACACGTCCTTTATGCTTCGCCAAATAGAGCAGTAGTTCAAATTCTTTTGGCGTCAGTTCTAGACGTTCTTCCTGAAAATAGACTTCGTAGTGTTCTGGTAAAATGCGTAGTTCACCAATTTTGATTTGATCTGCAATGATCTCTTCCTTCTCCTCTTGTGTGGGGGCAGGCTGAGATTGCTGTGCTCTTCTCAAGATGGCTTTTACCCGAGCACCCACTTCTCTTGGACTGAATGGCTTTGTCATGTAATCATCGGCTCCAAGCTCAAGACCTAGCACCTTATCAAATTCATCGTCCTTTGCTGTCAGCATTAAAATAGGGAACATCATTTTTTGAATTCTCAGTTGTTTGCACACTTCGATGCCGTCCATTTTCGGAAGCATTAAATCTAATACAATGAGATCAGGCTGTTCACTTGCTGCTTTTTCAAGCGCTTCTTCTCCGTCTCTTGCTGTGACGACATCATAGCCCGCTCTTTCAAGGTTATAGCTTAGAAGTGTTACAATCGATTCTTCATCATCCACAACTAATATTTTTTTATTCATGTTGTGCCTCCAATTAGTGATTTCCCCTGCATCCGTTTTTTTGTATCTTATGTGAAAAGCGAGAAGTCATGCTTTCTCTTTCATTTTAACGAAAGCTTAACAAGAGAACAATTTAAAATTTCGACAAGATTTGTTTTGTAAACAAAAAGAAGACTCCTCATACGAGAAGCCTTCTTTTTTATTCATATTAAGACAATACTTTCATGACATTTTTAACAGATTCAACAGAACGGTCAAGCTGACTTCTTTCTTCTTCTGTCAGCTCAAGCTCGATGATCTGCTCAAGGCCGTTTCCACCTACGATTGTTGGTACACCTAGGTAAATGCCTTCGTAGCCATATTCACCTTCAAGGTAAGCAATCGTTGGCATGACGCGGCGCTGATCTTTAAGGATCGCCTCAACCATTTCGACTAGTGAAGCAGCAGGAGCATAATAGGCACTACCGTTACCTAATAGGTTTACGATTTCGCCGCCACCTTTTCTTGTTCTTTCAACAATTGCATCAATTCGCTCTTTAGGAATCAATGTTTCAAGCGGGATACCGCCTGCATAAGAGTAACGAACAAGAGGAACCATGTCATCGCCATGTCCACCAAGTACAAAGCCCGTCACGTCTTTAACAGATAGGTTTAATTCTTGAGCAACGAACGTGCGGAAACGTGCTGTATCAAGAATACCCGATTGTCCAATGACTTTTTCCTTTGGTAAACCTGATTCTTTATAAACTGCATACGTCATTGCATCAACAGGGTTTGTTAATACAACAATGATCGCTTCTGGAGAATATTTAACGATTTCGCGTGTCACACTACGCATGATTTTTTCATTTGTTGACACAAGATCGTCACGGCTCATTCCCGGCTTTCTTGCAATTCCTGCCGTAATGACCACAACATCAGAACCGGCTGTATCTTCGTAGTTAGAAGTTCCTGTAATGTTTGCATCGAAGCCTTGAACTGGACTTGCTTCCAGCATATCAAGTGCTTTCCCTTTTGTTGGGTTCTCAAGCTGCGGGATATCGACTAATACGACGTCCGCTAATTCTTTTTGAGCCGTTAGAAATGCTGTAGTTGCTCCAGTAAAGCCCGCTCCGATAACAGATACTTTTTTACGCTTGTTTGCCATTTCCTTTTTCCCCTTTAACTTTAAAGTTTAAGAATCAAGACAAGTTTTTGATGAGCTCGTCAGCAAACTCAGAACATTTCACTTCTGTTGCGCCATCCATTAATCTAGCAAAATCGTAAGTAACGACTTTTGATGCAATTGTATTTTCAACAGATTGAATCACTAGATCAGCTGCTTCCTGCCATCCAAGGTGCTCAAGTAAAAGCACGCCTGATAGAAGAACAGAAGATGGGTTCACTTTATCAAGACCAGCATATTTAGGTGCTGTTCCGTGAGTCGCTTCAAAAATAGCGTGTCCTGTTTCGTAGTTGATGTTCGCACCTGGTGCGATACCAATTCCACCAACTTGTGCTGCAAGAGCATCAGAGATGTAATCTCCGTTTAAGTTCATTGTTGCCACAACATCGAACTCAGCTGGACGAGTTAGGATTTGTTGAAGGAAAATATCTGCAATGCTGTCTTTGACAATAATTTTGCCAGCAGCTTCTGCTTCACTTTGCGCTTTGTTTGCCGCATCTTTTCCATCTTGTTCTACAATACGATCATATTGTGCCCATGTAAAGACCTTGTCGCCAAACTCTTTTTCAGCCACTTCGTAGCCCCAGTTTTTGAAGGCTCCTTCTGTAAATTTCATGATGTTTCCTTTGTGAACAAGCGTCACAGACTTACGGCCTTGGTCAATTGCATATTGGATAGCCGCTCTAACAAGACGAGAAGTTCCTTCTTCAGAAACTGGCTTGATCCCGATACCTGATGTTTCTGGGAAACGGATTTTGTTTACACCTAATTCGTTTTTCAAGAAGTCAATTAACTTCTTCACTTCGTCTGATCCTTTTGCATACTCGATACCAGCATAGATATCTTCTGTATTCTCACGGAAGATGACCATATCTGTGTCTTCTGGACGTTTCACAGGAGACGGTACGCCTTTGAACCAGCGAACTGGACGTAAGCATGTGAATAGATCAAGCTCTTGTCTAAGTGCCACGTTTAATGAACGGATTCCTCCGCCGATTGGTGTTGTCAGTGGTCCTTTGATTGCGATTAAGTATTCACGAATGTCTTCTAGTGTTTGCTCAGGAAGCCATTCACCAGTTTTATTGTATGCTTTCTCACCGGCATATACTTCTTTCCAAGTGATTTGCTTTTCACCTTTATATGCTTTTTCTACAGCTGCTTCAAGTACTCTTGATGCTGCTTTCCAAATGTCAGGACCGATTCCGTCCCCTTCGATAAACGGGATAATTGGATTATTTGGTACATTCAATACGCCGCCAGTAACTGTAATTTTTTCGCCTTGTGACAATGATATTACCTCCCAGGTTATGTAGTGAATATTTGAAACTTCTTGGCTTGATGTCTGCAAGCGAAGAAGTTTTTCACGTGTTTCGTTTTTGTTGATATAGAGGCTGATTGGCCTTCCCGAGATCAGCCCCTGCTTATTCTATAAACATTAGTCTCTTTCACTGATCGGAACAAACGTTTGAAGATCAGGTCCAATGTAGTCAGCTCTTGGACGGATGAGACGGTTGTTGTCATACTGCTCTAAAATGTGAGCAATCCATCCAGAGAATCGGCTGATCACGAAAATTGGTGTAAACAAGTCATGATCAATCCCAAGACTGTGATATACAGATGCAGAATAAAAATCAACATTTGGTGGAAGATTTTTCTCTGATGTCACGATTTCTTCTGCGCGAACAGACATTTCATACCATTTCGGCTCGCCAGTCAGGTTTGTTAAACGCTGGCTCATTTCTTTTAGATGCTTTGCACGCGGATCACCTTGGCGATATACGCGGTGGCCAAAGCCCATAATTTTTTCTTTCTTCTCTAGCTTACCATGAATATAGGAATCTACGTTTTCAACTCCGCCAATTTCTGAAAGCATCTTCATCACGCCTTCGTTGGCTCCGCCATGAAGTGGTCCTTTTAGCGCACCGATAGCCGCTGTTACACCAGAGTAGATATCTGATAGTGTAGCAACACATACACGTGCTGTAAATGTCGATGCGTTTAATTCATGATCCGCATGTAGAATGAGTGCCTTATCAATTGCCTCAATTTCTACTGGTGAAGGCTCTTCGCCATTTAGCATATATAAGAAGTTTGCAGCATAGCTGTATTCTTCTTTTGGCTGTACAGGCTCAAGTCCCTTACGAATACGTGAAAATGCAGCGACTAGTCCAGAAATTTTCGCCTGTAAGCGAATGGCTTTTCTGTAATTCGCTTCTTTGTCCATAATCTCTGATTCGTCATCAAGTAATCCTAGTAAGGATACCGCTGTACGAATCGCAGACATTGGATGAACCCCATCCAGCGAATACGATTTAAAGTGCTCAATGATTTCTTGCGGAATGTGAGCATTTTCGTTGAGCTGCTGTTTTAACTCGCTCAGCTCTTGCTCATTCGGCAGCTTTAAGTGCCATAACAGGTAGACAATTTCTTCGAAAGTAGCTTTTTCAGTTAAATCATCGATATTGTACCCTACGTAAGTAAGAGTATCATCAATAATTGAGCTTACGGATGAAGTTGTTGCCACAATACCTTCAAGACCTCTTGTTGCTGTCATGTTCAATCTCCCCTTTTTAAAAAGATTCCCCTTCGTTGCAGAATTCTCGCTTTTTGAAAGCGCTATCCAATCCGAATAAGACGGCAGGTTCAGAAAAGAAAATGCTTACATTTACCTATACGGTTAGAGCGCTTTTAGCCTCATATCTCTTGTGTGATCAATGAGTTCAAAATTAAGCCTATTCCCATTATAAACAATAATCAGACATTTGTTAAATGTTTAACTATAATTTTTTTTGATATTTTTTTTTCCAGTCTTCCATATCAGGCATGGAATAAAGGGATTTTGCTTCTTTTATTATATTTAATTATGTTTTTTTGCAAAAGCTCACGCAAGAAAAAAATAAAAAAAGAAAGTGGCATGAACCACTCTCTTTTCAACCGCTGAAAAATTTCACAGCCTGCATCGCCAAATAAGCAATTCCTGCTCCGATCAGCGGACCGACAGCTACACCTTTGAATAAGCTGACTGCCAAAATCGTCCCGAACACAAGCGCTGTCGTGATATGCGGATCATTCTCGAGTAGCACAATACCGTTTTTTGCAATTAATGCTACTAATATACCCGCTCCAAGTGCAATCCAAGCATAAGAAGATTTCACTGCTTCTCCAAGCTGTTTAAATCCAATGTCTCCTGTTGCAATAGGGACAAGTACAGCAATAGTAATAACGGTGACCCCCCAATTGATGCCTTTCGATTGAAGAACCGGGAAAATCTTTTGATCCAAACCAATCAGCTTAATCCCAATGAGCACAGAAACTGCTAAGATTAATGAATTGTTTTTTGCAATAAGTGCAATAACGAGTAAAAGAACCAAAAATAAATTTGCTTGAGTAAACATACGCCGCCCCTTCCTTTCTTTTTATTGCGACCTTTTCATATTACTAATCTTTTTGAATAAAATGAAGTATCGGACATGCTTGTTTTTTGGAGGGGATTGTGTGAATCACACCTATATGGCCATTTTTCTACGAAGTTTGATGATGATCAGCATTGCTGTATTTGCGGTTGTCTTTTTATATCAGTCTTTTCCTTTTTTATACCCTTTTTGGATTGCACTCATTGTCTCCTGCCTCATTCACCCTGTCGTATGCAAAATAGAAGAGATCACCGGAATGCCGAGAGGATTCGTTGTAGTCATTGTACTACTGCTCTTTTTAGTAGTAGCCGCCGGTTTCATCACACTCTTAGTAGCTGAAATCATCTCAGGAAGTGCTTATTTGGCAAAGGTTCTACCTGGACACCTTGATCAAATCATTGGGATTGTCGAACGTTTTTTTACAGATAAGATCCTGCCTTTGTACCATGATGTAACCGCCCAATTTAATACGCTGCAAGCAGGGCAAAAGGAATCAATTTTGGGACAAATCCAAGCGCTGGGCGATGAAGCTGCTGCAAAAATAGGGACTTTTCTTTCAAAAACTCTCGAGCTTATCCCGGCTTTTTTAGGTCTTTTGCCTGATGCAGCCGCAACCCTTTTGTTTTCTGCACTGGCGACTTTTTTTATTACGAAAGATTGGTTTACATTAAAAAAATATGGTTCTCGTATCTTTCCCGCAAAATGGATGCAGCATACACGAGCCATTTTATCTGAAATCAAAAAAGCCATTACTGGTTTTATGAAAGCGCAGCTTTTGCTTGTTGCCATGACCATTGGCCTTGTCATCATTGGACTGATGATCTTAAAAGTCGAGCACGCCCTTGTCATTGCTTTATGTATTGGGTTTGTCGATTTACTTCCTTATATCGGGAGCGGCACTGTTTTTCTGCCATGGATCATTTACTCCGCCATGACAGGTAACCTTTCACTCGCCATTGGGCTCGGCATTTTATATATTGTCGTGCTCATTCAAAGACAAATTTCAGAGCCAAAAGTCTTAAGCAAATCCATTGGACTTAATCCTTTAGCTACGCTCGTGGCGCTATTTGTCGGGTTAAAATGGTTCGGTTTCCTTGGACTCGTCATTGGCCCTGCCTCCCTTGTCGTGTGGCAAGCATTTCGTAATGCAGGTGTTTTCAGCGATATCTATCAGTACATTCGGTACGGCATGCAAAAGTAAAAGAGACCTTTAGTTCAAGGTCTCTTTAGCGAATAATTGTATAGCGATTGCGATTAGACATGTTTCTAAGCCAGCGTTCAAAAAGCGGCTTGATTTGCTTTCTCGTCATCGGAATGAGCAGCAGCGCACCGATGATATCCGATAAGAATCCGGGGATGAGCAGCAGCAGACCACCGATTAGAATGCAAAAACCATCAACTATCGTTATCCCTGGCATTTTGCCATATTGTAAATCTCTTTGCACTTTTTGAAAAGCTTCAATTCCTTGTTTTCTTGCAAAATAAGCGCCTAAAGCACTCGTGAGTACGATCAACAGCATCGTTGGCAAAATGCCAATGATTTTACTTGATATTAGAAATAAACTGATTTCCACGGCAGGGAACAGAATTAATAATAGTAGCAAATATTTTTTCAAGCCATATCACCTCATGGGGTATCTTTCATCGAAAACTGTTTTACTTTTTTTAGTGTAACATAAAAAAAGAGAGGAGTCAGACAACTCCCCTCGTGTGTATCATTTATAGGACGCTTGCACGACCTTTGTAGATCGCTCCGCGTGCCGGATCTACTGTAATTTCTTCGCCTTCTTTTAGGAGTGTTGTAGCTCCATCAAGACCTACAATCACTGGAATGCCAAGGCTGAGTCCAACGACTGCTGCATGGCTTGTTAAGCCGCCTTCTTCAGTGATCAAGGCAGATGCTTTCTCTAAGGCACTCATCATATCACGATCTGTACAATTTGCGACAAGAATCGCACCATCGTACATTTTTTCTTCTGCTTCTTTTCCGCTTTGTGCAATGACAACCGGTCCAAATGCAGATTTACGGCCAATTCCTTGACCTTTCGCAATGATGTCACCGACAACATACACTTTCATTAAGTTTGTTGTACCTGTTTCACCAACTGGCACACCAGCTGTAATAACGATTAAATCGCCATGTCTCACGTAGCCTGTTTCAATCGATTTCTCAACTGCATTCTCTAGCATTTCATCCGTAGACGTCGTTTTTGATCCACTCTTTGCAAATACACCGAATACAAGAGATAGCTTTCTTGCAACTGATTCGTTTGCTGTGACTGCTACGATTGGTGCTTTTGGTCTATATTTTGAAATCATTCTCGCTGTATGACCGCTTTCCGTAGGTGTCACAATCGCTGCAACGTCAAGCTTCATCGCTGTATGTGCAACAGATTGACCAATGGCATCAGTAATGCTGACATCTACTTCTTCGCTTCTGCGAGAAAGAATGGCTTTATAGTTGAGTGCATCTTCTGAACGTGATGCAATGTTATGCATTGTTTGTACAGCTTCCACTGGATACGTTCCTGCTGCTGTTTCACCAGAAAGCATAATCGCATCTGTGCCATCAAAAATAGCATTTGCCACGTCACTTGCTTCCGCACGAGTTGGACGAGGATTACGCTGCATGCTATCAAGCATTTGGGTTGCTGTGATGACAGGTTTGCCTAAGCGATTGCATTTTTTGATGAGCATTTTTTGAACAAGCGGTACTTCTTCTGCTGGGATCTCTACACCAAGATCTCCACGCGCAACCATTAATCCGTCTGATACCTCAAGGATTTCATCGATGTTATCAACACCCTCTTGGTTTTCAATCTTAGGAATGATTTGAATGTCAGCCGCATTATTCTTTTCAAGAAGCTCACGAATTTCAAGAACATCAGAAGCTCGTCTCACAAAAGAAGCTGCGATGAAATCGACGCCTTGTTCAATTCCGAACAGAATATCATTGGCATCTTTTTCTGTAATACCTGGCAAGTTCACACTTACACCTGGTACGTTTACACCTTTTTTGTTTTTGAGCGTGCCTGTATTCATGACCTTTGTGACGATTTCTTTGCGGTCCATGTTCAGTTCTTTCACTTCTAAACCAATGAGACCATCATCTAAAAGGATTGTTGAACCCACTTCTACATCATGAATCAAATCTTCATATGTCACACTAATTTTTTCCGTATTTCCAACAATGTCTTCCATACTTACGATGAGATCTGCACCAGCGACTAGCTCAATTGAGCCGTTTTCAACTGTACGTGTACGGATCTCTGGACCTTTTGTATCAAGAAGGATCGCAATGTCCTTGCCTAATGTTTTCCCTGCTTTACGAATGTTTTCGATGCGTGCACCATGCTCTTCAAAATCTCCATGAGAGAAGTTTAGTCTGGCTACATTCATTCCTGCTTCAATCAATTCAGTCAGCTTTTCAATGGTTTCACTTGCTGGACCGATTGTACAAACGATTTTTGTCTTTCTCATTACTGTTCCTCCTAAGGTCTTCTCGTTTTATATAGAGAGCTCTTGTGAAAGTCGGTACATATTTTGATCGACTGTATGTTTTTTATCTAAGATATCTAAAATATCATGGTGAACGAGTTCGTTGCTTAAAATACCTACACAGCGTCCGCCTTTTCCTTCAAGAAGAAGTTCTACTGCGTATGCTCCTAAACGGCTTGCGAGTACTCGGTCAAACGCACTTGGAGAACCTCCGCGCTGAATATGTCCTAAGACAGATACACGGGTTTCAAGGCTTGTCTCCTCTTCAATCCGCTTACCAAATTCAACACCGCTGCCTACGCCTTCTGCGACGATGATGATACTGTGCTTCTTGCCGCGCTCGTGCCCTCTTCTTAATCTCGCGATAATTTCATCCATGTCATAGTCTGCTTCAGGAATCAAAATCGATTCGGCTCCGCCTGCAAGACCTGACCAAAGAGCAATATCACCAGCATGTCTTCCCATTACTTCCACTACGTATGTACGTTCATGAGATGTGGCTGTATCACGAATTTTATCAATGGCGTCAATGACTGTGTTCAGTGCTGTATCAAAGCCAATAGTGAAATCAGTACCTGGGATATCATTGTCGATTGTACCCGGGACACCTACACATGGAAAACCGAGCTCCGTTAATTTCTTTGCTCCCATGAATGAACCGTCTCCGCCGATCACAACAAGTCCTTCAATACCGAATTTTTTTAAGTTCTCAATGCCTTTTTCACGACCTTCAACTGTCTTGAATTCAGGGCATCTTGCCGTGTAAAGTTTTGTTCCTCCACGATGAATGATATCGCCAACTGAACCTATTTCAAGTTTCTCAATTTTACCGTTAATTAGACCTGAATATCCATTATAAATACCGTAAACTTCAACATTATGGTAAATTGCTTTCCTTACAACTGCGCGCACAGCTGCATTCATTCCTGGGGAATCCCCACCGCTCGTTAAAACTCCTATACGCTTCATCTTTTTCACCTCAGAGACCATATATGAATTAAACATACCATTTCCACTGCTTGAAAACAATCATGAGCAAAACAGGATGTTTTCAATTTGTATTTCTAAAACCGTCCTTATTATACAATTAAATAAACCGTTTTTAAACAAAAGTTAAGAAAGTCATGAAAGCAATTCTTTCAAAAACGAGGAGGTTCCATTCCTCAAAAGCCCACCGCATCAAGGTTTTCAGACGTTTTAAACTTTATGAAAACAAAAGAAAATTATTTTCAAATAGCGCTTACATGAGGACGGTTTTCATGAAAAAAGATGAAAAAAATAAACGCCAGCCAAAAAGGCTGTACGTTTATTTAGTTTACCCCAATATATTGATTTTCAACCGATACTTTCCCGATTGCTTTGTATTTTTGATATCTTTGTTCGACTAGTTCTTCAGGTGTTAGTTTGAGCAAAGATGTAAGTGACTGTTTTAATGTTTTTTCAATGTAGGCTGCTTGTTGTTTCACGTCTCGATGTGCTCCACCTTGCACTTCTTTAATAACATCATCTATAATATCTAATTCTTTTAGGTCTGGAGCCGTAATCTTCATTGATTCTGCAGCTTTTTTCGCAAGTGATGAGTCCTTCCAGAGCAGTGCTGCTGCACCTTCAGGTGAAATCACTGAATACGTTGAATTCTCTAGCATGTATAGGTGGTTTCCTACGCCTAAGCCTAGTGCGCCGCCACTTCCGCCTTCTCCAATGACAATACAGACAACCGGTACACGAAGTCCTGCCATTTCGAATAGGTTTTTCGCAATTGCTTCACTTTGCCCACGTTCTTCAGCTGCTTTACCAGGATAAGCTCCTTTTGTATCAATAAAGCAAATGATCGGACGATTAAATTTATCTGCTTGTTTCATCAAGCGCAGCGCTTTACGGTAGCCTTCTGGATGAGGCATTCCGAAATTACGGCGCAAGTTTTCTTTTGTATCTTTACCGCGCTGATGGCCAATCACTGTAACAGGAAGCCCTTTAAACGTGGCAATTCCTCCAACGATCGCTTCATCATCGCCATAAAAACGGTCACCGTGACACTCGAAAAAGTTGTCAAACAGCTCTTGAATGTAATCGAGAGTTGTTGGGCGCATCGCATGACGAGCAATCTGTACTCTGTCCCACGGCTTTAAATTTGTATAAATGTCTGCTTCAAGTTTGCTCAGACGTGTTTCAAGACGCTCAATTTCTGCACTTAAATCCATTTCTGAGTTTTGTGTGAACTTTTTCAGTTCATCAATTTTCGCTCGAAGTTCAATGACAGGTTTTTCAAATTCTAGTTCTCCAGCCACTCTCGTTCACCTCCTGTGCTGTGTAATGCTAAGATTCGGCCTAATGTTTCTTTCATCTCTGCACGATGAATGACAGCATCCAGCTGTCCATGCTTCAGCAAAAATTCAGCCGTTTGGAAGTCCTCTGGCAGGTCTTCACGAATTGTTTGTTCAATGATTCTACGACCTGCAAACCCAATTAAAGCACCAGGTTCTGCAAAGTTGTAATCACCAAGAGACGCGAAACTAGCTGATACTCCGCCAGTTGTTGGGTTCGTCATCACAGAGATAATCAAACCTTGGTCCTCACTGAACAGTTTTAATGCTGAACTTGTTTTTGCCATCTGCATAAGACTGAGAATTCCCTCTTGCATTCTCGCTCCGCCTGATGCAGTAAAGATGATAAATGGCACCTTGTCCGCTTTTGCTTTCTCAATCGCAAGTGTGATCTTTTCACCAACAACTGAGCCCATGCTACCCATACGGAATGTGGCATCCATGACAGCAATCACAGCACGCTTGCCTTCAATTTCACCTTGACCTGTGACAATGGCTTCATTCAAAGACGTTTTTTCTCTGTCTTTCTCAAGCTTTTCTTCGTAGCCTGGGAATCCGAGCGGGTTTTCTGAGATCAGGTGCCCGTTAAATTCTTCAAATGTGCCTTCGTCAACAAGGCTGTCAATACGCTGTTTTGCATTCATTTGCAAATGTCGGCCGCAATTCATGCAAACACGTAAATTTTTATCTAGTTCTTTGGTGAGCATTATTTTTTTACATTGCGGACATTTGGTCATGATGCCTTCAGGCACATCTTGACTTGCCTGTTCAGAGGGTACAGATGCATATTTTTTCTTTTTACTGAAAATATTTTTGATTGACAAATGACTACCTCCCTTTTTGAAGGGTTTTTTCTTTACACGCACATCCACTATTATAGGACATGTCATAACTGTACCGAAACTATTGTACTTTTTTTGTCAAACGCTGTCATCCTTCATTCAATTTTTTCAGTGGGGAATTGATGAGAAATGAGTATGTGTTTGGGGCGCTGAGCAGTTGATATATGTGAATTGTGAACGTCTACAAAAAAATATCATGTCGGATGAAAAATTTTTCGCGTATGAGAGGAAATGGTGCACGTCTTTCCTCCAATTTCAGAAAGAACGTGCACACTTTTCCAATTGATTATTCGCCGATAATCGTTAATTTTCTTGTTTTTTCAGCGACTTCTTCTGGGTCGACTTTGATTCTTGCAACGCCAGTTTCCATTGCTGCTTTTGCTACTGCTTTTGCTACCGCTGGTGCTACACGTGCATCAAATGGTTCTGGGATGACGTATTCAGCTGACAATTTATCATCTGAAACAAGAGAAGCAATTGCTTCTACGGCTGCAATTTTCATTTCTTCGTTAATGTGAGTTGCACGTACATCTAATGCTCCGCGGAAAATGCCTGGGAATGCAAGTACGTTGTTTACTTGGTTCGGGAAGTCAGAACGGCCAGTTCCTACAACACTTGCGCCTGCTGCATGTGCATCTTCTGGCATAATCTCTGGATTAGGATTCGCCATTGCGAAGATGACAGGATCTTTTGCCATTTTGCCAACCATTTCTTTTGTTAAAGCGCCCGCTACTGAAACTCCGATGAAAACGTCAGCGCCTTCAATCACTTCTTCTAATGAACCTTCTTTACGGTCTTGGTTCGTGAATTTAGCTACTTCATTTTTCACTGCATTCATACCGTTCGGGCGGCCTTCGTAAATTGCGCCTTTTGTATCACACATGATGATATCACGTACACCGAAATGATATAGAAGCTTGATAATTGCAATTCCCGCGGCTCCAGCGCCGTTTGCTACCACTTTGATAGAGGACATTGATTTTCCAGACAGTTTCAGCGCATTTACAAGTCCTGCTACTGTCACAATCGCTGTTCCGTGCTGATCATCGTGGAACACTGGAATGTTTGTCTCTTTTTTCAAGCGCTCTTCGATAATGAAGCAGTTTGGAGCTGCAATATCTTCAAGGTTGACACCGCCAAACGTTGGCTCAAGAAGCTTGACTGTTTCAACGATTTTGTCAACATCGTTTGTCGCAAGCGCGATTGGGAAGGCATCAACGCCAGCGAAGCTTTTGAATAATACAGCTTTTCCTTCCATTACTGGAAGAGATGCTTCTGCACCAATATTTCCAAGCCCTAAAACAGCGCTTCCGTCTGTGACAACAGCGACCATATTGCCTTTCATTGTATAATCATACACTTTGCTTGTGTCGTCATAAATATCTTTACATGGTTCTGCAACACCAGGTGAGTAAGCCAAGCTCAAGTCTTTCGCATTTTTCACTTGTACTTTTGATTTTGATTCAAGTTTGCCTTGATTCTCTTTGTGCATATGTAATGCTTCTTCTCTTAATGACATGTGATGAACACTCCTTCAAGTGGAAAATGATTTAATGAATTGCTAAGTTGATAAGCACATACTGGCAGTTTTAAATACACAGAATCTTTAAAATGATAACACAATAGGTGAATTTGTAAAACATATTCAGGCGATTTGTCATCATTTAATCACAACGTTTTGTTCACCGAGCAGCTCTTTTAATTGGAAAATGACAGCATGATCTGCATGAACTTTGAATGCATCTGGAAGTCTCACTGTCTTTTTTTGCTTCTCATAGTACAAATAGACATCTGCTCCTCCGCTGTGCATCGAGATCACCCGTTTTACTTGCTCTAGCAGCTCCTGCGTATGATTTTCTTCTTTCACCCGAATGTAGACAGACTCTTTTCTTTGTATACCCATCTCTTCAAGTAGAACGGCTTCTTGCACGATGATCTGACTGCTGTCATTTCTGACATCTATTCTGCCTTCAACATAAAGCATTGCGCCCTCCTCAAGTAAGGGGGACAGCTTTCTAAATTGCTCTGGAAAGACAACGCCTTCCATTTCTCCCGTTTCATCCCCAAATGTCACAAATGCCATCGACTGTCCATTTTTTGTTCGAATCGATTTCACTTTTGTCAAAAGACCACCCATTGAGACCTTTCGCTTTATATAGGAAGAAAGCCTGATGATCTCCAGTGCACCATTCTCTCTTAAGCGATCTCGGTACGCTTGTACAGGATGATTTGATAAATATAGTCCAAGTGCCTCTTTTTCAAATTGCAAGAGATCGACAAGCGGCAATTCTTCTATCTCCGCATATTTTGGCTTAATGGAGAAGGTTGTATCCCCCAGAAAGTCGAGCTGATCATCTGGATTTAAAAATGACACATGATCTAATGCAATATCTATTGATGCCAATAACGAAGCACGATTTGGATAAAGCTCATCCATCGCCCCTGAAAAAATGAGCGCTTCAATCGTTTTTCGGTTGACACTCTTAGCTGATACTCTTGCGCAAAAATCAAATAAATCTTCAAACGGCTTTTCTTGTCTTGCTCTGTATATATCCTTTACAGCTGACACTCCGACATTTTTGATCGCTCTTAAGCTGTAGCGGATCTCCCCTTTTTCAACCGTAAATGGAAATTCACTCTTATTAATAGAAGGCTTCAACACAGATATCCCTTTTTCCTTTGCCTCATAGAAATATTGAGCGACTTTGTCTTCATTTCCAATCACACTCGTTAAAAGTCCGCACATAAAATATAACGGATAATGCGCTTTTAAGTAAGCAAGCTGAAAGCCAATCATGCTATATGCAACAGCATGGCTTCTATTAAAACCATAGTTTGCAAATTTGACGATTAAGTCATAAACGTCATTTGCAATGTTAACAGGATACTCCTTTTTTAGGCATCCTTCAACAAAATGGCTCCGCTCTTCATCAAGAACCTTTTTATCCTTCTTTGAAACTGCTCTTCTTAATAGATCTGCCTCGCCCAGCTGAAAGCCTGCCATCTTCGCTGCAATTAGCATAATTTGCTCCTGATAGACAATGACCCCATAAGTGTCTTTTAAAATGTCATACAAATCAGGATGCGGGTAAGAGACCTTGACTCTGCCGTGCTTTCGGTCGATAAAAAGCGGGATATTCTCCATTGGACCTGGACGATAGAGGGCATTGACTGCCACGATGTCTTCTAAACTAGAGGGCTTTAAGCGTCTCAGCACCTGACGCATTCCTTGTGATTCAAGCTGAAAAATCCCTGTTGTATCTCCTGCTGATAACAATTCAAATGTTTTCTGGTCTTCATATGAAATGTCACTAAAGTTAATGTGGACGTTTTCCTGTCTTTCAATCTGGTTTTTAATGGATTCAATTAAGGTTAAGTTTCTAAGTCCTAAGAAATCCATCTTTAAAAGTCCAAGATCTTCTAAATAATTCATCGCATACTGCGTTAAATACACACCATCATGGCCGTCTTGTATGGGAACGACCTCTGTCAGCGGCTCCTCGCTCAGCACAACGCCGGCTGCATGTGTCGATGTATGTCTTGGCAAGCCTTCTACCTTTAAAGCAGTTTGAAAGACTTGGCTGAGTTCTTCGGACTGCTGGAGCATCGTTTTTAATTCAGAAGATGCAGTCAACGCTTCTTTCAGCGTCGTTCCTGGCTTTGATGGAATCAGCTTTGCAAGACGGTCTGCTGCCTTTGAATCAATCCCCATCACACGTCCGACATCTCTTAAAGCTGCTTTTGCTGCAAGGGTTCCAAACGTGACAATTTGCGCCACATGCATGTTTCCGTATTTGTCTTTTACATAAGAAATGATTTCATCTCTTCTCGTATCGGGGAAATCAATATCAATATCAGGCATACTAATTCGCTCAGGATTTAGGAAACGCTCAAATAATAGCCCGTGACGGAGCGGATCAACATCCGTAATAAACAGTACATAGGCAACAAGTGAGCCTGCAGCCGATCCCCGGCCCGGCCCTGTGACAATGCCTTGGTCATGGGCATACTTCATAAAATCCCACACGATGAGAAAATAATCACTGAAATTCATTTTTTGGATAATGCTCAGTTCGTACTCAAGTCTTTTCACATACGCGTCATTTGAAGCAATCTTTCTTTGCTTCATCCCTTCCGCACACACTTTGCGTAAAAATTGATCTGCTGTGGATTGATCAGGGGTCGGATAAGATGGGAGTTTTGTCTGCCCAAGATTCAGATCGACTTCACAGCGGTCTGCGATCTCTACTGTTCTTGTCAGTAGCTTCGGATCCTGCGTATACCATTCCTTCATTTCATCAAAGGTTCTGAAATGCTTTTCTGCTCGGTCTTCCTCAACCTCAGGTAGCTGCTTTCCTTCTTTAATCGCCTTTAAACACGTATAGGCGGTTTTATCTTCCAGGTTGATGTAGTGGACATCTCCTGTCGCAACAAGAGGAATGTCCACACTTTTTGAAACACCCCTCAGTTTAGCGACAAGCGATTCGTCTTGCTGAAATGGTTGAAGTGCGATGTACACATGCCCCTCACCGAAAATATGTTTCAATTGTTTCGCCGCATGATGCGCTTCTTCTATCTGATCATGCTGAAGCAGCGTTTCAATGTACCCAGAAACACCTGGCGTGATGGCAATGAGCCCGCGGTGATAGCTTTTCAGCCATTTCTCTTTCAGTCCGGCTTTTGATTTTGATTTCAGCACACTGCTGATTTTGATCAAGTTTTGATAGCCTTCATTGTTTTTGGCAAGGAGTACCAAGGGATAAGCCTCTGTCTCTTGTTCATCTATGAAGACAGAAGCTGTTAAACCGATGACCGGCTTGATGTCATGTTTTTTACATTCCTTATAAAATTCAACCGTTCCATACATCACATGGTCATCGGTAAGAGCGAGCGCCTTGTAGCCAAGTTCTTTTGCTTTCAGCACGAGCTCCTTTACTTTTGCTGCACTGCTTAATAAGCTGTATCCACTGTGGACCTGAAGATGAACATAAGACATGCTTAATCCACTCCTTTCGTCTAAAGTCATTCTTTCATTATAAAACGCGATGCGATGAGAAACAAATGTTCTTTCTTTTCTGTCCGTTCATACTTGTCCTGCACACGCCATATATTGAATTGAGTGAGGTGGACAAAATGGATGTGAAGGAAGCTTTTATTCCAAATTTTATTAGCTGTTATTTTATTGCACTTGGGGTCATTTTGGGGGGTGCCATTATAGGCGGTGTTGGTGCTTATTTGGCTGGTCAGCCGCCTTTATCCATTATTACGAGTCTTGCCAATCGTTTAAAGATTTGGGCGCTTGTCGCAGCTATCGGCGGAACGTTTGATGCTGTTTATAGCTTTGAAAGAGGCATTTTTGAAGGGAACACGCGTGATATTTTCAAGCAGATTTTATTAATTGTCTCTGCCATGGGCGGTGCGCAAACGGGTTATCTCATTATCACGTGGCTCACCCAGGAGCATGTGTCATCATGAGGGTGCCGGAGCTTTACAAACGTCCAGGCTGGCAGCGTTTTTTTGCAGGAATGATGTTTGGCGCGATTGTGAGCTGGCTCATTTTCCTTTTTACATACGGAACCTTTCAGGAAAAGCAGGTGACATTGCTGAGAAGTCAGCAGCACCATATGAACAGTCTGAAAGAACAAATCACACTCTATCGGGAAGATTTGCATAAGTTAAATGAGGATAATAAAAAGCGACTGCTGATCCAAAGCGTAGATGTCCATCTCGTCAATCGTGAGCAATATAAAATCCCTGAGCCAGATACGCTAAAATTTGAAGATCAGGTCAAGGAGGATATCTCAGAGGTTATTACAAAGGATATTGAAAGTGTCTATAAAACAAAGGAATTATTAAAACGCACGGTCGAAAACAAAGAATATACCATTCGGGAAAAGGCATACCGCGCCAAAGTGACAGAGCTGACGATTTATACGAAGCTTTCACTTGAAGTGCGCATTTCATTTGCTGAATAAATGATCATGTGGAATTTTTATGAATTTCTGCACTCAATGATCGCTTTTCCCCCTTAATTTTTATACACTAAAAGTAGAACGAGATCTAAAACAGAAAGAGGTGAGGACAATGGAGGTTTATAGCTATCGTCAAATGGCAAGAGACAAAGCAAGCCGGATCAAAGACGGCATGTGTGCTTATGCTGAGACAGAAATGATGGCTCATTTAATTAAAAAAGAATTAAAGCATCAAAATCTCCAAGCCTATGAAGATTCAACTGACATCGGCTGCTGGTTTATCCCTGTATGCAAGTAACCCTTTTCTCTATGACAAAAAAAGAGAGAGGGGACTTGAATCCCCCTCTCTCATGATGATGATTTACATACTTCTTCTAAATCACGCAAAATCTCATCTGCCACGGCCCAATCATAAATAGACGCTCCAGCTGCAAGCGGGTGGCCGCCGCCATGATATTTTTTCGCAATCGTATTAATGACAACGCCTTTCGAGCGGAATCTCACACGAATCTGATCATTTTCTTCCACAAAAAAGACCCATGCCTTAATCCCTGCAATATTTCCAAGTGTCCCAACAAGCTGTGAGGCTTGCTGCGCTGTCGTTTGGAACGATTCCAATATATCCTGTTTAATGAAAACAGAAGCGACCCCATTCTCTGACAAAGAAATATGTTGAAAAATATAGCCATTTAATTTCACGACATTCAGATCCGTCTCATACAATTGATTGAAAAGGTCTGAAGATGAGAATGGATATTCAATCAGTTCTCCAGCATATTTGAGCGTCTTTTTCGTCGTGTTTGGGAAAAGGAAGCGGCCTGTGTCTCCTACAATGCCGGCATAAATGAGTTCAGCCGCCTTTGTATTCAGCTGATATCCTTCTTCTTTCCCCTCTAAATATAATTCATAAATCATTTCGCTCACAGAGCTTGCCTCTGTATCCACCCAAAGCAAATCACCATACGGATCTTCATTTGGATGATGGTCAATTTTCATCAGCTTATCGCCCATTGAATAGCGCTGATCATCAATTCTTGCTTGATTGGCTGTATCGCAGACAATGACAAGGGCATCTTTGTACACGTCATCCGGCACTTCATCAAGTTCATACAAAAATGAAAGGGTTGGCTCCGGTGTTCCCGTCGCATAAATATTTTTTTCTGGATAGGTGGCACGCAAGATTTCCGTAAGGCCGCACTGTGATCCATACGCATCAGGATCTGGTCTTACATGTCTATGAATGATGATGGTGTCATATAATGATATGGTTCTAATCAGTTCTTTTTTCATAAAAACTCCTTCTTATCCGATACTCTTTTTATTATTAAATCATAATCTATCCTGACGGAAAAGTGAGGAATAGACAATTTATTCTAGTAAGCAAGCCTATTTACGTTTAAAATAGGGTTGTAACCACTTACAATGGAGGCTTGGCACATGCTTGTTTTGATTGTGTTTATTATTTGTTCTGCCATGTTTTATTTATACTACAAAGCAAAGAATGTCCGTACGAACCGCCCAGTCGAGAAGAAATTTTGGTCGGCGAAATCCAGTATGGCACTTGGCTGCTTTGTCCTGCTCTTCGGTGTGAATCAATTATTTTTAAACCGCTCGTCACTCGCATTTGTCATTGGATTTATTTTTGTTGCTGTCGGTATCGGCAGTACGTGGGCTGGATATAAAGCCTACAAGCATTACCTTCCGCTCTTTTTAAAGGAAGGCGAAAAAGATCACGCATAATAGGAGAGAAGGGCTAAAATGATGTTTATTTTAGCCCTTTGTCTTTTTCATCATCGTCCTGATACGATTATCCCCTCTCCATGAGCTGCACCATCAGCATGGCTTTACCGACGATATTCGATTGATGATAAACTTCCACTTCTAGCTTTCCAAACTTGCGGCCTACTTCTAAAATATTTGGCTTGATCTGTATCGTGGATTCCATTTGAACCGGTTTTAAGAAGTAGACAGAGAGACTTTCGACAATCAGCTCCCCTTTTTTATGAGACTTTAAGAAGCGGTTGGCGGATTCAATTAAAATTTGCGTGAACACGCCATATGAAATGTTTCCGAGCTGGTTTGTCATTTGTGGTGTGACCTCATATTGATACACGGCATCTGCCTTTGGCTTTTCTGTATCAGTCTCTTTAAACCCTCTTGAGACAACATCATCCAGTTTTTCTCCGACCTGTGGCTGCTTTTGAATCATTTGGAGCGCCTTCAGTACGTCCTGACGGCTGATCATTCCAATCAGTTTTGCATAATCGTCTACAACTGGCAGCACCTCAATACCTTCCCATACCATCATTTGAGCAGCAGAAGCAACAGAGGTTTTGCCAATGACTGTCAGCGGGTTTTTCGTCATGACCTTTTCAATCGGCGCGGAGCGGTCATGCCCCGCGATATCCTTTGAGGTGAGAATGCCGTGAATCTTCATTTGGTCATCTGCGACCGGAAAGCGGCCATGGCCAGTTTCATAGTTCTTTTCATACCATTTTTCAAGCTTATCATCTGGTGATAAATACACCGTTCGTTCTATCGGCGTTAAAATATCTTCCACAAGCACGATCTCTTTTTTTATGAGTTGATCATAAATAGCCCGGTTAATGAGTGCTGCTACGGTAAATGTATCGTAGCTTGTCGATAAGATCGGCAGCTCAAGCTTATCTGCGAGCTGAATGATTTCATCATCTGTTGAGAATCCGCCTGTAACCAGCACAGCTGCCCCTGCCTCTAATGCTTGTCTGTGGGCATTAATCCGATTTCCGACAATTAGCAGGTTGCCAGCTGCCGTATAGCGCATCATCGCATCAAGCTCCATCGCTCCGATGACAAATTTGTTTAATGTTTTATGTAAGCCTGCTCGTCCTCCAAGCACCTGTCCGTCAATGACATTGACCACTTCTGCATATGTCAGTTTTTCAATATTTTCTTTTTTCTTCTGTTCAATTCGAATGGTACCAACTCGTTCAATGGTACTGACGAATCCTTTATTTTCGGCATCCTTGATGGCCCGGTAAGCGGTCCCTTCACTCACTTTCATTTCTTTCGCAATACGCCGGACAGAAATTTTCTCTCCGACATCTAATGAATCAATATACGATAAAATTTGTTCATGCTTTGTCGCCAATCCCGTTCACCCTTTTTGTTTTCAGCGTTTTCATCTAACTTTCATTATAAGGGCAGGAGGCTTTTAATAGCAATTTGTCTTTTTTTCAGCACGATACGTGTAAATAAAAAAACCGGCATTTCGAGTGCCGGCTTTTTGCGATGTTGATTAAATCTCTATCGATTGTCCGCTGTTTAACACATGTCCGACGCCGCCATGCAGGCTGTCTGCAAATGCATGTGGGTCCTGCTCAATCGGCGGGAATGTGCTGTAGTGAACTGGCACGACTTGCTTCGCTCGAAGCCATTCGGCTGCGATTCTTGCATCGTCCGGTCCCATCGTGAAGTTATCACCGATCGGAAGGAATGCAAGCTCAATATGATTCAGTTCCCCGATCAGCTTCATATCTGAAAAGAGTGCAGTGTCTCCGGCATGATAAATCGTTTTGCCCTCTGCAGTAAATAAAATACCTGATGGCATGCCTGTATACGTAATCGTTTTGGCATCTTCATCAATGATAGCAGAACCATGGAACGCTTGAGTGAGCTTCACTTTACCAAATTCAAATTCCCGTCCGCCACCAATCGAAAGCGGGTGCGTTTTCACCCCTTGCCACCCTAAATAAGTGGCAAGCTCGAATGGCGCAATAACGAGTGCGTCATTATTTTTGGCGATTTCAATGGTGTCACCGATGTGATCTCCATGCCCATGCGTGAGCAAAATGACATCCGCTTTGACATCTTGCGGTTTGATATCTGTGTGCTTATTTCCATTTAAAAATGGATCAATCCAAATATGGTATCCGTTTGTTTCAATGTGTACGACTGAATGTCCGTGATATGTAGCTTTCATGTGAGTATATCCACCTTTCGAATTTGATCTCATTTCATCTATTCCCTGTATAAAAAACTGAAAAACTTAATGTCTGTGAATGACGTTAAGACCACCTGTTGCTTCGATAACAGTTCCTGTAATCAGGTCAGAGCGGTCATCGCATAGAAAGGAAATGATGCGACCGATATCTTCTCCAGTACCAGACCTGCCAATCGGCGTTTCATCATCTTTCATCTGGCGTGCTTCTTCTATTGTCGATTCTTTCATGTCACCAACGATTTTGCCTGGACAAACCATATTGGCCGTGATGCCGTTTTCTGCTTCTTCAATCGCAATGGTTTTCGTCAGTGACGCGAGCCCCACTTTTGCTGCTCCGAAGGCTGATCTGTGCATCCATCCTGGCGCATGGTCTGCACCTTGGAAGCCATATGTGACAATTCGGCCGAAACCTTGCTTTCTCATCATTGGGATGACCATTCTGAACAAATGGAACACAGCAGATAGGTTGCCTTCCATCATTTGATACCATTCTTCCTCGGAATAATCCGCTAGCTTTTTTCGTTCAAAAATATAAGGTCCGGCATTGTTAATCAAAGCATCGATCCGTCCAAATCGCTCGGTTGCCAACTCAACCATGTTCTTTAAATCTTCTTTGTTTGTCACGTCACCTTGGACAAATTGAAGCTTTTCTTCATATTCCTGCAATTCTTCTTTCATCTGCCGCACAGCTTCATCATCACTTCGATAATTGACTGTCACAGAATACCCCATATTCAGTAAAGACTCGGTGACTTTCCTGCCAAGTCCTTTAGAACCCGCTGTTATTAATGCGTGTCGCACACAATCTCCTCCTAAAGCAAAGGTTGCAAGTTCATGTGTTTCGTTTGTTATCTTTACTTTACTATAAACCAGCATCTGGCGCACTTATGAACCCTTTCTGCTATTTCTATTTAGAATGAAAAAATGTAGGATGATTCATCCACTTTTGGATATCCCACGAGCCATGAATATCTAGAAGCAGCGAAACAAAACGATAGCATTCTCTCACCTCATGAAGCTGGCGAGGAAGCGGACAAATCTCTTCATAGCCTAACTGAACATCGTGTGCAGCTTCTTTCGTCAAAAGGTATTCCAATGCAATAAAATCAAACGCAGCTGGTCCAAACACAACATATTCCGTATCAACTAGACTCGTCACTTGATCATCTTTTTCAATATATTGCGATGGATCTAAATCAATTAAAATGAGACTGGCTGATTCAGGAGGACTGAGGTGATCTAGCTTTTGCTGGACCATTTCTCCATAACGCTGAAATTCAGGCTGGTCTGCATAATAGCGGCTTAAAAGTTTAGAGACAGCCGTTTTTAAAAGTGGATGGTATTCTCTCAAATGTCTCGTTTCTGCCCCGTATACTGCACCTAAAGAGTTTGTCCGATATGAATGAAGAAGCGCTAGTTTCCTCCCGTAATCTTGATAGAAGCGTGATGAACGCCGCTCAAAAGATGTTAAAGGGGTTCCTTCTACTTTTTCCATGACATCATCATGTTTCCCTGCCTTCTTCACTTTACGAACGACTTTCGGGATATGAAAGGAATTCGTTAGAGCCAGCTTTTCATTGATTTGATCGAGATGTTCTTGTCCTGTATGGGCATTTACTCCATAGATCTTGTTGATCCCATATACAAATTCACTTTCTGCTCTTGTCATTTTAGGAGATTTCACCACATATTCCGTTTTGTCTTGTAAGGAGATCAGCCACACATCATTCGCCCGTCCCTCGTACTGTTCTCCTAACGTTTCAACTGATACGATGGGCTGATCAAACAAAGCCTGAAGTGTTTTCTTCATAGACTACTGTCACTCCCTCTTCAGCTTAACATTGGTATGTTTTCAAACTTCTCCAATGATGATCAATGTCCTTTTCCCCAAGACAAAAAACCATCCGTATCAACGAATGGTTTTGGTCAGTTACGCCAAGCAGGCTTTTGCTTTTTCTAAAGCGAGCTGAATTTGTTTAAATCCAGTTCCGCCTGCGCTTGTTCTTTTTTCAACAGCAACATACGGATCAAGAACGGTGTAAATGTCTTCTTCAAAAAGATCGCTCGCTTCTGTGAATGTCTCAAACGGAAGATCACTTAAGTAGATGCCTTTTTGAATGCATGTATACACGAGCTTGCCAACGATTTCGTGTGCTTCACGGAATGGCATGCCTTTTTTCGCAAGGTAGTCTGCCACTTCGGTCGCATTTGAGAAATCTTCTTTTGTTGCTTTTTTCATGACATCTTTGTTCACTGTCATTGTTTGAATCATGCCTGTGAAGATTTGCAGGCTGCCAGCAATGGTTTTGACTGTATCAAACATGCCTTCTTTATCTTCTTGCAAGTCTTTGTTATACGTAAGCGGCAAGCCTTTCATAATGGTGAGAAGCCCCATCAGGTTGCCATACACACGGCCTGTTTTCCCGCGGATCAATTCTGCCATATCCGGGTTTTTCTTTTGCGGCATCATGCTGCTGCCTGTTGCGTATGTGTCATCAAGCTCAATGAATTTGAATTCTTGAGAGCACCATAAAATGATTTCCTCACAAAGACGTGATAAGTGCATCATCACAAGACTGCTATTAGACAAGAACTCTAAAATGAAATCCCGATCACTTACGCCATCAAGGCTATTTTCGTAAATATGATCAAAGCCAAGTAGCTCTGCTGTGTATTCACGATCAATCGGGAATGTCGTTCCTGCTAACGCTCCGCATCCAAGTGGAGACACGTTAATTCGCTTCAAAGAATCTTGGAAACGTGCTTTGTCACGCTCTAGCATCCAGAAATAGGCGAGCATATGATGCGCAAAGGAAATAGGCTGTGCACGTTGCAAGTGTGTATATCCTGGAAAAATCGTTTCAACGTGCTGTTCTGCTTTTTCCACAAGCACTGTTTGAAAGGAAGAGATCAGTTCAATGATATGCTCTACTTGGTTATTCAAATATAAATGCATATCGGTCGCAACCTGATCATTCCGGCTTCTCGCTGTGTGCAATTTGCCGCCAAGTGGACCAATCTCATCAATGAGCATTTTTTCAAGGTTTAAATGGATGTCCTCATAATCCACTGAGAATTCGAGTTCATCTGCCTCTGCCTTTTTCATGAGCTTATTCAGTCCATCTTTAATGGCAGCGGCCTCCTCATCGTCTAGGATACCGCATGTATTCAGCATACTTGCATGAGCAAGGGAGCCGGTCAGATCTTCTTTGACTAATTGTTTGTCGAAGTGAATGGACGCGCCAAACTCATCGACCCATTTTTCTGGTGTTTTTTGAAATCGGCCTCCCCAAAGCTTTTTCATGCTTTAACCTGCTCCTTTTTATTCACGATGCTGTTTACTTTTGTTGGTAAGCCCCAAAGATTAATAAATCCTACCGCTGCATCATGATCGAATTCATCTGCTTTAGTGTATGTTGCAAGATTTTCATCGTAAAGTGAATATGGTGATTTACGTCCTTCAACAATGGCATGGCCTTTAAATAGTTTCACACGTACAACACCTGTTACGTTCTGTTGTGTTTCTTGTAAGAAAGCATCTAGTGCTCCTTTAAGTGGTGAGAACCATAATCCGTTGTATATTAATTCAGCCATTTTTTGTTCAACGATTGGCTTAAAGTGTGCAACTTCCTTCACTAGCGTTAAGTCTTCAAGCTCTTTATGCGCTTTTAGAAGTGTGACAGCACCTGGGCATTCGTACACTTCACGAGATTTAATACCCACAAGGCGGTTTTCAACGTGATCGATTCTACCAACCCCATGCTGGCCAGCGACTTCATTTAAATGAAGGATGAGATCAGATAAGGAATACTGAATACCATCAATAGCTGTTGGTTTTCCTTTTTCAAACGTGATTTCAATGATTTCAGGTGTGTCAGGTGTTTTCTCAAGTGGCGTCGTTAAATCATACGCTCCTTCTGGCGGTGCAGCCCAAGGATCTTCTAAAATACCGCACTCATTACTTCTGCCCCAAAGGTTTTGGTCGATTGAATATGGGCTGTCTAAGTTAATTGGAATTGGAATACCGTGCTTTTGAGCATAGTCGATTTCTTCATCACGAGACCATTTCCACTCACGCACTGGTGCAAGAACTTCTAGGTCTGGATTCAAAGCTTTAATGGATACTTCAAAACGGACTTGGTCGTTTCCTTTACCAGTACATCCGTGCGCAACCGCTACTGCATTTTCTTTTTCTGCGACTTCCACTAATTTTTTAGCAATAAGCGGACGAGATAATGCAGATACAAGCGGATATTTTCCTTCATACATCGTGTGTGCTTGTAAGGCAGTTAGTGCAAATTCCTCTGCGAATTCTTCTTTTGCGTCAATCATGTAAGACTGAACCGCTCCGACTTGAAGTGCTTTTTGTTGAACGAATGCTAAGTCCTTTCCTTCCCCTACGTCTAGGCAGCAAGCAACGACTTCGTATCCTTGCTCTTGTAACCATTTAACTGCAACAGAGGTATCAAGACCTCCGGAATATGCTAATACGACTTTTTTATTTTGTGACATGATTGAAAAGCTCCTCTCACTTGTTTTGATTCTGTGAATGTTTTTTGCATAAAAATAAGTTTTAATTTATAAACATGCATTTAGTATGTATACACTGTAACAAGGAAAAATTGTTTTTTCAACCCCTTTATGAAAAAAACTCCGCCAAATTTTCTTGGCAGAGTCATTTTGGGCTATTTTTGATCCTTTTCAAGCTCTCGTAAAACGTGAGGAAGCTCTGGAATGATGAGTTTTGTCATGGCTAAACGAACAGCTCCAGTAGAGCCTGGTGTGGCAAAGACGGCTTTTTGATTGACGACCCCAGCCGCGGCGCGGGACAAGATAGCAGCTGAACCAATGTCTTCTGTATAGCTCAGCATGCGGAAGATTTCACCGAAGCCAGGCAGCTCCTTCGAGAAAAGCGGGGTGATCGCTTCAATGGTGACATCTCTTGCGGCAATTCCTGTGCCACCGTTTAACAAGACGGCATCTATTTTTGGTTCGCCTGTTCCCTCTAGCACAGCGTCTTGGATCGCCCCAATGTCATCTTTTACAATATCGTATGCAAGAATGAGATGTCCCTGTTCTTTAAGCAAATCAATCATCAGACGGCCGCTTTTATCTGTTTCTTTCGTTCTTGTATCGCTGACCGTAATGACTTTCACATAAAGCCTCGCTTTCGCCTCACGTTTATGTTCTGTCACACTCATTTTTCGCACCGCTCCCTTTTGCTTCGTATTGGACAACATTATAGCATGCTGCTTTTAACAGAAAAAAGCTCTTTTCCTAATTGGAAAAGAGCTTCTTCATTTTCATTATGCTAAGCGCATAACGTCTCTTGCAATCATGACTTCTTCGTTCGTTGGAATAACGATCACTTTTACAGGAGAGTGCGGGTAGCTAATGAATGCTTCTTCGCCTCTCATGTTGTTAAGAGAAGGATCCCAGTAAACGCCCATGAATTCTAGACCACGAAGTACACGTGCTCTAACTTCTGAACTGTTTTCACCGATTCCAGCTGTGAAGATGATCGCATCTACGCCATTCATTCTCGCTGCATAAGAACCGATGTATTTATGAATACGGCTTGCAAAAATATCAAGAGCTACTTCTGCACGGTCGTTTCCTTCTTCTGTTGCTTCTTCGATATCACGAAGATCACTTGATAGACCAGACACACCTAAAAGACCACTCTTCTTATTCAAAGTAGAAAGTACTTCTTCAGCTGTATGTCCTGTTTTCTCCATAATAAATGGAATAAGGGCAGGGTCAATGTTACCTGAACGTGTACCCATCGCAACACCCGCAAGTGGTGTGAAGCCCATTGACGTATCGATTGATCTTCCGCCTTCAACTGCTGCGATACTCGCACCATTTCCAAGATGACAAGAAATCAGACGAAGCTCTTCAAGAGGACGGCCTAATAGCTCTGAAGCACGCTCTGTTACGAACTTATGGCTTGTCCCGTGGAATCCGTATTTACGAATACCAAAGTTTTTGTAGTAGTCGTACGGAAGGCTGTATAGGTAAGACTGCTCTGGCATTGTTTGGTGGAAAGCTGTATCGAACACAGCAATCGCTGGTACGTCAGGCAGAATTTGTTTGAATGCTTTGATTCCTACAACGTTTGCAGGGTTGTGCAGTGGTGCTAGCTCAGAAAGCTGATCAATGTCATTGATGACTTCATCAGTTAAAAGAACAGAGTCGCTGAATTTCTCTCCGCCGTGAACAACACGGTGTCCTACACCATCAATTTCATTAAAGTCTTTAATGATGTTAAATTCAATTAGTTTTTCAAGTAGCATTTTAACCGCTACTGCATGATCTGGAATATCTGTCACTTCTGTTTTCTTTTCTCCATCTACAGAAATCGTGAAGATACTGTTGTCCATTCCGATTCTTTCAACAAGACCTTTTGTTAAAACGGTTTCTTCTGGCATGTCGAACAATTGGAATTTAAGAGATGAGCTTCCTGCGTTGATTGCAATAATTTTAGACATTCTTGTCGCTCCTTTTACTCAGTTGTTATATAAGGTTTCACGTTTTTTCCGGTGCTATATTCAACCTGTATGACGGGTCTTTTATAGTTTAACGATAAGTCCGAAAAATATCTGACTTTTTCATTTAAACATTGAAAACTTTGCATTTCAAGTGCACCTTTGAACTGTTACCGCTTACATCGATAAGTCGTTATTTTCTGAATAATAAAAAAGCCAGACATCACTCTGGCTATTCTTTCGTTTCTTTTTCTTCTATAAACCATTGATCTAATTTTCTCATTACACTCACCATTGATTCTTTTTGTGAGAAAGACGGCAGATTGGCAAACAGCATCCGTTTTGGTGCTTCGAGCCCTTCCTTTTTCTTTTGCATCACAAACAAGCTTTTGGCGTGCTTTTTGTCCTTGAACATGGAGACTGGCAGTTGAATCAATGCATTCATATATGCCTGATCTTTAATAAAGTCCTTTAATTGCACGCTTTCTTTTCCTTCAAATAAATCGTTTGGAATGATGAAGAACAAGAAGCCGCCTTCTTTTGTATAACGAAGGCTTTGTTCAATAAATAAATAATGCGCAAAGGCATGTCCTTCTTTTGCCTTTAATTCATAGTCTGCTGCACGTTCATCATTTGGATAATAACCAACTGGCAGACTGCATACAGTGACATCTACTGGAGAGATCAAAAGCGGCTCAAGGCTGTCTTGATGGAAAAGCTCGACTTCCTTCTCTTCCAAGTTTGCCTGTGCCCATGCAATTTTGATGAGGACATCATCAATTTCAGACGCAAAGCCGCGCTTTGTTTCTGCAGTCAGATTATTTAAGACAGCAAGCAGTAAGTTCCCTGTTCCTGCTGCTGGATCAAAGACAACTAGCTCTTTTTGACCTTCTAAAAATTTATTTACCAAATAACTGACAAACAGCCCGATCGTATCTGGGGTCATCTGACGATTTGGATGGGAAATATCCTTTTGTCCTTTTAATACGGCGAGCTGAAACGCTTTACGAATCTGCTCATGATCATAAGAGGCAAAATCTGCTTTCTCTATTACATCCTTTAGTAAACCGTCTCGATCATTTGCTTGGAAAAAGGCTTCTCCCGCTTCAGCCAATGCTTCAATATAGGAAATGCTTTGTTCCTTTTTTAATCGAATAGAAGCTGTATCGAGCAACTCGAAAATCGTACTTACTTGATCTTTCTGCAATGCTTTTCTCTCCTCGCTTTGTTAAAAGCTATATGTTCTCATTGAAAAGAGCCCCAGTATGAAGCCGGAGCTCTTGTCGATGCTGCTTTTATAACAGTGATTTTGCAGCTTCAATGGCTTTTTCATAATTTGGGTGATTCGTTGCTTCGCTTACGTATTCAGTGTAAACCACTTTCCCATTAGGGTCTAATACGAAAACTGCACGCGCCAATAAACGCAATTCTTCCATATAAACACCGAATGCTTCACCAAATGACATATCTCTGTGATCAGATAATGTTTCGACATTTTCAATTCCGTTTGCTCCACACCAGCGTGCTTGTGCAAATGGAAGGTCTGCACTAATTGTATAGATATTGACCGGACCTAAACCGGCTGCCTCTTCATTGAAGCGTCTTGTTTGTGCGTCACACACACCTGTATCAATAGAAGGAATCACTGAGATGATCGTCACTTTTCCTGTTAAATCAGAAAGTGAAACTTCCCCTAGTGAGTTCGTTAATACCGTGAAATCTGGAGCCTGCTCGCCTACTTTTACTTCATTTCCTACAAGCGTGACAGAACTCCCTTTAAATGTGATCGATGCCAAAACAATTCCTCCCTTATCAAATGTATGGTTCTATCATAGTAGAGAAAGCAAAAAACTGCAAAGCCTAATCGTCGCTTTTGAAAAAAAAGTTAACTGCAGCGCAGCTAACTTTTTAAAGGTCTATGTCATCTAGTTTTCGTTCTTTATGACGGTTCTCCCGTTCATCTTTCTTAAACATGTGCTGAAGACGTTCAATTGCTTGAGGAGCAGAATCCAATATTTTATCAAGCAGATGTGTATGTTCATCCAAATGAAGCATTCGAACGCCGTTTGTTCCGACAATTAAGAAAGCGATTGGTGTAATAGACACACCTCCGCCGCTTCCCCCGCCAAATGGGAGTCTCGGTTCTTTTCGTTCTTGATCATCAGAACGTTTTTCTTTCTTTTGGTTCCCGTTAAATTCACTGCCGCCGGCTGCAAATCCAAAACCAACCTTCGATACAGTGAGGATGACACTGCCGTCAGGGGTTTCGACTGGATCGCCGATGATTGTATTCACATCTATCATTTCTTTTAAGTTTTCCATCGCTGTCTTCATCAGACCTTGGATTGGATGATCTGCCATTTTCGGGTTCCTCCTTAAACAGATGATTCATTCTTCGTTGCTTGAAGAGAGGCACTTTTTCTCGCCTTTCTTCCTTTTAACCAATGGACAAGTAAACGAATGGCTGCAAGCATAGCATGTCCAATACGAAAATAAGCTATACATGTAAACTGGGTCTGTGACACATTGTGCTGAAAGGCAGGAATGACTTCATATACCGGTTTATGCTTAAAGGTGAGATGCTCCTGCATAAAGGCAAGGAGTGCTCCTTTGACTGACCATACCCCGCCAGCTGCTACACCTGTTAAAGCGGCGTCATGAAAGCCGATCCATGTTGACCAGTGAAACGATATAATCCTCATGTGAATGAAGAATTTACGCATGATCCGGTTTAAATCGACGATCTCTTTTGTGATACGCTCCATTTGATGAAGGATTTGCTTCATATCACGTTTTCCCACTTTTTTATGTATGGATTCTTTTTCGTGACTAGGGTTCTGGGCGCTCGCCATCTTCTTTTCACGTATATCAATCGTTTGATCTTCTGGATTGACCCTCACCATCGGAATGTCTTTTTTGAGTCTGATGATTCCATATAAGGTAATGATCTTCAGCGCAAGGTGGTCATTGTCATTTGCATGTGAATAATCCAGTGAAATGGTCACTTTCATGAAGATCAATAAGATCCCAAGGAACAAAAAAGCTGCGATCCAAACGTAAAGCACTATGCTCACTTCCTCCATAACAAATGATGCTTCCTCTACGATTATGGCTCTCATTCTGGATTTTATACCCAATCATAAAAAAAAGAGTTTGACCGGTCCCCGGCCAAACTCTTCTGATTATACGTTTGCTTCTGTTTTTTCATATAGGTGTTCATGGACGACCACCGTATCAGCAAAGTAATCATGAACCCCTTGCTTTTTCGGTGTGAACCCAACAATAGCATAGAGAACAAAAAGCGTATTAATGTAGCGTCCCACAATTTCTCTAAAGAAAATGACATCCCATGCCAGTTTCTTCTCAGGTTGAAGTGAGACCACTTTGATCCCAAACACCATTTTCCCAAGTGTTTGTCGAAAGATTTTCGTCATGATGGCGAAATAAAGCAGGAAAACAATCGTCGTTGTGACGGAAAATGGAGAAAACCATCCTCCTCCTTTGGACCAGCCGAACAGGCTAAAGATTGGAGAAACCGTCAAATGGTTGACACCCCAAACGACGAGCCAATCAAGAATAAACGCCCAAAACCTAATCCAAAAGCCTGCAAACGCCTGTGCTTCAATCACTGCACGTTTCGCAAGAGCCGGATTCGATTCTTCTTGGCTGCGGCTTTCGGTTACTTCATCGAATGTAGAATCCATCTATGATCCCTCCTTTATTTTGAATAGAGATACATCGGTTTAGACCCATTTGAGCCAGCCAGTGTTTCTTTTAGATTGAGAAAATCAATTTCACTTTTAAAGAGTTTGCTTGCGCTCATATTGAAGAGAGAGTTCCAGCCAAAGCTTTGAGAATAGCTGATCACTGTCGCTCCTTTTAACCCTTTTTCATTTTTCTTCATCGCTTTGATTGCATCTTCATAATAACCAAGCTCATCGACTAATCCGTTCGATTTCGCCTGTGTTCCGTCATAAACACGGCCGTCCGCAATTTTCTTCACATCTTGTTTTGACATGCCGCGCCCTTCAGAGATCACTTTGACAAATCCTTCATACGAGTTATCGACCATGCTTTGCATAATGTCGCGCTCATCTTTCGTCATATCACGATTTGGCGACATGATGTCTTTGAATTTTCCGCTTTTAATTGTTTCGTATTTAATCCCTAAATTATCTGCTAGCTTTGAATAGTTCAAGCTTTGCATGATCACACCTAAAGATCCTGTTAATGTTTCAGGTGAAGCAAAGATTTTCTTGGCTGGAGTTGATACGTAATAACCGCCAGACGCTGCCATAGATCCCATGGAGACGTAAATCGGCTTCTTCGCTTTTTTCACTTCTTCTAATTTTTTATGTATTTCTGCACTTTCATAGACACCGCCGCCTGGAGAGTTGACGCGCAGCAGTACGCCTTTTACTGAAGCATCATCTTTCGCTTTTTCTAGTTCCTTCAGAAATGCACGATGATCATAACCTTCTCCGCCTAATAGACTTGATGCACCGCCATTATCTTGAATGGTTCCATTAATCTCAAGAACCGCAATTTTTCCAGCACCGCTTCCATCCTCTAGTACCTTCTCTTCTATTTCATCCCCAAATTGATAGCTCATTTTATTGTCATTGAAGCTTTCATACAAAGCCGTCGTGACACTAATCACAATTGAAAATCCGAAAACTCCAAGTGCAATGATTAACGCTACCCATCTTTTCGCATTCATCTTTTTCTCCTCCTTTTTGTCTCTCTTCATTGATACGAATATTTGCATGAAATGTTTCACAGGAATTGTGGTTTTTTTACATTTCATTTCATCATATGATAGCACCTCTCTTAATTCACGATCAACTTTACATCGTCTGCCAAGTGATACGCATGACGAAAAATTGGCTTTTTTCTCCTCTCTCTGCACCTAATAGGCTAGAGCTTCACCACAACGAAACACCTAAACCACTCTTTCATGAGAAAACAGCTATTCAATTATGCTCAAATTCTGTCCTTTTCAAATCCCTTACATTGACTCATTTCTAAAAATGAATGCCCCCATGATGAAGGTTTTTCTAATGTTTTTACTTTCATATGAAAAAAGTGTAAAATGTGAGCAAGGCTTCATATGTAAGCCCTTTATTACTCTAAATCTACTTTTGACAACGAAGGGGAGAACGTCAATGACAGACAATCGTCGCAATGTATTTTTCTTTTACAAAAAAGATCATGAATTGGATGGACACATTTCTTCTCTGGAGAAGCTCGCTACCGATCAAGGCTTTCAAGTCGTCAAGCGTGCAGAGGATGCCCATATTATTGCTTCAATTGGCGGAGATGGCACATTTCTTCAAGCAGTCCGTAAAACGAACTTCCGGGATGACTGCTTATATGTAGGGGTATCAAAAACAGAGAATTCGCATCTATACTGCGATTTTTCATTAGAACATTTTGATAAAATGATTGATGCCATGAACACTGAACAGATTGAAGTGAGAAAATACCCGATCATCGATGTAAGCGTTGACAGTACCAACCAGTTCCATTGCTTAAATGAACTGTCGATCCGCTCAAGCATTATTAAAACATTTGTGATCGATGTGTATATAGATGATTTCCACTTTGAAACATTTAGAGGAGACGGAATGATTATTTCTACTCCGACTGGCTCAACAGCCTACAATAAATCGGTAAACGGTGCCGTGGTTGATCCGATGCTTCCATGTATGCAAGTTACAGAGCTTGCATCGCTAAACAACAACTCATACCGTACACTCGGGGCGCCTTTCATCTTAAGCAGTGATCGCAAGCTAACGCTGAAGGTTGTGCAAGACGGAAACGACCATCCGATTATCGGGCTTGATAACGAAGCGCTTGGCACAAAACACGTCAAACAAATCGACATTGGCCTTTCAGGAAAAGTCATTAAAACAGTGAAATTAAAAGACAACTCCTACTGGGAAAAAGTCAAACGCAGATTCCTTTAATCAAAAGCTCCTTTACGGGGCTTTTGTTTTCTTTTCAGCGTGATAGAAAACCTTTGAAGTCTAGGAAGAGTGAGCACCGGAACGGAGCGAATTTGCCATTCGTGAGTACCGGAGCGCAAATCTGACACCGAATGCGAGGGTTTGTCTACACGCTGAAAGCTCCTTTATGGGGCTTTTTTTCATGTCTTTTCATTCATGGTCATGATTATGGTATGATGTCACAAGTATGAATGTACGAAAAGGAGAACACGATGACATTACAACAATTTGATCAATATCCATTAAGCGATGAATTAAAACAAGCGCTAAAAGCACTTCATTTCCATACACCTACACCTGTTCAGCATGAGACATTATCCGTTGCTTTTTCAAAGCAGGATCTAATCGTCAAATCTCAGACTGGTAGTGGCAAGACGGCAGCCTATGGCCTGCCGATTTGTGAAATGGTTGATTGGGCTGAAAATAAACCTCAAGCCCTCATCCTCGTTCCTACGCGAGAACTCGCCATGCAGGTCAAACAGGACCTTACAAGCCTTGGACGATTGAAACGAATCAAAGCCGCAGCTATTTTTGGAAAAGCCCCTTTTCAAGCCCAAAAAGTAGAGCTTGCACAAAAAAACCACATTGTATGCGGAACACCAGGACGAGTCTTGGATCACCTTGAGAAAGGTACTCTTTCCTTAGAAAACCTTAAATTTTTCGTGTTAGATGAAGCGGATGAAATGCTGAACATGGGCTTTATTGATCAAGTCTCTTCTATTATTCAATATCTGCCGCCAAAGCGCATGTCAATGCTGTTTTCAGCGACCATGTCTAATGAGATGAAGAAATTAAGTGAACAGTTTCTACAATCACCAAAAGTGATTGAAATTGCACGGGAAGAAACGTCTGTTCCACAAATCACCCACACCGTGATTGAAACAGAAGAAGAAGCGAAATTCTCTCTTCTTCAGCGTACGATCGTGATTGAAAATCCAGATAGCTGCATTATTTTCTGTAATACACAGGACCGAGTGAACGAACTCACAATGAAGCTTGATGAGTGGGATGTGCCCTGTGACAAAATTCATGGAGGCATGAGACAGGAAGACCGCTTCGCTGTCATGGATGAATTCAAAAACGGTGAGTTCCGTTATTTAATTGCAACCGATATAGCAGCCCGGGGTATTGATGTCAGTGATATGACACATGTGATTCATTATGATCTCCCCTATGAAAAAGAGCGCTATATTCACCGAACAGGAAGAACAGGCAGAGCGGGAAAAAGCGGAAAAACCATTGCATTTATGACAAGAAATGCAAAGCCTCTGATTGATGAATTAAAAGAGGAAGCAGGTATTGATTTCAAGACGCAGCCATACCCAACAAAGGAAGACGCAGAGCAGCATGTCGAACGCTTTGAAGAAAAGATTGAAACGCCGATTCAAAAGGAAAATAAACAGGCAGGCGTTGAAAAAGATATAATGAAGCTTTATTTTAACGGCGGGAAGAAAAAGAAGCTGCGGGCTGTTGATTTCGTTGGGACCATTGCCAAAATAGACGGCGTTGCCTTTGATGACATTGGAATTATTACCATCCAAGATACGAAAACATACGTCGATATTCTTAACGGCAAAGGCCCTCTTGTGCTGAACGCCATGCGCCACACAACCATTAAAGGCAAGCAGTTAAAAGTTCATGAAGCACGTTCATAAAAAGTGAAGGCTAAGCGCCTTTACTTTTTTATTTAAATTAAATAAGCTTACAACGCTTGAAGCATCAGCCTTTTCTGCGTCCAACATGACAAATGTCATATTGAATACATGATGGGTGCTACTATGAGCATGACACCTTTCCTTCTATACTTTGAAGTAGAAAGAAACGGAAAGGACTTGAACGTTCATGACGACTTCAACAAACACACAGCAGCAAGCCACTTTAAGAAAACAAGTTGGCCAATTCTCTGGTGCTAATTCAAAAAAAAGTATCATTCAACTCTTTAATACATTCATTCCATTTTTAGGGCTTTGGTTTCTTGCCTATTATAGCCTGAACATCTCCTATCTTTTAACCCTCTTCTTTGCGGTTATTGCAGCTGGTTTTTTAGTACGTGTCTTTATTATTTTTCACGACTGCTGCCATCAATCGTTTTTTAAACAAAAGCCGCTGAATCACCTGTTCGGATTTGTAACGGGCGTACTCACCCTTTTCCCTTATCTTCAATGGCAAAGAGATCATTCAATTCACCATGCCACAAGCAGTAATTTAGACAAACGAGGTACTGGCGACATTTGGCTCCTGACAGTCAAAGAATATCAAGAAGCATCAGCTTGGACGAAATTCCGCTACAGATTTTATCGTAATCCTTTTGTGATGTTTATTTTAGGACCGATCTTTGTCTTTCTCTTAAAAAACCGTTTCAACGTCAAAAATGCTCGTAAAAAAGAGCGCTGGAACACGTATTTCACAAACGTGAGCATCATTGCACTAGCAGCTGCAACGTGTCTTATTTTTGGCTGGCAAGAGTTCCTGCTTGTCCAAGGTCCTATCTTCCTGATCTCAGGGTCAATCGGTGTATGGCTGTTTTATGTACAGCATACGTTTGAGGATTCTTACTTTGAAGCAGATGAACATTGGAATTATGTGCAGGCAGCTGTAGAAGGCAGTTCTTTTTACAAATTACCGAAGCTTCTTCAGTGGTTAACAGGCAATATCGGTTATCACCATGTCCATCATTTAAGTCCGAGGGTGCCGAATTATCACTTAGAGCATGCACATGATCATAGTGAGCCACTTCAAAATGTACCAACCATCACTTTAAAAACAAGTATTGAATCAATGAAATTTAGACTTTGGGATGAAGACACGAAAGCATTCGTTACCTTTAAAGAAGCACGGCAATCTAAGAAAATGCCCGCACCTGTCATTAAAGGAGACATTCTAAAGAAAAATGCATAATTGGTGCAAGCTCTTTCTTCCACTAGAAGGAGCTTGTTGTCATTTACAGGATGCAACCATAAGTTGAATTTGATAAAGTAAGGAAAAAGAACGAAAACGGAAAAGGTGGCACACGGATGAAAAAACAGTTTAAAATTCAAAAGTTACATGGGATTTCTCCCTATATATGGGCCATTTTTTTCATCCTACCCTTCTATTTTATCTTAAAGACGCCTACGACTTTAGGTATTGTTATTGGCATTATTTTGAACGTGGTTTTTTTCGGAGTGTATCGTTTTGCCTTTGTCGCAAAAGGCTGGTCTCTATATGTCTTCGGTCTTTTATTGATTGCGATTTCGACTGGCTATGTGATGCTCTACAGCTACATTTATTTCGCTTTTTGCATCGCCTATTTCAATGGGCACATTAAAAGAAAAGTCCCTTTTTATATTTTATACTATATTCATCTAGGGAGCGCCGCCGTAGCCGTGAACTTTAGCTTGATTTTAAAAAAGGGCTGGTTTCTCACACAAATTCCTTTTGTTGTGATCACACTTATTAGTGCCATTCTCCTTCCTCTCAGCATTCGAAGCCGAAAAGAACGTGAACGCCTTGAAGAGAAATTAGAAAATGCCAATGAACGGATCGCCGATCTTGTAAAGATTGAAGAAAGGCAGCGTATCGCACGTGATCTGCATGACACCCTTGGGCAAAAGCTTTCTCTTATCGGTTTAAAAAGTGATCTTGCCCGCAAACTCGTCTATAAAGATCCTGAGCAGGCTCGCGCTGAGCTGAAAAGCGTCCAGCAGACCGCAAGAACATCTCTCAATGAAGTGCGGAAGATTGTTTCCTCTATGAAGGGTATACGCATCAAGGATGAAATGTCGAACATTGAGCAAATTCTCGAAGCAGCCGGAATTGACTTGATCTATGATGAAAAGGAAGCGCCAAAACATATTTCTCTTCTTAACGAAAACATTGTCAGCATGTGCATCAAAGAGGCTGTGACAAATGTCGTCAAACATAGTGACGCGACCATCTGCAAAATCACGATTCATCAAAAATCAAAGGAAGCTATTATCACCGTCGAGGATGATGGGACATTTAAAGGCGATTATCCCCACTCTCAAACGAAGGGTCACGGTCTTTTAGGCATTAGAGAAAGATTGGAATTTGCAAATGGACGCCTGCGTATTGAGACAAAGGACGGGACAAAGCTGATCATGAGCATTCCAAATGATTCAGCAGCAAAAGACAAGGAGGGGATGAAATGATCAACATCTTTATCGCAGAAGATCAGCAAATGCTGCTCGGTGCACTCGGTTCACTTCTTGATTTAGAAGACGATATGACGGTTGTTGGAAAAGGTACGAACGGTCAGGACGCCATTGATTTTGCCAAAAAACACCCTGTTGATATTTGCTTAATGGATATTGAAATGCCAGGAAAAACGGGACTTGATGCAGCGGAAGAGCTCAAAGGAACTGATGTAAAAATCATCATTTTAACGACCTTTGCCCGCTCTGGCTATTTCCAAAGGGCGCTTAAAGCTGGCGTCAGCGGCTATATGCTGAAAGATAGTCCAAGTGAAGATCTGGCAAGTGCCATTCGCAGTGTGATGAAAGGGAAAAAGGTGTACGCCCCTGAATTAATGGAAGACTTATATAGTGACGAAAATCCTTTAACAGAACGAGAGAAATCAGTCCTTGAGCTTGTTGCAGACGGCAAAAACACAAAAGAAATTGCGAAAGAACTCAGCATTAAAAGCGGCACTGTTCGAAACTACATTTCGATTATTTTAGATAAACTAGAAGTGAAAAACCGCATTGAAGCCATTACACGCTCAAAAGAAAAAGGCTGGTTTAAATAAGAAAAAAGATCAGGACACATGCTGCCTTGATCTTTTTTTCTACCAAAAATCTCCTCTCCTATTTTTTATCACCAACGATCAAAATGTAATTGACAATAGACTACACTTCTATGATATGATATTCAAGTGATAATAATTATCATTATCACTCATACAATCAAATACCGGCGAATGTGCCGATTTCAAAGGAGTCTACATTCATGAAGAAAATATTGTTCCCTCTGATGCTCATCTTTGTACTTGCATTGAGCGCATGTGGCAATAGCAGCAGCTCTTCCTCAAATAAAGGAAATCAATCCACATCATCAGACAAGATTACATATGAATCTGAAAATGGCCCTGTGAAGCTGCCAGCCCATCCAAAACGTGTCGTTGTACTTGGCTCTTACACTGGTAATGTCATGTCACTTGGTGTGAACCTGGTCGGCGTCGACTCTTGGTCAAAAAAGAACCCTCGCTTCCAAAAGGAACTAAAAAATGTGGAAGAAGTATCGGATGCCAATGTCGAAAAAATCATGAAGTTAAAGCCTGATGTCATCATTGGCTTAAGCAATACAAAAAATGTAGAAAAACTGAAAAAAATCGCACCAACCGTTTTGTTTACATATAACAAAGTCGATTACCTTCAGCAACATATTGAAATTGGAAAAGTATTAAACAAAGAAAAAGAAGCCAAAGCATGGGTAAAAGATTTTAAAGAACGCGCAGCTGAAGCTGGAAAAGAAATTAAAGCCAAAATCGGTAAAGATGCAACGGTTTCTGTCTTTGAAAGCGGCACAAAAGATCTTTACGTGTTTGGTGATGCATGGGGCCGCGGCACAGAAATTCTTTACCAAGCAATGAAACTAAAAATGCCTGAAAAAGTAAAAGAAAAGGCATTAAAAGCAGGCTACTATGCCGTTTCACAGGAGGTCATTCCTGAATTTGCTGGAGACTATATGATCATTAGTAAAAACAGCGAAATGGACAATTCCTATCAAAACAGTGAAATTTACAAGTCCATCCCAGCTGTGAAAAAACATCGTGTGTATGTAGCAAATGCAGAAGAATTCTATTTTAATGATCCACTCACACTCGAATATCAACTATCATTCTTTAAAAAGCACTTTTTAGGTAAATAAACTGAAGCAAGGGAGCCCTTCCCTTGCTTTTTTCTTGTCTGCTTCTAGCGGCAGCGCCTTTTTTCCGCTACAATTACATACAAGCGAATACAAAAAGTGTGGTGCTGGTTTTGTTTAAAATTCTACTGATTGAGGACGATACAACCCTCTTCCAAGAAATCAAAGAACGTCTAGTGAACTGGTCCTATGATGTTTATGGGATTCACGATTTTCAACAGGTGATGCAGGAATTTACTTCTGTTCAGCCTGATCTCGTCATTATTGATATACAGCTTCCAAAATACGATGGTTTTCACTGGTGCCGGATGATTCGGCATCATTCAAATGTACCGATCATCTTCCTCTCCTCTCGTGATCATCCTGCTGATATGGTCATGTCAATGCAGCTCGGCGCCGATGATTTTGTACAAAAGCCGTTTCACTTTGACGTGCTCATTGCCAAAGTCAGCGCCGTTCTTCGCAGAGTACATGATTATAATGCAGAACCTGCCAGCTTAAAGGTATGGTGCGGCGCTACGATTGATCTAGAAAAAAACACCGTCACAAATGATCACGGTGAAGTGGAATTAACGAAAAATGAACTGTTTATTCTCAAGGAATTGATTCAACATAAAAATCATATTGTCAGCCGGGAATCGCTCATTCAAGCACTGTGGGAGGATGAACGGTTTGTCAGTGACAATACACTTACTGTGAACGTCAATCGCCTTAGAAAAAAACTAGATGAGATCTCTCTTGGCACCTACATTGAGACAAAAGTGGGCCAAGGCTATCTTGCAAAAGAAAAGGATGATCATTGATGCTGCAAGCATTTTTAAAGGAACGAAGAAGCTGGATTCTGTTCTTTCTTAGTTTGCAGCTCCTCATTCTGTTTGTTGCTTTTTTGGATACGACCATTCCAATGGCGTCTCTTTTTTATATTGTGTTATTATCTACGTTTTTCATGATCATCTTTCTCTTTTTCCGATACCGTAAAGAAACGGCGTATTATGTGCGTCTGAAAGAATGGGATGATCATATTGATCATCAAATGCGGCTCACGCCATCTTCCCCATTTGAACAGCTTGTACATGATGCGACGTCTGAGCAAATTGACCGCTACCGGAAGATGGCGGCAGAACAACAAATCGCCCTTGAAGAAGAGAAGGATGAATTGCTCTCATGGATACATGAAGTGAAAACACCTCTCACAGCGATGCACTTGATGATTGACCGCTTAACAGAGCAGCCACTGAAATCGAATATGACATACGAATGGCTCAGAATCCATTTATTACTCGACGCCCAGTTGCACCGAAGCAGAATACGTCATATCGAAAATGATTTATTTATTGAACAGCTGGACCTGCAAAGTATCCTAGCAAAGGAAATCAAAGCGCTCCAATCATGGTGCATGCAAAAAGGAATCGGGTTTGAACTCACGCTAGAAGAACGTCACGTATTAAGTGATGCAAAATGGTTATCCTTTATGATCAGACAGGTGCTCACAAATGCAGTCAAGTATAGTCATTCGTCTGATATTGCCATTGAAAGCAAGCACATCAATGACCAAGTGATGCTGACGATCACAGATCAAGGCAGAGGAATAGACCCAAGAGATCTGTCTCGTATTTTTGAAAAAGGCTTTACCTCAACGAGACACCACAATGACACCGCCTCAACAGGAATGGGGCTTTATTTAACGAAAAAAGGAGCAGACGCTCTTCATATCAAGATCGAGGTCAACTCCATGATAGATCAAGGTACAACCTTCACCTTCATCTTTCCGAAAAAGAATGATTTTGTGCATATTGCGAGCATGTGACAACAATGTCACATGCTCGTCTGTTTTGTTCGCCAAATCGAAGGAAGTGCGGCGGGCTTCTTTTTATACTAGAGATATCAATTAAATAGAAAAGGGGATCAACAAATGAACATTTTAGAAGCTCGCAAAATATATAAAAGCTACGGCAATAAATTCAACAAACAAGAGGTGCTGAGTGGCATTGACTTGACGATTGAAGCTGGAGAATTCGTCAGCATCATGGGTCCATCAGGATCAGGGAAAACAACCCTTCTAAACGTATTGTCCTCTATCGATCATGTGTCCAGCGGATCCATTCGTATTGCAGATGCTGAGATGACAGAAATGAAGGATCAGCAGCTTGCTGAATTTAGAAAAAAGCAGCTTGGCTTTGTTTTTCAGGATTATAACTTACTTGATACACTCACGGTCAAAGAGAACATCCTCTTACCATTATCTATCTCCAAAACGCCGAAGAAAGAAGCTTTCGAACGTTTTCAACAGCTTGCGGAGGACATGGGCATTTATGAACTAAGAGACAAATATCCGAATGAGCTCTCTGGTGGACAAAAGCAGCGGACATCAGCGGTTCGTGCCTTCATTCATGAACCGAGTCTTATTTTCGCGGATGAACCTACCGGAGCGCTTGATTCCAAATCTGCCTCTGATTTACTCAATAAACTGCAAGATTTCAATCGCAAACGAAAAGCGACCATTGTCATGGTGACACATGACCCTGTCGCAGCCAGCTATTCAAGACGCGTCATTTTTATCAAGGACGGACAAATCTATACTCAGCTGAATAAAGGTGCTTTAGAAAGAAAGATGTTTTTCGAGGATATTATGAAAACGCAAGGTGTTTTAGGTGGTGTGAAGCATGAACATTAATCAGCTCATCCTCCGTAACTTGAAGAAAAATTTGAAGAATTACTATTTATATGTGTTTGCTCTCGTGTTTAGTGTGGCGCTCTACTTTTCTTTTGTCACCTTGCAGTACTCACCAGCACTTGATGATGTAAAGGGGTCCATTAAGGGCGGTGCGTCGATCAAAGCCGCTTCGGTCCTACTCATTGCCATTGTTGGGATCTTCTTGTTATATGCGAACAGCATTTTTATTAAACGAAGAGGGAGAGAAATAGGTCTCCTGCAGCTCATTGGCATGACGAAACAAAAAATTGCCAAACTGCTCAATGCAGAAAACTTTATCCTATACGTGTTCTCAATGGCTGTTGGTATCATAGCTGGTTTTATCGGTTCAAAGCTCATGCTGATGGTGCTATTTAAAGTAACCGGCGTGAACGCCATCGCCAACCTGCATTTTTCAGGCATGGCCCTTTTGCAGACACTGATCGTTTTTTTCATCATCTATGGATTAATTATGTTAAGAAATCGATGGTTTATTAATAGACAGACGATTTTATCTTTGTTTAGAACCACGTCTTCTACAGAGCAGCGTGTGAAAAAAATCTCTGTGTTTGAGATCATCATTGGGGTTTTCGGTATTGTCTTGATTAGTTCAGGCTATTATATTTCTTCTCAGCTTTTTACCGGCTCATATACGTCCATGCTTGCGTTACTTTTAGCGATGATTTATATTCTTGGCTCTGTCATTATCGGTACCTTTCTTTTCTATAAAGGCTCTGTTTCATTCATTGCCAATATCGTACGTAAAAGAAAAAATGGCTATCTAGCCATTCATGAAGTCCTGTCTCTGTCATCTATTATGTTCCGTTTAAAATCAAACGCACTGCTTTTAACAATTATTACAACGGTATCTGCACTGGCTATCGGGTTGTTATCTTTAAGCTATATTTCCTATTACTCAGCAGAAAAAACCGCTGAACAACAGATCCCATCACACTTCGTTATGGGATCAGAGAAAGAAACCACTACCTTCACTCGTGCACTTTCTGACAAACATATTGCGTATGAAACACAGCAATTCAAAGTCATTCAAGCGAAGTTTGATGCAAAGAAGATCATGGATTCAGAGATAAAAAATATGAATAATGACCCAGGTGTCTTAACTCTACCTGTGATCAGTGAGAAAAACGCACCAAATATTCATGTAAAAAGCAACGAAGTCATCTTAAGCGGCTACAGTGATTTATTGAAGAAATTCATGCCGATTCAAAACTCAGGTGATGTGAAACTACTTATCAAGAAACCCCTTGATTTAAAGGTCATTGATATGAAGAAAGATTATCTCATCTCTTACAACTTCACGTTTGGTGGTCTACCTGTTGCTGTCGTCAGTGAAAGTGTCTTTGAGCAGCTTGACCAGCAGAAAGATCCTAAACTTCAGGTTGAGCATAATCAATATCACGCAGTCAATATAAAAGATGATCAAAACCTTGAACAAGCGAATGATGTGTTTACCTCTTTAAAACTAGGTAACAACAGCATGTCTCAATTGGCTTCAGCTCAGCAGCAAAAGCAAACAATAGGACTGATGATGTTTGTGGTCGGATTTTTAGGTCTCAGCTTCCTTGTCACATCAGGCTGTATTTTATACTTCAAGCAGATGAATGAAAGTGAAGAAGAACAAAGCTCTTACACGATCTTGCGTAAGCTTGGTTTTACTGAGAAGGATCTATTAAAAGGTATTCGGCTCAAACAGCTATTTAACTTTGGGATTCCGCTCATTGTCGGGTTGCTTCACAGCTACTTTGCAGTACAGTCAGGCTGGTTTTTATTCGGCGGTGAACTGTGGACACCAATGCTCATCGTCATGTCGATTTATACGGTGTTATATTCTATCTTCGGATTCCTTTCTGTCCAATATTATAAAAAGGTCATTAAAGAATCCTTGTAATCTCATCCCCATAGGCAGCTACCTATGGGGATTGTTTGTTTATGATGGCGTTGATTCAAACTTGTGCGATAGAATATGATCTCTTGCCGCATAAGCTTTCCGTTTGACCTCTTCTAGATTTACATCGACAAGCTTTCCGTTTCGTTTTACTGCTTTTCCAGCCACATAAACAGAGTCAACATTTGAAGGGTGTGCCGTTTGGACAACCGCTCCAGCCGGATCTGTCATCGGCAGAAGATTCATGCTTGTCCGGTCGATTAGGATGAAATCAGCCTCTTTTCCAGGTGTGAGCGAGCCAATTTTATGATCAAGCTGTAATGCACGAGCCCCATTGATCGTCGCAGCTTCAAGCATTTGTTGAGCAGAAATTCCAAGGTCAGGCCCCGGCATAATTCCTTCCATGAGCAATGATTGATTTTGGAGCGCGCGCTCTGCCTGAAGCCCGAACTTCATTTGAGCAAATAAATCTCCGCCTGTCGCCGTGACCACGTCTACACCAAGTGTTGGAAGAACACCTTGTTCAATCGCAAGTCCTGTCACTGGATAACCGTGACCCATCATCATTTCAATTTCAGGTGTAATGGATATGGAGCTTCCGCTGTCTGCCAGCATCTTCATTTGATCTACATCGATTGCATTGATATGCACCATGTTAAGGTCAGGCCCAAGTAACCCTGCTTTGTGAAGCCGCTCAATTGAACGATCCTCCGCTCCCCAGTTCCCAAAGCCAATATGCATACTGCATAGAGCATCTAGCGACCGGGCTGTTTCGATTTCAAATACTGAAGTTTCCCATGAAGAAAATTCTGGTCCACGAATCGCAAGCCCCATTGTCAAAAGCTGATCTGATGATTGAAAATGTGCTTTTTTCACGCGTGCTGCATCCTCCATATTGGTGAGCGTGCTCTCCCTATCCCAATACTCAGCATCTCCAGAGGTACCGAAAGCAAAAACAGCTCGAATGCCAGCATCCTTTAACCCTCCGATGAGCTCTTCTGTATGATCCATTGAATTGATCATCGTCCAGTCTAAAAACGTGGTCACTCCTGCATCTAAAGCCTCTAATGCCCCTAAATAATTCGCGATCCGATCATCAGAGGGGCTTCTCATCGCACCATAGTTCCCATAATAGATTTTGCTCAAATATGTCTGCAAAGACCAGTCTGTGCCTATGCCTCTGATGACTGACTGCCACACATGGCGATGTGTATCCACAAGCCCCGGCATGATCACCATATCGGACGCATCGACAATGTCAGCCTCATTTGCTTCAATGAAAGGTCCGACCTCTAAAATGTGTGTCCCTTCAATTAATAAATCTCCTTTTTCTAAAAAACCTACAGTTGGATCAAGTGTTAAAATCGCCGCGTCTTTAAACAATGTTTTCTTCATCCATATCCCCCTTTTCAAATGACGAGGAAGAGTTCTCCCATCCTCACTGTCATTTTAGAACATAAAAGGATCAAATTAGAAGAAAAGTGACTCACTAATTGGTTGATTAGCTAATTTTTCTGAAATAGTTGTAAATACGCTTTAATTTGACGTCATGTTTTCCTTTTGGGCTTTCCATCATGCCGAACTCAAAGAACTTCACAGGTTTGATTCCGACATATTGTAAGAGGGCTCGTTTCATTAACATCTTGTGTGCATTTTGCAAAAAGAACAAAGGGTAGTTGGTTGGCCCTTGCATCGTCGATACACAAACAGCACTTTTTCCTTTTAATAGTCCTTCGGGAAGCAGCCCGCCTGTTTGACGATAAGCAAAATTCGCAGCAAACATGCGATCAATAAAACCAAGCAGCATGGCTGGAGGTCTTCCCCACCAAATAGGATATACGAACACGATTTTGTCCGCCCATTTGATCTTCTCCTGATACACCCGAATGTCAGGGTCCTTATGCATGTCACGTCTTTTTTTCTCTTGATTAAAAACCAGCACAGGATCAAATTCTTCTTTGTATAAATCGATGATTTTCACTTCATGAACTAGCGGATTCTCTTCAGTGCCTTTCATGATTTCTTTTAAAAAAGCACCATTTAAACTATTGTGATGGGGGTGAGTATAAATAATGAGTACATTCATGTATAATCTCCTTTTATTATCATTTGATAACTAAATGATATACTCCTATCAAGTAGTTGTCAAATGATAATTGTTTTTTGATAATAATTTTGGTATGTTACGTAGGAGGTGATAAACATGAAACATCCCCATTTCTTCAAGGAATTCGTCGCATTCGCTTCTACTTTTTCAGAGCTGAAGCACGCCCTGATGAACAAAGTCAAACCAGCTAACCTAACAACCTTACAATACTTAATACTAGAGCAACTAGCTGTCAGCGAGCCGCTTACGCCAAGTGAAATTGCCGACTGTCAGCACATGTCTCTTCCGAATGTCAGTAGAGAACTGAAAAAACTGCACGAGAAACAATTCATTGATAGAGAAGAAGACCGTGATGACAAACGAAAACATGTCATTAAGCTGTCTGACAAAGGCCGTGCTTGTATGAATGAAGCCTTCCAGCATATCGAAGGGGTGCTATTAGACAGCCTATCTTCCTCCGATATAGAACAAATGGATGATATCATTCAAGCTCTCCGCCTTTTAAATCAAACGATTTTCAAAAAAGAACCTAAAAAAGCATGAGCGTATCGCTCATGCAAAGGATATTTTATTTTATTAATCAAGAGATGCTAAAAGATACGTAATGAGACCAACAATGGGAATGATCGGGATCATGAATTTCAATGTGGTGCTTGTATTCTTATATAAATTCCATAGCAACACTGGTATACCAAATGTCAACGTATCAAAAATTGCAAGAACTACTCCCTTGCGCTGTTCTTTATGAGCCATTCTAAAAACCCCCCATTCACCAAACTTTTTTTACACAATAACCGGCTAATCCTGCAGATATCCCTCCATTAATCACTGCACATGCTATACAGCTAGCGGGTCCCGTAAAACAAATATAATAACAAGCTCCTAGAACCATTGAACGCAGCGGAAGAGATTCATTCGGGCCGCTTTTCTTTTTTAAGCAATTCCAAAACTTGTTCCAATTAAAACTCGTTTGAATTTCCGATTCATCCATCTGGAAAATTTTCTTATTTAATTCCATCATATCTTGCTTTGCATCATTTTCACCATAGGTAAAAGATCCTTTTAAAAACTCCCCTTTTTGATTGATATGGAACTTATTTTTCATTTTTCCATTTTGAAAGAAATATGAGTTCAAATTCCCTTTCTCATCGTATTCTGCAAGTTGAATATAGTGGGCTTTTATTTGACCTAGTGAAACGGCAATGAAGGAAACATTATTTAATAGCTGATGATCTGTCTCCTTCTTTTTCAGATAAAAATAAACAACATCCGTTTTAGCAGCGTTCAAATGAACTACTGCACTTTCTCCATTTAATAGATAACCTTGCTTTTCGACTAATTCTTTTGCCTGTAAAAATTGAGAGCTTCTTTTTGCCTTTTTAATGCATTTTTCTGCTACTTTATCATTTTGTATCTTTTTAAAGGGCTCGTTCTCCTTTATGGTAACTGCCTTTCCTACAGGGTATTGTCCGAATAAAAGTGATATGAACAATAACACACAAAATATTTTTCTTATCTTCATCATTTAACCTCCTTTAGTAAACTTAATCAAAATTATAACTTCTTAAGGAAAATAATGTAATAGACTTTTTTTACCAATAAATTAACTAGAAATAATGTAGCATATATCCTATGACTTATCATTTCCTCTAGGCAATTGAATGTGTGATCTTCCTATTGAGATCATACTGACACTAGCTAAATAGCCTTTTCAATACACAAAAAAGCGCAGGACTTTTAAGCCCAAACGCTTCTCTCTTTTTCACTATGTACTTTTATACAATCAATTGATACCCAATGTATAACGCGACAAGCCAAATCATGACTGCTGAAGCTTTATTGATACGGCTCATCCACTTCCCGTTTGTATCTAACTTCCCTAGCATCTTCCCTAAAAGAGCGAGCCCAATAAACCATAACCATGACACGATGATACAAGCGAGGGTAAACGCCCATTTTTCTGCCCCGTTATATTGAAGCGAATTTGTGCCAATCACGCCAATGGTATCGAGAATGGCGTGGGGATTTAAAAGTGAAACTGAACAGGCAAAAAGAATTTGTTTTCTCGCAGGCATGAATTCCTGCTTCTCTTTAGCACCTGTTGATGAGTTTGTGTTCCACACGGACCATCCCATATATACTAAAAAACAAAATCCAATGAGGTAAAGACACATTTGCAACATCGGAATGGTGAACACCACAACAGAAACCCCAATGACAGCTAACGCAATTAAAAGTGTGTCACAAAGAGCAGCAGTGATAACGACAGGTAAAGCCTGATATAATCGCGGCTGAAGTGCTCCTTGCTGAAATACAAATACATTTTGTGCGCCCAATGGTAAAATGAGGCCAAAGGCAAGCACAATTCCATGAACGATGGCAATGAACACCTTCTAACATTCTCCTTTTCCAGCAATTCCTACACATTTTAACATAAAACATCATGATCTTTTCCAGCAGAATTGATGATCCATAAAAAAAGCGCTGGATGCTTTCATCCAAACGCTTTTCGTTTATTCATCAAGATCCTTTTCGTGCAAGCTCTCTTTCTCTCAGCTCGACACGACGGATTTTCGCTGACGGTGTTTTTGGCAGTTCGTCAATGAATTCAATTTCTCTTGGGTATTTGTAAGGTGCTGTTGTGTTTTTCACATGTGTTTGCAGCTCTTTGATTAGCTCATCACTTTGTGCTGATTCATCACGTAGGACAACATATGCCTTCACGATGGATCCTCTGATTTCATCTGGACTCGCCACAACCGCACATTCTTTCACTGCTGGGTGTTTAATGAGCGCATCTTCTACTTCAAACGGCCCAATGGTATAGCCTGAGCTGACGATGATATCATCTCTGCGGCTTTCAAACCAGAAGTAGCCATCTTCATCTTTTTTCGCTCGATCACCGGTAATAAAGTAATTCCCGCGGCGCTGCGCCTTCGTACGCTCTTCATCTTTGTAGTATTCCTTAAATAAAGCCGGCGTTTCAAGATGAACCGCAATGTCACCTACTTCTCCAGGAGCGCATATGCTGCCGTCCTCATCAATGATCTCGACTTCGTTTCCAGGTGTTGGTTTTCCCATACTCCCAGGCTTGATGTCCATTCCTTTTAGCACCCCTACGAGCAGTGTGCTTTCTGTTTGGCCATAGCCGTCTCGTACTTCTATATCAAAATGCTTTTTGAATGTATCAATGACTTCACGGTTGAGCGGCTCTCCCGCAGACACGGCACTATGTAGCTTTGGAAGCTCGTACTGACTTAAGTCATCTACTTTCGCCATAAATCTGTATTCTGTCGGCGTACAGCATAGGACATTGATTTCATTTTTTTGAAGCAGTTCTAAGTACGTATTTGGATTGAACTTCCCTCCGTATACAAAACCTTCTGCCCCGCTTCCTAACACTGATAAGAGAGGACTCCACACCCATTTTTGCCACCCTGGTCCTGCTGTCGCCCATACTTTATCCCCTTCATTAAATGAAAGCCATGCTTTGGCAGCCGTGCGTAAATGTGCATATGCCCAGCCATGTGTATGAACAACCCCTTTTGGATTGCCTGTTGTACCAGATGTATAGGATAAGAACGCCATATCAGTACGTGTTGTTGGAGCCATTTGCAGCTCGCTTGATTGCTCTTCCTTTTGCGCGAGAATGTTTGTCCAACCATGATCGTTTTCACCGATTGAGAATGTTTTAAAATCGTTTGGTTTTTGGGTTCCGTCGAACGATTGAATGAATGAAGAATAAACGATCGCTCCCTTTGCTTCTGCATGTTCAATTCGGTAATCTAAATCTTTTGCACGCAGCATTTCTGAACAAGGAATGACGACCATTCCTGTTTTCAAGATCGCTAAATAAATGCTGTATGCCTCTAGCATGCGCGGCACCATCACAATGATTTTATCGCCTTTTTTAAAGCCTGCATTTAATAATACATGACCAATTTTATTTGCTTCTTCCACTAAAGCTGCATATGTCACATGTGCTTCGTGGCCATTTCCATCCTGCCAGTGCAGGGCCATTTTCTCCTTGTCATGACTGAACGCTTCAATCTCACTGACTAAGTTATATTGTTCTGGTGCAATTAAGTCTTCTCTTTTCATGGTACAGCTCCTTTTAGCCTCTTTCTATGAAACGAAACATGTTTCAATTTACCCATTCTAACACTCATAACTGAAAAATGCTTGAATTAGGACCTACTCCTAGTATTATGCCATAATTTTTTCAATTCGTCTTCTTTTTTGTAAATATTCAAACTATTTTTATGTACAAAAAGAAAAGAGCGGGAATAATCCCGCTCCTAAGCCATAGCTTTTTAATTGTGTGTCTTAGAAAGATCCGCCACCCATATGTTGTTGAGCGTAAGATACAAGACGCTTAGTGATTTCTCCACCAACTGATCCGTTAGCGCGAGCTGTTGTTTCTGCACCAAGGTTTACACCGAATTCAGAAGCGATTTCGTACTTCATTTGGTCGATTGCTTGTGCAGCGCCTGGTACTAGTAATTGGTTAGAACTGCTTTGTCTGTTTTGTTGAGCCATGTGTTCTCACCTCCTTGTGAATATAGAATGTGTAGAAACACATGACTTCATGCGATTGATTTTATGGTAATTATTATGAAATTTTTATTTTAGAATAAATCAGCGAATTCGTCTGCCGCTTTCTTCTCATTTTTGACGATGATCGTTTCGATTTGCTCCACTGCCTCATCAAGCATTGGCTCAAAATCAGCAAAGCTTTCGTAGCGTTCTACTTTCTCAAGCTTTGGTTTTGTTTTAGGAGACGGCGGCGTAAAGATCGTGCAGCAATCCTCGAAAGGCTGAATGCTTGTCTCGTAAGTACCAATTCGTCTCGCTTCATCAATAATATCATTCTTATCAACCGCAATAAGCGGGCGAATGATTGGTGTATTGGTCACATGGTTAATGGCATACATGCTTTCAAGTGTTTGACTTGCGACTTGTCCAAGGCTTTCACCAGTAATAATTGCAAGAGCATCACGCTTCTCTCTTATTTCATCTGCAATTTTCAGCATCATTCTTCTTGTTGAAGTCATCGTATAGTTTTCAGGTACTTGTTTATGAATCAGCTCTTGAATTTTTGTAAAAGGGACGATGTGAAGTTTTATTTCGCCTCCATATGCTGCTAAGCATTCTGTCAGATCAATGACCTTTTGCTTGGCACGTTCACTTGTATATGGGGGACTAAAGAAATGGACAGCCTCAATTTGAATACCGCGTTTCATCGCTTGATAGCCGGCAACTGGGCTGTCAAAGCCTCCTGAAAGCATGAGCATCGCTCTTCCGCTTGAACCAACCGGCAATCCGCCTGCACCTTTGACATCTTTAAATGTAATATATGTCGCCTGTTCTCTTATTTCAATACGCAAATGCACATCCGGCTGTTTGACATTGACCGTTAAGTTTTCTGTATTCCTCAGCACATGTCCACCAATTTCACGGTTCATTTCATTTGAATCAAGTTCAAATTGTTTATAAGACCGTTTCGTTGAGACCTTAAATGTATTTCCTTGTTCATACACTTCCTGTACCGCTGTGAGTGCCGCTTCTTTAATGGCATCAAGATTTGTCTCACATTTCACCGCCAGACTAAAGCTTTGAATGCCAAATACACCTTTAAGCTGTTCTGAAATCGGTTCAGGGTCTTCTCCGTTCAGCATAATCGTAATGCGGTCTCTATCAGATGCATATTTTAATGCTACAAAGTCTTTCAATACAAACCGGATATGCTGCCTTAGTTTTTCAATAAATTTCTTTCTATTTTTCCCTTTTGTTGAAATTTCACCAAAACGGACTAAAATATGATCATATTTCATGTTGTTATCTCATTCCTTTTAATTTTTTCACACTTTGTGCGATCGATGTGATGATTTGCGGTGCTAGCTCTGGTCCTTGTCCATACGTCAAACTGATTCTCATACTGCTTTTTGCCGCTTCTTCCGATTTCCCCATCGCTAGGAGAACTTGGCTCGGCTCCTTTTTCTTAGCTGAGCACGCAGAGGTTGTCGAGACATAAATGCCTTCTTTTTCAAGCATATGGAGAAGGACCTCGATTTGAATACCTGGAACTGAAAAATTGACAATATGCGGCGCACTTTGCGTTAGCGATGTGTTGATCACAATACCTTCTATTTCTCCAAGCTGCTTATGCAGCTGCGTTTTTAAGTTGAGCATTTCATTATGATGTTTTTTTTGCAGCTCGAATGATTGTTTCATGGCTTTTGCTAGGCTGACAGCACCAGCAGGGTTTTCTGTACCTGAGCGCAGGCCTAATTCCTGATCTCCTCCTGTGATAAAAGGGGCAAGCACTATACCTTTCTTTAAAAAGAGCGCTCCTGTGCCCTTTAAGCCATGGATTTTGTGGCCTGATATCGTCAAAAGATCGATATCCAGCTGTTTATTAAGTGCTACTCTGCACATTCCCTGCACCCCGTCGACATGAAATAGGGCATTTTCAGCATGCTCACGAATCATGCCAGCAGCTTCTTCGATCGGCTGGATGGCACCCGTTTCGTTATTGACGTGCATCATGCTGACAAGTACTGTATCAGGACGAAGCACTTCTTTTAAGTGTTTCATATCTGCATGGCCATGCTCATTTACTCGAATATAGGAGATATCGAAACCAAATAAAGCCTTTAGCTGTTCAAACGATTCGATGACAGAGGGGTGTTCAATTGCTGTTGTCACAATATGTTTCCCCCGGTTCATTTTGGCGAGAGCTGCTCCTTTAATGGCAATGTTATTTGCTTCTGTTGCACCAGAAGTAAAAATAATCTCATATTGTTTCAAGCCTGTATAGTGAAGCATTTGTTTTCTCGTTTCATTTAGCAGCCGGCTTGCATCAATTCCGAGCTGATGAAGCGATGATGGATTTCCAAAAAAACGTTCACTCACTTGCTGATATACTTGTAAAACCTCTGGATAAGGCTTGGTTGTTGCACTATTATCAAGATAGATCATATTGTAACTCCTTACAAAAAAACTTAAAAAATAAATGCATTTATATGTTACCATAATGAAGTCAGACAGAGAATTTTCTGAAAATGGCAGTTGACAACTTTCCATTTTCACTATATCATCCATAGTGCCAATGGCACATAAACATTTTAATTGTCAGAATATTTTAATTTGGCACACAACACTGATTAAGGAGGGACTATTTTGAAAAATAGTTTAAGTATAAAAGAGACGCTAGCCATTGGTTTGATGCTTTTTGCATTATTCTTTGGTGCAGGAAATATGATTTTCCCACCTGTTCTTGGACAATATGCGGGTGAAAATGTATGGCTTGCCATAGGTGGATTTTTGCTCACAGGAGTAGGACTTCCGCTTCTTGGGGTGATTGCAGTTGCCCTTACAGGTACCGGTGCAAAGGGCCTTGCGGATAAAGCACATCCAAAATTCGGGACCATATTCACCGTGATTTTGTATTTATCTATCGGGCCATTTTTCGCTATCCCACGAACTGGTACGGTTTCATATGAGATAGGATTAGCTCCATTTCTCTCAGGTACCCAAGCCACTTCATGGATACCACTATTCATCTTTACCGTAGTGTTTTTCACTATTTCATACTTGCTTGCTTTAAATCCTTCAAAGCTGGTTGATCGAATTGGGAAAATTTTGACACCGATCTTATTAACTGTTATCGCTATTATTGTCATTAAAGCCATTGCTACGCCAATGGGAATGATCGGTGCTCCTGATGCAAGCTATAAGGCAAATCCGCTCTTTACTGGATTTTTAGAAGGTTATAAAACAATGGATGCTCTCGCTTCTATCGTATTTGGAATCGTCGTGGTGACAGCTGTTAAGGACAGAGGCATCACGGAACGGAAATCTCTTGCAGCAGCTTGTATTAAAGCAGGACTCGTGGCAGCTGTTGGGCTAGCATTAGTCTACATTTCACTTGCTTATGTGGGTGCTTCAAGCCCCGATGCGACGGGAATGGTTGGAGCAAATGAAGGAGGCAAACTGCTTTCACTTTCTGCCAACTTTTTATTCGGTTCTGCTGGTAACATTGTTCTTGGCGCAGCCATTTTATTCGCTTGTTTAACGACTAGTGTTGGACTTATTTCATCTTGTGGAGAATATTTTTCAAAGCTCTTCCCTAGCCTGTCTTATCGCACAGTCGTTCTGATCGTTTCTTTATTTAGTACACTGGTTGCAAACCTTGGACTGGCACAAATTATCTCTCTATCTGTTCCAGTTCTTGTGACGATCTATCCACTAGCTATTGTTATTATTTTATTGTCATTCCTTGATCGCTGGATTAATGGCAGAAGAATCATTTATATCGTTTCTCTCATATTTACTGGTTTCTTTGCCATCATTGATGGATTATTAGCTGCCGAAGTGAATCTAGGCGGATTGCCTGGCATCTTGAAATCAATTGTTCCGTTTTACGATTTAGGCATTGGCTGGATCATACCAGCTATTATCGGTGCTATAGTTGGTTTACTTATTTCCATGTTTACCAGCCCGCCCAAGCAGCTTGCCTCATAATCATTGCAAGCCAAAACATCCCCTTCTCCATTGGAGGGGGATGTTTTTTTATTGTTCTCCATATACTAAAATAGAAAAATTCATGACTTTTGTACGAAAACACATGTTGACATCAGGCGTACATCCTTTATAATTAGTGATTGTTAATGATGAACGGTTACCTAGCAACTAATTAACAGAATATTTCAACATAATAATGGAGGCTTTAAATGCAATGAAGGCAACTTTGTCGACGAAAGATACGGTTATCATAGGTTTTATGCTGTTTGCTCTATTCTTCGGCGCCGGTAATATGATTTATCCACCAGAGCTTGGGCAATATGCTGGGCAAAATGTGTGGAAAGCAATGGGCGGATTTTTATTAACAGGTGTCGGTTTACCTCTTCTAGGGATTATTGCAATCGCTCTGACAGGTCGAGATGCGAAAGGATTAGCTGATAAAGCTCACCCAGCTTTTGGAACAGCGTTTACCGTCATTTTATATTTATCTATTGGGCCACTTTTCGCTATTCCTCGTACAGGAACGGTTTCATATGAAATTGGTGCATTACCCTTTTTAGCAGGTGTACCAGCTTGGCTCTCACTTCTTTTATTCACACTTGTCTTTTTTGGTATTACGTATTATCTTGCTCTAAATCCAACGAAGATTGTAGACCGTGTAGGAAAAGTGTTAACACCGATTAAATTTACGATTATTTTTATCATTATTGTCAAAGCCATTTTAACGCCGATGGGCGTCATTGGCACACCTGATGTAACCTATAGCAACGGATCATTTTTTAAAGGATTTTTAGAGGGCTATAAAACCATGGATGCTCTTGCTTCTATAGTGTTTGGGGTTGTTGTCATCAACGCCATTAAAGGACGCGGTGTGACAAGTAAAAAGGCACTGACATCTGCTTGTATCAAAGCGGGTCTGATTGCAGCTTGCGGATTAACATTTGTTTATCTATCTCTTGCTTATTTAGGCGCTTCAAGTACACATGCCATTGGTTTTGTTGGAGATGGTAGTAAAATCTTGGCTCAGTCTTCTCAATTCTTATTTGGCAGCTTAGGAAATATTGTGTTGGGTGCTGCGATTACGGTTGCTTGTTTAACGACAAGTATCGGTCTCGTTACATCATGCGGAGAGTATTTCTCGAATTTATTACCTAAACTTTCTTATAAAATGGTCGTTACACTCGTGACATTATTCAGTTTTATCATTTCAAATTTTGGACTTGCTCATATTATTGCTTTCTCTGTCCCAGTTTTAACTGCCATTTACCCATTAGCGATTGTCATCATTGTTTTGTCGTTAGCAGATAGATGGATTGGTCAAAGAAGACCTGTTTACGTCCTTACTTTGATTTTAACAGGCTGCGTCAGTTTGTTTGACGGCTTAGTAGCAGCGAAACTCCCGATTGGACCAGTGGAGGATCTCTTCCAAACGATATTACCTTTATATGACCTTGGTATTGGATGGGTTGTTCCTGCTATTTTCGGAGTGGTCATTGGGTTCATTCTTTCTCTCATCACTTCTTCTGCTTCCCAAAAGCGGGAGAAACAAGCATCTTAACAGAAAAAAGCTGAAGTCCTGTAAATGGACTTCAGCTTTTTTATTGATGCTGATACTCTTTTTCTTGCTGAGCTAATAGCTTTTGTACAGCGCCTGGTGATGCTTTTTCAACAGCTGCTGCTGCTATATCAAATGATCCGTTGTAATCATAAGCGTAAAATCTTCGTTCCGCCTCTTTTAATTGTTCTGAAAGAATATGGTTTTGACTTCTAAAGCGATTGCCATATTGAATGATTCGTTCAATTTGATCCACTTTACTAAGCATTTCTTCTGTCTCATCCACAACATTCCTGACTGTGTCAGAGGCTTCTTTTAATTGTTGATTTACTGCTGTCATGTTGAGTGGCAGGTTTTCTAGCTGCTCGTGCACTTGATGAATCATCTCCTGTGCTTTTTCAGCCCGCTCTTTCATCTCAGCAGGTACACCTGGAATATTGCTTTTATGTAGCTGACGTACTGTATCTGTCAACATCGTTTTAAGCTCAGCCAGTGTTTCCCTCGCTTGTAATTCTTCTTTTCTTAATGATTGGAGATGACCTTTAAATGTGTCATGCAATGCTTTTGCATCTTCGATAAAGGTCTCCAGCTGATTGATTTCATCCATTAGTAATGAATATGCCACGTGATCACGATCAAGCTTCTCACGGATTTGTTTCATCAGCTTTTCAATTTCTTCTAAACGTTTTTCGAAGGCTTTCTGTTGATCGAGCTCTCCTGCTGTCAGCTTGTAGCTTTCTTTTACAAGAGCCGTTTCTGCCTTTGTTTGTGTGTGATCTTGCTCAAGCTTTTCGAATGCTTCTGTGAGCTCAGGCATTCTGCTTTTGATTTCCTGACCTGCCTCTACTTCCGCCTCCAGCTGATCATACAGCGTCTCAATCGCATCATCGATCATTTGCAGAATGCTTGATGCCTCTTCTAAATTGAGTTCATCAATGAGCAATTTTTCCGCTCTCGCAAGCTGTTTGTTTAAAGTCTCCAGCTCTTTCGTGATCTGGATGTGCTCCAGCTTGTAGCCTTTTTCCGACATTTCTTGATATCCGTCTTTCAGCTTCGTCAGCTGACCTGGTACGGTTTGTTTGCAGTCTGCAATAAGCTTTGGTACATCATTGATATATAGTTGAAGCTGGTCGAGTCTGCGGTCTTGCTCAAGCAATATCTTTCTTGCTTTCATGTAGTTTCCGTTTTCTGTTTCTTCCTCGTACTGCTTAATCCCTTCCCAGGCCTCATCTAAGTCCTGCTCCATTTTGTCATAAAGGGTGCCATATAAATGGCTGTACGCAAGCAGATTTTTTCGAACCGTTTGGTATTGCTCTTTGACCTTTTCAATGTCCTTGCGATTTTGCTCCTCGCTTGTGACAAGGTCTGCAATTTCTTTTAAAATGTCTTCGATGTTCGAATCAGCAGCACTCAGCAAGTCCTCAATATGAGTTAGAACCTGCTTGGCTTTGGAGAATCGATATTTATCAGAATACTCTTCTGCGTCATATAATAGCTCCTCTACCTTTGGAAGATGGGCTGTGACGATATCGTCCCACTCTGCACGCCACCTTTCAAAAAATTGCTCTGTTTCTCCGGTCATTTTTAAGTGTTTGATTTTTGAAATTTCTTCTACAATTGATCTGTTTAAAATTTCAATTTTCCATGCTTCCAATCGGTCAATCTCTTTATATATATTTTTTCTGAGGAAATAACCGACTGAAAACAAAGCAAGCAAAATGACAATTAAACCGATGATAAACTCCATAATGAGCCCCCTTGTTGTGATCTAAGTGATGTCAGGGTAAAAGTGTCCCGAGTAGACCTGAGAACCCTTTCGTGTCCGCTTTGCATTTGTCTTTTTATAAACAGGATCGTATGTTTTCCAATACCATCCATTCACGGTTTTATGTATGTTTTTCAAGAAAGTATTTGAGCGCTTTCTATCATTTGATCACACGTATTCATGTGACCTGCTTTTATGTATGCGGAAGCTGTCGTTTTCATTGTTATTATGATACCATGTAACCAGCATTTTTGGTCATGATTTTTCATTATTTTCACTGATAAACATGACGTTTTTCAAAATATCGACAAGAGGTGACGACATGCTGAAGCAAGATGCACATCTACATACACCGTTTTGCCCGCACGGCACGCCTGATTCTTTTCATTCTTATATTGAAAAAGCCATCAAAAAGGGATTTGATTCCATAACCTTTACTGAGCATGCCCCTCTGCCTCCATCGTTCCATGATCCAACACCAGCGCAGGATAGTGCCATGAAGCTTCAAGAACTTGAATCGTATATAACGAAATTGGATCAGCTGAAACAGGAATACAAAGGACAATTAATAGTAAAAACTGGGCTTGAGGTTGACTATATCAAAGAGTATGAAGAGGAAACAAGTGCCTTTTTAGACTGCTATGGTCCAGAACTAGACGATAGCATTTTGTCTGTTCACTTTCTTCCTGCTGGCGATGATTATATTTGCCTTGATTTTGACGAGCATGCCTTCCAGCAGCTAATAAGCCTCTATGGCAGCATCGAACAGGTCTATCAAAACTACTATGACCAAATTCATTCTTCTATTCTATCATCTTTAGGTCGATATAAGCCAAATAGAATCGGTCATATCACCCTAGTGCAGAAATTCAAACAGCTTTTCCCATTTGAGATGACACCTGCACTTTGTCAAAAGGTTACCCTTTGTCTTGAAGAAACGGCAAAAAAAGGCATGTCCTTAGATTTTAATACATCAGGTCTTCGTAAAACATATGCCAGAAGTATCTATTTAGATCAATGGATGATTGATCTTGCAAAACAGAAAAAAATTCCGCTTATATTTGGGTCTGATGCCCATCAAGCGGAAGATCTCGGATATGCTTATGATCAATTCGAAGACATTATGAGTTTTAAATGAGAATCTAACGCCTGCTTTTTTGGTTCTAGTAAATGATGAAGAGAGCGGCTCAGTTCCTTAAAATATGTTTGATAGAAATAAGGCTCATTTGGATTTAAGTAAAGCACCTCCATTAAATATTGCGGCTGTAAATAGGGCATCATAAGTAGTGATTTCAGCTGAATCATAAAAGATGCGATGGAGAGCTGCTCACAAATCACATGGGTGCTTTTTCCTTTTTCAATGATGAGCTGAAACAAATATTTTTCTTTCGTTAAATAGGTCGACATAATTTCTCTAATGAGCGTCGAATCAATCGTCACCTCTCGATAAACGAAACGGGTTAATTGACGGTGCTTGTGCTGATAAGATAAAATATCAAAAACCACATGTAATAAGCATTCTTTTGCATGACGAGTTTCCATGTGATGGATATGTGATTCAATCATGTGAATATAGCCTTCATAAAATTCGGATACGAGCTGCTCAAGCAGCCCTCCTTTTCCTTGAAAGTAATAAGAAATGTGGGCAACGTTGACATTTGCTTCCTTCGCAATCTCACGGACAGAGGTTCCAGAAAATCCTTTTTGGTTAAAAAGTCTGATGGCAGCTTCAATAATACGATCTTTTGTTTGCACGGTTGTTGATGTTTTCATCCGCTCACCCCTCTTCATGAGTACATACTTCAAGATGAAGGCGGAAGTTCCTTTTACTATTGCTCGACAAATCCCACATGTGAGATGCAAGTTATGTATTTTTGAGATAGAAAGTAGGAGATTTTCATGTTTCATGTCGAAAAACAGTCTGGCGATCCATCAAAAGACTATCAATTGCTCGTTAAACAGGTCGAAGCCATTACAGATGGTGAGCCAGATCTAATTGCTAACCTAGCAAATGCGGCGGCGCTATTGTATCATTCACTCCCAGAGGTCAATTGGGCAGGATTTTATTTGGCTAAAGGCGATGAGCTTGTGCTCGGACCGTTTAACGGACTGCCTGCATGTGTGCGTATTCCATCTGGGAAAGGCGTTTGCGGTACTGCCTTTGCAACAGGTGAAGTCCAGCGTATCGCTGATGTGCACGCATTCCCTGGACATATCGCATGTGATGCAGCATCACAATCTGAAATTGTCGTTCCGCTCAAAGTAAATGGAGAGATCATTGGGGTTCTCGACATTGACAGTCCTGTGAAAGACCGTTTCAGTGAAGTAGATGAAACCTACTTAATTCAATTGACCGAGGTACTCCAAAAGGCGTTGTCTTCCTCTACAAATGCATAATCTTACAAAAAAGTAGGCGCATTGTCTGCTTTTTTATTTTTCTTCGCAGACGCGAAGCATCGCCATTGCCCCTAAATAGGTTGACTTCTCCTATCCAGCATCATATAATAGAGTTTGTGTGAAATATGGCAGCCTTTTTGTTCGGCTTTTTTGTATCATTTTGTTCCTTCTATAGGAAGGTGCATCTTGTAACTCCCTGCTGCTGGAGCGAGGATGCATGAAAACATAATGACGGAAAAGACAAAGAACAGACGGTTTTTATTTTTCACAAATAAAAACAAATAAGGAGGAGTCACATTATGGCTCGCTATACAGGTCCAAGTTGGAAGATTTCCCGCCGTTTAGGCATTTCATTAAGCGGAACAGGTAAGGAACTTGAAAAACGCCCTTACGCTCCAGGCCCACATGGTCCAGGACAACGCAAAAAACTATCTGAATACGGTTTACAATTACAAGAGAAGCAAAAGCTTCGTCACATGTACGGTGTGAACGAACGTCAATTCCGTACACTATTTGACAAAGCTGATAAACTTCCTGGTAAACAAGGTGAAAACTTCATGATTCTTCTTGAAACTCGCCTTGACAACTTAGTATACCGTCTTGGCCTTGCTCGTACTCGTCGCCAAGCTCGTCAGCTAGTTAACCATGGTCACATCCTTGTTGATGGAAGCCGTGTAGACATCCCATCTTTCTCTGTGAAACCAGGTCAAACGATTGCTCTTCGTGAGAAATCTCAAAACCTTGCAGTTGTGAAAGAATCAGTTGAAGTGAACAGCTTCGTTCCTGAATACCTTACTTTCGATGCTGAAAAGCTTGAAGGAACTTTCACTCGTCTTCCAGAGCGTTCTGAATTAGCGCCTGAAATCAGCGAACAACTAATCGTTGAGTTCTACTCTCGTTAATTTCATGACTCTCAAAAGAGAGATCAAAAAAACCCTAGATCCCTTGATTATTCAAGGTGGTCTAGGGTTTTTTGTTTACATTCTTTCTTCAAATACGGCCCCTCCAAATCACCGTATACAAATATAGGGAAATATTGATACAATGATGATGGATGACATATCCAATCGGATGGTCTTCTATAGTACTTAGATGGAGGAGTTCCATGTATAGTATCACAATCATTATATTCTTACTCTTAGCGGTAGCTGCTATCGCCTATTCACTTTTAAGAAAAAAACAAATCATAGATGAACCGCCAAATAGATTTGCTGCAAGTCTGTTTATCTTCCTGCTCTTTTTTTCTCTCTGCTTTGTGATTGCGGTTCCAAGTGTATTGCTATACATCACTGTTTTAGGCGTGAATTTTCTTTTTGGAGAAACCATCGCGTATGATTCGTTTTTTTCTTTGATCTCTTTCTCTTTGTTCGTGAGTGTTATCGTTGTCTTTTGGTCACCTGTCCTTCTATTCATAGGAAAAGGACTGGCTTATCTCCTTAAACTTCCTGTATGGCTCACTTATGCTTTGGAATGGGTGAGTTCTTGGATCGTTTTTCATCTCTCTATCAAGTATGTCCTTTACTTAAACTTTATGAATGTATCGATAGGGGATTACGGCGTATTGATTTTATCATTCTTTGTCAGTTTTTTATTTATTGAGATTGATCTCGTTTACTCACGTAAGAAACAACGAAAACAATCGCTTAATACGCAAAAAAGCTCCTAGATATCTTTCTAGGAGCTTTCAAACGTTCATTCTTGACTTGTCCATTTTGCAATGAGCTGCTCTGTTGTCATAACAGTCGCAAATTCATCATGCAGGGTTGCAAGTGAGAGCCGGTGGATCGTTTCTGGGTCAAAATATGTACCGGTTTGATCTGTTAGCCCAAAGGCTGCTGTTGCGTCCGAAATCAGATACGTATCAAAGCCAAGATTTCCGCTCATTCTTGTGGTTGTGGATACACAATGCGGTGTTGTGAGCCCTACGATCACGACCGTGTCCATATGGCTTGATCTTAGTTGTTCTTCCAAGTTCGTACCAATGAAGCTGCTATTCACTTTCTTTTGGATCACCGTTTCTTCCTCTAACGGTCTGGCAATATCTTTGAACAGATGTCCTTCATTTGCCGGATGAAACAAAGAGTCTGGATTGTCGGCTGTATGCTGAATATGAATGACTTTCCAGCCTTTCTCTCTCCAAAACCTCAATAACTGGCTGATATTATTCTCTGCCTCTAAATTATTTCGTTCGCCCCACTTTTCATGCTCGAACGCCTTCTGTACATCAACAATGATCAAAGCCTTTTGACTCGTTTGCACAAACGCTCACCTCCGAAGATTCTTATACACTACATGTAGTGTAAGGAATGGTGATTCTTTTGTACACGCTTTTACTGCTTTTTCATCAAAAAGACGAACCACACACTAGCGATGATGTAATAGATACCGAGAATCGATGTACAATTAGACAGCACCTCACCTATTTGAACTGATTTGACGAACTTCATCCAAATGAAATAGATGATGAGAAATGAGCATGGAAAATAGAGATAGTATCCGAAGAAATATTGCTTGAGTCTGTGTGTCAACCTGTTGCCTCCTTAACCAATTAGTAGCTGCCATATAGCGATGACATCAAAAAAGACAGCACAAGTCGCTGTCTTTTTCATTTTTAATTCGTATTCTGTCCTCCACCGTTTAGTCCTTCTTTAATATACCCTTTCACTTGGCTTGAGGTTAATAGACCGATATGGCCAACGCCATGGATCAGAACGTTTCTTGCGCCAATTAAACGAGAGAGGCTGTTGACGACGATAAGATCAGCTGAGCTGTAGACAGATGTGTAAAGAATTTTTTGATTTGGATCTGTGCCTGGTAATGCTCTGCTTGAAACGAGTCCGTTTGCTCCACCAATTGTGACAACGTTTTCAATTTTATCGCCGCCATCTAGATTCTTAATATAGTATAATGTGTTCGCTCCGCCCATACTATGAGCCACAATATCTACTTTTTTGGCACCCGTTTTGTCTAGCACATCTTTGACGAATCTAGATAAACGAGGACCATTGTTGCGGTTATTCCCTGTTTTGTCTATGAAATCGATAGCAAATAATTGGTTTCGATCCCAGCCTTGTCCAACCAAATAACTTTTAATCGAAGCAAAGTTATAAGACGCTCCTCCAATACCATGTACCATCACCACTGGATTATGCTCAGCCGCCTTCACCTCTTTAGGCTGGATAAAAGCCATTGAACCAATCACCAATGCAAATGCAACGAGAATCTGTAAACTCCTTTTCATCAATAACGACACTTTCATTCCCCCTTATTCATCTTATTCGACTCTATTTTATACAAGAAAAATATGTCAGAAAAGTGAACAAGGTAATGTTTATGAGATGATTTTACAGAAATATAAATAATCATAAAGCACCTTGGACTTTTTTAAATTAAAACAAAAAGACTACGAGACTTTCTTTCATATATAATATGTTAGACAAAAGGAGGTTCTATCAGATGTTATTTACTCAAGCACCTGCAACACCTTATTATGCCGTGATTTTCACATCAAAACGAACAAATGTCGAGCAGAAGGAATACGCTGCGGCTGCTCAAAAAATGGAAGAATTAGCGAAAGAACTAGACGGCTTTCTTGGAATAGAAAGTGTAAGAGATGAACATGGCGTTGGAATCACTGTTTCTTACTGGAATTCATTAGTAGCTATCAAAGAATGGAAAGCACATACAGCACATCAGCGTGTTCAAAAAAAGGGAAAAAGGATTGGTATGAAGCCTATACAACCCGAATTTGTAAGGTAGAACATGCTTATACAAAAGAAGATTCACTTCTTGAACAAGAAGCAGACAAATGAGAGAAAACCGCTCTGTAAAAGCTTGATTCCTACTTCTAAATAAAAAAGAAAAGCACCTCAATGTATACGAACATTTGAGGTGCTTTTCATGATGCTTACTGTTTCATAAGAATTTATTTATACGTCACAAGGAAATATTTCTTTTTCCCTCTTCTTAAGACGGTAAATTGGTTTTCAATTCTATCTTCAGCTGAAAGGACGTAGTCTTTATCGGTTTGTCTCTCTCCGTTGATGGAAACTGCGCCATTCGTGATGTCTTCACGTGCTTGGCGTTTTGATGGTGACAGCTTTGATTCCACAAGAAGATCAACAAGTGTTAATTCTTCTGTGCTGCTTTTCTCCATTGATGGTACATCTTTAAAGCCTACTTTGACTTCTTCGGCTGAAAGAGATTTAATCTCACCTTTGAATAGTGCATTTGAGATGTTGACTGCCTGTTCTAGTGATTCACGGCCATGTACGAGTGTCGTGACTTCCTCTGCTAGACGGCGCTGTGCTTCACGTTTTTCAGGCGCTGTTTGCACTTTTTCTTCGTACGATGCGATCTCTTCTTTCGATAAGAACGTAAAGTATTTTAAGTATTTCACGACGTCACGGTCATCTGTGTTGATCCAGAATTGGTAGAACTCATATGGAGATGTTTTTTCTTTATCTAACCAGATGGCGCCGCCTTCTGTTTTACCAAACTTCGTACCGTCTGCTTTCGTGACAAGCGGCATCGTTAAACCGAATGCTTTTGCCCCTTCTGCTTCAGACTTACGGATCAGCTCAAGTCCAGATGTGATATTTCCCCACTGGTCGCTTCCACCAATTTGCAGCTTACAATTTTCATTTCTGTAAAGGTTTAAGAAGTCTAAAGATTGCAGGATGACGTAGCTGAACTCTGTGTACGAAATGCCTGTTTCAATCCGAGAGCTGACGATATCTTTTGCCAGCATGAAGTTCACGCCAAAGTTTTTTCCAATATCACGAAGGAACGTGATCACATTCATTTGGCTGATCCAGTCGTAGTTATTCACGATAACAGCTGGGTTCTCACCTGCTTCAAAATCAAGAAATTGAGAAAGCTGTCCTTTGATTTTATCTGACCACTGTTCAACAATTTCTGCTGGGTTTAGTGAACGTTCTGCTTTTTTGAAGCTAGGGTCGCCGATTAGTCCAGTTGCCCCGCCAACAAGAGCAATAGGGTGATGGCCTGCTTCCTGGAATCTGCGTAATGTTAAAATTGGCAATAGGTGACCAATGTGTAAGCTGTCCGCTGTCGGGTCAAAGCCGGAGTAAAGCTTGATTTTTTCTTCTGCTAATAATTTAGTTAAACCTTCTTCATCTGTTTGTTGCTGAATTAATCCTCTAAACGATAACTCTTCCATCAATTGACTCATATCTCATTCTCCTTTTTTACAATTCAACATAAAAAACGCCCCTTCGAATGAACGAAGGGACGATATATATCGCGGTACCACCCTGCTTAAAAGACAATACATCACGTCTTTTCACTTACACTGATAACGGACAAATCCGTTCTTTCACTAATCAGGACAGCATGCATGCTCCTTTTCGTAAAAGCGGTTCGTGAGGGTAATTCGAATATCTCTTTGTACTGACTCGCACCAACCGTCAGCTCTCTTGGACAGGGAAAGATGATTCTACTGAATCTCAGTCAAAACCTTTATATATTCAACTAATGTCATTTTAAACATATTTTTGATATCAAGTCAACTGATGAAAAAATTAATCTTCCATTGTCGATAGGTCGCCAGCTGGTAAATTCAGTTCCCACGCCTTTAGCACACGTCTCATAATTTTTCCGCTTCGCGTTTTAGGCAGTTTGTCTTTAAACTCGATTTCTCTCGGTGCCGCATGTGCAGCGAGTCCTTTTTTCACAAACGTACGAATCTCTTCCTTGAGTTCATCTGTCGGCTCATATCCGCTTCTAAGCGCAATGAATGCTTTAATAATTTCCCCGCGGACCGGATCTGGTTTCCCAATGACGCCAGCCTCTGCAATCGCCGGATGTTCAACCAATTTGCTTTCCACCTCAAAAGGACCAACCCGCTCTCCTGATGTCATGATCACATCATCGACACGTCCCTGGAACCAAAAGTATCCGTCTTCGTCCATATAAGCTGAATCTCCTGAAACATACCAATCTCCCGGCATAAAGTAAGATTCATATTTTTCAGGATTGTTCCAGATCGTATGCATCATAGACGGCCAGCCTTTTTTGATGGCGAGGTTGCCCATCCGATATGGCGGAAGTTCATTTCCGGCATTATCCACAATCGCAGCTTCTACGCCTGGAATCGGTTTCCCCATTGAACCTGGTTTAATGTCCATACATGGATAATTGCAAATCAGCTGTGCGCCGGTTTCCGTCATCCACCAAGTGTCATGAATTCGTTTGCCAAATACAGCGTCTCCCCAGCGTATAACTTCTGGATTCAGAGGCTCACCTACACTTAACACATGACGAAGCGAACTGAGATCATATTTTTGAATGAGGTCATCTCCTGCCCCCATTAGCATTCTAAAGGCGGTCGGTGCACTATACCAAACGGTCACACCTAGTGATTCAATCGTTTCATACCACGTATCAGGATTAAATCTGCCGCCCAAAATGACATTCGTCGCCCCATTTAACCACGGTGAAAAAATGCCGTACACTGTGCCTGTTACCCAGCCCGGGTCAGCTGTACACCAGTAGACGTCATCTTCCTTCAGATCAAGCACCCATTTACCGGTCTGATCCTGCTGCACCATTGCACCATGGACATGTAGCACACCTTTTGGCGTACCTGTCGACCCTGACGTGTAATGAAGCAGAAAGCCGTCTTTTTCATCCATCCATTCGATTTCAAGGTCCTTTGCTGCCTCCTCAAACGCCTTTTCATAGTGAATTGTCCGGACGCCATCGACTTCTTCGTTTTCACCGCCGACAATGATGACAGATTCAAGCTTCGGAAGCTCTGCAAATGGAATTCGCTCAAGCAAATCCGGCGTTGTCACAATGACCTTCGCCTCGCTATTTTCTAAACGGTCTTTGACCGCACCTTCCATAAATGCCTCAAATAACGGACCAACGATCGCACCAATTTTAACGGCGCCAAGCAGAAGAAAATAGAGCTCAGGTGATCTAGGCATAAAAATAAATATGCGATCCCCTTTTTGCACATGTGCCTTTTCTCTGAACAGATTGCCCGCTTTATTTGTGTTGATTTTCATGTCTCTGAACGTATACTTTTCATCCCGCTGTGAATCTTTGTAGTGAAGCGCCACCTTGTTCTTGCGAAACGAGTCCGCATGTCTGTCAATCGCTTCATAGGCTGCATTTATGTTTCCTGTTTCATACCATGAGAAGTTTTTTCTTGCTTCTTCCCATGAAAATTCTTTGTATGCCTGCTCATAATCATTTAAATGATAGTCCCCTTTTACTGATGGTAGCGTTTCCACTTTCATCAAACAGTCCCCCTTTGCATACGTTTACAATGACCATTATAGTATAGATGACTTTTTTTCTCAATTTTTAAAAAACTTATTGTGAAACCGTTTTAATTCTTGCAGGTTTTAAGATAAAATAGAGACGACTCACTAGAATTTGAGGCGGTGGATACGTGGAGCATCCTAAAACTTATTATTCAAAAATCATTGAGCGAGAAACAGGTTCCGTCCTTATTGAAGGTCCGGTACCTGCATCAGAGCTTGCGAACTATACGTTTCATGAAGGACTAACGGCATTTCGCACGCCAGAGGAACAGAAACAAGCACTTGTTGAAATAGCAGACCTTCCAGAAGGACGTATTATCATTGCACGAGTGGATGAGCTTGTTGTCGGCTATGTCACGTATTTATATCCTGATCCGCTTGAGCGCTGGTCAGAGGGCAACATGGACAATTTAATCGAGCTTGGCGCGATTGAAGTCGCTCCTCCATTTAGAGGCTGCTCACTTGGCAAGCATTTACTTGATGTGAGCATGATGGATGAGCAAATGGAGAATTATATCGTCATTACAACTGAATATTACTGGCATTGGGATTTAAAGGGGACAAAGAAAAACGTGTGGGAGTACCGCAAGATGATGGAGAAAATGATGAACGCAGGCGGTCTTGTTTGGTTTGCAACAGACGAGCCAGAGATCAGCTCACATCCAGCCAATTGTTTAATGGCCAGAATCGGGAAAAATGTGAGTCCTGATTCGATTGAGCGTTTCGATCGTCTTCGCTTCCATCAGCGCTTTATGTATTAACGTTCAATTCGTTTTTTTGGCAAAGGGGATTGGTAAACAATGATGATTGAACAAATAATGGAGCGTGATGTGATCACGCTGCGAAAAACCGATACGATTGAAGAAGCCATCAAAAAAATGAGTACACATCACATTCGGCATATTCCGATCGTATCTGATCAAGGTTCTGTCATTGGGATGGTGACAGATCGAGATATTAAAAATGCCAGTCCAAGTATATTTGAAACAGAAAAAAGACAGCTCTTTATTCAGCGGCCTGTTGAAGAGATCATGGTATTAGAGACAATTACTGCTCATCCGCTTGATTTCGTTGAAGAGATTTCAAGTGTCTTTTTTGAACATGGAATTGGCTGCCTTCCAGTGGTGAGACGCGGCAAACTTGTAGGCATTATCACAAAGACTGATTTGCTTCGTACGTTTGTCAGACTGACAGGTGCAGATCAGCCTGGGTCGCACTTAGAGGTTGAAGTGGACCAAATGACAGAAGGTCTTGCAGACATCACGGCTATTTTAAAGGAGCAGCATATTCAAATGCTGAGTGTGCTTGTGTATCCGCATGCAAATGAATCTTCTAAAGTACTCGTCTTCCGCCTTCAAACCATGCATGCAGATCATGTGACGAAGCTGATTCGCGCAAAAGGCTATAAGGTGCTGTGGCCTATGGAGCAGACGATCAAATGAAGGAAGCGACCTTTGTTTTTTCACCCTCTTTTCAAACGTACCAGTTTCACCAAGATCATCCCTTCAATCAGCTTCGTGTCTACTTAACATATGACTTACTTCAAAAAATGAAGGCGTTAACAGATGATGAGATCATCGCACCGCGTATGGCGACCCTTGAGGAATTAAAGCTCGTTCATACAGCCGATTATATTCAAGCTGTGCAGCGGGCTAGTGAAGGAAAGCTCTCTACAGCAGAGGGGGAGCGCTACGGTCTTGGCACCGAGGATACACCGATGTTTGCAGGTATGCATGAGGCAGCTTCTCTCCTTGTTGGAGGGACACTCACAGCCGTTGACCAAGTCATGATGGGACACTCGCAGCATGCACTGAATCTTGGCGGTGGACTTCATCACGGGTTTAAAGGGCGGGCATCTGGCTTCTGTATTTATAATGACAGCTCAGTGGCGATTCAATATATTCAAAAAACATACGGCGCAAGAATTTTATATATTGATACGGATGCCCATCACGGAGATGGTGTACAATTCAGCTTTTATGACGACCCTGAGGTTTGTACGGTCTCACTTCATGAAACGGGACGCTATTTGTTCCCTGGAACTGGACAAGTACAGGAAAGAGGTCACGATAAGGGCTATGGGTACGCCTACAACATTCCACTTGATGCATTTACAGAAGATGAATCGTTCCTTGAAGCATACCGAACAGCAGTGACTGAAATTGCTGCTTTTTTTAAACCAGATGTGATTTTGACGCAAAATGGTGCAGATGCACACTACTATGATCCGTTAACTCATTTATCTGCCACCATGAAAATATATGAGGAAATTCCTAGACTTGCCCATGAGTTAGCGCATCAATATTGTGATGGCAAATGGATCGCTGTCGGCGGAGGAGGATACGATATTTGGCGGGTTGTGCCAAGGGCGTGGAGCAGGATTTGGCTTGAAATGAAAGGCATGACACCGCCTGATGAACTGCCTCAGGACTGGGTTCAAGCTTGGCATAAACAATCGCCTGTCACCCTGCCATCCACATGGGGAGATCCTGACGATTTATATCCACCCATCCCAAGAAAAGCAGAAATCACAGAAAAAAATGCTCAAACTGTAGAAAAAGCACTGATGCCCGTTAGACGAGAAAAGAAAAAGGCATAAGAAAAGCAGGCATTCACTCATGTGTAAGCCTGCTTTTTCGTTTTATTTTGTTGATTGTCTTTCTTCAATTCGGTGTGGAAGCTCCACAATTTGGTCATCCACTTGTTCTTTGTTCATCAGCTTTGTCAGCAGTCTCATTGCGACAGCACCAATATCATATGTCGGCTGAACAACTGTTGTCAGTTGAGGACGCACCATGAGAGAAAGTCTCGTGTTATCAAAGCCAATCACTTCTAAATCCTCAGGAATCGATACGCCTCTATCTTGTGCTCCATGAATGACACCTAACGCCATTTCATCTGTAGCCGCAATAACAGCTGTCGGGTTGTCAGACTGCTCAAGTAGATGAGCAAGTGATTCAATTCCAGAATCATACGAGTAATCGCCTTCAGCGACGAGCGCATCATCAAATGCGATGCCCGCTTCTTCAAGCGCACGCTTATAACCTGCTAGCTTTCTCATAGAGTTAATCGGTTCTGACATTGGGCCAGATACGAAGGCAATTCGCTTATGTCCTTTTTCAACTAAAAGCTGAACGGAATCATAAATCGCTTGCTCGTAGTTGATGTTGACAGATGGTGTTTGAGCCTGCTCTTCAACAGAGGCTGCAAGAACAATTGGCACAGGAGAGCGCTTAAATTCTTCAACAAGCACATCTGTGATGTTTCCACCCATAAAGACAATCCCATCTACTTGTTTACCTAGCATTGTATTTAATAGATGAAGCTCTTTATCGGTATTTTGATCTGAGTTGCTCAAAATGATGTTGTACTTATACATTGTGGCGATATCTTCAATTCCGCGAGCAAGCTCTGAATAGAAGATACTAGAAATATCAGGGATGATGACCCCAACCGTTGTTGTTTTTTTACTTGCAAGGCCTCGTGCCACAGCATTCGGGCGGTAGCCAAGACGATCAATCGCTTCAAGTACCTTTTTTCTTGTTGTTGGTTTTACATTCGGATTCCCATTCACTACGCGTGATACCGTTGCCATACTTACATTTGCTTCTCTTGCTACATCATATATTGTAACATTATTCACATAAATCACTCCTTCAAATACACTTCATATCTATAGCATTCACCAATTGGATAGAGACATGTCAGATACGAGGAAAATAATATCCTATTTGTCATTAAAACGATGAAAAGAGACACATAATTTTTCAATCTACATCAAAATGACATTCTTTTATGAAATTATACACGTTTTTTCATCATATGAAAACGTTCCCTTTCTTTTTATAACTAAATTAAACAAACTTTAATGAGCTTGTTACCTGTAAATCGAATCATATTTCATAAAGAACTGTCGAGAACGTCAGCTATGACAATGATCTTAGCAGATTCTATTGAATTTTAAAAATGAAAACATTGTGAACAAGCCCGTTTGAGGCTTGCAATGTGCTCTTTTCCTTTCATCCCCAAATCTTTATCCTATTTACTCCATAGAAAAACCGCCGGGCAGTCATCCGGCGGCATTTTGATCTATGATTATGCGTGAATGTTAACAAGTGGTCTTAACGCATCTAACCATTTTTCGAATTGAGGAATGTCCATTTGCTGTGCTGAGTCAGATAAAGCAACAGATGGATCTGGATGCACTTCTGCCATAACACCGTCTGCTCCAATCGCAAGAGCTGCTTTCGCTGTTGGAAGGAGAAGGTCTCTACGTCCAGTTGAGTGCGTCACATCAACGAAGACTGGTAAATGTGTCTCTTGTTTCAAGATTGGCACAGCAGAAATATCTAGCGTATTTCTTGTTGCTGTTTCGTATGTGCGGATACCACGCTCGCAAAGGATGATTTGATCATTTCCTTGGGCGATGATGTATTCAGCTGCATTGATGAATTCTGAAATCGTCGCTGCAAGACCACGTTTTAAAAGAACAGGTTTGTTCACAGATCCAGCTTCTTTTAAAAGTTCGAAGTTTTGCATGTTTCGTGCACCGATTTGGATGACATCGATATGCTCAATCGCTTCTTGAATGTGAGCAGGATTGACGATTTCACTGATGACAGCAAGACCGTATTCATCTGCTACACGCTTGAGAATTTTTAGACCGTCTACACCAAGTCCTTGGAAGTCGTATGGACTTGTGCGAGGTTTAAATGCTCCTCCGCGAAGTAATTTTAGTCCTTGCTGTTTCGCTGCTGCCGCCACTTCTGCGACTTGCTCGTAGCTTTCAACAGCACATGGTCCAACGATGAAGCGCTGTTTCCCATCTCCGATCGCTTCTCCATTGATATTGACAATTGTATTTTCAGGTTTTTTCTTACGAGAAACAAGAAGTGCTTTGCTGTGATCATCTTCTTGAAGCTCTAGACCTGCTTTGAAAATCTCTTTGAAAATATGCTGAATCGTTGAGTTTTCGAATGGTCCATCATTTTCTTCAAGAATTTGGTTTAGCATTGTGCGCTCTCTGACAGGATCATAACGGTTGACACCTTGCGCTTCTTTCGCTTTACCAATTTCTTTTACAATGTTTCCTCTTTCATTGATCAGTTTTAAAATTTGAAGATTTAGTTCATCTGCTTGCTGTCTCAATTGTTCTAGTTCATTGTTGCTCATTTTTGTCATCCTTTCCTCTGCCCGCTCTCGCTTTTTATTATTTCATTCTCTCATGATAGGGTTTATTATAAACAAAGATTTCGGAATTGTCACGAAAATTTTCTTTATTACCCAAACGCTTTTAAGCGATAAAGTATTATGTGTAAGATTATAGCATAGTTTTGATTGAAGTAAACCTTTTTTTATAAAAAAAACGTCAGCAATTGCTGACGTTTCTTTTACACATTATGTTCAAGCGCTTCTTTTGTAATGCTTGAGTGGGATGCATGCCATTTTACTTTTCCACCGCTAAAGACAAGTGCCTGAGGACTTTCGTGCTTTACCCCCGACTTTTCTGTCACATAGGATGAAAGCTCTCTTGTGTTTTGAATCTGCAAGAAATAAGTTGGCACGTCTTCATGTGCAGAGGCAAATGCTTCAAACTCTTGAAAAGCCGCTTGACTGATCGGACATGTCAAACTGTGCTTAAAAAAGACAAAGGTCCCATCTTGATTCGTTAGTTGATCAAACTGTTCTTCTGTTTCAATGAGTTGTTTTGACATGATGTTCTCCTTCTTCACTCTGTGCAGTAAGAGTTAGCCTTTAGTCGATTGTTCTACTTTTTCTTTAACATCTTTAATGCCATCTTCAATTTCAGATTTCGCTTCTTGTGCTCGTACTTTTGCTTCATCTGCTACATCTGATGCTTCACTTGCTAGGTCAGCTGCCGCATTCTCTGCTTCATTTTTCACATGATTAGCTTTTCCAGCTGCACGTTCTTTTATGTCTTTCACTTTGTCTAAAATTTGGTTTGATTGTTCTGCCACTAGTTGAGACAATTCAGACGTTTTATCTTTCGCAATCGTCACATATTCAGTGCCTCTTTCTTTTGCATCTGTTGTAAGTCGATCTGTTTTTTCTTTTAAAACATTCGCTTGGGTGTTCAAATCATCGCGAAGCTCTTTCCCTGACTTCGGTGCTAAAAATAAAGCTGTTGTTGCACCCACAATTCCACCAATAAGTGTTCCGATCAAAAAGTCTTTGCTATTGATTCCGTCTTTGCTCATGATTATTCCTCCTATGCGAAAATGGTTTATTTTTGGTGTTTTCGTTGTTTCCATTTTTTATAAATTTCAAGTGCTGCGTTACTCCAGCTTACGACATCCGTGACTTTTTCTTGATTTCGTTCAACGGATGAAGAAACCGCACCAGCTGCCTGCTTTATGCTTGTATTAAATTGGTTGATCGAGCCGCCAATTCCCTGCACCGCATCCACAACTGTGCCTAGTTTTGCTGATTTGTCTTGGATATCTTCAGCAAGCTGATTCGTCTTATGTAGCAACTGTGCTGTCTCTGTGGTGATCCCTTGCATCTGACCTTCAAGACCTTCTAAAGTTGATGCGACATTCTTTAATGTCAGCTGTAAGGATTTTAATGTTTTGGACAAGTAGATGACAAGAATGAGGAAAGCTATTGCGATCAGTGCAACGCTTAGATATAGAATAATAATCATCTGATACCTCCTTTGCTGCGGGCATATTCAATTCATTACCCTCTCGTTGTATCATTCAAACCTCGCCTAGAATGACCGATTGAATAATAATTCTACACTTATTCGCTGATTCCTGTCCACAGCGAACGAAAAAAAGCGGCAGATGGTGACATAATTAGCTCCTTTGTCACATTTTATTCAAAATAAAAAAGTGCCGATCAAAACGGCACTTTTTGTTTAAGTATTTATACAGCGACTTTTTCATAAGCACGCAAATATTTTTGAATGTCTCCTGCTCCCATAAAGATCAGAATTCCATCTTTGTGCGCTTTCAGCACAGATGTATCTTCTTCTGCAATCAATTGGGCCTGCGGGATTTTCTCACGTAAATCTTCGATGCTCAGTTTCCCAATGTTTTCACGGGCTGAACCGAAAATATCGCATAGGTATACATAGTCCGCTTTTTTCAGACTGTCAGCAAATTCACTTAAGAATTGCTGTGTACGTGTGAAGGTATGCGGCTGGAAGACAGCGACAATCTCACGGTCTGGGTACTTTTGGCGTGCTGCTTCAATTGTGACTTCAATCTCCGTTGGGTGATGGGCATAGTCATCAATTAAAACCTGCTCACCGACTACTTTTTCATTGAAGCGGCGTTTCACACCACCAAATGTCGTTAGCGCCCCTTTGATGAGCTCTACATCAATGGATTCATAATGACATAATGCAATGACAGCTAATGAATTAAGGACATTATGATTTCCATAGGCAGGAATATAGAAGGTATCATAAAACGTATTTCTTACAAATACATCAAATGTAGTGCCTTCCGTGTTCTTCACAACATTGCGTGCTTGGAAATCATTTTCTTCATTGAAACCGTAGTACACAACAGGTACCTTCGCTTGAATCTTAGGCAGATGCTCATCATCACCGCAAGCGATAATGGCTTTTTTCACTTGAAGTGCCATGTTTTGAAACGCATCAAACACGTCGTCAATGTCTGAGAAATAATCAGGATGATCAAAATCAATATTGGTCATGATCGCATAGTCTGGATGATAGCTGAGGAAGTGTCTACGGTATTCGCATGCTTCAAATACAAAATACTCGCTGTTTTCTTTCCCCATACCAGATCCATCGCCGATTAAGTATGAAGTTGGTTTCGCTGATTGCATCACATGGGCAAGCAGTCCTGTTGTTGACGTTTTACCATGAGCACCAGTAATCGCAACGTTTGTGAATGAATCCATGTATTCTCCAAGGAATTTATGGTAACGAATGACAGGAATCCCTTCAGATAGGGCACGTTCAATCTCAGGATGTGTATCAGGAAATGCATTACCTGCAATGACGGTCATCCCTGGTTGAATATTATCTGGGTCAAATGGAAGAATTTTAATATTTCGTTCTTCTAATGCTTTTTGTGTAAAGATATGTTTTTCGATATCCGATCCTTGGACAGTATACCCAGTATCATGAAGAATTTGGGCCAGTGGACTCATACCTGTCCCTTTTATTCCAACAAAATGATAAACAGTCATAATTGTACCTCCAACAAACGTCTATCTGACTTACAGTATATGACGCTCATTTCAATTTGCAACTTGTGATTTTCGCCTCTAGCGGTTCACAGATCGCAGCTCCAAATAAAAATTTTTTCCGATCTTCCTATTCTAATCAATATTAACTATGATTAGTATCCGACAACTTTCCTATTTCTAACACCTGATTTCGCTCATTTTACATAAAAAAGCGTTCTGACAGGCATGCGAAAAGCGTCCAATTCCAAAATTGCACCTATGTGCTATCATACCATGTTTATAAAAAAAATGAAGTGGTTTGTTTAGATCAACTGTTCTAAGTCACTCAGTGTCATGAGGACTTCCCTTGGCTTACTGCCTTTTGCACCAGAGATCATGCCCTCGCGTTCCATCATGTCGATCAATCTCGCAGCACGATTGTAGCCAATTCTAAATCTTCTCTGCAAACTCGATGTACTAGCGCTATTTTGCTCAATGGCAAAACGGCACGCATCCATAAACAATTCATCTTCATCTGTAATCGCAGAGCCTTGGAGCATTAATTCCTCCTGTTCGAAAAGGAACACCGGCTTCCGCTGTTTTCTAACATGTGCCACTACTTCATCGATCTCACGGTCTGATACAAAGTTTCCTTGCAGTCTCGTTGGCTTGCCGGAGCCATTTTCTAAGAAGAGCATGTCTCCTTTTCCGAGAAGCTTTTCTGCACCTGCCATGTCGATGATCGTTCTAGAATCGACCTGACTTGAGACAGAGAAAGCAATTCTTGTTGGAATATTGGCTTTAATTAGACCTGTGATGACATCAACAGAAGGTCTTTGTGTCGCAATCAATAAGTGAATGCCGCATGCTCTTGCTTTCTGCGCAATTCGGCAAATGCTTTCTTCGACTTCATTTGGTGCGACCATCATTAAATCAGCGAGCTCATCGATCACTACAACAAGATAAGGCAATTTTTCACCCATTTGTTTTTCTTTAACAAGCTCATTGAATCGTTTAATTTCTCTCACACCAGAGTGCGCAAACAACTCGTAGCGTCTTTCCATTTCATCTACTACCCATTTCAGAGCAGCTGTCGCTGTCTTGGCATCAGTGATGACAGGACTCACGAGGTGCGGAATATGATTATACGGCGCTAATTCAACCATTTTAGGATCGATTAACAGCATTTTCACTTCATCTGGTGATGCTTTAAACATTAAGCTCACTAAAATGGTATTGATGCAGACACTTTTTCCTGAACCTGTTGCTCCAGCAATTAAGCCGTGCGGCATTTTTTGCAGATCAACAACAACAGGCTGTCCTGAGATATCTAATCCGAGTGCTGCTGTTAAAGGAGATGGATTGTCTCTAAACGCACTGCTTCTGATCATCTCTCTTAAGAAAACCATTTTACTGTGAAGGTTCGGCACTTCAATCCCGATCGTGTTCTTTCCTGGAATCGGTGCTTCAATTCGTATATCCTTTGCGGACAAACTGAGTTTAATATCATCTGACAGGTTCGTGATTTTGTTCACTTTGACACCTGGTTCTGGATGTACTTCAAACCTTGTCACAGAAGGGCCTTGCGTGACATGAACAACACTTGCTCTGACATTGAAATTTTTCAGCGTGGCATTGAGCAGCTCTGCCCGCTCTTTCACCCATGTCCCGTCCTCTTCTTTTTGAGCTGGAGGTACGTCTAAAAGGGCGAGGCTTGGAAACACATATCCCTTTGCATCTGCTGCTTTCTTTTGTCCTTGCACGCGCTGATCACTTTTTAACATCATGACGTTAAAAGGAACCGTTGAGGTTTGTCCGCTTGCACGTTGTGGCTGAGGAGATGCCTGTTTCGGTTTTTCTTCCATCACTTCATGCACTGGTTCTTGCTTTTCTTGCTGCTCTATGACCGGTTCTACTCGTTCAGTAGCTGTCTGTTCGTCTGCTTCTTGTTCTATTGGCATCACTTGATCTTCTACTATTTCCGCTTCTTCTAACACTTGATCCTCTTGCAGATCATGCTCAGCAACTGGTTCAGTTTCTTCCAATGCATGCGGTGGTGGCACTTCTTCTTGATGGTCTAAGGTGGAATCAGCTTCTATTTCTTCGACCGGTTCTGCTGAGATGTCGTCTAGTACCTCTACTTCTTCTGCCGGCATGTCTACTTCCATTTCAATAGCGGAATGCGTGTTTTCCGCTGTTTCGAATGTCAATGGTTCTATTTCCTGAGTATGGTCGACAAACTGTTCTACCAGCTCGTCTTGTATTTCTTCGTTTTCACCCGAAACATCCTGTACAGGCTCAGTTTCTACCGGCGGTTCGTGATATACTTCGGCTTGCTGATTATGTAAGTCAGCTTCTATATGGTCTTGAGGCTCAGAAAAGGCTGGCTCTTTTTCCTCTGTTTGATTAAGAGGCTCTTCATTTAAACGCTCCATCGTCGATTGAACGTGATCGTGATAAGCGAGTTCCTCTTGCAAAGTAAGCGGGGTCACGTCTGTTTTGACGTCCACTCTTTCTTCTGCTGGGGCTGGAACTGTTTCTTCCATTCGATTTTCTTTCCGTATTGATGGAATGTTCATTTGCTGTCTGACATTTCGTTCACGCTCTGCCTCTTCTGATAACAGGGTGACACGTTGCGCTGTTTCTGCTGCTTTCATTTGAACAGAAGATAATTCTTCTTTTGCTTCTGTTCGTTTTGGACGCATATCCTGATGATAGCCATAAATTGGTGATGGAATCTGTTCTGGTTTGAATGGCTTTTTATTGGTGTCAGGCTGCACCGTTTGTTTTGACTCATAGGTCTTCTGCTTAGCCAATGGCTGGCCTTGCTTCGGGCGTCTTCTTTCCTGCTTTACTCCGTCACGCTGAGGTTCATCTGGAACAAGCGGAAAGCGGAAGTTGCCTGTCGGATATTCATAATAGACTTTTGTATCTTCAATTTTTTTATATTCTTTATGCTGTTCAAAGACTGGTTGCTTTGGTGCAACTGGACCTTCTTCAGGTCTCACAGCTTTTTCTTCTTTCTGTTCTTCACCTAAAAATACACTAAAAAATTTATCTAACCAACTCATCATTTATCACTCACTTTAACTCCCCTTACGTTTTCTTGGGCGATTTTTAGTATACCATTGCTTTTTCATGCAGAAAAGCGAGAAAAGTGCCGCTCCTTGCTATTTGTACTGTCTGTAGATGAAAAAAAGTCACTAAGTACGTACTTAGTGACTTTTGGTATAACACATTCTTCGCTCTGATGTGCCCGTTTATGGGAGGTTAAGCTTGAAAGGGTTCGCCAGCTTGATGGCTTCCCTCTAGAACAAGAATCCCTTTTTCAGCAGGCGCGTCTGGAAGATCTAGTTCTTTTGCTGAACAAATCATTCCGCTTGATGGAACACCTCTTAGCTCAGCATCTTTGATGATTAAACCGCTTGGCATCACTGCGCCAACCTTCGCAACCACGACATATTGTCCTTGATCAACGTTTGGTGCACCGCACACGATTTGTAATGTTTCATCGCCAACATCCACTTGACAAATGTTTAGTTTATCTGCATTCGGATGCTTTTCTTTTTCCTTTACATAACCGACAACAAATTTTGGTGATAGATCGACAGTCAACGTTTCACTAACACCGTTGCGGTTTAAAATTTCGTTGATATCTTGAACAATTGTTTCAGAAAGCGGTACAGAGCCGTTTTCTTCAATTTTCATGTAAGTGGACGCATTGAAGATATTAAAGCCTGTTGTTTCTTTTGTTTCTTGATTGAAGATTCTTACGACATCTCCAAACGTCTCATGACCTACTTCTTCTCTCGTCACATCTTTCAATGAAATAAGGAGTGTGTCGCCTACACCTTCTGCATTATAAAAAACATTCATTCTTCAAAATTCCCTTCTACTGCTGTTTTGGTCTGCTTTTAGCAAGAATAAAGATCGGTTCAAGCTTACCCTCATCATATAAAAATGACAATGCGGTAATCGGAACCGTGCCGCTGGCGAAGAAGCTCATCGACATCTGTCCTAAAATATCATAGCCTGATTCATTGCAAACATCTGCAATAATGAATACATCTTGATGGGGAACAGAGATAGCCATCTGCCCTTCTATTTTTTGCGCGTATTCTTGTAAGATCGATTCATTTAAAAGTCTGCTCGCATCATATCCGTCATTCGCACGGAAGAAATAAAACCGGTTGCCTGCCACTTCATCCATTTTCACTACAGTTTCAAGTGAGCGGACATTGAAGCTAGCAGTTTCCTTGATTCGTTCTTTTGTCCAGTTTTCCTTTTGAAGCATCTTTTCATCAATTAATCTGTAGGTGCTTCCAAGGTCAAGTGCATAGTAGATTCTCGTTTCAGCTGTATGCTCATCAAAAACGAGCGGGATGCCATCACTTGATGCCTCGGGAAAGGAAGTAGATCGAATGACCGGATAAATTTGCTTTTCTTTTCCTGAGATGTGCTGCGCTTCGCCTTTCATGGCACTTAGCGCCTCTTTCACATAATAGACGATCTCGTCCAATGTTTCATCAGGCTTTACTTCCCACTTTGCAATGATCGGCGGGAGCTCTAGTGTGATCCCTTTACCTGTTTGTTTATCTTCAATACGAAGTGTATCTTTTTCTCGGTCAAACTGGTGTGACCAGTTGTCATTTGTCAGACGGCTTTTGAGTTCATTCGCAAGCTGTCTTGATGTCATTTTTGCCATGGTTGAGACTCTCCTTTCATTATTTAGAAAGAGAATCTGTTAAAAATGCTTCAATCTCTTCCTTCGTTTTACGATCCTTGCTGACAAAGCGGTTAATCTCTTGTCCATTTTTAAATACTAAAAAGCTTGGAATGCCGTAAATTTCCCACTCTGCGCAAGTATCAATAAATTGATCTCTATCCACATAAAAGTACTCAAATTCTGGGTAGTTTGCTTCAAGCTCTGGCAAGAATGGTTCGATAAAGGTGCAGTCTGGGCACCAGTCCGCTGAAAATAGCAGTACGGTTAAGTCTTCTTGAATCACTTTTTGTAATTCTTCGTTTGATTCAATTTTTTTCATGTTTCATTCCTCCAGTTTGTATGGTTAAATCTCCGAATTGTATATAGCCTTTCTTTCTCATCCATTCTGATACTACCAAACTAATCACTGCCGGGCCAACGATATGCAAAAGAGTAATCGCTAGAAAAACGGATGGATGAAACCCCATAACGGTTAGTGTCATGAGCTGTCCAACAAGACCGCTCGTTCCCATTCCTGCCCCTGCCGCATTATTGACCATCCCAAAGCCAATAATACCAATTGGCGCGAGAATGAGGCCCGCTACCGTCGGCGGAATAAGGATAAGGGGATTTTTCACAATGTTCGGTAGCTGCAATTTTGACGTGCCAATACCGACAGCGGCAAGTCCGCCAAAACGATTTTCTCTAAAACCTGCAGCGGCAAAGCCGACCATTTGAGCGCAGCAGCCGATCGTTGCAGCACCAGCAGCAAGACCACTTAAGTCAAGCATAAGCGCAAGTGCAGCACTTGAAATTGGTGAGCTGAGGGCAAGTCCAACAATGGTCGCTACTAGCATGCCCATGATCAGCGGACTTTGGTCAGTCCCCCACATGATGAGCCTGCCAAGCCCTGTCATCATAGCTTCAATCCCAGGGCCGATCAAAGTAGCGGTGAAAAAACCAGTGATGATGGTGACAAGTGGTGTCAAAATGATATCAATTTTTGTCTCACCACTGACAAGCTTACCAATTTCCACACCAATTAATGCTGCGACAAAACTGCCAGCAGGTCCACCAAGCTCTGCCCCTGCAGCACCTGAGACAACACTTGCAAAAATGACCAGAGGTGATGCCTGTAACCGGTACGCAACGGCTACCCCAATCGCTGGTCCCATAAGCCCCATTGCGAGTGTACCCATTTTAATAATGAGCGGAAGTGATAACAGACCGCCTGCTGTTTTTAAAATCAGACCTACTACTAATGTAGCAAATAGACCTAAAGCCATATAAGATAATGCTTCAATGAAGTACACTTTTGGCGAAAGGGAAATTCCCTTTCTTTTCAAATAAGTCATCAACGTCGTCTTCCTGCTTTCTCATAGGAAAGACGAAGAGGCCTGTCCTTCCCATTATATGTAGTATTCTTACGATGAAAAATAGTCTCTACCATGAATATCATAATCATATTTTTTTTGCTTTATCAAGCACTTCTTGTGTAACATGAAAAGAAACAGGGCAAACCTTTACTAAGTTTGTACAAAAGGAGGAGATCGTTATGCAATTAACTGTCTATTTAGCAGGAGAAATTCATAGCCAGTGGCGTGATGAAATCAAGGAGAAAAGCCAATCGTTGAAACTGCCAGTGACATTTGTAGGTCCAATGGAGAATCATGACCGCTCCGATCACATCGGTGAGGACATTTTAGGTGAACAGCCGAATGCCATTTTCAAAGATGATGCTGCTTCTGATTTGAACAATTTTCGTACTGAGATTTTATTAAACAAGGCAGACGTCGTCATTGCCCGCTTTGGTGAGAAATATAAACAGTGGAACACGGCAATGGATGCATCTGCTGCCATCGCGAAAGGGAAACCTCTCATTTTGATCCGTCCAAAAGAACTGCACCATCCACTAAAGGAGCTATCAAATAAAGCGAATATCACTGTAGAAACCGTGAACCAAGCAATCAAGGCGTTATCTTACGTGTTTGAACAGCAATAACAAAAGGCTGCTCTCTTAAAAGAGGCAGCCTTAGATTGTTGACAAAGGGCTAAAATGATCTTTATTTTAGCCCTTTGTCTTCTTTTCAGCGTGATAGAAAACCTTTGAATTCTAGGAAGGACGAGTACCGGAGTGGAGCGAATTGAACATTCATGAGCACCAGAACGCAGTCCTGACAAAGAATGCGAGGGTTTGTCTACATGCTGATTATATTTACACCTGTTGATAAATAGAATCCACTGTACTTTGATCACAGTTTTTCACAAGACGGACAATTAATTCTTTTGCCGCTGCGTAGTCATCCACATGCAATACTGAATGACTTGTGTGAATGTAGCGAGCGCACACTCCAATGACAGCAGAAGGCACGCCTTGGTTTGAAATATGAACACGTCCAGCATCCGTACCACCTGGTGATACGAAATATTGGTATGGAATACTGTTTGACTCAGCCGTATCGAGCACAAAGTCTCTCATCCCGCGGTGCGTAATCATGGTTCGATCAAAAATTCGCAGAAGTGCACCTTTTCCAAGCTGGCCAAATTGGGTTTTGTCACCTGTCACATCGTTTGCGGGGCTTGCATCTAAAGCAAAGAACAGATCCGGCTGAATCATATTCGCAGCTACTTCTGCCCCTCTAAGCCCTACTTCTTCCTGAACCGTTGCACCTGAATACAGATGACATGAAAGTGGTTCGTCTTTTATTTCTTTTAATAATTCAATCGCAAGTCCGCAGCCATAGCGGTTATCCCAAGCCTTCGCTAAAATCTTCTTAGGATTCGCCATCGGGGTAAAGACTGTTGCAGGCACGATTTGCTGTCCTGGACGAATGCCAAGTTCTTTTGCCTCTTCTTCACTGTCCGCACCAATATCAATGAGCATGTCTGATGGTTTCACAGGTTTGTTTTTTTGTTCTGGTGTTAGAAGATGAGGAGGTGTACTAGAGACGACACCAGGAATTGGACCGTGATCGGTGTGAACGTCGACACGCTGAGCCAGCATGACTTGACTCCACCAGCCGCCGAGTGTTTGAAAGCGTATCATCCCGTTTTTTGTAATGGATGAAACCATGAAGCCCACTTCATCCATATGACCAGCCACCATAATTTTAGGTGCGTTCTCTGGTCCCTTGCGTACCCCAAACACACCGCCAAGACGATCCTGAATGAGTTCGTCAGAATATTTTTCAAGTTCCTTTTTCATAAAAGCACGCACATGGTGCTCATTACCTGGGGTGCCTTGTAATTCTGTTAAATTTCGGAAAAGCGACAATGTTTCTTCATTCATTCTACGATTTACCTCGTTTCTATGTAATGACCATATATATTCCTATAAAAATAACACTCACTTTATACTATAAGAATTCTTTCGGTTTTCCAAGTATCTCTCCAGAAATTTTGAATATGCTTTCAAGTATTCGGATTCCTTAACATCAATGGACAAGTTTTGTATAATGGAAAAAACAGCAATACGGAGGTGCAGCACGTTGAAGTTAAAACATGTTCTGATTGGTGCGAGTATTGGCGTAGCCGCTGCAATTGTTGCAAAGAAAGTATTTTTCCCTACGTATATCTCGTCTGAAAAAGCATTAAAAATTGTGAAATCCGCTTTTAAACAGCGCGGCCCGATTGATGGCTCTTGGATTTATACTGTACCAGAACCGTATACCGTAAATGGTGAAACGATTGATGTGTACAAATCTGGTATTACTCGCTCAGCATTTGGCGAGCTTGAACAGTACGAAGTCATGATTGATGCCAAAACAGGCATGATTGTGGATGTCATTGATTCTGTGGCTTGATAAAGAAAGCTTCGCAAAGGTGTATCCTTGCGAAGCTTCTTTTTTATATGGCTTTGATTTTTTTGTACACAGGATGCCACATAGCGTCCTGTACAGCCTGAATGAGATCCTCAGGTGTTTCCTCTGCAATTCCTTCATCAATCGCTGCTTGCGCCACACGGACAGCCACTGTCGCTGAAACGGTTCGAAGCTGATCCACACTTGGCAGCATTGCTGCACCCGGTTTTCCGACATTGACCATGCTGGCAATCGCTTCAGCACTCGCAACAAACATGCTGTCTGTCATGAGGCGTGCTTTAGACACAATCGTTCCAAGGCCAAGCCCTGGGAACACAAGAGCATTATTCGCTTGCCCAATTTCATATGTGACGCCGCCATATTCGACAGGATCAAATGGGCTTCCTGTTGTCACAAGGGCGCGTCCTTCTGTCCACTCAATGAGATCTTTAGGCTTTGCTTCTGAAAGAGGTGTCGGATTAGACATCGGTAAAATGGCTGGGCGCTCTACGTGTGACGCCATTTCTTTCACAATTTCCTCTGTAAATGCTCCTCCTACTGTCGAAGTGCCAATTAAGATGGTTGGTTTTGCCTGTTTGACGACCTCTAATAAATCAATGGAATGCTTAGGGCCATTGCGGGCATAATCCTTTACTTCGTCAGAACGTCTTGCATATGGCTTTTGAAATGGCTGAATGTCAGGTGAATCATCTGTAAGCAATCCTGTTTTATCAATACACCAGAAACGACCATATGATTCCTCTTCTTTGACTCCATCCCTGACGATCGCATCACGGATCTGCTCCGCTATGCCAATTCCTGCCGTACCCGCTCCAAAAATGACGATTCGGTGATCTTTCAGCGGAACCTTCGAAGCTTTTGCACATGCCAGAACCGCAGCAAGTGACACAGCTCCAGTCCCTTGAATGTCATCATTAAATGTACAAATTTGTTCCTTATATTTTTCCAATATGGCTCGTGCATTTTTTGTCCCAAAGTCTTCCCAGTGAAGAAGTGCATTTGGAAAGGTTGCGCGGGCAAGCTCAACATATTGATCGATGAACTGATCATACCGCTCACCGCGAACGCGGGAATGCTGATTTCCAACATAAAGCGGATCATTCAAGAGACTTTCCTGATTCGTCCCGGCATCTAGTACAACAGCCAGCACGCGGCTAGGATCAATGCCTGCTGCGGCTGTATAAACTGCAAGTTTCCCGACTGAAATGGCAATACCGCCAACTCCCCAGTCTCCAATCCCTAAAATACCTTCTGCATCTGTCGCAACGATTAAGTCAATGGATTCATCCACACCGTATGAGGCAAATATCTCTTCCATGCCTTCCAAATCATCAATTGATAAATAAAGGCCTCTTGGCTTTCGATACTCATGGCTATAACGCTGAATGGCTGTTCCAACCGTCGGTGTGTAGACAATCGGCAGCATCTCTGCTAAGTGCTCATTTAGTAATTTGTAAAAAAGCACTTCGTTTCTGTCATGAAGTGATGTTAAATACACATTTTTCCCGAGTTCATCCGGCTGTGCCTTGAACTGCTCATAGGCACGCTTCGCCTGATCCTCTAATGTTAAAACCTTAGGCGGTAAAAACCCCTTTAAACCAAGCTCTTCCCGCTCTTCCTTCGTAAATGCAACCCCTTTGTTTAAATAAGGGACGGACATGACTTCCATCCCTCTTAACGGTGTTTCAATGACATCTCCATGTACACGATAAGATTGGTTCACCTGCACTCTTCCTTTCACAAGTTCATTTTGTCGTTATTTTGTGTGAAAGGCGAAAAAACATGCAGATGATCTTTTATCTTCCTGTTTCTCTTTTGATTTCATGTGTGATTTGCCCGTCTTCATCCCACTTAACAGCGCGGTAAATTGCATCATGATAAAACAAGTACCACGCATTTTTTTCTTCTGCAAATGCCTGCCATTTTTGCTTAGCTGGAATTGAAGTCATTGGGTAATCATCATAAGCAAGGACCCATAATGGGTTTTTATGAGCGTGCGTTGGCATGATGTCAGCTAAATGAATCGCTGTTTCGCCCTGACTTGTGAGCGTTAAGATGCTATGACCATTGCTATGACCACCTGTATGATGCAGCTGAATGCCTTCTATTACTTCGATGCTTTCTTCAAACGGCACCACTTGATCTGCTATGGGCTCCCAGTTTTCTTTCCAATATGTATTTCTTGAGCGGATGTTAGGCGCCCTCATTTCATCCCATTCGATTTTGGATGTGATGATTTTTGCTTGCGGAAAAACAGACACGAGCTTTTCTCCTTCGAGTTTTGTTAATCCGCTTGCATGATCGAAGTGAAGATGCGTCATTAAGACGTAATCAATATCTGCTGGTTGCAGGCCAAGTGCCGCAAGTGACTCTTCCAATTTCGTCTCTTCTGTTACGCCGTAATTGCGTTTTTGTATATCCGTCAGCTTACCTGATCCGATACCGGAGTCCACTAAAAAATGAAGACCATTCCATCGTATGAGGATCGGGTCACACCGCAGTTCAATTTGATTGCGATCGTTCACCGGGTATTTTTTTGACCATAGCGGCTTTGGCACTACACCAAACATCGCACCGCCGTCCATATGTGTATCTCCCCCGTTTAACCAAAATAGTTCCATGTCACCTATTTTCATTGTCTCCATTGCTGTCATCCCTCCTTTTTCTATCGTAGCAAATACAGCTGAAAATCGCATGCATCAATCTTTTCACGAAAAAAGCTGACTGCATTTTTTTTGCAGCCAGCTTGATGTTATTTGTTATTCTGGAAATTTCACTTCTGATCGATAGATAGGTTGTCCCATAGACGAGAATTTCTCTTCGTATTCCGTCATCACATTTCCTTCTAGTCCGTCCTTATGTAAATCTAAGCTTACATACGTTAAAAGAAGGCCATATGCAGAAAAGCTCTTTAAGGAATATTCAAATAACCCGCGGTTGTCTGTTTTGAAATGCAACTCACCGCCTGGACGGAGAATATGTTCATATCGCTCTAAAAAGGCCTTAAACGTCAATCTGCGCTTTTCATGCCTTGCTTTTGGCCACGGATCAGAGAAATTCAGATACACCCGGTCAATCTCATTTTCAGCAAACACATCTGTCAGCGTTTCCGCATTAATGTTCAAAAGCTTTACATTTTCAACATCTGTCTCTTTGATTTTGTCTACTGCTGTCACAATAACACTTTTAAATAATTCAATGCCAATATAGTTGATATCAGGATGAAGCTTGCCCATGCCAGCGATAAAGCTCCCTTTCCCTGTGCCAACTTCGATATTGATTGGATGATCATTTCTAAACAGCTCATGCCACTTCCCTTTATATTGCTCGGGGTTCGCTAAGGCAATATGAGCATTTTCAGCTAAGTAATCATCAGCCCATGGTTTATGTCGCATTCTCAATTTGATACACCTCTATTTTCTTTACATTTTATCAAGATACCATGAAACCTAAAGACCCGCAAGACGGCATCTTTATGCGCATATGAAAAAGACCAACCCTTCGCCTGAGCTGGTCTTACGCATGTATAAATTGGGCGCTGAATGCACAGTTTAACCTCATAAATGACACGCAGAAAAGGAGCATACGTATGGGATTAAACCGTCAACATCAGCTTCAATTAATCAAAGATATTTTAACCGATCACCAGTTGGATTGCTGCGGGACTGTTGCAGAATATGAACAGGTGGGACGCGTGATTCAATTAATGCTGGCAAAAGAAGACCTTGATGCCGACATTCGTCAATTATTAACAGATATTTATGATTACAGCCAAAAGGGCACTTCTGTCCATTCAATTGATGCACATATTGAGGCGCATCAATCGCATTTGTCAGAGTGGGTCGAGAATATTCCTCTGTCTTAATGAATGTTTAACCGCTGTAAGAGTGCGCTCAGCTCCGCTTTCACTTCTTGCTGTGCTTTTTCATTTCCTTTTCTTTTATGCCACACGACAAACGATACGGTTTCAGCGAGGACATACCAAGCCATCCGTTTTCGCAAATTGTCCGTCAGCGGGGCACCGTACATTGAGAGCCAGCTTTCCCAGTTTTCTTCTTCAACATAATGGTATAAAAGTGGTCCAAGATCAATGGCTGGGTCAGCAATCATCGCCCCATCCCAATCGATTAAGTAAAGCTGGTTTTCATCTGTCAGCAGCCAATTATTATGATTGAGGTCACAATGACACACGACCTTGTCTTCAAATTGAACTGCCTCCACATGCTTCTCTAAGTATTGGATAGCACGTGTGACGTCACGCGTATCAATTTGCTCTTTTAATATGGACTGTTTTAAATGTTTCAGAATGGATGCTGGGTCTAGAGAGTGCTTCTCTAATCGTTTCAGCATATCAAGCAATTCTTTCGATGTATGAATTTTTCTTAGCTGCTCTGCGACAGGACGGTCATTCATGTCCTTTGGCTTCAGCTCTCTGCCGCTCAGCCAGTGCTGTGCAGTGATGACATCCCCATTTTCCATCCGTTTTGTCCAGACAAGCTTCGGCACAATGCCTTCAGCTGACAAAACCGCAAGAAACGGTGACGTATTGCGTTTTAAAAATAGCTTTTGGTCATTGTGTGTTGCGAAGTACGCATCTCCCGTAGCGCCTCCAGCAGGAGAGATGTGCCATTCGCTACCTAATATTTGTCCCAACCAGTTCATATCAATTTTCAACCCATCATTTCTTAAAATATTTTAAATCATGCTTTTTTAGTCGACAAAATTCAGCCGATTGAAGGTCAATAGGCTGTTTCTTTTTTTATTTATATGATCATAAAAACAAAAAGGACAGCTATTGAGAATGAGATGCTAAACAATAGCCGTCCTATAGATTTTATCGTTACCTTCTTATACTCGTCAAGCAAAACTAGAAAATCAGGACAAGAACCTTATGAAAAGAAAGGCTTTTTTCATGGTTCTTTGATTAGGACATTCACGAGACATGATTTAAGCACGTAATTTTAAGGAGCGATCACTCGCCTTCACAAAAACAGGTGTTGCACCAATTACTTCACCATCTGCATGAAATATGATTTTTCCGTCTGCCTCCAAGTACGCTTCCTCGTGTTGAAACAGGGTAACTCCCTTCATTCCAAGGTGCTTACGAAACACCATCGCACTTAGAAACAAGAGCACTTTAAATGGATTCAAATCTGTGACAACGAGCGTTTGAAAGCCCGGCTGTCTTGCGCTCACTTCTGGCGCTGCTTCCAGCCCGCCTCCGTAATAGGGGTGATTACAAACAATCACAAACCACACTTGGCGAAAGACCTTCTTCTCGTTTTCAATAAACAGTGCAAGGTCGAACGGCTTAAAGGACCATAAAGAATGGAGAAATGACAGAGGATAGATGATAAACCCAAGCCTTAGCCGTTTCAGCCACTTTTTCCCTCTAAAATGCACTGTTTTCCTTAGCACATGTGCATCAAACCCAGCACCGATATGATTGAGAAAGAGAACGGACTGTGCGCTTTCTGCGTGATCTTGAAAGGAGCCGAGAGAAAATGTTTTGGTGAGCATTCTCTTTTGCTTTCTCACTTCTTTTAGGACATCTTGACGATGGATGCCAAGGCCCTTCGCCGCATCATTCCAATGACCAGCGGGGACAAAGCTTAGCTGCACATGATCCATTTCCTTTAAGCCATTCAGGACTTCATGAATGGTGCCGTCACCACCAATGACAATCAGGCGCTTCAGCCTGTCATCTTGCATGGCGCTAATTTGTCTTGCCAATACTTCTGCATGACCTTCATGCTGGGTGAGAAACGATCGATATGAGATCTCCACCTTTTGTAATTCTTTCTCTATGCTCCTCCATGTACGAAGTCCTTTTCCATGTCCTGCTGCTGGATTAACGATAAAGTACCATTCATTCATATATTAGCTCCACTCAGGTCTCTTTTTTCGTGACCTTCCATTATCCCTTTAATCGAGCCATTCCTGCCTTCTTTTGCTGTCTGATTCACCATAAGCAAGCAATGCTTTTGTCGCCTTAAATTGCTGATGCTTTGTCGGAGCGGTATTTTTCCGCTGCTTTTCAAACCAATCTTCCGCCTTCTTCTTATCGACAACCTCCATCCCGTATGGAACTTCCGGTAAGTCAATATAAGAGGTACGGCTGATCAGGATTTTCTTCACAGGAAGATCGACACCGCTTTGCTGTAAAATCTTTGACACGACGGTGCCAGAGCGTAGAAGGCTTGCGCAAGGATTCAAAACGGACTGAACCGCTTTCCCATTCGCCCGCTTTTCCCAAAAACGTTCCTTCGTTCCGATATATACGCTGTCAGGTTCTGCCTCTAGGAAGGATAAACAAATCACTTCCAGCGGCGTAATGAGGACTGGACATAATTCCATCTCTGCTTTTTGAATGAGCAGCACCGGTTTGTACATCACAAAATATGAATCCGGAAGCTGCCTAGCAAGCATGCGCAGCTTTTCATCATACCGAATGTGATGGGAAACGGTTGAAATATGGGAAATCGTCGAGCTGGCCCATTTTAATTGAACATCATATAGATGATCCTTAAAAAAATGAATGAGCTTCGTTTCATCAGTAGGAACGTTTGTAAAGACACCTTGCTCTATATCTGTTGGCTCGTTAAAAAGACTTAGGTCCCGTTCCTTCTTCATATCGGCTTCTTTTTGCTTTCTCTTTAAGGAGAATTTCTTTCTCTTTTCCTCCTCTTGTTCAGGCGCTTGTTCAGAAATTTGGTCAAATGAATGCTGCGTCTTCTCTTTTGACGCTTTTTTTAACTCGTCCCACCTTTGCTTTTTCAATCGAATAAATTGATTGATGTAATGATGCGGGTCTTGTTCATATCGTGATATATAATCTTGAATTTTGATAATTTGCGCCATCTGCTGCTCACTCCAACTTTTAGAATCATTTATGTAGTGCAAATTGTTTAATTGCGTAATAACGCGGGGTTTCTCTTGGTCGTATTTCATATAGAGTGATACTAGAAACCTCTATCACGTATGGCTCTTTGCGTAAAGGCGCTTGTTCTGCAAAAGAATGATCCGCATTCCATTTGCGCGCAATCGTCATATGCGGATGAAACGGTCTCTTTTCAACAGGATGTCCTGCTGACAATACGGCTTCTTTCACCTTTTCTCTTAATAGCATGAGCGGTTCACTTTCATCAGGTTTTGCAAAAAAGACTCTCGGGCGTTCCTTCGTGCCAAACTGTCCCACCTCATTCAGCTCTAGTGAAAATGCAGCGGCTTCCTTTGAGAGGACCTCAAGCAGCTCGATGATCTTTTTTAAGCGTTCTTCTGAAATGGCCCCTAAAAAGATCAAGGTCACATGATAATCATGTGGTGCTGTCCATTTTTGAAAAGACAGTCCGCTTCTTTGATCAATGTCCTTTTTAATTTGAGACGCAAGTTGTTCAGGGATATGAATCCCAATAAAATAATGACGGTTCTCTGACACAATATCACCTGTCCTTTTTTCACAAACTTTACGAATCCCCATTGATGATAGTATAACTAAAGAAATGCGGAAAGAGAAGAAAGGGTGTCACATGATGAAGGTAGCACAAAATATAGCTGAGCTGATTGGCGATACACCACTTGTTCAATTACAGCGGCTTCAGCCAGACAATGCGGCAGCTGTTTATTTAAAGCTAGAATCGTTTAATCCTAGCGGTAGTGTGAAGGACCGCGCTGCTTACAATATGATCGTCGAGGCTGAAAAACAAGGTAAGCTGACAAAAGGAGCGACCATCATTGAACCGACGAGCGGGAATACAGGGATTGGATTAGCCATGAACGCAGCAGCTAGAGGGTACCAAGCTATCCTTGTGATGCCTGATACGATGACAAAGGAACGAATCAATATTTTAAAGGCTTACGGGGCGCAGGTCATTTTGACCCCAGGGGAAGAAAAAATGCCAGGCTGTATTCGCAAAGCAGAGGAACTGGCAGCTCAAATTCCTCATAGCTTTATCCCGATGCAATTTGATAATAGGGCGAATCCAGATGCCCATAGAGGCACAACCGCTGTTGAAATTATGGATGCTGTCAAACAAATTGGAAAGCCTCTAGGAGCCTTTGTCGCAACAGCTGGAACTGGCGGAACCATTACAGGTACTGGTGAGGAATTAAAGAAAGCATTCCCTCAATTGACCATACGTGTAGCAGAGCCAAAGGGATCACCAGTTTTATCTGGCGGGACACCTGGCAAGCATAAACTTGTTGGCACAAGCCCAGGATTTATTCCCCAAATTTTAAACGAGCATGTCTATGATGAGATTGTGCAAGTAAGCGATGAAGATGCGTACACAATTACACGACAGCTTGCCCGGCTTGAAGGGATTTTAGTTGGTCCATCATCTGGTGCAGCCTGCTATGCTGCGATTGAAACAGCCAAGCAATTGCCGGCAGATCAAATTGTGATCTGTATGACAGCTGATACAGGCGAACGATACTTATCAAGTGATGTTTTTCAAGATTAAAAAAGGAACAGGGGCAATGAACCCCCTGTTCCTTTTTTCTTCGTTTTGCGGTTAGGCTGATTCAGCAGTCTTTATCACAGCCTGCTCCCCTGTGATGAGTAAAGCCTGTTCATCAGTAAGCGGGCATAAATCGAGCGTCTTTTCATACTGCTTTAGGATTTGCTGCGCAGCATCTCCTAAATAGGTATTATGCACATGCGGTACTGGATAGCGGCTTACCTCATTGAAACCTTGATAGGATGAAAGCTCTGGTGCCTTCTGCCGCTCATCCATCAAGGAGATATATTCAATGCTTGGCGCCATGATGATACTCCCTGCCGATTCGCCGATGTACAGCTTTCCTTTATTGATTTCTTCTTTCAGCACGTCATCGAGACCGTGTTTTCTCAATTCCTGCAGTAAATAGAAAGTGTTGCCTCCTGATACATACATCACATCATTTTGTTTGATCATCTTTGTGATTTCTTCGGTAGACTGCTCAGCTATCTGAACAGTTTCTAGCTGCATACCGAGTTGATGAAAGGCTTCTTTCGCTGCCTCCACATAATGCGTGACTTCTTCCACAACACTAGCTGTTGGGAAGAATGTCACGCGTTTTCCTTTTAACGATTCACCCGTAAAATCAGACAAGAGAGAATAGCTGTCTTTGAATGAAGAGCATAAGAACATTTTTTTCACTGTGAATCCCCTCTTCTCTTTTTCTATTTTGCCAATTCATACATGGCTTGTGCATATAGTGCGGTTGCTCTTAGTAGATCGTCGATTTCGATATATTCATCCTTCTGATGTGCGCAATCTGGTCTGCCAGGGAAGAGAGGACCAAAGGCAACGCCCGCTTCTAAAGATCTTGCATACGTCCCTCCACCAATTGCAATCAGATGAGCTGGATTTCCAGTTTGTTCCTCATATACCCGCTGCAATGTTTTCACAAGTGGATGATCTTTTGAGACGTGATGCGGAGGGCTGTCGTCAAATTTCAGAAGGGTGGCCCCTTTGATGCCTTCGATCCCTTTTTTAACGTCCTTGCCATCTGCTGTCACTGGATAGCGGACATTTAATCCTAGCTTCGCTTCTTCGTTTTGTGTATAGCGGATCGTGCCAACATTTAAAGTTAAATCTCCGCTAATATCATCTTTACAAGCAATTCCTAGCTTTTTCCCTCTAGTATCTTGATCAAATAAAGCGTTGATTTGAGAAGTAAAAGCAAGCCCGTCTTGATCTATTTCTTGTCCACTGAGGAAATTGGCCATATGAATGCCTGCATTTGTGCCATGCGCAGGCTCCATGGCATGAACTGATTCACCTTTTAATGTGAAATGTAGTTCATTCGCTGCAATCTTTACCTCACCTGATAATTGATTGTCAGCAAGATATGCTTCAAAAGCTGTTTTTAATGACTCAACATCGTGGTCTTGTGCCGCTGTCACAGTGGCAGTTGCCTCATCCGGCACCATATTCAGCCGCATACCCGATGTGAATTGCTTGAGTGTATAGCGCTGATGTTGTTCTGTATGTTGATATGTAAATGACACAATGGCATCAATGATCCCTTTTTCAGAATGAATAATCGGAAAATCAGCATCTGGGGCAAATCCAATTTGCGGCATCGCCTCATGCTTGAAATAATGGTCCACACAGCGCCAATCACTTTCTTCATCTGTTCCAATGATCATTCGAATCTTTTTTGACAGCTTCATCCCTGTATCTTTTAACATCTTTAGCGCGTAGAAAGCCGCCATAGTTGGTCCTTTATCATCAATGGCGCCTCGGGCGAATATTTTATTTTCTCTTATGTCCGCTGAAAATGGCGGGGTTGTCCAGCCGTCACCAGCAGGCACAACGTCCACATGGCAGAGCACACCTACAATGTCTTCGCCTTCTCCATATTCAATATGACCTGCATAGCCATCCACATTCTTGACTGTGAAGCCTTCGTCCTCCCCTTTTTTCAGCATATACTGAAGGGCTTGATCGACTTTTTCACCAAATGGCTTTCCTTCTTTTCCACCTTCTTCATCCAGCACACTCTCAATTTGTAAAAAAGATTGTGTGTCCTTAATCAAATCGTCTTTTTTTCGTATGACTTCAGCTTCCCAATTCATTTTTTCCATTCCTCCTTGAAAAAAGGTTGCATTCCACCCATAAAACGAATATTATATTAATTGTTTTGTAATAATGTTCGTAAATGGAGGATTTTATGTTTCAGTTAAAAGAAAACCAAACCAACATAAAGAGAGAATTAATCGCTGGTATGACGACATTCTTTACTATGGTCTATATTGTTGCCGTTAACCCAGGAATTCTTTCAAAAGCAGGCATTCCTTTTGACCAAGTCTTTACTGCAACAATTATCGCTGCTGTCGTCGGTACGCTCTGGATGGCACTATTTGCAAATTATCCAATTGCGATTGCACCAGGTATGGGGCTGAATGTCTATTTCACCTTTACAGTTGTCGGTGGTGGCGGCATCAGCTATCAAACAGCGTTCAGTGCGGTATTTGTTGCTGGTATACTCTTTGTTATTTTATCGTTAACATCCCTTAGAAAACAACTGATTCAAGCCATTCCAGATAATTTAAAATACGGCATTACAGCCGGAATCGGGCTTTTTATTGCTTTTATCGGGCTCCGTCAGTCTGGGATTATCACAGCTGATCCGGAAAATCTAGTGAAGCTTGGCAACTTGAGCTCGCCTGTTGTCATTTTAACGCTTGTCGGCTTAATGATCTCTGTTATTTTAATGGTACTTCAAATCAATGGTGCTCTGTTTATCGGCATGTTAGCCACGACGCTAATTGCCCTCATAACAGGACAGCTTCATTTCCCTAAAATGCTGATGGACATTCCTGCCCTGCCAGAAGGTATGCTGATTACAAATCCATTCGCTGCCTTTGGTGATGTATTCTCTCATCATTTGTATGCGGTCGTCTTCTCCTTCTTACTAGTGACGATTTTTGATACAACGGGCACAATGATCGGAGTGGCTGAACAAGCCGGACTCATGAAAAACGGGCAGCTGCCAAAGGTACGCAGAGCCCTGCTTGCTGACTCTGCTGCAACGACGATTGGTTCTATGTTTGGAACAAGCCCAACGACAGCTTATATTGAATCATCCTCTGGGGTTGCTGCTGGTGGAAGAACCGGGCTAACGTCTTTAACAGTCGCTGCATTGTTTATTGTGGCATTGTTTTTCGGCCCGCTTGTTCAGGCTATTTCTTCTTTACCGTCCATCACATCACCTGTTCTCATCATTGTCGGGTGCTTGATGATGAACTCCGTGTCACGCATTCGCTGGAATGAGCTAGACGAAGCATTTCCTGCTTTTCTTGTGATTCTTTCCATGCCGCTGACATCTAGTATTTCAACCGGAATTTCACTTGGATTTATTTCTTATCCACTTGTGAAACTGGCAAAAGGAAAATGGAGAGAAGTACATGTTCTTGTTCTCATCTTTGCCATTTTATTTTTCATACAGCTCTTTTTTTTAGAAGGATAACAGAAACAAAACAGGCACATTCTAACAGGGGATGTGTCTTTTTGAGATCAGTGAATTTTTTATTTTGTAAATTTTCTGTGTTTATTTTTTGAAGGTTTAAACGTTACAATAATCTTCATACCCCTTACGCCTATTGGGTTGTAACCGGATTCAAAACATGGTATATACCATAACTCCATTCATGAAGACAAGTTAAAAAACACGTAAAGTTGACTTTTTGGTGGAACTAGATGCATAATAACGTGTATAATAGAATAAAACATTAAGAAACACGAACATTTACCATTGTTGCATGTCCTTATTTCGCAGTTTTAGTGTAGTAAGTTGTGGTTAGTCAAGTCCATCCGATCTTATTGATAGGGAGTGGTTTTTTGAAACCTTCAACAAACCGTATGATGACTCGAATAAAATCAGTCTATATGTTCATTCAAGAGAAAGGTCTTGTGACGACACAAGAGCTGGTTGATGAATTCGGGATCACACCTAGAACCATTCAAAGAGACTTAAACGTGCTTGCCTATAACGATCTTGTTCATAGTCCAAGCAGAGGCAAATGGGAAACAACGAGAAAAAAAGTAAAAATATCATCTTAAGCGCATAATGAACTGTCCATATAACAAAAAGCACCGGCAAATATGCCGGTGCTTTTGTCTTTTTTTCAGCGTGATAGAAAACCTTTGAAGTCTAAGAAGGACGAGCACCGAAGCACAGGACTGACAACGAATGCGAAGGTTTGTCTACACGCTAAAAGAACCGGCGATATACCGGTTCTTTTCTTTTGTTCTATATTTATGGTCGATTGATTAAGCTGTCTAATTCTTCATCCGTCAATTCACGGTACTCCCCGGGTGCTAGATCTTCATCTAAAGAGACAGCCCCCATCGAGCGTCTTTTTAAAAAGATGACTTCATTTCCCACTGCTTGCGCCATGAGCTTCACTTGATGGTACTTTCCTTCAGTAATTGTTAAACGGATGCGTGTATCTTCACTTTCATTCGCATCTACTTCAACCTTCGCCGGCTTCGTACGGTAATCATCTAAAATGATAACACCCTCTTCAAGGCGATTGATGTCTTGATCTCCTAATGGATATTTCAAATGAACTTCGTACGTTTTTGGCACATGCTTTTTTGGAGAAAGTAATTGATGTGCAAGCTGTCCATCATTTGTGAGGAGGAGAAGACCGACTGTATCCTTATCCAGTCTGCCCACAGGAAATGGCTCCCTTGCGATATCCTCAGGCTCAAGTAAATCGACGACCGTTTCATCCCGCACATCTTCTGTTGCTGAGATGACCCCATCTGGTTTGTTCATCATTAAGTAAATGAATTCTTTATACTCTACACGCTCTCCGTGCACGAGCACTTCATCATTCGATGGATCAACATGATCTTTCACCTGCTTCGCCAGTTCTCCATTCACGGTGACTGCCCGTGCCTTGACCAGCTTCTTTACATCTTTTCTTGAACCAAAGCCGCTGCTAGCAAGCAATTTATCAAGCCTCATGAAAACTCCACCTCTTCTTAACTCTTTTTTCTTAAAAATTTCGGCATACGGCTGCCGAGTACACGCTCAAGTAATCCAACCTTATAAGATAAGAACAGATACACACCGCCACCAGTGATCATTGAAATCAGAATGACGATACCCGCATTAACAATTCCACCTTCATACGATATCACTTGGCTCACAAGCTGACATGTCACATACGCCACGACAGCCATAATCGCAGTTAAAATACCAATGAGAATAAATCGTTTGAAAATCCTGCGGAATGAATAGCCAGCATGGCGCTTAATCATGATAAACATATACAAGATGGATGCACTATAACCTAAGGCAGTCGCAAGCACAGAGCCATTTCCTTGTAGCCAGCTGATGAGTGGAATGTTCAGAACCGTTTTAATGATGATCCCTAACAACAGACTGACGATGGCAAACTTTTGCTTGTTAATTCCCTGCAAAATCGCTGCGTTAATGGTGAATAGAGAAAACAATAACGCAACAGGTGCATACCAGAACAAAATAGACATCCCAATCTCAGGATGAACAGAGGGATAGAAAAACCAATAAACCGGTCCAGCCAATGCTGAGATACCAAATGAAGCAGGCAGCACGAAAAATAAAATAACCTGCATCGTCTGATCAATTTGTCTATTGAGTAGCTTGTAGTTACGAGCTGTAAATGATTCCGTAATCGTTGGAATCAAGGTTAAGCCAAACGCTGTTGCAAGCGACACAGGAATCATCACGAGCTTCGGTAAATATAACGTCACGATAGACAAGACCGCTGTACTAATATCCTGATGTCCTGATGCAATCATGGCTCTGTTAATCGTATTTGTATCAATATAAGAATAAATTGGTATCGCCAGTCCAACAAACACATACGGTGCCGCATAGCTAAATAGCTCTGTAAACATTTGCTTATATGATAAGTCAGAGGAAGCACCTGTATTCGGCTGCATCGATAAGAGCCGATCCTTGCGCTTCAGCCAATATAAATAAAGCGTGAATAACCCGCCAAATGCGCCGATCAGTGCTGCAAATGTAGCATAACCGACAGCAATGACAAGACCGCCGTCAAACACTTTTAATATAATGAACGTTGCTGTTAATAGGAAGATGATTCTGACAAGCTGCTCAATAACTTGGGAAACAGCTGTCGGTCCCATCATAGAGTGCCCTTGGAAGTACCCTCGCACAAGACTCATAATAGGTACAACCAAAAGACCTAAACTGACCATCCGAATCACATATACTACTTGATCGACAGTCAAACCGCCTGTTTCATTCGATCCGCCAAGCTGAATCTTCGCAAAAATCGGTGCGGTTAAATATAAAATAGAAAAGGCGATAATCCCGGTGACAAGCATGACCGACATACCTGCCCTGAACATTTTTCTTGTTGTCTCATAATCGCCAATTGCATTATATTTAGAAACAAATTTTGATACCGCTGTTGGGAAACCAAGCGTAGCAATACTTAAAAAGATCGTATACTGATTGTATCCATATTGAAATAGCGCTCCACCAGTAGCTCCAACCATTGCGCTAAATGGAATTAAATAAATCATACCAAGAATACGAGAGAGATAAGTCCCTATCGTTAAAACCAACGTACCACGAAGCAGTTTATTAGACATGCGCTTAACCACCATTTTTCTAATGAATATTCAACTCAACTATTTTACCACATCATTTCGACGCACAGGTAACAAATCCAATACAGAAGGCACAAAACCAATCAATTCATATTTCAGCCTTACCCAATTTTCGTTATAATAGATAAATGACTGAAAGTAGAAAGAGGAATGTAACATGAAACATTATGATGTCATTGTCATTGGCGGTGGACCTTCTGGACTGATGGCCGCGATTGCATCAGCAGAGCACGGTGCAACTGTTCTGTTAATTGACAAAGGAACCAAACTTGGCAGAAAGCTCGCCATTTCTGGCGGTGGACGCTGTAACGTCACGAACCGCCTTCCAGTAGAAGAAATCATCAAGCATATTCCCGGAAACGGCCGCTTTTTATATAGTGCATTTTCTGAGTTCAATAACGAGGATATTATTTCTTTTTTTGAAAACCTTGGCATTGAACTTAAAGAAGAAGACCATGGACGTATGTTCCCTGTCTCAAACAAAGCACAATCTGTTGTTGATGCCCTTTTAGACAGGCTTCGCAACCTCAATGTGACCATTCGAACGAATGAGAAGATTAAAACAGTTCTGTATCAAGACGGACAAGCAGCTGGAATTGTTACAAATAATGATGAAAAAATTTCAAGTAATGCCGTTGTGATTGCTGTTGGCGGAAAAAGTGTGCCGCATACTGGTTCTACTGGTGACGGCTACGCTTGGGCAGAAGCCGCTGGTCATACGATTACAGAGCTCTTCCCAACAGAAGTACCGGTCACATCAGATGAGCGTTTTATTAAAGAAAAAGTGCTCCAAGGGCTTTCTTTAAGAAGTGTGGCTGTCAGTGTTTTAAATAAAAAAGGGAAACCCGTCGTCACACATGTCATGGATATGATCTTTACACACTTTGGTTTATCCGGCCCAGCTGTTCTTAGATGCAGCGGATTTGTGGTGAAAGAATTAAAGAAACAGCCGACCGTCCGTCTGCAAATAGACTTATATCCAAAGCTTAATGACGAGGAGCTTTTCCAAAAACTACATCAAGACTTAAAAGAAGAACCGAAAAAAGCCATTAAAAATGTTCTGAAGTCTTGGATGCAAGAACGCTACTTATTGTTTTTGTTAGAGCGAAACGGGATAGATCCTCAAGATACATTTTCGGGTCTTGCTAAGGATAAACTGCGCGCATTCGTCCATGATTGCAAACATTTTATCGTTCATGCGAACGGTACCCTCTCTTTGGACAAAGCGTTTGTCACAGGGGGCGGCGTTTCTGTGAAAGAAATTGAACCGAAAAAAATGGCGTCTAAAAAAATGCCCGGTCTATATTTCTGCGGAGAAATCTTAGACATTCATGGTTATACAGGCGGATACAATATCACGTCAGCACTTGTGACTGGCAGACTTGCCGGTATGAATGCTGCACTTGAAGCAAAGGAGAGATTTTCATGATTAGACGTGCACTTCCGATTATCCTAGCAGTGGTGATTAGTTTGACAGCCGCTGTCTTCTTAAAATTGTCTATTAACCCGTTAAAAGTCGCAGTTGTGTTAGCCTTTACTATTTTCGCTGTTTGCTTAAAAGAATATGTCTACCGACTTCGCAAACGAATTGAAGAAAAATCATCTTCACATATCGATAGTTGATTAATGGAAGCAAAACATGTTACGGTAAAGTAGAGGTCGAGTGAGAAACTCGACTCTTTTTGTTTGAAAATAGTTGAGATAGGGGATATTAAACAAAATCCTCTGCTTAAACGTGTAGAACAACAGGAGAGTGAGATGGTGTGAAAAACGTATCAAGTGTATTTTGGATTGTGATTGCGATCACATTTGTTGCCGTTATGTGGGGAGCTTTTTCTCCAGAAACATTACAAAATGTCACAGATCAGATTCAAACTTACATTACAAACGACTTTGGCTGGTATTATTTGATAGTGATTTCACTACTTGTCGGCTTTTGTCTATTCTTTATTTTTAGTCCAATCGGAAAAATTACGTTAGGAAAACCAGGTGAAGAGCCTGAATTTGGCCTTTTTTCTTGGTTTGCGATGCTATTTAGTGCCGGTATGGGAATTGGTCTTGTCTTTTATGGGGCCGCTGAACCAATCAGTCACTATGCAATTCAATCACCAACAGGAGAGACTGAAACTGCACAAGCCTTCCGCGATTCCCTTCGTTATACATTTTTCCACTGGGGACTTCATGCATGGGCCATTTATGCGATTGTCGCATTATGCATCGCATACTTTAAATTTAGAAAAGATGCGCCTGGATTAATTAGTTCCACCTTATACCCAGTATTCGGAAACAGAATTCATGGATGGATTGGAAAAACGATCGATTGTATCGCAGTGTTTGCAACAGTAGTTGGCGTAGCCACAAGTTTAGGGCTAGGTGCCGCACAAATTAATGGTGGATTAACCTATTTATTCGGCATTCCAAATAACTTTTTGACTCAGCTCATTATTATTGCGATCGTAACTGTTCTGTTCTTGATCTCTGCTTGGAGCGGAATTGGTAAAGGTATTAAATATTTAAGTAATTCGAATATGATATTTGCTGCTATACTCATGATCTTTTTACTCTTTGCTGGACCAACTGTTTTTATTTTAAATTCATTTACAGATTCGATCGGACAATACTTATCGAATATTGTACAAATGAGCTTTAGATTATCACCAAATGATCCAGAAAAGAGAGAATGGATTAATGGTTGGACGATTTTTTATTGGGCATGGTGGATCTCTTGGTCTCCATTCGTCGGCATTTTTATTGCGAGAGTCTCACGCGGAAGAACCATTCGAGAATTTTTAATTGGTGTCTTAGTGGCTCCTTCAATCCTCGTGTTCCTATGGTTCTCTATCTTCGGAGTATCAGCTATGGATTTACAACAAAAAAATATTATAGATGTAGCTGGTATGCCGACTGAAACGATGCTGTTTGGTGTTTTAAATCAATACCCGCTTGCCATGATTACATCCATTTTGGCACTAATTTTAATTGCTGTATTCTTTATCACATCAGCAGATTCAGCCACCTTTGTTCTAGGAATGCAGACAACCTATGGCTCATTAAATCCTGCGAATAGTGTAAAGATCAGTTGGGGCATTATCCAATCAGCTGTTGCGGCAGTGCTATTATTTTCAGGCGGACTTCAAGCCTTGCAAAATACAGCAAAACTCGCCGCCTTGCCGTTCTCCATTGTCATTATCTTGATGGTTGTGTCACTGTATAAATCATTAAATGCTGAACGAAGAGCCATCAAACAAGCTAACAAAATCAATAAACCAAGAAGTCCAAGAGTAAAAAAAGCATAAATGTGTATGAAAAAAGCCGTTCCTCATGTGAACGGCTTTTTTCTATACAAACAATTTAAGATGGTCATGCTCTTTCACATTCCTTTAAAATAATAGGATGAAATGATTCTCAACATGGAGGTTTATATGACGTTACCTACATTCAAGTACAACCCAGATCCAATTTCGTTACATGTGATCAAAAAAGAACAGACGACATGTCCTGTTTGCGAGAAAGTAAGAGAATATGTGTATCATGGTGCATTTTATACTGTTGAAGATGTGGAAGGAATATGCCCTTGGTGCATCAAAGATGGTTCAGCCGCTAAAAAATACAATGGTATGTTTCAAGACGATGCAAGCTGTGATGACGTTGATGAAGAGAAATATATAGATGAACTGATCTATAGAACACCAGGTTATCGCGGCTGACAGCAGGAATATTGGTTAAGTCATTGCGGAGATTTTTGCGCGATCGTCCAGTATGTCGGTTGGAAAGAGATAGAACATTTAGAGGAAGAGCTCACAGAAGATATCGAAGACATTTGCAGCGGCGGAGGATTAACGAAAGAGAACCTAAAACAATGGCTCGTCAACGGCGGAGATCTGCAAGGCTACCTCTTTCAATGTGTCTACTGCAACAAGCATCGTTTATATATTGACGCTAGTTAAACAAAAGAAGGACCCTTCAAACAGGTCCTTTTTTGATACCATCTATTTTTTATATAAAATGAGTGCAGAAAAACAGTAGAGCTGTTCTCCACCTTGCTCACAGATCACCGCTACATTGTACTTGATGTCAATGATTTGGTCGTCATCCATTCCTTTTAAAAAAAGGTTGATTTCGCTCTGCAAATCTTTTTCGTGCTCTTCATCAAATACAGCTACCTTTAGCACATATGCCACTCTCCCTTCTCTCGCTACTCTATCTTTATGCACATTAGGGCGGGCATATGAACAAAAGAAGCCTTTCATCTATGAGATGAAAGGACTTCTGTTTACAGCTTCGGTTTTGTTTCTCCAGTCCAAGCAAGCATTCCGCCAACGACATTGGTCGCTTGATAGCCTTGGTCTTCTAGGAAATAACAGACATTTTCACTACGTTTACCAGACCGGCAAATTATATAATATTCTTGCGTTTGATCGAATGCATCCAGTTTCTCCGGGATATCTCCCATTCGAATGTGGATCGCTTCAGGAATCATTCCTTCTGCTACTTCCTCGTTCTCACGCACATCAACAAGCTGAACCGCTTCTTCTTGCTCTAGCTTTTGTTTTAATTCTTCTATTGAGATTTCTTTAACTGACACGGCGCTTATCACTCCTTTTCATCACGGTGACACCATTATAGCAAATGAACTGCATCACTGTGTATTCACCCGCTTCGATTGTAGGAAAGATGGCAGGCGTTTCTTCACTTCGGCTGCCCGTTGCTCACTGTCAAACTCTACTTTTTTGAATACTTGATAGGCCAGCCACATATGGACATAGGCGAGTATACTCACACTAAAGAACGGTACGATTCCCGGCAAATAAGCAAAGAGAACAAATAGCAGAGCCGAGAAAACGAGCATACAAAGTGTATATTGCAAATAGGAGATACCGAGCAAAAGAGAGAATTTCAAATAGAGACGTTTTTTCCAATCATAATGAGCCAGCAGCGGAAAAATATAAAACAAGCTCACAACAAAGAGAAAACCAAAGATATAAATGGCAAAACGAAGCACATGCAAAAACCAGCTCGTTGGATAAATAAACGCAAGGTCTACATATATAATCGTCCCTATGATCAGTAGCGCCACTCCTATTAAATTAGAGCGTACAAACTCCACACGGTACACCTTCCAAAAAGTCCTGAAAACGCTCACTTGCTCATGCCCTTGTATCCACTTTCTCATCACCGAAAATAACGCAGTGGTCGCAGGCATCAATCCAAAGATCCCAAACCCCATCAAGGTGAACAGCAGCCATAGCAAATTCGTATAGGCGAGTCTCATCACCCACTCACACATTCGCAGCATTCTGCTCATTGAACCATCATGATCCATCTCTTTTCCCTCCTCTCCTTCTTATGACACCGTCTCTTTTTGAAGAAGCTCGTCTATGTCGATTGGGCGTTTCTCTGCAACAGACCGCCACATGCCTTCTCCAAGTGCAATCGAATAAGCACCAGCCTCTGCTCCTGCTGATATGTCATAGTGAATTAAAGGATCTTTCCCGATAAATAAATCCGCCAAAAGCAGAGGATCTCCGCCGCCATGTCCCCCAGGCTGCTTCACGACTTCAATCGTCTCTTTTGCCCCAAACATCGGATAATAAGAAATCGTCTGTTCTGGGAATTGAAAAGGAATTCTTGATGGCACATGAAACTCATTTGTTTCAATACGCCCCTTCGTCCCATTGATAGCAAGCCGATATCCTTCGTAGGGTGCTGAGAATTGAATCGAATAGCTGAAAAGAGCCCCTTGGTCATATGCCACTGATGCCACATATGTATCCTCAATGTCAATTTCCTCATCAAAAATACAGGCGTCTGGGCGATAATTGGCGTATTGCTGCGTTTGCTCCTGACCGGATTCGATATGATCGTCCTCGACCCTTGTGCGTTCTACTCTCGGATTCCACCTTGCTTCATAATGACATGTATCCTTCACATGACATGTTCCGCAATACCTATTTTCTTCCCCCTGCAAAGGATTCCAAGGACTTTGATCTCCGTAATAGTTCAGTGCCCCATAGGCAAATACTTGCTTTGGTTTTTGATTGATCCACCAATTGACCAAATCAAAATGATGCGTTGATTTATGAACGGATAGTCCGCCAGAGAATTGCCGCGTGCGGTTCCACCTTTTGAAATAACTAGCGCCATGATACGTATCAATGAGCCAGCTCAGTTCAACAGATGTAACCCTTCCAATCTTTCCTTCTAAAATGAGTTCTTTGATTTTTCGATGAAATGGGTTGTAGCGATAATTGAAAGTGACTGTGACCTTCCCTTTACTTTCCTTTTCTTTTTCCATTACTTTTTTGGCGTCTTTAGCTGTTGTAACCATCGGCTTTTCAGTGATGACATCGAGGTCATGGTCAAGTGCTTGCAAAATATACGTGACATGGGTGTCATCCCTTCCTGCCACGATGACGATATCTGGCTTTGCTTCCTTCACCATTTGATCAAATGCCTCTTCATGAAAAAACGAGACGCCCCGCAGTGATGGAAAACGCTTCTGACAAAGTGTATACCGATGATGATCTATATCTAATAGTCCTGTAATCCTGTAATGCTCATTGAAATCCTCTGTGAGCGGTTTAATAAACATATTAAACGCACGATGACTGAGTCCGCAAACTACGACCCGTTTCACAGTCCCCACCCCTTTTTCTATCGATTTTCACGAAGCTGTTTCATGAGAGACAGCGCCTCTTTGGATTTGTCTGCATACACGGGAATAAAAGCGACCATATCTCGGTGTAATCGAAAGGTATAGCCGTTTAGCTTTTTCGTGCCTTTGTTAACTTGAACCGCATAATCGACCGTATTCCCTGTCTTTTGATCCTCGGTCGTATATGGCCCTGCCGCTTGATCATCTATGCCCATCTCTTCAAGCAATTGAAAGCTTTCAGGATCATCATACGTTCGAAACATCTCTTCCGGGACAAGCATGATGTCCCCCTCTTTTGCAGTAATTTCCACAAGAAGTTTTTCAGGAATCGCTGGAAAGATGTGGACGCTATACGTTTCTTGTTCCGTTTGAAAAGCCTTCTCGACTAATTGATCCTTCATCCCCTTGGACATGTCAGAAAAAATCAGAACATCGATACCGTTTGTTTTCCCATGACAGGCTGACAAACAAAAGGCGGCGATGAAGCTGAAGAGCCATGCCGCAGCCTTTTTTTTCCTCTTCATGCCTTTTGAAAAACAGACAGCTTCTCTAGCTCAGTTAATGCCATAATAAAAGCGCCTGCCCCGTGCAAATCATTTGTGCTTCTCTCTCTACCGACGTAGTAATCGTAAAACCCAGCAGATGTTCCGATACATATATCATTGATGGTAAAATCACCGGTTTCTGTCTCAGCCGTCTTATGCTGAATTAAGCCTTGATATGCTTTCACCACATGATCTGTGTAGCGGAGGCTGACATATCCTTCGTTCATGGCTTTTGCCATGGCGTACATGAATAAACACGATCCAGAGCTTTCAAGCCAATTGTCGCTATGCGTCCCTTTATCAATGATTTGATGCCATAAACCTGTGTCTTGATCCTGGTACCTAGCTACACTTTCCAGCATGTCTATCAGCGTTTCCTTCCACACTTTTCTCCCTTCATGCTGCTCTGGCAGATCCTCGATCATGTCTGCTAATGCAAGGACATACCAGCCAAATGACCTTGCCCAAAACTCGGGAGAACAGCCTGTCTTTTGATCCGCCCATGGCATCACTTTTCGTTCGTCCCAAGCGTGATAATACAGACCGGTTTTTTCATCTTTTGTATGCTTTCTCATGAGATGCTCTTGATGGATCACCATATCCACCAGCTCCACCAGCTCCTCTTCACCTTTCAGCTTTGCATACTTTAACGCAAAGGGTCCTCCCATGTAGAGACCATCCAGCCACATTTGATAAGCATAATTGTCTTTATGCCAAAATCCGCCTTCAGACGTGCGATTCAATGTGCGATAAAGCCCGCGGAGCTTCTCTGCTGCCAGCACATACCGCTTCTCTCCTGTTCGTTCATAAAGAGGGAATAAAATGAGCCCTGCTTGGATCGCATCAAGCTCATCTCTCCGAAATAACAGGTTTCCATACTCATCAATGAGCGAATCTGCGTAGCTTTTCACATAATTGAAATACGTCTCGTTCCCCGTTGACTCATATAGCTTCATCACACCGCAAAGAAAAACGCCTTGATGATAATGCCATCTTCCAGCTGGAGGCAGCTCTATTGGTGTATGCGCTTTCATAATTGTTTGTGCTAATTTCTCTGCATGCTCAAGTGGTGATCCTTTTTCAGTCGCTAATGTCATTCCTCTTCATCTCCCTTTTTAGTAAATACCTTCTTCCCCAAATTTCTTCGCTAAACGGTTCGCCAGCATAACCAAAATGAGTCCAACAGCTGCTTTAAATAGACCAACAGCGGTACTATAGCTAAATTGTCCTTGCTTCAGACCAGCTGTATAAACGTACGTATCAAAGATTTCTGCTACTTCCCGGTTCGTTGCATTGAGTAATAAGTAGACATGCTCAAAGCCAAGCTCTAATGTGTCACCAATTTTCAAAATTAGTAGAACGACAATCACACTTTTAATGGCAGGAAGCGTGATATGCCACATTTGTCTCAGTCTGCCGGCTCCATCCATTTTCGCTGCTTCATATAGCTGCGGATCTACCGCTGTAATCGCCGCAAGGTAAATAATCGTCGACCAGCCTGCTTCTCGCCAGATCACTTGTAAAATGTACATCGGCCTGAACCATTCCTGACTAAGAAGGAAGTTAATCTTTTCCCCTCCAAAGAAAGCAATCAATTCATTGATTAATCCGCCATCTACTGTTAACAAAACAAAGGATAAGGACACGACAATCACCCATGACATGAAGTGAGGAATGTATATCATCGTCTGAACAAATTTCTTAAACAATGCCAATCTGACCTCGTTTAAAAGCAGTGCCAATAAGATTGGAATTGGAAAGAAAATCACGACATTCATGGCAAATAAAATCAGTGTATTTTTTAATAAAATGAAAAATGTTGGTTCTGTAAACAATCGAATAAAGTGTTTGAAGCCAACCCACTCACTGCCAAGAATACCGAGAAACGGCTGGTAATCTTGAAAGGCAATGATCAGCCCCCACATCGGCACATATTTAAAGACAAGAAAATAAATGAGCCCTGGTAAAATCATGACATACAAAAACTTCTGACTAAGCATTTGATTAAGTAAGCGCTTTCTCTTTTCTTTTTTCAAAGCTGCCGCAGGCACACCCTTGGCAGTGACATCCTCTGTTTTCATAGATAAAGCCTCCCCTCATGCTGATGCATGTGTTAACTGTATCTTAAGGATGAAAAATCCGTCTACAATCATATCATCAGATCATATTTACTCAGGGGGGGCTACTCAAAACGTTATATAAAACATGAGAAAATGATCCTAATCTCAGAAAATGATTATTGACAAACCTACCAAATTTTTGGATTAATAAATAAAGAGGAAAAGATTGTTCTGTTTGAAATGGGGGGTTTTATGAAAAGAAGGCAATATAAGTTTTATTACAAGCTCGTCACGTTTTTTTTCATGCTTAGTACGATTCCTGTCATCATTGTCGGTATTTTTTCTTATCAGCATTCACAAAAAACAGCACTCGAAAATATCTCAAATGAAAAGCTAGACAGTGTGAAACAAACGCAATCCAATATTGAGCATATTTTAAAGACTGTTGATCATTCTCTCACTCACTATGTCAGTTCGCCGCCTCTCCTTCAAACACTGGCAGAACCTTTAAATCCAGACCAATTCCAGCTTTATAATCAAGTACAGCAGGAACTAAACTACTTGCAAACCTTTGACACCGATCTTTCCAATATTACACTCGTCAGTAAAATAGAAGACTGGTACATGAACAATTCGGGGCTTTATCATGTCACGAGCGGAGATCAAGAGAAAGCGCTCACCTCTTACCTCAATATTCCGAGTCATTCTAGCTGGGCACTTGAAGAGAATAATCCACTTGTTGCGACAAAAGAAGGAAAGGCTTCCTTTTGCAAATACAATGTGAACTTAATCAAACAACTTCCGATGAACAGTGTCCAGAAAAAAGGGATCGCTGTCGCCAGCATTCCGAGCTGTACGATTGCTAACAATATGCCTGACTTCTCTCAATCTGACAGTATGCTTGTTATAGATACGAATGGAAAAGTGCTGTTACATAACCGCAAAAAACAAATTGGTGAATCCTTGAAAAATCAAGAGTTCGTCAAGCATGTCCTATCAAGTGAAGAACGATCAGGTCAATTTAACATGAAGATCGAGGAACTAAACTATCAAATTACGTTTCAAAAATCAGACTATAACGAATGGACGTACCTCTCCTTTGTTTCCATACCAGAACTCAAGGCACAAACGAAATCAATAGGGTGGATCACCTTTATTATCTGCTTTATTTTGTTAGCGCTTTCATTGCTATTTTCATGGTTTGGCTCCAGACATTTTTATAAACCAATCCGCTTGTTATACGAGTCCTTTGCACGTAATGAATCCTTTTTGCAAAAGCAGCCTTTTCAAAATGAATTTGAGTTGATTGAGTCGAGTATTAAACAAATGAAGGATCAAAACAATGATTTAGAGGAACGGATTGAACAGCAAGTCACGCACCTCCAGCAATACTTTATGGTACGGCTATTGCTCGGAAAGCTGACAGAAGAAGAGATTAACAACCGGTTCCAAAGTTTAGGATTCCCTCAGGGCTGGTCTCACTTATCCATGCTTGTGACCCAAATCGATACGCTAAAAGGAACACCTTATGAAAAAAAGGATGCAGACTTACTTTTATTTGCGATCAATGGACTGGTTGAGCAGATTATTCCACAAGAGGAGCACCTTCAGCCAACAGTTGTCAATCAACATCAAACGACGATTATCCTAAATCACTTAAAGTCAGATGAAGAATTTACTGAATATTTAAACCAATTAGCAGAAACCATTCAGCTACGTATCGAGGAAGAGCTTGGTTTATCGATCAGCATCGGAATCAGCCGCCAGTTTCAGGAGCTCACTATGGCAAAACAGGCTTACATTGAAGGAAAAGAGGCCTTAAAATACAGGCTCAAAGCAGAGAAAAAGTCCATTATCTTATATGAACATATCCAGCAAGGAAAAACGTTTAAAACCCATTTTCCAAAGCAGTTGCAGCATGATTTATTTGATGCAATAAAAGCGGGTGATCAAGGGAAAGCAGATCACTATTTACATGTGCTCCTTCAATCCATTTTCTCTAAAAATGCGGGACCGCATGAGTACCATATCGCCCTCGCCCGTTTTTTAAACAATTTGATTGAGCTAATGCATTTGCTTGGCATTGAACTGTTTGAGGTCGAAGACAATAAAATGCTGTATGATACAATTTTTGAATTTAAAACGTTTGAAGATACCGAAGCATGGCTGAAACATGAGATCATTCGGCCGATTATTGACCAGCTAAGTGCACGCGAGGAATCACAATACAAAAACATCTCAGAAAAGATCATTCATATCATCCATCAAGAATTCGATTCTGATCTCACATTGGATGAAATCGCCACACGCCTGCATTACAACCCAAATTATTTAAGCAGTATCTTTAGAAAGGAAATGGATATCCCTTTTAGTGAATATCTCTCATCCTACAGACACCATGTCGCCAAAAACTGGCTCGTGGAAACCGATATGTCCGTCAAAGAAATTTCGGAAAAACTGAAATATAAAAACCCGCAAAACTTCATCCGTTCCTTCAAAAAACTAGAAGGCACGACCCCAGGCAAATACCGTGACCAGAAAAAAGGCATATAAGACAAAAAGTCCCGCTCTCTCAAAAAGCGGGACTTTTTTATTTAAACTGTTCATTTAAAATGCTGTCTTCTAGCACTGAAAGCGGCTCTCCGTACACACGTTCAATATGAGCTGCTCCCCAATCACATAGCGCATTCAGAATTCTTTCGAGCGACTGACCGTATTCACTTAATTCATATTCCACTTTAGGCGGTACTTGCTCATACACAATCCGGTTAATCACTCCATCACTTTCAAGCTCTCTCAGCTGCTGTGTAAGCATTTTTTGTGTGATGTTTGGCATGAGCCGCTTCAATTCACTTGTGCGTTTTTTCCCATGAGTTAAATGACATAAAATCACGCACTTCCACTTTCCGCCAATGACCTCAAGGGTCGCTTCCACGGAGATATTATATTTTTTCTTTTCCATTGAATCCTCACTCCTCTTTATACAAACAGGCACTTTTTAGTACCTATATTACAAAAAAGTACGTACTTTTTTTTTCGTCATCTATGTTAGATAATAACTCTTGCCGATCGGCTTCGTCTATCAAAATGTCATCACAAAAGGATATGAACTGATTCATGAAGAAAAAACAAAACCACCTTGCCCTTCTCGCACTAGCTATTAGTGCTTTTGCTATAGGAACCACTGAGTTTATTAGTGTCGGTCTTTTGCCAATGATTTCAGAGGACTTTGGAGTGAGCGTCAGTCAGGCGGGCTGGACCGTCTCTTTATATGCTCTTGGTGTGACATTCGGCGCGCCTATTTTGACTTCTCTGACTTCAACGATGAAAAGAAAGACATTGCTTTTGCTCATTATGCTCGTCTTTTTGATTGGAAATACACTTGCCACGATGGCTCCGACCTTTTCAATACTATTAATCGGCCGGGTCATTTCAGCCTTATCCCATGGAATCTTTATGTCCATTGGCTCTACGATCGCTGCAAGCCTTGTAGTGAAAGAAAAACGGGCAAGCGCGATTGCCTTTATGTTCACCGGATTAACAGTTGCGACTGTGACGGGCGTACCATTCGGGACATTTCTTGGTCATGAACTTGGGTGGCGGACATCATTCGGTGTGATTGTCATCATTGGTCTAATCGCACTAATATCTAACTATTTTCTTGTTCCATCTCAATTAAAACAAAGCGTAAAAACATCATTTAAGGATCAAGCTGTTTTATTAAAAACAAAAAGAATCTTGCTTCTATTTGTCATTACAGCAACAGGATACGGAGGAACATTTGTCGTCTTTACGTACTTATCCCCTCTCTTACAGCATGTGACAGGTCTTGCGCCAGGGGCAGTGGCATTGATTCTGCTTTTATACGGAATCACGATCGCAGCCGGAAATGTCATTGGCGGAAAGGTTGCTAATGAGAAGCCAATGAAAGCACTGATTTACATGTTTATCATCCAAAGCATCATTTTGTTTATCCTTAGCTTGACTGCTGGATTTACGGTGCTAGGCATTGCAACTGTCATGCTGATGGGACTGTTTGCTTTCATGAATGTACCTGGGCTGCAAGTCGCTGTCGTTGACTTTGCAGAAAGATACACACCAGGAGCAGTCGACGTCGCTTCCGCTATGAATATCGCTGCCTTTAATGCCGGTATCGCCATCGGCTCATTTTTAGGCGGCATCGTGACAGATACTCTTGGGCTTGTGCATACAGGCTGGGTCGGCGGCATTATGGTCCTGATTGCTGCGATTCTCACGATGATTAGTTTTCGAATCGAACAACAAGAACAAAAATCAAACCATCTAAAGGAGTGTTCAATATGAATCATTTACAAAGTACAAAAACATTAAACAATGGAGTCCACATGCCAGGATTTGGTCTTGGTGTATTCAAGGTGGAAGATGGCGAAGAATTAATAGACGCCGTCAAAAAAGCCATTCAATTAGGCTATCGCAGTATTGATACAGCGGCTATTTATGGCAATGAGGAAGGGGTCGGACGAGGCATACAGCTTGGTCTTACAGAAACAGGACTTCGCCGCGAAGATCTTTTTGTGACATCAAAAGTGTGGAATGCCGATTTAGGATATGAATCCACGCTAAAAGCATATGAGGAAAGCTTGAAAAAACTTCAGCTTGACTACCTTGATCTATATTTAATCCATTGGCCGGTTGAGGGAAAATATAAAGACGCTTGGCGTGCGCTTGAAACGTTGTATCGTGAAGGCAAGGTCAGAGCCATTGGTGTGAGCAACTTCCAGCCGCATCATCTAGACGAACTATTAAAAGATGCAGACATCATACCAGCCATCAATCAAGTGGAGTTTCACCCAAAACTGACGCAGGAAGCACTTTATACGTATTTGAACACACATGGCATTCAAATGGAAGCATGGTCACCGCTCATGCAGGGGGAACTGCTTCATCATCCGGTGATCAAAGAACTGGCAGACACATACGGCAAAACACCCGCTCAAATTATTTTGCGCTGGGATGTGCAAAAAGGCATCATCACCATTCCAAAATCAACAAAAGCGCATCGTTTAAAAGAAAATGCAGACATATTTGATTTTGCATTATCTGATGAGGATATGAATCGTCTTTCTGATTTAAATGAAAACAAACGTATCGGTCCAGACCCAGACAACTTTGACTTTTAATGAAAACACCCCCGCTTTTTAACTGTGCGGGGGTGTTTTTATTGATTATTTTGATTTCTTAAAAGAAGCTTCATATTCTTCAATGATTTTATTACCGCCATTTGATTTCCACTTCTCTACATCTTTTTTAAATTGATCTTCACTGATGTCTCCAAGAATGAACTTATAGGTCGCATCATCAATGATTTTTTTCAATTCATTTCCTCGTTCTGAGGCTGTTTCTGAATACAGGCTTTCAGCAGGATTGGCGACGATGATCTTTTGGTTGTCTTCTTCTAGCTCTTCATATTTTGTACGAACCGCATCCCCTTTATTTTTCAAGTACCGTTTATCAATGCCTACTAGACTGACAAGCGGCTGTACATCTGTCTGCCAGCTTTTCACTTGGCTTTCTTCCCTGACAAATGTATTCCCTTCTTCTTTCTTATAATGCTCACCATCTATACCGTACGTCATCAGCCCATAGACATCTTCTTCTGCAATGCGATCAAAGAAGGCCAAAATTCGCTTTAATTCTGCCTCTGATTTCACGCTCGTTTTAGGAAATGCGAAGATGCCATTATGACCACCTGATGCCCACACTCGTTCTTTGCCATCTGGGCCTTTGATTCGGTTCAGTATATCGACTTTCATGTTTTTATCTGTCGCGTCATCTCTCAAGTTCACTGCGTCTACCATATTTCCAACATAGATCCCTGCTTTTCCTTGTGAGAATAATTCCTGTTGCTGCGTTTTGCTTGTGACAGGGAAGTCTTTGTTGATATAGCCATTATCACGTAATTTTTTCATATATTTCATCGTATTCATATACTCATCTGTCATAAAATCTGGCGTGAATTTGCCGTTATCTTCTTTCCAATCTGTTGGCATTCCCTCATATGAACCAAGTGTTTTAAATGCCCCATAAATCAAATCATTCCGATCCGTAAAGCCAATTGTATCCGCTTTTCCGTTTTGATTCGGATCTTTTTCAGTAAAAGCTTTCGCTACCTCATAAAGATCATCCAACGTTTTTGGTGTATCCAAATTTAAATTTCCAAGCCAATCCTTTCGAATGACAATTCCTTGTCTTGAAAGTGGTCTCTCTCTATAAATGCCATAAAGCTTACCATCTATAGAGGCGTTTTTATTAATCAGTTTGTTCATCTTACTTAAATTTGGATAATCCTTTAAATACGGACCAACTTCCCAGAACATACCTGATCTGAACGCATTAATAGCAGACGAATTCTTAATGTCTTGAATCGTCACGATCTGCGGCAAATTCCCTGCGGCAAGTGCAGAATTCAACCGGTCTTCCTTCACAGCATCAGGCACCCACGTAATATCAAGTTCTGTGTTTGTGAGCTTCTCAATCTCTTTTAAAACCGAATCTTTCGGCGGCTGCTGATGATAGAGAATCGCCATCCATGTCAGCTTTACTTTTTTGTCTAAATCAACCTTTTCATCTGATGAACTTGCTCCTTTGCTTGAACATGCAGATAAAATACCGCTTGCTGCAAATAACAGGACAAACGCAATCAACCATAATTTCTTTCTCCCCATAAGATCCCTCCGTTGTTCCTTCTTTTTAACCTTTTACAGAACCTAATAATGCCCCTTTATTGAAATGCTTTTGGATAAATGGATAGACAAGCAGAACGGGAATCGTTGCTACCACAATGACAGCCATTTTAATCGTTTGGTCTGGCGGTGGTGTGGATGATCCCATATCCGACATATCCCCTTGCATTCCGCTCGAAACAATGACAATCTGCCTGAGCAGCACCTGAATCGGCCACTTCACTGAATCATTTAAATACAGGATGGCGGTCATATACGTATTCCAATACGTCACGGCATAAAAAAGTGAAATGGTCGCAATAGCAGGCAAAGAAAGCGGCAGCACAATTTTAAAGAAAATTCCTAAATCGTTACAGCCATCCATCTTCGCTGATTCCTCAAGGCTTGCCGGAATGTTTTGAAAAAAGTTTTTCAAAATGATCAAATTGAACGCATTGATCGCAACCGGTAGAATCAGTGACCAATAGGTATCAAGCAGCCCAAGCGTTTTCACCACAATAAACGTCGGAATCATCCCACCGCTAAACAGCATCGTGAAGACAACGAGAAACATCAATGTTCTCCGGCCTTTTAGCTCCTGACGAGACAGCCCATATGCCATAAGTGAGGACAAAAACATGCTGACAGCTGTTCCAACGAGTGTGACAAGAATGGACACAATAAGGCTGCGGTACACAATATCCGTCGAGAAAATATACCGATAGGCCTCTAAAGAAAACGTGGTCGGGAATAAGATAAACTTCTTCGTGATGACCTCTTCTACTGTAGCAAAAGAGGCAGCAATGACATGGATGAACGGAAGCACACATATTAATGCGAACATGAGTAGAAAAGAGTAATTAAATAAGTTGAACAATCGGCCTTTCATAGAACGATCGATGTTCATCACACCCTTCCTTTGAAAGCGTTATCATTTTATCCGAAAATTAGCTGCAGCCTGTGACGATATCGTGATTAAAATGTAACAAACGGGGGAAGAAAGCGTCTATAATCATCTTGACAGTCCAACTGGATCCATCCTGTCAGTCGTGCTTTTATGCTCATGAAACAAAAGAATAAGATCATCAGCTAATGATATGATTATGCCCTATGCCTGATCATTTTCTTCAAGGATTTCCGTCGTATTCATATGAGGATTGTAGCCCAATTCCTGCTTCGTGTTTTCCGTAGACCAAGGCTTTTCTTCGTTTTCTGATACAGCGTAATATGTTCCAAAGGGCACGGCCGTTTCCATTGCCGCCTTTATTATCCCTACTAGATCTTCATGTGAAAGAAGTGTTCGTTTCGTCCGTTCTTTCTCGTGTAATGCTTCCATCTCATCTGTCACAACTGTTCCAATCCGCAAATTGATAACAGACATTCCAGTTTGATCGTGGAACAACCGGCCTAGCTGTTCAGAAGCAAATTTTAAAATACCATACACATTTTTAGTCGCAGGTACATCGTCTGTTGTCATATGTCGCCCTAGTAAGGAACGGCCATCTTTTTCATAACGATCGGTCACGTGATTGCTGCTTGCAAAAATGACTTTTCGAATGCCAAGCCTTGCAGCTGATCGAAACATAGAATAAGAGCTTCTCCAAAAAATATCACTCATTTTTTCAAACTCCTCACGATTCATCACATCATGTGTCATCTCCATGTTTAAAAGGTGTATGATGACATCTGTATCTCGCGGGATCGCCTCATATAATTCCTGTTCATTCGTTGCATCTGCCAAAATGACTCCTTTTAGACAGCTCGTTTGATCAATGATAGTGATCTCGCATTCAGAAGAGAGCGCTTTTGTTAAAATACGGCCGATCACACCACACCCGCCAATGATCGTGATTTTCATCCTCTGTCTCCTCCTTTCATGACGTAGTATGTCCAAGCCTTAATTGATTACAGCCATTTTTTTAAGAATCGAGTAGCCTCGTGGCGCATTGCAGCTGTTTCAAAATGACCTGCATGAAGACCAACAAGCTGATACCGTTCTTTCAATGAAGCCGCTTGATAAGTTTGGCTCAATTTCTTTTGAATGCGTGCGACGCCTTCAGCAGGCGTGAGTGAATCAAGTTTTCCAACTAAGCTTAAATGCGGCCTTGGAAAAATCATTTCCTGAATATCAGCTGCCGTAAAGTGATTTGCTAAGCTTGGTACATAGTAATAAAAGCTATGCCTGTCTAGATTGTTTGTTTCAATTAATGTGTGGTGATCGACCTGTGCGCAAAGATCAATACACACACCGACTCTCTCATCAAGTGCAGCTGTCCACCAGGAAAGAAGCCCACCCATTGACATTCCAAAAACAGCTAACCGGTCCGGCAGCACGTCAGATCGAGATAACACATAATCGATTGCGCACATGCTTTCATACAGCATCATGCCCCACATCACTTTCCCTGTTAAAAGCATTTCCTTAAAAATTTCACTTTCGGTTCTTCCCCTTCTTTCACCAAACCCTGCATGATCAATAGCCAGAACGCTATAGCCTTTTGAAGTGAACTCTTTCGCATATGAAGTTTCTTGCAAATAATGAGCACCCTTAATGAGTTCTTCCTTCCCATCGACGTAGTTCCCGCCATGAGAGTGCTGAAAGAGCACAACGGGTCTTTTTTTTACCGTATCCTTCGGCTTCACAAAATAAGCGGGCACTTCCTCTACACCATTGATTGAAAGAATAAGTGTTTCGACTACATACGATTCTCGATCCTCGATCTTTAACGTATATGCCTCCACGCGATGGCGATCTGGCATTTCTCCTAACAGACTGAGCAGTTGTTCACGTTTGCTTTCCTTTTCCATTGACGTCACTCCTCCTTTTGTTATCACCTGTTAACATACGAGATCGATCGTGCAATCACCTTGTTTTCGACAAAATTATGTCCCGGGAAATAAAGAACACCCACCGGTTCATACCGATGGGTGTCATCATTAATTCGCAACAATATTGACAAGCTTCCCAGGAACCGCAATCACTTTGCGAATGGTTTTCCCTTCAAGCTGTTCTTTTACACGTGCATCACTTTTCGCAAGATCTTCTAATTGTTCTTTAGTGGCATCAGCAGGAACAGTTAATTTTGCTTTCACTTTCCCATTCAACTGTACGACAATTTCTACTTCATCGTCGACAAGCTTTGACTCGTCATATTGTGGCCATGCTTCATAAGAAATAGACCCTTCATGACCAAGTTTATTCCAAAGCTCTTCCGCTAGATGCGGTGCAATTGGAGAAAGAAGTTTCACAAAGCCTTCTGCATATTCTTTCGGCAATGTATCAGCCTTGTAGGCATCGTTGATAAACACCATTAATTGTGAAATCCCTGTATTGAAGCGTAGGCCTTCATAATGGTCTGTTACCTTCATCACAGTTTCATGATAGCTGCGTTCTAAGGCGCCTCCAGTTTGCTCCGTTACTTTATCACTGATTGTGCCATCTTCATTTGTGAAGAGACGCCATACTCGATCAAGGAAACGGCGAGCACCATCAAGTCCTGTTTCAGACCAAGCGATTGATGCATCTAAAGGTCCCATGAACATTTCATAAAGTCGTAAAGTATCCGCACCATGAGATTCTACGATATCATCTGGATTGACAACATTTCCTTTTGATTTACTCATTTTTTCATTATTTTCCCCAAGAATCATTCCTTGGTTGAACAATTTCATGAAAGGTTCTTTTGTTGGAACAACACCAATATCATACAAGAACTTATGCCAGAAGCGCGCATATAGAAGATGAAGTACAGCATGTTCTGCTCCGCCGATATATACATCAACCGGAAGCCATTTCTTTAACTTCTCAGGAGATGCAAGTTCTTCTGAGTTATGCGGGTCAATATAACGTAAGAAATACCAGCAACTGCCTGCCCATTGCGGCATTGTATTGGTTTCACGGCGTCCTTTTTTACCTGTAACAGGATCGACAACCTCAACCCAATCTTTGATATTGGCTAAAGGTGATTCACCTGTACCACTTGGCTTAATCTCAGTCGTCTTAGGCAAAATTAGTGGAAGGTCTTCCTCAGAAACAGCTGAAGACGTTCCGTCCTCCCAATGAATAATTGGAATTGGCTCACCCCAATAACGCTGGCGGCTAAATAGCCAATCTCTTAAACGATAAGTGACTTTCTTTTCGCCTTTTTGATGTTCTTCCAACCATGCAATGACTTTTTCAATCGCTTCTTCTTTTCCTAATCCATCAAGGAAATCAGAGTTGATGTGTTTTCCATCACCTGTGTAAGCTTCTTTTTCAATGTCTCCGCCTTCGACAACTGCCTTGATTGGAAGATCAAATGTTTTGGCAAATTCATAGTCACGCTCATCATGGGCAGGTACCGCCATAATCGCACCTGTTCCATAAGTAGCCAGCACGTAATCTGCAATCCAGATCGGCATCTTTTCACCATTTAATGGATTGACGGCATAAGCGCCAGTAAAAATACCCGTCTTTGTTTTTGCAAGATCTGTACGCTCTAAGTCGCTCTTAGATTGAATTTCTTTTATATATGCTTCGACTGCCTCTTTTTGAGTAGCTGTTATAATTTTTTCAACCAGTGCATGTTCTGGTGCAAGTACCGCATAGGTTGCACCAAACAATGTATCAGGACGAGTTGTAAATACAGTAAACTGTTCGTCATGTCCTTCTATTTCGAAATGAACGTGTGCACCTTCTGAACGACCGATCCAGTTACGCTGCATATCTTTAATGCTTTCAGGCCAATCAATGTCTTCTAAATCTTCTAACAGCCTGTCCGCATAAGCCGTAATCTTTAGCATCCATTGCTTCATCGGACGTCTTTCAACTGGATGTCCTCCGCGTTCACTTTTTCCATCAATGACTTCTTCATTTGCAAGGACTGTTCCAAGAGCTGGGCACCAGTTCACAGGTACTTCATCGATATACGCCAATCCCTTTTCGTACAATTTCAAGAAAATCCATTGTGTCCATTTATAATAATTAGGATCAGTCGTGTTGATTTCTCGATCCCAATCATACGAGAACCCGAGTGATTGAATTTGGCGGCGGAAGTTATTGATGTTCTCTTCTGTAAAGACCGCCGGATCATTCCCTGTATCTAGCGCATACTGTTCTGCTGGAAGACCAAATGCGTCCCATCCCATTGGATGAAGAACATCATATCCCTGCATACGTTTCATGCGTGATAAAATATCCGTTGCTGTGTAGCCCTCAGGATGCCCGACATGAAGCCCTGCTCCTGATGGATATGGAAACATATCAAGTGCATAGAACTTTGGTTTATCTTCCGAGTCAGATGTGGCGAATGTTTTATGTGTCAGCCAATAATCCTGCCACTTCTTTTCAATTTCCCGATGCTGAAAACTCAATGTGAAAACCTCCTTTAATATGTACGGCTGTATCTGCTCAGATGACCACTGCAAGAATTCAGATTTTTCTAAAATCAACAAAAAACCCTCATCCCTGGAAAGGGACGAGAGATTTTTTGGTTCCCGCGGTACCACCCTTGTTAGCGTAACTTTCTGTTTGTACGCTCACTTAATATCTTTAACGCAGACATGCGACAGAAGCTTTAACGCAACTGCAACTCTGAGGCGAGTTCAGAAGCAGATTTGATTGACTTTCACCAGCCGTCAATTCTCTAAAGACAAATACTGCTTTCCTACTACTCCTCTTCACTGTTCTTATCGTAACCGTCATCTAAGTAGTATTTTATAGAATTATGATCATAAGTGCAAGCAGGTTTGTATACAATGGGAATGTACCCTAGATCAGGGTAAAGTAGAGGATATTATTCGTGTGGAGAGCGGTTATGACGGTTGGAGTCTGCATTCTGTGAATGCTGTTCTCTTACAAAGTCAAAGCTTCGCAGAACTGCTTCTCCTCCGTAACCTGAAATAATTGATAAGATGACCAAGTGCAGACTAGATTCGGGATTTGAGGATAAGACAAGCAGTGTAGCGGCAATCATCCCAACGAGCCAATCTTCAATAAACCCTAAATAAATAAACTTTTTTGTCATTCTGGGCTTCTCTAGCCTGCCTTTTTTCTTTACGTGACCGAGAATGCCCATGACCCCTCCAATGGCACAAGCAATAATGACTTGTTGCAGCATTTTCATCACCTTCCTAAAGCCCTTAGAATAGTAAAGCGACTTCAGGCTGTCCAGCCCCCTGTAATGCCATTCTGCTGTTCCGTCATAATCCATGTAAAAGGTCTATTCTCTCTAACGAAGAAAAAAAGCTTGTTTCTTCCATTATATGTGAATGACCCAAAACAATCTTGATGCATTGGAATCATTTTTACCTAATCCATATTAACTATTTTTGTCATTTTATGAATTATGAGCAATTGATTCCTTCTTTTTCTAAAGAAAAGTCTCCTTACTTACTATATTCTAATGGAGGACAAACTATGATGACAAATTTAACAAAGCCATTGCAATCGTTGAAACAGAACATATGTTATGTTACGTTAGTAAGGAATACCTTTGGTTGAAAAGACAACCATTTGATATGTCTGATAGCAGCAACAAAGGAGGGTAATATGGTCAGCTCGAACATCTTCGGCTTACAAAAACAGCTTGAACTCATAAAAAAAGCGCTAGATCATGCGCGGATCGGTGTTGTCATTACAGACCCTTCTTTAGAGGATAACCCTATCATTTATGTGAATCATGGCTTTACACACATGACTGGATACAAACCAGATGAGATTCTTGGGCGTAATTGTCGATTCCTTCAAGGGAAAGACACAGATCAAAAGCAGCTCGATTTAATACGTCAAGGAATTCAGAATAAAACACCTATTACCACACAGCTAAAAAATTATAAAAAAGACGGTACTTTTTTTTGGAATGAACTCAATATAGATCCTCTATACATTGAACAAGACGATAAAACATTTTTTATTGGCTTTCAAAAGGATATTACGAAACAGAAAGAATATGAACAACTCCTAGAAGATTCCTTACAGGAAGTCACCTCTCTTTCGACGCCAATCGTCCCAATCAAAAATGGTGTATCTGCTCTACCACTCATTGGAAAACTATCTGAAGAACGCTTTGATGCCATTGTCGCGAAGTTAACTTGTATATTAGATGATTCTAAGGATGATTATTTGATTGTCGATCTTTCTGGTTTAATCGATGTCGATGATTCCGTTGCAGCACGCATTTTCAAGTTGCATCATCTTCTCAATTTAACTGGAACGGAACTGATCATCACAGGGATCAAACCGCAGCTTGCCATGAAGATGAAAGACTTAGATACAGATTTCCATGATACAATTACTTATTTGACAGTTAAGGAAGCAATCAAAGGATTACCAATAGCTGAAAACCCTGTGTAAAACAGGGTTTTTTTAGTTAAAACGCCCCCTAAAAATGGAAAAATGAGGTATAATAGGTGTAACGAAAGATGTAGGGGGGGCTACTAGATAATGGTGTTACTCATCATAGGTCTTTTATGTGTTTGTTTTGCCATAGGATATGCCGTCAATTTCTTATTACTCAAACACCAGAATACGCAAATCTTTTCAAAGAAATTATTTTATCCTTTCTTGATCTTGGGTCTCATCTTTTCCATTATGTCAATACCGTTTGCTGCCACAGATGCACCGAAGGCACAAGCAGATCCATCTTCAGAACAGCTCTTAAAGGATCAAAAACAGCTCACTTCTGACATAACGCGCTTAAAAGCTGATAAAGAGGAACTGACAGCTTCTTTAGAGGACGCAACAAAGGATAAAGAAAAACTAGCGAAAAAGCTAGAAACCATCACCGCAGAAAAAGAAACAGTCAAAAAGCAAGAAAAGACCATTCAAGCGCTTGAAGAGAAAATAGACAAGCTTGCCTCAAGCAACGAAAATCTTAAAAAAGAGAACAAGAAAAGCGGCAACGATACGGAGTCTTCTACCGCTCAACGCTCCGCTCCTAAAGATGAGGGAAAAAGCACAGGCGGTCATGAATCACAGAAGGAAACAAAAAAAGAATCAGCAGCCTGTAACATCAAAGGAAGTGTCAACGGTATTTATCACACACCGAGCAGCAGATACTACTCTAGAACCAAAAATGTAACTAAAATGTTTTGCTCCGTAGAAGAAGCAGAGCGTGCAGGGTACCGGGCACCTAAGCAATAGCCCTATGTCATGAAAAAAAGAACCTCCTATCAGACCCATCGGGTGTCTTAGGAGGTTCTTTTTTTAGATTTCTCTTCTTAATGCTGCTAATACATTCGTTTTTGTTGCTTTACGTGCTGGGTTGAGCCCTGAAAGGATGGCTACCCCTGCACTAATCACTGTTGCTGTAATCACAAGGCTAAGTGGAATGTAGGAGAAGGTAATCGAGAATTGTTCACTTGACCCTCCCTCTGACATAGACGATAAAATGGCTGGAATGATTAAGTTAACGGCGAAACTAATGATATATGAGATGATAATACCAATGATCGACCCAATCACCCCAATATAAGCACTTTCCATAAGGAACATTCGCTTGATAATGGATGGATTCGCGCCAATGGCTTTCATAATCCCAATTTCTTGTGTCCGCTCTGTTACTGCCATTGTCATCGTATTGAAAATCCCAATCGCAGAAATAATGACTGCAATACATCCAACAAAAATAAGTCCAATTTTGAAGACTGTAAAGAACATGTCCATTCCTTCGAGCTGATTCGTCACAGAAATGACTTGGTAGCCCTCATCTGTGAGCTTATTCGTGAGTGCACCGACATTGTCGAATTTATCTGCATAGACAGAGGTCATTTTCTCGACATTTCCTGCCTCGGGAGATAGATCGAGTACTTGACCAAATTCCTTTTCATACGCATTTGGAATAAGAATTTTATGATCTTCTTGCCACTCCAGGTTTGGCTTTTTCAACACACCTACTACACGGAAATCGAATGTTTTTTCTTTGACGACTTCATTTTCTTCGTTGAGTTTTGGTACTTTGACTTGAATCACTTTATTTAAAATATCTTTTGTGTAGCCCTTAGGCTCCTCTGGCATTTCTTCGCCATTTGATGTCTGATTTAATTTTTTTTCATAGGCTTGGCGTTCTTTTTTTGTCCACAGTTGTTCAGCCATATGATACCCGACCACAATTTCGTTCGCTGATGTCGGAACTTTTCCTCGGTCTAGTTCAAGCCCTGCTTCTTTTTCTTCTTTCATATCGGTTAGAGCTGCCTGCGTTTCACTTGAGCGGTCACCAAGCTCGACGTTAACCGATGGATTGATCGCTGTTCTTGAGACGACAGATTTCACATGATCATATTTTTTTAAATCATCTACTTTGACGTCACCTTTTTCCTTGCCTAACACTTTCACTTCAGTAATGATTTGCTGTTTCATAATTTCATCTTGCGCTGATTTTTGCAGACCAAAGCCGACAGATGCTAAAACGATTAAGAAAGAGCATGCCATTGTCGTCGCAAGAATGGTCATAAACACACGCAGTCTATTTTTCTTCATGTTTCTTCTAATGAATTTGACCTGATCTCTAAATTTCAATGGATTGTTCCCCTTTCTTTAATACACCATCATGGAGCTGAAACGTGGTATCTGCGATTGAAGCGACTTCATCGTCATGTGTAATGATGACAAATGTGATTCCTTTTTCACGATTGAGCTGCTGGATAAAAGCTAAAATTTCTCCTTCAGTTTCTGAATCTAGACTGCCTGTTGGTTCATCCGCTAGAATAATAGATGGATTTAAAATCAAGGCTCTTGCAATACTCACACGCTGCTGCTGCCCGCCTGACAACTCATTCGGATAATGCCCTGCATGATGTTCTAGACCTACTCGTTTCAGCATTTCATTTACTTTCGACTTTCGTTCAGACGGCTTCACACCTTTTAAAGTGAGCGGAAGTTCAACATTTTCATACGTTGTTAAGCTCCCGATCAATTGAAAGCTTTGAAAGATAAAACCAAAGTGATCTAAGCGGAAATCCGCCCATTCTTTTTCATTAAAGCCGGTCACATCGGTACCATCAATGACAATTTGTCCGCCCGTCGGCGTAATATATCCTGAAATTAAGTTCAATAGGGTAGATTTCCCCGAGCCACTTCGTCCCACTATACAAGCAATGTCGCCTCTTTTAATAGATAGGTCAATCCCTTTTAGCACAGGAATCTCATTCTCTCTGCCCTTTTTACCGATTTTAAATACATGATCTAACGATTGAATCTGAATCATCTCTACTCCCTACTCTCTGTTTATCTTTTTCGATATATTAAGAAATAACTTGTTAGTGCGCCTACAACACCGCCGATGATCATGCCGACAATATAACCCAATATGGAGGTGTCAGAAGAAAATCCAACCCATCCAAACCCTAGAACACCGAAGGCAATGACCAAAATCTGAATCGGTCTATCCATTTTTGCATAAAGGAAGAAACGGCCATTTCGTTCAATAGGATGCTTCATAAAGCTAAACAAACCAATGAGATAAAATACAATCATCATCACAATGGGTATGATGAATTCTTCACCAGTGAACCATGTTGGATAGTCACTTGCATCTCGATATTTAAAATCTGTAATATAAGTGATAGGAGATATCGGCATAATAAAATGGTCAAAACTTGCATCGACCCATGATCTATCCGTTTTGAAAATAAAATCCAAATGGAACATCGGAAGCCAAATTAATAAATATGGCAATATCGATGTACTGAATGTGACAATGGCTTGACTAATTGCGCTTCCTGTTAAAGCACCTGCTGCAAGACACAAACTATAAATCATTAGGGTAGACACAAGTGCAATGAGGTAACTACTATTAAAGTCAAACGTCTCTTTTGGTTGGATGCCTAATATGAGTAAGTAAGTGAAGGCATATGACAATACATGAACGAGTGTGATAATTCCGGCACCTAAGAAAAACTTTGTATGAAAAATGGTACTTCTGCTAAACGGCAAGGATAAAGTAAAATCAATTTGTCCTTTATTTCTTTCATATCCCAGCTGGATAATCGCAAAAACCAAACCCATAGTCCATGAGAGGGCGATAAAAATATCAGAACTGAAATTATAATAAAATCCATTATCTACTGTTATACATGTCGGATCATTTAAACAAGTTTGAAAGGATGAGTATCCAAGCAAAAAGGATAATGGCGTCGTAAAGACTGCAACCAGCATCACTAAAATAAATGTCAGCTCTGATTGCTTCCATTCCTTATATAATAATTGCCGCTTTACCATCTCCGTTTCCCTCCAAACTTTGCAATGAATACTTCTTCTAAATTCACAGGCAGTTCATGCCAAACTTTTGGCTGTAGCGACTTTAAGTACTCTTTAGCCTCTACATCGGTTTTAAGAACAAGCGCTGTATAAAAAATGCCCGCTTGATCTAATATCGCAACGCCATTTTTTCGTATACTCAAGTTCATATCTTCTTCAAAAGCCATCTGGATTTTGACATAATCATTCTTTAATTCATCAAGATCCATGACACTTGTGAGTTGATTTCCTTCTAAAAACCCGATTCGGTTACACATACGCTCAATATCCTCTAATCGGTGCGATGTGATGAGAATCGACGTTTCACGTTCCGCTACCTCGTCGATCATGAGTTGAAGGACATCATTTCTTGTGACGGCATCAATACCATCTGTCGGTTCATCTAATAGAATCACGGCTGGCTTGATCGCAAAGCTTAAAATTAATGAGAGCTGCTTTTTTAACCCTGTCGATAGTTCGCGGTATTTTACTTTTTCGGGAATTTCATAGCGATTCACAAGTTCATTGGCATATGTCACGTCAAACTTCGGGTAAATATGCTTTAACAGCTGGACAAGCTGCCCGTAATTGTATCTGTCAAAGTAAGGATTGACGACTGGCATATACACAATATTTTGCTTCACTAACGGGTGGTCTTTCACAAGCACGTCTTTAAAATAAATCTCTCCTTCATCAGGAAGAAGAATTTGCTGAATCAAGCGGAGAAGAGTTGTTTTACCAGAGCCATTCCTACCAAGCAAACCAAAGATCTCACCTTCGCCTAATTTGAAGGAAACGTTACTGAGTACTTCACGTCCGTTTAATGTCTTCGATACATTTCTAACCTCAATCAACTTTTTTTCCTCCCTCAAGACTTGAGCCGATTTCTTCTATCCATTCCTTCAGTTGTTGAATATCAATACCGGCATAATGAGCTTCTATAATGAGTTGTCTTAATTGCTCCTTCATCTCCAATACCTTCCCTTCATTCAGCTTTAACTGAGCCTCTTCTGTTACATACGTTCCGCGGCCTCTTAATGTTTCAATAATTCCTTCCCGCTCAAGCTCCTTATATGCTTTACTGACGGTGTTTGGATTGGCGATGATAATAGTGGCGAGCTCTCTGACAGAGGGCAGTTTGTCTCCAGGTTTCATTACACCTTTTAGACATAAAATTTTTAACTGCTCAATGATTTGTTCATATATTGGCGCAGCGCTTCGTGGATCTATTTGAATCATGATGGCTCCCTCTTTCCTCATTCATGCTTTTGCAGTCCTATTGCTTGTTCATGCCCTTGCATTAAAGGGATTGAATTAAGTATCAAATCTTTTTGAACTTCAAAACCAATGAAAACGAGAACGAAAAAAAATGTACATGCTAACAAAACAGCCAGCACCATCCACTTCAAATTGATTGGTTTTTTTTCTTTTTTCATGGTTGAACACCTTTCTTCACTTTTTAAGTGTCTTTAGTGTATTAGTTGATGTAGTACACTTAATACAATATAGACACTCAAGCGAAAAGTCAATAACCTTTCAAAAAATAAAAAACAGACCCTTAAAAAAGGATCTGTTCATCATTCGTTGTCGTAAGAAATACCTAAAATCATTTGATTTTGCAAGCTTTGAATTTGAACACGCGCTCTGTCTAACCGCTCTCTTTGCTGGTCATTGGCGACATCCTTTAATTTTTCTAATTCGTTCACCGTATCTTCGAGCATAAGCTGTGCCTTAGAAAACTCGTCCTCGTTATAATGCTCTTGGCGTAAGTTCAAATCAAATTGCTCGTTTGCAAACTCAAGGGTTTCAGTACTTTTTTGGATAAATTCATCGATTGACTGCCTTGTTGCCATCCGGCATTCCCTCCATTTCATCATTACTCCCGCCTATTTTGCCCACGTAAAGCTTTTTCACTAAAGAAAATGTTGGACAGATTCAATTGTCCTCCTTCATGATTTTTGTTAAACTTTAAGGATGCCTATTATTACGCAAGGAGGTTACTGACTTGGATCAGCATAACCCTTTTTTATATTCAAACAGCGAGAAACGCTATCACACATGGAACTATCATTTGCGAGAGCACTTTGGTCATAAAGTATTTAAAGTGGCCTTAGATGGCGGCTTTGACTGCCCAAACCGTGATGGTACTGTAGCCCATGGAGGCTGTACATTTTGCAGTGCCGCAGGATCTGGTGACTTTGCAGGAAACAGAGCGGATGATCTCGTCACTCAATTTAACGAAATCAAAGACCGGATGCATACAAAATGGAAAGACGGAAAATATATGGCATATTTTCAGGCGTACACAAACACACACGCCCCGCTTCCTGTTTTAAAGGAAAAATTTGAAACCGTGATGAATTTGGATGGTGTGGTCGGTTTATCAATTGCGACAAGACCTGACTGCCTGCCAGATGACGTGGTGGAGTATTTAGCTGAATTAAATGAGCGGACTTATCTTTGGGTAGAGCTTGGTCTTCAAACAGTTCATGAACGGACAGCGATGCTCATTAACCGTGCCCATGATTACGAATGCTACGTAGAAGGTGTAGAAAAACTTCGAAAACACGGCATTCGTGTCTGCTCGCATATCATCAACGGCTTACCTCTTGAAAACCGCGACATGATGATGGAGACAGCAAAAGCTGTGGCTGATTTAGATGTGCAAGGAATTAAAATTCATTTACTTCACCTTTTAAAAGGAACTCCTATGGTCAAGCAATATGAAAAAGGCAAACTGGAGTTTCTAAGCCAGGAGGAATATGTTCAGCTTGTTTGTGATCAGCTGGAGATCCTGCCACCAGAAATGATTATTCATCGTATTACAGGCGATGGCCCGATTGAATTAATGGTTGGTCCAATGTGGAGTGTAAACAAGTGGGAAGTATTAAATGCCATTAATGCTGAGCTTGAAAGACGTAACAGCTACCAAGGCAAACGCTTCGTCAGATTGGAAGAAGCAGCAAAATGATCTTGAAACGCATGCTCCCTTTTAGTAAAGAGCTGTTAGAACGTGCTTGTCAAAAAGGTGATATCGTTATTGATGCAACGATGGGCAATGGCCACGATACTCTCTATTTAGCTGATCTTGTCGGTCCTGATGGACAAGTTTTCGCATTCGACGTACAAGAAGAAGCCATAGAGCAGACACGTAAAAGGCTTGGCGAGGGATATCCTTATGTTCATCTGATTCACGATGGTCATGAAAAACTAGCTCATCACCTGCCAAGAGATGTTTATGAACAGATCTCAGGTGCGGTGTTTAACCTTGGGTACTTGCCCGGAGGCGATAAAGCTGTCACTACTCAAGCTCATACAACCATTGAAGCCATTAAGCAGCTCCTCGACTGGCTTAAACCCGGAGGTCTGATCGTCCTTGTGATCTATCATGGACACCCTGAAGGGAAAAGAGAAAAAGAAGTGCTTCTCGACTATTGCAGATCACTTTCTCATGAAAAGGTACAAGTTTTATCATATCAATACATGAATATTCAAAACGACCCGCCTTTTGTGGTCGCTATTGAAAAAAAGCTCAAATCCTAATGGATTTGAGCTTTTTTATGAGGATTTCATCCACGGCATTTTCTGATAAGTCCGGTAAGCTCTTCCATTGATATAGAAAAAGAACGATGTTTTCCCACTTGATCTGATCAGCCGTTTTGCCAGCATATTCATCTCTTTTTGGGCTGTCACCTTTTCATCGGACAAATAGACGGCCAATAATCCTCTGTTAATCAATTTGTGAAAGTTTTCGTGCGGAATGCCTTTTAGCTGTTCATCCGCTTTTTCAATAAAATGCTGAAGTCTATCCATCATCTCATGATGAGAAGCATAGTAGGAGCAAAAGTTTAGATCTCCTCCAAGCCGATCTTCTTCTTGGTCAATTAAATAATCAAGTAAAATGTGCAGACCTTGAATATAAGGGAAATAACTTTCATAAATTTGCTTCGCCTGCGTTTCTGTAAAGTCTGGCTGAAGCGCATACGCCACAAGACAGAAAATCCCTAACGTTGATCCTGCACAAGCTGAAAATTCATACCATTCCATCTTAGGCAAATCCTTTTCATATTGGCGGAACCACGATTCTAGCCGCGGAACCCGCTCATGAGGGACGACGTGTTTATGTACTTGCAAATCACTGTAGTAATCGCACAGCGTGTGTAAATATGGCTGAATGATCGGATAATGATTAAGGCGCGACAGCACGTCTTGGCATGTGCGGACAAGCGCGTGTAAATACCCATGATCCTCTTGATCATCACGGAATTGGTAGTAAGGCTTGGGCTCAGCATGTATATCAAGCGCATCTCTCATTGCTTGATGCAGCATATGAAAATCTTTTGGATCAAGCGACGTACTGCGGTCACATAGGTTATCTAAGTAATCACTGATGGTTTGATACGCCACAATGAATTCAATACACGTTTCTTTCGACTCACCTGCTAGAAGAGATAAAATGCCTCCGCCTTCGCAGTGAAAGGTTTTACTTGATATGCTCGCTAATGCCTGCGTACGCAGTTCTTCATTTTCAATCATTTCTGCATGAGCCCGCCACTTTTTCAGCTCCTGATGTACAAGCGGAAAAATATCTTTATACACCTTGGTCATCAGTGCAAAAGGACGCTCTGGTACTGACAAATCAATCCACCCCTAACTTAAAGCTCACCATCAAATATATTGATCTGTAAAGGCTCTTGCTGCCTTAAACACATCTTCTCTTTCCGGTTCATTAAAAATTTCGTGATACAGGTCTTCCCATTCACGATACGACTTATTGGTTGATTCAATGCCATTGAACCATTTAATCACCCTCGTCTTGTCGACGATCTTATCATCACCCGCCTGCATTAAAAGGAGCGGAATTGTTTTAAAAACATTCGTTGGCTGCATGGCCGCATCAATATTTTTGATCAGCTCTCGGTACCAGCGAACCGACACCTTTGTTACGTAAAGGGAGTCATTGGAGTCTGCTTCAATCACAGCCTGATTTCGTGTGGCTAGTTCAATCGACAGCCCTGACTCGACTTTAAAGGACGGTGCGAGCACATTTAAACCTTTTGATGCAAAATCCATTAGCTTCTTCGGTTTAAATTGCAGACCTAAACAAGGTGATGATAAAATAAGGCCATCAATCTTCGTATGGGTATACTGCTTGACCCACTCAATTGAAATGAGTCCGCCCATACTGTGTCCAAGTAAAAAAGTAGGAAGCCTGAATGATTTCGCATGTTCGATCCATTCATCTACTGTATCAATGTATTCTTGAAACGAACGAATGTGGCCGCGCGCACGTGTCGATGTCCCTTGCCCAGGCAGGTCACCCATGACGACGTGATAGCCGGCATTTCGCCACATTTCGATCAGCCATTTATATCGGCCGTGATATTCACTTGCACCATGTACTATCACAATTGTACCAACTGGTCTTTCAGCATGCCAAGTCCACAAAGTAAACACCTCACAAATGTTGTATTAAGAAAGGAAGTAGAAAAAGTGATTTATCCATATCATCAGTTTACACCTGAGATTCATGAATCGGTCTTTGTCGCAGATAACGCCACCATTACTGGAGATGTCACGATTGGAGAATATTCAAGCGTGTGGTTCCAAACTGTCATCAGAGGCGATGTCGCTCCTGTGAGAATTGGAAAAAACGTCAATATTCAAGATTTATCCTGTCTGCATCAAAGTCCTGGAAAAACACTTCTTATAGAAGATGGTGCTACCATTGGACACCAAGTCACATTACATAGTTCAATCATTCGAAAAAATGCCCTCATTGGTATGGGGTCCATCATTCTCGATGGTGCAGAAATTGGCGAAGGTGCCTTTATCGGTGCAGGTAGTCTAGTCCCTCAAGGAAAGGTTATCCCAAAAGGATCACTCGCTTTCGGCCGTCCAGCCAAGATCGTCCGTCAATTAACAGATGAAGATATCCAAGACATGGACAGAATCCGTAGAGAATATGTAGAAAAAGGACAATACTATCGTTCCCTTATATCCCGTTAACATCATACACGTATCTTCACTTTATCATGTTTTTTTCAGGATATTAAGCAATAACTATGAACCGCTTGTTATTTTACCCTTTTCCGCCGCTTTCTATCATGACAAAAAAGGTTTTCAGCTTTGTGCTGAAAACCTTTTTTCATTAACTAAAGATGACTTCTTTCGGTTGATGATTCAACTGCTCTGGATCAATGCTGCGCTCTACATAAATGCTATGCCAAATCATAAAGATAAGGACGGTCCAAATCTTGCGGCTATGATCTGCTTTACCAGCACAATGCTCATTTAATAAATCAAGCACATACTCTTTATTAATGTATTCATCTGTTTGACTGTTTTTGATGATGTCTTTCGCCCAAGCATTCATCTCATTTTTCAGCCAATGACGAATTGGCACAGGGAAACCAAGCTTTTTACGATTTAACACATGGTCAGGCACAATGCCTTCTGCTGCTTTACGCAATAAATATTTCGTTGTGCCATCTTTTGTTTTCAGCTCTTCTGGAATTTTAGAAGCCGCTTCGAAAACGACCTTATCAAGGAATGGAACACGAAGCTCAAGAGAATTCGCCATCGTCATCTTATCTGCTTTCAATAAGATGTCCCCGCGCATCCACGTATGGATATCAACATATTGCATTTTGTTAATATCACTGTAGCCAGCGCTTTCCTCAAAGTATGTCTTCGTTACATCACGATACGTGATGCTTGGATCATAATGCTTTAAAAGGTTTTTCTTCACTGGCTCTTCAAAAATTTTCGCATTACCGATATAACGTTCCTCTAATGGCGTACAACCGCGAACGATAAAGCTCTTCCCTTTCATTCCTTCTGGCATTAAACGAGCCAGACGAAGAAGAAGCTTTTTCAGCATAGTTGGTACAGATTCAAATGGTTTAAGAGAAAGAGGCTCACGGTAAATATTATATCCACCGAACAGCTCGTCCGCTCCTTCACCTGAAAGAACAACCGTCACTTGTTTTTTCGCTTCTTTTGCCACGAAGTACAATGGAATCGCCGCCGGATCAGCTAAAGGATCGTCTAAATGCCAGACAATCTTCGGAAGCTCGTTCATATATTCCTCTGGAGAAATGACGGCGCTGAAGTTTTGTAAGCCTAGCTTATCAGCTGTTTCTTTCGCAACATCAACTTCACTAAAGCCATCCTGCTGGAAGCCAACAGAGAATGTCTTTAGCTCAGGGTGTAATTCCTTTGCGACAGACACGATGAAGGAAGAATCAATACCACCTGATAGGAATGAACCAACAGGTACATCACTTCTCATGTGAACATTCACAGAATCATAGATTGCATCGCGTACTTCTTCGATTAACTTCTGTTCTTGTGTTTGCTCAGGTTTGAATTGAACTTTCCAGTATGTCTTAAATTCGATCTCTTGCCCTGGGCGTAAAATAAACTGATGACCAGGCTCAACTTTATGCACCTTTTGATCAAGCGTATTTGGCTCAGGAACGAATTGGAATGACATATACTGCTGCAATGAAGTCTCATCAAATAGGATGTTCTCGTTCACAGCCATCAAGCTTTTGCGCTCAGACGCAAAGTACACTTGCTCTTCCACTTGTGTAAAATAAAGCGGTTTGATGCCAAACGGATCTCTTGCGCCATATAATTGCTGCGCTTCTTTATCCCAAATTAAAAAGGCAAACATGCCGCGAAGCTTAGAAGCCGCTTCTTCTTTATAATGACGGTATGTGGCAAGCAGTACTTCCGTATCAGAATCTGTGCTGAACGTATAGCCCTTTTTCACAAGCTCTTCCTTCAGCTCCACATAGTTATAAATTTCCCCGTTAAAAATAATCCAATACTTTTCATCTTCATAAGAAAGCGGCTGCTTTCCGTGCTCAACATCTATAATACTTAAACGTCTAAATCCAAATCCTACATGCTCATCATGAAAGTAACCCTCATCATCCGGACCACGGTGAACGATGAGACGGTTCATTTGTTTAATTAACTCTTCCTGCTCAGTAGTTTCGGACAATGGACGGTGATTAAACACACCAACAAACCCACACATATTATTGCCTCCACGTTATGTTATTTCTTAAAAGTAGACCTATAATTAGACAGTTATTTGTCCGTTTTTGTTTCACATTTTTTCGCTTTTTGTATAATTTTTTTTAATCAAAAGGAAAACCGCTTAAAATAAGCGGTTTTCTATGTTGTTATTGTCCTAATGCTTCTTGACGAAGTGTATCGGCTTTATCTGTTTTTTCCCACGGAAGATCTAAATCATGACGGCCGAAATGTCCGTATGCAGCTGTTTGTTTGTAGATCGGACGACGCAGGTCAAGCATTTTAATAATGCCAGCTGGACGAAGATCGAAGTTCGCACGAACCACTTCAATTAATTTTTCTTCAGAAGCTTTTCCTGTTCCGAAAGTATCAATTGAAATCGATACAGGCTGTGCAACACCAATTGCATAAGCAAGTTGTACTTCACAAGAATCAGCAAGGCCGGCAGCTACGATGTTTTTCGCTACGTAACGAGCAGCATATGCCGCTGAACGGTCAACCTTTGTTGCGTCCTTCCCAGAGAAAGCACCACCGCCATGACGAGCGTATCCGCCATACGTATCAACGATGATTTTACGTCCAGTTAAACCAGCATCCCCTTGAGGTCCGCCGATCACGAAACGACCAGTTGGGTTAATAAAGTATTTTGTCTGTTCATCAATTAGTTCACTTGGAACGACAGGGCTGATGACATGCTCTTTTAAGTCGCTTTGAATTTGTTCAAGCGTCACTTCTGGTGCATGCTGCGTAGAAATAACCACTGTATCAATACGAACAGGTTTATTTTGATCATCATATTCTACTGTTACTTGTGTTTTTCCATCTGGACGAAGGTAGGCAAGTGTTTGATCCTTGCGTACTTCAGTTAAACGGAGAGATAATTTATGCGCTAGTGAAATTGGTAGCGGCATAAGTTCTTCAGTTTCGTTGTTGGCAAAACCAAACATTAATCCTTGGTCACCTGCACCGATCGCATCAAGTTCTTCTTCAGTCATTGTGCCTTCACGTGCTTCAAGCGCTTTGTCTACACCTTGCGCAATATCAGCAGACTGTTCATCAATGGATGTGAGCACTGCACATGTTTCCGCATCAAAACCATATTTCGCACGTGTGTAGCCAATTTCCTTAATCGTGTCACGCACCGTCTTTGGAATATCGACATAAGTAGACGTTGTAATTTCTCCGCTTACTAATACGAGACCCGTTGTAACAGAAGTTTCACAGGCAACACGTGCATTTGGATCTTTCTTTAGAATTTCATCCAAAATGCTGTCTGAAATTTGGTCACAGATTTTATCCGGATGTCCTTCTGTCACTGATTCTGAAGTAAATAAACGACGATTTTGACTCATAATGGCTATTTCCTCCTGTACAAGACCACATCATCCCGAGATGAGGTCTCCAATATGATACGGAACTCGTTCCCTCTTATATTTGAAAACGTTTCTATTAGAGATGTTATTGGCAATTTGTTCATATGATATCCCAAAAATAAAAAAACCATTTCCTTCATTGCGAGGAAAGGGTCTGAGATCGCATGCCTTTCACTCTTATCGCTCAAGGTGTTCTTGTACCTTGCATCAGGTTAGCACCTTGGTTTCTCAGCATATTCATGCCTTTTCATAAGAAACCGGTTGCTGGGCTTCATCGGGCCTGTCCCTCCACCAACTCGGGATAAGAGTATCCGTTCAATAAGATATCTTATCTTAAACACTTGCGTCATGTCAATGCTTCATCAGAATTATCTTCCCTTTTTTTCACCTCAATATTAGCATCACCAAAAAGCATATTTTCAGAGCAGAAATGAAAAAACACACACAAAAACATTTAAATAGTATAGACTATTATTATGAATGTGTTATACTAATCGAAACAAAACAAATTCAACGGTAAAGGAAGGGTTTTTTTATGAACTCAGTGGATTTAAAAGAAGATTTGCAGTCATTGCTCTCATTAGAAAATACGCACCAAAATTTATCTGTTCCGAAACTTGTTGAAAAGATTTTGGCACGTGATGAAGGCGTTTTAACATCAACAGGAGCTGTCCGTGCTACAACGGGTGCCTACACAGGACGTTCGCCTAAAGATAAATTTATCGTAAAAGAAGAAAGCTCTGAACATAAAATTGATTGGGGTCAAGTCAACCAGCCGATTTCTAAAGAAGCATTTGACCGTTTATATACAAAGGTTGTGTCATACTTAAAAGAACGTGATGAATTATTCGTCTTTGAAGGATTTGCCGGCGCAGATGAAAGATACCGTATGCCAATTACAGTGGTGAACGAATTCGCATGGCACAATCTCTTTGCAAAGCAACTATTCATCAGACCTGACGGATCAACACCTTCTTCAAACGAAAAACCTTTCACCATCTTATCTGCACCGCATTTTAAAGCAGATCCTGAAACAGATGGCACAAACTCTGAAACGTTTATTATCGTTTCTTTTGAAAAACGCACCATTCTGATTGGTGGAACAGAATATGCAGGAGAGATGAAAAAGTCCATTTTCTCTGTCATGAACTACCTGCTTCCTGAGCAAGATATTTTATCGATGCACTGCTCAGCAAACGTCGGTCAAGAAGGCGATGTCGCACTATTCTTTGGCCTTTCAGGTACTGGAAAAACGACGCTTTCAGCTAGCGCAAGCCGCAAGCTGATCGGTGACGATGAACATGGCTGGTCTGGCTCAGGAGTCTTCAATATTGAGGGCGGATGCTATGCGAAATGTGTGAACTTAAGCGAAGAAAAAGAACCGCAAATTTACAAAGCCATCAGCTTCGGATCAGTTCTTGAAAATGTCGTGCTTGATGAAGAAACACGTGAAGCGGATTATGACGACACATTCTTCACTGAAAACACACGTGCTGCTTACCCAATTGAAATGATTGATAACATCGTGAAGCCAAGTATCGCAGGACACCCATCTGCCATTGTCTTCTTAACAGCTGATGCATTTGGCGTTTTACCTCCAATCAGCCGTTTAACAAAAGAACAGGCGATGTACCATTTCTTGAGCGGTTACACAAGTAAATTAGCAGGAACTGAGCGCGGTGTTACATCACCAGAAACGACATTCTCTACTTGCTTCGGTTCTCCATTCTTGCCGCTTCCAGCTCACGTCTATGCTGAAATGCTTGGCAAGAAAATTGATGAGCACGGCGCAAAAGTATTCCTTGTGAACACAGGCTGGACTGGCGGAGGCTATGGTACAGGCAAACGTATGAACCTAGCGCATACAAGAGCAATGGTGCAAGCAGCGATCGAAGGTGACCTCGACAACGCCGAAATGATCACTGATGACATCTTTGGATTACACATCCCGCTTCATATTCCTGGCGTACCAGATGAAGTGCTTCAACCTTCTAAAACATGGGATGACCAAGAGGCTTATCAAGAAAAAGCACACTTCCTTGCCAATGAATTTAAAAAGAACTTCCAAAAATTCAGCCACGCAGCAAGTGACATTGAAGCTAAAGGCGGACCACTCGTATAATCAAATAAAAAAAGCTGAGGAATCGCTCCCTCAGCTTTTTTGTTAGTTTGTTGAATGTAATGATACGAGACGATAAGTGACCTTAGTCACATTGTCTGTAAGCTCCAGCTTTTCAACATGTGCTGTCCCTGTTTTTTCTCCGTCTTTCGTTTTACGCACCTCAAGCGGAATATTTAATGGATAAATGCGGTATCCTTCCTTCATGAGTTCAAATACATTCTCTTCAATTCTTGTCTCTTTTCCCTTCGTGACAATCATTGTATTAAATTCAACAGGCATTCCCATATTGAAAATCCCCCTACTTTCTAAATTTCGTTATACTGCTTATTTTACCACATTTCCGCTTTTCCGGCTGTGCATCCACGTCGTCAGCCTTCTGACAATTTCCCGATTATGCTGCGGCGGAAAATAATGGTTGTACCCATGGAAATACCAAGTCTCCACTGACTTCCCGTGCTGGCGCAGCGCATCTTCTAATAAATACGCATGCTCAATGGATACATTCTGATCCTCTTCTCCGTGGATGATCAGAACAGGCGCTTCAATTTTGTCCACATCATTTAAAGGTGTTCTGTCCTCATAGGCCTCTGGCACCTTGTGCGGGGGACCGCCAATCACACGTTTCATCATCCTTCTCATATCCACACGCTCTTCATAGGTAAGCTTCATATCACTAACGCCTCCCCATGTCACAAAGGAAGCCGCCTCTTGTTTCATTTCGACAGCAGTCCAAATGCCCATAATGCCTCCGCGCGAAAAACCAAAGATATGAATACGATCCTGCTTCACCTTTTTGTGATGCTTTAACAATTGAAAGGCAGCAAAAGCATCTTTCCGGTCCTCTCCAGCAAAGTCTTCGTTCCCTTCGCCTCCTTGATTTCCTCGGTAAAAAGGGGCAAATACGACAAATCCCTGCGCGGCAAATTGCACAATCCGGCCTGGTCTCACCATTCCCACATTTTTTATGCCGCCTCTTAAATACAAAAAGCCGTCATAATGACCTTCTCCAGCAGGTTCAGCGAGCAGCCCTTTGATCCGAAGTCCATCTGCCTCATAGGTCACTGTAAATAAGTGAATCTGCGGATGGGGGGACGGAAACCTTCTTTTTTCCACAATCACTTGATTTCTCTCCTTTTCATCTGTTCTTACGTTAATTGCTTGATGATCGCTTCTGCAACGAGCTGACCTGATTTTGTTACCATCGGCGTGCCTCCGCCCGGATGACTTGTTCCTCCAACAAACCAAAGTCCTTCAATGTCCTTTGACTGATTATTGATACGGAAGAACGCCTGCTTAAATGAGTTGGAAGACATCCCATAAATGGCTCCATGAAATGCGCCCGTTTTCTGCTGCAGATCAAGCGGAGTTTGAACCGCTTCATATTCGGTCACCTGATCTATATCAAAGAGACCCTTTTCCTTTAATTTTGTTTTCACATGCTGCTGATATGTCTCCTTTAGCATGTCCCAATCTTGCTCTTTTGTCACATAAGGCGCATTCGCCAGTACAAACAAGTTGCTTCTTCCCGGTCCTCCGCTTAAAGCTGGTTCTGAATGACCTGAATAACATATGTAGAGCGCCGGATCTTGAGGCAATTGTTTTTGTTGAAAAATATCCTTGAATTCTTGCTCATAATTCTCTGGGAAAAACACATTGTGATGGGACAGCTGATCATAGACCTTAGGTACACCTAATAAGAGAACAAAGCCAGATAATGACGGTTCAATAGTAGCAAGCTTTTGATTTAAAAAGCTTGGGCGGTCTTTTTCATCAATCAGATGGCGGTAGACAGTCAGCGCGTCCGCTCCTGCAATAACTTGATCAGCTTCATACATCTGGTGAGCCGTTTCTACTCCTGTAATTCGCCGGTCCTTCACATGAATCTTGTTGACTTGTTCATTCAGATGAATCTGTACACCTAATTCCTTTGCCAAAGTCTCAAATGCTTCAACTAAACGATATGTACCGCCCTTTATGCCATAAATCCCTTTCTCTCCTTCTAAATACGCCATCATATTAAAAATAGCCGGTGCCTCATAGGGAGAAGAGCCGATGTATGTCGCATACCGCCCGAACATCGCCAGTGTATGAGGATGACGGAAATATTTTCGGAGCAAGCGTTGAACGGTTGTAAACGGTTTGACAGAGAGAAGGGCTTTCACGAGTTTTACATTCGCCTTATCCTTCCACGTCAGTAACAAACGATTTAAAAACTGATCCTCAGCCTGTTCAAAAAGCATCTTTGATTCCTGTAAAAATGGACGGTATTGCTTTGCATCTTCAGGACTGAATGCTGCAATTTGTGATTCCATCTGCTCGATATTGGGTGTAAATTCAACCGTATGTCCATCTGAAAAAACATTTTTGGTCAGAGGAGAAATCGGATAAAATATCACGTAATCCTCCATCCGTCTATGACAGGAAGCAAATACTTCCTCAAAGTACGACTTCATTGTAATGGTACTCGGTCCTAAATCAAAAGAGTAGCCAGCCTCCTGATGGCGCTGCAATTTCCCGCCTAAAGCCGCTTCTTTTTCTAATATGGTGACCTGAACCCCGCGTGATTGTAAACGGATCGCTGCTGATAATCCGCCCAGCCCGCCACCGATGATGATCACTTTTTTCATTCGTACCTTCTCCCTTTCCATTCATACCCTTCTTTTTTCAGACCGATTTTCATAGAAGCAAAGCCAATGGCGATCAGACTCAAAATGCTGACCGGTAATAAAAAGGCCATTGCAGAAGTTCTTCCGTTCTCAATATCAATTGCCGCTTTGATCGACACACCTAGTCCGTAGCAAAGAATGGCTAAGCATATACTAAGCACATCCAGCTTTAACAAAGCCACCATCAAGCAAATGATTGGTGCCAAATAAAGCAGGGTGTATAAACAAAAGACACTGCTTAACAAAGCAATGCTTCGATTGACACCTGGAAACAAGTTTTTCCTGTAACCTTCCCATACCTCTTGGCCACTCTCATACATTCTCATATACACAAACGGATGAATGCTTGCAAGAGTGAACGGAAACCCTTGTTCCTTCACCCGTCTAGCCAATGCCATATCATCCACTAGCGAATCCTTAATCGCTTCATGTCCGCCGATGTCGTGATAGCAATTCTTTTCAATGGCAATAAATCCTCCATGCGCGGCGGCAAAAGCCGGATTCTTTGATTTTCTGACCCACTTCACAGGCAGATGACAACCAATGGTAAACATCATCATGGGAACGACAAGATGCTCAAAGAAAGTGCCGGTTTTTTGCTCTGGGAAGCCTGACAGCATGCCGGTTTTTTGCGCGCATAACTGCTCGTACACAGCTTCTATTGCTCCCCGTTTCAACCGGACATCCGCATCTAAAAAGAATAGCCAATCAGAAGCCGCTGCTTCAGCAAGCTGAGAACAAGCATATGATTTTCCTAGCCACCCTTGCTTTAATGCCTGACCTGACTGCACATGAATCCATGGATATGTTTGTGAGAATCGCTCCACAACCGCTCTTGTCTGATCGGTCGAATGATCATCAAGTACAATCACCTCTTTCGGAAAAAGACGCTGATCAACGATCGACTGAAGACAGGCTTCTATCCGTTTCTCCTCATTTCTAGCCGGAATCAGGATCGATAACGAAATGGGTTCGTCTGATGAAAAAGAAGCGGGCTTTAACACGGGAAACTGCTTCATATTCCATATCGTGAATAGAAACTGGCAAAGCAGGAGCACGCTGATCACAGTTAAGAAGAGCGCCATGTTTTCACCCACTTTTTAAAAGAATCAAACGCATCACTTGTTGACTGACTTGTCCTTGTGATCTGTTTAAATTCTTCGTTTGTTGAAAAATCAGGATCTGCAATGATCTGTGCTTGATGTCTGTTTAACTGCGTTTCAAGCAGATCGCCAAGCATACGCGTCATATCCTTGCTTCGCAGGGAGCTTCCAGATACGATGGCATCATCGCCGAACATAACAGAAACTGTCGGCTTTTGAAATTGATTAAATGTATACTGCAAGGTGACAGGCTTCACCACAACTTGTTCAAATTGCCTCACTAAAAAAGAAGCCCCGCCTTCCAGTTCAAGCGGCCGCACGTCCTGATGCATAATTTTCCCCTGTGGAAAAAGCCAGACCGCTCCGCCGTCCTCCATGTTCTCTTTTGCTGTCATTAAAGCGTGTTTCACACTTTTTAAGTTCTCTTTATGAACCGGAAACGCCCCAAGTTTACGAAAAAAAGCATATTGCTTCAGCTGTTTCTCTTCCATCATCATGTAGTGATCAAATTCAGACGCTTTTTCTGTTAAAAGAAAAATGATCAGACCATCCCACCATGAGCTATGATTGGCGAGATAAAGAACAGGCAGGTTTTCCTTCGGATCGACCGAGCCTTTCATCATGACACAGCGGAAATGCTTATGAAGTAAATATCGCTCTAGATAAAGTGAAAATAGACGTCTAAACGATCGACTTTTGTCGCTTTCTTTCAAATCGAACCCTTCCTTCACACAAAATAACAATGATGAGTGCTAAATAAAAAATGACATCGAGTCCACCCTTTAATGCCAGAAGACCAAAAAAGAACACCATCGCCTGATAAATACGACTCGTCCAGCTGAGTGCCTTTTGATCAATTGAGACAAGCGGGAAAAGAAATGAAAGTCCTGCTCCAATCATACCCCAGCTCACAAAATTCTCAAAAGGAATACCATAAAACCCGCCGCCGTCATACCACACCCAAAACTTCCGCTCTGCTGCTACTGGATCTAAAATAAGGTCAAGCAACACAATCCATATCCCCGTTTCGATGGCTCGTCTCCACTTTGACTGCTGACTGGATAAAAAAAGGCTATTTAAAAACACGCCAACCCATGCAAACGCAATGGTTAATGGCACCCCCGCCACTAGAAAACCTAACGTCGGATAATAGTCATAGGCCCCAAATGGGAACCCCGTTGTGATCCCTATCCACTCAACTGTAAATGTAAGCACCCCGACAATGGCTGCCCTTTTGATGACAAATCCCCATGAGCCATAAATCTGTCGCCCGATCTCGATGACGCAGCAAGCATACAGCACAAGAAAGATTCCGTTTGCAAACTGAAGCCATGCTGGCACTTCAAAAAAGACCATTAAGATCAGACCTACTAAATACCATCCAACAAAAACCCAACTCAATCTATACACGAAACCGCTCCTTTATTTCTGCCAAATTCAAGAAAGCCTTCATGCCTCTAGTATAGAAAAAAAGACGCGTTCTATAAATAAACAATGCGCTTCTTATTTTTATCTAGGCACTCACCAAAAATCCCTTTTCACATACTTTAATAGTGATCTAGAACAAAGGAGGCGAATTACTCTTGAATCGTTCCATCAAAGTCAGACTGGCATTCATCGTCGTCGTCCTGCTCTTTATTCCATTTGTCGCCTGTAAAAAAGAACAGGAGCAGACCGTACAAGTAGCCGAGGTGACCCATTCGGTCTTTTATGCTCCGCTTTATGTCGCACTATCTGAGGGTTTCTTCAAAGAAGAAGGCCTGGAGGTTGAACTGAAAACCACTTGGGGCGGCGATAAAACGATGACAGCTCTCTTATCAGGCGGTGCTGATATCGCCCTGACCGGCTCTGAATCCTCTATCTATGTAGAGGCTCAAGACACAAAGGATTCTGTCATGAACTTTGCACAGCTGACACAAACAGACGGCACATTTCTTGTTTCAAGGGAGAAAGTAAACCAATTCTCTTGGGATCAATTAAAAGGAAAAGACTTCTTAGGACAGCGGAAAGGCGGCATGCCGCAAATGGTCGGTGAATATGTCTTGAAAAAAGAAGGCATTGATGTAAAAAAGGATCTTCGTATGATTCAAAATATTGATTTTGCCAACATTTCAGGTGCGTTCTCCTCTGGAACTGGCGATTTTGTGCAGTTATTCGAACCGACCGCTTCCTTACTCGAAAAAGAAGGTAAAGGGTACATTACCGCCTCCTTTGGAGAAGCTTCTGGCAAGGTGCCATATACCACCTTCATGGCAAAGAAGAGTTACTTAGAGGAAAACAAAGAGAGCGCTGAAGCCTTCACCCGCGCCATTTACAAAGCGCAGAAATGGGTAGAAGCCAAACAGCCTGAGGAGATCGCAAAGGCCATTCAATCTCATTTTCCTGATACAGATCTTGATGTCTTATCAACTGCGATCAAACGCTACAAACAGCAAGATTCCTTTGCAACAGATCCCCTTTTGAATGAAGAGGAATGGAACAAATTGCAGGAAATCATGAAGAAAAGCGGTGAATTGCCGGAATTTATCCCGTACAAACAACTTGTCGATTCCTCCATTGCAAAGAAGGTCACAGATCACAAATAGAATAGGAGGTAGCACATGTCTTTCCTTCAAATTGACCATGTGACCCATACGTACTTCTCTTTAAAAGAAAAAACAACGGCTATACAGCACATCAATTTGGAGATAGACCAAGGTGAATTCATCTCATTTATTGGTCCCAGCGGCTGCGGAAAAACCACCTTGCTGTCTATCATCGCAGGAATCACACCGCCCTCTGAAGGTCGAATTTTAATCGAAGGAAAAGAACCCAATCAACAGGAGCATCAAATCGGCTATATGCTCCAGCAAGATTATTTGTTTCCTTGGAAGACCATTAAGGAAAATGTGATCCTCGGGTTAAAAATTGCGAAACAAGATTCACATGAGTCCGTCTCAGCTGCCCTTGATTTACTACCTAAGCTTGGACTACATGAAGTAGAGGAAAAATATCCGAAGGAGCTGTCTGGCGGAATGAGGCAGCGTGCGGCTCTCGCCCGAACGCTTGCAGTTGATCCCGGTCTGCTTTTACTTGATGAGCCATTTTCAGCGCTAGACTATCAAACAAAACTCACATTAGAAGATCTCGTCTTTGACACATTAAAAAACTATCAAAAAACAGCAGTCCTTGTGACACATGACATTGGCGAAGCCATTGCGATGAGTGACCGCATTTTCTTATTCTCAAAACACCCAGGCTCTATCCAGCGAATCTTTACCGTTCCAGACGACATAAGGGCTCTCTCTCCTTTTGAAGCGAGACAGACCCCGCATTTCCAAGAGCTCTTTCAAACGATTTGGAAGGAGCTGAAAACAGTTGAAACACAGTGATCTATTACATGAAGCATATCGCAAAAAATACCGAATGGAAAAACGGATCACACGTATCTATCAGCTCATCATATTCGCCAGCTTCTTTTCGCTTTGGGAGCTTGCCAGTCATTTCAGATTCATTGATCCGCTTATTTTCAGTTCACCATCAGCGGTCTGCCAATTGTTTGTGCAAAAAATTCAAGATGGTTCTTTAATGAATCATATGAGTATTACATTATTTGAAACAGTGCTCGGTTTTCTACTTGGTACCTTTTGCGGCATTTTGCTCGCTGCCGCCTTATGGTGGTCCACCCGATTAGCAAACGTTCTTGACCCTTATTTAGTCATTTTAAATGCCATGCCAAAAGTTGCCCTCGCCCCCATTTTAATTGTTGCCCTTGGACCTGGTATGATCAGCATCGTCGCCATGGGTGCGATCATTAGTGTGATCATAACGACGATCGTCATTTACACTGCCTTTCAAGAGGTCGATGAGAATTATTTAAAGGTGATGAAAACCTTTGGTGCGAGAAAAAGAGTTGTCTTTCGAGAGGTCATTTTGCCAGCTAGTATTCCAACGATGATTTCTGCCATTAAAGTGAATGTAGGTCTTTCTTGGGTTGGGGTCATTGTAGGAGAATTTCTTGTATCCTCAAAAGGGCTCGGCTACATGATCATTTACGGCTTTCAAGTCTTCAACTTTACACTCGTGTTCTTAAGTCTTTTCATTATCGCCGTGTTTGCGACCATCATGTACCAGCTTGTGGAATGGCTCGAACGCCGTTTTCTCCAAAAATAATAAAAGCACAGGGAGATCTCCCTGCGCTTTTTTTAACGAATCAAACCGTTCTTTTCTAAATAAGCCAGACTTTTTCTTAACACATCATCTTTCATAATAAAACTGAAATTCTTATTTTTTGCGATGGATCTTGGCAAGTCTGCGAAAAGAACAGGTCCTTTCGTTTCAAAATACGTGTCTTGCTTCACGAGCCTTTCAATATCAGCGAAATAAATATTTTTTACGATGACCTTTTCTCTACCTAGCACCTGATATTGGCCAATATACGTTAATTCACGAACGACAGCACCCGTCTCTTCTTGAATCTCACGTATAGCGGCTTGGTCTGCTTCTTCATTTGGCTCAACTTTCCCTCCTGGAAACTCATAGCCCCGATCCTCATGTTCCGTGAGCAGCCATTTCCCCTGATAACGGCAGATGGCCCAAACATGCTTTGGATGACTTGAAAAAGGCTTCTTTTCAAAGGAGAGCTTGACCGTATTATGATAATAATCTTTAAATACATGCATGTGAAATCCCTCATATCCTGTCCTTGCTTCTTGTAAAACATCATACCACAGATCACATTTCTCTGAAGAATTTTTATCAAAAGTGAAACAAACGAGTGGTTTCATTCCGTCTGTATTTAAAATGAGGTATTGTTGCTAAAACCTTTTTATCATCCCCAACTTCACCCCATTTTAATCATGAAACCTTTTATCCCTTAATGACGTAAATCAATGAGTGTTTGTCCTATGACGACGAGGAGGAAAACAGCATGAGGATAAAACAAGAGAAAGACCAAGCGCATACGTCCAGTAAAATTGAAAAAGAAGACGCCCCTCATGAGATGATCAAGAAACATCTCATCAAAGGGCAAAAGCTAGAGTTAACAAAAGACAATCCGAATATCGACCAAATTCAAATCGGGCTTGGCTGGGATTTGGCTGGCCAGCCAATTGATTTAGATACGCAAGTGTTTCTCTTAAATGAAGAGGACAAACTGTTGTCTCCAAACCATCTGATCTATTATCACCAGCAGCAAAGCTTAGACGGAGCTGTTCGTCACCTTGGTGATCATCAAGTAGGCGGCGGGTATCGAGACAATGAGATGATCATTATGCAATTAAGCAGAGTCTCCCCTGATATTCATAAAATCGTTGTAACAGCCACAATACATGATGCTCACGAGCGCAAGCATCATTTTGGACAAGTGACCAACGCCTATGTGCATCTGACTGATCAAATCTCACAACAAGAGATTTGTACCTTTCAATTAACAGAAGATTATTCGTATTGTACCTCCATCATTTGCGCTCAACTCATCAGAAATAAGGAAGAATGGAAAATCATCGCAACCGGGCAAGGAACTACGCTAGATTTACATGATTTATGCCGCATCTACGGATTCACATCTTGACGCATGGAAGGAGCAGGCACCAATGGGATTTCATTTCAACACAATAGAAGAACTCACTTTACAAGCAGAAGGAAGCGGAATCTTTTTTGCGAAAAAAGGCGCAATGATTGCCGATCAAGGTACGTTTCAATATCGCAAACGACTACTCGGAACGAACAAAGGAAATATGGTTAGCCAAGTATTTAACCATATCAGCAGGAAATTGACAGGTGAAAACCTTGAAGTGATGGAAGTCAGTGGACAAGGCACTTGTTATTTGGCTGATTCCAGCGAGCACGTGACAGTGATTAATCTTGAGCCGAGCGGTCCTTGGCAGCATGTCAGTGTAGAAAGTGAGGATTTACTTGCTTTTACCGAGGAATGTCATTACGGTGTGACACCAGTAGGCGTTGGGATATTATCACAAAAAGGACTATTTACATCAAAGCTCTCCTACCAAGGCCACGGGGCGCAGGTCGCCATTAAAACAAATGGAAACCCGCTCATTTTAAAAGCTCCTTGCCGTGTAGATCCTGACGCCATTGTCGCTTGGACAGGTAAAGCACCGAAGGTCAAATTAGATGTGAACTGGAAGACCCTCATCGGACAAACATCTGGTGAATCATACTTATTTGAGTTCCAAGAACAAGACCAAATTGTTATTATTCAGCCATCTGAGCGTACATCCGGCTTACGGGTCGGTTTAGACGATAACCGTTACAAGCCTCAGAGCCAGGGCTCATCTCATGAATTTACGAATTCACAGTCATCTCAGCAAGAGAATAGAGGCGGGCTTAGTGATCTTATCGGAGGCATCTTACAACCGCGAAAATAAAAGCATGTAGAAAATCTCTACATGCTTTTTCAATTCATTAATCCATTTGTTTCAATAAAATTCTTTGTCTCTTCATTGCCGAGCTCGAAAATCATTGAGTATATCTCTTTTCTTTTTCGATCCATTTCATCGTTCGGACTGTCATAATGATATTCAAGATACGGAACATGCGCTCGAAAGAAGCCTTTCCAATCGGTCATATACTGTTCATCGAAATATTCCCTCAGCTGCAAAATTTGATCATCATCTGCTTCTATTTGAAATTGCCAAGCCGCCGCATCTCTATGCTGCGATATCGATCCATCTTGTACGGATACATAATATGTGTGTCTCGTCATCTGATTCATCCTTTTTCCTTTAGTATGACCAGTTACGAAGAAATTACGGCTTTTTGCGCAATTTATTTTTTAACATGTCCAACACATCAATAAACAACTGTGGAATAGGAATTCCGAGGGCATTGGCTGTCGAGACGATTTGGTAAGATTCATAAATAATATAAAAGATGATCGCTAAATCCTTAATCATCCCGTTTGTCTTCAGCATGACATCAAAGAAATGCGCCATCGATATTAAAAAGACCGTCACAATCTTTCGAACAAGCCGCGTAGAAAAACGTTTCATTGTGAGCTGTCCTGTCAAAGATTCTCTTAGGCTTGAACAAATTAATTCAATCGCCATGAGTGTTACTAATATCATCAGTAAATATCCTGCTCCACCAAACAGAAAGCCCATCGCTGACAAACTGACTGTAAACAACGAAAAGATGCCTAAATCTTTGCTCACTTGGCATCAACATCCTTTCAGAGTGGAACTCCTTACCTCAATAGTATATGTCAGTTCCTCGCAATAGCTTGGACGACAAAAAATAAAGGCGTCGTCTTTTAAAGAAAAAAAGCCGCCTTGTGCGGCGGCTTCCATCTTTAGACTCTCACATCGATAAAGCGAGCGTCTGAATCCTTTGGCTGAACAGCTTGAGGCTGCTGCTGGACTTGATCCAGCATGACCATGGCTTGTGCTGTATTCGTAGCAAGCTGTGAATTCAACAAACTAATATTAAGTGTTTTTTGAATGCTCGCGACTTGCTGACTCATCATTCCTGCAATAGAAGACATTTTCTCCCCTCCCTTCTCTTTTCTCTTCGGCTGAAAGCCCTATGATTTCAATGGGCTGTCTGTCCCGTTTCCAACAAAAAAGGAATGTCGATCTCTTGACGATCGACATTCCTTCCACATACGTATTAACCTAAATATGCTTTAAGCATCCAGTTGTGTTTCTCAATAGATTGATGAATTGCAAGCAGCATATCACCGGTTGTTTCATCGCCAACTTCTCCAGCCAGCTCCATTCCTTGCTTTAATTCTTCAGCAATATTGGAGAAATCATCATATAGATTTTTCACCATTTGCTCCGCTGATTCATTTCCTTCAGCTTCTTGAATGCTAGAAATTTCTAAGCATTCTTTCATTGTCGCAACAGGTTGTCCATTTAACGCAAGCATACGCTCAGCCAAATCATCAATGTATGTCGCTGTTTCTGTATAAAGTTCCTCAAATTTCTCATGGAGTGTAAAGAAGTCTTTTCCCTTTACGTACCAGTGATAGTTATGTAATTTTACGTAAAGCACAGTCCAATCTGCTACTTGTTTATTGACGACGTGTAATAATTTTTCAGACATGTTTATTCCTCCTTATGTAATTGCGTTTAGTATGAGAATACCCTTTTCCTATTATACTGAAACCTGCCATGAATTTCTTCTATTTTGACTGCATGAAATATATGTTAATATGGAAATAAGGAGGGAGCTAGATGCTGCTACTTGGGATTATCAGCTTTATCATTATCTCAATCGTTGTCTTTTTATCGCTGTGGACAACATCGAAGGCTTATGAATATAAGCATAAAATCGACACACCACAGGATGCTGAACCAAACCAACGTCCTAACCCGAAATAAAATGACACTTAATGATGTGAGGTTTCTTCTTCAGTAGATGAATTCTCTTTTTTCACATCACCTACATGGATGTTCATCTTTGGCATATTATGCTGCTGTTTAGCTGTCACATGGACTTGTATGATATAAAGGCCATCTTTTTTAAAGGCTGTATGTAATTCATATACACCTTTGTTCTCTTTCTTTGGCTGAATCATCTTGCTGTTATCCTTATCGCCATCTTTCCACACTTCAAATTGAACTTCGTCTGCATCATCGACAGGCGTATCACCATATGTGACAGCTGCTTTTACTATAACGCTTTCATTTTTCTCCACTTGTTCAGGTCCTGTAAGCTTCACTTCTAATAGTTCAGGCACTTCCCCTTTGCCACTATTTGCTGCAGAGTTCCCACATGCACTTAGTAACAAAAGCAATACTATCATTCCCAACATTTTTCGCATCCAGAGTTCCCCCTTCTATTACTGACATGTCCATTTTAACAAATATCCCCTATTTTGACATCTCATGATCGAATACAAAAAAACCGGACATCATCATGTCCGGTTTATGATTGATTAACCAAATACTTTGAGAAGCTCTTCTTGATCTTGAGAAAGCCAGAAACGCATCAAACGTTTTGCCCCTTCAAGGTCATGAAGTTTCGCTTGACCGCATTGCTCTTCGTTTGCAGCAGGAATCTCTGTTACCTCAACTGCATCCTTGAATGTTGCATCAAGAAGTTCAACGATTTCTTCTGGAGTTGGTGCACCACTGACCACTAAATAGTAGCCTGTCTGACAGCCCATTGGAGAAATATCAATGATATCAAAATGATCATATTTCTCTGAGTGTGTTCTAATGTTAAACGCAAGTAAATGCTCTAATGTATGAATCGTATCAGGTTTCATTGCTTGCTTGTTTGGCTGACAAAAACGAATATCAAATTTATTGACTTCTCCATCTGATCCCACTTTATGAACGCCACAATGACGAACGTATGGCGCTTTTACAGCATTATGATCAAGTTCAAAGCTTTCAACTGAAGGCATAATCACCACTCCTATAATTGCAATTTCCTATATTATAACATATTTCTCCGACCAGTTTAGTTTATAAAACTTTCCTTCCTTGTCCTTTTTTCTTATACTGTGAAAGACAGACAAGGAGGAACCTTTATGAAACAAATTTTTATCGGCATCATACGCTTTTATCAAAAATGTATTTCCCCTCTTACACCGCCTAGCTGCCGGTTTTATCCAACATGCTCAAGCTACGGGCTAGAAGCGATCAAAACACATGGCGCTTTAAAAGGCGGCTGGCTCACCATCAAACGGATTTTAAAATGTCATCCGCTCCATCCTGGCGGCATCGATCCTGTCCCGCCGAAAAAGGAAAAATAACTTACTTTTCATATCCGTTGACGACTACGTCAAGCTTGCCAGTTCCAGGATCAATGACAAGACCGTGCACAGGCACATTTGATGGGAGAAGTGGGTGGTTTTTCACAACGGACACACTGTCCTTCACGCTCTCTTCGACCGAACTAAAGCTTTTGAGCCACTGTTTAAAATCAATTCCTGAGTATTCCAGTACTTCAATCCGTTTTTCTGGGATACCCCGCTCAATGGCTTTGTTTAAAAGTGTTTGGCTATCTATTTTGCTCATACCGCAATCATGATGTCCAATGACATAAACCTCGTCAGCATTTAATTCGTAAACAGCCACTAAAATGCTTCGCATAATACTTCCAAATGGATGAGACACAAGAGCACCAGCACTTTTGACGATCTTGATATCTCCATTTTTCATGTTCATTGCACGTGGAAGCAGCTCGACAAGTCTTGTATCCATACATGACAGAATGACAGCTTTTTTCTGTGGAAACTTCGTTGTTGTAAACTCTTCGTATTTCTTTTCTTCAATAAATTGTTGATTATATTCGATGATTTCTTCTAAAAGTTTCATACGTTGTCCATTCCTTTATCTTTTTTTAAAAATAAATATAGCACAATGTGAGAAATTTCGTCACGTTTTGCAGTGTATTTTTTTAAAAGGAAACATCTTCTGGTGAAAATTTTTTATTTTCCTCTTTTCAAATCGTAATTATTACGATACAATAACTCAGGACATTAAATCGTAATCATTTCTATCTAATAGATTGAGAGGAGACATTTTCCACATGAAAAAAATCTTTTATATGTTAATAGCTGCTTTATTTGCGATCGGCCTTGCCGCTTGCTCAAGCAGTGCGGGCACAAATGCTTCAAAAGGAAAAGCAGATGGAAAACTAACCGTCTACACCACCATTTTCCCAATTCAAGATTTCACTGAAAAAATTGGCGGTTCTCATGTTCATGCGCAAAGCGTCTACCCTGCCAATGCAGATGCACACAGTTTTGAACCAAGTTCAAAAACGATGGTTGAAATGGCTGAAGGTGACGCCTTCATCTACAGCGGCACAGGTGCTGAAGCATTCGCTGACAAAACCGCGTCTACGTTAAAAGACCAAGGCGTGAAAACAGTCAAAGCAGCCGAAGGCATCAAATTGTTATCGACAAAAGAAGAGCATTCACATGAAGAAGAGGAAGATCATGATCACGATCATGAAGGAGAAGAACATGACCATGATGGACACGATCACGGAGATAAAGATCCTCATGCATGGTTAGACCCTGTTTATGCACAGCAAATGGCGAAAAACATTAAAGATACACTCGTTTCATTAGATCCAGATCATAAAGACGAATACACAAAAAACTATGAAAAACTAAAAAAAGATTTGCAATCGCTAGATCAAGAGTTCAACACAACATTATCTAAAGCAAAACATAAAGAAATCCTTGTTTCCCATGCAGCCTACGGTTATTGGGAAAAGCGCTACGGTATTGAGCAAATTAGTGTATTAGGATTATCCGCTTCTGAAGAGCCTTCACAAAAGCAGCTCGAAAGCATTGTTCAAAAAGCTGAAAAGCATCACATTCAATATGTGATTTTTGAAAACAACGTCAGCAGCAAAGTCTCAGATACGATCCGCAGTGAAATTGGGGCAAAAAGCCTCACACTTAAAAATTTAGAATCTATAACTGAAGATGACGCCAAAAATGGCGAAAGCTACGTTAGCTTAATGAAACAAAACCTAAAAACCTTGAAAACTGCTTTAAATGATTAATTGTTAAACCCTGGGTGTTGATCCGGGGTTTTTTTGCTGTAAAAAAAGCACACCATTGTAGTGTGTGCTTTATTGTAGGGTGTGCTTTTTTATATTACATTTGATACTTTTTCTTAAACAACTCGGCTCTTCCGCCTTTTTCTCCGAATTTTTGGCGTCCTGTATAAAAAGGATGCGTATCAGAGCTTGTTTCTACTTTTATGACAGGGTACGTTTTCCCGTCTTCCCATTCTACTGTCTCATTGGATGACTTTGTCGATTTACTCAAAAAGCGGTAGCCGCTGTTTACGTCCATAAATACAACTTCATGTGAGGTTGGATGAATATTTCTTTTCAATGTCAAAACTCCTTTCGTTGTCAAAACGTAATAATTACGTTTTATATTTATATTCTACTCCCTCTTTTACAACTTGTCAAAAATCAAGCTTTCTTAGTCAGGAAGAATAATCTAAAAATGGTGGAGAATAATAACATCATGAAAAAGAGAAGCGATAAGAAAGGCGGAGAAAAAATTGACTGATCTCGTTTTAGCTAGAAGCCTGTTCGGCACAACCATGGGCTTTCACATTATTTATGCCTCGCTTGGCGTCGGCATCCCGCTAATGATTTTGTTAGCTGAACTCATCTTCCAAAAAACGAAGGATCCTCACTATGCTGTCATGGCGAAACGGTGGACGAAAGCGCAGGCTGTATTATTAGGTGTCGCCATTCCAACAGGAACGATTGCTGGTACCCAGCTCGCTCTTCTATGGCCTGGTTTTATGGAAGTCATCGGAAAAGTCATGTCACTGCCATTTCAGATTGAAATTTATGCGTTCTTTATTGAAGCATTATTTATGTCTATTTATGTGTACGCAGCGGATCGCCTATCACCTGCTATGCGCATTATTACCGTTATTTTTGTCGTGATTGGTGCAGCCGCTTCAGCGATCCTGATCACAAACGTACATGCATTTGAAGGTACTCCTGCTGGCTTTCAAATGGTCAATGGAGAAATTACGAATATTGAGCCTTGGAAGGCCTTTTTCAATCCAAGCTTCGTCGTAACTGCGACACATGTCGTGCTGTCTGCTTTTACAACAGGTGCTTTTGTCATTGCATCAGTAGCCGCTTTTAAAATGCTCAAAACAAGAAAGAATGAGAAACTCTATACGTTTCATCGAAAAGCTCTTTTTCTTGGACTCATTGTAGGCGGCCTCTTCTCATTTCTCACGGCCATAAATGGTCATGAGTCTGCTCAGCTTCTGTACGAATATCAGCCTGAAAAGTTAGCAGGTGCTGAAGGTTTATTTGAAACACAATCACATGCACCTCTTGCAATAGGTGGTTTTACTGATGCCGATTCAAAGGAAATTAAAGGAGCAATTGAAATCCCTTGGGCGCTTAGTTTCCTTGCAGGGAATAGCTTTGATACAGTGGTCAAAGGCTTAAATGATTTCCCGCGTGACGAGTGGCCCCCTTTATTTATACACACGTTATTTAATGGCATGGTCATTATTGGCTCAGTCCTCATTTTGTTTGCGGTGCTAGCACTGCTTTATCGTAAAATTTTAAAACGCGAACATTATCCGAAGTGGCTCCTTTTTCTCTACTTATTCGGCGGACCCCTTAGTCTTTTAGCTATTGAATTCGGCTGGATCTTTGCCTGTACAGGCCGTCAGCCATGGGTCATTTACCGAATGCTCAAAACCTCAGAGGTCGTCACATCATCAGGCTCAATTGGCACACTCTTTATCCTATTTGCCATCGTCTATCTCATCTTAGGCATAGCAACTGTGATTGTGCTGACGTACTACTTTAGAAAACATTCGATTGAAGAAGACCTACGGTTAACAGAATCTTAAAAAGGAGCGATCTAGATGCAAATGGATGTGACAACTGATGCACTCATTGCAATCACCATCTTATGGGGGTTCGTTTTTATCTATGCAGTGATGGCATCAATGGATTTCGGCGCAGGATTTTGGTCCATGATTTATATGAATAAAGAACAAACAAAGGCCGCTAATATCGCAAATAAGTACCTCTCTCCAACATGGGAAGTAACGAACGTATTCATTGTCGCAATTGTTGTTGCGTTGTTTAGCATGTTTCCAGGTGCGACCTTTGTCCTTGGTACTGTTTTATTAATACCCGGCAGCATTATATTATTGCTTCTTGCACTGCGAAGCGGGTTTCTCGTATTTTCTCATTCTCTTCCTAAAAAATACAGAAAAGCAGTGACTTACATTTCAGGGATTAGCGGCTTTATCATTCCATCGATCCTCATCATGGTTCTTCCGATTACTCATGGTGGATTCATCTTTAAGCAGAACAACAATTACTCATTAGATCTTGGACTGGTCTTTACGAGTGCAAATGTCTATTCTTTTGTCGGCTTTGCCATTTTCAGCACCCTTTTTCTTTCATCATTGCTTTTAGCTGATTTCTCAAATGTGGCTGATGAAGATGAAGCTTACAGCATTTATCGAAAAGGAGCGCTCATTACGGGTCCGCTTTCGCTCATGATGGCCTTTTTCATCATGCTGACATTAAGAAGCGAGGCAAATTGGCTGTTCACAAAAATGATGCAGAACTTCCCTATTCTTCTTGTATCACTCTTGATGTTTTTGCTAGCAGGGCTGGCTTTATTTTTACCAAATAGCCGGTTTAAGCATCGGAAAGGCAGGCCTCGTTTAGCTGTCATTGCGATTACCATTCAATATTTTTTAGCAAGCTACGTGTACGGACGCGCCCATTTGCCTTATATGGCCTATCCAGATATTACAATCATGTCTGGATTTACAGACCCTGTGACATTTAGAGCATTATTTATCACGTATATTGTAGGTTTTATCATCTTATTTCCTGGGTTCTATTTCTTCTGGAGATTGTTTATGAAGGATAAGCGCTATATTCGCCAGGAAGATTAACGTGAATGGATGAGGTTCATTTCGGTTACATTATAGAAGAAAGACATACTCAAAAGGAGGTCATCTGTATGAGTCAAAAAATCCTTTGTGAAGTCAATAACTGTTCCTATTGGAATGCTGGAAACCGTTGTGGTGCAGATGCAATCTATGTCGTCAGCCACACAGGAAATACGGCTGAAAAAAGTGAAGAAACGGATTGTAAAACGTTTAAACCACAAGACCTTTAAGTCTCATTTAAGGAGGCGCTTCACATTGAAACACGATCGGCTGCTTCAAACGTTTTTTGACGAAATTCATGATGCGGACGAAGCCGCATTTTATCAGGCTGCTCACTCCTTTTTAAATCTTTGGGATTATGAATATGGCCATGCAGCAGACATGCCAAGTGAGATGAATCACTATATTGGACAGCTTGCTTATGACAGCGAACTGGTAGAAGAGTAAGAAAGAGCGGATCACCGCTCTTTCTTTTTTGTTGAGACAGGAAGGAAAGACTTTCTCTCACTATATATAGTTTTTAATGGATGTGCAAAAGGTGAATATCTCATTTTCACATTACAAAATCATGTTTTGTAAACACGTCAATTTTATCTGAAAAAGAACGAAGCGCTTGATAATCCACTTCTACACCCATTCCTGGGGAACGAGGCACCTCAATAAAACCATTTTCAACCTTGATTTCAGGATAAATGATATCCTGCTCCCAATATTTTGACGAAGCTGAAATATCACCTGGAATAGTAAATTGCGGAAGAGAAGCAAGTGCCACGTTCTGCGCGCGGGAAATGCCTGTTTCAATCATTCCCCCGCACCATAATGGAATTTGATGCTCTTTACTGAATGTATGGATTTTAAGGGCTTCTGTCAGCCCTCCAACTCGTGAAGGCTTCACATTAATAATCTGACAGCTGCCAAGCTCTACAGCTTTTCTAGCGTCATCTAAGGAACAAATACTTTCATCCAAACATATCGGTGTTTTTAAATGCTTTTGCAAATGGCGATGATCGACGATATCATCTGCAGCTAATGGCTGTTCAATCATTATTAAACGAATGTCATCGAGCTGCTTGAGTTTGCTTATATCCTTTAACTCATAAGCAGAGTTTGCATCCGCCATGAGTGGAAGGTGGGGGAAAGATTCTCTAATTTTTTTAAGGAGTCCAATATCCTGTCCCGGCTTAATTTTCACCTTCACACGCTGATAGCCTTGGTCCACAAATTGCTGTATTTGCTTTAGCATGTCATCAACGGGTCCTAACCCTGCTACAACTCCAGAAGGTATTCTATCTTTGGTGCCGCCTAATACATCTCGTAACGACTTATTCTCACGCTTCGCATAAATATCCCAAACAGCCGCTTCAATTCCCGCTTTCGCCATCCTATTCCCTTTAAATTGGTACAGGCTGTCTGGTATGTCTGAAGGGTGTGTAAAGGTGCGTGTCAGCACATTTGGTATAAAGAAAGCTCTCAGCATATGGTAACAGGTCTCAATGGTTTCTTCCGTATACCACGGAGAAGAAAATGCTGACACTTCTCCCCATCCAGTCAATCCAGTTTGATCTTTTACCTCGACAATAATAAATTCACGATCTGAGATGGTCCCAAGACTTGTGGTAAATGGCTGCTTGAGCTTCATCGTAACATGATATAAAATCACTCGTTCAATTTGAATCATCTAAAAACCCCTTTGACTTGAGTCTGTGCCTCTGCAATTTATTTGACGCATTTCTTGGCAGTTCGTCCACAAAGTGAAAAGAGGCAGGCCATTTATATTTTGCTAGATGCGACTCACATAAAGCATAGAGCTCATTCTCCGGTATTTTATGATCTGTGACAAGAAAGGCAGCTGGTACCTCTCCCCATCTATCATCATCTATACCCGTCACTCCGGCTTCCTTTACATGCGGATGTGTTAACAGGACCGCTTCAATTTCAGCTGGATAAATATTCTCACCGCCAGAAATAATCAAATCTGAACGGCGGTCAAGCACAAATAAAAAACCTTCCTCATCCACATAGCCAATATCCCCCGTTTTCAGCCAGCCTTGTTCAAAGGCAGCAGCGGTCGCCTCTTCACGGTAAAGGTACCCTTTCATGACATTTGCCCCTTTCACCATAATTTCGCCATGCTCAAAAGGACGACAAATGCGTGTACCATCTTGAATTTTCAGCTCACACCCAAAAAGGGGTTTTCCCGCTGATCCAAGCTTTTCTACACTAAATTCAGGCGCAAGGGTCACAATTTGTGAACAAGTCTCTGTCATGCCGTACGATTGAAAGACAGGGAACCCTTTCTCTTTGCTTTCTTGAAGCATCGCCAAAGGCGCAGGCCCTCCGCCTAATAAAAGACAGCGCAAAGAAGACGGACATTCTTCCAGTCTGCTTAATAAACGGGATAACATCGTTTGGACAACAGATATCATCGTCACACGATGCTGTTCAATCGAACCTATTACTTCATCGACATCAAACTTCTGATGAAGTACGACAGTCATCCCATAAATCACAGACTTAAATAAAGCGGATAATCCGCTAATATGAAAAAGAGGCAGTGAAATAAGCCAGCGATCACCCTCTCTGAGGCCCATATTGAGTGCAGAGGAAACTGCACTATGAAAATGATTACCAAACGTTTGCTCGACCCCTTTTGGGCGTCCTGTTGTGCCAGATGTATACATGATCGTCGCTGTTTGGTTCAAGTCAAAATCGTTTTCGATTTTCTTTACATTCTCTTGACCTGCTTCAGGTAATGTCTCCATTGTATAAACGGGAAGTTCACCCTTATGATCACTGGCATAAACAGGTTCAGTAAATAAAGCGGCTGCTTTTGCATCTTCAAGTTGAAAGCGTCTTTCCGCTTTTGTTAACTTATTGTTCAATAGAACGATTTTGAATCCTATTGAAAAACAAGCATGAACAAGCATCACCATTTGAGGATGGTTGTTCATCAGAAGCCCAACCGTTTCCCCTTTTTTTAATGATGTTTGTGCAAGTCTATTTGAAAGCTCATTGACTTCATCAGCTAAATCGCGGAATGTCCATTTTTTATCTTGATAAATGAGCGCGACTCTTTCTGGTGTTACATAAGCACGGTGGAGCAGCCAATTCGGTTGCTTCATCATGACACCTCCTTTTCGTAAAAGAAAACAGCTTAGTCTGATGCACTAAGCTGTTTTTCATCGGTATGATTGAATCAAGGGAAACGCGGGAACTGACCGAAGTCCGGCTTGCGTTTTTCCTTAAAGGAATCGCGTCCTTCTTTTGCTTCATCTGTTGTGTAATAAAGAAGAGTCGCATCTCCTGCAAATTGTTGAATTCCAGCTAATCCATCCGTATCTGCATTAAATGCAGCCTTCAAGAATCGTAAAGCAGTCGGGCTCTTTTCTAGCATTTCCTCACACCACTTCACTGTTTCTTCTTCAAGCTGCTCTAATGGTACAACTGTATTGACAAGGCCCATATCAAGCGCTTCTTGTGCATTGTATTGACGGCATAAGTACCAGATTTCTCTCGCTTTCTTATGACCTACAATACGTGCAAGGTAGCCTGAACCATAACCAGCATCAAAGCTGCCTACTTTTGGACCAGTTTGTCCAAATACCGCATTATCTGCTGCAATTGTCAGGTCACATACAATATGAAGAACGTGTCCGCCGCCGATTGCATAACCAGCCACCATTGCAACAACAGGTTTTGGAATGACACGAATCAAACGCTGTAAGTCCAGTACATTTAGACGCGGAATTTGGTCGTCTCCTACATAACCGCCATGACCGCGCACTTTTTGGTCTCCACCAGAACAGAATGCTTTGCCGCCAGCACCTGCAAGTACGATCACACCAACATTTGAATTATCACGAGCACGCGAAAATGCATCAATTAATTCACTCACAGTCTTAGGTGTAAACGCGTTATGTACATGTGGACGATTAATCGTAATCTTTGCAATCCCATTGTACGTTTCATATAAAATTTCGTCATATTGACGCTCAGTTTGCCATTCAATAGCCATCAATAGTTCCTCCTCTAATCTTGGGTAATAAACTCACTAACTATTTTACCAAAAAAATGTGGTTGTTCCACATGAACTGTATGCCCAGCCTGCTCAGCCAACATCAATTGACTGCCTTCAAGCTCCTGCTGCATACGTGTGGCGATATTGCAGAACTTCTCATCAAGCGCTCCACAAATCAACAAAACAGGTAAATTCATATGCTTTAATGCCTTCCAAACAGAGGGCTGCGAACCTGTTCCTATGCCTTCTAAGCTGCGAGCTAGTCCAAGCGGGTTGGCTTTCAGCCTTCCCTTTCTTAGTTGAGCCTGCGCATGAGCTGATAAAGTTTTTTGTGAAGCAAATAGTGGGATACTCTCCCAAAAATCCACAAACTTCACTAAACCTTCATCTCTCATTTTCTGAGCGAGCTGATGATCATGTTTGAGTCTTGCCATCCGCTCTTTAAACGTGCGAAGCCCTGGAGAGGTACTCTCTAAAATCAACTTGTTGACTCGCTCTGAATAACGAGAGGCAAATGATAAAGCAATACGTCCTCCCATAGAATATCCGAGAATATTCACTTTGTGAAGCTTTAATTGGTTTAAAATCTCTGCAAGATCTGCCAGTTGATGCGACATCGCATATCTTCTTATACTTTCTGGTGAGTCCGTGCGGCCATGTCCAAGCAAGCTGACTTGAATCAATCTTGTATTTTCCATATAAGCATTCAAAAAGTTCCAAGAAGCCGCACTTCCAGTAAAACCATGTAAGCATAGCGTGGCATTCTCACCTGATGGATTCTGATCTATCACCTCGTACGCCACACCATCACGCATCCTTATTATGAAAGAAGACATTCTTTTTTCACTTCTTCCAATATGTCATCCATCATTTGACGATGCTTGCTTACACGAGAATGCCGATCTGTTTCAATTTCAATTAAATGAAGTCCAGGCTCTTCTATATGTGCCTTATAGACATCATGGAATTCTTGTTTCGTTGAAGGTTTCGAATAGGTTCCCCCATACAGCTTAGAAGCATACTCAAAATTCAGTCCAGTCGGTGTACCAAAGAGTTTTTCATAATACGGTTCCTCAGACGCCTGCGGAAGGAACGAAAAGATGCCTCCTCCATCATTGTTTAACAGCACAACCGTCAGTGGAATGTCCATCAACTTAGCTGCAAGAAGACCATTCATATCATGGTAAAATGATAAATCTCCAATCACTAAGGTGACTGGCTGTTTCAAAGCTGCATACGTGCCAAGTGCTGTAGACACGACGCCGTCTATACCATTTGCGCCACGATTCGCCATCATTCGAAAAGGCTTCGATTGCGCTTCAAAAAACGTATCCACATCACGAATCGGCATACTATTTCCGATAAAAAGAACACTCTCCTTCGGTAAGAGATGCTGAAGCTGACGGTACACATTCCCCTCAAATGACAGATCCTCATCAGAATAATGAGATGCATGCGTTCTGAATGATGAATTAGCATGCTGCCAGCGATTTAGAAAACTTGTATCCTCACGTTGATCTGCTCTATTGACTACTTCATCTACAAAAGCTGCCACATCACTTTCAATGATGTATGAAGCACTCAGTCCAGGATCTCGAAAACCTCCAGCAGCATCAACAACAATCTGATTCACTTCCGCATGTTTTTCCAGCCATTTGAATAAAGGTTTAGACACGGGCATCGGTCCAAAACGAATCACCATATCCGGCAATAGGTGCTGCTGCAATGCTTCATCTTTTAATAAAGAATCATACGCATCAATTATAAGCTCTGCATGCTCATGACCATTTCGCAAATGAGAAAGCGGGTCCGCTAAAATTGGAAGATGCAAGTCTTTTGAAAGACGTAACACTGCCTCTTTTTCTTTCTGAGTATGAAGCTCTCCACACACAATCAGTCCCTTTTTGGAACGGTTCATGACCGTCACAATTTCAGATAGCTCATCATCATTTGGGTAAGCCTGTCCTGTAGCTAATACCTTTTTTCGGTCTGTTTCTTTTCTGTCGAAAGGATGAATAGACAAATCAGGAAGCAATGGTTCTCTCAGAGGGACATTGATTTGTACAGGTCCCTTCGGCTCTTGCATCGACATATGATTTGCTCTTGCCGCCGCTGTCTGAACATAGCGTAACATCATCTGACTATCTTCTGGCAATGCTAAGTCTGTGAACCATTTAACAAACTTACCGAATAAGAATTGCTGATCAATCGCTTGAGGTGCTCCAACTTCCCTCAATTCGTGCGGCCGATCAGCAGTTAAAACAATAAGTGGGACACGAGAATAATGTGCCTCTACAATGGCTGGATAAAAGTTAGCAGCTGCTGTACCTGATGTACAAATAAGCAGCACTGGGGTTTGACTTGCTTTTGCAAGACCTAGCGCATAAAAAGCAGCAGACCTTTCATCCACTAATACATGGACATTGATGTCTTGGTGGGCAAGAGCCAACATTGCAAGCGGGGTTGAACGAGAACCTGGACAGACAACTGCCTCTTGTACGCCACCTTGGACAAATTCATCCATCAATCTGCCAATATATGTTGTCATAATTTGATTATTCAATAGGACGACCTCCAAGCGCAGATAGCATTGGTCTTAATTTCACTTGTGTTTCCTCATACTCCTGCTTTGCAAGGGAATCCTCTACAATGCCGCAGCCAGCGAACAAACGAACATGGTCTTCCTCAATAAGACCTGACCGAATGGCGACAGCAAATTCTCCATTGTCCTGAGAGTCAATCCACCCTACTGGCGCTGCATACCAGCCACGTTTCAACGGTTCGATTTCACGAATGACCTCAACCGCCTTTTCTTTCGGATATCCGCCTAATGCTGGCGTCGGGTGGAGCTGTTCAATTAACGAAAAGAGGGAACAACTGTTTTTAATTTCTCCCACAATCGGTGTAAACAAATGTTGAATATTTTTTGTTTTATAAAGACTAGGTTGATTTGGTTTATGCACGCGAAGGCAATTGGCTTCAAATGCTTGTTCAATCATATTGACAACAATTTGATGTTCAATCAAATTCTTCTCATCATGCAACAGTTCCTCGCCTAATGCTTTATCTTCCTCTTCATCTTTTCCACGAACAATTGAACCTGCTAAACAAGATGAAAAGACCTCTCCGCCGCTTTTTTTCACTAAACGTTCCGGTGTAGCTCCGACAAATGCTTGTCTCCCCTGTTCAACCGCAAATACATAACTTGTTGTTTGATGCTTTAATAATTCTGATAACAGTGGAGCGAGTTCAATTTGATTTTTATAGTGAAGCAAGACTTCTCTTGCTAGAACAACCTTTTCATATTCGTTAGCACGAATGTGGTCTGTCGCTTCTTGGATCGCCTTCATCCATTCCTTCACATCTAGTTCTTCCATATGAACAAGTTCAGCTTGTCCATCATATCTTAGCGGTAATGTTTTGAATTGAGAGGCTTTTTGTTCTAATTCTTGAATGAGCTGATGAACATTCCCATCCACCTGCTTCCATTCATTGATCGTAAGAAACGTGCCTTCTTTTGAGACAGTGAGCATCATCGATGGCACAAAAAAATGAGCCTCACCAAAAGCTTCCCAATGACGCGCCTTCTCTTCATAAGGATCAAATGAGAATCCACCAAATAAAAGCGGACCAACAGCCGCTTGCCTTAACTCCTTCTCATCATGAAAATGGAACATGTGCTGCTTCAGCTGTTCCCATTCTTGATGGACTGTATCGAATCGTTCCTTGCCTTGCTCAGATGATTTAATAACGGCCGCTCTGCCAAGTCCAGAAAATATCATTTGGCTTTCTGGATCAGACCAAAAAAAGCGCTCGCCTAAAAAATCCGCTTCGCCGCTTTGGAAAAAGGCAAGAGGATCCAGATCGTCAACTCTTCTGGAGTAGCTTATCAAAACAGCATGGTTGACGTTATTCGCTTCTTCTAATGTCGCAAGCGCTTCCTGCCGGAAAGTACTTTGCACTGTTGTCACCATGATACATTCCTCCAAAATCCATGAAATAACATAAAAAAATAAAACCATCATGAAAAAATACGTGAACATTCGAATATGTCGAATGACCTGCTTTTCTATTATAAACCTTAACAGATGAACTTAGTAAAGAAAACAGCTTTTAAAACCTCGAATCCTTATTATATCACGCTTTCTAGATTTTTTCGCTCCCGCTTCTTGAAACGAGAGCATCTATAAGAAAAATGGAAAGTCTTGTTTTAAGATCAAGCTTTCTCTCGATATGGCAACGATTAGCAAACATCTTTTTCTGGATTCATCGCATCAATATATTGACACCTTTTTGAACTTTGCTAAACTGGAATTTGGACGTGTACGTATTTTTTTATTTAAAGGAGTATATTTTATGCAGCATCAATCGATATCAGATCAGCTTTCACCGATTAAGCCTGATAAGAACTGGCGGATTTGGTGGAATTTACTACGACCGCATACATTAACAGCAGCATTTATTCCCGTTACTTTAGGAACTGTTCTAGCACTTCCAAGTGGTCAAATACATGTTGGGCTATTTTTAGCTATGCTATTTGCATCTATGTTTATCCAAATCGCAACAAACATGTTTAATGAATACTTTGATTTTGTTCGCGGATTGGACAACGAGAAATCTGTCGGTATCGGAGGCGCCATTGTCAGAAATGGTGTAAAGCCAAAAACAGTTCTCGGCCTCGCTTATGCACTATTTGCGCTTTCCTTACTACTAGGAGTATACATTTGCATGATGTCTAGCTGGTGGATTGCACTGATAGGACTCATTTGTATGGCAGCAGGCTATTTCTATACAGGCGGTCCTGTTCCTATTGCATATACACCGTTTGGAGAACTTGTGTCAGGTGCCTTTATGGGACTAGGAATTATTCTGATCAGTTTCTATATTCAAACAGGCACACTGACGTCTAAAGCTGTTCTTGTCTCATTACCAATTTCTATTTTAGTTGGTGCCATCTTACTATCGAACAATATCCGCGATTTAGACGGTGATAAAGAAAATGGACGAAAAACACTTGCTATCCTTGCTGGACGAAAAGCGGCAGTGAACATTTTACTTTCCATGTTTTTGATCTCATATGTACTTATTTTTGTTTATATCTTCACAGATATTGTCGGCCTTTGGAGTCTTCTTGTTTTACTCAGTGTCCCAAAAGCATATACAGCTATCAAAGAATTTAAGCAAAAAGAAAAACCAATTGAATTAATGAATGCCATGAAATCGACAGCTCAAACCAATACATTTTTCGGTTTTCTGCTAACAATCGCTTTGATCTTACAATACTATATTGCTTAACAAAGAACGCCTGCCCAGCCGCAGGCGTTTTTTCATGAGGAATTGCTTCAAATTGGAACTAGTCTTACAGATAAAATTGCTCATACTAACATTATGTTTGATATGAAAGGATGATCGATTTGTTGTCTAAAGACGAATTACATCATTTGAAGCAGCGACTTCTCGATGAAAAGCATGAACTCGAAGCCAAAAGCCATGACGATGAACAAAAAGTATCATTTCCTTATGATTCTGTCGGAGATCTGTCAGCCTATGATAATCACCCAGGTGATCAAGGGACAGAACTGTTCGAACGCGGGAAAGATATTGCATTAAACAGTTTGGAACATGAACATTTGTTAGACATCAATGAAGCACTTCAAGCCATCACAGACGGCTCTTATGGCCACTGCAAGGTCTGTAAAGCCCCTATCCCAAAGGAACGTTTAGAAGCCTTGCCTAGTGCCGTCACATGCACAGAACATTCAAAAGAACAAACCGTTTCACAAAACCGTCCGATTGAAGAGGATTTATTAAGTCCACCCTCAGGTCAATTTGAAAATGAAGAAAGTGCCGCATACGATGGTGAAGATGCATATCAAGACGTAGAACGGTACGGAAATTCTGATACGCCGTCCGATATGGAATTTCCTCCATTGACATACGATGATGTGTATACACAATCAGAAGATGAAGATTATGTCGAAGACTATGAGGGATTCGCAGCTGCTGATATTGAGGGAAAAGCAAGCAAGGTATATCCAAATAAAGCCCACGAAGCTTATGAAGAAGCATTGGACGAAGAAGGCGTCATGACCGTATTTGGTGATTTGAAGCCGTACGAAGAAGAACCTTATACAGAAGAAAATCATTAGTCCCCTCATAATGGGGGCTTCATGTTTATATCATGTAATAAGTGGGAAATCACTTTAAGAGTGAATTTGATTGGAGGAGATTCTAATGGCAAGAAAAAGTATCATTTGGGCAGTGATTGTTTTCTTTATTACATACGCATTATTCTCTGTTGCCGGATTCCTGTTTCCGATTGACAGAGAGTGGTATGATGCATTAAATAAACCGGAATGGACACCAAGTGGTGGTGTAATTGGTGCTGTATGGGCTGTCTTATTTGCTCTCATCTCGTTGTCCGCAGCGATCATTTATGGAAAATATGGATTTCAAAAAATCACTTTACCATTTTGGATTCTTTTTCTTTTAAATTATGTATTTAATCAGGCCTTCAGTTTTTTTCAATTTACACAAAAAGATTTATTTGCCGCTACGATCGATTGCCTGCTTGTCGCACTGACAGCACTTGCTCTTGTGATCGTCTCGCGTAAACTAAGCAAAGTCGTTCCAATTTTACTCATTCCTTATGTGTTATGGGGATTCTTTGCAACTTACTTGTCTTATACGATCTATTCCATGAACATGTAAAAAAAGACCGTTATTATGGCGGTCTTTCTTTTTTGGAGAAAATAAAAAAGAGATCTTTGACAAGACCTCTTTTGAAAATGACCCGTACGGGATTCGAACCCGTGTTACCGCCGTGAAAGGGCGGTGTCTTAACCGCTTGACCAACGGGCCAGATAAATGGCGGAGAAGGAGGGATTTGAACCCTCGCGCCGCTTGCACGACCTACACCCTTAGCAGGGGCGCCTCTTCAGCCACTTGAGTACTTCTCCATTATGGCTCCGCAGGTAGGACTCGAACCTACGACCGATCGGTTAACAGCCGATAGCTCTACCACTGAGCTACTGCGGAATATCATGGTGGGCCTGAGTGGACTCGAACCACCGACCTCACGCTTATCAGGCGTGCGCTCTAACCAGCTGAGCTACAGGCCCATGATTGGATATACAAATGGAGCGGGTGATGGGAATCGAACCCACGACATCAGCTTGGAAGGCTGAGGTTTTACCACTAAACTACACCCGCAAATATGTATGGGGCGATTGATGGGAATCGAACCCACGAGTGCCAGAGCCACAATCTGGTGCGTTAACCACTTCGCCACAACCGCCATACTATCAATATTTTTTTATAAAAGTGGCTCGGGACGGAATCGAACCGCCGACACACGGATTTTCAGTCCGTTGCTCTACCAACTGAGCTACCGAGCCATGTATTCTTTTTAAAAATGGCGGTCCGGACGGGACTCGAACCCGCGACCTCCTGCGTGACAGGCAGGCATTCTAACCAACTGAACTACCGGACCATTTTGGTTGCGGGGGCAGGATTTGAACCTGCGACCTTCGGGTTATGAGCCCGACGAGCTACCGAACTGCTCCACCCCGCGATGATATCAATTTAAGTTTTTAAAAAATATGGCGGAGGAAGAGGGATTCGAACCCCCGCGGGCTTTGACACCCCTGTCGGTTTTCAAGACCGATCCCTTCAGCCGGACTTGGGTATTCCTCCGTATAGATGGTGGACCTTGTAGGACTCGAACCTACGACCGGACGGTTATGAGCCGTCTGCTCTAACCAACTGAGCTAAAGGTCCTTTATAGCGGCGGAGGGGATCGAACCCCCGACCTCACGGGTATGAACCGTACGCTCTAGCCAGCTGAGCTACACCGCCATGATCAAAATAATCTTTTAAAAGTGGAGCCTAGCGGGATCGAACCGCTGACCTCCTGCGTGCAAGGCAGGCGCTCTCCCAGCTGAGCTAAGGCCCCATAAAAGATGGTCGGGAAGACAGGATTCGAACCTGCGACCCCTTGGTCCCAAACCAAGTGCTCTACCAAGCTGAGCTACTTCCCGATCTTAATGGCGCGCCCGAGAGGAGTCGAACCCCTAACCTTTTGATCCGTAGTCAAACGCTCTATCCAATTGAGCTACGGGCGCTTATTTATAATGCCGAGGGCCGGACTTGAACCGGCACGGTAGTCACCTACCGCAGGATTTTAAGTCCTGTGTGTCTGCCAATTCCACCACCCCGGCGTGGATGGTATAAGCGGAAGACGGGATTCGAACCCGCGACCCCCACCTTGGCAAGGTGGTGTTCTACCACTGAACTACTTCCGCATTACAGGATTTCTTTATTTTATTTGGCAATGCGGGTGAAGGGACTTGAACCCCCACGTCATAAAGACACTAGATCCTAAGTCTAGCGCGTCTGCCAATTCCGCCACACCCGCATGAAACATGGTGAGCCATGAAGGACTCGAACCTTCGACCCTCTGATTAAAAGTCAGATGCTCTACCAACTGAGCTAATGGCTCGCTTTAAAAGCGACTTGTCTATCTTACCATATGAAACTGGTGCCGGCAAGAGGACTTGAACCCCCAACCTACTGATTACAAGTCAGTTGCTCTACCAGTTGAGCTACACCGGCTTTATCTATCCTAACATTATGTAAGAATAAATATGGTGGAGGATGACGGGCTCGAACCGCCGACCCTCTGCTTGTAAGGCAGATGCTCTCCCAGCTGAGCTAATCCTCCATTATGTAGGAATCTCTCGATCCGACAAAGATTATTATATACAGGTTTTCATCATTTGTAAAGGCTATATTAAAAAAATTTTATTTCAATTTTCATCCCGTATTTCTTTTAACAAATGACCGTTATTTCCTCTAATCAATCAGCGTCATCTAACGCTCATCACTTAAACGCCTCCACTCTATATTCTCTTTAAAAATGGGCAATTCCTTCATAAATATTAGCATCTCACATTAGATACCCATTATGTCTGAATTAGAATTAATTATCTACTAATATCAATACAGAGCTTTTCTATCATCTATTCATCTAACTCTTTACTGGTTATTTCATAGTTAACTGGAATACACGATCTCATTTTTAAAGAGTTTCATCTGCTTATAAATACGCTAGAGTGGAGTGTTGAAACGTTCATCAAACAAGTGCAATCAGCAGCATATTTTCTCAAGAAGCACAAAAAGACCAGTTCCAAATGGAACTGATCCTTATACAAGCTTGGCGGCGTCCTACTCTCACAGGGGGAGACCCCCAACTACCATCGGCGCTGAAGAGCTTAACTTCCGTGTTCGGTATGGGAACGGGTGTGACCTCTTCGCTATCGCCACCAAACCTGATGGAGAGAATGTTCTCTCAAAACTAGATAACAATGTTCAAACTTCACAATAGAATATAGGTTAAGTCCTCGATCTATTAGTATCTGTCAGCTCCACGTGTCACCACGCTTCCACCTCAGACCTATCAACCTGATCATCTTTCAGGGATCTTACTTCCTTGCGGAATGGGAAATCTCATCTTGAGGGGGGCTTCATGCTTAGATGCTTTCAGCACTTATCCCGTCCGCACATAGCTACCCAGCGATGCCCTTGGCAGAACAACTGGTACACCAGCGGTGCGTCCATCCCGGTCCTCTCGTACTAAGGACAGCTCCTCTCAAATTTCCTGCGCCCGCGACGGATAGGGACCGAACTGTCTCACGACGTTCTGAACCCAGCTCGCGTACCGCTTTAATGGGCGAACAGCCCAACCCTTGGGACCGACTACAGCCCCAGGATGCGATGAGCCGACATCGAGGTGCCAAACCTCCCCGTCGATGTGGACTCTTGGGGGAGATAAGCCTGTTATCCCCGGGGTAGCTTTTATCCGTTGAGCGATGGCCCTTCCATGCGGAACCACCGGATCACTAAGCCCGACTTTCGTCCCTGCTCGACTTGTAGGTCTCGCAGTCAAGCTCCCTTGTGCCTTTACACTCTGCGAATGATTTCCAACCATTCTGAGGGAACCTTTGGGCGCCTCCGTTACATTTTAGGAGGCGACCGCCCCAGTCAAACTGCCCACCTGACACTGTCTCCCTGCCCGATAAGGGCAGCGGGTTAGAAGGTCAATACAGCCAGGGTAGTATCCCACCGATGCCTCCACCGAAGCTAGCGCTCCGGTTTCCAAGGCTCCTACCTATCCTGTACAAGCTGTACCAACATTCAATATCAGGCTGCAGTAAAGCTCCACGGGGTCTTTCCGTCCTGTCGCGGGTAACCTGCATCTTCACAGGTACTATAATTTCACCGAGTCTCTCGTTGAGACAGTGCCCAGATCGTTGCGCCTTTCGTGCGGGTCGGAACTTACCCGACAAGGAATTTCGCTACCTTAGGACCGTTATAGTTACGGCCGCCGTTTACTGGGGCTTCAATTCGCACCTTCGCTTACGCTAAGCGCTCCTCTTAACCTTCCAGCACCGGGCAGGCGTCAGCCCCTATACTTCGCCTTACGGCTTCGCAGAGACCTGTGTTTTTGCTAAACAGTCGCCTGGGCCTATTCACTGCGGCTTCTCGGGGCTTTAACACCCTAAGAAGCACCCCTTCTCCCGAAGTTACGGGGTCATTTTGCCGAGTTCCTTAACGAGAGTTCTCTCGATCACCTTAGGATTCTCTCCTCGCCTACCTGTGTCGGTTTGCGGTACGGGCACCTCTCACCTCGCTAGAGGCTTTTCTTGGCAGTGTGGAATCAGGAACTTCGCTACTAAATTTCGCTCGCCATCACAGCTCAGCCTTCACGGGAAACGGATTTGCCTATTTCCCAGCCTAACTGCTTGGACGCGGATATCCAATACCGCGCTTACCCTATCCTCCTGCGTCCCCCCATTGCTCAAATGGTGAGGAGGTGGTACAGGAATATCAACCTGTTGTCCATCGCCTACGCCTTTCGGCCTCGGCTTAGGTCCCGACTAACCCTGAGCGGACGAGCCTTCCTCAGGAAACCTTAGGCATTCGGTGGACGGGATTCTCACCCGTCTTTCGCTACTCATACCGGCATTCTCACTTCTAAGCGCTCCACCAGTCCTTCCGGTCTGACTTCACAGCACTTAGAACGCTCTCCTACCACTGTTCGTTAGAACAGTCCGCAGCTTCGGTGATACGTTTAGCCCCGGTACATTTTCGGCGCAGAGTCACTCGACCAGTGAGCTATTACGCACTCTTTAAATGGTGGCTGCTTCTAAGCCAACATCCTGGTTGTCTAAGCAACTCCACATCCTTTTCCACTTAACGTATACTTTGGGACCTTAGCTGGCGGTCTGGGCTGTTTCCCTTTCGACTACGGATCTTATCACTCGCAGTCTGACTCCCAAGGATAAGTCATCGGCATTCGGAGTTTGACTGAATTCGGTAACCCGGTAGGGGCCCCTAGTCCAATCAGTGCTCTACCTCCGAGACTCTTACCTTGAGGCTAGCCCTAAAGCTATTTCGGAGAGAACCAGCTATCTCCAGGTTCGATTGGCATTTCACCCCTACCCACACCTCATCCCCGCACTTTTCAACGTGCGTGGGTTCGGGCCTCCATTCAGTGTTACCTGAACTTCACCCTGGACATGGGTAGATCACCTGGTTTCGGGTCTACGACCACGTACTCATGCGCCCTATTCAGACTCGCTTTCGCTGCGGCTCCGCATCTTCTGCTTAACCTTGCACGGGATCGTAACTCGCCGGTTCATTCTACAAAAGGCACGCCATCACCCTTTAACGGGCTCTGACTACTTGTAGGCACACGGTTTCAGGATCTATTTCACTCCCCTTCCGGGGTGCTTTTCACCTTTCCCTCACGGTACTGGTTCACTATCGGTCACTAGGGAGTATTTAGCCTTGGGAGATGGTCCTCCCGGATTCCGACGGAATTTCACGTGTTCCGCCGTACTCAGGATCCACTCTGGAGAGAACAACATTTCAGTTACAGGGCTGTTACCTTCTTTGGCGGGCCTTTCCAGACCTCTTCGCTTATATCGTTCCTTTGTAACTCCGTATAGAGTGTCCTACAACCCCAAGAGGCAAGCCTCTTGGTTTGGGCTGTTCCCGTTTCGCTCGCCGCTACTCAGGGAATCGCATTTGCTTTCTCTTCCTCCGGGTACTTAGATGTTTCAGTTCCCCGGGTATGCCTTCTCATACTCTATGTATTCAAGTATGGATACTACTCCATTACGAGCAGTGGGTTTCCCCATTCGGAAATCTCCGGATCAAAGCTTGCTTACAGCTCCCCGAAGCATATCGGTGTTCGTCCCGTCCTTCATCGGCTCCTAGTGCCAAGGCATCCACCGTGCGCCCTTTCTAACTTAACCATTTCTTACTTTAGAAAGAATCACTATGTGTGATGAACTTTGCATTGCATTCAATGTGAATGTATTACTTATTGTTATCTAGTTTTCAAAGAACAATCCTGTCTCGCTAGAGACATGTTTTGAAGGAATGATCCTTCAAAACTAAACAAGACGAAAACGCACGCTGCTCCATATATCCTTAGAAAGGAGGTGATCCAGCCGCACCTTCCGATACGGCTACCTTGTTACGACTTCACCCCAATCATCTGTCCCACCTTCGGCGGCTGGCTCCATAAAGGTTACCTCACCGACTTCGGGTGTTACAAACTCTCGTGGTGTGACGGGCGGTGTGTACAAGGCCCGGGAACGTATTCACCGCGGCATGCTGATCCGCGATTACTAGCGATTCCAGCTTCACGCAGTCGAGTTGCAGACTGCGATCCGAACTGAGAACAGATTTATGGGATTGGCTAAACCTTGCGGTCTCGCAGCCCTTTGTTCTGTCCATTGTAGCACGTGTGTAGCCCAGGTCATAAGGGGCATGATGATTTGACGTCATCCCCACCTTCCTCCGGTTTGTCACCGGCAGTCACCTTAGAGTGCCCAACTAAATGCTGGCAACTAAGATCAAGGGTTGCGCTCGTTGCGGGACTTAACCCAACATCTCACGACACGAGCTGACGACAACCATGCACCACCTGTCACTCTGTCCCCGAAGGGAAAGCCCTATCTCTAGGGTTGTCAGAGGATGTCAAGACCTGGTAAGGTTCTTCGCGTTGCTTCGAATTAAACCACATGCTCCACCGCTTGTGCGGGCCCCCGTCAATTCCTTTGAGTTTCAGTCTTGCGACCGTACTCCCCAGGCGGAGTGCTTAATGCGTTAGCTGCAGCACTAAGGGGCGGAAACCCCCTAACACTTAGCACTCATCGTTTACGGCGTGGACTACCAGGGTATCTAATCCTGTTCGCTCCCCACGCTTTCGCTCCTCAGCGTCAGTTACAGACCAGAGAGTCGCCTTCGCCACTGGTGTTCCTCCACATCTCTACGCATTTCACCGCTACACGTGGAATTCCACTCTCCTCTTCTGCACTCAAGTTTCCCAGTTTCCAATGACCCTCCCCGGTTGAGCCGGGGGCTTTCACATCAGACTTAAGAAACCGCCTGCGAGCCCTTTACGCCCAATAATTCCGGACAACGCTTGCCACCTACGTATTACCGCGGCTGCTGGCACGTAGTTAGCCGTGGCTTTCTGGTTAGGTACCGTCAAGGTGCGAGCAGTTACTCTCGCACTTGTTCTTCCCTAACAACAGAGCTTTACGATCCGAAAACCTTCATCACTCACGCGGCGTTGCTCCGTCAGACTTTCGTCCATTGCGGAAGATTCCCTACTGCTGCCTCCCGTAGGAGTCTGGGCCGTGTCTCAGTCCCAGTGTGGCCGATCACCCTCTCAGGTCGGCTACGCATCGTCGCCTTGGTGAGCCATTACCCCACCAACTAGCTAATGCGCCGCGGGTCCATCTGTAAGTGACAGCCGAAACCGTCTTTCATCCTTGAACCATGCGGTTCAAGGAACTATCCGGTATTAGCTCCGGTTTCCCGGAGTTATCCCAGTCTTACAGGCAGGTTACCCACGTGTTACTCACCCGTCCGCCGCTAACATCCGGGAGCAAGCTCCCTTCTGTCCGCTCGACTTGCATGTATTAGGCACGCCGCCAGCGTTCGTCCTGAGCCAGGATCAAACTCTCCGAGGTATGCAGGATGCATATCACACATGCGTTGCTACACGATGTAGCGAACTTAGCATGTGATCATTTCCTGCCTCGTCAGCGTTTGACTGACTACCTATGAAACATCATAGGATTTTTTATAAAAACTCGAATTAACAGGTACGTTTTGTCTTATTTAGTTTTCAAAGATCATCTTCGCCGTCTCTCAGAGGCGACTTTATTAATATAACATTCTATCAAGATAAAGTCAATAACTTTTTTCTTTATGTTATTTAATAACCGCGCTGTTTTAGCGGCGAATACAAATATAACACCTTTTGAGAGAGGAAACAAGTATTTTTTCTAAATAATTTATTTTCCCTTATCTCTACCTATATAATCATACAAAAATCGATTGTCACAGGAATTCTCTATTGTTGATCTAGAAGGTCTTTAGTATATTTATAATAGAAGAAAACTAAATAACCGCAGGGGGAGCTTTGTGCTGAGAGTGAACACTTGTTGTTCTGACCCTTTGAACCTGTCAGTTAATACTGAAGTAGGAATGTGGATTCATTTGAATACATGTGGTGTATTCAACTCGATATGTTTTTCTATGAATAACATACTCATCCTTACACGGTCTCTCCTTGCTCAATTCATGAAAAGGGAGATTTTTTTATGCAGCAATCAAACCAATTGGTACGACTGATGGAAATCGCAATTATGACTTCACTTGCACTTGTATTAGATTACTTATCAGGTCTCTTTTTAAGAATGCCGAATGGCGGATCTCTTGCGCTAATTATGATCCCCGTCATTCTTATGTCTATTAGATGGGGAATATCAACCGGGTTTATCATTGGCGTGCTTATTGCAGGCCTTCAGCTGATGAATGGTCCTATTATTGCTACACCAGTTCAAGGATTTCTCGATTATTTCGTCGCATCTGTTGTCATTTCCCTAAGTGGCCTATTTTCTGGATTGATTAAAAAAGCCATTCAGGATCAAAAACGAAAGCAGCAATTCTTCTATATTACTTTATCCGTATTTGTTGCAAGTTTCTTCAGACTGTTGACGTTCTTTATTTCTGGTGTTGTTTTCTTTTCTCAGAATGCACCAAAAGGAACGCCAGGTTGGGTTTACTCTTTAATTTATAACAGCACATATATGGTCCCTTCATTTATTATTTGCAGTATCGTTCTTTGCATACTCATACCAAGTGCATCTCGTTTGGTTTTTCCTCACAAAAAATAACTGGCTGATTTCAGCTGGTTATTTTTTTATGCATAAATTGGCGCTCTATGGAATCTATTAATAGTAGAAGATTTCATGTTGGAGGTACGTCAATGAACCCTTACTCCATTATGCTGTGCTGTTATATTCTCAGTCTTGCTTATTTTTTGGCAGGTTTCTATGAAGCTTTAAAGATAGCAGGAATAAAAGGAAAAGTAGAAGCTTCTCCTCTTATCTCTTATATGTTGCTAGCGGTGCTTTTCACATTTTTCTCTCATTATTATTGGAAGCTGACGATTTAATTCGGTGTAGATGGTCATTTAATACAGGTAGCTCCCACCCGTACCCTATTTCATCATGCTTCTCGCCAGCCAGCTCGAACTGGCTGGTAACGACAAAATGAGGTTGAAGCTTTTGATAAAAATGCTTTGCCGAGTTTTGTTCAAATACCCACAGCAGTATATTTTGATACCCTTTCTCTATTAAATAACGCACTCCTTCTGCAATTAAAGCAATTCCTGCTCCTGATCTCTGTTTCTTTTGCAATAAATAGATCGCGTAAAGTTCTCCATCATATGTTGGATACCTCTCATCACGTTGTTTTCCAAAAGAAGCAAAACCAAATACCCCCTCGGCATCTTCTGCGACAAACGTCCCTTCAAGTGACATTCTTCTCCAGCTCTCTTCTCGCTCTTCTATTTTTAAACCATCCAAATAATCCTGATTGATAATACCTTGATAAGTCGTCTGCCAGCTCTTCACATGTATTTCGGCGATTTTAGGAATATCTTGTTGTACAGCATGTCTCACCTTCATCCGCGCCACTCCTTCTCATTTTTTCACCATATCTTTATTATGATAAATTCCTATTTCCTAAAATTCAACCAGTAAAGGATATCCGTTGACATTTTGTCAACACACCTTTATATTGAGTACGACTTCTTCTATAGAAGAGTTGATACATCATACAAAGGATGGCGTAAAATGGATTCTAAAACAACTGAGCTTGGGACTCTTTTAAAGGAAAGATTGCAACAACGTTCTTTATCTTTAAGAGAGCTCAGCACATACACAGAAATTGATAAAGCGACACTGTCTCGAATCATGAACGGAAAAAGAAAACCAACTTTGAATCATCTGCAGCGGCTTTCAGATTCTCTCAACCTATCATTAGATCAACTATTAGCTGCTGCTGGGTTTCCAATCAAAAACGAAAAGGTACATAGTGATACGTTCATCCAAGCGGTAGAAGAGATCGAAACAACACTGAAAGATCAGGAGGTCTATGACGGTACATTTAGTCAGACGAAATTGAAACAAAAGCTAAACGAATATGAGACCTATAGCCAAACAAACGAGGGAAAAGAAACGATCTCGGCAAAGTTTGAGAAAAAGATGGAGACGCTAAACGGCATCGGACCATTCCTTCAGCATTTGAAAGACATGTACAGCTTATTCATGACCGGACGAGGTACTTCTCGAGAATTAATGCTGATGGGGGGCGCGCTCCTTTATTTCATTATGCCTGTTGATTTAATACCAGATTATATTTTTCCGATCGGCTACATTGATGATGCTGCGGCTGTGAAAATCGTCATAGACCAGCTGACAAATAGGTAACAGGAAAAGAAGCTATGAAAAAACAGTACAGCATTGACTTCATCCTTTTACTCACTGTCATTTGTTTCTTTGTCATCAGCCTGATAGCTGTATATAGCGGATCGGGGCAGTATGAAACGCAGGATATGTTTTATTTCGTCAAAAGACAAATCTTCTGGTATATCGTCGGCTTTGGTCTCATGGCCATAGCTGCATACTTTGATTATGAATTGCTTGAGCGTTTATCTTTTCGGTTATTTGCAGGTGGTATTTTTCTCATTATTCTTGTGCACTTTTTTGGAACGAGTCAAAACGGTTCGCAAAGGTGGATCAGCTTCGGTTCAATCAAAGTTCAGCCATCAGAGTTCATGAAAATTTTTGTGATCTTGCTTCTAGCGGCTGTGCTGAACCAATACAAGCATCAGCGATTCTCGTTTAAAGAAAGTATCATTCCTACAAGTAAAGTCGTTTGCTGGACCGTTGTCCCTTTTTTCCTCATTTTAGTTCAGCCTGATTTAGGGACAGCGCTCGTCATATTATCTATCGCCTTTACACTGATGCTTGTGTCAGGGATTTCTAGCAAGATGATGGCAGCATTAACGGCTTCTTTTGTGACATTTCTTTCATTTTTGGTCTACTTACACAACGAACACTTTGAGCATTTCACAAAAATCATTAAGCCACATCAGCTTGATCGCATTTATGGCTGGCTCTCTCCCGATGAATTTGATTCAACATACGGGTATCAGCTAAAACAATCAATGCTCGGCATTGGATCAGGTCAATTATCAGGAAGCGGTTTTACAAAGGGGCACCAAGTACAAGGCGGTAATATCCCTGAAGCGCATACGGATTTTATCTTTGCCGTCATTGGTGAGGAGTTTGGTTTTATCGGCGCCTCCCTTTTGATGTGTTTGTACTTAATGATGATTTACCGAATTATTCATGTGGCTATGCACGCGAATACGCTTTATGGTTTGTACATATGTGCGGGTGTCGTTGGGCTGATCGTGTTTCAAGTTTTCCAAAACGTAGGAATGACAATTGGATTAATGCCTGTAACAGGACTCGCGCTTCCTTTTATCAGCTATGGAGGCAGTGCGCTACTCACTAACATGATTGCCATTGGCCTCGTGTTTAGTGTCAATATCAGATCATCATCCTATATGTTCGGAGACAATTGGAATTGAAGATGGTAACATTTTTTCTATCTCATCTCAAAAGAGTCGACCTCGTTCTTGTTGGAACAATTGCGTTCCTCTGTTTATTTGGTTTACTGATGGTGTACAGTGCTAGTTATCCTTTAGGAGAAGTGAAGTATGAGAAAGGCAGCTATTTCTTTATTAAACAATGGCAATGGCTCCTGATTGGGGGATTCTTTTTCTTCATTGCTGCTCTTTTCCCTTATCAGATTTATCGTAAATGGATCAAGTGGCTTGTCATGCTGTCATTGCTATGTCTCATTCTAGTTCTGCTTCCTGGAATCGGTGTTGTGAAAAACAATTCTCAGCGATGGATTCAGCTGGGCTCTCTTATGCTCCAACCTTCTGAAGCTGTGAAACTAGTGATGGTGATTTATTTTGCCTATGTGTACGCGAAAAAACAGGCGTACATTACCTCTTTTAAAAGAGGTGTAATGCCGCCACTGATCCTTTTAAGTTTTGTTTTTTTATTCATCTTAAAACAGCCTGATTTAGGCACAGCTGTGTCTATTTTATTAAGCTGCGGCATTATTTTATTGTGCGCTGGACTGAAAACGCGCCATCTCATTTTACTAGGATCGATTGCCGCAGCAGGCATCACTTTTTTTGCAGTGACAGCTCCATACCGTTTGAAGCGGCTGACTTCTTTTCGTGATCCTTTTCAGTATGAAGATGGAGATGGCTATCAGCTCATTCATTCGTATCTCGCAATGAATTCAGGCGGGCTGACAGGGAATGGCTTAGGAGGGAGCATTCAAAAGCTAGGCTTTCTTCCTGAAGCCCATACGGATTTTATTATGGCCATTATCAGTGAAGAGCTGGGCATCATGGGGGTGTTGATTGTGATGGGCGCATATCTACTCATCATGTATCGCGCAATGCGAATTGTGCATGCTTTACAAGACCCTTTTGGAAAACTGTTAACGATTGGGCTTACGTTTCAGATCATGCTCCAAGCCGTCTTTAATTTAGGCGCTGTCTTTGGTCTTCTTCCGATCACAGGCATTCCGCTTCCCTTCATTAGTTATGGCGGCTCCTCCCTAGTGTTCATGATGATATCTGCTGGTATTCTCGTAAATCTTTCTTCATATGTAAAAAGGAATCCATACTGGGCAAATGCCAAATAGACACCTTCTGATGGAAGGTGTCTATTGATTTTATTCTTCTATTTGAGTATCAGCGATCTCTTTTTTTCTTGGTTGTTTGATTTCATTCGTTAGTTCCTGAATGCTTTGCTTCACATTGCCTTTGCCGGAAAAGTTCTCAATAATTTCTTTGACATCGATTCCAGAGGATGCTTTCAGACTTTCTTGCAGACTGGACATGAGGTTTGTAGCATAGCCAGTGACTTTATTGGCACCGCTACCTTCTCCGTTACCTCCCGTATCCACAACCGTAATTTTATCAATATTAGAAAGTGGTGCAGATACTTGCTTCGCATATTCAGGAAGCATTTTCACGATCATATCAAGGATCGCTGCCTGACCATACTGTTCAAATGCTTCAGCGATTTTCTCTTTCGCTTCTGCTTCCGCAAGTCCTTTCAGTCTAATGACCTCTGCTTCAGTTTCCCCTTTCGCACGATCCGCTTCCGCTTTGGCAAGCCCGTCAATTCGGACTTTCTCAGCTTCTGCTTTTGCCATTGCTTCAATGCTGTATTTCTTAGCATCCGCTTCTGCAAGGCGTTTCGCTTTTTCCGCTGCAGCTGACTGCTCAACAGCATAACGGTCTGCATCTGCTTTCTTTTTCACTTCAGAATCGTATTGACGCTCACGACGCTGAATCTCTTTTTCTTCTAATTCAATTTGCTTCTGTCGTTCAATGATCTTTACTTGCATTTCTTGTTCAGTTACGTGCTGACGATTACGAGCTGTTTCAAGATCGTACGCTTGGTCGGCGCTTGCTTTTGCTGTATCTTGTTCACGTCTGAATTCTGCTCTTTTCAGCTCATTGATTTTTTCTGCTTCAGCGATTTCAGTAGCACGCTCAAGCTCAGATTTCTTCGCATCTTTATCTGCTTCTGCACGTTTGATACGTGTTTCTTTATCTGCTTCTGCTGTCGCAATATCTGCATCGCGTTTCACTTGGGCAATTCTTGGTTTACCTAGTGATTCTAAATAGCCATTTTTATCACGGACATCTTTGATGGTAAACGATACAATGACGAGGCCCATTTTTGCTAAGTCTTGAGAAGCGACACGCTGTACTTCTTGAGAAAATTTCTCTCTGTTTTTATAAATCTCTTCAACTGTCATTGACCCTAAAATGGAGCGAAGGTGTCCTTCTAGTACTTCTCTCGCTTCGTTTTCGCGGTCTTCTTTTGTTTTACCTAAAAACTGCTCTGCAGCAGTAGCAATTTCTTCAATCGATCCACCAATTTTAATGATGGCCGTTCCGTCTGCCATGACTGGTACACCTTGTTCAGTATAGACTTCAGGCGTTGAAACATCTAGCTTGCTAGATAGTAAGCTGAGCGGCTCTGCTTGTTGAAAAACAGGGAGTACAAAGGTACCTCCACCTCTTACAATCTTAATCTTGTTTCCACCTTCATCGACGTGGACATTTTTACTTCCGAGGTAACTTCCTGTGACGATTAATGCTTCATCTGGACCAGCTGTCCGGTATTTCGAAACAAATACACCAATAAGTGCAATTAAAATCACAAGCACAATTCCAATGATAATTAAAATGGTTGTTCCTGGCATAGCATTCCCTCCTAGATTTCTTCATTTGGTATAACTGATAAGACGCCTTTGTTCACTTCGACGACCAGCACCCGGGTTCCATATGGAATCTCCTCTTCGTCGAAACTGACGGCGGGCTTTGAGATTTTCCCGCTATTACTAATTAACAGCACTTCTCCAAACCCGTCTTTTGGAACAGATACAATGATCTCCCCAGTTCTTCCTTTTAAGTCGGCCTCCGTATATGAGAGAGATTCTTCAGCAGAGGAAAGCGGGACTAAGACAAAGACATTCAAACAAGTCACAAGTACCACTGCGAGGATGGCAGATAAGACTGCGCCAAGTCCACTCCCTACAATCGCTGTTTTTTCAGAGATAAATCCTCCAGCCGAGAAAAAGGTAAGAAATGCGAGGATTAATGTTGGTTGAAGGAATGGAACAGGAATCGCTTCAAACAATCCATCAAACACATCGCCGAAAAAGACGAAAACAAGTGTCAGGATTCCTGATATCATCAATATGTATAAATATAGCGTCTGAAGTGGCAGCCCAAACACATCCATCTTCCTCACCCTTTCTTCATGAAATGAACAGCCTTTGTTTCATTTAGACCATGCTCACCTCCAATGTATTCCTTCTAACAGGTAATACGAACCACTTTTGTAAAGGTTTCAAATTTCCTCACAATTCTTCAAAGGAATTCAAGGATAGCTCAAGAATGATTGTCATGTACCAGTATGTTAAAATTTGATCTTGAGGTGATGAAAATGAGTTTATTACATGATGCAAGACAAGAATTGTGGCAAGAGTTGCAAGGTTTGAACGAAGAACAATTGAATCAAAAATTATCTGATGATACTTGGAGTATTCAAGAGGTGGCAGATCATTTAAAAAAGATGGACCTCGTAGCAGCAAAACATCTAGCTGCTGAAGGAAAAAAAGCACCGATTAAAGAATATGAGCCAAAGCCGGTGGAAATGGCAGAGGATCGTTCTAGAAAAGCGACTGCGCCTAGTATTGTTGAACCTGAGCGCAAGCATGTGACACCTACACATCTAAAAGATGAGCTTGATACAGCACGTGAGCAGCTCAATCAAATTCTATCAACGTTTACTGAGGATGATTTCAAGCGCGTCATTGCACACCCTGTGTTTGAAGAATTATCCCTTAAGCAATATCTTGATTTTATCGGCGCACATGAAAAACGCCATATCCATCAAATCAAAGAAATTAAAGAACAGCTATAAGACATAAAAAGACTCCCTTTTGGGAGCCTTTTTTCATTGTTACACTGTTTTAGGTGTTAGATCAAAACAGCGAGCATAAATCCAGTTGTACGCTTTTTCGTTTAGATCTCTTGGGTTTCCAATGGTTTGCGGATCTTTCATTGCTTCTTTAGATAAGCGGTCAATCATCTCTTTTGATACACCTTGCTCTTCTAATGAAGGAACCTCTAGGTCTTCCACTAAATCATACATCCAGTTCACAGCAGCTTTGGCTGCTTCCTCTGTTGACATTCGGCTAGTATCAATACCAAATGCTTGCGCGATACGAGCAAATTTTTCGGGATACCCCTTCCAATTATACTTCATGACTGGTCCCATCATTGCTGCTACACACTGACCGTGCGCTACAGGAATCATTCCTCCGAGTGTTTGACTCATCGCGTGTGCAGCGCCAGCTGATTCGCTTCCATAAGAAAGCCCGGCAAGCATTGCGGCTTGTGCCATTCCATATCTGGCTTCTAAGTCCTCACCATCGGCAAAGGCACGGCGAATATAATGAGCTGCATATTCAATGGCCATGAGCGCAACCGCATCTGTAATAGGCTGAGCAAATTTCATTGTATAGCATTCAATCGCATGTGCAAGTGCATCAATTCCAGTCATTGCTGTCACATGAGGCGGCATGGATACATGAAGCTCTGGATCAATGACTGTGAGGTGAGCTGCAATGAGCGGTCCACCTGTGTTGAATTTGAATTCTCTATCCTCATCTGTGATCACTGCCCACTGCGTCACTTCTGAACCTGTACCAGCCGTTGTTGGAATAGTGGTTAACGGAGGGATTCTATTTTCAAGCGGTTTTTTCCCCTCTGCCGCTTCGTAATCAAGGACTGATCCTTCATGCGTCGCTTCTACACCGATCGCCTTTGCCGTATCCATTGAGCTTCCGCCGCCTACTGCGACTAATCCATTACAGCCTTCTTTTTCATATAACGCAGAGCCTTCATTCACTAAACGGACTGGCGGGTTTGGCTCTACTTTATCAAATAGTACCACATCAATTTGCGCTTCTTTTAATGAAGCAATCACTGGATTTACCACGCCCGCCAGGTAAATACCCGGGTCTGTTACAAGCAATACCTTTGAAACACCGTATGCTTTTACTTCTTCCCCAACATGTTTCACTGCACCGATGCCATGTTTAATGACAGTCGGAATTTCAAATGTATGGAACTTCTGCATGCTTTCAATTTTCATATTTAATGTCATAGAGAATCTCCTCCAAATGTGTGATTTTTATTGAAACCAATGAACCGCTTCGGGTTTTGTATTACGATATACATGCTTCAGCTCTGTATATTCCTCGAGCCCGGTGCGTCCTAACTCACGTCCTAGACCTGATTGCCTATATCCACCCCAAGGTGCTTGAGCAAAATAAGGATGGAAATCATTGATCCAAACTGTGCCCAATCTTAATTGATGAGCGACTCTTTCGGCCTTGCTGATATCAGTAGACCACACGGCCCCTGCTAATCCATAAATCGTATCGTTTGCCAGCTCAATTACTTCTTCCTCTGTACGGAAGGATTCAACTGTCAATACTGGGCCAAAGACTTCTTCTTGGACAATCCGCATCTCTGACGTGCAGCCTGAGAAAATCGTTGGCAAGTAGAAGAACCCATTTGAAAGCTCCTCTGCGTCAGGTCTTTTTCCGCCTGTTTCTAATTTGGCGCCTTCATCTAGCCCAATGCTGACGTATTTTTCTACTTTTTCTCGATGCTCAGCTGAGATGAGCGGGCCGCTCTGGGTTTCTTCATCAAAGCCGTTGCCTAGCTTGATTTTTTTCGTCCGCTTCACCAGTTCTTCTAGAAATTCATCATGAATGGATTCTTCCACTAGCAAACGTGAACCTGCTGAACACACTTGCCCCGCATGGAAAAACACAGCATTCATTGCCTGATCAACCGCTACGTCTAAATCAGCATCTTGAAACACAATATTCGGATTTTTTCCGCCAAGCTCAAGGGCGATTTTCTTCACATTCCCACTGGCTCCCTGCATGATTTTCTTGCCTGTTTCAATACCGCCTGTAAATGAAATCAAATCGACTTGATCATTCACAGCAAGCTCATCACCAACCGTTGCACCTGGTCCAAGGACTAGGTTTGCCACTCCTGATGGAATGCCCGCTTCTTCCATGAGTTTGAATACTTTGATCGTGGTGAGCGGTGTGATTTCACTTGGCTTTAATACGATGGTATTCCCCGCCGCAAGAGCAGGAGCGATTTTCCAGCTTGCTTGAAGCAATGGATAATTCCAAGGAGTAATTTGCCCGCATACACCAACAGCCTCTCTGACCAATTCGCTTTTCGAGTTCGGAATTGGTGATGCAATGATTTCCCCGCCATCTTTGTCAGCAAGCCCTGCATAATATTGGAACACGTTCGCAATATCGTCCATATCTGCTTTGCTTTCCTCTAATGTTTTGCCTGTATCAAGCGATTCCAATTTGGCTAGTTCATCAAGATCACGTCTAATCAATTCAGCCATCTTAAACACCATATTTCCTCTTTCAATTCCAGGCAAGTTTGCCCAGTCACCTTGATCGAAGGCTTTTCTCGCTGCTTTAATGGCGAGCTGCGCGTCATTTCTTGATCCTTCACTCACCTTCGCGATCACTTCTTGATTAAATGGATTGATGATATCCCGCGTGTCGCCGCTTTTGGCGCCAACCCATTGTCCATCTATAAATAGTGTTTGACTCATAGAAGGAACCTCCTCTGATTCTTTTTGGTAAGTTTGTTAAATAAAAATTTAACGTTTTGAACATAATTAACGTATCATGTTCAAATTTTTCTGTCAAAGGGAGATATGCTTCAATTTCTTTTGACATTTCTCATTCTTTCGTTAACATATAGTCCATAAAGATTTTTTTGAACGTATTGAATTCTCTTAATAGAAAGCAGGGACAAGATGAAAAAGCAGGAACAGCCGCAAGCAGAAGAACGTATTTTAGCTGCTAAAGATCTAGTCATTGATTCCATAGCTGAAACGATGGATCTCTATGGGATTACTCGAAGTGCTGGTATTCTCTATGGGACCATGTATTTAAATGAGGAAATGACGCTAGATGAAATGCGTGAAGAGCTGCAAATGAGTAAGCCTAGTATGAGTACGGGTGTCAAAAAACTGCAAGACATGAATATTGTCAAAAAGACCTTTCACCGCGGCCGAAGAAAACATAGCTTTGTTGCTGAAAAAGACTTTTTTAAGTTTTTCATGAACTTCTTTCCGCAAAAATGGGAACGAGAGGTCGAGGTGAATTTAGCGGCAATTGAAGAAGCGCAAGTGCGGCTTCAAGAGGTAGCTCACGATGATCAGTTGGAGGCACATATAAGAGAGGAAGCCCAGCAGCTCATTGAGCAACTTGAAAGCTCAAAAGCCTATTATGACTGGCTGAGACGATTAGCGAACTCTGTTCATTCAGGGGAAATCTTTGACTATATCCAAATTGATCAGAAAGAAAAATAGACAATGTGTGTGCGTTTTAAAGGTTGAATTTTATAGGAGGATTGATTATAATAAAATATGTCGTAACACATCGGGGCATTAGCTCAGCTGGGAGAGCGCTACGCTGGCAGCGTAGAGGTCAGCGGTTCGATCCCGCTATGCTCCATAACGAAAAGCCATTCTTGAGAATTCAAGGATGGTTTTTTTATGTATTTATTTCTTAAAGCTCTGATTGTTCTTTGTTTTTTCTTAAGCCTAATATTTTTATGATGCGGTACGTGATCACAGAGACATAAGCCGTGATGAGTATGATTGTGTAAGACAAAGGAAAATCGCTTGTCATACCGTGATAAATGAAATAGATGAGCAGCACTGACAGTATGATGACTTGGAACAGTTCCTTTTTCATTTTACTCTCCCCTCATGATAGTGATTTGGTCGATTATATCATAAATGATGTCATTTTTTGTTAACTATCAGCAAGGGAAAATCCATTCTCCTGCTGATAGCACTTTATGAATCATCACTTTTTCAACAATTGTTCCATTTTGTTCTTCGTCTTCGGACCGTATATACCGTCTGCCGCTAGACCATTCATGAGCTGGAACCGTTTGACCGCATTCGCCGTTTTTGGTCCATAATAGCCATCAATCCCGTTGTTTTTTGCCCCTTTGTCTGGGTAGAAATAGAGAGAGGATAAGGCTTTTTGCACGGCCGTGACTTGTGGTCCTTTTGTTAAGGGCTTGGTTATTTTTAAGATGCCAGATGGCAAAATGTCTGACTTTTTAGATGTACTTATTTTAGATTTTATCGAACCATTTGCTAATAGTTTTTTAACTGGCTTTGTCTTAATTGGCTTTTCAGAAACTTTATTTGATAAAAATGACACCAAGATAGGTCGTTTACCCGCTTGAAGCTGTGTTAAAGTCAAACTGCCCATCATTTCAAGGTGTGGGTAATCCTTAAAACTCTTCCAGTCTCCGCCCCACGAAAATCCTAGTGATTTCCCGATTTGCGCTACTCGGCGCCATTTCTCGTTAACTGTCCAAAGCGCTTTTTTTCCATCCGCACTTAATAGAACATAATCAATCGCTAAACCATAGTTGTGATTTGATTGACCACCTTTAGCGTTGGTGACAATCTTCCCAGGAGCGGTACGACCTTGAGCGTAAAGCTTATTTTGTTCTGCAAACGAACGGTAGCCAGAAGTAATCTGAACAAAGATATCTTCTTTGTATGCTTGTTTGATCATTTCAATTGCGCTTTCTTTTACAACCTTGTGAATGCCGGAACCCATATTTCTAATGGAACGGTCTATAAGAGTTTGCAATCCAATTTTTTCAGCCATGTTCTTTCTCCTTTGATTAGTGTATTGAATATTAAAAAAAGCCCCTGCTAAGGGACTTAGAAATTTGTATTTTTTTCTTTTGCTTTTGGTTTTAATAAAGATGTTAATTTTTTGATTGTATTATATGGGGAAGTGATGAACCAACTGACTGCCGCAAAAAGATTGGAGCCTAGACAACTCACAATGATAAATGCTAGTGCGAAATAAAAAACAAGTTGAGTATCTCCGCTCCATTCATTCATGAATTCCGTCTTTCTTAATATAAACACAAAAACAGGATGGAACAAGAAAATTCCTAGTGAATAATCTCCCCACTTTGTCAGAATGCTCTTCTTACTATTTACTGCGATAAGAACAAGCAAACATATCCAAGCTGACAAGAGATAATGAAGGAGTATTTTCATTAAATAACTTTCATCATGAGTCAAAAATCTTTTTATTCCAAAGCTGCCGCGAAATAGCCACTCTAAGTTTGGTGTGAACTCAATCAATAAAATTGTTAATGATCCTGTCACTATGAGTAACACCTTTGCCATTGAGGGTTTTACAATCTTATAAACAGCATTCAAGCTTTCCTTTGTCATAAAAAAGCCAGCAAAAAAGAAGGGTGCAAATGAAATTGTCCTTTGATAACTCAGAGTGTAAGATGTAAAATTCGGATAAACCTCTTTCACTGTATCTACGATCACACCTGTGTACTGGCGTGAAATAAAACAGACAATGAATATTATAATAAAAATACTTAATTTCCCTATTAAACTTAGTCTTAACTTTGATAATCCCCAAGCTAGTGCATACCAAAAGAGCATACTTACGATATACCACAAATGAAATTGCGGCTTACCATAATGAAAGGATAGGGTTTTATATTCTCCTATAAAATAAAGAAACCAGTCAAAAAACGACTGAAATATAATGTATAAAAGAAATAGATTCATCATTTTACTTATTTTCATTCTTTTAGCTAAATACCCACTGATAAAAATAAAAAGCGGCATATGAAAAGCGTAAATAAACACAAAAAGCTGATAATAATTCTGTTTATTGAGTTCTATTAAGTGTCCAAAAACAACTAGAAAAATCAACAAGCCCTTTATATTACTTAATTTCAAATCTTTTTCTAACAACTGGCTTCCCTCCAACTCCAATTTTAGGATATACGAAGAAGGAAGTCAGCGCAACTATACATTTATTTTGTTAGCCCTCTTTGTTTCAGGGTATCTTTTTGTAAATGACCTTTGTAGGTCACATAATTGTTTTTAAACCAAGCGATAATGGCTGTCACCATCGTAAATATGGTGGAACCTGCTACATATAGCGCCTCACCAGCTGTTTGTACTTGCTCCTCACTAATCGGCAGCACCGTCTGCCCAAACATGACAAGCGTTTGATTGATGAGTGCAATAAAAAGAAGCACTGTGCGAATCACAGTGCCTTTGTCGAATGTTTTCATGATGTTTCCTCCTATTTTAAATTCCGTTCAATTTTATCGAGTTTGTCGATGACGACGTCATATTTCTCACTAAACTTTGCTAACACTTCATTTTGTGCCTCGATTTGTGCATTGAGCTTATTTTCTCGTTCCTTCGTTGTGTTGAGAACATAAAACAGAATCCAGCAAAAGAGAACGGCAAATGGGCCTTGTGTCATTAAGTTTTGTACGACATCTACTTCCATTGGAATCACCTTCTTTCCGGCAAAAAAATAAAGCCATTAGGCTTCGTATTTGTTTCATGTTATGTCTTGATAGTCATTTGTGAAGATCCATATTAACTACACAAAAAAGCTATAGTCGTATCATCAAATGATGACTATCATAATGGAATTTCCTCATTAATTTCAATACGGGTTACCTTTGACGGATCGTTTGCAATTAATCCATCCAATTTTAGAATACCATCTTTAGATAAAGACATCCTTGCAGACCCATATGAACCAACCGTCGCACAAGTGAAAACTGTTAAAGAGGATGGTTTATACGTTAAACGTGCAATTTCTATTTCATTAGCCGAAACTATTTCAAATGATCCTCTCAAATATAAAATATTTTGTCTGACAGAATATTTCAATGGGTTGGCTGAATATTGGTTTATATTACTATTGAGATTTACATTATACCAGGCAGCATTTAAATCTGAAGACGTGAGATGTTTTTCCCATTCAGTCCATGTATAGTCAGTCTTCCTAATTCTATAAAAAGAGTTCAAACCATTGACTGCATCATATATAGTTTGTAACAGGGTATTACCATAACTGATAACAATCATAAATGCCCTTTTGATCTCTTTTGGACCATTAAGGCCAGCATTATAAATGAGATACATTCCTGTTTCTATAATTTCGTTATAGTCGGTGGTCTCACCTATACTTTTATAAAAGGGTTGACCGTTATCCCTTGTTATTTTATGAAGCTGACTGTTGTTCCATTTATCTTTTTCAGCTGCTGTCGGAATCTGAGTCCAAGTGATAGATAAATGGCTAGAATTATAGTAGAAGTAATATGCATTGCCTGATGTATCTATCGCAAAGCCTGTTCCAATGTGATTTTGTCCCACTGTCTGTACCCCTCTAATGGCGAATTGTGAAGGGCTATCCTCTATTCCACTGGGCGCATAAAATGTACATGTCCCTTTGTCTTTAATTGAGTCATAAATTTTTGAGCCAACAGGAATATTTAAAAGTTGTACTCCATTATCTCCTGTAATTTTATACAGCTGCGACTCATTCCATTTCTTTTTTTCTACTTCTGAAGAGTGTTGGCTAGAATCATCGATATGAAGAGTTAATTGTTCTGATATACCAGTGTCGTTATAAAGCAATGTTTTCAACATATCGTTGAATAGATCAGCATGAGCTTTATCACTCGTTTCAAAAGAACGAGGAGTTTTTATATCCAATTTGTTCTCTCCTTTCTATCATTACTTAATTTGCTTCCGACGAGATTGGGAAGGAAATATTGATTTAATAGTTTTTAAACATTTAAGAATATTTCGTTGATTTTTTCCAACTGGAAAAACAAAAGTAATGAATTCATATGAATTATTGAACGTAGACTTTTCCATCAATCCCTATGGCTTGATGCGAGCCGATAACAACAGAGTCAAACTCAATCTTTCTTCCTGCAATTTGAACCAATAATTTTAACAACACCTAGTGTGCATTGAGCTTCTGTTCTCGTTCCTTTGTTGTATTGAACACATAAAACAGAATCCAGTAAAAGTGAACGGCAAATGGGCCTTGAGTCATTAAAATTTTAACGCCACATCTACATCCATTGGAATCACCTTCTTTCCTCTGTATTCTAATATATTCTTTACCATCTCAATTGAGATACGGTAATATAAGCTGTTCCAATAGTAATTGTTCTACCAGTATTTTTGGGTGTAATATAAAATGTTAACTTATCCCCTGCTTTAAATTTTTGTTGAAGGAACATCACATAGACACTTGATGAAATAACTGGGTTCCAATTTCCAAAGCGCTGATATTCTGATCCGTTCACATAGCATGAGATAACACTATCTGATCCAACTGGAATATTCGTACTAGTTAAATAAAGTCTTATTAAATACAACCCGCTATTTTTCAATGTGATTTCAGACCGAGAACGATCATATTCTCCTAAATCATCTGACCTTGTGGCACCAAAAAGCAGTTTTGTTGGAATATTTTCCGAGGCTACAACTGAAGAATTATTCTGATCATATGAATCCACAAAAGAAGTATTTGACATATCCTCCTTTGTTAAAACACGTTTCCAGCCTTGCCAACCCAAATTTAAGTCAAGATAGTTTGTATACATATAATTGTTATAATCTATTGCTATGACCCATCCAAATGTACCTTTTCCATTACTATCTTGAGAAGTAAAATGATACATACCACGACACGATCTTGTTGTTGGGCTGTTTAATGCTTTACCTGTGGCATAAAATGTACCATGCTTCGGGCCTAAAGAAACAACCTTTTCCAGTAAATCTTCACCATCAGAAATAGATAGAATCACCCCTCCATTATCTGAGGTAATCTTAGATAATTGTCCATCATTCCATTTGTTTCTTTCAACATTTGACGGGAGCTTTGTCCAGTTAATAGCAGTATGTGCAGCATTATAGTAAAAGCTATAAGCATTACCAGCAATATCTACAGCATAGCCAGTACCAATGTTATCTTCACCTACTGTCTGTAATCCTCTCAATGAGATATTTGCTGAGGTTGGGGAATCTTCAACCCCAGAAGCGGCATAAAAAGTACACATACCTTTCCCTTTTATCGCATCAAAAATCTTAGCACCAGTTGGTACATTAATTAGATGACTTCCATTATCCCCTGTAATCTTATAGCTCTGAGAATCATTCCATTTTTTCTTTTCTGCTTCTGATGCATGTGGATTAATATCGTTCATATGTTTATTGATTGCCTCTAATAGACCTACATCATTGTCAAGAAAGGCCTCAACCATGTCATTAAATAGATCAGCATGGGCTTTATCAGTTGTTTTAAAAGTGCGTGGTGTCTTAATCTCCATGATCATTCTCCTTTCAAATCTATTATCACTTTGTTCATGTAAGTTTTTCACATGTAATGATGTTTGACTTCACCGTGTACTGAACTTAAAATCAAATTAATAAACTCTGTCTAATTGACATTATTTACATAATATTCCACAAACATATCCCCTTATCTAATAAGGTAAGATGGAATCGAGGTACTCTTAGAGTCCATATACTGAAGCGACTCCAACAAATGAATCACCTGCTGCGGCTGATAACCTTCAGGCAAAATAAACAGCATGCTGCCTTCCACTATATAATGTTATCTAATCACTCTAGGAATCATTACATTTCTTCTTTTCTGTTTCAGCTGTGTGTATTCTCGCATCATTTGTATGTTTTAAAAACTGCTCTATTATCCCAAGATCATTTTCAAGTAGTGATTAAGCTTGGTTCTATTTCTTTCAGCTGCTCTAAAGTGAGCACCCTTTGCTCGTATCCAGCATTTAAATCTTCCATTGAACAATCACCTAGTTCAATTGCTTGTTTGACCAATCCAGGTGTCACCCATTTGAAATATAATGCCATTACCCAATAACTCATTTATCACTCTCTCCTTTAATGAAAAGGATCTCATTTTTTAGCGCTTTTAATTCGTTTGATAGGAGATCACATTGATGTTCAAGCTGTTTTCTCATCAGTTTTTCTTTTGCTACTTCTTGCGCTAGATAATCTAGTGGAAGTGGTGGTTGATACCTTGGATTGGCTTGTGATTCCTCCCACCATTTTTTTAATTCTTCTGCCGTTGGCTTTGGCATGTCTAGATGCCACTCATTTATATACGAACCTTCGCCGTCATTTCTCAGTTCAAAATCCTTTTGCGGATCCGCATCAGGGTATTTGTACTTAATGGCTTCATATAAAATCATCAAAACCCTCCTATACTCTCGGGAAATTACGTCCACCTAATTCCGTAATATCGAAATAGTTGAACCAGCCTGAATTCTCAGATACGTAGCGGCTAACATCTCCTTCATATCCTGCATACATATAAATTTCTAAATAATCCCCTTTATTAGCCGGTACATTGGCAGCACCATAAATCCCCGTACTTAAGCTCAATGTATCAGATGGGCTTCCAGGACTTTGTCTGTGATGTGCAATGTTTTTATACCTTTTTCCATTTAAAAAAATCGCTAATTCAAAGTTTGCGTATCGTTGAAAGGTTTCAATATAAACACCTGCATTTACTAAATACATCCCATTTTCGGGACAGATGAAACGATTATTTTTGATATCAAAATTGTTATGACTGTCTTTTATCTTTCGATTAAAAAGGACTTTTTGGTGCTCTCCCTTGTTTAACAGCTGCTTCCCAGTTGTACCTATATTGGCATGACAGAACCCAGATAGTTTATGCCAGTCGGTCCAACCCGATCCTGTCCACCAGTGACGACACCACGTACCTGTGCTATCAAAATAACTACCCGCTTCGTTTCCAGTCCCATAATAATATTGAACAAATCGAAAGTTACTAAATTTTTCATTTTTCACAAAGCCAAATCTCGTAGGATATCCTGTATCATTCGCTTGTCCAATATCCATGAACGTAATTCCATTAGGATATTCCTCACCGCTGACTGATGCATCTTGAATGGCTTGATCCCCTGTTAGTTTAAATAAGTTTTCATTGGTGATTCCTTCTATTTGTCGCCTGAGCGTATTGTCATTCTCTACTAGTGTGTCGACCATCCGGTTAAATAAGTTGGCATGTGCTTTGTCAGAGGTTTCAAACGGTAAAGGTGATTTGATGTCCATTTCATTCCCTCCATTAATAAATATCATCAATCTCAAAAACAAATTCGATGTCGCCGTCTTTTTGTTTGTCTGTCATGGTTCGGACGGCGGTGAATTTGCCAGTTTCGTCGACAAGTGCTAGTTCGTTGATGACTTCTCCTGCAAGTTCTCCTTCGGCGATCGTGCAGGTGTAACGGATTTTTGCTGGTTCCATGAAGGTAAATGAATCAATCTCTTTTTGGACGAGTTCTTTTTTGAGTTTTTGTTCAGTGCCGTCTAATGAGATCGGTTTCCCATCCTTCGTCCCACCATTTCCAAATGCCATTTTGACGACTTTTGTGAGTTTTGTTCCTTCTGCTCTTGCCTTTGCCATTTGTTGACGTGCATATAGTGTTGTTACGGTTAATTGATCAGCCATTGTGATCCTCCTTATAGTTCTATTTTTTGAGAAGTAGCTGCTAGCATTTTTGATCCGTCCAGCGGAACAGATCCATCGAGAATCCAGTAGTGATCCTTGATCAGTAAGCTTCCACCTTGCTCAGTTTGGACATGTACTGGCAGACGGAACGTCATCTTCTTCTTGGTTTGTTGCTGGAGCTGATTTTTTGTGCGTACAGTCAATGCCGCTCCTTGCTTCGTTTCATGTACCGCTCCAGTCATGACATAATTCATTCGATATGCGTTCTCTGAACTATGCTGAAGCGGCATTCTCAACTTCAACGAATGCCGAAAACGAGTCGGAACCTCTGTTGTCCCTCGTGTTCCGCTCAGATAAAACGCACCATTTAATACAAATTCACCATTGAGTAAAATCGGAATATGATCGAAAAAACCCACTCTGCTTCGCAGTGTGAGCCTCACGTGATGTTCATTTTTTTCATTTACATCGGTATGATGAAATGCAGTGAACGTATAAGCCAAATGAGCTGGCTTTAACGTTTCAAGTATGTCTACAATATATCTAGTGTTTTGCAGATCATCTAAATTGACACGTAAGGCGAAATGGTAGCGATTGGTGGTCAGACGAATGATGGCACTTGGATTTTTCAGAAAACGATTCACCGATTTCTCTAAAGAAAGATACGTGATCGGTGGAATGTTTGACATCATATTGAGTAAACGTGCTCTGCGAAGTTCAATGGAATCATCTGATTCTCGCTGCACCTTCAGCATTCTTTCCCATCTATTCAAGCCCCATGTCGCTGTCAAAGGGAAGAACTGATCCGTCAAATCGAAAATGGATTCATCCAATTGCTCAAACTCTGGCGCCTCTGTTTTGAGCAGGTGATCGACTTCATAAATCTCTGTAAAATATGGCGGCAAGTAATTTTTCATTTCATCCTGTTTGCTCAATAACCTTCACCTGCCTCAGACGCGGTATCTCAATGTCCTGCAATACTAAGTTTTTTGACTCCCCATTCAATAATACGTTTGCATAATCTGATACACTTTCTGAATGGTACAAAATATCATTTAATGCGGACATTCGAATGGTACTCTTTTCAAATGCAATTGATTTCAACAGCGCTTTGACCTTTTCTTCTATTTCTTTCTGCGCTCCTTCAAGGGTCCAGTCCATTTGAAGTTCGACCGCTACTTCTATGTCAATGTCCAGCCATTTGGCGCTTTCGACGGTCGCTTTTGAACCGATAGGCGCTTGTCCTTCTCCTACACCTGGCACTGGGTCAATATATTCCTGTACTCTTTTAACAAGCAGATCTGATGCGATGTCTAGATTGCCGTCTGTGATGACAATTTTGACTGTTCCTTCTCCATTCCAAAGCGGGAATACTTTCGCTCTGCCAACACCTGTCACTTCCTCAGCCCATTTTTTATAATGCGCCTTGTTGGCACTGACAGCCTCCCGCCTAGCACGTATTAAGTAACGATCGTATAACGAAGCGTCATCTTCTTCCTCTTGTCCGGGTATCACCAAATCTTTCATGATAATTGATTCAAGCCCCGGGATTGTATCAAGTGAAAGCAGCGGCTGATCAGTTAATTGACCATTGCCGACTTTGCCAGGTGTCTCGCATTCTAGCGTGCCATCGTTCGAATATTGGAAATAGACGTCTTCAATAAAAAAACGGGAGCCAGCTGGGATGTTGATATCCTCTGGCTGAATAGCTACGGACCAAACCGCTTTAGTCGCTGGTTTTCTTTCAATTCCTACTTCAGCAGCCCGTCTATCTAAAAACTCTCCTTGTGCTGTATCTGCAAAGACCAGTTCGAATACTTGATCAAGCCAAATATAGGACTGTGCCAATTCAGCGGCAGCAGGTGCCAAGGCATTCCAAATGACGCTGTTTTCTCTTTTATCTATGTCATCTGGCAGTCTTTCTAGCATTCTTTCCATGAGTGCTTCGTACGTTTGTTCCTCAAACATCGCTCTCCATCACCTCCTCTATTTCTAATGTGCCTTCATCTGTGACAATCGCTAGCTTGACATGAAACGAATCATTTTCCTTTGTGACCTCTATCTCTTCAATATGATCAATCCGTTCGTCCACAATCAATGCTTCCTCTATCAGCCTCGGAATCTCCATTTCTTTGTATTCATCCGTGGCTTCTGTATCCGTTAAAAGCTCCTGAATCTCAGTACCAATGTCGTGGCTGTAGATAGGATGTGCATACCGCTCTGTCCTAAGTGTCATATAAACGAATTGTCGAATTGCTTCAATGCCTGAAATGGTTTCACCTGTCAGTCTGCCAGTTTCAACATCTATTCGATATGTCGTTGAGGTTTCCACCTCTTCGTCTTCTTCTGTTTCTTCAATTTCTTCCTCTGGTGAGAGTGCCACGTTCATCACCTCCCTTACAATTTGTCGATGATGTAGAAGGATTGCCCTCCTGCCATTGCCAGCACCATTATGCTGTCTCCCCTTTTCAGTTCATCATCCTCACCCTTATTTAGACGCTTTGGCCAAATCAGTAATTCTTCCGGAATGATCAGTTTATGGTTGTCATTTAACCGGATGCTTACAGGAGAAACTGCCGTGACTTCTCCAACCACTAGATCAATTGGGGAGGCGGCATCTACAGCATTCACTGCTAATCGTTTAATTGCTTCACTTAACCTCACGCTTGATCACCCTTTGGAATGGAATTTTTCTCAACGACATCAATTGTCATGGTGTGTTTCACTCCACTAAATTCATGTTTGTCTTGATCGATCCAGTAGGTTTTTTTCACGTTGATTTCAGGGATTTTCAAATAGATTGGAAGACCGCTTTGCAGTTCAGGAATACCCAGCGCTTGGATGCTTTTGACTTCTTGTTTCACGCCTTTTTTCTCTGCCAGCCGTACTTTGGCTCTTTTTTGCAGCTGCGGTTGGTTGATTTGCCCTGTAACCGTCTCAACATGTTGTAAAATACCGTATTTACTCTGACCTGCTTTATCCTGTTCGACCACTACAATCTCTGATTTGCTGCCTTTTTTCTTATTTTTCCCCTGTTCATCTGCAGACGTGCGCAGCTTAACACGAGTGGCTGTTTCTTCAATCGAGGTACTGTACTGATAGTCAATGAGATTGACACCTGATTCAATGACCCATACGTCCTCTGGATCTGGCCAAGCTCTAAGCCCCATCTTTCCTTTAGCAGAATAGATTTGATAGTTTCTGCCGGTTTGCCGCTTTGTTTCTTTTAATGCTTTCAGAATCATGTCATATAGGCTCGTATCATTTTTAAACACTAGCGATTTTATGACATGACCGGTATTGGCGATGGAAGTCATGGGAATTTGAAAGTCAGCCCCTATCCGTCTCAAAATTTGATCTGCTCTTTGTTTTGAAAAAACATAGACATCTTGGTTTTTCACCAAATATTGAAGCATGTCGTATGCGGTAAAGGTTAGTTTTCCTTCAACAGGCGTCCGAGAAAACACAATGCCTCTGAACAGCTCTTTTCCTTTCCATTTAAAAAGAACCGTGTCCCCTTCTGAGACACGGTAATATGTTTGACTGCCTTGTTTAGTAATAATATTTGCTTGAATAGAGCGAGGGGCTTGATACCTTTGCCCCTGAAGTGTCACACTCTCTGTGACAAGCTCATACATGGTGCCGCTTCTGATGGCAAAAAGCTCGATCAATGCCAGCCCCCCTATTGTGGTATTTTTAACCTTTGTCCAGGGAAAATCCAATGCCCCGGCTGCTTAATATTGCGTTTGCTCCGTTTAATCATCGCTAATTTATTGGCATTCCAAATACGCCGCCATTTTGTACTGTCGCCATAAAATCTGCCTGAAATGGCCCATAGCGTATCCCCTTTTTTGACGGTGTACATTTTTGGTGGTGTTTTTGAAGGCCTTTTCTTTTTCGTTTGTTTTGCTTTTTTCTTTCGTTTGATTTTCCTAGGCGATGCGGTTTTGTATTCCTTTAACTCGATCGTAAATTCACGATCGCCAATATCATATGATCCTTCTTTATGAGTGAAGCTTTCAATGCTACACGTCATATTGATTTTTGTCCCCGTTACAATGAGCCGCACCGACTTCTTTGATCGCATCATTCGTTCTATTTTCGCTATCGCATTCTCTGGTGATGGAATGCTTTTATATTCAACAATTGGCGAATATTTCTTAGGAAATAATGAAGTGAATGATACTTGTTTAGCCGATGGGACATCTATAAAGGTTAGTTCTCCAAAAGAGGCAACCTTTACCGTTTCATTTTGTACGTTATTTGTGATTTCAAGTTCGGATGGAAGGACAGGGAATCGCAACTTGTCCTTTCCTTGGGAAATCCACAATTGATACACTGATTTACCCATCAATCACGACCCCCTTCGTTCCTGTATGAAGCTCTACTTCCAGTTCATCTACGAGCATTTCTCTAATTTTTTCGACAAGCGATTGCTGATCTTGTCCATTATGGAAATGCTGATCCCCATTAAATTGAATGGTAATTTGCTTATTATTTGACGATGCTGCACGACTAGAAGACTGAGCTGAGGTGACTTGCTGCATTTGTGATTCTGGTAAAGGAGCAGACGCATTTGCTGGATCATATACTTGCATCCCAAGTGCCTTGGCTGCCTGCGTTAATAAATACCTTCCGCGTATGCCTCTTTCTTCAGGAATGATCCATTCGCGTTTGTTTCCTTCACCGACTCTAGCAACTTGCTCCTGAGTAATCAGTCCACCATTTGCGTAGCCTTTATAAGGCCCGCCTCTTCTCATACTTCGTAATCCCGGTGTATTGAAGACTGTTCCATATCTGCCCTTAATGTAGTTAATGGCAGCTACAGCATTATGAATTGGGTTCCAAATGTCATTCATGCCTTTGCCTTTATTGGAGTTAAACGTCGGTCCAATGGTTTGCATTAAGCCTTTAGAAGGCGTTCCCTTCTTGGCGTTGGAATCCCATAAGTTGATTGCTCTCGGATTTCCATTCGATTCATGCTGTGCAATGGTCATAAGACCTGGAAGCCAGTTCATCGATGTGCCAGTTGCCATGAGAGCTGCCATGAGCCATTGCTGAACACTAAGACCTGAAGACCCCATACCACTGAAAGCTCCAATTAATGAACCAGCCTGATTTTCAGCAAATTTTTTCACATCCACTGAGTCGAGTCCTTTGACGACACCGATCGATGCGAATTTCCCAAGACTCATCATGACGCGTGAAGGGGAATGAATGTCTAATTCCTCTCTAAACGCCTGCTCTACTTTCTTCGCCATTTCTTTGGCAGCTTGTGTGACTTCACTAGCTTTTGAACGCATGCCGTTGTTAAAAGCATCCATCATTCCTGAGCCCCAGCCTGGTGAGTCTTGTTTTGCTTGTAGAAAAGGTTGTTTGATGTGCTGATCTACGTATTGGCTAGTACCAACTGATGTGGCATTTTGACCTGTGGCAAAACCACTAACCGTTCCAGAACCCCAAGTTGGTGATGCTGTCATCACTTGCTGGTATGGTGCTTTTACACGACTTTGCAAAAAGCTGTCTGTTCCTGTTGGTGTCACCTGCTGACCATTCGCAAAAGCAGCAACTGTTTGCTGACCATACTTACTTGAGTCTGAGGTCAATTGAGCAAAAGGCTGCTGAATATTCTTTTGCTTCCATTGATCAAGTGTAATCACTTTTTGATTTAATCCCTGTTCAAAATCCTTATTAAATTGCTCGCCTATGCTGGAGGCTTGAATGTTCCCAGTCATCGAGACAGATCCGTCTATTGAACCGACAGAAGATGATGAAGCTACTGCTGTAGGAGCTGAAGAGCTTGATACTTGATTTCTAGCTGCTCCGCTTGGCATAACAGACATTCCAAGATGAGAAGCAGCCTGAGCAAGCAGCATCTTCCCGCGTCCTCGGTTATTTTGAGTTGGAATGACAAATTCGTTACCAGCTTCACCGACCCATGATAAGGTTGGTTGGGTGATATAGCCGCCTGTGGCTTTTTTGTCAGGGTCTCCAAAGACATGTTTCAATACAAAATCAACCCCACCACCAGCCTTATTAAACAAATCTTTAACCCAACCAAATGCTTTAGAAAACCCATCACCAATAGCTTCTGCTACTTTTACAATCGGCTTTTGAATGTTGTCTTCAAACCATTTGGATAATCCACCCCATATATCTGTCACCAATTTATACGCTTCTTCAAACTTTTTAGCGAAACTGTCTTTAATGGTTCCTACCGTATCTACAAGTGGATTCCACACATTTTCCATAAACCATGTCGATACAACTCCAAAGATTGACTGTATCTTTTTCCATGCATTTGATAATGCGGTCCAAATCCCTGTAGCAACTGTAACAACTGTACTGCTCAGTGGTGTCCATACGTTTTCAATAAACCAACCCGCTACCGCACTGAACGTTTCTTGTATCCATGTCCATGCATTGACTAAACTTGACCAGATAGTCGTTGCTACCGTAACGACTGTGTCGCTAAGCGGTGTCCATACGTTTTCAATAAACCAACCTGCTACTGCACTAAACGTTTCTTGTATCCATGTCCATGCATTGACTAGATTTGTCCAAATGGTCGTTGCTACCGTAACGACTGTGTCGCTGAGCGGTGTCCATACATTTTCAATAAACCAGCCTGCTACTGCACTGAACGTTTCTTGTATCCATGTCCATGCATTGACTAAACTTGACCAAATGGATGTCGCGACTGTGACAACCGTACTGCTTAATGGTGTCCATACATTTTCTGTGAACCAAGCCGCGACTGTTGACCAAACTTCGACAATTTGATTTTTAATTTCAATGGCTTTTTGGCCAATCTTTTCAAACCCGCCGCCATCAAACCATTTTCCAATTGTTTCACCGATAGATTCTCCGCCCATACTTCCAGCGATGCCGCCTACTAGACCGCCGATGGCTGTACCTATCCCTGGGACTACGCTTCCAATAGCTGCACCTGCTGCAGCACCTGCCATTCCGCCAGCGATGCCGCCTCCAGTCGTACCAATCTTTTCACCAGCATTATCTTTGTTCATACCGATGAGATTTGTTGCACTAAGTACACTTCCTAGAATAGGTACTTTCTTTAATAACTTGCCGCTCCCTTTACCTATACTTTTCATCGCTTTCCCTAATCCACTTAACCCCTTGCTACCTTTCACTAAACCCTTAAGTCCACCAGCTGAAGCTGCGATACCCGCACCTTTCTTTAGTCCATTAGGGATTTTCCCAAATAATTTACCTGCATTTGTTTTCAGTTTCCCTAATCTACTTGGAGGTCTTCTATTCATTTCGGTTCTTGATGTAGCATTTGGATTTCTTGTCTGTCTTGGTGAGCGACCATTTCGATTTTTAGTTTTAGTAGATCCTCCCCTGCTTAAACCTCTTGCACAACAGGGGCAACAACTATTGCGAAACAAGCCTTTTCCACCTCGTGACTGAGGTTTCGTTTTGGGAGCTGGATTTGATGGTGTTGATGTTGGTACTGTTGTTGGTGCTGTTGTTGGTGCCTGAGTGGTACTCTCACTTGATTGATCACTTGCACCTAAGAGTCGATCTAATCCAGCCTTCACCAATTGGTCTAGTTTTTTTTCAGGATTAAATTTAATCTTCTCTTTAATTCTTCCGATCACATCTTGCTTGTACTCTTCTATTTTATTTTCAACCCAAGGAAGTGCCTTTTCATCCCAAAACTTTCTAGGACTCAATTTTTCCTTCACTTTATCTGCAACGTCACCTGCATATTTTTGAATTTCACTTAATCCCTTATTGGCAAGGTTCTGGATCCAGCTCTGTTTAGGATCTTCCGTTTTCACTGACGGACTAACAGCCTCAGGTTCCTTTTTGATGCTTTGTTCTTTCACAACCGACTCTGCTTGATCTCGTTTTTTCAACTTACTCTTTGCATTGTCTTGAACAGACACTCTGATTTCGTGTTTAGACATCGTCAAACTTTTGAGTGTCTTTTTGATTCGTTGAATTGCAGCGGTGGCTTGGTCAACCATGTTTAATCTCATATAGTACGTTCTGTTCATGAGCTGAAAGATAGATTTTTTGATTGATGACATTTTACCTGACAATTGATCATTTAGTTTAAACGTCAGCATAATGGGGCTTGTTCCCGCTTGCTTGAAACGATTTATGCTGGATTTAATGACATCTAGCCCCTTCGCTTGAATGGATATGACCAAGTGATTCGGGAGCATATTTAATTGATTATTTAATGCTTTCAGATCACGAAAGATTCCTTGATCCAGTCTCATGGAGATCATTGATATTTTCCGAAGCGATAAACTGAAGTTTTTTAATTTCTTGTCATCTATATCCAGGTTTATTTTTACCGGTTTTCTAAATGGTTTGAGCTGCTTCTCAAATGTTTGAAATCGCTTTTGAATTCGCAGCAGCTTCTTCGATACTTTGTCTTCTAATTCAAATCGTGCAGTGAGTTTCGCCAATTATTTCCCTCCTTTCTTTGCTTCTTTTTCTAGCATGTCTAGCTTGTAGCTGATGAGTCCGAATAGGAGTGCTTTGAACGGTCTTGGTGATTCGTATAAATCTAGGAGTTCAGATGGGGAGTAGTGAAGCTCATGCATGGCGTAATATAAAAACACGGCTTCTTTATCCCCATCTTTTATTAGTTTTTTGCTGCTTCTTCTAAATCTTCAATTTCGTCTTCAAATCCGTTGATTTCAATGGCCTTGTTTAACCAGTTTGCGTATTCACCGCCGACAGATAATACACGTTTTGCGACTTCAACTGGATCTTGTGTGCTGTAAGCTTCTCTTAGTTCCTTTGAGCGGAAATCTGGGTAAATCGTTGATTCAATGGCAATACGTGCGTAGAATCGTTGGCTGTCTAAGTCTTTCACGCGGCCTCTTCCTTTGACATTTTTGAAGGTCGTGTTTTCTTTTTCCAGTTCATCAATGCGTTCAGTTGTAATGGCTTTAAAGACAAAAGGAATGACATTCCCTTTTTTATCAACAAAACGCTTAGAAATCGGCACTTTGACCTCTTCTGCTTCTACTGTTTGTCCTGGCATAAAAAATGAAAGATCAAATGTTTGTTTTTCGCTCATGTTTAAAAACTCCCTTTGTTATGTTTTTTTGAATGCAAAAAAGCACATCCATTTTTGAATGTGCTTTCCAATCTTTTCATGTATAATAGACATCGTACAATTTAATTGAACGGCTTACTCAAGGGCGGTCTGGCTCATCCCCGTTAGAAAGGGGGTGATGCTTATGTCAACGTTCGAAGCGATTAGTTTAATGATTGCTTTTGGGATTTATACCCTAAGCATTTTGACTTTAGTCGTGACATTGTTGGCGCTTTTTAAAAAGAAAAAATAGACCTCCCTTGAGCTCGTGGAAAAGTTAAAGGGTTAGGTCTATTTCAATTCTGACTGTTACTTTGGCTACCCTAGGGATAAGCCAGCCCACTTGATGGGCCAAAAATTGTACATTGGGGCCGGGATGTTGACGCATCCTGGCTTCTTTTTATTTTATGCAAGTTGCACTATAGATAAACCAAGCGCAACAAATAATTATATATTGATTATATATTCGATACTCTTATAAATCAAACTAGAAGTTAAAAAGAATTCTTCAGCTTTTCAGGAAGATCAAAGTCCTCGAACGTAAACGGAACTTCTTCTTCTAGTGCTTCTGAATCGACATCAAGTCCAGCAATTTTAGCTGAATCAAAGTTGACATCAAATAATGTTACACGCTCAGTACCTCGGCCTGATGATTTATCGTCAATCACCGCTTGAAGAGTGAAATAAGGATCTTCCCCTTTTTTCACATAGTTGAGCATTAATTGAACGAAACGAGATGTAACTTTATAGAATGTGGCCGTTCCTGTTCCATTTGCCCCTGTTGTTTTATGACCAGTCATTCTTCGGCCCATCACGTTGACTTCTGATTTATTTTTCTCCACGTTTGCTTCAAACGTTTTGATAAAGGCAAGCTCCTCACCTTCTAAGAAAAGACGACCTTCTTTACCTGAAATTGTATTTTGCGCTTTAAAAGCCATCTTACTTCACCTCCACATTGAAATAGAATTTTTCTGCTGCATCTACTGGTTGAACAGCTAGATCGATGATAAACCCATCACGATCTTCATTGAGACCGATGACGATATCTGTTTCTGAATTAAAGCCTGTAATGCCGCTGCCATCTTGAAGCTGCGTGAGATACTGTGTAATCAGTGTTTTCACAAGTTGCACTCCATCATCGGATGCTGGGATGTCATTGCCATTGGCTTTGCGTAATTTAATCAGATTTTTTAATTCGAACGTTAAATCATTGTTGATGGCATCAAGCACACGAATGATTTTGTTTTTCGCCATTTGCTGATTCTTTTCAGCTGTGAAACTTGTTAAAGAGTTAATATCTTTTTCAACACTCACCGTGCGATCTCTCGCATCAAAGGTGAAGAGGAACTCCCCTTGTGATAATCGGTATTCTACTTGATCATTATCAAGGCGTTCTAATGTATCCACTGCTCCTTCGTATTCAACAAAGGTGAGTGACTGATTGAAGTTTGCACCTGCACTAGCCCCTGCGACCCAAGCTGTTGTTTGAGCTGGTGTTAGTTCTGTTCCATCTTCCAGCACGACACCACTTGTCACATTGATGATGCCTTCCTGGTCAGCTGCATAGTTCGCGACAACGCCTTGCACCTTACGTCCTTGCTTATCACGTAGACGCTCGATAAATGAAGCGAAGGTTGCTTTTAATTGCTCACTATTATCGACTGGGAGCGCAATGACATCAAAGTATTCTGTTTCTGCTGCTTCTAGGAAAGCTGTATAATCTGCGACACTTGCCACACCGTTTTTTCCGCCGCTTAGTGCCACACCAGCTGTGATCACCGCTTCCCCTTCACCAGAAAATTGAACATATTTGTTTTTCACAAGATCTTTGACATCCGTCACAATCTGCTTATCCACAATATCTGTTCCAAGATAAGTAATGACGTCACGTTTGGTGCTGTCGAGTACATTTTCTGCCACTTGAATGGTGATCTCATTTCCTTTTAGACCGCCATAATTAGCTGTAACCACAAAGTTTTCTGAGATTTCAGCTTTGGCTGGCTCCCCTTCGTTTAAGCGGTAAAGCAAGACTGTTTGCGCTTTTTTCTTTGCTTCACGGAAAAGAAGAAGCGACTTGTCATCAATATTGAGTCCAACCTTTTTATTTAAGTCTTCCATATTGGAAACGGAAATAAAGGTTTTTGGTTCTCCCCAGCTCATCACAAGAGGAAGTGCCACCGTACCTCGATCGCCTAAAGTAATTCGCTGCTCTGCTGTTGTTTTAAAATTAAAGTAAATGCCAGGACGCTTTTTCTCTGTACCTGGTGTAAATGTGCCTCCGTTCATCCTTTAAACCTCCTTGGACAAAAAAGCATCAATGTGCTTTTTCGCTTCTGTTTTTGTAATTGGTTGATGTTTGATATAAAAAAGAGCACCTTCAAGGATTTCTGGTTTTACCCCAAAAAGATCCTTACTGTGCTCCTTTAAGGCCTCAAATGAAAAGCCAAATTCTTTTTCTTCGCCAGCTACTTGAGCGGGCTCTGCTTTTTTAGTCTTGCTCACGTTTGATCACCCCATCTGAAAAGTTGATGTCTTCAAGGCTTGCTAGTTTGTCTCGGTTGTACCAATAACTGCTATCCCACGTCAGGACAATCGCTGCTACGCCTTGATCTAACATTCTAGTATCCACTCTTTTTATGCGGACATAATCATCAAGCACCTCTCCATCTTCACTCATCATCTGAATCATCTGACGATCAGCAAGCAATGCATCAACAATGATTTCTGCCGCGTTATGCGCTTTTTCTGAATCCATATGAAACACTTTCACTTGCAAAGAATAAGATTTCATAAACGTAGATACCGTATCTGGACCGCTGATCACTGTTACAGGCGGTACATAAACGGATGGCACTTGAAAACGCTCTGGTAAAAGTCGATCATACATTGTTACAGGAAAGTGTGTGTAAATATAATGCATGATTGCCCCGACTTCTTGATTCATTTCATCACCTCCCAAAATGTCGATCGAACCAGCTTTGAAGCTTTCGATCCAGCGATTGTTCAAACATTTGCTCATAAAGCATGACAGCATGATCCCAGTAGCCATTTCCATCTATCCATTGAGAGGCAAGCATCATTCCTGTCTTTGCATTCGGATCATATTCAAAGCGGCTGCCGGCCCATCTGCCAGGCACCCATCTTCGCTCTCCATTTGAAGAAGTAGCATGTCCGTCATTGACATAGGAGGCATATTCAAGCTGCGTTCCCACTTCAAGCGTGAGACCACCTTTTGATATGAGAAAATGATTTTCCTTATCTCCTTGCGAAAAGGAGCTAAGAAGCCGGCCTGTATCGACAGCATTTTCCTTGATTAGCTCATCCTGAATGATGTCCAAAAGCTCTAGGCCCATGTCCTCTAGCCAATCTTGATATTCCGCTTTTAATCCGCCGGTACACGCTGTTTCCAGCTGCGAAAGCAGCCGGTCAAGTCCATCAATTTTCATAGATTTTCCTTCCTGACTGCCATCACTTCAATGTGATGATTTTTCACTATTTTGGGCTGCTGCAACTTAAGTGAGACGCCATTCCACACCATTTTGTCATGCAGGCGAATATCACTTGCTAAAGGGAAATGGACAAGATAGGACTGATAAATCACTGTATTTGGCTCTTCTTGCACAAGTGACTGATTCTTTTCTATGACATAACAAGCCAGATCTGTCAGGCTAGGCGCATCAGGATAGGAAAGCGTCATTTGTAAGTCATCAGCTGGAATCCCGAATTTTCCTCGGGAAGCCTCCTGATGTTCAAGGTGAAATAGATCACAGCGGTCTGTTAAGAGAGATTGATAACTCATAATGATCTCACCTTTAATTTGGTACTGCCGCGAGTTAATGATGGTTCAATGTAATCGACAAGCAGGGCATATACATAAGGTTTGCCTTTTACTTGATCAGCTGCCTTTGCATATGAATAATCACCCATTTTTTCTGACGTAAAGCCCTTCATCATAGATTCATCATCATTCAACATGGCAAAATATTGGGCCATCTTTAATAATGCGATTCTTGCTTTTTCAGGGAGGGGCTGATATTTTTCGCTTGAGAAATCATGACCTACGATCTGAAATACCGCAGCTTCTGCTTCAATAATATCTGCTGTCAGTCTTTCTATAGATCGATTTTTCACACGCTCAAATACAGAATAGGCTTGCAGTTCTTCAGGAGAAATCATCATGGCCTGCTGTCACCTACTCTTTCACTTTCATCACTTTTGCTACAGCATCCTCTTCCTCAAATTTGCTGTCTAGCTTCGCTGTCAGAACAATAATAAATTTCCGGCTACGAATATCTTTTTCTACTTCAATTCGAATATGACGAGAAAACCCTACGATAATATTTTTAGGGTGTGTCAGCAAAATATCTGATACGTCTGTTCCCGCTTCGTCATATGGCTGCATATTGGCAAGGCCTTTGACCGGTACACCGAATGCAGAAGAAAGTCCGCCTTGAATCACCGCATCTCCGAGAGTTGTCTGGCGGTTTGCTACTTGATCCTTCCACTCCACTTCTAAACTTGGGGATGTGTAAAATCGGAAATCCTGAGGTACACGTAAATATTTTGACGGCATTGCTTTATAGGCTTGTTTCAACATTTGGCGGCTAATTTCCGCTCCATTTGCATCCACAATATGAGTGACTGCTTGTTTTCTGACACCATCCATTTGGGCTAAAAATGGATCAGATGAAGTCGTATCTCCATTGACGATGAGCTCTTCAATATCAACTGCTGCTCGTTCAGCCAGCATTTGCATAATTGTCTGCTGAATTCCGTCTTTTTCAATATTGTTTTCAATGCTGTCGTAGGTCATATGAATTTCTGCAATGACCTCTTTTGCATTTAGATGGACAGTGCTTGTCGCTGGGACCACACGGTCTTTTGCATCAAGCGCTTGACCTTCTTCTGCTGGACGCAAAATACGCTGGCCAAAGCCGATTTTTTCAATTTTTTGTGAATCACTTTCCATCGGAATGATGCGGGCATCATTTAAAACGGTTGGTGTGTTTTGCATCATTCTAATGAATGTGTTGGATTGGGTTGCGTTCATGAGACCGCCGGTTTTTAAGCTGGCAAGTGTCATTTCGGCCTTGCGAATCAACTCTTGATTTCTCACACTGTTTCCTCCTTATATCGGCTTATAGTAAGCCATCCCATATGGGTTTTGTCGTGTCGTTTTGTGTATCGTGAATTGTTTGTTTTGATATGCCCCTTGCCTTTTCAAGCATGTGAATACGCTCTGAAATAGGCAAAAGCTGCTGCTGAAGCACTTCCTGCATCGCTGCTTTTTCTCTGCTGGCTGATTTCTCTAAGGAAGAGAGCTGATGACGAATTGGTGCAACGACTTGTTCGAGCACTTTTTGGACAGGTTCTTCCCCTGTTTGTTCTGTTTCCTGTTGATCAGCCTGCTGCAAGACGTTTTCGATGGCCTTTTTTGCTTTTTCGAGCTCTTGTACTTGATCCGTCGTCAAAGCAGACTCTTCTTTTTGTACATCTGCTGGCCTTTCACCAATCGCTTGAAGTACATCCTCTGTCTTCAGGATGTCCTGCACGATTGGAATGAGCTGTTCTAAGGAAGCTCTTACATCCGCCTCATCAGCATCACTTGACTGTAAGGCTTCCAGCAGATCGTCTAAAATGTTCCAAAATGGTTGTGACATGTTTGCACCTTCCTCTTTTAAAAAGAAATTTTTCAGCAAAGAAAAAAGCCCTCTCTCATTTGTGTCTTGAGATAGAAACCGATCTTGTTCTTCTATCGCGACGATGTCCGCCGTTCCGGCCATTGAATAGCCTGTAATGTGGCCTTTTTGAATTTGATCCCAAATCTCTTGGGAGGCCTTTGTCACAAGCACCCAAGATCCTTTTCGAATGAGCTCCCCGCCCACTTCAACGTCAGCTGGGGCAATATATGATTCAACCACTTCGCCGACACCATCCTGAAAATCATGCTGCTTGTCAATATGACGGGCATCCTTCATAAAGCCGTGCGCTGCTCTTTCAATTTCCTTTGCTGTCATAAAGTCTTGATGTGCATCAGGCGTATTCGGCTCATACACGACACCGTACACGAGGCGATGAGCATCTTCTGCCTTTGTCAGGACACTGACCTCTTTTTGAAAGTCGGGCCGCTTTTTCTTTGCTTTCATCAAAAAGAATTTCTTCTTGTTCGCTGCTTTGTCCACGTAGGAAACATGCGTAATTTTAGCGTTTTTTAGTTCTCTTGGCATATGTTCACCCCCTTTCAAAAAAGCGCAACAGCTTTTGTTTATTTCGTTAGTTGGTCCGGCTCTGATTGAGGCTTTTCTTCAGCTGATTTCATACGGCTTTCTAAAGGTCGGTGATACAGTTCCTCAGGCCATTCCTCTAACGTTTTTCCGAGAATTCTTCCTGCTAGATCGCGCAAATCGTTAGGTGACACTGCCCCCGCTTGAATAAATGGCGTCAGTACCTTGGCAATCTCTAATGGGTCTCTAAAATCAGGACCATTTAATAGAAAACGGACATGCCACATATCAAGATCCGGTAGGAAAAGCGTATTGAGTTTTCCTGTGATGAGATGTCGTTCCGGCTGAAATACTTGCTCTTCTGTTGTTTTACGCGCGGTATCTGCTGTCGCTTTGTTATAGTCTTGAGACTCACCTGTGTAAATTGGCGGAAGGCGAAACGCCGAGCGGATTTTGTTTCTTGTTTTTTCATCGTATTCTAAAAAGAGCGCATCTTCTTGCAGGATCTCGGCTAGAGATTTGAAGTTTACTTTGACATTTGAGACATCTTCTTCTCCCGTCAACCCTTTTTCTGTCGGGAGACCTTCAACTTCAAGCAATAGAAATTTATGTGCATGATCAGATCCTTCAATATCGTCCATATAATCTTGAAGCTGCTGATAAGAGGATTCTGACAGCATCCCATTTTCGACAATGATGGCACCTGGTACATGCCGCCCTTGTTTAAAATAAAGATAGTTCAGCTCTTCTGCCTTGCGTGCTCCGTACATATTGACGATGTTGCCAATCCAGCGGGGGATCCCATACGTACCGCTGCCAATTTTAAAATGAATCACTTCTGTTGCACGAAGCGGCTCTGGTGTGGTGTCATCGTATTTGCCTGTTTCACAGTTCAAAATGCGCGGATCACCATACTCCTTAAAGAAGACTTTCTTTTCGTTGATCACCTGCACATATTTGCGGAATCGTTTCTTTCGATTCATTGTCTTCAATTCGCCATTTTCTGTGAAACTGAATTCAACATCGACTGGCTCACTAAGCTTGCAAATGCGGATATGGAGCGCATCTAAATACTCGATTCCTGCTGGCTTTCCTTGTCCATCTCTCAGCACCTCTAAAAAACCATTTCCCGTTTTCTCTCGGTCTTCGAGGACATAGCCAAGAATCACATCAGCGGACTCATCATAGTTCATGTATTTCGTAAACTCTTCAAGTCTTGTCCATTCCTTTTCTGCGGCTTTCTTTTTTGCCGGTTTTACACCTTCTGCATTAAAGTCAAAGGCGTATTCCACTCCAAATCCAAAGCCTAAAATATTCGTTTTGTACGCATCAATACATTGCTGAAGAATGGTTGAATATTCTGCCATGCTTTTTAATTCATTGATGTTGTAAGGCGGGGGAACAATATCATCTTTTTCATAGGAAAATTCATCTGCATACATTTGTTTTGTATGATCAGACATGTTTGCCTTCATAATCGTTGCTTTCAATTGTTTCATTGTATGGATCTCCTCTCTCTGTTTGGACGGACACGCTCTGAGGCAGTCTGTTTCAAATCCGTCACTTCATAATCATCCAGCGCATACCAGATGGCTGATAATGTATGCGGATCGATTTGAAATGCATCTTCCTCTAAACGTCCATCCTTATCTGCCTTATAGGTCAGTGATTGAAGTTCATAGATTGAGTGCGGACAAGCATCAGAGCAAATGATTTTCTTAAACCGTTTGATCTTTTTCGTATATTGCAAACGCGAGCCTTGGAACTTATGTGCTGCCACCATTTGAAATCCAAGCTGCCGGAAATAGTGAATGGTTTTAGGTTCGGCTGCATCGGCTTTGATGAGTTCCTTTGATTCAATGAACTCTTTTAAGTCAACGGCTGTTTCATCATCTGTTTTCCCGCGGTCGTAATATTCCCAGTAAATATATAAGTACTTTTTTTCATGATCGACAGCTAATCGAATGAGCGCATTGTATGATTCAACAAATCCAAAATCCATGCCTGCTCGTTTTAGCGGACGATCCATCTGTTGAATGGCTTCTAATACATCAGCATGATTTCTTACCTCGAATTGAGGAAAAACCTTTGTTCCATTGATGCCGAAATAGCCCTGCCTCGCAATTCGATAGAGGTCTGGATCGTATTCCTTCAGCTCATCCAGCTGCTTCACATAGCTTTTAGGGAGAAATAGGTTATCTTCCGCTGTGGAGTGATGATAGTACGTATCTTTGATCACAACAGTGCGTTTTTTGTATAAGGTTTCGTCATCTAAGACAAATCGCTTCAGCTGTTCATCTCGAAAGAAATGTCTGTACGTCCAATTATCTTGACCAACAGGATTGGTTGATAACATCATATAAAGCGGTAAGGACGGATGCCTCAGCCTTCCCAGCAGCTCTTTAAAGCCTTCATAAGAAACCTCTGAACACTCCTCAATCCAAATAATCGAGATGTTGTTGATTGATTTTAATTTCTCAGGCTTGTCCAGTCCTTTGAATAAGATGCTGCTGCCATTTCGAAACGTCAAGGCAAGCGGCGAACTGCGGCACTTCACCACATGATCGATGCCAAGATCGCTGACGATCTCTTGTAAGAGAGAAAAGGTTGATTCGCGGTGCGTATCATATACTTCTCGAATGACAAGTGCTGTCCGCTTTTCTTCCAGTAACTTTAAAATAAGTTTTAACGCAATGTGATAGCTTTTCGAGGAGCCGTAGCCGCCTACTAAAAATTGAAACTTCTGATTCCAATCGAATAGAAAGTGTTCAAAGTGAGGATTGACTTCTTTTTCAATCAACGGCGTCATGAGTGATCCTCTTTTCGCTTGATCATGATGTGAAGATCTTCCTCTTTTTCTTCGCGCACTGCTTTTTTTGTTTTTTCGATGGTCAGTTCAATTTGCTTTAGCCTTAATCTTCGTTCATCCTTCGCATGTGCGAGCTCTTCAAACTGTTTAATGAGACGCCTGAGCTCTCCCATCGCACGGGATTGGGCATTTAAAAAGGTAGCATGCCGATCCCATGAAAATTGAAACGAATATTCTTCTGTGCTCATTTCTTGCTCTGGTTGAATGCCTTCTACTGTTTCTTCTAATGAAGAAGGCATGTATGCCGCCTTTTTCAGCTCTTTGATCATGTCATCTTGATCGGACACATACATAATGCGCTGCGCCCGAATAATGGCAGCATATTGAATTTGAATTTGATCCCAGATTAAATCAAGCGATGTACGCCCGCCCATTTTCTCCATGATTTCAATCGTTTCATCTGAAAAAAACTGATTGAAGATCGAGTGTGCCTGCTTTGACGAACCTTTTTGCCTTTGCCATCCGTATCGTCTTTTCCATGATTTCACGGTATGGATTGAGACATTGTAATGATCAGCAATTTGCTGGTACGTCATCCCTTTCATATAATCTTGCTTGGCTCCTATCCGTTTATCTTTCATTTACATTCACCTGCCGCCTCCTTTTAATTCGAACGATTTCCTGTGAAGGAATCATTTGTGTAGGGCTAGCAAACATCCGTTTGGTCTTTCTAACTATAGGTGGCAACTGTAAGACAAGTGCTGATGCATTTATTTTGTAAAAGAAAAAACGCCTATTCAGCTGCTTCGAATAGGCGTTCTTGTACTTTTTTGGACATCTTGGTCCGAGCTCTCTCCATATGTTTTTGGACAGTTCCTTTTTTCACATCCAGCATGACCGCTATCTCGCTAAACGATAATCCTTGTGTTGTGTGCATGAAGAATACGTCCTTTTCTCGATCCGTTAAAACAGACAGGGCTTCGTCAATTCGTTTCTTGTCTCGTTCACTGAATTCTCTTTCATTTTCTTGGATGATTGTATATTCATGTGATAAAGCCTCTAATACTTCTGGATTCGCCAGGATGGTACGCTGATAGACTGAACGTCTGTCTAATCCTCTTCGTGCACCTGGCTGCCTGCCAATTTGAAGCCATTCTACGACGTACTCAAGATCGCTGACCATACTAGCGATAATTTTTTTATCATGCTTCTCTTGATCTGACAGCTGTTTGTCTTCTTTTTCTCTAAATGGTTCATATCTTTTTCTCGCATCCTTTAATGCACGTTTGTATTCGATAAGTAAATCTTGCATGTTGGCTCTCTCCCTTTTTTAAGAAAATAAAAAACGGACACCAATCAATCCCTTTTCATAGGGTCTTGATCAGTGTCCGCAGGCTTTCCGTCTTGGACATATGATGTTGTGATCTGTTCAGTGATCTAGCTGATTTTAAAACCAATCTCGTGATCTACTCTTGCAAAATGACCTTTTGCCGTTTGTATAATGGTTTTTCCATGTTCAGGCACATCTATCTGATAAGCCGTTCCTACATTCCCATCTAACACGATGACTTGAATTTTTCCTGTTTCCATCTCACCGACAAACGTCTGGTTTTCTTGAATGAATAATTGTTTTGGCTCGTTCATATGCTTGTCTCCTTAATTGGTGAGGGTCTTCGTTCCATCACCTATCGTATTTAAAATGATTTCAATTCTTGGACGCATACTATAAAACTGGGAAACTCTTAAATCGACAATTTGTAGAGGGGCCCTATCTGCAATAGCATGAAGTGCTTGTTGAATATGATGTAGTCGTGGCTGAAAGATGCTGACGTTCACTGGGCGTATCAAACCTTTTTCTGCGTATGTACGCTTGATTTGACAGTTAGCTATGTCAAGCGGCATGTCGTCAAATAAACGAATCTCGAGTGATAGTGCGTCTTTTATTTTATGTGGGCATTGTGCTTTTGCAGCTGCCCGTATTCTTTTTATCAATCTATCTTTTGTTAACAATAACTCTGTCTCAATGATGAAATGGATGACCATATTATGATCTCCCGTCATCCTTTTCCCACTGACGGATATCTTGTTCGTTTTTATTCGCTTTGAGCAAACATTTGAGGATTGTCATGATTTTCTTCCATCGTTTCATGTCGTCTTGATTCCTCCTTTGTTACTTCAGCGACCTTTTCCGCCAATAGGGTCATGTATGTTTGCTTGTCTTCTGCTGTAGAAAAAACAAACACCGGTTTCTGATGATGAAAGGAGATCCAACCGCCAGCTTGGACTAAACAAAGCTGAGCTTCCTTTCTGGTATCAAACGTCATCTGATGTTTCATTTTCTTCAAATCCCTCCAGACTTTCCTCAATCTCTGTTTGATATCCATAACGTGTCTTGTCATATGACCAGTAGCTTTTTGGATATCCAAAGTCATTCATCTGCGCTACCATTGGATGTTCAATGTTCATTTTGGTTGTCTCCCTTTTTCAAAGAAATCCTCACTCTTCAAAGAATTACTCATTTTGTGTAACTTTTGATCAAAAAAAAGCTCTTGAACACCCCTATTTAGCAAATCTGCAATATGCTTTGCTATTTCTAAGCTAGGCTTCGTTCTGCCCATTTCTATATTTGCATAGCCACTTGTGTACTTATACCCTAACTTTTTCGCCATATAGGTTTGTGTTTTTCCTTGTAAAATGCGTTCTTCTCGTAAATTTTCAAGTTTCATCTTTCCACCTCTTACTCAATATGTGTAAGTTATATTCATTATGATAATATACACGAAACGAGTAAGTCAATCGTTTTTTATTCTTTTTGTGTAATTATTTATCTTTTCCGTGTAATTCATGATAAAATTTACTCATAACATGAAAAAAGGTGTTTCCAATGGATAATTTGACTGGAAAGATTTTAACTGAATTAAGAGAGAAGCATGGATGGAGCAAGTCAACGGTTGCTAAAAAACTCGGCTTAAAGGCGATGTCCACTTATGCAAATTGGGAATATGGCTTGAGAAAGCCCGATGGTGAAATGATTGTGAAAATCGCCGAGTTATACGGGGTCTCAACGGACTATCTTCTCACAGGTAAGGACAAAGGCGGAACTGATGTCGATCTTGCAGACGATCCTGATTTGCAAATTGCGTTTAAGGCTGCCTCCGACTTTTCCGAAGAAGCACGAAGACAAACCATCGATTTTATTCACTACATTAAAGAAAAAGAGAAACAAAAAGGTCGTCAGCCAAAACAGCGAGACGACGATTGATATCTCTCTTCATAAAGCTTGACATTGCTGGGATGCACCCAGCTTTTTTTATGCCTCTTTTTCCCCTAAAAAAGAGAAGACTCATGAATAATATGTGACAATTTTCACCATAAATACTCTTTTTTTCACATATTTTAATTGACATATAATACTATTATTATTAATATATGTATATACCAAAAAAAGGAGTGTTACCGATGAAAAAATTAATGAAAGCTTGTACATTGTCTTTAGCTGCTTTAGGTGCTCTTACGTTCTTCCAAACTGAAGGTGCTCATGCAGCTGCACAGCCAAAAGAACCAGTTATTGCAAAAGCTCCTATTATGAATAAAGTGATTACAGTGAACCGCACGCTTACTGTAGGTTCCTCAATCGCCGTCTCTCTTCCAGCAAGCCAAATTTCTGTGTCGGGCGCAACATATGCCATTCAATTAGATCAAACAGCTCCGAACTTCACTTGGATTCGTGCCGTACAACGCGGATCTGTCACAGTTTCTTACTATAATTCACTAGGCGAGCTTGTGATTAACTATATTACTGTTCGATAAGCTACATGACTTTACATATAAAAAGGCGATGACTTCATGATCATCGCCTTTTTGTATGTCTACGTGTATTGTTAGACTTCATTTATCCAATGCTTGCCAACGACGACCCTTTATGTTAACTTTTAATAAAAATAAGTTAACATAATGAGAGGAGCTTATGATGGGAAAACCAATCACTTTGTCTTGGGAAGCGATAACAGAGAAAGCGCTGAAAAATGAACGAATCACGCTGCAAGAAGGGCTAGATATTCTTGAAGCGGACGATAGAGAATTATTATCGATCATGCATGCAGCCTATCAAGTACGATTTCATTTTTTTCAAAATAAGGTGAAATTAAATATGATTTTTAACGCAAAAAGTGGTTATTGTCCTGAAAACTGCGGTTATTGTTCACAGTCGATCATTTCAAACGCACCGGTTGAACGATATACAATGCTTGATCAAAAAACGATTGTGGCTGGCGCGCGTGAGGCGCTGAAGAGAAAAGCGGGGACTTATTGTATTGTTGCGAGCGGGAGAGCACCTTCTCATAGAGAATTAGAGGAGGTGACGGCAGCAGTAAAAGAGATCACGGAGACCATGCCATTGAAGGTGTGTGCATGTCTTGGGTTATTAAATGAAGACAAAGCGAAGCGGCTGAAGGAAGCAGGGGTTCATCGGTACAATCACAATATCAATACACATCAAGATCATCATCCTCACATTACGACAACTCATACATATCATGACCGCTTGTCGACCCTTAAGGAGGTCAAGCAGTCTGGCATGTCACCCTGCTCAGGGGTTATTATTGGAATGGGTGAAACCAACCAGCAAATTGTTGAAATGGCTTTTGCGCTCAGAGCCATTGATGCGGATTCCATTCCAGTCAACTTTCTTCATGCAATTGAAGGAACACCACTTGAGCATCAAGAACGAACACATCCGATCAAAGCATTGAAAGTGTTGGCACTTATGAGGTTTGTCAATCCAACCAAGGAAATTCGAGTATCTGGAGGCAGAGAATTCAATTTACGGACGCTTCAGCCGTTTGCCCTTTATGCCGCAAATTCCATTTTCGTAGGTGATTATTTAACAACAAAAGGTCAGCAGGTTCAAACGGATCATCACATCATTGAAGATTTAGGTTTTGACATAGAAGAATGTGCATTATAAAAAAAGTCTGCCGGTGAATCGGCAGACTCAGCATGTAGACAAACCCTCGCATTCGTTGTCAGATCTGCGCTTCGGTGCTCACGAATGTTCAATTCGCTCCGCTCCGATGCTCATCCTTCCTAGGGCTGCAAAGGTTTTCTATCACGCTGAAAAGAAGACAATTAAAATCTTTTATGGAAATCGACAGTGCCGCTTCCTTCCTCACGGTCAAAGCTGCCAACAAATGTCCAGTTAATATAGCCGCCGTCACCATTATTGACGAACGTCCCATCTTCAAATACCCAAATACCAAACGTAATACCATCATATTCAACACTATCATAGTAAACCACATTGTTCAGTCCACTAAAGTCATGATCTTGGCTTAAGTTTTGGACAACGACGTTATAGTTTTGACCTGCTTCATAGAAAGCGCTGTAAGCCGCATTTTTTACAAATCCATCACGATTTTGAGATGATTTTACTGCTTGTTCAATTTTATCGGCAATGGCTACTGGATCAATCGAGACACTTCCATCGACACCTGTTGTCGTTGCAGCTTCAGCCGTTTGACCAAAAGTCGTAAGAGATAGAGGGGCAGCAACCATTGACGTAGCGATCACAGAACTAACAAAAAATTTGCTTGTTTTTCTCATTATTTCTAACTCCTCCTTTAATTGGTATGTTTATGTACTACCCCTTCTCCTGTCTCTTAAACACTATTTTATGAAAAAAATTCTTTTTCTACCAATTAAGAGGGTAATTCTACTGTTTAAAAGAGTTGAAACAACAAAAAACTACTCTTTAATAAGAGTAGTTTCCAGTATTACATGAATAGGATAAATAAAATCACACCTAGGATGATTCGGTATATTGCAAAAGGCACCAGCTTGATTTTATTGATCAATTTTAGGAAGAATCGAACAACGAAGAGAGCCACAACAAATGCACTCACAAAGCCGACGATAAAGAATGGCAGCATGTCTGTTGTTAAATATTCGGCATTTTTCACAAGTGTTAAGAAGCTTGCGCCTGCCATAATCGGCATCGCCATGATAAATGTAAAGTCAGCTGCCGCACGGTGATTCAAACCAAGAATAACCCCACCTGCGATCGTCGAACCTGAGCGAGAGAAGCCTGGCCATAACGCCAAACATTGAAACAGTCCGATATAAAGCGCCTGTTTGTACGTCATGTTATCGACAGAGCTTGTTTCTGATTTACGTTTATTGATCCAGTCAGCGACAAGCATCAGCACTGCGCCTAAAATCAAGCCGACAGCAACTGTTCTCACGTCAAACAAGTATTTATCAATATAGTCTTCAAATAAGAATCCTAAAATGACGGCTGGAACGAGTCCTACTGCGATTTGAGCAATGGTCAGCTTATGCCCGCTGCGCTTTTGTTCTTCGGTGATATTTTTCTTTAAGCCTAACAAGTTCAAAATCCGATCCTTGAACACAATCATGACAGCTAAAATAGATCCTAACTGAATCACGACTTTAAATGTGTTTGCCGCCTCTGGCGTAATGATTTCCTTTGATTTTAACCATAGATCATCGACAATGATCATGTGACCTGTAGATGAGACAGGTGCATACTCTGTTAATCCTTCGACAATTCCTAAAACCAGTGCCACGAATAAATCCCATAGATTCATGATTTTCTTTCCTTTCAATTCTGATCTTTTGAACAGGTCAACCATCTATGTCCACATAAAGACAAGCTTCCTTCATCGAAAGCTCGTCTTTATGATACTATATTTTTTTCAAAAAAAGATTATGACATTAAACCTTTTCTTCTTTATACAAATTTGATCGCATTTTGAACCAATCAAACAAGTGGGTCGTGATGACCTTCAGGACGGCATACGTCGGAATCGCAACAATGATGCCAACTACGCTAAACAATTTACCTGCTGTTAAGAGAACAAAGATAATTGTGATCGGATGGATATGAAGGTTTTTCCCCATGACCTGAGGTGAAATAAATTTCCCTTCAATGAGCTGTACCACTGTCCAGACAATGATCAGTTTTAAAAGCATCACTGGTGATGTCACAAGTGCAATGACAATTGCTGGTGTAATCGCAATCGTCGGACCAAGGTAAGGTACTACACTTGTACATGCCGCAATGATGGCCAGTAGTAACGCATAATCAAGTCCAATAATCAGATAACCGATTAAAAGAAGCACACCAATACAGAAGCTGACAATGATCTGTCCAAGAATATAAGAGCTCAGGCGATGGTTCATTTCGTGAAGCACGATATGTGTATGTTCTCTAAACTTATTCGGAATAAATTTTAGGAAATAGTCAGGTAATTTTTTACCGTCTTTTAATAAATAGAACAGAATGAACGGAACGGTCACGATCGAGATGATGATTTCAGTGAGCGCCCCTAAGAATGTCCCCACTCCTGTAAAGGTACTTTCCAAAATTTTCGTCGCTTGACTTGACGCTTTGCTTACCAATTCAGAGACGTTAAAATTCATGTTTTTTTGCGCTTGAGTAATGAAGTTGCTTCCCGTTAGTTGTCTAATCTGATCTTCTACCGTATCAACATATTTCGGTAGGTTATGAAACAGACTCATCATTTGCGCTTGTAAAAACGGAATAATAGACACAATCGTTACTGTAATCATGCCAATAATGACAATATATAAAAGCAAAATCGAAAAGATCCGTTTCACTCTAAACCTCTCTAACAAATTGACAATCGGGTTTAATAAATAATACACGACCCCCGTTAAAATAATCGGTAAGGCAATGGTTTTGACGAGTACAATGAGCGGTGTGAAAATAAAGGATGTTTTCATGAAAACAAGGATATTCAATCCGATTAATAGCAGGACGAGTAAAAAGAGAACAAACTTGTTATCAAGAAAAAATTTTCTAAATCGACTGCTCCACATTTGCATAGAATTCATATCGTTCCTCCAAACTCGGGCTATTTTATGAATAAATTGTACACTACCTGATCATGATTTGGTGATCTGTGCTTTCTTGACCTGGAAATGGAATTCCCTCTCGCGCAGCAAATAAGTTTGCAGGGAAAATGAGGACAAGATAGACAGCAATGGTTTTTGCTGCTACGATCCTGACATTGGGCAAAAGCAGCAAGATAGCCAGTAGCCATTCTAGGCATGCCGTCGCATAGATCATTACATATGGAAATGGCCAGCCTGGCATCATAAGAGCAAAGCCGCTCGGCTCTATGACATGAAAAATACCAGCTCCTATGAATAAAAGCGCAAAGACGTATGTACTTCCTATATGTAGGACGCGCTTCATGGTCGTTTCCTCCTCTCCCTTCTATCAGAGTATTACCCGAACGAAGGAAGAAACTACCCACTTTTCGTACATTTATATCCTTTATGTAAGACGCATCAGCCTATATAAAGGTTTCATCCGCTTTTCAATAAAAAGAATGTTCTTTCATACAAACGCTTTCAAAGGATGTATAATCAGAGAAAAGTAGAAGGAGGGAACGACATGATTCGATTTGCTGTCATCGGAACGAACTGGATTACAGATCGATTCTTACAGGCCGGTGAAGGAGTAGCTGATTTTACATGTACAGCCGTCTATTCACGGTCCGCTGAAAAAGGCCAAGCATTTGCCGAAAAATACGGTATTGGTACAGTTTTTACGAACTTACATGAAATGGCAGAAAGTGATACGTTTGATGCTGTGTATATTGCGAGCCCAAATGCCCTTCATAAGGAGCAGGCTATGTTGATGATGGAGCATCAAAAGCATGTTTTATGCGAAAAACCATTTGCCTCACACCGAAAAGAAGTGGAAGAGATGATTGCTACAGCAAAAAAACATCAAGTGTGTTTGATGGAAGCGATGAAAACGACATTTTTGCCCAACTTCCTTCAAATCAAACAGCATCTTGATCAGCTCGGGCCCATTCGGCAAGTGGTTGCTCATTACTGTAAATATTCCTCAAGATACGATGCCTATCGAAATGGCGAGATTCCAAATGCTTTTAAGCCTGAATTGTCCAATGGTTCTTTAATGGATATCGGTGTGTATCTCGTCTACCCAGTGATCTATTTATTTGGTCTGCCGAATCAAATCACTGCCAGAGGCTACAAGCTTTCTTCTGGTGTAGATGGGAGCGGCTCTGTCCTTATGCAATATGACGGGCATCAAGCACTCCTACTTCATTCTAAAATTTCAACATCTCATCTATCTGCGGAAATTCAAGGAGAGGATGCGACAATGGTGATTGATCAATTCCACCGACCTTCGCATATCACGATCCACGATCGGCAAGGACACCATACCGACATCTCTCTCAAAGATGATCAGCCAGCGATGTATTATGAAATCTGTCATTTTATTGAGTGTATTCAGCAAGGAATGAGTCAGTCTCCGGTCAATACATTTGCCTTATCTGTTCAAACCATGTCTGTCATGGATGAGGCGAGAAAACAAATGGGCGTGAGGTTTCCTGCCGATAGATAAAATGAATGGGGCATGAAATGATGAACAAAGGGCGAACGTGATGTGCAAGTTCGCCCTTTGTTTTTTATTTTGAGACCATTGATTATGTTGCCGCTAACACATCCGCAAATGCTTTCACATATGGAGGGAGATCTGGCGGACGTCTGCTCGAGATGATGTGACCATCTGTGACGACTGCTTCATCAAACCAGTCTGCTCCAGCATTTGTCATATCATCTTTAATACCAGGTGTGCTTGTCACCTTTTTGCCTTGCAGGATTCCTGCTGAAATCAGCACCCAGCCAGCATGGCAAATCTGCCCGATTGGTTTCGCCTTTTCATCAAATGAACGAACGATATTTAACACTTCTGGATAACGGCGCAATTTATCTGGCGCCCAACCTCCTGGGACAAGCACGGCATCATATTCATCTGCTTGAATGGAATAAAAATCCTTATCAGATACAGCCGGCACACCATACTTCCCGATGTACTCATGATTTGCTTTTTCTCCTACAAGGTGCACAGTTGCCCCTTCTTCTCTTAAACGCAGAACCGGATACCATAGCTCTAAATCTTCAAAATCATCACTGACTAACGCAATGACCTTCTTATCTGATAAACGCATAACATCTCTCCTATTCTTTCGATTTCCTCTATTGTACGAGATGATCGCTTAAAAAGAAAAGCGGTTCCCCTTGAGGAGAACCACTTGATCTTATTCGTTGATCTTGAACTTTTTAATTAAATCACGTAATTCTTCCGCCATTTGGGAAAGAGTCGTAGAAGAAGAACTAATCTCTTCCATAGAGGCAAGCTGCTCTTCAGCAGATGCAGCGATATCTTGGATGCTTGCTGAACTTTCTCGTGATACATCTGCAATTTCATTCACTGCTTTTGAAATTTGCTCAGATCCTTTTGAAAGCTCGCGTACTGTTGTATTCATGTCATTAATTCTTGTAGCGATTTCGGCTGTTTGCTGATTAATTTGTGAGAAGCTTTCTTTCGTTTGATCTGTAATGGAAAGACCATTCTTCACTTCTTCATTTACTGATTTGAACATATTTTGAGATGTTTCGATTTCAGATACGATTTCTTTCACAAGCTTTTCAATCTCTTTTGCTGAATCTGATGATTGAACTGCAAGTTTTCGCACTTCCTCTGCAACAACAGAGAATCCTCTGCCTGACTCACCTGCACGTGCTGCTTCAATGGCTGCATTGAGTGCAAGTAAATTGGTTTGATCCGCAATGCCGTTAATTACGCCTAGGATGTTTGTGATGTCTTTTGATTTATGTTCTAGTCCGTTGATTACCCCTTCAGCTTCTTTCACTGAATGGTCGATCGTCTTCATCTGGCCAACGGTTTGCTCCACAAGCTGTCCGCCTGATTCGGCGACTGTTCTTGATTGAATCGATGACGCTGTGATGACATCAGATGTTTCTGCGACTTCGTTCAGTCCTTCATTCATTTGTTTTAAATGAGCCGCACTTTGCTCCACCATTTCGCTTTGATTTTCGTTGCCGTTTGAGAAAGTTTCAATAGATGATGTAATATGTTCGGTTGCTTTTGTTGTTTGACCTGCGCTTGCCGTCAGTTCTTCAGATGAAGAAGCCACATTTTCTACAGATGTTTGTACTGCTTGGATGACACCTCTTAATGACTCACTCATCTCATTAAAGCTTGTGCCTAGCTGTCCAATCTCATCTTTTGACTGGACATCAATTTTTTCTGTTAAATCTCCCTCACTGATCTTCTTTGAAGAAGAAACAAGTATAGAAAGTGGTTTTGTAATGGAACGGATAATCAAGAAGATTAGAATCCCACCAATGATGAGCGCGCCAGCTAAAATGATAGCGGCCATGTTAAAGACTGGCTGTGCAGCTTCTTCCACTTCTGTCACAAACATCGTACCGACAATTTTCCAGCCCGTCGCTTTGTTTGTGGTGAATTCCATTTGCTTTTCTTTTCCTTCAAACATATAACTCATAGAACCTTCATCTTGTGAATAAAGCTTTTCTAGCCATTCACCAGATAATTTTGTTCCAGCTTTTTTCGTAGGATGGGCCACAAAGGTGCGATCTGGACTTCCGATAAAGGCATAGCCTTGTTTCCCAATGTTTATGCTATTTGATTCTTTTACTAGATTCGCAATGTCTAGGTTCATTGCAATGACTCCTGATCCGTCCTCTAACTTTTTAGAGATGGTGACCACAAGCGTACCTGTAGAAGCTGTTGGATAGGGTGCTGAAACAGACAGCTCTCCATTTTTCGCCCAGCCGTCTTTATACCAATCCCGCTCCGTTGCGACATAGTCAGCAGGCATTTTTTTGTTAGGATATCTCGAAAACACTTTGCCATCACTTGAAGCGACAAAAATACCTTCTGTGTCATCATTCATACTCATGAACTGCTCAAAGCGCCCTTGAATATCTGTTGTGCCTTTTTGCTTAAGCTTTTTCTCCGTGATCCATTTGCTAAAGAAATCGGCTGCGTCTGTTTTCACTTTCACAACCTTCGTAATATTTTTGTCTAGCTGTTCGACATTTTCCTTTGCACTTTGCATGATTTGATCATTTAAAGAAGTACTCGCCGTATGATATGAAGAGAATGCCAACACAATGATTGGACATAAAAGAATAAATAAGAAAGAGAGTACGAGCTTTTTTGAAATAGATGGCTTTCTGAAATACTGTATGAATTTCATAAAAAAGAAAACTCCTTTTAGTAAGATAGTATATATATCGGAAGTACTACTAGGTTGTTTACTTTTTTAACTTATTAAAGTCTAAATAAGACCAAAATACCCAAATTATATGTATTGAATGGAAAAAACACCTGACGCCAAAACGTCAGGTGCTTCTCTATACTCTTATATTTTAAATTGTTTAATGAGCTCTCTTAGCTCTTCTGCCATCTGAGATAACGTAGCAGAGGAGGAACTGATTTCTTCCATAGATGCCAGCTGTTCTTCTGCAGATGCTGCGATATCTTGGAAGCCTGCGGAGCTTTCTCTTGAAAGCTCTTTGATTTGATTCACCGCATGTGAAATATCATTTGAGCCATGCGAGAGTTCTTTGGCCGTTCCGTTCATTTGTTTCATTTGTTCTGTCATTTCTGATGTTTTATCGGTGATTTTCTCAAAGCTAATTTTCGTTTCATCTGTAATATTTAATCCAGATTGTACTTCACCCGCTACTTGTTTAAACATGTTCTGTGATTTTTCAATTTCCTCTACAATCTCGTTCGTCAGGCTTTCAATTTCCTTTGAGGAGCTTCCTGATTGCTCTGCCAGCTTACGAACTTCTTCTGCAACAACAGAGAAACCTCTACCTGCTTCTCCTGCTCGTGCGGCTTCTATCGCAGCATTTAAAGCTAGGAGATTGGTCTGGTCGGCAATGCCGTTAATGACCCCCAGAATGTTCGTTATATCCTTTGATTTCTGCTCTAAGCCTTGAATTACAAGCTCTGCTTCTTTCACTGCCTGCTCGATGGTTTGCATTTGCCCTGCTGTTTTTTGAACAAGTTCTCCACCAGCCTGAGCCGTTTTACTCGAATCAATCGACGATTCCATCATATGAGAGGTCGTATCGACCATATGGGATAAGCTGCGATCCATTTCGTTCAACTGGACTGAGCTTTTTTCAATCATATCATTTTGATGTTCATTGCTGTTTGAGAACTGTTCAATAGACGATGTAATATGCTCAGTCGCTTGAGCGGTCTGTCCCGCACTGGCTGTTAACTCTTCAGAAGAGGCAGCCACATTTTCAATGGAATTTTGAACAGCTTGAATGACTTGTTTCAGTTTTGCTGACATGTCGTTAAAGCTCTGCGCAAGCTTTCCGATTTCATCGTGCGTACGAACTTCAATATGCTGGGTCAGATCACCCTGACTGATTTTCTCAGCCGATTCAGAGAGCGCTATCAGTGGCTTTCGGATCGATTTAATAATAAAATAAATCGCGATTCCGCCTATGGCAATCGTAACTGCCAGTATGATCATGGTTAAGTCGAGTACTGGCTGTGCAGCTTCTTGAATTTCGCCAACATACATCGTTCCAGCCAGCTTCCAACCTGTTGATTCATTTGTGTCAAAAAACATTTGCTTAGGCTGTCCATTGTATTCATATTTGAAGCTGCCTTGTTTTTTATCATACAACTTCGTGATGAAATCACCTGTCAATTTCTCCCCAGGCTTGTCTGTTTTATGGGCAATATAATGCTGATCTGGAGTCGCAACAAACGCATAGCCTTCTTTACCAATCTTGATGCTGTTTGCATCTTTTATGATCGTGTTCAGGCGCATGTTGATCCCAATCACACCAGATCCATCTGCTAACTGTTCTGATATTGTGATGAGCAGGTCATCAGATGACTTGTCGACAAAAGGATCTGAAATGATGAGTTTCTTATCTCCCAACAATTGTTGAAACCAAGGTTCGTTTTTTGCACTCGCGGCACTATCTTTATGAATCTCGGAATATTTGGTTAGTTTACCATTTTGATCTGCAATGAATACTTCCACAATCTCTTCGTCGGTTTCCGATAATTGCTCTAATTTGACCTTAAGTAAATCCTTGTTTTTAGAAGTCAATTCGCTCTTTTTCACTGATTTGGACAAATAAGAAACGATATCAATTTTAGGCTGTACATCTTTATTAATCAGTTCGTTTAATTGCTGAACACCATTTGCAGCACTAGACATAATCTCATCATTGAGAGATTTGGATGCCACTTCATAAGAAAATGCTGCCAATACGAGAATTGGCACTAGGAGAATCGCTAAGAATGCAGTAATTAATTTCTTCGACATTGTAAAGTGCTTAAAAAAGTTGATTTTTTTCATGACTCTACTCCTTTTGAATTATGATTTGTGGTCTTCCCCTTCTATTCTTAGGTAATATGAATTATTTTTCAAGACTTAATGTTCAAAATCTAATCAAAATAAGTAAATTTACCCACTTCTTTTGATTTACTCAATGGAAAAAGAGCCCTTTAGCTGAAGGGCTCTTTTTCATTCTGTCTATTCGACTTTAAATTTGCTGATCAAATCACGCAATTCTTCTGCCATTGATGAAAGTGTAGCAGAGGAGGAGCTGATTTCTTCCATAGAGGCGAGCTGTTCTTCCGCTGAAGCCGCAATGTCTTGAATGTTTGCCGAGCTTTCACGTGATACGTCTGCAATCTCACGGACAGCCTCTGACACATGTGCAGAGCCATTTGAAAGCTGAACAACTGTTTGATTCATTGTTTGAAGCTTGTCAGAAATTTCTTTTGTCGTTTCGAAAATATTGTGGAAGCTGACTCTTGTTTGTTCAGTGAAGCTTAAGCCTGATTGAACTTCTCGGTTCACCGCAGTGAATACTTCTTGTGATACATCAATGTCTTGAACGATTTCTTTAATCAAATTCTCGATTTCTTTCGCCGAATTGGCTGATTGAACAGCTAGTTTTCTTACTTCTTCTGCTACAACGGAGAAGCCTCTGCCGGATTCCCCAGCTCTTGCTGCCTCAATTGCTGCATTTAGCGCAAGTAGATTCGTTTGATCGGCAATTCCATTGATGACACCTAGAATTTGTGTAATGTCTTTTGATTTACTTTCAAGAGCGCTGATGACGTTCTCTGCTTTTTTCACGGATTGATCAATGACATTCATTTGAGAAGCAGTTTTTTCGACAAGCTGTCCGCCTTCCCCTGCGATATCTGTTGATTTGATCGATGAAGCAGTAATGGATTCAGCCGACTCATTCATGTGCTGAAGGCCACGGTTCATTTCATCTAACTCTTCTGAGCTAGATTCGACTTTGTCATTTTGACTTTCGTTTCCATTTGAGAATTGTTCAATGGCTAGTGTAATATGCTCTGTTGCTTTACTTGTTTGTCCTGCGCTAGCGGTCAGTTCTTCTGAGGAAGAAGCGACATTTTCAACTGAGGTTTGGACGGCACCAATGAGGGTTCTTAATGAGTCAATCATTGTATTAAAGCCTTTCCCAACTTGGCCAATTTCGTCATCTGATTGGATCTGAAGCTTATCGCGCAAATCACCTTCGCTGACTTTTTTCGAGAAGCGTGCAAGGTTGGATAACCTTTTAGATATAGAGCGGACGATAAAGAAGATGAGGGTACCTGCTACGATAAGTGTCACACTGAACACAATAATGGCTGTATGGAACACGGGCTTTGCTGCATCTTCTACTTCTGATACGAGCATCGTTCCACCAATTTTCCAGCCAGTTAATTCGTTGGTCACATACGCAACCTTTTTATCTATGTCTTTGAGTGTATAGCTGCCGCTTCCTTCTTTGTTTTGATAAATAATTTTTGCTAGATTCTCATTGACCTGACTTCCTGCCTTTTCGGTCGGATCTGCTAAAACTGTTTTATCTTTCTCCATGATGAAGGCATAGCCTTTTTGCCCAATTTTGATTTCTTTTAACTTTTGAATCAGGGTGTCAATTTCCATATCAAGTCCAATAACACCTGAGCCATCTTTCATTTTTTGAGTAATGGTGATGACCATCTTGCCTGTAGAAGCTGCTACATATGGTTTTGTGATGACTTGTTTGCCGTTTTCTGCCTTGAGCGCTTCTTGATACCATGGGCGCTCTCTTGGATCGTAGCCATCAGGCATCTTTTGAACAGGATATTGCATAAACAATCCTTTTTCGGAGCCTGCATAGATAGCGGAAACATCTTTTTCATTAATTTTTCCAAATTGCTGCAATTCTTTAATGGTCGCACTTCTATTTTTTTCTTGGAGATTAGACGCTTTGAGTGAATCTGTAAACAGAGCCACAGCATCTGCTTTATTTCCTATATTCTCATTGATTAAAGTATCAAATGCATTGACTTGACTCATTGCACTGCCCATAATCTGTTTGTCTAGCTCTGTCTTTGATGTAAAAAATGCACTAATTGTCAGTGCAGTGGTTGGCAGGATAAGGACTACCAAAAAAGCCATGATTAATTTTTTTGAAATGGATGGTTTTTTTAACCATTGGATCATTTTTCCCATTTTCTCTTTCCCCCTTTACTTCTCTAAAGTTATTATCGGATGAAAGGTTTAATTTTACAGGCTAGACATGCTGTTTAAACATAAAAAAAATACCCAGACAATTCTGGGTATTTTTTCATCATTTTTTAATCAATTTTGAATTGACTTGTGAGCTCTTTTAGTTCCTCTGCCATGTTAGCAAGTGTGACGGAAGAAGATGAAATTTCTTCCATAGAGGCCAATTGCTCTTCAGCAGAAGCCGCAATGTCTTGAATGTTTGCCGCACTTTCTCTAGAGACTTGGCGCATCTCCTGCATAGCTTGTGAAACTAGCTTCGAACCGCTCGATAGATCAATGGCTGTATCGTTTAATTGCGTCAGTTTTTTCGACATTCCTTCTGCCGCCTCATATATGTTCTGGAAGCTTTCTTTTGCTTCCTCTGTCATACCAAGTCCTGCATGTACTTCTCGATTGACCGTTTTGAACATATCTTGAGATTTAGCAATTTCTAACACAATTTCTTGAATGAGCTTTTCTATTTCTTTCGCTGAGTCTGCCGATTGAACAGCTAGTTTTCTCACTTCTTCTGCCACGACAGAGAAGCCGCGTCCTGATTCTCCTGCTCTTGCTGCTTCGATCGCTGCATTTAACGCAAGAAGATTCGTTTGATCTGCAATGCCGTTAATGACGTTTAAAATACTCGTAATATCTTTAGACTTAAATTCTAATTGCTTCATGACTTGTTCTGCTTCTTGTACAGATGTATCTATATGTTTCATTTGGCTCGCTGTGCTTTCAACAATTCGGCCGCCTTGACCAGCTGCCTCTGTCGATTGAAGTGAGACAGAAGCCACTTCTGATGACGTTTGTGACATGCCTTGTAATCCTTCATTCATTGCCACAAGCTGATTCGTACTAGATTCGACTTTCTCGTTTTGTGCGTCATTTCCATTTGAAAATTGTTCAATTGACATTGTGATATGCTCGGTTGCTTGACTTGTTTGGCTGGCACTAGCCGTCAGCTCCTCGGAAGCAGAAGCCACATTGTCGACAGATTGCTGTACCGCTCGTATGACGTCACGAAGGGATTCACTCATTTTGCTAAAGCTTCTTGTGAGATCTCCAATTTCATCCTTCGATTTGGTTTCAAGGGTTTCTGTTAAATCACCTTCGCTCACCTTTTCTGAGAAATCAACAAGTTTTCGAAGTCCAATTGTAATGGAGCGAACGATAAAGAAGATCGCAATACCGCCAAGGATAAAAGAAGAAATTAAAAGAATAATGGCAGAATTCCAAACTGGCTGTGCTGCTTCTTCTGTTTCTGATACAAACATCGTTCCAGCAATTTTCCAACCTGTTAAATCATTTGTCACAAAAACGAGACGCTTTTGTTCTCCTTTATTCTCATAAGTTGACGTTCCTTCTTTTCCGCTGTAAAGGATAGATGAAATATTTTCAGTGACCTTAGATCCTGATTTTTCTTCTGGATGAGCCACAATTTGTTTGTTTTTATTTGCAATAATTGGATATCCTTGACGTCCAATTTTAATCTCTTTTATTTTATCGACAATGTCTTGCACATCAATATCAATTCCAATCGCTCCCGATCCGTCCTTCAGACGCTGGGCAATCGTGACAACCATGCCGTTTGTTGTAGCAGAGATGTATGGATTGGTAACGACTGGCTTACCACTGTCATCCTGCATAGCTAGTTGATACCAATCGCGCGTTGTTGGATCATAGCCTTTTGGCATGTCTACTTTAGGAAACTGAATGAAATCACGCTTTTTACTCGCTGCATAAAACCCAACCACATCTTCATCATTGATTTTACTGTATATCTCGAAATGCTCATACAGTTCATCCTGATTGTTTTTCTTAAAGTCTGCAGCAGAGGATGTTTCAGTAAAGAGTTTTACTGCATTTTCCTTATTCACAAGCTTTTGCTGGATCATGTCATTCAGTTCATTGACTCTTGTGTTTGCTCCGTACATGATTTCATGATCTAATTCTTCTTTGGCAATCTGATATGAAATCGTACTGAGTGTAATAATTGGCAAGACAAGAACGAGAGTGAATGAAATAATCAGTCTCTTAGAAATCGATGGTTTTTTCAACCATTTTAGTGCATTTTTCATGTTTTTCCTCCTTTTAAACGATATGTTATATATCGGACAGGTTCATATTATTTTCATGTTTTTCAAATAAAAAGGATGCCTTTTTGTTTATTTCCACAAATTGATTCCTTGCCCAAGCACCTTGCATACGCTAATACAAAAGGGGGCGCTTTTCATATGATTATCCTTTCAGGACAGCCAATGACAAATGAGCAACTCGCTTCATTTCAGCTAGAAGGACAAAAGCGGATCATTTTGATGCAGTTACAAGCCTCAAATGATACATTCCGCTACAGGCAAGCATCTGATTTGTTATTTGAAGTCACATTGAGATCAAATATTATGAATGCTGCAAGAGATTTGAATAAAAGTGGTGCCTCATTTGCCATTTTTCAAAGGTCTCGTGCTAATGAAGCCTTTTGGCGCGTATCTGAAGCAGGAGCATTAGAGCTACGCTATCAAGTCGAACCATCTAGGGGCATTAAAGACATTTTTGAAAATGGCTCACAATATGCATTTGAATGTGCCACCGCCATTGTCATCGTCTTTTATATGGGCGTCTTGCAAACGGTAGGAGACGAGAAGTTTAACCGAAGGCTTCGCAGTCTCACCCTGTATGATTGGCATTATGATACATTGTCGATTTATACAGAGCGAGGGAATGATTTTATTTATGGGGATTGCTTATATTTCGAGAATCCAGAGTTTAGCTATCAGCAGTCACAGTGGCGCGGGGAAAATGTGATTTACTTAGGAGAAGATCAATATTACGGACATGGACTTGGGATTTTAACAGCGGCAGAAATTATCGATAAATTGAATAAGAGAAGGCGGCCAGGTGCTGTTCAATCTGCTTATCTATTGCCACAGACCACCCGGATGGATGTGATTTATCTCAGGCAAATGTTTGGCAGCTAAAAAAGGCCTCTTGTCTAGTGGTTATGACAAGGGGCTTTTGTATGCCTTGCGCTTACGATAATCTTGCAGTGTGCCAAGCATCGTGTTCGCAAGGATCTCCATTTTTTCTAAATCTTTTCTTGTGACCGGCGGGTCGTGCCGGCTCCATTTTACATAACGAACAAAGTAGTAATGACGAATGGGCGTAAGGACGGCAGGAGAGTGCGGAAATTCATCAAACCAAAATTCAATTTGTCCTTTTTTTCGGTATGAATGTCTTAAAATGTCCACCCTTTCACACCACCCAACATGATTTTATATGTGCGTCAGTTCATGCATGATCTCCTCAACGGTTAAAATCGAGTGAATACGGCCAACGCCCTGTCCTGCCCAAAGGGCCATTTGATCAGGATTTCCCGCCGCAGCGGCTGCTTTTCGCATTGGTGTCGTCCATACATGCTGAACCGGATAAGGAAGAACCCTATCTTCATTTTGTCTTTCTTGCTCCATCCACTGATTCACAATACCTCTTGCTCTTTTCCCTGAAAAAAGCCTCGTGATCTTTGTTTCACTGGTTTCTGCATGTAAAATTGCCTTTTTATATACGTCTGCCGCAGCACTTTCCTGACTGGCTAAAAATCGTGTGCCAACTTGAACCGCATCTGCTCCAAGCGCTAGAGCGGCTTCCACACCTGCTCGATCTGTAATCCCGCCTGCGGCGATCAATGGTACATGACAGATCGGCTTGACGTCAGAGATCAGGCTAAATAATCCCACAAGAGCATCTCCTTTTGCAGGTAAAAAGGTGCCTCGGTGACCTCCTGCTTCACTTCCTTGCAGAACAATGGCATCCATCCCTTTTTCCTCTAAAAGCAATGCTTCCTCTTTTGTTGTGGCGGTTCCGATTAAAAAGATCCCCTTTTGTTTTAAGCGATGTATCGTTTTTTCATTTGGACAAGAGAAGGTAAAGGAAACAATCGGTACGTCTTCTTCCAATAGAATGTTGATTTTCTGTTCAAAATCATGCCACAATTCCTTTTCGCTCGGCAGGCTATCAGCTGCTGATCTTGCTGGCAGTTTCTTCTCCCAAAATGCAACATCCTCTTTTTTGACTTCAGAAATTGACTCTGGTACAAATACATTGACCTGGAATTGGCGAGTGGTCAGCTGTTTGACTTGTTTGATTTGCTGCCTCAAATGGTCAGGCTGCACATATCCACTTGCCAAACTGCCAAGTCCCCCGCATTGCGAAACAGCGGCTACCAGCTGCGGTGTCACGGCTCCTCCTGCCATTGGTGCTTGGATGATCCCATATTTGATTTGCAGTAATTTCGTGATATCCCCCATTTATTTCCCCCACCTCTTACTCGTTTGATGACACCTGTATATAAAAATGGCGATGTCTCGGCCCGTCAAATTCACAGAAATAAATTCCCTGCCATGTGCCAAGGACAAGATCACCATGGTGGATGAGAACATGCTGCGAGGCACCCATATAGCTCGCTTTCATATGGGCGGCTGTATTTCCTTCCATATGGCGGTCCTTCGGATGTTCCCACGGAAAGACTTCGTCAAGCCTCCGGAGCATATCTCGTTTCACATCTGGGTCCGCATTTTCATTAATGGTTATCCCTGCTGTCGTATGGGGACAGTAAACGATGACGCTTCCGTTTTGACTACCTGTTTCCTTGACATATTGATGAACCTCGCTGGTCACGTCGATCATCTCATCGCGTCTATTTGTTTGAATATTGATTTTTTTCATATGAGCGGCTCCTTTTTTCATTTCTATAAACCATACCCTTTTTATGTGAAGTCAATCACTGTTGATAAGTAGACGGCATTATCTCACCTAAAGTTTACCAAGTAAAAAAACCTCGTCAAGAGTTACGAGGTTTTTAGGAAAAGTGGATCTTTTTGATTTCAATGGTCCGAATATGATGGTCTTCCGCATCTATGATGGTAAATTCACAGCCTTCTGCTTCAATCGTATCGCCAATTTCAATATCAAATTTATGTGTCATCATCCAGCCAGCAATTGTATCAACATCATCATTATCTATCGCTAAATCCAATAAATCATTCACTTCATCAATCAAGGCTTTTCCATCCATGACATAGTGGAAGTCACCTTTTTTGACGATATGAGGTGTTTCATCCTGATCATATTCATCACGAATTTCGCCCACGATTTCCTCTAAGATGTCCTCTACTGTGACAAGCCCGGCTGTTCCTCCATATTCGTCTACGAGCACGGACATATGAATTCGTTCCTTTTGCATCAAAATGAGCAATTCTTGAACAGGTGTACTTTCAATCACCCGAATGACTGGACGCATTAAGTCTTCAATCGTCACATCTTGATTGAGGAAACTCGCCTTAAACACATCTTTGCTATTGATGACACCAATCACATGATCTTTATCTTCTTTTATGACGGGGTAACGTGTGTATCTTTCGTTTAGCATATAATGCGTCACATCATCAAGTGTCTGTTCAATCTCTATCGCTGAAATTTCTGTACGAGGGATCATAATCTCTCTCGCCACTCGGTTATCAAATTCAAAAATTTTATTCACATACTTGTACTCAGATTGGTTAATCTCGCCCTTCTCATAGCTTTCAGATAAAATAAGGCGCAATTCTTCCTCACTGATCGCCACTTCATGTTCTTTAACAGAATGAAAACCGAATAATTTCACAATGCCTCGTGCCGCCCCATTTAATGCTTTAATAAACGGGTACATGACTCTATAGAAAAAGATGAGTGGCTTTGCTGTCACAAGGCTGACTGCTTCTGCCTTTTGAATGGCAATCGTTTTAGGCGCTAGTTCTCCCACAACGACATGTAAAAACGTAATGATCACAAATGCGATGATAAACGATAGGATGTCGGTTAATGCGGAATGAAGCCCCAACTCCTCAAACAGCGGATGCAGAAAATGCTCGACCGTCGGCTCGCCCAGCCACCCTAAGCCTAAAGCCGTGATGGTAATGCCGAGCTGACACGCAGATAAATATTCGTCGAGATTTGATATGAGCTTTTGTACGTGAATGGCTCTCTTATCACCGCTTTCAATCAGCTGATTGATTTTAGAGCCTCTAATTTTCACAATCGCAAATTCAGTGACAACAAAAAATGCTGTCGCAGCAATGAGTAATATGACTAAAAATACGTTTAAAATATACAAAAAAACCCTTACCTAACAACGGTAAGGGCTCACCTCCTCTGGCATCAATTAATCATTACGGCCATTTAGGAAGATCATTACAAAACGGAGCAATTCAAACAAGGAGACAAGGGCAGCTGCGACGTACGTAAGAGCTGCCGCATTTAACACCTTGTTCACGCCTCTTTCTTCACTGCTTCTAATGATTCCTTCTGAAACAATGATATCTTTCGCACGAGAACTTGCATTAAACTCGACAGGCAATGTCACAAGCTGAAAGAACACAGCCGCTGAGAACAAAATGATCCCAAGCCCGATTAAGTTAAGGCTGCCAAGTAAGATTCCACCAAGGAAAAGAAGCGGGGCAACACCAGATGCAAAGTTCACGACAGGAAAGATCTTATGTCTCAAGACAAGCGCACCATAGGACTCCTGATGCTGCAAGGCATGTCCAACCTCGTGTGATGCGACTGAAATGGCCGAAATGGAATGGCCGTAGTACACAGGTTCAGATAAGCGAACCACACGCTGCGTCGGGTCGTAATGATCAGTCAAAGTTCCTCTTACCGGTTCAACAGGCACGTCGTATAACCCGTTGCGATCTAAAATATGTCGAGCGGTTTCCGCACCTGTTTTCATACTAGATGCTTCAACCTTTGAATACTTTTCAAAATTATTCTTTACTTTAAATTGTGCCCAAAATGATAATCCCAATGCGGCAAAAGTTAAAAAATAAAAAAACAGCATGCTCATCAGCTTCCTTTTTATTTTATATATTTATTTACAATTTTAATGACTTTTATGTAAGGTGTACAGAAAAAAGCACTAGGTCTTTTTAAGTGGGATCACCGTGCCAATGAAAAAGAAGAATACACCTAAGCATGCTGTATAAAAGGTGACCGTTCCGTATAAATCTTGAAAAAAGTGCAGCCATGAAAAATCATTCATAAAATGATTCACCGCATTTAAGTCAAACACAAGTAAGATCACCGCTGATGATAAAAAATGAGCACCGATAAAAAGAAGTACGGTCTTTTGAACGAACGACATTCGCATTCCCTCCTTCTTCTCTCTTATTTTAAGATATGGGAACTACATGACGAAGATGAAAAAATGTTCCTCAATCGGGCATACTGACAATAGCAGTCTCCTGAAAGGAAGAGTCCGATGAAATCAAACCGTATCTTTATCGCTTGGCTAAGGTGGCCACTTTATCTTCGAATTGTCGTCATCATTTGTTTCTTACTTCTTTTTTTCGGACAATTAATCGTTTTTCTCGAACCGAAGCAGTATCATACAATCTTTGATGGAATCTGGTGGGCAGTCATTACAGTATCTACAGTGGGCTATGGTGATTTTGTGCCGCAAACCATGCCAGGACAAGTCGCGGGTATGGCTCTAATTTTTATCGGCGCAAGCTTTGTCACAGCTTATTTTGCTACGCTTGCCGCCGCTGTGTTCAGCAAGCAGCACCATTATGTAGAAGGAAAGGTTGCTTTTAAGGGGAAGGGACATCTCATCATTATCGGCTGGAATGAGAAAACGAACAAACTGCTTCAGTCATTTCAAATGATTGACCCAGCTATGCCGATTGTGCTGATTGATGACTCCTTGAAGGAAGGACCTCTTCTAGAGAATGTTCATTTTATTAAAGGACACGGCACCGAGGATGGCACACTTCGCAAAGCCAATATTTCAGGTGCAGATGCACTGATGATTACCGCAGATCAGCACGAGAATGAAGTGACAGCTGATATGCAGAGTGTTCTAACATTACTTGCAGCAAAAGGATTAAATCCCTCGCTCTACTGTTTAATTGAAATCTTAACAGATCGATATGTGAAAAATGCCGAGCGTGCTGGCGCCAATCAAGTCATTCATACCTCTGATGCAGTCAATCATTTAATGGTCGAGCATTTTCTTTTAAAGGAACAGTTCAAAGCGTTACAGAAAAAACGTCATATGACCTTGCATAAACAGGTCACCATCATACCAGTTCCAGCTTCATTGACCGGAGAAACATTCTTAACAGCGCTCCATCACTTTTTAGAGCATCATGTGATCGTTGTCGGTATACAAAAAAAAGAAGGACCCATGTTGAATCCTCCCTTTGATTATGAGCTTCATCCTGAGGATGAACTGATCAGCCTTTAAAGCAGTGCGTCTTCTAATTCCTTGACGAGTGAAAAGCCAATTTCAGTATAAGCTTTTGATACATCTCCATCTTTCTCTTTTGGTTCTTGGAATTGGTTAAAGGATGCGCCAACATTTCCAACCATCGCATGATCATCTAACTTATCTTGATAGACATGCTTTAAGAGAAATGGATCTCCCAGTTTCACCACAACGCCTGGCTGATCGAGCTGGCCTTTTTCAGCTGTAAAAGGAACTCTGAGAAAAGTATAGCCATCACGATTATCAATTTTATAATCAAAGTATCCATGATCGTAATCCCAGTTACCATTAATCACATAACCGAGCGGCTTCATCGTCTCTTCTAAATGGTAAAGTGAGAAGCTTTCACCAGGCAGCCTGGATGGTACATGAATCATACGAAACCCTCCTTTTTGTCTAATAGGTTTCGTTAAAGAGAGGAATTCATACATCTACCTTTTGTGATTTGTACATTGTTTGAAAAAGTAGCATCCAATAAGCTTTGATTGGATGATTGATTTGTCTCATTCGCACTGCCGGAACCTGCTGTTTCCTTCGTAGCACTCATAGGACAAATGCGTCCGACATTGCCAAAGTTGACGATTGCCTGGCCAGAAATATCGTGAATATAAATATGATTCGTTCTCATGTTTCACCCTCCTCTACTCATTATTCTATGTACAGAACATGAGGAGGCTTGCACAGGAACCGTGAGAAAATAAAAAAGGCACACCTTTTAACAAGGTGTGCCTCAATTATTCTTACGATTGTTTCAGACGGCTTTCAAGCTCGGCTTTTTTCTCTTCGAAGCCTGGTTTTCCTAATAAAGCAAACATATTCACTTTATAAGCTTCTACGCCAGGTTGGTCAAATGGATTGACGCCTAGTAGATATCCAGACATCGCGCATGCTTTCTCAAAGAAGTAAACGAGATATCCGAAAGTATAAGCATCCATCTCAGGAATTGTGACGATCAGATTCGGTACTTTTCCATCTGTATGAGCAAGCATCGTTCCTTCAAATGCTTTTTTATTAACGAAATCAACCGTTTTTCCTGCTAGATAGTTCAAGCCATCAAGGTCTTGTTCTTCTGCTTCAATGACAAGTTCATGACGAGGCTTGTCTACATTCACGATTGTTTCAAACAAGTCTCTTCTTCCTTCTTGGACATATTGACCAAGTGAATGAAGATCTGTTGAGAAGTTCGCAGAGGAAGGATAAATTCCTTTTTCATCTTTCCCTTCACTTTCACCGAATAATTGTTTCCACCATTCAGCAAAGTATTGTAGCCCAGGCTCATAGTTAATCAGCATTTCAATCGTTCTGCCTTTATTGTAAAGGACATTACGAACAACAGCATATTGGTATGCCGCATTTTCAGAAAGCTCAGATGAAGCGAAGTCTTCGCTTGCTTTTGCCGCACCCTCCATCATCTGATCAATGTCAGCACCGCTCACAGCGATTGGTAATAGACCTACTGCTGTTAACACTGAATAGCGTCCACCTACATCATCAGGGATGATAAATGATTCGTAGCCTTCTTCTGTTGCTAATGTTTTCAATGCACCGCGTGCTTTGTCAGTTGTTGCATAAATACGTTTTTTCGCTTCTTCAGCACCGTATTTTTCAATAAGGAGCTTTTTAAAGATGCGGAACGCAATCGCTGGCTCTGTTGTTGTACCAGATTTTGAAATGACGTTAATAGAGAAATCTGCATCTTCCAATAGATCCATCACATCTGTTAAATAAGAAGAACTGATGTTGTTTCCAATAAAGATGATTTGCGGAGTCTTGCGTTTGCCTTTTGGCAGCGTGTTATAGAAAGAGTGGTTCAAAAATTCAATCGCCGCACGTGCGCCGAGATATGAACCGCCGATTCCGACAACAAGCAAGACATCAGAGTCTGATTTAATTTTATCTGCACTTTTTTTAATGCGGGCAAATTCTTCGCGATCATATTGCTTCGGTAAGTCCACCCAGCCTAAATAATCACTGCCTGTACCCGTTTGTTCATGAATATTATGATGGGCCACCTTCACAAAATCTTTTAAATATGTAAGCTCATGCTCTTGAAAGAAAGGTAACGCTTTTGAGTAGTCAAATTGAATATGTGTCATCGCTTGTAAGCCCTCCATTACGTTAGTTCTGTCCCTTTCACTTTAGCGGAACTAGCTATTGAAATCAAGTGATCGTCACTCCCATAGCAAAAAGCCGTTTCTCTATAGAGAGAAACGGCACAAAGGATTATAAAGAAGCTTTCAAAATAGAAAGAATGTCATCACGGCCAAGTTTCATAAAGTTACCAAAACCACCGTATTCCATTTCTTTCGCCGCAATGTCGGCAATTTTGTCCAGCTGATCTTCCCCAATGTCATAATCCGCTAGACGACTTGGTGCACCGAGGCTTGTCCAGAAGGCTGACAGCTTGTCGATTCCTTCTAATGCGATATCACGATCAGATTTTCCTTCTGTCTCGATGTCAAACATGTTCAGCATAAGATTTTTAAAGCGTTCCACATTGTGATCGAGTGTATGACGCATCCAGTTTGGGAAGAGAATTGCAAGACCGCCTGCATGCGGAATGTCATAGACAGCCGATACTGCATGCTCAATCGTATGGGAAGCCCAGTCGCCAAAGTAACCCATTTGCAGCGTACCATTTAAAGCAATCGTTCCTGCGTAAAGGATCGTTTCACGGTGCTCATAGTTTTGTAAGTCTTCCAGTAGTTTTGGTGCTGTCTCAATGACTGTTTGAAGAACAGCAAAACACATCCGATCCTGTAAAGGCGTGTTTTTGACATTATGGAAGTATTGCTCGAAAACGTGGCTCATCATATCGACCATGCCGTACACCGTCTGGTTTTCTGGCACTGAATACGTGTGCTCAGGGTCTAAAATTGAAAAAGCAGGATGAGTGACGGAACTGCCCCACACATATTTTTCATTTGTTTCCCAGTTTGTGATGACAGAGTCTGGATTCATTTCTGAACCAGTTGCAGCAAGTGTCAGCACTGTGCCAAACGGCAATGCCTTTTGAGCGGTTGTTTTCTTTGAGATAATGTCCCACACATCTCCATCGTATTCTGCACCGGCTGCAATCGCTTTTGTACAGTCAATCACACTGCCGCCGCCAACAGCTAATAAGAAATCAATATTTTCATTTTGGCAGATGTCGATTCCTTTTTTCACCGTAGTGAGGCGCGGATTTGGTTCAACACCTGACAGTTCAAATACTTCAGCTTCTGCTTCATTTAATGCGCGAATCACATTGTCATATAGACCATTTTTCTTAATGCTGCCGCCACCATATACAAGTAACACTCGTTTTCCATAACGAGCGAGTTCGCTTTTCAGTCCTTCTAGTTGTCCTTTTCCAAACATTAATTTCGTTGGATTATAGTAAATAAAATTTTCCATCTGTTGATACATCTCCTTACAGCGTATATATCCAAAAACATGAAAGACTACTTTAACATATGTACACGTCGAACTCAAAAAAGATAACTGCTCGAAAGCAATTATCTTTTCATTGTTTAATTATAAAGAAGCATTCAAAATAGCTAGAACATCTTCTTTGTTTAGCTTTTTAAATTGACCAAATTCACCGCGTGCCATTGCACGATCTGCGATTAAATCAATTTTCTCGTCGTTGATATCATAGTCCGCTAAACGGTTCGGTGCGCCAAGACTTGTCCAGAAAGCCGACAATTTGTCGATTCCTTCTAAGCCCACTTCTTCGTCTGTTTTGCCCGCAGGGTCCACATCGAATACGCGTACCGCTAATTGTTTAAAGCGGCCTGGGTTTTCCTGAATGACATGCTTCATCCAGTTCGGGAACAAGATCGCAAGTCCGCCTGCATGAGGAATATCATAAACAGCAGATACCGCATGCTCGATGTTGTGGGATGCCCAGTCACCACGTGCTCCCATTGACAGCATACCATTGAGCGCAATGGTTCCAGTGAATAAGATCGTTTCACGTAGCTCATAGTTCTCTAGATCGCCAATCAGCTTCGGTGCTGTTTCGATGACTGTACGAAGAAGCCCTTCACACATACGGTCTTGGTAAGGTGTATTTTCTGTGTGATGGAAATATTGTTCGAACACGTGAGACATCATATCAACCATGCCATAAATCGTATGGTTTTTTGGCACTGTGAAAGTGTTCACTGGATCAAGAATAGAGAATTTAGGGAAAACTGCTGGACTTCCCCAGCCATATTTCTCATTTGTTTCCCAGTTTGTGATCACTGACCCAGAGTTCATTTCAGAACCTGTTGCAGCAAGTGTTAACACCGTACCGAACGGAATGGCTTCCATTGGGACATGCTTACGCGTCACGATATCCCAAGCATCTCCATCGTACTTCGCTCCGGCTGCGATTGCTTTCGTAGCATCAATGACACTTCCGCCGCCAACTGCCAAAATAAAGTCAACGTTGTTCTCCTTGCAAAGCTCAACCCCTTTTCTTACCGTTGTTAAGCGCGGGTTTGGCTCAACACCAGCAAGTTCAGTGATTGTAGCTCCTGATTCTTTTAGAATGCTGACAACTTGGTCATAAAGGCCGTTTCGTTTAATACTGCCTCCACCATATACAAGTAATACGTTTTTTCCGTAGTGTTTAAGTTCATCTGAAAGGGCTGAAACTTCTCCCTTTCCAAACATTAATTTCGTTGGGTTCCAATAAGTAAATCGATCCATTTGATCTCCTCCTCGCGCTACATTATGCGCCTCAATCATTCCAAAAGTAAAGTAATTTGCTTTAATCCATTTTCTTACGCATAGTTTGGCTAAAAATCTGCAAAATATAAATGTATTGATGCTGTAGCGAAAGGAGGAATCACGATGAGTGCTATTCAGCGTATTGCCCTCGTGCTCACGATTATCGGTGCTATTAACTGGGGACTAATCGGCTTTTTTCAATTTGACTTAGTAGCAGCGATCTTTGGCGGACAAGGCTCTGCATTATCACGTATTATTTATGGTCTTGTTGGAATTGCAGGTCTTGTTAACCTTGGTCTGTTGTTCAAGCCAAGCGAAGAAGCTGTTCGCCGCGACGAGCCGAATCCAGAGGTTCGCTAAACAAAAAGACATAAAAAAAGGCCGCCTATACGAGGCAGCCTAAGGCACCGTTTGAAGCGGTGCTTTTTTTATTTCTTGATCAGATCTTTACGGTTAGATTGCTCAATCCACTCTTCAAGTTTATCTTTAAGTGTATTGAAACCTTGTGGTGCAGCAGCTTCTTCTTTCACTTGCTGTGGTCTTTGTTTCTTTGGCTTGCTTTCTTTTCTTTCTGGTGCATCTTGTGTCGCACGGATAGAAAGGCTGATTTTACCTGCATTTTCATCAACAGAAAGAACTTTTACTTGTACTTCGTCACCAATTGAAAGGTGCTCGTTGATGTCTTTTACAAAACCATGTGTTACTTCAGAAATATGCACAAGTCCTTGAGTTTCTTCATCTAATGCAACAAACGCACCATACGCTTGTAATCCTGTTACTTTACCAGTGTAAACACTGCCTACTTCAAACTTTGTCGCCATGATAACAACTCCTAAATAAATGTTTTAATATTCGTTTATACGCAATTAAAAACTATATCACAGAACGGTCTTTTACGCAAAATATTTTTTAATTGGGTTTAGATCCGTTCAAAAGGGGGAATACCTGAAAACAAGAATGCTTTCTAGTATTCCCCCCTAATTTGAGAGGCATGAGTCCAAATGGATTGATGCCTTTTTTATTTAATAATGACAGGTGCTTCTTCTTTCACTTGTCGTTCTTGCAAAAAGCGCTGAATTCTTGAAAGGGATTCCTGAAGATGGTCAAGAGACGAAGCATATGAACAACGAATATGACCTTCACCACTCGGTCCGAAGACATTACCAGGGACAACGGCTACTTTTTCACTTAGGAGCAGCTCCTCAGCAAATTGTTCTGACGTCATGCCCGTGCTTTTAATGGACGGGAAAGCGTAAAATGCGCCGTTTGGCTGGTGACATGCGAGCCCCAGTTCATTCAAAGAGCCGACAAACAAATTCCGACGCCTTCTGTAGCTTTTCTTCATTTTTTCTACATCTTCAAGCCCATTTTTCAACGCTTCTTCTGCAGCATATTGTGCCATCGCAGGCGCGCACATCATAGAATATTGGTGTATTTTCAGCATGGCATCGCGTAGTACTGGTGGTGCTGCCACATATCCTAAGCGCCAGCCTGTCATAGCAAACCCTTTAGAAAAGCCTGAAATCAGGATCGTTCTTTCTTTCATATCTTGAATGGCCGCAACGCTTGTAAAAGCTTCATCGTACGTCAGCTCTGCGTAAATCTCATCTGTGATAACGAGAAGGTCATGCTCTTTTGCAAATTGAGCAATATCTTCAAGCTCTTCCTTTGAATAAACAGAGCCAGTTGGATTTGATGGTGAGCAAAGCAGAATCGCTTTTGTCTTCGGCGTCAGCTTCGTGCGAAGATCCGCAGAGTCTGCTTTGAAATCTTTTTCAGCCGAGGTACTTAAATAGACAGGAACTCCGCCTGCAAGTGTCGTAAGGGCCCCATATGCTACGAAACAAGGCTCTGGAATGATCACTTCATCCCCGCTGTTTAAAATCGCACGAAATGCCAAATCAAGTGCCTGACTTCCGCCAACTGTGATAATCAGTTCTTCTTCAGGACTGTAATCAATGTGAAACCGCTTATATAAATAGTCGCTCAATTCTTTTCGCAAAGATAACAAGCCTGCGTTCGCCGTATAAGAGGTAAGTCCTTGTTCTAATGACATAATACTGGCTTCTCTGACATTCCAAGCTGTCACGAAATCTGGCTCGCCGACACCAAGGGAAATAACCCCTTCCATTGTGGCTGCCAAATCAAAGAATTTCCGAATACCTGACGGCTGAATGCTTTGTACCGTTTCAGATAAATAAGACTTTTTCATTTAAGGTGACACCACGATTCTTTTGTCATCGTCTCCTGTTTCAAACACTTTCCCATCATGTTTATATCTTTTCAAAATAAAGTGGGTAGTTGTTGAAACAACGGAATCAAGTGTCGATAATTTTTCAGACACAAAGCGGGCAATATCAGACATAGATCTTCCGCGGATCACAACAGATAGATCATAAACGCCTGACATGAGATAGACAGACTCCACTTCCTGAAAGCGATAAATACGTTCAGCAATTTCATCAAATCCGACGCCTCTTTTGGGTGTCACTTTGACATCAATCATTGCTGTGACGCCTTCGTGACCGTCTACTTTACGCCAATCAATCATGGTTGAATAATCAATAATGACTTTTTGATCTTCAAGTTTTTGAATAATCGCTTCTGCTTCTTCTGTTGTCACGCCTGCCATTTTTGCAATGGTATTTAAATCGGCACGGCTGTTTTCATCTAAAATCTCTAATATTTCAGTTTCTTTTTCTGTTAGTTTCATTTGATTTCACACCTCAGATTGTAAAAAGCTAGTTTTAAAAAATCTTCTGAACATTATAGCACGTTTTTCCCATTATGCTAAGCAGGGAAAAGATGCTAACCATAGCTTAAAATCCACTTTTTAGGGTACAATACAGTCACCTAACAGAGAGAGTATCAAGTATCGGAGTGATGATTGTGGACATTGTTCAGCCAGCTTATATGAAAAGTAAATTCGGTTTAGACATCTATTACGAGCACTATCCAAATCAGGGGAAGAAAACATTGATCTTAATTCATGGTCTTTTCTCTTCTACCTTCAGCTATCGAAAGCTCATCCCGCTTTTGAAACAAGACTTCAATTTAATCGCAATCGATCTGCCGCCATTTGGACAGTCCGAGAAGTCGAATACGTTTATTTACAGCTATCGCAACATGGCAAAGATCATTATCGAGCTAGCTGGTCACTTACAGATTCAGCATGCAATCCTTGTGGGTCATTCGATGGGCGGTCAAATTGCTTTATACGCCGCATCTGAACGGCCAGACCTATTTGAAAAGGCAGTCCTTTTGTGCAGCTCAGGATATTTAAATAAATCAAAGAGATCACTTGTTTACAGCACATATATTCCTTATTTTTATCTCTATCTAAAAAGAAAGCTCTTGAAGCAAGGCATCATGAAAAATTTGACGGCTGTTGTGCATGATCATTCCATTATTGATCAAGAAATGGTGGACGGATATTTAAAGCCTTTTTCTGATGATCAAATTTTCCGAGGGATTTTCCGTTTGATTCGGCATCGCGAAGGGGATTTGACCTCTGATGTCCTCAAGAAAATGGAGACACCTGTGCTACTCATTTGGGGTGAGGAAGATCGAATTGTTCCGATCCAAATAGGAGAAAGACTGCACAAGGATCTGCCAAACTCAACCTTGCATGCATTAAAAAAAACCGGGCACCTCGTTCCTGAGGAAAATCCGGTCTTTGTGTCTGATCAAATTGGACATTTCAGTCTGTCTTAGCGTGTGCAGGAGCTGCTGTCTCGTATGACGAAAAGCTGATTCGCTATATGTTGACAGCTTTCAAAAGGCAGGAGCTGCTCAAATGAGTGATGATAAATGGCTTGAATGTCTTTTGCTAAAGATAAAGGGTCTTCTGCGTCGTATAATGCACTGATGACGTCAGCAGGCTCCGTTTCATAAAAGTCCTCCCCATATTGAAAAGGGTCCCATGCCTTAATAAGTTGAATCATCTCTTCTACAGCTTGACTATCTTTCATCGGTATCACCGCTTATAATAAATTTTGTGATGTTTATTTTAGCACAACCAACAATGGTTGAAAAACGGCTAGAGGTGGGTTTCATGAATTTCGACGAACAGATCATACGTAAAGGTTCAAAATCAGTGAAATGGGATCAAGCAGAGTCTTTATTCCTTACAACAGATGCACTGCCAATGTGGGTAGCAGATATGGATTTTAAAGCACCGCAGGTCGTCCTTGATGCATTAAAAAAGCGATTGGATCACGGTGTATTTGGCTATGCTTTTCAAGATCAGGATACGCAGCAGGCAGTAGCTGAATGGCTCAAAAGAAGGCACGGATGGTCGATCCAGACAGAAGCCGTCACCTTCACACCTGGGATTGTCACGGCACTTAGTTTTGCAGTCCAAGCCTATACAGAACCAAGTGACGAAGTCGTCATACAGTCCCCTGTGTATACACCTTTTTATCAAATGATTGAACGAAATGGACGAACAGTCTCAACCAATCCTTTAAAAATAGAAAACAACCGCTATGTCATGGATTTTGATGATTTAGAGAAAAAATTAAGCAGACCAGAAGCGAAGCTGATGTTCCTCTGTCATCCGCATAATCCGTCAGGAAGAGCATGGTCAAAAGAGGAATTAAATCGAGTAGGAGACCTCTGTATCAAGCACGGTGTTACAGTCGTTTCAGATGAGATTCATTCTGATTTGATGCTATACGGAAAGCCGCATGTGCCATTTGCTAGTCTTTCTGATGACATAGCACATATCACAGTGACATGCATTGCACCAAGTAAAACATTTAATTTAGCTGGCCTCCAAGCATCAGCCATTATTATTTCCGATGAAGAAAAAAGAACCCTTTTCAACAATGAAATGCAAAGAAACGGACTGGCTAAACTGAATGCATTTGCGATTCCTGCGATGGAAGCAGCATACCGCCATGGGGATGAGTGGCTGGATGCACTTGTTCTTTATCTCGAAAACAATATGAAAATGGCAATGGACTATATTGACGAACATCTTCCAAACATGCGTTATATGAAACCAGATGCTTCTTATTTATTATGGATGGACATTCGGGATTATCAATTCAGTCAAGCGGAATTGAAACGCAATTTGCTGAAAAAAGGCAAAGTGATCCTAGAGCTTGGTCACGTGTATGGACTCGAGGGAGATGGCTTTATTCGGATGAATCTCGGTTGCCCTGCTTCAACAGTCAAAGAAGGATTGAAACGCCTTCATCAAGCGTTTACGCCATCATCTGAATAAGACTTATATGATCGAAAGAACATCCTCACGGGTGTTCTTTTTAAAGAAAAAAACCCTCCTTTTATCATATCTACTTTGTACATGAAATGATATAATGAGAGGAATTACAATTATTTACGAGGAGAGCATTTAAATGGAAATGTTCAAGGATTTTCTGCTCCATGTATCTTTTATTCTATTTCCAATTTTTTTATATCATGCACTATGGCTAAGCCGGACCCCTGCTCATTTCCCAAAAACGAATAAACTGCTCGTCACAGTATTCGCATCCATCTCTTCAGCACTATGTATTATGTATCCAGTTGGTTCGATTTTAGACTTGCAGACTGGCCTTCAATCTATCCCTCTTGTACTTGCCATTTTATACGGAGGTTACACAGCTGGGATCGTTGCTATCTTGATAAGTTCCATGGTCAAATTCGTGATGTATGGCTCTTTTTTATGGGTTGGACTCATTGTCGTACCAATTTACTTTTTCATCCCATTTTTGTTTTACCGGAAATGGCGTCAATATACGAAGCTGAAAAAGCTGATGTATGGAGTGCTTATCGGTTTATCCAAAGGATTCTTTATTTACATTGGACTATTTGCGGTCAGCTTAATGGAATACAGCCCGGCCTTTATCATGCAGCAGAAGTTACTTGAGTTGTTTTTCTCAACTCTTTACTACATATTCTTTCTCGTGCTAAGTATCTATTCCATTGAATTCGTCAAAGAAAATGCGCAAATGAGAACACAGCTCGTCCAATCAGAAAAGCTGACCATTGTAAGTGAACTCGCTGCAAGCGTTGCCCATGAAGTACGCAATCCACTGACAGTGGTGAGAGGCTTTATTCAATTGCTCTTTTCTAGTGACAATACAAAAGAGCCGGCCGCCAATAAAGATTATAAAAATCTCGTTTTGTCAGAGTTAGACAGAGCGCAGGATATTATTACGAGTTATCTTGACATTGCGAAACAAAATTATTATCAAATTGAATCTCTCAACCTATCTAAATTACTCGAGGAATGTGCATCACTGATGACATCCTATGCGAATTTCAAATCGGTCACGATTCATCAATCCATTGAACCAGACTTATACATTCAAGGTGATGAAACGAAGATCAAACAAGTCATGATTAATTTAATCAAAAATGCGATTGAAGCAGCCCCAGAACACGAAGGGAAAATTGAACTTTTTGCTTCCAAAGAAAATCATAAAATATGCATTTATTTCGTGGATAACGGGGTAGGAATGACAGAAAGCCAAATGAAAAAGCTTGGCGAACCCTATTACACCTTAAAAAATAAAGGAACTGGACTTGGACTGACCGTGACATTTTCTATCATTGAAAATCATCATGGGACCATTCGTTTCAAAAGTTCGCTTCAGTCTGGTACAACCGTTACCGTGAAGTTTCCTGAAGATACAAGAAGAAAATGATCAATCCATTTTTTTTGTCTTTTTTTCATCTATTCGTTCCTGTTTCTTAGACGCACGAACGATCAGACGAAAGCAAATAAATGCAGCCATAAAGAAAATCACCGTGGTGATTGCCGCTGGGATGTACTCCCTTTTATCTTCAGGAAAATACAGTAGAAAGAGTGCGATGAACGACAGCATTCGCCATTCCCCCCTTTTGCTCGTTTACTTCACTATATTGGCTAAAAGAAATGAAATACCTTCCTGCGAGAAGGAAATGGAGGAATTTCACATGACAGACATTCAAATTGGACAAGTTGTGAAAGGATTTTATAAAACAGGTGTTTACGTTGGGGAAGTGACAGCAGTAAAACCTTCGGCCTATCTCGTTCAAGTGAAAGCCGTTCTGACACATCCCACTCAAGGCGACCTGCATCACCCAAAAGAAGCAGACGTGCCTTTTTTCCAAGAAAGACGGGCTTTGGCCTATCGTGAACAGACGAATATCCCTCATCATATGGTGAAGCCTTATGATGGCGATATACCAGATTATCAAGTATCACTAAAAGAAGCTGTAGAAAAATTAAAACAAGCGCTTCATGCGGATGATTCAAAATGGGCAGAAAAATCAAGGGCATGCCTATCTTCTCTCGAAAAAGATTATTTTCCAGAAGACGCCCGCTAATCAGCCGAATCAAAAAAGTGAGAGAAATCGATCAGCTCACCAATTTTGGTTGTTTGCGGATTTTCCACATAGGATCTGTCTTTTTCAAAAAGGGTGAACAGCTGATAAGTCGTCATGGCATCATCAAGTGCTTTATGATGCTTACCAGCTCCTTCGCTGCCGTATTCCTTTGCCGCCTTGCGAAGCCCCGTCAGTGTGCGATCACCAAAAAAGGTTTTATATTCAAAGGCAAGGTCCCTCAGCTTGCCCTTAAAAGGAAAGCCAATGTGATTGAGCATACAGTTTTGCTTCAGCACTTTCATGTCCATATTGCCCCATGTAATAATCTCACAATCCTCTCCCCCATCAAGCGACACAAGCTTCTCGATAAACGCCTCAAAGGAAATTCCGCTCTCTACATCCTGCTGCGTAATACCGAGAAACGATTTACATCGCTTCGTCAGCTTCGGGAACTTTTTCGGTTTGACGTAGCTAGAGAACGTGTCTATGATCGTTTCACTTGCCGCTTTCACTACTCCAGCTTCAATAATTTCAGGGAAAAAATTTTGCGGGTGATACTTTCCATCAGGCATCGTAAATTCAAAATCGACCACAAGCACCGTCTTCTGTTCCACCATTCTCACCTCACTTTTTCGTCAGTTTTTCATTCTCATACCATTATATTAAGACGGACCTTGAAATCACTTCATTTTCTTGAAAATAATGCAGATTCACTATGCCCAACCTATCCATCAGATGAAAGATTGGTTATTTTCCTTTATAATTATTAAGGAACACGAAATATTTAAAGAAGGTGGTCTCTATCACAAACAGGAAAAAAAACTTGTACATCATGTGGTTTGTGAACTTTTTTGTATCTGCCAGCATTACAATGATCGTCCCTTTTTTATCACTTTACATAGAATCTCTTGATAGCAGTTATTCAAATGAATTTGTCCAGAGATGGAGCGGTTATGTCTTTGGCGTCACGTTTTTAACGGCCTTTCTAATTTCTCCGATTTGGGGACGAATTGGAGATCGGCATGGCTATAAAAAGATTTTGCTTATTAACGGGATTGGAATAGCGACAAGTATTCTATTAATGGGGCTTGTGCAAACTGTTTATCAACTATTCGCCCTGAGGCTCTTTATGGGGCTTGTCACAGGCTTTATCTCGACTTCAATGGCACTCATCTCTGCACAGACGGAAAAGGCAACTGCGGGTAAAACCCTTGGTACGATGCAGATGAGTAATGTAGCCGGAGGATTGTTTGGCCCATTAATGGGCGGATTCATGGCAGACAGCGTCGGATTTATTTATACGTTTTTCCTCACAGCGGCTGTCATTTATGCGTCAGCCATTGTGATTATTTTCGGAGTGAAAGAACAGCCCATCCGTTCGAAAGAAGCGAAGCGCGTTTCTTATTCACGGAAGGAAGTACTCGTTCATATTTTCAAACAGCCTTTGCTAGTCGTCACGATGCTCTTAACGTTTATTACACAAGTAGGGAACTTTAGCATTCAGCCTCTTTTGGCTTTATACATTCATGATTTACACGGCCCTGTTAATCTCGCATTTTATGCGGGTCTTGCGTTCTCTGCAACTGGACTTGGCAATTTGCTCTTTACACGAAAATGGGGAGATCTCGGAGATCGAATTGGTCATGACAAGGTGCTGCTCGCCCTTCTGATCCTCTCCTCTATTTTATTCATCCCGCAAGCAATGGCGGATTCCTATGCGATGTTAGTCCTTTTCCGTTTTCTATACGGGATGGCACTCGGCGGGATTATTCCATGTACGACGGCGTATATTCGGATCAAAGCGCCTGCCTCTATGCAAGGGGAAGTGCTCGGATACAATGTTAGCTTCCGTTTTCTTGGGAATGTTGTCGGTCCGGTGATTGGTGGCATTGTCGCGAGTCATTACGGAATTCCAGCTGTCTTTTATGTCACCGCCGGAATTTTTCTGTTTGGTGCATTATTTTTATGGGCGGTTCGCTCACAGTCGAAGGCAAAAGAAAGGAGTGTCTGAACCAACTTCAGATACTCTTTTTTCTTGTGTAGAAGCCTTATTCACTAGACTTCAAGCCCATTCTTTTCTAAAAATAACCTTCTCGTATTCGCAAAAGAATGGTACGATATGGCTAGAAAATTGAAGAAAGTGAGTGACCTCATGTTTCGTGCAATAATTGGTTGGTTATTACTTGCTGCCCTCATTCCATTGTTTGCTCTGACTTTTTATCTATCAAAGGAAGAAGCTGCAAGTGTGAAGCCTGTGAACGAAGTGCTTGATCAAAAAATCAAGCTGGAAAAGATAGATTTTTCCCAAAACAGTTATATGTATGATCGGGATGGTTCTCTCATCTCCGAGATCGTATCAAACGATGAGAACCGCGTATTCGTCACGTATGATAAAATCCCTGATCATGTGAAGGAGCTGTTCCTCCGCTCAGAGGATCGGAACTTTTATGACCATAAAGGCATTGACTTTATGGGGGTTGTGCGTGCCCTTGCTTCAAATGTGAAAAACCATGGCATCAGTCAAGGCGCAAGTACGATCACACAGCAATTATCTCGTAATTTATATTTAAGCCATGAACGTTCGTTCACCCGAAAGTTTACAGAGCTGCTCTATTCCTACGAATTAGAGCGGAAATTCTCGAAAGATGAAATACTCGAAAGCTATTTAAATACGATTTATTTCAGTAATGGTGTTTACGGTGTCGGTTCTGCGGCTAATTACTATTTTGATAAGCCGCTTAGTTCTTTAACGCTTGCACAGATGGCATTTATCTCTGCGATTCCAAACAACCCAACACTGTATGATCCATTGAAGCAATTCAAACACACAAAGAAGCGCCAAGAACGACTACTTGGTATTTTAGAGAAAGACGGTGTGATCACCAAAAAGCAATACAAAAAAGCCGTCAAACAAAAAATCAGCCTGTCCGTAAGTGAAAAGAAAAACCTTTACCCTGACTATGTGACATATGCCAATGAGGAATTTACCGATCTTGTGTCAGATCAGGAAGGCTTTACAAAACGCTTGAAGAAAGCGAAAACAGATGGTGCAAAAAAAGCCATTCAAAAAGAATTATCTGAAAAGGTTAGTGCCCTGCTTCAAGATGGTGTCAAAATTTATACGGCACTTGATCCTTCCTTACAGCAACGAGCCGTCTATCAGCTTAATGCACAATTACCTTACCAAGGTGTAGAAGGCGGATCAGCGGTCATTAATCATGAAACGCATCAAATAGTCGCACTTGCTGGAGGAAAGAACTATAAAAAGTTTGATTTCAACTACGCCTATCAAGCACAAAGACAGCCTGGTTCTGCGATTAAGCCGCTTTTAGACTATGGTCCTTATATCGACCAAACCGGTGCAACAGCTTCAAGCAAAATCAGTGCCGGCAAGTTTTGCAGCAGCGGATACTGTCCGCAGAACTATAGTCACAAAACATACGGAACCGTCACACTTGAAACAGCCTTTAAGAACTCTTACAATACTCCTGCGATCCGAATGCTGGATACAGTTGGTGTCAAAAAAGGCTTTAGCTACTTAGAGAAATTCTCATTCGAACATATCGTCGCGGATGATTATCGCCTTCCTTCTGCACTTGGTGGATTTACGAAGGGCTTCTCGCCGCTAGAAATAACAGACGCATATACCGTCTTTGGTAATCAAGGAGCTTACACGCAAAGTCATTCAATCACAAAGGTAACAGACTTAAATGGTAAGACCCTTTACAAGTGGAAAGAGTCACCGAAGCAAGTGTATTCTCAGCGGACAAATGACACTATGCGTAAATTACTTGCCTCTGTTGTAAAAAGCGGGACAGGGAAAAAAGCGAATTTCAGTTCCCCTTACATCGGTGGTAAAACAGGGACATCCAATGACTACAAAGACATTTGGTTTGTCGGACTAACAGATCAATATACAATGGGTGTATGGGTTGGAAGAGATAGAGGAACGGTTGAATCTATTTACAGCTCAAGTCCGCACTTACGTATTTGGAAAAATACGATGCAATACGCCAGATAAACAGGAGGTTTGATTGCCATGCATTCAACACATCCACCCCATTTAATTTTATTTGATGGTGTCTGCAACGTGTGCAGCGGCGCTGTTCAGTTTGTGATTAAACGTGATCCAAATGAGCGAATGATGTTTGCTTCATTACAATCAGAGACAGGACAGCGCATTTTAAAAGAAAACGGTTTGCCTCTAGATGAATTCAATTCATTTATTTATATTGAAAAAGGCACCCTTTATACGAAGTCGACAGGCATCTTAAAAGCCATGCGGCAGTTAAAAGGGATCTACAGATGGAGTTATGTATTCCTTGCCATTCCGCGCCCTATCCGCGATTGGTTTTATGAACGGATAGCGAAAAATCGCTACAAATGGTTCGGTCAAAAAACATCTTGTATGATGCCAACACCCGATATACAAAAACGGTTCCTATCATAAAAAAAAGCATCCTCCGATCGTGGAGGATGCTTTCTTTGTCTGTTTATGAAGGCAGACTTGCCATAACACTGTTATAAAGCTTAATAAATAAGTACAAAATGCCGATTAAAAACGTGGCCCAAAACAGCAAAATAAACATCATAAAACCAATTAAATTCAGCATGGAAAGCGATTGATAAATGCGAACCACAACCCAGATAAAATAGACAAGACCTGCTAAGACAAATAGTCCGACAAGCAGAATCAGCTGCTGCGTCAGTAGAAATGCAAGTAAGCCAGCAAATAAATAAACAACGGATGCAATCCGAATTTTCTTTAAGTTCTCCCCTTCAGGATCTTTCGCGAAAAAGAGTAGTGCCAGCTCTAATACCGTATCTGCAATCAGTTTCAAGGCAGATAAAATCATAAAATAAACAAGTGCAAAAGCAGCAAAAAGAGCAAGTCTGATGCCCTGTTCCGAGAAGAATTCCATCATCCCTTTTAAAATACCTGCTTGATTCAAGAAATCAGTCGTAATCCCTACTGTGAAAATCGAAAAAGCAGAGCTGAATAGTAAAATCGAAATCAGCGGAAAATATCCAGTCAAATATGTATTTTTCATAAATAGATCCTTTCTCATAAGCTCACATTTATTATGGCTCACTTAAAACAGATTGACAAGATGCTTTCAAAGTAAACTGGCAGCAAAATCAAATTTGTGATTTTGCACGTACATTCCTTCACAAACTTACATTTTCCCGTTAAAGTATTACTATTACGAAAAAATCGTGCGTTAGGGGTATACTCGTGAAAAAAACTTTAAGACTGCAAACACGTCTAACGATTTTTGTTTGTATTGTTGTCCTGATCTCCCTTTGTATTACTTTCTTTACGATCTGGTCAGAAACAGCGAAGAACATTCATCAGCAGGAACGTGACATCGCCCTCTCCACTGCCAAGATGGTCGCAGAGGCTCCGATCACAGCTAAATCATTAAAAGAAAACCAATCGTATTCAGCACTGCGTCAATATACAACAAGTGTTCAGCGAATCACCAAAACCGAATTCGTTGTCGTAATGGATATGAACGGCATTCGCAAAACCCATCCAAATCCGCAGAAGATCGGAAAACGGTTTGCTGGCGGTGATGAAGAGCCAGCATTACAAGGTAAAGAACATATTAGTACGGCTTCTGGAACACTTGGCAGATCTATGCGTGCTTTTGTACCGGTTTATGATCAAGATGGAAAGCAGCTCGGGGCTGTGGCAGTAGGGATTACGTTAAAGGAAATTGACTTGATCATTCATCAAAGCTTACTTCCACTCTACTTCGTCACATCGCTCAGTCTTCTTTCTGGAATCATCGGAGCACTCATTGTGGCAAGAAAAGTGAAGAAAATCATGTTTGGACTAGAGCCAGATGAGATTGCTACATTATTAAAAGAACGAAGCGCCATGCTAGAATCAACAAAAGAAGGGATTCTTGCCGTCGATCAGCACGGTAAAATCAAGCTCGCCAATGCTGAAGCGAAACGACTCTTTCATAATATGGGCATTATGGTTGATCCTAGAGAACAAGATGTTCAGGTTCTCCTCCCTTCAAGCGGCTTAAAGCAAGTCATTGATACACGCAAGCCGCTGCTTGACCGCGACGTGAGAATGAACGGACTGGAGCTCGTCTTTAATGAAGTCCCGATTACGGTAAAAGGTGAAATTGTCGGGGCAATCGCCACCTTCCGCGACAAAACAGAAGTCAAACATTTGGCGGAGCAGCTAAGCGGAGTCAAAATGTATGCAAACGCCCTCCGTGCCCAGTCGCATGAATTTATGAACAAGCTTCATGTCATTTTAGGATTGGTACAACTCAAAAACTACGATGACCTTGGCACTTATATCAAAGATATTGCAATCTATCAGCAGACGGAAACAAATGAGATCATCAACCATGTGAAAAACTCTGTTTTAGCAGGATTTTTACTAGGAAAACAAAGTTATATCAGGGAACAAGGCGCGACCTTAGAAGTCATATGCAGCACACAAGTCCCAAATTCAGAGGACCCAGCAGTGACGCATGATCTCATTACCGTCATTGGCAACCTGTTAAATAACGCACTCGATGCGGTTTCTCAAACTGAGACAAAAAACATCTCGATCTCATTCCGATACGTTCAGGAGCAGCTTCATATTGAGATTACAGACACGGGTGTTGGTCTCACAAAAGAAGAACAAGACATCATGTTCGATCAAGGCTTTTCAACGAAAGGACAAGACAGAGGATTCGGTCTCTATTTCGTTGACCAAAGCATCAAAAAATTGAACGGACATCTAATTGTCACGAGTGAAAAAGGAGAAGGAACGACCTTTAGTCTCCGCATTCCGTATAAACAAAAGGAGGATTCACATGATTAATGTGTTAATAGTAGAAGACGACCCAATGGTTGGGGAGCTGAACAAACGCTACCTGACCCAAATTGAGGGCTTTGAATTAAAGGGAATCGCCACCTCTTTTCAGCAGGCACTGGATATTTTAAAAACAGAAGCCATTCACCTCGTATTGCTCGATATTTATATGCCTGGACAAAATGGACTGGCATTATTATCAGAAATTCGCAAACAAAATCATTCGGTTGATGTCATTGTCATTTCAGCTGCAAATGAAGTCGACGTGGTCCAACAAACGATGCGAAACGGAGCCGTTGATTATTTAATCAAGCCATTTGAGTTTGAACGTTTCCAATCGGCACTCTCAGAATATAAACGGAAACACGCCTTGTACCAAACGATGAACAGCATCTCGCAAAATGATTTAGATGCGAAGCTCTTTCATAAAAAAGCAGAGACGGAAAAAGTCCTTCTGCCAAAAGGCCTGACCAAAAGCACACTCAAACTCATCTGGACAAGTATTCAATCATTCGGTCATCAGGCTTTCACGACCGAAGACCTAGCGAATCATACAGAAATCTCTCAAGTCTCCATTAGAAAATACTTGAAATTCCTTGAGGACATCGAAGTAGTTGATGTTGAAATGGCATATGGGACCATTGGACGTCCTGTTTTCCAATATAAACTCAGTACAACAAATATGAATTTAATTCAGCAATATCTATAATTTGACACATCTGACCTTGTACAGAGGCCAGATGTTTTTTTATGGAACACGATGTGACAACCCCCTTGATATCAGTGGTTTCACTGTAGTAGAGCACATCACAAAAGCGGCATTATATCATATTTCAGCACATAAAAAGACATTGAATTTCGCCTTTTAACATTTTTTTAAAAATAAAACAAATTTCTATTTATTTATTCGATTGGAAATGATAAATTATGATTGATTAGTTCAACGAGATATAAGTCTGATGTCTTACATCTTCTCTCCTGCCATCTATCAATTTCAGTTGAAAGCAGGATAAAATACCCTATTCAGACGGGTGAGAAGAGGTAGATCGGTCTTTTTTCGCGAGACTTTTCTGAAACTTTTAAATTTTATAGGGGGTTATGTTTTGAAGAAGCGCAAAATTGGACTAGCATTGTCCTTAGTCGTAGCAGCAGGAACCATCCTTGGAGCATGCGGCAACTCTGGCTCAAACAGCGGTGAAAACAAAAAAGATAAAGATCAATTCACTGTTGCAATGGTAACTGATGTCGGTGGTGTCGATGACAAATCGTTTAACCAATCAGCTTGGGAAGGTTTACAAGCATTTGGAAAAGACAACAATCTTAAAAAAGGTAAAAACGGCTTTGATTACTTACAATCTAAATCAGACGCTGACTATACAACAAACTTAAACACTCTTGCTCGTGAGAAATTCGATTTGATTTACGGAATTGGTTTCTTAATGGAAGATGCTATATCTGAAATTGCAGACCAACGTAAGAAAAACCACTTTGCTATCGTTGATGCAGTCGTGAAAAAAGACAACGTAGCTAGCATTGTATTCAACGAAAACGAAGGATCATTCCTTGTAGGTGTTGCGGCTGCTCTTTCTACAAAATCAAACAAAATTGGTTTTGTTGGCGGCGTTGATTCTGAATTAGTCAGAAAATTCGAAGTCGGTTTCCGTGCAGGCGTTGAAGCAGCTAACCCGAAAGCAAAAGTTGAAGTGAAATATGCTGGTGCATTCGATAAAGCAGACATCGGGAAAGCAACAGCTGAAAGCATGTACAAATCTGGCGTCGACATCATTTATCACGCTGCTGGCGGCACTGGAACTGGTGTCTTCACAGAAGCGAAAAACCTAAAAAAAGCGGATCCTAACCGTAAAGTTTGGGTTATCGGTGTAGATAAAGACCAGTATGACGAAGGAAAAGTACCTGGAACAAAGCAAAGTGTCACCCTTACTTCTATGGTGAAGAAAGTCGACACAGCGGTACAAGACTTAACAACGAAAGCAAAAGATGGTAAGTTCCCTGGCGGCGAAGTGATCACATACGGTCTGAAAGAAGGCGCTCTTGACATTTCTCCATCTCAAGACAACCTAAGTAAAGATGTATTAAAGAAAGTGGAAGAATGGAAACAAAAAATCATCAAGGGTGAAATTAAAATCCCTGCAACACGTGATGAACTAAAAGATTTTAAAGCTTAATTTGAGCATCGGGATAAGCGCGTCTTATCCCCTTGTTTCTCCTTTACCTCCTCTTTATTCGTAAAAGGTGGTAAAAGAAAAGCTGCAGCCTCGTTTTGCAGCTTTTCTTTTGCTAGTTTTTATCTTCATCAGCACCCTAAAAAAGGAGCGGTTAAACCTGTGGATTATGTCATTGAAATGTTGAATATACGCAAAGAATTCCCTGGCATTGTAGCAAACGACAACATTACGCTGCAGCTAAAAAAGGGCGAAATTCATGCGCTGCTTGGTGAAAACGGCGCTGGAAAATCAACGCTCATGAACGTGCTTTTCGGTCTTTACCAGCCTGAAAAAGGTGAAATCAAGGTTCATGGAAAACCTGTGACCATCTCTAGCCCGAATGATGCAAGTGATTTAGGCATCGGTATGGTGCATCAACACTTTATGCTTGTCGATACCTTCACCGTCGCTGAAAACATCATCTTAGGAAAAGAGCCCAAAAAATTTGGAAAGATCGACAAAGAACAAGCCATACAGCAAGTACAAGAGCTTTCTGACCGCTATGGCTTAAAAATAGACCCTGCCGCAAAAGTATCTGACATCTCTGTTGGTATGCAGCAGCGTGCAGAAATTTTAAAAACACTTTATCGCGGCGCTGATATTTTGATCTTCGACGAACCAACAGCCGTCTTAACACCTCAAGAAATTAAAGAACTCATACAAATTATGAAAAACTTAATCAACGAAGGCAAATCCATTATTTTAATTACGCATAAGCTAAAAGAAATTATGGATGCCTGTCACCGCGTCACCATTATTCGAAAAGGCCAAGGCATTCGTACACTTGATGTGGAAAGCACAAACAAAGATGAGCTTGCAAGCCTCATGGTCGGCCGTGAAGTTTCATTTAAGACAGACAAAAAAGAAGCCTCTCCTGCTGAGGAAGTACTTCACATTCAAGATCTTACGGTAAAAGACGCGCGAGGTATTGAAGCGGTGAAACATCTCAACCTCTCAGTAAAGGCTGGAGAAATCGTCGGTATTGCTGGAGTCGATGGCAATGGTCAATCTGAATTAATTGAAGCCATTACTGGTCTAAAAAAATCAGAGTCTGGCACGATCCTGCTTAATGGGAAAGCCATTCAAAATCTTCCGCCTCGTAAGGTGACCGAATCTGGAATAGGACATATTCCTCAAGACCGTCATAAACACGGACTAGTGCTTGATTTTTCAATAGGAGAAAATATTTCCTTACAAACGTATTATCAGCGTCCATACTCAAAATTTGGCTTGATGAACATGAAAAATATTTACCAAAAGGCAAAACGAATCATTGCCGAGTATGACGTCAGAACACCGAGTGAATATACAGAGGCGCGCGCGCTATCAGGCGGAAATCAGCAAAAAGCCATTATTGGCCGTGAAGTTGACCGCAATCCTGACTTATTAATTGCTGCTCAGCCGACACGTGGACTTGATGTTGGTGCGATTGAATTTGTCCATAAGCGCCTCATTGAGCAAAGAGACACAGGCAAAGCCGTCCTGCTCATCTCATTTGAGCTTGATGAAATTATCAATGTCAGTGATAAAATTGCTGTTATTTTTGAAGGCAGCATTATTGCCATCGTTGATCCAAAAGAAACAACAGAGCAAGAGCTTGGTCTATTAATGGCTGGAAGTACGCAACAGGAAGTGGGGAAAGAAGCAAATGTCTAATCGCTTAACAAATCTGCTCATTCCACTTATAGCCATCGTACTTGGTCTTTTTGTTGGGGCCATTATTATGCTGGCAAGCGGTTATAGTGTCATCGAAGGCTATGGCGCCCTTTGGAATGGCGTCTTCGGTGAAACCTATTATATGGGAGAAACCATCAGACAAGTGACACCTTACATTTTATCAGGACTTGCTGTTGCTTTTGCATTTCGGACAGGTCTCTTTAATATCGGTGTTGAAGGTCAAATGCTCATTGGCTGGGTAGCTGCTGTATGGATTGGTACAACTGTCCATGCACCTATGTACATCCATCTACCGCTTGCACTTATCACCGCAGCTGCTGCCGGGGCATTATGGGGCTTCATCCCTGGGTTTTTAAAGGCTCGTTTTTATGTTCATGAAGTGATTGTCACGATCATGATGAACTACATTGCCCTTCATGTGACAAACTATTTGATCTCAAATGTCTTAACGAATAATAAAGATAAAACAGAAAAAATCGATGCCACTGCCTCACTTCGCTCTGGTTTCTTTGAACAAATCACCGATTTCTCTCGGATGCATAATGGTATTTTTGTCGCTATTATCGCTGCGGTCGTGATGTGGGTCATTATTCAAAAAACCTCTAAAGGCTTTGAATTGCGGGCTGTTGGAATGAACCAGCAGGCATCCCATTATGCCGGGATGAACGTTCGCCGCAATATCATTTATGCGATGCTCATTTCAGGTGCTTTTGCAGGTCTTGCAGGCGCTATGGAAGGTCTTGGTACATTTGAATATGCTTCAATTAAAGGCTCGTTTACCGGTGTAGGTTTTGACGGAATTGCCGTCGCTTTATTAGGTGGAAATACTGCTGTTGGTGTTGTTCTTGCGGCACTGCTGCTTGGTGGATTGAAGGTCGGTGCTTTAAATATGCCACTTGAATCTGGCGTACCGACTGAGGTCGTTGATATTGTCATTGCGATCATTATTCTTTTCGTCGCCTCAAGCTATATTATCCGTCTTGTGATGAACCAAATGAAGAAAAAGGGGGGAAAATAAGTGGGATTTCTGCAAATTCTTGAAATCATCGTCCCGGCAACACTTGTCTATGCTGCACCACTTATTTTAACCGCTCTTGGAGGCGTCTTTTCAGAAAGATCAGGTGTTGTGAATATCGGTCTTGAAGGTTTGATGGTCGTCGGAGCATTTTCCAGTATTATCTTTAACTTGTTTTTTGCTGATACGTTTGGCGCCTTGACCCCGTGGCTTGGGCTCCTCGTCGGAATGGCAATTGGCGGATTGTTCTCTTTGATTCATGCAGTTGCGACCATTACATTCCGTGCAGATCAAACGGTCAGTGGTGTTGCGATTAACATGCTGGCACTTGGCGCTACACTGTTTGTCGTAAAACTCATTTATGGGAAAGCTCAAACAGATAAAATTACAGAACCTTTCTATAAAGGTGATATTCCCCTTTTAAGTGACATTCCGATTATTGGTGATATCTTCTTTAAAGATGTTTATTATACGTCCATACTCGCTTTAGCGCTTGCGGTTGTTGCTTGGTTTGTTTTATTTAAAATGCCATTTGGTCTTCGTCTTCGTGCAGTTGGAGAACATCCAATGGCTGCTGATACAATGGGAATTAAAGTGTACCGGATGCGCTATATTGGCGTCTTTATTAGTGGACTGTTTGGTGGTCTTGGCGGAGCTGTTTATGCGTCAACCATCGCGCTTGATTTCTCACATGCTACCATTACTGGACAAGGCTTCATTGCACTAGCTGCTCTTGTGTTCGGTAAATGGCACCCATTCGGCGCAATGGGCGCTGCTTTATTCTTTGGATTTGCTCAAAGTTTAAGTATAATTGGCTCTCTCCTGCCGCTATTCCAAGATATACCTAACGTGTATATGCTCATTGCACCATATGTGCTGACCATTTTAGCACTTACTGGCTTCATCGGTCGGGCAGATGCACCGAAAGCACTTGGGACACCTTATTTAAAAGGAAAACGATAATTACGATGTATGATCAATCCCCTGAAGGATAAACTACCTTCAGGGGATTTTTGTATGATAAAAACATAAAAACTCCTGTTTATTTTACTTTTATTACACTTAATTTAGTTTAATAAATAGATGAGTGTCACAGAATCTTCTACAATTGAGACAAATAGCATTTGGGGGTGTTTATGTGGCTAATACACAACAATTGAAATCGATTACAGACGATTCTGACAATAATAAAAGCGTTTTCCGTAAGATCATGTCTTGGAAAATTGGTGTTATTGACTTACCTGTGTATTTAGTACTTGCAGCGATTATTTTAACTGCCGCTTATTTTAATAAAATTCCAGCAAATATGCTTGGTGGTTTCGCTGTTATTATGATTTTGGGGATTTTCCTTGGAGATATAGGACAACGTATTCCGATATTAAAAGATATTGGTGGACCGGCGATTCTTTCTTTATTCGTACCATCGTTCCTGGTCTTTTTTCATGTTCTGAATCCGAACTCGTTGGAAGCGGTTACGTCTCTTATGAAAACGTCCAACTTCCTTTACTTCTATATTTCTGCTCTTGTAGTAGGTAGTATTCTTGGGATGCAACGAACTGTTTTAGTACAAGGCCTTATTCGTATGTTTGTTCCTCTTGTTGCAGGTACAATTGCAGCTGTGACTGCCGGAATTCTTGTTGGTCTTTTAGTTGGTTACACACCGCATCATTCGTTCTTCTTTATTATTGTTCCGATTATTGCCGGTGGTGTAGGAGAAGGGATTTTGCCATTATCTATTGCTTATTCACAAATTCTTGGTGTATCAGCAGAGTCATTAATTTCTCAATTAATTCCTGCTGCCGTCATTGGGAACGTCATTGCCATTATCTGTGCTGGCGCAATGAAAAAGCTTGGTGAAAAACGTCCTGAACTAAACGGGAATGGTCGTCTTGTCAAATCTAAAGAAGCAAATGAAATTTTTGAACAGCCTGATATGGATCCAAAAGTTGATTTTGGGTTAATGGGTGCTGGTGTACTCGTTGCTTGTACAACGTTCATTTTTGGTGGTTTATTAGAAAGCTTTGTTCATATTCCAGGTCCAATCTTAATGATTGTCCTTGCCGCTTTAATCAAATACTTAAACGTGATGCCTCAGCATTTGCAAGATGGCTCACAGCAGTTTTACAAGTTTGTATCAAGAAGCTTTACATGGCCGCTTATGGTCGGTCTAGGGATTCTATACATTCCACTTGATGATGTAGCAACAGTGATTTCTATCCCATTCGTTTGTGTATGTATCGCTGTCGTTCTTGGAATGGTTGGTTCAGGTTACTTCGTTGGGAAATTGATGAACATGTACCCAGTAGAATCTGCGATTGTGACAGGCTGTCACAGTGGACTTGGCGGTACTGGTGACGTTGCCATCCTTTCAGCTTCTGGAAGAATGGGTCTTATGCCTTTCGCACAAGTTTCTACACGTCTTGGCGGAGCAGCAACTGTGATCTGTGCAACAATCTTACTTAGAATGTTTACTTAATCAAACAATAAAAAGCATGGGCTCTATTACGGGCACATGCTTTTTTTATATTTCTTTTCTCCTATAAGGATTTATTCTTCAGCAGAAACTACGCGTATATATTCTCTTGGCTGGAATGGATATTGTCTTGCTTCTTGGTAGGTCATGTAGAGAAGATGTTCTGAAAACAGCGGCCATTCACTTTCCGCCTGCCACCTTTTTTGATCATTTCGTTCTATGAAGAATGCTCCTCCTAAAATCGTGCAGAATATGCTTAAGCTGATGCCCGCTTTTAGTTTCATGTAATCAGCTCCTTTAAGAAAAGCATGTACGAAATACAAAACAATATACAATGAGTTTTATTTTTGATAAAATATTTTTGTGGTCAAAAGAACTCAAAACAAATACAGTTTGCTGTAATTCAGTTCAAACCAATGCACTATGTCTGTATTTACGCTATAATTTTATTTACCAGTTCTTTAGAACGTGAATTTATATTGATTGAAGGAGGTTTATTTTCTTGCAGCTTATTCACTTCGCCATCCTATCGCCTTTTTTGCTTGCGTTTGTTGTGCCTTTTCTTTTTAAATACGTAAAGCGTATACATACAGGGTGGTTTGTTCTTATCTTGCCTATTCTATTATTTAGCTATTTTGTCCAAATGATGACGATGACATCAAATGGACGAACGTTATTTTCACAGGTAGAGTGGATTCCTTCTCTAGGAATGAATTTCACTGTGTATGTAGACGGTCTTAGTTTGTTATTTGCGCTATTGATTACAGGTATTGGTGCACTTGTCGTCTTGTACAGTATTTTCTACTTATCGAAGGAAAAAGAACAACTCGGCTCTTTTTATACGTATTTGTTAATGTTTATGACCGCTATGCTCGGTGTCGTTCTATCTGACAATATGGTGGTTCTTTACTTGTTTTGGGAGCTGACAAGTATCTCTTCTTTTCTACTTATTGGATATTGGTATAAACGGGATCGCTCACGTTATGGAGCGACAAAATCACTGCTGATTACCGTTTTTGGCGGATTGGCTATGCTCGGTGGTTTTATCCTCCTCTATCTGATTACTGATTCATTTAGTATTCGTGAAGCAGTTAATCAGCTTCAGCTCATTATGGCATCACCTTACTTTATCCCTGCCATGATCCTGATCTTACTAGGTGCCTTTACAAAATCAGCGCAGTTCCCATTTTATATCTGGCTGCCTGATGCAATGGAAGCACCTACCCCTGTGAGCAGTTATTTACATTCTGCCACAATGGTAAAAGCCGGTATCTACCTTGTAGCCCGCTTTAGTCCCATCTTTGCTATATCAGAGGTTTGGTTTTGGACCATATCCATCGTTGGACTTGTGACGTTATTTTGGGGATCATTCCACGCTGTTCGTCAAAACGATTTAAAAGCCATCCTTGCCTTTTCTACCGTTAGTCAGCTCGGGATGATTATGCTTATGCTTGGTGTTGGAGCAGCTGCAATCCATGAAAACAACCCCGCCTTTTTCGGCGCGGCCGTTCTCGCTGCGATTTTCCATTTAATTAATCATGCCACGTTTAAAGGCAGTCTCTTTATGGCGGCTGGTATCATTGATCACGAAACCGGCACTCGGGACATTCGGAAGTTAGGCGGTTTAATGACCATTATGCCGATTACCTTTACGATTACGTTAATCGGTACATTTTCAATGGCTGGTCTCCCGCCATTTAATGGTTTCTTAAGTAAAGAGCTGTTTTTCACAAGTATGATACGCATTTCTGAAATCAGCTTTACAGATATTTCGACATGGGGCACTATTTTCCCAGCCATTGCTTGGCTCGCTAGTGTCTTTACGTTCATTTACAGTATGATGCTTCTCTTTAAAACATTTAGAGGCAATCTTCAGTTAGATCAATTAGAGAAAAAGCCGCATGAAGCACCGATTGGTATGCTCATCCCGCCAATTATCCTTGCTGCACTTGTGGTCACCTTTTTCTTCTTCCCAAATATTCTAGCTTATTCTGTCATTGAACCTGCAATTGCAGCCATTATTCCAGAAGCGTTTGATCCAGGAAAACGGTTTGTTGTCAAAATTGAAGCATGGCACGGTTTTCAGCCAGAGCTCTATATGACAATGGGTGTTGTCGCTTTAGGAATTATCGGATATTTGACGTTGTCAAAATGGCGTCCGATATATAATATATTCAAGAAAAAATGGTCATTTAACTCCTTATATGATCGCTCACTCATAGGCTTAGAAAAAGGCTCCTATCGTCTAACAAGCAGCTATATGACCGGTTTCCTTCGTGATTACCTTGTCTATGTGTTTGGGTTCATGATTATCGTGCTTGGGGGCGTAATGTTTTATCAGAATGCCTTTTCATTTAATATGAAGAATGCTGCTCCAATCGGCACGTATGAGGTCATTCTCTCATTAGTGATGATAGCAGCAACCCTCACGACTGTGTTTGCTCGTTCTCGCTTAACAGCCATTATCGGATTAGGTGTCATGGGGTACACACTGTCACTATTTTTTGTTATTTTCAGGGCACCTGATCTTGCCCTTACCCAGTTAATTATTGAAACAATTTCTGTTGCACTGTTTTTACTTTGCTTCTACCACTTGCCACAACTGAGCATGAAGCAAAAAACGAGGAAATTTAAAATGACCAATCTCATCATTTCAGTAGGTGTTGGCGTCATTGTGACATGCCTTGCTTTCGCTTCCACAAGCAATCAGTCACTTGATACGATTGCGTCTTACTTTATTGAAAACAGCTACAAGCTTGCAGGCGGAAACAATATTGTCAATGTCATCCTTGTTGATTTCAGGGGCTTTGATACAATGTTTGAAATTACCGTGCTGGCGATTGCGGCACTCGGTATTTATGGATTATTAAAGACACAAGGAAAACGGAAGAGAGGAGTGCGCCGATGAGAAAAATTGATACGAATGATATGCTTTTACAAGTCACAACCAAAATCACTGCATTCATCATCCTGCTCTTCTCCCTTCACCTGTTTCTTGCGGGACATAATAATCCAGGCGGAGGATTTATTGGCGGATTAATGAGTGCCAGTGCTGTCGTCCTTCTGCTCTTAGCCTACGATCTGAAGACAGTTAGACGCATTCTGCCGTTCAACTTTATCTATGTTGCCGGGACTGGGCTTCTCATCGCAATCCTGACAGGTATGGGATCATTTCTATTCGGTGCACCTTTTCTATCCCATGCATTTGGTTATTTCCAACTGCCGTTTTTAGGAAAGACAGAACTGGCGACAGCCGTACTGTTTGATATCGGTGTCTATCTGGTTGTTGTCGGTGTCACCATGACCATTATTCAAACGATTGGAGAGAAGGAATAATGGAATTTCTAATGTCTATTATCGTCGGTATTATTTTTATGACGGCGACCTATTTGATGCTTTCAAAAAGCCTACTGCGGGTCATCGTCGGCACTGCTGTTTTAAGTCACGGCGTCCATTTGCTTCTTTTAACAATGGGTGGCTTAAAAAAAGGAGCTCCACCCATTTTAACTAAGGGGCTCACATCCTATGTAGACCCATTACCACAAGCATTAATTTTAACAGCCATTGTCATTGCTTTTGGTGTGACATCCTTTTTACTTGTCATGGCCTTCCGTGCCTTCCAAGAGCTGCGAACAGATGACATGGATCAAATGAGAGGAAATGATCAGCATGAATAATCTCGTGATCCTGCCAATTTTAATACCATTATTAGCTGCTACACTATTGATCTTTATGAATAAGAACATCATGCTCTCAAGAGGCTTTAGTGTGTTTGCTTCACTCTCAGCCATTATCTGCAATGTGTATTTAGTCCAAACCATCTTTACTAGCGGGATTCAAACCCTCTATTTAGGAGGTTGGAAAGCACCATTTGGGATTGCCCTTGTAGCCGATCAATTTGCTGCGCTCCTTGTACTGACCGCTTCCGTCGTCGGGCTAGTGACAGTTCTTTTCTCCTTTCAAACGATTGGGAAGGAAAAGGAGCGGCTTTTCTATTACTCTGGCGTGCAATTTTTGTTAGCTGGCGTAAGTGGTGCCTTCTTAACAGGTGATATTTTCAACCTGTTTGTATTCTTTGAATTGCTGCTAATGGCATCATACATGCTCATTGTGCTGGGTGGATCAAAACCGCAGCTTCGAGAATCGCTCAAATACATTGTATTTAATATCATCTCATCGGCTTTATTTATCGTCGGTGTCGCTTGTTTATATGCAGTCACTGGTACACTGAATATGGCTGATTTAAGTGTAAAGATTGCTGAATCAGGGCAAACAGGATTAATCACTGTTATTTCCATTCTGTTCATGATTGTATTTGGCTTAAAAGCTGGAATCTTCCCGCTTTATTTCTGGCTGCCAGGATCATATCATGCACCGCCAGCGGCGATTTCCGCTCTATTTGGTGCTTTGCTCACAAAGGTTGGCTTATATGCGATTGCCAGAGTCTTTACATTAATTTTTATACACGATACAGGGTTCACCCATACACTTATGGCGTGGCTAGCCGCACTGACGGTGATATTTGGTGTGATAGGCTCACTCGCCTATTCCGATGTGCAAAAGATAGTGATCTATAACATTGTCACAGCCGTTGGGGTCATTTTGTTTGGGATTGCAGCCAATACACCCGCTTCACTCCAAGGGGCCATTTATTATCTCATTCATGACATGGTGATCAAAGGCGCTTTATTTATGCTGGCAGGTGCACTATTTGTGTATGCTGGCACAAATCACTTGAAAAAGATGGGCGGACTGATTCAATCTCAGCCCTTACTAGGGTGGATGTTTTTCATATCGGCTTTATCTCTAGCAGGTATCCCACCTCTGAGTGGGTTTGTTGGAAAGTTAAAGATTGTAGAAGGCGGCTTTTCTGCTGGTTACATGACCTTTTCTATCCTTGTCTTAATGTCCAGCCTTCTTGTCCTTTATTCCATTATGAGGATTTTCACGCTCGCATTTTGGGGCGAGGAACAAGATACGAGAAGAAGGAAACCGTCGATTAAAGGAATGGTGTACCCTGGCGTAATGCTTGTGATCTTGTCACTTGCCATTGGGTTAGGGACAGAATTCATTTCCCCTTATATTAATCAAGCTGCGGAAATGCTCTCAACACCAGAAAAATATATTCAAGCTGTGCTGAAGGAGTAGATGAACATGGCCTTTCAAATATTATTAAACGCTCTCCTCGCCTTTACCTGGATGTTTATGAATGATACATACAGAGCAGCAGACTTTGTATCAGGCTTTGTACTAGGGATGGTCGCCATTTTTATGCTTCGGCGATTCTTCCCTCAGCGTTTTTACGGCTATGCCCTTTATGCAATTTTTAAGCTCGTCTTGATATTTATTCGGGAGTTGCTTCTTGCCAATTTAAGTGTATTAAAGACTGTATTGTCTCCAAAGCTCACCATTAAGCCCGGTATTTTCGCTTTTCGTACGGACTTGAAAACGGATTGGGAAATTAGCATCCTTTCTAACATGATTACATTGACACCAGGTACGCTAGTCATAGATATTTCTGATGATCGGTCGATTTTATACATTCATGCAATGGATATTGAAGATGCAGAAAAAGCCATTCATGATATTCGGGTTTCATTTGAAAAAGCGATTCAGGAGGTGAGTGGTAAGTAATGGAGATCATCTTACAAATTTCACTTGGTATTCTTGCCCTATCCACCCTTCTGTTTGTTATACGAGTGATCAAAGGTCCCTCTATCCCTGACCGTGTAAGTGCACTTGATGCGATAGGAATCAATTTAATTGGAATGACAGCCATCGTTTCCATTTTGCTGAAAACGACAACGTTCTTTGAAATTATTTTACTGCTCGGTATCCTTGCATTTATCGGCACTGTCGCTTTTTCCAAATTCCTTGAGAAAGGGGAAGTGATTGAAAATGATCGTCATCGCTAAAGCTATAGTCATTTTCTTCATTCTGCTTGGCGCCATCCTTTGTCTTATTTCAGCCATTGGTGTTCTTCGCCTGCCGGATGTTTATACACGGATGCATGCTGCATCCAAAGCATCGACACTTGGTGTTGTCCTCATATTAGTTGGGGTGTTCTTTCACGAATGGTTTCTTGCAGGCATTATTTCTGCGAAGATTCTACTTGGGATTGTCTTTATCTTTTTAACAGCTCCGGTCGGTGCACACTTGATTGGAAGAGCCGCCTACAATACTGGAGTCAAGATGGACAAACGAAGTGTACAAGATGATTATGGCGGTTTTCGTAACTTCGTGATTAAACGAAAAGAAGACTCGTACTTATAAAACGAAAGAAGCTCCTCACATGCGAGGAGCTTCTTTTTATGGATGAATCCAACTAAAAAAAGCTTCCGCTGCACCGGGAGCTTTTTTATATGCGATCAATGACAGCAAGTGTGCATCTTGACGTACAGATGTGCCGGTCTCGATCATCTTTAATATCAATTTGAAATACCATTGTACAGCGACCTACATGTACAGGAACAGCCGTCGCTGTCACTACTCCATCACGTACAGATTTTAAATGATTGGCATTGATTTCAATCCCTGAGCAAACTTGCTGAGTTAAGTCTAAATGAGCCGCAGCCCCCATGCTTGCCACTGTTTCTGCTAGAGCAGCAGATGCCCCTCCGTGCAGCAGTCCAAAAGGCTGTTTTGTTCTGTGATCGACTGGCATTGTCGCTACGCACCTAGACTCATTACACTCTACAATCTCAATCCCCAGTGCCTCAAGCAGTGTATTTGATCCACTCACTTCCATCAGGGTTCTCTCCCTTCACACGTTTACAGCACACTTTCAGATTTTGCAATTAACACCGCTTCGGTTCGAGAGCCAACATTCAGCTTATTAAAGATGGACGTCAAGCTGTATTCAATCGAGCGTTTGCTCAAATGTAGCACGTCAGCAATCTCTTGGTTCGTGTATCCTTTTTCCACTTCTCTCAGGATGAGACACTCTCGCTCTGTTAACAACTCGTGATCGGTCTCCTGCGCCTGTTCTGGCTTTTCTTGCTGCTGTGAAATTAATTTCTTTAAATAGGATAGCTGAATGACAACTTCTCCTTGCAATGTGCGGTGTATGTATTCAATAATTTTGTCTTTTGTCTCTGTTTTACTAATTGCACCGTGCAATCCAGCCCGAATGGCCTCTTCAAAATAATCATCAACTTCATACCCTGTATAAATGATGATTTTCACTTGTTGGTTGGTTTCTAGAATTTGTTTCGCAATGTCCATTCCATTGATATCCCCGAGATTTAAATCCATCAAAATCACATCATAGATGGAAAAGTCATGCGTCTTTAAAAAGGCGGCTTCTGCATCAGGACTTAAACAATCGACTGATAGCTGCTGATCTGATTCTAAAATGCTTTTTGTCCCTTCCATGACAGCCGGATGATCATCAATGACCAATATCTTCTTCATGTCTTCCTCCCTTTAAATCACTCACTTCCATTTTATATAAAAGACTTGGCAGATGCCAAGTCTTATTCCTTAATAAATCGTTACAATTCCATTTCAATTTTCACCTTCAACCCTTTTTCTGGTGCTGTATGAATGTGAAGCTTCCCATTTAACGCCTTGACTCGTTCTCTGATTCCAGAGAGACCCATACTCATCGTGTGCTGATCAAGGTGCCTTGCGTCAAAACCAACTCCATCATCCTCATAGTGAAGAACAACCTGATCTTTAATACAAATCAGCATCACGAGCACTTGGCTGGCTTGAGAGTGTTTCAAGGCATTGGATAACAGCTCCTGAACAATCCGATAAATATTAAGCTGGGAGTCAATATCAATGTCCAGCTCCTTATCAAAGCGTGTTGTATTCAGCCGAATATGAAATGGTGCTTCCTCCTGAATTTGAGAAGTCAGCTTCGATATCGCCTTCACTAAACCTAAATCGTACAGCAGCTGTGGCCGAAGTTCATGACATGTTTCTCTCGTCGTTTGAATCACCTTAGACATTTGTTCATTCCAAGAGATAAGCGATTGTTCAATAGAGGTTGGACATTGATCGTTTTGGAAATTCGTTAAAAACATCTCTGACTGTCTTTTTAGCGATATCAAATCCTGCAACACGGAATCATGAAGATCCCTCGCTAAATCGGAGCGCTGTTTTTCTTCCATCGCAAACATCACTTTTTTCAACCAAGCAGGGTTCGCTTCACGCTGTTTCAAATCTTCAAGATGCTCCATCAGTTCTTCGATCTTGACGACATTTTCTAAACTGACACTTGTGTAAAACGCCAATGTTTTTAGCCATGAGATTTCATCTCGGGTCAGCTTAGGTGTCCGTAAATTAGATAAACAGCAAATCACAAAAGAGTGACCGCCCCGCTCACCAATTTTCATCATAAACCCTTTATCAAGCGCGATGATTTTACCAACTTCACCTAAAATATCTTGAAATTGATCCACATAATCTTTCCATAGCTGGCTTTCTTCTATTGATTCATCAATTTCAACAATTTGTCCATCTGCCTTCACTTCAAGCACAAAGGCTTTGTTCACAACAAGTACTTCTAAGATGGTGTATTTTAAATGATACAATACTTGATGAAGTGATGACGCCTCACGAATGAGCTGTGTAAATTTAAATACACTATCCTGATAATTATGCTTCTCTGAAAAACGCTTCAAACGAAAGCGGAAATCGATAATTTCTTTAAAGTAGAAAACGGTGAGCATAAGAATGTACGTGATGATTGTAAATTTCACTGTATAGAAATTTGCATTCGGTTTTTGAAGAAAATCAAAAACAACAACCACTAGTATTGTTGGTGTAATCGCTAAAAAACCGTAGTATTTAATCCTCCCCATAAAGAAATCAACATTATACAGCTTATTTGACATAAATTGATAGACTAGGAAAAAAGGAATTAAAAGAACAAACGATGCAACAACATAAGGTGAAATAAAATATATACCAAAAAAATAAGGAATGATAAAAAATAGCATGAATGGACTGAATGATGAGATTAAAATGAGTGCAAATGCTCGAAGTACATTGCTGACTTCATTGTCTTTCAATTTTTTAGCAGCCCTTATAGTGATAATAATCGAAAGGAAAGCCAGAACAAAAAATGAAAGTAAATTGACATATGCTAATAGATCTACTGGTCCTGCTTTATTTTTATAGAATAAAACTAATAAAACGTTAGTAACTGGAACTAGATACAAATAAAAAAGAACTCGACGACGAATAATTTCTGTTCCTAATTCTTTTAAATATTGATACATAAAGTGCATATATAGTGGAGGTACACTATTCATTGTAACGATTACAAGAATACGACTGATAGCCTCTCCTTTTCCAGAACCACCAGAACTTACATAACCTATAGACACCGCCAAAAGAAATAAAGCTAAAATATAAGCTGATTTTTTTTGGTTTACTTTATTCATTTTTAAAATCATAAATATACAAAATAGACAGATGGAATAAAGAATGACTGGTATTAGATAAATAAACAGATTCGCTTGACTCAATAACCTTACATTCTCTAAATCAATTTTATCACCATGTCTATCAACGACTAAACTTTTAACATTAGCTAAAAAACCTCTTTTAACTTCTTCAACTGGTTTTTTATTCCCATTTACTTCAAGTATGATATCGCCTTTCCTAACTCCAGCTAGATAGCTATCTGTAAAATTATCGACATCCACTACCTCAAGTTGACCATGACTATTTTCTTTAACAGCTGCTCCAACAAAAATATTAAATACGTTGATATAAGAGATGTAAATCACATAGATGAAGCTAAGGATTACTAATATAACTGTTAACTTAGAATATAACTTTCTCATAATATTTATCTACTCAAGCAGTTGACCATATGATTGCTTTAATAACGTCTTCTTTCTGGAATCCGTCAACAATTATACTTGCAGTTTCTTGATCAACGTGAAGCAATGATGCGTTCCCATTAACGATTTGATTTAATGTTGAAGGATTCTCCACTAAATAACTAACCAATTCCTGAATTTTCATCTTCTCCATCTCCAATTAAAAAGAGTATCAGTTTTTTCTTTTTTGAAGCCTCTAAATGTAGTTTCTTGAACGCTTCTTTACACTTATTTCTGAGAAGGTTTCTCATAATAAATACATATTGTTGAGCACCTGATTTCTTTAATTTATCCTTTAATTCTTCAGAGCCGACGCTCTTATCCTTTGATTGAAAATAACTGAGCAAGTCTGAACTAGATGGATTAAACTCATTTTTCAAATAAACTAGCGGTAATGTTTGCATTCTTTTAAAGTCAATATTATCTTTATTAAAAAGACCTAGATAGTCATTTTCAAGCTGTTCCGCCATTCCTAGGTAATAAGCATATTCTTCTACCTTCTTTTCAAAAGAACCTGTTGCCAAGATAACCCCTAACATACAGGGTAACACAAACAGTGATCCTGCCTTTAATCTCATGATATTTAAACAATCCTGCTCATTTTCCGGCTCCACTGTCATATCCAAATGCTGTCCTTGCATTGACTGAATGGAATAGGAATATACACTGTTTAAAAGCTCCGTTGCATGATCAAGCTTCGAAAAGACTCCAAAGCTCAATGCAAAAAGAACATTTGCCGCATTCATCGCAACTCCGCTCTGACACCTCATCCAAGGATACGAATCTTTATCCTGATCTTCAATATCATCTAATATATCGGCTGATAAGATGAGAAGTTCAATCCCTACTGCCAATTGTGTAATCGCTTGCTTATCTTCACCGCCAAATGCCTCATAATGCTTGTAAGCTAATTGCCCAAAGGGAAATTCATTCTTTATATCAGTAAATTCTAGAAGCAGCTTTTGTAAATCCTTCTGCCTGACTGCATGTTGAATAAAATCAGACATATTCTGCTTGATTTTTGTATTCTCTAGATAGTTTAGCATACTCGGTCTTGTCCCTCACCCTTCCGCCTTTTATTTTACTAAAAAGACATGAGCAAATGTCCACTGACATCACTATTTAACAATTATATAATAATATATCCTTTTTTTGTATGTATTTGGATAAAAAAAAGACTTGATGATGATCAAGTCTTTAAGAAATTTTCACATATTCATATTTGTCGTACTGATCAATGCTTTTGTTAATGTTATGAAGAGAAGCCGTTGTTTCTCTAATTTCGTTTTCAAGTTTCCATAATAATTGTTTAAGTTCTTCGATTTCATACTTTTCCATCGATTCCACTCTCCTTTTTTGGAAGATCAATGTATTTGTGTATGGTGATTGGGTCATAAGTATTTGATCTGTTAATAACAGTGTAAATGTAATTGAGTATTTTTTCACCGAAAAGTATGCACAAAATGTGTGCGTGATACCGCAAAATTCAATAGGTCTTTTTTCATCATTTTCTGACTTTTCAAATCATACTTTTATCTTAATTTCAAAGGAACTGCGTCATTTTTGCGACAAGAATAGGCATCATTCGTCACGCTTCTCTCACAACAGAACATACGATCCCTCCTGTAACCTCGGTTTTGAGTCTTATAGGTCAGACGACAGACCCTATTGTGGACACCGCAATTTTTTGACGACATTCACCGAAATTGACCGCAAAAGTACCTATTTTTATGTTGGATTTATACAGATAGAAAGATCATTTTGATTCTTTATTCTGATTTTCTACATACATTTAGAACAGATATCCGTCCAATTTCACGTCAATGAGAGAAGAGGTGACGAAGTGTTTTACTATGTTCCTTATCCTGCTTTGCAGGGTCCCGCAATGAGCCGTGCACATCCGCGCACACCTATGACTTTTCCTCCAGTAGATGCCCACTCATTTCAACGAGCCGCAAAGGAATCCGCCCGACTTGTTGCTGATGCTTCACTTATTACACAGCAGATTTCCAGCTCCCTTTCGTTTGCACAACGGATAATGGAGGCTGCTGAGCGCTCTGATTCGACAAGTGTCATCCGCATGCTGAAACAAATCGGTGTGAAAAGTGGGATCGACATCCGCTTTAGTCCAGAAGGCATTCGTATCTACTTGTCTCTTGCCTCTAGCAGACTTTTTCTTCTTTTACAGTGGGCATAACAAAAAAAGCCGCTCTCAGCGTGGGCGGCTTTTACGATTCAAACATTTTATGACACCATTCAATGGCTTCTATATAACATCCGTAGGCTTCTTGCTTCGGGAGATTCCCATCTAACATCTCATGATCCCATTCATTTCGTTCAATCCGTTTGGCGACATCTAGTACAAATGAATAATCATTTTCATAACCAAGCAGTGCCTCGCCCACTTCATCAGAAAGTGGCAGCTCTTTTACAAGTTCTGTAATATCTGCCCTGACAAGTGTATCAATGAGAGAAAACATACCTGTCAGCATATAAGAGGCTGGGTGCTCTCGTTCGGTACGACTCGCAATCAGTTCACATGTTTTCGCCCGAATGAAGGACATTTTAATAATTTCTTTTTGACTTGAATTGGCTTGAACATTCAATTCTTTAAATGAAAGAATAAAGATCCAACGCCTAATTTCATTAAAACCAAGCAGAATAATCGCCTGCCGGATACTTTTGATTTGATAAAGGCGTCTCATGCCGCCTGAATTAAGCATTTTTAATAATTGATATGATAGCGAAAGGTCACTTTCAATAAAATGGGTGACGACCTGGATATTCGGTTGTTCCTTGCTCAGCTCATTTAATAGCTGGTGATACGCATGGAAGCTGGTCGATAATGCTCGTCCTGATATCACATGCGGCTCACTAAAGAAATACCCTTGAAACAAATGGAAGCCGGCTTCTAGCGCTTCTTCATATTCTCTTCGCGTTTCCACCTTTTCTGCAAGGAAACGAAGTCGATATTTTTTATAGGTGTGTAGAATTTTTCTACGTTCTTCCGATGTGGTCTTTAGAAAGTCGATTTTTAAAATATCAATGCAATAGAGGAGTTCCTCAAGCAACTTGTCACTGAAATGTGATCCGCTTAGAAAAAAGTCATCAAGTGCAATCGTATATCCCCATTTTTTTAATTCCTTACATCTCATAATAAGTGCTGGGGTAATCGGGACATTTTCTAATATCTCGATCACAAGCTGATGCGGATCAAAATAGGTGAGCAGATCAGACGAAAGTAAGCTTTCGGTGAAATTAATGTAGCATCTTTTGCCTTCTGTCAATGTTTCGATGCCGATATTTAAAAAACTATTAATAATGAGGTCCGTTGTCGCTTGGTCACCATCTTCAGCGCTATATGTATTGGTTTCACTATCTCTATAAAGCAGCTCGTATGATACGACTTGTTCTTTTCTGTTAAAAATAGGCTGTCTCGCAACAAACACCCTCAACTGCTCCAATCCTCCTTTATGCCATGACAAACAAGATGTGCTTTCAGTATACCAAATGATTGTGCTTATGGTTCATTTTGAAGCGGTCAAAAAATAAAAAAAGAGATCACCTGACTTGATGATCTCCTTTCTTCCAACATTAGCTTTCATAAAGCTCTAGTTTAATTTTATTTTTCACGTCATGAATAAACTGCATCTTGTTATCCCAGCATTTTTGACTCAAATCGACTGGATATTCTTCTGGTTTGCTGATTCGTTTATATTCCTCCCAGAAAAGTCCGAGGCTGTCCTGCACATAGGCTTGAATCGTTTGAATATCCGGATTGTCATATACAAGTTTTCCTTGTTCGAAAATCGGGACATGTAGATCCTTCGCCACAAAGTTTGTGACAAATTTGCTGATAAATGTATGCACCGGGTGGAACATTTTTAGCTTATCCTCACTATGAACATCTTCGTCTTCGAGCGCAATGTAGTCACCCTCTGAGTGATGATTCAATTGGTTGATAATGCGGTACACACGTTTACGTCCTGGTGTTGTCACTTTCTCTGGGTTGGATGAAATTTTGATGGTGTCATTCATCTGACCATTCTCTTCAATCGACACAAGCTTATACACTGCACCGAGAGCTGGCTGATCAAATGCTGTGATCAGTTTTGTCCCAACACCCCACACATCAATTTTGGCACCCTGTGCTTTTAAATTCATGATGGTATGTTCATCAAGATCACTTGATGCAATGATTTTTGCGTCATGGAATCCAGCTTCATCCAGCATCGTTCTAGCTTTTTTAGACAAGTAGGCAAGATCACCACTATCTAGTCTGACACCAATAAAGTTGATCTTGTCTCCGAATTCTTTCGCTACCTTAATGGCATTCGGAATACCGGATCTCACGGTATCATACGTATCGACTAAAAAGACACAGTCTGTATGGGTTTCAGCATATTTTTTAAATGCCGTATATTCATCGCGATATGCTTGCACAAGTGCGTGAGCATGTGTTCCTGACACTGGGATGTTGAAGCGCTTCCCAGCACGAACATTACTTGTCGCCTGAAAGCCGCCGATAAGAGCCGCTCTTGCTCCCCACATCGCAGCATCCATTTCATGTGCACGTCTTGTCCCAAATTCTAGTGCTGTCTCGTCTTCAATGATTCCTTTAATCCGAGCTGCCTTTGTCGCTATCAGCGTCTGGAAGTTTACAATATTTAGCAAGGCGGTTTCAATTAGCTGGGCTTCGACAAGCGTTGCCTCAATGCGCATAATTGGCTCATTGGCAAAAACAATTTCGCCTTCTCGCATAGAATGAAGGGAGCCTGTAAAGGATAACCCGCTTAAATAATCAATGAAATCGCTTTTATAACCGAGTTCGTCTTTTAAATACGCTAGATCACTTTCGGTGAAGGAGAAATCCGATAAATATTCAATCGCTTTCTCTAAACCAGCAAATACAGCGAAGCCATTGTCAAATGGAAGCTTTCTGAAGAAGAGTTCAAAAACTGCCTTCTTCTCATGAATGCCGTCTCTCCAATACGTTTCTGCCATGTTAATTTGATAAAGGTCTGTATGTAGTGATAAACTGTCGTCAATAAACCGATGCTCCAACTTCCATTCTCCTTCCCTTACTTAACCACTTTCGCACCAAGCGACTGCTCAAAGTGAGAAAGTGCCCACTCGTGCCCCGCTTCATTAAAACTCGCTACAGCATTCTCGTGAATCACAAGTTCGAAGCCTTTATTGTACGCATCAACAGCTGTATGAAGTACACAAATATCGGTACATACGCCGGCTAAATGAAGTTCAGTGATGCCACGCTCGCGCAGTTTCATTTCTAATTGAGTGCCTGCAAAAGCAGAGTATCTTGTTTTTTCCATATAGTAGACATGTTTTAAATGCTTTGACGTGTGAAATAGTGAACTTAGTTTGCCATAAAGTTCAATTCCCTTTGTCCCGCGAATATTATGGGGCGGAAATAACTTTGTCTCTGGATGATAAGGGTCTTGCTCCTCATGATGATCGACTGCAAAGACGACAAAGTGCCCTTCATCAATAAACGAAGAAGTGATCTCTGTGATCTTAGGCTCAATCGCCTGTCCAGGCTTTCCGCATGTCAATTTTCCATCGTCTGCAACAAAATCAACGGTATAATCAATACAAATCAATGCTTTGCCCATCCGCATCTCTCCCATATGCTCTTTTGACTCATTATAGCTTATTCATTTCACTAGGGAAACCTATTCAACAGATTCTTGAGAAAAAGCCTTTTGAAACAGCTCATCTTCTATATAGATGTGCTCTTGATTGACCGCATTCGGCAGCTCTATCACAAGACCAAAAGGAGAATGTGCCTCATGATGATTCACCACTTTAAAGGAACATCCCGCGGCATTAGTCATTTTCACATATTGAGAATAAGAAGCATAGGACAACTCACCATTTAAAAGAACAGTGGCCTGACGGTTGGCCTTTAATACTTGTTCGACCTCTTGATACGGTTTATTTCGTGATACCTGTCCCTTTGTCAGGGCAAGAAGCGCTCGTTCTCTTAATGAACCGAGAAACATTCTTCGTTCATCGGGTTTTGTTTCAGCATGTCCAAATATCCCTTGCTGCAAATAAAAGTCTACGGATTCTTCTTTCATCGCTGTTTTCACTCCTGGTTTTTATATTTACATTTCTGTGACCCAGTGCACAATCTTTAGTGCAAGTTCACGGGCTTCGTCTGTTTCTGCTCTTTCCATTAAGGAATGCTCGAGCGTATGGATCAGCTGCTCTTTTTCATCCTCGTACGCAATGGAGATACTCCATTCAATATCAGGTACGGCAACAAGCGTTTTATATTCTTTTTTATTTTCATGTAAATATACATTGTAGGTCTTTGGTTGTCCGCTTGTGATGTGTGCTTTTCTAATTTTCATTTGGCTCTGTTCACACCTCTTTTTCCTTCTTACTTCCATATCCATTGTACCATAAAAAAAGACAGCTTCAGAAAAGAGAATTCCCTTTCAGAGCTGGCTACGCATTGAAACTCTTCTGCTGACTAATAAGATTTGAATCCCAAACAAATGTGACGTTTGGACTGCTAAAAAATTGGACGAGGTCCCCTGCATTATAGGTACCTGAACCACCGGCGGAGTGATCTACACTTTTTGGCGAAATGGCAAAAACATCACCGAAATGTGCCGCCCCATTTCCGTACACACGATCTATATGAATAGGTCCAACAATCGCTGGCATTGCTCCACCACCTTTTCTATCCACATCATATGCCTAGCTCAATAATACGTGTATCTCAAATAAAAAAAGACAGCTGATATGTGAGCATCAGCTGTCTTTCTATGCATTAAATGATTGAGGCTGGCCAAACAATGTGAAATCCCAAAGCATCGTCGCATTCGGATCACTTGTAAGAGACATATAATCACCTGAATTAAAGGCTCCTGCCCCGCCAGTCGAGTGGTCTACAGCTAATGGGGCAATGGCCAGTACATCACCGAAAGTAGCTGCACCATTGCCTCCTAATGACTCGATATGAATAGGTCCAACGATTGCAGGCATCAGAATCTCCCCCTATCTGCTTATGACAATCATCTTATGCAAAAAGGGGAGCGTTGTGCATCTGCCCTAGACGTTTAAGTGCTGCTCTTTGCGAGAGCGCTGACGCAGCTGAACCAATCTGACAATATTCAGGGTGATCGCTTTGAGCAGCGCATAGACAGGCACTGCAAAAATCATGCCAAGGATGCCGCCAAAGCTTCCTGCCCCAATTAATAACAGGATAATGGTCAAAGGATGTGTGTTCAGGCGTTTCCCAATGATCAATGGAGAAATGACATTTCCGTCAATTTGCTGCACAACAAGAATGACAATCACTGTCACTACTGCTTTTCCAGGAGAATCAAGAAAGGCAATCAGCACAGCAGGTGCCGCGCCAAGATATGGTCCAAGGTATGGAATCACATTTGTCACCGCAATGATAATACCGAGAATAAGCGCATATTTCACACCAATTAATAAGTATCCAATAAAACAAGCGACTCCAACAAACAAACAGACAATAATCTGCCCCTGTATGTAAGCTGCGAGCGTGTCGTTTAATTCTTTGAAGATCTTCAGCCCTTCCTTGCGGTAAGGCATTGGTAAAAACTGAACGAGCTTGTCCGGAAACTTGTGCCCGTCTTTCAGCATATAAAATAAAATAAATGGAACAGTGATGACAGCTAAGGCAATATTCGCAATCACACCAAACACCGCAGACATGCTTGAAGCAATATTTTCCGGTAAAGCTTTTAATGTCGAAACGACCGTCTGTTCAAATTTTGAGACAGACACATAATCTTGGCTCATCATCCAAGTAAATGTTTTAGAATGCGAAAAGTCATTGATAAATTTCTGCATGTCCGTTACATAACCAGGGAAGCTTTTGACAAGTCCACCGACCTGCGAAATAATCACCGGCCCAGCAGCATTGACAATAAACGTGATGAGTCCAATGAACAGGAGATAAATGATCAGGATAGCGAGAGTTCTAGGGATTTTCTTGGACAAAAATCGAACAATTGGATTAAAGATGAAAAACAGAATACCCGCCAGCAAGATGGGGACAAACAGCGTTGATGCAAATAAAATAATCGGCTGAAATAAAAACGAAACCTTTGTTGATACATACACAATGAGTAAAACAAGTAATATTTGGAATGTCCAAAAATGAACTTTAGATTTTAACAAAGATGCTCCTCCTGTTACGTATTGATCTTATTAAAAAACTACTATTCAACCCACCTTCTGTCAACTGCTTCTTGTTTTTAGAACCTCATTTTTTGAAAAAAAAAGAACAATTGGTATATCATGCACTTTTCCCAGATATACATTCTATAAGCATGAAAAAAAGCAGACACCTATGCGTCTGCTTGTTACACTCTTTCACTGTGATCAGGCATCACCGACACGATTTGCTGGATCCGCACATAAAAAACTGATTTTGCCCCCGCTTCTATTACAATATGATCCGGCATGACTTCCTTCAATTTCCCACGGACCGTATCTTTCACTGTTTGCACAATTAATCTCATACCGACCACTTTCTGCAATGTTTGATAAACATATGGATCAACTAATGAAACAAGCTGCGGACTTCCTTGTTGTGCCATACTACCCGCCCCTTTACTTGTGTATTTACCCACAGCGTATGCATGAACCCATGTGAATGTCACTCATGGCAACCCCACAACATTAATACCATATTTTAACAATTGGTACGTTTTTACATTTTTTAGAAGTATAATAGATTGGTGCTGCCAACAATTTAAATCATTTGAAGAGGTGAATTGTCTTGAAAAAACTCATTTGTATTGTTGCTGTCATGCTCTTTCTATCCTCTGCAAGTTATGTGTATGCAGGGACAATTGGAGATCCCCCAGGGACGCCAGGAAAGTGGTATAAAGGAGAAGAGCCCATTCAAAAAGACGGGTCAAAACCACCACTTGTTTTTGTTCATGGTATTAACAGCTCCTCCTCCACTTGGTCCAATCGAAACGATATGGCAAAGCAGGCTGTTCAGAATGGATACGAAAGCGCATTCATAGATTTGCACCCAGATCAGGACATGAAAAAGAACGGCAAACTATTAGCGGAAAAGCTCAAAGAAATCTATGACGCATTTGGTAGAAAACTCATTGTGATTGGTCATAGTAAAGGAGGGATCGATACACAGTCCGCCTTGGTGTATTTCAAAGCCCATCCCTATGTGGAAAAGGTCATTACGCTTGGCTCTCCTCATAACGGGACACCGCTTGCGGATTTAGCATATAGCAAGGGTGGGGGCTGGCTCGCGCAAATTCTTGGACAAAAAAGCGAAGCGCTTTATTCTTTGCAAACTGGTCTGATGGCAGCTTTTCGAAGTGAAACCGATCAGCTAGAGGCGTTCCCCAATAAATATGTCACCTACTCTGGTTCAGAATGGGGTACATTTGGCGGTGCGCTGTATTTAGGCGGCATGTATTTAAAGAGCTTTGGTACAAATGATGGTGCCGTCACGGTAAACAGCACAAAATTATCATATGCAAACAATATCTTAACAGGAAAATGGGATCACTATTCAATCAAAAACGGCACAAGTATGTTTCCTGTGTTCCAGCATCAGTTGCTGGCAAATGCCTCGAGCGCTGAAAATAAACCTAAAGAGGAACAAGAGCCCGTCTCTGCTGAGCTCAATACAGATGTTTATGTGAAAGGTGGAGAAAGTGAAAAGGATAAAACAGAAGTGTTCTATGTAGAGGAAGGAACGAATGGCTTATCGATCCAGTGGTTAAATGAAAGGCAGGAGACGCAGCCCGAAATCATAGCCCCAAATGGAGACGTCTTAACAAATCTTAAGACATCGGAAGCTTCTTTCCCATATGAAGGCGCATATTCACACCATGTGAAAATCAATAAACCCGTTCCTGGAAAATGGACGATTCAATCGAACTCTGGAAAAATGGCTCCTTATTTGCTGCTTGTATCTTTTGATTCACCATTAAATGAAGAAATTAAAGAAGCTGCTTCGAAGTCAGGGGGTGCATCGACCCATTCAAGCGGTCTGATTAAACGGTTAAGCAAGTCAGTGGAAACCAATTACTTTAAAGACGCACAAAAGGATCATCCAGTGAAAACAAGTAGTTCATCAGCTATTCAATTGAAAAAAGAAGGTGCCTATTCCGTCACGGTACAATACACTGGACTCACTACGTCAGGGACATCTGCGTTTAACCGTACCGTTATTCGCACATTGTATGTCGATCAGCACGGAACGATTCATGGTGACATTCCATATTAAACAGAGCGTTTCATGGGCTGAAGTGCCTGCTGCACTTTCTGATCCAAATCGGCAATTTTTTTCATTGCGAGTGATTCATCTATTTGTCTGTAATGATGATGCCCGCCTGGCTCTTCATCCATTTCATCTGCTTTCTTCACAATTTGTTGGAGTGTGTCCTTATGAAGGTCACCCTCTGGCAAATATGAGTCTGTATGAAGCAGAATTGCAAGAGCAATATCCTTGGCTGCTTTTGGTTCCTCGCCGAGCCGTATGAGTAGTTTATGTGCCCGCTCTGCACCTTTAATGGCATGAATATCATTTCGTCTATATGTCTCGTAATCCCATTCTCCGCCGGCTGTATACCATTCATAATGGCCAATGTCATGTAGGAGCGCTGCTTTCACAGCCAGATCTGGGTTAATTCCAGCCTTCATCGCCAGCTTGAATGCGTGATAAGCACAAGCAATCGCATGGGCTTTTCCTGAACGATTTAAATATTTTTGAGCAACTGGATGGGTGTAAACATCCATTAATGTAACCTTTCTCATGGAAACCCCTCCTTATCTATATTTTTAGCATCCTAACATATTCTGAAAAGAAACTCAAATGTTCTGTTATATTTTCTATGAGTCTCAAGATTAGCTTATGTCAAATCAGCCGGTTTTGCTTGTACAAGACGGAAAAAAGCAGTCGTTATGACTGCTTTTTTCCATACTCACGTGCATCATATACGACGCCGCCAGCTGGATCATCCGCTAAAAGATCAAGCAAAATACCTGCGACTTCATCTGGACTCTTTAGTGTGCCTGTTTCATATAATTGCTGAAAACGGTCAATCTGTTCGAAGTCCTGTTTTGATGATTTTCGAATCTCTCCCTGCATATCTGTATCAATCGTGCCTGGGGAAAATGAAAACGTGTTAATTGGATATGCCTCGTCCTTCTGCTCCTCATGCAAAGTCCTCATAAACATATCAAGCCCTGCCTTTGAGCTGCAATACGCACTCCAGCCTTTATAAGGATTTTTCGCCGCTCCAGAAGAAAGGTGAACGATCATTTTCTTTCCATTAAATGATTGAGTCTGCTGAACAAATACATGACTCAGCAAAACAGGAATCACAAGATTCAACGTATAATGCTGATGAAGCATATCCTGTCCGCCTTGCCCCACACGCTTGATTGGGGTCACTATGCCTGCATTATTGACAAATAAGATGTCATCAGCTGCTGCCAGTGTTTGCGGCACGAGACAATCTTGAAGCCATTGGGCTGCTGCTTTCTCATCTGTCAGATCGACCTGTGTATGTGTAAGTTTCGGATGAGAAATCGGTGATGCACTTCTTGCTGCTGTGTACACATGATCTCCGCGCGCAAGCAGCCTGTTCACAAGTGCTATACCAAATCCTTTTGATCCGCCTGTAACGATTGAAATTCGAATGACAATCTCCTCCCTTGATAACCTTATTTTACGTAGTGAAACGGTACGACTTCAAGCAATCTGCATAAAGAAAAGCCTGCCTCTTTTAAAGAGACAGGCTATTTCTTTTCAGCCTTCACATTGACCTTTGGAATCAGAATGAACATCATAACGATACCAAAGACGATGAAGCAACCAAAGATGATCGGAAGCAGTGCAGATGACTGCTTCTCTTGATCTTCGCCAGAAGGTGTCGATACTGCGGCATCACGAAAAGAGATATTCATCTCTTCCATCATGTGAGCTGATGTTTTGGGCGGGTTCTCTTTTAGATCACTGAAAAGCTGCGGTGAAAGAGACCCTCCCGGAGTTTTAGGCGGTTTAGCAAAATGAATGTCTGTTTTAACTGTTGATGTCTTTTTGCTTTGCTCGTATTTCGTTTGATCCCTCAATATACTTGAGTTAATATCGAGTTCTTTTTCTTGATATTCATTCGGCTTGACGTTTGTATCCGTATCTTCACCAGCAGCAAAAGCAGCAGGAATGAGGAGAAAAAGGGACATGACACCAAGTGCCATCCCTTTCACGAACAGATTAAGCCTCATGAGTCACATCACGTTCCTCCGTTTTATCTTTCCATAGCTTTGTCACAAGTGGGATGACCATGAAGAGAACAGTTAAAATCACTAATCCTATCACACCCATTCCAAAGTGATCTCCATTTCCATATTGGATAGATAGGTACACGTCTGCCACTGGATTTGTGAAATGGAAATTCGGCATCACCAAATCAATTAATGGTGCGACAAAGAAGAAAATAAGCGCCGTTGCTGCCATCCATCCGGCAATAGAGCCGAAAAGGAACGCCGTGCGAATAAAGGCGGAACAAGCCACTAATAGTAAAATTGTAAAAATGGACCACTGAATCGCTTGATCATCTGCAAGCTTGTAAATGTTCAGTCCAAACAAGCTAATCATGAGTCCGACTAATAGATTTAAGATGCCAAACAGTGCACCTTTCACCAGCATCGGAGCGGCCGCATAATACGAGCTGAAAAAGCCTATTAACAAACTACTGATCATCACAATGATCAAAATGACCACTGGGGGTACAGTCTGCGTTTTTTCTTCTGGTACATCACCACTGATTTTCAGCGGATTGGCTAAGTGATTATACACATAGTTGCTGTTGCCTTTATCACTTAATGTGTTTCCTAAAATACCTTTCAAATCTTGCTGAACAAGTTTCGTAGAATGAACATTCTTGCTCCAGTTTTCATTCAGCGTATCCGCTTTTTCTTGGACCGTCGTCACACTCTCTTCAATGTTATTCGTATAATCTGCCACTCCTTTTTGGCGGTCGGTTAACGAACTCATATTTTCAGAAAGTCGAAGCACTTCTTGACCAATTGAATCCTGCGCACTGACAACAATTGAACTGCCTGCAAGGTCTGCTGTATACACTGCATCTCCTTGATCAGCCATTTGCTCCGCAACATTGTCCGCACTTTCAGAAATTGTGTTTAATTCCTGTTCCATGCTTGCCTGCTGAGTCGAAATGTATTCTGCATAGCCATCTGAAAACTTCTGCATCTCATCAATAAAAGTAGACACATCATCGTTTGACGTCAGCATTTGTTTTTTGAGCGTATCCCAGTTTTCCGTTTCCTCTTTTTTGATGGAGAGGATGGACTGGATATTCTCTTCTTTTCTGTCATATAAAGAAGAGTTATTAGATGGTTGATAGACGTTTGCGATCATCAGCTCTAGCTGAGAGAGTTGATTGGAATACTCCATTAATTTTTTAGTTCTTGTTGATTTTGTTTCGAATTTTTTCTCAAAAAGATTGTCATTAAATGCTCCACCAATCGGTGAGTTTCTGCGTTTCAGCTCTTTTACTTTGCTTAAAATAGTGGATTCCTGGCTTTTGATTTCATTTGGAATCACATTATATCGATCTTGTAACCATAGGAACATCTTTTCAAGCTTTTCTACTTTTTTTGTAAGCTTCTCGAGCTCTTTACTCATTTGACTCACTTTGTCTTTTAATTCATCATTATGAGCGGAAGCTTTCTCTTGAATTTTCTTTTTCACTTCATCTAAGCGAGTTGAGAGTGCTTTTAGGTCATCCTGCGATGAATTCTTGCTGCCGGTATCTGGCTGAGCAGGATTTTCATCATTTTCTCCTACTTCCCCATCTTCAGAAGAAGGCGGTGTCTCCTGTTCTACTAATTGATCTGCAAGGTCGTTCATTTCTATTGAAATTTGCGAGAGCTCATTTGTTTCTTCATCTAGGTTAATTCCAATCTCTTCAGGGTTTTCATTATCTTGATCTGATTGCCCGTCATCTTCAGAATCAACTGGAGGCTCAGGCTCGTCCATCAACTCTTGCCTTTTTGCCAATAGCTTTGTCTGCAAGGCTGATATTTTATTTCGATAGTCTTCTAAGTAACGGTCTTCATACTTTTTAATCAGTTCTTCCTGAGACGTCTTTACAAGTTCCGTTAATCCCGTCGATTGCTTAGGAATAGCGTCTTCTCTCGACTTTTGAACAGATTGGATGGCGCTGTCCGTTATGTTTAACTGACTTTGTACTTCGTTGATATCTGTTTTGAGTCCACCCATTTGATCACTGAAGCTGCGGGCATTTTGGTTTTGAATATCAGCGAGCTGTTTGAGCCCCTGCTGAATTTGTTTTTGGTTTGTCGATTGTGCTTTGATCAAGAGGTCCTTTTGTTTGTCTTGATACTGCTGGTATTGATCGACTACTTTTACAAAATCCTTTAACTGGTTCTTTGCTTCTTCTGTCGTACTCAGACCGTCTTTATATTGCTTCTGCGAATCGGTCATTGCATTTTTTAATTCTTCTATTTGTTTCTTCTGTTGCTGAACCGCATCTGATAGTTTGTTTGAATTCGGCTTATAGAAGTGATACATCGTGTTTTGGAATTCAACTTCTTTGCCGACAATATGCTCAAACTCTTCTCTAACATTGCCGATTTCCTGTGATACAAAACTCCAATATAACGTCGACATCTGTTCATTCATTTTCTTCTGCGCATTTTCCAGCTCTCTTTGCACTTTCTCTTTATTGACTGAATTAAGCTGATCTTGAATGGAAAATTGAATGGATGCCTTTTCAGGATGGTCTTTATCATAGCTCAGCACATTTTTAGAGAAATCAGACGGAATATAGAGGACAGCGTCATACTTTCTGCTTTTCAATCCATTTTCCGCCGCACTCCGGTTCACTACAGTCCATGTATAATCTGGACGCTCTGATAAGGCAGCGACGACATCTTGTCCGAAACGAGCGGTGTTTTCACTTTCGCTCGCCCCCATATCCTCATTGACCACAGCAATATTACGTGTGGCATTCTTTTTCTGTTTTGCCGGATCATCTCCAATGAGGTGGAAAAATAAAACCGGCAGAACCAGAATCAATATCATCGTCGATATGATTTTGATGGAGCTTTTTTGCTGCTCTGTCATTGAACACTCTTCCTTTCTACCGCACATAAAGGAACTTGGATTTTCTTCTCTTTCCCGTTTTCAACCAAATATCCGAAACCTGGCTGAATATCTGGTTCTTGTCTTGCATACGGAAGCGGTATGATGTTTTGTTCTGATTTTTTCATGAGTAACATGGCATGACGAACTTGTTTGATTTCGTTTGTGAGTGCATCATAGCCTTTGCTAAATTCGGTATGATTCCCTGATGCGATCAGGCTAAAGCCTAGATGTGCATATGACTTCATGAAATCAGCCAATTGGTCTTGAAGACGCGGATCGATCGTCTGCTGAAAACGTGTAATGCCATCAATCACAAGCACAATTTGAGAAAACGACAACTGATCAGTCTCTCCACGGCGCACAGCTTCGACGTACACCTCTTCACGTCCCTTGAATAAACGGTCTATTTCCTCTGCCCATTCGGTGATATCATCCTTTGTTTCAAGGTAATCAATGTTCTCTTCTTTTGCGTAATGAGAGAGACCCCGATCTATCGAATCAAAGACGGCTAGCTTCTCAGGTTTTGCTGCTAATAGCTGATCAAGCATCAGTTTTGTCACGTTTGTCTTTCCTCGCTGCGTTTGACCGATGATGAGGCAGTGTTTATTCTTCTTCAAGTCAAAGTAAACAGGTGCAACAGATTCCTCATCTAGTCCGACTGGAATGTCATACGGCTGTTTTTGTTCTTCTAAGCGACTCTCTAGCTCCCAAATGGTTAGTTTATCAGGAAGCATTGGTACAGGTTTTGGTTTTTCAGCTGATGCAAAGCGATCATGAAGAAGCTGGATCTCTTGTTTCAAATGCTCAAACAGCTCGAGATCGTTCTCTCCTTCAACTGGCAGGAACATTTGTGCAAAGTAAAGCTCTTCTTTGTTGATAATGACTCGCCCTGGAATCGGCTCTAAGCTAAATTTCGGTCTGCCAATAATCGAGTATGCCTCTCCTTGATCCATTAAGTAATGGACGACCTTTGTTTTCAAGTTGTTCATAAGAGATTGACGGACTGCGTTTACCCGAGTTGCTGTAATCAAGAAGTAAATTCCTAATGATTGTCCATCACGGCTCAGTTGGATAAATTCTGATTCAAGTTCATGCATTTCGTCTTTAACTATGTCAAAGTTGTCGATCACGATGAAAATGAATGGGAGCTTTTTCTCATTTAAGGCGTTGTACATTTTGATATGACTCATTTCTTGCTGCCTGAATAACCGCTTGCGGTATTCAACCTCTTCCCGCAGACGCGTCATCGACTTTTGAATCTTTCTCATTTGATCCATTAAGAAATAATCCGCTGTGTGCGGCAGCTTGGCTAACGGAAGCAATGTTCCGTTTCCGAAGTCATAAATATACGCATGCCATTCTTCTGGTGAATATCTCTCTGCAAAGCTCATGAGGAGTGTTGTTGCAGCAAGTGATTTTCCGTAGCCAGAGGAACCAAAGATCCCAATGTTCCCATCTTCCATCATTTGATAAGAAAGTGGATGCTGGCTCTGCTGATCTGGCTCATCGACAAGCGCAAAATGGAAGACATGCTCTTCACTCGACGCATAACGTGATTTTGGAATCCGTTCTTCGAGCGGTGGAAGCCATGGACTTGGGAGCTTCTCAATCCCAAGCTCCTGCTGCATACGTTCAATTTCATCCACAACAGCAGAGATCTCCGACACTGTCTCTTTTTTGACAGCCGGTTCGGTACTAACTCCTGAAAGCGGAATAAGCCCAGTATCTGTCACAATGGCAATATCATCTTCTGATCCGTAGCCATCTTCCATATACGGCGCACCGCTCCAAGCTGATTGGAACAATTCATAAATTTCATTGTTTCCTACTTGTAAGTAGCCGCGTCCTGTCACGGTAATGGACGCCGCATCACTATTTTTCAATATCTCCTTACTGTCTGACGCATCTTGTACTTTGAGTGCGACCTTAAAGCGGGAGTTACTCCAAATCTGATCATCGATGACCCCGCCTGGTTTTTGGGTAGCCAAAATGAGATGAACCCCGAGGCTTCGGCCGATACGTGCCGCACTGACAAGCTCTCTAATAAAGTCGGGCTCTTCACTTTTTAATTCGGCGAACTCATCAGAGATTAAGAATAAATGAGGCATTGCCTGTTCAGCCTTTTTCTCCTTATAGAGCTTCGTATAATCATTGATGTGATTCACATGATATTGATCAAACAAGCGTTGTCTTTTCTTCAACTCACTTTTAATTGAGGCAAGCGCCCTTTCACTAAAGTTCTTGCTGCCTTCAATATTGGTGATCGTGCCAAGTAAATGAGGAATATTTCGGAACGGCTGCGCCATTCCGCCTCCTTTATAGTCAATCAATAGAAAAGCGACTTCATGCGGATGAAAGTGTACAGCGAGCGATAAAATGTACGTCTGTAAAAATTCACTTTTCCCCGATCCTGTTGTTCCCGCCAACAGACCATGCGGGCCATGTGCTTTTTCGTGCAGGTTTAGATCTACAATGTCATTTTTCCCTTTATAACCGATTGGCACAGATAGTGATTTGGCCGTTTCTGATGTGAGCCATTTTTCACGAATGCCGATCTCGTCTACCTGTTTGGCATGAAATAGATCAAGGAAGGAGACCGTTTCAGGAATCGAATTGGTCATTCCAACTTGATGATCTAATGTTCTCAGCGTTCTGGCAAACAGCTCATTGTCCATGCGCTCATGTGTATCAAGCTGAAATGGAATTCGGACGGCTTTTTTGTGCTGAATGAGAATATCTCCTTCTTCTTCGTTAATATAACGGACAAGCGTCGAGATATTTTCAGCTAAGCTTTCCTTTGTTTCAGCAGCAAAAATAATGGAGATGCCAAGGTCCGTTCGGCTGCCTTCTAAATACTCTAAAATCACATGTTCAGCAATGAGCTCATGATTTGTCACGATAAACACAAAGTGAGGCGTAAAGATCTTCTTCTCTTTTTCTTCTTCTAAATCACGCTCACGTAAAATTTCATAAATCGAGGACAACAGCTGATCACGTGTTTGTTCGTTGTAAATAAACCCTTTGCCGTATGTATGAGGTAGCTGGAAATGCGGAAGCCATTTCATCCATTCCCAATTCTCATACTCTTGCTCATGAAAAATAAACACAAATCTTAAATCATGATAGCTGTGCGAGAAAGCAAGCTGTCCGACAAGTTGATGAAGCTCCTTTTTTACAATGGCTGGCTTTCCAATCAATCCAGTTGGGCCATCGGCAAGACCAAATGTGATGGGTACATCCTTCACTTCACGATAAACCTGTTGCATGTGCTGCGTTTGTTCCATTAAATCATCAATGTCACGATTGGCCATATCACCGCCACTCATCGATAGTTCATAGCTTGACGGGACTGCACCCGTCCCAAGACGCAACTGCAAGAAATCATCACTCACAAGTGTTTTTTCCCAAATTCGGCCGCTAATTTCTGACGTTAAATACTTCATTTGTTCAAATGACGGATAATGATATGTCAAAATATATTGCTGGCGGTCGTAGAGCTCTTGCAGCTCTTTTCGTTTATTTTCTAAGTAAAGAGAATAGACTCTCTGCCGTTTCTCTTCCCGTCTTTTGCGTTGTGATTTCTCTTTAAAGTATTGAACAGACGATGTGATTAATGTCATGATAAACATTGCCATCGACACGACTATAAAGATTCCGCGCGGCTGGACAAGCGCAACAATTCCCATCACAAGAAGCATCACAAGTGGCGGGAGGACAACAAGCCAAAGCCCTCTGCTGTTATTTTCACTCTCCTGTGAAGGAAAGCTAAAGGAAACCCGATCATCTGGCAGATCATAAATTAAACGGGGTGTTCGTCTATATAAAGGATATTTTTGTTTTGTTTCTGTGCTTGGTGCTCTTGTTTTTTCCAAACGTGTTTGAAAGGGTTCATATGCAGTCACCTGCAATAAATCATCATCTTTCAATGTCACCGTTAGAAAGTTCCAGAACAGCTCATCCCCGGCATCAATTCGCTCTGCCCCGTGAATTTTTTTCCCGTTCACATAAATTGTTTCGTCCTGAGGCATGACATACCAAGTTCCTTCGATTTTCTCTAAAGTAAACTGGCTCGCATCTTGAAACATAGGATGCGCTTGTTCTTTCCACACATCGATCTCATCTTTTTTCTCACGTGAAAAAGACAGCTCGACTCTATTTCCTAGGTAATAAATGTGTTGATCATGATGTGCTTCCATTAAAATAAGTGTCAGTGGTCCAAGCTTATATGGTTCATGTGGAAGCAATGTGCCTTTCTTCTCTTCACCATGATAAATGGAAAAACCATCATTCGGTTCATCGGGAGTTAAACGGATGACTCCTTCATCAAACGAAAGTAAAGGGATTGTCACCGTATGCTCTATTTCAGGTCCAATCACGGCTTCTCGATTGAACTGCTCGTCTAAACGGACGGTTTGATAATCCTCCTCATAAAAAACCCAAAGAAGACTCAAACGCTCCACCTCCTCATGGGACAGCACCAACTGTCAGTTGTATCGAAAGAATTATTTTTTCTCATCTTTTTTCGTCTGAGAGGTTTTCTTTTTCACTTCAGATTCTTTCTCTTTTTTCTCTTGATCAGCTTTTGACTGCTCTTTTTGTTCAGCTGCTTCATCTGTTTGGCTTGCACCGCCTGAGGAGTCATTGGTGCTTGTCTTTGTTGTTTCTTTTTCTTCATATTTCGCCATTTCCTTAATAATTGGATCTAGCTGTTTTTGTTTTTCTTCTGCAGAAAGACTGTCATCGTTTTGAATGTCATTGCGATAGGCGACGAGTGCCGTAAATATGTACCGGTCGTCTCCAAGGACACGTGCAATATCAAGTGCTTCCTTGCTATTGCCTTGTCCAATATGAATCCAGAAAAGGAAATATTGTGGATCAGTCTGCAATGTGTATGTATCTGTGATTTCTTTTTTATGTTGATCGAGTAACAGATTGCCTTGATTTGTTTGTACATACGAAATGGCCAGTTCATATTGAAGGGAAACCGGCATTTGATTGGCTGAATATTTTTCTAACGTATCCACCACTTGGCTGTACTGTTTGTTGAGATAATATTTGTTTGCCTCCACATACGCTTCTTGTTTCGGCATCGCAAAAAAGAAGGTATAAATGGTGTACACCAATGCAGGAATTAATAGGACAAGCAGACCTAGTCCGATATATCGTTCGATCTTCCATTTCTTTTTCGGAATGGTTAATAACGTTTTCTCTTTCGTTTCAATCGCTTCGATCTTTTGCTGAATGAGGGCAGACAATTCTTCCAGAGACTGCGTTTCGCTGATTTCTTTTGCCAATTCAGATAGTTTCAGCGTTTCGCTGTAAGCCACATATTCTTGAAACTGGTACTCATGGTCCACCACTCGAAGAATGACGGCTTTGACCTCTTTTAGTAAACGTTGCTCATCCGTTTCATATGGCGGGATGCTTTCTTTGACGCCGTAATGCAAAAATGCAGGAGCTAAGCCTTGATGAAAAACAATGTTTTCAGGAGAAACAATAGGATGCAGCCGCTTCACGTCGTGTTTGCACACTGCATCGACAAGCTGGTATGAAAAAATCCATTTGCTTTTTTCATCCTTCGCATGGATGAAACGAAATTCCTGATAGGCAGGAGGGGGTTGAATAGAAATCATGACCTCATCTTCAGTTAATTGAATCTCTTTTTTAAATGAAGGGTTGATGTCTTTGATCGGTGCCGCTTCTAAACCGTCTAAGAGTTTAATGGTCTCTCTTTGAAAAATGAAGCTGTAGGTGCCGCCCTCTTTTTTCATCACTGCTTCTAATTGTTCTTCTAAATAGGAACTCTTTTTATCTGCCATTTACAAAAGTCCTTTCATAGTATTTCCAGCCTGTCTCCTGTGGTGATTCCACAGTCTGACAGCTTATATTCGCCTGAAAACACAGCTTTCTTATTGACTACTCGCACCCAGCCGCCTTCTCGCTTAGGAAGTGAGATTTGTTTTGCCTGCCAGGCGATATGGATGACTTGTTTAATATGTAAATAATTTGATAGTCTCAAATCAAACACACTGCCATCATAATTTTTTAAGTCGATGGTAATATCGATATACACAAATTTCCACCTCACAAAATAGAAAGAGCGCCGGCATCCATTGACAGACTCGGCGCTTTTTCTGCTTTTCACACTTAGAAAGGAATTCCCTTTGATTAGCCGCGGATTTGGCTGGCGATGTCTTGGTCAGTGCTTTCAAGTGTATTTGCCGTTTGATCAAGCTGATTGCTGACATCTGTTAATAGATCAGACATTTTGATGAATGAAGGCTTTAACTGCTCGTATTGATCAGCAAACGCTTCACTAGAAGCACCTTCCCACATACCTTTTAAATCTGAGATCATTCTATTTAGACGATCAACTTGGTTTAACACTTCTTGACTTTCAACACCATATTGCTTAGCGGTCGCTCTTAGTTCTTCTGGGGTTACGCGAATAATTCCTGACATATTCCTCATTACCTCCCGTGCATAGCCGCCATATAATGGGCTAATCCACTTATTTTTTGACGTTATTATTATAAAAACAGAAATGATACACAGTCAAACAAATCTGTTTTTATTTTACAAAATGAGTCTATAGAATTACTGTATTTTCGCTCTTTATCTAGTATTTAACATTTTTTTGGTCATATATTCTTAATAAGAGTAGACACACATCACTGAATCTTTCCGCCTATTGATTTATTACTACATTATTATTGTACTATTTCTTTTTCGCCTTCTTTCAGCATGATGCGCTCGCTTCTCATAGCGATTTCTTTTTTAAATTTATGGCATTTTGTTATTGATTTACGTACCGCTTTCTCTTCATAATGTAAGTACGTGAAATATTCGAAAAAGCAGGGGTTTTTATGAAAAAAAAGACAGATCCATTTAAGTATAGTCTTGATCGTTTAGAGGATGTGGCAGACCAAATTAGTGATGTGCTCAATTGCCCTATTACTATAGAAGATACGCATCATCGATTGTTGGCCTATAGCACACATAATGATTTTACGGATCCCGCCAGAACTTCAACCATTATCTCCCGCCGTGTACCGGAAAAAGTCATTAATCGGCTTTGGAAGGACGGCATCATTCCTACACTTCTTAAAACAGACGAACCGCTTCGTGTCCCTCAAATTGCAGAGGTGGGTTTATCTAGCAGGGTTGCCATTTCAATCTGGAAGGACAAAGAAGTACTCGGTTTTATCTGGGCAATTGAATCCACACAACCTTTTTCAGAAGAAGACATGGACCTTCTGAAGATGGCAGCACATGCTGTAAAAAACAAATTACTTAACTTACAAATTCGCAAATCGAAAACAGAGGAACGCAATCAGGAACTTTTTTGGAAGATGCTCACTGGTCATATTCATGAAAAAGATGAGATGCTCGACCTATTTTTAAGACTCGGTATCAGATGTCCAGACACGTATGCCATCATCATCTTCCGGCTTCGTGACGAACTCACAGATGACACAGAAAAAAAGCTATCTTATTTACTTGAAACAACGCAGCAAGTCCAAGTGTTGTTAACGACTGTGGATTTTCACGAATTCATTATTCTTGTCTCACCAAAAACAGAGCACCCGCTGCAGGATATTAAACAATTCACAAGTGGCATGCTGCAGCAACTGTCTGACCGTTATCATATCCATCACGTTCAAGCAGCGATTGGTGGAATTTACGATAACATCTCTCATATTCAGCCATCTTATAAAGAAGCACTTGCTGTATTAAAAACAAAGGAGCGCTTCCCTGTTGAAACCGAACGTTTACACAGTTTTTCTGAACTCGGTATTTATCAATATTTAGATGTCCTCGCTGAAAAACGAAGGGGCTCATCTTACTCCAGTTACTCTTTATCAAAGCTGGAAGATTACGACCTGAGGCATCATTCCAACCTAGTTGAAACCCTTGAACGGTTTATTGACTGTGATAGCAATGCCAATATTGCGGCAAAGCAATTAAACATCCACATCAATACATTGAATTACAGATTAAAACGTATTACAGACATTGCAGAAATCGATTTAAAAAACATGAATGAGAAAATGACCATATACCTTGATATGAAGCTAAAAAACGTCCATTTGTGAAATTTCACAAAGAGGCGTTTTTTTATTTTTTATTTCAACCGAAGCATTTTTTAAACATTCAGGATACACTAGACATACAATATGAATAGATAAGCATGGGAGGAATAAACATGATCATCGGCATTCCGAAAGAGATTAAGAACAATGAAAACCGAGTGGCATTAACACCAGGAGCAGCTTCTCAATTACTTTCAGCTGGACATCAGATTTTGATTGAAACAAACGCTGGTTTTGGAAGCGGATTCACTGATGACGATTATGTATCTGTTGGTGCAGAAATTCTTGATCAAGCGAAAGATGTGTGGGCGTCTTCTGATATGATCATGAAGGTAAAAGAACCATTACCTGAGGAATATTCATATTTCAGAGAAGGACTCATCTTATTTACGTACCTGCATCTTGCGGCAGAGCCCTCCTTGGCTGAAGCTTTAAAACAAAAAGGCGTCACAGCTATTGCTTATGAAACAGTAACGGACGGAAAATCACTCCCTCTCTTAACACCTATGTCTGAGGTGGCAGGTAGAATGGCCGCTCAAATCGGCGCACAATTTTTAGAAAAGCCAAAAGGCGGTAAAGGCATCTTGCTCGCAGGCGTGCCAGGAGTATCAAGAGGAAAGGTCACGATTATAGGCGGCGGTGTTGTTGGAACAAACGCAGCGAAAATGGCGATTGGACTTGGCGCAGATGTCACTCTGATTGACGTAAACGCAGAACGCTTACGTCAGCTGGACGATCAATTTGGTCATCAAATGAAAACGTTAATGTCTAACCCTGTCAACATCGCCGATTCAGTCAGCGAGGCAGACCTTCTCATTTGTGCGGTATTGATCCCAGGTGCCAAAGCACCGACGCTTGTGACGGAAGAAATGGTCAAACAAATGAAGCCTGGTTCCGTCATCGTAGACGTAGCCATAGACCAAGGCGGCATTGTCGAAACAATCGATCATATCACAACACATGATCAGCCTACTTATGAAAAACACGGTATTTTACATTATGCTGTCGCCAATATGCCTGGAGCCGTTCCACGGACATCGACTGTTGCTTTAACAAATGTCACCGTTCCATATGCGCTGCAAATTGCTCATAAAGGCGCTGCAAAAGCTATTCAAGAAAACAAAGCGATTGCAGAAGGTGTGAATGTCATGAACGGACATATCACATATGAAGCAGTCGCACGTGATCTTGGCTATGATTATGTGCCTGTTCATCAAGCGATTGATGCGTCTTCTATGACAGAAGCTTAATACAGACCCGCCCTTTTGATGGGCGAGTTTCATTGTTAACTAATATAAAAAACAGGTTGACAAATAACCCTCATCCCCTTAATCTATTTGTACAGATAAGACAGGGGGAAACATCATGCAACAGAAAACAAGAACCGCTGATTTTGTGTTAGTCGGAATGTTTGCTGCACTCATGGCGATTGGAGCGAATATCACATCCATTGTACCGTTTTTACAGGTCGGCGGAATTCCACTTACGATGCAGCCGTTTTTTTGCGTACTTGCTGGTCTTTTGCTTGGCAGACGGCTTGGCGCATTAGCGATGATTGTGTATGCCTTGGTTGGAATTGCTGGCGCACCTGTATTCGCACAGTTCTCAGCAGGCTTTGGGGTGATTTTAGGCAAAAGCGGTGGTTTTGTCTTATCGTATATTCCTGCTGCTTGGCTAGCTGGATTCATCTTAGAAAAAAGAAAAAATCCTGGATTTGGCCTCTTTTTACTTGCAGCTATTGCTGGTACGACCGTCATGTATCTGATCGGAACGACTTATACGTACCTCGCATTAAATGTGTGGCTGAATGCTCCGATTTCTTATCAAACCACGTGGTTCTTTATGATCTGGTTTATGGTGAAAGATTACGCATTAACGATATTACTTGCGATGCTAGCACCTAAAATTTATCGCTCTGTTTCAAAAGCCACGTCCTTTCGAAAACAACAAGCGGCATCATAAGGGCAAACATTGATCATAGAAAAAAAGAGCCTGATGCATTAGGCTCTTTTTTCATCATTACTCTGCGTATTGATCGATGATTCCTTCTAGCATCCCTTCAAGCACTTCTACATCTTCAAGATCTGCTGGACTGAAGCGGTAGCGTACCAGCTGTTCTCCATCGTTATACATCTCCTCAAGCCACCCTCTGAGGCCTCTTGCTCTGCGGTCGACTTCAAACACAATGTCTAAGCCGCCTTCATCTATCAGAAAAATCAGCTCTAATTCATCAAGCATATAACGATAGTCATCTGATGTCGGAATAAACTCAAATTCTTGAACGAATGGCAGGCGGCGCTGGAAATAAGGGGCTTGCTCACAGTCTGCTTCGTTCAGGTGGAAGCCAAGATTTCTAGTGGCCCCCAGTACATTTCTCACCCAAGGATGTGCTTCAACGAAAATGCGGTCATAGTCCGATTTATCAATTCCGCCTTGGATATCAAGGTCTGTCATTACTGCAATTTCTACTTTTCCGATCGTCATCGGGGTATCGATAGGAAGAATAAATGAAAACGGAAATTCATGTTTTTCTTCAGGCTGGATGGTAAAAGAATCCGTCACCCGTAAAGTAAAGATATTCACATATTTTCTATGCTCTTCATCATCTTTTACAATCACATACTGTGTTTGAATCTTGACATTGATATAGCGGATGTCCTGAGAGATTTTCCCGCCCTTTACATGGACGGTTCCCCTTACCTCTTGTCCTGGATAATAGGCGTTTTTCTCCAAAATGGTATCTACTTTCGCTGCACCAATCCCAGCACTTGCCGCTAGCTTTTTAAAAAATGACATCTCGCATCTTCCCCTTTTCATTTTTATCAGCATATATACGTAAGAAAGAGAAAGAAAGATTCATTTCATTCATACTTTAGTCCTGATTATTTTCAATCTTCATAAAGTAAATAAATGAAAAAACATCACAAAAAAAGCTTATAGAAAAAACAACGTTTTCTCTACAAGCTTTCATGTTAAAGAATAATTGCCGCAAGCCAGCCGAATAGGACAAGCGGAACATTATAAAATACGAAGGTTGGAACACAAGTACCCCAAATGTGGTGATGCTGTCCATCCATATTCAATCCAGATGTCGGTCCAAGCGTACTGTCACTTGCAGGTGAACCTGCATCCCCAACAGCCGCAGCTGAACCAATAATAGCAATGGTAGCTAGTGGGCTAAATCCTAGGTGCATACATAACGGAACAAAAATGGTTGTAATGATTGGAATCGTCGCAAAGGATGAACCGATCCCCATTGTCACAAGTAAACCAACTAATAGCATTAAAATGGCCGCTACGCTTTGATTGTTTCCAATGAATTGAGAAGATGCTTTCACTAGTTGTTCAATATCTCCTGTTTTCGTTAATACGTTGGCAAACCCAGCCGCTACAAGCATGACAAAGCCGATAAATGCCATCATATTCATACCGGAAGTAATTAGCGCATCCGCTTCATCTCGTTTCATCATGCCTGTGGCAAACAGAACAAGAAGGCCTGCCAGTGCACCGAAGATCATACCTTCCACACCAAGGCTTTGAGATAAATAAAGCTGGACAATAAGTGAAACAAGGATAGCCAGCACTGCAAGCAATAAACTCTTTTTCGTATAAGCTGATTTTTCTACGTCCGTGATATCTCGATCCTCATATACCCTTGGTTTCCGATACACGAAAAGTGAAACAAGAAGTCCGAGCACCATGCCCCCTACAGGAATAAGCATGGCTAGTGGAACATCTGATAATTGTACAGTTAATCCTGCCTCTTTCATGTTATCACGAAGCATCCCGTGGAAAATCTGTCCAAAACCGACTGGAAGTAAAATATATGGTGCAGTGAGTCCGAAGGTCATGACACACGCTAGCAGTCTGCGGTCAATTTGAAGCTCGTTAAACACTTTTAATAATGGCGGAATTAAGACTGGAATAAAGGCAATGTGAACTGGAACGACGTTTTGTGAAAAACAAGATACGATCAAAATCACAAGAATGATCAGTACTTTTGATAATGTTTTTCTTCTTGAGTCGCCTTCTTTTCCTAGAAGCTTCACTGCCCCTTCAACCATGGCGTCTGGAAGACCTGTTTTCGTCAGCGCCGCAGCAAATGCCCCTAATAGCGCATAACTAATCGCCACTGTCGCATTTCCTCCGAGACCATCCGTAAAGGCTTCAACTGTTCCTCCAAGGCCTAATCCACCTGCAAGTCCGCCAGCTAAAGCACCAAGTGCTAGGGCAATAACCACATTGACCCGCAGCAAGCTTAATATCAACATTAAAAGAACCGCTATCACAACTGCATTCATGATGAAACCCCCGAAATCCTTTAGTTTACTAATGTAGTAGATAATTAAAGTACCAACGTATGTTACCATAGAAAATTTTCTTCGTCAAATGGCGTATGGCCTACATAAAAAAGGCCCCGCCAGTTGGCAGAGCCTCATCCTTTATTTCTTACCTTCAAATCTTTCCACAAAGGTGGCCAATGACCGTACCATCACACCTGTCGCCCCTGTTGGCCCAAAGCATGAAGGCTTTTCTGTTGTGGCTGTTCCTGCAATATCCAAGTGAACCCAAGGCGTATTCTCAGCGAATTCACCAATGAATGCTCCTGCCATGATCGCATGTCCATCACGGCCTGGTGAGTTATTGAGATCCGCCATTTTGCTGTTTCGTACGCGCTTTTTATCTTTTTCGGTGATTGGCAGCTGCCAAATCATTTCTCCGCATTCTTCTGATGCCTCTTTAAACTGGGCATACAGTTCATCGTTATTCGTCATGACGCCTGTTGTCTCATTTCCAAGTGCCACAATGACTCCTCCGGTTAATGTCGCCACGTCTATAAGAACAGAGGCACCGTGCTGTTTCGCATATGTCACCCCATCTGCTAAAACAAGACGACCCTCTGCATCCGTATTCAGTACCTCGATTGTTTTACCGCTAAGCGACACAATGACGTCATCCGGTTTCATGGCATCAGCCGAGATCATATTATCGGTTGAAGCAATGACAGCAATGACATTTTGCTCTGGGCGCAGTTCACCGATGATTTCCATGGCACCTAAAACAGAGGCTGAGCCGCCCATATCAGTTTTCATCCCAATCATACTGGCTCTTGGCTTTAACGAATAGCCACCAGTATCATATGTGATGCCTTTACCGACAAGCCCAATCACGTCCGTCCATTCTTCCTTGCCTTGATATTTCAGAACGATGAGCTTTGGTGGTTCTGTTGAGCCTCTATTGACAGCTAGAATCCCGCCCATTCCGAGCTCTTCCATTTGTTCTTTATCTAAAATTTCAATCTCAAATTCGTATTTATATGCAAGCTCTGCCGCGTACGAAGCTAGATCAGAGGATGTGAGCATATTCGGCGGCATGTTCACGAGGGTACGAGCCGAATTGACGGACTGTCCGTAGACCTCGCCCACTTTCAGACTTGCCTGAATTTCAGTCGTATCATGATCCGTCATTGCATAAACAAACTCAATAAAGCGATCCGGTTCATTTGTTTTATGTTTAAAATCTTGTAATTCATATGTAGCTAAAAGGCAGCTTTCAGAAAGGGCATGGGCTGCATCTTGGGCAGGCAAATCCTTTCCAATAAACGTATCCAGTAAAACCGAAACCGCTTGCTTTTTATCTTGATGAAGCTTTCTAAATAAATGCGCAAAACCTTCTTTTGCCTCTTCAAACGTGTAATCTGATTCCTTCCCAAGGCCGACAAAATAAATGCGTTTGATGCCTGTTTCAGGGGATGGGAAAAACTTCGAAAGCTGATTTCGTTTAGATGAAATATCGCCTTCTTTTAATAATTCAGTGATTCGTCCTTCAAGTAATTCATCCATTTCTTTTGCTTTTCCTGATAATTGGCTCTTTTGAAAAAGTCCGATCGCCAGTGTATCTTTATGTTGCAATTCATTTGTCGAGAAAAACATATTTATCACACGCTCCTTCAATGAACTCCATTTTTCACATTGGAACTTCTATTATATCAAAATTTGCGGGTCTATACGATCATTGCCAGTCTGTCTTTACTTGATGAACATTTATATTTTCACACGCGGAAGGGCATCATGAAAAAGCGATGAAAACTTGGATAGCCCGTCCGCGTCTCCTCGTTCCACATCTACTTTCTTTAATGTTATAATTGAACATGGACTTGGCAGCTTTTGAATCTGCTATCATTTTTTCATCATACTAGGATACACAGTCCATCATTTTGCACGATATTTTTTCTTACAGAGAGGATGTTTCTTGTTCATGAGCGTACTGACGAATTTTCCGCTGCTTGCCAGTCTTGCAGCCATCTTTTTTGCTCAATTTGTAAAAGTACCGATTCAATTTATCATTTCTAGACGACTAGATTGGTCGCTCATTACAAGCACAGGCGGAATGCCAAGTTCACACTCCGCAGCCGTAACAGCACTCTCAACAGCAGTGGCTTTAGAGCACGGGCTCAATACATCGATCTTTGCGATTTCCGCCATCTTTGCGATTATTACCATGTTCGATGCAACAGGTGTACGCAGACAGGCAGGAGAACAGGCTACTGTACTGAACAAGCTCGTAACAGATTTTAACCGATTTGTTTCTGAAGCAAAGAATTTCCCGAGTGCGGAAGAAAAAGAAAAGCAAAAGAAATTGAAAGAGCTTCTTGGTCATAAGCCGATTGAAGTCTTCTTTGGCGGCTTAACAGGGATCTTACTGACACTCATCTTAGACTATTACTTCATGTAGAAGCGAAAAAAGCTTTGGACCTAAAACTTGTCCAAAGCTTTTTTATTCTTTATTGGCTTGAAACTGCTGACGGAATACTTGCATTGATTTTGCTTCATTCAGCTCGTTCAAGTCTTTTTCCGTTAACGTTCCTTCGCCCTTCTTGATGATATACACATCGAGCACTTTTTTGCCCCATTCTCTATACACATCATCTACGGTTTCATAGTATAAATCAAGCTTATGACCTTTAATGGCTTTTCCCGTATCTGCGACCACTCCGTAGCCATAGTTTGGGATAAAGAGCACAGTTCCAATTGGAAAGACGGATGGGTCCGCCGCCACAGTTGAATATAAATCACGTTTCACTTTGACGCCTGAATATGTAATGCCATATGCATGGTGTTCTTTCGTTTTACCTGTTGATTCCACACCTGCTGTATAACCTGTGGCAACAACCTTTTGCTTCGGGTAATCATTCCAATTAAACGCTTCTTCGAGAGAATTAGCCCGCAACTCATCACTTTTGAGTGCCATCGTTTCTCTTTTTTGCTGTTGGAAAAAAGAAGATACTTGCTTGCCAGGATCCGCCTCTTTCACCCAGGCAGCTACATCACTTGGCTCAACTCCAGATATGCCCGTAAAGCTCGTCAAAAGAGCAAGCATAAAAAGGGCTGTCATGAACAATCGTTTCATCCATGTTTTCATCTTTATTTGTCACTCCTCTACCCATCTATTTGTTTCCAAACAAAATGGAAACTATGCAAAGGAGAAACAAAAAAAACCCACTTGCCTATCTACAAGTGAGTTAAAACATTTGATATCCTCTTTTTCGAAGTGCATTGATGACAAAACCTGATACAATTGCACCAATCAGACCGCTTAACAAGATAATAATATCAGCCGCAGCGAGAGAGACTATGCGGTCTCCTATACCTGAAAAAGCAATGCCCGGTTCTCTCACATAAGCGATCATCTTTTGATTGTTGATAATGAAAAGGCATACAATTGGATATAAAATAGCCATTATCCATGACATTCTCAGCAGCATATTGAGCAAAAAGCCAATGCCGAAGAATAACACGAAAAATAAAATAACGGAAATAATAACGACTGGTAAACTGATCACTTCATCTCCACCCCCAAATATCCCATCATTAGTTTAACTTGGAAATAGAGATGAAGTCAATCAATGGAAAAAGCAGTTGGATTAAAGCTTCTTCCCTGTCCCTTTACATTCCTCACATGTTTCAGATCCGCCGAGCAATAGCTGAAAATATCCTTTCCCCGAACAATATTGACAAGTGGACTTTTTTTCTTTTGTATGTGCGTTCATATTGCTCACTCCCTTATCTAAATTTTCTGATAATTTATCATACCATACTTTATTCCCGATCACCAAGTAAGAAAATCTGTCAAAAAAAAACGTGCATCCACGAGGATACACGTTTTTGTCTATGTCGGTTTAGAAGAACTTGAATTTTCCTTTTTTCAGAACAAGTCCTGGTCCGCCAACCATGAATAAAGAACGGTTGTCGATGATTTTCTTCATTGCTGAAGCTTTTGTTCCTTGAAGTTTTTTACCAAACGCAACACCTACAGCGTCATGTTCACCAAGAGAAGCAACTGTTCCTTTGATGTCTGGCTTAAAGCTTTCAAGAGATCCACCTTTCACTAGTGCTCCAAGGTTTTTCGCTACTGTTTCACCTTGCTGCATTGCAATTTGTGCAGTTGGTGGGTATGGACGGTTGATTTCTTCATTGATGATCAATGAACAGTCACCGATGATGAATACATCATCATTTTCTGGTACACGAAGGTCTGGAGAAACTTTTACGCGACCGCGCATGTTTTCAAATCCAGCTTCTTCAACGATTGGGTTACCGCGTACACCAGCAGCCCAAACAACAGTTTCAGCTTTGATTTCTTCAGTATCATCGTCTTTTCCAACAATGATGCCTTCAGGCGTACATTCTTTGATCGCTGTCCCAATTTTGAACTCAACACCTTTACCTTGAAGGTAGTTCATTGCATAGTCGATCAATTCAGGATCGAATCCTGGAAGAGCTGTTGGTGCAGCTTCTACACAGATGATACGTACGTCTTTTTGATCAATATCATACTCTTTGCAAAGCTCAGGCACACGATTTCCAAGCTCACCAAGGAACTCAATACCTGTGAAGCCCGCACCGCCGACAACGATTGTCAAGCGCTCTGGACGTTTTTCAGCTTCCGTATTATACGTCGCAAATTGAAGTTCAATGTGCTCACGAAGCTGACGAGCAGAGTTGATGTTAGAGATTGAGAATGCATACTCTTTCAGTCCTGCAATACCAAATGTTTCAGGAACAGCACCAAGCGCAACAACAAGGTAGTCGTAAGAAAGTTCGCCATCTGATGTCACAACTTTCTTCTCTTCCTTATTAATGCTTTCAACTGTTGCTTGTACAAAGTTGACACGGGAACTGTTAATCACATCTTTGATTTGATAACGACAGCGGTCATGATGAAGCGTACCTGCACTTGCTTCATGTAACCATGTTGTTTCGTAATGATAATTATGCTTGTTCACAAGAGTAATGTCCGCATCATTTGTGCCAAGCTGTTTTGTTAATCTTGTTACAGTCATTAATCCGCCATAACCTGCACCTAATACAACGATTTTCGGTTTATTCACTGGAATCACATCCACCTTTTTTAAATTTGCTGTAAAACGGATAAAGAATTACATATCGTTATTCTCAACCGCTTTCCGGCATTTTATGAAATTTAAACAAAAAAATAAGTATGTGAAAATCTGAACTTTCACCTACATAAAACGAAAGCATTTGACCGTATCCGACAAAAATTCATAAAAAATTAATATTTAGTTCCCTTAACAATAATAGCGAGTTCTGATCCAATTTTCAAGGCTTTAAACTGAAAATCCTTATGATAAACGGTCTTTCTCACTTTTTCCTCTTTTTCAAAGCTACGGCATCAAAAAACGACAAGTTTTTCAAAACAAGTCAAACGACGTTATGTGGTATGATATGATATAGTGATAACAATTTTCATTTGGGAGGATTAAAGGAATGCAAGAAGATTCTAAGGTATATGACATTACCGTTATCGGGGGCGGCCCAGTAGGATTGTTTACTGCGTTTTACGGTGGCATGAGACAGGCAAGTGTGAAAATCATTGAAAGCCTTCCTCAGCTCGGCGGTCAATTATCCGCTCTTTACCCTGAAAAATACATTTATGATGTGGCTGGTTTTCCAAAAATCCGCGCACAAGAATTAGTTGATAACTTAAAGGAACAAATGGATAAATTTGATCAAACCATTTGCTTAGAGCAAGCAGTTGAAACGGTTGAAAAGCAGGCAGATGGGATCTTTAAACTTGTAACAAATCAAGAGATTCATTATTCTAAAACGATCATCATCACAGCTGGTAACGGTGCATTCCAACCGAGAAAGCTTGAGCTAGATGCAGCAGAATCATTTGAAGGAAGCAACCTGCATTACTTCATTAATGATTTGAACCAATTTGCCGGGAGACGTGTGGCCGTTCTTGGCGGCGGAGACTCTGCAGTGGACTGGGCGCTGATGCTTGAACCTATCGCAAAAGAGGTTTCCATTATTCACCGCCGAGATAAATTCCGCGCACATGAGCACAGTGTAGAAAACCTTCACAACTCGAAAGTCAATGTCGTGACGCCATTTGTCCCAACGGAGCTTATTGGTGAAGACCGCATTGAACAGATTGTGCTAGAAGAAGTCAAAGGCGACAAAAAACAAGTGCTTGATGTAGATGACGTGATCGTCAACTTCGGCTTTGTTTCCTCCCTTGGACCAATTAAACAATGGGGCCTTGAAATCGAAAAGAACTCGATCGTTGTGAAATCCACAATGGAAACAAATATTGAAGGCTTCTATGCGGCAGGAGACATCTGTACGTATGAAGGAAAAGTCAAATTGATTGCCAGCGGATTTGGTGAAGCACCAACGGCTGTCAACAATGCGAAAGCCTACATGGACCCGAAAGCCCGTGTACAGCCTCTTCATTCCACAAGCTTATTTGAAAACAAATAAGCGAAAGCAAAAAAAGGAGTTCCCACAAACGGAACTCCTTTTTCGTCTATTTAAAAACCCCAATATAGGCATTCGCCATTCCAAGTACCATTGCAGCAAGTAGCACCACAACAATCCCTGCCACAACCAAAATCACCCGATCCTTCACACGTTCCTTTTTCGGAAGCGGCTTCTCAATCCCGCAAGCTGGACACGTTTTGGACCGATACGGAATCAGTTCATGACAGTTCCTGCAATTGATTTGTTCACTCAAACCTCAGCAACCTCTTTTCTACCTACAGTTTATGTTTGGTTCTCATGATACTCTTTTCGGGTGGAAATAGCCAGTTGTGAGAGCAAGCTGTAACAAAATTGAGCGATTTATAAATAGTTGAAGTGAGAATGAAGGTTTCATCTGATCAACCGATATAGGAAAGGAAGAAGATCTTAATGAAGGATAGGTGGAAAGATGCTAAAACGTTTCATAATCAGTTTGATCTTGTTACTGATGATTGGTGGCTCAGTTGAACTGTTTGCAAAAGACTATAACAAACATTATGCGCAGTTCGCAGCAGGATTGAATATGGATGTTGATCAACTAGAACCTTTTTTAAAGCGTGTGTCCACTTCAATTTTAGATTCTGGTTTGAGTGTTCAAGAAATCAATCTGATACTCTCCAAAGTTCAAAAAATGAATAAAAACAATGAAACGAAAAAAATGGGCACTTTTGAAGTGGTGTACCATGAAAAACCAGCAAAGATTAAAATGGTGATTGAAGTTCATGTGGAAGATGGCAATAAAGAAGTGGTGATCTATATGTTTAGCACCCAGGAGCTTGTGGATGTCTTGGATAAAGAGCTGTTGAAAATAGAAGAAGCAATATGAGAAAGAGACACTGAATGAGTGTCTTTTTTTATGGCTTTCTTCATCAAAAAAGCCTCCTCAATCGTGTTGTTTACAAAAAACAAACGAACAAGAAGGCTTATCTTCATTCACGATCAGTTGTTAACACTCTTCCGGCGTACCGGTATTCGTCGCTGTTCTGAAAGAAGAACCGCATCCGCATGAAGCAATTGCATTCGGATTGTCGATGGTGAAACCGCCGCCCATTAGTGATTGTTTGAAGTCAATGATGGTGCCGTTCATGATATCAAGGCTTTCGGAGTCGACAAGGACCTGAATGCCTTGCTGTTCGAACTGCGTGTCTTTCTCTGAAACTTCATGGTCAAAGCCCATGCCGTATGAAAGACCGCTGCATCCGCCGCCTTTTACGCCTACTCGCAGAAACGCATTTTCTTCTTCATGTTCTTTCATCATATCTTTAATCTGCAGTGCAGCAGCTTCTGTAATGGTTACTGGTGTACTCATGATCATCCCTCCTTTTGACTGGATGTTTCTTTTCAATTATAAACGTGATAGTGCCTTTTCTCAAATAAATGGTTTACAGATAAAATGTGCCGTCACAAATCGTTTCAGCAGGTCCAGTCATCAGCACATGCTCATTGTCTTTCCAGCGAATGATGAGATCTCCGCCTGCTAAGTGAACCGTCATGTCTGTTTCCTTTTTCGCCTGTCCATTCACAATTGTGGATACGGCCGCAGCACATGCCCCTGTTCCGCAAGCCTGTGTAATCCCTGAACCTCTTTCCCACACACGAAAATGAAGTTCTGTTTCACTGACCACTTCTACAAATTCCACATTGACGCCTTCTGGGAACATGTCGTGTTTTTCGATGATTGGCCCAATTGTATCAAGCGGTGCCTTTTCAATGTCGTCTAAATAAAACACGATGTGGGGATTTCCCATTGAAACGGCTGTTCCATTTAAGATCGTCGTGCCAAAATCAAGCGATTCATTAATCGTTGTGCTTGCTGGTTCACCAAGCATCGGCATCGCTTCTTTTTCAAAACGAGGCTTCCCCATATCTACTGTTACTAAATGAACGTGGTCATCCTGCACATGAACGGTCGCTTCAACGAGTCCTGACAATGTCTCAATCTGGAACGTTGTGTTCGTCACAATTTGATGCTCATACACATACTTTGCAACGCAGCGCAGCCCGTTACCGCAGTTTTTGCCCTCTGATCCATCATTGTTGAAAATGCGCATTTTCACAGGTGCAACATCTGATGGACAAATAAGGATCATTCCGTCTGAACCGATTCCTGTGTAAATAGAAGAAACCTGGATTGCTATCTCTGATAGCTGCTCTTCTGGAAGCTGTTCCTTCATCTGATTGACGTATATATAATTATTTCCTAATCCGTGCATTTTCGTGAATTGAAATGATGTCATGAGCTTCCTCCAAAAATGTTGTTTCTTTATAGTATAAAAGGAGTCGATTCAGGAGACAATCTTATCATCCCCCGTTTTTCATACATAAAAGCTCTTTGCTGCCATGGCAAGGGGCTTTTATTATGCATATGCCTCATTTTCTCTCGTGTGATGCTTCATTTTGGTGATATTTTATTAGCATAACATATTGGATGCGCTTTCTATTCATTCTCCTTAAAAATGGAAAATAAAAATATGAAAAAAATGCACCTCATGACCCATGTGGTGCATTTAAAACATCTCATTTTCCTCTATAAAAGCATAAATACGCTCGACTAGCTGCTCTGCATTTTCTCCGGAAACAAATTCTCCATTCACGAGTGCAAATGGGGAGTCCATACATTTGCCGCAGTAGCTTAAACAGCCGTATTCCATAACGTCTAGATTTGGGTCTTTATCAAGCTTCTCTTTTGCTTCTTGAGACCCTTGCGCAAGATTACTTACACAAAATTCGATCAGTGGGAACACTTTGCTTCACCTCACATTGCTTTACCATCCTACCGAAATTCCTTCTATTAGTCAAAACATGAGCTTCACCTGTATCGTTACGCCTATTCCTCGTAAAATGTTTTACTATTTAGGACTAACTAATGAATATGTAGGTTATTTTGAAACAATTATTGTGGTTTCACAGTAAATTCGATATAATTTTATTTGGTATTTTAACTTAAAGTTTTTTAGTATAAGTGTTTTTCAATGTCTACGGGGAAAAGGAGAATCGTCATGAAAAATTTAGTCTTGATCGGCGGAGGTTACGGGAATATGCGGGTTCTCCACCGCTTATTGCCAAATCAATTACCTGATGATGTTACTATCACATTAATTGATCGAAATCCTTACCACTGTTTAAAAACAGAATATTATGCACTCGCTGCTGGAACGATCTCTGATCATCACATTCGAGTATCATTTCCAGAGCATCCGAAGCTTGATATTCAATATGGGGAAGTAGAAAAAATTGATATTGAAAACAAACAGATCTTATTCAGCGACCGTGAACCCATTCCTTATGACGACACGGTGATTGGACTCGGCTGTGAGGACAAGTATCATAATGTCCCTGGTGCGAAAGAGCATACATACAGCATTCAAACCATTGATCAGTCAAGACATACATATAACAAATTAAACAATTTAAGTGCAGGTGCAACGGTTGGCATCGTCGGTGCTGGACTTAGCGGGGTAGAGCTAGCCAGTGAATTAAGAGAGAGCCGTGCTGATTTAAACATTATTCTTTTCGACCGTGGAGAGCTGATTCTATCAAGCTTCCCAAAAAGATTAAGTTTATATGTGCAAAAGTGGTTTGAAGAAAATGACGTAAAGATCATTAACTGTGCGAATATTACGAAGGTTGAAGAAGGTGTTGTTTATAACCATGATGATGCCATTGAAGCAGAGGTCATCGTATGGACAGCAGGCATTCAGCCAAGTAAAGTGATACGAGAGATGGATGTTGAAAAGGACGCACAAGGCCGCGTCGTATTAACACCTCATCACAATCTCCCTGGAGATGAGCACGTCTATGTCGTGGGTGATTGTGCAAGTCTTCCGCATGCTCCAAGTGCCCAGCTTGCCGAGGCGCAGGCAGAACAAATTGTCCAATCTCTGCAAAAACGCTGGAAAAACGAGCCGCTTCCTGAGGCTTATCCTCAGTTTAAGCTAAAAGGTGTCTTAGGATCTTTAGGGAAAAAAGCTGGCTTTGGCTTAGTAGCAGATCGTCCACTTGTTGGTCGTGTACCTAGACTACTAAAATCCGGACTTCTTTGGATGTATAAGCATCACAATGGCTAACATCATGTGAATTTGATCTCAAAGCTCCTTCTCGTCGAGGGAGCTTTTTTTTATGAAACGGCATGTGCCGATGACCGGGTCAATTTGATCGGAGCAAGGGCAAGGATGCAGTCTTTACGAAACGTTCTCATCGTCTTTTTCGATAAACAATACGCTTGGATGAGCTGGTCCGTTTGACGTTGGACAATGATTTTTCGCTTCGTGCACTCTCCGTTTTTCTTCATATAAATCATCTCAATTGGTATTTGCTGTTGAAGAGATTGTTTCAGTAAATAATTCATGATGCTCACGCTCCTTTCATTTCATTATAATCGAACAAACGTTCTTTTTCAACCCAAAAAGGAACGTTTGTTCTGTTTATTTTCTCAAAAAAAGAACAGTTTAATCACTGCTCTCCGTGTAACCGTATTTCTCCATTTCTTGATAAATGTCTTTTAATTTTGGATTACCTTCTCCAACAATTTGATCTTCCACTAAGACAAGCGGATAAAAGAATTCATCATCAAGAATTCGTTCAGACAATTCCTTTTGGTGTTCGTTTTCTGGTGGGTGCTCAATATCAATATATGTGATGCGAAACGGCTGATTCGGATATTTTCGTTTTAACGCTGCATCTAACCACTCAAATGTGTCTTTTGAAGAAGGCAGATTCACGCAGCTAGCGCAAAGTACATCTCTTCCATATACATAAAGATCGACGGTTTGATTCATTTGGCAAGCCCCCTATTCTTTCTTTATTTTAGCTGAATTTTCTGTATGAAAAAAGTCAAAATCACTTTTTGTTTCAAGATGAGATTGTGCTATAATGAGAAGGAAACTTTGAAACCAATCAATAGATTTTTATCGTCCAGATGAATATAATGGTGATATGTTGTGAAAGGAGCGATTATATCCAATGACTGAAGTCGAAATGAAAGACCAAGTACAGGAAGTACTGGACAAACTTCGTCCATTTCTATTACGTGATGGTGGAGACTGTGAGCTTGTAGACATTGAAGATGGCATTGTGAAATTACGTCTTCTTGGTGCATGCGGCAGCTGCCCAAGTTCAACCATTACATTGAAAGCCGGTATTGAGCGTGCATTATTAGAAGAAGTGCCTGGCGTTGTAGAAGTTGAACAGGTTTTCTAATTCATATATGAGATAAAAACGACCCGAATTTGGGTCGTTTTTTTTATTTTAACTTCTCTCTAAACCAATCCTTGATAAAGGTCAGTCTTTGAATACGCTGCCCTGGATGGCCACTTCTTGATAAATCATGAGATGCCTTCGGGAATTTGACGAGCCTTGTGTCTTTCCCAAGCTCCTTCAGTGCTACAAATAGCTGTTCTGCTTGGTCGACTGGGCAACGATAGTCTTCGTCACTGTGCAGGATGAGAAGCGGCGTATTTACCTGTTTCACATACTTTAGCGGCGAACGACCCCATAGCTTATCGGCTGAATCATAGATATCGCCATCGATTTGCCACCTTGTGAAGTAATAACCGATATCACTGATGCCATAAAAGCTAATCCAGTTTGAAATGGACCGCTGTGTGACGGCTGCGCGAAAACGGTCAGTCTGTCCGACAATCCAGTTGGTCATAAAACCGCCATAGCTGCCGCCTGTCACCCCAAGTCTTGTTTCATCAAGGAAATCATAGGCTTTGAGCACATGATCAACAGCCTGCATGACATCCTCATAATCAACGTCACCATAGCTCCCTCTCACACGGTCGGTAAACATTTGTCCGTATCCATGACTGCCATGAGGATTGATATACACGATGGCATAGCCTTCAGTAGCGAGCATTTGAAATTCATGAAAATACGTATAACCATACATGGCATGCGGTCCGCCATGAATTTCTAAAATAAGTGGATAAGTCTTCCCCTCTTCCATCTCGGAAGGCTTCATAAACCAGCCATGCACCTCGACACCTTCTTTTGACTGAAACGAAAATGGCTCTGGTACCGATAGGACATGCTCTTTGAGGAATTCATCATGCTCGAACGTGATTTGCTTTAGATCTGCCTCCCCTAATGTCATCTCATATAGCTCACTTGGAGAAACGGGTGACAGCCGGCTCAGCAGCAATTTGGATTCATCTGGATGAAGGCTGAAGTTTGTGATATGTTCTGCCTCTAATCGAACAGGATAGGCTAAGCCTTCAACGGAGAAATAATAAATCCCTGTACTGCCTTGATCGGAAACAAGCGCATAAAACCCCTGGCTATCCTTTGTCCACTGCGGAAGCTGATTGGCTTCTCCCATAAAGCTATCCCCTGCCATACAGTTGCCCACATACATATCGAGCATTTCTGACAACTGAACGACATTTCCCTCCTTCAGATCATACAGCCATAATGCTGGGAAGGTAGCATTTTGAAATTCGCGCTCATGTCCGATATACACGAGGCTCTCTCCATTAGGAGCAAAAGATACGGTAGAATAAGCGCCTGATGATTGTGTGATTTTCTTAGTCGTACCATCCTCTAATGATTGGAGGCACACGTCACTTATGTAAGGTTTCTGAGGATTTGATTGAATATAGGCAAGCCATTTCCCGCATGGAGAGAGCGTGTGATTCACATGATGATGCTGTCCGCTCGTCACTGCCTCGATCTCTCCTGAATGAACATTCACTTGAATAATCTGCGTAAAACGCCCATCTAAAAAGCCTCTGCCATCTGCTTTATAGGTCAAATCATCATATACCGCAGGAGCGAACTCATCCCGCTCTTCCTTCTTTTCATCATGAACAGATTCTGATGGTTTCAGTGACACAGCTGCATAAATGAAAGCTCCATCTAATGAAAAGACAGGATGAGATACCCCGTAAGGAATCGCCGTTAAGGTGCGTACACCGCCTCCCTCGCACTGAATCAGTGCAAGCTGAGGAGCTTCCTTTGGCTTTTGCAAAATAAACGCAAGCTGTCTGCTGTCTTTTGACCACATCGGCTGATAATGCTTTCCATCCTCAAATGTCCATTGTGACAGCTCCTCTGTCTCTTCATCTCGAACCCATAAATGGATATTGTAATCGTCCTTTTTGTCATTCACCGTGACCTTTGTAAACACCGCCTTTTTTCCATCTGGTGAATAAACCGGATGAGAAACAGAAACAATTTTCGTTAAATCTTCTGCTGTCATCAATTTCTTCATGAATGTATCTCCTCCTTTTATGCATAAAAAATAGTTCGATCCTCTAAATAATAATCCCTGCTTCATTTTATAAAAACAAAAATAAAAAAAGAACGTGCATTTTATAGCACGTTCTCAGATTGTTGACAAAGGGCTAAAATGATCTTGATTTTAGCCCTTTGTCTTCTTTTCAGCGTAATAGAAAACCTTTGAAGTCTAGGAAGGACGAGCATCGGAGCGGAGCGAATTGAACATTCGTGAGCACCGAAGCACAGATCTGACACAGAATGCGAGGGTTTGTCTACACGCTGAGAACGTGCATTTTTACAGCACGTTCTTTACTTGATTGACAGGATCATGCTCCACGACAACACCTTCTACTGGTACCGTCAACAAATCTACTTCGCAATGTGGGAAGTTTTGGGCAAGCTGCTTTTTCAGGCCTTCTCCCTTCCCTTTTTCAATTAAAGTTAAGATTGTCGGACCAGCACCGCTTAATGCTGTTCCATACGCTCCTTTTAGCGAAGCGACATGCTCTACCTTCGACAGCTCTGGAACGAGCATTGTACGATAAGGCTGATGAAATAAATCCTTATTCATCATTTCTCCAACAAGCGGCCAGTTTTGCGTCATTAAGGCGGCAACAAGCACGTTGCTCACAGCACTCGCACTGACAGCATGTTTATGGGAAAAATCCTCTGGCAGCACATCACGGGCATCCTTTGTCAGCACTTCATAAAAAGGAATCACGACAACAACATCTATATCCACATGCTGCACTTTGACGGCATGTGTCTTGTCTTCTTCATGAAGACCAATCAGTAAACCGCCGAATAAAGAAGCACCCGCATTATCTGGATGACCTTCTAACTCACTTGCAAAAAAGAGCTTTTGATCATCCGTCATATTTAATTCTAGAAGCTGATTGGCTAGCTCAATGGCTGCCACAATGGCAGCAGCACTGCTGCCCAGCCCCCGTGCCAATGGAATATCACTCCACACTTTGACATAAACAGGCGGGAGTGTTTTTCCAAAGTGATCTGCGACCTTTTTGGCTGTTTGATAAATGAGGTTGTCGGTGCCGGGCGGAATCCCAGACACGACATCTGATTCTGCTTCAAACAGCCAACTATCATGGTCAAAGACCGATAGCTTTAAATAACGGCTGAGCGCCATTCCAACTGAATCAAAGCCTGGTCCTAAATTGGCAGTGCTTCCCGGTACTGTGATTGAAAAAAGCATGGAGGCTTTACTCATACGCGCGCAGCCTTTTCCAAGTGTTCAAGAATTTGATCTTCATCTGCATCGAGTGTAACCGGCTTGATTTGTGAAATATCAATGGCTGTATTTGGATCTTTCAATCCATTGCCTGTTAATACCGCAACAACTTTACTGCCTGGCTTGATCTCTCCGGATTTCACTTGCTTGAGCACACCTGCGATAGACGCACATGAGCCTGGCTCTGCAAACACGCCTTCTTCACGAGCAATCAATTGATATGCATGAAGAATTTCTTCGTCTGTCACTTCATCAATCTTTCCGTTTGATTCATCTGCCGCTGCCACAGCTTGTTTCCAGCTTGCAGGATTTCCGATACGGATGGCAGTTGCCACTGTTTCTGGCTGGTCAATCACTTCATTTCGTACGATCGCTGCTGCGCCTTCTGCTTCAAAGCCGCGCATAACAGGCAGTCCCGTTCCTTTTTTCTCATGATATTCCTTGAAGCCTTTCCAGTAGGCAGTGATATTCCCTGCATTTCCAACAGGAATCGCCAGTACGTCAGGAGCCGAGCCTAGCTGCTCACAGATTTCAAATGCCGCCGTCTTTTGTCCTTCAATTCGGTATGGATTGACAGAGTTCACAAGGGCAATCGGCGATTTTTCACAGATGCTGCGAACGATTTTCAGTGCATCATCAAAGTTTCCGTCAATCGCAATGATCTCTGCTCCATACATCACCGCCTGCGCGAGCTTACCAAAGGCAATTTTTCCGTCTGGAATGATGACGATACATTTCATATCAGCACGGGCTGCATAAGCGGCTGCCGCTGCAGAAGTATTCCCTGTCGAAGCACACATGACCGTATCATTGCCCTCTTCTTTTGCCTTTGCAACAGCCATGACCATCCCGCGGTCCTTAAAAGAGCCTGTTGGATTGACGCCTTCTGTTTTCACATGAAGCTCAATCCCTAGCTTTTCCGAAAGCTTGGAGAGGTGGATCAGCGGTGTATTCCCTTCATTTAATGTTAGTTTTGGTGTTGATTCGTTTACTGGTAAGAATTCTTGAAATTCTTCAATAAGTCCATTCCACTTCATCAGCTTAAACCGTTCCCTTCTACTCGGTACGTGCTCTTCACTTGAACCACCACGTCGAGATCGTTTAATTTTTGCAGGATATTTGAAAAATCTTCTTCTGAGGTCCGGTGCGTAATAATCACAATTTCAGCCAGCTCATCATGCCCTTTCACAGGAAGCTGAAGGATCTTTTCAAAGCTGATACCTCTTTCAGAAAAAATAGATGTAATGCGGGAAAATGCTCCAACTTGATCTCTCACATGAATTCTTAAAAATTGCTGAGCAAATACTTCCGATGGTGATTTGATCTTTTTCTCAAACTGCGGTGCAATAAATCCGCTTCCGTTCACACCAAGGCGCATGTTTTTCATGACTGCGACTAAGTCTGATACAACAGCGGTTGCCGTTGGCAGACTTCCAGCTCCAGGTCCGTAAAACATCGTTTCTCCCACAGCACTTCCATAGACATACACCGCATTGAATTCATTGTTGACCGATGAAAGCGGATGGTGATCAGGAAGTAGAGTTGGCTGGACACTGACTTCTACTTTTTCTCCGTCTCGCTGGGCAATTCCGATTAGCTTCATTGTGTAGCCGAATCGTTTACTGAAATTAATATCTTCATCAGAAACGTCAGAGATGCCTCTCACCTTTACATCCTCTAATTCCACATTCATAGAAAATCCGAGTCTTGCAAGAATCGCCATTTTTCTTGCTGCATCTAGTCCTTCTACATCAGCTGTTGGATCTGATTCTGCAAAGCCAAGATCCTGTGCTTCTTTTAAGACATCTTCATATGCGCTTTTATCGACGTTCATTTTTGTTAAAATAAAATTCGTTGTGCCGTTCACAATTCCCATCATCTTCGTAATTCGGTCAGAGGCTAATCCTTCCTCCAACGTACGCAGAATCGGAATTCCTCCGGCGACACTTGCTTCATAATAAAGATCACAGCCATTTTCTTTCGCCACATGTAAAAGCTCTGTTCCATAAAGTGCCATTAAATCTTTATTGGCGGTAATGACATGCTTTTTCTCATTTAATGCATCTATTAAATATTGTTTTGTCTCTTCAATGCCGCCCATCACTTCAATAATGACGTCGACTTCTGGATCTCTAATCACTTCGTATACTTCAGTTGTGAAGACCTCTCTTGCCACATCCACATCTCTCTTTTTATCGGGATTGCTCACAAGCACTTTTTGTATTAATACCGGACAGCCGATTTGGTGCATTAATTTATCCTGATGATCTTGGATAATCTTGACGACACCACTTCCCACTGTTCCTAATCCTAATAGTCCAACTCGAATTGCCTTCACCTGAAATTCCACCTTTCTCCGTAAATGTCCTCTCTAAAAAGACATTTGTTAACCTAACACAGACATTCAATGTACACACATTATAAAGGGGTATCTTCTTTTTGACAAGGTAATAAAATAAGAGATTGTTAGAATGAAACCGCTTAACAGCTATTTATATCAAGATTCTATATTTTCAAAATATTTTTGTCAGAAAAGCTCCCGAAACTCAGGGAGCCTGATATGATGAGCGAACCGGTGTTTTGGCTTGCTGACCTTGTAGGACAAGCGCAATATTATCAGCACATAAACGCATCATCGTTTTTCTCGTTTCGACACTCGCACTTCCAATATGAGGGAGAACCGTGACGTTAGGTAATGTTGTTAACGGATGAGATGGGCTGACAGGCTCCTCCCTAAATACATCCAGACCAGCGCCGGCAATTTTTCCTGTCGTGACTGCCTCATATAAAGCATCCTCATCCACAGTTTGTCCTCTTGATACGTTTATAAAATAAGCAGAGTTCTTCATCAGATCAAATGCCTTTTCATTAAACATGTCTTTCGTTTCCGGGGTTAACGGCGTCAGGCAGACGATGAAATCAGACTGCGTGAGCAAGTCCTCAAAAGCCGCATAGGTCACGCCGAGCTGTGCTTCTGCCTCTGGCTTTCTTGACCGGTTATGATACAGCACCTTCATGTCAAAGCCTGCTGCCCTCTTGGCAAGCGCTGTTCCGATGCTGCCCATGCCGACAATTCCGAGAGTTTTGTGGTGAACATCAGCTCCTGCAAGAAGAAGCGGTCCCCAGCCTGTCCAATTTCCGTCCTTCACCCAATCACTCGCCTCGACAATCCGTCTCGCTGATGCCATCAGAAGAGCAAAGGCTAAATCAGCCGTGGATTCTGTTAGTACATCAGGCGTATGACAAATGGTGATATTGCGCTTTTTAGCCGCTTCAACATCAATATTGTCATAACCCACAGCAAGGTTTGCGATCACCTTAACATGTGGAGCCTTTGATAAAAGGGCTTCATCTACTTGATCTGACAGCATGGTGAGAAGCGCATCCGCTTTCGCTGCTTCTTTCTCTAATTCTTCCCGTGGACATGACTCATCCTCGCTCGGCCACATCTCGATATGAGCGACTTCTTTTAGTGGTGTAAGTGATGCTTCATCCAGCTTTCTTGTGATATAGACATAAGGTTTCGTCAAGAAGAACACTCCTTTGATTAATTTCTTTAAGCATAACGAAAAACGCCTCAAGAGAAAAGAGACGTTTCATCTGTTCACGAAAACTTCAAATCAGTGGACCTGTGATCCAGCCAACAGGTGGAATAAGGCTCCCGCCGCTTCGCATGGCACTCATTTCTTGAAAGACCTTTAGAAAGTATTCATAGCGATTCGCATCATTTAAGACGTAATCTAGCCGTTCTTCATAATATGATTTTTCAGTTTCTCCTGACATATAGTAACCTTCCACAATTTCAAAATAATGAAGCGGAAACAACAAGCGACTGTATAACAAACGCTTAGAAAAAGAAGATAGTGGTGTCACCTGCTCATATTGCTGAAGAAAGGAAAAGCCCTCTTCAATTAAATCTTCCTTATGCTGGACAAAGGTTTCTCTTAAGTATTCGGCGATATCCCGGGTTGGATGATCAAAGACCCAATCTACAGGTAAACGCAGCGGCTGCTCAAGCGGCCATGTTCTCCGCGAAAAACGCTGGTGGCAGACAGTGCCTGAGTCACATTCTTTCGGTTCATCATCCAGCTCAGTATCCACTAAATATTGAATGGCGTTTTCCGTTAATCCAAGATAATACGGAAAGGATTCGATGAATTTTTTTTCAAACCGTTCTAGTGGTTTTTGGTGCATTTGCTGCATCCAAAAGCCTTCAATCTGATCTAACCGTTTTGCCCATAATTCCTTCCAGGCTCCCACACGTTTTGTTTCAGACACCTCATATGGAAATCCTCTTCCCCTGACATGAAAGGCCGCCAGCTCTGATGCCTGTTGAAACGAGCGGCTTGATATCGGCGGGGCTGCCTTTAATAAAGCATACAGCTCCTTTCCATGAGTAAAGGTGGGTTTCTCTTCATTTGTTAATTCAAACACAGCGACGTATGGGTCTCCGGCATTCAGTAAATACTGACTGATATGAAACAGCTCTGTGAGTTCTTCTTCTCGCAAATGAGACACAGGAACAATGATAAAGAGAGCCTCCGACGTTTGAAAGCTCTGATAACTGCCGTATGGCATAAGTTGACGCACATCAATACCAAATGTGTGATAAATGGTTTCTTTCATGTTTTCACCTGCGTTCATAAGATCAATCTCTTATCATATCGTAGTCGCAGGTTGAGGGATTTATGAATACTATTTACTATCCGAAGCTTTCTACACGTTGTGGACAAATTACGAGGATTGGGTGAGGAATATATGCCGCATCATCACGAGATGAACGAAGTAGAAAAAACAGCAAGACGCCGTTTACAAGAACGAGGCGTATCCATTCAAGATATAGCAGACCTTGTCTACTTTTTACAGGAAAAATATCATCCTGGCTTAGACATGACAGAATGCATCCACAATGTGGAGCGTGTCATCGCAAAACGAGAAGTCCAAAATGCGATATTAACAGGCATTGAACTAGACGTACTAGCCGAGCAAAAAAAACTGACCGAGCCGCTTCAGTCTATTCTAGAAACAGACGAAAGCCTGTACGGTGTTGATGAAATTTTATCGTTTGCTATCGTTAATATTTATGGTTCGATCGGCTTTACGAATTACGGATATATCGATAAAGAAAAACCAGGAATTCTCGGGAGACTCAACGATAAATCCACAGGAGAATGCCACACCTTTTTAGATGACATTGTCGGCGCCATTGCGGCAGCAGCATCAAGCAGGTTGGCACATAGTGTGAGAAATGTGGAATAAAGCAAAAAAGAGGACGCGCGCGTAACGCTTGTCCTCTTTTTTTATGATAATCGTTCAATCCACTCAGATAATGAATCAATGACATAGGTTGGCTGTTTATCATAGTTCTGAAGCAGCTCTTTTGTTGTCACGCCTGTATGAACAAGCAATGTGTCCATTCCTGCATTCATTCCTGCCATAATATCCGTATCATAGTTATCACCTACCATGAGCGTCTCAGACACATCGGTCCCGAGCACCCGCATGGCTTGTTCCATGATGATGGATTCTGGCTTTCCGATAAATGTTGGCTGGACTGTCGTGGTGACGGTCAATACAGATGTTAATGAGCCGTTACCTGGCAGAAGCCCTCTTTCTGTTGGAATGGCAATGTCTCCATTTGTTGAGACAAATTGTGCGCCTTGACGGATAGCAATCGCACCTACTGCGAATTTTTCATATGTCATGCTGCGATCAATTCCAACCACAACGAAATCAGCATCCTCCTGACCAAATGTAAGCCCTTTTTCTTCAATGGCCTGCTTGATTCCTTCTTCACCGATGACGTAAACAGACGCGTCTTTCTTTTGTTCAGCAATATAATTGGCTGTTGCCATACTTGTTGTAAAGACTTGTTCTTCAGTTGCTGGGATATCGAATGAAACAAGTTTTTCCGCTACCTGCTTTGGCGTGCGTGACGAGTTATTCGTGACAAACAAGTAGGGAATATTTAGTTCATTTAACTTTTGAACAAATTGACCAGCTTCTTCGATCTTTTCTGTTCCTTTATACATTGTTCCGTCTAAATCAATTAAGTAGCCTTTGTATTTCATGATGCTCACAACTCCAATGGATTATTTAAACGCTGATACTGGGCCAAGCTCCTGCTCTAAGTAGGTACGGATGCGGTTTGGGAAAACCTGTAGTGCATGCTCAACCTCGCTGATCACCTGCAGCAAGTCGTGATGAACCACTTCTTGGTATTGCTGTACAAGTGTTTTGCGGCACGAGACAAGCTTTTTCAGCTGACTGCCTTCCTCTTCGGGTACAACCTTTTCATCGACAAGAATATCCATGATGTCATCATAGCTTCCTGGATCACGCATAATAAAGCCATCAATCATGTCATTTCCCGTATCAAGAATACATTCGACGAGCAAATGAACAATTCGTTCCAGCGCTTTTTTCTCTAGTGGACTTGTCCATGTTTGATGGCTCTGCATCAACTCATATTGCTCCTCGAAAAAACGTAATGTCTCTTCAATTTTTTTTCTGTCTACGAAATACATCATGACGCTCCCCTTTGCGTTATTTTCTGATTCGTTTTAAGACAAAATAGGCACAGCCAAAATTACAGTATTCATAAATGTATTCATCGAGTGTGCTGATTTTTGTATCAAATGTGGCCTTTTGGTTTTGGTCATCAAAGAACCCTTTCAATCTCAGCTGATTGTAGCCCCAGTCCCCCACAATATAATCATACTTATTTAAGATATCTGAGTACCTTGCTTTAAACGCTTCTTCATCAAAACCGTCTTTAATGTCTCTTACAAGATCAAAAGTAGCATTCTGAATGACGATCATCTTCTCACCTCTTTTTAAACGATCCATCTTTAATGATAATTCATTGGAAGAACTCCATCAATTGCTAAAGCATGTTTTTTCCGATTTAGCCGAAGCTAAAGAAAAAAGGAGGTCACATTTATGAAGAAACAACTGACAGCCGCGATTCTCCTCAGCATGCTTTTAGGCGGGTGCGGCTTTCAATCAGGTATGAACCGGCAAGTGGATGAAGATTCTTCAAGTAAAACCATCCGACTGTCGGATCGTCATGAAGGAAATAATTCCAACATGCCAGAAGCAGACACAAACAGAGCAGGGTATGTTCGTTATCAGCGCCAGCAAGTAACGGATCAGAAAGAAAGAACACCTGCTTTAAATCGCGAGCATCTTGCCCATGTCATTACAAGTTTAACTGTGCAACTGCCAAACATCAAAGATGCAGCCACACTTGTGACAGATGAGGATGCACTGATTGTGTATCGAACAGGAAACAAAAACCGGGATGAATCTGCCGATCAAGTAAAGAAAACGGCGGTTTCTGTTCTCCCTCGTTATTATCATGTATACGTCTCTGATAATCCAGAGCACTTTCAATCCATTGCCAATTTTTCACGTCTTCAAACCAATTCACGTGATTTTGATCAAATCTTAACGAAAACCATTCAACAAATGAAATATTCCCCTCAAGGTGGAGATATTTCTACGAAAGAAGATGCAAATGGGATGACGAATTCCGACCGTACCATGAGAAGAAACGCCCCTTACGGCCAAAATTAATACGAGAAAAAACGCCAGAGATCTCTGGCGTTTTCTTTGTTATGCTTGCGCCTGACGCTTTTTAGACGCTTCGTTTACTTGTTCATCTGCATGGTAGGAAGAGCGCACAAGCGGTCCCGCTTCACAATGGCTAAAGCCTTTTGCCATCGCAATTTCTTTCAGCTCTGCAAACTCATCCGGATGATAGTATTTTTGCACTTTTAGATGTTTTTTCGAAGGCTGTAAATACTGACCAATCGCCATAATATCGACGTTGTTAGCAAGAAGATCATCCATCACTTCAATGATTTCTTCCTTCGTTTCACCGAGTCCAATCATAATGCTTGATTTCGTTGGAATGTCAGGCTGCATTTCTTTTGCACGGCGCAAGAATTCTAATGAACGATCATATGTAGCACGCGCACGAACCCTTGGCGTTAATCTACGAACGGTTTCAATATTGTGATTTAAAATGTCAGGACGTGTGTCCATTAACGTCTTCAAGTTATCGTAATTGCCGCCCATATCTGAAGGGAGAACTTCAATTGTCGTAAATGGGCTTTTTCTTCTAATGGCACGAACAGTTTCAGCAAACACACCTGCTCCGCCATCCTTTTGGTCATCCCTTGCAACCGCTGTTATCACAGCATGTTTTAAGTTCATTAACGCGACTGAATCTGCCACACGTTCTGGCTCTTGCAGGTCAAGCTCAGTTGGAAGTCCAGTTTTCACCGCACAGAAACGGCATGCGCGCGTACAAACAGATCCAAGAATCATAAATGTTGCGGTTCTTCTCACTGCCCAGCATTCGTGAATATTCGGACATTTTGCTTCCTCACAAACGGTATTCAGGTTGTTTTCCCGCATCATTTTTTTCAAACCGGTATAGTTTTCATTCGTATTCAGCTTAATTTTAAGCCAGTCCGGTTTTCTTACGTGCTCTTCCTTCTTTGCCAATTCCATCATCTCCATATGAATTCGTTAAAGGTGCATCTACAAAAATCTTCCTGCTATATACGATGGATGCAGCTAAGAAGCTGCAAAAAATTGAATCTTCGGCCTAAAGCCTTTTCTTTAGACACTTTAACATAGTACAGATTGAACAACAAGGGAATGAGCTGCAAAAATACCCAAAAGCCTCCTAAAAAAATCAGAAGAAAATTACTAACATTTTCTTCTTATGAAATAGGGTGATCTAACCACACTAAACGGTAGAAGACGATGCTTAATGAAAGGAGATGGACGTTTGTGAAAGTGGTTTTAGCCATCATAATCGCTCTTTCAATGCTTCCTTTACCTGTTCATGCACAAGGGGAAGGCAAGCAGCCAGATGTACTAAAGCAGCGAATGGCACTATACGAAAAAGTCGCCATCACGACACAAGTTCCATGGTATGTACTTGCTGCGGTTGATCAGTATGAGCACAATATTCGAAAAAGCAGAAGAGATTTACCGAAACAAAAAGGCGTCATTGGCATCTACATTCCCCGGGAAATGTGGATCGGTCCTGAAAACCCGAATAAGCAGGATACCTCTCCTTTAAGCATTAAAGTGTTTGATGGAATTGGACTTGATGGAAACGGGGATGGAAAAGCAAGCAGCGATGACGATGAGGATGTATTATTCACGTTTGCTCAATACTTGCTTCATTACGGCAACAGCATTGATCAATTAAAAATTGCTTTATGGGACTATTATGGACGAGATCAAACCGTTGGAATCATTTCATCTTTTATGAAGCTATATCAGCACTATGGCCATCTTGACCTCGGAAAGCACGCTTTCCCTCTTCCGGTTGGAGCTGACTACAGCTACCGGAGTACATGGGGAGATGCAAGAGGATTTGGAGGCAGGCGAATTCATGAGGGTACGGATTTATTTGCCCATTATGGACTTCCCGTTCGTGCGACATCGTATGGTGTGATTGAAATGAAAGGCTGGAACCGCTTTGGCGGCTGGCGGATTGGTATTCGAGATATTCATAACCATTATCATTACTTCGCTCATTTAAATGGCTTTGCAAAAGGACTCAAAACAGGTCAAATTGTTGAACCTGGACAGGTCATTGGATCTGTCGGTAGCTCCGGTTATGGCCCCCCAGGCACAGCAGGAAAATTTCCGCCGCATCTTCACTATGGGATGTATAAAGACAACGGCAGAACTGAATGGTCTTTTGATCCGTACCCTCATTTAAGGGCATGGGAGAGAGCTGAGCGGAAACGCAAATAGAAAACAGCCCAATCATTCCTTGGGCTGTTATTCTTTCTTCTCCTTTTTCTCTGGGAGAACAATCGGTGGAGCGCCTGAGTTCGTTCCGCTCCCATTGTAATAATCTGGTACGTCTCCTTGAACGGCTTGGATAGAGACGGGAACTGAATTTTTGACCACGATTGTTTCAGATGCAAACGGGATGATAACCCTCACCTTGACCTCAATTAGAACACTAATATCAATCAAGGCATTGTTGATACCATAAGGCTTAATATTTTTTTCAACGTCCGTATGCGGGTCACCAATGACACTGAAGCGGACAGGCACTTTTGGTCCTAGATTAGCGATAAGTGCATTTCCGGATGCTTGCCCAAGCGGAATGTTATATATAATGCCGTCATGTCCATCTGTTTGATCCTTTAATGCTTCTTTTGCCTCTTTTTGAAAGTTCCCCTTTTCAATGTCCTCTAAATTTTTTTGAAGATGACGTGACAGGTCAGCCATTGCTTTCGATGTTGCTTGCGCATTAAAATCGATGGTCGTTACTTTTCCGTTCTCACTTGTATTCATGACCACCATATCCTTCATATTCTCCTGATCTTCTGCAAAGTCTTGGACGGAATATTGAATCAGATGATTGGCGATACGCTCTGTTTCTAATTCAGCAATATGAATAAGGGTTGGTTTAATGGAACGGTTAATAAAAAATAGACTGATGACGGTTGAGAGCACAAAGAATAAGATCGCAAGCAGCATGACGTATCGAAATGGCAAAGGGCCCTTTTTATAGGGGCGATAGCGGCGGTTCATTCTCAATAAAAAATCCCCCCTTCTCCATTACAAGTGTATGCAGACAGGCGGGGGGATAGGAATCATCTCTCCATTTTATTTCACCATTTTTAACAAGGCGTCTCTTCCAATGGTTCCAGCTGTAATGCCTAATGCTTCTGCAGCGTATGTCACAGATTCTAAAGGGGCATCAAGCAATTGCTCTATCGTTCTCACACCAACTGCTCTCCCTGCGATAATGCCTCTATCTGCAAGCTTTTCATTTAAGAGCCCGACATCCAGTGCACCGCACATAATATACCCATGTTCATTTGTCACTGCCATAAAATTCGTCTTCGGCAGTTTGACGGTGACGGCTGTAAAGGAATGTCCATCAATAGTAATAGGTGTTAAATTCACCAAATCCCTTCACTCCTCTCATCACAATCTATGTGACAAGAGGGCGAGTGTTGTTAGGCTAAAGCGGATTTCATGTGGCTTCCTTCAGACGCCAAGCAAGGACATCACGTAAAAATTCCGGCATGAAATATTCAATGTGTTCATGGTCACGGATATGAGGAAATAGAGAGCCTAATGTATACATATCGACTGTGCCAATCGTATAGAAAGCGTCTTTATTGATCAATTGATCATGCACAAAAACATCCTTCACCCGTTTGGTTTCGCCTTCTTCTACTGTATAAGTAAGGCCGCTATACAGCATTTTCCCCATCAGTTCCCCTCTAAAGCCAAAGCCCTTGATGCGCAGCTGTTCCATTTTTTCTTCACATGCACGCCGAACGGTTTCGATGAGCTGTTGACCGGTAAGCGTCACACGAATAGGGTTAATGGGATGTGGGCAGATTCGGTGGACTTCTTCTCTTGTCACAATTCCTGCTTCTAATGAATCCAGCACCATTCCTGCATTCATCATGCCAATATCTGCTCCGCACCAATCTTTAATGGCATCTGTTAAGAGCTGCGGAAGCGGAGATGCATCAAACCACTTCGTTTCTAATTTTGACTCAATCTCTGTTACTTTTTCCTGCATGAGGGCTTTCGCTCTTCTCTCTGCTTGTTGTAAGGTAGTGATCGCTTCATCTGATTCACTGATCAGCTGATCCACTGACTGCACCGTTGCTTTTTTCTCGATTAACTCTTTGCTTGCTGTATCAATGGTCAGCTCGACACAGCCAATATAATGCCCATACTTTTCAGCGCATGCAAGCAGCACTCCATTGTCCATTTCACCCTGTTCTAACAAGTGATGCGTATGTGAACCTAGAATCATATCGATGTCAGGAAAATCACGGGCAACCTCCCGATCATGGAGAATACCTAGATGGGATAAGAGCACAATGACATCCGCTTGTCCCTTCACTTCCTGCAACATGTCCCTTATGCTGTCAAACGGATCTGTAATCTCCCAGCCTAGCTTTTCATAGACAGGTGTATACGCAATGGTCACACCTAAGAGACATATTTTCAGTCCATTTTCCATTTGGATCATATGATAAGGCTTTGCCCACGATGGCCTTTTGCCTTTCTCAAATAAATTAGACAGGACCACTGGAAATTGTGCATGCTCGTACAATTGATCGAGCTGATCATGAGGCAGCGTAATGCCTTCATTATTCCCAATCGTGACCCCATCATAGCCAAGTTGATTGAGAAGCTTGACGTTTACCTTTCCATAATCAGCTTCTGACACAAGGTTCACCCTGTCCATATGGTCGCCAATATCAAACAAGAGCATCTGATCGTGAATTTGACGCTTTTCCTTAATATAAGCTGCGATTTTTGGCCAGTTCTCAAAGTGACTGTGCAAGTCGTTTGTATGATATATCCATAGCTTCTGCAGCATGTTGATCTCTCCCTCAAGTTGTCACTGAACCGTCTCATTCAGGTTGAAAGCCGCAGCTCTCATTTAACTAAATAAATCTAACTGCTTCGGAGAAAGGCTCGAATACGTAATATCCAGCAAATCAATCATCTGCTGACCATTCGCCGCTGCATCTCCGCCGGAGTTATTATTAAACACGACATAGACATCTTTTGATTGCTGATGTAGAATGTCGAGTTTCTTTTTCCACTCTTTTAATTCAGCTTCATTATATAAATATAAGTATCGCACTTCTCGCCAATTTTCATGATCTGCTGGCTGAAGCCAGCCCTGTTTATTTCTCCCGTGAAAACGAACCAATGTTTTATCACGGTGCGTAGCTTGTATGACGGGCGGAATGGAGCCTTCTCCCACTTGCGGCTCATCACAAACAGAATGAATCCATCCTTCTTTTTCCATAAAGGACAAGGTCTGCTCATAAAATTCATCTGAGAACCATGTGCGGTTACGGAACTCGAGGGCACATGGAATGTCACCCATCTTCTCTTTGCACCATCTTAAATAAAGGACGTGCTCTTTTTTGCAATCAAACCATGGTGGAAATTGAAACAGAACCATGGCTAGTTTCCCTTCACGAATCAGCGGAGTCAATGAAAGAATAAATGCGTCAAACATCTCTTCCTTTGAAGCAAACGGAATTTCGCCTCTCTGATGACCGGTCATCCCTTGATATGCCTTTACAACAAATTGAAAGGTATCTGGCGTATCCTTGATCCACTTTTCATGATTACGTTCAGGCTGAACGGCATAAAAGCTGGCATCCAGTTCCACAATGGGAAACGTAGACGAATAGTGAAACAGCTTTTGCGCGCTGCCGATTTTCGGCGGATAAAGACTGTCATGGTCACCCCAGCCAGTTAATCCGATATAAATCATGTTTCTCACCTCTTGCCACTTTCATATATAGACGGCTTCCTCACATGAAAGCCTTTTTCTCTTGTCATACCCATCTTTCTAAAAGAAATTCTTCTGTCTACAACATATCATATTTGCCGGTAATTCTGAATGAAGATGACTAATGGTGCGTGATTTTATCATGAGTTCTGTTTGTTTGTCATGTTAGTTGACAATATTCTATCTAAAATGATGTGAACTGATAACATACTATATATCAGAGAAATAAACAGTGATTGTCCATTTATTGATTCATCTTCACCAAGAGCTTTAGTTTTCAATAAAGGAGACTTAGTGGATATGAACTTAGACGATAACCAATTTGAAACATTGCAAAAAATCGCTGAAAGGATTCGCCACCCTGTCTATTTGTGTAACCAGCATGGGCGTCTTCTCTGCAACTCGCACATCACCAGCACGAGCCCAGATTGGAATCGCATTCTCCCCTTTTTCCAAAGCAGGACACCCCATTATTTTTCGATAATAGATACGAAGCAAACCTATTCTGTTTTTTCGATCGATCTAAACGCACAAACATGTGAGTATGTGGTCATCCCATCGTTCTTTCTTCCGCTTGATGAAACACTGCAAGTCATCATTGAACAAGCAGTACACGGTATTTCGATTGCGCGAATGAGGCAATATACTGCCCAGCAAACGGCCAAGCGTGCCAGAAACGAAGGGTTTCGCAGATGGATAGAGGGTGCATCGTCTTCTCAGCGAGACGATGCACACATTGCGAAATCATTTGGATTAAATGTAGATAGCAGCTATCTATGTATGATCTGTCAGCTTGATCCGTATCATGAGAACACTCATTTTTTAGAGCAGCAACTGATGATAGAACAAGTCGTTGATCTGCTCGACAGCGCACTTCCACACTCTCCTTTCCCTTCCTTTTTATTCGTCAAAGGGGATATGGTCATTGTATTAATGGAAGAGACGGGCAATTGGTCAGAGATGAGTGAAAAACTTCTTTCTTTTTTGAAACAAATGCAGATACTCGTTAGCATACAAGTGAATCACACCATTTCCTTTGGCGCGAGCTTGACTAGTTGTCGCATTACCCATCTGTCTGAGGGCTACAGTGAAGCATTAGAAGCGCTTCAAGCCGGGCATCTCTCGGCACAGTCCGAATATATTCAGTTCTACCAAGCAAAGGATGTGCCAGATTTATTAAAGCTTATTCCAAGAAAGGATTTAGTCACGTTTCACCAGATGCACCTTCACCCGTTATATGAAGCTGGTCAAAACCTCCTCCACACCATATCTGTCTATTTAGAAACGCATTGCCACATTTCAGAAACAGCGAAACGTTTGTCTATTCATCGCAACACGGTCATTTATCGATTGGAAAAGTGTGAAGAGCTGCTTCGAATCAGCTTAAAAGACCCTGAAGCCACATTAAGGCTGCGTTTAGCATTACGTATTCAAATGCTTCTTTCCCCCCATCCTGATTGAATGTTTTCTTCCGAAGCTTCATATAGTTTGGAGGAGAAAAGTGATACAAGAGGAGGGATAATCAATGGATGATGAGCTGCGTCACATCCCGCAGCCAATTCGAGAGGATGGTGCAGGTGCAACCGATATAGGCCCGCGGGACGTCCTTCGAGATATCGAGAACCCGGATATGCTTGTTCCACCTAAAACAGATGCCGGAACCATTCCCAACTTAAAATTTTCATATTCCGATACACATATGCATTTGAATCATGGCGGCTGGTCAAGAGAAATTACGAAGCGAGAGCTACCTGTTTCCACAACGATTGCAGGTGTCAACATGCGGCTGACTCGGGGCGGAGTGCGAGAGCTTCATTGGCACAAGCAGGCTGAATGGGCGTATATGATTTTAGGGAAAGCCCGCATCACCTCTGTAGATGCAGAAGGGCGAAATATGATCGCTGATGTAGCAGAAGGAGATTTATGGTATTTCCCCCCAGGTATTCCGCACTCCATTCAAGGACTTGAGAACGGGTGTGAATTTCTTTTAGTCTTTGATGATGGTGCTTTTTCTGAATTTGATACGTTCACCATCACAGACTGGTTTGCCCATACACCGAAACACATTCTCTCCGAAAATTTTGGCGTTCCTGAGAAGCTGTTTGACCATATTCCGAATAAACAGCGCTACATGTTTCAAGGCTCTTCGCCAGCATCATTAGAAAGCCAAGCGGTATCTGATCCATACGGAAGCATCGAGCCGCCATTTACGTACCAGCTGCTTCGCCAAAAACCGCTGACGACCTCTGGGGGAACTGTCCGTATTGTCGATTCACGAAACTTCCCTGTTTCAAAAACCATTGCAGCTGCGCTTGTTGAAGTAAAGCCTGGCGGCATGAGAGAAATGCATTGGCACCCTAATAATGATGAGTGGCAATACTATTTAACCGGTACAGCCAAAATGACGGTCTTTGGAGCCGGGGGCACTGCCCGCACCTTTAATTACAGAGCAGGTGATGTTGGATATGTTCCCTTTGGTATGGGACATTACATCCAAAATACCGGTCAAACGAGCCTTTGGTTTTTAGAAATGTTTAAAAGTGATCGCTTTGCAGATATTTCGTTGAATCAGTGGATGGCCTTAACTCCTCATCAATTAGTGAAAGAGCATTTGCATGTAGATGATGCCATGATTCGTGCGCTTCATAAAGAAAAATCACCTGTCGTGACATATAAAAGGTCATGAACATAAAAAAACCGATCCATCTGTGCTGATCGGTTTTTTGATAATTGAATTTTAGGAAATCGCAGAACGCTGCTGCACTTTTTTCCCCCACAGGATGGATGCAATGAAGCTTATGCACAGCACGAATGTACCGAACATAAAAGGAAACTCGATATTCACATCAAATAAAATCCCCGCAAGACTCGGTCCAACAATATTGGCAAGGCTCATAAAAGATGTATTGAGACCGCCTGCTACTCCTTGCTGATTACCTGCCATTTTCGACAGCAATGTGTTGAGGGCTGGACGAACAAATGATGTCGCCGACAAAAATAAAATAGAGCCTGCGAAAATCAGCCAAAAGGATGGCGCACCCCGGCAGACGATGAGCATCAAAGCCGCTCCAAGCAGTGCATAACGTACGACGGACATTTCACCAAATCGTTTCACAAAAGCATTCACCAACGCACCTTGGACAAGCACGCCAGCAAGGCCCGCAACCGTAATCACAAACGCAATATCTTTCGGTGTAAATCCATGTTTTTGGTCTACATATAAGCCGAAAATCGATTCAAAGTGAATGATGCCAAAATTGAGGACAAACGCCAATATAAACAAAAAACCGTAGGATGTCTTTAAAGCTTGCATCATTTGTACAAACGGGTTGAAACGAATGTCTTTGTTTAGCCGCGCTTCTTCCTGCTTTTCTTTTGTTAATGTTTCAGGTAAGAACAGGATGGACAATAGGGTAGAAAGAGCGGCAAAGGAACCTGCGATGAGAAAAGGAAAAGCAATCCCATACTCCACCAAATAGCCGCCTACGCCAGGTCCAATGACAAAGCCTAACGTCATCGCAGCACTAAATAGCCCCATTCCTTTCCCTCGATCCTTCTCACTTGTGATATCAGCGATGTATGCAAACATGGCTGGCATGAGTAAAGCTCCGGCAGCACCGCCTAAAAATCGAGACACAAACAGCATCCAAAGCTGATCAGCAAATGCAAAAATAAACTGGGCAATTGTAAAGCCTGCGATCCCAGCAATGATCAATTTTCTACGTCCAAATCGATCGGTCAGTGCGCCTGCGACCGGTGATAAAGCAAATTGCGTAAGACCTGTTGCAGCGACAAGAAAACCGAGTGTTTTTCCTGTTGCGCCAAAAGCTTCAATGTAACTTGGCATGACAGGGACAATAAGGCCAAAGCCAAGCATGGCAATAAAAATATTGAGCATTAAAATATATAATCTGCCCATTTTCTTCATATCAAAAAACCTCTTTCTGCTAAATAAATGAAAATGATGACAAAAATGATCAGAACTTCTTCAGTATAGCGATATCACTATCTATAAGTCTAGTTTTTCAAAATTTAGTTTTCTTTTCCAAATAAAAAAATACCCGCAAATAGCGAGTATTCTTATGACATTATTCACCTTGTTCATAGATAGAAAGAGCCGCCTGAAGCCCTGCGCCGCAATGGATGGATGCACCGTGTTTGATTAGAATTGCTTCTAGCCCTGCTAACACAAAGAGCACATTTTCTTTTCTGCAACTATAGCCCATTGTGCCAATTCTCCATATACGTCCAGCTAGCGGTCCAAAGGAGCTGGCAATTTCAATGCCAAAATGCTTAAGCAGATCGGAACGTACCGCCTCTCCATCTATACCACTTGGAATCTCAATACATGTCACAACTGGCATTTTACAATGTGGATCACCGAACAATTCAAGTCCCATCGCTTCAAGGCCTTTCATCAAGGCTTTCTCGTGATATGCATGCCTTTTGAAACGCTCAGACAGACCTTCTTCCAGCACAACACGAACCCCTTCACGAAGTGCATAGAGCATCGTTGTCGCTTCTGTATGATGATTTAATCGCCTAGGGCTCCAATAATCCTGAAGTTGGCTAAGGTCAAAGTAATTGCTTTTAATTGGAGAAATATCCATTTGCTCCTGCAATTCATCCTGTGTCGCAATTCCCTTTTCCACTTTCTTTCTCGATTCAACGACTGCTGCCACTCGGTCATTATACGTGATAGGGGACATACCTGATGGAACCGACAAGCACTTCTGCGTACCGCCAATCGCTGCATCAATCTTCCATTCGTCCACTTTTACCTGAGTCCCGCCAATGGTTGCTACAGCGTCTACAATGAACAACGCATCCAGTTCTCGGCACGCTTCACCAATTTGCTCAAGCGGCTGCAATCGTCCGGTAGATGTTTCACCATGGACCATCGCAACGATTTTAGGCCTCACCTGTTTCATTTCCTGAATGATATCACTAGGGTCAAAAACCGTTCCCCATTCACATTCCATTGTATGTACATCAGCCCCATAACGCTGTCCTATTTCAATGAGAAGATGACCGAACCGGCCAAAGACAGGCACAAGCATCGAATCACCCGGCTCAATGACACTAGCTAGCACAGCTTCTAGCCCTGAACGAGATGTGCCGTCAATCGGAAAAGCCCATTCATTTTCTGTTTGGAAAAGGGATCGCAATAAGGTCATCGTCTCATTCATGATCTGTGTAAATGCTGGATCAAATTGACCGAGAATAGGCGTACTCATTACACGGAGCACCCTTGGATCTACTTCAACAGGTCCTGGTGTCATAATTGTTCTTGAAGGTATTTGCAGTTCTTTCACGTTATCCATCCTTTCCCTTGCTGTCATCCTATATGCCCACTTATACCGTAATGCTGGTAAAATAGCAATCTCTTTTCCTACGAATTCATTACATAAAATTTACGATAAATCCATTTATTTCTTTCTAACAATATGATAGAAATAAAGAGAATACATTCCCTATCAAGGAGGAAATCGAATGAAGAGAACCGTATTTGGAACTGTGGCTGCCGGTATCATGATATTCGGTACGTTAGCCGCTCCGCTACCGCAAGCTGCGAATGCTCAAAGCTTTACTCTGAATGAACCGAGCCAAACGATCTCATTTTCCCCGTTACAGCTTCAAAACGAAACATCTGCACAACAAGCGAAAACTACCGCTTCAAGTCAAATCGATTCCTATTATCAATCTGCTAATGGCAAATCAGGACCCGCTCTAAAGAAAGCTTTACACGATATTATTGATGATCATAAGCAGCTATCCTACAGCCAAGTTTGGGATGCCTTAAAGAAAACGGATGAAGACCCAAAAAATCCAAACAACGTGCTCTTACTCTATAGCGGCGTCTCTCGCTCAAAGCAATCAAATGGCGGTAATGTTGGCCAGTGGAACCGGGAGCATGTGTGGGCTAAGTCACACGGCAATTTCGGGACAAGCCAAGGCCCAGGTACAGATCTCCATCATCTGCGGGCAACAGACGTACAAACGAATAGCACTCGTGGAAATTTAGATTTTGATATGGGCGGAAATGAATACAAGGGAGCACCAGGCAATTTCTACGATAGCGACTCATTCGAACCTCATAGCCGAGTGAAAGGGGATGTGGCAAGAATGCTCTTTTATATGGCGGTACGATACGAAGGCGATGACCGCTTTCCTGATTTAGAATTAAACGACAAAGTGAATAACGGCAGCGCCCCTCTTCACGGTAAAATGTCCGTACTTCTCAAGTGGCACAAACAAGACCCTGTCGATCAAATCGAACGGAACCGCAACGAGATCATTTATCAAAACTACCAGAACAACCGCAATCCCTTTATCGATCACCCAGAATGGGCAAGTGAGATTTGGGAATAAAAAGAAAGGCACTGCTATGAACAGGCAGTGCCTTTCTTTTTATCAAGCGGACAGACAAGACAATAATCGAGACTCTCCGATTTTTTCTCGAGCTTATAATACATACAGCAAGTCTTTCGATTGGATGTTTCTAGTAAACTGTCATCTAAGTTTAAGCTGTGATGAAATGGATTTTGTTTTGCTCCGAATACATCACCCGCTGCTTGCTTCAGATACAGATAGTCCTCTCGCACGCGCTGCTTCACCGCAAGGTCTTCAGCCTCCCGCATCATGCTACGATAAAGAGAATTGATACGAACTGCTACATTCTCCCACAAAATGGTGTATGGAAGTCTTGACGTGCGCTTCAGTACATCTAAAAGAGGTGTAACACACTCCGTAAACAGCGCATGTACAACCTGCTCTCTCCATTCATTCCGATCTCCTTCTAATGGAACAAACGAACAAAATGACTCGTCAATTTCGATTTTCCGATCCTCTCTAAAGACACATGCTTCTGGTGGAAACTGATAGACACCGTCATACAGCGTCATCATGTACAAAGAGGAACTGACCGCTAAGTAGGCATAACGCTTTGAAAACATCGACGCTGCTACAGCTACATTCGGTGCATGCATCGCTTCTTTTTCAGCCTCTAATAAACGCAGGACAGATGCTTCTGAAAAAAGCGCAGCAAGTGTGCGATCAGATGTCATTGGTCCATTTGTGATGTGTACGCCGAAATCAAGTAATTCTCTCTCCACCCACTCTGGCCTCATATCAAAACCTCCATCTTTTGTTTATCGATTTCTCTGCTGGTATAACAAATAAATAAAGAACGGTGCCCCAATTGCAGCGGTGAATACACCTGCTGGTACATCTAATGGTAGAAAAGCCGTTCTAGCGACTAAATCTGCGAGCATCACGAGAATACTCCCAACAAGCGCAGATGCCGGGACCAGCGCAATGAAGGAACGGCCGATGATCATCCGTGCAACATGCGGCGCCATCAGTCCAACAAATTCAATACCGCCAGCAAAGGCAACGGCAATCCCCGCCAATGTCACACTCATCAGTAGAAAGAATAGCCTTTTTGCCTGCACTTTCACCCCAAGCCCTGTGGCAAGATCATCCCCAAGCTCCTTCACATTCATCGTTCTTGCTAACACCATGACAATCGGTAAAATGATCATGATCCAAGGAAGCATCGACATGACGTCCTTCATCGTAGAACCATATAAACTGCCTGTCAGCCAAATATATGATTTTGTCGTCGTCATCGTATCACTAAGAACTAGAGTAAACGTCACACACGCCTTCATGATGGCAGAAATCCCGATGCCCATGAGGACAAGTGTGATCGGCTTCACCCCTTTTTTCCATGAAAGCAAATAAATCAGACACGAGACAGCAAAAGCCCCTGCAATCGCCCATAGCGATTGATACGCAATAGGTACAGTGCCCATCCAAAAAACAATAAACATAATCGCACCGAACGAAGCACCACTCGTAATCCCAATGATGTCAGGCGATGCAAGCGGATTGCGGATTAATCCTTGCAAAATAAGCCCTGATACCGCAAGCGCGGCCCCCACTAAGACAGCCAGCAATGTTCTTGGGATTCTCAGTGTATTGAGCACGAAGGTATTTCCCTCTCCTTGACCGATTAAATGAAGAAGCACATCCATAGGCGAAATAAACCGGCTACCCATACAGAGACTGAGAATAAATAATCCAAAAGCAATGGCCGTCAATAAAAGTAAAATCAAAAACGTCCGCTTTGAAAATTGAAATGAAATGCGCCCACCCTTTGAACGCACTGTATATGTTTTAGCCACCTGTCTTCAACCCCTTGCGCACGAGATAAACAAATAGAGGCGCTCCTGCTACCGCCGTCATGACACCAATCGGTACTTCCTGCGGCATGATCAGAAAACGAGCCGCAAGGTCTGCGACAAGTAAAAGAGACGCCCCCACTACGGCACAATAAGGCAGTACCCAGCGGTGGTCAGGTCCGACAAGCTTTTTCACAATATGCGGCACTAGAAAACCAACAAATCCAATCGATCCTGCGACAGCGACGGAGCCACCCGCTAAAAAGACGACGAGAACTCCCATCGTGATTTTCAGCACCAGCGTACGTTGACCAAGTCCCTTCGCAATATCATCTCCTGACAAAAGGACATTGATGGAGCGTCCAAGAAGCAGCGCCACAACTGTCGCACCTAAAATATAAGGCAAAACAGGGAGCAGCATATCAATGCTTCTTCCAGACACTGAACCCGCCATCCAGAACAGAATGCTTTGAATTGATTGTTCATTTACAATCAAAAGACCTTGTGTAAAGGACGCAAACAGTGCAGATATCGCCGCACCTGCAAGGACAATTTTGACCGGTGTCAATCCATCTCTTCCAATGGAGCCCAAAAGAAAAACAAGCATCCCTGCAATTGCCGCACCTAAAAAGGCTGTCCACATATAGCCTGTTAATGACTCTGTTGAAAAGAAGACAATTGAAATGACGATAAAAAATAGTCCACCTGCATTAATTCCTAACAAATCTGGCGCCGCAAGCGGATTTCTCGTTAATGCCTGCATCAATGCACCTGAGATGGCTAGACTTGATCCAACAACCGTTGCAATTAAAGCTCTTGATAATCTGGATGTCATGACAATGACACTGTTTGGATCCGATTCATCAAAATGAAGAAACGCATGGATGGTGGCTTTGAGGGAAATCGAGGTTTGCCCAAGAGAAATGCTGAGCATAAAAAAGACCAACATCAATACGACGAATCCAGCAAAAAGCAGCGCCTTGCTCGAATCTTTTTTTAATAAACTTCTCATCTGATTCCCGCTTTCAATCTGTTATGGAAAAAGGAGAAAATGGTTTTTCACATTTTCTCCTCTGTTATCCTTATTTATCAATTCCGAGACGATCATAAATATCATCAAGCATCATGTTTGCAGCGATAATACCGCCACCCATGTTCCAAGTGATTTCATCCACTTTATGCACTTGTTTCGCTTTCACTGCGTCAAGCTGCTTCCATAAAGGATGACTCGTCCACTCTTTATATGCTTTTTCAACCGCTTTATCCTGATCATCCATGAAGTAATAGATCACATCTGCATCCATTTGCGGAATGCTTTCTTTGTCTGTCAGTGTAATGATGTCTTGCTTTTTATCTTTGACATTCTTAGGTCCTTCAAAGCCTAGCTCTGTTAAAATGGACCCTGCGAATCCAGTTTGATAGATTCTAGCATGATCTGCACGGAAGTTCACCACAGACACACTCATTGGCCAGTTTTTGATATCTTTTTTCGCTTTTTCTTTGAAGTCAGCGACACGGTCATCCCACTTCGTTAGCAATTCTTTTGATTTATCTTGCTGATTTAAAGCATCACCCATTAATTTCACTGTATCTTTAAATGTGAATACGGTTTCTGTTGCAACCGTTGGAGCGATTTCTTTCAGCTGATCAAAAATTTGCTCGTGGCGGATTTTTGATGCAATGATCAAATCTGGGTTCAGTTTTTCAATTTCCTCTAAGTTTGGCTGTGTTTCTTGCCCAACAATTTTGACATCCTTTAAGTCATCTCTTAAATATTTATACGTAGGTGCTTCTAGCCATGATTCAACAACACCCACTGGTTTAATGCCCATCGCGACTGCTGCATCGGTTGCTCCTTGGTACAGCGTCACCACACGTTTAGGCGATCCTTTAATTTCAGTTGAACCGATAGCGCTTTCAACGGTTCTTGTTTTTTCTTTACTATCTGACTTGCCTTCACTGCTATTGCTGCCACAAGCTGCAAGTAAAACGATGGAGAGCACAACTAATAGCGACCAAAAAGATTTTTTGAACATGTACCTCACCTATCCATTCTATATGTAGTCATATCATTTGATAACGATTCTCATTATCACACTATGATTTTATCATAGAAAAGGATGGTGTCAATGTAAATTTTTAAGAAAAAGGGAGAGAGTTGACTAGTTGTCATACTAAATAGAACGACTCCACATTTGGACCGTCTTGCCGATTTGTTTTCCCGCTTCGAGTAACACCGACAAATGGGTATGTCCATCCAGCACTTCATAGACTGATTGTTGCTTGATCTCTTCATGTGGCAGTTCATGATAGGCAGAAATTTTTTCTATATCATACAGCTCATCCTCGCTGCCTACTAACATCGCATAGGGCTGATCAATCATCGCAAATTGCTTTTTAGGTGCGGACGGGGTTAAAGCAAGGGATAGATTGACAGTGATGGCCGTCAATAAAAGCGGATCCTGCTCAACTACCCATGTTGGATAATGAAAACGAACGGCTTCAGAATGACCCATCAGCCTTCCTTTTGTCATGGCAGACAAAACGAATTTCCATACTTGAACGGTCGCAAAAGGAATTTGATCGGGCCTTGCAGTGTCTGATTGATAACCAAATTCAGGTGCAATAAAAAAGTAACCGTCTACCTCTCTTTTTTTCGGCCAAGATAAGTAGTTTAGCAGTAATCCCGCTCCAGAAGAATGCCCGCAAAGATAAACAGCTCCTTGACGCTGCTGTTTGACCGTATCCACAAACTGCGAAATATCTTGCCACACATCTGTGACACTAGGTGTATCACCCTTTTTTCCTTCCGAATGGCCGTGACCTCTTAAATCGATTAAAAACGTATTCACTTCAAAATCATGCTGAAGCGTATAGGCGATATGCTCGTAACCAGCTAAACTATGAGCACCACCGCCATGAATCAAGATGACATTGGCCTGCGTTTTCTCTTCTGATAAAAATGGATAATACGCAAGGCTTGTACCATCATGTGATGAAATGAATTGTCTTTCTGGAATATGTACAGGGGCTGCCTGCTGCATACTTGCAAATGAGAATGGTTCGGTCTTGGTGTCTTTCAATTGTTTTCGCTCCTTCTAACAGAAATGAGAATGGCCAGCTGTGCTAGTCATTCTCATTCCTATATCTTATTCATTGCATTCTTTCAAAGGGAAGGTATTACTTTCAATAATCGCGACAATTTGGTTTAACGCTTTTTTTGCTTCTGGTATAGGGAAAACAGGAAACACATGATTCATTTTAGGATATTCTATATAGTTTATTGGAACCCCCTGCTTATCTGCTATCTCTTTGAATTTACGGGCATCTGGAAGGAAGAATTCGTGAGTGCCTATAAAAACAGAAATTCGTCCCAGTGCTTTGATCTCCCCGTAGATTGGACTGACTAAGTGGTGTGTTTCATCCATGTCACCAGCATATCTTTTTCCTGCTTCAATTAATAAGGCTAGATTGAGCATTGGTTCTTTTGGAACCATAGCAGCGATATCTGGGTTGCTTAATGTAACATCTAGCCATGGTGATAAAAGAATGATATTCCATGGCTGCGGCAAGCCCTTTTTTGCCAAGTATTGAGCAAAAGCTAACGATAAACCTCCACCAGCAGAATCACCCATGATGACGATATTTTCAGGTGTTCCTTTCTCTAAAAGAGCTTGGTACACAGGAAGGACACTCTCGATCGCATCCATATACTGATAGTTCGGTGCTTTTGGATAAACCGGCACATACACCGTACTATTTAATTGCTTCGTTAATCGATCTAAAAAACGCCAATGCCAAGTCAAAGGCTGTTCAATATAGCCACCACCGTGTATAAACAACACCTGATGGTCATCCGGCTGGACATTTGATTTCAACATATACGTATCGACTGGAAACGAGTGATTTTTAGTGATTTTGTACTTATTCTTAATTTTTTCAGGCAATTCATAAGGTAATTCATTTGCCCTTCTTCTTTCTTCTAGATAATCATTTACATTGAGTTTCTTTTTCGTCAAAACAAGCAGCTTTTCTACTAAAAAACTTTGAATGCTTCGCATATGATCGACCCCTGTTCATAGAATCATGATGACCAATGTCGATGGAAAGATAAGGCTTCTAAAGCATACCATATGAAGATGTACATCAGGAAAAAACCTTTTTATCCAACTGATCATTCACCATAACAAACAGTTATTCATTAATGAACAACTGTTTGTTTACTGTTACTCATATTCTACTTTTTAGATGCATGTCAATCAATTGTCATTCTGACCCTAACCGTTCATTAATAGACAGATAACGACTGAGTGTTCATCTCGTCAATGTCCAGACATGAAAAAAGACGAACGTCCATCGTTCGTCTTCTTCCCTCACTTCACTTCTTCATGCTCCTGAACCGCATGTCGTTTACTAGCGATAAAGAGAGCAACGGTCATGGCTAAAATGGTCAGCGCCCACCAGAAGGTCGATACAGCCTCTTTATGATCGATGATAATCAAACGGATGACGGCTGTGATGCCAATATAAATAAAATAGCGAAGTGGAAAATGAAAGTTTGATTTAAAGTACTTAATAATTAAGGCAATAAACTCAAAGTACATAAAGAAGATCAGCAGCTCACCAAGCATTTCATAATAGCTTTCTCCTTTGTTGACAACATTCTTGTAGACGAATTGGACAATATACCAAGTCTCACTAATTAAGAGGACACTTAAAGCAATTGCCAGAAAGAATAGACAAATATTCAGAAGACCTTGCAAGAGATCGGGTACCTTTTGGAAGTTGTTGAATCGTTTCATTAGATTGTCTCTCCATTCCATGTTATTCATTTGTCACCTATATTTTAATGTGCCAGAAACGCAGCACAATGTAGTAAACGCCGTTCTTTTCCATCCTTTCAAACTGCCCGTGCATGCGGGACATCATTCGTTTTATGCTTCGTTCACCAAGTCCAGTGCTTTCCTGCGTGTCATTTGTCTCGTTTATCGCATTGCTGATATGGATCTCAAAGATTTCTTGGTCGGATAAAAATGTGAGATTGATGTCCTTTTTCGGGTCAGCGTATTTCAGTATGTTCGACATCAGATTATCAAACACTCGGCCAAGCTCCTCGACATTCACGTTGATATAGCTGTCTGGCAGCTCTCCTAAAAGATGAACCTTAAATGTCTCTTGCTGCAAAATCGCCACCTGATCTGATAAGAGATCGTAAATGAGCTCTTTGACTGCAACTGTCTCAAGCTCAGGTTCATGTTCTTTATCAAGTAGAAAATAGGCGAACAGGTTATCAGATAGATTTTTCAATTGCAGTGCTTTTTCATAAGCACTTGCTATATATTGATCTTTACGGGTATCCGCTCCAGCCTCCTCTTTTTTCGCAAACTCCAAATTCATCATTAGCGACGTCAGCGGTGTTCTCATATCGTGTGACATTTCAGTAACCAAGCTGCGGCTCTCTTCTTGCAGCTCATCGATCGCTTGAAGCTTGTCCAAAAAAGCTTTACGAAGGTCCTCAATACTTTTGGCAATCATCGCTAATTCGTCATGCCCTTTCACTGTCATCTCATAGTCCAGCTCGCCGCCTTCAAGAATATGAATGTCTTGATGAATCGTTTGCAAGTAGCGTAAACTTTTGCGAATACCGATAAGAACAATGAGGAGAAAAATAAGCGTTGCTCCGAGCAGCTCGAGTGTAAAGGCAAGATCGTGGTAACGAGACGAATAGAAACCATCCACCATGACCCGACCTTCACCGTCGCTAAACTGAACCGGATAAGAATGATGCTCGGCGTACTGGGTCACCTTTTCTTTTCCGTACGCCGATTCATCCGCAGCCGAATAGATGGAGTCATATTGTAGCACTTCATCCTTGAAGATGGTCAAATTAATGTAATTCTCTTTTTTCACCCACTCACCAAACGCTTGTCGATCTGTTGAAGACAGCTTATTCTCAGACACATAACGACTGAATTTTTGAATATATTTAGCTGACTCCTCCTCATAATACTCGTCCGAACTCAAGTATCCGTCAATGAGCTCATTGGTGATCTTTTGCAGCGTCATAAAAACAAGACCGCTCACAATGGCAGCCGCCAAAATCAGCAATGCCAGCTTCTTAGCTAGCGTATATTTACGATGTGCCAAATCGGTATCCTCTTCCCCATTCGGTTTTGATATAGAAAGGACGTGCCGGATCATCCTCAATTTTGGCACGCAACTTTCGAATATGCACCATCACCGTATTGTTGGAACAATAGAAATAAGGCTGTCCCCACACGCTCTCATAAATATTTTGGGCTGAAAAGATTTTGTTTCGCCTGCTCATCAGCAGTTTCAACATACGATATTCTAAATCAGACAGCTTGATTTGTTGATTTCCTTTCCACACTTCATTAAATTCTTCGCTCACCCTTAGCTTGCCCCCAACAAGAAAAGTTTCTTCCTGTTCCTTCTTTTCCTGATAGACGGTGTACCTGCGTAATTGTGCAATCACTCTAGCATGAAGCTCCTCTTGTGAAAAAGGTTTTGTCATATAATCATCCCCGCCGGCAAGTAAGCCTTCGGTTTTATCGAATGTACTTGATTTGGCTGTTAGAAATAGAATTGGGACATTTGAAGAGGCTCTCATCTGCTGGCACGTTTCGATGCCTGATAGCCCCGGCATCATCACATCCAAAATCACCAAATCGAGCGAATCGTCCACAAACTTCAATGCTTGCTCGCCATTCATCGCTCTCAGCACCTCATATCCAGCACGTGTAAGGGATTCTTGCAAAAGGTCTCCAATATCCTGATCATCTTCTACGACTAATATTCGATGCGTCATGTCTCTCTCACCTCATGATACGTGATGTACTTTCTTTTATGTCTTTACTATATATCATCTAGCTATGTGAAAAGATACAGCTTAAATCTTAACAGTTTATGAAATTGACCGTTCTCCATCAATTTGTCACATTTATTTTCAAAGAAATGGATCTTCATAAATTGTTAAGAATTGGGATGTATATTGAATCATTGTAAGGATCGATGGATTGATCCGAATGACTTTTATCATAATAAGAAAAGGAGCATGGATATGAATGAAAACAAAGTAGCACACGCGATGAGTTTGAAAGATCGGGTTCATTTCTTAGACATCGTACGGGGATTTGCCTTAATGGGTATTATTTTGGTGAATTACTTTTTGATTGTGGATTCGGCGAAAGGGTTTGATCTGGGAGCAAATGATGTCTTTCACAACTTGGTGAATTGGTTCGCCTCAGGGAAATTCATTACGTTGTTCTCCTTTCTATTCGGCGTTGGTTTTATGATTTTTATGGATCGAGCTGCTCAGAAGGTGGACAGTCCGAACAAGCTGTTTGCCCGCAGACTAACCATTCTTTTAGGATTTGGCATTCTGCATTTAACTTTTGTTTGGATTGGTGATATTTTAGCGTATTATGCAGTTGCTGGCTTTTTATTGCTTTTCTTTTACAAACGCACAGCCAAAACCATCGGATACTGGTTGATCGCACTCTTTGTGGTTCAATTGCTCACGCCCTTTTTCACGTTACTGCTCAATACCGTCAATACAGGATCATCAGGCAAGCCGGACTTTGCTGATTTTGAATTAATCAGCCACAACAGTCTGACTTATTTAGCATCTATTGGTGATCGGTGGACAGATATGGTGACAATGGCTTCCGGTTCTTTTTCTACTGTCTATTCTATGTTCTTCATGTTTTTACTAGGTGTGTATTTTGTGAAAATGGCGTTTTTCAAACACATGGAGGCGAAAAAAGCGATTTGGAATCGCATTTGGATCATTTGTACAATCGCTTTTCTCATCACCCAAAGCAGTACGATCATTGTAGCAATCCATCCTTTTGAAAATACACTCTGGGTGAGCATTGCTACTGCTCTGGAACAAAACGGAGGATTAACTGGCAGTATGTTTTATATGAGTACACTTGCGATGCTGTTTCTGCACGTTCCTCAACTGCGAGGTGCTTTGATGGTCTTTACAAAAGTCGGACGGATGTCCCTGACCTGTTATTTGCTTCACTCGATCATTGGAACTCTGCTATTTCTAAAGTATGGAGCGGGGCTTGTCGATCATCTACAGCCGGCTGGAACGTTTCTCATGGCTATTGGCGTGTATGTCTTCCTTGTGCTTTTCAGTACGTTTTGGTTAAAACGGTTTAAGTATGGACCGATGGAATTTATTTGGCGTCAGCTGACGTATGGGAAGGTAAACCAAATTCCTAAAGAAAATAAAGTAAAAACGTCAAAATCTATTACGTAATAACTTCATGAAAAAAACCGATCATTCCTAGGGAAATCGGTTTTTTGTTGTAAATTTCAATATTGTTTGATGTTGATATTAAAGATAAATATTGCTTTGTTATAATCGTTTATTTTTTATCCATTAAGACTATCTCATTTAGCTTTGACAGAAATTCTTTGTAATACCCACTTTCATAGTGTGCATAACTTTTGCCGAATGGATGATTATAATGACCAACAAAAGACGTATCACGCATATCAATTATTTTTATTTTTGGTATTAAATTTAGTAAATAATGCTCCATTCTATCCCATAATATATTATTCCTTTTTATAATATCTTGATCGGGAAAATAATTGATTTTATTGTTTGAATCTAGATATTTTGTTGTTAGACGACCTCTATTCAAAATTATTTTATTTGCAGGCATTATACCTAGAAGTCTTTCTACAAATAATTTAATATTTTCTTTCCATAAATCAAAATACTCCTCATTATTTGTATGAGAAATTACATGCTTACTTTTAATTTGTTTAAAGTATTTCGTCCGAGGGAGTAAATAATTCAATGTGATATTTGCATTCTCCTTAATTTGAATAACCTCTCTACAAGCATCAACATAAAAATCTATTATTAAATACTCAGCTTTACTTTCTATTAAATTTTCAAAAAAATCCTTTTCAAAATCTGATCTGATATATTTAATATCAGAAGGTTTTAATCCACAATCAAGGAATTCACTTTCATTGAACTCCACTGGGTCAGATACTAAACTCATAATATTTGAATGAAACTGAGTATAAGAACATTTATATAGCTTTTTATAGTATGGGTTAAAATAATCTGATGTATTAAAAGCGTTTCGACTATAACAAGTACCTAATACCGCAACGTTTGTTAAATTATCTCCCGGCGCTCTATCAACATTTACCCAAATTGAATAAGATTGTGAACCATTCACAAATAAAGTAACTCTTTTATTAGATGAACTTAGCTTTTGGTTATTATTAGATGATAAAGGTATATCATAAAATAACTCATTATCTTGTCTATATCTAATAAACAAATCCCATATATCTCTGTCTTTAAAATTTGAAATCAATTCAGCTATTGAAACTTTAATATCAAAAGTTAAATTATCAGTCGTTGATATTGCCTTTTCATTTTCATTGAAGTATTCGAAGCTGTCCGCTACCTCCCCACGGAGTTTACTAACTAAACTGTACGTCATCCCACTTCCTAATTTAGGTAATTTCCCCTTAATATAAAAATGATCTTGACTCTCTAAAACAGAATCTACCAAGGAAACCATTTCTTTTTGGCTAATTCTTAATGTCACTCTATTGTGAGAAAGAGTTGATAAAACATTTATAGAATAAAAGAAATCATTAAAATCTACTTTTATATGACTGCTTTGTTCGCAAATTGTTGACACATAAACTGAATTATTGGAATTTTCTAACTTAACAAATATATCCCATAATGTATGGTTTGATAAATTATTAAAAAATTCTTTAAATTCGCCCTTAATTTGATATTTATTTTCTTTATAAATAAGCTTTGTAGAGACTTCTTGTGTATATTCTGTCAAAGAGTTATGATTTCTTTTACGCAAGCATAAATATGCTTGTAAATGTTGAATATCTATTTCATTTGATTCTATTTCTAAGATTCCATTAATTCTATTATTTTGAATTTCTAAAAAACTAATACTACTTTGAATTTCTGCAGTTTTCATAAATAAGGCCAGAGTTTTAGCACCTCTTGTTACAAATGGTATTATTTTATATAAATGGCTTTTTTCGAAAAAATGATATTCAAATGAAGAATTAACCTCTGGAAAACTTATACCCACTTTTTCATTTCCATTTACATAAAAACAGTCCCAAATAATTTCTTTATCATTCAAAGTAGAGATGTCTAGTATTTCATTTACGTTCATTTTAAATTCTGCAATTCCATTGTTTATAGCACTTTGAAAATACACCCCACCGTACAAGTTCAGATTTCTACTACTTTGTCTTTTCTGCCACAACAAAGTCATGCTGTTACTTGTTGTATCACATTTAATTCTCATTTCCATATCGCCTGTTTGTTTATTAAATATGTAAGATGCTATACTCGCATGCATAATGAAAAGTCCCCTCATAAATGGTTATTATATGACCCAGACTGATGAAAAAATATAAAACCAGTCCTTTAAGCATATGAATTTCTCCCTGACTAGTTTTATTTTACATGATAAACAATAATTTTACATTAAAATTATATTCTTTTACTAGTAGAGATAAGGCGAACTATAATAGTTCATCTTTTTCAATAGTGCTTTAACCATAAAATAACGCCTTTCTTCTCGAACTTAATCAACGACGGTATATTCCATTGGCAGTTCTTTTGTGAATGGCTTGATGAAGCCTAAACTAGTTGATCGCACTCTTTGTGGTTCAATTGCTCATGCCCTTTTTCACGATGCTGCTCAATATCGTCAGTTCAGGATCATCAGGCAAACCGGACTTTGCTGATTTTGAATTAATCAGCCACAACAGTCGGACTTATTTAGCATAGATTGGTGATCGAATGTCGTTTTTCAAACACATGGAGGCGAAAAAAGCGATTTGGAATCGCATTTTGATCATCTGTACAATTGCTTTTTTCATTACTCAAAGCAGTACGATCATTGTAGCAATCAATCCTTTTGAAAATACACTCTGGGTGAGCATTGCCACTGCTCTGGAACAAAATGGAGGATTAACTGGCAGTATGTTTTATATGAGTACACTTGCGATGCTGTTTCTGCACGTTCCTCAGCTGCGAGGTGCTTTGATGGTCTTTACAAAAGTAGGACGGATGTCCCTGACCTGTTATTTGCTTCACTCGATCATTGGAAATGTCCTATTTCTAAAGTATGGAGCGGGGCTTGTCGATCATCTTCAGCCGGCTAGTACGTTCTTCATGGCTATTGGCGTGTATGTCTTCCTTGTGCTTTTCAGTACGTTTTGGTTAAAACGGTTTAAGTATGGACCGATGGAATTTATTTGGCGTCAGCTGACGTATGGGAAGGTCATTGACAGATCGAAAACCAATACATTTCATGAGGCGAAGTAAAGAAAAAAGGCGAATGGCTACAATTCGCCTTTTTTAATATGATGAGTTTTTTGTGATTCAGAGACAATCCGTTCTCTTTCAATACTGATCCATCATTTCTTGCAATTGAGTCAAATAACTCTCTTTTAATTCATCTGGGTATTCAATTTTCACATGTTTCCCAAATGTGATCAAATAATGAGTCATATACGATAATTCTTCTTGGTTGTACCCACCCATAATATAAGGAGTATCATCAACGATCTCCAATCTCATATTTGGATAATGATTCTTCAAAAACTTTTCTTTTCCTTGTTCCGTTAATCGACATTTAAATGAGATATCATGATAAGTTTTTTCGTACTCCATCTGCATTGCTTTTAATTCTTCCTTCGTATAGGTGTCTCTGACTTCTTCTTCTATGATCAAGACCTTCATAAAGTCACATCTATAGATGCCCCACTTTTTACTTTGAACATCATATGCTTTGGTGAACCAAATCCCATTTCGATAAAACAACTCAAGAAATTGCAGCCTGATCCTTTTATTTTCATATTGAGTGTACGTCATCTTCACGATTTGATCTTCCATCATCGCCTGTAAAATTAATTCCAAATGATTCTGTTCACTAACTGGTGCGACATTATAGTAATGAATCACTTCCAAAGTCTCTGTAATCATTTGTTTTCTCTCATCAGACATTGTGGCAAACAGTTTTTGCCGAATTTGTGAGTAGGACTTTTTAAATGGAGTGGCTGACAGTAGGTCTAGCGCTTTAAGCGCGAAAAAAATAGCTTGAACTTCATCGGTATTGAAATAAATAGGCACTAATGGAGATTGATTCACCAATCGATATCCTCCATGTCTGCCAGGTTCAACATAAAAAGCTAAACCCATGGACTCTAGCTCTTCCATATCTCGCAAAGCCGTACGTTTCGATATGCCAAATTCGGATTGTAAATCCTTTAACTGAAAAGAGTGCTTATCGCTTAAAAAAATAAGTTCTTGATTTAAACGTTCTGATTTTTTCATTTTGATTTTCCTTCTAAAATAGGTGACATGTTTTGTCACCTTTATATTTTATACTCAGTTTATCAAAAGAAAAGGAGCATGTATATGCAAACATTAATCATTAACGCGCACCCTGATTTCACACATCGAGAAAGTTATTCAAACAAACTGCAAACATTGTTTTTAGAACAGTTTAAAGAAAGATTCCCTCATGAAGAACCGACAATTTTACATTTACATGAAACTGAAATTCCTCGTATCGAAAAAGACCAGCTGCTACGTATTTGGGATAAGCAAGCATCTGAACAAACATTAACAGCTACCGAAGAAAAAATCGCTGCTGCTTCCTCTGCTTTATTGGCTCAATTCAAAGCACATCATCGAATCGTGATTGTTTCACCTGTTCATAATTTTAATGTGACGTCACGTATGAAAGATTATATAGATAATATCTTAATTGCTAGAGAAACATTCAAATATACAGAAAATGGTTCAGTTGGTCTGATGACTGATGATTATCGTGTACTTTTGCTTCAAGCAAGTGGCTCAATTTTCACAAATAACGATCGCTACACACCTCTGGAATTTTCACATTACTACCTAAAAGAAATATTCCAAAACTTGATGGGCTTTCAACAATTTCATATTGTCCGAGCACAAGGAACAGCGATTTTAGAAGAAGAAACGATCTTGACAACTGCAGCTGACGATTTGTCTAAAGCCTTAGATGCGTTTTACTCACCTAGCGGGATGTAAGTTGTATTTTTTCAAAAATAAAAAGACCAAAAACGTTTGATATCACGTTTTTGGGTCTTTTATTATTAGCCGATTGAACCTTCCATTTCGAACTTAATCAAACGGTTCATTTCAACGGCGTATTCCATTGGTAGTTCTTTTGTGAATGGCTCGATGAAACCCATGACGATCATTTCTGTTGCTTCTTCTTCAGAAATTCCGCGGCTCATCAAGTAGAATAGCTGCTCTTCTGATACTTTTGATACCTTCGCTTCGTGCTCTAATGAAATGTTGTCGTTTAAGATTTCATTGTAAGGGATCGTATCAGATGTTGATTTGTTATCCATGATGAGTGTGTCACACTCGATGTTTGAGCGTGCACCCTCTGCTTTGCGTCCGAAGTGAACGATTCCGCGGTATGTGACTTTACCACCTTGTTTGGAAATCGATTTCGATACGATCGTTGAAGATGTGTTTGGTGCAAGGTGAATCATTTTTGCACCTGCATCTTGGTGCTGACCTTTACCTGCTAGGGCAATACTTAATGTCATACCACGTGCGCCTTCACCTTTTAGGATGACCGCTGGGTATTTCATTGTCAGCTTAGAACCGATGTTTCCATCAATCCATTCCATCGTTGCATTTTCTTCACATACTGTACGTTTCGTTACAAGGTTGAAGACGTTATTTGCCCAGTTTTGAATCGTTGTATAACGGCAGTAGCCGCCTTTTTTCACGATGATTTCAACAACCGCACTGTGAAGTGAGTTTGTTGTGTAAACTGGAGCTGTACATCCTTCTACGTAATGCACATGTGCGCCTTCATCAACAATGATCAGTGTACGCTCGAACTGACCCATGTTCTCAGAGTTGATACGGAAGTATGCTTGAAGTGGAGTATCTACTTTTACCCCTTTTGGTACGTAGATAAATGAACCACCAGACCATACAGCCGAGTTAAGCGCAGCAAATTTGTTGTCAGTCGGAGGAATGACTTTTGCCCAGTGCTCACGGAAGATGTCTTCGTTTTCTTTTAATGCGCTGTCTGTATCTTTAAACACAATGCCTAGATCTTCAAGGTCTTGCTTCATGTTATGATACACAACTTCAGATTCATACTGAGCAGATACACCTGCTAAGTACTTTTGCTCTGCTTCTGGGATCCCAAGCTTATCAAAGGTTTGTTTGATTTCTTCTGGTACTTCATCCCAAGAACGCTCAGAACGCTCTGATGGCTTTACGTAATACGTAATTTCATCAAAGTTTAATGCATTTAAATCTCCGCCCCATTGTGGCATCGGCATGTTGTAAAAGTGCTCAAGAGATTTCAAACGGAAATCGAGCATCCACTGAGGCTCTTCTTTCATACGAGAAATTTCTTCAACGATCTCTTTTGTTAGTCCGCGCTCTGAACGGAAAATGGAAACGTCTTTATCAGAAAAGCCGTATTTATATTCACCAACATCTGGCATTTTTTTAGCCATCCATTTTCACTCCAATCTTATGATTTGCCGTTATCTTCGGCAGATGCGCCTTTTTCAAGCGCCTTCCATGATAATGTTGCACATTTAATGCGGGCAGGGAATTTTGCCACTCCTTGCAGCGCCTCAATGTCACCAAGATCAATGGAATCGTCGTATTCTTTTCCTAGCATCATATCGGAGAAAATCTGAGACATTTTCAAAGCTGTTTCAATATCTTTCCCTTTAATCGCCTGCGTCATCATAGAGGCAGATGCCATCGAAATCGAGCATCCTTCTCCTTCAAATTTCGCATCGGTGACTTTTTCGTCTTCGATTTTCATCGTGAGACGAATGCGGTCACCACACGTTGGGTTGTTCATATCGACGACAATGCTGTCGTTTAACACACCTTTGTTTCTCGGATTTTTATAATGATCCATAATCACTTGTCTGTACAGTGTGTCTAAGTTTACATTAAAAGACATTCGTAAAATACTCCTTTGTCTTACGGAGCGCTGCAATCAGTTTGTCAATCTCTTCTTCTGTATTATACAGATAGAAGCTTGCTCTTGCAGTCGCTGATACACCAAGCCATTTCATGAGCGGCTGTGCACAATGGTGTCCAGCACGAATGGCGACACCTTCCGTATCCAGAACAGTAGACGCATCATGCGGATGGACGTCATCTAAATTAAACGTCACAAGCCCAGCTCGGTGCTGCGGTCCATAAACAGTCGCACCATCAAGCTCCTTAAAGCGTTCAAGCGCATAAGTGGCAAGCTGATGCTCGTAACGGCTGACTTCCTCCATACCAATGTCATTTAAGAAATCAATCGCTTTTCCGAGTCCAACTGCTCCGGCAATAATCGGTGTTCCAGCTTCAAATTTCCACGGAAGCTCTTTCCAAGTAGAATCATACAGATCCACAAAGTCGATCATTTCACCGCCAAACTCAGCAGGCTCCATATTATTCAAAAGGTCCTTCTTCCCGTAAAGTACACCGATGCCAGTCGGTCCACACATTTTATGCCCAGAGAATGCGAAAAAGTCACAATCTAGATCCTGAACATCAATTTGCATGTGCGGGATGCTCTGCGCACCATCGACAACGATAATAGCACCGTGATCGTGGGCAATTTTTGCGATGTCTTTAATCGGGTTGATGGTTCCTAATACGTTTGAAACATGTGTGACAGCGACGATTTTCGTTTGATGTGTGATCGTTTGCTTCACATCTTCAAGCGATAGCGTGCCGTCTTCCTGTAACGGAATGTATTTCAATGTGGCGCCAGTTGCTTTTGCTGCTTGCTGCCAAGGGATGATATTCGCATGGTGCTCCATGTGCGTAATGACAATCTCATCGCCTTCTTTGAGGTTTGCTCTAGCATAGCTGATCGCCACTGTGTTTAGTGCAGTTGTTGTACCTCTAGTAAAAATAATCTCCTGGACAGATGAAGCACGGATGAATGCACGAACTTTCTCTCTCGCACCCTCGTATGCGTCCGTTGCTCTTGTGCCAAGGGTATGAACACCCCTGTGGACGTTCGAGTTGTAAGACCGGTAATACTCATTCATTGCATCAATGACCACTCTTGGTTTTTGAGAAGTCGCTGCACTGTCCAAATACACCAAATCATGTCCGTTCACTTGCTGATGAAGGATTGGAAATTGCTCACGAACGTCTTTGATATTCATTATTTTACTTTCCTTTCAATCACAGAAACGAGCTGCTTTTTAACTCCTTCAATCGGCAGTTCTTTGACGACTGGATTTAAGAAGCCATAAATCACAAGTCTTTCTGCATCTTCTTTGGAAATCCCGCGGCTCATGAGGTAATACAGTTGAATTGGATCGACACGTCCAACAGAAGCAGCATGCCCTGCTGTTACATCATCCTCATCAATTAATAGAATTGGGTTTGCGTCACCGCGTGCTTTCTCACTCAGCATGAGAACACGTGATTCCTGTTCAGCATTTGACTTCGTTGCGCCATGCTCGATTTTACCGATTCCGTTAAAGATAGAGGATGCTTGATCCTTCATGACACCATGCTTCAAGATATACCCTTCAGAGTTTTTACCGAAGTGGATGATGCTTGTTGTAAAGTTTTCCGTTTGATTCCCGCGGCCGACAACAACTGATTTTGTATCACCGAATGTCCCGTCGCCCATAAGCTTTGTGATGTTTTCAGACACGACGTCTCCATCATTCATTAAGCCAAGCGCCCATTCGATTTTACTGTCACGGCCACTTGCCATACCGCGTCTATTCACATAAACTGTGACACCTTCTGAAAGGTTATCTACTGCACCGTAAGTGACGCGAGCATTAGCACCCGTGAACACTTCGGACACGATATTGAAGATGGCTTCTTCAGGTTTTGCTGTACTGATGTAGTTTTCTACATAAGTCACTGAACTATGATCATCTGCTACAACGATGACATGGTTGAACAAAGTCGTGTCGTCGTTTTCATGTAGGTAGACGGCTTGAATTGGCGCTTCAAGTTCTACATTTTTCGGTACATAGAGGAAAGCTCCACCATTCACTAAAGCAGCATGTAAAGCTGTTAGTTTATGCTCATCTACTTTCACTGCATCAGTCATGAAGTATTTCTTCACTAGATTGCCATGTTCACGAAGCGCTGTATGAAGATCAGTGAAGATCACGCCTTTGTCTTTCGCTTCTGTTGAAAGAGACAAGTAGGCTGGCGTTTGATCACGCTGAATGTAAACTGTCTTATCCGTGTCCTCTAAATCAATAAGAGATTTCACTTCTTCAGGAAGCTCTTCTAATGATCCAAATGGTGCACTTTCGACTGTATGCTGTTTGAAATTGGTTAAATTCCATTTAGAAATATTCGTTTTGTCAGGCTTTGGCATTGGAAGGTCTTCTGCTTTTTCAAGAGCCTGTAAGCGAAGGGAACTCATCCATGCCGGTTCCTGATGCTTCTCGGAGAAGCTTTTGACATAATCTTGATCTACTGATAATTTCGTTTCTAATGTCATCAATAATCCTCCTAACGCTTACGCTTCTTGACCAACAGTTTCGTCTTCAATTCCTAACTCTTTTTTAATCCAGTCATAGCCTTCTGCTTCTAGACGTTGTGCAAGTTCTGGTCCGCCAGATTTCACGATACGTCCTTGCATCATGACATGAACGTGATCTGGTGTGATGTAGTTCAGTAGACGCTGATAGTGAGTGATCATTAAGCAGCCGAAGCTTTCGCCGCGCATTCTGTTAATTCCTTTAGAAACCACTTTCAACGCATCGATATCAAGACCAGAATCGATTTCGTCAAGGATCGCAATTTTTGGTTCAATCATCATTAATTGAAGAATTTCATTGCGTTTTTTCTCCCCGCCTGAGAAACCTTCGTTTAGGTAGCGTTGCGCCATGTCTGGGTCCATTTCAAGGAACTCCATGTTTTCGTCCATTTTGCGGATGAATTTCATGAGAGAGATTTCATCGCCTTCTTCTCTGCGAGCGTTAATAGCAGAACGAAGGAAGTCCGCATTTGTCACACCACTAATTTCAGATGGGTATTGCATCGCAAGGAAAAGACCTGCTTGAGCGCGCTCATCTACTTCCATTTCAAGTACATCTTCGCCATCAAGCAAAATGCTGCCTTTTGTTACTTCATATTTAGGGTGGCCCATAATTGCAGCAGATAAAGTTGATTTACCTGTACCGTTTGGTCCCATTACTGCGTGGAATTCTCCACCTTTTATCTCGAGGTTTACACCCTTTAAGATTTCTTTCCCTTCAATCTCAACGTGCAAGTCCTTAATTGTTAATGTCGAAGCAGTCATATATCGATACCTCCAAAATAATCATTATTCTCAATTTATTCTCATTCTAATTTTATAACAAATTAAAAGTGAATACAACACATTCACGATAAGCGTGAGAGGATGCTCTCAAAATTCTAACAAAAAAAGCCGGTAGATAAAAGGATTTATGTCGAAAAGACTGTTTTCATAAAGAAAGGACGGGAAACTGTTCTCCCCGTCCCTTAGCTATTTAATAGCCTTGTATATTCATTTTTGCGAGCTGCCTTTTCTCATCTCGATAGGACTGCTCTCGTTTATATTCCACTTTCATCCGTAAGTCATGGTCTCTTTCGTACTCTGCATAGCTCATGCCATGAGCCTTATGCATGGCCTTTTCCATCTCGGCGGTATAATCCAATCCTAATGTACTATGGTCCGAACAAATAATAAACCATTCCCTTCTTTGAGTGTAGCTTCATTGTATCAAAGTCATGCGGCTTCACTCAAAAGGGATATAGTGCGCTATGCTGGCATATTTTCTCACACAATCGGCTGAGAAGAACTCAACTCCCTGATATGGAAATATACCGCCCTTTCCTTCCCTTAATGCGTCTGTCCTCCAAATTCGTCAATACATTGCTGAACGACAGTAATCCCTTGGCTCAATGCTGCCCCGCCGCCAAATGCTGCTGCCACGCTGACAACCTCTAGCAAATTTTCTTCTGTGGCGCCTTGGTCGAGCGCTCCCTTTGTATGATAAATCATGCAGTATTCGTCCTGTGCATGAATACTGATGCCAAGGGCAATCATTTGTTTTTCCTTTTGCGTTAATGAATCGCTCTGAAAACATTGCTCCGTGAATTCATTGAATTTTTTCCCAAACACCGGCATTTTCTTCTGAAATTCACCCATTGCGGTTTTATAATCAGTCAGCGACTGCTGCATGAATCCGCTCATATGCTGTTCATTCATCTTTATTCCATCCCTTCAGGTCATTTGTACATTTTTATTATGAGCGAGATTTGAAAAAATACACAAAAAAACCTCGCTTTGACGAAAGCGAGGTTACAGATTGTTGACAAAGGTCTAAAATGAACTTAATTTTAGACCTTTGTCTTCCTTTCAGCGTGATAGAAAACCTTTGCAGTGTAGGAAGGACGAGTACTGGAGCGGAGCGAATCCGACATTCGTGAGCACCAGCACGCAGGACTGACACCGAATGCGAGGGTTTGTCTACACGCTGAAACCTCGCTTTGACGAAAGCGAGGTTAACACATCGTTATTCAGATACCGGTAGTACAGCACCGTCATATTTTTTGTCGATGAATTCTTTGATTTTATCAGAGTGAAGAACTTCCATTAAAGTCTTGATCTTATCTGATTTTTCTTCACCTTTGCGAACCGCCACGATGTTTGCATATGGGTTGTTCTTTGTTTGCTCAAGTTCGATTGAATCGTTTTTCGGATTCAATTTATTTTGGATCGCATAGTTGACGTTGATAAACACAGCATCGCCTTCACTGTTTTCATAAGCTTTCGCTGTTAGTTCAGGAGCGATTTTTTTGAACTTTAGGTTCTTTGGGTTTTCTTTGATGTTCTTTACAGTAGCGTTGATTGTATCAACCTTTGGGTCGAGTTTGATGACACCAGCATGTTGAAGCAGGGCAAGCATACGTCCTTGCTCAGCTACGTTGTTTGTCATGATGATCGTGCCACCGTTTGGAATATCTTTTACTGATTTGTATTTCTTAGAGTAGATGCCGAATGGCTCAAGGTGAACCGCACCTGCACTCACTAGGTCGTAATCTTTGTTTGATTTATTTTCTTCATTTAAGTAAGGGATATGTTGGAAAAAGTTTGCATCCACTTCTTTTTCAGCTAACGCTTTGTTGTACATTTTATAATCACTAAGTACTTTCACTTTGAGATCGTAGCCTTTTTCTTTTAGAAGTGGTTTTGCTTCTTCAAGAATTTCGGCATGTGGTGTTTTTGAAGCCGCAACCGTAATGGTTTTGCTATCACTTGCGTTATTAGATGAACCGCATGCAGCTAAAATGCCTGCAAATGCTAGAAATAGTGCACTTAAAATCAATTTCTTCATGAATAAATCCTCCCTTATCGTTTATCAATTTTATTTGTAATCAAATCACCGATTATTTGAATAATAAAGACGATGATGAGAATAAACACAGTGGCAAAAAGTGTGACATCTGTATTACCAGATTGGTATCCTTCCACATAAGCAAGGTCACCAAGTCCGCCTGCTCCAATTGCACCTGCAATCGCAGTTGAGCCAATTAAAGCAATCGCTGTTACGGTAATACCTGAAATGAGGGCTGGCAATGATTCTGGCAGCAATACTTTGAATATGATGGTCGATGTTTTCGCTCCCATTGAGCGTGCTGCTTCAATGACTCCTTTGTCTACCTCACGCAGTGCAATTTCGACAAGACGTGCATAGAATGGAGCTGACCCAATGACAAGGGCAGGCAGTGCTGCATTTGGACCTAGAATTGTATGCATTAAGAATTTCGTGAACCCTAATAAAAGAATAATTAAAATGATAAAAGGAATCGATCTGAAAATGTTGACGACTCCACCGATGACAGCATTGATCGGTTTATTTTCCCAAAGACCACCTTTTCCTGTAAGGAAAAGCAGGAGTCCAAGAATAATTCCGATCACAAAGGCAAACGCCAATGAAATGAGTGTCATATAGACCGTTTCGCCCGTTGCATTCCAAATGACTTCTAAATCAACGTTCGGAAACCATTTCTCAAACATGTGTCATCACCTCAATTTCAACCTGTTTGCTTTGGATATAGGCGATGGCTTTTTCTACCTCAGTCTCTTCTCCATTAATATGGATAAAGAGTGTTCCAAACGCGCCTTCCTGCGTTTGAGAAATCTTTCCTTGAAGGATATTTACATCGACCTTGAAGGATCGAATGATTTCAGTGATGAGCGGTTGCTCGGCAGAATCGCCAATAAAGGACAACCGTACGACCTGACCTTCTTTTACGCGCTCTAAGACGTGTTCGATTGTTTCTTTCGCTTCCTCTGGTTCAGCAAGCTGCTGGACGAATCGCTTCGTCATTTCTTCCTTCGGCTGTCTGAAAACGCGTAATACCTCGCCTTCTTCGACAATGCGTCCATTCTCCATCACCGCCACGCGATGACAAATTTTGCGAATGACATGCATTTCGTGTGTAATCAGCACAATCGTCAGTCCAAGTCGTTTATTGATATTTGCCAAAAGATCAAGGATAGAATCCGTTGTTTGCGGATCAAGTGCTGACGTTGCTTCGTCACAAAGAAGAACCTTTGGATCATTTGCTAATGCTCTCGCAATCCCCACACGCTGTTTTTGTCCGCCGCTAAGCTGAGACGGATACGCATTTTCTTTTCCTTCTAAACCGACTAATTTAATCAGTTCATTCGCACGCTCTCTCCGTTTCGATGTCGGTACACCTGCGATCTCAAGTGGGAACATAATATTTTGTCTCACTGTTCTTGACCAAAGTAGGTTAAAGTGCTGGAAAATCATGCTGATTTCTTGTCTTGCTTTCCGAAGTTTCGCATTCGATACTTCATTGATCCGGTTGCCTGCCACTTCGACAATTCCTTCTGTTGGCAGCTCCAGACCGTTTAATAGGCGAATCAGCGAGCTTTTTCCGGCACCGCTATACCCAATAATTCCGAATATTTCACCTTTACCAATATCCAAGTTGACGTCTTTCACAGCATCAACATTTCCGCTTTTTGAATGATACGTTTTTGATACATTCTGTAAATGGATCACAGTCTGTTCACCTGCTTTCTTGCTGAATCTATAGGTTGCCATCACATACATTATTTATTCTTCCTGATGCCATGCTCCGCGCCTGGCTTGAGGTCAGTAAAAAAGACCCAACTGCAATGCAAGCAGAAAGGCCTTTTATGTTCAATACGCCTTTCTCTCATCTTTCAAAGCATTGCGGCTTTGAGTGAATTGGCACCAATTTCAGCTATGCTGACGGTTGCCGGGTTTCATAGGGCACGTCCCTCCACCTCTCTTAATAAGAGAAAATATGTTGTTTTATGTGATGTTCATGTTTTTACTAACGTAGAATATCATGCTACCCGAGATATGTCAACGCTGTAAATCGCTAATTTCCTAGTAAACGACTACGTTATCATTTTTCGAAAAAAACCGTTCGTCAGCCAGAGCACCGCCTCTAGTCTTAGGAGCGCGCGGAATGACCCTTTTACTTTCACTTGTCCCCTGCTAATTAACTGCTGTAAGGACATATCTCCATCTAATAATTGTAGTATTTCTTTTCTCTCACCATAAAAGATGAGATCCGATAACTCAATTGCAGGTAGTTTCTTCACTTCACCACGCTCATCCACAATCAATGTACAAGAGTCAGTTTCCGCCTCAAATGTAATCTTCAAGGATGATGATGAGAGCAGCGGTTTTAGCAATAAGCGCTGCCCTTTGTTACCATGGGTTTTCACTTTTTCCACATGTATAACCTCCCTGTCATTTGGTTATACATAACATTTCTCTACAAACATTCCCTTGTCCTTTATAAATAACTCGACAAATTTTCAGATGAATTGCTTGAAATATGACAAAAAACCGCTTTATTTAGCGGTTTCAATCATTTCATGAAGATATGGAACAGAGTGAAAGGCATAGCCTTTTTGCACCAGTTCGCCTTTTTTAAACAGTAGAAAGCAAGGAACGCTTTCGATCTCAAAAGCCTTCGCAAAGCCTGGTGAGTAGTTTAAGTTATTTTCGTAAAAAGGTACATCCGGCTGCATGGTGTCTACGACCGCAAGCATTTTCTTTGCCAGCTGGCATGTTCCGCAAAACGGTGTATATAAGTATAAAAGAAATAAATCGTCCTTTATTTCCTTGAAATCATGTTCTTCAATCTCTTTCATATACGTCCACCCTCATAAATATTTCGAATGAACATCAATGTTTGCAGCTAATAGGATAGATGCAATGTGGGCTGACGGTGAAGCGGCCACTTCGCGGTACGTTCTGTCGACAAAAAGATGAAGCGCTTCAGGGAATTCTTTTCGAAATTGCTTCCGCAGTTTGTCGCCTGCATCGTCACTGTCTGCTAATATGTAAACGTCTTTCCCCAATAATTCGTCTACGAGCTGATCCAGCTTCGATGTACTGATCGTGCCATTGGTGCAAATGATGGTAACAGGTTCACTTATGACTTCTTTTAGCTTTTGTTTGTCTGTTTTACCTTCTACTATGATGACCTTTTCTACCTCTACATTCATCACGATCACCCGGCCCTTTTGACATTGTTCAGTTCTCCCTTAGATTACAATCTTTCATCGAGGTTGTAAAGATTGGGCACTTGCACTAAAAAGACTGCAGCTTATGCTCACTGCAGCCTCATCTGTGATTAGCACCAGCCATTTTCATCATCACAGTCTACATATTTTTCTGTCCCGTGGGTCAATGTATCCGTCAGACGATAAAAACGATTTTGATCATAGGAATAACCTGATTTTAACTCATATTGGTTTTCACTAATCATCGTGCCAATCTCTTCATTTTGATGATACAGCACCATGCCGCTTTCTTTGAATCGCCCTGTGACATGATCTGTTATATCCACCTGTTCTTTTTGAAAAGACAAATTGGACACCCCCCATAAAGGTAGAGTGTCCAATTTCACGTGAATTAGTCTTCTTTTGTCATTTCTTCATATTGCTCAGCAGTCATCAAGTTCTCAATTTCAGATGTATCAGCTGGCTCTACCACGATCATCCATGCTTTTTCGTATGGAGAGTCGTTGACGAATTCAGGGCTGTCATCCAGCTCATCGTTCACTTCAACAATTGTACCGTTGATCGGTGCGTAAAGCTCAGAAACTGTTTTCACTGATTCTACACTTCCGAAAGGCTCGTCCGCTGTAATTTTGTCTCCTACTTCAGGAAGCTCAACGAACACGATATCGCCTAGCTCAGATTGAGCAAAATGCGTAATACCGATACGCACCTTTTCCCCTTCTACTTTGACCCATTCATGTTCTTCTGAATAACGTAAATCTTTTGGTGTGCTCATTCAATACCCCTCCAGTCTTTTCTTTCAATCTATATTGAAGATACCACAATCTGAATGAAAGTTACATCATTTCCAGACGCTTTTAAATGTATCTTCATTAAATCCAATCGTGACTCGTTTACCGTCTGTTGTAATCGGACGCTTGATCAGCATTCCATTAGATGCGAGTAATTCTAGCTGCTCGTCCTCTGACATTGCAGGAAGTTGATCTTTCAGCTGTAGCTCTCGGTATTTCTGTCCACTTGTATTAAAGAACTTCTTCAACTCTAAGCCGCTTTTTTCGTAAAGGGCTTTTAATGTTTCTTTATTAGGCGTCTCTTCGACGATATGTATGCTGTTGATGTCTTTATTGTGTTCTTCCAGCCATTTTTTTGCTTTTCGGCATGTACCGCAAGATGGGTATTCATAAAAATCTAAAGCCACCATTTTCACCTCCTGCAAATAGTGACAACATTTTATCACAAAATATTTTAAAAACCTAAATGTATGCTTACAAAAAGGTGCAGAAAGAAGACAAAGGGCTAAAATAAAGATCATTTTAGCCCTTTGTCAACAATCTGAGGTGCGGAATGATATCCGCAAATTTCAGCCGTCTTATACGATATATTTCTCTACTTCAAAGATTCGTTTCGCCACTTCGCGCTTTTTGGCGATGACATTGATCGGGGTGAATCTTGTCAGTTTGCGAAGAGCTGAAAGACTCATGCGGAGTGCATCTCCTTCTTCCATCGCGATTAAGGATTCTTTTGCATGGGCTTCAATTTTTAAGAAGGCCTCCTGCGTGAATATTTGTGTGTAAGCAAGCTTTTGATTATTCTTATCTAGCCCTGATGCAGCGATTGCCTTTTCAGTACGCAGAATCGCCGATTCAGCAGCAAAAATTTCATTGACGATATCCGCTATGTTCACAAGAATCTCTTGCTCTTTGTCTAACGCTTTTCCATACTTCATCGCCGCCATTCCAGATACCATTAAGGCGATCTTTTTCGCATGGGCAAGCAAATATTTTTCTTGATCGAGCGGCTGATCACCCGGCTCTTCCGGCATCATCATCATGAGCTCTTCCTGTAAGGTTTGCGCCTTTTGAAGAAGCGGAAGCTCTCCCTTCATCGCTTTCTTCAGGAATGTGCCTGGGACTAGCAGACGGTTGATTTCGTTTGTCCCTTCAAAAATACGGTTAATCCGGGAGTCACGATAGGCTCTTTCGACCTCGTATTCTTGCATGAATCCATATCCGCCGTGAATCTGCACACCCTCATCCGCAATATAGTCTAAAGTTTCAGAGCCAAGCACTTTACAAAGAGAGCATTCAATGGCATATTCTGCAATGGACTGGGCAATTTGTTTGCCGTCCTTTTGGTCTTCTTCACTTAATAGACCCATACGCTGTTCAAATAATCCGACTGTGCGGTAAACAGCACTTTCCATCGCATAGAGCTTTGCCGACATGTTGGCTACTTTTTCACCAATTAAGCTAAATCGAGAAATGGGCGTTTGGAATTGCTTACGCTGGTTTGCGTATTCTGCCGATAATTGAATGACACGTTTTGACGCGCCAACTGTCCCGACAGCCAGCTTGTAGCGTCCGATATTTAAAATGTTAAAGGCAATGACATGACCTCTGCCAGCCTCACCTAGTAAATTCTCTTTTGGCACTTGAGCATCCTCAAGGATTAACGTTCTCGTTGAGGACCCTTTAATGCCCATCTTTTTCTCTTCAGGTCCCGTTTTGACACCAGGGAAATCCTTTTCTACGATAAAAGCAGAGAAGTGTTCACCATCAATTTTCGCATATACGACAAAGACGTCGGCAAATGCGGAGTTTGTGATCCACTGTTTTTCCCCATTCAACACATAATGGGTTCCGGCTTCATTTAACACCGCAGTTGTCTTTGCTCCAAGAGCGTCAGAGCCTGATCCTGGTTCAGTTAGGGCATACGCCGCTATCGTTTCTCCAGAAGCAAGTCCTGGCAGATACGTTTCCTTTTGCGCTTGGTTTCCGAACAGTACGATTGGCAGAGATCCAATGCCGACATGGGCGCCATAGGAAAGCGAGAAGCTCCCTGCTCTGGAGAATTTCTCGGTAATAATAGCTGAACTGATTTTATCTAATCCAAGCCCTCCGAATTCTTCAGGCACGTCGGCTCCTAGCAGCCCAAGCTCTCCAGCCTTTTTAAGAAGCCTGACGGAATGCTCAAATTCATGCTTTTCAATTTGATCTATATATGGAACAACGTCTTGTAAAATATAATCCTCTGTTGTCTTTCCAATCATTTGATGCTCATCAGAGAAATCCTCTGGTGTAAAGATATGCTCATAATTCGTCTCATCAATTAAGAAGCTTCCACCCTTTTTTACCTCTTCCATTGCTTTCATTCTGTTTTCCCCCTTTAGATCAATTCAAAAATTCCTGCTGCTCCCATGCCCCCGCCGATACACATTGTGACGATGCCAAATTGCTCGTTTCGCCGTTTCATTTCATGAATGAGTGACAGTGTCAATTTCGTTCCTGTACAGCCGAGCGGATGTCCTAGTGCGATTGCCCCGCCATTGACATTCACTTTCTCTTCATCAATTCCTAAATGACGAATGACTTGAATGGCCTGAGAGGCAAACGCTTCGTTTAATTCAAACAGTCCGATATCCTTCAGCTCAAGTCCAGCGATTTTCAGCGCACGTGGAATGGCTTCAATTGGACCGATCCCCATCACTTCAGGCGGTACACCACCAACAGCAAACGCTCTGAACTTGGCGAGCGGCTGAAGGGAAAGTGAGGATGCTTTCTCACGATCCATCATCATCACACACGCAGCTCCGTCACTTGTTTGTGAAGAGTTCCCTGCGGTCACCGTGCCTTTTGTTGAAAAAGCCGGACGCAAAGTGGAAAGAATCTCTTCCGTTGTCCCCGCTCTTACGCCTTCATCCTGTGAGAACGTGAATTGATGTTCTTCTAATTGAAATTGCTCCCCTACCCGCCGCTCTGTTACATCAACGGATACAATTTCATCTGAAAACTTTCCTTCCTGTAATGCTTTGGCTGCCTTTTGATGACTTCTTACCGCAAAGGCGTCCTGATCTTGACGAGTGACCTGATACTTTTGCGCCACCTGCTCTGCCGTGTGGCCCATGCTCATATAGTATTCAGGTGCTTGCTCTGCCAAATGAGCATTCGGACGAATGGAATGACCCATCATTGGTACTTGTGACATTGATTCGACTCCACCGGCTAAGATTGTTTCTGCCTGACCGAGCATGATTCGTTCACCCGCATAAGCGATGGACTGAAGACCAGATGAACAGTAGCGGTTAATGGTGATGGCAGGGACTGTATACGGAAGTCCTGCTAACGCTCCAATATTCCGAGCCACATTTAACCCCTGCTCCGCTTCTGGTGTCGCACATCCGATGATCAAATCATCTATCTGTCCGTCGTAATCACCAGCACGCTTTAATGTTTCTTTTACACACAATGCGCCCATATCATCAGGCCGAAAATGTTTTAACGATCCTTTTTTCGCCTTCCCTACTGGTGTTCTTGCGCCAGCGACAATGACTGCTTCTCTCATTTTGACTCCCCCTTAGTTACGTAAAGGTTTTCCTTTGACGAGCATGTGCTGCATGCGTGCTTGTGATTTTACTTCTCCTACAAGACTTAAAAATGCTTCTCTTTCAAGCTCTAATAAGTATTGCTCCTCTACCTCTGTTCCAAATGGCAGTTTTCCGCCGGAAATAACATGAGCTAATTTTTTAACAATGGTCATGTCATGCTCTGAAATGTATCCAGACAATCTCATATTTTCAGCCGCCAATATCATTGCTGCATAGCCTGTTTCTCCCATGACGGGCACCTTTTGCTTGAGCGGCGCACGATAACCTGCTTCATCAAGAGAGAGCACAAGTTGTTTCGCATCATAGATCAGGTGATCACCGTTCATACTGATTCGGTCACTCGCGCGCAGCATGTTCATATCCCGCGCTTCCTCTGCCGAAGTGGATACTTTAGCCATTGCAATGGTTTCAAATGTTTTCAGCGTGGCATCTTGTATAGCGGTCTCTGACGGCTTAGCTGACCCTTGCAGATGGCGAAGATATAATTCTTTGTTTCCACCGCCGCCTGGAATCAGCCCAACTCCCGCTTCGACAAGACCCATGTACGCTTCACTGGACGCCTGAATAGCTGCGGCCGGCAGACAAACCTCTGTTCCGCCTCCGAGTGTCATACCGAACGGTGCAGCAACGACTGGACGGTCGCTATATTTCACCTTCATCATTGCCTGCTGGAAGCGGCGGATCACAAAGTCAATTTCAAAGAAATTATCGTCCTGTGCTTCCATTAAAATCAACGCAAGGTTGGCACCAACACAGAAGTTCTTGCCTTGGTTTCCGATGACAAGCCCTCTATAATTCTGTTCCACCTCATCGACAGCGCGATTGATCATGTCAATGACATCTAGTCCAATGGCATTGCTTTTGGAGTGAAATTCGAGCAAGGCGACATCGTCACCGATATCAATCAAGCTCGCACCAGCATTTTTAAAAATAACGCCGTGTTTCTTTTTCAATCTCGCTAAGGAAATATTCTTTTCGTTTCCTTTTTCCTGTTCATAAGCCCCGTTGTGATAAAACGAGCGCTCTCCATCTGCATTCTCTTGATAGAATGTGTCGTGTCCTTCTGACAGCATGTCTTGCACCCACTGCGGGATGCTGTGACCTTCTGCTTCCATGCGCTCGACTGCTTTTTTCACACCAATTGCATCCCAGAGCTCAAACGGACCGTGCTGCCAGCCAAATCCCCATTTCATTGCGTTATCAATGGACTGAATATCATCTGCAATTTCGCCTGTTAACTGAGCTGAATAAAGGAGCACAGGTGCCGTCATGTTCCAGAGCAATTGGCCTGCACGCCCATCCTGATAAATAAGCGCTTTCAATTTCGCTTTCGTTCCCTTTTGCTGCTTTGCCATCTCAATGCCTGGATCTTTGAGCTTCGTTCGTTCTCCGTATGTGAGCGTCACAGGATCAATTTCCAAAATGACCTTTCCATTTTTTTGATAAAACCCTTGCCCTGCCTTGCTACCAATCCATCCTTTTTCAAGCATTCTTTCAATAAACTCAGGAAGCTGAAAAATATCTTTTTCCTTACCTTCGACTTGGTCATATACGTTCCGGGCTACATGGAAAAACGTGTCGAGCCCTACGACATCAAGTGTACGGAAGGTCGCACTTTTCGGTCTTCCAATGAGAGGTCCTGTGACCGAATCCACCTCTCCAATGGTGTATTTGTTTTCAAGCATTTCACGCACTGTAACAAGGAGTCCATAAGTACCAATACGATTGGCAATAAAATTCGGCGTATCTTTCGCTTCAACGACGCCTTTCCCAAGTACATCCTCGCCAAACGTTTTCATAAATTGAAGTACTTCTGGATCTGTTTCTTGAATAGGAATGATTTCTAAAAGCTTTAAATAACGAGCTGGGTTAAAAAAATGTGTGCCTAAAAAGTGGCGTTTAAAATCCTCTGATCGGCCTTCTGCCATTTTTTCAACCGAAATTCCCGATGTATTACTTGATACGATACTGCCTTCTTTGCGGTGTTCGTCGATGAGAGAGAATACATGCTTTTTGATGCTGAGCTTTTCAGTAACGACTTCAATAATCCAGTCAGCGTCATGTAATAAGGAAAGGTGGTCTGTGAGATTTCCCGGTGTGATGTATGATAGGTTTTTTGCTGAAGTAAGAGGTGCTGGCTTTTGCTTTAATAATTTTTTCATCGCTTCTTGACTTAATCTATTCCGAACACTAGGGTGATCAAGCGTTCGCTTTTTTGCCGTTTCTTCCTTTGTCAGTTCGTTTGGCACAATATCTAGCAATGTGACTGGTATCCCGATATTGGCTAGATGCGCAGCAATGCCTGAGCCCATGACACCTGAACCAATGACAGCTGCCTTGCGAATATGTTTGCCCATAAATATCCCCCTAAACATTTTGAATGAACAGTCATTCATTTTTTGTGCAAAAAAAAGCAATGCCTCTTTCTTTATCTTAAAAGATTTTCCGAAACAGTTCAAGAGCGGATTTCAAAATTTTACACATTCTCATGTGCCTTATTTTACGGCGTATGAATTAAAGAGGAGAGGGCATTGTAAGAATGGAGGTGATGTCCACATGTCTCGTTTGAAGAAAAATCCATCGAAAGCAGGCGTAAGTGCTGCAAGTGTAAAAGGAAACGCAGGTCCATCACAGGAAGCAGACCTAGGCGGAAAAAAGACCAGTCAAAATCAGCAATATAAAAAGAATCAGTAAGGAAACAAAATTGTAAGGAGGAATACACCTTGAACAATCAGCAAATGAATATGCCCCCGCAAGTCATTTCAGTAAAGGATTCCTTGTACTTAGAGGATATGCTGAATTGGAACTTGATCGCTTTGAAAAAGGCTCACTTTATGGCTGAGCATTGCCAAGACCAAACATTGAAACAAGAATTAAACCAAGTGGGCCAAATGCACCATCAGCATTACACACAAATTCTTCAGCATTTAGGCAGCTCAGGGCAAGGCCAGTCTACTGGCTTTATGCAATAGGAGGAAAAAACATGGAACAACAAAACCAACAAAAAATCGGAAATCCTCAAACTCCGGTTCCCACGACAACAAACATGAATGATCGTGATTTTGTCACAGATCTCTTGTCGACTGAAAAATATATGACAAGCGGATACAACACAGCGCTCAACGAATTCAGTCATGAATCCCTTTACCAAGATATTCAGCGAATTGCGCTAGAAACACAGAAAACACAAAGACATTTATATGATGTCATGTTCCGATATGGCTGGTATTCTGTTGAAGCCGCTGAAGAGCAAAAACTCCAGCAGGCACACCAGAAGTTCCAGCAAACACTGACAGATCAATCTCCATACGGACCATCACAGATGTCATAAAGAAAAACTGCCAGCACTATACTGGCAGTTTTTTTAACGGTCTTGATTGGATCGATGAGCTTCGTTCATTAATTTGATCCGCTGAATGATTTCTTTGATTTCATCCTTAGCCTCTGGATACGTTTCATTAAAGTGCTTTGCTAGAGGCGGCATATTTTTTGCAATATGAGAATAGATGATCCACTGTTTCACATCTTGTTTCAGTGCGTCTGTTGATTCGCCGAGCAGCAGCTCAGTATATTTCTCAAGCAAGCCTTCCAGCTTTTCATCTAGTTCATTTCCCATTGATCTTCCGCTCCTTTTTTTAGAAAAAAGCCTGACTCTGTACGTAACAGATGTCAGGCTTTTGACATACGATTATCTTGCAGCGAGAAATGTCTCCGCTTGCGCTTGCTGCACAATACAGCGTCCTCTGCCATGCGGAATACATAATGGCGTTCCGAATAAAGGATCTGTTGTCACTTGGCAGTTCATATCAAAGACATTTTTCACAAGATCACAATTAATGACCGTTTCTGGTCTTCCTTCTGCATAAATCGTCTTGTCTTTAATCGCTACAAGGTGATGAGCATATCTACATGCGAGATTCAGGTCATGAAGGACCATGACAATCGTGCGCTGCTCTTTTTCATTTAAGTCAAACAGAAGGTCAAGAATTTCAATTTGATGCGTCATGTCTAAATACGTCGTCGGCTCATCTAACAAAATGATATCCGTCTCCTGCGCTAACGTCATCGCAATCCATGCACGCTGCCTTTGTCCACCTGATAATGAATCGACCGTTCGATCAGCAAGGTCTTCCATCTTCGTTGACTTCAAAGCACGATTCACTGCTTCCTCGTCTTGCTTTGACCACTGCTTCAGCCAATTTTGATAAGGATATCTGCCTTGCTTCACTAGCTGATGCACGGTTAATCCTTCTGGCGCTTCTGGTCCTTGCGGAAGAATAGCAAGCTGTTTCGCTACTTCCTTTGTTGGTAATTTGGCAATGGAATGACCTTCAAGCAGGACAGAACCACCCATTGGCTTCATGAGACGGGCCAAAGAGCGAAGTAGCGTGGATTTACCGCATCCATTGCTGCCAATAAATACTGTGATTTCACCCTTAGGGATCGATACATTTAGTTCATCTATGATCATTGTTTCTCCGTAGCCTAAGCTTAAACCTTCAGTAGAAATGGCACTCATTCCGCTCAAACGCTCCTTTTCTCATGCAAATTTTTTATATGAAATATCGTCTATTTATAGACGCAAAAGATCACTTATCTCAATTTAGTGTATCAGATTTAAGTGATTTTGAAAATCATTTTCAATTAAAAAATGAGAAAGTTCCGTTTCACTTCTTCTTTTGGAATGTACGTTTGGTCCCATCTTCCAGCTTCATATCGACTTGAATTCGCTGATAATCGTCATCTAAATTAAAAGCAGCTAATAGCTCATTTACATACGTTTCATTGATCTTCGCACTAGGAACAGACATATCATTTAGCTTCATCTTCATCTCGCGTAATGCTTCTTCACCTTCATAGCGGACACCGTTCATATGATCACGAATCAGTGCTTCTTCTTTGCCTTTTGCCTGACGATAGGTGGCTTCGTATAATTCGCTTTTCTGCCCGTATTGAACATGCAGGTGGAGATGCGCAAATGGAAGTTCCTTCATTTGAACCGCTGAGAGACTCTCTGCTTCTGCTTCCTTTGTTTGCTGAAGCGGCTCGATCGATTGGCAGCCAGACAGCATAAAAAGCAGCACTCCTATTTGTCCCGCCTTCTTCCAACACATCATGTGCTTCCTCCTATTTCTTATCATCGCTTTTTATTCTTCTCCATCCTTCTTTTCGTTATTCAATAAAAGATCAGGCTATGGTAAATTGAAACAAAAGGAGGTACGAGATAATGAAAAGGACAGCCATTGTAACTGGTGCCAATAGCGGCTTTGGCAAGCTCATCACGATAGGCCTCGCCAAACAAGGCTATACAGTGATTGCAGGTGTCAGGCAGGAAGCCAATGCGAAAAAGCTTGCCGAAGAAATCGAGCAAGCCTCTTTATCCGAAGCGATACATATTGAAGCAATAGATGTGACCGACACGCAGTCGATTCAAGCATTTCAGAAAAAGCTACATACTTGCGCCCCCATTACCTTGCTTGTCAACAATGCAGGAACAGCCTATGCGGGTTTTGCTGAAGAGGTTCCTGTTGATACGTTCCGCCAGCAATTTAATGTCAATGTTTTTGGTGTCATAGAAGTAACACAAGCCGTTCTTCCGTTTATGACAAATGGTGCAAAGATATTCAATATGAGCAGCATCAGCGGATTAATGGGAATGCCCGCACTTTCTCCTTATGTATCCTCCAAGTTTGCTTTAGAGGGCTACACAGAGAGCTTACGCATTGAACTGGCCTCGTTCGGTATACAGGCAGCCTTAATCGAACCAGGCTCTTTCCAAACGAACATTTGGAACACGTCTATGAACGAGCACATGTTCCAGCCAGAAGAAGGCTCAAAATACATACACCTCTATCAAAAGATGATGGCTCATATCAATGCCCAAAAATCAAACTACGGGGACCCGCGTGAAGTCGCAGAGCTTGTGATTCGATTAGCCGAGAAGAAGCGGCTGAAAAAGCTGAGATATCCAATTGGGAAAGGAGTGCGACTATCATTTACCGCAAAGCAGCTCTTACCTTGGAGCATGTGGGAAAAAATCATATTACGTACACTCTCTTCAAAAAAATAAGCATAAAAAAACAGGTAGACCTTTAACGTCCACCTGTTTTTTCATTTATTCAGTTTCAGACTGCCCAAGAGTAATATCTAAGTTCTTGTTTTTCCCTTCACGAATAACAGTCATTGTCGTTTTATCGCCAACTTTTGTTTCTTTGTACAAAATTTCTTTTAGCTGAGAGCTGTTCGCCACGTTTTTCCCTTTAAACTTGATGATGACATCTCCAGACTTCAAGCCTGCTTTTTGTGCAGGTGATCCTTTTGATACATCCTTTACGTAAATCCCTTTGCCGATTTGTTTATCAAAGAGGCCAAGTGTATTTTCTTGATACGTTTCAGGCACTTGCTCAAGGTCAATCATTTGTACGCCAAGGTAAGGACGTTCAACCTTTCCGTTTTTCAACAGCTCATCTACAATCGGTTTGACATCGTTACTTGGAATCGCAAAGCCGAGTGATTCCACACCGCTTTCGCTAATTTTCAAGCTGTTGATACCGATGACTTGACCATCTGTATTGATAAGCGGTCCACCGCTGTTTCCTGGATTGATCGCTGCATCTGTTTGCAGTACATTCATTTCCACCGTACCAGATGACGTGTTCGCTTCAACTGTACGATCAAGACCACTAATAATTCCTTCTGTCACAGTACCAGAGAATTGGGCACCAAGCGGGTTCCCAATTGCGATCACTTTGTCTCCAGCACGGAGTTTAGAAGAATCACCAAAGCTCGCCACTTTATCAATGCCATCTGCATTGATTTCTACAACAGCTAAATCTGTCATCACGTCACTGCCGACAAGCTTCGCATCTTTTGTTTTTCCGTCATACAGTGTGACCTTCAGTTTATTGGCACCCTCGACTACGTGGTTATTCGTAATAATGTATGCTTTTTTGCCATCTTTTTTAAAGATGACACCAGAACCCGTTCCAGCTTCAGCTTCTGTTGAATCGCCGCTAAGGCCAAACGAATTTTGAGTAGTTTGATAGTTTGAGACACCCACAATGGTTGGCTCTAAATCTTCTACCATATCAGAGACATTCGTGGCATTGGTGATTTGTTTTGTTGAGAAATTCTCAGAGGTCGCCGGTTCACTTGACGCTGTTTGCGTTTGATTATTTGCGGCTGTGTCCTGTGACTGCGGCAAAAGCGGTGTAATGCCAAGCACAAGGCCTCCGCCAATAATTCCTCCAAGGATCGGACTGAGCCATGCTGCTTTCCGCTTTTTCTCCTTTTTCGACGCACGGTCATCTCCCATTTGAGGAGAATGGTTTGTCACACTCTCCTGAGTGGCAGAAGCTTCGTTTTCATGAGGTTGAAAAACGAGTTCCTTTTCTTTTTCAGGTTCGTCTATTTGTTTCTCATTCTCTTGATGTACATCTTCTTGTTGATTCAACTTCTTCTCTTCATCTTCTCTTCGAAAATCCATCGCTTACACTCCTTTACATCATGTTCATGACTTGCTTGATTCATATGTGTAGATAGGACTCATGTCCTCTTAATGGCAACATCATTGAAGATACTACATGACAATATGTCAAATTATATAATACTTATTCATAGAAAAAAAGCAAGGTGCGCACATTCGTGAAAAGCACCTATTGAACTGCCTTTTGTCTATGCCCTTTTTTCCCTTGAGCTTATCATAAACAAACATTATGGGATAATGATGAGAAGAATATGTGAAATTGTGAAAAAAGCATGTGATTGTTGACATGCCGCCTTTGTATCCCGTTATAATGACGTTGAGAGGATGTGGAAGACTTTGTCGTACACCATTTATTTAGTGGAAGATGAACAAAACTTAAACGAACTTTTAACCAAATATTTAGAAAGTGAAAATTGGAATGTCTCCTCTTTTTTAACCGGAGAAGCGGCACGCGAAGCGATGAACAAGCCGCCGCATCTATGGATTTTAGATATCATGCTGCCTGATACTGATGGCTACACACTGATTAAAGAAATTAAAGCCGCATCACCTGACGTACCGGTCATTTTCATTTCAGCACGCGATGCAGATATCGATCGTGTCCTTGGGTTAGAGCTGGGAAGCAGTGATTATATTGCGAAGCCATTTCTTCCGCGCGAGCTGATCATTCGGGTACAAAAGCTGCTTGAGCTTGTATACAAAAACAGCGATACTCCGCAGCAGCAAAGTGTCACACCCGTCTCCTCCTATGTCATTCATGAGGATGTAAGAGAGGTGTATGAAGGAGATCAGCTCATTAACTTAACTTCTAAGGAATTTGACTTGCTGCTTTTATTTACACATCACCAAGGACATGCTTTTTCTCGTGAAGATATTCTCGTCAAAATTTGGGGACACGATTACTTCGGGACAGATCGTGTGGTGGATGACCTTGTCAGACGATTGCGCAAAAAAATGCCCGACTTAAAGGTCGAGACCATCTATGGATTTGGCTACAGGATGCTAAAAGGATGAAGAACAAACCACTCGCTTTTCAAATTTGGATCGTCATCTCTGGTATTTTGCTCACCATCTCGCTTGTCCTGATCATCCTATTTTCGAATACATTACGAAACTTTTTCACGAATGAAATTTATAGAAATATCGAAAACGAACAACAGGTGCTCACAGAATATCCATTGAACCGAGACGGCTCGCCAAAGTCGACACCGGAAAACCGATCGGTGCAGCACATTCTAATTCCGTCAGATGAATTAAACCAAATGGCGCAATTTTTCCCGCACGCTTTTATAGAGAAAATCCAAGCCTTTGTAAAAAAACAAAAAAGCGCAACGAAACGCTATTCTGAAGAAGTGAATGGCCAGCACATCTTTTTTGTCATCAAAAAAGTATCAACAGACAATTCACAATATATTCTGTTGTCTTATGCGCCAGATTCTTATCGAGACGACCTGTCTTTTACACTGTTTAAACAGCTGATCTTTATCTTGAGCACCGTTATTTTATTAAGCTGGATTCCATCGATTTGGCTTGCCCGCTACTTATCCCGTCCAATCGTTGCGTTTGAAAAGCACGTGAAGCGGATTGCACAAGAAGACTGGGACGATCCTGTCATCGTTGACCGGCAAGATGAAATCGGAAAGCTTGGTCATACCATTGAAGAAATGAGACAAAAACTCATTCAAAAGGATGAAACAGAACGTACTCTTTTGCAAAATATCTCACATGACTTAAAGACACCTGTCATGGTCATCCGCGGCTATACGCAGTCGATTAAAGATGGTATTTTTCCTAAGGGAGATCTTGAACAAACGGTGGAAGTCATTGAAGGTGAAGCGGAAAAGCTTGAGAAGAAAATCAAGGATTTGCTGTACTTAACAAAGCTTGATTATTTATCAAATCAACACCCTGCACATGCTTCCTTCCTGCTCAGTAATACGATGCTGGAAGTGGTCGACCGAATACGTTGGTCGAAAAATGAATTGCAGTGGAACGTGGACTTAGATGATGAGGCTGCTCTTGAAGGCGATCCAGAACAATGGAGCAAATTATTTGAGAATGTACTAGAAAATCAACTTCGCTACGCAAAAAGTAAAATTGACATTCAAATGAAACAGAAAGAGGATCAAATACGCATTGTCATTCGTAATGACGGTCCTCCAATTGAAGAACATATGCTATCCAACCTATACGAACCTTTTAGTAAGGGAAAAAAGGGCGAATTCGGTATCGGATTAAGCATTGTCAAAAAAATTCTCTCCATGCATCAAGCGTCTATATCTATTGAAAATGATAATCTAGGTGTATGTTATACGATCACGGTTCCAAAGAAGAGACTGTAGGTTTTTGACCGCAGTCTTTTTTAGATGAATGAATACCCATTGAAATCACGGTATGTGGCTTTGATTTTCTTGCCAGCTTGATACATCCATTTCTTTTCAATGGTTGTCTCTTTCGGCATTTTGACTTTTTCTACTTGAATTCCTTTTGCTTTCAAGCGTCTCATCATATCATCGATTTCTCTCATGGAACATCATCCTTTCACATATTTTGACCAGTTGGTCACCTTACTTTATAATATAAAGAATTACACTGTAAAAAACAAGTTACAATCTGATTAATTTTTGAAAACTTTCGTCGTTTATGACCGATAAGTCACATCTCTTTGGGCACGTTTCCTAAGACATTTGTCTCTCGGTAAGAAAGGATGACATTCATATTGAAAAAGAAAGAGAAAATGATCATTGAGGCCGGCATGAAATTGTTTGCCAGCAAAGGCTACAATACAACGTCTGTTCAGGAAATTGCGGATGAATGCCACATGTCAAAGGGTGCTTTTTATCTTTATTTTAAATCAAAGGAAGCACTGCTCATTTCAATCTTGCATTACTATTATGATAAGGTATTTACCCGGATTCATGAGGTTCAAACAGAGGGCGGCACACCAAAGGAAGCCTACCGTAAACAGCTCACTGTCTACTACGATAATATTTTGCAGCAAAAGGATTTTATTAAAATGCAGCTAAGCGATCGAGCACTGCCAATGAATGAAGAAACGCAGCAGCTCGCAAAACAAATCCGGCTTGCCACCATTCAGCTTCACATTGATAACATTAAACAGGTATATGGAGATGTAGCGATTCCTTATATCGCTGATCTTTGTTTGACGTTTGAGGGCATGAGCCACGTTTATTTCGAGCTTGCGATTTTATATGATTTTCAGCTAGAGGCTGAGGAGCTTGCCGCAACGATGATTCACCGTATCGATGATTTGATGGGCGGTATGATGGAGCGAGATGATCTTCCGCTTATCTCTGTAGATCAAGCGAGCGATTGGTTTGGTCCTATATATGAAAGGTCATTCGACCCGCTGACAGAATCTCTTCTAAAAGAATTAAGAGAGCAGGCTGAAGCGCACTATGAAGTGAAAGACGAGCCTGATTTATTTGAAGCTCTCGGCATTTTAGAAAATGAATTAAACAAACAGAAACCTAGACAAGTCATCGTGAAAGGCATGCTGTATCAATTAAAATTATACACACCTCTTCAGACCCACTCTGAATCACTTTTGCGTATTTTGAAAGAGGATCATTTGTAAAACCCAAGGCATTCCTTGGGTTTTATTTTTGTTCACATCACATTCAATGAAAAAACCAGGGGCAAACGCCCCTGGTTTCTTATTTTGCTTTCGGTGTCACCATTTCTTCTGGTTTCACAAACTCTTCAAACTGCTCTTCTGTTAACAGCTCTAATTGAAGTGCTGCTTCTTTTAACGTTAAACCTTCTTTATGAGCAAGTTTTGCAATTTTCGCTGCATTTTCATATCCGATGTGCGGGTTAAGTGCCGTCACAAGCATCAATGAATTGTTCAAGTTTTTCTCAATTGTTTCTAGGTTTGGTTCGATTCCAACTGCACACTTGTCATGGAATGAGTTCATACCGTCAGCAAGTAATTCAACTGATTGTAAGAAGTTATAGATGATGACCGGCTTAAATACGTTCAGCTCAAAGTTTCCTTGGCTGGCAGCAAAACCGATCGTTGCATCATTCCCCATAATTTGTGCTGCAATCATTGTTAAAGCTTCACTTTGAGTTGGGTTGACTTTACCCGGCATAATAGAGCTTCCTGGCTCATTTTCAGGAATGATCAATTCGCCAATACCGCAGCGAGGACCACTTGCTAGCCATCTCACATCGTTGGCAATTTTCATTAAATCAGCTGCAAGTGCTTTTAGGGCACCGTGTGCATACGTAATTTCATCATGGCTTGTTAGCGCATGGAATTTGTTTGGTGAAGAATTGAAATTTTGACCTGTCAGCTTGCTGATTTCCTCAGCAACATATTGACCAAACTCAGGATGGGCGTTAATTCCTGTACCAACAGCTGTTCCGCCAATCGCAAGCTCTCTCATTTTTTCGGTTGATTCTAGAATCATTTCTTTTGAACGGTCCAGCATGTACACCCAGCCGCTAATTTCTTGTCCTACTGTCAGTGGTGTTGCGTCTTGCAAATGCGTACGACCGATTTTCACAATCTCTTGATAGGCTTTTGCTTTCTCATCAAGAGTGGCTCTTAATTGATCAATCGCAGGTAATAACTTTTTGTACACAGCTAAAACAGCTGCCACGTGCATAGCAGTTGGGAATGTGTCATTTGAGCTTTGGCTGCGGTTGACGTCATCATTCGGGTGAATACTGAACTCACTATTTTTATCTTTCAAGTAAGCAGTTGCTCTATTTGCAACGACTTCGTTCATGTTCATGTTACTTTGTGTTCCACTACCTGTCTGCCATACAACAAGCGGGAAATGCTCGTCATACTTTCCGCTGATGATGTCGTCACATACAGTAGCAATTGCTTCTGCTTTTTCGCTCTCAAGGTTGCCAAGACGTTCGTTGGCAATCGCTGTGCTACGTTTCAAAATTGCAAACGCATTCACAACTTCCTTTGGCATTTTCTCAGAACCGATTTTGAAATTTTCTTTGCTTCGTTGTGTTTGTGCACCCCAGAACTTGTCCTTTGGCACCTTGATTTCGCCCATTGTATCTTTTTCGATTCTAAATTCTGTCATTATGTATCCCTCCATAGCTTCTATACACTCAACTCTATTCTATACAAAAAACCAAAATCCTTTAAGCGTTTTCAATTAAAATTTTATCTTTATTTTAATTTTAGTTCAATATAAACGCGGACATCTTTCGAATATTTGTATTTTGGGTTCGTTTTTCCGTAATCTTTTGATGTATATGTCACTTCATAATGCTTGTCAAACGACTGTAGAATACGGTCAATCTCCTCTTTTGTTCCTGCTAAACGAATTTGTGCCATCTTGTTTCCTCCAAAACCCTCATTCTTTCTTTTACCACAAAATAATGTAACACAGAATATTGTTTTTTCAAGCAGGTAATGCTAAGAAAAAGTTATTTGAGGCGGGTGATCCTTTTGAATCAGACTCCATTGAAAGAGCACTTATACGATAATCTCTCCGTCATTCTCCCGCAATTAAAGGAAATGGATGATTTGGTCCATGAGAAAAAAACGCTGCCTCACGGGCAAGTTGTTTACTATTTATACATAAAAGAAATGAACAAAAAGATGGAGATTCAAACCTTTTTAAAGCTGCTTCTCCAAGATCATACGTCTCTGACGAAAGAGAAGCTCGAATCTAATTTATCCATGATGACCACTCGTTCGGTCAAGACCTCTGAAGAATTGGTTGATGCAATTTTTGAAGGTCATTGCGTAGTGCTAATTAACGGATTTAAGCATGCTTATATATTAGAAACAAATGGAACGAAGAAACGCAGTTTAGGGGATGCTACCTCTGAAACAGTCGTAAGAGGACCCAAAATTGGCTTTATTGAAGATTTAAATACGAATTTAGCGCTTGTAAGACAGCGCTTGAAAAATCCTGATGTCAAAACCGTCGATATGAAGATTGGTCTACAGAAATACACTCAAGTCACCATCATGTATATCGACGGTATCGTACAAGTCCCTGTTTTAAAGGAAGTCAAAAAGCGGCTCAAGCAAGTCACCATTGATGATATACAGGACTCTGGTGTTCTTGAGGAGCTCATTGAAGACAATGTGTACTCTCCTTTTCCACAAATTCAAAATACAGAAAGGCCAGATAAAGTGGCGTCTGCTTTAAATAATGGCCGGGTTGCCATCTTTGTCGATCATTCACCTTTTGTGCTCGTTGTACCTGCTTCGCTCGCGACAATTATGCAATCACCTGATGATTATTATGAAAGGTGGATCGCTGCCTCACTCATTCGTATGCTGCGGTTTACCTCAATCTTTCTGACGTTATTTTTATCAGCCATTTATATTGCACTTGTGTCATTCCATCAAGGTCTTTTGCCAACCACTTTGGCGATAACAATCTCGAGCACAAGGGAAAATGTCCCCTTTTCACCCATTGTCGAGGCTCTCATCATGGAAATAACGATTGAACTGCTGCGGGAAGCTGGCTTAAGGCTGCCAAATCCACTTGGTCAGACGATCGGACTTGTTGGCGGCGTTGTTATTGGACAAGCTGCCGTTCAGGCACATATTGTCAGCTCGATTATGGTGATTATCGTGAGTGTCATTGCACTTGCATCCTTTACTGTTCCTCAATATGGGATGGGCATGTCCTTTCGCGTGCTCCGCTTTGTGTCCATGTTTGCTGCGGCTACCTTCGGTTTATACGGGATTGTGCTGTTTATGCTCGTACTCCTTACTCATCTCACGCGGCAAAAAAGTTTTGGCACACCGTATTTCTCACCAGATTTTGTGTTCAGCTATAAAAACGAAGACAATTCCATTATTCGATTGCCCTTAAAAAATCAACAGAAAGGAGAACGAGATGGTCAATCATAAAGAGTCGATATCAAGCTATCAGGCAAGTGCCATTATTGCAAATACAACACTAGGCGCGAGTATGATGATTCTCCCACGTTCAATGGCTCAGGCTGCGGCTACACCTGACGGCTGGATTGCACTCTTACTCATGAGTGTCATTTACATTGTGTTTATTTTTGCGAATGTCCTCATGATGAAAAAAGTCCCCTTCTCCTCATATTACGATTATACGAATGAGGGACTTGGAAAATGGATTGGCACGCTTGCCAACCTCTTGATTATTATTTATTTTCTTGGCGTCGCCAGCTATGAAGTTCGAGCGATGTCGGAAATGGTGAAATTCTTTCTGCTTCAAAACACACCTGTAGCGGTGACAATGATCAGTTTTATTGTGGTTGGTTTTTATCTTGTGATTGGCGGGATTGGTGATTTAGCGAGGCTTTTTCCTTTTATTCTGATTGTGACGCTCATCATCTTATTTGTCGCTTACGGACTTAGCTTGCAAGAATTTAAGTTAGATAACCTTCGACCCGTTTTAGGAGAGGGATTCTCCCCTGTCTTCAATTCCTTTAATGCATCAGCCATATCGTTTGTCGGCATTGAAATGATGCTGTTTATGCCTGCTTATATGAACACGCAAAAACACACCTTTGCTTATGGAACCGTCGGCTTTTTGATTCCTTCCATCATCTATATTTTCACTTATATTCTTGTGATTGGAGCGTTGACTGTCAAAGAAACGGCGACTTTGACTTGGCCGACCATTGCCTTGTTCCAAGCCTTTGATATTCAAGGGATTTTCATTGAACGAATTGACTCCTTTTTATTGATCGTTTGGCTCGTTCAGCTATATACAAGCTTTGTCGGGTATACATTTTTTGCTGCAATCGGTGTATCTAAACTAACGAAGTTTCCTAAAAAGGTCGTCCTCGCTTTAATGGGAATTGTCATTTACTTTGCAGCTATTTTCCCAAAGGATGTCGATACAGTGCGAGATTATTTAACCTATGTGAACAACCTCTTTTTCCTACTGTTCGGTATTCTCCCGTTTCTCTTATTTTTTATTGTTTATTTCAAAAGGAGGCGGAAAACAGCATGAAAAAGAAAGCAGCTTGTGCTCTTTTGACGCTGGTTCTATTAAGTGGTTGCTGGGATAGTAAAAATATTGAGGAGCTCAACATGGCGATCGGATTTGCAGTAGATAAAGGGGACCAAGGAAATAAATTAAAGCTGTCAATGCAAGTCCTTGTTCCTCAAAAGATTGATCAGGAAGCAAGTGTCAAAGACCCTACGAAAATCATTGAAACGAGCGGGGATTCTATGCATCAAATTTTCCGCACAACGGCGCTAAAAAGCCACCGCATTTTCGCGCAGCAGCTTAGGGTGTATTTATTTTCTGAGGAACTCATCAATGAGAATAATTTCGATCTCGTCATTAATCAATTCATTCGAGACAACGAAACGCGAAGAGGTAGCCTCGTCTTTATGACATCTGAGAAGCCTGGAGACATGCTCAAAATCAATGACGACGGACAGCCAGCCTCATCAACCTTATACGACCTTTCAGAAAATAGAAAAACGACCATTCGTATGTTCAAAACGGTCTCATTAGGAGATATTTCTTCAGCCATGCAGAACAATGTATCCTTTGCGGTTCCGAAAGTTAGCGTCGATCAAGGAAAATTGATACTCGACGGCGCCTCTATTATTAAGAACAGACGATTTCTCACCAATATCTCTCCGTTAGCGGTTCAGTCATACAATTTGTTAACTGGCGACGGAAAAGGCGGCGTCATTGAATTTAAATATGATCACAGCATCTATTCTTTTGAGATTTTCAAAATGAAGCATCATATCAAAACCCATAAATCAGCAAGTGGAAGATACCAATTTGATGTGTCAGTGACGCTTGATGGACGATTGTCTGAAGATTGGAATGAACGTGAAAATGCTTTTAATGAAAAATATCTCCGAGAAATCGAAGGCGTTGTCAAACGTCGATTAGAGAGTGATGTGAAAGATTTTATCGAGGAATTACAGCATGAGATCAAAGCAGATATTTGCGGGTTCTATCAAAAGGCGAGTATTGCCTACCCGAAGGATTTTCGAAAAGAAGCAAAACATTGGGATGAAATTTTTAGTGAATCAGATATTCATTACAAAGCAAAAGTGAAAATCCGTGACTTCGGGACTAAGGGCGCAACACAATCCTTATAGAGTATGTTAAAATGGTAAGAAAAAAAGGGTGTCAATCATGAAACGAGCTTTACTTTCGGCCGGCATTCTATTTTTGATTCTAGGAATACTCCTGTTAGTCGTTGTATTCATGCAATCAAAAGAAGATTTCTTCATTGAAGCCGACAGCTTTTCGAGCACATTTTTGATCGTGATCTATTATGGACAAACCCCTGCGCTCCTTCTGATAGGAGGCGGTATATTCGTCGGACTTTCACAGATCATTGGTTTGCAAGAGAAAAAGGCAGCATTGGCAAAGGAGAGCGTAAAGCTATTATCCGAGATGAAGAAAGCCCTAGAAGACAAATCGGCCGAGGAGCAGGAGGCTTTTCCAGTTCCTGAGCTCCATCAACTATCCGAACGTCCAATCACAGGACAGAAGGACTAAATTTACGCATGTTCTAGCAGCTTTCTTTTGAAAGCTGTTTTTTTATTTTATTGAATCAGCTTATGACGATGCGCATACACAGCCGCTTGCGTCCGGTCTTCTACATCGAGTTTGGAAAGAATGTTCGTAATATGTGTCTTCACTGTTTTAATTGTAATGAATAGTTCCTCAGCGATGACCTTATTCGATTTCCCATCCGCAATCAGCTTCAAGATTTCCATTTCCCTTGCTGTTAATGCATCATGAAGGATTGATCCATTTGAGGAATGACGAAGTTTATTCATCACCTTTCCAGCTACTTTTGATTCTAGTCTTGGTTCGCCGATACTTGCAGACCGAATGGCATCTGCAATTTCTCCTGCCTTGGATGTTTTTAATAAATAACTTAAAGCACCTGCCTCAATCACTGGATAAACTTTATCATCATCAATAAAGCTCGTCAGAACGATAATTCGAGCATCTTCAATTTCCTGACAAATTCTTTTCGTTGCTTCGATGCCATCCATGCCTTCCATGACAAGATCCATTAAAATGACATCTGGCCGTAATTCAACTGCTAGCTCTACACCTTTTTGTCCATCTGACGCTTCACCAATGACTTCAATATCAGCTTGTGCCTCTAAAAAAGCAGCAAGCCCCATTCTCACCATTTCGTGATCGTCGATTAAAAGCACTCGAATCATCGAACGTTCTCTCCTTTTCCTTCATCAAAAATGGGAACCTTCACATCAATTTGTGTTCCTTTTCCTTCAAATGACATAATCTCTGCGACACCGCCTACTTCACTTGTTCTTTCACGAATGGATTCCAGTCCGTAGGAGGCCGTCTTCACATGATCTGTTTGAAAGCCGATGCCATTGTCGATAATCTTCAGCTGCACCTGCCGATTTCGAATAAGCAGACGCACTGTCACCTTTGTCGCCTTTGCATGCCTGAACACATTTGACAGGGCTTCCTGTACGATTCGGAAGAGGTGATCCTCTACCCCTTTTGACAGCGGAACATCATCTTCTATTTCCCAATCGATATCAATCGGCTGCTTTGCTTGAAATTCATTTAGGAGTTCAATCAAGCCTTTTTTCAAGTCTTTTCCTTCAAGGGTGATCGGTCTGAGATGTAGCAAAAGCGCTCGCATTTCATTCTGTGCATCGCCAGCCATTCGTTCGACTAGACGCATCTGCTTTAAAATCTTTTCATCCTTTTCCTTCATACCCTCAAGAATTGCAGAGGTCATCATTGAAATCGCAAACAACTGCTGGCTGACCGCATCATGCAGTTCTCGTGCTAGACGCTGACGTTCTTCTGAGACGACCGATTTTTTCATTTGCACCTGCCATTCAGCCCGTTCATTCGAGAGCTTTTGCAAAGAGGCTACTTGACCTTCCACTCGTTTTGCCATTTCATTTAATTGGTCTGCTGCTAAGCCAATTTCATCGTCGCCAAGAGACGGCAGTCTGTATGCAAAGTTCCCATTTTCAAACTTTAAAATCGACTCTACAAGCTGATCAAGACGCTTTTTATGCTGATAACCAAATACATGTGAGGCAGAAAACCCAATGGCAAGACTAATGATCAGTAAAATACAAAAAAACGGGATGCCGAACCAGCGGGTAGAGAGGAGAATCATCGGATCAAGCTGGTAATAAAAAAACATGGGCAGCATCGTCATGATGACAACACCAAGCGAGATCCCTACTCCAAGACGAATTGATTGCCACTGGATACCTAGATGGAGTTTCCTCATAAGTATCTCACATCCACATCTCCGATCAGTAAAGAGATGGAGATTTTCACTTTACGTTTGCTCTCATCATAATTGTCGGTCATCACATACACTTTACTGCCGAATCCGCTTCTTTTTTCATCAATAATTTTCATATCACCAATGGCAGCCGAAGCGCTCACACATACTTCAATATCCTGCGGAACGAAAATATCCACATCTCCGATGAGCCCGCTTATCACGATCGTGCTCTCTTCTTCTGCGATAATGGCCTTTGATAAATCGATTTTGACATCCCCAATAAAACCAGAAATCGTCAAATCACTTAATTGAAACGGCTTTTTCATCAGTCTGACTTCACCGATAAAGAAATCATGCTCCTTGTGCGGCTTTGTCTGGCTCTTTGTTTTCTTTTGCTCGCCCTCTTTTTCAAGATTGACTTTCAGAGAAGGTTTATCGTTCTCCGGTGCTTCCTTTTTATCGATATCAAAAACGGGTTTGTTTTTCAATAAGCGATAGCCGGCATAGATCAAAAAGGCGGCAAATAAATATCCTGTGAGGCTAAATGTAATATTGAGCAGGAATTTTAAAAAGAGAAAGCCGGCAAAAATATAGGAAACTGAACCGAGCCAACGTTTGGATCTTGAGTGCAGCCAATAGCCCGCAAGCGCAAAAAACACAGGCCAAAACAAATCGGCTCCGATCCCAATAATTTTGAGAAATAGATTAATACCAAAAATCACGACAATGATGCCTAAAATTTGATTCCTTGAAAAACGCAGTTGACTCGCCTCCTTCCTTTGTTTCGTTCATTACCGCAGCTTTAAGTTTCCACTTGTCATTTCAATATCGACTAAATGTGTCCCTTTTCCCCGCGTACCTGTAAAGCCCCGTCCTTCACTATCTGCTTGATCAAAGTGATAGGTGTGGTCGACACTTCCACTTGTTTTTTTCACTTGGACATTAAAATCTCCTTCATCTGGCAGGTTAAATTTTGCGCTGCCTGATGTCATGTGAAAGGAGACAGGTGATTCAATGGTATCAAAGCTTGCCGTCAATCTACCACTCGTCATTTCTAGCTGCATTTCGCCTTTGACATCTTTAATATCGACACGGCCTGAGGTTGCTCCAATATCGCTATTTTTCGCATCAATGTGAGACGCAGAGAGTCTGCCAGATGTCGCTTTGATTTCTACATTGTTTGCTGAGAAATTCTCAGCATTAAGGTTTCCGCTTGTTGATTTGAGGATCACATCTTCAAGAGAAAGCTTCCCTTCGCCGTCGATCTCACTGACCCCGCTTCCACCCGTAATCTTCACATTTTTATGATAATCTGTTGGGATTTTAACTAAGAGTTCTCCTTTTTCAAATGAAGTGAAAAACAAGAATCCTTTATTTTCAGCACGGACGTTAAATGTACTACCTGTTTGTTCCGCATACATTTTCCCTTTTCCACCTATGACCATCACGGAAATATCGGAACGATTTTCAGGCTGTACCTTCACGCGAAATCCAGAAAGAGAAATATCTAATTGATCAATTTCATCTTTTTTTGCTGAAGCCGTTGTGACTGGTTTTTCACGGGAGAAACTCAAATGAAAGAGATTTTCGTTTTTGAAAAGCATCCCAATCATTAAAAAGACACCTACGAGTATACAAATTAGACCAATTAATCGCTTCATTCATACCATCCCTTTATCTTCTGACCTTTTCATTATAAGGAAAAGCGAAACAGAAAGAAATCAAATATCGGAAGAAAAATCCTGCTTTTCTTCCGATTTGTCATTGATTTCTTAGTTTGCTTGCTGCTGCTCAGGCTTCTTCTCTAGCTTGAGCTTCTGCCATTCTTTTTCCACCTCATCGGCATAGTCTAAGTGAGCATATGCTCCTTGATCTGCAAATTGTGCATAGCTGCCTGCTTTTGTCTCCATTTCTTCGATACGGTTCTCCATTCGAAGAAATTCTTTATATGCACTTTCACTATCTACTTTATTCATAGATTCGTTCATATGCTGCTTTGCCTGTGCGGCATTTGCTCTTGCTATGAGCGCCTGCTTCTTGTCTTTAATATCACGCAGCTTCGTTTCTAACTGCTGCAATTGCTCTTTTAGTTCTTTTAGTTGTTTCACAGATTGCTGATAAGCTTCCTGATATTCCTGATGCTTTTCTTCAAAATACTTCATTTCTGTGAGCGCTTTTCGTGCTAACTCTTCTTCTCCTGCGTGAAATGCCAGCTCAGCCTGCTTCTTTCTTTTTTCAGCAAATGCTTCCGTCTCTTCTGCTTTGCGCAGGAAACCTTGTTGTATCGTCTGCTGTTTGATGATCGCATGTTTCGCTTTGGCAATATCGTCCTCCATATCACGAACGTACTGATTTAGCATGACACGCGGATTCTCCATTTTATCTAAGCCCTCATTGACCGTTGCAACAAACATATCTCTCATTCTTCTAAATACCATTTGAATTTCCTCCTCTTATTTTTTCTTTAAAAAGTCTTCCCATTCTTGATCAAATGACGTGTGCATAGGTTCTTCCATTTTCGGTGACGTGTTTGGTTCCATATATGATCTGCTTGATGATCCTTTTGCCACTTCACCATTGATCATCCTCCAGCCGAAGTAGAGAAGCCCCCCAGCTAGGGCGATCCCAAAGATAAATGGCAGACCTTGCACAACGATCATGACACCAATGACGGCAAGAATGATGCCGAAAGTTTTACTGCCTTTCTCGTATTTCTTTACACCTACATAGATGAGCCACGCCCCAATCAGAATCGGGATCAGCCCTCCTAGCGAACCACCGAAGAAGATGGATAGACCGACAAACATTAAAATCGAACCGATGATGGTTTTACTTGTTATTTTCATCTTCATGCCTCCTTTCTTGCTCCTTGCCTTTACTATAGTCAAAAAAGAAAGCTGGCAAAACGTGTCGCAGATTGATCTTTCATTGCGACCAGAGTCGTAACTTCGCTCAGACTGAGCGGTAGAATCCAATAAAAAAGCACTCTTCAATGAGAAGAGTGCTCAGATTGTTGACAATGCGCTAAAATGATCTTGATTTTAGCCCTTTGTCTTCTTTTCAGCGTGATAGAAAACCTTTGAAGTCTGGGAAGGACGAGCACCGGCGCACAGACCTGACAACGAATGCGAAGGTTTGTTTACACGCTTCAATGAGAAGAGTGCTTTTCTTTATTTAGACCGAAATACGTTTGCACTTCGTTCATATTCGACATCCGCTTCACCGAGCCGATGATTCACGATTCGGGCGGCTGCAAATAAATAGTCAGATAGCCGGTTTACATACGTGAGCGCAACTGGTGGAATCTCCTCCTCCTTCGCAAGCGTCACCATCTGCCGCTCTGCTCTTCTGACGACTGTGCGCGCCACATGTAAGAGAGCCGCACCTTCCTGACCGCCTGGTAAAATAAATTTCGTGAGCGGCTCGGCTTCTTCTACATAGACATCCATTCTTTGCTCAAGGACTGCTACAGACGCTTCAGTTAATTTACCTTCTTTCGGTAGTTTCACTGCTGCTAAATCACCGCCGCAGTCAAACAGCTCGTGCTGTATCACAATCAGCTCTGACATAATGTCTTGAAACAATTCACCATGCTGACGTAATTTTGCATGTGCGAGTCCAATGAAACTATTCGCCTCGTCTAACGTGCCGTAAGCCTCTACCCTCACGTCATCTTTATCGGTTCTTCCGCCGATCAAGCCTGTTTGACCTTGATCGCCTGTTTTTGTATAAAGTTTCATTAGAGTCCCTCCTTGTCTATGGCTTCGTCCTTTTAGTATAACCTGAAGTGAAAAAGATGTATTTGTTTAACTAAACACTGTGATGTTCATCGCATCATAAACCAAAAAAGCGAACCCTTTGGTTCACTTTCAAATGGCATTCAATGAATAAAGGAGACGGTACACTTTCTGCTTTAATCGTTCGCGTAAATGCTCATCATCTTCTGTTTCTTGCAAGTTGGCAGTAGCGATACAAAGATGATGAATGGACAGGTTCGTCTCCTGTTTTATCATGTGGACAAGCTGTCCCATGAGCTGAACAGAAAATCCGTCTGATAGAGACTCTTTCAGTACAAGCCAAATGGTCAGCTCTTCTTGATGACGCATGCCGTAAAGCACCATGTCATCATCTGTGTCTTCAGCAGCAAATTGTTTTGGACCACTTGCTTGGTCATAAAACAATAGTCCTTCCCGATCTTCCAGCTCCTCATCCAGAAGCATCTCACTTCCCGTTCCAAGAGACCTTTTCCAAAAGAAGCCACCCTTTTTCTGGTGTGAGGAAAGGGTGCGGAGCGGCTCTTTGAGAGAAAATGTCATTCCTTCTCCGCCATACGTTTTCCAACCATCCGCTAACTTTGCATTTGATGCTACAGAAGTCTCCGCAGGCTCAATGATTAGCTGAGGATTTGCCCTTCGCGGGTGTTGGAGCGGTGTTACATTTGTTTCATATATACGGTTGATTCGCTCAGGCGTCAAGACGTGATGCGGCAGCCCTACCATTTCTGTCTTTCCTTCATCAAGCAGGAGTAGCCGATCACAATACAAACTGGCGATGTTTACATCATGAAACACACCAATGACCGTTAATCTAGAGGAAGTCGTTTCTTCTTTAATTAAATCAAGCAAATCTTTTTGATAGGCCAAATCAAGAAAACTGGTTGGTTCATCAAGCAATAAATAGTCAGGCTGCTGGGCTAGTGCCTGTGCCAAATACACACGCTGTTGTTCTCCCCCGCTTAGCTCATGAATGGATTGATTCTTAAACTGTGCAACACCCGTTTGTTCCATAACTTTGCTGACGACCTGTACATCTTCTTGCGTAACAGATTGCAGCCATCCTTTTTGATACGGGTAACGACCGAATTGAATCGTTTCTTGCACTGTAAATGAGAAGGCTTGGTCCGTTTTCTGCGGTAGAACAGCCATTTTTTGCGCAAGCGCTTTTGGACGGTAGGATTGAACCAGTTGACCGCTCAGGCGTACCTCTCCACTGTCAGGTTCCAGCAGCCCAGAGATCATTTTAAGCAAGGTCGACTTCCCGCTTCCATTTGGACCAAGAATACCGAGAAATTCTCCTTGTTTTACTTCAAGACTGATGCCACGTATGACCTCTTTCTCTCCATATCCACCTTTGATTTCCTTCACTTGAATCATAGATGCGTCCCTCCTCTATATTTACGGATGAGGATGATGCCGAATACAGGGGCACCAATTAACGCTGTGATGATGCCGATCGGTAATTCAGTCGGCTCAATGATTGTACGCGATAACACGTCTGCTAAAACAAGAAAGGAAGCGCCATTCAGCATCGACAAGGGCAGGAGGTGCCGGTGGTCTGTGATAGCTAAGAGGCGAATAAAATGCGGAATCACAAGTCCCACAAATCCGATCGTTCCTGATACTGCTACTGCACTACCAGTCAAAATCGATCCAGCAAGTAGCACGATATATTTGCTCCTTTTCACATGTACACCTAATAGCTTTGCCTTCTCCTCGCCATACGTCATGACATTCAAATCTCTCCCCATCAGCATTAATGCAAAGGTCCCAATCAGAAAGAAAGGAAGGAAAAGCACAATATAGCGCCAGCCCCTCATGGACACACTGCCAAGAAGCCAATGAATAATCTCTTTTAAATCATCACCCGTTAAAGCAATCATCAATGAAATAAGCGCGCCCAAAAAAGAACTGAAAATCACCCCTGTTAAAATTAAAGAGGAGATGCTCATCCCCCGATGAACAAGACGCGCAAAAAAGAGAACGAGACATAGGGTCACAAGTGCTGTTGTCATGCTGAAAAAAGGGAGCGTGAAACTGCCGAGCAAAGGGAGCTGCAAACTGAAAAATAGGGTCGCGACGGCTCCAACTGATGCCCCTTGAGATACACCGAGTGTATATGGGTCAGCTAGAGGATTTTTTAATAACCCCTGAAAAGCTCCTCCAGATAACGCCAGCGCTGCTCCGACTAGTGCCGCTAATATCACTCTCGGCAGCCGGATATTCATCATAATATTGCGATCAATTGAATCTATTGTGCCTATCTGCACACCGAATAGTTCATGAACAAATATACGGAGAATAGAAGGAATGGGAATCCCTAAGCTTCCAAAGGAGATTCCCATTCCAATGCTCACCACAAGAAGTAAAGAACTTAGTGTGTATGCGATGATGAATTTATTTGAACGTGTCAGGATAGATGCTTTTCGCAAGAGCCTCGACTCCTTCAACCAATCGCGGTCCCGGTCTTGATGCGAGATCCGTATTCAATTGAAAGACTTGTTTTTCCTTTACTGCTTTGATCGCATTCCAGCCATCTCTCTTTTTCAGATCAGCTAAACTGGACCCATCAATTGTGACGATTACGTCAGGGTTTCGTTTAATAATCGATTCTTCTGTCATTTGCACCCAGCCAGTTTGATCACCAGCAGCATTTTTCGCATGGATCACAGATAACATCTCGTCCATAAATGTATGAGTTCCTGTTGTATAAATTTCAGGAGTACCTGATACTTCAACAAAGACTGTTTTTTGTTTGTCTTTAGAGATCGCCTCTGCTTGTTTCTTGATGTTATTCAATTTTGCTTTCATCTCGTCTACAAGCTTTGTTGATGCTTTTTTTGCACCTGTTGCTTCACCGATCATATTGATCGATTTGTACACATCCTTAAAGGAAGTGGCATCATTTACAGTCAGTACTTGAATCCCTGCATCCTCTAGCTGTTTAAATCCATCTTTTGATCCCATCTGCGAGGCATGAGCTAGTACCAGATCAGGTTTTAAGGAAATGACTTTCTCGACATTGAATTCAAGTCCGCCAATTTTCTCTACCTTTTCAACTTCCTTTGGATAATTGTCAAAATCAGAACGTCCAACCATTTTATCTCCAAGACCGAGCGCATACGCAACCTCTGTATTACTTGGAATTAATGAAACAATTCGTTTTGGCTGTTCTTTGATTTCGACTGTTTTACCAGCTGCATCTTTAATTGAGACAGGAAATGCCGCAGTCGCTGTTTCGTTATTTTGTGAACTCTTTGCTTTATGGTCTGTCTCAGCACCTGCACATCCTGCTAAAACACCCATCACAAGCAGGAGCGATAGCCAAATGGCCGTTAACTTTTTCATGAATGAACCCCCTGATTTATGTACTGCTTGACGAAATCTCTTCCGTCAATTCTTTTCTAATTTCGGGAATATTATACTACAGTGCAGATAGGTTGTATATGTGATTTCTAAAAGCGTCTTTTTCCTTCTGATAAAAGAAAAAACAGCCTCTAAAAAGACTGTTTTTCACATCATCTATTTATTAATTTGTTCGCCATTGATGACAACGTTCTGAAAAGAAGGCGCTATTGCATGCTCCAAAGAAAGTGGATACGTCACATGATCTATGACACAATTTTTCATGTTGAAGTTTGTCACCGGGGAATGTGAGTAGGCGGCTATTTTCACTCCATATCGTCCGCCGCTGCTTTTCAGTCCTTCTACTTCAATATGACGTACAACAGGACGATGTGGACCCGCATCCCCTTCCTCATACATCATATCGATACAGACCACTTCATGCTTTAAGCTCTTGACTGTGTTGTTTTTAAAGTAAATATGTTCAATGGTACCGCCCCTGACAGAGTTGGTTTTAATCCGCAGTGCCCGGTCAAGGTTCGGACTATCCATTACATTATTCTCTGCATAGACATACCTTACACCGCCAGAGATTTCACTCCCGATCGTTACTCCCCCGTGTCCATCACGCATCTCATTTCTACGAATGACAATGTTTTCAGATGGAATCCCTATTCTTCGACCGTCCTCGTTCCTTCCAGATTTGATGGCAATACAGTCGTCGCCATTATCAAAATAACAATCTTCAATGAGTACATTCCGGCAAGATTCTGGATTCACACCATCTGTATTTGGTCCATGCCCGATAATATGGACTCCACGAACAATCACATGTTCACTTAGTACAGGGTGAATTTGCCACATCGGTGAATCCTTCACTGTCACTCCTTCAATAAGAACTTGCTGACATTGGTAGGGCTGGATAAAGCTTGATCTTAAATAATGACCTTCACCAAACACTCTTTCTTCTACTGGTCTTCTCTTTTCAGCCATGTCAAATAGAAGCTGACGATCTCGCTCTTGAGAGGGCTGGCCATTCGTGCCATATTTCCAAGGCCACCAATGATGCTCATCCCCCCTACCATCAAGCGTTCCAGCTCCTGTAATGGCAATGTTTTCTGCATGGTGTGCATAAATGAGAGGTGAATAATTATAAAGCTCGACCCCTTCATATCTTGTCAGGACAAGCGGCAGATAATCCTTTGGGTTTTGACTGAATGACACATACGCTTTCTCATGCAAATGCAACTCTACATGACTCTTCAATTCTAGCGCACCTGTCACAAATGTCCCTTCTGGAATGAGCACACGCCCCCCTTTCAAACGGTGCGCATCATCAATGGCAGACTGGATAGCTTCTGTTGAAAGCTCGATTCCTTGTGCATCTGCACCATAATGAACCACATTAAATTCACGATCAGGGAACAGTGGTGCTTTTATCTGTTTTAACACTTGATCGATTCCGTTTGCTTCTTTGTTTTTCTTCCCTTGTCTTGCTAAACGTGTGAGTCCGATTCCTGTGAGTACCGTTCCTGCTGTGATATACATTAAATCCCGTTTTCTAGACACATTCTCATCCCCCAGTCGCCTTAAAGTGTGACACCTGTTTTGAAAATAGCTAGCTCTCTAAAATTGTTTTTTTCATGATTTAATAACTTTCCACTCGCCACATCAATGACAGTTGAAATGAATTTTTCTAACACAACATCTTCTGGTACATCTTCAAGCAATTCTCCCGCATTAAAGTCAATCCAATGTTTTTTTGTTTCATATAAGGCTGTATTTGTCGAGACTTTCATTGTTGGGACAAACGTGCCGAATGGTGTCCCTCTGCCTGTTGTAAAAAGAACCAACTGACAGCCAGAAGCAGCAAGAGCAGATGAAGCAACCAAATCATTTCCTGGGGCACTTAATAAATTTAGACCCTTTCGCTTTAGCAATTCCCCATATTTCAATACATCTTGAATGTCAGAAGTCCCTGCTTTTTGTGTACATCCGAAAGATTTATCTTCTAATGTCGAAATTCCCCCTGCTTTATTTCCCGGGGAAGGATTTTCATATACTGGCTGTCGATGATCCATGAAGTATTGTTTAAAGTCATTGATCATTTGCACAATATTGTCGAAAGTCACTTCTGATTCTGCTCTTTCCATCAAAATCGTTTCTGCTCCAAACATTTCTGGCACTTCTGTTAACACTGTCGTACCGCCTTGAGCAACAATAAAATCGGACAGCCTTCCTAAAAGCGGATTTGCGGTAATACCGGAGAATCCATCTGATCCCCCGCACTTCAAACCGATTTTCAGCTCAGATAACGGGATTTCTTCACGGTGATCTTCTTTCGCTGCCTCATAAATTTCTTTGAGTAAAGCGACTCCCGTCTCAATCTCATCTCCTACTTCTTGGCTTCTTAAAAACTTCACTCTCTCATGGTCATATTCACCTAATGTAGACTGAAAATCTCCAATGTCGTTATTTTCACAACCCAGTCCGAGGACAAGCACGCCTCCAGCATTGGGATGCTTCACGGCATTTTGTAAAATGGTTTTTGTATTTTCATGATCGTCTCCAAGCTGTGAGCATCCGTAATTGTGCTTTAATACAAGAGCTGTTTCAAACGGATGGATGCTCCCGCCCATTTCAGCGGTGAATATTTGGATAATTTGATCGGCGATGCCATTTACGCATCCAACGGTTGGGACTATCCAAAGCTCATTGCGTATCCCACTTTCCCCATTTTTCCGCTTATATCCTTTAAAAGTAAGATTCGATTTTTCATAGGGGTTCTTTGTAAATGAAGGCTCGTATTCATAATTAAGCTTTCCTGATAGATTGGTTTTAATGTTATGTGTATGCACCCATTCTCCAGCAGAAATGGCAGTCGTTGCGTGCCCGATGGGGTAACCGTATTTCATGATATTCTCTCTCTGCTTGATATCAGCCAATGCAAACTTATGGCCTTTGGCGATGGTTTCTTTTAAAACAACAGCATGGTCTTGATGATGCAGCTCCTCCCCTTGTTCAAGTACTTTTAAAGCAATACCGACATTATCTGAAGGGTGAATCACAATAAAATCTTTCATGCCTTCTCCCCCTGACTTTCATATTGATGTTGCAGCATTCTTTGAACAGCCGCTCTCATCCCTTCCTCCTGTATGAAAGTAAGCTGATGAGCTACAGCGTGAACCAAATCATGTATATCCGTTAAATTTCTCCCCCATAATGACTCACATGATAGAATCTTAGCTGCAATCGCTTCATTAGATTGGTTCACTTCTTCAAAGGCTTCCTTCATGAATGTCAGTACCGTCTCATCATCCTTTATCTTTTCTGCATGTGCTCTGTAAAAATAAATGAGGCTGCTGAGTGAAAACACGAGTTTCATTGGAAGCTGTTTCTTTTGCTCAACATAATCAAGCAATGACGGAAGAATACGAATTCGGAACTTCGATACACCATTAAGCGCAATATCCAACAATTGATGCTGCACAAATGGATTGCAAAAGCGATCCCAGACCGATTGTGTATAAAGAAGAAGCTCATCTCGAGAGAGCTCAAGCCCTGGTAGTACTTCCTCCTCCAGCATCCGCCGGATGAACGGCCCAACATCTTCATCACCCACAGCTTCGTTTACAGTTTCTATCCCGCATGAGTAAGCGATTGGCACCATCGCTGTATGAGCACCGTTTAAAATCCGTACCTTGCTTATGCGATAAGGCGAAATATCCTCTACAAAAAGAACATTTAAACCTGCTTTTTGAAAGGGAAGCTCTTTTTGTACGAAGACAGGTGCTTCAATAACAAAGAGGTGATAGTATTCTGCCGTGACAAGCAACTCGTCGATATATCCCTCTTCCTTTTGAACCATTTCAGCTACTTCCTTAGAAAACCCGGGAACAATCCGATCCACAAGCGTATTGCAAAACGTATTGGCTTCCTTGATCCATGTGATAAACGCAAGCGGCAGCTCCCACTCAATTGCCATGTCTACCACATATTCCTTCAAACGGTCACCGTTATGTTCAACCAGTTCACAAGGAAGGATGATCATCCCTTTTTGTTCATCTCCAGCAAATGATTTAAACCGGTGATATAGGAACGCTGTCAGCTTTCCCGGAAAACTCGCTTGTGGTCGATCCTCAAAGCGATCCTCCTTTCTGAACATAAGTCCTGCCTCTGTCGTATTTGAGAAAACAAAGCGGAGATCGGGGTTTTCAGCTACTTGTAAAAAAACATCATAATCCATATACGTACTGATTCCTCTGCTGATCGATTGAATGATCATGCGCTCATTTATTTCTTGCCCGTCATGATAGCCCTGAATACATAATGTGTATAAGCCATCTTGTTCATTTAAAGCTGCAACAGATCCTTTTCTCGGAGGAACAACAACAGCCCTTCCTTTAAAATCTGTGCAGTCGTTCAGCTTTTGAATGTGCCAATTCATAAAGCCTCGCATAAAATTCCCTTCACCGATCTGCAAAATCGTTTCCGGATATTCAGACACTGGGTATATGCTTTTTGATAAACGTTTCAAATGGATTCCCCTCTCTGCATTTCATGCACACGTGAACATTTTTCTTGAAAAGGTGCTGATTACTGCACCTTTTTGACTGAATCTCTGATCATGAGCTCTGTATGGACATACATTTTTTCCATATGATCCTCTTCCTGCTCTTCTCCGTTTATGACAGATAGAATGGCATTTGCTCCAAGTGCACACATTTTTTCGATTGGCTTTTTAACCGTTGTCAGTGCAGGCGTGGTATAGGATGAAAATGCAATATCATCAAAACCGATAATAGAGACATCACCCGGACACGTCTTCCCCTTTGCATATAAAGCATTCATTGCACCAATGGCCATATCATCGTTAGAGCAAAAAAGAGCTGTTGGCGGATGATCAAGGGTCAGCAGGGATTCCATTGATTCATAGCCGCTTTTCATATGGTAGTCACCCTTGATCATATATTCTTTTTTCATCGGAATATGGTGATCAATTAACGCTTGGAGAAAACCAGCTTTTCTCTCCTGAGTCGATTTAAAGCCTTCTTTTCCTTCAATGATGGCGATTTGTTGGTGGCCTTGCTGAATGAAATAATGCGCTGCCTGGTATGCTCCTTGACTATCATCTGCTAATATATTCATCACTTCATGATTTTCTACACGGCGATTCAGCACAATGATTGGAATGCCCTGTTTCTTGACATGATGAATAAACGCTTCATCATGCTCACTTTGGCTCATTAGCAAAATACCATCGTAGCGCTGTTTATGAATGGTTGTGTAATCATGAAAATCGTCAATACCCCTAACAAACAGATTGTAATGCTCTGTCATGACGCTATTGACGCCTTTTAACGCATCCACAAAGAAGCTTGAGGATGTGCCTTCTGTTAAACTCGTAAAAAACAGACCGATCGTAAACGATTTTTGTGATACAAGGCCTCTGGCATGGACATTTGGTGAATAGTTCAGCTGTTTTGCAATCGACAAAATCTTTTGTTTTGTCTTCTCTTTAATAAAAGGACTATTATTCAAAGCCCTTGATACTGTGGTATGAGAGACATTTGCCAATTTTGCTATGTCTTTAATTGTGACTGTCATGCTATTCCGCCTTTTATGATTTTTTTCCATCTTATCATAAAACCGTTTTCATTTTCTTACCTTTTTCCTCATGTGATTTTACTTTGATGATGGAGCTGCTTTGCTCGGTCAAATTGAAAATATTGCTTGGCATTTTCATAGCTGATTCCTTTCACGATCTCCCCTAACAGCTCTTGGTCATAAGGGACTTCTCCTTTTTCTACCCAATCCCCGATGATATCACAAAGCAGTCTTCGGAAATATTCATGCCTTGTATAGGATAAAAAACTTCGTGAATCTGTCAGCATCCCGATAAAACGGCTGATCAATCCGATACTGGAAAGAGCCATCATCTGCTCTGTCATTCCTTGCTTCGTATCATTAAACCACCAGGCTGTGCCGTGCTGCATCTTCCCCGGTGTCTTGCCGTCTTGAAAGCTTCCAGCCAATGTTGATATCACGACATTGTCTCTTGGATTTAAGGAATACAGAATCGTGTTTGGCAATGCATCTTCTTGTTCTAAACGATCTAATATACGGCAAAGCGGCTTTGCAATATCTTCGTCATTCATCGCATCATACCCCGTATCTGCTCCAAGCCTCTCAAACATTTTCGTATTATTGTTTCTAAGTGCATTGATATGAAGCTGCATTGCCCAGCCACGCTCACAGTAAGCCTGACCTAGCATAATGAAAGTCTCTGTTTTAAATTTGATCTTCTCTTTTTCTGTCAATGGATAACCAGACATTCTTTTATGAAAGATGGTCTCCACTTCTTCTTGTGTCGTTTCTTCATATGTCATTTCATTAATGGCATGATCTGAGATCAAGCAGCCGTGTTCATGGAAAAAATCAATTCTCGCGCGGATAGCATTTAAAAAATCTTGGTAGGATTGTATTGAAATAGCTGAAGCCTCTGCCAGTTCATGAACATATTTTTCAAACAGATCATTCGCTATATCGAGTGCTTTATCAGGTCGAAACCCTGGAAGCACTTGTACAGAGAATCCCTCTTCCCGCAGTTTTTGATGATATTGAAGTGAATCGATTGGATCATCTGTTGTCACAACAGTTTCAACGTTTGATTTCATGATGAAGTCTCTCGCTCCAAATCCCTCTTCTTGTAGCTTTTCATTGACTTTCTGCCAAATGGTGTCTGCATTTTTTTCATTTAATAGGTCTTGGACTTCGAAATATCTTCTCAGCTCTAGATGAGTCCAATGATAGAGCGGATTTCCTATGGTCATAGGGACGGTCTTCGCCCATGCCAGAAATTTATCATAATCAGTTGCATCACCCGTGACATGCGTTTCGGGAATGCCATTTGCTCTCATGGCACGCCATTTGTAATGATCTCCATAAAGCCATGCCTCAGTGATATTTCGGAAGGTTTTATTTTCATAGATGTCTTTAGGACTTAAATGGCAATGGTAATCTATGATTGGAAGGTCCTTTGCAAACTCATGATATAACTTTTCCGCCGTTGGACTGTTTAGTAAAAACTGCTCATCTAAAAAGGCTTTCATCAAATTCCCCCATCCTTCTTATCGTATGAAAATGATTTGTTCACGTTAACAATTTAATTGTAATCGTTTACAAAGTTGATTTCAATCCTAAAACAGGAAAAAACGATCTCCTTCAGAAAGGAAAATCGTTTTTTGGCTATTTTACAGAAGGTGATTTTTTTAGGATAATCACAATAGTTGTTCCAGCACCAGGTTCACTTTCCACTTGAATATCGCCGTCATGCAGTAAGACAAGCTCTTTTGCTATTGCCAGACCAAGTCCTGTTCCATTCGTTGGGTCATTTGTATTTGTCCCTCTATAGTAGCGGTTAAATAAGTGATCGACCGTTTCTTGTGCCATTCCGCATCCGTTGTCTTTCATTTCGATCCGAACTTCTTCATTTGTTTCAGACAAAACAGCTGTAATATGCGTGCCTTTTTGGTTATGCTTGACTGCATTCGCAAGCAGGTTCTCAATCACTCGTCTGAACCAAGCTTTGTCTATCTCAAAGATGACACCGTTAGTTTGGTCTTCAAAAGAGGATGAAAAATCCTCAGAAAAAGAGCTTCTTGAAAACTCGTCCATAATAGAGGCTAAAAATTCACCCAGCTCGACCGGCTTTCGATTGATAGGTAAGGCCCCATTTTTCAATCGATACGTGAGGTTTAAATCTTCAATCAAGGTCGACATGTACTCTGATTTCTCACGAATCACTTGTCCCATTTCCATGACTTCTTCCTTGGACCATTGATATTGATCAGATTCAAGCATGAGCCCGTAGCCATAGATGGTACTAAGGGGTGTTTTCAAATCATGAGACAATCCTGCAATCCATTCTTCCCTTGTGGTTTGAATTTTTCTTCGGTTTTCTTCATTCTCTTTTAATGTAAGCGTGAGTTGATCCATTGTTTTGAGGATATCCTCAAATAATCGGTATTCCCGCTTAATACGCCCTTTTTTATTTTTACTAATTGGGATTCCTTTTCTATTTGTTGGTTCCTGCAATTTATTTCTAGATAAGAAAATCAACCAGCGAATAATATGATAGATTGGCAGACCATAGCGATACGAGTACCATAATGTCATGACGATAATAATTGTAATCGCAAGACCTGCAATTAAAATGGTCGTATATTGATTTAAAGCGTCTGTTTCTTTATCGTATAAGCCATCTGGGCTGTATACTTTATTTGGTACAGAAATGATCATATACAGGTTTTTATTCACTCTAATATAAGATAGATCACTTCTAAACTCCCAAGGCTTTGATTGATACTTAAGCAGTTCAACATCTGTTACATCATGTTTCAGATTGGTGTTGGCTCGAATGCCTTTTAAATATTTCCCTTCATCATTGAACAGATGTACCGACCCATTCATTCTCTTCAAGAATTCTTTCGTTTCAACCGAATATTGAGAGAGTGCAGCCAAATTTTTCTCGTTCTGCTTCAAATAATTGGCGACCTTTGTGCTGTTTGTTTTAAACCCATACAACACGATAAAGCTTTTTTGATCAATCTCAATTGGCCAGAAGTACATCTTATAATCTTTGAATTGTCTTTTTTCAAAGATCTGGATCATTTCATCCTTTTGATAGGAAGTTGGAATGGACTTAGGGCGGTGATAGCTATAGACGTTATGTTTTTTTGAATCAATCACTTGCAGCCAGCCGTCTCGTTTTCTCACTGCTTGCTTGAGCTGATCATCGGCCTCCATTTCTCCATCCTCGTTAAAATAAAGCCAGCTCATGAGTGTATCTCCATCAGCTTTTGTTAAGCCGGTTTCAGCCATGTTCTCGTAGTATTTTTTTAAATATAAATTATCAGAGAACGTATTTCCGATGATAAAAACGGCAATCACAATAAACATTTGTCCGACAAAGTGAAAGAAGAGTTTTGCTCGTAAATTCATAAATTATTGATGAACCTTTACTGGGTGTGGTATAAATTTATATCCCATTCCACGGATCGTCACAATATATTCGGGCTGACTTGGATCTAACTCGATCTTTTCTCTCAGCTTTCGAATATGTACCATCACGGTGTTGTTATCACCATATGATGGAACGCCCCATACTTTCTCATAGATTTGGTCTTTTGAGAGAACCACATTCGGATGATCACAAAAGTACTTCAGTAAAGAGAGTAGCTGAGCAGAGCATGCAGTCACCTCTCCTCTTACTTTCAATTCGGCTGAATGAGGATGATAAGAGAAGTGGGCATATTCGTATGGACTTTGAGCCTCATCTTGGTCTTCCTTTAAAGAGATATATGTTCGGTTTAAGTGAGCCTTAATTCTAGCCACAAGCTCTAGCGGATTAAATGGCTTTGTGATGTAATCATCTGCCCCTTGAGCAAAACCGGTCAGTTTATCTACATCAGACGTTCTTGCAGTTAAATAGAAAATGGGTGCTTTCGTAAATTTTCTCATTTCAGGAAGAACATCAAAACCAGACTTACCCGGCATCATCACATCTAGAAGTAAGAGATGGATGTCCTCGTTTTTGACAACATCTAATGCTTCATCTGCATGGTAAGCTTTATATATATGCTTGAATCCTTCTTTTTTTAATACGCGTTCAACCATTTTGACAATTGCTTCTTCGTCATCTGCAATCAATATTTTTGCTGTTTCCACGCATCTCTTTCCTTTCTAGCTATGATCTCTAACCGTATATTACCATTGTCTAAAGTAAAAAAGTACCTCTTTTCTGCATAAAAGCGAAAAAATATCAACTGGGGGAAATGGCATTACTAGGAAGTTTCAGAGACACAAAAAAACTCGGCTATTCCACCGAGTTCCTTTTACTTCTATTATCCATTCACAGCTTCTAGCTTTCTTTCGTGATTCATTAAGTCATATGTTAAACAAATCGGCTTATTCGTTCTAGGGTCAAGTACGATTTCTGCATCAATGTGGAATACCTGACCAAGCACCTCTTTGGTCATGACCTCATGAGGCGTCCCATCTTTGATCACTTTTCCTTGATTGAGGGCAATCATATAATGAGAAAAACGTGCCGCATGATTTAAATCATGAATGACCATCAACACAGTTCGTCCCTGTTCTCTGTTTAACCGTTCTAACAGCTGCAGAATCTCGAGTTGATGTGCAAGATCCAAATACGTCGTCGGCTCATCCAATAAAAGCAGTTCTGTTTCCTGGGCAAGTGCCATCGCAATCCATACACGCTGACGCTGTCCACCAGAAAGTGCTTCAATTGGCCGGTCATGAAAAGCAATCATGCCCGTTTCCTCAAGTGCCCATCTGATGATTCGTTTATCTTCATTTGATAAGCGACCAAATCCATTTTGATGCGGGAAACGTCCATATGACACAAGCTCATACACTGTCAGTCCACTTGGTGCTTCGGGCGTTTGCGGTAGGATCGCCATCTGTTTTGAAATTTCTTTTGTAGGCGTTTGATGAATAGCTTGACCATTTAAGTAAACAGCGCCTCGGTTGGACTTCATGATACGGGACATTGTTTTTAATATCGTTGATTTCCCGCACCCATTCGGTCCGATCAATGTTGTCACCTTGCCTTTTGGGATACTGATATTTAAATCCTCTACAATCAAACGGTCCTGATAACCGATACATAGCTTTTCTGTTTCGAGCGATTTCATATGTTTTTCTCCTCCCTCATTAATTCGTTTTCATCAATAAGTAAATGAAGTAAGGTGCACCTAAAGCAGAAACGACTAGACCAACTGGCACCTCTGATGGTGCAAGTATGACGCGACCAAGTGTATCTGCCAGTAATAATAACAGTGCGCCAATCAACGCAGAGGCTGGTATCATTCCTTGGTGCTTTGGTCCAACAAGCTTTCTCGCAAGGTGCGGTGCGGCTAACCCTAAGAAAGAGATACTACCTGCAACAGCGACACTTGCACCTGCTAATGCAACGGCAATTAGCATCATGAAGCTTCTTTCTTTATGAACTGAAATCCCTAATCCATAGGACAGCTGGTCACCTAAATTCATGATATTTAAGTAGCGTGCTCTCACAAGCGCTAACACAAGGAAAATAAGCATCCATGGCAGAACTGATAAGACATACGTCCAGCTTGAGCCCCAAATACTTCCTGATAGCCACACGATGGCTTGGTTAAAATCATTTGGGCTCATTTTTAATTGAATGACCACAATTGCTGCTGAAAACGCAGCGTTGACGCCAATACCCGTTAAAATTAATCGAACAGGTGTGATGCCTTTTTTCCACGCTAACACATAGATGAGAAATGCAGCAAAGGCTGCTCCTGCAAATGCGAAAAGCGGCAGGATAAAAATCGTCAATTGACCTAAGTTCGACATCGTGCCTTGAAATACAAAGATAAAAAGCACAACAGCAAAGCCTGCGCCCGCATTCACACCAAGAATTCCAGGATCAGCTAAGCCGTTTTGAGAAACACCTTGCCAAATAGCTCCTGAAACAGCGATAGAAGCACCAACAAGTAAAGCGATGATCATTCTTGGAAGTCTGAATTCGAACAGCACCAGCTCATCCATTTCGCTTCCGAATCCAAAAAATGTTTTCAATGTATCTATCGGAGAAATACGAATTTCCCCGGTATTTAAACTAATCAAAAATACCACGACGATGGCTAAAAAGATCATCAGCATCGTTCGTTTATATTTCTTTATCTTTGCCTGCTGCACCATTTCCATTTAAATTCCGCTCCTTTCACGTCTAGCTAAATATAAGAAGAAAGGAACGCCTATAATCGCAGTAATGGCACCAACTGGCGTTTCAAATGGCGCATTGACCAGTCTTGCAGCAATGTCTGCATAAATTAACAAAATGGCCCCTAAAATAGCTGAGCAAGGGATAATCCACCGGTAGTCCACTCCGACCAAGAATCGAGTGACATGGGGTATGACAAGCCCGATAAAGCCAATTGAGCCTGCCACCGACACAGCAGCACCGGTTAAAAGAATCACGACCAATATGCCTAGCACCTTGACCGTTTTCGTATACTGCCCGAGTCCTTTAGCCAATTCATCACCTAAGCTCAGTACAGTGATCGAGCGTGCAAGAATCATCGCAACCACAAGTCCTGCAATGGCGACTGGAATAACGACCTGAATGTTGCTCCAATTCAAGCCTGCCACGCCGCCTGCGTACCAAAAGCTCATGTCCTGAGCGACGTCAAACCGAATGGCAATTGCTGTAGAGATCGAGCTTAAAAGAGCTCCAACTGCCGTACCCGCTAGTGCGAGCTTCACTGGTGTCAGGCCTCCCTTAGACAGAGTACCGACACCAAACACAATAGATGCACCGAGTGCGGCTCCAGCAAATGACCAAAGAATTAATGTGAAAGAAGATTGACCTGGGAAAAAGGCAAATGCTATCGCAATTGCAAATGCAGAGCCATTTGTCACACCCATAATTTCAGGAGACGCAAGCGCATTTCTAGTCATCCCTTGCATGATGGCACCAGATACAGCTAAAAAGGCACCGACGAGTGCAGCCCCAGCTGTACGAGGCAGCCTTAATTCTCGAATGATTTGATGTGACGTTTGTTGTGGATCAAATTGAAAAATGGCTTCCCATACCGTGTGTAGATGAATATTTGCTGCTCCTAATGATACTGATAAAAAAAGACCAAATGCTAAAGCGATAATTCCTATGATGACAACAGCTGCTGTTCCAAAGGGCTTCGTAACAATATCCATTTCATCGTCCCTGGCTGGCAGCTGTTTATTCGATTGTGAGCCCAAAACCAGTCTCTTCCTTTCCGTTCATATCTATTCGTTATTAATGATAATGATTATCAATCTCGAAGTCTAGTATATCATTTTCTTTCCTTTTTGAAATCATTGTTCTGAACATTTTCTTTATTTTCATCAAAAAACCGGGAGAAATTCACCATTTTTCTTTTGGTCCTAAAATAGCCGATGTATTTTTCATTCCATCATGTTACGATATAATTGAAATTGAGAATCATTATCATATGAACGTGAATAGGAGAGAATCTTTGTGAAAAAACGATCTGGATTTCTTTTGATATCCTTAGCCATTCTCATGCTTTTTACAGCTGCTTGCGGCAGCACTTCAAATAAAAAATCTGGCGCCAACCAGAATGACACCATCACCTATCAGGATGTAAAAGGTGAAGTCAAACTCCCTAAAGATCCAAAACGAATTGTGCTTCTCGCTGAAAGCTACTACGGTGACCTCGTGACACTTGGCAAGACGCCAATTGCTGCAACTGCACCTATCTTTAAAAACCCTTTCTATAAAGGCAAAACGGATGGTGTCAAAAACCTTGGAACAACCCCTTCTGTCGAAAAGGTCGCCGCTTTGAAGCCAGATATGATTATCGCTTGGGGTGAAGATGAAAAATTTGATCAATACAAAAAAATTGCGACAACCGTTGCCATTAAATACAATCAATATTCCTTTAAAGATCAACTGAAAGAATTCGGTAAAATGACAGGTACACCGAAAAAAGCAACAGAATGGATCACAAAATGGGATACAAAAATAAGTGAGGTAAAGCCTAAAGTCACAAAAGCAATCGGCAACAAAACTGTTTCAATCGTGTCACCTTTTGATAAAGGGATCTATATCTTTGGAAACACCTTTGCACGCGGAGGCGAAATTATTTATGACGAGCTGAAATTACGTGCACCAAAGGCAGTGAAAAAAGATGCCATCGACAGCGGCGTCGGCTATGCAAACATTTCTCTTGAAAAGCTGCCAGAATACGCAGGAGACTTTATTTTCACTAGTCCATGGAGCGGTTCAAAAAGTAAAGGGGATCAGGTGTATGAAAGCAGCATTTGGGCATCACTTCCTGCTGTACAAAATAAACACGTATTTGAAATCGATCCTGTCGGGTACTTCTTTAATGACCCAGTTTCATTAGAAGGACAGCTTGAGTTTATTGTCGATCGTTTAACTTCTGCATCATAAAAAAACGTTTCTCCAAATGTGGAGAAACGTTTCCCTTATTCCGTTCCTTTCGCAAATCCTTTTGACATGAATGGATAAAGCAAAATACCTACTAAGAACAGGCCGATGCCAAGTCCAAATGTTTTCAAATCAGCTGTTCCTGAAATAATAACCCAAGCGGAATATCCCATCGCAATCAGCGCAATGATTCCGTCTCTTGTTCGCTTCCCTTTTTGAAGGTCATACGTGTCACCTTGCATAATGACTTTAATGCTGTAGATCGAAGACACAATATACGGAATGAGATACGCAAGTGTCGCTGATGTCGTTAAAAAGGTAAAAGCTTCATTAATCGTACGAGACATTACTGAGAAAATAAACAGCTGTGACATGATATTTGTAACCGTTAAAGCAAAAACAGGACTGCCTTTTTTGTTTGTTTTTGCAAATACTGCTGGGAAATCGCCAGCCTTTGCTGCTTGATACGGTACTTCTGAACCAAGTAAGATCCAGCCGAGCATCGAGCCAAATAAACAAATAATCGCAAGCAGTGCCATCACAATTCCTCCAGCCGGCCCAATAATAAGCTGAAGCACGTCAACGAATGGTTTATCTGAGCCTTGCAACTGATCGTGCGGCAGGACGCCCATTGTAATCAAAGTAATAATCATGTAGATAGAGAGTGCAATTAAAAGACCTGTAATCGTTGCACGTTTCACATCACGCTGCGAGGACGCTCTTCCTGATAAAATGACAGCAGATTCGATGCCAATAAATGCCCACAGTGTGGAAATGGCCGCATGATGAACTTGGCCTCCAAGTCCGAGCATTCCTTCACCTTCTGCTGCCACTGGGAAGTAATAATGTTCAAATAATGCCGTTTGGAATGCAAATAATCCCGCAACGATAAAAAGGACGAATCCAAGTACCTTTGAAAAGGTCGTAATAAAGTTTAATTTACTTGCAGCGCTTAAGCTTGTAATTAAGATCGTATGTGTTCCCCAAAGAAGAATGGTACATACAATAAACGTTGTCAGCTGACCAAGTGTGATCGCTTCTTTACCAAAGGTGAAAATCTCCGTCTTCACGGTGAGAATAGGGAAAAATGTCGTTAAATAACCGGCAAGACTCGTAATAATTGCGACATTACTAATCCAGCTTGCTACCCAATATCCCCAAACCATTGTAAAACCAGCCGCTTTCCCTTTTTTCGGATCGTTAAAAAGCGCTCTTGCATAACTTTGTGGTCCAGCCGTTAGCTGTGGCTTATGAATGGACAAATGCCCAAAAACAAGTGCAATCATCAGCACACCGCCACCTGTGACAAGCCATGCCATCGTCACACCTAAAGGACTAGCATGCTGGGCAAGCGTACTTGGCAGCATAAAGATGCCTGAACCTACCATATTTCCGACGACAAATGCCGTCAATAACCAAAAACCCCATTTTTTTGTCTGTTCCATTTCCGTACCTCCGTTATATTCACTTCGGACCAGACCCGGCAGTATCTTCATTGATATATTTGTGAAGCAATGACTTGTATTCTTTATGTTCATGGGTCACTTTCTTAACAGCATACCCTTATCTTCGGTACTCAGAACATAAAAAAAAGCCTGAACAACAGTCCATGCTTTTCAAAACATACACCTTGATCTCCGGATAGCCCTCCACGCTTCAAAGACGTGGCAGTCCTGCATTTATTCAATGCAGACCCAGCATAAAGAAAGTTGGAGCTCTCTCTACACTTCGGCGCTGATGCCTTTTTTCTCATGATCTTCGATTCCATCTCTCCCATGAGTGACTCATCATCCGCGCAACCTCTACCTCACTGAGACATAGCGTGAGGATTTCTATTCATTTTTACTACACGAAGGTTATCAAACATTCTCATTTCTGTCAAAGGGTAAAACATAGAAAAAGGGCAGAGATACTTTTCTCTGCCCTATACCTGCTTATTGATCATTGTTTTTCTTCTTTTGTACAGCTTCCTGAAGCGGATCGCCTGCTAGCTCTTTGCTTGCTTCTTCTAACAGCTGATCTACTTGCTTGTGGTCTTTCTCGTTTTTCGCCTTTTTATCCTTTTGGAAAAATGACATCGCTGTTTCCTCCCTTTTCATAAAATGCGGTTGCCTGATTAATTTGTGCTACAGTGCGCCGCATTATACAAAGTGGAAAGGCTTAATCATCATGAAAGGTCTGTCTCATTTTTTGCAGATACATCAAAAAGGTCTTTAAGTCTTCCTTTGTGAAGTCTGACATCATATGCTGAATCACCTTCCCAAAAAGGCGTGTATGTTTCTCATAAATCGCCTTCCCTTTTTCGGTGGCTTCTAATCGGACGAGTGAGGGGTCATCTTTGTCCCGTTCTCTCTGAATATAGCCCTGCTCACACAATTTGTTGAGTGCAATGGAGGCTGCACCTGGGTTTAAAGAGAGTCTTTGTTTCAGCTCTTCGGCATCTGATACTTTGCCTTGTATCAAAATAGAAAGAGCATATATCTGCGGAGGCGTGATGTCTTTTTCTAACTCAAGTAACTTGCGGTTTAATTTACGGCTGACTTCATAATGTACAAGAACAATTTCTTTTAAAATGTCTGCATTACCCATCCGAATCGCATCCTTATCGTTAGTATCAACATGACTTCCCTCCCTATTATAGAATGTTTTTCCAATCAGCCAACCCTTTTGTCCTTTTTTTCTTTAGAAATAAGCCTTGCTGAATGAATTCACCCTTGATATAGTGAATACTTGAACAAAAAAACAGAACAGGAGTACGCATCATGACAGGAAAAACACACATTATGGGCGGAATCGCCGCCTCAACGGCCGTCGCCTACTACTACGGATTCGACCCAGTGATCATGGCTGCAGCTGGATCAGCAGGTGCTTTGATTCCTGATCTTTGCCATACAAAAAGTAAAATCGGTAGAAAATTTCCGCTGCTCTCGGCCCTGATCAGCAGCGTGTTCGGTCATCGCACATTTACACACAGTTTATTATTCCTACTGATCATTTATTTTCTCGCGACAACATACATTCCAAATGACAGCCTAAGTATCGGTTTACTAGTTGGAATGGCGAGCCACCTTATCCTTGATGCTGGGACAGTGAACGGCATTAAATTTTTATTTCCGGCTTCCATTAAAGTGCGTCTCCCTTTCTATGTCAAAACAGGCAGCACAGGAGAACAAGTCGTACTAGCTGCTCTCACCGTCGTCACCTGCTATTACATCGCCGTCATTTGCGGCTTATCGATCCCCATCCAGTTCTAACAGAATAAAAAAGAGTTTTGCGAAAAAGATAAGTTATGAATTGATCATTCCTCATTTTTTTAGTAGGTTTAAGATAAGTGTTTTTGCCTTGCAGCTGAATACAGAATGGTGAGGAGATACATAAATGAAAGCGTTTTTCAAAAATCACTGGTTTTTAGTGTATTCCATCCTTTTCATGTGGATGAAAACATACATCATTTATCAACTAGGTTTTCACATACGAACGGCCAATCTGTTTCATGAATGGCTGCTTTTGATCAATCCACTTAGCTTTCTACTTCCTTTGTTTGGGATAGCTCTCTTTTTAAATGAAACCAAACAAAAGGTTTTTTTATTGACTGCAAATTTTATTCTCACGGCGATTTTGGTATCGAATACGATCTTTTATGGCTTTTATATTGATTTTATTACCATTCCCGTGCTATTCCAAGCGAAGAACATGGGAGATATGGGTAGCAGTATGACGGAATTATTCCACCCGCTTTTTGTGTTGATGCTCGTTGATTTTGTCGTACTTGCTTGGCTGCTCAAGCGCAAACCATTAGCCCCAAAAGCGTCATACAAGACGATCAAAACATATTATGTGATCTGCTGTAGTTTCCTATTGTTTCATATCAGCTCAGCTATGATGGATCACCCTAGATTTCTGACAAGCTCTTATGATCGTGAAGTCATTGTTAGAAACCTCGGGCTGTTCCAATTCCATCTGTACGACGGTGCTGCCCAAACAGCACGCATTGGACAAAAGGCCTTTGCAGATGAAGATACGCTTTCTACTGTAGCAAACTACACCAAGGCTGATTACAGCGCACCAAACGAAGAGTACTTTGGGCTTGCTAAAGGCAAAAACGTTGTGTTCATTTCACTTGAATCGACGCAGCAATTTGTCATGAACCAAAAGGTAAATGGACAATATATCACTCCCTTTTTAAATCAATTGGCTAAAAAGAGTTTTTATTTTGATGAATTTTATCAGCAGACAGAGCAGGGAAAGACGTCCGATTCAGAGTTTATTGTTGCTAATTCCCTCTATCCTTCTAGCAGTGGCGCTGTCTTTTTCACAGCGAGTGATAATAAATATGACACGTTATACAAGCAGTTGAAAAAGGAAAACTATCAATCCGTCCAATTTCATGCGAATAACAAAACGTTTTGGAATCGTGATGTGATGTATGAATCACTAGGAATTGATCGTTTCTATGATGTCGATTCTTATCATGTCAATGAACGGAATTCCACTGGCTGGGGCTTAAAGGATATCGACTTCTTTGATCAATCCATTGATTATTTAAAAAAGTTGAAGCAGCCTTATTACAGTACGTTCATCACTTTGACCAATCATTTTCCATTTGAAATTGACCCGCAGGATCAGTTTATTGATGAATATGATTCGTCCAGTACCATTTTAAACCGCTATGTGACGACCGTCCGCTATCAGGATGAAGCGATTAAGATGTTTTTTGATCGTATGAAAGAAGAAGGATTGTATGACAATACGATGTTTGTCCTCATGGGCGACCATTATGGCATCTCTGAGGCACATCATGAGGCAATGGCACAGCTGCTCAATCAAGAGGAAATCACACCGTTTGATGCGGTCAAACTGCAGCGTGTTCCATTTTTGATTTACATTCCTGGTGTCACGGATCAAGCACCACAGACCATTTCTGAAACAGCAGGTCAAATGGATGTCAAGCCGACACTTCTTCACTTACTAGGGATTGAAACAAAGAATTCCATTCAATTCGGCAATGATTTATTTTCAGATGAACGGACGCCTTTCGCTGTATTGAGAAACGGGAACTTTATTACAGATGAGTATCTCTATACAAAAAACACCTGCTATGATCAAAAAACAAAAGAACCCGTGAAGCAGGATGAAGTATGTCAGCCCTATATAGAAAAAGCCAATAAAGAGCTCTCCTTATCAGACAAGGTGATCAATGGGAATTTACTGCGTTTTTATCAGCAATAAACAGGATCAAACGATCTCTTTAGTCATCACACTGAAAGTCGCCATCAGGCGGCTTTTTCTTTTCTCTTTTTACTGAAAGTCTATGAATGCCCAAATAAGTTTGCTTATAATAAAGGGAAATACATGATAATGAATGATAAGAGGTGTGAACATGAAGTATACATTCTTAGCCCTCATCTCCATATGTTTGCTCCTGAGTGGATGCCAAACTGAGATGAAGCCATCTAATACGAAGAAAAAAACAGAGCTTGTGATTTCAGCAGCGGCAAGTCTTCAGGATGCGCTAAAGGAGATTGAAGCCTCCTTTCACAAACAGCATCCACATGTGACATTAACAAATAACTTCGGATCATCCGGCGCATTGAAGCAGCAAATCGCTCAAGGAGCAAAAGCCGATCTCTTTTTCTCAGCAGCAGAAGAGCCCTTCGATGAACTTGTTCAATCTGGAGACATTGATCAAGATTATATCAAGGATGCTATACAAAACGAGCTAGTCCTTATTGTGCCAAAAGATGGCTCTTCCTCTATTAAAAGCTTTCAAGACGTCCAGCACATAAAAGGAAAGATTGCTCTTGGCACACCTGAATCGGTTCCTGCTGGTACATATGGCAAAGAGATCTTTACAAAACTGAACATATGGGACCAAGTGAAAAAGAATGCTGTCTATGCCAAAGATGTACGTCAAGTTCTAAGCTACGTCGAAACAGGAAATGTAGACGCTGGTGTTGTGTATAAAACAGACGCCCTCGTTTCTAAAAAAGTAAAAATCGCAGCTGAAGCAAATTTGGACATGCACTCTCCGGTTATATATCCAGTAGGGATTGTCAAAGGGACAAAACATCTAACGGAAGCCAAGGTCTTTTTTCAATTTCTTCAATCTGATAAAGCCAAATCTATTTTTAAGAAATATGGCTTTCAAGTGTCGTAATGCCTATGCTGACTGAAGATTTTCTATCACCCATTTGGCTGTCCATTCAAGTGGCGATCGTTAGCGGACTGTTGGCCACTGTTTTTGGCACAACGATTGGCTTTTGGATGGCGCGAACAACTTTTAAAGGGAAAATGCTTGTGGAAACGCTTCTGATGATGCCACTCGTTCTCCCACCAACAGTCGTTGGCTTTTTATTGCTCGTCGTATTCGGAAAACATAGCGTAATAGGGGGCGCGATTGAATGGATCTTCCATCAACCAATCATTTTCACATGGTGGGCGGCGGTCATCGCTTCGACAGTCGTCGCATTTCCGCTCATGTATCAATCAGCAAAGGCGGGCTTTTCTACAATTGAGTCAGATATTGAAGGGGCTGCAAAAGTAGATGGTGCTCATTCATTCCAAGTCTTTGCCTATATTACTGTACCTCTTGCCCTGCCATCCCTCTTGTCCGGCAGCATCCTTAGCTTTGCAAGAGCCCTTGGAGAATTCGGAGCGACCTTAATGTTTGCTGGCAACATTCCAGGAAAAACCCAAACACTCCCAACCGCTATCTATGTGGCGATTGATTCTGGACGCATGGAGCTTGCTTGGACCTGGACGATCTGTATTGTGATCTTATCTTTTATGATGCTTTTGGCTGTGCGTAGAAGCAGTACGTAAAAAATCCCTCTATTTTAGAATAGAGGGATTTAGGCTACATATTTACTTTGCCGTTTTACAATTGTATAAGTCATCAATGATGACAGGTAGAATAGCAATGAAATACTAATCAGTATGGTGATGATATTCACGGGAATAGGCACAAATAATTGGTAGTTTCCTTCAAACGAAAAAAGGTGCAAAGCTAAGTTGGCAATCATGTTTTTCAAATCAAAGACACCTAAGTTAGGGATCAATAAAAAATAGACCATGTAGATGATCCCTGATAAAATAAAACTTCGACATAAACTACCTAAATAAAAAACAAGTGTATTAAATAACCAACTAGTACAAATAACAAACATGAATTGAAGCAATATAGAATGTTCATTACTATCTTTATATGTAAACAATTGGACAGATATATCATTTGATATGGCAGAATAAAGGATATGACTAGCTATATAAGAAATAAGAGAAAGAATAGGAATCAATAATAGAATGATGACATACAGAGATAATTGCTTAGAAAACAACACATCATTCCACTGATATCGAACTGCCTTTATTTTCAGCGTTTTATATTTAACATCATATGTTGATAAATAAATAGCATATAAACCAAATACGAGAGGATAAAAGATAAATCCCATCCATTCTAAAGTTGTTGAAATCGTTTGAGTCGGTTCCATCAAATGAAGTGAATGAATAAACTGCTCATAATCATATTTCAAGACATTCTCGACAACTTCCCCCTCAGCTCCGGCTAATTCTCCTTCTTCTATGTTAACTGGCATCGTCAAAGCCTTCTTAATATCAATACCGAGCTCTTTGTATTCACTTTCTGTTTTTACATATTGGGCATAGTTGGATTTCGTTGTTTCATATTGAGCATATACATTCCATAACGAAATCAGCATTAATGGAATGAACAAGATAAGAAATGCTTTGGCATAATATTGATATAAAAACTCTTTTTTCATTAATTTATAAATATGCTTGATAGATGTCACCCAAATCCTCTCCTTTTTCCTGAAAGTCATGGATTTGAATCATTGATTTGTCTTTTAAAATAAACAATTCATCCACAATAGATGAATAAAATTCAAACTGATGACCTGTAGCAATAATCGTCATGTCTTCAGACCATTTCTTAATCATTGCTTTTAACTCCATCATTGTTCCATAATCTAGTCCATTTGATATCTCATCTAAGAATAAATAAGTTGGTTTTGTTAAGGCAATGAATATGAAACTTAGCTTCTTTTTTTGTCCATAGGAATAATGTTTGACCTTCTTTTTGAGTATCTCATGTGGTAGGTATTCTCTTGCCAGTTCATCACACTTTTTTTGATCAACAGGGCGATTTAACAATAAACGTATATTTTGATAGCCATTTAGATTTAAATAGAGTGGAGTATCATCAAACATCACCTGAATCTCATTTCTTACTCGATCAATTGGCTGATGATTATACAAGATTTCCCCTTCATAGTGTTCTAGCTGAAGTAAGCATTTCATAAAAGTTGTTTTTCCGGATCCATTCTTCCCCATGATAAAATTTATTTTTTGATGTTTTATTTGAATATGTAAATCTTCAAATACAGGCTGATGTCGATATGTTTTTGTCAATCCTTTTACATGGATCATTTTCCAAAAAAACTCCTCTTTTTATTTATATTCAAAATTTACCATATAACCTATTATTATTCCATAAAGTTCATGTGATTTAAGGTGGATTTAAAAAGATATGCTCGCTTTCAATAGCTTTTAATTTCTTTAATAAAAAAACACCTTTCCATTAGTCACAGAAGTTTATCACTCCTACGCCTATCGAAAGGTGTTTTTATCATTATTCTATTTCATTATTATTCAAACCCAACCGTCATCGTCTCTGGATTCGAGCCGACGCGTTCGTTATTGTTTAATGCATCAATTTTTTCCATGTCTTCTTTGGAGAGTTCGAAATCGAAAATATCTGCATTTTGTTTAATTCGTTCTTCGTTGATTGATTTTGGAATCGTCACGACGCCGCTTTGTAGATCCCAACGCAAGATGACTTGCGCAACAGTTTTGTTGTAGCGTGTAGCAATGTCCTTTAATACGTCATGATCTAATAGCTTTCCTTGCATAAGCGGAGACCACGCTTCAATTTGAATGCCTTTTTCTTTTGCATATTGACGTAGTTCGACAAGTGTCAGTTTCGGATGAAATTCAACTTGGTTCACGGCTGGAACAACCTCTGCATCTTTTAACAGCTCTTCTAAATGCTGAATATAGAAGTTGCTGACGCCAATGGCTCTCACTTTCCCATCCTTGTAAAGCTTCTCAAGCGCACGCCATGTGTCTTTAAATGTTTCTGCATTTGGACCAGGCCAATGGATCAAATAGAGGTCTAGGTAATCAAGACCTAATCGATTCAAGCTTGCGTCAAATGCAGCCAGCGCTTTGTCATAGCCTTGATCCGTATTCCATACTTTAGACGTAATGAACAAATCTTCTCGTTTCACGCCAGATTCTTTAATTGCTTTGCCTACGCCTGTCTCATTTTTATAAACGGCAGCCGTATCAATACTGCGGTATCCGTTTCGTATGGCTGCTTTTACGGCATCTACCACTTGATTGCCGTCCTCCACTTTGAATACACCTAAACCAAACCAAGGCATTTCTACTCCGTTATTCAGTGTTACGGTATCATTCAAGCTTTTGACCATTTTAACAACCACCTTTTTCATAGATTCCATCTTTTTCATTATCTCACGTTGTCCATTAAAACTCTATTATCAGGCGTTTTTCTTCGCTTCGATGGCTAACAGCAAAGCACCTGTCATGCCGGCCTTATCCTCAAGTCCAGGAGAGACAATGTATGAATCAAGCGGCGGCAGGTCTACATAATCATTGAGATAAGCAGCAAGCTTCTCTCGAATTAATGGAAACAGCTGTTTTTGTTTCATGACGCCCCCGCCCATAATGATGCGTTCTGGGCTTAAAATGAGCGAGTACTGCATTAGCGCCTGCGCCAAATAATCGGCTTCAAGTGCCCAAACTGATTCTTCCTCTGTCAGTTCTTTCGCAGATTTCCCCCATCTTTTTTCAATCGCTGGTCCAGCTGCCAGTCCTTCTAAGCATGTCCCATGCGCTGGGCAAACTCCTTCAAAAACGTCTGATTCATGCTGCCTGACAAGGATGTGTCCCATCTCTGGATGCGAATGTCCGTGAAGAAGTTCGTTTTTTACAACAGCGCCTGCACCGATACCCGTACCGACCGTGATATACATACAGCTATTCAGCCCTTTGGCTGCTCCTTTTGTTAATTCACCTAAGGCTGCCGCATTGACATCTGTTGTAAAAGATACTGGGACTTTTAATTGTTTCTCTAGCTCTGGGATGAACGGATAATGCTTCCACTCTACTTTCGGCGTGTTCATGATATAACCGTAAGAAGGGTCGTCCTTTTGGACACAGATCGGTCCAAAGGAGCCGACCCCTAATGCTTCAATGTCATGCTGCTCGAAAAATGGGATGAGCTCTTGTAATGTTTTTTCTGGGTGCTCTGTAGGAATCGTCATTTCTTCGAGAATATCCCCGTGCTCATTGCCGATTGCACAACAAAACTTTGTACCGCCAGCTTCAATTGCTCCATAATACGCCATCATTGATCTCCCCCTGCTTGTTCTCTTTCTTCATCATAAAACATAGGGGAGGAGATGACAACATTACGTATTGGTCAAGAGAACAGCTTCCATATCATTGATATACTCCCTTAGATGATGGGCAATATCACGATTGATTTCACCATTTTCATACAACGTTTGAATTTCATTTCGAATCGTCTGTACAGCTTGGAAGTTAAGCTCTTTTTTCTTCCGGTCAAATGAACGATCTTTTTGCTGAAAGAAGCTTGGGCCGTGTTCACAGCGATAAATGACTTGGTTGTAAAAGCCAATCACTTGATGACACGTTTGTTTATTTTCATCGTTCATATGCTGCTTGATCGAGTCAACAGCAGCCTCTGCCGTTTTCTTACGGATTTGTTTGTACGAGTCCTCGTTTTCTAAAATACCACTGGAAACGAGCTGATTCGGCCGCCATAATTGGAGCCATTGAAGCAAGCGTAGAAACTTCACTTTTGAAAATCGAATTTTGAAGGAGTTTGAGTACAGCATTTCGAGCTCATGAAATCTTTCTTGCAGCTCATAGGCTTCTTGTTGATCGATTTTCTCTTCCTCAATGAGTTGTTGGAGCTTCATCTGCTCCGCTTTAATTCCGTGTAGCCTAATCTTTTTCTCTTGTCTTCTCATCCCGAATTGGTACGGCTCACGCTGGATATTACGCAGCTTCATTCGGTAATCATTGATGAGTGCAAGAGACACTTCCCTGTTGTCTTCATTCATTCCTTCTCTTAACGTTTTAATAGCACTTCTCAGCAGCTTTCGTTTCGCATGCTGAATCTTTGTATCCAAATCGACAGCGATTTGTTTGTCTTTTTTCTCGGATAGAAGAGGCAGTAGCACACTAGCTAAAATGAGTGTACATAAAATGACGCCTGCTGCGAGGAAAATAATCAAATGTCGTTCAGGAAACGGTGATCCGTCCGCAAGTGTAAATGGGATGGAGAAGGCACCGGCTAATGTCACGGCCCCGCGTACACCAGAGAATGTCATGAGCATCGAGGCGCGAAGTTTCGGTTTTTTCACGTTTTGCTTTTTCGTTGCGCTCCATTTCCCTGCCCAGAAGAGCCATACCCATAAGAACCTTAGAATCATAAGACACAGCGTGATGATTAAAATGTAAGTGATGACCTGCATATTATTAAACGCTTCATCCTGGAAAATGACTGTCGATACATCAGGAATCTGCAATCCAAGAATAACGAAAACAAGTCCATTTAAAATAAATAAAATAATATTCCATGTGTTTGATGAAGCAATTTGTAGTTTGGCTAAATTTGCCTCCATTCGATCCTGCTCAATAGCGTGTGTCACACCGCCAGCAACAACGGCTAAAATGCCGGATACACCAATTTCTTCAGCGGCTAAATAGATGACAAATGGTGTAAGGATTTGCAGGATGATGTGCATCGTGACATCGTCCATTCCTAAACGGCGGAGAAAATAGCGAAAACGAATGATAAAAAAGGATAGAATAAACCCAGTCAATAGACCACCTGCGGCAATTAGGACAAAGCTAAAGGATGCCTCAGCGATTGAAAAAGCGCCAGTCACTGTTGCAGCAATGGCAAATTTAAAGGCGACAAGTCCTGATGCATCGTTCATCAATCCTTCGCCTTCCAAAAGTCTCATGATGCCCTTTGGCATATTCACACGGCTGGAAAGAGCACTGACTGCTACCACATCTGTCGGTGATAAGATCGCTGCTAGCGCAAAGGCGGCTGGAAGCGGAATGCTTGGGATCATCCAATGGATGGTATATCCCGCGACAATGACTGTCGCAAAGACCAATCCTAGGGCTAACAAAAGAATCGGCGCTCTTAATTTCCACAGTTCGTCCCTTGGGGTACGCTTCCCGTCATTAAATAACAGCGGCGCGATGAATAAAACGAAGAATAGTTCAGGATTTAACGAAATATGTAAACCTGAAGGAAAAGCTGCCACCAGTATTCCTAAGCCCACTTGAATTAACGGGACTGGAATAAAGGGGACAAAACGATTGATAATATTAGATGATGCAATGAGTGCGAGTAGTACGAGCACTGCTAAAAAAATCTCCACTAATACGTGCCCCTCCTTAATTCATGTTTTCGTCAAGTTTTGCTTACATGCAGTGATGTGTTCATTTCAAGCATACATCCGTTCAGTGATATATGCCTTCTTAGTATTCCGCAAAAAGAGAAACCAACACATAACAATCCATCTAGGCAAAAAAGACTGAATCCACATATTCAGCCAACTGACAAAATTTTCATCACATGTATTGTTCTAATGATGAACAAAAGATCCTGTTTTTATTTTACACGAAAACTCTATCACCTGCTGAGATCCAGCTCGTATTAAACACAAAAAAAGAGCGAAATCGCTCTTTTCTCGTTTTACCCTTTATTTAAAAAATAAGACCTAGCGGGAAGCCGCCATTTGAATAGGTAGGAACACACCCTGCATACGACGAGGATGAGAAACAGCAAATACAAAGCAATCTCTCCTTGTGCTAAACCGAGTCCTACGAATAAGCCACCAAGCGCTGCCCAGACTGCGTAAATCTCTGCTTTTAGCACAAGTGGCTTTCGCCCTGCTAATAAATCACGCACAATTCCGCCACCGCTCCCAGTCAGAATGGCTGCCACAATGACCGCACTGAGCGGAAGCTCTCTTTGCACCGCAAATAATGCACCTTGAATCGCAAACGCTGCTAAGCCAATTGCATCCGAGAAATTCCCCCATGTGCTCCAGTGCTTGAGCAAAAGCTTTGGAAAAAGAAACACAATCGTAATAGATACAAGAGCAATGGTAAACATTTTGCCCTGTGACCATAAAGCAGACACCGGAAGACCGATTAATAGATTCCGAATCGCTCCACCGCCAAAAGCTGTCACAATCCCTAAAATGTACACACCAAGAATATCGTACTCTTCCTCCATTGCTACTATCGCACCACTAATGGCAAATGCGATAATACCAATGATACTTAAGACTTCCCATGCCATTTTCCGCTTATCTCCTTACATGATCTGATCATCTCATACTACTCCCTTAATGTATATCTGACATAAGCGAAAAGCAATACAAATTTTCTTTAAATTTTATCTTTTTGCAAAAATAAAAAACAGCCTGCTAAAAAGCAGGCCATCTCTTAATCTTCTTTTGCATTTAACAGCAGCATACTGATGATGATCAGAATAAATGCAATAAGTGCTAATAGCGGAATGGTGATAAAACCAAACCAGTTCAAATAATCTACAGAACAAGGAATGCCGCTGAGACAAGGGCGAATCGACGCAAAGCCTGGGATTTTTTGTTCCATATAATGATAGATGGAAAAGCAAGCACCGATGACAGCCAAAGGCAGTACGTAATACTTCACTTTAACATCACCCCGGAACGTAGCAATTCCTAGTAAAAGCACGAGCGGGTACATGAAAATGCGCTGGAACCAGCACATATCGCATGGAATAAACTTTTTAATTTCACTTAAATACAGGCTGCTCATCGTCGCAACGATCGAGACAATCCAAGCACTGTACAAGTAAATAAGCTTATTCTTCATGATTTCTTCCCTTTAAGCTCTTGATCAATTAATTCTTTGATTTCATCATAGTCATAGAAATTTTGAACTTGTTTATTGTTAATAAAGATCGTTGGTGTTGAATTCACTTTGTATTTGTTCACAAGCTGATTGTCTGTGTTCAGCTGCGGCTGATACGTTTTCTTTGATAAATGATCTTTGAGTTTGTCCGTATCAATTTTTGTTGTCTTTTTCGCCAGTTCAGTCAGCTTAGCAGGCGTCACCCATTCTGCTTCACTATCTGGCTGTGCTTGATAGACAGCTTCATGGAATGCCCAGAAGTTTTTTGGATCTTCTTTCCACACTTCTTCAGAAGCAAGTGCTGCTAACACTGCGCCATCTCCATGAACAGGCAGTGGTAAGTTAATAAATGAGAAAGATACATCGCCTTTATCTATGTAGTCTGCTTTCAGTTTTGGGAAAATGTCTGTTTCAAATGATTTACATGACGGACATTTGTAGTCTCCAAACTCGACAATTTGCACTGCTGCGTTTTTGTCTCCTATGACAGGTTGTCCTTGAATCGAAGGCTTACTGTCAACTGTTTGTGCTTCTTGGCTGTTCTTGTTTCCAATCACAACAAATATACCGATGAGAAGAGCGGCAATAATGGTTAAAATGACAGCAAATTTAATGGATGAAGATTGATTATTTTTCTTACTCACATAAGCACCTACCTTATCTTTTTCATTCCTTTTACAAAAGAAAAAGGATAATAGCTTAGAAGAATGCCATTATCCAACTTCTTCTATTTTAACAAGAGGGGATCCATTATGAAAGATGGTATTCATGAAATTTTCCTTACAATTTTATTTCATGACCCTCATCGCATTTAAAACAGCGAGTACGGTGACACCGACATCCGAGAAGACGGCTTCCCACATCGTTGCAATACCGAATGCACCGAGTAAAAGGAAGATGCCTTTAACGCCAAGGGCAAATGCGATATTCTGCCAGACAATCCTTCTTGTTCGTTTTGCGACAGCGATGGCTTCTGCTACCTTTGATGGCTGGTCCGTCATGATGACAATATCAGCCGCTTCGACAGCTGCATCTGAACCAAGCCCGCCCATTGCAATTCCTATGTCCGCTCTTGCTAATACCGGTGTATCATTAATGCCGTCCCCAACAAATAATAGCTTTTCTTGAGGCGCTTTTTTCTGATCAATTTCTTCTAATTTCGTTACTTTATCTTGCGGTAATAATTCTGCATGTACTTCATCAATGCCAATTTGCTTGGCGACCGCAGTTCCGACTTGTTTAGCATCACCTGTGAGCATGACGGTTTGAATACCAGACGCTTTTAGAGCAGATACGGCTTCAATTGCATCATCCTTCAATTCATCTGCAATTAAGATTGATCCAGCAAATTCACCGTTAATCGCCATATATACAACGGTTCCGCTTCTTTTTTCTTTTTCATACGCAATGCCTTCTCGTTCCATTAAGCGGTGATTTCCCGCTAAGACGTGAGAACCGCTGATGGTCGCTTTAATTCCATGTCCCGCGATATCCTCATATGCTTCGATCTGGCTTTCATCAAGTGGTGAGCTGTATGCCGCTTTAATCGATTCTGCAATAGGATGAGAGGAATGGGCTTCTGCTAGTGCTGCAAAAGAAAGCAGCTCTTCTTCTGACCACTTGTCACTGGCTGTGGCAATATTGGTCACGGTAAAGTTTCCTTTTGTGAGCGTGCCTGTCTTATCAAATACCGCATATTTCACTGAATTTAATGCTTCTAAATAGTTACTGCCTTTGACAAGGATGCCTCGTTTAGACGCTGCCCCAATTCCCCCGAAAAACCCTAATGGAATGGATACGACAAGAGCACAAGGACAAGAGATCACAAGAAAGACAAGTGCCCGGTACACCCAGTCAGACAATTGTGCTGATGGAATAAGTAGCGGCGGCACAAAGGCAAGCAATAAGGCGAGCACGACGACAGCCGGTGTATAATACTTTGCAAACTTTGTGATGAAATTTTCTGTCTGTGCTTTTCGGCTGCTTGCATTCTCAACCAAATCTAAAATTTTCGTCACGGCCGATTCGCTTAACTCTTTTTGGACTTCAATTTCAAGTATACCGTTTTGATTCACAAATCCTGCAAGAACTTCTTTTCCTGCTTCTACATCCCGCGGCACCGACTCTCCTGTTAGTGCAGAGGTATCAACAAGAGAGAATCCTTCGATAACAAGCCCATCCAGCGGAATTTTTTCACCAGGCTTCACGACAATACGGTCCCCGGCTTTCACTTCTTCTGGATTCACTTTTTTCGTTTCATTTCCGACTTTTAGATTCGCATATTCTGGACGTATATTCATTAATTCACTAATTGAGCGTCTTGAACGGTTTACTGCCGCCCCTTGGAAGAGCTCTCCAATTTGGTAAAAGAGCATCACTGCCAGTGCCTCTGGATATTGCTGAATCACAAAAGCGCCAACTGTTGCAATGGTCATTAAGAAGTTCTCATCAAATACTTGACCACGCACGATATTTTTCAGCGCTTTAAAAACCACATCACCGCCGACCAGTAAATATGCTGCGAAGAACATAAGGAACTTTAATACACCACCTTCAGGGATAAAGAAAGCGGCTGTTCCAATGACTGCTCCGCCAATTAATTTCAGTACAATCGTTTTTAAATTTTTCGTCCCATGATCATGATCGTGATGATGTCCCTCTTCTTTCGGTGATACACTCACATGAGGTTCTATGGATTGAACAGTTTTTTCAATTCTCTTCGCCATCGTTTCTTGCTTATCTGCATGGGTGACAGTCAAGGTGCCTGTCGCAAAGTTAACAGAGCAAGCTTCCACTCCATCCATTTTGCTGACACCTGTTTCTATTTTACGTGCACAGTTGCCGCAATCAAGACCGCTTAATACGTATTCATCCTTCATCTTTTTCATGTTCTCACCTTTTTCTATATGATAAGTAACGTTCCCTGGATCGATTCAACTTATTAAAAACTTTATATATGAGCATATATTCATATATTAGATTACCCTTATTATATGAGGAATTCTTATCTTCTGTCAATCATTTATGAAGAAATAAATGGGTTTTTTGTGTCCCATTTTGTCACGCTGATTTTCAATAAACCAAGCTCATGTCCTTCACTCTACGCATAACATAAAAACGATCGTTTCACCTCTTATAAGAATAAGTACAGTTTTTCTCTTTACAAAAAGAGGACATACGCTTAGAATAAAATAAAAGTTTCCCTAAGGAAACAAATTAGCGTTAAAGAATCATTTCATCCTTTAGTCAAAATTATTTAATGTATGCATATATCTTTAGGAAGTGCAATGATGATTGAAAGGGGCCGCAAGAGATGCCAAATGCTTTAACAATCGACCGTCTTCATGTCTCATATCACGGACAGGATGCTTTAGAGAACATTTCTCTTTCCATACAGGAAGGAACGATGACAGGAATCATAGGTCCAAATGGTGCCGGCAAGTCGACTTTACTCAAGGCATGCTTGGATTTAATTGAAAAAGACCAAGGGGATATTCGCTTTTTTGAACAGCCCTTTAAACAAGTGAGAAAACAGATTGCCTATGTACCACAGAGAAATGATCTAGACTGGACGTTTCCTATTCATGTGCTGGATACCGTTCTACTTGGAACATATCCGAAGCTTGGCCTGATCAAACGTCCAAAAAAAGAAGACCGGGCTTATGCGTACCACTGTTTAGAAAAAGTGGGCATGCAGGATTTTGCTAAAAGACAGATTGGTGAGTTATCCGGCGGTCAGCAGCAGCGTGTCTTCCTTGCAAGAGCACTTGCGCAAAATGCTCAGCTCTTCTGTTTGGATGAACCGTTTGTTGGCATTGATATGGCGAGTGAAGAAACGATGGTTCGCATTTTGAAGGAATTACGAGATGAAGGAAAAACCATTTTAGTGGTCCATCATGATTTAAGTAAAGCCGATGATTACTTTAGCCATCTCGTTCTATTAAATAAAAAACTCATCAAAGCTGGACCTGTACACGATATCCTACGTCCAGAGGTCATGCTGGAGGCATATGAAACGCAGCTACCATTCTTAAAATCAGTAGGAGGAGACGTGTAATGGAATTTTTAACCGGACTCTTTGAATATGCGTTTTTACAAAAAGCGTTATTTACATCCGTGATGGTAGGCATTATTTGCGGGGTCATTGGCTGCTTTATCATTTTACGGGGCATGGCCTTGATGGGAGACGCCATATCACATGCTGTACTGCCAGGTGTCGCCATCTCTTATATGCTAGGCATTAATTTTTTCTTCGGAGCCGTCTTAACTGGCGTATTAACAGCGATTGGGATCGGATACGTGAGTCAAAACAGCCGCATTAAAAATGACTCTGCGATTGGGATTGTCTTCACCGCTTTTTTCTCAATTGGGATCATTTTGATCACATTTTTGAAAAGTTCCAGTGATTTATATCATATCTTGTTTGGAAACGTTCTAGCTGTTCGATCATCTGATATGTGGATTACGCTTGGCATCGGCATTTTTATCCTGCTGGCCGTCATCGTTTTCTACAAAGAATTGCTCATTAGTTCATTTGATCCGGTCATTTCTTCGGTTTACGGTTTACCGAATCGTATGATCCATTATTTTCTGATGACCTTGTTGACCCTTGTGACCGTTGCTTCACTGCAAACTGTTGGGATTATTCTTGTCGTTGCTATGCTTATTACGCCGGCAGCCACTGCGTATCTTTTAACAGACCGGCTATGGATCATGATCTATCTATCTGCTTTTTTCGGGGCAGTTTCTGCTGTCGTCGGACTTGGACTTAGTTTTACGTATAATTTGTCATCTGGCGCTTCTATCGTGCTGGTCGCGACCATTTTATTCGGGAGTGCCTTTATCTTTTCACCAAAACAAGGCATTCTATGGAGATCATTAAAATCTAAACAAAAACGAACGCAGCTAAAAAAGGATGCGTCTATGTAAAAGGAGGACATATATGAAGAAGGTATTTGCAATCCGTTTAACCGCAGTATTCATTGCCCTTATGATCATCACAGGCTGTTCTACTAAGCAAAATAATTCCGGCAAAGATGACGGCACATTAAAAGTCGTCACGACCTACTCCATTCTTTATGACATTGTGAAGGAAGTAGGCGGAGAGCACGTCTCTATTCACAGCATTGTTCCCATTGGTACAGACCCACATGAATTTGATCCACTGCCAAAGGATGTTCAGCATACAACGGATGCAGACCTTGTTCTATATAATGGTTTAAACCTTGAAACAGGGAATGGCTGGTTTCAAAAGCTGCTCGAATCGAGTGGCAAGGACGGGGATGATGCACCTGTAGCCGAAATGAGTAAAGGTGTCAAAGTCAAACATTTATCTTCAAAAGGACTCGAAAGCCAGCAGGATCCACATGCTTGGCTAAATGTCGAAAATGGGATTCTGTATGCTAAAAATGCTAGAGATGCACTTATTAAGGCGGACCCTGAGCATCAAGAGGATTACGAAAAAAATGCAGAAGTCTATATTAAAAAGCTTCAAGCGCTTCATGATGAAGCAAAAGACAAGTTCGATCAGTTGCCAAAAGATAAAAAACGTCTTGTGACAAGTGAGGGCGCCTTCAAGTATTTTGCAGATGCTTATGGCCTGAAGGCTGGATACATTTGGGAGATCAACACAGAGAATGAAGGAACACCTGGACAAATGAAACGTATCATTCATTTCGTCAAGGATCATCAAGTGCCTGCGCTCTTCCTTGAAACAAGTGTCGATCAACGCAGCCTTGAAAGCCTATCTGAAGAAACTGGTGTTCCGATTAAAGGAAAAGTATTCACTGACTCCATTGGTAAGAAAGGTGAAGATGGGGACAGCTACTATAAGATGATGAAATGGAATATTGACACCATTTACAAAGGGCTTTCATCATAAAAAAAACAGGCGAAATGATTTCGCCTGTCTTTTTTATTAGCTGGCTATATTTTGCGGGTGTTTTTTTGGCCAGATCACATAGCTGATGCTAATGACGAAATCAATGCCTAAGACCATTCCCCATACTCTTGCTAGCTGTATCAGTGCTTCCGTCCGTTCTGGTGCTTGGATGAGATAGGATAGCCCAAATAGTAGACCAGCTCCGATGACATAAGAGACGAGATGCCGCGTCCAGCCGACTATTTCATACACAGACCGTTCCTTCCCGTACTTTGGTCTTTCCTTCGGCTTAGGACCTCCTGCAAAACGATAAGCAAACCGGACATCTGCCCATTTCACCATCTGATGTCCAAAAGCTAGACTCACCCCAATATAAACAGCCGCTAGCCCATGAATGACACTCGCCACAGCCCCCTGTCTTAAATCCAAATACGTCGCTGCAAGAAGAATCAGATCCAAAATTGGTGTACAAATGAGAAAGAATGCGCCCCACTTTTTCTGTCTAAACACATAACGCAGTGTTAACCCCACTAGAATAAACAACCAAAAGCCAATTTCACATGCCACAATCAATAACCCGACCAATATTCCCCCACATCCTTTTTAGCACAATTGTATTAAATAAAAAATAACACAACTGTGTTAAAAAAACAATAGCTGTGCTAAAATCAATGTATGCCAAAAATCGTCGATCACCATAAACAAAAACAAAAAGTCGCTCAAGCTGCTATGAGAGTGATTAAACAGAATGGATTGGAAAACGCTTCTGTACGAAAAGTAGCGGTAGAAGCTGGCATTTCAGCTGGCTCTATGCGTCATTATTTCTCCACACAGCAGGAGCTATTTCTCTTCTCTATGACATTGATTCAGGAAAGAGTCAAAGAGCGAATGACAGGACTTCAGCTGAATGGTTCAACGGAAGAAAATGTTCTCGCGTTATTGGAGCAGGTTCTTCCACTTGATGAAGAACGAAGATTTGAAATGGAGGTGTGGCAGGCTTTTACGGTTAAGTCGATGACTGAACCAGATTTACAGCCACTCAATGCAAAGATGTATGACGAGCTTTTCCAAATGACCCAATATTGTTTAATGACATTAAAAGAGGATGGGCTTTTGCTCGATCATATCGATCTTTTCGTCGAAACTGAGCGGCTTTATGCGGTCATCAACGGACTTGCATTGAATGGAATCTTGCAGCCTCATCGCTTACCGCCTCAGCTCATACGCTCCGTGCTGCAGACGCACCTGCAATCCATCACCAAAAAAGACATGTCTCCCTCATAAGGGAGCATGTCTTTTTTAATCTTCCATAAAAATACGTTTTGCTTCGTAGTAGAGCACCTGCACAAATTTCTTCACATTGATACGGGTATGTTCTTCTCGACCACTCGTCTCTTTTGTTAATTCACTCATTTTCTTTCGCACGATGGTGAAATCAAAAAATTTAGAGGCGTAATTTTCAAAAGTCGGATGAGAAAAATCAGTTAACCCAAGTGATGCGATGTGTTTCAAGGATTGGTTGATCGCACGCCTCACCCGCTGTTCCGCTGCCTTCGCTTCTCTTGCAATGTCTGCCGATGTGTAAGGCTCATTTAATTTATCCTCCGTGACACCATTAAAAATGACCTTTAAAGAAGGAAAAGAATCATGCTGTTCGGTATGCAGTGCTAAATACTGATCTGTGAAGAGAATCATATCTAATAAATCTTTAGACCCCTTTTCACCCACAATCCCAAGCTCTGCAAGCAAGAACTGACCTGCTTCTGCAAGCGTTTTACCCCGCTGCTTCGTTTTCGTCTGACCGCGCTGCTGAAACTGCATGACAGATTTGAGTGAATGCTGAATATTTTCAATGGAATGCTCTAAATGAAGCCGCTCAATCATGAGGTGGAGCACACTTAACACCTCTACACGATTGATTGGCTTTGTCACATAATACTCGACACCAAGCGTATATGCCTGACCGATTAATTCCTTTGTTTCTACCTGTGACAGCATTAAGTATTTCCCATGAAACTCATCCTTTATGGCTCGAATCGTTTCAAGACCGTCTCTTTCTGGCATCAATAGATCAATACATAAGATATCAATATGCAAATCATTTAAGTAGCTTGCTGTTAACTCTGCGCCATCTTCTGCTTCCCCTGCGACAATGCCAAGCTCTTCATCTTCAATGAGCTGAGCCAGTGAAGAACGCACGGCTTCATCATCATCCACAATAAAAAATCTCATCTCCCAATCCCCTCTTTTCTACTGACTTGATCCATTGGTATCGTTAACGTGAAAGTCGTTTGTTTATTTGGGATACTCTGCATCTCAACACTTCCGCCAAGCTTCTCCGCTGTATCCTTTACATAGGAAAGCCCGATACCACTTGATGGATTCCCAGCCTGATCGTATTTTAAAGTAAAACCGGGTTTAAAAATCACATGGTGATTGCGCTCTTTAATACCAGGCCCGTTGTCTCTAATTTGAAAGACCACATGGTTCTCTTTCTGGGAAATAGAGAGTGACACCTCTCCATCCACCGGAATGGCTTCGACAGCATTGGAAACGATATTGTTTAACAAAGATAGAATGGTATACACGTGATAGACGGGATGCTGCCCATCTTCATCATAATGAAAGACAATGTTTTTTTTAAGAGATTCTGCGTAATTTTCATGAATACGGATCACAAGCCCAGCAATATGCGCAGGACTTGCATACGCCTGAAAATTTTCTTCATGAATCAGCTTTGATAAGGCAGAAAAAATCCGCTGGTTATCCTTTTTGATCTCATGCACCTCTCCTGCGATTTGCAGGGCTGTTTTTCCGAGCTTTTTCAAATCCAAAGATTCCGCATCCTTTGCGTGATGCAGGGATTGATACAATTGGTAGGATGTCGCTGTAATGTGCTCAGCATGTGCAAGTGTTTTATGAAAGTATGTAGATTCCGTATAAAGGTTAGACAGGAGCATGAGCAGATGTTCCTTTTCCTTTTTCATCTGACGCTCTCTCGCCTGCTCTTCATATAAGCGAATCATTGTATAACAAGCCAACACGAAAAAGCTTCTGAAAATCGCTAAAACGAAAAGCTGAAACAGCGTCCGCATCGTTAAAATTTCATCGATGGTACCGCGAAGCGTAATCATTTCAACAACGCTCGCACACAGCTCCATGATGATACCAGTCGCTCCAATCAGCCAAGGCTGATCGCGGAAACGTTTGACCTTTAATAAATAAAAGAGCGTGCCGTAGACGACATAATAAAGCAGGGGAGGAAATCTTAACGAAACCGCTTCTTCCAGCGGAAGATGACCTGTGACGGCTGTATCAAGAAGCACACGAAATGCAAAAACAGAAACCCCTGCAATGATACCGCTTGCCCATGCCGGGAATTTTTTCATTTGAAGCAGGATAAAGAAAAAGACAACGGTTCCAAAGCTGACCCGAAAGCTGTCCTCAAATGGATAAAATTTAAACTCTCCGCCAATCGGTGTCAGTACAATGAGCATGACAATTAAATAAGGCTCTGTATTTAGCCATTTTTTCAGTAGATTCAAACGCAGTCACATCCCTAATAATTGACGATAGTATACTATGTGGGCTTGAGAAAAACAAACATCCATAAAAAAGCGCACACCGGAACTTTGTCGGTGTGCGCTTCTCATGATGCCGCTTAATCTTCTAAACGATCCTTTTCTAAAAGTGATGCGCCAGCAATACCTGGTTTGGTCATTTCAAAAGGATTCAAGATGACGTCAAGCTCTTCCTCTGTTAACACATCATTTTGCAGACAAAGCTCACGTACAGATGCGCCTGTAAGAATCGCTTCTCTTGCAATTCGTGCAGCAGCTTCATAACCAATATGCGGATTCACCGCTGTCATGACACCAGCACTTTTTTCTACATATTCTTTTAATCTCGTTTCATCTGCTTTTAGATCACGCAAGCAGTTGTCCATGAATGACTCAAATACATTCTTCATCATGCTGAGAGATTGTAGTAAGTTGAATATTAAAACTGGCTCCATGACGTTCAGTTCAAGCTGACCCGCCTCTGATGCAAGACAGATCGTGTGGTCATTTCCGATGACTTGGAATGCCACTTGGTTCATGACCTCAGGCATAACTGGGTTGACTTTCCCTGGCATGATAGATGAACCTGGCTGTCTCGGCGGCAAGTGAAGCTCACCAAAGCCTGCTCTTGGACCTGATGCCATTAAGCGAATATCGTTCGCCATTTTGGACATATTCATCATACATACTTTCAGTGCAGCTGATACTTCTGTATAAGCATCCGTATTTTGCGTAGCATCGACTAAGTCTTCTGCTCCAACTAAAGGTAATCCGCTAATATCAGATAGATAGCCAACCACCTGGCGAATATATTTAGGATCAGCATTCAAGCCAGTTCCGACTGCTGTTGCTCCCATATTGACTTCATATAAATGCTGTCTAGACTGCTTGATACGTTTAATATCACGAGCAAGAACCTTTGCATAAGCATTAAACTCTTGACCAAGTCTGATTGGAACAGCGTCCTGAAGATGCGTACGTCCCATTTTGATGACATGATCGAATTCTTGTGCCTTTTCTGTCATGACTTGATGCATGTTTTCCATCGTATAAAGTAGTTTTTCAATCATATTCAATGTAGAAATATGAATCGCTGTTGGGAAAACGTCGTTTGTTGACTGCGACATGTTCACATGCGTGTTTGGACTTAGCTCAGTATAAGCGCCTTTTTCCTTTCCTAGTAGTTCAAGCGCTCTGTTTGCAATGACTTCATTGGCATTCATATTCATTGAAGTACCAGCCCCGCCTTGAATTGGATCGACAATAAATTGATTGTTCCATTTTCCTTCAATAACCTCATCTGCGGCTTGAACAATTTTTTCTCCAAGACCAGAATAAAGTCGCTTTGTATCCATATTTGCAAGTGCGGCTGCCTTTTTAACAATCCCTAATGCTTTGATGAGTTCCTCATGAACATGGTAGCCAGTAATTGGAAAGTTCTCTACTGCACGTAATGTTTGAATTCCATAATACGCTTGAGTGTCTACTTCCTTTTCACCTAGAAAGTCTCGTTCGATTCGAACTTGCTTGTCCTGTAGCTTCGTCATTTGAAAAGATCTCCTTTTACGCTGCTTTTGTTTGTTGTTTTAATTCCTCAATATACTTCTTCGATTTCTCTTGATCAAACACTTTTTCCCACTTAGACATGACAATGGCTGCAAGTGAGTTACCAAATACGTTAACAGTTGTACGAACCATGTCAAGAATACGGTCGATCCCAACGATGAAGGCAAGTCCTTCAAGCGGTAGTCCCATTGCACCAAGTGTTGTAATGACAACAACGATGGATGCACCTGGTACACCAGCCATTCCTTTAGATGTCAGCATCAAGATTAATAGTAACGTAATTTGCTCATAGATTGAAAGTGGCATGCCGTACATTTGTGCAACAAATATGGCGGCAATGGATTGATAGATGGCACTTCCATCTAAGTTAAAGGTGTAGCCTGTTGGGATAACGAACGACGTGATCGCTTTCGGGCAGCCGAACTTCTCCATTTTATCCATTAGTCTAGGCAGTACAGCTTCTGAACTTGCTGTTGAGAATGCAAGAATGATTTCTTCTTTTAGCACTTTAAATAGTGTAAAGACGCTTGTTCCAGCTAATTTTGCGATAATGCCAAGTACGACAATCACGAAGAATGCCATTGTGCCGTAAACGACAAGTACCAGCTTACCTAGCGGGAGAAGCGCTCCGACCCCGAATTTGATCACCGTCACACTGATGAGCGCGAATACACCAAATGGTGCAAACTTCATTACTTTATTGGTCACCCAGAACATGGCTTCGAGTATCCCCTCAAAGAATCCTAATACTGGTTTTCCTTTGTCTCCTACTGCAGCAATTCCTAAGCCGAATAAGACGGTAAAGAAGATCGTTGGTAATAGATCACCTTCTGCAATAGATTGGAACACGTTTGTTGGCACTAGATGCACAATCGTTTCAGAAAAACTTGCTTTTTCGGAAGAAGTTTTCGATGTCTCTTCATATTTAGAGATATCGCCTTTTTCCATGTTGCTCATGTCAATTCCTGTACCAGGATGGAATACGTTTGCTGCAAGCAGTCCTACTGCTAATGCAATCGTTGTCACAATTTCGAAGTAAAGAATCGTTTTTCCACCGAGTCGTCCGATGGTTTTCATATCCCCAACACCAGCTACTGCGACAATCAACGCAGCAATAACAATTGGCAGAACGATCATTTTAATTAAGTGGATGAATATATCGCCAATCGGCGTTAACACATTAATAACGGTTTCATTTTGATAAAACAGCGCTCCCACGATAACACCCAGAACAAGTGCAATGAGTATTTGAGAAGCTAACCCTAACTTTTTCATACGTGAACCCCCTTTTTTTGATAACGCTTTCTTTGTTGCTTAATCGCATCTTAACGATGAACCTACAAAAAACGACAAAAAGGAACAAAAAGAAGTGAATTTTTTATGAAAAATCTTTTAAAAGGTGGGTTTTTCCACAAAATTGTTAAAAAAAGACTCCGCTTTTGGGCGAAGTCCTAATGATTTTGCATTTGTTCACTTGGTGTATCTTGTTGTGGAGAAAATCGATCGTACATCGCATATCCAATGAGGACAAGAGCAACGTAGAACAATGCACTAATCGTCCAAATCCATTTGACATTCAGTTTCATTGTGCCACTCCCTCTCTGACCGGCTTCAATCGCTGTAATCTGAGCGCGTTCAATACAACGGACACGGAGCTAAAGGCCATTGCTGCTCCTGCAAGCCATGGCGCAAGGAGCCCAAAAGCAGCTATCGGTATCCCAATACAATTATAAGCAAGCGCCCAAAAAAGATTTTGCTTAATGTTTCTCATTGTTTTTTGACTAAATTCAAGCGCATCCGCAATCGCATGGAGATCTCCTGTCATGAGTGTGATATCTGCTGCTTCCATGGCGACATCTGTCCCTGTTCCCACTGCCATCCCTATATTTGCTGTCGCAAGGGCCGGTGCATCATTGATGCCATCTCCAACCATGGCGACTTTCTTTCCTTGTTCCTGAAGCGCCGCGATGTGTGCTGCCTTTTCCTCGGGCAGGACTTCAGCAATGATATGATCAATGCCCGCCTGTTTCGCAATCGCCTCTGCTGTCAGCTTGTTATCACCTGTCATCATCACGACGTGAATCCCTTGCTCTTTCAGACGCTTGATTGCTTGAGATGAGGATGATTTGATCGTATCTGCGACCGCAACAATACCAGCGACTTCGCCGTCAATTGCGACAAGCATAGCCGTTTTCCCTTGCTGCTCCAGTGTTGTGACGGATGCTTCGATTTGATCATATGGGATATGATGTTTCTGTAATAGCTTACGCGTTCCAACCAAAAGCTTGTGTCCTGCTGCCTTTGCTTCAATCCCATGACCTGGGTCCGCTTGGAAGGCTTCAATCTCGACCGCTTCAAGACCTTGTTCCTCCATTCCATCTGTAATGGCTCTAGCAAGCGGGTGTTCCGACTGCTGTTCAGCTGATCCTACTAACTGAAGCAGCGCATCTTCTGTCCAATTAGCATATGCCTGCACATCTGTCAGACTCGGTTCCCCTTTTGTCACAGTTCCCGTTTTATCTAACACCACCGTGTCAAGTGATTGAGTCACTTCTAAATGCTCCCCGCCTTTAAACAGGATGCCTGATTCAGCGGCACGGCCGCTTCCAGCCATAATCGAGGTTGGTGTAGCAAGGCCAAGCGCACACGGACATGCGATAACGATGACCGCTATAAAGGTTTCAAGGGCTGCTGTCACATTTCCTGGATCAACAAAGAAAAACCAAATCAGGAAGGTGAGCACTGCAATTCCTACAACGATAGGAACGAATATACCTGATATTTGATCGGCCATCCTTTGAATCGGTGCTTTTGAGCCCTGTGCTTGTTCTACGACTCGGATAATCTGTGAAAGAGCGGTCTCTTTCCCAACCTTTGTCGCTTTCACTTTTACAAACCCATTTTTATTGATGGTTGCCCCGATGACCGAATCACCAGCCGTTTTATCAACAGGCAAACTTTCGCCAGTTATCATGGACTCATCGATTGCGGTTGTGCCCTCCACGATCTCTCCATCGACCGGTACTTTCTCTCCCGGTTTGACAAACACAAGGTCATTTACTTTCACTTCAGAAATAGGCACGGTCATCTCTTTCCCATCTCGCTCAATGACCGCTTCTTTCGCTTGTAGACCCATCAGCTTTTGAATCGCTTCTGATGATCTCCCTTTTGCTCTTGCTTCCATTAATTTTCCGAGTACGATCAACGTAATGAGTACAGCACTTGTTTCATAATAGAGGGCTGCCTCATGTGTGCCTTGAACCTCAGACTGAATGCTTTCATATAAACTATAGAAAAACGCAGCTGATGTCCCAAGTGCAACAAGAACATCCATGTTGGCACTTTTATTACGTAACGCTTTATACGCACCTACATAGAAGGGCCAGCCGACAATAAACTGAACGGGTGCTGCTAACGCCAGCTGAACCCAAGGATTCATGAACGCTTCAGGCAGCCAAATAAAAGACGTGAAAGAAAAATGGCTGACCATTGCCCAAAGAAGCGGCAGTGACAGGATCATTGAAAATAGAAAGCGCGCCGTCTGCTTCTCTATTGCTGCTTGGCGATGATCTTTCTTTCCTTCCTCTGCTTCATCTACAGCTGGTTCAATTAAAGAATACCCAATAGACTGAACCGCTTCCTTTATATCACTTGTAGACGTTTGCCCTGGGTGATACGTGACCTGAAGGGTCTCCAGCGCAAAGTTCACAGATCCGTGATCAACACCAGCCATCCGATTGATTTTTTTCTCGATTCGGTTGGCACACGCTGCACACGTCATTCCCTCTATATCAAATTCTGCTTGCTCCATCACTACATCGTAGCCAAGGGATTGAATTTTTTTCTTGAGATCATCTGGTGTGAGTTGTTCTGCTTCATACACAACATGAGATGTTTCCAGCGCCAAATTCACATTGGCATCCTCCACACCTTCCAGCCTGTTCAATCCCTTTTCAATGCGTCCTGCACAGGCAGCACAGGTCATCCCCGTAATTTGAAAGTCGATTTCCTTCTTCATTGACCTCACCTCTCCATATACACCATGGGGGTATTATATTTTGAAAAAAATACGTGCTGTTATGCAGCACGTCAGATTGTTGACAAAGTGCTAAAATGATCTTGATTTTAGCATTTTGTCTTCTTTTCAGCGTGATAGAAAACCTTTGAAGTCTAGGAAGGGCGAGCACTGGCGCGGAGCGAATTTGACATTCGTGAGCACCTGCGCGCAGACCTGACAACGAATGCGAGGGTTTGTCTACACGCTGACGTGCTGTTATGAAGCACGTATGTTCATTTATACGACATCATATCCCTGTTCTTCAATTACATCAGAGATACGGTGCAACGTGACTTGATCTGGGTGAAATGAAACTTCCACCTCTCCTTTGTCTAAATGGACTTTCACAGATTCAACACCTGCTAGTTCTCCTACATTTCCTTCGACTGCTTTCACGCAATGTCCGCAAGACATGCCCTGCACTTGAAGTGTTGCTTGTTCCACTTCTCATCACCTCCATCAATCAATTTCTACAATTTACTATACCCTAGTAGGGTATCAATGTAAACATAAATGCTACGATTTTGTCAGTTTCGTAAAGACCGTCATTAACTCTTCAATGGCTTCATCCCCATTGCCGCTCTTGATTGCATCTGCTACGCAATGATGTGTATGCTTTTCCATCAAATGAAGACTGACCTTTTTCAAAGCCGCATTGACAGCGGAGATTTGATTCACAACATCTATACAGTAACGATCGTTTTCAATCATTTGCTGAATCCCGCGCACTTGTCCTTCTACTCGTTTTAACCGATTGATCAATTGATCTTTTTCCTTCTCGGCTCTAGGCGAAGCCATATGTCTTTCTTCATGTTCTGTCATGTGATCACCTTTTTTCTAATGTGACTTGTCTTTACCTAAATTAAAGCATATCTCCACCGGAAAAGGCAAAGATATGCTGAATACACTCTATCGGGGTTGCTTTATTTTGTTAATTGTTCAATGTCCTGCAATAGATTGACGGACTGCTGAAGTTGCTTGATCAACCCTTGCTGGTCCTCAAGCACCGCAGCAATGTCGATGTTGTCTGCTTTCAATTGCTGTAAATACGTCTGAATTTCCTCTGACAACACCTCATTTTTTTCAATGATCTGCGCATGCAGGTCTTCTGCTATTTTAGGGGCTGTGACTTCATTAAATTCTTGAATGTCTTCCTTCAATGATTCTAGTTGCTGGGTTAATTCTGCCTTTTTGGCGGCATTTTGCACAGCTTCTTCAGCAAGTTTTGGAAAGTCCTCTGTAAATTGCTGAATGTCTGTCACATATTCATTTGCCTCAGTGACATATGTCGTTGTATCGTTGACCTGATCAAGCAAGCCGGAGCACCCGCTTAATACAAGCGTTCCGGAAAATAGGAAAGCCATCACATATTTTTTCATGATCGATCATCCTTTCATCTGTGGGATTAAAAGCATCATTGGTTCCGCTTCTCTATCACACAGATGCAAAAAGACCTTAAAAATAGCCAGACCTTTGCCCCATGTGTGATAGGCAAAGGTCTGGCTAACATTGTTCATGCCGGAATGGCCGAGAAACAACGAATGTTTCTGTAATGACGACCAGACCGTAAAAGCTACTCCCCTTTAGGAAACCGTTCAAATGTTATGTTTATCATATCGAATGTTAGGACAACCGTCAATGAGAAGCAAGTGGTAAATCAATTCTCTTCATAAAGCATATAGTCCGCTCCGGTGGACGCATAAATCCGGTTGCGTCCTTGGCGTTTTGACATATACAAGGCTTGATCCGCTTCAAATAGAAGAGTTTCTAATACATTGGGATTATAAGCTGTGTGAGCAATTCCAAAGCTTGCTGTCACCCGCACTTTTTCCTCCTCATTCTCAAAGAAACTCATCTCAAACGAATGTCTAATTCGCTCTGCGATATGACAGGCCTCTTCAAAAGAATGATGCGGCAGACAAATAGCAAACTCTTCTCCGCCATATCGTCCGAATAAATCGTCCATCTGTAAATGCTGCTGACAAATGGTGACAACATGACGCAACGCCTCGTCTCCAATATGATGTCCGTGCGTGTCATTGATTTGTTTAAAGAAATCAATGTCAAACAGCATAACAGCCGTATCCTGCGCATCCTCTTCCAGGATCATCTGCGTTCGTTCAATAAATGAAGAACGATTGAAGATATTCGTCAATCCATCAATATACGCTCGACGCTCCAGCTCTTCCTGCAATAAACGCTGCTCTGTTACATCACTGATCACAATTTGCCTACCCTCGATCTCTCCTCTTCTATTAAATAGGGACGATGCGGTCAAATGATAATAGCTGGAATGATCTTTTTCCCTTTCCAACATTAAATCATATTGCGAATGATCCTGCGGAGAACGCAGCCATTGAATGAAGTCATGATCTTTGATGAAGCCCGAGAATATATCGTCTATTTTAAAACCAATCCCCTTTTTATTTGAAAGGGATGGAATGATCGATGCAGCAGCGGGATTGTAATCGATGAGTGTTCGGTATCGATCTAAAATGAGAACTCCCTCAGACATATGCTCAAACACACGCTCCATCGCAATGGGAGAGAGCTTAAAGAGCTGGAACGACATAATCGCCCATAAGTAGAGCGCATTGGTTAAAAACATCACCACAGGAACCGGATCAATATGAAGAGGTGTCACGCCTAATAAATAGATAAAAGATGTCGTAATTGGCAGTAACATGCCCACTAGCAAAATAAGGATCTGCTTTAAATACTCTTTTTTTGTCACACGCAAAAACCAAACCAGCATAAAAATAGCGAGCATCGAACAGCCAAACGTATAGACGCCATGAATGATATACCAATAGCCAATCGTAAAGTCAGCCAATAAAAATCCGTCTACTGGATTCATCGTAATGCTTCGATAAAAGAGTGAATGAAAAGAGTTGGTGAACACCATAATGGTGGTGAGAGTTGGAATCAGTAAGATGAGAAGCACGCGGCGCTTTGTGAAATATTGATGGAACCCCGTAAATTGCAGCACAATCATCAGACTAAATGGCGCAATGAACGGAAGACCAATGTATTGAAAACAAACCCAGAACATAATCTCCCTAGGTGTACTTGCTAATAATTCAAATGTGTGCCCAAAGATATAAATCGCAGTTGCTCCAGACATGTACATAAACAATTGACAGCCAATATACCGGTGGCGGTTCGCATGAGCAATGATTGATAATATCACGGACAGAATGCCAGAAACACTCATGATCACAATAAAATGTAAAACAATCGAATCCATGTAAACGCCCCAATTTCAGTTATTTAGAACTAGTCTAATCTTACTATATATGAGGAAGTCACAAATGGGAAGATGTGATTTTGAATTGGGTGGAGGTTTTTTGTACAGTTTCGGTCAAATTTTGTCCATGAAACCTTATATTTCCGCTACTTTTTGCTTAATTTTAGGGAGAGATATGTTGCGATTGGAGAAATATCTGTACAATGTGGAGATTGGGATCAATGAAGAGGAGGCTATCAAGGTATATGACTTTTTTGATTATAATGGCGGGGCTGTTTATGCTGATTTTTTTGGAGAAGCCGTTTGAGAAGAGAGCATCTGGATTGATATTTTTGGTGAGTTATATACTGCTGATCGCAGTTTATGTGGTTCAAACAACGTTTGTGAAAATTGTATCGAATGGTTTGTTAATGATAATTGCGATGATTGTGGTTTGTCCTTTGTTTTTTCGGTTGGTGACGTCTTCTTCAAGGAAACGTACATAATAAGAACCAGAGATTGCATGAACTAGAATCTCTGGTTCTGCTGTGCGCCAAGTTGATTAGACGTGGGATAATAATGGACCTAGACACGTGCTTTCTTCAGCTTATATGAACAGCTACTTTTAAAAAAAATAGCCTTCTTTATTTACTCTTTGGCTTTTCACTTGCTTTCTCATCATTAATTTTAGTAACTTCTGCTTTTGCATGAACCATATCTTCTAATGCTTTCGTCATCCTAGAATCAACAAAATTCAAATCATCACCGTCTACCTTATCTTGCTTTGCAACCTTTAAGATATCTTTGAAAATCGGCTCTAAGTTGTCATATGTTTTCACTAAGTAACTATTTGCTTTTTTATACGTATCAGGAACTTTGTTTTCATTTTCTTTGGCTTCGTTAAGTAATTCTCGCAGGCTATCAATTTTCTTCTCAAGTTCACTAGCCCATTCTTTATCATAGCGATCATCCATTGGAACTAATGAAAAAAAGAAAGGCATAACTCTATCTTCAAAACGTTTTAGATACCCTTTATACCATGAAGCATATTCTTTATCGGTCATCTTTTCAATTTTTGCCGGCTCTTTATCTGACGCAGAACCGTTTACTGTTTCATTTTTTCCGCATGCTGTACTCAGCATCAATGTTAATACTAGAAGAAATATAGAAATCATTGTCCTTTTGTTTGTTTTCATGTGTCAATTACTCCTTACCTTTTTGAGAATTTTTCTACTTGATCATTAGCTTTAGCTCTGTGATCGTATGCTTTGTTAAGATCAAGATTTTTAAGTGCTTTCGGTGATTAATCTATGAGTTTATTGATATCTTTTGTTTTTAGCAATTACTCATATACTTTTTTATCGAATAGATGGCATTACCTGTATTAATGGCAGTATCTTTTAACAATCATGAGCATTGTGATTTCGATATCACGACTGTATTCTCGTACCACTTGGCACAAAGTTTTTCTACCTTTTCGTTGCTGCAGTTGTATAGAATACCAACAGTACGGCATACATAATCATCATTGAGAATAGTGATTTAGTTTATACTTTGTTCATTGAAATGAACACCCCTACATTTAATTATCGGTTAAAAAGTGGATATATTTATATATTTTCCCTATACACTTAACAAAAAAAGAGTTATTCTGGACTTATTTTCTACGTAGCTAGAATTATAAAAAATAAAGGTGGTATTAGTAATTATAGTCATTTAACGTGAATTGATCACGAAAAACTTTAGGTTAGTTTTATGAAAGAACTTGAGTGTTATAAAGCTATTGATGTAAATGCATAGGAGTAATTTATTTTTTAATTACCTAAACTCAAATAACTTTATTTTAAGTTTAAGGAAATTTAGTTAATCATTCAAAAAAGACTGAACAAGAAGGAGAACTTACTAATGACTTTCGATGAGTTATTGGAACTTTCAGAAGTAGATTTTATAAATTATGATTTCAAAAGAGAGATTTTCGATTTGAGAAATTTAACATATGATGAAAACAACCCTATTGCAAATATGATTCTATATAAAGGTAATATTTATGGATCTCGATCTGACTGTGATAGATTACCTTTAACCCTTGAAATATACAAAAGCTTATGGGGTAATGAATTTATATTCTGGGATACTAAAGAAACAAATTTTGTTGAGGCAAATGGAGAAACAATGAATTCATTCGTAACTCCTTACAAAGCATTTTATAAGGAAACATATAACTTATCTAATCCTCATTTTAAAGAATATGCAAAACTAACCCACACAGTAGGTAATTTTATACCTGTATACGCTATCAAAAATAAAAAACGTTGGTTTTCTCCTTTTAATAGTAAACGTTACAGTTCTACCTATGATTATTGGGATATATCGTTGAATCAAATTAAAATAATTTTAGATGATTTTGAAAATAGTAATGATTCTATTGATAATTTTTTAGAAAATCCGTTTTACAATAGCAGTGTTAAGTATGCAAAATATATTTTTGAATCTGCAAAGTGGATTTTAAGTTTTAATACTTGGCCTAAATTTGTGGAGAAGAATTTTTTACAAAGCTTTTTAGAAAATCCAAAAGATTTATCCAGTAACCCAAAAGAATTTTGGAACAATCACTTTAAAGGAACCGTTAGTACTAAAGATGAAAATAATCTGATTGAATTTTTAATTTTTGTCAATAAAGCGATTCAAGAACGAAGCTCACTTATATATAAACAACTTCATCTCAATAATACCTAAATCGTTCATAGCAACTAGATAATGAATTCCGCAAATTAAAAAAGTGCCCAAACCCATTATAAATAACGGTCTTGGCACTTTTTTTCATATGGAGACGGTGGGAGTCGAACCCACGTCCAGAGACATCGATTACTTAAGCGTCTACGAGCGTAGTCAACATATTTCATGTTCACTCATCCGCATGCCTGCTGACGGGCGCTTGGAGAGCTAGTCTGATGGATCTCTTCTTACGTCCTCAGACGAAAACGTAAGCGTAGCCTACTTCATTGGGCTCCTCACAGACACATAGGCGATGTCAGGAAGAGCTCGCTGCGCTTATTAGGCAGCTAGTGCTAAGTTTTGGTTAAAACTTTTAGTTTTGCCAGTTACATTTAGGTGCGTGTTAACGAGATCGCCTCTCGGCTCGCGGCCTAAGCTCGAACCATCCCTGTCGAATCCGTAACGTCCCCTTGTAAAAGGGATATACGGGATGGAAGTTCAGCTTCACTGCTTCCGTATATAACTATTATAACAATCTCATCGCTTGAAACAACTGGTGGTTTCTGTAAAAACAACAATGATTGTTTATTGCATAACATATTGTAGCATAATGCTTCCGCTCTCAGCAAGCCATCTGCATCAGGCTAGAATTGCTTTTGACGATCACGGAAGGCACGCTCGATTTCACGTTTTGCATCTTTTTTCTTCAGATCTTCACGTTTATCGTATTTCTTTTTCCCTTTCCCAATTCCAATCAACACTTTGGCAAATCCATTTTTCAAATAGAGTTTCAGAGGTACGAGTGAGTAGCCTTCTTCCTTTGTTGCACCAATCAATTTGCTGATTTGCTTGCGATGAAGCAGTAGCTTTCTCGTTCTCAGCGGATCATGGTTATAACGATTCCCCTGCTCGTATGGGCTCACGTGCATGTTGTGAAGAAACACTTCTCCTCGCTCGATTTTGGCAAAGGAATCTTTTAAATTCACTTTTCCTGCCCGAATCGATTTGATTTCAGTTCCTTGTAACACAAGGCCAGCTTCATATGTTTCTTCTATAAAATAGTCATGATTTGCTTTTTTGTTTTGGGAAACAACCTTTCCCTCTCCCTTTGGCATTAGCGTACACCCTCCTTTTGACACAAACACGGTCCAAATCATACGGATTATTTTATCAAACAATCCAGCTTTCGACAATAATGACGCTATGTGGTCAAAAAGCAAATAGAGCGTGATGCCCTATTTGCTTTTTGTCACATTACTTTTTCTTTTTACGCTTTTGTTTTGGTGCGTTATCAAAGACGCGTTTTTTCTTTTTCTTCTTTTTACGGCCTGTGAACCAGTCACTTCCGCCTTTATCCTCTTTGGCTTTATCACCAGAGGCATTTTGACCTCCGCGCCCTTTTTTCGCTGGTGAATCTGTCCGTTTTTTAAACTTAAAATCTTTTGGTGATTTACGGCGGGTGCCTTTCATACCGACGATTTCAAAATCAATGGAGTGTTCATCTTTATTGACATTCACCACTTTGACTGTGATTTCATCACCGATACGGTAGACATTCCCTGTTCGTTCACCGATCATGGCAAAGTGCTGCTCATCAAAGCGATAGTAGTCGTCGGTCATGTAGCTGACATGGACAAGACCTTCAATTGTATTCGGCAGTTCAACAAATAGCCCGAAGTTCGTCACGGAACTAATCATGCCATCAAACTCTTCACCGATTTTATCAAGCATAAATTCTGCCTTCTTGAGATCATCTGTTTCACGCTCTGCATCGACTGAGCGGCGTTCCATGGTAGACGCATGATCTGCAATTTCAGGAAGCAACTGGCCCCACTTTTCTAGGGTTGCTTCGTCTGTCTTTTTCTGAATCAAATAGGTTCTAATCAGTCTATGCACGATTAAGTCCGGATAACGGCGGATCGGTGATGTGAAATGTGTATAGAATTCCGTTGATAAACCAAAATGGCCGATGCTTTCCGGATCATACTTCGCCTGTTTCATCGAACGAAGCATGACAGTTTGTATCACAACTTCTTCTGGTTGATCCCTCACAGCATCAAGTACACTTTGAAGTGCACGTGGATGGATGTTTGTCGACGTTCCTTTCACAATGTAACCAAACGTTGTCACGAACTCTAAAAAGCGCTGAAGCTTCTCAGGATTTGGTTCTTCGTGAATTCGATAGATGAAAGGTACATTCATCCAGTGGAAATGCTCTGCAACCGTTTCGTTTGCTACAAGCATGAATTCTTCAATTAATTTCTCGGCGACTGAACGTTCACGAACAACAACGTCTTTCGCTGCTCCTTCTTCATCCACAAGCACTTTTGCTTCTTTGAAGTCAAAGTCTACAGCCCCGCGCTCCATTCGTTTCTCGCGAAGAATCTCTGCAAGTTTCTCCATCTCTTGGAACATTGGCACAAGCGGCTCGTATTTGTCTAAAAGCTCTTCGTCTTGATCGACTAGAATCTTATTCACATCAGAATAAGTCATTCTTTCCGTCGTTTTGATCACACTTTGGAAAATCTCATGTTTGACGACCTTTCCATTTCGATCAATGACCATTTCACAAGATAGTGTGAGACGATCGACCTTCGGATTCAATGAACAAATACCGTTTGATAGGCGATGCGGGATCATCGGAATGACGCGGTCTACGAGATATACACTCGTTCCACGCTCATAAGCTTCCTGATCAATCGGAGAGTTCTCTGTGACATAATGAGAGACATCTGCAATATGCACGCCTAGCTTATATTTGCCATCATCCAGCTTTTGCACCGTAACGGCATCATCTAAGTCCTTCGCATCTGCTCCGTCGATGGTGACAATCGTTTCGTTACGCAGATCACGTCTGCCTTCGAGGTCTTTTTCATCAATCGTTTCAGGTGTGTCTACTGCCTGCTGGAGCGCTTCTTCTGGGAACTCCCCTGGCAAGCCATGTTTATGAATAATTGATAGGATATCAATGCCAGGGTCATTTTTATGACCGAGGATTTCAGTCACTTCGCCCTCTGCACTCATTCTTCCTTCTGGGTAGCTAGTCAGCGTCACAACCACTTTATGCCCCTCTACCGCTCCATTTTTAGCGGATTTCGGGATGAAGATATCGGTTGTGATTTTTTTATCATCTGGAATGACAAAGCCAAAGCTTTTCGTTTCTGTGTAGGTACCGACAACCGTCTGAGTATTACGCTCCAGAATTCGGATGACCGTCCCTTCTTTTTTTGTGCCGTTTGATTTATGGCTGACACGAACCATAACCGTATCACCATTCATCGCTGTGCCTAGCTCATTTGGCGGAATGAAAATATCATCCTGTCCAAACTCTTCTGGTGTCACAAATGCAAAGCCTTTTGCATGAGCAGACAGCTTTCCTTTTATCAGGTTCATTTTTTCTGGTACACCGTAGCGATCGCTGCGCGTGCGAACGATGAGTCCTTGATCTTCCAGTATTACAAGTGCTTTGACGAGCTCTTTATAATCATCGGGATTGGTAATCTCCATCATCACTTCCAGCTCTTGAACGGTTAACGGTTTATACGCTTCATCTTTCATAAAAGCGAGTAATTCATCCATAAATTCTTCTTTTTGCACACTCTAACCCCCTATATATTTAAATTGACCAATCAAGTGATTCTAAGAATGCATATACATCCTGATGAACCTTCTCGCGCTCTTTATCAAGCGTGATCGCATGGCCTGATTCTTCATACCATGTCAAATGCTTTTGATCTGTCTCTACTTCGTTGTAGATGATATTCGCACTGTCTGTATTAATCATATGATCGTGACGTGCCTGAACAACAAAAGTAGGTGAATAAATCATGTCGACATTGTTTCTAACATCTGCAATGAGTGCTTGAAGGCTCTTAAGTGTATCCATTGGCGTTTTCTTGAACTCTTCCATTTCCTGTTCAATTTGGTCCTCTGACTTACCCTCGAATTTCTTATAGTTACGGGCATATTCTAGTACACCCTGGTACATGACTTCTTCACTTTTTATGTACATAGGTGCACACATAGGTACAATTCCCTTTACAGGTACAGTGTAACCTAATTTCAATGAAAAAACTCCTCCGAGGGATAGTCCGCAAACCGCAATTTCCTCAAAGCCTTCATCTTTCAAGAATTGATAGGCTTCTTGTACATCCTTCCACCAGTCATCCGGTCCAAAATGGACAAGTTCTTCTGGTGGCACACCGTGTCCTTTATATTGTGGTGCATGACACGTATATCCTCTTTCGTTCAAATAACGGCCAAGCATTCGAACATCGGCTGTATTCCCAGTAAAACCGTGAAGAAGAAGCACCGCCTTTTCTCCACCTTTAAACGTAAATGGTTTTGGTGTAACAACTTTCATGATGTGACTTCCTTTCCTTCTGATATGGTTTATATTTTCCACTTGTATGTATGAAACAAACACAAAAGAGTGCTGATAATAAAAAAAGGTCTGAAAAAAGATCAGACCTTCTGTTACTCGCGCTTTACACGCCTAAATATGCCAATGCAAGTGTTAAGATGAAGAAAAGCACTGACAAAATAACCGTTAAACGGTGAAGTATCAAGTCAAGACCTCTCGCTTTTTGCTTACCGAAAAGCTGCTCGGCTCCACCTGAAATAGCGCCTGACAGTCCAGCACTTTTACTAGATTGTAACAATACAACGATGATAAGTGCGATACTGACAATTACGAGTAATGTGATAACAAATGCGTGCATAAAAACACCTCCAGACAAACTGGTACACATAACTTTATTTTACATGAAAACAAGGTGCATGTCACGAAACATCAAAATAAAGATTCCCTCTATATTGTCGACTTTATTCGTTATTTTGATTCAATTTCATTCCAAAGAGTAGTATGCAGCATTTTTTATATGCAATTTTTGATTAAAAACACGTTTTTAACGGGTTGCTTCTTCTTTCAATAGCTGTTTTAATTCTACTAACAAACGTTCAGCTCCTTCAGGACTCAGCATCACTTTCCCATTTCCATAGCTTTTGTTGTACTTCGTCACTTGTCCAGTTAACAGGCAGCTCTTATCTGCATCATATCTTTTCAGCATAATGGTTTGATCTTCAATGAAAATTTCTAACAGTTGTTCTTCTTTAATATTGAGTACCTTGCGCATTTCTGAAGGCAGAACAATTCTGCCTAGTGAATCAATATGTCTGACCATCCCAGTCCTTTTCAACGACATTGCCTCCTTGATCATTTCATTTATTGACTTTTGTCAATATTTTCATAGTAAAATAGATCTTCAAATTTTTTATCAAAGTAATGAATCATTTTGCCAATGACAAGTTGGCCTGGTTTCCGATGACCATTTAATACCCTGCTAAGTGTGGCAGGAGAGATGCCAATTTCATCAGCGAGCTGATTTAAAGACATATCGTTTTCGATCATATACTGCATGACAAAAGTCCGCCTGATCTGAATCTTTTCGACCATCATTACAACCTCCTATGGAATCAATATGTACAACGTGTAGGTGCTCACATGAATCAGATTCATTTACTTAAGTCAACACTTTTACCCCTCTGCTATTTCCTTTGGTCAATGATCATACTAAAATAAGTCATATACTGAAATGTGAGGTTCGATGTCATGAATCACTTTGGTGAACAATTACGCATTTTAAGAGAAAATAGAAAAATGTCTGTCAATCAACTCGCCATGTATTCAGGTGTAAGCGCTGCTGGTATTTCTCGTATTGAAAATGGAAAGCGTGGTGTGCCGAAGCCTTTAACCATAAAAAAATTAGCACACGCCTTGAAGGTGCCTTATGAGGATTTAATGCTGCTTGCCGGTCATATTGAACAGGAACAAGTTCATGAAATGAAACCAAAATATGAATCCGTGTTGAAAATCTATCAAACGGCGCTTCAAAAGGATGTAGAACATCTTCCCATGTTTGACGGAGACCTATGGGAAAGGCTATCCGCACAAGACATCAGCCAGCTGAATGAATACTTTCTTACGCTCATTAACCAAAAAAAGACGAATAAATAGCGGGGCATAACCCTAAGATACATTCACCATTAACTAATGTCAATATTTTCATGGTATACTTGTTGCCAATAGTCAATAAATCAAGTAAAATAGACATATCTAATCTATAACCATGTGAGGTTTTGCCTTGATGAAATTTGGTGCATATTTAAGAGCATTACGTGAGGAAAAGAAGCTGTCAGTGAACCAATTAGCCATGTATTCAGAGGTCAGTGCTGCTGGTATTTCTCGTATTGAGAATGGGAAACGCGGCATTCCAAAGCCTCCTACGATAAAAAAACTAGCCAGTGCATTAAAGGTTCCTTATGAAGATATGATGCAGGCAGCGGGCTATATTGAGGAAGCCTCTTCTGTCCATCAGTTGAAGGAAGAGGAAATGGCACTATCCAAAATAAAGGAAGCCGCAGCGCAATACGAACTTGGCGATCTCGAACTATTTGATGGAGACATTTGGTCAACTCTTTCGAAAAAAGAAATAGAAGATCTCAATCGCTATCTGTTATTTATAATCAACAGCCGTTCGTCTTAGAATGTTTTGATCATTGACAAGCTTTTTGAGCTGATTTATGACAAATTTACGGTATAATGGGTTCAGATTGGAGTGAAGAAAGATGAATCAATCTGATATGTGCCCGCGGTTTGAAAAAGCAGTTGAGTTATTGAGTAAACGCTGGGTTGCACTGATTGTTTTTCAGCTTCTCTCAGGTCCGCAGCGCTTTAGTGAAATTGAGGCCGCTCTGACAAATTTAAGCGGAAGAGTATTATCTGAGAGATTAAAAGAACTGGAAGCAGCAGGCATTGTAAAACGGGAAGTTTTTGCTGAAACACCCGTGCGTATTGAGTATTCTTTAACTGATATGGGGCGTTCCCTTGCACCCGTTTTTGAGGAAATTTCGAAGTGGTCTACTGAATGGATCACGCTTGAATCATAAAATAACTGCATGTGAACTGCCTGATCATCATAAAACAACCTCCCTTACAGATTGTAAGGGAGGTTTTATCTTTTCAACCGCTTAAGCAGATGTCATGTTTTTTTCAGCTAATGCTTTTCTTTCTTTTTTCTTGTTCGTTGGGCTTAAATAACGTTCGAGCCAGCCCATGACTAGGTCAGCGATAATGGCCATGAGTGCAGTTGGAATCGCACCTGCTAAAATGATGGCTGTTCCGTTTGTGGCGTTTGATCCTCTGATGATGATATCACCTAGACCTCCTGCACCAACAAATGTCCCAATCGCTGTAATACCGATGGCAATGACCAGTGCCGTTCTTAAACCAGCCATTATGACCGATAAAGCAAGCGGTAATTCAACCATTCTCAGCACTTGCCATTTCGTCATGCCCATCGCTTTACCCGATTCTAAATACGCATGTTCAATGCTGACAATCCCTGTATACGTGTTGCGGATAATCGGCAGAAGCGAATACAGAAAGAGTGATAAGATGACTGTATTTGCGCCAAGTCCTAATACAAGCATTAACACGGAAAGCATCGCTAACGCCGGTATGGTTTGAATGACATTGGTAATGGCAAAGATCCAATTGCTTAGCTTACGGTAATGCGCCACAAAGATGCCTACTGGAATTCCGACTATTGCCGCAAACAGCACCCCATACGCTGACATGAGAAAATGCCGATAAAATTCTTCTAACACATATGAACCGTTCTGCTGATAATACGTCCATAATTGCTGCAGTGTGTCCATCAGCCGTGACACCTCCCCATCTTACTCAAAGTAATTGTGCTTTTTCAGGAAATTCTTCGCAACGGTGGCTGGTTCTTGAAGCTCTCCGTCGACTTGATAGTTCAACTCTTGCATTTGTTCTGTATCGATTTTTCCGATCAGTCTGTTGATCACCTTATCAAGCCCTGGGTTCTCTTTTAAGACTTTTTCCGGGACAACTGGCGATGCATCATATGGCGGGAAAAATCGCTTATCATCTTTTAAAATTTTGAGGTCATAGGCTTTGATTCGTCCATCTGTTGAATAGGCAAGCACAATATCCATTTTTTCATTTTTTAATGCATCATAGACTAAACCAATCTGCATTGGATACGTGCTTCCAAATTCAATTCCGTATGTTTTCACGAACCCTTCATAACCGTCGCCTTTCTTTTTGAGCCAAATATTATCGACACCGAACCGATAATTCTTCGCATTCTTTTTCAAATCAGAGACCGTTTCTAACTTGTTTTCCTTCGCCATCTTTTGCGTCACGGCAAAGGCATACGTATTATCAAAGCCATAGGAATCAAACCATTTGTAATCATAGCGTTTCTTAAATTCTTTTTGAACGATTTCCATTGCACGCTCCGGATCTTTTTCCGCATCCATTCCAAGCGTACTCGTCAAATCTGTCCCTGTATATCTAGTCGCAGCAATGTCGATATCTCCATTTTCCATTGCTTTCTGCTGTACAGTATTAGAGCCTAAGTTCTTCACAATGGTTGTCTTTTTATCTGTGTAATGTTCGATGATATCGCTCACCATATAGGCCATGATTTCTGATTCGGTAAAGTTTTGTGCTCCCACCCGCAGCGTATTGCCTGAGGAGCCGGCTAGTCCAGGAAGTGAACAGCCGCTTATCAATAGCAAGCATCCGGCAAGCAGTGCACTGATCCATTTTGTTTTTCGATTCTTCACATAAGCCAACTCCTTATGAAACTTCCTTCAATCCTTTTAAGCCTTCTGGTGTTACTTTTTTCTCCAGCTTCATCAAGGTAAAGTCGATGATGACCGCTAAAATAGTAACTGGGATGGCACCTGCAATAATGTATTCCGGCTGATATAGCTGAAGTCCAATGAGAATGTAGTCACCAAGACCGCCTCCACCGATAAAAGCAGCAAGTGTTGTCCAGCCAATTAAATAAATCGTTGACGTACGGACACCTGCCATAATGATCGGTACAGCAAGCGGAAGTTCCACAAGACGAATTTGCTCCCATGTCGTCATGCCGATTCCTTTACCGGATTCAAGGAGATTTTTGTTCACACCTTGCACGCCGGCATACGTATTTCTCAAAATAGGCAATACTGAATAGAAAAAGAGAGCAACGATTGCAGGTATTTTCCCAACTCCCAAAATAGGAATAAAAAATGCAAGAATCGCTAAACTAGGGAGTGTTTGAAAGATATTCACGACACCGATGACAAAACCTGCGCCTCGTTTCATTCGCGTGAGAACGACGCCTAAAGGAACGGCAACGATAATTCCTAGTACGACAGCAATTAAGGAAATATATAAATGCTCCCACATTTTTGTGAGGAGTTCCCCACCATTTTTCTCTAGAAAATCGATGATTTGATCCATGTGTCCACCTCCCTTAGTTCATTTCAATGGCAGACGCTGGCGTATCGTCTCCCCAAATGGAGTCGTACACAACATCTACAAGACTTGCCCGTGTCACAATGCCTTTTAAATGGCCTTTGGCATCGACAACCGGTACATATTTAATACCGCGTATTAAGATTTTCCGAACGGTGTCTCTGAGAAGTGCGCCTTCTTGTACAGTATAGAACTCTGTATTTAGGATCTCACCAACGAAAGCCGCTTTTCTGCGATTCGCATCAATTGTTTCAATATCGATATAGCCTTTTAACACACCATTTTCATCTACTACAAGCAAGGAATCGACCCGCTTTTCTCTCATGATGTAGATAGCATCAGTCAATGTTTGTTCGACTGTAATGGTGACTGGTGACGTGTTCATCATTTGTTCTACACGTTCCATATTCGGATTTGATTGAAGCAGGCGTTCTTTTCCAATGAATTCTTCTACGAACTCGTTGGCTGGGTTACGTAAAATATCGTCAGGTGTGCCTACTTGGACAATCTCTCCATCTTTTAAAATCACAATTCGATCAGCTAGTTTAATCGCTTCATCCATGTCATGTGTGACGAAGACGATGGTTTTATTTAATGTTTTTTGCAGTTTCTTAAATTCTTCCTGCAATGTATCTCGTGTAATAGGATCAAGTGCACCAAATGGTTCGTCCATGAGGATCAGAGGGGGTTCTGCTGCCAGTGCGCGGAGAACTCCGATACGCTGCTGCTGTCCTCCACTCAGTTCATGAGGATAGCGCTCTAGAAATTCTGGACCCATGTCGACGAGCTTCAGCAGTTCGCGTGCTCGTTCGTTCCGTTTTTCTTCCGGCCATTTTAAGAGCTTTGGCACAAGTGAGATGTTTTGCGCGATGGTCATATGGGGAAACAGTCCAATTTGCTGAATCACATAACCGATTTCTCTTCTTAATTGAACTGGATCTTTTTTCATAATATTTTCTCCCTCGATGAAAATGTTTCCTGAGGAAGGTTCGATGAGTCGATTGATCATCTTCATGGTTGTGGTCTTACCACAGCCACTCGGTCCAATAAAACAAATAAATTCTCCTTTTGCTATGTCTAAATCAATATTTTTGACAGCTTTTTTTCCACCTTTATACGTCTTAGATACATTCTCTAGTTTCAGCAAATGAGACACCTCCAATTAGTTGGATCTATATATTCAGAAAATTTCCACCTTATTAATTATAGTGCAAACTTTATAAAATAAAAAGTTTATGATGTGTTTGTATTGCATAACATTTATATAAAATTTTCAGTTAACCCCGTAATATCTAGAGATCTCTCCTTTTTCCTGCAAATTACTAGCAATTACTCAATATTTATTGTTTTCATCAACAAACAGGTATATGATATATTGTGTTACAAATTGTCAATCGTGAAGGGATGAAGCGGGGAGTGGACAAGCAAGCGCTAGGCGCCATTCAAAAAGCACAGGATCATTATATTGAAAAAGCTGCAGAGAACATGAATGCCTTTGGTCTTTCTTCTACAGTGGGTAGAGTGCTTGGTATCATTCACATGAACCGTAAACCAATGACGCTGGAAGAGCTATCAGAGGCGACCGGCATGAGCAAAACGAGGATGAGTCAAGTCGTTCGAGAAATGCTCGATTTAAATATTGCGGAAAAGGTTTATGAAAAAGGAATACGTAAAGATCTTTATGACGTTGAGCAAGATCAATACCAAACGTTTATTTCATTGTTTGCAGCCAATTGGACACGTGTTGTCAGTAAAAACCGTAAAGCACATAAGAAAACGTGCAAGGAATTGCAAGAGCTGCTTGAACAGGAAGATTTACCAGAAGAAACAGAGGATAAAATCAATCTGCTTCTTTCAGAAATCAAGGAAAGTCTTGATTACTATGATTGGATTAGCCGCTTAATTGAGTTCTTTGAAAGTGAAGAAGTATTTAAGCATGTGCCGAAACCTTAAAAAAAGCTGTTTTATTTTACATCATTGTAGAAAAAAACAGCTTTTTTATATACACTTATGACATAAACATCGGAAACATCCCTTTTAAGCCTGCGCCGATCATTTCCACTGCCACTACAGCCAGAATTAATCCCATCAAACGCGTCACGACATTCATCTCTGTTTTCCCCATTTTTCGCATAATAAAACTTGAATAATGAAAGGCATAATACGTCATGGCAAGAACAATGACAATGCCGATTAGAATCGAAAACATGTGGAGCATCTCTTGACTTCCAGGGGTTAAACTCATGACTGTAGCGATTGTCCCGGGACCAGCGATGATCGGAATGGCGAGCGGCGTAACGGAGATATCTGCCTTCTCTTTGCTTTCTGCCTTCTCCTCTGAATGAGGATTTTGGACGTGTGATTCTTTTGCATTCAGCAAATTGTAAGCGATGCCAAAAATAAAAATACCGCCAGCGATGCGTAGTGCATGAATATCGATCCCAAACAATTTGAAAATGAGCCTGCCTGCCAATAAAAAGGCAATCAAAATAATAAAAGAGACCACGATGGCTTTTTTAGCTGTCTGGGAGCGCTCTTTCTCTGTATAACCCTCTGTTAAGGTAATGAAAAGCGGTACGTTTCCAATGGGATTTGATACAGCAAATAATGAGACGACAACATGAATCATAAAGGAAATCAACAGACACCCTCCTTTTTTCATAGTGTCTGCCATTCTGATGTGAATATTCCCTTGTGATGTTAAAACCTGTATATCTTTAACCGATGATAATAGAGGTTTAAAGAAAGGGGTTCACACATGAAGAAAACAATGACAATTATTCTTCTTTCTGTAGCAGTTATTGCCTTAGGTGGCTGGATTGTTTGGCAGCAGCAAACCATCGAAAAGGCAGAGAAAACTCATCAGCAAGAAAGCAAAACGAGCGATCTGAAGCTCAAGCAGTTAACATCCGATCAAACAGATATAAAGCATAAAAACGATGAACAAAAAAAGCAAATAGCCAACGTCACAAAAAAGCTCAAAAAAGAAAAGAAAGCCTATGAAAAAGAGGTCAAACAGCGTAAAGCGCTTGAGGTAAAAATCGACCAGCTTCAAAAAGAGCTGGCAGCAGTAAAAGCTACTGCTCAAGCAAATCAGCAGACCACTCAGTCTACAAGGAAACCAACTGTCAAAAAAGACCCGAATGTCACCCATCATCCTCCCTCACAGTGGGTACAGGACCAATACGATTGGGGCGTGAAACAAGGGTATATTAAAGAATAGAAAGGATGAAAAAATGTGATACAGATTCGGCCATTATCTCATGATGAATCTCTCCCAATGGATCTTTTACTATTAGCTGATCCTTCAAAGGAAAAGGTTCTCACTTATGTACAATCTGGTTCTTGTTATGCCGCCTTTCATGAAGAGGATGTGATTGGTGTCTATTTACTGACACCGCTCTCTCAGCATACAGTGGAAATCATGAATGTTGCGGTAAAGGAGTCATGGCAAGGAAAGGGAATTGGGAAGCAGCTGATCCATCATGCGATCGCTGAAGCGAAAGTTGCTGGATTTCAATCGATTGAAATTGGCACTGGCAACTCCAGTATTCAGCAGCTCGCACTTTATCAAAAATGTGGTTTTCGTATAGCATCCATCGATCACGATTTCTTTCTGAAGCACTATGATGAACCAATTTATGAAAATGGGATTCAGTGTATGGATATGGTACGGCTGTCGCTCACATTTCAAGCAGACTGATTTTTTCAGCCTGCTTTTTTTATGCTCTTCTTTTCTTCATAGCATGAATCACATATTGAATGAAAAAATAAAGCACAGCGCCAGCTAAAAAGCAGACTACGCATCCAAAAAGCGTCGCCTCAGAGCTGAACTGATACTCTTCAATTTTCATGATATAAAATGGCATGCCAAACAGCGTTGGACTTGATTCGATTTGATTGACCTCTAGCAGCAGTAAAAAGACAGGGGTCATAAACACAGCAAATATATACAGCATCGCAAGTGTTAAGCCGCTAGAAAACGAATGAAATACTTTAATCATCTCTTTCTCTCCTTCATCTCTTTTAAACTGGCTGTGATATTTTGTCCGTCTGGGCAAGCTGGATGCAGCATCACAGTGTTCAGTAAAGAAAAAAACAGCAGCTGATGACTCATCGGATGCTTCCACAATAAAAAAAGCACAATCGAGCTAAGCACCGGAAACAACGGACCCGCAAGCGCCACCATCAGATTAAAGCTCGGTCTAGCAAATGTCTCATGGACGATCGCCACATGCTTCCAATCAATCGTTACCACAAAATCAAAGAGCTGCCTTTTTTCGAGTTTGTTACACACCATGATCATCAGCAGATGACCGATTTCATGAATGAGCACAACCACTAGTAAACTGAGGATCAGCCCGATCATCGCAATATCGGCCTTTTTACCATCACAGTATATATACAACTGAAAAAGGCAAGTGAACCAAATAAATAAGCGGTGGCAAGAAGAAACATATTAGCTGACAGCCATTCTAATAAAAGCATATCGATGAAGCTGAATACAGCAATCATCATCACGATGACAAACAGTTTATTAAAATCACTGATTTTCACGACAAACCCCGTACAGGCCGCCATGACGGTCATGAATAAAATGGACAAACTCGCCAAGCCATGACCTTCACTTTCAATACCGATCACCAAATAAGCAAGGCCAATATACATAAAATAAATGAATAAATTGATTGTGTAATAAAATAAAATTCTCGACAATATATACGCGCCCTTTGATGTATTTAACATAAAGATAGCCCGTTGATTGAGATGATATTCTCTGCCAATCATCAGCGGAAGCATGATCAATATTTCCTTTAACGCAAACTGCACAATAAAGCCATATAGCCATCCAGTTTCTTCCGGTGTAAAAACAAATGGCAGCCCAACCGTCAAACAAACGAGAAAGAGGAACAAAATGCCTTGTTCTTTAAAAATGGCTGATCGGATGAAATAGACCATTTCCTGCCGCAAATGCGTCAAAAAGGAAGAGGTCATCCTGATTTTCTGATAAGAAAATGACTTTATCTCTGTTTTCAACTGCATAAACATTTGATGTACATAGCAAGCTGCTAATCCCTTCACCCATAGCCACCCAGCGCTTAGAAGGATCACCAGCAACGTCAGATAGACAGCCGGCCATACATGGATCATCTGTACCGCTTTTTGAAAAAGAAGAAATATAAATACTTGAAATCCCGCAAAGCCGATCGTTTGTAGCAGTAAATGTTCCTTTGTTTTTGATACGAAACGGCTTATACCGATCCTCATCAGCATCCATGAAGAGAGCGTATAAAGTGCCAATATGCCGCATGTGATGCAGACAACGATGATCCAATACAGAGTTGGGGTGACACCTGTAATCAAAAGACCTAATACAAGCGGTAAAAAAAGCAGTCCAGCCATGAGAAAGCAAAAAAGCACTGGAAAGAAATAGGCACAAAGGACAAATGGTACACTTTGTATCGCACTGTTCAAAAAGTAGAATTGATATTCTTGGCGCTTCAGTTTATTCCGGGATAACACAATCCCTGCTCCTAATAGTAAGAGCGACATTTTGACAAATTGGGTGTATAGCGCAGCCGGCTCCCTTTCACCTACCTGCATGTAAAAGCGCAGGCTGATGACAACATATATCGCATAGATGAGCAAGAAAAAAACGGCGGCTGCGAGAAGCTGCAAAGGATACTTTTTTCCAAGCTGCTTTCCTTTCGTTGTCAGCATGCCCCATTCTATTTTATGAAGAACGTGTCGTGTCCAAATCATTGAGTAACCTCTCCACCTGCATATAGTAATCTCGATTTACTTCTTTATAAATCTCTTCAAGTGCCTGATGAGGATATGTCTCTTTCGTTTCTTGGCGGGACATATTCAGCTTGACATCACCATTTCTTAAGATCATGAGATGATCATATAATGTATCACCAAAGCTCAAATGATGAGTTGATATCAGGATGCCAGCGCCTTGATCTCTCAGCTTCATGAGCACCTTTTTTAAGATGATCATCATATCTGGATCAAGTCCGTTCGTTGGCTCGTCGAACACATAATAGTCACACGGTCTGAGGAGCTGCGAAATGATCTGTGTTTTCTTTTGATTGCCATGGGACAACTGAGCGATTGGTTGATCCATATACGGACTCAGCTCAAACAAATTGGTAAATGTCTCTTCACGTGTAACATCTTGCTCATGTGGTAGCTGAAGTAATTGAAAGTATTCCCTTGGTGTTAAATAATCGAACAACGCATGATCGTCAGGAATATAGGAAACGTGTTTTTTCAAAAGGGAAATATGTGCTGAGGATTGAAGGTTCAGCTGTTCACCATGTAAGGAAACGTAGCCAGTAAATGGCGTGAGTCCAAACATAGCTTGGATCATGGTTGTCTTTCCTGCCCCATTGTGTCCTAAAAGAAGCATCATCTGGCCTTTCTCCACGTTCAGTTGTATATGACGAAGAGAGAAGGTGCAGCTATACGTTTTTTCTTGTAATTGTAATGTCAGCATCATATTCCTCCGTTTGTTTCAGATGGAACAGATGACCTTGCATCTGTTCTCATCCGTGTTAAAAACCGCATTTGATTTTCACGTACATGCCTAAGAACTTGAATTCGCCTAAAAATTTAGAGCCTTTTCCAAAGGTCTTGCATGCCCAAATCAATGCTGCGACTGTCACAATACCTAAAATAGCGGCAAGGACATAAATCCAAAATGCATTTTTCTGTACGTTCTTAGAAGTTAGAATTCGTTGCTTCCTTTCATCATAAGCCGCCAATAGGTGAAGGACATACATATACACACCTACTGGAAAACGAAGGCTAAAAGGATTCAGCATCTCATCACCCCCTAATATATGTAAAATGATACCATCCCTCATACAGAAAACATAAGTTCATTTCAGATCATATTTTTAGTCGATTTTTCATGATCTATTGCTTATAAATGGTAAAGCTGTGCGCTTTCCCTCTGACTGAAGGACGATTTTTTACAAAAATAGGATGTGACTATTGAAACAGCTGCGGAATCTCTATCAACCAAAAAAAAACGCTGCGCCCACTCTAATATAAGAGCGGAACGCAGCGCGTTGCTGGCATTATTTATTCAAGTTATAGAATGTTTCAATGCCGTGGTATTGAGCTGTTTCAGCCAATTGATCTTCGATGCGAAGTAATTGGTTGTATTTCGCCACACGGTCTGTACGAGACGGAGCACCTGTTTTGATTTGTCCAGCGTTTGTTGCAACAGCGATGTCTGCAATTGTGCTATCTTCTGTTTCACCAGAGCGGTGAGAGATAACAGCTGTGTATCCTGCACGTTTTGCCATTTCGATTGCATCAAATGTTTCAGTTAATGTACCGATTTGGTTTACTTTGATTAGGATTGAGTTACCAACGCCGTTTTTGATTCCTTCAGAAAGCTTCTTCGTGTTTGTCACGAACAAGTCATCTCCTACTAGCTGAACCTTGCTACCAAGGCGCTCAGTTAATAGTTTGTGACCTTCCCAGTCGTTTTCATCAAGGCCGTCTTCGATTGAGATGATTGGGTATTTCGATACCATATCTTCATACCAGTCAACCATTTCAGCAGATGTTTTCACAACACCTTCGCCTGATAAATGATATTTACCGTCTTCTTTGTTGTAGAACTCAGAAGATGCAGCATCCATTGCAAGTTTCACTTCTTCACCTGGTTTGAAACCAGCTTTTTCAATCGCTTCTACGATTGTTTGAAGTGCTTCTTCGTTAGAACCAAGGTTTGGAGCGAATCCACCTTCGTCACCTACAGCTGTGTTTAAGCCTTTTGCACTTAATACAGATTTTAGGCTATGGAAGATTTGTGCGCCCATGCGAAGTGCTTCACGGAAGTTCGGTGCACCTACAGGCATAATCATGAATTCTTGAATGTCTACGTTGTTATCCGCATGCTCTCCGCCATTGACGATGTTCATCATTGGTACTGGAAGCGTTTTGGAGTTGAATCCACCAAGGTATTGGTAAAGTGGAATTTGTAAGAAATCAGCAGCCGCACGTGCTACAGCGATAGATACGCCAAGGATTGCGTTTGCGCCTAATTTCCCTTTATTTTCTGTTCCATCAAGTTCGATTAACATTTTGTCAATCGCTACTTGTTCAGTGACATCAAAGCCTAAAAGCTCTGGTGCAATGATTTCATTTACGTTGTTTACAGCTGTCAGAACACCTTTTCCTAGGTAACGGTCTTTGTCTCCGTCACGTAGTTCTACTGCTTCATATTCACCTGTAGAAGCACCACTTGGTACTAGTGCACGGCCAAAGCCGCCAGATTCTGTGTAAACTTCTACTTCAACTGTTGGGTTACCGCGAGAGTCTAATACTTCGCGTGCATATACGTCAACAATGTATGGCATCGTTATTTCTCTCCTTTTGAGTCAATTTGTTATTTCTGAATCAATGATGTTCCTGTCATCTCTTTTGGTTTTTCAACACCAAGTAAGTCTAAAAGCGTTGGAGATAGATCGGCTAGAATGCCGCCTTCTCTAAGCGTTGCCCCTTTTTTCGTTACGATCACTGGAACAGGGTTTGTCGTATGTGCAGTATGCGGCTTTCCTTCTTCGGTAATAAGCACGTCTGCGTTACCGTGGTCTGCCGTGATGATGGCATGTCCGCCTTTTGCTAGGATTGCGTCGACAACAGCTCCTAAGCACTCATCTACTGCTTCAATGGCTTTGATTGTTGGCTCGAGCATACCTGAATGACCAACCATATCCGGGTTAGCAAAGTTCAAGATGATCGCATCATGCTTGTCAGCATTGATGTCTGCAACAAGTGCATCCTTTACTTCATAAGCGCTCATTTCTGGCTTGAGGTCATAGGTTGCCACATCTGGAGAATTGATCAAGATACGGTCTTCACCAGGAAATTCTTCTTCACGTCCACCGCTCATAAAGAACGTCACGTGAGGATATTTCTCTGTTTCAGCAATTCGCAGCTGTTTCAATCCATTTTGCGCTAGCACTTCTCCTACTGTGTTATCCAAATTCACTGGTTTGAAGGCAACATAGCCATCAACCGTTTCACTGAAGTGTGTGAAGCAGACGAAGTGTAAATTCTTCGGATGTGCTTCTCCGCGATCAAACGAGCGGAAATCTTCATTTGTGAAAGTGTTCGAAATTTGGATCGCACGGTCTGGGCGGAAGTTATAGAAAATCACAGAATCGCCGTCGTTTACTTTGGCAACTGGCTCACCATTTTCTCTCGTGATGACAGATGGAATAACGAATTCATCGTAGATTCCATTTTCATAGGAGTCATCAACGACATCATAGATGTTTTGATAACTTGGGCCTTCACCATACGCCATCGCGCGATATGCTTTCTCCACACGATCCCAGCGTTTGTCACGGTCCATTGAGTAATAGCGTCCAGAAAGTGTTGCCACTTCTCCGACACCGATTTCTTTGATTTGTTCTTCAAGCTGTTTTAAGTACACTTTAGCTGTCTTTTGACCAACATCACGTCCGTCCAAGAAGCCGTGAATGTATACTTTTGTTAAGCCTTCTTTTTTCGCTAGTTTCAGCAAGGCAAAAAGATGCTGGATGTGGCTGTGCACACCGCCGTCTGACAGAAGACCGAATAAATGAAGGGCCTTGTCATTCTCTTTTGCATAAGTCATTGCCTCTAGGAACGTTTCATTTTTCTCAAATTCCCCATCACGAATGGCAACATTCACTCTTGTTAAGCTTTGATACACAATGCGTCCTGCACCGATGTTCAAATGCCCAACTTCAGAGTTCCCCATTTGACCTTGCGGGAGGCCTACTGCCTCACCTGAAGCCGTTAAGGTTTGATGCGGGAATTCGTTCCAGTAGCGGTCGAAGTTCGGTTTCTTTGCTTGGGCAACAGCGTTACCGACTGTTTCGCCTCTTAAACCGAATCCATCTAAGATGATTAATGCAGCTGGTTTCTTACTCATATTGACCTTCCTCCAATAATTGAACGAAAGACTGAGGTTCTAAGCTTGCGCCGCCTACCAAAGCACCGTCAATATCGGATTCTGCCATATATTCTTTAATATTCGCAGGTTTCACGCTTCCGCCATATTGAATGCGAAGGCTGTCTGCCGCTTCTTGACCATATTCGCTTGCAACCGTTTGACGGATATGCGCGCAAACGTCGTTTGCATCTTTCGCTGTAGAAGATTTCCCTGTACCAATAGCCCAAATTGGCTCATATGCGATAACAGATTCAGCGACTTGCTGAGTTGTGAAACCAGCTAGTGCTTTCTTCACTTGATCAGCAACAAGTTCATTTGTTTTGCCAGCTTCACGCTCTTCAAGCGTTTCACCTACACAGATAATTGGAACGATGCCATGCTTGAATGCAGCATGTGCTTTTTTGTTCACTGTTTCATCTGTTTCAGCAAAGAACTCCCGGCGCTCTGAATGACCGATCACTGAGTAGCCGATGCCAAGATCTTTTAGTGCAGCAGGGCTGATTTCACCAGTGAATGCACCGTTTTCTTCAAAGTGCATGTTTTGTGCACCAATTTTAAGGTCTGTTCCGTTAGAAAGGCTGTTGAGCTTTTCAAGGAAAAGGGCTGGCGCACAGACAATTGCTTCCACTTTGTCAGGAGATGGAATGGATGACTTGACTTCTTCAACGAAGCTAACCGCTTCGCCAAGTGTTTTGTTCATTTTCCAGTTCCCAGCTATAATTGGTTTTCTCATGATTGACACTTCCTTATAGCAGTTTTGGTCTTATTTATCGTTTAATGCAGTAACACCTGGAAGCTCTTTGCCTTCCATAAATTCAAGTGAAGCGCCGCCGCCTGTAGAAATATGGCTCATCTGATCGGCAAGACCAAATTTCTCAACAGCTGCTGCTGAATCTCCACCGCCAATGACAGAATATGTATCTTTTGCTTCTGCCAGTGCTTCTGCGATTGCTTTTGTTCCTTTAGCGAATGCATCGATTTCAAATACACCCATTGGTCCGTTCCAAACAACAAGTTTGCTGTTTTTAATGACATCAGCATACTTCTCTCTTGTCTCTGTTCCAATATCAAGTGCTTCTAGATCACTTGGAATTTCAGAGATTGGCACAATGCTTGTATTCGCATCATTTGAAAAGTCGTCGGCTACCAGAACATCTGTTGGAATCAGGAAGTTCACGCCTTTTTCTTTTGCACGGTCCATAAAGGATTTCGCTAAATCTACTTTGTCTTCTTCTAATAGAGATTTCCCTACTTCGTGGCCAAGTGCTTTTACAAATGTATAAGCAAGTCCGCCGCCGATGATGAGGTTGTCCACTTTATCAAGAAGACTTTCAATCACACCGATTTTATCCTTTACTTTTGCGCCACCAATAATCGCTGTAAATGGGCGATCAGGGTTTGAAATGGCTTTTCCTAGAACCTCAAGCTCTTTTTGCATGAGGAAGCCCGAAACAGCCGGAAGATATGCTGCAATTCCAGCAGTGGATGCATGTGCACGGTGTGCAGCACCGAACGCATCATTGACATACACATCAGCTAAATCAGCAAATGCTTTTGATAGTTCAGGATCGTTCTTTTCTTCACCAGGATAGAAACGAACGTTTTCAAGCACTAGCACATCTCCATCTTTTAAGTCAGAGATTTGCTTTTTCACGTTGTCGCCGTAAGCTTCATCCGCTTTTTTCACTTCTTGTCCAAGAAGCTCTTGCAGACGTTTCGCTACAGGTGTCAGACGCAATTCTTCAGTAACTTGACCCTTCGGACGACCCAAATGACTAGCTAGTAGTACCTTTGCGCCTTGTCCTGTTAAATACTCAATCGTTGGTAATGCTGCGCGAATACGAGTATCATCCGTCACTTTTCCGTCTTTCATTGGAACGTTAAAATCTACGCGGCAGAACACAACTTTACCTTTTACGTCAATGTCTTTTACTGATTTCTTATTCATGCTCGTCAGGAGATCCTCCTTTATTCTGGTTTCCTTACGCATTGGACAAGTCTCTCTTTATCCTTTTCCCATTTTGCCCTCATCAAAACGAGAAATCGTGCAGAACGGATAAAAACAGAGAAAAAGGGAAAGGGATGCTTCCCCTTCCCTTGTCCGTCTTCATTATATCGTGTCTCTAGGAAAGAACCAAGTGAGTTCCTTCAGTGTGACAAATTAAAGACCTTGTTTTGCAATGTAAGCTGCAAGGTCAACAACGCGGTGAGAATATCCACTCTCGTTATCGTACCAAGAAATGACTTTCACCATGCTGCCTTCCATTACCATTGTAGAAAGAGCATCGATTGTTGAAGAGTTTGCATTACCATTATAGTCACCAGATACTAATGGCTCTTCGCTGTAGCCAAGGATTCCATTAAGTTCTCCTTCAGCTGCTTCTTTAAGTGCTGCATTTACATCTTCAGCCGTTACATCTTGGTTTAATTCAGCTACAAGGTCAACTAAAGAAACGTTAGGTGTTGGAACACGCATAGCGCCACCGTTTAATTTACCTTTAAGTTCAGGCAATACAAGTGAAACAGCTTTTGCAGCACCTGTAGAAGTTGGGATGATGTTTTCCGCAGCTGCACGAGCACGACGGTAGTCTTTGTGCGGAAGATCAAGAATTTGTTGGTCATTTGTGTATGAGTGAACTGTTGTCATCATACCGCGTTTAATACCAAATTTATCGTTAAGTACTTTTGCAAATGGAGCTAAGCAGTTTGTTGTACAAGATGCATTAGAGATGACATCGTGGCTAGCTGCATCGTATTTGTCTTCGTTTACACCCATAACGATTGTGATATCTTCTTCGTTAGCAGGAGCAGAGATGATGACTTTTTTAGCACCAGCTTCTAAGTGTTTTGCAGCGTCTGCACGTTTTGTGAAGAATCCAGTAGATTCAACAACGATTTCTACGCCTTGTTTACCCCAGCTTAATTTCGCAGGGTCACGCTCAGCTGATACTTCGATTGTTTTACCGTTCACTACTAAGTTCGTACCATCTACAGAAACCTCTGCATCTAGTTTTCCGTGAACAGAGTCATATTGTAAAAGGTGTGCAAGCATGTTAGCGTCTGTTAGATCGTTAACCGCTACTACCTCAACTTCAGGATTGTTTAATGCTGCACGAAATACGTTACGTCCAATACGTCCAAATCCGTTAATACCGACTTTTACTGCCATGATGTTTCCTCCTTTTATAGGTCACAATGTTTTATATTGAGGGATCAATTGACTCCCTTAATAACTCTTTTGCGGCTCCTTCGTCTGTGACGAGAACCGTTCGGCGGGGTTTTTTGAAATAAGCTTCAATGGCCCCTGCCTTTGATGATCCACCTGCAACAGCAATGATGTGTGGAATGCTTTCTAAATCATCTAGCTGCATGCCGACGGAGTGCACTTTGTGGACGACCTCACCATCACGGTTAAAGTAATAGCCAAAGGCCTCTGTCACTGCGTCATGCTCATCAATCTTTTTTAAATCTTCAGCTGGTGTGTTTCGTCTCATCGCCATTGTTTTTGCTTCACCGATTCCATGAATGAGCATCGTGGATGATTTAATCGTTTGAAGCACTTCTTTGACGGACGGCTCTTCGATAATGGAAGAGTAAGCACCTTCTGACAACTGTCCTGGAACAAACAGCAGTTTGTAAGTACCGGAAGCTTTTTCAGCCATGTGGGCACAAATGGTGTTTGCCTGATTTTTTACATTCTCCCCAAGACCGCCTCTTGCAGGGACAAACATCATGTCTCTGTTTTTAGCATCAGGGGTCATCATTTCGGCAACGGCTTCCATCGTCGTTCCGCCAGTGACGGCGACGATATTATTTCCAGTAAACCTTTTTTTCATACATTGCACAGCAGCTCTTCCCATCTCTTGCTTCACCCACGGGGATTCATCACTGTCACCAGAAACGATCATGACTTCTTCTAGGCCTAACTTCCTCTTTAATGTATTTTCCAAAAAGGTTAAACCTAAAACGTCCTTCATCATTCCTTCAAGCATTTCAAGCAAAGCGTGACCTTCACTCGTCAGCATCATGCCGCTCGTTTTGACATCCAGCAGATTTTGCTCTTTTAAAAACTGAACTTCAGCTCTTAAGATGCGTTCACTGAGACCTAGACTCGTCGCAAGGCTTCTGCGACCGATTGGTTCAGCTAACCTGATGTATTGCAAAATGTCGTAGCGTTTTTGCATAACTGTGAGAAGATCTGGCAATAATTTTTTTTGAGCTTCCAATAAACGATTCATGGCTAACGACCCTTTCTTTTCACGTTGGACTAAAAACGTCCCACTGTGACAAAAAACGTCCCGCCACAGCCAAAAAAAATCAATCCCTGCTTTCTTTAATTATTTTAACAGGATAATCTTGCATTTTCAACTCCTACAAACACATTTAGACAAAAAATAGACACATTTTCACCGATAACCTGCTTGTCATCAAGGTTCTTGCTATGATATTTCTTTTCAAAATATTTTATTTTCTTCTATATTGAATGAATTCATCCATGAAAGTGTGCATGCGTATGAGGTCCGCATGCACATTTTTTATATAGTCGGTCTTTTATGTTTTTGGAATTCCTTCCTCTTCGGCGAAACGCTTTGCCTCTTCCTTCGGTTTGATTTTGAGATTATAAATGATGTAGCAGGCGGCCATAAACGGTACGCCGCAATAAAGGCCAATTCGCTGATCCTCAATAAAGAATAAGCTGATAAGCACGATGCCAAAGGCGATGAAGCCTGCTAGTGGGACAAATGGATAGAGCGGTGTACGGAAGACGAGATCCTTTACATCTCCACCGTCTTTTATGAATTGTTTTCTAAAGAAATATTGAGACAAACAAATGGACATCCACACGACAACAAGAACCATTCCAGAAATTGAAATAAGCCACACATACACCGTTTTTGGTGCCACGACACTTGTAAGCAGAGATAGAGCAGATACACCCATTGTCACCAATAATGCATTGATCGGGATTTTACGCTTGGACAGTTTTTTCGTAAAGCCGGGGCCTTTTCCGTCCTTTGAAAGTGACCAGAGCATACGTGATGATGCATACAATCCAGAGTTTGCTACAGATAAGACCGCTGTGATGATAATAAAATTCATGATATCTGCAGCATATGGGATGCCGACCTTGTCCAGCACGACCACAAACGGACTGTCGACAGCGCCTGCTGTCTGCCATGGAAGAAGTGCGGCTAGAACCGCAATGGATAAAACGAAAAAGACCATTGTTCTCCAAATAATGTTTCGTATTGATCGAGGCAATGTTTTTTCAGGGCTTTCACTCTCCCCTGCTGCGATCCCTACAAGTTCCGTTCCTTGAAAGGAGAAATTGACCGTGACCATGGTTAATAAAATAGCAAAAACACCATTAGGAAATAGTCCGCCATGATCCGTCAAATGATGAAATAAAGGGGCTGGTTCTCCGCCTTTCAAATGAATCATTCCGAAAATTGCGCCAATTCCGATGATAATAAACAATAGGATGGCCGCAACCTTAATGGCTGAAAACCAAAACTCCGTTTCAGCGAAGCTGCGAGCAGAGATGGCATTCACGGCAAATAATATGACGCTAAATGCTAGACACCAAAGCCAAACCGGGATATCTGGAAACCACCTTTGGAGCAATATGCCTGCTGATGTAAACTCCAGACCAATTGTACACGCCCAGCTAAACCAATACAGCCAGCCAATCATAAAACCTGTGGACGGGCCAATATATTTGGTTGCATATTCCTGAAAGGAACCGGCTGTCGGCATCGCCACTGCTAATTCTCCAAGACACAGCATGACCAAATACATTAAAAATCCGCCAATGATAAACGATAGAATGGCTCCCCCTGGTCCTGCCTGATGGATAATCAGTCCTGATCCAAGGAAAAGACCCGTACCGATGACGCCGCCTAGGGCAATCATAAAGAGATGTCTGCTTTTCATGGAACGCTCTAATTCATTATGCTGTTCTTGCATCAAATCCACTTCCCCACTTTCTCTCTTCTATTCAGCATCCTTTGACAAAATTCGCTGTTTGTTGAAAAAGAAAGGGAGAAAGTGAAGCCTCCTCCCCCTTTGCCATTTAAGCTTGAAACAATGCTTCAATATGACCAATCGCCCAGTCTAAATCTTCTTTTGAAATGGTCAGCGGTGGTGCAAAACGGATGACGGTTTCATGGGTTTCCTTACATAACAAACCTGCTTGTTTTAGCTTTTCACAATAAGGTCTAGCTGCCTCTGTCAGCTCCATGCCTATAAATAGTCCGCGTCCACGCACTTCTTTGATCATAGGACTTTGAATGCGTGACAATTTGTCTTTGAAGTATTCACCCAGCTCCATAGAGCGTGCTGCAAGTTTTTCGTCGATTAAGACATCCAGTGCAGCAAGCGACACCGCACATGCAAGTGGATTTCCACCAAAAGTAGACCCATGAGAACCGGGGTTAAACACACCTAAAATATCACGGTTTGCTACGACACATGAGATTGGGAATACTCCGCCGCCTAAAGCCTTCCCAAGAATCAGCATATCTGGCTCAATGTCTTCCCAATCACAAGCAAACATCTTACCTGTTCGTGCTAATCCCACTTGAATTTCATCTGCAATGAACAGCACATGTTCTTGTTCACAAAGCGCTTTTGCATCTTTCAAGAATCCTTCTGGCGGCATGACAATACCTGCTTCACCTTGAATCGGTTCAATGAGGAAAGCCGCTGTCTGTGGTGTGATTGCTTCACGTAACGCTTCAATATCTCCGTAAGGAATCAGCTTAATTCCAGGAAGCATTGGACCGAAACCTCTTTGATATTCTGCTTCTGAGGAAAGAGACACAGCCGTCATCGTTCTCCCATGGAAATTGCCAACACACGCAATGATTTCTGCACGGTTCTCTTCGATACCCTTTACATCATAGCCCCAGCGTCTTGCGGCTTTTATGGCTGTTTCTACAGCCTCAGCACCTGTATTCATTGGGAGTGCCATGTCTTTATTCGTCAGTTTGCAAATTTTCTCATACCAAGGGCCAAGCTGATCATTATGAAAGGCTCTCGACGTGAGTGTCACACGGTCTGCCTGTTTTTTTAGCGCTTCAATGATGCGGGGGTGGCGATGTCCTTGGTTCACTGCAGAATACGCACTTAGCATATCCATATATCGATTGCCTTCAGGGTCTGTCACCCACACTCCCTCAGCCTCTGAAATGACAATTGGCAGTGGATGATAGTTTGCCGCACCATATTGTTCTGTTTGTTGAATCAATTCTTTTGTCTGTGTCATCATCTATTCCTCCTTCTATCAGGTAGCTTCTTTCATTTGGATACATCTTCATCCATATGTTATGCAAGGATCGTGCCAACTTTCTGACCGCTTGATCATAAGGATCTATCTCACTCATTGAGCAAAATTTCTTTGCATACGCCAAATTTTTTAGAGGAAACCGCAAAATTTTTCATGTAAAATAGAAGTAACGTCAGGAGGTGGCGCAAGTGAAAAAAGATCTGCATACCGCAAAGCTTGAAAATGAGATTGATTTATATAAACAAATGCTCGATTTAATTGATGTCGGTGTTCATGCAATTGATGAGAATGGACATACGGTTGTTTATAATAAAAAAATGATGGAGATTGAGTCTTTAAAACGCTCTGATGTTCTCCATAAAAATGTACTCGATTTCTTCGCCTTTCAAGATGAAATGCACAGTACACTTGTCCAAGCGCTGCGTACTGGGAAACAAACCGTACATGCCAAGCAGACGTATCATAATTACAATGGAAAAGAAATTACAACGATTAACCATACATATCCGCTCGTTCGAGACGGTCTCATTCAAGGGGCTGTTGAAATTTCGAATGATGTCACCAAGCTGGAACGACTGATTCATCACAATATGAAGAAAAAAGGAAGCACTCGCTTTACCTTCGAATCCATTATTGGACAAAGCCCTGCATTTTTAGAGGTGATTGAGCATGCGAAACGAGCGACACGCACCTCTTCTTATGTGCTCATTGTTGGCGAAACAGGGACTGGGAAAGAACTGTTTGCTCAAAGCATTCATAATGGCAGCAGCCGGTCATCTGGACCATTTATTACCCAAAATTGTGCGGCACTGCCTGATAATCTGATTGAAAGTCTACTTTTTGGTACACAAAAAGGGGCTTTTACGGGAGCAGCTGATCAACCTGGCTTATTTGAGCAGGCGCAAGGAGGAACCTTGCTTTTAGATGAGATCAACTCATTAAATCCTCATCTTCAAGCAAAACTACTGCGCGTCTTACAGGAGAAACGCGTGAGAAGGCTTGGCAGCACAAAGGAAATCGCTGTTGATGTAAGAGTGATTGCCAATATGAACGAGGACCCTGTGGATGCCATCGCAGGTGGACGCATGCGTAAAGATTTATTTTATCGTCTCGGTATTGTCACCTTATTTATTCCGCCGCTTTCTGAACGAAAAGAGGACATTCCTACGTTTGTGAATCATTTTATTCAAAAATATAATGAGCTGTTTCAAATGAAGGTGAAGGCAGCTGATGAAGAGGTACTTGCCCTTTTTCAGGCGTATGATTGGCCAGGCAATGTAAGAGAACTGGAGCATGTGATTGAGGCGGGGATGAATATGATGATGGATGAAGACAAATTAAGTATGCATCACCTTCCCTATCATTTTCGATTTAAGCAAATGGAAGGCCATCCTCCCGCGCAATTGCAAACAAATTCTTTGCAGCAAACCGTAGCTGCTGACACCTTTGTCTATACAAGCCCTGAACAAACGACTGATTTTCAAACCCAAATGGAACGATTCGAAAAACAATACATCGTCCATTACTTAGAAAAAATGGACGATAATATTTCACAGACTGCAAAGTTATTGGGCATGAGCAGGCAAAGTCTGCAATATCGAATGAAAAAGCTACATATTTCTCGTCAATAAGAGAGCTGTGCCATCATTCGGCACAGCTTATTGTGTATCTGACTGTTCTGCTGGTTTTTGTAGCACATCACCGAGCAAGGTTTCTACATTTTTCAAATGCGTAAGCATCGCTTTCTCTGCTTCTTCTGGCTGCCTGGCCATGACGGCTTTGTAAATTTGTTCATGTTCTTCGTAAAGCTTCCGAATCGAGGCTTTCGTTGAGAATAACACGACTTTTCTCGTTTCCCGCATCGTTTCGACTAACAAGGTTGAGACTTGATTCATTAACACCTTTAATATGTCATTCTTCGAGGCTTTGGCTAATGCAAGATGGAAGGTGAGATCTGCCTCTTCACCAATTTCTTCACGGGCTTCTGCTTGCTTCATTTGTTCGAGTGCATCACGCAGCTGATGAAGGTCATCGTCCGTCCGAAGCAGCGCCGCCTTTTTGACAGCACCTGTTTCAATAATGGTTCTCACTTCAAGGAGCTGTCTGACATCATGCTGCTTCATTAAAAATGCAGGAGATAAAGAAAATGCGAGCTGTTCCGGATCGAACTGCTTCACATATGTGCCCTCCCCTTGTTTCATTTCTATTAATCCGATTGCCTTGAGAGCAGACAGCGCCTCTCTCACAGCGGAACGGCTGACTTGAAAGCTTTCTGAAAGCGCTTGAACCGAATCTAATTTTTCTCCCGGAAGAAGCTCACCAGTACGAATGGATTCGATTAATGCATCCGCAATTTCTTCGTATATTTTTTTGGTTTTGATTTGTTTATATTTCAATTGGTCTCACCTCATCACTGTTGTCTACCCTTATCGGCTCATGCCCTATCTTATACTTTACCCCAAAATTTCCGTTCACACGTCTCCCCGATTTAATTTTCAAAAAATCTTCTGCGTACCTCGCTTAAAACTAAAAAAAGCACCTGCCATGTTTCTGGCAAGTACTTCATTTTAATCATAGCGCTTCCGCAGTGTAGATGATGGAAGATTCATTTGTTCACGATATTTCGCAATGGTTCTGCGCGACACTCGGATGCCAAAGGTTTGCTGTAGCTGCGTCATCATTTGCTGATCTGAATACGGTTTTTTCTTATTTTCCGTTTGGATCAGCTCTGCGATGTACGTCTTGACTGTATAGCTAGATGCCTCTTCCAGCGAGAGTCCTTCTAGCTTTGCTTGGAAAAATTGTTTCATTTCCATGAGACCATAAGGGGTTTGCACCATTTTCCCTTTCACCGTTCGGCTGACTGTGGACTCATGCACTTGCAAGATATCTGCGATCCGCTTCATCGTAAGCGGTTTCATTTTATGTTTCCCTGTAAGGAAAAAATCTGTCTGGTGTAAGATAATCTCACGAACGACATGGGTCATCGTTTGTTTTCTTTGCTTCAGCGCTTGGACAAGCCAATTGTACTGCTGCTCTTTTTCCTTTAGATACACATAGGCTTCATGCCGCTTTCGTTCTTGAATCATGGCGAAGTATCCTTCATTCATTTCAACATCTGGGAAAGCGCGCTGATTCAGCTCAAATGTAATGTGATCCTGCACGACAGTAATCGTCACATCTGGCTCTATATACATATGGTCTTCTTCGTATGAGAAATGGATGCCTGGTCTTGGTTCAAGCTGCGACACCTCATCTTGTACTGCTTGTAGTGTTTTCATGGAAATGCCTGTTTTCGCCGCGATTTCCTTCCAGGCTTTTCTTGCAAAGAGAAAAAAGTGCTCATCGATGATCAGCTCGGCTTCGTACCAGCGTTCCTTTTTTCTTCTTAGCTGTAGCAGGATGCATTCTTGTAATGATCTCGCCCCAATACCAGCAGGCTCTAGCGATTGAAGCTGATGAAGGACGGCTTCTACTTCTTCAGCTGACACCTTTAAGACAGCTGCCATTTCGTCAACCGGTTCATTTAAATAGCCGTTGGAATCAATGGACTCGATCATAAAATGAAAGATCCTTTGATTCTTTTCATTTAGATTTAAATCAATGGCTTGTTTCTTTAAATACATTTGCAGGCTTTCTTTTTGATGCGTTCGATACGGCTCTGTCATTCGGTCTTGAGATTTTTTATGATAAACTGGTTGATAGCTGTCCGTGTCTTTCCGCTCAATCAGAGGGTTCTCAAGCGCTAACTGGTCAAGATACTCGCCAAGCTCAGTGCTATTCAGCTGGAGCAATGTAATGGCCTGCCTGAGTTCTTGTGTGAGCACCTGCTTTAAAACTTGTTCTTGTTGCAGATTAAGGCTCATTGTCTCCCCTCCCTCTCATCATTTTACATGAAGATTGACGGACCGTATATACGAAATAGGAGTGATTCCCATGTCTGAACTTTTTTCCGTTCCATACTTTGTTGACAACTTGAAACAGCACATCGCCATGAATCAAAATGAAGATAAAATTCATGCAATGAATGCCTATTACCGCTCAGTGGTGTCAACACTTGTACAAGATCAGCTGACCAAAAACGCTGTGGTTTTGAAGCGTATTCAGCATCTTGATGAGGCGTATCAAAAGGTGAAAAAAGAAAGTGAATGATTGAATAAGAACACCCTTTGTCATAATGGCAAAGGGTGTTTTTCTTTTGCGAAAAGCTTCTGATCAAGCCTTGATTTGTACATCATCAAAAAGCCAGACCGTCCAACTGTATAGATGATAAAGGAAAACCATAAACCATGATTGTGCCAAATAGGCGTAACTGCTGCTTGAACAACGATAAACAAGACCATCGCAAACAGCATCGAATTTCTGACAGGGGCAATTTCTGTTGCACCTGTAAATACGCCGTATATGACCAAACCGAAACAAGCGGCAAACGGATAGAGAACGAGCCAGTCTGCATAGCCTAATGTCACATCTAGAAGACGCGGAAGATTTGTAAACAAGCCCAAGATCGGCTCTTTTAAGATAAAATAAACCGACGCAATGAGGCATGCCATAACAAGTGCCCACTGCCTTGAGAGGGTTAAAGTTCTCTCATAAAGGGTGCGGTCATTTGCTCCAACTGATCTGCCCACAAGGATGCTGGATGCATTGGCAAAACCATCGAACAAATAAGCCATGATGTAGTGAATTTGAAATAAGATAGCATTGGCCGCCAGCATCTCTGTTCCAAAAGAGGCTCCTTTTGCTGTAAACATGTTAATCACGACGAGCAGACAAATCGTTCGAATAAACAAATCTTTATTCACATGAAACATTTTCTGCACTGCCTGTGTATCCATGATTTTCTTAATAGACGGCATTTGGAACCCGTTTTTTGAATGCTTCATGATGATCCATGCGCCTAGCACAAAGGCGGTTAATTCAGATATCAATGTCGCAGCCGCCACCCCTTTGACTGCAAACGAAAACACATGAACAAGCAGAAGGGCAAGGACCATATTCATGACATTGATCAAGATTTGTAAAGAGAGAGCTTCTTTCATTTTTGCCATCCCCATCAGCCAGCCTAATATCACATAATTCATCAAGGTAAACGGCGCACCCCAAATCCGAATATGAAAGTAATCTGCTGCAAATTGCCGAACATCCGCAGCGGGAGAGATCACGAGAAAAGCAGATTGAATAATAGGCCATTGCAGAGCAATAAAACAAAGGCCGACAATGATGGCGATTAAAAAGGGTCTTAGAAAAGCAAGTACGCCCTGCTCTTCACTCTGCGCCCCGTTTGCCTGAGCGGCAAAAGCAGATGTACTCACCCGCAAAAAACCAAAGAGCCAATAGAGTGTACTGAAAATAAGACTGCCAACCGCGACGCCTCCAATATAGGCGGGATTGGCAAGCTGACCGACAACAGCTGTATCAACAGCTCCAAGTAATGGAGTTGTCATCGTTGAGATGGTTAAAGGAATGGCTAAAGCTAAATACGCTCGATGGTTCACGATGCCACCTGCCTTTCATGAAAAATAGCCTCTTCTAAAAGAGGCATTGCTGAAATAAAGAATTATCGAATCGGTCTACCAATCGTTCGGGACAAAGGATGGTCTGCGAGCATTGCATCTCTCATTTTTTGCACCGCTTTCTCTTCTGATGAAAAGAAATCATCCTTTGATTGAAATTGAGCAACAAGTTCACCTTGATCCAATATCGCCAATTGATCACTTAAGTGATAGGCTGCCGTCATATCATGTGTAATAAATAAGTAAGCGACACCTAGTTCCTTCTTTAATTCTACTAATAAATCTAAAATGACACCCTGTGTGACCATGTCTAGACTGCTGACGGATTCATCCAGTACGACGAGCTTTGGCTGCAGCAATAAGGCTCTAGCAATGTTGATCCTTTGCAGCTGACCACCGCTGAATTGATGCGGATATTTAGACAAATCCTTTTCACTGAGCCCGACTCTTTCCAGCCAATGGATGAGCACGCTTCTACGTTCTTTTCGGCTCATGGTTTCATAGTTTTCAAGCGGCTCGGATAAAATTTGTTCGACTGTCCACCTTGGATTGACCGCCGAGTACGAATCTTGAAACACCGCTTGCACATGCCGGCGATAATGTTTGCGTGTTCGTTGATCTGCACAATAAATATCCTGCCCTTCAAAGAGAACCTGACCGGCTTTTGGCTTCTCTAGACCAAGTATGATACGGCCTAGCGTGCTTTTCCCTGCGCCGCTTTGCCCCAGCAATCCGACGCACGTGCCTTCTTCAATGATTAAATCGACGCTGTTTAAAACTTGGTCTGCGCCTTTTTTTCTCATCAGAAACGACCGGTTGTTGTATGAATGACTAACTGCTTTCACTTCTAATAAATGCAAGGGTCTTCTCACCTCAAATCGGGCAAACAGCTGGGATGGATGGACGAGCTGCTAATAGTTTCTTTGTATAATCATGCTTTGGGTTTTCAAAAAGCTCCAGCACTTCTGCTTTCTCTACCATTTCTCCCTGCCTCATGACAACAACCTGATCTGCCATTTCTGCAATGACGCCAAGGTCGTGAGTAATGAGCAAAATGGCGGTTCCATACTCATGACGAATGTGGTTCAGATGCTCCAGCACCAGTTTCTGCGTGTGTACATCTAAAGCAGTTGTTGGTTCATCTGCTATGAGGAGAGGCGGGTGCATACAGGCAGCCATGGCAATCATGACACGTTGCAGCATGCCGCCGCTTAGTTCAAAAGGATACTTGTTTAATAGCTTGTCTGGCTGTGGCAGATTCATCTGCGCTAACGCATCCATCGCCTTCGCTTTTGCCTGCCTTTTACTAACAGTGGTATGCCGGCGGATGGTTTCAATCAGCTGATGACCGATCGTCCACACTGGCGTAAAGCTGTTCATTGGATTTTGCATAATATACGAGATGTCCTTACCCCGAATAGAACGCATAGCCCTTTCACTCATATCGATCAATTCTCGTCCTTGTAATGTGATGCTGCCAGTAACATCCGTTGTTTTCCGGTCAAGCATATGTAAGATCGACATACTTGTCACTGTTTTGCCGCAGCCGCTCTCACCTATTAATCCAACGATTTGACCACGCCCTACTTCAAACGATACGTCCTGAATAAGAGAGGTTGTCCCATGAGGCGTTTTCGTCTGCACATGCAGGTTCTCTATTTGTAAAATGGACTCTTGCACATTGATCATTCCTTTACACTCGGCGTTTGATACCATATTTCTCTGAAAGGGCTTCTCCTAGTAAATTAAAAAGAACGACGACAGCCATGATGACAAGACCTGGATACAGCATCAACTGCGGATTCGTTTGAATATACGATTTTCCTTCATGTATCATCGCTCCCCATTCTGGCATAGGAGGCTGAACGCCTAATCCGAGAAAGGACATTGCTGAAATGTCCATAATCGCCCAGCCCATTTCAAGTGTGCCAATGACAGCGAGTGGCGGCAAGACATTTGGAATCATATGCTTTCTCATGATATTCCAGTGGGATGTCCCGCTAATTTTCGCCGCGGCAATAAAGTTCTGTTCCTTTAAACTGAGTACCATTCCTCTGAAGACGCGAGCATAGTATACCCATTGTACAAGCATCAAAGCCAGCACAACTTGAGAAAGTCCAGGACCGAAGATGCCGACTAGTCCGAGGATCAGCACTAGGTTCGGGAATGCCATGATCCCGTCGCAGATTCTCATTAAGACGTGATCGATCCAGCCGCCTTTATAACCTGACAACAACCCAACGATTAACCCAATCAATAAAGAAGAGAGAAAGATTAATAACGCACAGCCTAGTGAAACACGGGCACCATATAAAATTCGTGATAAATTGCATCGGCCTAATTGATCTGTCCCAAGAGGATACTCCCACGATGACCCCTTTAGCTTCATCGCTAGATTGACAGCCGCCGGATCATGCGGGGCAATCCACGGTGCACATATTGTGACAATCAGCAATAGACCAAGGAGCACCACGCAGATCGAGATCATCTTTTGATGAGAGAAGAGATATTTTCCTTTTGTCATCATGACTGGCGGCCTTCCTTTCTGGAAATACGGGGGTCAATGATCAGCTGAAGTAAGTCCACAATCAAGCTGCTCAAGATAAAGATACATGCTGCCATGAGGACATAGAATTGAATGACCGGCAGATCCCGATTAAAGATCGCTTCAATAAAGAAGCGCCCAAACCCTGGCCATGAAAAAACTGCCTCGACGATAATGGTTCCTGTGAGCAGCTTGCCAAGATTTACCCCAAGCCCTGTCAGCATTGGCGATATCGCAATTCTCAATACATGCTTGAACATGATCGACCGTTCCTTTAATCCTCTGATTCTCGCATATTGAACAAACGGCTCTTGCAGCGCCTCACTCACACTTGATCGTAAGAGCCTTGTATACATCGCAATTAAAGGGACGGCCAGTGTGACCGACGGCAGGATGAGATGCGCCCATGTTCCGACCCCTTCAACCGGTAGAAGATCGAGCTTCACTGAAAAAAAGAAGATGAGCAAATACCCCAAGACAAACGTCGGGATAGATGCTCCTAAGAAAGAAACGAGCCGGCTCACATGATCAACAATCCCATTTTTCCTCATGCCGCTGAAAAAGCCGAGTGGAATGCTGACACAGATAGCAATCAGTAGACTAGTTAGCGCCAATTGAATTGTCGCTGGTATTCTATAGATTACCTCATGAAGCACAGGCTGGTTAGACATATATGACTTACCAAAATCAAGATGAATGACTTTTTCAATGGTGTGAAGATATTGCATATAAAACGGTTGGTCTAATCCAAATTCACTTCGTTTTTGTGCTAATATTTCATCCGTTGGCTGGATATGAGCCGCTGCTAAATATGCCTCCGCCGGGTCAACTGGAGAAAGGTGAATCATACCAGTCGTGAAAAGAGTGGCTAATAAAAATACAGGGATGATTGATAGCATGCGTTTGACGATATAGCGGCCCATTTCCTAACCTTCCTTCTATTACTTCAGCTTAATACCTGTGAATGGATGTTCATCGCGATTTGCTGGGAACTCAAAGTCCTTCACATTTTTTTGATAAACGGCTGTCTTTTTAAAATAAGAGATTGGCACAATCGCTCCTTGATCCTGTAATGAAGATAAGACAGACGAATAAAGTGCTTTTCGTTTGTTTTCATTGGTTGTTGATGGAATTTCGCTCATTTCTTTGATCAGCTTGTCCTTATTTGGATAGGCTGAGATGGCTTCTTTGAATCCAAAACCATCTGATGAGACGACGTTCATAAATGTATGCGGATCATATGGCGCTCCGTAGTTGCTAAAGAAGTTCATATCAAACTTGTTGGCTTTAAAGCGCTGCACCTGTGTTGCCAGCTCCACACCTTCAAGTTTGACGCCAACACCGATGGCACCCCATTCTGCTTGAAGCGTCTCCGCCATCGCTTTTTGAATTGATTCTGCTGAATCATACATCATACTAAATTCAAGCGTTTTTCCATCTTTTTCACGAACGGTTTTTCCTTTTGGAAGTGTCCAGCCTGCTTCATCCAGCAATGCTTTCGCTTTGTCTACATCATATTGGAACGACTTCACCTTAATATCGGATGTGTAAGGCATGTTGGTCGGCAATATGTGATCTGCTTCATCCTCTAAGCCAGAGGTGACACCTTCTACCATTGATTTCTTATTGATCGCATATTGAAGGGCGTGTCGCACTTTCTCATCTGACAGCTGATCGACTTTTGTGTTCATGACAAGCTGTCTCGTTGCTACAGGCTCTGACATTTTTGTTTCATACTTGCCGCTTGCCTCTAACTGTTTGTAGGCATCTAAGCTAATGGTTCCTTCTCCATAAAGGACATCTACATCACCTTTTTCAAATGCCATAACTCTCGTTTCCGCATCTGGGATGACCTTGACTTTGATTTCTTTGACCTTTGGTTTTTCTCCCCAATAATGATCATTCCGTTCAAAAATAGCATAGTCATCTTTTTGATATGTTTTTAATACCCAAGGGCCTGTCCCTACAGGCTTTTCAATTCCTTTTGATGTATCTCCGTTTTTAGGGAAGCCTGCTTCGCCTAGAAAACGAACCGGGCGGACAACGGCTAATTCTTGAACAGTTGGATAATATGGCTCTGTTAATGTGAGTTTAAACGTTTTCTTGTCTACTGCTTCTGTTTTTTTAATTTTTTTTATCACACCTAACCAGCTATGTATATCCTTGTTTTTCAAGATGGAATCAAAGTTCTTTTTCACAATGTTTGCATTAAACTCAGATCCATCTGAAAATGTCACTTTGTCTCTTAGATGGAACGTGTACACCTTGCCATCCTTTGACACATCCCATGATTTCGCTAATTCAGGTTTTAGCTTTCCATTCTTTTGATAGCTAACCAATGGCTCGTAAATCATTGATTGCGCGAACAATTGTGATGGGTTGTATACGTGCGGATTCATTTCGCCAATATCTCTCGGCCAGGCCATCGTGATCATGTCAGGATGATCCTTATCTCCACCTGCTCCATTGTTTGCTTGAGAGCAGCCTACTAATAAAAAGATAAGCAGGAAAGGGATGACTGTATTTATTTTAATTTTCGGAAAAAAATGGCTCCAAATCGACATAAGATGTTCCTCCTAATTGATTCTGATAATCATTTTCATTTTAAGGAGGAAGGTCCTCGTTGTCAATATCATATTTAAATCGAATTGACAATACTTATTCCTATTTATCCCACTAAATGGTGAATTTGATAAAAAGAGAGGCAGGCTGCTTACGAGTGAGCAGCCTGTGAAGAGGGGATTGTTTTTTCTCGCAGGGCATGACGAAGTATGTCAATGATACGATCCTGTTCAGCTTCTGTCATACTTGTTCCAGAGGGGAGACAAAGCCCTGTTTCAAATAACAACTCAGATACGGGAGTGCCTTTCGCAGCCGAATAAAAGAGGCAATCACGAAAGAGCGGCTGCTGGTGCAGCGGCTTCCATACACGCCTTGCTTCGATCTGTTCTTTTTCTAGTGCAGCAATGATGTCCACTGGAGATGTTTGCTTTTCACAATCAATAGTCAATGTCGTTAGCCAACGGTTAGACTTGGTGTTTTGATATTCTGGCATGAAATAAAGACCTTCTACTTTAGATAATGCATCATGGTACCGCTTGAAAATGTGGCGCTTTTGTTCAACACGCTCGTCCAATATTTCCATTTGAGCGATCCCGACGCCTGCTAGTAGGTTGCTCATACGATAGTTATATCCTATCTCTTGATGCTCATAATGCATCGCGCGCTCTCTAGCCTGCGAAGCGAGAAAGCGGCAGCGTTCGATCGCAGCTTCATCATCACTCACAAGCATTCCGCCGCCTGATGTTGTAATGATTTTATTTCCATTAAACGAATAGACACCGAACCTGCCCATTGAGCCGCTTTTTTCTCCTTTATATAGAGCGCCTAACGATTCAGCCGCATCCTCAATGACTGGTACATCGTATGCTTCACACAACGCCATGATCTCGTCCATTTTTGCGCTTTGTCCATATAAATGCACGACTATGACTGCACGTGGTCTTTTTCCGAGTCGTTTTGATTCCTCAAAGGCTTTCTCTAAAGCAAGCGGGCACATATTCCATGTATCTATTTCAGAATCAATAAAAACGGGTGTCGCTTGTTCATATAAAATTGGATTTGCAGTTGCCACAAATGTGAGGGTGGAACAAAAGACCATGTCTCCTTTTTGAACACCAATAAGCTTTAATGCGAGGTGAATGGCTGCTGTTCCAGAAGATAAAGCCGCTCCTGCCTTCACTCCTGCATAGTGCGCAACTGCCTGCTCAAATTCATTCACAAGAGGTCCCAGCGGTGCAATCCAGTTGCTCTTGAAGGCTTCCTCTATTTTCAAATACTCTTTTCCGCTCATATGTGGAGGTGATAAGTAAATTCGTTTCCTTTCTTTCATCATTTCCCACCCTCTCTCCGATCTTTGATTTCTCTTGCAGGTATGCCTACAGCGACTTTCTGATCGTGTATATCTCTTGTGACTGTGGCTCCTGCGCCAATGATTGTCCAGCTTCCGATCGATGTCCCGGGAATCACAACAGCACCTGCCCCTATATGTGTACCCTTTCGTACAGACACACAGCCAGTTAACACTGCTCCCGGTGACAGATGCACAAACGATTCGAGTATACAGTCATGCTCTACGATTGATCCTGTGTTGATAATCGCATGTTCACCGATTGCTGCATCTGCTTGAACGACTGCCGTTGCCATCACGACAGCTCCCCTTCCAATGATCGCTGATGGACTTACGACCGCCCGTGGATGGATGAGTGTGGCAAATGCCGTGTTTCCAAAAGCGAGGCGTTCCTTTACTAACTGTCTGCTCTCATTTTGTCCAATCGCAATCAGCCATTTCATATGCGGTATTGTCTCTCTCAGCTCTTGACTCATAGAGATCGGTCCATACAAGATACTGCTTTTAGTCGTAGTTTCTTCAAATTGATCATCTAATACAGCGCATAATGAGTAATCGGGATGGGCAGCAATCATTTCTTGAATGACTTTGCTATGCCCACCAGCACCAATTAAACCAATCGGTTGCTCTTTACATATCGGTTCCTTTGAATTTTTCAGCTGTGGCATGATGCGGCTGCTGCACCCCCTCTGTTTTGATCACTTTCAGCAAGGTCATCCATAAAATTTTCATATCAAGCCAAAATGATTGATGCTCGACATACCAGAGGTCATAGGTGAATTTCTCCTCCCAGGAGATCGTGTTCCTTCCATTCACCTGTGCCCATCCAGTAATGCCAGGCTTGACAAGATGGCGCCTTGCTTGCTCCTCTGTATACATTGGCAAATACTCCATCAAAAGCGGCCTTGGTCCAACGAGACTAAGCTCTCCTTTTAGGACATTGACTAGCTGCGGCAATTCATCAAGACTGAGCTTGCGAATCAAGGCGCCGGTTTTTGTTAATCGAAGATGATCTGGCAGGAGCACCCCATGCTCGTCGCGTTCATCGGTCATCGTCCGAAATTTATACAGCATAAATGGCCGGCCATATAGACCAGGCCGCTTCTGCCGAAACAACACAGGCGTCCCAATTTTCCACCGAATCAGTCCATACAGCAGAAGAAAAAGAAGACTGCCTGCGATGAGCAGCGTCAATGCCACCATCACATCTAACATTCTTTTCATCATGAAATCTCCTTATCTCACTAGCGGGAAACAGCTTGTTTCACCTTACTCACCAGCTGCTGCCGCTCTCGTTTTGTTTCTGCAAATTGATACAAGTAGCCCAAATAAAGAAAGAAACAAAAACCGCCAATACAAAACAGCTCCCACCATGAGGTCACGTCATAAATTGCTTGAATTCCTGCACAGACGCCCCAAATCATGAGCGCTCCTGCAAGTGGAACGATTGTATGTTTATAAAAGATGGTCCGTTTCTGTTTCGTGATGCGGGCCGTATAAAATGGCAGAAACACGATATTTTTGATCAATAAAACAATCGCTCCCGCTGATGCAATGCCATATAAACCAAGCTGAAGCATATGAGTCAATCCATAGGCAAAAAGCACATTGGATACACCTAATATGAGCGTGACCACCGCCGGAACCTTCAATCGATTAAAAGCGGTGGGTACATATGTCAGCGGTAAAAACATCAAGGTCAAGCATAAATAAGCAGCATGAATCATGAGAAGCCATTTCAGCTCTTCAAAGGCAGGTCCAAGCCATAAAAGCATGAGTGGACCGGCAAGTCCTCCGAGCAGAGCGGCTGGAAACGCGACAAATAATCCGCTCCACTTAATGGCACTGGCTGCATATTGGATGAGACCTTCTTCATCTTGATTCGAGTAAAATTTCGTAATCGTTGGGGCAAACACAACCGCCAATGTTCCTGCGAGTGTGCGTAATAGTAATGGAAATTGTAATATCGCCGCATACTGTCCCGTCGCTTCCGCTCCAATGAGCAGATTCGTCATCAATAAATCAATCTGTAGAAATAGTAAAATTCCCATTTGCTCAAAAGAATGCCAGACCCCTGATCGAACAAGTGTGAGACTAGAAGATAGTGAAACGTGCCGCCACTTAAACGAAAACCAAGGGATGAGTTTTTTAAAATAATAGATACCTATTCCCATAGCCGCCAAGCTTCCTATCACAGCCGCAAGTGGAATATGCCAGATGGCGGGTGCCGTCCATGTAAACAGCATCACAATCATCAGTGCCCTCAAAAACATTTGAATGGTCTGACCAATACTTGATACATACAACTTATTCGCATAAAACGGCGCAGCCCCAATGCCCGACATGACAAAATTGAGCATAAATAAAAGACCCCCTAATATAAAGGCGGTCTGTGTATCCTTTGCGAGATCATCAGGCACATGAAGCCACTCTACTAATTGGCGGGACATGAACAGACAAAACAGAAACAGACTGATCGATAAAAAAACAGAACTGACGAAATAAGATGAGAGATAGCGCTGCGCCTTCTCGATTTCCCCTTTATGAGCCGCCACAGAAAAAAAGCGCACCACAACAGCACTTAATGAAGCCGTGATAACCGATAAATAGTTGATCATATTTTGCGTCAGATGGATTAAGCCGAATGCTTCAACTCCAAGTGTATGAACGATGTACGGCGTTAAACAAACAGACATTAGCATCATCAAGACAAACGTCATGATGTTTGCACTGGCGTTGTAAAGAAATGCTCGATTCATTTTAATTTCACGCAGCGTGTAAAAGCCCTCATCCAGCTTCCTCTCCCTTTTGGCCGCTCGTTTTCATTAGCTGATGAATTGCCTCTTTCACAGACGCCTCACTCGGTTCTTTCAATAGCGTCAAAAAAGGAAGATGTGCCACCCATTCATACCCTTCCATCACCTTATGATCAAACGACCTGAGGACAACACACGGTGTTTTTGTAATCGCACAAAAAATCATACCGTGAAGCCGATCTGTGACGACGACCTGCGCCTTACGTAACTCTGTCCATAACGCAGATAATTCATCTAGGCGAGTCGTTCGATCAACTCGTTTGCCAATTGTCGTTGTAATCAAACCGACTGGATCATACGTCTCTTGAATATGCTGCTTTAGCTGCTGCCGCTCCTTTTCAGTGAGATACGCTTCCTTATCCTCTCGCAAACAAAGTAGAACCCCTTCACGTTTTGGTTCCTTAGTCGATTCATCTAATGTCAGCACCATATCAGGCTGTTTCCATACATCTTGATCAGGGAAGTGCTGTTTCATCCAAGTGTAGGTTGTTTGATCTCTTGCCATGAGAAGCAGCCTTGGATGGTGTTTGTATGTTTGAATGGCGCGGCGTTCCTCTCTTTTCCCTCTCTTTGTTTCTGTAAAATGGACAGTTGCCGGCAATTGAATCACGGGGTAGGACTTGAAGGTTTTCATGATAAATTGTCTCGTCCATTCTTCATAACGGTATAAGTCTCCCATATTGCCCCCACCGATGATACAAACGATGTCCTCTGGATGCCGCATACGCTTTAACGGACGGGCGAGGCGATAGATCTCTTTCATGTCCACTTCCATGATATCGTAGGCAGGAAAGTGCTCTTTTAAAAAACAATAACTCGCATAGGCAATGGCATGATCGCCTAAATTATCATGCCCTGGCAGCAGCATGAGAATGATTTTCTTCTGATGACTTCGCTCTGGCAGGCTTTGGCGGCTTAGTCGGTATTCAAGTGGATATTTCACCTTTAAGAGCAGCCACTCTGCGGCGTGCGCCTTCAATTGCTGCAATGTCAATCTCATCACCCCTATTTCCTTGTTTGATATTCGATCCATTTTTGATAGCTAGAAGCGGCGGCAGATAGTGGATAGACCAGCCGGCACTTCGCAAGGAATAAAATCATTCGCTTTCGAGCGGTCAGCTTCGATGGTTCCACTTGTTTGACAGCATCCTGAAAAGCCTCGTGTGTCACCATTTCCCGCATGTGATCAAGTTTTTCCCGAAGAGAGAGTGCATTTTGGCTCTTCCATTCGTTGAGCATACAATGAAGGGTATGATTGACAATAAAAAAATCAAGTGCCTTCTCATACAAAGAGATGTCATCATATTCTGTCAAAAACAAGCGCTGCGCATGATAAAAAGTGAGTCCATGATGAAAATACTGCTTCTGATATCGTTGCACAATAGAAGACAGATGGACCCGGTAGTAATAAAGAGGTTCATGAACAAAGGCAATGCCGCGTGATAAAGAAAAACAGCGCAGCGTCACATATTGATCTTCTATGTTCTCAAGTTCCCCCCTCAGCGGAAATCGGATGTCGTGTTCTTCGATAAAGGCACGCCGATACAGCTTATTCCATGAGAACCCCGTGATGTCTCCGTGCAATAACGCTTCAATTAAACTTGTTTTTTCGGCTGATCGCTCGGCTAACAGCGTCGTTGGTATGGTTCGCTTTGACTGTTCAAATTGAATCCAGTATTCACTGATTACTAGATCTGCACCGGTCATTTTAGCTTTTTCATATAAGGCTTCGCAGTAATGTGGTGCGAGAACATCATCTGAATCAATAAAGGCAATATACGTGCCCTTTGCTTCTTCGATGCCCCGGTTTCTCACAGCGCCTAACCCTTGATTGGTTTGATGAATGACCCGAAACCGCTGATCTTCCGCAGCAAATGCTTCAAGATATTCTCCGCTACGATCTGTAGATCCATCATTCACGAGAATGACCTCAATATCTGAAAAACTTTGATCTACAATTGATTGAAGGCATTGCTCCAAATATTGACTCGTATTGTAGACTGCGACCAATAGACTGATAGCTGGCATGACAACATGCTCCACCTTTCTTAAAATCTACTTTGTAAATATCGTCCTATACGGCAACACAGATGAATCGAACGGCATCAGCATGATGCTGTACAGAATATAGCAAACAGCAATCCCTACATAGATAAAGACATTAGACCGCTGATCAAAAATACGTGTGAAATATGGCAGTAAAATAAGCTGATACAAACCAAAATAGATATGAAATCTCGCATAAATGACATCTTTTGTTGCAAGGATGCCAAACAAAAAACCGAGCAAACAAAAATTCACAACGTAATCACTCTCTGGCGTCAGCTCACGAAGCCGTTTTCGATAAAAGAAGGCAAGCAAAAGCGGCAAAATCAACACACCAATTTTTGTCACATTCATTCCATTTGTATTCGTTGTGAGCCATTCCTCGTAATGCCCATACGAACTGCCCTGTAGCATCACGACAAACACGGAAACAAAGCGGTCATAAAGAGCGGTTAACCCTAAGAAAATCATGCATAAGACAAGCATCATCCACGACCACGATTTAGTTCTCACGATAAAATACACAGGAATCATGATAAGAGCCGATGAATGAAACAAGGAACATACGAGGACAAGCGGAAAATACAATTTCCACTGACCATTGATCACAAGACGGATGGCATAAAAAAGAATCGCCGCCACCATATATTGACGCATGCCATTAAAGGAAGCGTAATAATGAAAGGTGCCGAGAAAAAGCAGCATACTTAGCTCAAAGGGACGGCCATATTGAATGAGCGTCTTGATGATAAAAAAATAGGTGATCGCCCCAACCGAGATATACATAATTTGCGGATCATGGGTCAGTTGATTGAGCATCCATAAAATAAACGTAAATCCTGGGTCAGTGGCCGCCTTATCCACACCAAATCCGAAGATATGCCAAGGCTTTTCATAATTGACGGAGAACTCATACATCTGTCCATACGTGACAAAATCGGTTCCTACTTTGTACCGAATACCAGCGACAATACAAAGAAACAAAAACGGAAATAACACGAGAATCTTGTTAGGTCGCCATCCGCTTTGAATGGTATCATCTCGCCTGCCGTAAAATGCAGCAAAGCTCGACCATAAATAGACCATGATCATGTTCACCAAATATACCGCCATCTGCCATTCCTTCCTTACAGTCCATATCCATTCATCACACGTGTGATGTTCTGTTTGACATCAAATCCTCTTTGTTCAAGCTGGGACGCAATGGTCTCTTGAAGAGGCGGCTCTGCATGATACGCTTCAAGCACCGCCTTCATCCATTCATGCCCGGAATCCCGAAGCGACATTCTTTTCACAAGACCGCAGCCTAAATCTACTTCCTCTGTAATATGATCTGAAATCACACAAGGCAATCCAGATGCCTGTGCTTCCACTAAAACGAGCGGAAGTCCTTCAAACAAGGAAGGCATGACAAAAACATCAAATGCTTTCATATATTCTGGAACGTCTGATACGACGCCTGTAAAGACAATGTCGTCTAACAAGCCGGCCTTGTCCGCATACGATTCAACCACCTGCCTCAGCGGTCCATCCCCTACAAGGACAAGCTGAAATGAGACTCCCTGCTTCTTTAAGGTCTGTGCCAGTTCCATAAAAAAAACGTGATTTTTTTGTTCATGAAAGCGGCCAATATGACCTATCACCATGCTCTTTTCGTGAAGACCTAGCTGCTTCTTGATCTTCACCTTTTCTTCTGGATCAGGCTGAAAGAAAAGGGATAAATCAATCCCATTCGGCAGCACCTCAACCTGTCCATTCTTCATTTTTTTCTGACCAAATAAAAAGGCACCGGCATCCTCACCGCATGCAACAAGCTTTGTAGAAAATGCAAAAATCAGCCGGCGAAATCCTTTGAGCATCATATGGTCTATCCCATTTGGCGACTGTTTCCAAGCAGTATTATGCGAATGACAAATACGTACCTTCACACCCGCCAATTTCGCAGCAAGGGCAGAGAAGCCTGTTTGAAAATCTGTATGTGCATGCACTGCTTGATACGGTCCTGTTCGCTTGATTGTCTTTGTCAAAGTTCTGACAAATGCCAAAGGGGAGGAAGCTCCAATACTCGGGACATAAAAAATACGTCCACCGAGTTTCTGAATTTCCTCATCATAATCACAGACATCCTTCCGGTGGGTAATAAAGTCAAATTGAAGGACATTTCGATCGAGTGCACGATAGATGTTCATGATCATCGTTTCAGCTCCGCCGCGGTTCATCCCGCCCACAATATGAAGGACACGCTTTGGCTCACTCATCCCGAATCGGCCTCCTTTTCAACAAAGACGCCTCTAGCTTCCGCTGGTGATAAAATTTCATGATCTTCGGTGATAAACAGGCACGGACCACCGGCTTTAGCGCAAACAAATAATGAACCGGCGACAATTTTAATAACCAGCATGCTTTTAAAACGAGCCAAGCATTATCTATCGAATATTGAAACTTACGACGATGAAAAGCCGCTTCATCCTCTCTTACAAGGTATAACGGCTCTTGTAAATTAAAGCCTTTTCTCCCCGCAGCAAAAAAACGAATCCACAGATCGATATCTTCCATCCGCCTCGTTGTTTTCACAGAGCGATATCCATTTAAATCCTTGTACGCAGCAGCTCTCATCATAATGGTTCCATGACAAAAAGGCGTTCCTCTTGCCAGCACTTTTCGATCAGGCGCTGAAATCAGTGCACGTACACCTTTTGTACCCGATTCATCAAACACGGTCATCGCCGTCCCAACCACATCATATTCAGAATGTGATTCAAGGAAATGCACCTGTTTTTCTAAACGATCAGGTACTGATATATCGTCGCCATCCTGCCTTGCAATCAAGTCTCCCCTCGCTTCAGCTAGACAGCGATTCAGACTGGCAGCGAGCCTTTGATTATGCTCATTGCGGATAAGGCGAATTCTTTCAGGGTCTCGTTTTGTATAAGACAGCACTTTTTCATAAGTGCCGTCTGTTGATGCGTCATCACATATGATGAACTCCCAGTTGTCATATGTTTGCTGAAGAATGGATTCAATACTTTCTTCTACTGTGTCTTGGCAATTGTAGACGCCCATGATGATAGACACCTTTGGCTTACGCATGCTCACATCACCTTCTCTGCTTGATCCATATAAGTGGTATAAATTTCTTCCATCGCACTCACCGTCTGCTCCTGTGCAAATGCATGTGCTAAGGAGCGCCCTGCTTTTCCCATGAGGGGCAGCTGATCCCTTTTGTGATAAAGCTGGTGCAAATATTCAGCCAAGTCATTCACATCATGTGGTTTGACTAAAAAACCATTTACGCCATGTCTGATCAGTTCACAGTGTCCTCTATTCTCTGTAGCAATGACTGGCTTTTCTGCAGACATGGCTTCAAGCAGATTCATGCCAAGCCCTTCTCTCAAACTAGTCGATACACATACATCACTCAAATGCATCCATTCTTCAATTTGTTTGCAAAAACCAGCAAAGTGGACCTGCTTTTCAAGATGGAGCTCATGAACTAGCTTTTCATACGTCGGCCGCATGGCCCCGTCCCCGGCAAACACGATCTTCACATTTGGTATTTTCCTATATAGCTGGGCACATGCTTTGATGAGCATCCCTTGGTTTTTATTCGCATTTAATTCGCCAGCGCACAGCACAATAAAATCTTCTGAAGAAAAGCCATGGACTGCACGAAGACGCTGCTTTTCTTTTTCATTAACTGGTGCAAATCGTTTCATATCCACACCCATACCAGGAACATAATAAACAGATGCCCGCTCTTTTGATAGACGATCAGCTCTTTTAAAATCTTCTCCATTAATGGTGATCAGAGCGTCTGTATGGCGGGCGAGCCATCGCTCAATCGGATAATAGAGCAACCAGTTTTGAAGCGGCGCTCCTTGCCAAAAGTGAAAGCCATGGGCTGTGTAAAGTACCTTCGTCCCTTTTCTGCGCGCGCTTTTGGCTGCAAGTCTACCAATCACACTGCCCATTGGTGTGTGACAATGGATGAAGTCGTAGTGCTCTTTCGCTAACAGCTTCTTCAGCTCGACATACGCAAGCCGGTTGTGCACATGAAAAGGAGAGCGCTGAATCGGAATCGAGTGCGCTTGATCCACATAGGGAAGCTCCAGCTGACCATTTGCCGCTGTGTGCACTTCCCATCCTTGTTCCTGAAACCACCGGAAATATGGAAGGTGAAATGCCTGAAAATGATAGTCAACCGTTGCGCAAAACAAGACTTTTTTCTTCATCAGCAAGCGCTTCCCCCTCTCTTGTCATCTGTTCAGACAACAAATCATGTGATTCGATGGCAGCAAACAATGCTTCTCTCATTTGCTCTTCACTCATCATGTCAAATTCATGGATAAAGCGGTTCAGCACATATGGGTCCCCATCCAGCGCATGGCCGATATGAATTTTCGGGAAAATTTGTTCCTGTGCTTTTTCATGTTGGTTGAGTAGTTCCTCATACATTTTCTCCCCAGGGCGAATGCCTGTGAACGTAATCGGAATCTGGTCTGTGGTGTAGCCTGAGAGGTGAATGAGGTTTTCTGCGAGGTCGACAATTTTCACTGGCTCCCCCATATCTAATACAAAAATCTGTCTTCCTTCTGCTAGGGCTCCCGCCTGAATGACAAGTCTTGATGCTTCTGGAATGGTCATAAAATATCTTGTCATGGCTGGGTGTGTGACCGTGACCGGCCCCCCTTGTTCAATCTGTTTCTTAAAAATTGGAATGACGCTTCCCCTGCTTCCGAGCACATTACCAAACCGAACCGCGACAAATTTTGTGTCACTGCTTGCCCCCATTTGCATGATTAGCATTTCAGCAAATCGTTTTGTGGCGCCCATGACATTAGCAGGATTGACCGCCTTGTCAGAAGAAATGAGGACGAATGTTTCAATGCCATGCTCATGTGCAGCTTCTGCGACATTTTTTGTCCCGATAATATTGTTTTTCACTGCTTCTTTTGGACTGATCTCCATGAGCGGGACATGCTTATGTGCCGCGGCATGATAAATCATATCCGGCTGAAACTGACCAACGATTTCACTCATTTTTTGTTTATCTTGGATATCCGCAATTTGCGGATAGAGACTGATGGTATCCCCATAAATTTCTTTCAGCTCTAGTAAAATAGAATGAATGCTAAATTCTCCATGTCCCACAAGCACAATCGCTTGAGGAGCAAACACACAAATTTGACGACAGATTTCTGATCCAATTGATCCGCCTGCCCCTGTAACCATGATCGTTTTCCCCTTTAAATGGACAGATAGACGGCTTGAATCTAATTGAATCGGTTCTCTCCCTAATAAATCCTCTGGCTGTACATCTCGTAATTGATTCAGCGCATGGGTTCCTTTTAAAATCTGCTCCATCTCCGGCATGATCTGCGTTTTGACCCCCGTCGCTACGCACTCCTTATACAGCCCTTTTAACGTATGACTGCTTTTGGACGGAATGGCGATGATGATCTTTTGTATATCCATCATCACAACAGCTGTTTGAATCTGTTCTTTTCCTCCTAGAACAGGCAGTCCCATGATTTCAAGCTTATGCTTCGTCTTGTCATCATCTATGAAGGCGACGGGTTCAATATGTACATCACTCGATTGCTGAAGCTGACGAACGATAATGGTCCCAGCCGATCCGGCGCCAATGATTAAAGCCCGCTCTTTTTCTACCTGTAGCCGCTTTGCCCCATCATGGAGTAGCCTGGACGCCATTCGAGATGCACCGATGAATAATACGTGGAAAAGCCACACGATGAATAAAAAACGAAAGGGCCATGTCTGCACGAAAAGGTACAGCATTGCCATTGAAAATAAAAAAGAACATACAAAGGTCTTCATTAAAGAAAATAACTCTCTTACTCCTGTATAAGCCCATACTTGCTTGTACACGTGAAAAATATACGAAAACAAATGGTGCCCAATGAGTAGACTGAGCGAAGAAATGACGAGCATTTCAAATGTATAAACAGTTAACGCCGCTTCTTGGACAAATTGAAAACCAAAAAAGACAGCCACTAAGATGAGATATGAATCTAGTGCCACGATGATTGATAATCTTTGGGCGTAAGTCAACGCTCCTCCCCCTTTTTAAAACATCACTATTCTTACGTAAAATGGGCATCAAACCCGTCCTCACATCCCACTATTGATGACGAGCATCTAAGGCATTGTCATGCCCACAGCAGGATCGAGTGCCTCCATTGTTAAAGATTAGGAGACATCACCTATCAATCTTGTTAATACATATACAGCTTTCCCTTTTTCTCTTTTTTTCCATTTAGCATAGCTCCAAGTAGTTTACCTGTTGTCCCGTCTAATACTTCTTTTGATTTCTTCACTGCAGCTATCTTTGTTTTGCCGCTTAAGACAACGAGAATGCTTCCATCTGTCCGGTTCGCCAGGATCTTTGCATCGGCCACTGGCAGAAGCGGCGCAGAATCCACAATCACCATGTCATATTGCTGTTCGATTTCATAAAACAGCTGCTTCATGACAGAAGAGGAGAGCAGCTCAGCTGGATTCGGCGGAATGGTTCCGCTCGGAAGCAGCTCTAAATGCTCAATGGGTGTGGGTAAAATGGCTTCCTCCAAGCTGCAATTATTTAATAGCACATTGGTCAAGCCCGTATGATGACTCAGGTCAAAATATTCATGAACAGCCGGCTTTCGCAAATCAGCATCCATCAGCAGCACCCGCTTTTTCTGCTGTGCAAAAACAGCTGCTAGGTTTGCAGCCGTAAATGATTTCCCTTCCTTCGGCAAGGAGGATGTCACCAATATAGATTTCAACCTTGTTTGGATGGATGTGAATTCAATGTTCGTTCGGATCGTACGGAATTGTTCTGCTATGACAGAGTGAGGATTTAATACTGAAATACAGGATAAATCTCTCTTTTCTCTTTTCTTTCTCTTAAAGATCAATGTTCTGTCCTCCCGTTATGACGGACTGCTTGTCTTTTTTTGCCCTCCTGTCTGCCTGCATCTGATAGACGCTGCCGAGCGACGGCAATCCGATCTCTTCTCTTATTTGATGTGTTCGTTTTACAGTATCATCGAGTAAGTTCATTAAGAAAATGAGTGTTACCCCCCCTAATAAAGAGGCGCCTAGTGCCAGTACGATATGAACGAATTTTCTTGAATTCATGAGAATCGTATTGGACAGTTTGGCTTCAGACAAAACATTAATGCGATCCATATTCATGGTTTTTTTGATTTCTTCTTGCAGCACCTCTGTTGCAGTATTCGCAATGGCAACTGCCTTTGCGCGATCCTCATCTTGTACAGAAATATTAATGACCTCTGACTCATTTTCTGTACTTGTGGCAATTTTGTGTTTTAATCCTTCAGCTGATTCTGTGAGATTGAGTGTTTCTTTTACTTTTTCAATGACGATTGGACTTTTTAATAAAACTTGAAAGGTACGTGTATATTGAAGGTTCATCTGAATATCGTTTAAATCTGCTTGTGCGTCATTGCTGCGTTTATGAACAAGAATTTGAGTGGTTGCCTGATATACAGGAGTCGAGACATAGAACTGATAGTAGGCTGAAATGCCCGTTACGATCAGGACAATCAGGATCAGAAGGGCCATTTTCTCTTTAATGACAGAAAACAGCTGCTTAAAACCTATATTCTCATTCATAGATACCTCCCGATTTCATCATAAAAAGGTTATATATGGTTTCTTTTTGTTAATGATTGGATTATAAAAGATAATACCCGCAAAGAAAAATGTCATAATAGGTCTTATAGTTCTTTTTAAAGAACGAAATCGTTCGTTTTCTTTTGTTTACTTCCTGATTCTTACGTTTTTGAATTTTATAAAGAACAATTTATTTCTTATAATGAACGAAAAGGTCGCACTACGATTCGCTAGGGAGAAGGGAGATCATTGATCGAATGATAGGAAAGGTGATACGCATTTACCGAAAGAGGAAAGGATACTCCATTCAGCAGCTGGCTGAAGATGCCCATGTCTCTAAATCGTATTTGAGTAAGATTGAGCGCGGTGTCCACAGAAATCCATCTGTCCAGTTTTTAAAAAAGGTATCCTCTTCGCTAGAGATTGATTTACAAGAGCTGTTTGATGCAGAGACGATGATGTTTCATGACGCTGAGAGTGGTGAACACGAATGGCGGGAGCATATCGTCAATGCCGTCCAATCCGGCATGCCAAAAGAAGAACTCTATCAGCTACTCCAAACGTCTCGAAAGGAGCAGGAAGATAGAACGTTACATGTCACTAATAGAAAACTGACGGATTCGAATATATCAGAGTGGAAGGGTCTGATGAGTGAAGCAAAGGCTATCGGCTTAAGCATTGAGGAAGTAAAAGCATTCCTTGCCAACATGGGAGAACGACGGGCGTAAGCCTTTCAGGAAGAGTCAAATTGCGGGGAGAGGCGTTTGACGCTTCGCTGAAAAAGAGCCTTTTATCATGAAAAGGCTCTTTTTCCTCTTATTCTGCTTTTTTTGTTCGTGCTTTTTTCGTTATATCATTGTTTTTCCAATAGGCCCAGAGAGATGTAATCCCAAGAAAGGCTAACGTGATGAATTGCTGAATACCTTCTTCATCAATAGGAATTGGGCTTTTTCCCGCAGCGGTTAGCGCACTGTTGACAAGTGCGAGCAAAAGCAGTACAAGCCTTGCGATTGTACCTGCACTAATTTTTTGAACCTCCAACTGTAACCCCTCCCTTTCTTCCCCTTCACGGGTGATACGGCTCGTTCTCTCTCATATGTATGCAAAAGCCGAATGAATAGAAGACCGGATCAAAAAAAGAGACATCATACCTATATAAGGAATGATGCCTGATTTCATCTTATTTTGATGTAGAGAACATCTCTTTCGCTTCATCCAATGCCATTTTATTGCCTAGTGCTGAGTAATCGAGCCATGGCTGATCGGCAATCGGATAGACCTGATTGTTCTTCACAGCTTTTAGACCCTTCCAAATCGGTGTCTTTTCTAGTTGCTTGAATGCTTGCTGCGCTTTATCATCGCGGTTCACGACGACAAAGATAGCATCTGCATCATAGTCAGGAAGAACCTCTTGAGAAATCACTTCAAATGGACGCTTGCTGTCCAGTTTCTTCACACCATCGACAGGTGTAAGGCCTAAATCCTCGTACAAGATTGGACCCATTGGGCGCTTCATGCTAAATACTCGAAGCTCTTTTGCCGTCACACGGATCGCCATTACTTTTCCGTTTCCAATCTTTTGTTTGATGAGTGATTTGACTTCTTTTGCTTCTTGATTGTAATCCTGAATATATTGATCGGCTTCTTTCTCTTTATTGACGAGCTTGCCGATTTTTTTCAAATGATCGCGCCAAGTGCCGTTATTTAAATTAAATACTTCTGTTTTGGCGATTTTCTTATATTTCGATAAATCTTGTCCAGCTAATTCTTCATCAACGTAAATAACATCTGGTTGTAGGGCAAGCAGAGACTCCATATCGGGATCGGCTGCGATACCAAGCTTCTTCGTACCACTCAGCTGCTTTTTCGCATGTGGAAGGAAATCCTTTAAATCCCCTCCTACAACAGAGCCTGCCGGCTTGATACCGAGTGCTAATAAGTCATTCGTTAAATGAATAGACAAGGAAGCAATTTTCGGTGTTCCATGATCATTTTGAGTTGTTTTATTCTTTGTTTCCTGTTGACCACAAGCAGCAAGTATGATGAAACAGAGCGTTAAACCAAGCACAAGTAATTTTTTCATGATGAGTTCCTCTTTCTTGTTTATTTCGTTTTTGCTAATAAATAGAGAAAATAAGGAGCGCCGATAAAAGCCACAACGACACCCGCTGGTATGGCATTTGGGGCAAAGATGGAACGCCCGATTGTATCGGCACTGACCAAAATCAACAAGCCGATCAGCGCACTAACAGGTAAAAAATATTGATGAAGTGAGCCGACAAGCCGCCTTGCCAAATGAGGGGCGACAAGTCCAATAAAACCAATACCACCTGTCATCGAAACACTTGCACTCGCCAAACCAACAGCTAAGGTTAGCAAAAGGAGACGCTGACGCTGGACACGTACACCGACACTTGAGGCAACAGCATCTCCTAATGTCAACGCATTGAGCGTGCTTGACTGCATCAACGTAAGCGGTACAAGACATACAATCCAAGGAAAAAGTGCTAACACATGAATCCAGTCTCTCCCCCATACATTGCCAACAAGCCATCTTGAAGCAAATGTATAAGTATCTTCATCTAGCTTGAGTGACAAAAATAATGTCAAAGCACTGAATCCCGCTGCCACCGCAATTCCTACTAGGATCAGCCGAATGGGAACGAGACCTTCCTGCCGGTCATACGCCAAAAGCACGATGACCGCTGCCGCAAGAAGTCCCCCGCCAAATGTGAAGAGCGGAATAAGAAGAGAGGGATTGCCTTCTAGTGCGTGAAAATACGTCACAAACACGATTAAGCCAAAAGCGGCGCCTGCATTCAGTCCAATAATCCCTGGATCGGCCAGCGGGTTACGAGATAGACTTTGCAAAATGCCTCCCGCAATACCAAGACCAATTCCCGCTAGCATCGTTACCACGATTCGGGGCAGACGATAGTCAAACAGCACCGTTTCACTTTGAAAATCTCCAAAGCCGAATAACGTTTTGACGACCACAAGAGGATTCAGTTTCAGCGTACCGGTATTTAAGCTATACAGCACAACAGCCGCACTTAGACAAAGCAAAACGACTGTCACAGCAAGAGCTCGCTGTTTCTCTCTCACGACAGGTTCCTCCCTTCTTTTCTGGCAATATATAAGAAGAAAGGAACACCGACAAGTGCCACCATCACGCCAATAGCAAGCTCTCGCGGCGGATTAACGGTGCGGCTGGCAAGGTCAGCAAAGACAAGCAGCACCGCGCCTAATATCGCTGACATCGGAATGACGAAACGATAGTTTACACCAACCAGCTTTCGTGCAATATGCGGGATAACAAGACCGACAAATCCAATGGAGCCGACTGCTGATACAGAAACCCCTGCTAATAATACAGCAGTTACCATTCCTAGTATTCGCACTTGTCGCGTTTTCACCCCTAAATTTGCCGCAACATCTTCACCAAGCGATAGTAGCGAAAGTGACCGTCCTAATAGCATCGCCCATACGATCACTATGAGAATGACCGGGGCAAGAATAGTCAGCTGCGGCCATTTCACACCAGCCACTCCGCCTGCATACCAAAACGCAAGGTCCTGACTTAAGTCAAAATAAATCGCGATTCCAGAGCTAAGTGCATGAAGCAATGCAGCCACAACGGCTCCTGCTACTGTTAAGCGCAGTGGTGTCAAAACGCCACCAGCCGCACCAATCGCAAAGATCAGCAGCGTACTGAGCACTGCACCAATAAAGGAAAACAACATCAATGCCGAATAAGGGATGCCTGGGAAAAAAGCAAAACAGAGAGCGACCACAAACATCGCACCGCCATTGATGCCCAAAATCCCCGCATCGGCCAGCGGGTTTCTTGTTATTCCCTGCATGAGCGCACCCGCTACGGCAAATGCCGCTCCAACAAGAGCTGCTCCTAAAACACGTGGAAGTCTTAATTCATGGATGATCTGTTGCTCTGTGACATCTGACTGATAATCAAATACAGCTGTCCAAACCGTTTGCAGAGACAATGTTTTGGCACCATATGACACAGCCAAAAACATGGCAGCCGCCAAACCAATGACGGCGAGAAAAAATATCAAAAAGAACAAACTATATGATGATCGTTTTTGTTGAGGTGTTCGCTTATCCTGCAAAATCGGTGTCATCCTTTTCTTCATTAAAAGTCTGTTTGAAAATGAGAATCATAATCATCAAAATTATATCTGCCTGCCTCTTAAAAATCAATCTACGCCTTATTTTTTAATTAATGAAGGTATTCAGGTGACAGCCTTTGCTCATTTCAAACGGCCTATCATTTTTTCTCATAGTTTAATAGGAAAATAGTTGACATTCCGTCTGGATATCCTCTAAAATTACAAAAGTAAGTCAAATGTTATAAAAATATTACAAACAGATGTCAAACTGATAAAGAATGGCCCGTCTTGAGAGGAGATTTGAACGTTGTGTCACTAAAGGGAAAATGGAGTATCGGCCTATTTGCACTTGCGATCGTCATTGGAGTCGTTGCTTTCTTTCAGAATCAACAAGCAAGTGGAACCGAGAAGAAAAATGTAAAACAGGATACGAACTATAAAAACGTCGAAATCGTTACTCTCGTAAATGACGGGAAATTTATGAGATATGCAGTCAACTATCCTCTTTTTCATCAAAAGAAGCTAGATGACAAGATTCAAAGCTACGCCAATTCAGCTTTAGAGCATTTCAAAAAGACGTTTAGTGAAGCCAAGGACGTCGATGAAAACAAACGCTTTGAATTGAATATTGATTATGATATGGTGCATTATGCGAAGCAGTCTGCTGCGATTCGCTTTACCACTTATACCTATACAGGTCAGCAAAATGGGACCACTAATCATCTCACGATCAACTATGATTTTCAGAAAAAAACCTTTCTTGACACAAAAGATCTATTTCTGCCTAAAACCAACTTTTTGAAGAAACTATCCTACATTACATATTCGGAGCTTCAAAAGGACAAAACCTTATCTAAGGATCAAGCGCTCCTTCAGAAAGGAACAGCCCCGACTGCTCAAAACTTCAGTCAATTTGCCTTGAAAGAGAAATATGTAGAATTTTATTTCCCAGCCTCGCAAGTCGCCGACGAGGATCTTGGTCCGCAAACACTCGCGATTAAAAAGACGCTGCTGAAAGATATAATGAAGCCAGAATATATGAATAAAACCAAAAATCAAAATGAAATGAAAGAACCAAATCCGAAAAGAAAAGCCGTCAAGCTGCCGCAAAAATCAAAGCTTGATCCAAATCAAAAAGCCATTGCCCTTACATTTGATGATGGTCCGAACCCTGCGACCACCTCAAAAATTTTAGAAGCACTGAAGGAAAATAAAGGACATGCGACCTTTTTCGTATTAGGCAGCAGGGTGCAGTATTACCCTGGTATGCTTGCCGATATTCTAAAAGGCGGGAATGAAATCGGGAACCACTCTTACAGTCATCCTTTATTAACAAGACTGCCTTTAAAAGAGGCGGTGAAACAAGTGAAGGACACTCAGAAGCTGATTGAGAAAGCGAGCGGCTATACACCTACTCACTTTAGACCGCCATATGGTGGAACAAATCAAAACATCAATCAAGCGGTTGGGATGAAGGTCTCTTTATGGGATGTTGATCCAGAGGATTGGAAAGTTCGCAACAGCCAGCAGATCACAAACCACGTTCTCTCACATGCAGCAGATGGTAGAACGGTGTTGATGCACGATATTTATGACAGCTCAGCTCAAGCAGCGGTGAAGATCATTCATGAGCTCACCAAACAAGGGTATCAGCTCGTCACAGTCAGTGAACTTGATGAATTAAAAAAAGAGCGACATGAACAAGCCCCTGTGCAATAACACAGGGGTTTTCTTTATGACTCCAAAGATTTTTTTTGTTTCAATAATGCTTGAAATGTCTCCTCCAGCTCCTGGGACGGCTCAATACTTAACCGGCTGAGCACTTCAGACAGCTGTAAATCAATTAACAGCAGTTCCTCTTCTCTTTGGGTCACAGCTGGTTTGTCGTCTTTTTGTTTATACGCTTCATATGTTCCATCAAATGCTTCAATACGCTTTTCATGAACATGAAAAATGCGAGTTGCCACCTTCTCAATCAGTCTGCGGTCGTGGGAAATGAACACAACAGTACCTGGGTAATCCCTCAAGAGACCTTCAAGCGCTTCAACTGCCGCCAGATCTAGAAAGTTCGTCGGTTCATCCAGCATAAGAACATTGGCATTGCTGACAAGTAAGGACGCCAGTATGGTCTTCACCCGTTCTCCCCCGCTTAACACCCCAACAGGTTTATGGACGTCATCCCCTCGAAATCCAAGTCTCGCTAAAACCGTTCGTACCACTGTCTCATCTTGAACTGCCTCTTTCAGCGCATTTTGTAAAATTGATTCATCTACCGTTAATCCTGAAAGATCTTGACGAAAATAGCCTAGCTTGACAGCTTCTGAGCGAGAAACTCCGGGATGTCCATTCACCAGCATTCGAAGAAATGTCGTTTTTCCGCTCCCATTCTTGCCAATGATGGCAACCTTGTCCCCGCCTCTCACTTCCACATTCGCCTGCTTCCAAAGCAATTGATCGCCAACCTTGCAATCTACATTTTTCACTCGCAAAATGGTACGGCTCGCTACTTCCTTCATTGTATGCTGCGTCATTTGAATGGGCTGAATGTCTTTTACTTTTTCAACTTTTTCTAATTTCTCCATCCTTGTTTCAATTGATTTGGCGGTTTTTTGCAGCTTTTTTTGCTTATTTGCATAGTAGGGCTTTGCAATTTTTGGCCCTGAGGATTTCAGCTTTTGAGATGGCTTTGTCGCTTTGTCGGCTTTTTTCTTTTTCTTTTCCAGCGCATGCTCTAACTGTTTTTTCTTTTGTGTATAAGCTTCGTACGCTTCCATCTGCTGACGATGCGCTAACTCTTTTTGCTGTGCAAAATGCGTGTAGTTGCCTTTGTATTGATTGAGACGTCCATGATCCAGCTCCCAAATTTCCGTACATACCGCATCTAAAAAAGCACGATCATGTGAAACGACGATGAGAGCTCCTTGATAAGTGTGAAGCTTCTCTTCCAACCACTCAATGTGCTCAGTATCTAAATGAGTCGTTGGTTCATCTGCTAATAAAAGGGCAGAAGGACGATTTAACGCGCGCTCAATATAAGTCTGGGTCATTTCACCACCACTCTGTGTGCCTTCTGCTTGTTTTAGCTGAGGAAGCAGTGTGCAAGTCGTTGTGGCAGCATACGTGCCACTGTCTGGTTTCTCTTGCCCCGTGAGCACGTGTAATAGTGTCGTTTTCCCGCTTCCATTTGCCCCGACAAGTCCAATACGGTCACTTTGATGGATGGTAAGTTCCTCAATATCAAATAACAATCGGTCTTTTCGAAATACTTTTAACTGATTGGCTTTTACTAACATCCAATCCTCTCCTTTCGTATCAGGAGACATGAAAAAGCCTCCCATTCTCAGAATAGGAGGCAAAATGGTGTACAAAAATAAGCGGATCAATCCCGGATGACGTGCCGTTCCTATCTGAACACACACATCCCCCGTATCAATCACGTCATTCTTTGATTCCCATGCTGTACCATCCTATTCCGAAGCTAAAAAATGAAAACGCAGCAAACATGGCAAACCAATCGTTTGCTCACTGCCTTCGTTTTTTCATTTTGCTTACAGGTCATAGGATTAGTACTTCATTGCATTGGGTCACCCTTCCGTCGTTTGTTACGTATACGATAAAAGATTGGTTATTTTTTGTCAAGTTGAAATGGCATAAGTGAGTCCATTAATTTCAGCGTAAATGGATGAACCGCATCAAGCAGTTCATTCTTATTACATTCTTCCACTATGCTTCCTTCATGTAAGAAAAGGAGACGATCACATAGATACACTGCCGCTTCTATATCATGAGTAATCATAAGGATGGTCATGTCTAGCTCTTGTTTTAATGTCTCGAGCAGCTCCAATATTTGCACCTGAACAGAGACATCTAGTGAGCTCAGAACTTCGTCTAGTATGAGAATGGATGGATGCGTTGAAATTGCTCGTGCGATACACACTCGCTGGAGCTGACCACCGCTTAGCTGATGAGCATACTGATTTAGTAAAGAAAAGGGTAATCTGACTTGTTCAAGCAACGATAAAATCTTCTGATCCACATTTTTTTCCTGCTTTAACAATCGCATAGGTTCCGCAACGATCTCTTTCACCGTAAAGGAAGGGTGAACTGAAGATCGATAATCCTGAAAGACAACACTCATTTTTCCACGGTTCATCTTCCGCCATGTGTCAGCTGACCTCCTATCAATCTGCACCTTGCCGTGATCTATTTTTTCTAAACCGAGCAGGATTCGTGCCAATGTACTTTTACCGCTGCCGCTTTCACCGACTAATCCGGCACATTGTCCCTGTTCGATTTCAAACGAAACGTTTGAGATGCGTGGTGTTGACCGCATTTGCCGAGGAAAGAAACCTTTCTTCTCTCCATGTTTGATGAGACTATCAGCTGTGATCAACATGGAAATGCCCTCACCCTCTGCTGCCGCAACGTTTCCAGGGGGGCAGATAATCGGCGCCTCGTCTCAAGTAGATGCTTCGTTTGTTGATGCTCAGGCACTGTGAATATCTTCTCAGCTGGGCGATGCTCAAGCATCTCTCCTTGATGCATCACCAACACCTCGTCAGCAATTGCCTGAACGACGCCTAAATCATGCGAAATGATGATTAAGACCGCGCCTGTTTCTTCTTTCAGCCTCTGTAATTGCATGATGACTTCACGCCGATTATACGCATCAAGCGACGAAGTTGGCTCATCGGCAATAATCACATCAGGAGAAAGCATCATCGCGATTGCAATCATCACTCGCTGAAGCATACCTCCAGATAATTCATGAGGATATTTCTTCAATAATTCATTTGGATTATTCAAATGAACTCGCTCCAGTCCCGCGATGGCATGTGCTTTCCCTTTATTTCCGTGTAAGCCCAAATGTCGCTGGAATGTTTCCATCATTTGATGACCAATGGTTTCGATGGGGTTGAACGCATTCATCGCATCCTGTGAGATGAAGCCAATTCGCTTGCCTCGCCACTGCTCAGCCGTCTGAATTGTCAATGTTTCATCGTCAAATAGGATCGTCCCCTCTACTTCTAGCGAAGGTGGAATCAAGCCAATTAACGCTTTTGCGACGGTTGATTTTCCGCTCCCACTTTCTCCAATTATGGCTAAACAGTGTTGCTGTAGGGAGAATGTCATGTTCGTCACGATACTCTTTTGCTGGACTGGATCATGTACGGACAGGTTTTTTACGTCGATGAAAGGCAAATGGTCTCGCTCCCTTCTTATTGTGATGATACATCGCAGGGGTCGTAGCCTGTTGCAGGCTGTCTCCTAAAAAGTTCAGCGCCATGACCACAAATAAGATGGCGAGCCCAGGCGCAAGCATATGGGCTGGATGGGTCACCATGACATTTTTCGCTTCGTTGAGCATCATCCCCCATTCCGGGGTAGGTGCGCTCACACCTAATCCCAGAAAAGACAAGGCTGATATATTTAAAATGACCCATCCCGCATCAAGTGTCGCAAAAACAGCTATTTCTCCTGAAATGCGAGGAAATAAATGCTTTCTCAGGATGTAAAATGAAGAGCCGCCAGACACTTTTACAAACTGAACAGATGGTTCATTTACATATTGTAGAACAGATGAACGAATCATCCTTGTATACCAAGCCCATTTCGCTAGGACATTTGCCAAAATTATATTGAACAGTCCAGGCCCCAGTATCCCGACAATCGCTAGAATCATCACTTCTGCTGGGAAGGAGAGCATGACATCACACACCCTCATCAACAAGCCGTCCACCTTTCCTCGGAAAAAACCCGCCATGATTCCAAGTAAACTGCCAATGAGCATCGTTATACACATCGTCAGCATCGCCGCAAGCATTGTGGTGCGAATCCCATGTAAAAGCCGTGACAATACGCACCTCCCGAGCTGATCCGTTCCAAGCGGATAAGTCAGACTGATGCCGGCATATTTTTGAAGAATGTTCGTTTCGGTTGGGTCATGTGGTGCGAGCACTGGTGCAAGCAGTCCTGCTAAAGCGACAAGTACTAATAACCAGATAGAAACAACCGCCATACGATCTTTTTTTAATTGTTGCCAACCTATCTTCACTTTCACGCCTCCTTTCGCAGTTGAGGATTCATCATCATTTGTACAACATCAGCCACGAGGTTACACACAACAAAAAGGAACCCCATCACAAATAAATAAGCTTGAATAATCGGAAAATCAGCGTGAAAAATAGCTGTTACACACAACCGGCCAACCCCTGGCCAAGCAAAAAGATTTTCAATAATAACCGTGCCAGCAATAAGCTTAGGAATAGACATACCAAGTGCTGTAACTGCTAATTGAAGCGCATGTCTCATTACTTTCAATTGAATAGCGCGTTCCTTTAACCCGCGAGCTCTTGCATAAAAAACAAAGGGCTCGTGCTGAAATTTCAGGATTTGATTTCGGATCAGTCTCACATAGGTGGATAAGTAGCCAAGCGATAGTGTGACAGCTGGGAGAAGAAGCGATTTGAACCCTTCCATACCACTTGTATTAACCCAATTGAATTTGACAGAAAAAAGCCAAATAAATAAAATCCCTAACCAAAAACTAGGCATTGAAGCAGCGATAAACACAAAGGCTCTCAGTACTCGGTCCAACCAGGTATGCGCTGCATACGCACAGATCACTCCGAATAACAAACTCAGCACAATGATGAAAAAGAGCGCTGCTCCTGCAAGCTGCAATGTAGCAGGCATCGCCCCCATGATGAGATCAAAAACCGGTTCTTGTGTGACATAACTCCTGCCAAAATCACCTGATAATCCATCTTTAAGCCATGTGACATACCGTATTAGAAATGGCTGATCTAAGCCTAGCTCCTGCCGCATCGATTCAATCATGTCTTCTGTTGGAGTGACTTGATTCACCCGCAAAGCGACTTCAGCTGGATCACTTGCCCGCATCGTCAGCAGGACAAAGGCAAAGAAAGTAATAAACACCATGAGTGGGAAAAGAAGCAATATTCGTTTGAAGAGATAGCGTGTCATGTGTGCGCCTCCTCTTTATGACGAAAAATACATACGGTCAAAGGGAATTTCATACTGTGACACGTGAAAACCAATGCCTTTCAGGCGCTTATTATAAACAGCCTTTGTCACAGAATAAGAGATTGGAATGTAGACATTTTCATCATGGATATACGTCAAGACGTCTCGATACATTTGTTTCCGCTTTTTCTCATCTGGTTCTACCAATACTTTCGTAATCGTCTCGTCCAGCCACTTTTTCTTCTTCAACCCTAATTGGGCTTGGTAATCAGCATGTGATGCTACGCGGAACGAAGAAACATAGGTTTGAGGATCATAAGGAAGTCCCCATGATAGTGAGTACATCAGGTCGAATTTCCCTGTTTTTTGTCGATCTAGAAATGCCTGTTTTTCTTCTCCTCTAATATCCAGATTAACTCCAACCTGCTTGAAATCTTGTTGAATCGATTCACTTATCGTTCTTTCGCCTGCATTATCGGAATTATAGTAAATGGCGACACTCAGCCTTTTGCCATTTTGATAGCGGTAGCCATCTTCTTTCAGCTTCCAGCCTGCCTCATCCAATAATGTCTCTGCTTTCTCCTTTTGATAGGTTTTCTTTTTCAGAGGGATATCCGCGTAAGGGACTGACGGGGCAAGCAGCGTATGGGCCACCTGTTCCGTTCCATTTAAAATGCCTTTTGTGATCATCTCTTTTTGAATGGCATATTGAAACGCTTCTCTGACTTTCGGATCTTTTGTCATTGGCTGGTTTGAATTGATGACAATCGACCTCGAACCAACAGGTGGACTCACGGTCACACCATATTGACCTGCTTCCTTTAAAGCCTGGAATGAGTCTCCGTCGATCATGTCACCATCCGCTCCAAATAAGAGATCTATTTCTCCTTTTTGCAGAGCAAGTAAAATCGTTTGATGATCCGGCATGACTTTCCATTTCACTGTTGAAATGTTTGGCTTTCTCCCCCAGTAGTGGTCATTCGCTTTAAAAACGGCATATTGATTTTTTTTATGTTCCTTTAGCACATAAGGACCTGTGCCTGCATAGCTTTGAACTCCTTTTGCAGTCGTTCCATCAATGAAGCTTTTTGGAGAAATAAAACGGAAGGGACGTGTTAAGCCCAATTCTTCTAACGTAGGATAATAAGGCTCTTTTAATGTGAGAATAAAAGTATATTCGTCCACCGCCTTTGTGGATTTGATTTCGGATACGAGATTCAGCCAAGCGTTCTTTTCAATGTTTTTAACGACGGCGTCCATATTCATTTTCACTGCCTTTGCATTAAAAGGCTCACCGTCTGAAAAAGTCACGCCTTTTCGAAGGTGAAAGGTGTAGGTCCTCCCATCCTTTGAAATGTCCCAACTTTTGGCTAAGGCAGGCTGAACGCCCTTCTCTGTATTGACGACAAGCGATTCAAACACCATATTTTGAGCGGCCATCTCTCCGCCATATAAATGGGGGTTGATATCCCTTATATCTTTTGTACTTGCATACACCAGCTCATCTTCTTCTCTGTCATTCATACCGGAAGATGCTTTGTTATCAGAACATGATGCCAACAAAAAACAAGCCATGACTGAAAAAAGCATCAAGGTGTATGTCACATAGGTTTGCTTTTTCTTTATGTATACAGGCTGATCACTCATATGTACTACCTCCGAATCTCGAGTTATCGTAATCATTACGATTATTAATCGAAATGATTACGAATTGAATAATAGCATACAGGATTCGGGAATACAATCACTTTTTTCATCAAAAAAACAGACTCATAATTGAGTCTGTTTCGTCTGCATCCATTGATCGATCGTCCGCAATGCTTTATCGGTTCCACCTGCTGTTTGGAAGCTTTCTTCAATTTTTTCAATTCCAGCACGGTACGTGTCGCTTCCTAGAACAGATTCTACGGTTTCTCTTAGCTGCTTTGCTGTCAGTTGATCTTTATCAAGTGCTCGGGCAGCAGATAGCTCGGTCAGTCTTTGTGCGACCATCGGCTGATCTTTGTCGACCGGAATGACAACCATTGGCACGTGATAATGAATGCCTTCATTGACACTGTTCATTCCGCCATGCGTCACAAACACGTCTGTCAGTTCAAGCACTTCAAGCTGCGGCACATAAGACTCGATCAGAAAATGAGAAGGTGCTTCTTTTAAGAGAGACCGATCCACTTTTTCACCTGTTGCGAGTACCACTTTTCCATCAAAGTCGGCAAAGGCATCAATACACATATTAAAAAATGCCTCTGTATCTCCAAGAACAGTTCCCATCGAAATAAAGACAACTTTTTCTCGCTCAAGAGCTTCCAGCGGGAAATCATGCTGATCTGCCCTTTTTAGAAAGCTCGGTCCAATGAAAACAAATGAATCGTTCACTGCATCGACAGACGGCTGAAAATATTCACTTGTATACACGATATTCAATTCTCCGCGATTTTTCATGAATTGCATCAAACGCGTTGGCTGAACGCCAAAACGCTCTTGTATGCTTTCTAACAGATAATCGGCTTTCTCATCCTTTCTGTATAGAGGTGTATCAAAATGCGCCTCTTGCAGCACAAAAGATGGGTTTGAACCGATCCCTGGAATTTGTAAGTAATCTCGAACAAGCTCCCCTACCCCAAACATATCATAATAGACAAAATCAAATGAATGCTGCTGAGATAGTGTTTCCACCACCTCTAAAATATCAAATGATGTTTGCAGCATCGCATGAAAGAACGGCTGCATGGAATCGAGATTTCCTTCATCCACGTGTAATGTCCGAATATAGTCTGGATGTTTATGTACGTGAGCGCCTAAGCGTTTCATTCGTTCTTCATAATGTACCGTTGTGACCGCATGCACTTCATCTCCACGATCTGCCCATGCTTTGATAATTCCTAACATAGGATTCACATGCCCTTCAGCAGGAAATGTAATCAATAAAACCTTCGCCACAGAAATACCTCCTCATTGTCAATTCTCTTCCATGTTAATCATATACAGCCAGCAGGCTCAACAAATACGCCTGTAAAGGGAAGAAATGAGTCTTATGGCTAGTATTTCATGATAAAGTGGCAGGAAAAAAGACAAAGTCTCCTAATAAGCACTTTGTCTTTTTCACATTACGATTTGAGAAGCATTTTTTTTAAATACATCAGACTGTTTTTTCAATAGAGATCGGATCTGATGTTTTGATATTTATTCAAAGCACGCTGAATACACATTTCCTATATTGAAAAATTCAAGCAGTGCTCTTTTTGCTTCAGGACTAGCATTTTTCGCTGCTTTATTTACAGCTGCCTTTACAGCATTCCACTTACTTTTCCCCGCCTGTCTGGCGGCTTTATACGCTGGAATCAATGTTTTAACAAATTTTGTCGCGCCTCCTGCAGCTTTTATTGCGGACTTGACTTTTGCAATTTTTGCTATTGGTATAACATTGGTTATAATAGCAGTTCCAACCGCAGAAATACAACCAACTACACCCATAGTAACAACCTCACCATGTCGTTGAAGAGGGATATTAGAGTTCTCTTTCAACCATTTAACTACGGCTTCATCTCCTTTTGCAATAACGCTGTCAGGTAAAGCTTCAATCGTCAATAAAACCTCTAGCAACTCTTGATACTCTTCATCCACTTCTGAATTAGGACTAATTGCTGTTGCATTCGCAGTAAAAATCGTTGACAATAACATGAAAAGAGCTGTTATGAAGCATATAACACTCTTCTTATGAAAAATAGTTGTCATCCAATATACCCCTTTCTTGTTTATTTTTTGTATATGAGGTAAAAATATCATATTATAATAATTGTTTCAATTTTATAGATTCATATTGGAGGGATATTTTGTGAAAGTCTTGGAGAAATACAGTTATTTAATCATCATTCTTTGTCTGGCGGCAATGATCGTGACAAACTTCACTGTGAATGACAATACAATAAAAAATACTGTATCCGTGATTGGATTTATCATTGTTCTTCTTACAATTATACCTGCGGCTATTTACAGGAAAGGCCAAAAAGGCAGGTAACCCCTTTATAGCAATAACCCCCATTCTTATGTTAAGAGTGGGGGTTATTTTATTATACTCGGATAGATGTTGCTGTGTTGCTACAAGATCATTTTTTCACTAACGATCAATCCGATTGAACATACAAAAACCCCTCATCAAATGAAGAGGGGTTCATGAAAGACCTTTATCATCGTAAACAAGGTCAAGTACGCGCTCGGAGGGATTCGAACCCCCGGCAGACGTGGTACCGGAAACCACCGCTCTATCCAACTGAGCTACGAGCGCACGATATGTTTTTGAACGTCAGCATATCAAATTATAAGGGAAATGCTACAAGAAAGCAATGATATTCTGATGTCTTCAAAGAAGAAGCCTGCACCGAAAAGATGCAGACTTTGCTACTTATGCACTTTTAACTGATGCAATAATTTTTCGTTCTATGTTTTCATTTACTTCATCCACTGTTTTGACAAGACAAATGATCCCATCAATAAATGGCCAAATGAACAATGTCAACCATCCTAGTAGAAGCATGGTCACTGCATAGCCTTTCTTTTCATCAAGATAAAAACGATGAACGGCAATCGCTCCAAGGAACCACCACAAAATAAATACAACTAATTTCGACTTTTTTTTGGCTTGAAGTTCGGTTGATACAACAATACGCTGTTGATCAGTCAAATTACTTTTCTCCAAAAGATTATCCACTCTTTTTCCTTCTTTCTGACTATATATAATGATGACATAGGTAATATTACCTCATAGCAGAAAGTTTTACCATATTTTTTTAAAACTTTTCCATGGTTTAAGAAAATAAATTTTGGGAAAAATAACATGTGGTTGTCGAATTTTTTGATTGCGTTTTGTTTGACCTTTATTGACCAAAAATGTATCATTGAATTACATACTTACCTAAAAGGTGAAGGAGGAACATTATGAATTTAATACCTACAGTCATTGAACAAACAAATCGTGGGGAAAGAGCTTACGACATTTATTCTCGTCTTTTAAAAGACCGTATTATCATGCTTGGTTCTGCGATCGATGACAATGTTGCCAACTCCATCGTGTCACAGCTGCTTTTCTTAGAAGCTGAAGATCCAGAAAAAGATATTTCTATCTACATTAACAGCCCTGGCGGTTCAATCACAGCTGGTATGGCCATTTACGATACGATGCAATTTATTAAACCAAAGGTATCAACCATTTGTATTGGTATGGCTGCATCTATGGGTGCGTTCCTGCTTGCTGCTGGTGAAAAAGGTAAGCGTTATGCCCTTCCAAACAGTGAAGTCATGATTCACCAACCACTAGGTGGTGCCCAAGGTCAAGCAACAGAAATTGAAATTGCGGCAAAACGAATCCTTTCTTTACGCGATAAACTGAACCAAGTACTTGCTGAACGTACTGGTCAGCCAATTGAAGTCATTGAGCGCGATACAGATCGTGACAACTTCAAAACAGCGGAAGAAGCACTTCAATACGGACTCATTGACAAAGTCTTGACCCGTAATACAGAAGAACAAAAATAATATGACAAAATAAACCGTCTGCTCCTTAAACAGACGGTTTTTTGTGTTGAAAATACGCTTTACGACAACTCCGTCCATTTCTGCTCAAGAGTTGGTGTTTGATAAGAAGACATCTGTGTGATTAATTCCTCCGGTTCGCTGGAAGCATGTAACAATTGAAGATGTGATTCATTCGAAAAACCTTCCTGTACACTAAACTTCACCATGTCTATAAGCGGATTGAAATAGTCATTCACTTGATACAAGCCGATTGGCTTTTGGTGAATGCCGATTTGAGCCCAGCATAGCACCTCAAATAATTCTTCATATGTACCAAAGCCGCCTGGCATCGCAATAAATCCATCAGCCAGCTCACTCATTTTCGCTTTTCGTTCGTGCATTCCTGTTACTTCGATTAATTCTGTCAGCTCTTGATGCACCACTTCTCCTCTAAAAAGCCCTTTAGGCATCACCCCAATGACTTCCCCGCCATGTCTTAAGACCTCATCTGCAATGGCACCCATTAATCCAATTCGTGAACCGCCGTATACAAGTCGGATGTCTTGCTCTGCCATATAAGCCCCTAGCTCTACAGCCTTTTCTTTGTAGACGTCCTTCACGCCTGGATTCGAACCAGCAAACACACAAATCGTTTTCATCAAAAACAGCTCCATCTCTCTCTATGATTTCTTCACCCACTCATTCTACTATAATTGTTTTTTAAAAAACAGCTGCTTCATCTATATATAGTGTAAAATCAAAAGGTGCACACCATATAAGGAGCTGTTTAAAGAGAATGCAAACAAATGAGATGGAGAAATGGATTAAGGATTTTTACAAAAAGAGAAATTGGGCAGAATACGGACCGTTTATCCGGTTAGGGTTCCTGATGGAAGAAACAGGCGAACTCGCGCGCGCTGTTAGAGCCATCGAGATCGGACGTGACCGGCCTGACGAACAAAAACAAAAATCAGCTGAGTTGAAGAGAGAACTCGTTGAAGAAATGGGAGATGTATTAGGGAATCTACTTATTTTAGCCGATCTCTATGATGTGACAGTAGAAGAGATTTTCTCCTCGCATCAACAGAAACTCACAAAGCGTTTTTCAGAACTGAAAAGCACGTGACCACATCGTCACATGCTTTTTTCCATCTTTATAGATGCTGAGGTGAAATATCATCAGTTCGTTCAAAGAAATACTGTTTTCCAATATGATGGAAAAGACCTGTTCGACGCAAAAGCTCTTTCGGCTGCGATTGAAGTCCGACAATCATCAGCTTACCATTATGATGCTTTAACCGATTGGAGATATTCATTAACACCGCTTCTGCTGATGTGTCCATATAATTGACTTTATTCATGAGCAGAATGAGCGTTTTCGGCTTTGTCTGAACATGGTCCAAAATTGAATTTTCGAGTGAATCTGTTGTTCCGAAAAACAGCGGCCCTTCAATGGCGTACATACTGATGCCTTGCTGGTCTGTCTGTTTTTCTAAAGCAGCTGCCGTTTCCATTTGGGGAACCACAACATTTGGACGAATGCTGGTTGTCTGGCTCATTTTTTTGATAAAAGCGATAAAGGCTAAAATGAGCCCTGCGGTGACGCCAATTATCAAATCACCGATGACCGTCAGCAAGAAGGTAACGACAAGTACAAGGGAATCCGCATTTTTCACTTTTACAATATTGATAAACTCTTTTTTCTCACTCATATTCCAAGCCACAAACATTAAAATCGGTGCCATCGCAGCAAGTGGAATCATCGACGCATATGGTGCAAACAGCATTAAGATAAGCAAGACGACGACGCCATGCACAACACCTGAAATCGGGCTTGCTCCGCCATTTTTGATGTTTGTTGCCGTACGAGCAATCGCCCCAGTCGCTGGAATTCCTCCAAACAACGGTGCCGCCATATTGGCAATTCCTTGCCCGACAAGCTCTTTATTGCTGTCATGCTTTGAGCCTTTCATATTGTCTGCGACCATTGCGGATAAAATTGATTCCACGCCGCCTAAAAGCGCAATGATAATCGCTGGAGGGAGGAGATAGATCATTTTTTCAATCGTTAATTCAGGAAAAGCAAAGCTTGGCAGCTGACGAGGAATTTCCCCGTATGCCGAGCCGATCGTTTCAACTTGTCCTTGGAAAAAGAGAACAGCTAGAAACGTTGAAGCCAATAAACCTAATAGAGCACCAGGTATTTTTGGAATGTATTTTTGTGCCGCCAAAATCACAATGAGCCCAATCACAGCTGTGAGGATGGCAAGACTGTTTGCAGTACCGAGATGGACCACAATTTCTCTCATATTAAGGAAAAAGCTTTCATGCTTTTCAACACCCTTTAATCCGAGGAAGTTGGCAATCTGCCCTGAAAAAATAATGACAGCAATGCCAGCAGTAAAGCCGATGATAACCGGACGAGGAATAAATTTCATGAGCTTTCCTAGTTTGAATATTCCGAATAAGACAAGCATACACCCTGCCATAAAACCGGCAATGAGTAAGTTTTCGATACCATATTGGCTGACGATACCAAATAAAATCGGAACAAACGCTCCAGTCGGCCCGCCAATCTGATACTTTGAACCACCAAACAATGAAATCAAAATGCCGGCAACGATGACTGTATATAATCCATATTCTGGTCCGACACCAGATGCAATGGCAAAAGCCATGCCTAAAGGAATTGCCACAACGCCCACGACAAGCCCAGCGATTAAATCACGTCTCAACTTTGATGTATCATATCCTTCAAATCTTCCATAAAAACGCATGGTATGTGTTGGCCTCCTTCAAGTATGTGTAGATGATTTAGGTATACTGCGCGTCAATCTGTTTATCTTTCACAACGACATCCAGCTTTCCCGTTGCTGGATGAATGACAAGTCCATGAACAGCCACATCACTTGGCATAAGTGGATGCTCTTTGACCAATTTCACACTTTGGAACACGCTCTCTTCAACCGAATCAAAGCCTGTCAGCCATCCCTTTAAATCAACCCCTGAGTTTTTCACAATGCTCAAACATTTCTCTTCAATACCGCGCGCTTTCGCCTTTTCAAGTAAAGGATCTGCCGCAAGACCTGCCATTCCGCATTCATGATGTCCTACAATGCATACCTCTTCTGCCTTTAGTTCATAGATAGCTAGAAGAATACTCCGCATCACACTGCCAAAAGGATGTGTGACGATGGCGCCCGCATTTTTAATGACCTTCGCATCACCGTTGCGCAGTCCCATGGATTGCGGCAATAATTCCAAAAGACGTGTATCCATGCAAGTTAATATAACGAGTTTCTTTTCGGGAAATTTCCCCGCTTTGTAAGGCTCATAATGTCTCTCATGTACGAACTCTGAATTGTGCTGAAGAATCTGTTCTAATTTTGATCCCATTTTGCCATCTCCCATCTCTTTATAAGTCACGTAAGCTCCTGCTTGACCTCCTTTTCTTTCGTGTGTTCTCAAGCATAAAGAGGAAAAATGATAGAAAAAAAAGAAAAAAATGAGAAAACGATGAGAAGACATGTGGTCATTTTCTATCATTTACGATTCATCGCAAGGGGCGCGCGGTCTTCCTTTCAATCTATCATTCTCTGATCGCCAAAAGACGATGAAATGGTTTAGTAGAAAACAACCTTCCCGTTTAATATGTTTCAAATATAATCATTTTTCTATCAAAAAATCTCGATCTATTTTCCAGTTTGTCAGATAATCTCTCAGAAAATCAGGCTTTTTCATATGTCACATCTCCCATTAGCTGATTTCCATATAAGTAAAAAATGCATCAGATGGCATATGAATATACCTTTTCACTAAGAAACTGTCTCTCTTTTCCGTTATTTTAGTATATTAAATATTGAGCAGATAACCTTCAAACGTGTTCAACCGAAATGGTTGCTTTATAATAAAAGAAGCAAGATGATCATGTGAAAGGAGCGAGTTGACATTGACACCACACATTTTTGTCGCCAAACCATTACCCGCCTCATTTGAGGAATTACTAAAGGAACATTGTACATACGAGGTGTGGCAATCCAAAGACCCCATTCCAAAAGATATTTTGTTTCAAAAACTGCAGCATGCTGATGGTCTTTTAACGTCTGGAACGAAAATCGATCAAGAGCTATTAGATCACGCTCCCAAACTTAAGGTAGTGAGCAATAACTCTGTTGGCTATGACAATTTCGATATAGAAGTGATGAGGCAAAGAGGCGTAATTGGGACGCACACGCCCCATACACTCGACCATACTGTCGCAGACCTTGCATTTTCACTCATTCTTTCCTCTGCACGAAGAATTGCCGAGCTTGATCGTTTTATCCGTGAGGGGAATTGGACGAAATTTGTACAGGAAGAAGATATTTTTGGCATCGATGTCCATCATCAAACGCTTGGCATTATTGGCATGGGACGAATCGGAGAGCAAGTCGCCAAACGAGCTGCTCATGGTTTTGATATGAATGTCCTGTATCATAACCGCAGCCGGAATGAAAAGGCTGAATCAGCATATGGCGCTTTATATTGCACACTTGATGACCTGTTAAAACAAGCTGATATCATTGTCTTGATTACACCGCTGACCGATGAAACGTATCATATGATTGGCGAACGAGAATTGAAGTTAATGAAGCAAACGGCTTTATTTGTAAACATCTCCCGCGGGAAAACAGTGGATGAAAAAAGCCTCATTCAAGCACTTCAAGAGGGATGGATCAAAGGTGCAGGTCTTGATGTGTTTGAACAGGAACCGCTTCAGGAGAATCATCCTTTCAAAGAAATGAACAATGTCACCCTTGTTCCTCACATCGGTTCTGCTACTGAAACAACACGGGATCTTATGCTGAAACGAGCCATTCATAATGTGATTCATGGAATTGATGGCAAAGCCCCTATAGATATTGTGAAAGAGCTTGCTTGATTTTAATCGGAAAAGACGCAGAATCCAGAGCTGCGTCTTTTTCTTTATTTCATCAGAAGGGTATCAGGAGAAAAGCCTCATTTTAGCAAAGATCCTGTTTCTTTACATTTCCTTCATATTCGGGTGCTATAATATGAGGTAGACAAGCATCAAGAGGACAGCTTCCGATTTCCTTAATAGGAGGATGAAGATGAAAAAAATCAGTTCGATTTTTACTATGTTTGCTCTGATCGCCGCTATTCTGTTTTCTGGTTTTATTCCGCAGCAAGCCTATGCTGAAACACCACTTACACCGACCGCCACAAATGAAACAGCTTCTATTCAACTGACATCAGATGTCCATACCCTTGCCGTCATTAATACGTTTGATGGTGTAGCCGATTATTTGATTCGCTACAAACGACTGCCTGATAACTACATCACAAAATCACAAGCAAGTGCCCTTGGTTGGGTGGCGTCAAAGGGAAATCTAGCAGAGGTTGCCCCAGGCAAAAGCATTGGTGGAGATGTTTTCTCTAACCGAGAGGGGCGTCTTCCTTCAGCAAGCGGACGCACATGGCGTGAAGCAGATATCAACTACGTCTCAGGCTTCCGCAATGCTGACCGCCTCGTGTATTCAAGTGACTGGCTCATTTACAAAACAACAGACCATTACGCAACATTCACACGTATTCGATAATCAATCAAAAAAACAGCCCATTTGACGCAGGGCTGTTTTTTTAATGCTACTTCGGCAACAGGGTTTTCACATATTCGTCAAAAGGAAGGGGTAGCGGTTTTTTCGACACTTCTTCGTGTTCATGTGTGGTGACATGTTCCTCCGTGACAATGACACGTCCTGTTGGTGTAAGCTTTGAAGCAAGCGGTCTTTTGTTAAAAGGAGAGGCTTCATTTTCATAAATCTCCTGTCTCATTTGGACCAATGTAGGCTCGCTCACCTCTTGCAATGTGAATGCGTAGCCTATTTCAGCGCCTTCTCCTCTATCTAATTGGAGAAGATGCGTCCCTTTTTCGGTTTCCTCCTCTTTGACTCGAAACCGAATAGACGCTCCTTTGACCCATTCTTCCGTAAAAGGTACAGGCTGGAGAGGTAAATTCACACCAAAACCCGCATCAATCAGATACCGTTCGTTGTGATGATTCAACGTCATGGCTACATGTGTACCATCAATTGCCCATGCTCCTGCTTCCTTGTTATACACAGTCCCTTGAACGAGCTGTACAGCAAGTCCTGCCTCTTTTAACACATAATATAAAAGAGGATTGAGATCGTAACAAAGACCTCCTCTGTTTCCTTCAAGAAGATGCTGATTCAACCCTTCTTGATTCAGGGCATAGGATTGTTTGTTCAGCACAGATCTATTTTCAAATGGAAAGGTGTAGGCCATCTTTTTTAATAATGCAGGTAGGTCATCAAAGGTGATGGACTGTCCTTCGTATCCGATCTTTTGTAAAAATGCTGATTGCATCATGTTCATTCCCTTCTAAAAAAACTGAGTCTATGAAGAGACTCAGTTTTCTTGATTGATAAAATCCGTTAACGCATCAATGGCTTCTTGTTCATCTGCACCATCTGCTATCAGTGTAACAGTGACCCCAGAGCTGATCGCAAGGCTCATGAGACCCATAATGCTCTTCGCATTGACTCTTTTTCCGTCCTTCTCTAGAAAAATTTCAGCCCCAAAGCGATTCGCTTCCTGTACAAACAAAGCAGCGGGACGAGCCTGCAAGCCTGTTTTCAACTGGATGGTGACCGTTTTTTCCACCATATGATCTGCCTCCCTTTTTCATTCTCCTATTTGAGTGTAACAGCTTGTCCGTTTCGTAATTGTTCTGCAATTTGATCTAGCTTTCTTAAGCGGTGATTAATGCCTGATTTGCTGATCTTACCGCTTTCCACCATTTCTCCCAGTTCCTTTAGCGTGACCTCTTGATAGTCGACTCTTAGCTTTGCAATTTCACGCAGCTTATCTGGCAGGGCATCAAGTCCAATTTTTTCATCAATGAATTGAATGTTTTCGACCTGACGGAGCGATGCACCAATCGTTTTATTCAAGTTTGCTGTTTCACAATTGACGAGCCGGTTCACGGAGTTCCGCATATCACGGACGATCCGAACGTCTTCGAAGCGAAGAAGTGAATTATGCGCACCTACAACACTTAAGAATTCAGTGATTTTTTCGGCTTCTTTCATATATGTGATGTAGCCTTTTTTCCGCTCAAGTGTTTTACTGTTGAGATGAAATTGGTTCATCAACTCACAAAGGGCATCATTGTGTTCTTTATAGAGTGAAAAAATCTCAAGGTGATAGGAAGACGTTTCTGGGTTATTCACAGAACCGCCTGCTAAAAAAGCACCTCTCATATACGAGCGCTTACAGCATCTTTTCTTTACAAGCTCTTCTGAAATATTACGCTCAAATACAAATTGTTCACCTAATATTTTCAAATCCTCTAAAATGGTTTTCGCTCGTTCTACCAGTCTGACAATATACACATTATTCTTTTTTAATCTCATTTTCTTACGAACGAGCAACTCGACTGTGACATCATATTTCTTTTTTAGCAGCGTATAAATCCGCCTTGCGATCGCTGCGTTCTCTGTCTGTATATCTAGAATTAATTTTCGATTAGAGAAAGATAATGAACCGTTCATACGGATGAGGGCAGAAAGCTCTGCTTTTGTGCAGCAGTCCTTCACGTCCAGATTAGTCAGCTCTTTTTTTGTTTCGGATGCAAATGACATCCTTGCCACCCCCATTCCTATTTTTTCTTATGCAGCAGGTCGACAAGCAGCGCGGCTACTTTCAGCGTGTCGTGACGAATCACATGCTGGTCATATGTAATAATTTCCCCAGGGATGACTTCCAGTCCCATTGCCTTGAGTACATCTGTGTCGAACTGTACAGGCTGTGCCTGTTCTTCTGCATATTTTGCTTTGATCTCTTCTGGAATTTCTTTATTGTTCACAAAAATGGTATCAATAAATGGACGAACCATATGATCGTTTAATGCTTGCACATGATCTGCTGCACTGTAGGAAAGCGTTTCCCCTGGCTGCGTCATGACATTGCAAATATACACTTTTTTAGCCTTTGAGCGAATGACCTCTTCACCAATATGCGGTACAAGCAAGTTTGGCAAGATACTTGTATACAAGCTGCCAGGTCCAATCACAATCAAATCAGCTTCACGAATGACATGAATCGATTCTGGGAGCGGCTCAATCGTATCAGGCGTGAGGAACACTCGTTTAATTCGCTCACCGTAGGTTGGGATTTTTGATTCTCCTGTTACCACTTGCCCATTTTCTAATTCAGCGTGTAGAACAACACTTGAATTCGCTGCTGGCAAGACTTTTCCTCTCACATTTAAAACCTTGCTCATTTCTGTGACGGCATGAAAAAAATCACCGGTTATATTTGTCATGGCCGCAAGAATGAGGTTGCCAAGAGAGTGGCCTGTTAAGTCATTCCCTTTGTTAAAACGGTGCTGAAATAAGTCTTCTACAAGCGGTTCAACATCAGAGAGAGCTGCAAGGACATTTCGAATATCGCCTGGAGGCGGAATATTCAAATCATGGCGCAGTCTGCCTGAGCTGCCTCCGTCATCAGCAACCGTTACAATAGCGGTAATGTCCACTGGCTTTGTTTTTAGCCCTCTGAGCAAAACAGATAAGCCAGTGCCCCCGCCAAGAATGACCACCTTTGGAAGTGTCGTCATCTATTTTCTGCTTCTCTTTTCAATGTCCCGGTGAGTGACATGAGTGTAGTAGTCATTTTTAAAATACTCCGATAAGTAGTTCGCTAGCGTCACTGATCGGTGCTGTCCGCCTGTACAACCAATAGCGATCACAAGCTGACTTTTTCCTTCTCGTTTATAGGACGGAAGCATAAAGCTGAGAAGATCAATTAATTTTTCTGTGAATTTTTGTGTCTCGCTCCATTTCATTACATAGGAGCGCACTTCTTCATCGTTTCCAGTCTGTGGACGCATGCTCTCAATATAGTAAGGATTCGGCAGAAATCTTACATCAAATACAAGATCAGCATCAATCGGCAGACCGTATTTAAAACCGAAGGACATCACATTCACTGTAAACACCTGTCCTTGGCTTGTGGCAAAGTGCGCAACAATTTTTTCTCGAAGCTGTTTTGGTTTTAAATCCGATGTATCAAAAATCATTTGAGCTCGGCCTTTTAACTCCTCTAACAGATCGCGTTCCATCGCGATTCCTTCGAGCGGTAAACCTGTTGTCGCAAGAGGATGCGAACGTCTCGTTTCTTTGTATCTTGAGACAAGCACCTTATCGTTTGCATCTAGAAATAATATCCTTGGTGTAATCCATCCAAGATCACTCATTTCATCTAAGGCTGCAATTAAGCTGTCAAAGAATTCACGTCCGCGCAAATCCATCACAAGGGCAACCTTGCTCATCTTCGAATTCGATTCCTTCATGAGTTCTAGGAATTTTGGTAAAAGTGATGGTGGCAAGTTATCTACACAGAAATAACCTAAATCTTCAAAGCTTTGAATGGCAACGGTTTTCCCCGCACCTGACATTCCAGTAATAATCACAAGCTGAATATCTTCTTGTTTGTGTGTATTCATGCCTGCTTCCTCTCCTTCTTTATAAAAACGGTTCATGTATTAGTCTCCTTGAGGATCTAACCGATAAGCAATCAATTCAAAATCAGGTGTATACGTAAAAGTACCATGCAGAAGTCCTTTTCCCTTTAGCATGAAATCAAGAATATGGGAATCTCCTGGCGCCATCGGTAAATGCGGCACATCCTTTGCTTCATGCCACTTTAAAATGCCTTCCTCTGACTCTGTCACGTTTTTTCCAGTAAATGAATCTGCCATAAAGGTGAACATCATCCACTCTTGAACGATTTGATCGCCTTCTTTTATGATAAAGGTAAAAACACCTTTTAACTGAGGATTTAAAATATAAATTCCTGTTTCTTCTCTATACTCTCGAACGACTGAATCCTTGACCGATTCTCCGCTTTCCATTTTGCCGCCCGGCGCTACCCACCAGCCCCGTCTTGGCTTTTGCAGCAAGAGAACTTGATCTTCGTGATGCAGCACACAATTGGTTACTCGTTGCATCAGCTGTCACCTACTCTTTTATGTCTTTAACTTATTATACAGGTTCATCCTGACTCCCACAATGAACATGCCCCTTCTTCACCGAAAACAGATCGAATTTCCTCTGAAAGGAGTGGCGGACAATAACTGTACTCTTTATTTTACAGCAACTAATGGTTCTCCATGCGTCATTTGTGAACATCTCATGAATTTCCGATTTTAAGCAAAAAAAAGGACACGGATTCTCATCCGTGCCAAACATGTATTCCTTATAAAAGGGGGTCAATTACTAGTTTTATCATAACGGAAAATTATTTCACCCGTGTTACATTCCAGTTAAAAGCCCATGACGCTATATTAAGGATTTACGACAGCCTTTTATTTCGCTGCTTTCAGCTTTTCAGCAAGCTCTTCTACATAATGCTGTGCACTTTGTGCGGCAATACTTCCGTCACCTGTTGCTGTCACAATTTGACGAAGTGTTTTTTCACGAATGTCACCAGCGGCGAAAATACCTTCCACTCTTGTTTCCATTCTTTCGTTTGTCTCGATATATCCTTCTTCATTTGTAATACCGAGATTTTCAAATGGTTTAGATAGTGGAAGCATCCCGATATAGATAAAGACCCCGTCTGTTTTAAAGTCTTCTTCTTCACCAGTCACCGTATCAATCAAGGTTACACTGCCGACTTTACCGTTCTCTTCATTAATCTGTTTAACGGTTTTGTTCCACATGAAGTCGATTTTTTCATTATCAAAAGCACGTGCTTGTAAAATGCTTTGGGCACGAAGCTTATCGCGTCTATGAACGATTGTTACTTTTGACGCAAAGCGTGTGAGGTACACACCCTCTTCTACCGCAGAGTCCCCTCCACCAATGACGACGAGCTCTTTATTTTTGAAGAAAGCACCGTCACATACTGCACAGTAAGAGACGCCTCGTCCGCCAAGTTCTTTTTCACCTGGTGCACCGATTTTTTTGTATTCCGCACCTGCTGAAATAATGACAGAGCGTCCTTTGTATTCTTTTGAACCGGCTTTGACGATTTTGTACTCTTCACCGTCAACGATTTCTTTGATATCGCCATATGCATATTCAGCACCGAATTTCTTCGCATGGTCGAACATTTTATTTGAAAGTTCTGGCCCTAAAATGCTTTCAAAGCCAGGATAGTTCTCGACATCTTCCGTATTAGCCATTTGACCGCCTGGAATCCCTCTTTCAATCATCAATGTTGAAAGATTTCCACGTGATGTATAAACAGCGGCTGTCATGCCGGCAGGTCCCGCTCCAATGATGATCGTATCGTAGATTTTTTCTTCTGACACAACTGTCACTCCCTCTTCAATTGCTGCTAGCATTTCTTATTAGAATGCCCTTGGGTGATGCTTCCATTCATGACAGAAAGCATCAATTCCACTCTTACTTTTATTCCTTACCCATATCCTATTAAATCTGCGGATAATAAGCGAATCATTTGCTCATATCTTCAAAAAAAGAAAAAGCTTCCTTAAACTGCTGTTTAAGGAAGCCTGTTTACGGTTATATAGTAAGTAATGATTTATTCAACGACTCTTCTTACAACGCCATTGAAAGCTTTTTTCCAGTAAACATTGCTCATAGAGTCAACTGAAACACCGCGAGAGCTGTTATCGTTCAAGAATGTACCGTTTCCTAAGTAAATACCAACGTGTCCATTTACTTTATACGTATCAAAGAACACAAGGTCTCCGCGTTTCATGTCAGATGCACTTACAGCTCTTCCTTTACCTACAAGCGTATCTGTTGTTGTACCGCCAACTGGTCCAAGGTTGATGCCTGCTGATGCAAATGCCCAGCGAACGAATGAAGAACAGTCAAAACGACGTGCGTCAATATCAGCTTGAGATCTGCCGCCAGCCCATTTATATGGAGATTGTCCAACAATGGTAGAACCTGTGCTGATCGCACCTTCGATTCCGCCTACGTTACTGCTGACAGGTGATCCACCGCCAGTAGATGGCTTCTTGCTTGGTGAACTGCTGTTGTTGTTATTATTGTTGTTGTTTGAAGAACCACTGTTACTGTTATTTGAAGACGGGCTGCTGTCATTAGTTGAGCTATTGTCTTCTGCTTGAACACTAGCTTGACGCTGCTGTTGTCTTTGTACTTTTTCTTCTTTTGCTTTTTGAGCTGCTTCTCTTGCTTCTTTTTCAGCTTGTTTTTGAGCAGCGATTGTTGCGTCTTTTTCAGATGCAATGCTGTTAGCCTCACTGTTTAACTCGCTGATTTGAGAAGAAGCACTTCCTTTTTGCTTTTTCACTTGCTTGAATAGCTTGTCTTTTTCATCAAGCTGTTTATTCAAGTCAGTTTGAAGTGTTTCAAGCTTTGCAAGTGTCTTTTGAACATCTTCAAGCTTTGTGTTTAATTCGTTTTCAGACTTTTGAAGCTCAGCTTTGTCTTTTTCTTGCTCTTTAATGATTTCGCTGTCTGCGTTGATCAGTGTAGATACTGCACCTGCACGACTGATGAAATCGCTAAAGCTTTTCGCTCCTAGTAATACATCTATGTATTTCGTAGAACCGCCGCTTTCTTGAAGCGCACGTACACGCTTTTTCAAGAATTTGTTTCTATCTTCAATACGTTTTTCAGTATCAGCAATGTCTTTTTTCAGTGCATTGATTTCTTTTTTCGTTTGTTCATTTTCTTTTTGTTTTTCTTCAATTTGATCACTTGTTTTTAAAGCTTTCTCGTCAATTTCTTTTAGCTTTAGTGCAAGTGCCTCTTGTTTTGCTTCAAGCTTTGAAAGCTCATCTTTTTTCTTTTGAAGGTTTTTGTTAACCTCAGATTGCTTGCTGTCCAGCTCTTGTTTCTTTTGTTCAAAGTTCTGTGCGTTTGCTTCATGAGTAAATGGGATAAATAAACCGCTCGCTCCGATCACCGAAGCTAAACCGAAAGTAATAAACTTTTTCACGAATAGTTCCTCCTTTGACAATTTCCAAGCGACATGAGAAAGCAGCAAATTCTCTGCGACCAATCTGTGCTATCTATGTCTTTCTTCCTGATTGATCAGTCAGATGTTGACCAGATTGTTTCTATCACTAGGTGTTTCATTATGTATAGTAAAATATTTAAATATATGTCTTTGTTTTAATCCACGATTTTCATTATACATGAGACATCGACAAAATGAGCTAATATTTTTATTACATTTATGTTTCAAAAACATGTCGTGATTGTCATACTTCGCCAAATCCTTGCAAATCCCACCTTTTTAACCAAGAAAAAAGCATGACCTTTTCGGCCACGCTTCAATCCGCTAAATCTATTTACCTATTTATTCGATTAACGAGCAAATGACTTGTTCGTATTTAGACAGTGTTTGAACACTGATTTGAAAAGAGGATGCAACCTCTTTTTTGCTAATAGATTCTTCTTGCTCCTGCATCCATACATAATAAGATGCTGCTGCCCATGCAGGCGCATTTTTCTTATCTACGCCAGAAGCACGTGCCTGCTGAATAATATGGAATAACCAAAAATAAGGCATATGACTGTCAGGCTGAACAGCTTCTTCCAAGCTGGATGCCGCCTGTTTTGCAAAAACCGCATCTTCTGAAAAAGACCGTTCTTCCATTTCACCTTCGTATAAGAGCAGTTCAATGAATTGCTGTTCGAAGGCTGTTTTCGCTGCGCGTGCATCAAGGACAGATTGAAGAACGTCACGTTCTCCTTTTTGTTTGCTTACATAGTACGCCGTCAGCCGCTCCTCAATGGAAACCATCGGCTCAGTCTCCTCAGGTTTATCCTGCCACGGCTTGATTTCATCTGCATCGATATCTTCATCGACCATCTTATCCCAAACCGTCTGTGCAAGCGTTTTGTGACCTGTATAATAAGCTGCGCTTGCGAGCCAGTATAAAAATGTACTATCACCTTGAAAGCCTGTTTTATACAAAGAATAAAGCCATTTAAAAGCCCATTCAAATTCTCCAACTAGGGCAAATGTTGCGCCAAGCTTATAACGCTGTTCACTTAATATTGGATACACGTGCGTTAATTGCTTTGCTAACGTATTGACCTTCTCTTCTTCTTTTTCATAATGATAGAAGACTAGCTGGTTGCAAAGGGCATGCAGATTACCCGGATTTTCATGTAGAACCCGGTTCAGCATCTCTTTCGCCTGATGGATTTGACCAGAATAAAAATAGGCCAATGCGAGATTATTATACGCTGACCAAAATTCTGGATACTCGACAATCATCTGTTCCAGCATCTCAATGGCTTCATCAAGCCTGCCACTTTCTAGCAAGTGATTTGCTTGATCCTGCTTCACAATCAGGTCGTCCTGATCGTAAGGGAAATCTTCGTCCTCTTCGTCACTCATATCGAGCAGGTCGAGAAGATCATCATTTTCATCTGCAAATTCCCCGTTCTCTTCTAATGAAGCATAAGCAGTCGCTGACTTATATGCCTCTTGAAAGAGTCCTAGATTCGCATAATTATTGGCTTTAAAATAGTGACACTCAGACATATTTTCATCAATATGCTCAAGGATGAAATCAAGCAGTTCATTTGATTGTTGGAAATGACCCATTTCAGTATAAATAATAGCTAGCTGTGACAGCATTTCTACATTTTCAGGCTCAAGTACGATCGCCCGTTGTATTAGCTTACTTGCTCTAGATAGATTTCTTTCTCTATAAGCTTTTAGACCTTTATGAAAAAAGTAATGCCCATCTTGGAATAGCTGGACGACTTGTGTGTGATTATTTTGAGAAGTGTATTTACTCACTGATACCCTCCATTTCGAACAGTGTACCGTGTGTAGTATAACATACTTCAAGAGTCGTCACATAGAACAAAAGAAAAGGAAGGATTTGTTTTTCACTTAGAAAATAAAAAGCCAGAGGTATCCCCGGCTTTTCACTCACCTTGATGACGTTTTTTTAATACTTTTAAAACATCATCAAGAGGCAATTGCTGTTCACGCAATAACACAAGCAGGTGATACAGAAGATCGGCTGTTTCCCATTTCAATTCTTCTTGATCCCGGTTTTTCGCAGCAATGATGACCTCTGACGCTTCTTCCCCTACCTTTTTCAGGATTTTATCGACTCCTTTTTCAAATAGATAGGTTGTATAAGCGCCTTCTGGCATTTCAGCCTGACGTTTCGCAATCACCTGTTCAAGTTCATTTAAAATCGAAAAACGATCCTGCTCTTCCGTTTGACGTTTCTCGCCTTCTTCCGAAAAGCAGCTATAACTACCAGTGTGGCACGCTGGTCCACTTGGTGTGACAAGAACAAGCAGCGCATCCTTGTCACAGTCATATCGAATGGATGTGACGCGCTGAGTATGTCCAGATGTGGCGCCTTTGTGCCAAAGCTCGTTTCTTGACCGGCTGTAAAACCATGTTTCCCCTGTCTCTATTGTTTTTTCATAGGATTCTTGATTCATATACGCCAATGTCAAGACTTCCTTACTTTGAGCATCCTGTACAATCGCAGGTATCAAGCCTGCCTCATTAAAGGATAATTCGTTTGCCTGTTTCATCTGACCTTCACCCCGTGTTCTTTCAAGTATGTCTTTACCTCTTGAATTGAAGTCTCTTTATAATGAAAAATGGAGGCTGCTAAAGCTGCATCCGCTTCTCCTTTTGTAAATGCCTCCAGCATATGCTGAGCATTGCCAGCGCCTCCTGAAGCAATGACAGGCACAGTGACAGCTTCTGACACAAGCTTTGTTAATCGATGATCAAAGCCCTTTTTCTCACCGTCGGCATCCATACTTGTGAGCAAGATCTCTCCTGCCCCCCTCAGCACGGCTTCTTTTGCCCAATCGCTTACCTCTATATCCGTTTGGCGACGCCCTCCGTGTGTATAAACCATGTACGCTTTTTTCTCTTCATCGTACTTTGCATCTATTGCGACGACGATGCACTGGGAACCAAAAAAATCGGCGCCTTCTGAAATCAGTTCTGGTCTTAAAACTGCCGCTGTGTTCACAGATACTTTGTCTGCGCCCGCTCTTAATATGCGCTTCATATCATCAAGGTGGTTAATTCCACCGCCTACCGTAAAAGGGATGGCAAGAGTGGACGCCACTTGCTTGACCACATCCACCATCGTTTTCCGGCCTTCATGAGAGGCAGAAATATCAAGAAAGACGAGTTCATCTGCCCCTTCCTCATCATATATCTGCGCTAATTCTACCGGATCACCAGCATCCTTTAAACCGAGGAATTGCACCCCTTTCACCACGCGCCCTTCCTTCACATCGAGACATGGGATGATTCGTTTTGTCATCATACGCGGTCAAGCCCTTCAATTGCTTCTGCTAAAGTAAACCGCTCCGTATAAAGTGCCTTTCCAATGATCGCACCAGAAACGCCTGTCTGCTTTTGTGCTGACAGCTTTTGAAGATCAGCTACCGAACTGATACCACCTGAAGCAATGACTTGTTTGCCAGTCGCTTCTGCTAAGCGAACTGTACTTTCCACATTGGGACCCGCCAGCATGCCGTCCATTTGAATATCTGTGAAAATAAAGACCTCTGCGCCTTCCTTTGCCAATTCTTTGCCGAGATCCTCTGCCTTCACTTTCGACGTTTCAAGCCACCCCTCAGTCGATACGAATCCATTTCGCGCATCAATGCCAATCGCTATTTTCTCCCCATATTGCGCAAGCATTTTTTTCACAAAAGCAGGGTTAGAAACAGCCGAGCTGCCAAGGATGACCCGAGCTACGCCATTGTTTATATAAAAGGCAACGTCTTCTTCTGTCCGAATGCCGCCACCAATTTGTACTTTTATATCTAAGGATGAAGCAATCGCCAGCACATGCTCATGATTGACGCGATTCCCCGCCTTCGCACCATCTAGGTCAACGAGATGAATCCACTTTGCTCCTTCATTTGCAAATCGCGTCGCCATATCGAGCGGTGAATCTCCATAAATGGTTTCTTGATCATAATCTCCTTGCACGAGCCGTACACATTTGCCATTCCTCATATCAATCGCTGGATACAATGTAAATTCACTCATTTGTTCACCCTCTGTTCGTTTGCTAGTTGAATAAATTGTTTGAGCAGCGCCATGCCCGTTGTACTGCTTTTTTCAGGGTGAAACTGTGCGCCTAGCACATTTCCCTTACCGACAATTGCTGGCACTTGAACGCCATAGTCTGCGCTTGCTAATTGCTCTTCTGGATTCATATCCCTCACATAATAAGAGTGAACAAAGTACGCAAATCCTTCTGGTACTCCGTCAAACAATGGGGAGGGCTGATGAAATGTGAGCTCATTCCACCCCATATGAGGCACCTTCAGCCTTTGCCCATCCTTGTCATGATCTTTTAAAAGAACGACACGCCCTTTTAGCAGTCCCAACCCTTTCGTACGTCCTGCCTCTTCACTTTCTTCAAATAACAGCTGCATCCCAAGGCAAATGCCGAATAGCAGCTTTCCTTCCTGCACAACTTGGTGGATAAATGCCTCAAGTCCTGTCTGTTTTAACAGCTGCATCGCATCACGAAACGAACCGACCCCAGGCAAAATATAAGCATCTGCCTTTTTGAGCTCCTCCACATCAGCGGAGACGATATAACGGGCACCTGCTCGTTCTAGTGCTTTTGATACGCTGAACAAATTTCCCATTCCGTAATCAATGACGCCGATCATTAGAGCATCCCCTTTGTTGAAGGAATCCCTTTCACACGTGGATCAATGGTTGTTGCTTCATCCAAAGCACGTGCCATCGCTTTAAAAATCGCTTCAATCATATGGTGCGTATTGGTTCCATAGTGAACAATGACATGAAGATTTATACGGGCTTCTAACGCAAACTTCCAAAGAAATTCATGCACGAGCTCTGTATCAAATGTACCGACCTTTTGACTTGGGAAGGTCGCTCTCATTTCTAAATGAGGACGATTGCTTAAATCAACCACGACCTGAGCAAGCGTTTCATCCATTGGAATAAAACTCGAACCATATCGCTTGATTCCTTTTTTATCACCTAACGCTTCCTTAAACATTTGCCCAAGAACGATGCCAATATCTTCTGTTGTGTGGTGATCATCAACATCCGTATCTCCTTTCGCATCGACGGTCAAATTAAAGTGTCCATGCTTCGTGAATAGATCGAGCATGTGTGTCATAAAAGGGACATCTGTTTGAATATCCGCTTTTCCTTCTCCATCAATCTCTAACGCTAATGAAATATTCGTTTCATTTGTTTTTCTCGCTGTTTCCGCCTGTCTCATGACGATTCCTCCCGCTTTCTCGATTCAATCGACCTTGCATGCGCTTCGAGCCCTTCTAATCTGGCAAAAGCCGCAATGCTATCCCTGTGTGTCTCAAAGGCTTCTTGACTATATGAAATAATGCTCGTTTTCTTTTGAAAATCGGTCACACCGAGTGGGCTAGAAAATCTAGCTGTTCCGTTGGTTGGCAGCACGTGATTTGGTCCTGCAAAATAATCGCCTACCGGCTCAGGGCTATAACGCCCTAAAAAAATTGCCCCTGCATGCTTAATTTGACCAAGAAATGATTCTGGATAGGCTGTCAGCACCTCTAAATGCTCTGGCGCTAACTGATTGACAACGTCTACTGCACGATCCATGGAATCCGTCACGTATATACGGCCATGATGTTGTATGGATTGTGCGGCGATTGTTTTTCTTGGTAAGGTGTCTAGCTGCGCTTGCACCTCAGCTTGCACGTTTTCCGCAAGTGTCTTAGACGGGGTGACCAAAATACTAGATGCCAGCGCATCATGCTCTGCCTGAGAAAGTAAATCAGCCGCCACCTCATGTGCTATAGCCGAGTCGTCTGCTAGAACCGCAATTTCACTTGGACCAGCAATCATATCAATGTCGACCTGACCAAATACTTCCCGCTTTGCCAGTGCGACATAGATGTTGCCTGGACCTGTAATTTTATCAACAGGCTGAATGGTTTCTGTTCCATAGGCAAGTGTCGCAATCGCCTGTGCACCGCCCATTTTATACATCTCAGAAATACCGAGCTCCTTCGCAGCAACGAGTACAGCATCAGATAGGCAACCGTCTTTCCCTGGTGGTGTCACAAGGACAATTCGCTGAACACCAGCGACAAGCGCCGGAATGACATTCATTAAAACAGATGATGGATAAGCAGCGGTTCCGCCGGGGACATACACACCAACTGCATCAAGCGGTGTCACCTTTTGTCCAAGCATCGAGCCATCTTGCTGATGATAAAACCAAGAGGATGTCAGCTGACGCTCATGGTATGTGCGAATATTGCGGATAGCCGTTTGGATCACCTGAATCATGGCTGGGTCCAAGCGTTCAAAGGCTTTTGTCATTTCCTCCTCTGTGACAAGCGGATCTTCAAGCAGCACCCCATCAAATTGCTTTGTAAAAGACTGGACCGCTTGATCGCCATTTATTCTCACTTCTTGTATAATCCGCTGAACAGCCAAGCGCTGCTCTTCCGTGCCCGTATCTAAAGTCCGTTTGAGTGAGAGTGTGTCTGTGTCACCTTCTTGTATGTAGGTGATGTTCATGATGTTTCCTCCCCTTCAACGATTCTTGCAAGGCGCTGCGCCATTTCATCAATCACCGCATCCTTCATCCGATAACTCACAGGATTGACTATAAACCGTGACGTAATATCACAAATATGCTCCGTTTCAACAAGACCGTTTTCCTTAAGTGTTTGTCCTGTAGAGACAATATCAACAATACGATCGGCGAGTCCGATGAGCGGTGCTAATTCAATGGAACCATTCAGCTTAATGATCTCTACTTGCTCACCTTGCTCTCTAAAATAGGAAGATGCGACATTTGGGTACTTTGTGGCCACACGCGGCGCGACACCACCCCAGCTGGCTCCTGGCAATCCAGCAACTGCTAAATGACATTTACTGATGTTTAAATCAAGCACCTCGTACACATCACGAGCTTCTTCGAGCATGACATCCTTTCCTGCAATGCCCACATCTGCTACACCGTGCTCTACATAAGTCGTCACATCCATTGGCTTCGCTAAAATAAAGCGGAGGCTTTCTTCCGGTACATCAATGATTAACTTTCTTGAATCCTCGAATTCCTCTGGCAGTTGATAACCCGCCTGCCTTAACAGCCCTGCGGCCTCTTCAAATATTCGGCCCTTTGGCATCGCCATCGTCAACACTTTACCCATTTTGCTCTCCCTTTCTAGCGCCGATAAAATAAGTCACCTGCTCAAATGCCTTGGTCATCGCGTCAATATTTTCAATCCCTGCTAAGTCTTGCAGCACGATCTTTTTCCCTTTTGACCGCTCCTTTTCTGCAAAAGCAAAAGCCTCCAGCCTTTGTTCTTTACTAAAAATCACTGCCTCCTGTGGCTCATTGATTTCTTTTACATCGAGCGCTTCAAGCAGACGGTCTAATCGAAGTCCGAATCCTGTAGCTGGTGCAGGTGCATTAAAGTGAGCAAGCAATTGGTCATATCTACCGCCACTTCCGATGACTGATCCAACATGATCAGCAAATACTTCAAACAAAATACCCGTGTAGTAGCTCATATGACTCACCATGCTTAAATCGAGACGGATATATTCTGTACAGCCGTAATCTTCCAGTGTCTCCCAAAGCGACTTTAACTGCGCGAGCACCTCTTTTCCTTCTTGTGAAACGACGATTTCCTCTGCCCGCTCTGTGACTTCCTGGCCTCCTCTTAACTCTAAAAGCTGTAACAGCCTCGCTTTATCGATGGAGGAGAGTGGCAATTGCTTCACATGCTGACGATATCCTACATAATTCTTTTCATATAAGAATCGGCGAAGGACGTTTGCACGCTCTGTATTTCCCAGCACATCTACAAATAACGTCTCTGCTAAAGCGACATGCCCAATTGCGATTTTGAAGGAATTGAGCCCAGCATTTTTTAATGCGAATACGACAAGCGCGATCACTTCAGCATCTGCACTAATCGAACCGTCTCCAATTAACTCAATTCCGACCTGCTCAAATTCTGATGGTCTTCCGCCTTCTCTTTCCTGCGCCCGGAACACATTGGCCGCATACCCAACGCGAAGCGGAAACGCCTGTTCATGGAGCTTTGATGCCGCTACTCTCGCAATAGGTCCCGTCATATCAGGTCTGAGTACTAGGGTTTGCCCGTTCTGATCTAAAAGCTTAAAGAGCTGTGTATCTGTAATCGCCGATTGAACACCGACTGTATCGTAAAATTCAAGCGTTGGTGTCTCCATCAACCGGTAACCCCAACCATTCATGACCTCTGTTAAGGAATGTCTCACTTTTTTCTTCGTCTCATACAATCCTGGTAATGAATCCCGCATACCATACGGTTTCTCAAACATAAACATGTTCTTCTGCACCTCCAACACATTAAAACAAAAAATTCCGAATCCTTTAGTTCGCTAATATGATAATATGCTAACAAAATAAAGTAATTAAATCAATCATTTTTATTTTCTCTCTATTTTCATGAAAAATTTGTGGAATTATTACATTCAAGTGACACCTGTCCCTTTTCTGCATGTTCGGTGAAAGAACGTGCTATAATACATAAAAATATTGAATAAAACAGGAGATTACAGTGAAGTTCATCCAGACATTAATCCTAACTTTGTTGTGCGCATGCCTTGTTTATTTCGGCTTTATATACGTGACACAAATCGACCAAGTCAAAAAGACAGCTTCACCACACGAAGCAGCCAAAGAAAAAGAAAAAGAAAACGATACGGCACTTGCAGCTGAAGAAACACGATCAACAAAAAAAACAGACACCACTTATTCTTCTTTAAAAGGAAGTAAAAAAGCCATGGACGTCATCCTCTACAATCAGATGGATGCCCCAAAGCTTTATAATGGATGCGAAGTCACAAGCTTAGCGATGCTTCTCCATTACAGCGGCTATGAGCAAGTGACGAAAGATGCATTGGCAAATGAAATCAAACGTGTTCCGCTCAATTATGAAAATGGTTTAAAAGGAGACCCACGTGACGGGTTTGTAGGAGATATGGAGAATGGACCAGGCCTTGGTGTATACCATGAACCTATTTATCAGCTTGCGAAAAAATATGCAGGCGCTCAAGTCGTCGATTTAAGCGGAAAACCTGTCAAAAAAGCCATTTATCAATCACTTGAAAAAGGGTATCCTGTTTGGGTGATTACCACATCCACCTTTGACAAAATAGATAACATCGAAACATGGAATACACCAAATGGCAAAATCGATGTAAGCTTTAATATGCATAGCGTGGTCATCACAGGCTATGACAAGGAGCATGTTTACTTAAATAACCCTTATGGAGAAAAGAATCAAAAAGTCGACCGTGATCAGTTTGAAGATTCTTGGGAACAGATGGGTAGTCAGGCGATTATCATTAAAGCATAGAACAAGTTCTCTTTAAGAACATGAAAAAACCATCCTCTATTCGAATAGAGGATGGTTTTTTATGATGATCTTTCTATAATTTCCTTCAGGCGCTCCTCAAGCTTTTCAGCTGTCATCGCTCCTCCGCCTACATTGAAGTATTCATCCCCTTTTTTTAACAAAAGGGTAGGGTAGCTATTTACTTGAAGCTGTTGAACCTTCGCAAAGTCGGCATACGCATCATTGATCGTTTCTTTTGTTTTCGTACGTTCAATGACTGCTTCAGGATCAAGTTGATGCACCATAGCGATCTCCCGATACGTTTTTTCATCACTCAGGCTTTTTCCGTCTTGATAAAAAGCCTTTTGCATTGATGAAGCCAAGTACAATGCACGATCTGGAGCAACGGATCTTAGTGCTGAAAACCCAATGGCTGCAGCCTCAGAGTCTAAGAGAAACGTCCCATTTGCTAGCAGCTTCTGATAACGTTCACCAAACTCAACGCCAGTTAGCTGACTGATCCGTCGATTCGCTTCTGATATATGCGGATATTCTTTTATTGGAAGACTTCTTTCTCCTACAAAAAACCCGCCAGATACTAGCGTCAGTGATATGTCAGGATGATTCTCATGCAAAGTACGGATACTGATGGAAAAACCATAACACCAGCCACAATACGCATCCCATACATAAATGAGAGACAATTCTTGATCATCATTCATACATTAAACTCCTCACTCATCGTTTTTAGCGGCAACGAATTGACTTATTCTGCATCAGATACAACGGTAAAACGTTCTCCAACATGGGCAGCCTGCTCAATTTCATCAACGAGCGCAATGGCGTAGTCGGCATAGCTCACATAGCTGTCACCTTTAGAATTAACAATCAGTTGATCTTTTCCTTTCACATAAGAACCTGTACGTTTGCCTGCTGGATCAAAGAATGCAGCAGGGCAGAGGAACGTCCACTTTAATCCTTCAGTTTGTTGAAGATCTTTTAGGTTTTCACCTTGCTGTGAAGCAGTTGCGATATACTCCTGTGGAAATTCTGGTGTGTCCACAAGTCTTGTGGTTTGGGCTTCATCAACAAAAAGACTGCCCGCTCCGCCCACAACGATTAAACGCGTATCGGGTACCTCTTTGAAAATCTCAATCAGCTTTTTCCCAGCCTCTACGTGCAGGTGCTCTTTCCCAGCAGGTGCGCCAAATGCATTGACGATGACATCAAAGCCTTTAATGTCTTCTGCTTGTAAATGAAACACATCCTTCTCGATAACAGCAACGGATGAATCTGTCACTTTTTGCGCATCTCGAACGATAGCTGTTACTTCATGTCCTCTTGATTGAGTCTCTTTTACAATTTCCTGTCCTGCTTTACCTGTAGCGCCAATAATACCAATTTTCATATGAATTCCTCCTGTAAAATGTTTTATTTGATAAACAAAGGTGTAACTGATATGGTTACAACAAGGGCAAAAAAAATTGAATAGATCATCCAATTTTTTTGATTAACACCTGCGTTAGTTCACTTAATTTGATCTCAGCAAGCACTTGCTCCATCGCACTTTGAGCGCGGCACAAGATTAACTCAAGCACAGCTTGAATATTTGCACCGATCGGACAGTCAGGATTGGGGCTTTCATGGATTTGAAACAATTCTCCCTCATCCACCACTTCAACCGCTTTATACACATCAAGTAGCGTGATCTCCTCTTCACTGCGGTTCAGCTGAGAACCACCTTTACCAAGACTCGTTGAGATTAGGCCTGCTTTTTTTAATTTACTCATAATCCGGCGGATAACAACTGGGTTTGTATTCACACTTCCCGCGATATCCTCCGATGTCTGTAATGATCCTTTTTCAAGTGATAGCAAGGCCAGAATATGGACAGCGACAGTAAATCTGCTGCTGATTTTCATGTTTTCTCACCTCTGTTGTAATCATTATAGTTACACCATAACATATTGTCAACAAAAAAGTCTGCCGAGCTACTCAGCAGACTTAGATTGACGTACTTTCATTTCTTCTTTCGTATAAATCATACGCATTGGATTTCCTCCAACAAATGAGCCTGCTGGAACATCCTTATGAACAAGTGTACCAGCTGACACGATCGCTCCATCCCCAATCGTCACACCAGGTAAAATGGTGGAATTGGCTCCAATTAAGACTTCATCACCAATATAGACTTCCCCAAGCCTATATTCTTTAATCAAATACTCATGGGTCAAAATGGTGGTGTTATAGCCAATCACCGAATTTCGACCGACCGTGATTTTCTCAGGAAACATGAGATCCACCATGACCATTAAGGCAAACGCTGTATCTTCGCCGACCTTCATACGAAGAAAGGTTCTGTATATCCAATTTTTCATTCCCATAAAGGGCGTATACCGTGCGATTTGAATGAAAATAAAGTTTTTCACCACTTTGAAAAAAGGAACCGTCCGATAGACTTGTCGTAACGAATTGACCCCTTTTACAGGATAACGATCTGTTTTTCTCAACTCAATCAGCTCCAACAATCGCCAGGAGATCACTCATTTTCTTTAACATAAAATCAGGTCGATGCTTTAAAAGGGCCTCTTCTCCCTTAATCGACCAAGCAACACCTGCTGTTTTTGTCCCTGCCGCTTGACCAGACAAAATATCGTGATAATTATCGCCGACCATCACCGCTTCATGTGGATCACTGCCCAGCTTGGATAATGCCAGTTGGACTGGCTCAGGATGCGGCTTCTCATTTTGGACATCATCGAGCGTCACAATCACCTCAAAGAATGGCTCTAAACCGGTCAGCTTCAATCCCATTAACACTGTGTCACGTATCTTTGTTGTGACAATGCCAAGCTTAAATCCTTGATCCTGCAAAACTTTCAATGTATCTAAAACAGTCTCATATTCAGTCACGAGCAGATCATGCTGTTCATGATTAAATGTACGGTACATCTGAATCATGTCATCCGTTAGATTAGGGTCCATCGCAGAGAAAGTATCAAATAATGACGGACCAATGAAATGAAGGATTTCTTCACGGCTGTACTGACCAGGGTAATAATGATCAAGCGTATGTTGAAATGAAGCAATAATTAATTCATTCGTATTGATTAATGTGCCATCTAAATCAAATAGCACGGTGTTAATAATTGATTCGTTCATATGGCTTCCTTTCTAACAGCTGCAAGTTCGCGCTTTCGCCAAATATAGCTAATGGCAGCTGTTAATAAAATAGCAGATATCAGACGGATGACAAGAAGCGGCCACACAGGAATCCCAAGAGGAATAAATATCAGCGTATCTTCGACCACTGCATGGCAAGCAACAAGGAAAATGAAAGCAAGGGTTAAATCCTTTTTACTCACGCCGTCCTCTTCCACTGCCTTCATCATCACGCCAGCTCCGTATGCTAGACCAATGGTTAACCCAGCGACCATCGTCATCGACGTATTTTCTTTCATTCCAAGCATTCTCGTAAATGGAGACATCCACTTAGACAGCGTATGGAGCCATCCTAAATCTCTCATGAATTGAATGATAATCATAAGAGGGATGACGATACAGGCGAGCTGGAGCACGCCGAGTACGGCTTTTTGTAAAGCGACTAGGACAATCATGTACCAGCTGGAAGGCACATCAGCCGTCTGAGCTGCCGTCAGTAGTCCATATTGTGCCGGCTCCTGGCCTCCCTGCCAAACGAGATGAATGACAATAGCTGAAACTACAGCAAGACTGATTCTGACCAGCAAAATGACTGACACTCTGAGTCCAACCTTTGCTGCCACTGTCGATTCGATGATCAGGTTATGACAAAAGGACAGCATCACAGCCAAAATAAACACTTCCTTCACAGGAAGATCTAGTGTCAAAATGGCGGCAATGCCCGCATACAAGTTCAACACATTTCCTAATACAAGAGGAATAGCTGCTTCCCCTGAAAGACCAAACAATCCCATCAATGGCCGTATGAATTGAATCATCCAATCCATAACAGGCGTATGCTGCAAGATACTGACGAGAATGGTAACCGGAAAGATGACTTTTCCAAGTGTCCAAGTAGTCGATAGCCCCGCTTTTAAGCCGTTTTTCCATGTCTCCCCCATCTCTTTGATCCCCCCTGCTTTAATTCGATGAGTCGTTCTCTTTATATGAAATTGATGCGTACCCTTTTATTCTTCTAAAGATGATCAGCAAAACAGCCACTGCAAAAATGGCAATCGAAATCATTTGAGCGATTCGAAGATGTTCTGTCAGCATCAAACTGTCCGTTCTCATACCTTCTATGAAGAAACGACCGATTGAATACCAAATTAAATAAGACAAGAAGATTTCGCCTCTGCGAATCGATGTTCTACGTAATAAAATCAAGATCACAACACCGGCAAGATTCCATAATGATTCGTATAAGAACGTTGGGTGATAATACGTCCCATCAATATACATTTGATTAATGATAAAATCAGGCAAATGCAAATTCTCTAAAAAGGCTCTTGAAACAGCCTCACCATGCGCTTCCTGATTAATAAAGTTCCCCCAGCGTCCGATGGCCTGCGCTAGTAAAATACTAGGTGCTGCTACATCCGCTATTTTCCAGAAGGACACCTTTTTCACTTTTGTGAAGACGATTGCTGTCAGCACAGCGCCTATCAGCCCGCCATGAATGGCAATTCCGCCATGCCAAATCTTAATGATTTCATTTGGGTGCTGCTGATAGTAATCCCATTCGAAGGATACATAATAAATTCGTGCACAAATAATCGCTATTGGAATGGCAAATAAGATTAAATCAATAAACGTATCTTTATTGATTCCTCTTTTCTCACATTCTCTCAGTGCGAGCCAGAGTCCTAGTAAGGCTCCTACCCCAATGATCACACCATACCAATGAACCGAAAGAGGTCCGAGCTGAAAAGCAATCGGATCAATTGGCTGAATCGCTTCGTTCATATAGACAACTCCTATTCATCTTGGCCATTGTCTTCAATGACATCGGCTAGTTTACTTGTAAATTGTTCCGCCGCATTATGTCCCATGCGTTTTAACCTGAAGTTCATCGCAGCCACTTCAATAATAACCGCTAAGTTTCGTCCAGGCCGGACAGGAATGGTCAGCTTCGGTACATCTGTATCGATGATTCGCATCTTCTCTTCTTCAAGTCCTAAACGATCGTACTGTTTGCCTTGTTCCCAAAGTTCAAGATTCATCACAATCGTAATTCTCTTATAGCTTCTGACAGCCCCAGCTCCAAATAAGGTCATCACATTAATAATGCCTAATCCACGGATTTCTAAAAGATGTTCAATCAGCTCAGGTGCGCTTCCGACTAACGTATCCTGATCCTCTTGACGGATTTCTACGCAATCATCTGCGACCAGCCTGTGTCCTCTCTTCACTAATTCTAAGGCTGTTTCACTTTTTCCTACTCCGCTTTTTCCAATTAACAATACACCTACACCATATACATCTACGAGCACACCATGAATAGCAGTCGTTGGTGCAAGCTTGCTTTCTAAAAAGTTGGTCAAACGACTCGACAGTCTTGTCGTTTTTAGGCTTGAACGTAACACAGGTACGCCATTTTCATTTGAAGCTTCAATTAACTCCTTCGGCACTTCACGATCTCGTGACAAAATAATTGCAGGAGTAATATCAGTACAAAGAGACATCATTCTCTGCTTTCGTTCGCGTTCTGGGAGCTGTTCAAAAAAAGAAAGCTCTGTTTTCCCTAAAAGTTGAACTCTTTCTTTTGGGTAATATGTAAAATAACCAGCCATTTCAATACCTGGTCTGGAAAGATCACTGATTGTAATGGGACGATTAATCCCTTCTTCCCCACTTACCAGTTCAAGATGAAATTGTTCCATTATGTCCTTCGTACGAACTTTCGGCACGCTTCTTCCTCCTTTTATCACAGGCGATTCAGAAATACAGCTCTATTTTATCACTTTCAATGATGATCCCAAAACAGTATTTTATCCTGTTCCTGTTTCCTTTCATTTACTGGTATAGACAACTATACTTAAAAAGGGTAAACTAAATCAAAGACAATGACTAAAGGGGGCACAATCATGAGCAGCTCTTTATTGCTCTCCAATATTCATATTGTGACAAAGACTGAAATGATTGCAAACGGTTTTGTCGGTTTACGCGACGGCAAGATTGACTATATTTCAACAACACCACCGACAGGAAATTATGAAAAAGTATATATTTCCCGGGAAAACTTTTATTTACTTCCCGGAATGATTGATATTCACATCCATGGTGGATATGGAGCAGATATGATGGATGCGACATCAGAAGCCATGAATACAATCGCTGATCACTTACCGTCAGAAGGAACGACAAGTTTTTTAGCCACAACCATCACTCAAAACCATCAAGAGATAGAGCAAGCACTTAAAAATGTCGCCCAGTGGAAACCATACAATGAAGAACAAGCAGGCGTTCAGGCACAATGTTTAGGTATCCATCTTGAAGGTCCTTTTATTTCGAAAGATAAAGCAGGGGCACAGCCTGTTCAATGGATAAAGCAGCCCGATCTCCCTCTTTTTAAAAAATGGTTGGATGCTTCTGAACACCTTATTCGAATTGTCACGTTTGCACCTGAAGAAGACCCTGACTTTGCTTTTCTTTCCTTGTTGCAAGAAAAAAACATTATTCCTTCTATTGGACATACGAATACCCATCATGACATGATTGAATTAGCAGCAAAGCATGGTGCTCGCCATGTCACGCATCTTTATAATGCACTGAGTTCGTTTCAGCATCGTGAACCAAACGCTGTAGGAGCTGCTCTTACGAACGAGGATCTTCATATTGAGCTGATTACGGATGGGATACACTCTCATCCACTTGCCATCAAGCTTGCGTATTTGGCAAAAGGAAGTGATCGTTTAATGATGATTACCGACTCGATGCGCGCAAAAGGACTTGGGAATGGCACGTATGAGTTTGGGGGCCAAACAGTCACAGTCAGTGGCGAAAAAGCTTTACTGGCAGACGGTACACTAGCAGGATCGATTCTGCGCATGAAAGATGGCGTCAAACGGATGAAACAGATCACACATTGCGAGTGGACAGAGATAGCAAAGATGACCTCAACTAATGCAGCCATTCAGCTAGGACTGGATCAGCAGCTTGGTTCGATTGAAGTTGGAAAACAAGCAGACCTTGTCATTTGGGATGAGTCTGGCGAACTAATGATGACGATCTGCCATGGACAAATCGTCTTTGAGAATAAGGAGGCCAATCACTAATGAACATCATTGAATTTGAAGATAAAGAACAATTAGGCAAAGAAGCAGCAGCCCTGATCGCGCGTACAATCGCTTCTAAACCAGATGCCGTACTCGGCCTGGCAACGGGGGGTACACCTCTTGATACATATCAAGAGTTAATTCACCTTTATCAATCACAACAATTGTCATTCAAACAAACAAAAACAGTCAATTTAGACGAATATGCAGGACTCGATCCAGATCATGAAAATAGTTATATGACCTATATGAAACGTCATTTATTTGATCATATTGATCTTCCACAGGATCAGTATTTCCTTCCAAATGGCGCTTCACCTGATTTAGAAAAGGAATGTTTAAGATATAATCAGCTCATTCAAGATATAGGCGGCATCGACCTGCAGCTTCTTGGAATCGGTCAAAATGGACATATTGGTTTTAACGAGCCCGGTACCCCATTTAACTCAATGACTCATGTCGTGCAACTAGATGAAAATACGCGGCAGGCCAATGCACGATACTTTTCTTCTATTGATGAGGTCCCTACACATGCCATCACCATGGGCATTGCGAGCATTCTTTCAAGTAAAAAGATACTCCTACTTGCATCAGGAAAATCAAAAGCAAAAGTGATACAATACTTAGAACAGACGGAGATACATCCAGACTTCCCAGCATCTGCTCTGAAACTTCATGAAGATGTGACGATTTTGATTGATCGAGAAGCTGGTTCTCTACGCTAAAGTTAAACACGAGAGGATTTTCACATGTTTATTGATAAGCAGTCACCTATTCCGATGTACCATCAGATTATGGAGAACTTGAAAAAACAGATTAAGGATGGAACATTAGCACCTGATACACTCATTCCTTCTGAAAGAGAATATGCCGAACGCTTTGGTATAAGTCGAATGACTGTCAGACAAGCCTTATCGAACCTCGTGAACGAAGGATATTTGTATCGACAAAAAGGAAAAGGCACCTTTGTGAGCCAGAAAAAATTTGAACAGCCGCTTCAAGGCTTAACAAGCTTTACAGAGGATATGCGTCAGCGTGGTCTCACCGCTTCAAGCAAGCTGATTGATTTCAAAAAAACCGTTTGTCCAGATCACTTGCTACCTGTCTTACAACTCTCAAATGGCGATGCTATATTTGAACTCAAACGGATACGTCTCGCGAATGATGAACCAATGGCAATTGAAACGAGCTATATCCCTGAAGCATTTGCAGGAGATTTAACAAGGGAACATTTAACTGGCTCTATATATGAATATATAGAGGCTCAAACAGGCCTTACAATTGCTCATGCAAAACAAGAGCTTGAAGCGAATGTTGCTTCAAAAGAAGAAGCACACGTGCTATCTATTTCAACAGGTGATCCCGTGCTCTCAATCGCAAGAACGACTTATTTTCAGAATGATATTCCATTTGAATATGTCCTTTCCGTTTATAGAGGAGATCGTTACAAGCTCATTCATACAATGGAAAGATAAACAGTGCCCTTATAGAAGGAGCACTGTTTTTATTTCCTAAGAAATGTTGCTTCACGATCATCTTTTGTATGAATTTTCCATATTGGTGAAATCGCTTTTCCTTGAAAACGATCTTTTGCTACGGTGTACCAATAATAGTCTTCATTTGGCTTTAAGCCTTTCCACTCAAAGCTTGCTTTTTTGCCGCTTTTTACACCGCGCGCCTCTCCTATCAAAACATTTGTGTACACATTGAGTTCAAAATAGTTGGTTTTGACAGATTTCATTTTTGGTGTCAAATCCACATCGATTGAAAATTCATCTTGATCTCCATACGTTTTAGGATCGTAGAAATGCTCTTGATTCATGTAAGGTGAGTATGTCGTAAAATGAAGCTGGTTTTTTTCTTGATCGGCTGTTATCAATCGCATAAACCCTTGTCCACCTTCAGGACCTGACTGATAATCAGCGAGTATCTGATATACTTTCCTATCTACTTTGCCATCCTTGTCATCATCAAGCTCATCTACTTTCCTGCTCGCTCCGTGATAGTGTCCGCTAAATACCGCCACTATATTGGGGTGGCGTTTCACTACCTGATGGAAGATGAGGTCACCAATTGGGCTGCGGTTGCCACTGACCAACAAATACTCATGGAAATTTAAAATGACAATACGGTCTGGATGCTCAGAAATTACACGGTTCAACCAATCAATTTCATCTTGCTTAATCCCCCAGCCCATGTATACCATCATATAATCATTGCCACCGGCAGAGATGAGATCATAATGACCGCGATTGTTTTGATAGGACTCACCATAGTACGGTTTATTAGCAAAGCGTTTCTCACCGAAATATTTCCCGTATTCCGCATAAAAACCGTCTTTATGTCGAACATCATGATTTCCTGCTAAAACACCATAAGGAATCTGATGCTCATCTAACACGCGCATAAACATATCGGCACGTTGCCATTGTTTATCTTTTGAATCATCCACAATATCGCCGGTATGAAACACATATTGAATGTTTAACTTTTCTCTCTGGTCTCTGATCCACTCGACCATTTGTTTAAAGATATGAGGATAGCTCTTTGCATAATATTGTGTGTCAGACATCCAAACCATCTTATATGGCTTTTGTGCTTTACTAATTTCATCCTGTACAAGTAAATCAAACGTATGATTCTTCATATACTGTCTGACTGACAGCAGTCCTTTCAGGTAAAATTCCTTTTGATCTTTAGCAAAATGATGAGTGATTTTATCCCACTTTTCTTGCTGATGATTCCATGCATACATGGTCACCTTTCTCCCTGACAATGAACTCCCTTTCCACATCGCCTCGACGACATCCTTTTCACGTACGTCTTGATCAACCTTGATTTGAAAACGATGATAGGGAAAACGATGTAAATCCTTTGTTTCAACTGACTTACCATCAGCAAATGCAATGCGATTTCGTTCTTGATTAGAAAAAATCATTTCTCCTTTTTCGTTAAAGCTCTTTGGCGGTTCTGTCTCCGCTGCATATTTCAAAATCTTCATTGATGGATGCAACGATGTATATTGATAAGCACGGTAAAAGGAATAATCCAACTTATCATTCGTTGGGTCCTTGGTGAGCACAGTTTGCTTTGACGATTTCATTTTCGTCTTATCTGCTATGCGTTCTGGTGGCTCAGGGTGTTCATGTACCGTCTTGAAATCTTTTTTCAACGTTGACATGTTTCCTGCGGCATCTTTTGCTTTAATTGTCAGCGTGTGCTCCCCCGGGTTTAATTCGCTAGAGGACGTCTGGTATGGCAAGGAAATTGGCTTGCCATCTACATATGCCTTCATCTCCTCTATGTCACTCCAACGATCTGTGACCTTTGCTTTTAACGTAAAAGCTCCTTTATACGGATCCTTTGTTTGGACGTTGGTCTTAATTTTTGGTCCTGTATTATCGACCATCACATGTACAGATACATGCTCGTCTGAGTTTTTTGCCTCAATTAGGTGCGGCCCTTCTTTCAACCTTCTTGTATCCCACTTCATATACGTTGAAACATAAGCTTTTTTTGGTATTTCAAATTGAAATGTTCTGACCTTTTTAGCGTTACTGTTGTCTCCCATTCTCCATTCTTTTTGCGGCATTGCATTGATTGGAGGAATTTGAGTTCCATTCGATAGAATCATTCGGACATTTTTTAGTTCAAAATCATCGTGATTCTCTCCAGGCAGCCGATCAACTGGAGAGGATTTTGTTCCTGCATGGAAAGAAATCGTTTGGAGACCTGCTTTTTTCATCTCTGCTTCTGGTATTGGCATTGTATAGGTACGATACACTTTAGTCGAATTATCAAAAATAGATAGTAAACGCTTACCTATAAACACACCATTTTTAAAATATAAATTTGTCCCTTTGACATCAAATGCAATATATGGATCTGCTTCAAGGGCAGAAAACACTTGCTGTTTCCGCTTTCCATCTATTAATAGTTCAATACTTTTTTTCTGATCAGACGTTGCCTTTAATGGAAATAATCCTGAAACCGTATCCCCTTCTTCTACATTGAATCGAAGGCCGTGTGCTTTGCTAACTTGCTCCACATCAATCATTTTTTTCATCGTCATTGCTGTATTTTCACCGTCTGACGCTTCAAGCTGATATTCCAATTGTTCTTTTCCAATCAACTCAGGTGAGTAAAAAATATGATGAAATAATCGGTCGTTATGATCTTTTTGAAGCAGTATTTCCTTAAAATCATCTTTCCGATTTGTTCGATAGCGAAGCTTGACGGTTTTGACGACCTGATCATCCTGTACATCTGCTTTAATCTCTATGCTTTCAGTTGGTTTCACTGGTTTCCTCACTGTCATATCTTCAATCACAGGTTTATGGATATCTTGAGACATTTCTTTTTTCTCAGATGGAATTTGTGCTTTTAGCACTTTTCCAGGCGTAGGCTCTTCTTCAATTTTCGAAATTAGTTTCATTTGCGACGTACCGTCCATTGGATATTTGAACAGCAAAGATTTATGCTCACTAAACCATGAAGGCTTCAAGCGAAATGCTGCTGAAGAAATCTCCTCCCCTATATTCGTTGTAATGGAAACAAGACGAGATTTAGAGTTGGACAGCCCTTTGCTTTCGATGACAGAGACATGCTCTCCCTCTTTTAATTGACTTTTGTACATGGCATTGAAGTCCGCTACCGTTAAATGCTCCTGCCCTTTTTTCCTCAGCCAGAAAACATACGGTTTTCCAGGTGAAAGAGTCACTGGTTTAGTGTGAAAGGAATACACATCATCCATTTCAGTTCCTTGTGCAGGGTTGCGGTAGCGAAGCTGATAATGTTTAAGAGAGATAGGCTCATGTGTGGTGTTATATACCTCAATAAATTCAAATGCATCTTTGCCTTTGCGATTTTTTGAATTGACAACAATTTCTGTGATGACTAAGTCGGGAATGCGCGAAAGATCCTCTTCAAATCCATTTAAGTGGACAGATTGTTCTGCCGTTTTGATCACGGACTTTTGCGTGAGAAACTCTGTATAGTAACGAACGGTTGGATTCCATAATTGATCTGGTGGAATTTTCGCTGTAAATTCTGGCTTCATACCTGGCAACCGTTCCATTGGGATCAAACGGTACCCTAGCTCATCACTTTGTTTATAATACAAGTTCGCGGACAAAATTTGTTCCTGATCCGTAATAGACGCACGAAACTGGAGATCACGGCTTTTTTCCCCTAAAACTGGTCGGACATCCACATGAAAGGGATCAAAGATAAAAGGAGAAAAAGGCTTGTCCGGTATATTGACTTGTGTTTGAATAAAAGGCCCTGCTGAAGCAGGCTGATTGAAACAAAAAAGAATGATAAAAAAACATAAAAGCATGATTTGTCTGCTCACGTTCACCATCGTGCACCGCCTCCCTTCGGATATTGTGTCTCCTGAAGGAAGTTTTTATGTCAGATGAAACGGAGAAACAATACAAAAAGGGTCAAAAAAACCGTTAGCTTTTTTTCGCTAACGGCTCCACAATTCCTTTTTGTATCAACAGATGGAAAATGGATAAGATGACAGCCATCCAAATGGCCGTTCCAAACCCATCAATGTTAAAACTATCGCCCATAAAGCTTGATGTCATCATGAGTGTGATGGCATTAATCACAAACAAGAACAATCCTAGTGTGAGGACGGTTACTGGAAGCGTTAAAATGATCAAAAACGGCTTCACTAAAATATTGAGCAAAGATAAAATAATACTTGCCACAATGGCTGCGCCAAACCCTTCAATATAAACGCTGCCAAGCCCTGGCAGAATGCCCGAATCAAAATATCCAGCAATAACGATTAAAAGTAATGCATTGACTAAAATACTGACGATCCATCTAAACATTTAGTTAGTGCCTTCTTCCGGAACAACAAAATACCAGATGAAGTAGACCAAGAAAATTGGCATAAATGCTGTCATAAATCCGACGATCACCGTTAAAATGCGAAGCAAAGATGCATCGACACTTAAGTATTCGGCAAGTCCACCAACAACACCCGCTATTTTTTTATCTGTTGCTGAACGATAAAGCTTCTTCATGTAGAATCACTCCTTGTCTGATTGGTGCTTTACTTGTATTGAACCTGTTTTTGTTTCTGCAAAAATGGATATACTGTTCACTGCCTGTTGATTGGCTTTGATCATTTTTTCTTTTTGTAATGTCTCATTTTTCTCTTTAATCATCTCTGCATCAAGCAAATCGTGAGAAATAGACCCAAGATTGCTTTTCAGCTCAGCGGTCACTGCACACGCACGCGGGATCTGGACGTCCACACTGCCTGTTGTCGTTTTCGCATAAATGGAACGGCACTTCTCATCCGACAGCTGAACAGCAATGTTTCCGTTAAAGCTTTGGGCATCAATTGACTCACTTTTCCCGCGCAGGTCGATCAGCCCATTAATGGTTTCTACTTCAATCATACCACACTCGTGATCCGCCAGTTTAATTTGTCCGTTTGCTGTTTCAATTCCAACCTTTTCCGCCTGTAATGAGGCAAAAGAGACGACACCATTGGTGGTTTTCGCAGCAAGTTCTTTTGTCTTTAGCTTTTCCCCTCGAATCGGACCATTAAACAGTTTTACCTTGATTTTATCGTATTGGATACGCGGTACATATAAAGTGACATTGACTTTCATCGTCTTCTTTTCGGTCCGGATAAAAAATTTATCCCCTTCAAGGCCGCAGTCCAATTGATTGAGAAATTGCTGTCTTGCCTGCTCTCCGTCTTCTGCACGGTAGATTTTTGCATGGCATTCTGCTCGAATATCGCTATCGTCCCAAGGCATCACATTGAGACTGCCGTTCGCCAATTGAATATCTAAATGAGAGAGTGAGGCGTCTTTGAACTGAAAAATGTGCTCAACATCGACCGACTGTCCAAAATTCAAATCAAGATCTACGTCTTTCACCTTTTTCACCGCAGAGTCTAACCAACCAAACAGCTTTGCACCAAGATTTTCGGTACCATTTCCTTTGCTCTCAGTACCAGCTTTTTCTTCATGAAAGGTGTGATCAGCGGTTGACTTTTCTAATGAAACAGACGGACTTTCCTCTAGTTTTTCAAGTAGCGTAATCGCTTCTTTTGCCGATAATGTCCCGTCTTCTACTAATTTTAAAATGCGTTCTTTTTCATTCATACAAAGCCCTCCTACGATTTGATGGATTGAAGTACTTTAATACCTTGAATGATATTCCAAATGACAGAGATCAAAAAGCCAATAGCGACTAAAAAGGACAAGATGAGCATCGTGATCACTGGCATGAGTGAGTCACTTGCCTGTGTTGACAATAAAAATGGGATAGACCCAAAAACGAGCAACACGCACGCTGCGACTGGCAAAACATGTGACCACAATGCCCGCAAAGCGTGCCGTTTCGGTTCCTTTTGGTCGACTACAAAATATGCCACGATTGGTACAATAAATGGCATGAAAAATACACTAAAATAACAAATTGATGCAATGATCGACTGATCTCTATTCATATATATTCGCTCCTTCATGATGAAAATTCCTTTCTAACTCATACGTTTATTGCGTAGCAAAAGTTTCAAAATCATTCGATTTACATATGACCTTAGACACAAATTACATCTTTTTGCACCTAAGTGTAGATTCTTCACGGATTACCCTTTAAAATATGTTGAAAAGATGGTGATTATCATTATAGGGGGTAATTATTTTGACAGATCATCATAATACTAACCAGACGGCTCAAACGCTTTTAGACCTTATACAGAAACAAAAAAGCATGAACAGCGATATGATCAGGGAGCTTGAGACCATTCATCCGTCTCATCCTAAGTATGGTGATATCCGTTATTTAAAGGTACTGCTCGACAGCAGCAGCACGCATATTTTGAAGGATTTAACGCAACTCAGTCATTTAATGCCAAAGGAAGATGCACAATAAAAGAAAAACCCCTCTTAAAAGAGGGGTTTCAGCGTGTAGACAAACCCTCGCATTCTTTGTCAGGACTGCGTTCCGGTGCTCACGAATGTTTAATTCGCTCCACTCCGTTACTCGTCCTTCCTAGACTTCAAAGGTTTTCTATCACGCTGAAAAGAAGACAAAGGGCTAAAATAAAGATCATTTTAGCCCTTTGTCAACAATCTGAACCCCCTCTTAAAAGAGGGGGTTTTTTATGATGAAGTCACACTTTCTGTTTATTTGACTAACTGTTTCATTCGTTTACGGTCACGCTCTAAAACCGGCTTTAAGTATCGACCAGTGTAAGAAGCTTTTTCTTTTGCAATCTGCTCTGGAGTCCCAGAGGCAATGATCGTTCCGCCGCCTGCACCGCCCTCTGGTCCGAGATCAACGAGGTAATCAGCAGCCTTGATAATATCAAGGTTATGCTCAATCACTAGTACCGTATCTCCGTTTTCGACCAAACGCTGAAGCACTTTTAATAAACGGGCAATATCATCCACATGCAGACCTGTTGTCGGCTCGTCTAAAATATAAAGAGACCTTCCGTTTGAACGACGATGAAGCTCAGATGCCAATTTCACACGCTGCGCCTCTCCTCCAGACAATGTCGTCGCAGGCTGTCCAAGTGTAATGTACCCTAGTCCGACATCAAAAATCGTTTGAAGCTTCCGCTTAATTTTCGGGATGTTCTCGAAAAATTGGAGTGCGTCCTCCACAGTCATTTCAAGTACATCAGCAATGTTTTTCCCTTTATATGTGACCTCAAGTGTCTCCCGGTTATACCGTTTCCCGTGGCACACCTCACAAGGCACATACACATCAGGTAAAAAGTGCATTTCGATTTTAATGATGCCATCTCCGCGACATGCCTCGCAGCGTCCACCTTTGACGTTAAAGCTGAATCTGCCTTTTTTATACCCTCGTACCTTGGCTTCATTGGTTTGTGCAAACACATCTCGCACATCATCAAATACACCTGTATACGTGGCAGGGTTGGATCTTGGCGTACGACCGATTGGAGATTGATCAATATCAATCACCTTATCTAAATGATCCATTCCTTTGATTTCTTTGTGTTGTCCTGGCTTCGCCTTCGCTCTGTGAAGTTTTTGCGCAAGTGATTTTAATAGAATTTCATTCACAAGCGTACTCTTTCCTGAACCAGACACCCCAGTCACAGCTGTAAAGACACCTAGAGGAAACTTCGCATTGACGTTTTTCAGGTTGTTTTCTTTTGCACCTTTAATCTCTATATAGCGACCATCAGGCTTTCTTCTTTCGATCGGTAGTGGGATAAATTTCTCTCCAGATAAATATTGTCCTGTTAAAGATTTCTTGTCCTTCATGACTTCTTCCGGTGTCCCAGCTGAAATCACTTCTCCCCCATGAACTCCTGCTCCAGGTCCAATATCAATCAAATAATCAGCGGCTAGCATCGTATCTTCATCATGCTCGACGACAATGAGGGTATTCCCGATGTCGCGCATGTTTTTCAATGTCCCGATCAATCGGTCATTATCACGCTGATGCAGACCAATAGATGGTTCATCTAATATATAAAGAACACCTGTCAGCCTAGAACCGATTTGAGTAGCCAGACGAATCCGCTGCGCCTCTCCTCCAGATAGTGTGCCAGCGGAGCGGCTTAATGTGAGGTAATCTAATCCCACATTATTTAAGAAGGACAAGCGCTCTTTGATTTCGCGTAAAATGAGCTGAGCAATCTGCAAATCTTTCTCAGACAACTCGATTTGACCATATAAATCAAGGGCATCAGAGACAGACAAATCAGTGATTTCTCCAATATGTTTGCCATTGATCAGAACCGCAAGCGTCTCTTTTTTCAGACGATATCCTTTACATGTCGGACATGGCTGGTTCGCCATATATTTCTCCATTTGCTCACGAATATAATCCGAGCTGGTTTCTTTATAACGTCGTTCAATGTTACGTAGAACACCTTCAAATTCAATTTCATTTTCACGTACCTGACCAAAATCATTTTCATATTTGAAATAAATCCGTTCAGAGCCGCTTCCATATAAAATTTTATCGAATAAATGCGACGGGATATCTTTCACAGGAATGTCCATGTCGATACCATAATGTGTACATACTGCCTCAAGGAGCTGAGGATAGTATTGTGAGCTCTGCGGCTCCCATGGGGCAATGGCATGCTGGCGTAACGTCAAATCCTTATTAGGAACGACAAGCTCAGGGTCAACTTCTAGTTTAGAGCCAAGCCCATCACAGCTCGGACAGGCACCAAAAGGACTATTAAACGAAAACATTCTAGGCTCAAGCTCACCAATAGAGAATCCGCAGTGCGGACAGGCATGATGTTCACTGAATAACAACTCTTCTTGTCCAATCACGTCAATCATCACACGGCCTTCACCTAGTCGCAGCGCCGTTTCAAGAGAGTCAGACAGCCGAGCCGCAACGCCTTCCTTCACCACAATTCGGTCGATCACGACTTCAATGGAATGCTTCTTGTTCTTTTCAAGCTCGATCTCTTCTGATAGATCTTCCATCTCTCCATCGACTCTTACTCGAACATAGCCCTGCTTTCGAATTTGATCAAGTACTTTGACATGTGTCCCTTTGCGGCCAGATACGACTGGCGCAAGCACTTGCAATTTCGTTCTTTCTGGATATTCTAAAATGCGATCTGTCATCTGCTCAATCGTTTGGGACGTAATTTCAATCCCGTGTATCGGACAAATCGGTTTCCCAACTCGAGCATACAAGAGACGTAAATAATCATAGATTTCAGTAACTGTTCCGACCGTTGATCTAGGGTTCCGGCTCGTTGTCTTCTGATCAATACTAATCGCCGGAGAAAGACCTTCAATGGCATCTACATCCGGTTTATCCATTTGACCGAGAAATTGGCGCGCATATGCTGAAAGAGATTCAACGTACCTGCGCTGCCCCTCTGCATAAATGGTATCAAAAGCAAGAGACGATTTTCCTGAACCAGATAAACCCGTGATGACCACTAACTGGTCACGCGGGATATTCACATCAATATTTTTAAGGTTGTGGGCTCTAGCACCTTTCACCTCTATTCGTTCCATAGCCATCAGGCAATCATCCTTCCGCTTTTAGCTCTAGCAATAGATCTCTTAATTCTGCTGCTTTTTCAAAATCAAGCGCTTTTGCTGCATCTTTCATTTCCATCTCGACCTTTTCGATCACTTTTTCTCGTTCTTTTTTGCTCATTTTTGACAGCTTTGGTGCTGCATTTGTTTCATATTCTTCCGATTCTTCATGTATCTTTGTTGCTTTAATGGCATCTCTAATTTTCTTATGGATGGTTTGCGGTGTAATTCCATATTTTTCATTATATGCCTCTTGCTGCTCTCGTCTTCGCTTCGTTTCTTGAATCGCAATATCCATTGATTTGGTCATTTTATCTGCATACATAATGACCCGGCCTTCTGAATTTCTCGCTGCCCGGCCAATCGTCTGGATAAGGGATCTTTCAGAGCGTAAGAAGCCCTCTTTATCTGCATCTAAAATCGTCACGAGCGACACCTCTGGAATATCCAGTCCTTCACGAAGAAGGTTGATTCCCACAAGCACATCATATTTTCCGAGACGTAAATCGCGAATAATCTCAATCCGCTCAAGGGTCTTAATTTCTGAATGCAGATAATTGACCTTGATTCCAATCTCTTTTAAATAATCTGTCAGATCCTCAGACATTTTCTTCGTCAGCGTCGTCACGAGCACACGCTCATTTTTCTCAATCCGCGCATGAATTTCTCCAATTAAGTCATCAATTTGACCTTCAATTGGACGCACTTCAATAATTGGATCAAGTAAACCTGTTGGACGGATAATTTGTTCCACAACCTCTGGGGTTTTCTCAAGCTCATAAGGACCCGGAGTGGCAGATACATGCACAATATGATTGATATGCTTTTCAAACTCATCAAAGGTGAGCGGTCTGTTATCAAGTGCTGAAGGCAGACGGAATCCGTGATCAACCAACACTTGCTTTCTTGCTTGGTCCCCGTTGTACATCGCACGGATTTGCGGGACCGTCACATGTGACTCATCGACAACAATCATAAAATCATCTGGGAAATAATCAAGCAATGTATAAGGGGTTGAACCAGGAGGACGCAAGGTCAGATGTCTTGAGTAATTCTCGATTCCTGAACAAAAGCCCATTTCTCTCATCATCTCAAGGTCATATCTTGTCCGCTGCTCAAGGCGCTGTGCTTCTAGCAATTTTCCATTATCTCGAAGCTTTTCGAGCTGCTCCTCAAGCTCTTGTTCAATATTAACAATCGCTTTTTCCATTTTTTCTTCTCTAGTGACGAAGTGAGATGCTGGGAAAATAGCCACATGTTCACGATCACCGAGTATTTCTCCAGTCAGTGCATCCACTTCTCGAATACGTTCAATTTCATCACCGAAAAACTCCACTCTGATACAATGCTCATCACGTGAAGCAGGGAAAATTTCAACGACGTCTCCTCGTACTCGGAAGGTTCCGCGCTGAAAATCTATATCATTACGAGAATACTGAATGTCCACCAGCTTACGTAGAAGCTGATTGCGTTCAATCTCCATTTCAGTACGTAAAGACAGCACAAGCTCTCGGTATTCCTCTGGCGAACCTAAGCCATAAATACAGGAGACACTGGCAATGATGATGACATCTCTCCGCTCAAATAACGAGGACGTAGCGGAGTGTCTCAGCTTATCAATCTCATCATTGATGCTGGCATCCTTTTCAATAAATGTATCCGTCTGAGGCACATACGCCTCTGGTTGGTAATAATCATAGTAACTCACAAAATATTCGACAGCATTATTCGGAAAAAATTCCTTGAACTCGCTGTATAGCTGACCGGCAAGTGTCTTATTATGCGCAATGACAAGTGTCGGTTTGTTCACTTCTTTAATCAGATTGGATACAGTAAAGGTCTTTCCTGTACCTGTTGCACCTAACAGCGTTTGATGCTGTTTCCCCTGATGGATCCCCTCAACAAGCTTTTCAATTGCCTTCGGCTGATCTCCTTGGGGCTGATAGTTAGAAACTAATTCAAAGCGGTCACTCACATCAAAGCCTCCGTTTCGTTACGAAATCTATCTAATGAATATATTATCATAAAAGAACACAAAAATACGAACTAAAGTTCGGCTCTTGCTTGATTTTTATTTCCAATACAGTCATACCCTCTCTTCAATACCAAATAACCCTCTTGCGAAAACCTTCCTTTCAGTATGGAACATTTTGGTGAGAGATATGCGATGACAGAAAAAGAGAACAAAAAGAAAGCTGCACTCACTAAAAATCGTAAGCACAGCTTAAAAACGTCACCTTTCGGCCTCACACGCTCTTGATGATCACATCAATGATGTTTTTCAGCCTTTTCTCTCTTTTCAATTTCTTTTTTAGCCATATATAATGCACCAGCTACTAAAGAAATGATATCTAATCCTACAATAAAGTAGGTTTCTGTATAGCCCTTCATATACGAGGCAAATAAAAGCGCTGCTGTTAATGCAATGCCCACATAATGATTATAAGTCACCTTTGAAAATAAAATAACGAGCAGGAAAGGAAAAACAAGTGCAAATATGGCTTTTGTAATCACAAAAACCCTCCCTCTTCATGATCTACTCCCTTGATTATAGTAAAGTTTGGCATATTGAACAATTCACAGTTTTCAATTTCCCCTATTTTTCTTTCTGTTCGGAGACTTTTGTTTTAGATATAGTAGGAAATTAGTGAGAATGTCCCCTTTGTAAAGATAGGTCTTTCCGTCTTTGACAGTCACATCCAATAAATTCTATGATTAAAATGATAGTGCGCACTATCATTTTAGAAACAATAGAGAGACAGACAAACCATTGGCTATTTGGATAAGGGGGCATTCCCATGTATTCAGTTTTATTTCATGCGGCTGAAGAATCCGCATCACTCGCAGGGGCAAAAGGCCTGAATTTAATCAAATTAAACAATCACGGCCTGCCAGTCCCAGATGGATTTATTATCAAAACCAACAGCTTTTCAAGCTTTCTTTCATATCACAACCTGCATCCAACCGAACAAAACCTTGCTGACAAAATCAAAGAAGCATCGTTTCCTTCTCAAATGGAAGCAGAACTTCTTTCGTCCTTTCAATCATTACGGAAAACTTATCCCTCAGTTGCAGTCAGATCCTCTTCTGTTGCAGAAGATCTCGAAGGCGCCTCATTTGCAGGACAGTACGAGACCTATTTAAATATCAAAACAGATGAAGAATTCTTACAGGCTGTCAAAGAATGTTGGTCTTCTTACTTTGGAGTGAGAGTAACAGAGTATAAGGAAGAGATGGATGAAAACGAGGAAGAGATGCCGCTCATGGCTGTTGTCGTTCAAGGATTGATCCATTCTGATGTCTCCGGTGTCATCTTTAGTGAGAATCCCATAACAGGAAAAACAAATGAAATGATGCTGACAGCAAGCTACGGACTAGGAGAAGCAATCGTTTCCGGGCTTGTGACACCAGACACATTTGTTATAGACAAAGAGACACTTTCTATTGAAAAATCACTTGGAACGAAAGAGCTGCAAATTATTCCTTATCAAGAAGGTGTCATTGAACAAGCAGTGACGGAGGAAATGGCTGGTCAGTTTTGCCTGAATGATGACCAACTAGTAGAAATCACGCACATCACCAAACAAGTAGAAGCACTTTATGGTCATAGCGTCGATATCGAATTTGGGATAGCAAATGGCACATTTTATTTACTTCAAGCCAGACCGATTACCGCAGCTCTCTCAAAAGCAGCAGATGAAACAGTAGGGGCTTCTTTTCAAATGCAGCCAGACGAGCTGCAGGATTTCTGGATCTCAATGGACGATCATATGCCGGGTCCAACAAGTCCTCTCTTTTCAAGTCTGATCATCCCAGCATTAAAAAGCGGTATGAAGAAAAATGGTGAAAAATATCAAGTGCCTGATCTGAATATTAAAGATATCAAGCTTTATAGAGGACATCTCTATTCATCACCGTCCCTGCCAGAAGCGAGTGCAGAAGCCGTACCAGTTTTTGATGAAAGCTTATTTGAGTTATTTCCGCATCTAAGTGAACGTATGTATGAAATTTTAGAGAAAAATTTCTTTCCTTTTTACGAAAAGCTGGATCTCAAAATAAAGGAACCGATGACCATTGAAGAAGCCATCATCGGCTTCGAAGAATTAAAAGCTTTTTATATACAAGCATATGATGATCATTTTGATATTGTCATCCCTCAAGTCATTTTATCAACTATGATTGAAGACATGCTTGTGACGTATACTGGTGATCAATCACAAGTGATCCTACTGCATGAGATGATGATAGGCGTGATGAATAAATCACTTGAAACAGATAAGAAGCTATCTGATTTTGCAAAGAGTGTCCTTCAAGATAAAGAACTTTATCAAGCATTTATAAACAATGAAAAGAATTCAGAGCTGCTTGATGCACTCACTCAATCGGAAAAAGGCAGACACTTCATTTCGACATTAGAGGAATTTCTTCAAGTTTATGGCTGGCGATCTGTGAAAAGTCATGACCTTACGGAAAAGACATGGGTGGAAAACCCTGAGTTTATCCTAGATATCATCAGAAACAACATTCAACACCAAAGTGATTTTGATGAAGAATTTGCACAAGCCGTCATCAAAAGACAAGAGACATATGAACATTTTATGAGCCAAGTGAAGGATGAAGCATTTAAAACGAAATTTGAGACACTTTACCAATTTGCTCTACAGGCTGCTAATATCCGTGATGATCATCACTTTTACATTGATGCCATGTTAGATGCTAAAGCCAGAGTATATCTATTAAAGATTGGCGAACTTCTTGTACAAAAAGGAACGCTTCCTCATCAAGAAGATCTATGGTATCTCTACGATGAGGAGGTACACACAGCGCTCACAACGTCTACATCATTTGATACAGTCATCGCACAAAGAAAAATTGACATGAAAGAGAATGAAGCCATCCAACCACCAGCTTATATGGGCACCCCCACTGAAGCTGAATTGCAGCAAGCAGAAAGAACGCTCGGTTCATTAAGAGAAAATGAAAACAACACAAGCGATATGATCTATGGAATTGGCGCATCTAGCGGTATTGTTTCTGGAAGAGTAAAAATTATTACATGTGCTGAGGAATTCTCACAATTTCAAAAGGATGATATTTTAGTTTGCAAAACAACCACACCTTTATGGACGAGCTTATTTAGAGATGCAAAAGCAGTCGTAACCGATGCTGGAGGCATTTTATCTCATTCAGCTATTATCGCAAGAGAGTATATGATGCCAGCTGTCCTAGGAACCCGAATAGCAACAGAAACACTTCAATCCGGTGACCTTGTGACAGTAGATGGAAGCAATGGACGTATTCAGATATTAAAACAGCATGCACGTGTCTAACTAGATCATATTGGCGGTCATAGGTTTTATCGGTATACTTACTTTGTTGCAAACACATTCATAACCTGAGGTGAGTATGCTTGTTAAAATCTACAAATCAACGAATCATTCGCGCAACAATGGATTTATTGACTGAAAAGGGCTATCAAAAAACCACAACAAAAGAAATAGCTAAAAAAGCGAATGTCAGTGAAGCAACTATTTTCCGCAACTTTAAAAACAAACGCGGCGTTATTGCTGCTATTATGAAAATGAAATCAACGCCAACAAAAACCTTAGAAGCAGAATTCAAAGGGGATTTGTACACCGATTTAAAGTTTCTCGGTTCCTATATCCTTGAACATTTGACTTCAAAAAAAGAATTTATTTATATCAGCATGCGAGAACCGGCAATGTTTAAAGATCTGACTAGTCATGAAAAAATTTATCCTCAAGAACTAAGGGAAATGCTGATACAATACTTCAAAAAGATGAGCGTTCAACAGCATGTCTTAAAAGGAAAAGAAGACATTTATGCAGACATTTTCATTAGTACGTATTTTGGTTTTTTTACTCAGCAGCTTGAGCAAGACTTCCAGCTCGTATTAACACAAAAAGATGATTTTATTGAGACATACACACACATTTTCATGAGAGGAATTTCTCCCGCTTAAAGGGTGGAATTCTTCTTTTTCACAAAAGGTGGTATACACATTGAGGTTACAAAAAGAGAGCTTGATCATCTATTCTTTGTTACTTGGAGCTATACTAGTTCCGGTCAACTCAACGATGATCGCAGTCGCTCTATCATCCATATCAACATATTATGATCAATCCATTTCAAACATCACTTGGGTTGTCACCATTTATCTTATTGTCATGGCGGTCACCCAGCCTATCGCTGGTAAGTTAGGAGATATATACGGACACCGCCGCATGTATTTAACCGGAGTGACACTCTTTTTAATCGGCTCGATTGGCTGTGCTTTAGCACCTAATCTAGCATTTCTCATCATCTTCCGCTCCATTCAAGCAGCTGGCGGGGCTATTTTAACACCGAATAGTATCGCTTTGATTCGTGCAACAGTCTCACCCGAAAAACTGTCTAAAACAATGGGTTACTTTGGATTTGGTGCTGGTATTGGTGCCGCTCTTGGGCCTTTTATTGGATCGATTCTCATTCAGAGTTTTGATTGGCATTCTATATTCTTAGTGAATATCCCATTCCTATTTCTTACACTAGTCACCGGTGTTTTACTTATTCCAAAGGTAAAGCATACACGTATACACGCAAGAGTAGATATGATTGGTTCATTGTATTTAACCATCGGAATTGCCACAGTCATTCTATGCTCAAAAAGCCAGCTATTAAATGAATATTTCATTTATGGCATTCTAGCATTGATTGTCATTCCTTTATTTTTTAGACATGTACGGAAAGTAAAGAATCCGATCATCGATTTGTCCCTATTTAAAAACAGTTCATTTACAAATGCGAATCTATCGATCATGCTAAGTAATTTTGTGATGTATGCCATCCTCCTCATTATGCCGCTGTTTATGGAACAACAACTGGCCCTTTCTCATACACAAAGTGGTATGATTCTATCGGTATTTTCTCTTTGTATGTCTCTTAGCGGTTTATTAGGCGCAAGACTTCATCCAAAAAAAGGCGCGAAAAAAATGATTCGCTTTTCATTTCTCTGCCTCACTTTATCAGGCATCATGTTAATTACACTGAGTCAGTATCCAACCTTACCACTGCTTATTGTGACACTAGTCGCGGGGGGAATTTCATCAGGGATTGGTATGACAAGTATGCAGATGGCTTCATTAACAGCTGTTGATCAAAGTTTATCTGGTTCGGCCTCTGGTATTTTCTCAACCTTTCGATATTTTGGCAGTATCATTTCGTCGACATTGATTGGTATCATGAGTGGTTTCCAATCTTTATTTATTGTATTAATGGGTGCAGGAATCCTTGGCTTCCTTTTATCCCAACGCGTCAAAACGAAATCTACCTCCCCATCATCTGGGCATTCCGCCTAATGACTCCCTGCGCTCTATATCAATTTAGAGCGGGGGAGTTTTCTTTATTTTTCTCACTGTAAGCTATAATTGGCAAAGGAATCAAATATTGAAAATCCTTTTTTAAAGATGAAAAAAAGCCATATGACTAGATAAACAAGAAACTTTAAATCGATTTATCCTCATTCATCCACCTATACTCTGTTTTTCATCTCTTTCAGCATTGATAACTTCGATTTTTTTTCACAATTTTTATGGTATGCTTTTTGAAAATAGAGGACTCAAAGGAGCGGAAGAATGGCACGTCTAAAATATGTTTTGATCTATTTATCAGCTCTATTGTTATTCCTGTCAGGCTGTGGAAAAGACCAGCAGTTTACTCCACCTGGAAACTCTCAATCGATCGCGGTCATCTCTCAATTAAAAAAAGCCTCCTTTTCAATCGTTGATTTACAAAAGAATAAAGTAATCTCTTCCGTTGATTTAAAACATCCGCTCACTGATCTTATCCAAATCAACAAAGACGTCATCATCGCAACTAGTAAAGAAGGAGAATCGCTTATCGAAATTAATTTAAAAAAAGGTACAGCAACAGATTATATGGATGTGAGTAAAGGACTGACTTCCCTTACATATGATGCAGTTTCTCACACCTTAATTGCAGCGGATTCACAGAAAAATGTCGTTTATTTTATTGATACGCAGCGTAAAAACATAAAAGCAACTGTGAAGACTGGAAAGTTACCTTCTTCTATGACACTTTCTCCGGCAGGTACTTTATTCGTATTAAATGCAGAAAGCCATACTGTCTCTGTCATAGATATTGAGAAGGAAAAACTTATACGTACGTTCTCTGTGCTTGAACGACCATCTGGTATTCATTTTGATGGACAGTCCATTTGGATTGGTGGTCACGGAAAGCCAGGCACCTTAAATAAAAGCATTTTTGCTTACGACCCTAAAACGGGTAAAAAGCAGAGAGAAATGAAACTAGGTGTTATGCCTGTTGCCTTCTTCTCAGAGAAAAATTCTTCTACTTTATATGTACTTTGTCATGGAGATCATACGCTATACAAAGTAGATACAGAAAAGAATAAGCAGCTTGCTTCTGTTGAGACTGGTCAAAATCCTAATTATATTAACGCTGATACCACATCAATATATGTGAGTAACTTAGATGACAATTCAGTATCAATTATCGATAAACATACATTCATGATGAAAAATCGACTGAATGTCCCATCAGGACCCTATGCTATCGTGTTGGAGGAAAAGAAATGAAAGAACAAATGCATATTTTAATTGTAGACGATGAGTTCGATATGCTTGAGCTAATCGGATCCTTCTTAAGAAGACAAGGCTTTCACATTATCACAGCTAATAATGGAATGGAGGCTTTACGTCAGCTTGAAAAGGAACCCGTTGATCTTGTTGTACTTGATATTATGATGCCTGATATGGATGGATTTGAAGTCTGCCAGCGTATTCGGCAAACTTCTCAAATTCCTATCTTATTCTTAACAGCTAGAAGTTATGAAGAGGATCGAATTAGGGGCCTAGAAATTGGTGCGGATGACTACATTATGAAGCCTTTCAGTCTACGTGAGCTTGCAGCAAGAATTGAAACAACTTTGAGACGAATTAGAGGTCTTTCGCTAAAGCGCAGCCGCATACAGTTTGGTGACATGGAGATCGATCAGGATGGTAGACAAGTTTATATCCTTCAGGAGCCCATTAATTTAACTAGAAGAGAATTTGATTTACTCATGTTTCTTTTACTCAATCAAGGCCAAGTGTTTTCACGAGAACAGCTCTATCAAAAATTATGGGAATCACATTCTACGAGCGGCTCTTTACGAACAGTCGATACACATATCAAAACGCTAAGACTGAAACTAAAGGGAGCAGAACGGCATATTAAAACCGTTTGGGGTGTCGGTTATAAGTTTGAGGAGGAAGAATGAAGCCTTTATCGATTAAAAAGAAAGTGCTCTTCTTAATCCTTGTAGTGACCGGAATTGTTGCTGCCTCAGCTCTTGCCCTCACCTATTACTTATACCAGCACTTATATGTTGATAAGCAAATTGATTCCTTAAGTTTACAAGGTAAAAAGCTGGCACAAATCTATCATCAACACGGGAAGGATACGTATTTTACCGATAGAATAAAATGGTCTAACGATTCGAGTCAGGCGAACATTATTTTTACAGATGATCCAATGGAGCTTTCAAGTGGTCTTCCTTTTGATACGAACACAAATGATAATCTCATCACATTCAAAGAACGCCAAAAGCTCCTTCAAGGGGAAACCGTCGTGTTGATTAGAGAACACTCACAGTTTCATCAAGATATTCTTGGCATCGCCATCCCTGTTTTCTCAAGCAAAGATGAGCTATCGGGGACAATTTTTCTATCCATGCCCTTATCGGATGTATATGAACCTTTTGTCCAAATCAGATTGACACTTGGCATATCTATTTTATTAATCCTGCTCCTGATTTTCTTTATCGGATATAAAAGCTCCAATCAAGTCGTGCGGACAATTAATCAAATGAAAGAAATTGCGTTGGAAATGGAGTCTGGTGATTTTTCAAAACGGATGGCTGTGACCAAAAACGGTGATGAGTTAAACCAGCTGAGCCGCTCTTTTAACAAACTGTCTTCTACCCTTGAAAAAGTTGAGCAGCACCGCAGGGAATTTCTTGCGAATGTCTCCCACGAACTTCGAACTCCCCTAAGTTATATGAAAGGATATGCTGAAGGTATTGAAGAGGGCATTATTGATCAAAAAAAAGGCATGCAGATTATTCAAAACGAATCCACACGATTAAGCAGGCTCGTACATGACCTTCTTGATCTCGCGCAGTTAGAGGGAGAATCTTACCCACTAACGATGGAGCCTCTCGTCTTTGCACAGCTTATTCATGATGTTCTTGATCAAATGAAATTCATTGCTAGTCAAAAGGGAATCTCGTTCAACCGAGCACTCGAAGAGGATTGTATTATTTATGGTGACAGCGATCGACTTGAACAAGTCGTTCGTAATTTATTGGACAATGCCATCCATTACACGCCATCAGGAAAGTCGATTTCGATTGAATTACTCGTTCACCAAAACATTGCTGAATTAACTATTACAGATGAAGGTAGCGGAATTCCAAAAGCAGAACTCCCTCATGTTTCTGAGCGTTTTTATCGAGTGAATAAAGCGCGCACAAGAAAAGATGGCGGCTCTGGTCTTGGACTAGCCATTGTGTATCAAATTATTAAAAAACATCGTGGCACGTTCGTTCTTCAATCTGAACAAGGCATAGGTACGACCGCTATTATACAATTACCAAGTGCAGAGAGCACTGAAATTCCGCCTGCCCCCTCGTAAAATGACACCTTAAACAAAACAGCTCTTTTCTAGAGCTGTTTTTATTCAACAGAAAAATAAAAAATTGGCCTTTTTTTATTCATAATTTATTCATATTTGCTTGTTACACTTTTTTCAAGTTAAGAAAAAGGAGTGACAAACTTTTGATTAGACGCTTTCAAAAATTTGATCTTTATTTATTTTTCATATTAATTTTATCTGCCATTTTAAACATTTATAACATTTGGAACAACGATACAGTGAACGCTTATTATACCGCAGCGGTCACAAGTATGATGCAAAGCTGGCATAATTTCTTCTTTACTTCGTTCGATCCCTCAGGTTATGTCACGGTGGATAAACCACCGCTCGCCTTCTGGCTGCAAACGATCAGTGCCAAAATTTTCGGACTGCATGGCTGGAGTGTGATCTTACCCCAAGCTTTAGCTGGCATTGGATCAGTTTATTTAATCTATCGCCTAGTCAAACCTACATTTGGGCAGGCTGCTGCAAGACTGTCAGCACTCATTATGGCGTGCACACCAATCGCAGTTGCTGTATCTCGTACAAATAACATTGACAGCTTACTCGTTTTTATTCTTTTACTCGCAACAGCCATGATGTTCAAGGCTGTGAAACAGCAGAAGGTACTTTGGGCAATTGCTTCTTTTGCAATGATCGGTATCGGTTTTAATACAAAAATGCTTCAAGCGTATATGATTGTACCGGCTCTCGTCTTGTTTTACATCATCGCCTTCCGAACGACATGGAAGAAAAAGTTGTTATCACTATTGATCTCAATGATTGTTCTTTTAAGTGTATCTGCTTCTTGGTCTATAGCGGTTGATCTCACATCCAAAGATAATCGTCCTTATATGGGATCAAGTCAATCGAACTCAGCACTAGAATTAGCCTTTGGTTACAACGGTCTTCAGCGGTTAACTGGACAACAGTCTGGCGGGAGAGGCGGTACAAATCAGGGGGAGGGGCAGCCACCTTCACAGCAGGGTGATCAGCAAAATGACAATGAATCATCCAACATGACTCAGCCGCCATCCAGTGGTAATCAAAACAACTCAGACAATTCAAACCAATCATTCAACCAGCAACAGACTTCAATGCAAGGACCACCACGCAGTGCAAACGGTACAATACCACCTGATATGCCTTCAGGCGGTAATAGTGATGGACCTCCAAATGGCGGGGGCGGAAAGATGGGAAGTGGTTCTGGCATGTTTGGAACAGGAACAAAAGGGCCATTACGTCTGTTCCAATCTGAATTGTCCGATCAAATCAGTTGGCTGCTTCCATTTGCGCTCTTCGGTGCGATTGGTATCTTCTTCTCGACAGTCTTTGAAAGAAGACGTCTCAATACAAAACAAAAAGAAACACTATTTTGGTTAGCTTGGCTTATACCCGTTGCTGCATTTTTCAGTATAGCAGGATTTTTTCATCACTATTATTTAATCATGCTGGCACCGCCAATTGCTGTATTAGCAGGAGCCGGCTGGGTTTCTATGACTCAATTGTTCCAAACAGGAACTGGCTTTAAAAAATGGCTGCTTCCTATTGCGATATTCGTCACAACCGCATTTGAAATCTTTATCCTATCCACATTTACAAGCACGATCGGTCTTGGACTAAGCGTTGCAGTCGGTATCATTGGTATTGGAACGATCCTTTCTCTACTTTTGATAAAAGGAAAAGAAAAACTAAAACAATTCGTGTCTCTCATCGCCATCCTTGGCATGATGATTGCACCACTATACTGGGCAAGCACACCTCTTCTTTATGGAGGAAACAGTATGCTTCCAGAGACTGGTCCTCAGCTTGCAACTTCAAGTGGCAGCATGAGTTCACAAGTCAATGAAAAGCTGATCAGCTATCTTGAAAAAAACAATACGGGAGAAGAATTCCTATTCGGAACAACAGATGCAACCACTGCTTCGCCTTACATTATTAAAACAGGAAAAGCTGTTATGGCATTAGGTGGATTTAGTGGATCTGATAACATTCTCACACTTAGTGAATTCAAGCAGTTCGTCAAAGACGGTAAAATCAAATACTTCTATCTTTCTGGTATGAGAGGCGGTAGCTCTGACATTCTCACTTGGATTCAAAAAAATGGAAAAGAAGTAGCTACTTCTAACTGGCAGAACAGCTCTACATCCAAAACGAATCAGCAAACAGACAGCTCAGACAGCCAACAATCAGAACAAAATAATCAGTCTAATGGACGAATGGGCGGAATGGAGAGCGGCACTCTTTATAAACTATCCGTTGATTAATTCATCTATTAAAGGGAGGAACGATGATTGATGGAAAAGAACATACAATATTCTATTGTAGTCCCAGTGTATAATGAAGAGCTTGTGATTCATGAATCGTATCAGCGCCTTAAGACCGTCATGGATTCAACGGGAGAAGCATATGAGCTTCTCTTCGTCAATGACGGCAGTATGGATCGTACAGCTGAACTGATTAAAGGGTACTGCCAGACCGATTCGAATGTGAGACTTATTGATTTTTCTCGTAACTTTGGACATCAAATTGCCATTACAGCGGGAATGGATTATGCAAAGGGAGAAGCTGTCGTAGTGATTGATGCGGATTTACAAGATCCACCTGAATTAATTTTAGACATGATTGAAAAATGGAAGGAGGGCTATGAGGTCGTATACGCAGTCCGTACCAAGCGAAAAGGCGAAACAGTTTTCAAAAAGTACACCGCTTCCCTTTTCTACCGAGTGTTACGTCAAATCACCGAAGTAGATATTCCTATTGACACCGGCGACTTTAGACTGATGGATCGTAAAGTGTGTCATGAAATGAGAAAAATACGAGAGAAAAACCCATTTGTCCGCGGATTAGTGAGCTGGGTCGGTTTCAAACAGGTTGCGGTAGAATATGTTCGGGATGAGCGGCTGGCAGGAGAAACAAAGTACCCTCTCAAAAAGATGCTCAAGCTCTCAATGGATGGGATCACATCTTTTTCTTACAAACCTTTAAAGCTAGCCAGCGTGACAGGTATTGCACTTTCAGCTATTGGCTTCATATCGATGTTTCTAGTTTTATATTTAAAGCTTTTTACAAACAGCACCATCACCGGCTGGAGTTCATTAATTGTCATTCAGCTATTCTTTAGCGGGATTATCCTCTTTATGTTAGGCATGATCGGAGAGTATATTGGCCGAATTTACGATGAAGCCAAGGACCGGCCGCTTTATATCGTCAGAGATAGCTATGGCCTTCAGGCTAAGCCACATCCAGTTCAATCCCCTGTACATTTCAAGCAATATAAACAGCATTAAAAAAAGCGCGCGAGACCTCTTCAGAAGGTCCTGCACGCTTTTTAGCTTATACGGCTGTTTCAAACCGTTTTCTATTAATAAAGAAAGAAAGTGTAATGATTAAATAAATGCACATTGTGACCAGCGTTTGGACAATTGGTGTATTTAATACAACGCCGACAAAAATGGCCATGATCGCAATGACGGAAAACCACGTTGTGAAAGGATACAGCTTCACGCGATATCCGCCTGGCTGTGCGACGCTTCGAGATTTCAAATGACCAACGGCAATGATAAACCAGATGAATAGAACTGTGTAACTTAAAGAGCCCATCAAGTAATTAAACGTTTGACTACCTACAAAAAGAGAAATCAATACAGCTGCATACAAGGTAGATGTACATACAAGAATCGCTCGAACAGGCACTTGTTGTTTTGACAGTTTAGAGAATCCTTTCCATACACGGCCATCCATTGCCTGTGTAAATAGTACTCTTGAAGAAGCGTACAGACCAGAGTTCATAGAAGACAAGATTGCTAATAAAATAATCCCGTTCATAATATCACTTGCATATGGCACACCAATCGTTGCAAACACCGTAACGAATGGGCTCACTTGTTCATTGTTTACTTGATTCCAAGGAATTAAGCTGACGATGATGAAGAACGGAAGTACATAAAAACCGATGATTCGTACAAATGTACTTTGAATGGCTTTTGGGATGACTTTTTCAGGGTTTTTCGTTTCTGCTAATGTCACCCCAATCATTTCAGTTCCGCCATATGAATACACAACAACTAGCATTGCCGCAATTAAGCCGCCCGTTCCATTCGGGAAAAATCCTCCGTGGTCGGTTAAGTTGGATAATCCAGGTGCTGCATGCTGTCCGAATGAGACAAACAGCATCGTTAACCCAATGATAATAAATAAAAGAATGACAGCAATTTTAATAGAGGCTAACCAGTACTCTGTCTCAGCAAACATTTTGACTGAACAAACATTGATCAATGTCACAACAAGTGAAATGATTAACACAAGTGTCCAAATTGGTACTTGTGGGAACCAGTACTGAATAAAGATGGCAGACACGATCGCTTCTGCTGCAATGTTTAACACCCACATTTTCCAATAGATCCAATCTAAGAAATAGGCGGGGTATTTGCCTAACACAGGTTCAATTAAATCACGGAATGTTCTAGCGCCAGGTCGTGCAACTGTCATCTCGGCAAGTCCTTGCATAATAAATAATAAAATAAGACCACCAATCATATATGCCAAAATGACAGCAGGACCCGCGATATCAATGGCAGAACTGCTTCCTTTAAACAGACCAGCACCGATGGCACCGCCAAGTGCGAGCATCATGATATGCCTTGACGTCATTGTTCGTTTTAACTGCACATGTTCCTTTTCCATTTTCTATAGCTCCTTTAAATTTGAATCTTCAGACAAAAATAAGATAAAAGCATATAAAAAGGCCAGTCATCTCCTTGAAGAGACGACTGACCTTGCAACCGCGTTACCACTCTTATTGACTCAGACATAGCTGAATCCAACTTGAAACCCGATAACGGAGGTCACACGTAAAGACTTACTATTTATTCAGTCTTGCCGCTCCTTGAGCGAGTTCAATGATTCGTTTTACTGCGTTGCACCACCCCGCAGCTCTCTTAGAAAACGGATATTCATTTACTATTCTCAAGTCAAAGCGTTTTATAGTCAATTTGTCTATTTATCAAAGATTTTATTTTTTAAATATACTGACTAACCACGCAATTGTCAACAGCCTTTTTCAGACATTTCCTATTAACGAATCCAAACGGCTACTTCATCCATCGGACGACGTGTTTTGCCGCGCTTTGGCTCGATGACGCGATACCCAAAGGCAGCCATGACAGAGATGTCGTACTGACCATCTTCGAGTAATCCTTCCTCCTCAAGCATACGATGAATTTCGTCGTAGCTGAATCCCTCAATAGGGCAAGAATCAATGCCAATTTGTGCCGCGGCCGTCATCATATTACCGAGAGCAATATACGTTTGTTTAGAAGCCCAATCGAAGAGCGTACGGTCAGTTTCCATCAAATGAAGATCATTCTCTTGGAATTGTTTGTAGCGTCCTTTTACCATCTCAAACGTTTCGTCTGTCATTCCCTTGATTTCCTTGTTGATATACTCTGCATATGGTGAATCATAACGGGCGTCTGTTCTTGCCAAAATGATCACAAAATGGCTGGCAGTTGGCAGCTGCTTTTGCGCACCCCATGTATATTCTTTTAATTTCTCTCTAAATGATTCATTTTGAACGACGAGGAACTTCCAAGGCTCAAATCCGACAGAGCTTGGGGAAAGTCTTCCTGTCTCTAAAATGAACGCAAAATCATCTTCTGGAATCTTTTTCGTTGGGTCAAACTCTTTTGTCGCATGACGGAATTCATACGCCTCAATGATTTCTTTTTTTAATTGCTCTTTGTCTCGCATGGTATTCATCCTTTCTACTGAACGATTAGGGTGTGAAGTTTCACCAATCCAATTTCTTTCCATTCCCATATAGAAATTGTTATGATAAGAAAACAAACAACCCGAATGTGTGATGTGATATCTCTATGGTAAAAGAAAAGCTTCCCATTATTCAAGTACGCACATTTTTGTTCGTTAGGTACAATCATGTTCGTTTATCACCCATTTCGCCTTAGAAAGGAGTGTAAAGATGAGTGCACCATCCAATCCAGTCAGTATTGTCAATCATGGCTGTCCCGTTTCAACCACCTCGAGTGTAATAGGAGGAAAATGGAAAGGAGTGATCCTTTATCATTTGACTTGCGGTCCAAAACGATACAATGAATTACGCCGACTTCTACCAAGAATTTCTCAGCGTGTTCTTACGCTGCAATTGCGTGAGCTAGAACAAGATGGCGTTGTTCACAGAGAAGTCTATGAGGAGGTCCCTCCTCGTGTTGAATATTCACTCACTTCTCTAGGAGATACGTTAAAACCTATCATCTTCGCTATGCGTGAATGGGGCGAATCCTATGGAAAAGAAGCGCGCCCAAAAGAAAAAAGCTGCCATCTCTAGCAGCTTTTTTTATGATGAAATCGCCGTTGATTCTTGCTGTGGATCATCCTTCACAAACAGGATGCCAAGCTGATGATGCTCCCCTTCGTAAGAAGCGCGTTTCTCAAACCTTGTCTGACCATTCAAGCCAATGATCTCAAGCTTTGTCAGAGCACGATTGGTTTGAAGAGCTTCGTAAAATTCCGAAACGGTTTTGACTTCTATTCCATTCACCTTTGTAATGACTTCTCCGATCTCAAGCTTTAAATCAGCTGCAGGTGTATTCGGAATGATTCCGAGCACCATTAGCCCTTGATTACGTTTAGAGAAGTAGAATGGAGCCGCATTGTCGTTGACTCTCTGTTTCCATGAAAGGAAAGCTCTTCCGGCAATCGCTATGAATACAGCTCCCCATGCAATCGGCTCAAACCAAATACTTGCAGCACCTAGAAAAGCAACCACGAGCCCAAGCATGAGAATACGCCGTGCTGTAATTTGAATGCTAACAATTGGCAGTGATCCTTGAATCCGCTGCCCAAAACCGAGAATGTATGGAATCAAAATAAATGAAAAGCTTTGATCGTGCACTTGAAGCACTGGCCACCATGGCAGAGAAGAAGTAAATTCACCTGCCGGCATCAGCAAAACAAGCGGTAAAAGCCATAGGCGGTTTGCCCGCTGCTGGCCAATCAAAAGTCCTCTCGCACTCATCACCATTGCAGGCGATGTTCGTAAATGTGCCGTTCGATAGGCTAGAATCCCCTCGGTCATTAATAAAAGACCTAGCAAAATAACAACGGCTGATGCATTCATCATTGAGAGCTGCGGCAGCCATGAATGGCTCACTTGGAAATACAACAGGCCAAGCGCCGCAATAAAACTGAAACCGAGTGTGTATGCAGACGAAAGCGCACTCGCCTTAAAGAATAAAGAGAAAACGATGGTCATCGCTGCAATCATCACGATGAATCCAGGCGGGAGGGCAATCCCTAAGCCTACTGAAATAATCGATAGGCAAATTCCTAGAATCCATCCTTTTGAATATGTAAATTTAAGTTCATCGTATACATCTTCTATTCTCGTTTGAAACGCTTTTCTCTCCCGCTTTACGCGGATGTAGCCATGTAACAGGCTGATTAATATCATGAAATAAAAAAGAGGGTGGATTAAAAACAGACCGACCGCTTTTAATCCAGCTCCCATCCACTCCGAGCTCATTATCGTTCACCGCCCAAGTCAAGCATTTTCTCTTATTCTATCAAATAAATCGATGCTTGACACCAGGTTTATTTCTCCTGATTCATCCAAAGTGTGACATTCGACAGTGAAAAATCTTTTAAGTAGTGATTGACATCTACATCTAGTATGCCGCCAAGCAGCTGCATCGATCTCTTGATGTCGGTTAAGTTTATACCAAGTCTCTTATGATTATCCATTAAATAATTGAAGTATATCTCAGCACAGTCTTCATCTATTTCGTCGACTGATTCTACCGTTGTGTAATTGACCAAGTACCTGCTTAACAGCATGAGCAGACTTAATGCCTTTGTAGCGGAAAACGTCACATCTTTCGTACGACTCTTAAGCTCCTCTACCAACTCGTAATATTTTTTCTCTCTCACAATACTTGCCCTTTTCAATTGTGTACCCCCATTTACTAGTTCTTTTAAGAAAAGCGCAAACCTCGGTACAGCTCAATGCTCAAGCTGAATATCCGCAAAAAATAAAATATTTAAAATGAGTGCTACTTTATATTGTAAGAATTATTTATGTAACATACAACTTTCAAAAGTTTCATTTTCATGACATGTTTAAATCAACAGAAAGTCTCTTATATAAATATGTTATCGGGTAAAATCGAAGGAATGTTATGTTTTTTGTAAAATAAATGAATATATTTCTCGATATAATTTATTTTTAAGAAGAAACTATTACATGTTTGTGACACTTATGAACCAAAAAAAGAGGCATTTATTCGCCTCTTTATTTTTTAAGATATAGTGCTTTTAGTGCAGTTTGCAGTTGAAGATCATTTTTTTCATAGGATTTCACTTCATCCACCATTTTGTTCATCATTTTCGCTGTCTTCAGGTCAATTACACCTGATTTATCGAGATTGTATGTGCTTTGGAAGGCTAATACCGCCTTTTTCGTTTCTTCATCAAAGTAGCCGTCTACTCTGCCGGGGTCGAATGACAATCCCTTTAATAGCGTCTGTGCTTGTCTCACTTCTTCATTGTTCATATCAAGCTGTAGAGGTTCTTTCAGTTGAAGCGGTCCTACAGTAAAGTAATCTGGCTGATGAATTGCAATCGTTGGTACGACACCTTTTTTGTGAATCCAATTTCCTTTTGGCGTGAGCCATTTATACAGCGTTAATTTAATGTTACTGCCGTCACCCATTGGAACCGCCTGCTGCACAGTGCCTTTCCCGAATGAGACATCACCGACGACTTCATATTTTCCGGCTTCTTTCATCGCACCAGCTAGTATTTCAGAAGCGGATGCACTCCCTTTATCAATTAAGACATTAACTGGGTAAGGTTTCTGTTCCTTCCGCTTTGAAAAATATCGTTTCCTGTCGCCGTTCCGCTCTGCAATTTGAATATAAGGTTGATCTTTTGTAATAAAGTGCTTCAAAATATCTTCTACACTTTGCAGATAGCCGCCAGGGTTTCCTCTTACATCAAGCACAAGACCTTCTATGCCCTTTTTCTCGAGTTGTTTCAGGCTTGACGTGAAATCCTTCGCAGTATCTTCTGAAAAGCTTGAGATCGCGATATAGCCTGTTTTATGTCCATTTACCTCTTTCACAGAGGAAGTCACGGTTTCAAGTGGGATTTCTTCTCGTTTGATTTGGAATGTTAACTCTTTTTCAATCCCATTTCGTCTGATTTTCAGAGCGACGGATGTTCCTTTTTTCCCTCTAATTTTCAGTACAGCATCATTTAAGCTTTTTTCTTTCATCGACTCACCATCAATGCTGATGATTTCATCTTTCGGCTTTAGACCTGCTTTTGCTGCAGGAGATTTTTTAAAGGCAGAGACGATAATGATTTTTCCTTCATCCATCCCTACTTCTGCCCCAATTCCCTCAAAAGAAGAATCAAGCGAATCAGAAAATTGCTTGGCGGTTTGCTTGTCCATGTATACTGAATACGGATCATTTAAAGTTGAAAGCATTCCTTGAATGGCGCCTTCCAGCAGCTTTTGGCGATCCACTTCCTCTACATATTCATTCGAAATAAGGTCATAGGCTTTCTCGATTTTCTCCATCCCATTCTCTTTCGCCTTATCACTTGATTGAGCTTGTCCAGCCACTGCAACAGCTGCTTGCGGAGACTCCGCATGAGTTCCCTCTTTATGCGTCATCACCCCTGCACTAATTAGTAGAACGACACTTGCCATAATAGATGCAATTTGTTTTTTCATATTTGGCCTCCTTCTTCAACTCTTCCTGATGACCTGAGTTATTATATGCCAGAAGAAGGGATTTCATGTAAAGACATTCTGCCGCGAAGGCTTGACTAATTATTTTATTAGGTGTAATTTTTATTTTGTTATGATCGAGAAGGAGTCTTCGCTATGTATATTATATTGACGATGCTATTATTAGGAATTTTATTAGGTTTTGTAGGAGCAGGCGGAGCTGGTTTTGTCATTGCTTTGCTTACGTTAATTTTTGATATCCCTATCCATACCGCACTTGGGACGTCTTTAGCCGCAATGGCATTTACGACGTTATCTGGTGCATACAGTCACTACCGGGAAGGGAATATTCAGCTGAAATCTGGTTTGATCGTTGGAGCTTTGGCTTGCGTGGCTTCCTTTGCAGGAGCTAAGATTGCTCCTTTTATTCCAGAAGGAAATCTGCACTATTTAACAGCTGGCATGCTTTTTTTATCCGCTGTGTTTATGATGATCAAATTATTTGTTCTGAAGGAAGAAACTGAGCAGCAACCACTTTCTTCACGTCAGCTGCTCGTAAGGGGAATTATTTTAGGACTTGTATCCGGTTTGCTGTCAGGTATGTTTGGTATCGGGTCCGCACCATTTATCCAAGTAGGACTTTTGATTTTACTGAGACTATCCATTCGACAGGCAGTTGGCACAACGATGCTTGTCATTATTCCGATTTCCATCGGTGGTGGAATTGGATATATTACAGAGGGCTATGTTGATTTTATTTTGCTGATTCAAATTTTAATCGGAACAGTATTAGGCGCATATATTGGCGCAAAATTTACACGCCTTGCACCGAAGCTCTTATTGAAATCGGCTGTACTGTTAACACCTATTATTGCCGGTTTACTGCTGTTATTTTAATGTTATTTAGAATAAGAAAAGCCGATAACATGATGTTATCGGCTTTTTGTTTAGCGGATATATTGCGCTGGATTGACTGCATTTGATTTTGCGCCATTCCATAATCCTTTGTGAATTTCAAAATGGAGATGCTGACCATGAGACTGGCCTGTATTCCCCATATATCCTAGAAATTGTCCTTGCTCGACTCTCTGCCCTGTGGACACACTTCTTGTAGACAGGTGGGCATAAACCGTTTGATACGTCTGTCCATTGATATTATGCGTAATGAATATCACATTTCCGTAGCTTGATGAGTAGCTTGAGTTCGTGACTGTTCCAGATGCAGCTGCGACGACAGATACTGTACCTTTTGCTGCAATATCTAATCCGAAGTGGTTTCCGCCAGAACGTCCACCAAAGCCAGATGAGAATCTGCCAGCAGCTGGTTTAATAAAGCCAGAGCTGCTTGCTGGTGTATCAGATACTTGATCTGATCCGCTACTTTGAGGTGCAGGTGCACTTTTTTCAGCAGCTGCTTGTTCTGCTTTCTTCGCTTCTTCTTTTTGGCGGCGTGCTTCCTCAGACTTCACAGCCGCTTTTTGATTTGTTAGAATTTCTTGCTCATTTTCAAGTTTGCCTAATTCTTCATGGGCATGGTTCTTTTTATCTGTTACATCCCCTAAGATTTTCTCTTTTTCTTTTTGCTGTTTAGACAAATCCTTTTTCAACTCTTCTAGCTCTTTCAGAGATGTTTCAAGTCCACTTAGCTGATTATTTAGCTCTGCTTCTTTTTGCTCCACCAGCTTTAAATCATTTTCATGTTCTGTAATCATGTCTTTGTCTGCTTCGACAATGGTTGTGACAGCTCCAACACGACCGACAAAATCACTAAAGCTGCGAGCACCCAGCAGCACATCTAAATAGTTGATCGTACCGCCGCTTTTTTGCATCGAACGAATTCGATCTTTGAAAATAGCTTTTCTTTTTTCAATTCGATCATTGATGACTTGAATGTCTTTTTTTAGTTTCTTGATCTCTTGTTTCGTTTGTTTGACTTCTTTTTCTTTTTCTGCAACTTTTTCAGTTGCTGCACTTACTTTGTGGTCAATCTTTTCAATTTCTTTTTTGAGCTTTGATTCTTTCTTTTCAAGCTTAGCCAGCTCTGATTTCTTTTTCTTCAAAGTTGATTCAGTCTTTGATGTTTTCTCTTCGATTTGTTGACGTTTTTGATCTAGGTCTTCGTATGCGAATGCACGATTCTCGTTCCCTGGAATATATAGCCACGTTGTTCCAATAAACGCTGCCATTCCAGCCATCATCAGCTTTCTTTTCAAAACGATATTCCCCTCCTATGACAACTATCGACATGAAGAGTCGACCGGATGAATCGGTTCAACCGGTCACACCTTCTATCTAATTCTCGAGTGCTGCCATCAAAAATAGATTTATACTTTTAAGAATTTACGGATGGACGTCAAACTTCCCCATACACCAATGATTGCACCGATCAAAAGAAGGACCAGTGACACTTGATAAACAAACGGGTTATATGGAAGCATGGAAATAAATGAGCCTTGTACTCTCGGTGCCACCCAGCCCACTGCATATTGATATGTGCCAAGCAGAAGTGCAATCGGTATAATGGAACCAAATACACCAAGCAGTAATCCTTCAATAAAGAACGGCCAGCGGATAAACCAGTTCGTTGCACCTACAAGCTTCATAATCTCGATTTCTTTACGTCTAGCAAAAATGGTAATTTTGATCGTATTTGAGATCAAGAACATGGCTGTAAATAAAAGCCCAATGATGAGCGCAATCCCTACATTTCGCGCCACTCCGACCACATTAAAGAGTCGGCTGACTTCTTCTTTACCGTAGGTTACTTTATACGTACCTTTTAGGTTTTCTAATTTTTTAGCAACTTTTGGTGTATCGTGTGGATCTGATGTTTTCACAATAAACGCATCGTTTAATGGGTTTTCTTGATCAACAAGTCCCATGGATTGTCCATTTTCACCAAAGCTTTTAATCAGTGCTTTGAGCTCATCATCCTTGGATGAGTATTTCACATCACTGATTTCAGGAATCTTCTCAATTTCTGCTTTTAATTCATCCTGCTGCTTTTGATTCGCGGTTAAATCGATCAGAACTTTTACTTCTACTTCTTTCTCAGCGTTCGATGCCATGTTATTCAAGTTGAGCATAATGACAAGAAAAACCCCAACTAAAATCAATGTGACAGTGACCGCACTAATTGATGCAAATGTCATCCACGTGTTTCTTCCAAGTGAACGGAAGCTCTCACGTAAATGCCGCGAGAGAGTTTTAATCATAAATGCCGTACTCCCCTCTTGCTTCGTCACGCACAATCATTCCATCTTCGATTGCGATGACGCGTTTCTTCATGCTGTTTACAATCTCTTTGTTATGTGTTGCCATGACGACTGTTGTTCCTCGGTTATTAATCTCTTCGAGTGTCTTCATGATTTCCCAAGATGTGTCTGGATCAAGGTTTCCTGTCGGCTCGTCCGCAATGACTACCTCAGGACTATTCACGATCGAGCGAGCGATCGATACACGCTGCTGCTCACCGCCAGAGAGCTGGTCAGGAAATTGTCGTGCTTTGTGCTTGAGTTGTACCAAATCAAGTACATCCAGCACCTTTTTCTTAATGATTTGAGGCTGTTCCCCAATGACTTCAAGAGCAAATGCCACGTTCTCAAACACTGTGAGAGTTGGAAGTAGTTTGAAATCTTGGAACACTACGCCAATTTCTCTTCTTAAGTAAGGTATTTCTTTTTCCTTAATTGAGCCTAAATCTTTGTTATTAATTAAGATTTTCCCTTTGCTTGGCTTCTCTTCACGATACATCATTTTGATGAATGTGGATTTACCAGCACCACTGGGACCAACAACGTACACAAACTCTCCTGGGTGAATAGAGACATTGATTCCATTGATCGCCTTTACACCGTTAGGATAGATCTTGTAGACTTCCTTCATTTCAATCATGTAATCACCTAATCTTTTCTTATTGCTGACTAACAGCTTATCATGATGTTTTGACAGTCATCGTCAAAACACGTTATGTATGGTCACGCACATACCCTTCGATACGTACAAGCAATTTATGTCCTTTTCATCCAAAAAGATGAAAAAATTGAATCGTCTAAATTTCAACAACTCCAATTATACGTCATGATTCGACGCAATGGTATTACATTTATATTTCAAAACTTATAGTTAAAAGGTAAAAAGGACATTCAAAACCGAAAAACATGTCTTTTTACCCTTATTTTTTAAATAAAATTTAATATAATGCGTTTTCATACTATTCAAAAGTCTTTTTCTACATATAAAAATAAAAAAACCTTGTCGATTAGACAAAGGTTTTATTTTTTCTCTGCAAGCCATTTAGCTACTTCTTTCGCTTGCTTCTCATCTACCATTCCGCTTGGCATAGAGCCTTTACCATTGAGTGCAATATCTGCAATTTGGCTTTCATTGTATTTTTTCCCTACTTCTTTCAGGCTTGGTCCGCCTCCGCCAGATAGGTCTTTCCCATGACAGCCAATACAGTTTTGCTGATAAATTTCCTCACCACTGCTCACGTTTGAGGTGCTCTTGCTGCCTTCTTTGTCACTGCTGCTTGAATTTCCTCCACAAGCCGCCAGCACAAGCAGCATCGCTGCAAACAGCATCGTTAATCCGCTTTTTTTCATCTTATTCCCTCCCTTACAATCATTTGGTCATCGCTATTATATCCTTGTTTACGCCCTTTTAAAACCCTCACCAAGTACCTCTTTTGCATCCATTACGATGACAAATGCTGATGCATCGATTGCTTTCACCACTTGTTTCAACTTTGTGAATTGTGACTGCCCAACGACACACATAAGAATTGGACGGTCATGGTCAGTATATCCTCCGACGGCTGAAATCTTTGTGACACCACGGTCAATTTGATCAAATACTGCCTGTCTGACTTCATCCTCATGCCCTGTAATGATCATTGCCATTTTCGAATGACTGAAGCCGGCCTGTACGACATCAATCGTTTTACTTGAAATAAACACACCAATGACAGCGTACAGCCCCTCTTCAATCCCAAAAACAGTCATCGCAGCGAGAACAATTAAGCCATCCATCATCGCTAAACAAGTGCCAAGCGTGAGGCCAGTATATTTATTGATGATTTTAGCAGCGAGCGCCGTTCCACCTGTTGATCCGTTTCCAAGGAATACGAGCCCTATTCCTATCCCAATCACTACTCCACCGAATATGGCTGCTAAGAGCGCTTCATGGGTTACAGGTGCAATATGCCTTGTAACAAATACCATCAAAGGTAAGAAAATAGAGCCAACGAGCGTTTTCACGCCAAATGTACCACCTAATAAATAAAAACCTGCGATAAACAGTGGAATGTTGAGCCCCCACTGCACATATGCCGCCTCAAAGCCGAATGACTGCATAATCGTACTAATACCGCTCACACCACCTGCGGCAATCTGATTCGGTAATAATAACGTGTTAAATCCGATCGCCACAATGGCTGATCCGATTAAAATGAACAAGTAATTTTTCGCTTCAATCCATAATTGTGAATGTCCCTGCTTCATGTCTTTCTTCCTCCGTTACTTCTGAATGCACACCTATTTTAAGCCCTCCTATTACGAATGTAAATAACAGCCAAATGCAGTGCTAATGGATTAATACTTTATCACACAAACGGATCAGCGTACTTGCCGTTTGGCACATGAGTAAATGATGGTATATTTAATATGTACATGAGAAAGAAGGGACATGCGATGAAGAAAATACTGAAGATCATAGGCATTACATTACTTGCACTGATCATTTTGGCTTTTGGTGCTTTCTATACATGGAGCCGCTTTACATACGGACCATCTGCCGCATTAAAAAAGCAAGTGAACATCGAGCAAGTAGAACATAAAAACGATGTATATACATTTGCATCAACAAAAAGCGATACGGGCATCATTCTCTATCCAGGAGCCAAGGTAGAACCACTTTCGTACGCCTATATTGGGAATGAATTGATGAAAAAAGGCTATTCAGTCTTTATCCCTGACATGCCTTTTTCGTTTGCGATTTTTCATACAAATAAAGCACAAGATATCATGAAAGATCATCACACGATCAAACACTGGTATATTGGCGGACATTCACTTGGTGGAACAGCTGCCGCTATGTTTGCAGAAAAAAACCTGAGCAAGCTCGACGGTCTTTTTTTCCTTGCGTCTTATCCAGCATCAGATAATCTGAAATCATCGTCCTTAAACGTCCTGTCTATATCAGGTGAAAAGGATGGACTTGCGACGCATGAGAAAATCAAGAAATCGAAAACAAATTTGCCATCTCAAACCATTTATCATGAAATAAAAGGCGGGAACCATGCTCAGTTTGGCATGTACGGTAAACAAAAAGGTGATCAGCCAGCGAATATTCCAGCCCTTACACAGCAAAAGGAGATCATTCAGACGATGCTTGAATGGCTACCACCAGTAAAAAAGCTCCCGTAATGGGAGCTTTAGGTTGTTGACAAAGGGCTAAAATGATCTTTATTTTATCCCTTTGTCTTCTTTACAGCGTGATAGAAAACCTTTGAAGTCTAGGAAGGACGAGCATCGGAGCGGAGCGAATTTGACATTCGTGAGCACCGGAGCGCAGGACTGACAACGAATGCGAGGGTTTGTCTACACGCTGAAGCTCCCGTAATGGGAGCTTTTCATTTTTACTTTTTCGTCGCTTCTAAAAACTCTTCAGCATCTGCTACAGCCAGGCTAATGGCTTCCTCCCAAAAATCTTTTTGGGTAAGATCGACACCTAAGTGCTTAAAGGCCAAATCTTCTACTGTCATTGAAGCTGTATCCTTTAATAATGCAATGTACTTTTCTTCAAACGAAGTACCAGCCTCCAAGGCTTTTGCATAAATCCCTAGTGAGAACATGTAGCCAAATGTGTATGGGAAATTATAAAACGGAACACTCGTGATATGGAAATGCAGTTTAGACGCCCAGAAATGAGGATGGTATTCATCTAATGAGTCGCCAAAGGCTTCTTTCTGCGCTGCTACCATCAGCTCATTCAAACGGTCCGCCGGCACTTCTCCTTGTTTTCGCTCTTCATAAAAGCGCTGTTCAAATAAGAAACGAGATTGAATGTTCATGAAAAATGCGACACTCCGCTGCAGCTTATCCTCTAACAAACTGAGACGTTCCTCTTCATTTGCCGCTTCTTTTAATGAAGCATCAGCCACAATCATTTCTGCGAATGTCGACGCCGTTTCAGCGACATTCATCGCATATTTGCGATTCAGAATGCGAACATCCTGCATCACTTCCTGATGGAACGAATGACCAAGCTCATGCGCGAGTGTCGCCACATTGGATGGACTTCCTGAGAAGGTCATAAAAATACGCGACTCTCCGCTGTCAGGGAAATTTGTACAAAAACCGCCTACTCGTTTGTTCGGGCGATCCTCAGCTTCTACCCAGCGTTCATTAAAGGCCTTTTCTGTAAAGGCAGCAAGCTCCGCTCCAAACCCAGCGAAATGTTTCACAATAAAAGCCGCTGCTTCCTGATACGGATAAATCTTGGTCTCACTACCAATAGGAGCCCCAACATCAAACCAGCTTAGCTTATCCACTCCTAGCATGTCAGCCTTTCGATGTAAGTAATCAATAAATGGTTGCTTATGTTCATCAATCACAGACCACATGGCATCAAGGGTCTCTTGTTTCATCCGGCAAATATCAAGCGGCTCTTTTAAAATATGATCCCAGCCTCTTGCTTCATATACTTGCAAACGAAAACCTGCCAAATGATTGAGCGTGCTTGCAAATAGATGTTCATCCTGCGTCCATGCATGCTCTAGGTTATGGTAAACAGCCTTTCTGACTTCACGGTCTGAATCATCCATTGCATTTTCCGCTTGGCCAACAGAGATCATCTGCGTTTCACCATGTTGTTCAAACGGAATCGTAATTTTATTTACCAAGCTAGAATAAAGCTCATCCCACGCATGGTAGCCATCAACAGCTAGCTTTTGAATCAATGTTTCTTGTTCAACAGGCAATTGATCCTTCACGCGGTCTCTCCGTTCATTTAATATGTAGCGAATATCTGAAAAGGCCTCTGAATTCATGAGATCTTCCCATTTGCTTGGAGAAATAGCAGCAAGCGCCTGATCAAACAGCGCAAGTATGGTACCTAAATCAGCTTCCAACTTAGCAATCGTACCTCGAAGACTACCAGCCTTCATATCCTTTGTATTTTGCGATTGAAGACAGGATACAAATGAACCTGCTTGAGACAGTTTTTTATATGTGGTTTCATACGTGTCAAGGACAGACGTTAACTTATTTTCAATGTGTGTATCTTCTTTGGAAAAGGCATCGACCTTTTGTCGTAATTCATCTAATAGCTGCTCAATGTGTTGCAAATATGTTTTGAATTCTGGTGAAGAACTGCCTCCTTTAAAAAAGGCATCTAAATCCCACGTCTCTTGTAATGTTGTTAATCCCAAAATATTTCCCCCTTTATTTGCTAATTTCATCATACAAAGGATATAGAGTCAGTATGGCGTATGTATTCCTTTATATTCATTATATTTTCTCACAATAAAAAAAACCCGGCAAGAAGCCGAGTTTTTATGATAATTTCGAACGTAAATATGCGTCGATAAATGAATCTAAATCTCCATCCATGACTGCTTGAACATTTCCCATCTCCGTATTGGTACGATGGTCTTTTACAAGAGAATACGGATGGAATACATAAGAGCGAATTTGGCTTCCCCAGCCAATTTCTTTCTGCTCTCCTCTAATTTCATCCAACTCAGCCTGCTGTTCTTCGATCCGTCTTTGATAAAGTTTCGATTTTAGCATTTTCATCGCACGTTCTCTGTTTTTGATTTGTGATCTTTCCGTTTGGCATGTCACCACGACATTGGTTGGAATATGTGTGATACGAACGGCGGAGTCCGTCGTATTGACGTGCTGTCCACCAGCGCCGCTTGCACGATACGTATCTACTTTGATATCTTCTGTTCGAATATCAATATCGATTTCTTCATTGAACTCAGGCATGACATCACAGGAAACGAAAGAAGTATGTCTACGACCAGATGAATCAAAAGGAGAAATACGAACCAGACGATGGACGCCTTTTTCTGCTTTTAAGTAGCCGTATGCGTTATGCCCTTTGATGAGCAATGTGACAGACTTGATTCCTGCTTCATCACCAGGAAGATAATCAAGCGTTTCAACCTTAAAGCCCCTGCGCTCTGCCCAGCGAGTATACATTCTCAAAAGCATAGAACCCCAGTCCTGTGATTCAGTACCGCCTGCACCTGGGTGAAGCTCAAGGATGGCATTGTTTTTATCATATGGTTCACTTAAGAGAAGCTGCAACTCAAACTCGTTAAATTGCTTGGTTAAGTTCTTCAGCTCTTTCTCAAGCTCTACATGAAGCTCTTCGTCATAATCTTCCTTTAATAGGTCATGTGTCATTTGCAGCTCTTCATGAGATTCACTGAGCTCATGGTATGCATTCACATTATCCTTTAGTGCATTGGCTTCATTGATGACGCCTTGTGCCTTTTGCTGATCATTCCAAAAATCAGCCTCTGACATTGTCGCTTCGAGTTCTGCAATTTTGGCTTCTTTTGTTTCGAGGTCAAAGAGACCCCCTAAAATCAGCTAGCCTGCTAGCCATATTTTCAAGCTCTTGTCTAATTTCTACTAATTCCATATCCTTCACCTCATAGATGTATGGGGGCTGACATGAATAGAAAGAGGTTTTCACCTCTTTCCATTACTTATTCTGTCTTCCCATGACAATTTTTATATTTCTTGCCGCTTCCGCAGTGACATGGTGAGTTTCGACCAATGTCTACAACTTTACGTACCGGCTTCTTTTTCACTGTCTTCTCCTCATCACCCTCTTGAGGCTGATGAGCTGTTGTTTGACCTTGAACGACTTCTTCACGCTCTAAGTTGTTTTGGATTTCTGATTTCAAGACATATTTGGCTACATCATCTTCGATTGAAGCGACCATATGCTCAAACATCGCAAATCCTTCCATTTGATACTCACGAAGCGGATTTGTTTGTGCATACGCACGTAAATGAATTCCTTGACGCAGTTGATCCATTGCATCGATATGATCCATCCACTTTGAATCCACCGCACGAAGAACGATGACTTTTTCAAATTCTCGCATTTGTTCATCGCCATATGTTTCTTCTTTTGCATCGTATTTTTCTTTAATACGATCCATAATGAAGGAGGTGATTTCATCTGCTTCTTTACCGTAAATGTCCTTAACCGAAATGGCTCCTTCATCTAAATAGTTCGTGTTGATTAATTCAACAAGCCCATCCAGTTTCCATTCTTCTGGAAGCTCTTCTTTCGGCGTATAAGAACCAACAGCGCGCTCAATTGAAGACTGAATCATATTGATCACAATCGATTTTAAGTTATCAGAATCAATAACTTCAAAGCGCTGCTTGTAAATCACTTCACGCTGCTGACGAAGCACATCGTCATATTGCAGAAGTTGTTTACGTGAATCAAAGTTGTTGCCCTCAACACGTTTTTGAGATGATTCAACGGCTTTAGACACCATTTTACTTTGGATAGGCGTAGTGTCATCCATACCAAAGCGGTCAAGCATTGCCATCGTGCGCTCTGCACCAAATCGGCGCATTAATTCATCTTCCATGGAGAGATAGAATTGGGTAATCCCTGGGTCTCCTTGACGACCAGAACGTCCACGAAGCTGGTTATCAATACGACGTGATTCATGACGCTCTGTCCCAATGACAGCTAGACCGCCAAGTTCTTTGACGCCTTCGCCAAGCTTGATGTCCGTACCACGTCCTGCCATGTTGGTCGCAATGGTGACGGCACCCTTTTGACCAGCCTCTTCAATAATTTGTGCCTCACGCTCATGGTTTTTCGCATTTAACACTTGATGAGGAATCCCTTTATTTTTAAGCAGCTTAGAAATAAGCTCAGACGTCTCAACCGCTACTGTTCCGACAAGCACTGGTTGCCCTGTCATATAGCGCTGCGCAACATCTTCAGCCACTGCTTTAAATTTACCTTCCATTGTGCGGTAAATTAAATCAGGTCTGTCATCACGAACGACTGGTTGGTTGGTCGGGATTGTCACAACCTGCATGTTGTAAATGTTACGGAATTCTTCTTCTTCCGTTTTCGCTGTACCGGTCATACCAGAAAGCTTTTCATACATACGGAAGTAGTTCTGGAATGTGATCGTTGCAAGGGTCATACTTTCGTTCTGCACTTCGAGACCTTCTTTTGCCTCAATGGCTTGATGCAGACCTTCACTATAACGGCGTCCTTTCATGAGACGTCCTGTGAACGAGTCAACAATAACCACTTGACCTTCTTCAACGACATAATCCACATCTTTTTGCATCGCAACATGTGCCTTTAGCGCCTGTGCGATGTGATGGTTCAGTGCGACATGTTTAACATCAAATAAGTTCTCGATGCCGAAAGCTTTTTCCGCCTTCGTCATTCCGCTTTCTGTCAGCTGTACACTTTTTGTTTTAATATCATATGTGAAATCATCTTCTATTTTTAATGTACGAACAAACGCATTTGCTTGTACATAAAGCTTTGTAGATTTCGCAGCTTGTCCAGAAATGATAAGCGGTGTTCTCGCTTCATCAATTAAGATGGAGTCAACCTCATCGATTACGGCATAATGAAGCGGTCTTTGGACCATTTGCTCTTTGTAAAGCACCATGTTATCTCGTAAATAGTCAAAGCCAAGTTCATTGTTTGTTGAATACGTAATATCAGCGGCATACGCTTCTCTTTTTTCATCTTTGTCTAAGCTGTTTAAGTTTAAGCCAACCGTTAAGCCAAGAAATTCAAAAATCTTGCCCATTTCCTCTGCATCACGGCTTGCCAAATATTCGTTGACTGTCACAATGTGGACGCCTTTTCCAGATAGAGCATTTAAATAAACAGGCATTGTTGAAGTCAACGTTTTACCTTCACCTGTTTTCATCTCAGAGATGTTGCCTTCATGAAGCGCGATCCCCCCCATGAGCTGCACCTTAAATGGGAACATTCCTGTCACGCGGCGTGATGCCTCGCGAACCGTTGCAAATGCTTCAACCAACAGGTCATCCACGGATTGTCCTTTTTCAAGTTTTTCTTTAAATTCGATCGTTTTATTTCGTAAAGCCTCGTCAGATAATTTCTCGAAATCTTGAGCGAGAGCTTCAATTTCATTTGCTTTTTTTTCATATTTGCTGATCGTACGTTTCGTAGGATCAAACACTTTGTTTAAGATTCCAAGCATATAATAACGCTCCTCTATTTCATGCAATTTTTCGGCATGTCCAAAAGATTGACAGGTCCATATTTACCTGCATTTATCATACCATACCTTCCTTCATTTCCAAAGAATTTGCAATGATTTCGCACAAAAAACCCGCCCCTTATGGAGGGAACGGGTTTACTTTTTTTAGGTTATTTTTAGATCAGATTAAGCGTTTGGCTCAATGAGTCCATATTTTCCATCATTTCGGCGATAGACCACATTGGTCAAATTTGTCTCAGCATTAGTGAAGACGAAAAAACTATGACCTAACATGTTCATTTGAAGAATGGCCTCTTCGCTATCCATCGGTTTTAAATTGAAACGTTTTTGTCTGACGATTTCTGTTTCATCAATTTCTTCGTCATCCTGAACAGCTACATCAACCGTCCCATTTCCTCCAGCAAATAAGTGCTTTTTGGCACCTTGCTCGCGGAATTTACGGTTTACTTTTGTTTTGTGCTTTCGAATTTGACGTTCTAATTTACTGGCTGCTAGGTCTACTGCATTGTACATATCTTCATTATGCACCTCAGCTCGAAGTGCTAGATCAGTCATTGGAATGGTAACCTCAACTTTAGATTCTTGATCATTGTAAAACTTCAAGTTCACGTTGACTGAAGCATCTACGTCTGTCTCAAAATAACGCTCCAGCTTTCCAATTTTTTTCTCGACATGATCTCTTAGTGCAGGTGTTACGTCGATGTTTTCTCCTCTGACATTGTAATTCATGTAAAGAACGCCTCCTTTAAAATTAAGGATATGTAAACCTATTTCTACTTTTCCCTCCTTTTCTCCTGCTCAAACGTAAAAAAAATGTGAATATTTCTTGAAATTTGTCGAATTTTGCGGTGCTTCAACTGTTGCTTGATAGGTGATGAATATATATTCGCCTCAATCTTGAAAAAGACCAGCGCACATTTAAATGGTGAAAGTTGATATTGATGTTTTCAGCGATTGAGATAAAGTTTTTAGGTCTTCCGCTGCTGCTTTCATTTCTTCATTTGCTGCCAATGACTCTTCAACAGCCGCAGACATGTACTCCGTCTCTTCTGAATTGCGTTTGGCTCCTTCTTCAATGACCCCAACCGTCTGAGATATTTCCTCTGTACTAGCTGAAATCTCCTCTGCAGTGGCTGAAAGTTCCTCTGCTTTCATCGAAATATCACGAATAGATTCTAGGATTTCATGAAAACTCTGTTCTGACAATTGCGATACTTTCACACCTTCTGCTACATCCTGCTCAACCTTTGTCATCGAATGTGATGATTTTTCAGTATCTTTGTTCACGTTCGCGAGCAATTGACTAATTTGATCTGTTAGCTGACTAGATTCTTCCGCCAGTTTTCTCACTTCATCTGCTACTACCGCAAACCCTCTCCCATGTTCTCCCGCTCTTGCCGCTTCAATAGCAGCATTTAAAGCAAGCAAATTCGTTTGATCAGCAATAGCATGAATATGACCTAACAAATCTTCAATGCCAGTAAACTGGGCTTGTACATGAGCCATTGTAGAATGGTGCTCGTTCACAGACGCTTTGATAGAGCTCATTTGCTTTACGAATTGTTGAATAAGTGCTGCACCCTCTTCAGCCTTTTCAGTCACTGAAATTGAGTGACCCGAAACATCGGATGTGTGTTCAGCTGCATTTTGCATACCAGTAGAGACTTCTTGAATCGCAGAAGCTACTTTTCCGACCGCGTCTGATTGTTCACGTGAAGCTTCGCTGACCTGTTCAATCGAACTAGATGTCTGCTCGCTAGCTGATATGGTTTGATGAATCGTTTCCTCAAACTGGGCAGCAGAATCAGCTAATTGTCTTGATCCATGTTGTACCTGTAAAATGAGCTGACGCAAATGCTTTGTCATTTGATTAAAAGCGGTACCAAGTTGACCAATCTCATTTTTAGAGGTCACTTCAATCTCTTCAAGTGTAAGGTCACCATCTGCCATCCTTCTCGCAGCATTTGTGACAGAGACAATTGGCTTTGTCATACGATAAACGAATCTTGTCCCAATCAACAAAAAGCCAACAATAATGACGCCACTAACTAGAATGAGAGTGAATAGTAATTGATTACTGTCTTGGTTGAGCTGTTTAATTTTTTGGTCCCGTTGCTTCAACTGCGTTTGAGCAAATTCTTTTGTAAAGGTATGTATTTCTTGTTCGATAGGTTGTAATTCTTGATTGAGGCGTGTGTTGAATTCTTTTTGATTATTAGTATTTAATGAGATAAATAACCTTTTGGTGGATTCATAGTAGAGTTCATTCTTTTGAGATATTTTTGTTAATAATTGTTTTGCCTTTTTGACTGTACTAAGTTTTAAAGCATCCCCTGTTGTTTTATTGATATCAACATAGGTTTCTTCAATTTTTTGCGATATTTCCCTGTCTCTCATGACAACATAAGTTTTAATTTGTGCTTCCTGTTTTTGCAAAAGTGCCTCTAATTCTAATGAGGTTTGATAAAGCTTTACTTCTTTGCTAAGAAGCGTCTTATAGGATTGATCTGTTTTGTAATAAATAAAGCTCGAGAAACCTAAAATACTGACAAACAATACACATATGACAATAAGCCCTAACAAAAATTGATTTTTTAGTCTCATAATTTCCTCCGACAGTCTGAATTGAACAAAAATTAATGAATGACATACGGCCTCATACAGGCATGTATTTCATCCATCCACTTTCTATATTCAGGTATAAAATATGATTTAAGGAATGATTGGAAGTGTATTGAAGGGAATGTATAGAAAGCTAGTATATCAAAACTTAAAAAAATTTGATCAAATGAACGAATCGTTTTGGCAAAGTGCTCATTTTCTATAATTGAAAGCAGAAGGGGATGTGTTGTGTCTAAATGAAAGAAGGCATGGATCAGATCATTAAAGATCCGATCCCCTTCAGTTTTAGCAAAATCCTTCTCAATTTCATCTAAATATTTTAGACTCTCTTCTATCGTAAATAGAAGTTCATAATATGTGGTTAATAAAATATAGTCATCTGAACGATACGCCACAGGTCTCACCTAATTATTTCCGTTTATCGTAATATACGCCGTCACTCGTCATAGGCTGGTATGGATTTTGGTAATTCAGCTGTTTCGTTTTCTTTTTTTGAATGGCTTGAATATCTGCTTTGATCCCATTTTGGATCACCGTTAATTGCTTCGCCATCTGTTGATCCGTTTGGATAATTTCTTTGATTTTTTCTTTTTCTTGATCGGTCAGCTCATGCTGAATATCTCTCATTAATTCGTCTCTCTCAATTAAAAAGGCATCAAAGTCTTCAACCAAGGTATCACTTTGCGGATTTGCCGTTATTTCGGCTGCCATTTTTAATGTTTGGTCATGCAGCTGGTCCACAATACTCATAGAGATCCCCCGATAGAGTGGTGGCGCCCTTTTCGATCGTTTTGAATAACTTCCTTCCACGCATCACGGAAATCCGTTACGTATTGCTCTACTTCATTCAACATCTCTTCGTCATTTTGAAGATTAGCTTCAATCAGTCTGCGATAAATGTAATCATACATACTTGCCATACTCTTTGATACGTCATAAGAACGATTTAAGGTGACATTTAATTCTTGAATGATGTTTTGAGCCTTTTTCAGGTTCACATTTCTCGTTTCTGCATCCTCTTTTTGAATGGCATACTTCGCGAGTCTTATGAACTTTAAGCAGCCTTCATAAAGCATAAGCGTCAACTCAGCAGGTGTTGCAGTCTCAATAGAATTTTTCTGATAGGCGGCATAAGGGTTCTGAATTGCCATATGTTATAAACCTCCAATTATTGTCCAAGCAGTTGAGAAAGATAGCCAGATTGGTTGTTTAGCTTTTGAATCGCGCTATCCATGGCGCTAAACTTTTTGTAGTAGCGGGTTTCCACCATTTTCAAACGATCTTGAAATGTATCCATTCTTTTTGTTAAAGAATCAAGGTCCTTACCAAGTACGTATTCCTTTAATTGCATTGTCGTGCTTCCAGCCTTTTTTTGAATACTTTTCGTAAAGGCTGTTAAGGAATTTTGAACACGATAAATAATTCCTTGTTCATTATATTGCTGCTGCGCTTTGTCTTTATCTTTTGAATCGACATTTAATTTACCCGAGATAAACATTTGACTGACATTCTGCGGGTCTGCTTCAATGGCTTTTCTTAATTTTTCTTCATCAATTTCAAGCTTACCGCCATCTTTATATTTATTTGAAGTGGTAATTCCGATTTGTGTGATATGAATTTTATTTGCATCACTTGTTGTAATCTCAGCATAAAAATCACTTCTTATTTTAGAGGCACCACCTCGTAAAATGGAATCACTTCTCAGTAAGCCAGACTTCGCTGTCGTTTCCCATAGCTCCACTTCTTTGTCAGACATTGCTTTTTTCTCTTCTGCTGTTAAAGGATGATAGTCTCTATTTCTTTTTTCATTAACTTTGCCATTGACCTGCTCAACAAGCTCATTGTATTTATCAACAAATTGTTTAATTTTATCAAAGATTGTATCGACATCTGTTGAAACGTTTAAACTGACAGGCTTATCGGTTGTCCCTTTAAGTTCGTACGTAATACCAGCTTGCTCAAATGTATTATTGTTATTTTCCATTTTCAGACCATTAATCTCGTATTGTGCTTTTTGCCCTTGAGTGGTCGCAACTAATTTGTTATCTCCATCCACTTGGAAGCCTAATTGAGTAAAGAATGAAGCTGAATTACCATCAGTTGCTTTAATGCTGACACCTTCACCTGTTGTCCGTGAAGTGAGAGCGACCGTATCGACATAGTTAGATCCGTCAAAGATTTGTCCTTTGTAAGCTGTCACACCTAATTGTGAGTTGTTCAGCTTTTTCACGATGTCATCAATGGTATCGGTATCAGCAGTATTGATTGTCACCGTTTTCGGTTTCGTCGAATCTGGTGTTGTCACCTCGAATGTAAAAGTGCCATTTGCAGGTGTAAAACCAGAAGTACCAGACGATTTGAAGACAGAAGCTGTCGCTAGTTGGGTAACATTGATTGAACCGGAGGCAGCATTTGTTGATCCAGTTGCTGTGACTGCAGATTCATTTGAGCTTGTCACTTTTTTGGCGCCATATGTGCTTGGACGACCTAATTCTAATTTGTAAATTAAATCATCTAATTCTTTGACTTTTGAGGTAACCTCACGATAGCTGTCTCTTTGCCATTCAAGTGTTTGTTTTTGGCGTGTCATTTTATCAAGTGGTGCTTGTTCTGTTTTCATGAGTTTTGATACGATTTCGTCAATGTCAAAGACATTTGAAAATCCAGTAATTCGGTTAACCATTGTTTATGTTCTCCCTTCATTTACATCCTTTTATCTACAAATAAACCGACTATCTCTGTCATTGCCGCATAGAAATCAAGCCATTCCTTGGAAGGAATCTCTCTAATGACTTCTTCTGTTTGGTTATCTACGACTTTGACATAATATTCATTGAGTTTTTCATGTAATTCAAATTGCAGATGAAATTGAGTGGGTTCAATCAGTTTGTTTGCTCCATGAAGCGTTTTTTCAATTTCTTCTTTTGAAACGACCTTGCCATTTGCTTGTGAGTCAGGGTTTACATTGTCATTCTGGTTATTAGAAACACGGGTTTGAAATGCATCGATAATTGGCTCTAGCGACGTCAACTTACCAACAGACATAGTTATTCAGCTCCTGTGCTTTAATCTATCTTTTATATCGGCTTGGAATTTTCAAATTAAATATAGATGGACAGATTTGTTAAAGTTTCATATAGATCTTAAACACCCATATCAAAACGCTTTCACACGGAGAAGGACAGCTGAATCAGATAAAAAAATCCTCACTTTTTTTGTGAGGATAATTGAGAGAGGAGATCTACGGATAAACTCGCAGCACGATTGTTTTCTTCTTGAATAGACAGGTACACTTCTTTCCTGTGAATATCAATGTGCTTAGGAGCTTCAATCCCTATTTTCACTTGATCGCCTTCGATTGAAATAATCTTGACTTCAATATCATCGCCAATTTGAATCGACTGGTTTAATTTACGCGAGAGAACTAACATGAGGATGCCACCTCTAACAAATGTTTTGTATGATAAGCTGAATCATGCAAAATCACCTGTTTGGCTTTCATGTTTTTCCGGTTCACGATAATAGGCGCTCTTAAATTGGCTGTCGTTTTTTCAATAGATGATTCCATTGTTAAGATCACCATGACTTCCACATCATTCGCATCTTCTACTTCCAAAATCTCTACGACCGTCTCGTCTAGATCGAATTCATATTGGTTGAAGAATAAGAACGGACTGCTGACAATAAAGCCTAACTCTGCGTTTTTCAATGATTGAAGAACTAAAAATGGTGACTCTTCTGATAAAGGTAAAATGACAAACTGTTTTTGATCCAGAAATCCTGGTATTCCATTAGAGAAGTTGATCATTTGCTCCTCTTTGATTTTCACTTCACCATGGTATTTTGTTTGAATGATCATAATTCACGACCTTTTTCATTTTTCTTAACTATACCTTATCACCATTTTGGCCCGTTTCGTCAACTTCTATTTTTAAATCTGGGTATTGTAACATATCAATATTGACCTTACCTGGCTGGTAGTTAACGATTGGTTTATGAGGCGTTGCCTCTATGATAGCTTTTTGAGGCTCCACATCAATTTGAAGCTCAGATGGCTGATAGTGAATTTTCACACTAAAGAATGAAGGGATCACACCAATGGTAAATTGTTTGGCTGGAGGAGCGCCATTGATTTTAGCAAACTCGGCAATTGCATTCCCACCATTCTCGATCTTGATGAGTTCACTACCTTCTTCCGCCCTTCGGCCCATTCCCTCTCCAACAGCACGTTTCCCCTCGGCTGCCCATTCTTCTGAACGCCTAAAAATTGACTTGATATCCATATCGGCAAATGCCTCGGTTTGGTCTATAGTTAATTTTGACGGTGTCCTTTTGATATTCATAACAGCTTTGGGCTGCTGAATTTCAAGGTCCGCTCTAGGCTGCTCTACTTCTTGACGAGATGGAGTTGTCGACATTTGCAGCTTTGCATAGGTTTGTTGCATTAACAATCTAGGGATTTGCATTTAGGTACACCTCCATGATGCAAAAAAGCACCCAACGGATGCTTTTTATTATCTTAAGAAATCGACAAGGGATGGCTGAATGACTTTAGCCGTCGTTGCTAAAGCTGCTCTATTCACAGTTTCTTGTTGAAGAAGATCAAGAATTGCTTTTTCACTTTCAACATCTTCATTATTAGACTTAGCATCTTTGAGCACTTGGAATTGTGAAGTCAAACGGCTGCCTACTAAGTCAACACGATTTGAACGCGCTCCTAAGTCCGAGCGCTCAGCACTCATCACTTCTTTAAACTGATCGATGCTTCCTAACGCATCATCAGAATTTGCGAACGTTCCATTTTTCAATGAGTTTTCTAAATCCGTCAGCATTTCAATGACATTTTGGCCGCTGGCAGACTGTCCACCAAACGCTGAAATTGGATTTGAGTTCACATTTAAAGTGATACCATCTGAAATGTTCGACTTAACGGAATTTGCATCTGTATAGTTTTCAAAGTTAAACGTAAACGTACCATCTGCGTTTTCGACAACTGGTTTAACATTTGTATTTGTTCCATTAAATACGAACTTACCTAACATCTGAGTGTTCATCGCATCAATGATTTGTTTCTTCATCTGACCAATTTCCACTCCGATAGCTGCTAAATCTTCTGGCTGCTTTGTACCATTAGCTGCATCAAGCACTTTATCTCGAACATTTGACATAATATCAATGATTTCAGTGACACTTGTTTCAGATGTATCAATCCAGTTTTGTGCTTCATTTAAGTTATTCTGATATTGTTCATTTCGAAACATGGCAGTACTATATTGAAGGCTTTTTACTGCTGCAACAGGATCATCAGACGTTTTTGTGAAACGTCTCCCTGTTTGTGCCTGCTCATTTATTTTAGAAAGTTTTTCATAACTTTTACTAATATTACGAAGTGAGTTTTGAGAAATCATACCTTGTGTGACTCGCATCAGTTATACCTACCTTCCTACGACACCCATGCCGTTTATTACTTTATCCAATATTTCATCTTGTAATGTCACAACTCTCGCAGCTGCATTATATGCATGCTGAAATTGGATCATATTCGTCATTTCTTCATCAATGGAAACAGCACTCGTCGACATTCTACGTTCATTAGCTGAATTGACAAGAGCAGCTGAACTGCTTTCTAGCGTCATGTTCTTTTTCCCTTGAATCCCCATCTCAGCAATGACATTTTGGTAGTAATCCTGAATCGTTGTTGTATTGCCACCGATTGGTAACTTCAGGTCTTGTATATTTGCTAATTTCGTAGCATTCGAACCGTCACCTTGCGTTTGATTGAGAGATGCTGCGATATTATCTGTTGATGCTAAAATGACATCACTCACTTTAATACGAGCAGCTAATCCTTTATTTAATTCATTGTTATTCTCAATATCAAAAAAGTCTTGTCCGCTTGTGCCATTTAACGTGTACCCCTGCTTATGCACATCGTTAAATGTATCCATAAATACTTGTGCTACTTCATCCAGCTCTGCAAGCATTTCTGGATACATACCTTTTTCAGTACCATTTGACATGTAGCCATAAGCCTCAACAAGTGCTTTTACTTTACCATTCACTTGAAGCTGATCTGCTGCAATGGTTGTTGTTCCGAATTGAAGTGAGTTAACAAGTCCCGTTGTATTATCATAGGAGATTTGCAGTTCAGATTTTTCGTTCGTAATGCCATTCAAAATCGTTCCAGCAGATTGTCCATTTGCACCAATAATATCAATGTTGACAGTTCCTTCAGCAATTTTGAGTGCATTCCCGCCAGATGGATTGTAGCTCACTTTAATATCAACAAATGAAGATAATTGATCTACTAACGCATCACGGGTATCATAAAGATCATTTGGAAGATATCCGTTTGGCTCAACTGCTGCAATCTGTTTATTCACTTCATCTATTTGAGATAAAATAGTGTTCACATTTTTAGCTGTTGAATCGAGTTCTGTTTTTAAATTCTTTTGTATCGTTGTTAAAGAAGAATTAAGTAGACGGAATTGATCTACTAAAGCCTGTGCACTTGTTTTAACAACTGTACGCGCAGAAGCGGTGTCGGCATTTTTTGTTTCGGATAGGACCTGTAATGATTTCCAAAGGTTATCAAAGGCTCTGTTTAAGCCTTCATCCGTCAAATCATTCATAACTCCCTCCATTTGCGAAAGGGCGTCAGATTTTGCTGAGTAGTAAGACAAATTATTGTTATGATCTCTAAATTGCAGATCTAAAAAGCTGTCTCGAATTCTTTCAACGGTTCCAACTTGAACTCCTGTCCCCATTTGGCCATACGTCTTGCCATCATAAACTGAAATGACTGGATAAGGATTCTCTGCTTTAAAGGTAACTCTTTGTCTTGAGTAGCCATCTGTATTTGCATTGGAGACGTTGTTTGATGTGACATAAAGCCCTGCGCGCTGGGCTGTAATTCCTCTTTTTGCCGTTTCTAGACCCATGAATGTAGAACCCATTGGTATCCTCCTTGTTTACGCCTTTGAATCAAACAAAGCCCTCTGCTGTTTAGGCTTTGAACTCTCAAGACCATTTTGTCCGTAATTCATATTTTCTTTATTAGGGTTAACGAGATCGAATGTCAGTGAAATAAATTGAAGCGATTGCTGAATGAGCTGTTTGTTCAGTTCATTTACATCTTTCAGTTCCACCATGATGTCATTTAATTTGTCATATAACGAAATGAGCTCTTCTTGATCCGAACCTTCAGCCTTTTCGATACACGCGGTGATAGTTGGAGTTTCATCATTTTGTAAAAATTGAACTGTCGCTTCAATTCGTTTTTCTTCTAATTGAGAAATGGCCTGAATATATTTTTGTTCTAAATTCAAAACCTCTGAAAGAGCATCAATCTCATTGCTTTTCAGCATTTCTGTTTTATCCTTTGACAGCTTCAAAAGCTGTTCATGCAATCCATAGAGACGATGCAGCTCTTCAATGATTATTTTAACTGACATTCACGCTACTCCCTTTTGTTATTGTTGTTTATAAAAATTGAGCATTTTATCAGCAATACCTTTTGTATCTACTTGATATGTTCCGGCTTCAATGCTTTTTTTAATTTGATCTATTTTATCTTGGCGTTCTTTCATGATATTCGGCACCTTTTGCATTTCGATTGCCTTTTTAGAAATTTCGACTTTATCAGTTGATTTTGCTTGATTTGATTGCAACGTTTGTTTCTCATATGTTTTCTTGTAAGGATTTACTGGTTGTGTTCCATATCGATTAATTTTCACGGGATTCCTCTCGCTTTCCGTTACAGTCTGTCTTGATTCTATCCATTTTATCGACCAAACTGCAACTTAGTTTAGGGAATCAATCGTTTTTAGGATTAATGGCATAATAGGTGTCTTTTTTCCTAGATTCAATCTCCCTTTTACGCTCTTCTTCTTGGTTCATTTGACTTATTTGCGACTGAATGTCCTGTTCACATTGGCTGCACAGCTTGTTTTTCCTGATCGGTTGGCCACATCTTTCACAAGGATAGTTGATATTCGGAAATTGGCTAATTTGAAGTCTTTTCAAGCGGATAAATTTCAAGATTAATTCTTCATCAACTTCTGTTGCATCTACTATTTCAGCAATAGTTGATTGTCTATTACTTTGCTTTCGCAAAAATTTATAAACGATATCAAAAGAACGTTCTTCTTCTTCGAAGCATTTGTTACAAACCGTTTGGATGGTCGTTTTTAAAAACAGCTGATTACATTGTGGGCAGTTTGCCAATTGATTCATAACCAAAACCCCTTACGTTATATTCTCTTCTTATTATCGGTTAATTATCCTGAATTTTAACTACGGATTAACGTAAAAGAGGAAACACTTTTGGCACCCGCTTCTTTTAAAATTCTCGCAGCATCATAAATAGTAGCCCCCGTTGTATAAATGTCGTCAATCAAGATAATATCCCTTTGAATGATCGCATCTGTCTGCTTGATTTGAAACATTCCTTTTTGATCTAAACGTTCATTTTTCTTTTTCTTGGACTGTTTGCTTTGGTGTATTTTCATAAGCGGCTGAAGGGTCGGCTGACCAATCAAGGAAGCAAGTATGACGGACTGATTAAACCCTCTTTCCTTTTGTCTTTCTTTACTTAAAGGAATTGGGATGAGCACAGGTTCTTTCATTGAAAAGGAGCGCTTAAATACTGCTTGGGCATCTTGTTTAAAAAGCTCAGCTAAAGCTGTATCACCTCGGAATTTAAAGCGGGAAAGGACATCTTTCATCAAATCGTTGTAAGCATAGACAGACCTATTTTTCACAAGTACTGTAGTAGAATCAGGGCGTTCTTTCCACCTGGAACAGTCTTGACATAATTGATCATTCGACTGCGCTCTCCCACAAGCTGGACAAATCGGACGTTTAATTTTTTCTAAGTGATGCTTACATGCTATACATAGACGATCATCATTTAATAGAAGTAATGATTTCCATGTAAAAGGATTGACAAAATGTCCCTCACAAATCAGGCAGATCAATTGTTATCCTTATTTATCGGCAGACGGTTTTGGCACCGTGGAAATGCGGAGACCTTTGAAGCGGCTTCTGTGAGAATGACCAGCATGGCTGTATTCTTCTGTTTGTCCACCATCTCAGATTTACTGTAAGATATTTTATTGATATCTGTTATATACTGAGGCTTCACTTGATTCAGTGAGATCGCTAATACATCTTCTATACACTTTTCACAGTGACAAATCATGTTTAATTGGTTGAGATATTGATAGAGGATTTCCTTGAGTAGTGTTTCTTTTGCATTGAGTAGCATATTTGTCTCTCCTGCCATTTGTGTATTGTGAATATAAATGTACCATGAAATTTAGTTGCACCTACATTATTTTTCTGAGAACTCTTTTTCAGCTGTATCATTCATTTTTACAATATGATCCTTTGCTTGTTTCATACTTCTCGTTAAACCAAAATGAAAAAAGAAAACATCTCCTTTAAAAAAATCGGGATGTCTACCTGCTCTACCAGAAATCTGAACAAGTGCACTTTCTGTAAAGATAGTAGATTCTGCACCTAGCACCCCCACTTGCACATTTGGAATGGTTACGCCTCTTTCAAGAATTGTGGTTGTAACTAATACATCGTATTTGTCATCTCTGAATTGCTGGACCTTTTGTTTCCTATCTGGATCATCAGCAGACACCCCTTCTACATTTAAGTGGTGTTTTCTAAGAACCTTCGTTACCTTCTTCATAGTAGAAATAGAAGGAACAAAAAGTAAAACCCTTCTCTTCTTTGCAATATGGTTCTGCATCCAATTCATTACTATAGGTGGAAGCTGGTTCTTTTTTAATTTCTTCTTCCAGTGTCCAATCCATTGAAAGGATGGGACAGGTAAAGGTTGTTGGTGAAAGCGAAGAGGGATTTTTATGGCTTCTAGTTGTCCACGAGATACATCTCTTATCATTTTCTTAGATGGCGTCGCACTTAAATAAACCCTAACGCCTTTTTTTCTCATTGCCTTTAAAACAGCAAATTGGAGTCGTTCATCAATTGAATAAGGAAAGGCATCAACTTCATCTATAACGAGCACATCAAATGCATGTTTATATCTCATCAACTGATGAGTTGTAGCGATTACTAGCGGAGCTATTTGGAACCTTTGAAGACTTCCTCCATAAAGAGCAGCTATTTTCAGTCCGTGAAATGCTTTTTTAAGCCGAGGCTCTAGTTCAAGGACCACATCAGTTCTAGGTGTCGCAATGCATACCCTCATTCCTTGATGTAAGGCATATTCTATTCCTTGAAAAAGAACTTCTGTTTTCCCTGCCCCGCAAACTGCCCAGATAAGTAAATCAGATTTGTGTTTTATCGCTTCGATCAATTTTTCTGATGCTCTTTTTTGTCCTTTAGACAGGTTTCCCCGCCATGTTAATTCCGTGTGAGCGGTTCCTTCTATGGGTGGACCCGTCCATTCATATAGAAATTCACATTCCAATGTTTTCCCCATCATGATGCATGATCTACAGTACACACAATCTTTTTGACACTTGTCACATGGAGAGTGGGCAAAGTATTGATTTTTTGAAACACCACATCTGCAACAAATAAGACCATTTGCTTTCCTCTCAATAGCAGGCCTTCGGATAACTAACCCTTTCTCCTCCAGCCAATCTAACTCAGACTGTAAGCATCTTGTTTCAGCGGTAAGCAGGTGGCGTGACTGCAGTTGCTCCCCGAGTTTCATTGCTTTGTCCATGTTCAATTTCAACAAACACCTTTCAATTGATGTTTGCCTATTATGCGCAAAGCTATAACCTTTCGTCCAACAGCTAAAAAAGAAAAATAAAGCCCCTTTTCTAAGAGAAAAGAGGTTTTTAAGATTTATCTAATCACCCAGCCAAGAGCTAAAGAGCCTTCGCCTAGATGAGTGCCAATTACGGCACCAAAATAGCTTTTATAAAATTCAACATGAGGATATTTTTCTGATAAGTGCGCAATTAATTCGTCTACTTCTTCTTCTCTATTACCATGTATCAGTGTTGCTCTCATCGGGACACCACGAGATGCATCTTCGTCAAATAATTCAAACATACGTGAAATAGCTTTTTTACGTGTGCGAATCTTCTCAAAAGGGACAATTAGCTTGTTGTCAAAATGCAGTATAGGCTTTACCTTTAAGAGGCTCCCAATGAAAGCCTGAGCACCATTTAATCTTCCGCCTCTTTGTAAATGAGTTAAATCGTCTACCATAAAATAAGCTTTCTGATTCTCTTTCAGGTAGTTGAGATGAGCTAACACTTCTTGTGGGGAAGCACCAGCTTGAATTTTTTCAGCAGCTTCTATCACATAAAAACCTTGCGCCATACAGCTAGTTTCTGTATCAAACGGATAAATGTCAATTCCGTCAACTAGGTCATTTGCTGAGGCTGCACTATTATATGTTCCACTAATTCCGCTAGAAAGGTGAATACTAATCACGGCATCATATGTTTCACTTAGCTTTTCATATAATTCTATTAGTTCACCGAAAGCAGGCTGAGAGGTGGTTGGAAGGTCTTTATGCTTTTTGACTTCTTCATAATAAGTCTTCCAATCCATTTCTATTTCTTCACGGTATGATTCGTTGCCAAAAATGACATTAAGAGGGATCATATGAATATGATGTTTATCACGTAGCTCTTGTGGTATATAAGCAGTACTGTCTGTTACAACGGCTATTTTCATTCTTAAATACCTTCCTTATCCGTTAAGTTGCTCTTTTTTATTTTCAAAGAATGATCATTGTGTTTCATTAGATTTATAATAGTAATCAAAAAAGCCTGCCTAATCAATAGGCAAGCCCGTTATATCCGAAAAATACTCCTTATCTACCTATCATTTCTCTCCAATTAACATGTGAGAGAACCAAGAACAGGCGAAAAAGGAGTACTTGTCCGGAACATTATCTCATTTCTACCCAGCCGTTCTTAATTGCTACAACAACAGCTTGTGTACGGTCGTTTACATTCATTTTTTGTAAAATGTTACTCACGTGGTTTTTGACTGTCTTCTCACTAATAAAGAGCGACTCACCAATTCCTCTATTGCTCTTTCCGTCAGCTAACATTTGAAGTACTTCGCACTCACGTCTCGTTAAGATATGAAGTGGTCTGCGAATTTCAGGATATACTTCATGCTGCGGATGCGCTGAAACGCCACTAGTCGCTAGGCGTCGGAATTCATTTACTAAGTTATGAGTAACTTTCGGATGTAAATAAGATCCTCCGTCAGCTACGACTTTCACTGCTTCAATGAGCGTGTCTGCATCCATTTCTTTTAACAGATAGCCTCTTGCTCCTGTTTTCAATGCATGTGTCACATAGTTTTCGTCGTCATGAATAGATAGAATAATGACTTTTGATTCGGGATAAAGCTCAACTAGCTGCTTTGTAGCCTCTACACCATTAACATTCGGCATATTAATATCCATAATGACAACATCTGGATGATAGTGTTCTACGATACGTGCAGCTTCGTCACCGTCGTCTCCTTCTGCAACTACTTCAAAAGTAGGTTCAAAATCTAAAATCCGTTTGACACCTTCACGGAATAATTGGTGATCATCAATAATTACAATATTTACTTTAGTCACAAGCTACGCCTCCCCATGTTTATTGTTCTACACCTGAACTTTATGGTCAATATGTCTTTTGTCTCTATTTTACAATTTTATTTTGCAATGTTAATGGCACGCGAATCATGATGAATGTCCCTAGACCTATTTTTGAGTCAATGGTCATTTTACCTTCCAGTAAGTCTACGCGTTCTTTCATGCCAAGTAAACCGAAGGATTTATTTTTATTTGTTTTCACATCTTTCATATCAAAGCCTTTTCCATCGTCTTTGATAATTAACGTGACAAAGTCTTTCGTCACTTCTACTTTTACAGAGATTTCCTCAGCTTCGGAATGCTTTAGTGAATTTGTGACAGCTTCTTGGGCTAGTCTAAACAGTGCCACTTCAAATTGAGAAGCAATTCTTTCGCTTTCTGTATCTCCTAGGCATTGGAACGTAATCTTGGTTTTTCCATCATACTCTTCGATTGTGTTTAAATATTTTCTTAGCGTCGGAATGAGACCCAAATCATCTAAAGCCATTGGTCTTAAATCATAAATGATTCTTCTCACTTCGTACAGAGCATTTCGCACATTCTGTCTGAGACTTCTAATTTCTTTAAAGCCTTCTTCTGTTCCACGGTCTCTAAAAATCCGTTCAATTAATTCGGAACGCATCATCACGTTTGCCAGCATTTGGGCCGGACCATCATGAATTTCACGGGATACCCTTTTACGTTCTTCTTCTTGGGCTTCAATAATTCTCAGTCCAAAATCTTGTTTTGCTTGAGCATCTTCAAGTAACACGCCAACTTGGCGTAAGTCCTGATTGAGATAGTTAAGAACAACTGTGATCTGGCTCACAAGCGTTTCAGAGCGTTCAATGACGTCTTGTAGGCTTAACAATCGTCTTTCTAAATCATCTCTTCTTTCTCTCAACTGCTTTTCGCGCTGCTGGATCATGGTGAGTTCCACCTGCAGATTATGTGCTTTTTCGTAGGCCTCGCGTATTTCTTCTTCGCTAAATTTGTTGAAGTTTCTGCTGACCTCAGATAAGCGATTTCTAGCATGTCTCGTATGGACTTCTAGTTTATCCCCAAAATCAATTACTTCGTTTACTTGCTGCTTGATTTGCTTCAGCTCTTCTACAAGGCTTTCATATTGTTGACGGGACTGTTCGCCTATCCTAAATACTTCGTCCTTGCTGCCATCAACTGTACTTAGCATTTTCATGATGATTGAATCCAATAATTTCGGATCCATTTTAGGTGTTGTCATGGCTTTTCCCTCCCGTAACAGTGATGTCATCTTTTTTTATTATAAATGTCATTGATCTGCATTTTATGTCGAATTATAATGAAAGAATGCGTATAAATCATGAAGTTTTTTTGACGACCCTTTTTCTACCCCTATCATCATAACAAAATACGCTGTAAAATTCTAAAACCAATGCAAATTTTCTCTATTCTTACAATTTGCTTTTCAGGAGGGTATATCTTTTGCTGAATCGCTATCTTACAGTAAAAAGTCGTGGCGAGCATGAGATCGTCATTGAAAAATCACGTTTTATTTGTCATATACAGCGTGCTGTCTCAGAAGAAGAAGCACAAGCATTTATACAATCCATTAAAAAACAACATTGGAATGCCACACATAATTGTTCTGCCTATCTCATTGGAGAACATGACCTGATTCAAAAAGCGAATGATGATGGTGAACCAAGTGGTACAGCGGGTGTGCCCATGCTTGAAGTGTTAAAAAAACGGAAGCTGAAAGATACAGTTGTAGTAGTCACTCGTTATTTCGGCGGTATTAAGCTAGGCGCCGGTGGATTGATTCGTGCCTACGGAAAATCTGTATCAGAAGCCATCAACCATGTTGGGATGGTAGAGCGCTGTTTAATGCGTACGATGCACACAACAATAGATTATACATGGCTTGGAAAGGTAGAGAATGAGCTTAGAGCCTCATCTTTTCAGCTAAAAGAAATTCATTATGCAGAAGATGTTATTTTTGAGACGTATGTAGAAGAAACACAAACAGAGCAGTTCATTGAATGGATGACTGAGCTGACAAATGGAAAGAGTGTTACAAAAGAAGGCGAACTGATTTATTTAGAAAAGGACATTGGTCCGATAAAGGAGACAGATGAATGGCACAACGAGTAAAAGTGCGTGTACGAAAGAAAAAGAGTAAGAAGAAGAAAATTTTTAAACGTATCCTGGTCTTATTTTTGCTTCTTTTCATCTGTATGGGTGGATTTGCAGTCTATAAAATAGTCAATACACTTCAAGCCGCTGACAAAACATATGATGAACTAGATCGCGGCGAGAAATCGAAGCTTCGTGATGCGGTCATTGATATTAAAAAGAAACCCTTCTCTGTACTATTTGTCGGAATTGAGGATTATGCTACAGATGGTGATCATGGCCGTTCAGATTCACTTATTGTCGCAACCATTAATCCTCAAGACAAAACGATGAAAATGGTTAGCATTCCTCGTGACACACGCGTACAGCTTGCAAGTGACACGACAGGTAATAAAGTCAAGATTAATGCGGCATTTGCTAAAGGCGGTAAAGACGAGACGATCGAAACTGTCGAACAATTCTTGAATATTCCGATTGATAAATATGCGACCGTTGATTTTGACGGATTCAAGGATGTCATTGATGAAGTTGGTGGAATTGATATCGATGTTCCATTTGACTTCAATGAAAAAAGTGATGTGAAAAAATCGAAAAAGATTTATTTCAAAAAAGGAAATATGCATTTAAACGGGGAAGAAGCACTTGCCTACGCACGGATGAGAAAACAAGATCCACGCGGTGATTTTGGACGTAATGATCGTCAGAAACAAATTTTACGTGCAATGATTGATCAAATGTCGAAGGCAAATAACATCGCGAACGTCGATAATATTGCGAAAGAAGTCAGTGATCATATTACGACCAACTTCCGTATCACAGAAGGTCTAGCCCTTCAGCAGATCTACAGCGGGTTTAAGGGAGACGACACAGAAACACTTTCTATTAAAGGGTCGGATCTTTATTTAGGACCAAATCGAACGTATTACTTTGAGCCAGATCAAACCAATCTAGCCAACGTACAAAATGAATTAAGGACGCATTTAAAGCTTCCTACTGAATCTTCGACAGAAACAGATTCACAAACGAATCCATCCTCTGGCGAAACAGGGTCAAGTGATATAACTAACCCTTCGACCAACACATCAGGCCAATAATAAAAACAGCCCAGTTCCTAGGAACGGGCTGTTTTTTATTGTCTTTTGACCATTCGTTTATAAAATTTCGTAAATGGTTTGAACTCTTCGTTGACCAAACCCGTAACTTCCGCAATCACTTGCATAAACATCACCAGTAAAAAAATAATGATGAGTGATAACCAAATGGTCGCGCTTGTCAGCAAAATCGCACTTAAGCTAAAGACTAACCCAATCATGTAAATCACGATGACAGCCATGCGATGGGACAAGCCGAAGGCCATTAGTCTATGATGAATATGAGATTTGTCTGGTGATGAAATCGGCTGTTTGTTTAATATACGCCTAATGATCGCAAAGGTCGTATCAAATATAGGAACACCTAGAATGATCACAGGAACAACAACACTAAACAAAGTGACACTTTTGTATAAGCCTAAAAGTGACAGCACCGAGATCATATAGCCTAAAAATAGCGAACCGGTATCTCCCATAAAAATCTTCGCCGGATGAAAGTTGTAAAAGAGAAAGCCGATCGTACTGCCAATGACGACAAGAGATAAAGAAAGAATCAGAATCTTATCAGCAGAAAATGCCATCACTGCAATCGTTGATAAACCGATGACAGATATACCGGCAGCTAGTCCATCAAGGCCGTCAATTAAATTGATGGCATTTGTAATACCGACAATCCATAGCACGGTGAGGGGATAAGCCATCCATCCTAACTCAATTCGATCTGTTAAAAAAGGAACAGAGAAGAAGTCCATTTTTAAGCCCGTGCTCACAATCAAACAAGCAACAAGGACTTGTACGAGAAATTTAAATCTTGCACTTAAATTATATTTATCATCAAATATACCTAAAATGACGATGAGTATGGCACCAACTGAAATTGCTGTAATTTTATTATGTAGAAACAGCCCGCCTGCTAATGCTCCAGCCGCTACTCCAATAAAAATTGCCAAACCACCCATTCGAGGCATTACTTTATCATGAACTTTTCGTTTATTCGGCTGGTCCACTGCACCAATCTTAATTGCAAACTTCTTGACGATTGGTGTCACAATTAAAACTGTAGCCAGAGAGACAAAAAACGCTAATAAGGCGCGTTCGTAATCCATAGGTCAGTCTCCTTCTAAATTGAAATCTGTATTTTGTATATTGGCCGCTCTTTCCATTATACAATTGAATAGAGGATGATCACAACCTCCCTAGTGATGAAACAAATAAAAACGCACAATCCTGAATGAATTATGCGTTTTCTTTAATATTCGTTAGTTCCACCATGTTTGTGAACAGCGCGTGCCAATCTTTTTTCTTCGCTCGGCTTTGTCTTAGGTGTCTAAAAGCCGTGTCGTCTTTTTTGCTGATCACTTTTAGGCAGGCTTCTATGAAGAGCGCAGGATCATCGCCCACTAAATATTCATACACATTCTTCTCTTTTAGCCTTTCCGTTGAAGGGAGATTTAAACCGACAACCGGTATTCCAGCAGCTAAAAATTCATAAAGCTTGAGAGGGAACACCGCTTGATTATAAGGGGATTGTTTGTATGGCATCATCCCTACATCAATCAGCTTCATATAAGCAGGCACTTCTTCTGGTGCAACAGCTCCTGTCCAAATCACATTAGGCAGTTTAAGTGCATGCTGAAAAGATGGATCTCCATTCGTTCCATCCGGACCGACAAATAAAAATGTCCAATCAGGCCGCATGCGAGCAGCTTCAGCCATCATGTCAAAATCGAGCTTTGGCTTGATTCCTCCGATAAAACCGAGCACGGTTCCTTCTCTTCCTTCCAGCACATCTTCTTTACACGGAAGATTGCTTTTCGCAAACACATCGTACTCGACACCATTTTCCACTGTAAACACATCTTTCGGTTCTCCCATCAGACGTTTTTTGATTTGATCGTGTAAATATTGAGAAGAACATGTAATGCTGTGTGCGTATTTAATAATTCGATTTTCTGCTTTAACAATGACACGCTGCCTCATATAAGAAAGGATGTTATGGTTGCCGCTTATCGGCTCTCCCCACAGGTCACTGCAATCATAGACAATATGTTTCCATTCAAATAAAGAAGATAAGAGCGGAAAGCCCGGAAACGTATACCATAAACAAACGGCAATCCCCTTCTTTTCCTCCTGCCGCAAATGTTCAAGAAGAGGGGATAATTTATGAATATAGAACATGTCTTGATATCGACCAAAGCGAAATAATTTGCTCTTGAGCACATCGGGAATGGTCAATTGCTTCATTCGATCGGTTATGGGCTGAAAGGGAGCTATATGACGAGATGATGACGGGCATACCCAGATGACTTCTTTTGTTTCTGGATCAGATGCTAGAAATTCGGCCAGCCGATGCCGTCTGTACCTTAGTCCGTCCTGTCCCCATTCTCCCGTCGCTACGACAACATGTATGATCGAGTCTGCTTTCACCTTTATCACCTTTTTTCCCTTCTGTTTATAAGCGTTTCTTCACAGCATTTGTCGCATAGTGCATAAAACACCAGGACGCTTTCACAAAATGAAGCTGCTCAATTTCTCTGTAGACAAACCACGTTTTTTTCGCTGCTTTCCACTTGTTACTAGAAATGGAGTTCCCAACGATGCGATATTCACTGAGCGGTTCACTCATACCATAGGCTGTAAACCCTCTTTTTAATATAGACAGCCATGTAGCTAAATCCTGTCTTGTGCGAATGTTTGGCATTTCCACATGTCCTACCTTTTCAAGATCAAGCATGACCGTTAAACAGCCGATAATGGTGTTTTTCAGGGCTTCATTATAGTCCAATCTCGCTGGCGCAGTGACGGTTTTTTCTAATGGTTCTCCGTTTTCTGCAATGATGTCATATGCCGTAAATGTAAAGGCATAATCATTTGTCAGCATGAAGTCTACCTGTTTTTCGAGCTTCGTCTCTTTCCACATATCATCGCTGTCTAGAAAAGCGATAAAGCGTCCTTTTGCCTGTTTGATGGCTGCGTTTCTAGCAATGGCAGCTCCCCCATTTTCCTCTAAATAAATGACGTTGATTCTGTCGTCCGCTTGACTTAAATCCTCTAATAGCTTTCTAGTTCCATCTGTAGAACAATCATCTGCAATGATCAGTTCCCAATTGGAATAGGTTTGGGCAAGGACGGAATGAACTGTATCCGTTAAATAACGTTCCGCATTATACGCAGGTGTAATGATGGATACTAACGGTTGATTGTTCACCTAAGACTCATCTCCAGTTCATTATTAAGATTCTTTGAACACTTCGGGTAAGACGACAAACATGAGCGAGATGCTAAAGCCAATGACAAGCCCAAGCAGTGCCCGTTTTTTGGCTGACATGCCTTTATTGCCCTCATCAAGTACTTGGGCAGGATCGACAATCTTTGCCTGCTTCATTCCAAGCTTTGTAGACTCCAATTCATATAAGAATCGTTCTTTATCAACTTTTGAATCATTGCTGACCGATTCGTCTTGAAGTGCAGCTAATCTACTTTCAATAACCTGCTGCCTTTTTGTAAATAATGCTTTATCTTGCTTGAGAAATGTATTCGACACCTGCTTCACGACAGCCAAAGCACGATCCTTATCGGCATCAGTGAACGACAACTGTAATTGTGTATCTGATTGATTGGTAAGGATGAGACGGGTTTTCATATCCTGTCTTTCTTCTTCTTTCACATCACTGAGTGCTTGATTTAGAAATGCATCGCTTTTTAATAGAGATGTCACTTCTGCCATATTGTTATACACTCCGTCATCATATTTACCGAGAGTGAGGGTAACAGCAGCTGTGTAACTAGACTGCTGCGTAGATCCTTTAGCAAAAAAGAAACCAAAGGCACCTAATACGATAGGCAGCAGTATGAGCCATACGATGTACTTTTTGATTCGTTTCCCTATCCTAGATATGAAACCAGACATGTTCATTCTCCCAACATTGACTTATTTGCTCTTTCACTAGTGTAGCCATACATACAAAGCATCACACACGGTTTACCATAGCTTGAGTCGTTGTTTGTTTTTCAACATATTCACCGCTGCGATCACCAGTCCTAAAAATACCCAGTGAAAATATAAATTCGAGATGGAGCTAGGACTGATACTTGAAACGAGAAAGCTCAGCATGGCTGCAAACAACCCCTCAATGATCATTTTTGCTGATCTTGTGTCAGCCCATTTGTATTGTTTGTAAAGTGTGAACATGAGATAGGCGTATAGTGAGATATAGCCCAGCATGACTGCAAATCCAAAGTTCGTCATCAATTCCAGCAGCCAATTGTGCACTTCTACGACCTGGTCTGTATCAAAGATCGAAAAGTGAGCTAAATAGTAAGACACATTCCCCGCTCCAACCCCGAATCCGTATGAATTCGTAAAGAAGTGCCAAGCATTTTTCATCAAATTCGCTCTCGCGATGTTAGACGGGAGTGGTTCACTAAAAGAATGCGCGACCTGAGAAGCGAGAAACAAGTCATAAAAAGTCGAATAAATCTTGGCTGAAAAGACAGAGATACCAATGACGACAAGTCCGCTTGCGGCAATGATTGACCACTTTTTGAGAACACGCGGGAGCAGTAGCCACACATAGATCGCCACTCCTGCAAATATGCCAAGCAAACTGGCGCGGGATTCGGTTAACAAAATGAGATACAGCGCGGCGATTGCACCTAGTAATCCAAACGCTTTGATATAACCGTTTTTCATTTGACGCATGTACGCTAGATATAAGAAGAAACTAATCGATAAAAACGTTGCAAAGTCATTCTGATTAAAAAAGACAGATGTAGGATAGTGCTGTTTATATGCTGGCCCTAGATATAATGAGGTATTCGGTAAATGGTTCAATGTAAAGTGATTATAGAACCCAATCCCCATCACAAACACAGTCATCACGAGCCAAATGCTATAAAAGGTCACCACTTGGTCCATTCGCTGAATATACATGACGACTAGAAAGACAAATCCCATTCCCATTGCAAGAAGGGACATATATTTCAGGCCGTCTGTGACTGAATGCGCCCAAAGCAGTGAGATGAGTCCGTAAAGAAACCATGCAGCGAAAAAACCAAGAATACCTTTGACTCGAATCTGTTGCCACTGAGATATGTACGTCCCCTTTTCTCTCATCCGCCATATGAATAAAACAAAAGCGGCGATGAGCATGATACGGTAGAGAAAAAGGCTAAAGAATCCAGCACTAATAGAAAAAAAAGCGTTGTTGAGAAAGGTCAATGTAATCAAAAGATAGATGGCTGACATGAAGATTTGCTCACCATTCATGTACAACTTCATCAACACGAGAGCAGCAGCCAGGATCAGAAGTATAACCGGAACAGCCACCATTTTCTTTAACCCGACGGGCTGGACGGATGCCATTTGTACAAGCCCAATCCCTGCTGCAAACAAAATACATCCAATCATGATTTGCCATGCTGTTTGTTTCACACTCATACCCATTATCCTCCTAAGCAACCCATCCGATTTGAGGGATTAAGCCTTGACTTCCTGTTCATAGTAGGAAATGGTACGAGCCAAACCTTCCTGTAAACTCACAACAGGCTCCCATGATAAGACTTGTTTCGTTTCCTCATTTGACAATGTACTATGCACAATATCCCCTGCACGCTGCGCCTTATAAATTGGTTCAAGATGCGACCCCGTCACTCGCTTCATCGTTTGAAACAGCTCATTCACAGTGATCGAATCCCCACATGAAATATTTAAACAAACGTTTGATTGAGCTGTTAAAGCCGCAACATTCGCTGCTGCTAGATCACCTACATAGATGAAATCTCTTGTTTGTTCCCCGTCTCCAAAAATGAAAGGAGCCTCATCCTTTGCAAACTTATCAGAGAAAATCGAGACAACGCCGCCTTCGCCAAGTGCGTCTTGTCGCGGACCATAAACATTGCTATACCGAAGAATACAGTAGTCCACATCATACAATGTTTTTGCCATTTCTAAGTACCGCTCTACTGTGAGTTTTGATAAACCATACGGCGAACCAGGCTTTAACTGGTGAGCGGTGTCTACTGGCAGATACACAGGATCTCCATAGACAGCGGCTGATGAGGCAAATACCACTTTCTTGACACCAGCCTCTGAAGCCGCTTTGATCACATGCAGAGATCCTTTAATATTCACTTCTTGATCATATATATAATCATTGACCGATACTGCGACACTTACTTGTGCAGCAAGATGAATGATATAGTCTGGTGCGATTTGTTTAATAATTTCAACCACTTCTGGTTTTGTTACATCCTCTTCAATACACGGAACAGATAAATGTGCAATATTTTCCTTCCTACCTGTTGAAAAGTTATCAAGCACGATGACTTCATATTCTTTGTTTATTAATTCTTCAACAGTATGTGAACCTATAAATCCACTACCTCCAGTAACCAATACTTTCTTCATCCAAGTTCCTCCTAAAAATCAAGCTTCTAATAACATCTTAACATCCTGTACATGAGGACGACCGATCGAATGATAAATAAAGCCGTTTTTTCTCATTTGTTCTGGTTCAAATATATTACGTCCATCAATGATCACTGGACGTTGAAGTAGTCTTCTGACTTTCTCCATATCCATTTTTAATACTTCTTCCCATTCAGTCAAGATTAAACATGCATCTGAATGCTCTATAGTTTGATATAGGTTGTCACTGAATATCGTTTGGTTTCCAAGGATCTTCTTCGCTTCTAAGTGAGCAATTGGGTCATACGCTTTTACATAAGCTCCTAGATCTTGCAGCATTGGAATAATATCAAGAGCAGGAGAGGATCTTAAATCATTTGTATTAGGTTTAAATGCCAATCCTAATACAGAGATCGTTTTTCCCTTGATGTCACCATAGACATCCATCAATTTCTTCACGAGATACGCTCGTTGATGTGTATTTGTTTCGACAACAGATTCAATTAACTTAAAACGATAACCTACTGTTTCAGCTATTTTTAATAGTGCCTTGGTATCTTTCGGGAAGCAGGAACCTCCAAAACCAACTCCGGCTTTTAAAAACTTCTGTCCAATTCGGCTATCTAGACCAACGCCTTCTGATACTTTCTCAACATCTGCACCCACTCGATCGCAAATATTGGCAATATCATTGATAAAAGAAATTTTGGTTGCAAGCATCGCATTTGCTGCGTATTTAATCATTTCTGCACTTTCTAGGTTGGTTTCAACCACTACTGTTTGAAACGGTTCATGTAACGTCTTAATGATTTCCGATGCATGAGAACTTGTAGACCCTATAACCACCCGCTCCATATTCATCGTATCTTTGATGGCAGAGCCTTCTCTGAGGAATTCTGGATTGGATACGACATCAAAAGGATACTTACTGCGGGATGCTTTTTCGACAATGGCTTGAACGAGCCGGCCTGTTCCAACGGGCACTGTGCTTTTATTGACGATGATTTTGTAGCCATTTAAATGTTCACCAATGGTTTGAGCGACAGCTTTCACATACGTTAAATCTGCTTCTCCCTGTGCTGTCATCGGAGTCCCTACAGCAATATAGATAATGTCTGATTCCCTGATAGCAGCAGGGATATTGGTTGTAAAAAACAGTCTTCCTTCTTCGGTATTCTTTTCAATCAATTCCTTTAAACCCGGTTCATAAATGGGAACGACACCACTTTTTAAGCTGTTGATTTTTGATTCATCGATGTCACAGCAGATGACACGATTTCCGATATCAGCAAAACAAGTACCCGATACTAACCCGACATACCCTGTTCCAATCACAGCAATTTTCTTCAACATTTTTCATCCTCTCAGTAAAAGCATATTGTCCGTTCCAAGCTGTTTATCTATCTATCATTCTTTGCACATTTCATCTTGTTTAAACGATGGATCTTGATTGATGAAGTACCTTTTCATATTGCTGTATGAGCTGCTTCGTATTATTCGCTGATGAATATTCTGTATGAACGATTTGATATAGATCGCATTTTACTTGCTCATTCCACCTGTTTTCATAAAGGTAGGCGTGAATGGCCTCTTTTAACTGATTTGCCGAATGCGGCTCAACGAGCAGGTGTTGATAGCTAGAAAATAAGGTTGGGAGACCACCGACTCTTGTCGCAATGACAGGTACTTTTAAAGCGAGCGCCTCCAGAACGACGGTTGGCATTCCTTCACTATAGGACGGGAGCGCAAACAGATCGGCTGCCATTAAATAGTCTTTCACCTGATCATTCGGCACCTGCCCTGGGAGTATAATGGATGCTCCAGCCCGTTCTGTGAGCTCTTTTGCAAGGGGGCCTTTTCCAACAAAAACTGCTTTCACACCATCCATACCACTGATAGCTTCAGCTAATTCAAGCAAGCCCTTCTCTTTGACTAATCGGCCGACGAAGACAACGAGCTTGTCGTGATGGGGTAAGCCTAACTTTTTCCTGATGACTTGTTGATCTTCTTCCGTTTTAGAAAATGACTGGAGCGGAATACCGAGCGGGAGGCATTGCGCTTCTACTTTCGTCATGTCATTTGTCTTTTTAGCAAGCTCCTCACTCACCGTCAGAACTGCCGATGCCTGTTTCACCGCCGTTTCAAAGGCTGCATATGCCCCTTTGCTATAGCTCGGATACACGTTCACATCACTGCCATGTAAGGTCAAAAGATAAGGAATTTTCGTTTTTTGCTGAATCACAGCCGCTGCTCCGCCAGATGGCATTGCAAAGTGCGCATGGATAAAATCTGGTGACAGCTGATAACGCTGCATAGCGCCGAGAACAGAAGCCGCTATTCGTTTACTCGGCTGTGCCCATTTCAGCTGTCCGGGGAGTGCTGTATAGGGCGGCCTGTATACGGTCACTCCGTTTCTCATTTCCTGTTCGGGCAGATCCTTTTTCTGCCGATAGGATGCCTTCAGCATCCGCAAAATCGGTGGATTAACTGGGTTGGGACAGATGACGGTCACTTGTATTCCTTGTTTGAGCAGCTCCTGCACTTGCGTTTCATGGAATACGCCTTCACTTGGATGTTTTTCACTAGGATATACACTTGTCAGCCATAGCACCTTCATGACGAACGACCTCTTCTCATTAATTTGCCTGCCACCTGCGGATACATTTTGATGAGCAGCAAGCCGTACAATGTAGCACTGACACAAATCGTCAGTCCTAATTGAAGTAAAATATCCGCTGATGTCAGCTTCATCCCTTGATGCAGGGCTACCGCACAGGCGGCCATCAATAGCGTCATAACAGCAGGTTTGCCAAGTGATTTTAAATACACCTTCATATCTAGCTGAATGACATAAGCCATGAGCCATCTGCCAACAATGAAGTTGAGCAGGCTGACACCTGAGTAAACCCAAGCTACTGTGAGCAGACTGCCTGTGCTGACACCTATATATAAGGCGGTTCCATACACAAGAAGCATTCCCATATCCCAATAAAAGGCTAAGTCCGCTCTCCCCTTTGCAAGGAGTATGGAGCCGTTTGGATTCATCAGCACACGCAGAAGGCCGACAATGCACAATATATTAAGAACCGGAACAGCTACGAGCCATTTCTCTCCAAACACTACTTCTATAAAGCTATCTGATACGGCAACAAGACCGATTAACAGCGGAAAGCTAATCAATGCGAGCATATTCGTCATACTGAGGAAGCCCTCTCGCAGCATGGAGTGATCACGCTGGCTTTTTGCAAAAACAGGGAAAGCCACTCTCGTCACAATCGGATTGATCTTCAGCACGGGGATCGTCACAATTTGATACGCCAAGCTATAAATACCTAACGCTTCTGCTCCAAGAAACCGGCCGATTAAAATCATGTCTATATTCGATCCTGCTCGATTGACCAGTCTGGATGCGAGCTGGAATGCACCGAATGAGAAAAATTCTTTCACTTCTCCTAATGCAAAAACAGGTGCTGGGCGCCACTTCTTCCAATAAGCGGCGGCATACATAAGCCCTTTTCCTGATTGCAGCAGCACTTGAGAAATGACATAGGCTACAATCGGATTGATGAAGAAGGCCAATGCGAGTAAAACAATCAGCGATATCATGGTCGCAACGGCTTCAATGGCACTTAGTGTTTTAAAAGCTAGGTCCTTTTGCATCATGTATTGGTATTGCTGGCCAATAGGAGCAATCAGAAACATGATCGATAATAGTTTCAGCAACCCCTCCAGCTCTGATCGGTTATAAAAGGCGGCAATCATTGGGCTAACTAGAATGAGTAAACAGAATAAGACAACTCCAGTGAGTAAATTGATCCAATATAATGTAGATAATTGCCGTTCTGTTGTTTGTTCTTTTTGGATGATCGCTGCCCCGATCCCTAGATCAAGTAAAATCTGCGTAAATATTGTGACAGTTGTGATCATGCCAACGAGTCCAAACTCTTTCAGTGACATCACATTCCCTAAAAAGGCGAACTGTGCGATTTGGATGATCGTAATGATGAATGCGGACAAGCTTGTCCATTTCGCCCCGCCTAGCATTCGTTTTTTCATACTTGCCATTTCTCTTCCCTACTTTACTTATCTGGCTCCGTCACCCGTCATGATGACTTTTAACGTTTTTACCATAATCTTCGTGTCGAGAGAAAATGTCAAGTTTTGAATATACTGTAAGTCATGTGTTAATTTTTCACTTGGACTCATTTCATATCCTCCATTTACTTGAGCAAGACCTGTCAGTCCCGGCTTGACCGTTAATCTTTTCGTAAAACCTGGAATCGTCCGGTTAAATTCTGCGGTAAACATCGGTCTTTCTGGCCGCGGACCTACGATACTCATTTCCCCTTTTAACACATTGATAAATTGCGGAAGTTCATCGATTCTTGTTTTACGAATGAAGGCTCCCACTTTGGTGATACGTGGATCATTTTTTTGTGCCCATTTCGCTCCTCCGCTTTCAGCATCGATTCTCATCGATCTGAGCTTCCATAATTTAAAGTAAACACCATCTTTCCCGACCCTCTCCTGCATATAAAAGGCTGGTCCCGGTGTTTCCAACTTAATCAAAAGAGCAAACAGCAAAATGATGGGCGTACTCAACATCAATCCGATGAACGAGAACATTAAATCTATGAAACGTTTTGCAAATAAATAACGAACCATATGTTCTGTTAAGGCAAAAGAGTGGTTTCGTCTCACTTCATATTCTCTATAAAGATTCATCGCTTTCTCTGCACTCACTGACCTGCACCTCACCATTCAAAGTAGTTGTTGTGTAAAGAGATGTTCTATGAAAGTCAGTTTAGCAGAGCAACATTAAGCAAATGTAAATGCGCTGTTAAGTATTGTAAAACTGTGTTAAGAATGTGCACTTATATCAAGTTATGCCCTTTTCAACGTAAAAAAGACCCGCAATTCTGCGGGTCGCCGGGTCTTTTCTTTATTTTGCTTTAACAGTTTCGATGGTTTTTAATCGAAGGGTTCCGTTTGCATCTTTTGTATAAGTGACTTTCACTTTGGATTCTTCTTTTAAGCTGTTCACTTGTTTAGAAAACGTATTTCCGAATTGAATAGCGACTTCTTTGCCATCAATGTTCACAGCAATGGTATGTCCATCAGCCAAGCCGACATATGTGCCTTCTTTGGTGACTTCATTTGTCTTATTTGTTGTTGATTCTTTCTTTGTTTTAGATTCAGCTTTTGATTGTTCTTTAGCTGGTTCTTCTTTTGTGATTTCTTTACTTGAGCTGTCTTTTGCGTCTTCATCAGATTGACCAGATTGCTCTTCTTTTTGAGCAACTGTTTCTTTGCTTTGATCATCTGCTTTTTCATTTGATGATTGATCTTCTGTTTTTTCCTTTTCTTCTGAAGCATTTTCTTTCTTTTGATCAGCTGCTTCGGTTGTTTCCTTTTTGCTGTCATCCTTATTGTTGTCGTTTGATTGATTTGTTGTGCCGCACGCTGTGAGTAAGACACCTAGAAGCAATACTAGAAACGGCATTGTGATTAATTTTTTCAAAATTGTCACCTCTTCATGATTTGTCGATTGGCTGTCGCTTGAAGATTCATGCGTAAACCATCACCTTTTATATTTCAATTATAACAAAGATAACTAGAAATGAAATGTATTTTTAACTTGACACATCATCGGCGACTCGATTACTTCATAGACTTTTGAAAAAAGGCTGCCGAGAGACGTTCTCGAGCAGCCTAAGAGGAGTATCTGAGGCACCCCTCATCTTTGTATTTTCTTATCTAAAGTAACCTGACACACCGCTTGAAATGCCTGACGCTAAACGATCTTTATACGTAGCTGATTTCAAGATATTTGAATCGACTGGACTTGACACAAAACCAGTTTCTAAAAGAACACTCGGCATTTTAGAATATTTAATCACGTAGAATCCAGCTGTTTTCACACCACGGTCTCTTGTACCAAGTGCACTGACCATTTTCGGCTGAATGTTTTGCGCAAGCTTCAAGCTGTTTGCAGACGCATATGTTTTATCATAATACGTTTCTGTTCCGTTTGCACTGCTGTTATCATTTGAGTTCGCATGGACACTGATGAAGATATCTGCATTTGCCGACGCACCTTTGCTCACTCGTTTTTGGAGACTATCAAATGTATCTGATGTTCTCGACATCGTTGTAAGTGCACCAGCATTGTTTAATTTCGTATTTAAACGTTTCGCTACATCTAAATTCAAGTTCTTTTCATATAACCCGTAGCCTACTGCTCCTGAATCATGTGCGCCATGACCTGGATCAATGAATACTTTTTTCCCGACGACAGGGTTTTTCAATTGGGAAACCACAGTATTCGTCACAGTGGATGTACCACCTAGAATACTAAATGAAGTGATCTTCTTCGAACCAATTATTTGTCTAGTTGCTTTTGGTAATGTTTTTTCATTTGTGAAAATAAAAGCTTTACCTTGCTTAGCAGCAATACTAGCTCCTGAAGCGGCATCCGCATAGGCAAAACCATTACTAATATACGTAGTGCTCGTACTCATATTGTATTTCTTCACAATATTTGCTGCGACTTCATAACGATTTGCTCCACCAATTCTTCCAGGTGAAGGCAACTGAGCATAAGCTGATTTATTTACGCTAGACTCCCCACCAATGACAATGGTATTTCTAACTCCTCGGCTTTTCATGACCGCTGAAGTTTCCGAACGTAAACCTTTATCATTTGTTAATAAGATTGGATAGCCTTGTTTTGCAGCATAAGGTGCAATGGCAACGGCATCTGCATAAGCAAAGCCATTGGCTACAACAGCCGTACTAGAGCTTTTCATTTGTTTTGCGATATTTGCTGCTAAGTCATAGCGGTTCTTACCACTAATACGTTTCACAGAAATCCCCATCGATTTAAGCTGAGTTGTTACCTTTCCAGAGACACTTTTTGTGCCACCAAGAATAATCACATTCTTTGTTTTTAGACTTTGAAGGCCTTTTTTCGTATCTGTAGATAAACTAGTACTGTTTGTAAAAAGAACAGGTGCATTTTTTTGATATGCAAAAGGAACTGCACTTAATGCATCCGCATATGCATCTTTCCCTACAAGAACAACTGTACTTGATGTTGTCCAACTTTTTTTCGCCGCATTCACCGCAACAGCATAACGGTTTTTCCCATCAATTCTTGTGACTGAATTGTCAGCAAGTGCAGATGGAAGAAACAAACACATGGTTACTACACTTAAAAATACAACTTTTAAGATAGAGCGCACATTTATAACCTCCTTTGATGTTTTAATTCGTTGTTAATTTTGCACCAGGGTAATAGAATGACAAAATACTTGAGTATGAGCTTCCTGACTCAGCTCTCATTTTCGCTCCATATTGACTCATTCCAACTCCATGTCCATATCCTTTTCCTGTGATAGTGAAATCATTGGTGTTGTTCTTGACTGAAGCGTATGTGCTTTTTAAATTAGTGGCACCAAGTATTGATCTAAATTCAGTCATTTTAAAGCTAAATGTCGCTGATTTACCCATACTATAGGTTCCTGTTTTATTTTTTAAGTGATAGCTGACTTGCAGAGATGCTGTTTTTGCTCTCTTTCCTTTTGTTGTCCCAGAAAAGGTGACGTTGGAAATTTTAGCGATCTTGATGTCTGAAGCTGACGTTTCTTTATTTTTTAGAATCCAGCTCTTCAGACCTTGTAACTGACTTGCATTTGTTTCTGTTGTCTTACTCCACCAAGATGCTGGTGATGACGTGCTGAGCGATGTACTCAATTGTGTTTTTGATAGTTTCAGTGTCCAAGCATTTACTGGATCTTTTGAATCTGCTTTAGCGACCAGATAAGGAAATGCACTTGACCACACTTCTTCACTAGCCTCTGTGTAGCCTCCGTTACTAGAATAATAGGTTGCAGAAATCAATTGATTATTATATTTTAGCACCTTGCCTTTTGTAGCATCTACAGCTTTTGTAGAGTTTGTAGACCAGTTATAACCGCCATATACTTGGAACGCTGTTGTATCTGGCACAACTTTCCCTATACTGCTTACAGAATATGTACGTGCTGCAACAGCCTGTGCTTTCAATGCCTCAACATGCCAGCTTGCTGGCATTTCATTCGGCACAACCCCTTTAAGATAATCTTCAAAAGGGATGTTTTCATTTGTTGGTCGAATATAGCCTGATTCTACAGCAAAATTCATGTTCCCCAAGTATGCTTTCCCAGCAACTCGAATGACATTTGTAGTTGAATATTTCTCTGGAACAACTCTTACTGAAGATCCAAATGTCTTAATGCCTTTGATTGAAATTTTTCCGTTAGAAACATTCAATTGATAATCCTTATTATTCTTCAAATAAAATTCTTTTGATAATTTAGATTGTAGACTTGCTGAAATGGATTTTACTCCACCAGACAATTGGAAAGAGTACGTCCCCTGTTTTTTGACAATTGATGTCACAGGTGATGTTAGACTATTTTCTTTCACAAGTACCATAGGGCTGTTATTCTTGGCTGCTAAAAGTGAAAATGTAATTGCATCTGTGAAAATAGAACCGTTTGCTAAATATAGCTTATTAGCATTCATGTTTAACCCAGTTACAATATTTGCAGAGACCTCATATCTATTAGCTCCACCTATTCTTTTCACAGTGGACGTTTTTTTAATTTGAGATTCAACTTTTTTGCTAACACTCTTTTCTCCACCAATAATCACAACTTTTTTCGGGAGTTTGTAAGTGGGTAAACTGTCTTTCTTCGTTAACAGAATAGGGTAGCCGTTTCTTGCAGCATATGGAGTTACTGAAGCACTGTCAGTAAAAATGCTTCCTGTTGCCACTATAGCTTCACTATAGTTCCCCATCTCTTTTGCAATGTTTTGTGAAACAGCATAACGTGATTTACCACTGATTCTTTTGATCTTTCCGTATTTCTTTAATGCTTTCTCAGTTGCTGAAGAAACACTTGTTGTTCCACCGATAATGAGAATATTATCAGGATTCATTTTTTTAATTTGCTTTTCAGTGGTCTTTGTTAATTTTTCAGCATTCGTATATAAAATAGGTGCATTCAGTTTATAAGCTAATGGTGTAGCGGAAATAGCATCTGCAAATGCGTCACGATTTACAATGACAATGGTAGATGGATTTTTCCAACCTGCTGAAGCGATACTATTGGCTACCTCATAACGATTCTTACCATCATATCGAGCGACGGAAGATACATTTGTACCAGTTACTTTGTATAAGCCGGATGATGATATGTTAAAGTTGTTTTTATTCCCAACATAGTTTGATAATTTAACAGAAATTGAGCTTGCCGCTGCAGCATCATTTGGCATAAATACAAGCAAAAGTAAGATGAACGTTGTAAATGTTAGACTTAATTTTTTCAATTTGATGATCCCACCGACTCTCTATTGTACTTTTTTGATTTCTTGAATTTCCTTTTGACCACTGTCATTAATAAAGTAAGAGATTTCTACTTTATCTCCTGGATTGAATTCATTTAACACATCTTTAAAATTATCCGTAAATTCATAGTTTAAGGTCGTATTCACTTTTTTCACTTCGACTGTATGTGCATCAGCCATACCAATAAATTCAGCTTTTTCTTCCAGCACCTGAGGAGTTGAACTGCTTGTCTTGTTTTCTCCCGAGGACTGCTCAGCCGTTCCACATGCAGTGAGCACGATACCAAGTAGTAGTATTAAGAACGGTAAAACGACGATTTTCTTCATTTTTTTCACCTCATGTCTTTGTATCGTCTTATAACTTAATATTTTAAGGTAAATTTAAGGTTTTTTGAAACCTTTTTTTTGTTACAACGTCTATATCTAGGTTCAGAGTAAAAAAATAACTTGTTTATCAAGATTCGTAAACCTATAATCATGGAAGAATCATAGAAAAGGTGAGGGACATTATGAGAGCTGAAAGAAAACGAAAGAAGAAAAAGGTTCTTTGGATTGTTTTATCGATTATTGGCTTATTCGTATTAGCAACTGGCGGATATGCATATCATCTTTGGAATACAGCAGCATCAACCGTGGCAGGCATTCAGGAGAATTTGAAGAAGTCAGATAAGCGTGACAAAGATGTCGATTTAAATAAGAAAGACCCGATTTCTATTTTAGTCATGGGCGTTGATGAAAGAAAAAATGACCGAGGCCGTGCGGATACATTAATATACATGACCGTTAACCCAAAAACCAAAACGACTGAGATGGTGAGTATCCCACGTGATACGTATACGAAAATTGTCGGAAAAGGCACAATGGATAAAATCAACCACTCCTATGCATTCGGCGGCACACAAATGGCAGCTGATACTGTAGAGGAATTGCTAGATGTACCTGTTGACTACTTCGTGAAAGTCAATATGGAAAGCTTTAAGGATATTGTCGATACACTTGGCGGCATTACAGTGAACAGCACATTTGCTTTCAGCTATGATGGCCACTCATTTGGCACAGGAGAAATTAATTTAAATGGCGATCAAGCCCTTGCCTACACAAGAATGAGAAAGCAAGATCCAAAGGGTGACTTCGGACGTCAGCAAAGGCAGCGCCAAGTCATTGAAGGCATCATCGCTAAAGGGGCAAACATCTCATCTATTACAAAGTTCGGCGATATGTTCAAAGTCGTGGAAAACAATATGAAGACCAACATGTCATTTGATGATATGTGGACGATGATGAATGACTACCGTGACGCAAGACAGCATGTGGAGCAGCACGAGCTGAAAGGAACGGGAGCACGCATCAATAATATCTATTATTATCAGCTTGATGATAGCAGTCTGGCTAAAGTGAAGAAGGAATTGAAGGACAGTTTGGAGCAGTAAAAAAGAAGACAAAGGGCTAAAATCAAGATCATTTTAGCCCCTTTTGTCAACAATCTAAGAAGACTACATGACTGTAGTCTTCTTTTTTATGATTTGAATGGGACAGGTTTTTCTTCACTTAATCCAAATCGATGAAGAAGTTCTTGGACAATTCGTTTCGATGCTTGTCCGTCACCATAAGGATTAGACGCCTTCGACATGCTGTCATATTCCTTCTGATCTACTAGCAGCTCTTTTGCCATTTTGTAAATGGTCTCTTCATCCGTACCTGCAAGCTTAAGTGTGCCAGCTTTCACGCCTTCTGGACGTTCTGTTGTATCACGGAGCACTAATACTGGCTTCCCTAGAGAAGGTGCCTCTTCTTGTACACCGCCAGAATCCGTTAAAATAAAGTGTGAAGCGGCAGCAAAGTTATGGAAATCAACGACTTCAAGCGGTTCAATTAAGTGTACACGGTCTAGACCGCTAAATTCTGTCTGAGCCGCATCACGTACGGCAGGGTTTAAATGAACAGGATAAACAACCTGAACATCTTCAAACTCTTCTACAACACGTCTAATGGCTCTAAACATGTTTTTCATTGGCTGGCCAAGATTCTCTCTGCGATGGGCCGTTAACAAGATCATTTTATCCGTGCCTATTTTCTCTAAAATAGGGTGCTGATAATGCTCAGTAACTGTTGTTTGCAGGGCGTCAATCGCTGTATTACCAGTCACAAATATCGTTTCTTCTTTTTTATTTTCTGTTAGAAGATTCTGCTTTGCTTCATGTGTAGGTGCAAAATGAATATCAGCAATGCTTCCGGTCATTTGACGATTCAATTCCTCTGGGAACGGCGAATATTTATTGTGTGTTCTCAATCCTGCTTCGACGTGACCGACCGAAATTTGGTGATAAAATGCTGCTAAGCTTCCTGCAAAGGTCGTTGTTGTATCCCCATGGACAAGGACAATATCAGGTTTTTCTTCTTGGAATAATTGATCTAGCTTTAACAGTGCATTTGATGTAATTTCAGATAATGTCTGGCGCTGTTTCATGATGTTTAAATCATGATCTGGCGTAATTGAAAAAGCCTCAAGAACTTGATCAAGCATTTCTCTGTGCTGGGCTGTCACAGTAACAATCGAATTTATCTGTGGATGTTTATTTAATTCAAGGACAAGTGGTGCCATTTTGATCGCTTCAGGTCTAGTACCGAAAATAGTCATTACATTTAGTTTTTTCACTTTTATGCCTCTTTTCATCAATACATATTGTTTTTATTGTACTAAAGATCTCTTCGAATGATAAACTAACCATTCTAAAATTAATAAAATTTTCACAGAACTGACTGTTTATATTTACTTTTTTCTATTAAAATTACTTTAAACATCATAAAATTATTTGCTTACTTTTAAAAGTAAGGTAGAATTTAGTGGTATTCTCTTAATTTTCACATCAGTATTTAAGGACGGTGCAAAATACATTGAAAAAAGTACGGAAAGCCATTATACCAGCTGCAGGTCTCGGGACACGTTTCCTCCCTGCAACAAAAGCCATGCCTAAAGAGATGCTCCCAATTGTTGATAAACCAACCATTCAATATATTATTGAAGAAGCTGTTGAATCAGGAATCGAAGACATTATTATCGTCACTGGAAAAGGAAAAAGAGCAATTGAAGATCATTTTGATTTTGCTCCAGAACTTGAGCGTAACCTAGAGGAAAAAGGGAAAAAGGAGCTGTTAGAAAAAGTAAGGAAATCTTCTAACATTGCTGATATCCACTACATTCGTCAAAAAGAACCAAAAGGTCTTGGTCATGCTGTTTGGTGTGCACGAAACTTTATCGGTGATGAGCCTTTTGCTGTTTTATTAGGTGATGACATTGTTCAAGCCGAAACACCTGGGCTCCGCCAGCTGATGGATGAATACGAAAAAACTCTATCATCTGTCATTGGTGTTCAGCAAGTAGCAGACCACGATACGCATCGCTACGGGATTATCGATCCTCTTACACAAGAAGGACGCCGTTACCAAGTGAAAAACTTTGTTGAAAAGCCGCCGCAAGGAACAGCACCATCGAATCTAGCCATTTTAGGACGCTACATTTTCACGCCAGAGATCTTCATGTACCTCGAACAGCAAGAGATTGGTGCAGGTGGGGAAATTCAGCTGACAGATGCCATCCAGAAGCTGAATGACATCCAGCGAGTATTCGCCTATGATTTTGAAGGAAAACGATACGATGTCGGTGAGAAGCAAGGCTTCATCGAGACAACTCTTGAATTTGCCCTTCAAGATGAGGATCTGAAAAAGAAACTCATTCCATTTATGAAACAGCTTCTCGAAAAAGAAGAAGTGAATTAAAAAAGCTGCCGAAATCGGCAGCTTTTTATTTGATCACTGAGATCGTCAATGTATGCTGTTCATTATCAATGATAAACAAGTTCTTTTCGCCCTTCACTGCGAATTTCGTTTGTTTCTCATTCAACCAAACGTTCTGTTCTGTGAGACCAAGTGTAGATGGCGAGATCGGCATGACCTCACGGAATACCAACGTATTCGCCTGTCCATTTTCAATCACATAATCGGTTTTCTCAGTGGTCAGCCGCTCAATAGTAGCACCTTGTTCACTTTTGATCGAGCTCAGCGTTTGCATTTTTTGCTTCAACACAGATTCTTCTTTTCCAAGGAAAGAAAGTAAATACTCATACGAGCCAGCAGATGCGGGCGATACATACGAGTTGAACTGTCCAGGTCCAATGGATAAAGCCTTTAATTCCTCAGCATGTTGAAGCCCATCAGGTTTGACAAAATACGTCTCTGATGCTGTTTTGATTTGAACGGTTTGTTTATTTTCAGCGACTGCTTGTACCTCTTGACCAAATGGCAAAGTGACATCTGCCTTCTTTTTCATAGCTTGATCTTTGTACACCGTAAGTGGATCTGCTGTAACAATCGTCTGTTGATCCACCTTTTTCATATCAGGAGCCCCCTTCGTTAGCGGGTTCTTTGATTGAGGTGCTTCTGTCTTATTAGACGGAATTGCACCAAACGTGGCCAGTGTACGAAGCGGCCGATCTGAAAGCATCGATAAGGCAAGTAAAATGGTTAAAACAGCTATTATCGTCACTTGAAAGGCTGGCCCAAAAAATGAACGTCGTTTCCCACTTTCTTTATAACGAGTCACTTTTTCCATCTTTTGTACGCCTTTTCTACCTTCTTTGTGTTCCATTTGGTATTTTTGTTTCTCTTTTTTGGAAAGCTTGTTAAACCAGTCAACAAACTCCTTATACTCTTTTACAACTTTCTTCGTATCATCAAACATACGAAGCTCACCATAATGCATCCAAGCGACTCGATCACAGATTTTTTGAATTTGACTAATGGAATGGCTGACAAAAAAGATTGTCTTCCCTTGTTCTTTGAATTCTGTGATACGATCCACGCATTTTTGATAGAAGGTTTGGTCACCAACAGACAACGCTTCATCAATAATCAAGATATCTGGATCGATATGCGCTGAAATGGCGAAGCCAAGACGTGATTTCATCCCGCTTGAATAGCTCTTCACGGGTTGATCAATAAAATCACCGATATCCGCAAACTCTACGATTTTTTCATAAAGCTCATCTATCTCTTTATTCGTTAGCCCCATCATCAAGCACTTAAGACGAATGTTGTCTTTCCCGCTCAACTGATTGTTCAGCCCTGCCGCAATGGCAATTAACGAAGGCTGGCCATCCATATCAATTTCACCACTTGTGGGTGGAATAATTTTTGCTAGAAGGTTTGACATTGTCGATTTTCCAGATCCGTTGATCCCTACAAAACCAATTGTCTCACCTTCATATACATCAAAGGATACATCACGAACAGCAAAGAAACCTTTTTCATTTTTATTGGGTAAAAACAGTCCTTTGATCTTGTCCGACTGCTTTTTATATAAGACATATTGCTTGGATACGTTTCGAAACGAAACCTTTAGTTTCATCGTATAATCTCCTTACTTTTTAAAGAAAATCGACAAATTTATCCCTAAATTTCATATGAAGCAATGAACCGACTGTTAAAAGAAGTAGCGTGATCAGCCAAAAATAAAGCGTATATTTCACATCATGGAAGAACCATTCTCCCTTTAACAAGCTATTTCTAAAACCATCAATAATGTAGAAAAGAGGATTCAATTTTAGTATATCCCCGATCCATGCTTTGTCTCCAGTGAGCTTCTCTGAGATATTCCAAAAAATCGGCAGCAAAAAGAAAAGCAAACGTGTCACGGATTGTAAAAGAAATTGATAGTCCCTCACGAGTACGCTAATCGTGGAATTAAACAAGCTAAACGAAAACATAAACGCGATCATACAAATAAAATAGTATATATATTGCAGCCAGTGCGCATCAGGGTATATGCCATAGGAAACCAGCACAATCAGATAGACACCCATCATAACAAAGTAGCTGAACAAGTTGGACATAATCACTACAGACGGCAGCGCACTAATCGGAAAATTCATTTTCGATACCATATTAATGCGTTTAAACACACTGTTTGACCCATCAAGAATCGTTGGACTAATGAAGAACCAAGGGATTAATCCCGCAAGCATCCAAATGATAAATGGAACTTCCATTCCCCCAATAACAATGGGCTGTCCTCCGCGAATTCCCAGACCAAAAACAAACCAGTAAGCCAACATTTGAATCAATGGATTTAAAAACTGCCATAAAACACCTAAATAATTCATCTGATATTTTGATTTAGTTTCATAAACAGCAAGCCGCATAATCAGCGGAAATGAGCTAATTTGCTCCTTTAGTATCGTCAACATTGCGTTCATTCGAATCTTCCTTAGATATAAGTTTTTGGAATTACTTTTTTTAAAAGCACCGCTCATAATTGTAACAGATGTTGAGGAATATTTCACTTGTCGCCAAAATGGGTATAGTCAAGAAATTAAAAAAGGAGGCAGTTACTGCCCCCTAGCTAGATTCATCTCTTGAGCTTTGACAATAAACGAGTTAAGAAAGTCGAACTTTTTAAAGAAATATTTCCTTTATCCGTTTCGTAAAACTCTATCTGAAAAGTCTCTAATCTATACATTTGATTTAATTTTTCTGTGAATAAACTTTTTCTCATTCTAAAATGACGCTCCTGAGAACAATAAAATAAATCATATATTTTAAAACCTTCAAAAAAATGTTCCCACTTAATCTTGAACTCCGTGCTTGAGACCCTTTCCATGAAGATCTTTTCTTGTGTTATTCGATTCTTCAAATAAAATGCATCTGATTCTATGATTGGCTGTTCTGTTAATATAAAAATACCAACTTCATTTAAAATCAACTGTTCTATCTTCAGATCAATATTCTCAATAGATAACTTTCCGTTACTTGTGTAAAATAGGTTGAAATTTGAATCTTTAAGGTTATTGAGTTTGTTACTAGACATTTTGTTAGAGATTCTGAATTTATCTTCCTTATTATCTATTTTTACAATAATGTAAATATCGTAAGTTGCAACTTGATTAAAATCTTTCAATGAAAGTGCTGCGTTTAATTTACCTGTATGATCTAAAAACGCACTAATTACAGTCTTTTCGGTTAATTTATGCCTAGATTCAAATGAAATATAAACACTTGCGCCATCGAATGACTTTGGAATATCTATACCTTTGAATATGACCTTTCCATCTTCAATGCCTATTTTGTTTATTTTTATAAATTCTTCTTTTAACACTTTTATCTCAAATAATTCATCTGGTATGTTAAGTGTTTTATTTCTAAAAAAGGGAAGAGACCAGTAGAATTTCCCATTATCTTTTATTACGTTTCCTTTTGGATTTCCAGCCAAATAATAAATCAATTCTTCATGCAAATCATTCAAAATAAAGTAAATATAAAGGTTACTTGTAATCCCCAAATCATTATTAAAAATATGGTCAACTTTTTGTAAAATAGGTTTAATTTCTTTATAAAAAACATGTCTAAATTTTTTGTCTAATACGATATTTTTAATAGGAAAGAATAATCGTTCAATATTTCTTTTTAAAAACTCATTTTCAAGCTCCTTATCTCCATAAGCTTCAAAATAGTTTATTTGATATGCAAGAGATTCTATTCGATCTTGGAAATTACGCAAATCTCCGTTTAGTTGGGTTATTGATTTCTGAGTTGCTTCTTCTCCTCTTTTTCTCCAAAGATACACAACATCTGTGATAATAGCTATCTTATTTGCATATAGGAATGCCTTATGAACCATCGGCCGATCAGCATATAGCATACCTGGGGGCATAAAACATTGGTGTTCAAAGATCAAATCTCTACGGAAAATTTTATTCCAATAGAAACCATCATAAAAAATGTCAGGGTAATCCTTCACATGTTCAATTAATCTGTTTGATTGCCATACTTCTCTCTCTTTTTTATAGATAATTTCTTTTTGAACACCATTTATTAATATATTAGGCCTGCCTATTACAATATCTGCTTCACTTCTTTTGGCTTCTAAATATAACTTTTCATACGCATCTAGTGGCAATATATCGTCTGAATCCATCAAAGTTATGAATTCCCCAGTTGCATATTTTAATCCATGATTTCCTGCATTGGCTCCACCACTATTTTTTTGATGAATTACCGTTATATTAGGGTATTTCTTTTCATATTCATTTAAAATTTCCCCACTATTATCGGGACTTTCATCATTCACTGCGATAATCTGCAAGTCAGGCATCGATTGATTGACTAGTGAGTCAAGACACTCCTTCAAATAGTTTTCTGTATTATAAACCAACACTACTACACTTAGTTTATACTGGCTCATTCGATAGCTCACCCACTTGATTCGTCATTCTATTATTGTCTTGAACATGATAATCCTCTAAAACAATTTTAATAATGGTACAAATTTGCTTTACTTCATCAGAGGTTAATTCAGAATACATTGGCAATGCCAAAATACGATCACTCACATATACTGCTACTGGTGTTTCATTTGAATTAAATGAGTAACATCCAAAATCATTACATAGTGGATAGAAATATTTTCTAGTAAATAAGTTGTATTCTTTTAATACTTCATTTAAGTAGTCTCTCATATTTAAATTTTCTAATAAAATTGGAAAATAAGAATAGTTATGCTGGACATTTCTATTAATTCGAACTAAGTTAATTCCTGGTATTTCAGAAAGATGTTTTTCATAAAGATGATAAACTTCTTTTCTCTTTAAGATATCTTGATCAATTTCTTTAAGATTAACCAAACCCATAGCAGCTTGAAATTCATTCATTTTTGCATTAATCCCAATGTAATCAACTGTTTCACTAGAAGTAATACCAAAATTCTTTAAAGCTTTGAGTAGTTTAGTTAAGTCTTTTCGTTTATAACACAGTACTCCACCTTCTATAGAATGGAAAACTTTTGTGGCATGCATACTAAACATAGAAACATCACCATATTCTCCAATATAGTTTCCATCCACCTTTACTCCGAATGCATGTGCAGCATCATAAATAAGAGGTATCCCATAATCTCTTGAGATTCTATCTAATTCAACTACATCACAAGGATTCCCAAACACATGTACCGCAACAATTGCTCTTGTTTTTTCTGTAATGAGCTGTTCAATTTGTTTAACATCAATGTTAAATGTATTTGATTCAATATCACAAAAAACTGGTCGGAAACCAGTATTTTTTATTGCGTGAATCGTAGAAGCAAAAGTAAAAGGAGTAGTAATAATTTCCCCTTTTACTTCTAATGTTTTCAGGGCTAGTTCTAAAGCTAAATGACCATTAGTGAATAGTTCAACTTCTGAAGCTCCTAAGTAACCTTTAAGATTAGTTTTAAATTCTTCATGTAAAGGACCGTCATTTGTTAACCAGTTATTCTCCCAAATATCTTTTATTTTATCAGTATACTCCTCAAATTTAGGAAGCTTTGGTTTTGTAACATGTATTGGTTTTGGAAATTTAAGTTGTTCTCCCATCTAACTTCTCCAATCAATTAAAGATTCTATTGAATCTACATCAAATACTGGAATGCCAGCAGCTTTAATTTGATCTCTTTCACTAAAAGAATCATCAATAAATATAGACGGTGTTTGGTTATCTATATATTTTGATTTTATATCTTCTTTTTCTAAATGAATGATACGATTAAAAAGGTTCGCATTAATTCGAAGTTTTTCTAGAGTTTCTTTGATATTATGAATATGCTTTGTAATTAAAATAATTTCTTTATTACTATTGAAGCATTGATATAAAAATAACATTAAAAGTGGATTAACTTTGTCTTTATACGTTATCGTATCATCAAAATCTACATATACTCTTTGATAAGAGTAAGCAATAGTAAAACGGTTGATTAGTGCTCGATCTACCTCGAGATTCACACCGTTATCTTCTATTTTTATATTAAAATCCATCCGGTCATATAAACTAAGTAATGGGAAATTAACACCTTTATTACGATATAGAGCCATGGTTCCTGCAATACGTGGAGCCACTTCTAACAATTTGTAATCTCCGTTTACATCTTCTTTAATTTGAAAAAACCACGCTCCTCTAAATTGAAGATGTTTGTTAATCTCATCAGCAATTTGTTTTGTCTGCTCATCCATTTGCAACGTAGCGGAATTCACGCTTATACCACTCTTAATTCGTTTTCTTTCTCGTCTGCCAGCGTATTTAAGTTCTCCATTTTTATTCGTAAAGCAATCTATCGTGTATTCTTTACCTGGAAGATATTCTAGTATTAATAAATCAGAATTGTTATTTTTATAGAATTCTAACTCTTTTTTATCTCTTGCAAGAGCTATTCCTTTTGATCCTTGTCCAACATCAGGCTTTAAAAAGACAGGGAAAAATTCAACTTCCTCTATTGTTTTGTACATTTTTGGTACAAAAGGCTGCTTTTTAAAAAATTCATATGTTTTCTTTTTAGATCTAGCAACCTCACATGTCAATTGATCAGATGTTACAACTATTGCATTTATGCGTTTTTGATTTTGTGCTAATTTCAACACAACACTATCATGAGCTGGTATAATAAAATCAATTTTATTTTCATCTATTAAATGATTCAATTTGTCAATAAAGTCTTCATCATGTATTTCCGGGACATTCTCTATATAATTTTTATATACATATTTACCATGGTCAGAGACACTGGAAGCACCTATCAGCTCAAAATCCTTAGAAAACTTAAGTGAATTGTGAATTTCTAAACCAATCTCTGAACCACATGGGAACACTAATACATTTTTCATTGTTACCTCCAATTATTGATTTCCAAACACAGTTTCGCTAACTAATTTGGCTGAATCCCCCTTTTCAAGATCGCAGTATTTTTGGTAAAATTCATTATATTTTTCGCTGTATTCGTCTTTAATGTGATGAATATTTCTTATAGCATCGAACAACTGTTGCTGATCCTCTAACACAGGACCAGGTAATTCCTTGTACATATCTAAGTAAAAACCTCTAATTTCTTCTTTATAAAGTTGATAATCATATGCATAGAACAAAATTGGCTTTTTACTATTTGCATATTCAAAAAATACAGAAGAATAATCAGTAATCAAAATATCCGAAATTAAATACAACTCTTGAATATCATCATATTTAGATAAATCAAAAATTGATGAATGTTTACTTGAACTAAGAACTAAATTATCAGAGATTAAATGATGCATACGTAAGATTAGTATATAATCATCACCAAATTCTCTTTGGAACTGTTCTAAATCGAATTTCAATTCAAAAGAATGATTCCAAGATCCGCTCAATTCATTGTCTCTCCATGTTGGTGCATACAATATTACTTGTTTATTTTTTGGGATGTTTAATCTTGTTTTGATCGATTCAATTCTTTCTTGCTTATTATTCTTATAAAAAATATCATTAGATGGATAACCATTTAATAGTATTTCTTTCTCGAATTTAAAAGCCCGCTGGAAGATATCTTTAGAGTATTCGTTTGCTGCTAATAAGTAGTCCCAATTACGAGATTCTAAATAAAAATTTTCTCTAGCCATTTTTTCTGGCCCATCTACTTCTATATCGTATCCCAATCGTTTTAAGGGTGTTCCATGCCATGTCTGGATATACACATTACCTTCCCTCTTTCGATGGACAGGAAAAATAATGTTACTAACCCAGTACTTAGAGAGAGCCAGATACCTATAATAATCTTCTTCTTCTCTATTTACTATAATAGGATTTCCTGGTATCTCAGATTCTCCTTGATAGGACCACACAAACTGATACTCTTTATCATATCCATTTTCTATCAAGTATTCATAAATATATTTGGGATTTCCTGAATAACTCTTCCCTAAAAAGCTCTCAAAGAATACCATTTTTTGATTCAATGGCTGTTGCTCACAAACATTATTAAAAACCGTTTTTCCTCTAGCGATATTGTAAGTTTTCAAATATTGCTCATTATCGGTAAACCAAAATGCCAAACTTTCCTTTCCCATAGTTACATAAACAATGAGTTTATACTTATCTTTGAAGTCATTTTCTAATAAATATCTATCTTCTTCTTTTGAAAAATCAGTATAGCCTGTCATATCTATTAGCTCTTTATAACAAATTCTCCGATTATTATCTCTGATTTGTAAAAACAAATCCCACCTACTATTGAGGTCTAAATCTTGTTTTAATTTATCTATCATAATAATTTGTTTAAAATTATACTTATTCCCTTCATGTGAAAAATTAATTGAGTAACCGAATGATTTTTTATTATCTCTTCTTACAGCTATTAGTTCTAATTGATTTACTTGATAATCATTTGAAAATTGAGTTACTTCACCTTCGATATAGAAATTTGAACCGACACTTTTTAAAGTGTTTATATTCTGTGAAAAACTATTCTTTTTGAAATCGAAAGATAAATAACCATTTTTTGTCTTAAAACTTTTAGCTTTTAAATTCAAATCTTCCGAATATGTTTTAAGACCTTGATTACCCATACTAAAAGGGGTTCTTTTCCTTATATATTTACTGTGTATTCTAAGACTAATATATACATCAAAAGTATCATGTGCACCAAATTCAGCTATATCCTTCAGATTAAAAATAGCTATTCTATTTTTAATTTTACTTTTCAAAAATCTACCAGTATCTCTATTTTTCAGGATAATATACTTGTCAGCAGGAAAAAATCCTAAATTATTAACAGAAAAAAAGAGAGTATTTTCTTTTATTTGAATTTCTACTTTATGTTTATCTATAGTTGATTTAAATATTCTTTTAAATAGTTTTTTAATATCCATATTTAATCATCATAACCCCATCTCATTTGCATTTCCCATCATTAAAAAAGTAAAATTCCCCATCCAAACTGCTGAATAGGGCTGCTAAATGATATATTAATTTAATTTCCCATAATTTTTTTGATAGTATTTTTTATATTCATCATCTAAAATATTATTAAGCCATTCAGAGTTATCTAAATACCAATCAATCGTTTTTATAATTCCAGTTTCGAAATGATACTTCGGTTTCCATTGAAGCTCTTTTTCAATCTTCGTTGGATCAATAGCATAACGTCTATCATGACCTTTTCGATCTTTCACAAAGGTGATCAATTCTTTGTTTATGTTTTCATCTACCTCTTCATTTAAATAACCTATAATTTTATTCACAAGACCAATATTTGTTTTTTCATTGTGTCCACCAATATTATACACTTCGCCAAGCTGACCGTTCTTTATAACTAAGTCTACTGCACTGCAATGATCTTCTACAAAGAGCCAATCTCTTACATTCAATCCGTCACCATAAATCGGAATTTGTTTTTTTTCAATACATTGATGTATAACAAGTGGTATTAATTTTTCTGGAAATTGAAATGGCCCATAATTGTTAGAACATCTTGTAATGTTTACTGGAAATTTATACGTATCAAAAAATGACTGAACCAATAAATCTGCTGAGGCTTTACTAGCTGAATATGGACTATGTGGATCTAAAGGTGTCTCTTCTGTAAAATAGCCTTCATTACTTAATGAACCATACACTTCATCTGTAGAAATCTGAATAAACTTTTTTCCTTCTATATATATATCTTCAGCTTTTTGCCAAAACTTTTTAGCTGTGTTCAACAAATTAAGTGTACCAAGTACATTAGTTTCAACAAAAATGCTAGGGTTTTCAATACTTCTATCCACATGAGATTCGGCTGCAAAATTCACTACATAGTCAATTTCATTATTTTCAAAAATTTCATTCAATAAAACCGAGTCATTAATATCACCTTTAATGAACTTGTAATTTTCAAAACCATCATAGTTTATTAAGTTCTCAAGATTTCCTGCATACGTTAATTTATCTAAGTTGATAATTTTAATATCTTTATATGTATCTAACAAAAATGCAATGAAGTTAGATCCTATAAAGCCTGCTCCACCTGTAACGAGGTAAGTTTTCATCATACTCTCCTTCATACTCTTATTTAATAATGACTTCTTTATTCTCAGCTAAATCTAATAAATAACTTCCATATTCAGTTTTTGATAAAGGTAATGCTAAGCGATAAAGTTGTTCTTCGTTTATATACCCTTTGCGGTAAGCAATTTCCTCCAATGATGCAACATAGAGACCTTGTCTATTTTGAACTGCTTCAATATAATTACTTGCTTCGAGTAAACTTTTATGTGTACCAGTATCAAGCCAAGCCATTCCTCGACCCATAATCTCAACCTTTAGTTTGCCTTGTTGTAAATAACACTCATTAATAGAGCTGATTTCAATCTCACCTCTTGCAGAAGGCTTCACACTTTTTGCTATATCAATCACTTTATTGTCATAAAAGTAGAGACCTGGTACAGCATAGTTAGATTTAGGTTGTTTAGGTTTTTCTTCTATACCTAAAACATTACCGCCATTGTCAAAATGTACGACTCCATAATCTTCTGGATTTTTAACATAGTATCCAAAAATAAGCGCACCTGTCCTTAAGTTCACTGCTTTGTTTAATATTTCAGTCAACCCTTGACCATAAAATATATTGTCTCCTAGCACTAGGCATACACTATCTTCACCAATAAATTCTTCTCCAATGATGAATGCATCTGCAAGACCTTTAGGCTCGCTTTGCACCTTATAACTCAAGTGTATCCCCAAGTTTTCTCCAGTTCCCAAAAGACGTTTAAATTGTTCTAAATCACTTGGAGTAGTGATGATAAGAACTTCTTTAATTCCACTAAGCATAAGAACAGATAATGGATAATAAATCATTGGTTTGTCGTATATTGGAACTAGCTGTTTAGAAATACCCTTTGTAATAGGGTATAGCCTTGAGCCTGTACCACCTGCTAAAATTATTCCTTTCAAGATAATCCTCCTATAAAAATTACTTATGAATGTCAAAAGTTCTAGTAAAATAGCTTCTTTTCACTTGAATATAAGCTTTATAATAACATATACCCAATACAAAGTTAACATTATCTTGGAGGATAAATTACAATTTTAAATAATCAAACCAAAAAAGCACTATCAAGGTGGTTTACGTTTTGATTCATTAACCCTTAATAGTGCTTATCATTATTTACTCTTCAAACACCTCTTCAACAACCCGCTTCGAAGACTCCCCGCTCTCTAAGTAACAGAATTTCTCATAAAACGGTGCGAATGAAGCTGGCAAAGTAAAGATCGGCTGTTCTGTTTCTCTTACCCAGTCAATGACGCTGGCTGTTTCTTTCACAAGAGGTCCAGGTGCTTCTTGTTCAAAGTCGAAGTAGAAGCCTCTCAGCTTGTCACGATATGTTTCGATGTCTGGCACATAGAATAGCATCGGACGTTTGAGGTTTGCATAATCAAAGAACACAGATGAGTAATCTGTGATGAGCAGATCAGAAATCATATAAAGGTCTCTAATGTCTTCGTAATGAGAGAAGTCATAGGCAAAGCCTTCATATGGTCCTAAATCAAAGTTTTCAGCAACTAAATAGTGCATGCGCAGAATAATGATATATTCATCTCCAAGTGCAGCTCTCATCTCATGCAAATCAAGATCTAAATCAAATTTGTACTGCCCTTTTTTATAAAATTGATCGTCTCTCCATGTCGGAGCATATAAGATCAATTTTTTATCAAGTGGCAGGTTCATCTTTTGTTTGAGTGCTCTCATCGTTTCTTCATTGTTTTGATTATGAAGGAAGTCATTTCTCGGATATCCTGACTCAATCATGGTCTTTTGAAATTGGAAGGCACGTGTAAAGATTTCAGTCGAGTAAGCGTTGGGAGATATGAGGTAGTCCCAATTCGATGCTTCTTTCGTGAAATTCTTTTTGTATTTCTTCGTGTTTGTTCCAGGCATATGCACCTCGTCCATATCCATCGCCAGTCGTTTTAACGGTGTACCGTGCCATGTCTGCAAGTATGTTGTATGCTCTGGTTTTGGAACCCATAGAGGTAAACGGCTGTTGACGACCCAATATTCGGCTCTTGCCATTGCAAAAATCCATTTCAATGACAGACGATTGATATAGTAGATGCCCTTTTCCTTAAACGGTGCTTCATGCCCTTTTTTCACGCTCCAGATCAACGTATATTCTGGATGATTTTCTTTCATATACTCATAGATCCCACGCGGGTTACAACTAAATTGTTTTCCATTAAAACTTTCAAAAACAACAGTTTTCTTTTTCACAGACAGCTTGCTCGCAAGCTGAAAGGTCGTTTTGAAGGTACTTGTCACAAGACGGTTACGGACTTTCTTTATTTTACCGATTTGCTTTTTGAACTTCTTCCACTTGCTTTTGACGTAGTACTTCACACGAGTCTTCATTGTATAATCATTGATTCGAATGCCTAGCGTTTGTCGTCTCTTTTTCTTTCGATACACCTCATATCGAATTGGGACATTATTCTGCTTTTGTATTTGGACGAGTCCCTTTAGTTGAATAGATCGATCTCCAAACACAAGAGATGGTGTTGTTAAAGTCTCTTCTGCTCCATTAACTTCACATATAAATTCTAAATACATTCTATAGATATATCTCTTATCTGTAGAATAAGTTAATCCTCCTAAAGGAACTTCAACGTTGAATGGATATATTTCCGGGATCTCCCCATCCGTTCTATAACCATCCACATCACTTTTTCGCTGATAGTTTACGGGGAACCGATGCTCCACTTCGCCCCTTTTAAACAGAATTTGAATGTTTTTGATTCGATAAGAGTGCTCAGCACTTATGACACCACAATATCCACTTATAGTAAGGAGATTGGTCTCATTAAGTGATATCTGATTCGTTTTCTTGACCTTCATTTCTCTCTTGATCTTAATAGAAGCATTACCTTTATCCGTACGATATGGTACAGCAAGGAGCATTGCACTTTTATTTTCTATGAAACAGAGTTCAGGCATCTCCACATCTAGCCTTAGACGACACTTATAATACTGATTGTTTTCACTTGTGAATTGGTCTTCTTCCTCCTCCAATTCAACCTCTTCGTCATCACCCTCAGAATCATATGAAGAGTCTTCGGTTTCATCTTCATTCTCACTACTATCAGTCAGCATCTCAGAAAAATCCGTCACATATAAGTTGTACGTTTGCCCTTGTTCCATTTTATTCGAGAAAGAATCTTCATGAAGCTCTATTTGAAATTGATTTTCCACTAGATGTTTAAGAGGAAGGTATACTTCCTGCTTTGAGACCCTTTCTCTCATGAGTAAATAAAATAATCGACCTTCTAATGGCCTATCATCATCTATCCTCAACAAAATTTCTATTTTTTGATCGTGGTTCTTTAAACACTCAACGATACTTTTCTTCTGAACGGCTTCTTCAATCATTAATCATTTATCTCCTCTGTTCATAGAAATCTAAAGTTTATTGTCGTACTTATAACACGATATATGATAATTAAAAGTTTCTATTCATTATTTATTCACCTTCCAAGAATAATTCCCTTTAATTGTCTTATAAGAAACACCGTCAACTTTTGATACATCTTTTTCATTGAGCAGATGCTCGGCAATTGGTAAACGCTTAATGTTTTCATTGTATTCTGCGTCTCTCATTCTAATATAGAAATCAACATATTTCGTTTTGTTCCGTTTCAATGCAGCTTGTATGGATGCATGTCCAATTGGAAAGGAGACCTTTAAATTTTCGATTTTTTTAGAGAATAACTCGGCATGGTTATGCCGATCATAACCGACAAGTTCTAATATAACCTTTTTTCGTTTTTCAATAGCACCTTCTATGTGCAAATCCAAGGAAAGAATATGATGTTCAACATCAATTCCCACTAATTTAAAATGAATAGACTTCATCATTTTTTGAATTTGGTCTCTTTTTTCTCGCACTTCTATCATTTTATGAAGTGCCGTTGTCCAGTTTTCATAATAGTTGGGAATTGAATATACCTCTGCAGTCTCCTGACAATTTTCTGAAAAAATCTGATACTGTTCATCATTTTTCAACAATTCAATGATTTTGTTAGCTAACTGTTTCACTTCATACTGCTCAACAACAAATCCATTAAACTGATTTTTCACAAGCGTGCTAGCACCATAATCGTAATTATAGGTAATCACAGGGCAATTGTTAACGATTGATTCCATGATTGACAATGGGCAGCCTTCAAAAATAGAGGTAGAAAGGGACATTCTAGCTGTTCTAAATTCAGCATCAGGATTTTGAGTGAATCCTTTCAAGAAGACATTATTCCCCAAGTCTAATCTTTTAATTTCTTGTTTTAGTTGCTTTTCTTGAGGTCCTGAACCAAAGATTTCAAGCCTTGCATTCGGTACTTCCTTTATCACAAATTCAAACGAACGTATGGCATCTATGACATTTTTTATTTTGGTCAATCTCGCCATCATCAGTACCTTATTCGGATCAGCAGTATAGTGATCTTGTACTTGATGCGACGAACGATCTAATGTATGTGGTGTTAAAAAGAATATATTTTGATGACCAAATTGTTTCACTACGTCTGTTTTTTGCTCTTCAGTGATAAAAAAGACGGCATCTACTTTTTGTTTTCTTACTTGAGTAAATAATTCATTATAATCAGAACGTAATTCCGTCTTTTCTGTTTCATAGTGTTTACTGTGAATGATTGCTGAGAAATAAGATGAACTCCTTTTTTTCAATTGGAACACATACTTATCCTGCTTCCGGCTATCAACTAAAAAGAGCTTTTTTCGATCATTTTTATACTGAATAGTTGTAAGCCACTCTTGTCTTAATTCTTTTTCATTTTTAAAGGTTTTTATCCCTTCTTCGGAATACCAAATGATGTCTCTCAATTTACTTTTAGCTTCTTCTTTAAGATCAGCATATCCTTTTTTCATATAAATATGAGTGTTCTCATAAATGAATAGTTCTCGATAGACTTTGCCCGTTTCCTGAGAGAAATAGGAAACTTTATGCAACTGCCCTTGGGAGTTATATTCCTCTCGCTTCTCCAATTGCTGATTTGGATGAAAATAATCAACTATCTCAATTTGATTTGATTTTTCATTTCTAATCATACGAACCGATGGATCTTCATGATCAAATGACCCTTTATTGTTGCCAGCGTGATAAGTTGGCTGATACTGTTCCTTTGGTGAACAATTTGGAATAAGGAAATCTTCATACATATTTTGGATTTTCGTCACGTTAGGATCGACTATTTGCTTGTCAAAGATCCCTTTCACTTTCTGAGAAAATTCTTGATCATATGAAAAGGTTAAAAAATGGGTTGAAATATTCTTTAATCCAAATAAGTTCGCACGTAGTAATAACGACTTCGTCATACCACCATATTTTTCTTTAATTCTTCCAGTAATAAAGTAATACTCCATATCAGGAATTTGCAATTGTTGTTGCGGCTGACTTTGATTATCTTCATGTGTCTTTTTTCTAAGCTTGTTAAACCATGTTTGGATCAAAACACTCAACCTTTCATTGTTGTCCAATTATTCCGTCGATATTTAAATAAATTTTTAACCGATATGTTAACATAAAAAAGCACTTCTCACCAAAAGATAAGAAGCACTATCTTAAATAATTAAAGTCCTGCAATTTCTTCCTTAATTTGAGTTGTTGAGATGCCCTCTGTTCTTTTCAAGTACACGACTTCGCAATGCTCTTTTAAGAAATCGAATTTACCTTCCCAGTCATCTCCCATGACAAACACATCAATATCGTGCTCTTGCACGTCACGGACTTTTTGATCCCAGCTGTTTTCTGGAATGACTTCGTCTACATAACGAATCGTTTCAAGAATGAGCTTTCGATGCTCGTAGCTATGATAAGCCTTTTTTGATTTCTGTAAGTTAAACTCATCTGTCGAAATGGCCACCACTAAGTAATCTCCAAGCTGCTTTGCACGTTCAAGCAGCTTAATGTGCCCCCAGTGTAATAAATCAAATGTACCGTAAGTAATAACTTTCTTCATTGCAAACATAAACTCCTTTCTTCGTTCCTTATTTGACTGCTTTCTTGCAGTAATGTTTATCCGTAATCCTATAATCATCGATCATTTTTTCGCTCTTCGGAACCTCATTATATCACAATGCCTATGAAAGGTTAAGAAAATGTAAAGACAAACTATTTCCAATTTATTGGGTGCAGAAGCGAAAGTCCGAAGAATCAATGTTTCTCGCAGCAGCCTCATTATGAATTGATGAAAATGTCATGAAATTTAAAGGTTTGTAAAGTTATTGTTAATATTTCATGGAGCATCTGTGATAAAATGATGAGTAGACGAAGAATGAATTTACAATGAACGTTCATAGATACCAAGATAAAAAAGGAGGTCTAAACAATGCAAACAGAAGTGGTCTCTAACCTTTCTTATGTAAATGGCGACCTAGATGAATTTATTAGTTATATGAATCACCATCATATTTCTCAAAGAAGAGGCGCCATGATTGCGACAGTCAATCCAGAGATTGGCTATGCTGTTATGAAGGATCATGCGTATCATCAAGTTGTCTCTTCTGCGGATTATGTTCTGCCGGATGGTGTAGGCGTTGTCTTGATGTCACGTTTGACACAAAGTCCGCTGAAGTCAAGAATTGCTGGCTTTGATGTCTTCATGTCTATGCTTGATCTAGCAAACAAGCAGTCTAAAAGTATCTTTTTATATGGAGCAAAAAAAGAAGTTCTTGAGGCTGTTAAACAGCGAATTGATACGGAATATCCAAATGTGGTCATTGCAGGCAGCTGTGACGGCTATCAAGCCGATAAACGTTTCGTAGCAAAACAAATCGCTCGCTCGAAAGCCGATATGGTATTCGTTGCTTTAGGTTATCCAAATCAGGAGAACTTTATTTATGAATACCGTCATTTATTCCCGCAGGCTGTTTGCATCGGTTTAGGCGGAAGCTTTGATGTATTTAGCGGAACGGTGAAGCGTGCACCACGATGGATGATTAAAACAAATACAGAATGGCTGTACAGACTTGTTGTGAATCCATGGAGATGGAAACGAATGCTGAATATTCCTAAGTACGCTTTTGCCGTGTTGAAAGAAAACAAAGGGAAAAAACGTTACTATCCTGAGCAAGTAAAGGATCAGACGAAGCAGCTGTGAGAGACTGACCAATGAGAACTATACGCTCAATGATCATTTCAGGCTATGCAGCTTTCGTTTCTTTCATTGGATGGCTGATGAGCGGCGTGAAACCACGGGAAAACCAGGTGACGCTGCTTGTTTCATTTCAAGAGAATGCAGCTGCTCTTATTGATACTTATCAACAACAGGCGAACATGAAGATGAAGCTCACTGTCCTCTACACGAAGCATGCTTCTGCGATAGAAAAGGACACGTCTCATCTGTCATTTCGCTATTTTCATGAAAAAAATCCTCTCCATCTCATTCAATGTATTTATACAATGTTTAAAAGCAAGGTTGTCGTGACAGATAATTACTTTCTCATGACAAGTGTACTCAGAAAACGTCCTTCTACCACTTGTATTCAAATATGGCATGCCAATGGGGCGTTGAAAAAATTTGGTCTTGAAGATGCATCAAATTCAGAACGAAGTCCTCGTGACATCAAACGATTCAAACGAGTCTATGCGTCTTTCGATTATATTGTTACAGGCTCAGATCATATGCGCGAGATTTTTAAGTCTTCGTTTGGGGTAAATGATGAACGTTTTTTACCAACTGGTGTACCGATGACGGATTTGTACTATGATCAGCGCCGACATTCATTGAAGCCGAATGATTTTCCTAAAGGGAAAAAGATCCTGCTTTATGCGCCGACCTATCGAGACTTTGCAATGGACGGTCTTGTCCTGCCTTTTTCAAAGGAGCAATTGCAAACAGAGCTAAACGGCGATTATATTCTGCTCGTCAAGCTACATCCTGCGGTCAAGCATTTAGCGAAGGCGGAAACAGACGATGAATGGATATTTGATGTATCCGATCAGCCGCTTTATCCATTGCTTCGTGCGTGCCATGTGTTGATCACAGATTACTCATCGATTGTGTTTGAATATGCGCTGCTTGAAAAGCCCGTTTTATTCTTCACCTATGACTTAGACACTTATCGAGAGAAGCGCGGTTTAGTCGATCGGTATGAGGACATCATTCCCGGGAAGGCTTGTGTCACTCAAAACATGCTCTTGAAAGAGCTCCTTCATCTAAAAGAATCAGATCACCAAAGACAAATCAAAACCTTTGCCGAGGAATGGAATCAATATTCAGAGGGAAGGTCCAGTGAGCAGCTCTTATCCTTTATTGAACAGCAGCTCTTACACAAAAAACGTCCGGCTTCTCAATAGGAAGCACGGACGTTTTTTTATTTGTTATAGACTGGGATATCGTAATAGAGCGTATAGTTATCAAGTAAGTTATACAAGCTATACATACGAGTGACTTGTTTATATGCCCAGCCAATATCTGTTGCATATTGATGAGTCGCTGCACTAGACCAGCGCATTTTATAAATCGTATCTTGTTTGTATGTGGCGTGATTGATATAGCTGTTGCCAATGAATTTTGCCCCGCCAATAATCGCTGCCTCTGGCGTGAACCATTGCTGTTCATACGCATATTTTGCACCGAGGTAATTTGGATTGCTGTCGTATGCGCCAATGCCATACATGTTATATACTTTCTTTCCATTAAACATCGTCCCATTCGCTAAAATGGAACCTCCGTTACCTGTTTCAAGCAACGCATGAGAAATGAGATAAATTTCGTTGATATGATACGTTTTCGCTGCCGTAATAAAGGCTTGTCCTTTACCTGCTAGAATCCCTTTGCCTGCTAGAATCTTTGAATTGACTTCTGCAGGATTGAGATTTGCAGCTTCAGAGAGTTTTAGAAATTGGAAATAAGATTGAGTGCCTTCTGCAATGTTAGCTGGGTCTACATATTTTTGCACCTCTGCTGCACTTGCATTTCTCCAGCCAAGGCTGATCTTGATCCAGTTTCCTTCTTTCCCAAGCTGTTTCACTTTTGCTCCTTTATTCAGCTGCGCCACGATGTTGCTAGCAGAGCTCGAATCAGGTGTCGAACGAACATTTAAGCCGTCCGTATTCACAGTTGACGTCGCCGCGTCGACATATGGTGCATATACATAGGCTGCACCATCGGTCTGTGGGGACACCTTCATTTGCTTGTTCACCATCTCGTTGACAGTGAGGTTGTAGTTCGTTTGCATGACCATTGGGCCATTTTTGATTTTTACGGCTGTAGCTGTCCAGCCATATTGACTTTTCACAAAAGCAATCGCCGCATTTACAGTTGGTAATCCTGTGAATTGCTGCGTAATGTTGATTTTGTAGGTTGGTTTCGTTGTTGTCTGATAGACAGCTGGTTCATTCCGTTTTTTGAAAAATGCCAAGCCTTGGTCGCGCAATGTAGCTGTTGAGATGGTACCTGTTTTGATCTGATATTGAGCATAATCAGCTGTCCCTGTTTTTTGAGCAGCTGCTTTCATTTTTTGTTTCGTTAAATAGCTTAGCGCTTGATTGAGTTTTGTCTGATTCACTGTCGGCTCTGTTGTGATTCGGTATTGTTTAACCACTTCTACCAACGTTTTTGTACTGCTGGCAACGCCATTTTTTTTGATGATCTCTTGAGCCTGCTTGACTTTACTTTGCTCATATACAGGTGTCGTCTTAAGACTATACGTTTTGCTGACAGCTTGGCCCTTACCAGTTGTAATGCTGCTTGTCACCTTCTGCGTTTTTAAATATGCGGCACCTTTATTGATTTTGGCTTGCTCCGCTGATTGATTGACGACAAGTCGATACGTGCTGTCAGATGCTTTACCTGTTTTTTTCGTTGTCGCTGATACCTTTTTCTTTTGGAAGAAAGCTGCTGCTTTTTTCGCTTGATCATCTCCTAATAGGTTTCCAGTCACTACTTGATATGGCTGTGTAGAAGAGATCTTTTGCGATGTGTAGCGCCATTTCTTTTTCTTGAAAAAGGCCACCGTTTTTCCGTATGCTGTATCGTTCAGTTGATTGAGCTTCACGATATAATTTTTTGTTTTTCCCACTCGCTGCACAGTCCCTGTAGCGCCGGTTTGTTTCTTAATCTGGGCCGCTGCGGAGGATGCTTGTTTGCTGTCTTTGAAATAGCCTGATTCCAAGCGATACACATTTTTTAAAGCGCCTGTCTTTTGAATCTTCCCGTTGATCTTTGCTTCTCTTTGAAGCTGGGTAAGAAGTGTCTGTGCTTTTGACTGGTTCACTTGTGCAGCTGATGTGACGATGTAATACGGCTTGCCTGCTGTCACCGTTTGAAGCACTGCTTTTAAACCAGACTCTTTTTGAAAGCCTTGCAGGATCGTATTCGCCTTACTTTGTCCAACGATACCACCTGAAATCAGCTGATACACAGTGCCAGCTTTGTTTTCAGTTTGGTATGTACTCGTGACACCGGCCTGCTTTTGTAATTCGGTTTGAATGTTTTTAACTTTCGTTTCAGAATCAATGGTTCCTGAAATGACCTGATAAGAAGGTCTGCTTTGATTGATGACCTCATAGGTGCTATTGAGTCCTGATGTTTTCGTTAGCTCGAGTGAGAGCTTTTTCGCCTGAGCTTCATCATTGACGGGGTCAGATACGACCTTTTGTAAAGGGAGCCGGTCACCTACTGGCGACACTGTACCGCTCATGCCCGTCTCTTTTTTTAATGCAGCTGCACTTGCACTCGCTGCTGCTTGTGATTCATATCCTGAGGCAGTGAGCTGATAGGTCGACGTGTTTCCTGAGGTTTGATAAGTGGCTGTCCACTTTTTGTCCTTCTTCAATGTTTCCACTGCTTTTTTCACTTCTGATTCTGTTGTAAATACTTTTGAGGTGTTCATCGTATAAATGGATTGATCGACATAGGAGGCTGCTTGTGCTTCTTTGCCCGTATGTACTGTCATACCAAAGGCAGCTGCGAGTAACATAATCTTGATGGTTTTTTTCACGTTCACTGTCCCTCTCTTAACTTTGCATAATAGTCTACTAATCTCTTTATCGACAGAATCACCTAATTATTTTAACAACAAAAGACTCAATATATTAATATCTATGTATTTCAATTGATATTTTCAACATGTTTTCACTTAAATATCATTTCATCATCTTAAATTTCCATTAAAGATTTAGTATCATATTAAATTCTCTTTGAAGATGTGGTATCATATAGCATCATTTGCATTTTTTATCGAAATTTCAAATTCACTTGTCTGTATATTACAACAGATTCTCGACTTTTTAAAAAGGAATATTAAAAGGAGTCACACTAATGAATAAGAAGATCTTAAAACGGAACAAAAAGATTTTAAAAAGAAAAATAAATTTTTTAAAAGACCCTTTAAGAAATTTTATTAAAGATAAGAGACACCAAAGGAATAACCTATATGCATACTATTATCAACATCTTGAAGTTGTTGATAAAACTGTATTTTATGAATCTAGAGATGGAAAAAGCATGACCGATAGTCCATTAGCCATTTTTGAATATTTGCTTCATCAGCCTAATTTTAAAGACTATACTCACATTTGGGCTATTGAAGACTTTGAAACATTAAAACCAATTTTGAATAAATATAAAGATGACAAAAATGTGATTTTTGTCAAAAGAAACTCTAAAGATTATTTAAAATATCTAGCCACTGCTAAATATTTAATCAATAACTCTACTTTCCAACCATTCTTTATATGTAAAGAAGAGCAAGTCTATATTAATACATGGCATGGTACACCTTTAAAATATATGGGCTTTGATATTCCAGGAAACCCTGCACATTCTCAGAACGTACTGAGAAATTTTTTGAGTTCAGATTATCTAATTAGCCCAAATGAACATACAACAAGCATGTTTTTAAATAGTTATAAGCTAAAACACATTTTCCCGGGGAAAATAGTAGAAGAAGGATACCCAAGAATTGATCTAACGTTGAATTCTGATTCCAATGCTTTCAAAAAAAGTCTTCAATCATTTGGAGTTAGCTTATCTTTAGAGAAAAAAACCATTGTATATGCACCTACATGGAAAGGAACGAATGTCGGTAAGGTTAAAAACAATTTAACCCAAATCACTTCTGACCTGAATTACTTACAAGAAAAATGCGGAAAAGAATACAATATTCTTCTTAAGCTTCATCCATTTCTTTATCATCAAGCAAGTCGTTCAACAGAATTACAAGGTCGGCTAATACCGGATTTTATTGATACAAATGTGCTGTTATGTGCAACTGATTTATTGATCACCGATTATTCAAGTATATTTTTTGATTTTCTAGTTACAAATAAACCCATCCTATTTTATATGTGGGACGCAGATGAATACACAGAAGAACGTGGCATGTATTTTAAGCTTGAAGACCTACCAGGACCTCGTGTATACAACATAAGGGATCTAGCAAAATCAATTAGTGAAATTAAGGAAATAAGTACACAATTTAAAACCCAATATGATCAATTCAAACATGAATTCACAAAGCACGATGATGGTAAAGTGACTGAGAGAGTCGTTAATACTATCTTCAATAAAGTGACTGAAAACATTCGCTGTATCAACACTCATAATAATAAGAAAGAGAAAATATTGATATACCCAGGGGGAATGAAAAATAATGGTATTACTTCCTCTTTTATTAACCTAACTCAAAATATTGACTATGATAAATATGACGTCAGTTGTTATATGAGTACACCGAATTCAAAAGAAGTATTAAATAACATTGCAAAAGTCAATAAAAATGTCAGGTTTATCTTTAAGCCAGGTCTACCTGTATATACTCTGCAAGAAGTTTATAAAGATAAATTAATTCATAATCGTGGAGTTAAGGGGAAATTAGAAAAAAGACTCTACCCAAAAGATGCTTATTCTAGAGAATTCAAGCGACTTTTTGGAAAATCCACCTTTGATCATGTGATTGATTTTAGTGGTTATAGCTTATATTGGGCTAAATATCTCGTTTCTGCCGATGCGAAAACAAAAATATGTTTTATGCACAATGATCTTCTTTCAGATAGCGAAAGAACGATTAATGGGAAGAAACCTCATAGAATCAATCTGAGAGGTTTATTCACTATATATCATAAATTCGATAAGTTAGTGAGTGTTTCTAAAGGTACAATGGATTTGAACAAACAAAACTTATCTCACTATGCAGATGAAAGTAAGTTTGATTATGTCATGAACTCAATTAATCCAGATAAAATCTTAGGAACCGATTCACCTATTAGTGAGAAAGACTCAAATAGCCTTATCGTCTCAAATAAAGCATTTAACTCCAGAGCAAGAATTATCAGTAGCAAACATGATAAAATTTTTACGACATTAGTAGAAAATCATCCTTCTACTTTTTCAAGTAAAGAGTTTGAAAACAAAGTAGTGATGGTTACGAGAAAAGCTGTAACAAATCAAAACGAAGTATTATATAAGTTTACTTATGAAGATCATGTTGTGGGATGGTTAAATAAAGAAGCATTTAAGCTTCTTCCTGATAGTATTCTATGTGAAGAAAAAGTTCATAAATTGGCAGTGGTTACTTCTCCTAAACGCAATGATATTTGGACAAAACCCTATAAAACAAAGGGTATTAAAAAAGTGTCTTCTAGCTACCCCTATAAGAATATTATGGTAGAAATAGATAGAGAAGCCAGGACTGAACGCTCCTCCTATAGCAGATTTTATGTTAATAAACAACTAATAGGCTGGATAGACTCGTCTGCTCTAAAAATACTGAAGGAATATGAACTAATTAGTAATCTCTCTGAAGAAAAGCAAGCTTTGATAGAAAAAGAAAAACACACATTACTAAGCGAAAATTACCATGTCCATGAAGAATTTATTCGCTCATTGAATAATAGAACATTTTTAGAGAGAAATTTAAATAAACAAATGAAGATTGTTCATACAGAAAATCACAAAATATGGTCTAAAGCTTATCCAAATTTCGGTTATACTGAAGTCTGCAGCGCTGATTTATATAAAGATTTAATTGTGACTGTAACCAAGAGTCATAAAACGAACACATCTACCTATTATCAATTTTCTTATGATGGACAAGTAATTGGATGGTTAAATGTAAAAGCATTTAAACAATTAGACCATCAAACCATTTTAAGTCGTAAAGAAGTGAGTTATTCTGCTTTACTTCATTTAAATGACTATAAAATTTTTAATAAAACAAATGAAAATACTAGATATGAGGTCATAGAAGATTATTATCAGTATAATCAAAAAGAATTTATTGTTACTGAAGAGGTCACAACACCTATATCAACATACTGTACAATAGAACTCGATAACGAAAAAATAGGCTGGGTAGATAAAAAAACATTAGAAATAATTAGGTTTCGTGGTTTCCAGATAGGAAAAGAGTTTGTTCCTTATCCATCAAAACAACACTATAATTTTGTTAATATGGGACGTTTGTCTCCAGAGAAAGGGCAAGATAATTTAATTACTGCTTTTAAACAACATGTCGAAACAAACCCAAATAGCAAACTATATATTCTCGGTGACGGTCCACTAAAGAAAGACCTTCAAATGTTAGTAGACCAATTTGAATTGCAAAACCATGTGTTCTTAGTCGGTCAGGTTGAGAATCCATTTACCGTCCTAAAGATGTGTGACTGTTTTGTTTTATCATCACATTATGAAGGACAGCCAATGGTTCTTTTAGAGGCGATGACACTAGGCATGGATATTTTAGCAACAGATATCATTGCTAATAGAACTGTTTTAGAAGATGGTAAATACGGGGCTCTAGTAGATAATAGTATTGACGGGCTTATACAAGGTCTAAACAACTTTAGCTCTCATACACACCCTGCTTATGCTCCATTTGATTATAAAGAATATAATAAAAAAGCAATGGACACATTCTATAAAGTTCTAAACTAAACTTACTATATTTGTCACAAAAAGAGACTTTCAAGCTGTTACTTATGCTTGAAAGTCTTTTCAGTTTATATATGCGATACAATCAGTTCACAATTTCCTTCAATTGAGAAGCTCCCTGTTTCAGCCGGCAGGATAAAATGAGCTCCTTTAGGCAGTGGATATGTATGCCCATCATGCGTTAGAGCCCCTTCCCCGCTAATTACACTGCACAGCAAAAACGGATAATCTTGCGAAAGCTCTACTGCTTGATCAATTTCCCATTTATACACAGAAAAATACTCTGCTTCAACAAAAGTTCGAATGGTCAGCCCACGGCGTGTTTCAACTGATTCATCTGCATAACCGTCTACATGAGGGACCGTTGTGACATCAATGGCTTGCGCAAAATGAAGTTCACGTTCATGGCCATTCTGATCTTTTCGTTCATAATCATATACCCGGTAGGTTGTATCTGAGCTTTGCTGCGTTTCGAGGACAAGCGTTCCTTCGCACAGCGCATGAATGGTACCACTTGGCACATAATAAAAATCACCAGGCTTAATCTTGACACGACGCAAAAGACCTTCCCAATCTCCACTGTTCATCATGGTCACAAGCTCAGTTCTTGTTCTTGCGCTGTGCCCATAGATCATTTCTGCTCCTTCTTTGCAGTCAATGATATACCAGCACTCTGTTTTTCCAAGCTCACCATTTTCATGTCTTTCCGCATAATCATCATCTGGATGAACTTGAACGGACAAGTCTTGGTTTGCATCTAAAATTTTGGTTAACAGCGGGAATCTGTCGCCTTCTATTCCCCCGAACAATTCTCTGTGATTGTCCCATAGTTCGATCAGCGTTTTCCCTTTATATGGACCGTCTTGCACGACACTTGGTCCGTTTGGATGAGCAGAAATTGCCCAGCATTCTCCCGTTTGTTCAGAAGGAATATCATAGCCAAATTGATCTCTTAAGGCTGTACCTCCCCATATTCTCTCCTTCAATTCAGGCAGTAAAAAAATTGGTGACTGCTTCATTCAGGATGACTCCTCCCTTTGCTACCCTTTGATAATCCTTGCCAAGCCTTGATGAAAACTAGCAAGTCTCAACTTTTATTATGACGCTATCTAAAGAGAAGTCAATCCTTTCAGTACACCAAATGAAAACGATAACACGAAAAGATTTTATCCTTTGACAGAGCCTGCAAGAAGCCCTTTGACAAAGTATTTTCCGAGCAGAATATAGACCAAAAGTGTCGGCAGTGCGGCCAATATTGCCCCTGCCATTTGGACGTTCCATTGCACAATTTGACTGCCTGATAGATTTTGCAAGGCAACCATCACTGGCTGATGCTCCGCAGTGGTCATCGTGACTGCAAATAAGAACTCATTCCACACATTTGTGAACTGCCAAATCGCGACCACAACAAACCCTGTGATCGAAAGCGGAAGAATCATATGTCTGAAAATCCCGATAAACCCTGCGCCGTCCATTTTTGCCGATTCAATCATTTCATCAGGAATGCTCACATAGAAGTTTCGAAACATGAGCGTTGTGATTGGAAGTCCATATACGACATGGACAAGCACCAAACCCGGAATCGAATTGTACAATCCGACTTCACGTAAAAATTGAATGAGTGGAATGAGGATACTTTGGTATGGAATAAACATTCCAAACAGCATCAGCGTAAAGACCACTTCCGATCCTTTGAAACGCCATTTTGATAGGACATAGCCATTCATCGCCCCTAAGACAGCTGATAATAAGGTGGCCGGAATGACTAGATAAAGAGAATTCATTAAATTGGGCGCTAGCTTTTCAAATGCGATTTGATAGCTTGAAAAATCGAGTGTTGATGGCAGCGCCCACATTTTTTCAAGGGTCACTTCACTTAATGGCTTCAAACTTGTGACGAGCATGACATAGACTGGCATGAGAAAAAAGAGGCTGCACAAAATCAATAAAGCATAAAGGACTGGACGGACAAACCATCTAGCTGTCATGATGACGCCCCCTTCCGGCTCGACAGGAGATATGGCACGATAAAGACCGCAACAGAGATCAGCATCACAATCGCGATGGCGGCACCACCTGCATAATGGTTTCCTCTAAAGGTCATTTCAAACATGTAAACGCCCGGAACATCTGTGACAAAGTTTGCACCCGGTCCTGTCATCGAGTAAATCAAATCGAAAATCTTTAATGAAATATGAGCCATAATGATAATGACACTTGCAGTAATCGGTTTTAATAGAGGAAAAATAATCTTCCGATAAATCTGCCATTCGGTTGCGCCATCCATTCTAGCAGCCTCTCTTACTTCCTCTGGAATGCCTCTCAAACCTGCCAAATACATCGCTAGAGAAAAACCAGTCATCTGCCAAACAGCTGCAATGACGACGGCAATCATGGCCGCAGGGACACCAAACTCAATTTTCCCCCAGGCAAATCCGGCTAAAATGTTCGTATCCGTGTACCACTTAGGCTGAATACCAAGCGTCTTTAAAAAGAGATTCACCCCAGTGGACGGGTTTAAAATCCATTGCCAGACGACCCCTGTCACAACAAAAGAAAGGGCCATTGGAAAGAAAAATAAATTCCGAAATAGAGATTCACCCTTTATTTTCTGATCTAGTAAAATCGCAAGTGCGAGACCAGAGGCAATAACGGCTCCAATAAAAAATAGAGTAAAAAAGACCGTATTCCGAAGATCTGACTGAAAGCGAAAATCTTGAAACAGCATCATATAGTTTTGAAGCCCTGCGAAAGAGAAATCAGGAACAAGCGAGGTCCAGTTTGATAATGACACATACCCTGTCCAGCCAATAAAACCGTAAACAAAGATGAATAACAACACGGCCGACGGAGCTAAAAAGAGAAGCGCAAGTAGCTGATCCCCACTCCATTTTCTACGAACGCGTTTGAGTTTGGGTGTTGTTGCTTTTGTGATCGGCGATGTATCCATACGCATGAAGCTACACTCCTTTTTAAAAAAGAGGCGGTGCTTAGTCGCCGCCTCCTCGTCTTTATTTCATTGAATCTTTTAAAGATGAAACAAACTGGCTGCTGTCTTTTTGTGTGACGAAGATATTGACGGCTTGATTCGCTTTTGTCACAAATCCTTCTTCAGCAGCTGAACCATGCGCGAGAGACGGCGCCAGCTTTGATTCTTTAAATGCCTTCATCGCCGATTTTCCGTATTCATCATATTTAGAAACATCAGCATCCACACGTGCCGGAATCGATCCCTTCAGCGGATTGAATGCATCCTGTCCTTCCACAGATCCTAAGACAGATAAGAATTTCTTCACGTTTTCTGGCTGTTTCACGCCCTTTGGCAGTCCAAATGTATCGGTGATCACCATAAAGCTTCCCTCAGTACCAGGAGTCGCCACGTATCCAAAGTCTTTATTCACCTTCAGATCCAGATCATTCACAAAGTACCCCTTCGCCCAGTCGCCCATGACATTCATTGCAGCTTCCCCTTTTGCTACGAGCTGCGAGGCATCCTGCCAGTTACGTGAACTGTGATCATCATTGACGTATTCAAGCATGCGTCCAAAAATATCTGCCGCTTCCTTCACTTTTGCGTCATCCATTTTCATGTTGCCAGCCCAAAGTTTTTGATAGTCGTCAGCACCTAAAACACCGAGCAGTACACTCTCAAACAAATGCGTTGCTGCCCAAGGTTCTTTATCCCCTAGTGCAAGCGGTGTAATGCCTTTTTTCTTTAATGCATCTGCTGTTTTGAAAAACTCATCAAAGGTCGTTGGCGGCTCTAATCCTGCATCATCAAATACCTTCTTGTTATACCAAAGCACATTGCCCCTGTGAATATTCACTGGTACTGAATAGATTTTCCCATCTTTGCTGACAAGGTCGATGAGTGATTCCGGAAATTTGTCCTTCCAGCCTTCTTTTTCATATAGATCATCGAGCGGCTCCATTTTGCCCGCTGCGACCCAGCTCTCATTCAGCTCCGCTCCGCCATGTACTTGGAATGTAGCTGGCGGGTCGTTTCCTTGCATCCGGCTAGTCAGAACAGCCTTTGCATTTGTACCAGCACCGCCTGCGACGGCTGCATTTTCAATTGGGATGTCTTTGTTTTTCTCTTCAAACAGTTGAATGAGTGCTTTTAGTCCATCCTCCTCACCTGCTCCAGTCCACCAAGAGAAAATGTCGAGCTTCTCTGCTCCATCCTCTTTTTTTGCATCTGAGTTCGTCGTTGAACTACAGGCAGTGATGATAAGCATACAGAGCGCTAACAGCGTAAAGCCTAATTTAACCTTCATGATTGATCCCCCATCCCTATTTTGTAAGCGTTATCAAAATAAGTATAATGGAAGATCCTTGCTTTTTTTCAGACAAACTTCTTCACTTTTTTATGAAATTCTTCATTTTTTTACGGTCTGTTTTCGATATTCCTTCGGTGAACAGCCGACCATCTTCTTAAACACACGGCTGACGTAATTGGGATCTGTATATCCCGCCTGATAGGTAATTTCTTTTAAACTCAGCGAGCTGTCTTTGAGAAGTTTTTTAATTTTATCCAGTCGGCAGTTCGTCACATATTCTTTAAATGTCAGCCCTGTCTCGTCTTTAAACCGTTTTGTGAAATAGGTTGGACTTAAATCAACATAGGCGGCTGTCTGCTCCAGCGTGATCTGTTCACAAAAATGCGTTTTGATGTAGCGCTTTGCCCGATCCATATCATTCACAGTCTGGGTCCTTGCTTCGTACACATCAAATAAATGTTCACAGCACTGGCGGCATTCTGCTAAGGTGTTGATCGTGAATATAGGCCAGTCTGTTCGGAGCCGTGATTTAAATAAAATCAGCAGCTCTTTTAGTTGTGACAGGGTTGCCCCCTCTAGTTCAAAGGCATCGAATAAAGCCAGCGCATCCTCTCTTCTCCCTTCTTCCATTGCCTGCATCATATCGTCAGCAAGCTCAGGCAGATGGATCAATGGATGAGAATGTGCTTCTGTTTGGTAAAAGCCATAACGAACAACGCCGTGGCTCTTTTTCCGCTGATAATAGGAAAGCTTCGCCTCTGCTGCACTTTTTTGAAGATAAAGCGGATTAGAGACTGGGTGCCCTATGCCAACGACCGGTGAAGGCTGATCGTTTGTGGTGGCCGTTCGAATCGCCTGTAGGATATCTGCTTTTAACTGACCAGGCGCTTGGTGACGATAAATGAGACATGTAAACAGCTCACCACTCACTTGAATCGGTACCGTATGAAAAAGGGGAGATGTCTGTAAATCTATCAACAGCTGATTCCCCATTGTCCGCTGCACAGCGATGACAAGACCTGCTTCGAATTCATGAAACAGTTGTTGAAATTCCGTGGAGGTATAGGATTGACCGTTGATGACATGGGCTTCAAGCCACTTTGACTGCTGTCCAGCCGCCACCGCCTGCCGCTGAGACGCCTCCTGCTGAATCTCTGCCGCAACCGTTCGAATAGCGGCGATGGTTTCATCTTTGTCAGCCGGTTTGACGAGATATTGCTTCACCCCTTCTTGCATCGCCTGCTTGGCATAATCGAAGGTATCGTAGGCTGTCAGCATAATAAATTTTGTATGAGGACTGATCGCTTTGATTTGCTTGATCGCTGTCAAACCATCCATTCCAGGCATCTGAATATCCATGAGCACAAGATGAACCGGCTCAGCCCGCACGAATTCAACCGCCTTTTTTCCATTTTCAGCTTCTCCCGCGATATGACACTCTGGAAGCCAATCCGTCATGAACTTCCGCATCGCTAGCCGTTCTATCTTTTCATCATCTACAATCAGCACGTTCAGCATGCCGGTCCCTCCTTCATCGGAATAGCCAATTGAATGGTGGTCCCTTCGTTTGGCTTTGAATCAATTTGAAGAGCATTTTGTACTCCGTAAAACAAGCGCAGCCTTGATATCACATTACGAAGACCGATTCCCGTTGAATGCCCTTTACTCAAGATGTTTGGGTCTTCCTCATCTTTTTCTGATAGCAATCTCCTTTTCTCTTGTTCATTGATTCCCATCCCATTGTCCCGAATCCGAATCATCACATAGCCGCCTTCTTGATAGATCGAGAGCTCAACAAGTCCGTCTTCCTCCTTTGGCTCGACACCATGAATAAAGGCATTTTCAACAAGCGGCTGTAAGGTGAGACTTGGGATAAGTACAGATAAACAGGATGCATCTATGGTTGTTTTGCATGTGATACGATCGGCAAATCTTGTTTCTTGTATATGAAAATATTCTTTGACCACTTTTACTTCTTGTTCTAGCGTGACCGATGCACTGAGAGCTGACAGCGAATAACGCATGAGAGTGGAAACAGATTGGATCAACCTCGATGTGGCATCCGCTGACTCTAAGTAAGCCATGCGTGAGACGATGTTTAATGTATTAAATAAAAAATGGGGGTTCATTTGGTTTTGCAGCGTCTTCAGCTTCATGTCTTTGATTTTTTGATCTAAGGCTGCCTTTTGTTTCATCTCTTCAATCATCATTTTCATTTCTTGACGCATTCGCTGAAATGCCTCATTTAATACAAATATTTCATCGTTTGAGGTGACATGCAAGTCCGCTCCATCAAAATTTCCTTCCGATACTTCCTTTACGCTTCGAGAGAGATGGACGATTGGTCTTGATATTCCTCCAGCAATCATATACGCCATCCATAATGCGACCCCAATGGAGAGCGTAAACAAACATAGGGTGAAGAGCGCATAGGTTTGGTGTCTTTTTTGCAGAGATTGATAGAGTACTTGATATTCAGACAATTCATCATCAAGCAAGGCCATCGTTTGCTCTTGTATGTAGGAGGAGACGGTTCTTACTTCCTTCACACTAGCTGCATATTCTTTGATTTTTCCTTCTTTTACGTGTGTCATGGTCGCATCACTCTCATTGATGAGCGTTCGCATCATATATTGATATTTTTCAATAGAAGGAATTGCCGCATGAAGCCCGGCATCTTTTCGCAATGTCTGGTCGTAGGATTTCATTTTTTGTTTTGAAGCTAGATATTCTTTGGCAAACTGCTGATCCTTTTCAATCGCATACGCATTGACCTTTTCATACATCGTTTTTGCCTCTGTCGATATATCATTAAGCAGAAGAAAAGAACGAAAGCTTCTGCTGTATTCTGATGTGATATTCGAGCTACTCCAATAGACGAAAAAAGCGGCCACGTTGCCAAGAAACACAAGGGTTAAAAATGCCAGTAGCAACTTACTTCGAATCCTTCTCACGGCTGCATCCCCTGCCTTCTGTCTGTTTGCTGGAGCGGCAGATCCTCGCGCCGAATCACACTCGTTCCTGTGTACTGAAGCGGCTCTTCTTTTTCACCTTTTTGCAAACGCACAAGCGATTCCACTGCTTGATAGCCCATTTCATAAGGGTGCTGAACAACGACGGCATCAATCTCTCCATCATCGAGCGCGTGAATCGTATCTGGCAACGTATCAAATGCGAGTACATAGATATCTGTGGTCGATTGATATTGCGATGTTGCTTGAATGATGCCTACACCATCTAATGCACTCGTGCCGTAAAATGCAGTGAGATTGGCATGATCGTTTAATAGTTTATACGCTGCACCGGAGGCGCCTGATTTTGTAATGGCTGATTCTTCTATTCCAGCAATATGAATGCGTTTTTCAGCGGCGACTGCGTCTCGAAATCCTTTGACGCGCTGCTTTTGATGGACGGCATCAAGCCTTCCTGTGACAATTCCCACATACTGTTCACCTTTTGTATCTGCGATAAGTGCCTGTCCTGCGATAAAGCCTGAATAATAATTATCCGTGCCAACATACACTTGACGCTTGCTCCCCTCTGCATCCGTATCAACGGTGACAACATCAATGCCCTTTTCCCTCGCCTTCTGAAAAAGCGGTTTATATTTTTTCGCATCAAGTCCCTGTGTCATTATGCCATCGACATGCCCTGCGATTGCCATATCAATGGTTTTCAAATGGTCATCTATATCAGCTTGTTTCGGACCCAAATATTCTAAATACACGCGATGAGCGGCTGCCGCATCAGCAGCTCCCTTTTGTACTAGCTGCCAATATTCATTATCAAGTTCCTCCGGTACAAGGACAAAATGATATTGATAGGATGATGACGCCTTTTCGGAAGCGCTTTCGATTTTAAATAAATCTTGACCTAATAATGTTAAAAACATGACAGAAACGATACAAAAAGTGAGAAAGGCGCACACCCCGATCCACTTTGAACCTTTCACCACATCCTCCCCCTTTCAAACGTTGCGCATAAAAAAAGAGCTGCTTATAAGCATACTCTCTCGACCTCTATAATTCCTTTGTCATAAATAAACTGTTTGGATCTTCTTCATATGAACCGAAAGGCGGACAACTATCAAACCCAACACTCTCATATAGTTTTCTTGCTGGCTCGAAGAAAGACATCGCACCTGTCTCTAAGCTGATACGTGAATAACCACGCCTTTTTGCCTCTTGGAGAAGATGGTTCAGCATATACCTTCCTACACCTTTTCGCATATGGTGAGCTGCGGTCCTCATGGATTTGATTTCGCCGTGATCACTTGACAGCTCCTTTAACGCTCCGCAGCCAAGAAGCTCCTCTCCATCCCGAACACTCCACACTGTGACACCTTTCTTTTTCAATTCAGCTAACGGAAGGGCATGGATGCTTTCTGGCGGAGAATGCTTTTTCATTTCTTCTAAATGAGCGGTAATCAGCTGCTCTATTTGTCCATCTGTGAGAGTATCTTGTTGAATGTACATGTCTATCACTCCTTCATAAATATTGTACGTGAAAAGTCAGCATTCACCTGCTGTTATGTCAGATGAACGAACAAACAACCGGCATTCACCTGCCAGTTGTTCATTTGATAGCGCCTATTTATGAAGAAAGAACCGCTTGTAATTCTTCTGCCGTACTGCTTTCAAGCTGACTTCCGACCCCTACTGCCACTGCGCCAGCTTTGAGCCATTTAGGCACATCGGCTGGATGAATGCCGCCGGTTGGGATAAATTCAATGTCTGGAAAGGGACCTTGTAAGTTTTTCATATAGGATAGACCGAAGGAGCCGCTTGGAAAAAGCTTGAGCAAGCAGTATCCAGCTGCTTTTGCCTGCATAATTTCACTTGGGGTGAGGACACCTGGTACATAGAGTGTGTCGTGAAATGAGAGATGCTCTCCAATGACAGAAAGATATCCTGGACTGACAATAAATTGTGAGCCTGCGTCAATGGCTGATTGCGCCTGCTGAAGTGTGGTGATTGTGCCTGCTCCCACAATCAGATCTTGTTCATGCTGAAAGGATGCGATGATGCGTTCCGCATTGGGCGTGGTATACGTCACTTCAATGGCACGAACACCCTTTTTCTTTAAACGCTGAATGATCTCAATGCCTTCCGATTCGCTCCCCGCCCTCACCACTGCGATTAGCTTACAAGCCGCGAGACGCTCTTTAACGCTCAAACTTGCTGACTTCCCCATATCCTTCATCCCCCTTCATATATTCCCGTCTGTGATATCGTTTGGCTTCTTTTATAAAAGACTGAAGCTCTTCCCGAGTAGGCAGGCCATCCTTATCGCCTGGAGACATCACCGCAAGAGCTCCTACAGCATTGCCTATCGTTACAGATTTTTCACATGATAAACCGTCCAGTAAGCCGCTGATAACCCCCACGGCAAATCCATCACCGGCACCGACTGTATCCACGACATTGGGCACATAAAAGCCGCTCACCATCCCCTGATTGGCTGCACTTTTATAATAGGCACCTTCTGCACCGAGCTTAATGACCACAAGCTTGACGCCTTTTTGTAAATAAACATCTGCAATCTCTTCCGGCTCATGACAGCCTGTGAGCCTTTGTCCTTCTGCAAGCCCCGGAAAAAACCAATCCACTTGATAAGCGATTTGATTCACTGTATGGATCATATCTTCCTCCTCTTCCCATAGCTGCAGCCGAAGGTTTGGATCAAATGAAATGGTTTTGCCTGCTTCTTTCATCTTCTGAAGAACATGAAAAGAGAACGCTCTCATTTCACTGGATAATGCAGGCGGAATACCTGTCATATGGAGATGCCCTGCCTGTTTGAAATAATCCGCAGGAAAGTCACTTGGACTCATGGTGCTCGCAGCAGAACCTTTGCGATAATACGTAACGTCAGGATCTCCATCCATCACTTTGGATTTAAGTAAGATCCCCGTTTTGGCCCCATCATTTGAACGAATCACTGCACTTGTATCGACTCCTTCTTTTTGAAGCTCTTCTAAAATAAATGTGCCAAGTGAATCTGCTCCGACTTTGCTCATCCATCCCACATCAAAACCTAGCCTCGCCAAACCGACTGCCACGTTACTTTCAGCACCAGCAAGCGCCTTTTGAAATGTATGCACTTGATGAAGCTCTCCGGCTTCTTTTGCGTAAAACATCGCCATTGATTCCCCAAATGTGACTGCATCCAATGCTTTCAATCATTTCTCCCCTCTCTTGGTACCGGTTTCAAATCAGTTGAAAAAGAGAGAGCATGCACATATGTATACTCTTCTCTGTTTGTTATTTATAAAGATTTTCTTACGATGATTTCTCCATCAAGTTGAATGGTTTGGGGCGCACTTTCATCCCCTTCAAGCCGAGTCTTGATTTTTTTCATGGCGGCTTTCCCCATTTCATGAGATGGCTGGGCAACCGTTGTGATTCCAGGCCCAATCAGCTTATACCATTCTGTATCATCAAAGCCTGCGACGCCTATATCTTCTGGAATCTTTAACCCGAGTTCTACAAGCTCACTGATCAACTTGAGCATCAGTAATCCATTGGCTGCTAAAATCGCTTTTTTTCGCTGATTTGTTTGAACAAAATGGACAAGTTCTTCTCGCAATTGTTCTTTTTGTTTCAAATCAATTTCTTTAATAATAGGTTTCTTATGTTTACTCATGGCTGTCTGTTCATATGCTTCTTTTCGTTCTTCACGAGGACTGATCCCATCAACCGGCTCAGTAAAGAAGGCGATGTGCTCATATCCTTTCTCATACATTTGTTGAAGCAGTTGGATCGTGATATCACGGTTATTCGTTGTCACTGTGTCGACTTTTAGTTCAGATAATTTCCGGTCAACAAGGACAATCGGCACACCGTCTTCCTTAAAATCCTGCAAAATGTCATTGTTCTGGCCTGTCGTATTAATGATGAGTCCTTCAATATAATGCGCATTTAGTTTGAGGAGCATTTCTCTTTCTTTTTCTGGCCGGTTATCTGTGTTGCATACCATGATGCTGTATCCATATTCATCACAAATTTCTTCGACTCCGCGAAGTGTCGCTACAGAGAATGGATTCGTAATGTCGGCTACAATAAACCCAATGACCTTGCTTTTTCTTACTTTCAAACCTTGGGCGAGCTGACTCGGACGATAATGCAGTTCTTCAATGGCTTTTTTGATTTTTTTGACCTTTTCAATAGAAATTTCATTTGTTCTGCCATTGATATATCTGGATACAGTTGATTTTGAAACACCTGCATAAGCGGCCACTTCGTTGATGGTCACTTTCGTTTGCTTTTTCTCTTTCATTCAAAAAACTCCCACAATCAATGTCTTCTCATTTGTTTCGAAACCGATTTCAAATAACTTAAAAAGAGCATAACATAACTTCTTGAATTCCAGAAGATTTTTTTGCTTGAAGATGGCAAAAAATCATTTAAATAAACAAAAAGAAAGCGATTTCAAATTAACGGTTGACGTCTCCCTCTTTTTCCTCTAATATTTTCCTTGAAACCGATACCAAATAAAATACCCATACTTTGTTTCAGATGGAAAGGGAGGCTTATCTCAAATGGAAAATCGTTATGCTGTACACCCTGAGCAGGTCAAACGTTTTACAACAGAGGAACTTCGTCGTCATTTTCATATTCCTACACTATTTGTCAGTGGTGAATTAAAGCTCTACTATTCGCACGAGGACCGCGTAGTGATTGGCGGAGTCATGCCGTCTGCAGAGCCGCTCAAATTAGATGCTAGCGACTTTTTACGTACGGAGTATTTCCTTGAAAGACGCGAGATCGGCATTGTCAATGTCGGCGGTCAAGGAACGGTCACTGTCGATGGTGAAGCCTTTGTACTGGAGCACAAAGATTTCTTATATATTGGGCTTGGACACGAAGATGTACAGTTTGCTAGTGCATCCGGCGAGGAAGCCAAGTTCTATCTTGTATCAGCCACGGCTCATCAAGCGTATCCTACGCAAAAAGCAGCCATCGCTGAGTTAACACCGAATCACTTAGGGGAAGCGTCTGCTTCCAACGTACGAAATCTATATCAAGTTATCCACGCAAACGGCATCCAAAGCTGTCAGCTTATGATGGGAATCACTCAACTGGAAACCAATAACACATGGAATACGATGCCTGCTCATATTCATGATCGGCGTATGGAAGTGTACTTATATCTTGATATCGAAGAAGATGCTCGTGTCTTTCATTTTATGGGGGAGCCATCTGAAACAAGACATCTCGTTGTGGCTAATGAAGAAGCGGTCATTTCTCCTGCTTGGTCCATTCATTCAGGCTCGGGCACAGCGAATTATTCATTTATTTGGGCGATGGCTGGCGAGAACTATACGTTCAAAGATATGGACTTTGTCCCAATGGACCAGCTGAGGTAATGTGATGACAACAGCATCCTATGTAGCGTCCCTCTTTTCTCTTGAAGGCAAAACAGCCCTTGTGACAGGTCCTGGAACGGGCATTGGGCAGGGCATTGCTGTGGCGCTTGCCAGGTCAGGCGCAGATATTATCGGCACATACCACCATACACCGCTTGAGGAAACGAAAGCGCTTGTCGAACAGGCGGGCCGCTCGTTTCATGCGGTTCAGGTTGACTTTTCCGATCCTCAAAGTGCAAAGCAGGCTGTCGATGCCATGTTACAAAAGCATACGATTGATATTTTAATCAATAATGCTGGCACCATTAAAAGAGAGCAGGCCGCTCATTATTCAAAGGAAGATTGGCATACGGTCATGGATGTGAATATCAATAGTCTCTTTTTCCTCACCCAAAGGGTTGGGCGGCAGATGCTGAAAAATGGGCAAGGGAAAATCGTCAATATCGCCTCCCTTCTATCATTTCAAGGCGGCGTCTTTGTCCCCGCTTATACAGCAAGTAAACACGCAGTCGCAGGGCTGACGAAGGCCTTTGCAAACGAATGGGCGAACCAGCATATACAAGTGAACGCGATCGCTCCTGGTTACATTGCGACCAATAATACGCAAGCCATTCGGGACGACGAGAATCGAAATGAAGAGATTCTCAAACGAATCCCTGCCGGGCGCTGGGGAAAGCCTGAGGATCTAGCCGGTGCGGCTGTTTTCCTTAGCTCACCAGCCTCCGATTATATGAACGGTCATATTTTAGCTGTTGATGGCGGCTGGCTTGCGAGATAAACAGACGAGAGAATTCCTATTTGCAGGGATTCTCTTTTTTCTATTTGCATAATTCTCCACCATCCGAGTCACTCTATAAAAAACATGAACATGAGGGTGAGGTATTATGAAAAGTCGTATTGAACAAGATATAGCGTCCGTCATCAAGCGCGTCAAGAGCTTTGCCGGGAAAAGTGATGATATCGTGTTCCACTCATTTTCATTTGGTCCTTCTGCTATCTCTGCATGTCTCATGTACGTTGAAGGACTCACAGAATTTGAGATGCTTTCCAAACAAATCATTTCACCCATGCAAAAGGAACTGGATATTACCGAGGTTGATCCTAATACGCTTCCGGCTCTGTCTAAAACGTTCTTTGGCATCCAAAATGACGTGCTGGAGGATATGAACCTTGCCATCGAGCAGTTATATAGCGGCAGGGCTATTTTATTTGTAGATGGTGCGGCACAAGCACTTGCGCTCCAAACGAACCTTTTTCAATTTAGAGAAGTAGAAGAGCCGCAATCGGAAGTCCTTGTAAGAGGGCCTCGGATCGGTTTTATTGAAAACCTTGAAAAAAACACGGCTTTAATTCGTGAGCGGGCAAACGACCCAAACCTTGTCATTCAAAAGGTGAATGTAGGTACTCGCAATAAGAAGGCCGCAGCCCTTGTATACGTTCGTGATATTGTTGATCCCAAATTAGTTGAAGATGTTTTATCACGGATGTCCGAAATTAAAATGGATGACATCCCTGAAACCGGCTATATTGAACAACTGATTGAGGACAGCCACATCTCCATTTTTCCGCAGATTCAAAATACAGAACGTCCAGACCGGGTGATTGCATCTGTGCTTGAAGGGAAAGTATCGATTTTACTCGATGGCACTCCTTTTGCACTCATTTTACCGATGACCTTTACAGCCTTGATGCAATCACCTGAAGATTATTATCAGAGATGGACTAGTGCGACTCTTTTACGTTTACTCCGTTATATCGCTGTTTTGCTCACGATTTTTTTACCCGGGCTTTACATTGCACTTGTCTCTTATCACCCAGGCTTATTACCAACACGGATGGCACTCACCATCGCAGGCAGCCGTCAGAATGTTCCGTTCCCTCCTGTTGTTGAGGCGATTCTCATGTCTTTTACGATAGAGCTGCTGCGGGAAGCTGGACTTCGGCTGCCTAGAGCCATCGGGCAGACAATTGGGCTCATTGGCGGCGTCATCATTGGTCAGGCGGCTGTCCAAGCCAATATCGTCAGTGCCTTAATGGTGATTATTGTGTCGCTGACGGCACTCGCTGACTTTACGGCACCATCCTATGACTTTAGTTTCCCGCTGCGTATCTTGCGATTTATGGCCATTTTCAGTTCAGCGATGTTTGGGTTATATGGCTTAATCATGTGTTATTTATTTGTGCTTTGTCACTTGATGCAATTAAAGACCTTTGGTTTTGACTATTTCACGCCTGTTTTGTCTTCACCGTTTTCAGATTTAAAGGATACGTATGTACGTCTACCAATTGGGTTATTTAAATCGAGACCGAAAACAGCAAAAATAAAAAATCTCAAAAGACAAGGAGATTAACCGATGTACAGAGCTGAGAAGCTATCATTGTTACAAGTCACCATTCTGTGCAGCTCTACAATGATAGGCGCTGGAATTTTAACCATTCCACGCAGTTCTGCCAATTCAGGATTCCCTGATGGCTGGATCATTGTATTAATACAGGGAGTCATCTTCGCTTTCGTTGCTTTTTTATTGGGATGGATTGCTGAAAAAAATGCGCCGGATACCATTTTTGAGTCAAATAGAAAAGGAGCCGGTGCCATCTTTGGCACGTTCTTCAATTTAATGCTGATTGTCTATTTACTAGGCATCGTCGGTTTCGAAGCGCGTGTTCTCGGGGAAGTCGTCCAATTTTTCCTGCTGGAATCGACTCCCATGGCAGTGATTGTGATGATTTTTCTTCTCGTCGCGATCTATCATTTGAAAAGTGGTATTTTTCCAATAGTCAAAATGGTGACATACATATATCCGATGACGATGATTATTTATATTGGGCTCATGCTGTTTAGTTTGAAAATATTCGATTTTGATTATTTGCGTCCTGTGATGGCGCACGGGTTTCGGGATTTTAGCAAGTTGTTCTCTCAAACCTTTATTCAATTTACTGGCTTTGAGGTCATTTTGTTTGTTGTACCACTTATTTATAAAGACAAATGGTCAAAAGCGAAATGGGCAGCTGCGATCGGGGTTGGGATTACTTCTCTTATCTATTCCCTCACGCTCTTTGTTGTGATTGGTTCTATGACAGTAGGTGAAACGAAATCCCTCACCTGGCCGACTGTATCCCTCATTCAAGCACTAGAACTTGAAGGGGTCTTCATTGAACGATTTGATATTTTTTTGCTGACGATTTGGACGTGCCAACAGTTTATTTGTATGCTTGGCTTTTTCCAATTTGCCATTAAAGGTTGCCACACAGTCTTTAAGACGACCAATGTAACGAGACTGCTATGGCTGCTGTTTTTGATTACCTCTGCCCTCTCTTTATTTCCGAGAAATATCAATGAAGTCTTTTACTACTCTACTTTACTCGGCTATGCATTGTTCGTCGTTTTAGCCATTCCTTTTATTACAGCCATTCTGCTGATGATACGCAAAAAATGGGGAGGTCGATCTGCATGAGAGGAAGACGTGTATTGTTCATTTTTTTGTCCTGCTGTCTCTTCCTTCTATCAGCAGGGTGCTGGGACTTAAAAGATATTGAAAAATTATCATTTGTGCGCGGCGTTGGAATAGATGAGGAGGAACAGAAAGGAGTTAAGCTCACTTACCAAAACCTGGTGCCGAAGATGGGCGGAACACAAGAGGCTGATTCTCCTGGCTATGTAAACGTCGTCTCGAAGGGGAAAAACGTGCTGGAGGCTGTCAGTAATGTCGCCTTAAAGGACCCGCCAATCTATAGTGATCATCTAAAAATCTTTCTGTTCGGCAAAGATCAAGCAGAACATCACGATATTCAAGGAACGCTCAATCATTTTATTCGAGATGATGAAGTTCGGCGAAGCAGCTATCTCCTCGTGTCACGTGGTGATGCATCAAAAGTAATCAATCAAAAATTGAAATCACAGCAAAAGGTTCCAGTTGAACATATCTTTGAAACATCCAAAAATCGAAACTTTAACGGAAAGATCTTGCTGCCAACCCGGATTGGCCGGGCATCTGATTACTTCCAGATGGGCGTGAGCTTCCTTGTCCAAAGTGTAGACGCGATAGACGGCGAACTTATCTATGATGGGGCAGGCATCATTCACGGAAAAAACCGAAAGCTGATCGGATTCATCCCTGCAAAGGATGTCCAATCTTTAAACTGGGTGATGGACCGAATCTCAGGCGGCGTTGTACCAGCTACCTACAAAGGCTTTCCGATCACATATGAAATTAAGAAAGCCAAAACTAAAATTGAACCTTATCTAAAAGATGGGCATATTTCCTTTAAGATTATTGTCAACACAAATGGAAAGCTTTCTGAAGATCAGTATCCTGCAGAAAACTCATACGATGAGCAGTACATCCAAAGATTTGAGCGTCTTTTTGCAAATAAAATCAAACAAAGGATTCAAAAAGCGGTTCATCATGTGCAAAAAGAGGTGGGCGTTGATCCTATCTTTTTAAGCCGGCAATTTCGTATTAAATACCCTGACTATTGGGAAAAGCATCGAGACGAATGGGATGCGCTCTTTCAAAAAGCGGAAATCGAATATGATGTCAAAGTCAGCATTTTAAACTTTGGTGCAGAGGGCTCAACGAAAAGCTTCAAATGGTAATGCAAAAGGCGGTTATCCCGAAGAGGACCCGCCTTTTTTACGTACGACAATTAAAAGCTGATATAGTGTCACTTGATCAGTTAACGCTTTTGTTTGCAAGCCAAGTGACGTTCCTACTCTTGCTATCTCATCAAAAAACAATTGCACGTTTTGATCTATCGGAACATTGATCCTCTGCTCGATCACCCGTTCAAACAAATGATTTGGGAAAAGCGCACGCATTGTGTTTGGTGTGAAGAACCTCAAGTGACCTCGATCTAAAATTCCTACATCTTGATACGTAAAATCCCCTGTCATTAACGGGAGTAGCACCTCCGCATGCATCATGTTCGGCAAGCAGCAAATGATCACGCCGCCCGGTTTTAAAGATGCGTGCGCTTGTTCAATCATATGCCAAGGATCTGACACATGCTCTAAAACATCCGAAAAAATGACCGCATCAAAAAAGGCCTTTTTCTCTAACCACGGGTACTCATCTGCTTTTGCCTCAATGACTTCTTTGTAATAAGCCTTTGCGATGGCTGCTTTTAATGGATCAGCCTCTACGCCGTACATGTCAACAGACTGCCGATTCATGAGTTCAAGCCCTGTTGCCCCTGCGCCGCATCCTGCATCCAGTACACAGGCAACATCTTCAGGCAGTAGATCTGCAAAGTACGGATGAGGGGTCATCAAATTGAGATCAATTCCCCATTTATCTAAAAACCGTAGCCTGTTTTCTGTAAACAATGTAGTGATGTTCGTATCTTGATTTGCTCGAAAGGTTGCATGACCGTGATGATGCACAAATGAATCGTGAACGATTTGAAGCTGATATCCGTTCAGCAAGGATCTCAAACAAAGGTCGTCATCCTCAAATGATCCGTACACAAACCGCTCATCAAATAAACCCACCTTTTCAATGAGCTCTTTTTTCACAAGTAGACAAAACCCCACAAGCCGATGTACATAAGTTCTCTGACCTTTTTTCGCAGCCGTATAATTCTTCGCAAAGGCTGGCAGTTCCTTCACATCTGTATACGTTGGCTCGACCATTTGAGGGCCGCTCACATAGTTGGAGACTGGCCCTACCATCCCAATACGTTCTGATGCAAATAACGCCTCCCTTAGTGGAGAAAGCCAATTTTCCGTGACGATCGTGTCGTTATTTAAAAAGAGAATGCTATCTCCTGTCGCTTTTTTTGCTCCTTGATTACAGCCCTTTGCAAAGCCTCGATTTTCTTCATTTTCTATGAAGATCACATCGTTCAGCTCTCTCACATATTCCTTCGTCCCATCGGTTGATGCATTATCAACAATGATGAGTTCATATTGTTCACTTCGGGTATGCTGCTTGATGCTGTCGATACATTTTTTCGTTAAATGCAGTTCATTGTATGTCAGCATGACAATGCTCGTTTTCCCTTTCATCTCATTTCCACCTTTCGCCCGCATGTTCCATATGTATGTCATATGCAGCACGTTCAGAAGATGAGAGATTGTCCTTTCTTGATTAAACGTTTGTTTAACAAAGATAAACCAGCCGCATCTGGGCAGCTGGTCGTGGTTCACACCGTTTTTCCTTCGTCACCTGTGACGGCACGATTCCTCTTTTTTAAATCGTCTTCAATTTCTTCAAGACTTTTCCCTTTCGTTTCAGTCACCATATATTTCACAAATAAGAAGGCGCCTACGCCGATGACCGCATAAATGAGGAAAAGATTACTGATACCCATCGCGCTTAGTAAAGTTGGGAATGTAAGCGAGATGATTAAATTTCCTGTATGAAGGAGGAAGGTAGAGACACCTGTACCAATCCCTCGGACATGTACCGGGAAAAGCTCAGGAAGCATGACCCAAACAACAGGACCCCAGCTGACAGCAAAGATGACAATAAAGAGACCTAAACAAATAATAGTTGTCCATCCTGCCGCTGTTGACCCTTCGAAAAATCGATTGACCACTGACAGGACAATTAAACTTAGGACCATGCCAGCATTGCCAAATAAGAGCAGCGCTTTACGCCCTACACGGTCAATAATTTTAATCGCCACAAACGTCATGACGACATTCACTGCCCCAATTCCGACGGTTCCTAAAATGGCCGCTGAATTGCCAAAACCAACGCTTGTGAATGTTTTTGGTGCATAGTAAATAATCGTATTGGTACCGATAAACTGCTGCAAAAAGGCAAGACCGACACCAGCGATTAATGCTGGGCGCACCCATGGCTCAAATAATTCCTTAAAACCGCCTTTTTCTTCACTTTCTGCCTGTTGTATGTCTGAAATTTCTTCTTCCACTTCTTGCTTACTCTTTCTCAGTTTAGATAATATCTCTTTTGCACGGTCTGCCTGTCCATGGACAAACAGCCAGCGGGGACTTTCCGGCATAAACATAATCCCACATAATAAAAGCACAGAAGGAACAACCGCAATTCCAAGCATCATGCGCCATGCCTCTGCATCCGCTAAAGCGTAATTCACAATATAGGCGAGTAGAATACCAAATGTGATCATGAGTTGATTTAATGAGGACAGTGCTCCTCGCGATTCCTTCGGAGCAAGTTCAGATAAATATAATGGAACAATCGTTGTCGAGCACCCGACAGCAAGCCCTAGCACAATTCGGAACAAGACCATCACTTCCGTATTCGGGGCAAGGGCTGTACCAAATCCCCCGATAATAAACAAAATCGCTGCGGCGATGATGGCTTTTTTTCGCCCAAATTGATCTGTCAGCTTTCCAGATAAAGAGGAACCGAGCATCGCTCCGATTAAAATCGAGCTGACAACAAGTCCCTCTGTAAATGCGTTTAACCCTAAATCCTCTTTCATAAATAAGATGGCGCCAGAAATGACACCTGTATCATAGCCATATAAGGCGCCACCTAGTGCGCCGAAGAAATATAGCCACCCATTCCGATTTTTCATGTTCATAACCCCTCTTTTGTTCTGTATGTACTGGATGTTTCTCTATGAAAAATCATTTTCCTCACTTTCTGTCACTTCAAACATTTCGATGTTTTATGACAAATATATTTCATTTGCGTATTATTGAAACTTTTTACGATAAGGATACGTCAATTAAGCGTTAGTGAAAAAAATGTCGCACTATATCCCGTTTTAAGGTATATTTGTTTTAGTTTGTAAGCAAAAAGAAGGACATTTTTACTATAAAAATCATAGCGAGGGTTTAAATATATGGATCAATCAAGAAGCAAACGCAAAGGAAAAAAGCGTTTAAAACCATGGGTGAAAGTCACTCTATTTATAGTTGGTATTCTTTTACTGACAACCGCTTCTGTCACAGGCTATGCCTACTACAAAGTGACAAGCGCTGCAAAAAAAGCACAAGTATCTTTAGATCGCGGCGCTCAATCTGTCAAACGGATTGAAGCATTCGATCCTGGGAAAGACAGCTTTTCTGTCTTATTGCTTGGTATTGACAGCAGACCGGGCGAAACAGTGAAACAAGCACGAAGCGATGCGATGGTCTTAGCAACCGTCAATCGTACAAATAAGACCGTAAAATTATTAAGCATTCCAAGGGACTCATACGTGAATATTCCAGGGCATGGGTATGACAAAATTACACATGCACACGCATTTGGTGGTGCAGATTTAACCTTAAGTACAGTCGAAGATTTACTAGATATTCCGGTTGATTTTGTGATCCAAAGTAATTTCAAAGCATTTAAAGAGATCGTCAATGAACTAAACGGAGTCTCTATTAACGTCAAGGATGAATATGTGGTCAAACAGGTTCTAAAAGATACAAAGGGCAAGGTACAGCTTCAAACAGGAACTCATACGCTAGACGGTGATCAAGCTCTCGCATATGTAAGAACAAGAAAAGCAGATAGTGATTTAATGCGCGGGCAGCGTCAGATGGAAGTATTAAAAGCCATTTTTGATAAATCAAAATCCTTAACATCTATTCCATCATATGACAATATCATTGATACACTTGGTGATAATGTCGCGACCAACCTTTCAATGAAAGAGCTAGTCGGGCTGTTCCCGCTTTTGACGTCATTGAAATCGGTGGATACCATCCAGCTAAAAGGCTCTGATTACCAGCCTAATGGAGTTTATTATTACCAATTGGATCAAAACCAGCTAAACGAAGTGAAGACTGAATTGAAGAAGCAGCTTGAATTATCATAAACAGAAAGCGTCCCTAAGGGGCGCTTTTTGATTGTTGAGATCTCTACCCTTGGCTTATTTCCTTGATCATTCAATCATTTTTGTTTAGCCTTGATAGAGAGGAACAAGCATCGTATTGCTCATGAGAATGAAAGAAATCGTACATACTTTGAAGAGGCGATTGCATGCATGAAGGAGGATTTGACAGCGATGAAAAAAATGATTGCGATTGATTTAGACGGTACACTTTTGAATACAAAAAGTGAAATATCTGCTCAAAACAGGGAGGCATTGATCCGCGCGAAGGAAGCGGGATATATTGTCACCATCTGTACTGGGCGGGCGACTTTTGATGTGAAGGAACTGCTTGGCGATTTGGACATCCCCATTATTGCAGCAAACGGCGGAACCGTTCATACAGAAGGTTATGAACTTTTCAGCCGTATCACACTTGACCAAGAAGCAGGAAAACGAGCGGCTAAAGCATTAGTAGAACGAAACATTTACTTTGAGGTTTACACGGACGATGCGCTCCTCTCTCCTTTTGATGGAAAGGAGAAGCTAAAAGCAGAATTTGATGTGATCAAAAGCGCGAATCCAAATGAAAATATAGCTGATTTATGGGAAGGGGCAATGACTCAATTCAAACAATTTGGCATCAAACCAGTGGATGATATTCGCCAGATTTTTGAGTCGAATGAAGCGACCTATAAATTACTCTGCTTCTCATTTGATATGAATAAATTACAGGAAGCACGAGATCTCCTCTCAGAAATGCCTGAGCTTTCATTGACCTCTTCTGGAAAACATATCATAGAGGTACTTCCAAAAGAGTCTGGGAAAGGACATGCCCTAAAAAAACTCGCAGCTCATTATGGCGTAGACCGCTCACATATTTATGCAATAGGCGACAGCCCCAACGATCTATCCATGTTTGAGGAAGCAGGCCACCGCATTGCTATGGGGAATGCAGTCGATGTCATTAAAGAAAAGAGCACTTACATGACAAAAGGCAATCATGAAGACGGTGTCGCTTACTTTATTGATCTGCTTTTAAAAAATCAATTCCACGAAAAAAAGACGCTTGTCTGATCAGCGCCTAGAGAGAAATCTAAAAGTCCGATACGAGCATTGATCGGGCTTTTTCTTTATTTTTTAATTCGAACAGCCGTCTCATACTTATCCTTCCAGTACGTACTTGTTTTCATATTCGTGAGCACGACACCATTTGAGACGGTCACATGAATGACTTGGTTTGATCCTGCATAAATCGCCGGCATCAATGACGTTCCATTAAAGAAAACAAGATCTCCCGGCTTCAGCTCCGACCGCTTCACAGGGGTACCTGTCTTGACTTGACCTGACGCATAGCGAGGCAGCTCAATACCAAGCACCTCTCGATATACGTACTGTGTGAACCCTGCTGTGTCAAAGCCTTGCTTTGGATTCGTCCCACCTTTGACATAAGGAACTTCACCAATATACGTAGCGGCTTTTGAGACAATCGGATTTTCTTTTGCTAATTTCAGCTCTGTTAATCGTTTCGCACCTGTCCATTTTTCGCGCCAATACGATTCAGACAAATAAGAAATCGTTACACTTTCCGAACGGCTCGCATGAATAAAACGATCACCGCCAATATACATCCCTACATGAGAAATGCCTGGCTTGTATGTGTTGCTAAAAAAGACAAAATCCCCAGGACGTATATCATCTAATGCCACTTTTTCTCCAACCATCCACTGCTGTTCAGCACTTCGAGGTAAATAAATCCCTAGTGATTTTTCAAATACATATTGTAAAAAGCCTGAACAATCAAAGCCAATCTTAGGGTCTGCTGCACCAAATACATAAGGAATACCTAAATATTTCATCGCATCTTTCACTAGACGATGATCCGAGATTTCCGGTGTGCCTGGAAGCCGTTTGACTGCATAAAACCGGTCTGTCCAGTATTTACTTTTGCTCACGTCCGTTTTCACCACACCTTGACTAAGTGTGATGTGAATGACCAGATCGTTACCAGCGTACAACGCCACATGTGTCGGGATATCTTTTGTTTCTTCTAAGCTGCGAAAATATACGAGGTCACCGGGCTGGGCTTTGTCCCATGATATCTTTTTCCCAATCTGATACTGGTCGATCACCTTACGAGGCAAATCAAATGCACCTGATGTCTTGTACACATATTGAGTAAAGCCTGATGCGTCAAAGCCCGTTTTTGGATCGGTTCCTCCTTTATGATAGGGTGATCCAATCAACTTTTCCGCTTGTTGCAAAGGAGATGCTGTTTGAGAAGCTGCTTCTGATTGAGACATGAACATCAGCCCTACGAGCGCACACCCACCAATCACTATTCCTTTCCATTTCATGATCTTTTCCCCTCCTTTCTTCTATAGTTTCGTCATGACACCTCACCTTTTACACCTTTTTTCGACAAAAAAGAGCACGCAATGCGTGCCCTCTATGCTCGTTAGAGTTATTTACTTGCTTCCGTTTTTGACTGTTTTTGTTGTTCGATTTTCTGCATTTCAACCGAGATCTTTTGTTTTTCATGATCTGTGAGGCTGTCACTAAATTTAAAAGCAGACATAAAGACAAAGACTAAAATTAACGCAACAAACGGCCAGCTGGCTTTTAGAAATTTCATTTCTTCTCTTTCCCTCCGTTTTCTTTTAAGTGTTTAACTTTATCAGCGTGATCTACTTCAAAGAAAATGTGTCCGTCTTTTTCTTTCCAATCCGCATTCGTACCATTTGTCAGCATACGGATAATGGATTTTGATTCAAAAGATCCTGCTTTAACTGGTGCAGGTGTTGCTTCTTTGATGTACATTGGGACAACTTCAAATGTCGCTTTTCCATCTTCATTCAGATGATACTGAACAAGTGCAGAATCACGTGTTCTTGACCAGCCTTGGTCAAAAATAAAGTTTCCTAAGCTATAGAAGATCGCCGTGCCGTTATAGACTTCCATTGGCTCAAGAACGTGCGGATGAGCACCAATAATGATATCAGCACCAGCTTTTGACATCGCTCTTGCCAATTCTCTTTGTCTATCGTTTACCTCATTGTTGTACTCCTGTCCCCAGTGAGCATGAACAACGACGACATCTGCCTTTTCAGCAGCCTGCGAAATCATCGGAATAAAGATAGATGGATCGGCTGGCAAGATACCTGCCTTACGATTCGTTGCTTTAAAATCTTTCCCATACACATCTGTAAAACCAAGTGTAGCGATTTTGACACCATTTACTTCTTTATACGAAATGTTCTGCTTCGCATCCTGAAGGTTACGGCCTGCGCCTGTATAATCCATGTCCGCTTGTTCAAAGGCATCAATTGTTTTGTTTAGCCCTTTTTCACCATAGTCTGCCGCATGGTTATTCGCAAAGTTTAATGCAGAGAAATTCAAATCCTTCAATGCTTTGACAGAATCCTCATCTGTTTTTAAATGAATATTCTTTTGCGCCGCTTGTTCTTGATCTGATGCGACTGGATGCTCAAAGTTACCAGTCACATAATCTGATACATCAAAGTATGGTTTGGCATAGCGGAAGAGATGCTGTTTTCCATAACGGTCTGTTACTTTCTCTACGTTTCTTCCAAACATAATGTCACCGACAAATGAAGCGGTCAGGATGTTTTCTGGATTCTTTTGCACAGTTGGCACTTTTGCTTGCCCGATAAACGTAAATAGAAATGTACAAGCAATGACGATCGGTAAAGCAATCAGCACGTGTTTATTCGTTTTTTTCTTTTGGCTCTTTGTGATTTTCAGCAGCTTTTCCTGAAAGCTCAATTTTTTATTCATCATTGGACACACCTTATCTTAAAATAGATAGTAAACATACATGATGGCAAATGTTGCACCACTTAGAAGTAACGTGCTTCCAAGGGTAATCGTAAGACCTTGCTTTTGAATCGTGTTCGCAATCAATCCAGGAACGATAATACCGATTCCGCGGAATTCTGCTATTTCAAATGGGACCACTGGATAGAAGAAATCAAAGACAAGCTTTAAGGCAATCCCTGTAATGAGCATCGCAGCAAACTTTCTGCGTCCGTATAAAATCATAAATTTTGATAGACCAAAGCGAACGATGACATACGTAAGCAAACTGACAGATAAGACAACTAAAATGAAAACTGGCTGGTTAAATACAAGCGCTAGATAACCTGGTACAACAAGTCCAGCTGGTACGATTCCTGTTTTTTCTGCAAAGATTAAACTAAGTAGAACACCTAAAATTAACGAGATATAAAGATCTGATCCGAACATTTTCTATATTTCCTCCTAGCTGACAAGCTGCTTAATTTTGTATTCTTGAATTTTTTCGATTAACGGTTCAGCGGCACCATGAATATTGCCGACTCCATAAACCACTCGATTATGAAGCTTTTTCTCAAGCATGTTCATAATTTCTTCTGTAGATTGATATTCAAGGTTGTGTAAGTGGTCAGCCGGAATTTTTCCATCCTCATATGCCTTTACAATTGGATCTGTTGTTTCACCAATTAAGACGAGATCACTTGCTTCAATATAAGGAAGTACATCCTCCGCAAACTGGATCGTTCGATCTACACGATCCGCTCGGCAGTTCATGATAATAATCGGTTCATCAGTTGGATATCCAATTTCTTTCACACGCTTCCAAATATTCAATGTAGATGATGCGTCATTTGCCGCAAAACCATTTACAAAGTGTCCAGGTGTTTTCGCATCCATTAATGGAAGAATTCTCATCGCTCCTGGATCAGGTGGCGCATTTAACATTCCACGGAATGCCGTATCTTCATCAATTCCCAATGCCTGTGCAACACCAAGTGCAAGTGAGGCATTATCTGGGAAGACCATGTACTCAAATTTCCGTAAATACTCATCGGAAATCTTTGAATTATCTGCAACAATGACTTCTGTATTGCGTTTTTTCGCAATCTCTTTAAAGAAATCCGTATATTCACTATCCGTAATAACCAAGTGTCCATTGTAAGGAATTGTCGCTGTAAAGGCTTCTGCTATTTCATCAAGTGTCGGCCCCATGACATCCATATGATCTTCAAGAACGTTTACGATCACGCCAATATTCGCTTGAAGCAACTCTTCCTGAAAGATAATTTGGTAATCTGGATTGACCGCCATACATTCACTGACGATGGCATTTGCTCCTCTTTCAACGGTTTCTCTCATGACTTCCTTCTGCTCACCGATATTCGGTCCTTGCGGTTTCCTTTTAATCGGTTTCTCCTCTGGCGTATCCCAATAAATCATTCTTGCATCTGTTCCCGTTGTTTTGCCGACAGTTTTATAACCTGCCTCCATTAAGATACCGGTTGTCAATCTTGTAACGGTAGACTTTCCGCGAATACCATTAATATTGACGCGCACCGGTAGGGCATCGATATTTTTCTGGTGACGCTTCTTTTCAATAAAGCCAATCCCTAACATGATGACACAGGCTATAACGATTAACCACATCGCTTATCTACATCTCCTTTTTTTATGAGTGTGATATGTAAATTCAATCAACAGTATATAGGTTCAGCATAAAATCACAATCGGTATTATGTAACATAATCTTTCACTTCCTCGTATGCCAAATTCCTCTAATCAGAAGGTGGATTGACCTAGCTCTTCTTTAAATGAAAAGGTCAAAAGATGGACAAAAAAGAGCCTGAATTTTGGCTTCAATCAAGAGTAAGCGTTACCATCAAGCATCGAAAAATCTTTTGTCCTTTTCTCCCTAAATTTTTTGACAATTGTTAAGATGTATTTTGAATCAATGTTTTAAAACCTTTTAAACTCTATAACATCAGTCATATCAGCGCTTTAAATGAATAGTGCGTGTTTTGGAATGTTTTTGTTTTTTGAAGGAACAGGTTAGAAAGTCATCCTCATCCGTCAGAAAGCGATGCGTTGACCTATGACAAAGGTCACCACTAAAAAAATCAAGCCATATGCTTATTTTAAGGTCACAAAAAAATGGGATAAGATGTAAACTATTGATCATTTTGAAATGCCTGTTCTTTACGATATTCGCTCCTTATGACCTAAACAATGAAACATTATTCATTTGTTTTTATCAACATTCATCATTTCTTAACATTTTTAATATGATTTTAGTTGAAAGTTGTCAGCTTATGTCATGCTTTCAACTAAGATGACGAATAAAATCGGACTCTCCGCTCACACTATGGTTAAAAACTGTGAGAGGAGGCTAAAGATGCCAAACACCAATGAACAAACACGCTTGCATTTTTTATCAGGCAGCTTCGAGGAGAAAATCCGCATTCTGAAAAAGACATTTCAGCAAAGTGGGGATTTTGAATACCGGGAGTTAATGGTGAATGAAACGAAATCTGTTTTGTTTTTTATTAAAACAAGAGTAGATGAAGGCAAGCTAAATGATTTCATTATCGGCAACTTGTTAGGACCACCTGGAAAGCAGGATTATACAAAATCTCTTAGCACACTCGAAACTGGTGACTTGACGCTGATTACAGACAGCATCATTGCAGGAAGTATTGCCTTTCTTGAAGAAAATGCCTCACAGGTTAAATTGTTTACCGTTGGACAGCCTCCTCTGCGTTCTATTTCAGAACCTTCTTCAGAAAGCATCATTGCTGGTGCTCATGATGGATTTGTGGAAAGTTTAGATACGAATTTATATTTGCTGCGTTCTCACTTAAATGATCGGAAGCTCGCCATCCAGTATCATAAGGTCGGTACAAAATCAGAAACAAAGCTTGCGATTGTTTATATATCTGATGTGGCGAATCAAGAAAAGGTAGAAGAGTTAAACAGACGGATTTCTTCTATTAAAGTAGACACATTGATAAGTCCCGGCTCTATCGTTGAGGCAATTGAAGATGATTCATTTTCTATTTTTCCGCAGCTGATTGATACAGAACGCCCTGATAAGGTGAGATCTGCCATTCTTGAAGGTCGAATTGTGGTGCTGATGGACGGTAGCCCTATGGCAATTATTCTTCCTGTCACCTTTTTTAGTTTTTTTCAATCACCAGATGATTATAATAGCCGCTGGATACCAGCTACATTTATTCGTGTTTTGCGTTATCTTGCCTGCATCATCGCAGTCATCCTGCCATCTTTTTATATCGCCGTGATTGGGTTTCATTATGAGGTGGTCCCTGATGAGCTCGCCATTACGATGAAGAACTCTATTATTGGGATTCCCTTCCCTCCTTTAATAGAAGCCATGCTAATGGAAATTACCATTGAACTCATACGGGAAGCTGGGGTGCGTCTGCCAAAACCCATCGGGCAGACCATTGGGATCGTAGGCGGTTTGGTCATTGGGGATGCAGTAGTACAAGCAGGACTTATCTCGAATGTTCTTATTGTTGTCGTTGCCGTGACTGCTGTTGCTTCCTTTGTCCTTCCTTCATTTGAAATGACGTCTACCATCAGGATGCTGCGTTTTCCGCTCATGTTCATGGCTTCAATGTTTGGCTTTATCGGCATTTCATTTGGCCTTGCCATCGTCCTCATGAATTTATGCCGCCTAGAATCTTTAGGTGTACCGTACTTATCACCTGTTACACCTTTTAACTGGCAGGATTTAAAGGATACCGTCATTCGACTACCTATGTGGATGTACAAACAGCGTCCTGTCTATTTAAATCCGCAAAAGAAAAAACAAATTGAACAATTGAGAGGATGGGAAAAGAAAAATGAAAAATAAAATATCCTCATCTCAAGCGGTCTTTTTTCTCATTCAATCTCAAATTGGTGTAGGGATTTTAGCGCTTCCTCATCTGCTGATGAAGGATATGGGGCATGATGGGTGGATGGCGATCATCTTAGCGGGTGTCTTTATTCAAATCATCAATACCATATTTATTTACATCATTCAGAAATATCCTGACATCTCGTTCTTCCAAGCATTAACCAAAGTCTATGGGAAATGGCTAGGACGAATTTTGATCGGACTGTATACCATATATTTTGCCTCGGTCTGTATTGTGGTTCTGTCGATTTTCACCAGAATGCTTGGTATATGGGTATTGCCGCTTACGCCAAACTGGGTGATCAATTTATTGCTGATGATCTCTATCGTCTACATCGCAAAAGAAAAAATCACAGCGATCGTCAGATTTAACTTTATTTTGACGCCCTTATTACTCATGCTGTCTTTACTCATGCTGTATTCATTAAAAGGAACCAATATTGATTACCTCATGCCTTTCTTCCAAACGGACCTGTCTCAGTTTCAACTTGGATTGAAAGATGTGGTGCTCTCAATGAACGGCTTTGAAATGATTCTCATCATCTCTCCTTTCATGAAAGGCACGATCAAAAAACGGTATAAGGTCATGACCATTTCAAATATATGCACGACGCTTTTCTACCTATTTATTACATTAATTTGTTTTATGTTCTTTAGTCCGATTGAGCTTGATGTCATTCCGAATCCTGTGCTTTATCTATTAAAGACCATTTCATTTGGAATAATTGAACGAACAGATTTAATTTTCCTTAGTTTCTGGGTGTTTGTTATTCTTGCCACACTTAGCAATTACCTTTACTTCTGTGCCAATGGCCTAGCGAGCCTTCTTAAAACAAAAGAGCATAAAAAATATGTCTATTATTTTGCTATTTTCATTTACGCAGCTAGCTGTTTTCTCGCAAACGATAACTTTAGAATACAGCGCTTCAACGACTTTACGACCATTGCTCAGATCTCAGTTATTTACACACTTCCGATTATTATGGCCATCATCATCTTTATCAAACATCGTAAAGGGAAGGTGAAATCGCATGCGTCATAAGTTTTTGCTGACGCTCCTCATGTGTATATCCCTAATCTTCATGCCTGGCTGCTGGGATCAAAACTTATTAAAAAATATCTCTCTTGTGTTAACGTCTGCAGTTGATCAAGGCGAGGACGACAATGCGAAATTTTCCATCACCTATCGTAAAGTCCAGCAGTCTCAAAGCATGGAGCAAGGAAATACAGGTAGCTATTTGACCACTCTTCTCACAACGGAAGCTCCTACATTAAGAAAAGCAAGAACCAACTTCAGCCGAATTGTCGATCAAAAAATTGATATGTCAAAAATGCGGGTCATGCTCATTGGTGATGAATTTGCTCAAACTCAGATTCTCCCTTACTTAGATATGTTTTATCGAGATCCAAAAAGTCCTTTGCTCGCAAATCTTGCAGTGGTACAGGGAGGAAGCTGCGGGGAATTAATCAATCAGCTCCTCAAGGAGAAGCTCATTGTGAGTGATTATTTAAATAACCTTATCACCACTGCAGCTCGATCCTCCCAAGTAGCACCGAAAAACATTCAAAGCATTCGTTCCAAAATGCTGCAAACTGGAGAGGATTTCACCCTGCCGTTACTTCACTATGATCAAGAGAAAAAACTAACGAGTGTAAAAGGCGTCGCCCTCTTTGATAATGAGAAAAAGAAAGGTGAGCTGTATGGACAAGATGCCATTCTTCTCACTGTCATGGACGAGAAAATGGGAAAATATGCGAACTTCACTAAAAAAGTAAGAAGTGATATGAAATCAAAAGAGAACAATTACATCACCATTCAAGTGACAGATTCGAAGAGAGACATCAATATTATCAATCCTGACCATCGAAACTTAACCTTTTCTCTCGAGTATGAATTCACGACCTCTGTCCTTGAATACCCGAAAGATAATCTAGACACAGATAAGAAAATTGAAATGCTCAACAAAAGGCTTTCCGCAATTTTGACAAAAGAAGCAGAAAAAGTGGTAGCTGTTCTGCAAGAAGCAAACTCTGACGTCCTCAGCCTAGGCAGAAAATATCGGGTAAAACACTATGATGAATATATGAAAATGAATTGGGTTACTGAATACCCAAATGTAAAAATCATCCCAAAAGTCAAAGTGAATATTACACAAACAGGGATTATTAGTTAAGAAAAGGAAGATGTGATCTTTCTTTTCTTTTTTTATTTTTTTAAGATTGTCATTTAAAAGCTTTCGTGATAATCTATTTGTGTAAACGGTTACACATTGAAGAAGGGAGGCTCTCCATTGGCTACAATTAAAGATGTTGCAAAAGCTGCACAAGTATCTGTTGCCACTGTTTCGCGCGTACTGAACGATACTGGATATGTCCATACAGATACGAAAACCCGCGTGACACAGGCGATGCAGGAGCTGAACTACTTTCCCAATGAAGTGGCTAGATCCCTTTTCAAAAGAGAATCTCGCTTAATCGGTTTGATCTTACCTGATATCACAAACCCCTTCTTTCCTCAGCTTGCTAGAGGCGTAGAGGATGAGATTCATGCGCAAGGTTTTCGGTTATTATTCGGTAACAGTGATGAAGATCTAGAGAAAGAATTGGCTTATCTACAAACATTTAAACAAAATCAAGTGGTCGGTGTCATCGCTGTCACAAATGAACCCGAATCAGATATATACAATGATGATGAATTGCCGGTTGTGTTCTTAGATCGAACCGTCTCGCATGCACCTTCTGTATCTGCAGATGCTACAACTGGCGGGAAAATGGCCGCAATGGAATTAATCAGGCGCGGTAGCAGGCAGATCACACTGCTGAAAGGACCTGCCCACCTTCAAACAGCGAGGCAGCGATTCAAAGGTGCACTCGATGTACTAACCGAAAAAGGCGTCGACTTCCAAGTGATGTCTAATGCTTCGTTTTCTTTTCAAGAAGCCCGCAAGAGTGCTAAGGCTCTTTTCCAGCTGTATCCTGAAACAGATGGCATCATTGCCAGTAATGACATTGTCGCAACAGCGGTCATACATGAAGCGCTTCGGATCGGAAAAGCCGTTCCAGAGGATGTTCAAATCATTGGGTTTGACGATATTCCGCAAAGTGAGCTGCTCTTCCCTTCCCTATCGACGATTAGGCAGCCTGCCTATGAAATGGGAAAAGAAGCAGCGCAGCTGTTAATCAAAGCGATTCAAAAACAACCGATAGATCAACCAGTTATCCAAATGCCCGTCTCTTTTATTGAACGAGAAACAACAAGAAAGGTGGATTCACAATGAGTCATATTGTCGTAGTAGGAAGCTGCTCTATGGATTTAGTCGTCACTTCGAATAAACGACCAAATGCCGGTGAAACAGTGTTAGGCGAAACATTTAAAACCGTCCCAGGCGGAAAAGGCGCCAATCAAGCAGTCGCCAGTGCAAGGCTCGGTGCTGATGTATACATGATCGGCCGAGTCGGTGATGACACTTATGGTCAAGATATTCTCAGCAATTTACAAGATCAAGGGGTTCGCACCTCATATATGAAACCGGTTACCGAAATGGAAAGCGGCACGGCTCATATCATTTTAGCAGAAGGTGATAACAGCATTGTCGTGGTCAAAGGGGCAAATGACAAGGTCACTCCTGACTATGTAAGAGAAGCACTTTCTACAATAGATGATATTGGAATGGTGCTTATTCAGCAGGAAATACCTGAAGAAACGGTTGAAGCTGTCTGCGGCATTTGCAGCGAAAAAGAAATCCCTGTGATTTTAAACCCTGCGCCTGCCCGCAAAGTATCACAGCAAGTGTTAGACCAGGCTACCTATATTACACCGAATGAGCACGAAGCTGTTCTCATGTTTAATGGACGCTCAATTGAAGACGCCTTGCGTCAATACCCTAACAAATTACTGATTACTGAAGGAAAAAATGGGGTTCGATATTTTGACGGATTGAAAGAAGTGCTAGTCCCAGGCTTTCCAGTCGAAGCAGTTGATACAACAGGAGCAGGCGATACCTTTAACGGAGCCTTAGCTGTCGCCCTAACAGAAGGCAAATCCCTTTATGACGCGCTTGCCTTTGCCAATCTTGCAGCATCTATGTCCGTCACAAAGTTTGGCGCACAAGGCGGTATGCCAACAAGAGAAGAACTGGAGAGAAAGAAATGAAAAAAAACGGCATCCTAAACAGCCATATCGCCAAAGTACTTGCTGACCTTGGTCATACAGATACAATCGTCATCGCAGATTGCGGCCTGCCTATTCCAGAAGGTCCAGTCAAAATCGACCTATCATTAACGATCGGCACACCATCCTTTCAGGAGGTCACCTCCCTCCTTCTTCAGGAAATGGCGGTTGAACACATTACGGTGGCTAGTGAAATCCAAAAAGCCAATGAGCGAGATCATCTATTTCTAAAGAAAGCGTTCTCAAAACCATTACATGATGTAGACCATGAGACGTTCAAAGACATGACCAAACAGGCAAAAGCAGTCATACGCACGGGTGAAGCCACCCCATACGCAAACTGCATTCTTCATGCCGGTGTCATCTTTTAAAAGGAGGAGCCAGATATGAACATTGAGATGCATAACATCCATAAGGCCTTTGGAAAAAACACCGTTCTTTCCGGGGTCTCCTTTGACCTCGTCACAGGTGAGGTCCACGCGCTCATGGGTGAAAATGGCGCAGGAAAATCAACTTTAATGAACCTGCTCACAGGTCTTTATTCATTAGACCAGGGAACGATTCATATCGACGGGAAAGAAACCGCTTTCAAAAATCCGAAAGAAGCGGAACAACACGGTATCGCCTTTATTCATCAAGAGCTAAACATATGGCCGGATATGACCGTCTTGGAAAACCTATTCATCGGGAAAGAACTCTATACGAAGTTTGGATTGCTAGACACAAAGAAAATGAAGGTTCTTGCTCAAAGCCAGCTGGACCGATTGTCTGTGAACCTCTCGCTTGATGAAGAGGCAGGTAGCTGTTCTGTTGGTCAAAAACAGATGATTGAGATTGCAAAGGCATTAATGACGGATGCGAAGGTCATCATCATGGATGAACCAACGGCAGCTCTAACAGATCGTGAGATTGAAAAACTCTTTCAGGTTATTGAATCTCTCAAAAAAGAAGGCGTATCCATCGTCTATATTTCTCACCGTATGGAGGAAATTTTTGCGATCTGCGACCGGATTACAATCATGCGTGATGGGAAAACGGTCGATACGAAAGCCATACCTGAAACGAATTTCCATGAGGTCGTCAAAAAAATGGTCGGCCGCGAATTAACAGATCGATACCCTGAGAGAACGCCTTCTCTAGGAGATACGATCCTTGAGGTAAAGCAAGCGACAAGAAAAGGACAATTTCAAGATATCAGTTTCTCCGTTAAAGCTGGAGAAATCGTCGGTATTGCAGGCTTAATGGGCGCTGGCAGGACCGAAATGATGCGGTCACTGTTTGGTCTTGATTCTCTTGATCAAGGGGAAATCTGGGTTCATGGAAAAAAGGCTGTCATTAAAAAACCAAGTGATGCCGTCAAGCTCGGCATCGGCTTTATTACAGAGGATCGCAAAGATGAAGGACTTATGCTGGATGCTTCCATTCGAGAAAACATTGGTCTGCCAAACTTAAAAAGCTTCTCTCCAAAGGGACTGATCGATAAAAAAAACGAACAGGATTTTGTTGACCTCCTTATCAAAAGATTGACGATTAAAACGGCTTCCTCTGAAATCTCTGCTCGCAGTCTCTCTGGTGGAAATCAGCAAAAAGTCGTCATCGCCAAATGGATCGGCATCCAGCCGAAGGTCTTGATTTTAGATGAACCGACAAGAGGTGTCGACGTCGGAGCGAAGCGAGAAATCTACCAGTTAATGAATGAACTGACCGATCGAGGTGTTGCCATTTTAATGGTCTCCTCTGAGCTACCAGAAATTTTAGGGATGAGCGATCGAGTGCTTGTCATTCATGAAGGAACCATCAGCGGAGAATTAAATAAAGCAGACGCAACACAAGAACGAATTATGACACTTGCTACAGGAGGGAAGTAACATGAAACCACTTACTTCAAATGGACGATTTGACAACATCATGCAAAAGCTTGGGCCATTCTTAGGACTCATCATCCTTGTCGCCATTGTTTCTATTTTAAACCCGGCCTTTTTAGAGCCATTAAACATCTTAAACTTACTGAGACAAATCTCCATTAATGCCCTCATTGCCTTTGGTATGACATTTGTTATTTTAACCGGAGGAATTGATTTGTCGGTCGGTGCCATTTTAGCACTTTCTAGTGCGCTGACTGCCGGATTTATCGTGTCTGGTATGGACCCGATTTTAGCGATTATCGTTGGCAGTATCATCGGCGCTATTCTTGGGATGGTCAACGGTCTTTTAATCACAAAAGGAAAAATGGCTCCTTTTATCGCAACACTTGCCACGATGACCATTTTTAGAGGATTAACACTTGTTTATACAAACGGAAACCCGATTACAGGACTCGGCTCGAACTACGCCTTTCAGTTATTCGGCCGCGGATATTTCTTAGGCATTCCTGTTCCAGCGATCACGATGCTTCTCACCTTTATCGTACTATGGGTACTGCTTCATAAAACGCCTTTCGGCAGAAGAACATATGCCATTGGCGGAAATGAAAAAGCTGCGCTTATTTCAGGAATCAAAGTACCGCGCGTAAAAATAATGATTTATTCATTGGCAGGTTTCATGTCTGCTTTAGCAGGTGCCATTTTAACATCTCGTCTAAATTCTGCGCAGCCAACAGCTGGTACATCCTATGAGCTTGATGCGATTGCTGCTGTTGTACTTGGCGGGACAAGCCTGTCTGGCGGTAGAGGAAGAATTGTCGGCACACTGATTGGGGTGCTCATCATCGGAGTCCTGAACAATGGTATGAACTTACTTGGAGTTTCATCATTCTATCAATCTGTTGTGAAAGGGATTGTCATCTTGATTGCAGTCCTACTAGACAGAAAGAAATCTGCTTAAGGAGGCAGCTGCTATGAAAAAATATCTCATTCTCATTTTGACTCTCTCATTGTTCATGCTTTCTGCCTGCTCGCTAGAATCGCCAGAGTGGGCCAAATCAACAAAAGATGGGAAGAAAAAAGACATCAAAATCGGTCTCTCGATCTCGACCTTAAACAACCCATTCTTCGTTTCTCTCAAAAACGGGGTGACAAAAGAAGCGAAAAAGCTTGGCATCGAAGTTGTCATTGCAGATGCACAAAATGATTCAGCGAAACAAACAAGTGACGTAGAAGATTTAATTCAGCAAGGGGTCGACGCCTTACTTATCAACCCAGCGGACTCGTCTGCTATATCGACTGCTGTTGAATCAGCGAATGCTTCTGATATTCCAGTCATCACATTAGACCGCTCAGCTGAAAGCGGAAAAGTAGAAGCACTTGTTGCCTCAGATAACGTCAAAGGCGGCGAAATGGCGGCCAATTTTATCATCGACAAGGTCGGTAAAGGAGCCAAAGTCGCTGAATTAGAAGGTGTACCAGGCGCTTCTGCTACACGTGAGCGCGGAAAAGGATTCCACCAAATAGCAGATAAAGATCTAAAAGTGACAGCAAAACAAGCGGCTGACTTCGACCGAACAAAAGGATTGAATGTCATGGAAAACCTCCTTCAAGGAAACCCTGACATCAAAGCTGTTTTTGCCCACAATGATGAAATGGCACTTGGCGCTCTAGAAGCAATTCAAAGCTCTGGAAAAGACATTCTCGTCGTTGGCTTTGACGGAAACGAAGATGCACTCAATTCAATCAAAGCAGGAAAACTATCTGCCACAGTCGCCCAGCAGCCAGAGTTGATCGGGAAACTAGCAGTCGGTGCTGCAAGCGACGTCTTAAAAGGGAAAAAAGTAGAAAAGAACATCGCAGCACCACTGAAACTAGAACAGAAAAAATAAACACAAAACCCCCGATTTCCCTCGGGGGTATAGATTGTTGACAAAGGGCTAAAATGATCTTGATTTTAGCTCTTTGTCTTCTTTACAGCGTGATAGAAAACCTTTGCAGCCCTAGGAAGGACGAGTACTGGCGCGGAGCGAATTTGACATTCGTGAGCACCAGCACGCAGGACTGACAACGAATGCGAGGGTTTGTCTACACGCTGAAACCACCGATTTCCCTCGGGGGTTTTTCCTATTATTCTGGTCTTTTCAGCACAAATGACGTCCCTAAATGGGCGTAATCATTTCCCGCTAAACGTGCGACTGGCTTTAATTCATGAGTCGAAACATAACCTTTTTCCGCATCATACACAGCCTCATCTAAATGCGCACACACAACCCGGCCAATGATATGATCGACCGTGATCTCCCCTTCATCATTTTGAAAGGTAAGATGCTTTTCAAGCCGACATTCAAAGCGAATACGTGCTTCCTGAATTCCCGGAACTGAAACGACATGGCTCTGTACTTGATGAAGACCGGTTCGATCCAGCTCACTCTCTTCCTGTGGCAGCGTAGCAGCTGTTTCGTTAATATCTTCTATTATCGCTTCATCACTCACATGGACCACAAATTCTCCCCTGTCAATCACATGCTGCGCTGTATCTTTCATCTGACCTTCTCGTCGTCCGATAGAAACGGCGAGGAGCGGTGGGTGTCCGCTGATGACATTAAAGAAACTAAATGGTGCGGCATTTACGATATCGTCTTTAGACAGACTTGTAATAAACGCAATCGGTCGTGGAACAATAGAACCCGATAATAATTTATATGCTTCTTTTCGTGATAGCTGATCCATTTGCAACGTAATCACTTCAGACAAGCCTCCTTTTGGTGTATCGACATCATACCATATCTCTTTTTCTATGCCTCTGATTCAGACTCGGTGCGATGCAGGATATGGTGGACAAGATGAAATAAAGCAGGATTATGATTTTCTCGTCTATAGGAAATCGTCCATTCTGCCAGAAGCTGTTCACCTTCAATCGACCGATACACAACATCTAGATTAAATAAACGCCGGGCTGATTTCGGAATGACCGCAATGCCGATCCCAGCTGTGACAAGGCCAATCACCATTTGATATTCCGCCGCTTCCTGCACGATATTTGGAGAAAACCCGTACTTTTCACATAGCAGGACAAAGTGTTGATAAAGGGACGGCCATGATTCCTGTGATAAAGAAATAATCGGTTCATTTCGAATATCTTCGATCGTGACCGCCTCTTTTTTCGCCAGCGGATGATTTTTCGGAATCGCAAAAATACATTCACTTTGCTTCATCAAACGGCTGATCAGTTCTTCATGAGGAGATGTAGGATGTAAAAAACCGATATCAATCTCCCCATTTAAAAGCGCGCCTAGCTGCTGCGGAACAGAAAGCTGCTCCAGCTCAATACTGACAGAGGGATACAGCTCTCTGAATTCGCGTACAACTGGTGGCAGAATATCATATGTCGCTGTTCCAACAAACCCTATGATGATTTTTCCCAGCTCTCCTCTTGCTGTATGCCGGGCATGATCAACGGCTTTATCAAGCTGATGCAGCACACCCCGCACCTCATGTAAAAAGACCTTTCCAGCAGCTGTTAGCTCCACTACTCGCTTCGACCGGTGAAACAAAGGAAATCCCAATTCTTCTTCAAATTGCTTAATTTGCTGACTAAGTGGAGGCTGTGTCATATTCAACCGTGCGGCTGCTCTGCCAAAATGCAGCTCCTCCGCTACTGTGACAAAATACTGCAAATGTCTCAGTTCCATCCTTTCACCCCTCGCACACTTATTCGTGAAACATATTAAAACCACGTTAAACATATATTGGAAATTTTCCATTTTGAAATGTATAGTAAATCATATCATGAAAATATATTTTCATAAAAAATTTTACTTGCCGAAAGGAGTGCGGGGTAAATGAATTCTCAAGCACAACCCCTAACAAGACGAGGAGCAGAATTGATTGTTGATACGCTGATTGCTCAAGGTGTGACCCATGTTTTTGCGATTCCAGGTGCAAAAATTGACGCCGTATTTGATGTATTAAAAGACAGAGGTCCAGAGCTTGTCCTATGCAGACACGAACAAAATGCCGCCTTTATGGCAGCTGCTGTCGGCCGTTTAACTGGCAAACCAGGTGTTTGTCTCGTCACATCAGGTCCTGGCGCATCTAATTTAGCAACAGGTCTATTAACAGCTAATACAGAAGGTGACCCTGTTGTCGCAATCGCTGGAAACGTCATTCGTGCTGATCGGCTCAAACGAACACATCAATCACTCGACAATGCGGCATTATTCAAACCAGTCACAAAATACAGTGTTGAAGTACAAGACGTTCATAATATACCCGAAGCCTTAACAAATGCTTTTCGCGCGGCACAAAAGGGGCAGGCTGGAGCAGCATTTATCAGCTTTCCACAAGATGTCGTGACAGAACACACCACACAAACACCAGTGTCTGCTCACCCTTCTCCAGAACTAGGTCCTGCACCGGATGCTCTCATCAGCTCGGCTATCGCCAAAATTCAAAATGCACACTTACCTGTTGCCATTGTGGGAATGAAAGCAAGTCGTCCAGCTGCTGCAAAGGCTACAAGAACATTATTGAAAACACTTGGAATTCCATTTGTTGAAACATACCAAGGAGCCGGCGTTCTCTCAAGAGAGCTTGAGTCTCAATATGTAGGCAGAATCGGTTTATTCCGAAATCAGCCGGGAGATCTTCTCATTGAACAAGCAGATGTCCTTTTGAGCATCGGCTTTGATCCAATTGAATATGATCCAAAGCATTGGAATATTCAGCCGAAACAGCGACAGATCATCCATGTCGATGACATGCAAGCAGATATCGATCATTTTTACGAGCCGGCACTTGAGCTTGTCGGCAATATAGCTGAAACCATTAAACATCTAGCCCATGACAGTGTTCCACTTTCTCTATGCAAAGAACAAGTTGAATTCGTTACTGAATTGCAGGAGCTGTTAAGCGACATTGAAAAAGCACCAGAAAGAGAAAGTCATCTATCTCATCCGCTGGATGTCATTCATACATTAAGACGCTTGATTCCTGATGACACGAAGGTCACTTGTGATATCGGGTCTCACGCAATTTGGATGTCGCGTCACTTCCGCGTCTATGAGCCGAACACATTCCTTGTGAGCAACGGGATGCAAACATTAGGTGTTGCCTTACCATGGGCCATTGCGGCTTCCATATTGAATCCAGATGAAAAGATCGTTTCGGTCTCTGGTGATGGCGGTTTTCTCTTCTCTGCAATGGAGCTAGAAACAGCCGTCCGCATGAAAACAAATCTCGTTCACCTTGTTTGGAATGACAGCACATACGATATGGTGGCATTTCAGCAGGAAATGAAATATGACCGCACATCCTGCGTTGAATTCGGACAGATCGACTTAGTGAAATATGCAGAAAGCTTTGGAGCGACTGGATTACGAGTAAACTCACCTGAAGAGCTTTCAACTGTCCTTCAAAAGGGTATAAACATAGAAGGACCTGTTATTATTGATATTCCGATTGACTATCAAGACAACCCAGACCTCGCCAGTCAAAAATGGCCAGAAGTCTTTCGTGAAACACACACATTGAACGTTAGATAAGTTGTCCATACATTACACCAAAGGAGTGAGCGGATATGGGTATGATGCACCCAATGAATCAACAGAACGACACAAGACAACATGACAAACAGCAAGAAGTCTATCAAGTATCGACGATGACCTCTTTGCTAGAAGCCGTATATGATGGAGATTTCTCCCTTTCACAAATTCCCGAGCACGGTGATTTCGGCATTGGTACATTCAATCAATTAGATGGAGAGCTGATCGGCTTTGACGGCGCATTTTATCGACTGCGCTCGGATGGAACAGCGACACCAGTTACCGATCTAGACTATTCGCCTTTCTGCTCTCTAGCATTCTTTGAAACTGATATCGTTCATCGAATTGATGCAGCCATGACGAGCAAAGAGTTAGAAGAAGAAATCGACCGCATTTTACCGAGTAAGAATGTGTTTTATGCGATCCGCATTGATGGTACATTCAAAAAGGTTCAAACACGTACGGTCGAAAAACAGGAAAAACCTTACGTTCCGATGGTGGAAGCAGTCAAGTCACAGCCCATCTTCGATTTCGAGGATATTCAAGGAACAATCGCCGGTTTCCGTACACCGCAGTATGCACATGGAATTGCGGTGAGTGGATATCATCTTCATTTCATTGATGACGATCGAAGTGTTGGCGGACACGTATTTGATTACACTGTTGATCAAGTGACCATCCGAATTTCACAAAAGCGTCATATGAATTTACACCTGCCGAACACGCAGGAATTCTTCCAAGCAGACATTGATCGAGCTGACCTCGCACAGCAAATTGCCAGTGCAGAAAGCAGCCCAGATCAATAAAAGAAAGACACCTCGGTGATTCCGGGGTGTCTTTTTATGCGAAAGGAATATACATCACTTTATTGATATTCATTTCGTTAGTAAATTTAATTATATACATTCCATTCGTAATAAAATGTGTTAAAATATCAACAGAAGAAAGGTGGTCATACGGTGTCAAACGACTATAGCATTCCGAACTTAACATTAGACGAACGAGATAAACAAATTTTATCCCTATTACATGAGGACGGGCGTATGTCTTATACGGATCTCGGGAAACAAGTCGGTCTTTCACGTGTTGCTGTGCAAGCCCGTATTCAGCAGCTGATTGAAGCAGGCGTCATTGAACGATTCACAACAGTCATCAATCCTGCTAAGATCGGCATTCATGTTTCTGTCTTCTTTAATGTAGAAGTGGAGCCGAAATTTTTAGAAGCAGTCGCCCTTCAGCTTGAGCAAGAAACAGCTGTCACAAGCCTTTATCACATGACAGGGCCAAGCAAACTGCATATGCATGGCATTTTTCAAAACGAACAAGAAATGGAGACATTTCTAACAAAAAAACTGTACCCGCTAGAAGGCGTCGTGAGTGTGGACTGCCAAATGCTTATTAAACGGTACAAAAGCCGAATGGGCATGAAATTGTAGACAGGAGTTGAAGCACTTGCAATCATATATCGAACTCATCATCGCTATGGTGCGAACCGGCATTCTCGGTTTTGGCGGAGGTCCTTCCGTCATACCACTCATTCGTCATGAAGCGGTGGTGAAATATCAATGGGTCAATGATGACGAATTTGGAGAAACACTCGCCATCGCCAATGCATTACCAGGTCCGATCGCGACCAAAATTTCAGCCTATCTCGGCTATCGATTGAAAGGCGTATTCGGCGCAATCGTCGCAACAGCTGCCCATATTTTACCGACATGTCTCGCCATGGTGGCACTCGTCACACTTGTCAGCGTCTTGAGCTCCTCACAAATCATTCAAAATATGATTGGCGCTGTGACACCAGTCATTGCCGTTCTACTTGGGATCATGGCATACGAATTTGGACAAAAAACGCTGAAAGGCTTCGGAATGATCTTCGGGATTACTCTGTTCCTTCTGGCCTTTATCGGGCTGCAGGTCCTGTCCATTCATCCAGGAATCATTGTCATTATCTTTTTATGCTATGGCGCATTTCATTTCAAACTAAAACAACGCTGGAATCGACCAAATAAAGAGAAAGGAGTGTCTTCATGATGCTGATTCTCTTTTTATTCTGGGCATTCTTCTTGTCCAATCTATTAGGATATGGCGGAGGACCTGCATCAATTCCGCTGAATTATGAAGAAATCGTCAACCATTTTCATTGGATGACGAACGAAGGATTTTCCAATATGCTTGCTTTAGCCAATGCACTTCCAGGACCAATTGCGACGAAAATCGCAGCATATGTCGGCTATGACGTCATGGGCTGGCCAGGCTTTATTGTGGCACTGCTTGCAACTGTACTGCCATCAGCCATTGGATTGATTCTATTGCTCAAGCTGATTGACCGTTTTCGCCAATCACCTGTCGTCAAAGGCATGACCTTATCCGTCCAGCCTGTCATTGCGATGATGATGCTTTTATTAACATGGGAAATTGGCGGAGATGCAGTGAAAGCCATTGGCTGGATGCAATCGCTTGCCATTGCTGCGATCTCCTTTTTCTTTATGACTAAATACAAAATGCACCCCGCCTTTCTCATTGTGGCTGCCTTTTTATATGGCGGATTCATTCTACCGCATTAAAAAAACCGATAACATCATCTGTTATCGGTTTTCTTTTACATATAGATTGGAGAAACTGGTCTGCGCCCAATCGAATGATATTCGACTCCTGCTTGTTCTGCCGCTTCAAGTGTATGACAGTTTCGTCCATCAAAAATAAGCGGCTGTCTCATCCATTCCTTATAGGACTTGAGAGGAAACGTCTGAATCTCTGTCCACTCTGTTAATATACACACTGCATGGACATCCTTTATCGCTTCTTCAATCGTATGAGCAAACACGATTTGATCCGGTAATTCACGAGCGGCATGGCGTGAGGCAACAGGATCATAAGCCACAAGCTCCGCGCCTAATTGATGGAGTTCATGAGCTATTGGAACAGATGGCGCCTCCCTCATATCGTCTGTATTCGGTTTAAAAGCAAGACCAAGAAGTGCAATTCGCTTCCCTTCAAGATTTGCCCCCAGTCTCTCTTGAATACTTCTGATAAAACCGGCTCGCTGCTCGTTGTTTACTTTGATAACAGCCTTTAGTAGCTCAAAATCATGCGACACATGCCCTGCGATTTGGACAAGTGCATTTGTATCCTTTGGGAAACAAGAACCTCCGTAGCCAATCCCCGCCTTGAGAAACGAAGAACCGATCCGTTGATCGAGCCCCATTCCCTGCGCCACCCATTCCACATCAGCACCTGTTTTCTCACAAATAGAGGCGATCTCATTCATGAAGCTGATTTTGGTCGCAAGAAAAGCGTTTGATGCATACTTGATCATTTCTGCACTTTTTCGGTCTGTATTGACTACTGGCAAGTGGAAATCAGCATACATCTCCTCGAGCCGGTCTAATACCGCTTTTGTTTCAGCCCCAATCACAAGCCGATCTGCCCTCAATGTATCTGAAATGGCAGAGCCTTCTCGTAAAAACTCTGGGTTAGATGCAATTGATAATGGCTCTTTCCGTCCTAATTCTTGATGTATCATCTGTTCGATTTGATCACCTGTTCCAACAGGCACTGTACTTTTCACCACAAGAACCGCACCTGATTTTGCTTTTGTACCGATCTCCTTTGCAGCTTGAAGCACATATTGTAAATCAGCTTGGCCATCTGCTTGCTGCGGGGTACCAACCGCAATCATTAACACATCAGCCTGCTGGTAGGCTACCTCTCCATTTATGTGAAATTGAATTCGTCCTTGCGCAAGATTGCGTTTCAGCAGATCTTTTAATCCTGGCTCATACATTGGTGGACGTCCCTGTTTTAGCTGCATGATCTTTCTCCGGTCAATATCAATACACGCCACATTGTGCCCCGCCTCCGCTAAACACACACCTGTGACCAGTCCCACATATCCACAGCCTGCAATGGCTATATTCATGACACCATCAGCTCCCTATACGCCTTATACTTGTAAAGACATCGTATGCTGGGAGCTTTCGTTCCATTCATAAAAGCAGACAAAAACCCCCTGCCATCACTAGCAGGGGGTTACTTTTATGAAACAAGACCATTTCGAATATGAGCAATCAGATTTTCAAGCATTTCTTTTGTTGTGACATCATTTGAATTCTCACCAATATCATGAGCGTACATCAAAATTTTTAAAAACTCTTCTTGATTCAAACCCTTATTATCCATGTCTGTATCCTTTCGATTCCACTAATTTCATTATTATATGCTGTAAGGTTGGTTTATGCAATACTCTAATACATCATTCGACAGCTTTTGAAATTTATGACCATTTTCATGAAAAACTTTTTTATAAATCACCATTGAGCTATAATAAAAGAATTGGAATCTTTTACTTGGTTAGGAGCGGATCAAATGCTTCAGCACAACATCAACGAAGAAGAACTCAAGCAAACAGCAGAACAAATCAAAGAACTTCTTCCTGCAACAGATGAAAACAAACAACTCATCAAAAAAGCATTGATTACTTATAGACAGGACAGTGTATATCGTCTCAAGCAAGAATCTGATACGGAATGGTCAGCTTATGTACATGATGTCGTGGCAGCCAGAGTCCACTTTCATGTATTGTTTCCTGTGAGAAGCAGCTGCTCATGTCCAGCAGATGGACTTTGTAAACACATTCTCGCTGTCTTCTTTTCGCTATACGCTCAAGTAGAGAGTGTGACCGGATTTACAGAAAATTGGTCAGAAAAGGATGAATTACAACGTAGCAAAGAATTAATTCGCCAGCACTTCCAGGTGAAGCGCCCAGACGAACAATCACTTCAAAGCTGGTTGAATTTTTTCCAAGAGGAATTTAACCTCTGGCTGAAACGGACACCAAAGCACCAGCAAACACCGCAGCATTTGTATTACGGCTATTTATCGATCCTAAAAAAACACGCACCTCATTCACCTGAATTCAAGAGTTTGTATGCGATTCATACGTCAATCGATGTGTGGTTAAGGATTTATGAATTAATCGATCTTGGCCAGCTTGATGCCGAGAAGGACTATTATTCCATGAATCCATATGTCGAACAGCTCATGAACACCATTTTTGATTCAGTGGATCACTTGAAGACATACGCCCTTTCCTTTTCCCTCGATCCGTTTCTTGAAAACACACCAACTGCCGTTCGGACACTTCTTCAAATAAACGGACCTTTTCAACATGAACGAGTAGCGGTCTTTATGGAGATTTGGGGCACCATATTAAATAGAGGGAAATGGGTAAAAAAAGAAACAGAATTACTAAAGAACGCTCAGCAGCAAGTAAAAACGGTAGAACGTACCATCGGATTGATGCACATGGATTATTTACTGAAAGAAGACGATCACCTCTTTCAGCAATTAAAAATGCTCAATGCAGATATGCTGCCAAATGTGCTCAATTGGCTGAAGGATCTGACAAACCGCAAGGACTGGAAGCGGCTCAAGCTCTGGTATGAAGAGATCACCTATATTTTAGAGGAATATTGCCAGCTCGACCTTTCCTACAGAGAACTACGTGGAGCCGTCAGTGATTTCTTCTACTATTTAGACGCATACTTTAAACAGACGAAGGATCATCATTTATATGAACGCTACCTCCAGATCTGCATGCCCTATGCGTTTACTGAATATAGTCAGCTCTTATATGCACAACAGCGTTATGCAGAATGGATTGAGATTCACAGCCTTGTTGGTTTCTCCATCAGTGAACTGGAGAAGGATCTGATCAAACAAATTGCAAAAGAGGAACCTGAGGCGCTCATTCCATCGTATCACCGTGAAATCTCACAGCTTCTCGATCAAAAGAATCGAAGTGCATACCGAGAATCTGTGAAAATGCTAAAAAAACTGCGCACGCTTTATCATAAAACGAAAAAAACTGCGATTTGGGAAAGATATGTAAAGCAGCTACAAGATTCAACGAAACGGCTGCGTGCGTTCCAAGAGGAAATGAAGAAAGGAAAATTAATTGATGACACGCCATAAACAAATTGTCATTCATGCAGAACAAACAGAAGATTTCTCTTTCACCATTTCAGCGCAAGCAGAGGACGGACACCCTGTTCCGCTTAATGAAATGAAGAGGCAGCTTTTCCAATGGCATGAATCGTCTTTTTACGGAACATTTTTAGAAGATGTGAGCTTTATTGGCACACCTGCCTTCCTGTTAAGCCCTTGGATGACCGTTGAACTACTAGGAAAAAATTCATTTAATACCTTTAGTCATGTGACACTAACCGATGAAACAGAACCACTGATGAAGACAGCCTCCACCATTTACGAATTCATTGAGGATGAAGATTTTATTCCGGATTACGAGGCGTGGACAAAAGGTGTACTACGTTTTAAAGACAAAGAAGGACTATTAGATGGCTATACGGCTGAATGGTTCTCCTTTGCTGTACAGGATTACATTCAATTTGATGATGCATTACAGCACAAATGGAACCGCATGACAGAACAATCGCCTGCACTCTCATCCTTCCAAGGACATTTTTTAGATGAGCAGGATTTCTTGGAAACGATTGGCTGGATTGATGACGACACACCTTTCACTGTCGGCTTGCGTTTAAATGAACCGGATTTCGATGGAGACGATTGGAAGATCGAATTGTTTCTGCGTGATAAGAAAAACAGTGATCTTCACTTTTTTGAAGGCATCCGTTCATTAAAAAGATCTTGGCATCCGTATCAAGATAAAATCTCCAGAGAGCTGGAGCGATTCGGTCAAATTGTGCCTTGGCTCTCTTTCACATCTGGCACCACACTCATGTCAGAAGACGAAGCTTGGCTTTTCCTATCAGAAGCAAGTGAAACCCTTGTGAATATGGGAATTGAGATTCTACTCCCATCGTGGTGGCAAATTGTCAAAGAAAGCACCATGATGCTTAAAGCAAGGATTTCCTCTACCCCAAGAGGCGAGTCGCATGTCGGAATGGATGCGTTGATGGACTTTAATTGGCGCTTTGCTACAAACGGCATCGAGCTGACAGAAGATGAGTTCAACGAGCTTGTCCAAAGTAAACGACGTCTTGTCAATATTCGTGGACAATGGATCAAAATCGATCCAACCTTCATTCAGCAAATGAAAAAATGGATGGAGCGTGCCGAAAATGAAGGGCTGCACATGTCTGATATTTTGTCACGCGAGCTGGCAGATCAAGAAGCATCTTCTGAATCGATTCCAGAGCTGCTAGACAGCTCAGCATTTGCACATATTCAATTTGAACTTTCGTCTCAATTAAGAGGACTTGTCCATCAGTTAAATGATACGCATGAGCTGCCTTCCTATGAAATGAGTGATTCCTTTAAAGGCACACTCAGGCCGTATCAGCAGCATGGTGTCAACTGGCTGTTATTCTTAAGGTCTCATGGATTTGGAGCTTGTTTAGCAGACGATATGGGGCTTGGGAAAACGATTCAAATGATTGCATATTTCACATATTTGAAGGAGCAGAAATCAAATGCCGCTCCATCTCTCATCATTGCGCCGACCTCTGTTTTAGGAAACTGGCAACGAGAGCTTGAAACCTTCGCACCACATTTGAATGTTGCCTTGCATTACGGGCCATCGCGTCCTCAAGGGGAACACTTTACAAAGGCATACGAGTCAACAGATATTGTCCTGACGTCTTATGGACTCTCACATTCTGATCGTGATGAATTAACATCAGCAAAGTGGGATACGATTTGTTTAGACGAAGCCCAAAACATTAAGAATGCCCATACGAAACAATCGAGAGCGATCAGACAGCTCAAAGGGCAGCATCACATTGCCCTTAGCGGGACACCTATGGAAAACCGTTTAACAGAGCTTTGGTCCATTTTTGACTTCGTCAACAAAGGGTATCTTGGTAGCTTGACAAGCTTTCATAAGAAATTCGTTCTGCCGATCGAAAAAGACCGTGATGAAAAAAGAATTGAACAGCTTCAGCAGCTGATTAAGCCTTTCCTATTAAGACGAACAAAGCAAGATGAAGAGGTCGCCCTGAACTTGCCTGAGAAGCTCGAAGAAAAAGAATTCATTCCGCTCTCCGCTGAGCAGGCTTCTTTATATGAACAGCTCGTGAAAGATACATTTGAACACATGGCTTCGTTAACAGGAATGCAGCGGAAAGCCATTATTTTAAGTATGCTCGGCAGACTCAAACAGATTTGCGATCACCCAGCACTCTATTTAAAAGAGAGTGGAACCGATGTGAAACTGCTGAAACGTTCATTAAAAATGGATAAACTCGCAGAGCTGTTAAAAGCAATACATGAGCAAGACGAAAGCTGCCTCATCTTTACGCAGTATATTGGAATGGGGAACATGATCAAGCAGCTGGCGGAAAAGATGTTTGGCGAACCCGTTCAATTTTTAAATGGCAGTCTGTCCAAACAGGAGCGAGATAAAATGGTGGACCGCTTCCAGAAGAAAGAATTTAACATCTTAATTCTCTCTTTAAAAGCAGGAGGAACTGGACTTAACCTAACCGCCGCAAACCATGTCATTCACTACGACAGATGGTGGAATCCCGCTGTGGAAAACCAAGCGACCGACCGAGCTTATCGGATCGGACAAAAACGATTCGTTCACGTTCATAAGATGATCACAACGGGCACGATCGAGGAAAAAATCGATCAGATGCTCGAAACAAAACAAACGTTAAATGATCAAATTATCCAAAGTGAAAGCTGGATTACAGAGCTATCAACAAACGAACTAGAGGATTTATTCACATTAAGTGCCGCCGCTCAATCATCTTAATCCAAGCAAAAAGAGGACTTTTCTCAAACATGATGAAAAGTCCTCTTTTTTCATTTCATATGAACATAGGTTAAATGTGCAGTTTTTTCAATGCAGATTTCACGTTCATATACGTATTCAATTCACGGAAATCTTCTCTCATTTCTCCCATTTTCATCGCTAGATTCGGTTTAATTCCTGTCACGATGAGTTCCGTACCTGTCATTAAAATCAAATCGTTCAGCTTAAAGATCGCATCTGCTACAAATGAATCGACTTCTAATAAACCAGACAGATCGACAATGAAATAATCGTCCTTGGATTGAGAGATATAGGTGGAGACTGTTGAGATAATTTTATCAAATCTTGGCGCTGTTAACGTACCAATGATCGGTAACACAGAAATGCCATCTTTCACAGGAACAATTGGAACAGAAATGTTCAGCACTTCATCAATTGATTGCTCAAGAAGCTCCTGCTGTTCCTTCTCTTTCGTGACATCCTTTTGCAGACCTACAAAATAAAGACGTTTCCCTTCATTTTCGTCAATCCAAAGAGGAGCTACACTCAACTCATTCCAAAACATCTGTCCAGATTGTTTATAATTTTTCAGCTGAACAGTGACAGCCTCTTTGTTCTCAATAGCTGTTCTAATTTGTTGGAGAGCAATTTGCTCTGTTTCATTTCCTTGAAGGAAACGACAATTCTTCCCCAATACTTCGGGTTCTTGATAGCCTGTCATATCTAAAAAGCCCTTGTTCACATATATTAAAGGATTATCAGGTAAAGACGGGTCCGTCACCGTCAGGCCAACCTGAGTATAGTCTAAGGCTTCCTTGATTAAATGCAGATTTTCGGACTTATAAGATTCCAGCGCCATTCGTTTACTCTCCTTAATTTCCTTACAAGCGGGTTATGTTCATAATTAAATTATATGATGTTCCACATCATGTGTAAATAGAAGTAGTTCTGAATTCCTCTTTTGTAGAATGCGCTTTATCCTATGTGATTTATACAACGACATCTGATGCATCTATTTCAAAAGGTGTCGAATCATATGCGCCACACCATGCTCATCATTTGTTAACGTGACATGATCAGCGATTTCTTTTATATCCTGTCTCGCATTGCCCATCGCAACCCCAACACCAGCTGCTCGAAGCATCGATTCGTCATTTAAACTATCTCCTACAGCCGCTGTCTGGCTTAAAGGAATACCAAGACGTTCTGCCAGCCTTGTTAATGCTTGGCCTTTAGAAGCGCCCTTTGCACCAATTTCAAAGTTATGATCGGCTGAACTGACCATTGTGACACTTGCATCATCACCAAACTGATCCCACCCTGCCTTCAATCTGTCTTCAAAGAAAGAGAAACCTAAGATGTTGTAGAATGAAAGCTTCCGATCCTCATGAAACAACTCTTTATATGTATCAATATAAGAAAAGCCTGACTGACTGTATTGAACTTCTGCCGCTTGTTTTAAAACACTCAGGTCCGTTTCTGGATTTGCACTTTTTAAGCGGTCCATTTCAATCGCCAGAAGCTCTCTACCACGATTCGGTGTGAAAATGGCCTCGTTTGTAAAAACTTCATAGTAATAACCACGTTCTTCAAGCCATGATAATATGCGTTTGGCCTTTTCTTCTTGTAAAGCAGCTGAATGATATACTTGCCCAGTCGGATCATGAATCACAGCTCCATTGGCACTAATCACCCATGTATTCATCCCAAGCTCATCAAAAATAGACCTCACATCAAAATACGCTCTTCCTGTAGAAACGACAACTTGCATTCCATTCGCCGCTGCTTCCTTTAATGCCTGCTCATTTTCCCGGCTCACTTTGTGTTCACTATTCAATAACGTTCCGTCTAAATCCGTTGCGATCAATTGAATGTTTGTCATCTTTCTCTCCTTTTGTCTCCATTTTGGCTATCATACCGCTGATAAAATCCATCATCAAGAGGAGATCGGTTTTTTATGGAATAAAAAAGGGTACCCGGCCACGCTACATGACCGGATACACACAAGGGGATTTAAGGGGACACATGACTTATACAAAGAAGCGATGGTTCTATTACGCAGTGTTCTTATGCACAAGGCAGCGTCTATCAGCTTTAGCTAGAGGGGGGCTATCAGATGCTAGACGTTACCTTTTGTTTCAGACCGTACCTCCTTTCCTTTTAACTGCCCTTAGTCTACCGAGAAAGATTGTATGTGACAAAACATGAAAATGAAAAATTGCCCCTTCAAATTGTCTATTTCCTCTTTAATTTCTGCTTTTTACCGCTTGAGTATAAAACATCATCTTGTTTTGTTTAATGAAAAACTTATTTTTCATAAATTGATAAAAAACATCTGAATGAATCCAATTACTTGAAGGCATGTGAATATAATCAGATCCATCCCATGCAAACCAATAAAAACAAAGCTGCCCATCATGAATCGACAATTGAAATTCAAAATAGTCCATTTGATCTTCGGTGACGTATTGAAACGTGAGTGACTCGCCTTCTTCCATGTACACATCACAAAATGTCAGAATGTCTCCCCACGAATAAATGCGCATTGTACTCTTTGCCGACTCATCGCCAATATGTATGTTTCGCAATTGATAAGACTCCATAAAACATCTCCTTTCACTCAAATACAGCTCGTTCTAAGCAGGCAGCGGTTTCATTTATACAGATGTTGTATGTTATAATGATACTTACGAATAATGAACGCTTGTGAGGTGAAAAATATGAAAACCTTTAGGCTGATTGATTTAAAAATCGAACTTGATCCAAAGCAAGATAAAATGTCCAGCATTCCCCTTCGTGACGGTTTAATCATTAATAAAGAAGATGGAGAAAATCACTGGATGATCGAGGCACTCATCCCAAAGAAACATAGACAGGTGTTTGAGGTGCTCTTTCAGCAGCACACTGAAGTGAAGATTCTAGTAACGATCACGAAAGAAAACAACCGCCCTGTTCATCTATCTGTCCAAGTCAAAAACATTGTTGCTTTAGAAGAAAACATTTCTGTGCTGCTCGATGGTAAGATGATTACAAATCGCTACAGAACAGAAACCGAAGAAGTACTTAAAGACCTCGTCAAAGAGGGGCTTTCTGGAGAAAAACTACTAGATGCATTTAAACAAAACACATAAAAAAGAGCGGGATTAGCCGCTCTTAGATAGTTGACGAAGGGCTAAAATGAATCTTATTTTAGCCCTTTGTCTTCCTTTCAGCGTGATAGAAAACCTTTGCAGTCTAGGAAGAGCGAGCACTGGAGCGGAGCGAATTGATTATTCGTGAGCACCGGAGCACAGACCTGACAACGAATGCGAGGGTTTGCCTACACGCTGAGAGCGGGATTAGCCGCTCTTTTTCTATTGAACATCTTTCGATTGGCTTTGATGTTTCAAAAGATCTCTAATTTCTGTTAGTAAAACTTCCGTTTGATCCGGCGTTTCTACAACCTCTTCTTCCTCTACCTTTTTCCGTTTTAATTTATTCAAATAACGAATAAAGATAAAAATGGAAAAAGAAATAATCAAGAAATCAATCACTGTTTGTATGAAGCTTCCATATAAAATTTGAGCAGATCCGATCTTAATAGATAGACCGCTAAAATCATGTCCACCAATAATAATACCAACGAGCGGCATGATCAAATCATTCACAAGAGAAGTGACAATTTTGCCAAATGCTCCCCCAATGATGACACCTACAGCCAAGTCAATGACATTTCCCTTGACTGCAAATTCTCTAAATTCTTTCAGCATCTTTTATCACCTTCATCTTTTTTTGTCTAATATGACGTTTTTTTGTCAAAATTGCAAGTCCTGATCCGTTCAGACTAGTTGTTTCCATATAAAAAGCGATTCATCCTTGATGAACCGCCAGGCAAATCATGATACTTTAGGACCGATAGAAAATGTGAGTTCTGCTTCGCATGCCACTTCGCCATCTACTGTGGCTACTGCTTTTCCTTTTGCGACTGGACCTCTAAGACGCGTCACTTCTACCTCTAAACGAAGCTGATCGCCAGGCTTCACTTGTCTTTTGAAACGGCAGCCGTCAATTCCTGCAAATAAACCAATTTTCCCTTTGTTTTCTTCTTTTCCTAACATAATGACCCCAAACACCTGCGCAAGTGCTTCTACAATAAGCACACCCGGCATGACTGGGTATCCTGGGAAATGACCATTAAAAAATTCTTCGTTCACTGTGACATTTTTAATCCCAACCGCTCTCTTCTCTCCCTCAACCTCTAAAATACGGTCGACCAATAAGAATGGATAACGGTGTGGAATAATGTCTTGAATTTGCTGAGCATCAAGCATATCTTGATCTCTCCTTTTTTCTATATCGATGATCTTCATTTGATTCCTATAGAAGTATATTATGAATGCTCGTATTTTTCAACGTCCGTTCCGCACATATGGTAAAAAATAGAATCTACTATTACCTATTGTCATCAAATATAATCCACACTACACTCATTGTTTTTTCACAAATATGGTAATATATATTACATCATTGATTGAATAAGAGGGTAAAAATGAATTTTATAAGTGATAAATCCATTAAAAAACTTCTCCATTCGTGGTATACAATGCTAAAGCATCGACATTTTTCGAAGGCTGAAGAAATCAAAACAACTCTATTAAAATATCAACGTAAAATATCAAAAAAACAGGAACTCTGTTTACATTATCAGCTGATGCTTTTTCGCCATCAGCTGTGGATGAATCAAACAGAAGACTTAGAAAAAATGAAACATGAATTGATGCAGCACAAAGAGGATATGAACGAAGAACTAGCCTATTACTTTTACTTCTTTCTCGGACTTTACGAAGCTTTAAACAGCGATCAAAATGATGCAATCTACTATCTCGAAAAGGCAGAAGAACGACTGTCATTCCTTAACGATGAGCTGGAGGAAGCAGAGTTCCATTTCCGTACAAGTGGTGTTTATTATAACAATCGCTATTCGTTGCTATCGATTCGTCATATTCAAAAAGCGATGGATATCTTTGCAAAGCATGGGGATGACCATAGCCTCTATCGTTGTAAAATTGTGCTCGGCCTTAATTATAGCGATCAAAAAAAATATGAAGAAGCCGAAGCTCTTTTTATTGAGATCATCGACTACGTGAAAATGATTGATGATCAAGAACTGCTCGGTATCGTTTATTATGATGCTGGTTTTATTCAGTCGAGACAAAATCGACACACGAAAGCGCTGGAATACTTTAAAAAAGCACTTCGTCTCCCAGCATACCGGAAGTCCGTACACTCCTATGTATCGTGCCTCTATGAAACTGTGCGTTCCTGTTATAAAGAAAATTTAACCGATGAAGGAATGAAGTATATTCAAAAAGGATTAAAAGAGGCCGTTGCTTCTCAATTTGATATATTAAGAATCAAGTTTCAAATCTTATTTCTTCTCTACAGCCAAACGCCAAAGGCAGATGAGCAGATCGCAAGGCTTGTTACATGCCTTGAACGAAAAGAAGCGTGGATTGATCTTGAGGATTTGCTTGCCGATGTCTCAGATTTTTACAAAAAAAAGGGCGACTTTGAGCGAGCCGCCTTTTTTATCATGAGAGGCTGATGTCAGCCTGTTCGTTATCGAATTGTATTCACTAATCCAAGCATCTGATCACCCATCGTAATCGTTCTTGAGTTCATCTGATAGGAGCGCTGTGTTGTCATGAGATCTGTTAATTCTTTAGACATATCCACATTCGACGTTTCAAGTGCACCTTGCTGAAGCTGAATCGCTTGGCGGTTTGCTCCATTTAGTGCCGTTAATGCGCCTTGATAAGTACCGTCAACTGAGAATAAATTATCTCCTTCAGAGACAAGCGCTGAAGAATTATTGACTTGTACAACACCTAGATTCACTTGCTGATTCGGTTGATTATCTCTTGAAATGGCTGTCAGACGACCATTTTTATCAATTGAAATATCACGGAAATTCGCATTTAAGACGATTTCATTTCCATTTTCATCAAGGATCGGATGCCCTTCGCTAGTGACAAGCTGCACTTGATTACGATTATTGCCTGGCTGTAAGTAAAGAGAACCGTCTCTTGTATAACGAATATTACCGCCGACATTGACCTGCATATACTGAGATGGCGCTCCAAAAGCAACATCAAGATCACGGCCTGTTTCTTTAATCGAGCCTTGCAATGAGTTAATGGACGCATTGACCATCGTACCCGTCCCAAGCCTTAACCCATCAGGTGTCAGACGACTGTTTGCCACCTGCGCATTTTTTTCATCCACTTGGTTGAACTGTTGTCTGATCAGCTCTGAGAAACGGGTATTTTTCGCACGGTACCCTGTTGTTTCACTGTTCGCGATATTATTACTGATAATATCAAGCTGCTTTTGTACTTCGTTCATTGATACAGCTGCATTGATCATCGTTCTAAGCATGAGAATCCTCCTTTCTTTATCATTTCTTGATTAGTACACTCTGCCGATTTCATTTACTGCTTTTTCCAAGCTTTTATCATACGCCTGAACCACTTTTTGGTTTGTTTCAAATGCTCGATAGGCGGTTGTCATTTCTGTATATGATTTCGTCACATCCACGTTCGACAGCTCCGATACACCTTGACTTAACGTATAGGACATTTGACCGTTATTAACTGCACTTGGCAGGGGCTGGTTATCAGCTGTACGGTATAAATCATTTCCTTCTCTCGCCAAGTTCCTTGTATCCATCGCAACACGTACATCAATTTGCCCGAGGTTTTGTCCATTTTCACTCACAGTTCCATCTGCGTTCACTTTGAAATTCTCACTCTGAACCGTGATTGGCTCACCTGTCACAGAAAGAAGAGCACGCCCATTGATAGTCAACTGATTTTGTGCGTTCAATGTAATCGAGCTGCTTTTCGTATAACGAACGCCTTCTGGTGTATTGACCGCATAAAAGAGCGCTGATTTCTGATTAGTCTCTGGGTTGATCGGCACGTTATTTTCGACTAGTGCGACATCCGTTGTTTGATCTGTTGTTTTTAACGTTCCTTGGGTAAATTGAGGGATCAGTTCCTGCATATATGTCCCCGTATTAATGCCGCCAATCGGCGTTTGCTGCGGAACACTAAAACCTTTGCCTGAGGAAGTTTGGAAACGTCCTGATTCCATTCGGCTTAACAGCATTTCTGGAAATGCCCGCATCGTCCCCTCATCCGCTTTATATCCTGGTGTATTCGCATTTGCGATATTATTTGAAAGCATTTCTGTCCGCCGCTCTTGAGCGATCATGGCAGATGTTGCGGTGTATAGTCCTTTTAACACGTGCTCACCTCATTAAAATTCTTTCACATGACCTAAACACAATCTTCTATGAAATATATCGGCATATTTGCAGGGTTCTTTAATAAAAATCCCCCATTCTTTCGAAAAAGAATGAGGGACATCATTAGCTGAGTTTTCGCTTTGGCAGCTTGTCCATATTATCAAGCATGACGCCAGTACCAACAGCTACACAATCCATCGGATTCTCAGCCACGAAAACAGGTACTTTCAGCTCTTCTGCAAGCAATTGATCAAGCCCGTTTAGAAGAGCTCCGCCACCTGTAATGATGACGCCGCGATCAATAATATCAGCTGATAATTCAGGCGGTGTTCTCTCAAGAACTTGCTTCGCAGCCTGAACAATCGCAGATACAGATTCACGCAATGCTTCTTCTACTTCTTTGCTTGTGACGGTAATCGTTCTTGGTAATCCTGTCACCATATCTCGTCCACGAATTGAAATCTCTTCGTGACGTGCGTCTGGGAATACCGTTGCAACTTGGATCTTAATATCCTCAGCCGTGCGTTCACCGATCAACAGCTTGTACTCTTTTTTAATGTAATTGAGAATTTCCAGATCAAATTTGTCTCCAGCCATTTTAATAGAAGAGGCGGTTACAATGTCACCCATTGAGATGACAGCGATATCTGTCGTTCCGCCTCCAATATCTACGACCATGTTTCCACTTGGCTGAAAAATATCCATACCAGCACCAATAGCTGCTACTTTTGGCTCTTCTTCAAGAAATACATGCTTTCCGCCGCTTTTTTCAGCAGCTTCTTTGATCGCCTTCTGCTCAACAGATGTAATGTTTGTCGGGCAGCAGATGAGCATACGCGGTTTAGAGAATAGCCCTTTCACATTTAATGAGTTAATAAAATGCTTGAGCATCGCTTCAGTTACTTCAAAATCAGCAATTACGCCATCTTTTAATGGACGAATCGCAACAATATTCCCAGGCGTACGTCCAACCATACGTCTCGCCTCTTCTCCAACAGCCAAAACTTTCCCGCTGTTTTTGTCAAGAGCTACCACAGATGGTTCATTTAACACAATTCCTTTTCCTTTGACATGAATCAGTACATTGGCAGTACCAAGATCAATTCCAATATCCCTAGCAAACATCTATATATATCCTCCTTGAAAATCTGTTTCCATAGCAAATACCACATTCTGCCCTAATTATATATTCTATCATAATTTGCAGAAAAAAAGATATTTCTTTACAAAAGTCTTTACAAAATTTGTGGTTAGAAACTACCGATATGAGGAAGATATATATATCATGTTTATGAACAAAGAACTAAGCTTACTGTTTCACAGGCTCGCCTTCTAAAATTTCTTCTTTTTTATACTTTAATTTAGTGGCTTCTCCTCCTCGCAAGTGGCGGATTGATTTATGATAATCCAGTATCTCCTTCACTTCATTAGCCAGATCTGGATTAATTTCTGGCAGTCTTTCTGTTAGATCCTTGTGTACAGTACTTTTAGAGACTCCAAATTCTTTCGCAATTACACGAACGGTTTTCTTTGTCTCCACGATATACTTACCTATCTTGATTGTTCGCTCTTTGATGTAATCGTGCACACCACTCGACCTCCCTAAAATGGATGTGAGAAGTGTGAAATGAGATCCGTATCAATATTATCCATTTTCAGCGGCGCTTGTTCGTCTTAATTTCTCATCCATTAGGTAGCAAATGCCAAACACGATCCCTCACCTCAAACACTCTCTTTGTCAGGTTTGTAACAGTGTATTAGCATTGCATAGGGAATATGCTAAAAATGAAGAAGGGACAAGGGATTTATCAGAAAATGCAATCATTTCGAGTGGCGAAAATTTTCACTTTACAAGAATGGGTCGAGCACGTAAAATAGAAAAGGTGATTTTATTTACCTAGCTAAATATTTAATAAAGGTGAGCATATGGATACGTTAAATAGAGAGTGTTTACATCAAATACACCAAAGCGCCAGATTGCTGTCTAAAAAGGCGAACGAAGCGCTTGCTGCTTATGATTTGTACATGTCCCAATGGACTGTACTTTTTTGTTTGGATACATTCGGCCCGAAAACCCAAAAAGACATTTGGACATACTTGAACGTCGAAGCCCCAACCATTACCCGAACCGTAACCCGTCTAGAAGCAAATGGCTGGGTGCAACGGATACAAGGAAAAGACAAACGTGAAAACCTGATCGTGATGACAGATGATGCTAAGGCCCGATTTGAAGAAATCAAACGTACGATGGAACAATTTGAAGAAGAATGTCTTGCAGATTTCACCCACGAAGAAAAACAACTCCTCCATACACTTTTACACAAATTATCAACTGAATAGGAAGTGATACATCATGAACGAACGCATTTGGACGAGAGACTTTATCATGATTGTCCTGGTGAATTTATTTACGTTCACCTCTTTTTATGCCCTTTTGACCTTGCTGCCTATTTACACAATGGATGAACTCAATGGAACAGAATCACAGGGTGGTCTTCTTGTGACGGTCTTCTTATTGTCCGCCATTGTGACAAGACCGTTTTCTGGAGCGATTATTGAGAAATTCGGTAAAAAACGGATGGCAATTTTCTCATCAACGGCATTTGCCTTACTCACTTATTTATACATCCCGATTGATCAATTCCAAACACTTCTCATGCTGCGTTTCGTGCAGGGCATCTTTTTTAGCATTTTGACGACAGTAACCAGTGCCATAGCAGCAGATATGATTCCAAAACATAAACGCGGGGAAGGACTCGGCTACTTTGTCATGTCCATGAACCTTGCTGTGGTTATCGGTCCATTTATTGCATTGAATCAAGTAGGAAAAGTAGGATTCCATTCCTTATTCCTTCTTTTCTCCATTATCGTTACCATTGGTGCCGCTTTTACGATGCTAATCAGACAGCCAGAGCTTGAAGATGGGGGTAGTGTCGTCTTCCGATTTACTTTTTCTCACTTGTTTGAAAAAGGTGCATTAAAAACAGCAGCAGTCGGTATCATTATTTCCTTCTGTTATTCGCCGATCATTTCATTTATTTCAGTCTATGCCAATTCCCTTGACTTGATGGGGGCAAGCAGTTATTTCTTTATTGTGTTTGCGGCAGCAATGCTTGGATCACGTCCATTTACAGGCAGACTTTTTGACCGAGTAGGACCTCACATTGTGATCTATCCTTCGATTGCTCTTTTTGCGATTGGTTTATGGATGCTGACGGCTACACATTCAGCTACAATGCTTCTTTTATCAGGTGGTGTCATTGGACTTGGCTATGGATCACTAGTACCATGTTTACAAACACTTGCCATTCAGCATTCGCCAGCTCACCGTACAGGCTATGCGACGGCTACTTTCTTCACTTTATATGATACGGGGATTGCTGCTGGCTCATTTGTATTTGGTCTTCTTGTCAGCTTCACCGATTTTTCAAATGTATATCTCATTGCAGGTATTGTTGTCTTGCTCAGTATGATTGTTTTTTACTGGAGCGAACGAAAGCCCCAAGAAGCAAAAGCACAGAAGGTCTCCCTATCAGAATAGGATTCTATTTTAAACTTCAACGGAAACATGCTAAAATATAGGATGTTTGAAAAATATAGTTGGCATTAAGCGAAGGTATAGGTGATGTTTTGAATTACGAACTGTTTAAATTGATACACGGGATGGCTCATCATTCTGAGTTTTTAGATCAGGCCATGATTTTCATTACGAAAAAGGCCCTTCTTGTGTATGCCCTTGTTTTATTGATTTGCTGGTTTTTAGGTAATCACAAATTTAAGAAGCATGTCTTCTTTTCTGGTGTAACAGGCATCGCGGCACTTATCGTTAATTTTGCCATTACACTGTTTCATTATGAGGAGCGGCCGTTTGTGGCGCATAAAGTCGACACACTCATTCCGCACTCAGCAGACGCTTCCTTCCCAAGTGACCATACAACAGGTGCACTGGCTCTTTCACTTGCCATTCGATCTCGTAATAAAAAGCTTGGTAACATCTTGCTCGTCTTTGGATTACTCACAGGATTCTCCCGCATCTGGGTCGGTCACCATTATCCATTAGATGTTTTAGGCAGCTTGATCGTATCGATTGTGGTCGTGTTTATCATGAATAAATTATGGAAGTTCTTTGACTCTCCAATTGATCGCATCGTCACTTTCTATGAGACAATTGAAGGAAAAATATTCAGAAGGAAGCAAAAGGATCAGGGCTCTGACCTGTCTAACTCTTAAGCGGCTTGCGATAACGTGATGAAGATTCTTCTTCCACTTATCGCGCCGCTTTTTTTATTGACTGCCCTCCTCTGACCTTGCTCGAAAAGTAAAGACTGACTCCGATGCCGATAAGGGAAATGATAATCAACGTCCAGCCTAACTGCTCAAAATGAGGACCAGCAATTTCATCTCCAAACAGCATACCGAGAACAGCAGACGATAGAATAGAGCCAAGGTAGCGGCATGTTTGAAAAAGCCCAGAGGACGTGCCAATCATATGCTGAGGACTTGCCTCGAGCATCGCTGCTTGCAGCGCAACATTTCCAATCCCATAACTAAGTCCAAGCAAAGCTAGAACCAGCCCTTTTCCCCATAATGGTGCCGGAATAAAAAAGAAGGTCATCGCAGACGCTCCAGCCAGCATCAATACCGCACTGGCTAATACCGGATGACGTTCATCCCCTCGGTCCACCCACTTTCCCGTAAGTGGAGAGACAATGATGCTCACCCCAGACATGCAAAGCATAAAAAGACCTGTCATTTCCACACGCCAGCCTAATTCATCCTGGAAATAGCTCGGCAAACCAAAGAAAAGACAATAGAAAAAGATATTTAAAATGATAAATTGCACATACACAAGTGACAGCCGCTGCTCCTGTCTGAACATCCGAATTTGAATAAACGGTTCATCCACCTGATACTCCCACCAAATAAAAGCGCCTGCACTCAAGAGACAAAGAACCCCCTGTACATATTGAATACCATGACCTAGTGATAATAAAAACGAAAGCAAAAGGACAATACAAACGGTAAAAAGAAGCATCCCTGGCAAATCGAGCTTTCGTACCGTTTCACCTATACGTAGCTTTCTCTTTTTTTGTTCCTTCGGAAACAAAGATAGTCCAAGAAAGAAGCTAATCAAAATAAAAGGCAGATTCACTAAAAAGATCGCTGGCCAGCCGCCGATCGTCATCAAAAAGCCGCCAAGTGTCGGGCCAAGCGCCGTCATCGCCGAAGCAAAAATGGACAATACAGCTAACGCCGATGCCTGCTTTTCTTGGATATGATCCCGAATAAGTCCGACACCAGAAGGATAAATGGCACTGCTCCCAATTGCCTGCAACAGCCGGATCACAATCAGCACCGCAAACGTCGGGGCAAACGGCGCACAGATAGCTGAGACCGCTACAAGACCTAGTCCGAATAAAAATAATGTTCTCCGGCTCATCACATGATCCCCAATCCGGCCGCTCACCGGCTGCGTCACCGCACTAGCTAAATAAAAAGACGAAATCAGCCAAGATACAGTCGTAAATGACAAACCGAATTCATGCTGAATTTGATGCAATGCCAAAGAAATCATTGAGGAATTCAACGGATTTAACATTGTCCCAAAGGCAATTGCAGTTAAAAAGACTTTTCGGTTGTCTCTCCACTTCTTCATACACCGACCCCCTCTTTATGAACTGACATGTTTTTTACCAATCCTTCCGTTATTATGAGATTCATTTCCCTTTTTTACCCTGATGAATTCAAGTTCTCTCTTGGAAAAGCAAGACATACATTTTAAAAGGGCGAGTGTTGGAAAAACACATATAAAATTGAGAATATGAGGAACAAATGGTAAGATGCTACACATATTGAAAAGCCTACTTTCTCCTTATATGGAGAACGGCTAAAAAGGAGGAGAAGCTTATTATTAAGAAAAGACGGTTTTGGGTCCCAGCCCTTTTATCGGTTGCAGTATTACTTCTGTCTTCGTGTGGTTCAAATGAAACAAATGGGAACGGAGATAAACGTAATTCTACAGCGAAAGGGTCGCCAATTTTGGAGGATGGGAAGTTTATATTTGCAGCATCAGGTGAATTTCACCCGTTCAGTTACATGGATGGAAATCAGATGTCAGGCTTTGATATCGATGTAGGCAATGCGATTAGTGACAAACTAGGTCTCGAGCCTATACAGAAGAAATATAAATTCGCAGGCATCGTCGAAGGTGTGAAATCTGGAAAATTCGATGCGGCAGTTGCAAGTCATACCATCAATGAGGAACGAAAAAAACACGTCCTTCTTTCTAAGCCCTACTACTACTCTGGTCCGCAAATTTTCACAAGACCAGGAGCAGACATTGAGCAGGCTGATGATTTAAAAGGCAAAGAAATCGCTGTATCTAAAGGCTCGTCCTATGCTGATATCGCAAAGAAACATAGCGGGCAGGAACCAAAATATTACGACAGTGATGTCGTCGCTTTAGAAGCACTAGCCAACGGAAAACACGATGCAGTCGTGACGGATTTCGCCACAGGTGCAGAAGCCATGAAGAAAAAATTAAAGATTGAAGCGCAAGAAAGACTCGGACAAAGTGAGCAGGCAATCGCTGTATCTAAAGAAAATAAACAGCTTATAAAAGAGATCAACGATGCGATTGACGCATTAAAAAAGGACGGAACATTCAAACAAATTAGCGAGAAATACTTTGATGAAGATATCACGGTCAAACAAAATTAAAACCACGATTGTGCGCCTTTTTTAGGCGCACTTTCTTCAAATGGAGATGATTGTTTTGCCTACCCTATCACATTTTTTTCAGACGCTGATTGATTCAAGAAGTATTTTTTTAGAAGGAATGCTGCTCACCCTACAACTCACTGTGATCAGCATCTTCATTGGCATGTTCATCGGGCTCTTCTTTGCTTTATTGAAAATATCACGCGTGGCTGTCTTCGGTTATATCGCCAACGCCTATATCTTCCTTGTACGCGGCACACCACTGATTGTCCAAATCTTCATCCTATATTTTGGACTGACAGAATTAAATATCCCCGACTTCTGGGCCGCTTCCATTGCGCTCGCCTTTCATAATGGAGCGTATATAGCAGAAATATTTAGAGGCGCCATCCAATCAATCGATCAGGGGCAAAAAGAGGCTGGACGCTCTCTTGGCATGGGACGTTTTCTAACAATGAGACGCATCATTCTCCCGCAAGCGATGCGGCGCGCCCTCCCCCCTCTTGGCAACCAGTTCATTATTGGCTTAAAAGATTCATCACTCGCCGCCTTTATTAGCGTCAATGAACTATTTAATGTCGCCACGACCCAAGGCTCAAACAGCTTTGACAATATGACCTATTTACTTGTTGTAGCCGTCTATTACTTAGTCCTTGTCCTGCTGTTAACATTTGCTGTCCAAACCTTTGAGAAAAAACTATCAGTCAGTGACCATTAGGAGGAGAAACATGACAGAATCAAAGGAACTCATTCGTGTTAAAAAACTCAATAAACACTTCGGAGAACTGCATGTTTTAAAGGATATTGATCTCACTGTTTACGAAAATGATGTGGTCGTCTTAATTGGTGCCAGTGGCTCTGGAAAAAGCACCTTGCTCCGCTGTATGAACTTTTTAGAAATCAAAAATGATGGGGAAATCATTATTGATGGCAGTCCAGTTCACCCAAAACGCGATCAATTAAACGAGATGCGGCAAAAAATAGGCATGGTGTTTCAACATTTCAACCTCTTTCCGCATAAAACTGTGCTTGAAAACATCATCGAGGCGCCTGTTATGGTGAAAAAAACAAAAAAGACTCAAGCTGTATCAGAAGCCAATGTCCTGTTAGAAAAGGTCGGACTTGCGGATAAAGCCAATGTATACCCTTCTAAACTATCAGGCGGTCAAAAGCAGCGTGTGGCTATTGCAAGAGCACTCGCCATGAAACCAGATGTCATGTTATTTGACGAACCTACGTCTGCCCTCGACCCAGAGCTTGTAGGCGAGGTACTGCAAACAATGAAAAGTCTCGCAAAAGAAGGCATGACGATGGTGATCGTCACACATGAAATGGGCTTTGCGAAAGAAGTAGCCGATCGTGTCGTCTATATGCACGAAGGCCGTATTGTTGAAGAAGGCACCCCTTCAGAATTGTTCGATTCTCCTCGAGAGGAACGAACCAAGCTGTTTCTCAGCTCCATTTTATAGGTCAAACGCCCTTTATTTTTCGTACTCAAGGCACGATTTTTCTCATTTCCCACGAACTTTTCATCCATTTATATTGAATATAACCAAAAACCATGTAAGATTAACTTACATAAATATGTTATATATGACTTTTCTCTCTATAATGAGGAATTAAGAAATCAATTAATTCTGAATGATTCAGGGGGAATGCAGCATGCAAATGGGTGATACAGTATTTATGTTCTTCTGCGCACTACTCGTGTGGTTAATGACACCGGGTTTAGCCTTATTCTACGGAGGACTCGTGAGAAGTAAAAACGTCTTAAGTACAACCATGCACAGCTTAACTTCACTAGCGATCGTTTCTATCGTATGGATCTTGTTTGGCTATTCCTTAGCTTTCGCACCAGGCAATGCATGGATCGGAGGCTTAGACTGGGTTGGACTAAAAGGCGTTGGCTTTGAACCTGGTTCCTACAGTGAGACGATCCCACATTCATTGTTTATGATGTTCCAAATGACCTTTGCCGTCTTAACAACAGCCATCATTTCAGGTGCCTTTGCTGAACGAATTCGCTACTCAGCGGTCGTCGTGTTTACACTCCTTTGGGTCACATTTGTATACGCGCCAGTCGCTCACTGGGTATGGGGAGGCGGTTGGATTGGCGAAATGGGTGCGCTCGACTTTGCTGGAGGAAACGTGGTTCACATTTCATCAGGTGTGGCAGGTCTAGTTGTAGCGATTGTGCTCGGGAAACGTAAAGAAGCAGCAAGCTCTTCCCCTCACAATTTGATTTATACTCTTCTTGGCGGAGCTGTCATTTGGTTCGGATGGTTTGGCTTTAACGTTGGAAGTGCCCTTACCTTAGACAGTGTCGCCATGTATGCCTTTATTAACACCAATACTGCTGCGGCTGCGGGAATCATCGGCTGGCTGTTAGTCGAGTGGATGATCAACAAAAAACCGACCATGCTCGGCGCAATATCTGGAGCCATCGCAGGTCTTGTGGCAATTACACCTGCCGCAGGTTTTGTCACACCTTTTGCTTCTATTATTATCGGAATTATCGGCGGCATCGTGTGTTTCTGGGGAGTTTTCTCGCTCAAAGCCAAATTTGGCTATGACGATGCACTAGATGCATTCGGACTTCACGGAATTGGCGGGACTTGGGGAGGTATTGCAACAGGACTTTTCGCAACAACCTCTGTCAATGACGGCGGAGCCAATGGCTTATTTTATGGAGATCCTAGCTTACTTTGGAAGCAAGTCGTCGCTATTGTGGCCACCTATGCTTTTGTAGCTGTTGTGACATACGTGATCATCAAAGTGGTGAATCTCTTCTTTAAGATTCGCGCAACTGAAGAAGAAGAATCAGTGGGTCTTGATTTAACCATGCATGGGGAAAAAGCTTATCAAGATTAAAGAAAAAGGGGTGTCTCTATGAGCAAAATGTATAAAGTGGAGATTGTCACACGTCCAGCCAATTTCGAAACATTAAAGGTGGAGCTTGGAAAGATTGGTGTCACTTCCATTACCTTTTCGAATGTACACGGCTGCGGTTTACAAAAGGGACATACAGAATTATATCGCGGCGTCAAAAAGGAAAGCAATGTGTACGAACGTTTAAAGATTGAAATCGTCCTAAGCAAAGTACCTGTTGAACAGGTCGTTGAAACAGCTCAAAAGGTACTTCGTACAGGCGAACCAGGGGATGGGAAAATTTTTATATATGAGATAGAAAATACAATCAACATTCGGACAGGTGAAGAAGGTCCTGCCGCCCTTTAAACCATCCTCCGCCGAGTGCGGGGGATTTTTTAAGACAGAAAAAAACCTCTGCATGATTCATATACAGAGGTTTCAAGACTTAAGATTGTTTTGTTTCTTCAGATTGACTGCTGTCTTTAGAGGAATCAGAAGACTTTTCTTGATCAGAGGATTTTCCCTTCTCATCAGACTTTTCTTCAGATTTTTCTCCAGCAGGCTCTTTGACCTTATCTTCAGCAGCAGGTTCCTTCGTTTTTTCATCAGCTTTTGGCTGAGCAGGTTCTTTTGCTTCTTCCGTCACTTCTTGTGCGGCCTTTTCAATAGTTGAAACAGGCTTGTCAATGAAGCTAAGTGGATTAAGCGCTAAACCTTCCATACGAATTTCAAAATGCACATGGTTGCCGCTTTCAGCACCATAAAGATTTTTACCAGAAGCACCGATGACATCATTTTGCTTCACTTCATCGCCTTCTTTAACACTCACTTGTGACAACGATTGGTAAACAGTCGATAATCCATCTTCATGTTCAATTTCAACGACATGACCGAGAACTGGATCTTTTTTCGCTTGAACCACTGTTCCACTAAGAGCAGCTGTGACATCAAACACTTTGCCATCTTTGTCTGCAAGATCAATACCTTTGCTCAAGGTATAGGTGTTATTATAGTTTACAAGTGCTGCTTCTTTTTCTTTTTGATCAGCATCTGCTTCATAGAACTTTTTCACGACAGAAACATTATCAGAATTCTGGACTGGCATGGCAACATTTTCAATTGGCTTTCCAACTTCAACGGCATCATCACGCTGTTCTTGCCCTGTTTGATTTCCATCAGATAGTTGGTCTTTCACATCTTTTGATACAGCTTGATACCAAAGAACGGCTGTTAACACGACCGCTGCGCTGACCAAGTAAATTGCAGGGAATACCCAGCGCTTACGGAAAAATTGCTGAACTTTTGTGATTTTGGAAGTACGTTTCTTTTCTTCCTCTCTCATTTTTCATCACCTCAGCAACATTCTGAACACTTTTCAAAAAATATATACACACGAAATCATTTTTCTTTTTATTTTGCGCAATCGCATCAATAATATGTATGATGAATGAAAAAAAGATGGAGGACTTTATTGTGAAAACTTTCAACCGTATAGCAACAGAAGATGACCTTAAAGCAATCGTTGATATTTACAATTCGACCATTGCTTCAAGAGAAGTAACCGCCGATACAGAACCAGTTTCAGTTGAAGACCGCCGGCATTGGTTTTTGAATCATTCAGAGAAAAGACCTCTCTATGTGAAAACAGATGAAGATGGTCATATTTATGGTTGGCTCAGCTTTGAAACCTTTTATGGAAGACCTGCCTACAACGGAACCGTTGAAATGAGTATTTACTTAAACCAAGACTACCGAGGAAAAGGATTAGGGTCACTTTTTTTACAAGAGGCCATTGAGTTGGCACCTTCACTAGGCATTCGAACGTTACTCGCCTTTATTTTCGGGCACAACGAAGCCAGCATTCGATTATTTAAAAAGCACGGCTTTGAGACATGGGGTCACCTGCCACGCATCGCAGAGATGGACGGCAGCAGATACGATTTAGACATTCTAGGAAAAGAATTATAAAACGAGCGTCTCTCCAACAAAGAGACGCTTCAGATTGTTGACAAAGGGCTAAAATGATCTTGATTTTAGCCCTTTGTCTCCTTTTCAGCGTGATAGAAAACCTTTGAATTCTAGGAAGGACGAGTACTGGCGCGGAGCGAATTTGACATTCGTGAGCACCAGCACGCAGGACTGACACCGAATGCGAGGGTTTGTCTACACGCTGGAGCGTCTCTCCAACAAAGAGACGCTTTTTTATGATGCGTGTAACAGCTGTTCAAACTGTTTCACATTTTGAACAGCTTTTCTTTGCAGGATGATACCATGTTCATCTATCAAAATCGCTTGCGGAACTACAGTTACCCCATACAGCTCCATGATTTGCGAAGAGCGCACATACACAGCATGATCTGGCAGCAATTGAAGGAGCAATCCATCATCTCCTTGTTCATCGCCATTGATGAAAATGAATTGAGTATCATCGTTAGAGATGTGCTGATGCATATCAGACAAAATGCTTTTGCATGTCATACAAGTGGTATTTACAAATAACAGCATCACGGCTCTTCCGTTCTGTAAATACTCCTTTAAAATGACCTTATTCCCTGAATGTGTATAGCTACGAAATAACGGCGCAGCATCACCAATATCCGCTTCCTTTAATTCAATCCCATCAAAGGATTTAATTTTACTCATAAATTTTCCGATAAAGCGAGCAAGCAAAAACACAACTGCCAGCTGAGCAATGACAATGAGTAACACAATAATTAGTAGAATATCAGTCATTTCACTTGGTCTCCTTCTATAAACGATTCAAATTGATTCACCCATTTTCTTTTGAACATCATGATTGTTTTCCCCACCGCTATAATCAAACAGACAGCCACTGCAATGAGAAAACAAATAATATGAAAAGTCCACGGAATTGTTTCTACATGGGGATGTACATAAAACAACCCAATCACAAGAGCCAGCATCAACACATTACGAATCACAATTCCCCAGTGAAGATGGTCATTTTCAAGCAAACCTCCACAGCCGCATGAAATGTTACGATGTCCTCTCAATAAATTCAAGGTGACCGCTCCAGTATAAATACATAAAAGCGCGGTTAGACCAATCGCAGGTACAAGAGACATGTTCCCCACGAACAATAAGCCCGTACAAGCCAATTCAACAGTTAAAAACAAATAAAACACGGGCGCCGTGAGCGTACGTGGCAGCAATCGATATGCATTCATCTGCTGAATATGCGCCGTTTGTTTGCTCACTTTATCAATCCATGCACCTGCAAAGATGATTCCTAATAAATAGACACCTATAAAATAAAAGGCACTCACCTTACGCCATCTCCTTTTGTTGAAATAGTTGGGATTGTGCCTCGTAAAGCCTTTTGTATTCTCCATCTAGCGCCATTAGCTCTTCATGGTTCCCCTCTTCAACGAAAGCACCATCTTTCATCACGATGATCCGATCTGCTAAGCGGGCCGCTCCCATACGGTGTGTGATAAATAAGACCCCTTGATCCTGAGTATGATCGAAAAGCTTTCGAATGAGTGAAATCTCTGATAGTGGATCGAGAGCAGAAGTCGGTTCATCTAAAATAATAAAATCACTTTCTCTAAAAAAGGTCCTCGCCATCGCAAGCTTTTGCCATTGTCCGCCAGACAGTTCATGACCTTCTTCAAAAAAACGGCCAAGCTGCGCATCGTATCTTTCTTCCATTTGATGAATTCTTTTCTCTATGCCTGCTTGCCGAGCAGCTGTAATCATGCGCTCTCCCTTATCTATTTCGTCGATACGGCCAAACCCAATGTTTTCTTTCACAGTGAATTCGTATTTCATAAAATCTTGAAAAAGGACAGCCATTCTTGCATGATATGATTTTTTATAAATGGTCGAAATCAATTCACCATTGACCTTTTGCATATTCGGCTTGTCTGGATCATATAAACCGGTTAAACATTTAATCAAGGTCGTCTTACCTGATCCGTTATCCCCGACCAATGCAATGCGTTCCCCTTTATCGATATGAAAATGTATATGTTCAATAGCAGGCGTTTTCATATTCGGATAGGTAAAAGAGAGATTTTCAAGCGTAATGGACTGAATACCTTCAATCCTCCTAAGCGATGCCCCTTCCTCTGTCTGCTCATCAATTTCTTCTTCTCTCTTTTGAAAAGTTCTCATTTCATCAATATAGAGACTCGTTTCATATAAACTAGAACATTCCCTCGTCAAATCTTGAAAACCGCTTTGAATATTTTGCACAGCTTGGAGTACAGCGACAAAAGTACCCGCAGCTAATTTCTTTTGAAAGATAAGAAAGACAATAAAAAGACCACAACACACATAGGCAAATGTCATAAGCAATCCGCCTGCCATCTCCCAGCGAACCTGACGTTTTAGTAATTTATATTTTTCATCTGCACTTTTTATATAATGACCTTTCCACTTTTGAAGAAGATAATTTCCAACTCCATTTAAACGGATTTCCTTCAATGAATCTCTCTGTGCAACAAGGTCGGATACATACATTTCTCTTCGATCATTGGCCGTTAACATCCGGTTTAATTGATACCGTGCGCCTCCAAAGAAAAGCTCAATCCATAAGACAGGCAGAGTACATAAGATCAGAATAACCGCCAAGCCCCAATGGATACCAATCATATAAATGAGAAGTGATACAACAGTAATCAATGCGCTCATGATTGTAAATATACTTCTAACCATACTCAGAACATGCTGATGACTGTTCATCACACGTTGACTTTCATTATAAAAAGACGGGTGTTCAAATGTAATATATGGAAGTCTGATCGCCTTTTGAAGTAATTCACCCTTCAAATGCAAACCAATCAAATTTGTCGCTTTCTGCTGACTAAGCTGAAGAATGAATTGAAGCCCATACCCTAAAACCACAATGACCATTTGCAATCCAAATAACCATAAAACCTTTTGGATGTCTCCAGAAGAAGTCATAAATAAAATAATTTCATTAATCAATGTTTGAATAATCCAGACACTAGCCAAAGGCATAAAGCCAACGATCACTTGGATGAATAGAGTTAACAGAAGATATGATCGACTTCTTTTCCAAGTATAAGAGATTGCATATAAACAATGGTTCACTGTACTCATCAAACGCTCCACCTTACACCATTTAGTATAATTGACATATTTTTGATATTTATATTATGATAGCTCTGCGTAACTTCACTCTGAGAGGACGATATACGATGACTTCAATCTTACTTTTACAGTTAATTCTTATTGTCTGCAGCCTTTTATTGACGATCGGAATCATGATCTATCTAAAACACGAGATGGACTTAATCATCTTACCAGTCCATCATGTTGGACAAAAACTTGTTCATCCGCTACTCGAAAAACCATCACCTATTCAAATGAATGATTTACTGCAAAACAATCACAAGCAACAGTTGCTTATATTCACTGACACAGCATGTCCGCATTGCATCCCATCGCTGGAACAATTCTTAGAAACGAAAAAGCAGCGTGAACTAGACATTCCTTTTAGTATTTTGCTAAAGAATGGGAAAGAAGAGGATCAAGAATTATATCGTGATAACCAAACCAACATGCGAATTATCTCAGTGGACGAACAAATGACTAACATATTCCAGATTGAAGAATTTCCATATTACATCATGGTAGAAGAAGATGAAACAATCTCATATGCAGCCCCTTTTCCAGATGGTCTTTATTCAAGGTTGTTTGAAAAATAAACATAAATGAGGCATGTGAAGATCAAAAAACACATGCCTCTTTTTTTATTGTTTTGGATCTACCTGAACATCCTGATCCTTTTCCCTTGCGGCAATTTCACCAGCTTCACTTGAAGCTGTGGCTTGTTCCTCAGCTTGTTCAAACTCACTGCGAGCCTCAGTTGAAATATCTACTTGGTCACCATGTTGATTCACAGTAACGGACGAAGAAGACAATTCTTTTTGAACCTCTTTCTCTAGTTCCTTTAATTTAGACACATGAAGCTCTAAATCTTTTCCTTGCTGAACTAGGGTCAGTTGTTGAAATAATGCCTTTCTCTCTTCTGGAGAATGGTCGCCTTGAACAATTTTCGCTGCTTGGTTTAAAAAAGAATTGGATGGTTGACTCGCTTGACGACTATTTGACGTCTGCATAGCATTTGTTAAGAATGAGATTGAAGATATGCTCATGCGTTCACATCCTATTAAATAAAATCCTTGAATTTAGCAGCCACATCTAATGCGTTCTTGGCTAGTACAAATCTCACCTGTATCACGATCCACGTAGTAACGGAAAGTTCCAACACCTTGAAGGAAACAAGTTGGTGCTGACTTGCATGAAGTGACTAATTTTTGCAAAATACATCTTGAAGCTGCAGGTTGAACATTGGTCATTTTGTTTAAAAAACGATCTAACATATGAATTCCACCTTCCAATTTTTATGGTAATACAACACAATAATAACCAATTACAAGACAACTAACAACATATTTTGATAATTTTACTAATTATTTTTAACTACTAATCTTATTTTTGACATAAATTGTCGTTAAATTTCATGGTAAATGTTACTTTTTTCTTATTCGAAGATAATTTATTTATCCATTAATAGTAAAGTATAGATAGAAATTTTTAAAAATTGTTCTACATTCACTCTTCCTAAAGTACTACCTGCTCAAGTATGATAAAGAGTGAATACATAAAGGAGTGAACATCATTGCAACAAACTGAGAAAATCATTCAATCTCTTCATTCGATCACAAAGTGGGGAAAAGTTGGTAGTATATTTCTCTATATTTCAGGCGGCCTAGCTATTCTTATTGGCTTTTGGCTTGTTCTTCCTGCTGCACTTGGCGTCTTCCTCATTATGATGGGAATCCATGTACAAAAATCTGTAAACGCAGCTGAACAATTAATTCAAGCTCCTGATACTTCTTACGAAGAGTTATTAGAACAATATGCTAAGATGATGAAAATGCAGACGCTATTTGCCATATCAAGTATTGTCGCAGCCATTCTCTCATTCATCGCCATTATCCTGATGCTGATATTAGGCGGTCTAGCATTTCTTCAAGAAATTCCTAGTGACATTCAGCAATATGAAGGTGAATACGAAGAAGAGCTTGGTGACTTTTATTAATCGAGAGGGGTATCAATGAACATTCGATACCCCTGTTGTTTGATCATTTTGCATGATCACCCTACAAAGCTTGACATTCTTTCGTGATCATTTTAAAATACAAATCGTAACCATTACGAATTAAAGGAGGGCCCTATTACTGATGCGTGTGAAAATTACCTTAGCCTGTACGGAAACTGGTGACAGAAACTATATCACAACAAAGAATAAAAGAACGAATCCGGATCGACTGGAGTTAAAAAAATATTCTCCTCGGTTAAAGAAATATACCCTTCATAGAGAAACAAAATAATTTTTTAGACTACAAATCGTAATCATTACTTTTTAAGAGAGGCGGAAATGAACATGATCGTTGGCAAAGGGACAGAAGGAAATGAATAAGCGAATACCCATTACAGTATTAAGCGGTTTTTTAGGAGCTGGAAAAACAACCATATTAAATCATGTACTACAAAATCGTAAAGGGTTAAAAGTAGCTGTAATTGTTAATGACATGAGCGAAATTAATATTGATGCAGAACTAGTCAAACAAGGCGGTGAGCTCTCTCGATCAGATGAGAAGCTAGTTGAATTATCTAATGGTTGTATTTGCTGCACATTAAGAGAAGATTTGTTAATTGAAGTAGAGCGCCTATGTAAGACTGGTCTTATTGATTATATTGTCATTGAGTCTACAGGTATTAGTGAACCGATTCCAGTCGCGCAAACTTTCTCTTATATTGATGAAGAAATGGGCATCGATTTAACACGCTTTTGCCGGCTAGACACGATGGTCACTGTTGTAGATGCGAATCGTTTCTGGACCGATTTCCAGTCAGGAGAAAGTCTTTTAGACCGTAAACAAGCCGTTTCCGATGATGACGAACGCGAAATTTCCGATTTACTGATTGATCAAATTGAATTTTGTGACGTACTGATTATCAATAAATGTGATCTAGTATCAAACTCAGAATTAGACCGACTTGAGCATGTGCTGACAACACTTCAACCAGAAGCATCTATCATCAGAACCTCAAAAGGGCAAGTAAAGCCAAGTGACATTTTAAATACTGGTTTATTCGACTTTGAAAAGTCCAGTGCTTCTGCTGGCTGGATTAAAGAAATCAACGCTGGGCATTCTCAGCATACGCCGGAAACAGAAGAATACAACATCTCATCCTTTGTTTATGAGAGAAGACTTCCTTTCCATACTAGCAGGTTAAATCATTGGTTAGATCAGATGCCAGAGCAAATCGTTCGCGCTAAAGGATTTACATGGCTTGCCACACATCATGATTTAACCATTTTAATTTCACAGGCTGGAAAATCTGTTCAGATTGAACCAATTGCCTACTGGATTGCTGCCTTGCCTGAGCAAGAAAAAGCACAGATATTAAAGCAAGAACCAGAGCTTCTTGATGAGTGGGACGCAGAATTTGGTGACAGGCATACAAAACTTGTGTTTATTGGTGTAGATTTACCTAAAGCAGATATCATTCGTACACTTGATCAATGCTTACTCACACCTGAGGAATTTGATCAAAATTGGACTACGTTCGAAGACCCCTTTCAATGGAAAATCCAACATTAAGTCAGGAGGGTTTTAAGTGGCAAAGAAATCTAAAATTGCTAAAGAAAAAAAGCGGCAGCAGCTTGTATTGAAATATGCTGAATTAAGAAAAGAGTTAAAAGAACAAGGTGACTATGAAGCTTTGCGGAAATTACCTAGAGACTCTTCCCCTACCCGCTTAAAAAACCGCTGTGAATTAACCGGTCGCCCTAGAGGTTACTTACGAAAATTTAAAATGTCTAGAATTGCTTTTCGTGAGCTTGCCTATAAGGGCCACATTCCAGGAGTGAAAAAATCGAGCTGGTAAAGATTGAGTTGATTTTATCACAGCTCCCATAAAAGTAAAGCAGTAAAAAATGTTGAAAAATATATTTTCTAGGCCCATCTCAACCTTTTTGAGCCACAAAATAACATTTTAAAAACCAGCAGAATCTCTGCTGGTTTTTGATCATGATAGGATTCTAAAATGAATAGACCTATTTCTATAAAAGGTTTTTCAATCATGATTATGACATTTTCTCTACTTTTCAAAAAATCATGATCATGATACTTTGTTGTCACTACCCACCGATGTATGACATTTCAACTTTTTTCTGATCTTTCTTTTGCTCTCTCTCGGCTGAATATTGATCATCTCTATTCGACCATAGTTCCTTCAATATGTTCTTTATTTCTTCATTATCTTTTGTCGAACGAATCACCCGCTTCAGGTCAAAACCCGATGATGCAAAAAGACATGTAAATAATTCACCGCGAGCAGAAAGCCTCGCTCTATTACATGTTCCACAAAAAGCATCTGAAACAGAAGAAATAATGCCTATCTCTCCTGAACCATCCTGGTAAAAGAATCGGTTGGCTACTTCTCCTGGGTATTGAGGAGGTTCTGGTTTGATGGGAAATGTTGAGTCAATTAGACCAATGATCTCTTTTTTTGTCATGACATGCTCTAGATTCCATTTGTTCGTATTTCCGACATCCATAAACTCAATAAATCTGAGAACATGTCCTGCTTTTTTAAAGTAAGCTGCCATTGGCAAAACATCCTGATCATTCACACCTTTTTGAACAACCATATTGATCTTAATAGCAAGTCCTGCTTTTTTTGCAGCCTCAATCCCATCAAACACTTTTTGGATAGAAATATCCCTTCCGTTCATTTGCTTAAAACGGTCAGGATTTAATGAATCCAAACTAATGGTGACTCTTTGAAGACCTGCTTTCTTTAACTTATCAGCATATACAGGTAAAAGTGTTCCATTTGTTGTCATAGCAATGTCTTCGATTCCTGGAATGTTTGAGAGCTTTTCTATTAAGATAGGCAAATCTTTTCGCAATAAGGGTTCGCCACCTGTGATGCGTATTTTTACCACACCTAGGTCCTTTGCAAAAAGGGTAGCAAGCTGTTCAATTTCTTCGAAACTAAGCAGCTCTTCTTTATTCAAAAAAGGATAATCTGGTCCAAAAATTTCAGCAGGCATACAGTACGTACATCTAAAGTTACAGCGATCTGTTACTGATATTCTTAAATCGCGCAATGGTCGATGTCTCTTATCCAATATACTGTCCATACTTTGCCTCCTATTCTGTTATACGCTGATGGTGGGTGTAGATATTAAAAGATTCTCCTCTGACAAATCCAACTGTTGTGATATTTAATTCTTCTGCCATATTAAGTGCCAGCTCAGTAGGTGCTGATTTTGAGATGACGATCGACACTCCTAGTTTTGCTGCCTTCAACAGAACTTCTGATGATATCCGGCCGCTAAACACAAGAATTTTATCTCTAAGCGGAATTTGATGAAGTAAACAGTATCCATAGATTTTATCTAATGCATTATGTCTTCCTATATCAGTTCTAGTGATGAATAGCTTTTCTGTATCACACAGTCCAGCATTATGCACGCCACCAGTATGTTGAAACAATTGACTTTCTTCTTGTAAAGATTTCATTAGACGCATACAAGTATCAGCAGAAATGTTAATTCGATCAATGGCTGTTTTTGCTGTTTTCACATCTTGGAGAAAATAAAAATGCCTCCCTTTCCCACAGCAAGAACCAATCACCCGCTTAGTAAAATCTGATGACTGAAATCCGCTTGAGTGAACTAAATCAACATAGGCAAAGCCCATACTTTCATCTATTGTAAACCTTTTAATCTCATTTTCAAATCGAATGACGCCTTCTGAAGCTAAAAAACCGATCACCAATTCTTTTAAATGATCTGGGGAACAAACAAGTGTTACAAATTCCTCTCCATTCACGATCACAGTTAAAGGAAATTCTTCTACAACTTCATCTGTTTTGCAAGTAAATTGACCTTCACGGTATTGGTGAATAACTCGTTTCTTTTTAACAGAAGGATTCATAGTATGATCTTCCTTTCAGCACAAATTTAGTTATATGAACCAATCAAATTGTGATATTATTTTAAAAAGTCATAAAAATGTAACATATTTCTATCTTATCAAACTTTTTGATTGCTTTATATGGGGGGAACAAAATGAACAAATCGAAAAATCGCTGGCTCATTGCAACAAGTGCTGTGGGAATTCATTTATCTATTGGGTCTGTTTACGCTTGGAGTGTTTTTACGAATCCTTTACATCAAGCTTTTCAGTGGTCATTGACAGAAATAAGCCTGACTTTCAGTATTGCTATTTTATTTTTAGGATTATCTGCAGCTTTCATGGGGCATTTCGTTGAAAGGTATGGTCCAAGGGCATCAGGACTCTTCTCAGCCGTTTTCTTTGGTATTGGAATGACAGGGTCAGGATTCGCTGTCCACATGTCCTCACTCCCTCTCCTCTATTTATTTTATGGTGTACTCGCTGGAATAGGATTAGGGGTAGGTTACATTGCACCTGTATCAACTTTAGTGAAATGGTTCCCGGACCGAAGAGGACTTGCAACTGGCTTAGCTATTATGGGTTTTGGGTTTGCGTCTCTTATTTGCAGCCCAATTATCCAATATCTCATTGAAAAAGTAGATATCGCAAATACCTTTTACATTCTTGGAATTTCCTATTTTATGATCATGGTGATTTCATCTCTTTATTTATCACCACCAACACCTGATGACGTCAAACAATTTGAGGTGTTAAAAACAAATCAAAGAAAAATCCCTCAGGATTTATCACAGCTTACAGCAAATGAAGCGATCAAAACACGACGTTTTTATTATTTGTGGCTCATGCTCTTTATTAATATCACATGCGGGATTGCCATTATTTCAGTAGCATCGCCTCTTGCTCAAGAAAGTGTTGGTTTCACTGCAGGTGCTGCAGCTACCCTTGTTGGCATTTTAGGTGCTTTTAATGGTTTAGGACGGATTGGTTGGGCCTCTTTCTCAGATTATATCGGAAGGCCGAATACGTATACAATCTTCTTTAGTATTCAGCTCATTGCCTTTCCTTTACTCCCTTATTTAAAGGAACCGCTCGTCTTTTCAATCGTGATGGCGATTATTTATACGTGCTATGGAGGAGGGTTTGCCTCAATCCCAGCTTATATTGGTGATTTATTTGGCACGAAACAACTTGGTGCCATACACGGCTATATTCTGACAGCCTGGGCAGCTGCTGGTTTAGCAGGACCTTTATTTTCATCCTTTATCCGGGATATAACAGGTAACTACACGCAAAGTCTGATGGTGTTCTCTGGCTTATTTTTCATCGCTTTTATCATATCTCTTCTCATACGGAAGGATATTCAGCAGCTTAGAGAAACAAACCTTACTACTACTTCTTCTGTCTCATCCCGGCCTTAATTTGAATTTGACAGAATCACAATCTAAAGGTAATTTTTAGATATGAAAACGCTTTATAAAGTAATAGGAGGGTGATGATATCATGGGGAAAACAAAACATAAGGGGCCTATAAAACTTAATAAAAAACCCTCACCAAAGTTATGGGCCTCTTTTGCGCCTATGGGACTTGGAAAAGTAAAGCCGAAGCACATTCGAGATACGATGAAAGTGGCGTGGGAGAACAAGGATAATCTCCCCTATGCATATCGTATTTTAACGCAAGGCGTGTGTGACGGCTGTGCCCTTGGTGTTTCAGGGTTATATGACCAAACGCTCACAGGACCTCATATATGCACCACAAGGCTAAATGTACTTCGTCTTAATACAATGCCAGCTATTGATCCAAAATGGTTTGAAGACATTCAACAGCTCAAACAAATGGACAGCACTACTCTTCGCAAACTTGGCCGTATCCCTTATCCACTCATTCGAAAAAAAGGTGACAATGCCTTTACGCGTATTTCTTGGGATGATGCATTAGATCAAATCGCAGCTAAAATCAAATCAATTGATAAACGACAGCTCGCTTTCTATTTAACAGCTAGAGGAATTACAAATGAAGTCTATTATACCGCTGCGAAGGCAGCTCGCTTTATCGGGACAAATCATATTGATAATGCATCTCGCATTTGTCATTCACCGAGCAAAACCGCTCTTAAGCGATCCCTTGGGATAGGAGCCTCCAGCTGTAATTACAACGACTGGATCGGAACAGATGTCTTAATTTTTTGGGGATCTGTCGCAGCAAACAATCAGCCCGTTTCCACTAAATATATGTATGCGGCGAAAAAGAAAGGAACTAAAATTATTGTCATCAATCCGTACAAGGAGCCTGCCATGGAAAAGTACTGGGTTCCCTCTATTCCAGAAAGTGCTTTATTCGGCACAAAAATCGCAGATGATTTCTATCAAGTCAATATAGGCGGCGATATTGCGTTTATGAACGGTGTCATCAAACATTGGTTTGACATGGAGCAACACGCGCCCCACTCCGCACTTGATCATGAGTTTATTCAAGCCCATACTACCGGCATACAGGATTTACAGCAGCATGTCGCACAATTGAAATGGGAAGACCTTGAAGCGTCTTCAGGCTTATCAAAAGAAAGAATGAAGGAATTTGCTATCCTTCTTGCCAATGCCAATTCAGGCGTTTTCATTTGGAGCATGGGTCTTACCCAGCACCGCTTTGCAACAGATAATATATCACAGGTCGCCAACCTTGCTATGTTACGTGGATTTATTGGCAGGAAACATTGTGGCGTCATGCCAATTCGCGGGCATAGCGGTGTTCAAGGTTCTGGTGAAATGGGTGCTGACCCGTTTGTTTTGCCGGGCAGTGATTTTGATGAAGAAAATATTGAAAGAATCGAAAAGATTTGGGGGTTTGACATTCCGAAATGGCATGGTGACACTATTGGGCAATCATTTGAAAAAATGGCGCTCCCAAAAGAGCATCCACAAAAACTCAAAATGCTGTTTACGAGCGGCGGGAACTTTTTAGAAACGATGCCAAATCCGGATGCGATCGAAAAAGCTTTATCTGAGCTTGAACTCCGTGTCCATCAAGATATCATTTTGAATACTTCTACACTTGTAGAGGCAGAAGAGACGGTAATTGTTCTCCCTGCTATGACAAGATATGAGCAGCCAGGCGGCGGTACTTCCACTAGTACGGAACGCATGGTATATTTCAGTCCAGAAATTGAAGGACCTCGGATTGAGGAGGCCAGAGCAGAATGGGATATTTATATTGATCTTGCAAAAAGAGTACGGCCTGAAGATGCTGAGCTGATTCATTTCGAAACGGCTGAAGACATTCGCCGTGAGATTGCGATTGCAAATCGAAACTATGATGGCATCCAGCATTTACGTCATAAAGGAGACGTTTTTCAATGGGGAGGTGCCTGGCTATGTGAAGACGGAGAGTGTCCAACACCGGACGGCAAAGGGCATCTTCTTCCTGCCCAGCTACCTCAATACCGAAAAACCGAGGGACATTTTAATATCACGACAAGAAGAGGAAAGCAATTCAATTCCATGATCTATAGCGAAAAGGATGCCTTTAATGGTGGGAAGCGTCATTCTATCTTGATGAATGAAGATGATGCTAAAGAACTTTATGTCAAAGAAGGTGATCCAGTTGTTTTGTTTAATCAATATGGATCCTACCAAGGAGTCGCTCAATTTGGGGATTTGAAACGTGGCAATATCGCTGTGTATTGGCCAGAAGGGAACGTTTTAATTCCAAAGGGTGTGTATGAGAGCTACTCACAGATTCCCGAATATAATACGGCGGCCATATTAGAAAAAGCCGAAACCTTTCATGCAAGAAAAGACCAGCACTACGTGGAGAAACGAATTGATGAATTAGAAACCACCTTGAATTGATCTTCAACTAAAAAATAGCTGGGGAAAACAATCCCCAGCTCCTATTTATATCCTACTGACCAAAAGCGCTCGCTTCATTTTGTAGAATGTGATTCAATTCTTCGGCATTAGCAGCCGGTTGATATTGTCCACCGCCCGCTTTTGCAACAGACTTTAAACTTTTTGCTTCTTTTTCATTCACATCAAAGCCGATGATATTAACAATGGTGTCAATTCCGTCTTCATGTAATTCCTTTGCTGCTTGTGAAGGGCTTCCTCCACAAGTTTCTTTACCATCACTGACGACATAGACAATATTTTTCCCTTCAGCTTGGTGATCTTCAAAATCTTGCTTCGTATCTGTTAATGCTTTTGCAAGTGGTGTCCAGCCAGTTGGCTTATACACATTCAGTGCTTGCTGAAATGTTGATGATTCATATGATCCAAATCCATAAACAGCTTCAGAGCTTCCACAAGAAATTGCTTTTCCAGCATTTTTATTGGTTCCTTCATGACCAAACACACGAAGAAGGACTTGTGTATCATCTGATAAAATACTAGCGAAGCTTTGAATAGAACGTTTGGCGATATCGATTTTCTTTTCGCCTTCAACTGATTGCGCCATGCTGCCGCTTAAATCAAGTAATATCACCACATGAGCTGGCTCCTGTTTTTTTGTCACAGCATGAGCTGGTGAAGAAAGAAGCAGGACAAGACTAGCCAAAATAGTTAATACAATATTGCGTTTCATTTATAAAACCCTCCCTTTTTACATTTGTACAGAAAAAGAGAAACGAAAGCATGTATCAATCGTTTCCCTTTTGTTCAGCAAGTTATTCGTGTAGTTTTAATGATTCTGCTGACAGGATAGAACCCATTTCTTTACCAGTGCTTGCTTGGTAGTAATGGCCTTTACCAGCTTTAGCTACTTGCTTTAATTGACCTTCATAGCCATCATTAAAGTCTAATCCAATGACATTCACAACAGTCGACCCTTTAGAGTTATGCAATTCTTTTGCTACTTTTACTGGATCTCCGCCACAAGTTTCTTCGCCATCAGTGATGAGGTACACAATATGTTCTGTACCATTATTAAGCTGTTCATCCGTTTGCTTTGCATGTTCAAGAGCACGAGCAATCGGTGTCCAGCCATTTGGCCCAAGTCCGTTTAAAGAGTTTTCAAAGCTTTCTTTTTCGTAAGGCTGTACGCCATAAACGCCTCTAATGACTTCACATGATTGAGCTTTACCTGAATTTTTGTTGTTTCCTTCAGAGCCAAACAAGCTCATACGAATTTTAGCGTCTTTTGGAAGTGACTGAGCAAATTTAAATACCTCTTGTTTAGCGAGGTCAAATTTGCGTTCCCCCTCTACTTTTCTTGCCATGCTTCCACTTGCATCAAGTAAGATGGTGACTCTTACATCTTTGTTATGTTTTTTGACTGTAGATGCTTTGACAAATACTGGTGAAGAGAGTGACATAGATAATGTCAATACAGCTAAGGTTACGAGTGTAAATACTTTTTTCAACATCATTTTTTCCTTCCTCCCTATGTATTAAATTGAAACATCTTAATCGTAAAATATTCCGTCTTGGAATGGTATAGGACTCGGTCCCTTTTTCTCTTTCATCAAAATCACTAAAAATCTGTCATTTGTCTAGATATATTCACCTAACACATCACTTCTTCTCTTGTTTTCTCCTTCTTTTGAGGGGCTTTGTATCGGCCATCGGTTCTTGTCGGGACGTAAATGTTTAAGATTTCCTGAGGTGCGTCTTAAGTCGCAAATTGACACATTCTGTTCAAACCTCTTGAAACACACAAAAAAGATGCCCCCATTTTGAGGCACCTTTGCTTTATTTTTTCGCCATATACGTGTTAAGAAAACGATCAGCTGATTCAATTTGAATCCCTTTATAATAATGTTTCACGATAGCATCCACTTTTTTTCCTGACTGTGCCATATAATGCGCACCATACTGACTCATTCCAACACCATGGCCATACCCTTTTGTCGTAATGATTATTTGCTGGCCCTGTCGTTCCCATGTAAAGTCTGCTGAATGAAGCCCTAATGACTCACGAATGTCTCTGCCTGTCAGTGTTTTACCGTTTATGACGACTTTTGCTACTTGATTTCCTGGTGTCCGTTCTACTATCTGTCCTACCTGAGCCTGTTGAGTAAGCGTCACACCTAATTTTTGCTGAAATTCACTAACTGGGATGGTTTTCTTGTTTTGAAATTTTGGCGATTTTTCGTCCCATTTACTTTCGACACTTTTCAAATATGGGATTTCATTTTTCCAATAAGCTTCGGCATTTTCCGTTTTACCGTTACTTGTTGAAAAGAATGAGGCATCAATTGGTTTTTCGTCATAAGTGAGCACTTTTCCTTGTGTGCTAGCGACAGCTTCTGTAACTTTTTTCAATTTCCAATTGTATGCTTTTCCCCAAATTTTCTTGAGTTCCTGCTTGTTTTTATACACTTGGAACATTTGGGTATCATCTACAAGAGAGCCCTTTGGTGATTTGACGGTCTTATCGATGATCATTTGTCTGACGATATACGTTCTTGCAGCGAGAGCCTGTGCCTTGAGTGCTTCCATCTCAAAATCAGCTGGCATTTCAGACGCTACGACACCGATCACATACTCTTCTAAGGGAATGTTTTCTACCTGCTGATGAGCTGAACGATAGACGGGGATAGCAACGGGTGATTGCTTCAATTTGACTGTACCCTTCACTTCTTTTTTAGCTGATGGCTCCGCTGATACATGCTGACTTGCCTCTGGTTTCCCTTGAAACGTCGGCAACACAAGTAAAGTTGGAATCATTAAAATAATGATGCATATTCCTGCGATTGTCCATATCATTGGTTTCATATTTGGCTGCCCCCATTTGTCATTGAATCTCTTTTATCCTATGGGGAAGGACAAGCTAATATGACAGCTTCTTTCATTCATTGGACAACTCTGTTGATGAAGATAAGGGGCTGTATATCAAGTGATTTTACTGTTCGTCTTTATGAATAAAATTTAAAATAGTTGGATACACTAATGATAAGCTTTAAACATAAAGCATTCTATGATTCTAAAAAAAATCAGCATGCCCTATGGACACACTGATTTCTTTATCATTACGCATTCAGATCTGATACAACTTGTTCTTGTGTCACATCTGCTGTTTCATCGTTTACTCTTTCAATATCGGCACCGATTGCTGCAAGCTTCTGGTGGAAGTTCACATAACCACGATCGATATGCTTCAACTCAGTGACACGTGTATGACCTTCTGCTACTAATCCAGCAAGTACAAGTGCTGCTCCTGCTCTTAAATCAGTCGCTGCCACTTCAGCACCTTGAAGTTGAACCGGCCCGTTGATAATGACAGAGCGACCCTCAATTTTAATATCGCCATTCATACGGCGGAATTCTTCTGCATGCATAAAGCGGTTTTCAAATACCGTTTCTGTGATCATGCTTGTTCCGTTCGCACGAAGCAATAGCGCCATCATCTGAGATTGCATATCCGTTGGGAAACCAGGATGTGGCATTGTTTTTAGATCGATTGGCTTAAGCTGAGATGGTCCAATGACTCTTAAACCTTCTTCTTCTTCAATGATCTGAATACCCATTTCTTCCATTTTTGCTACAAGTGATGTCATGTGCTCAGGCACTGCGCCTTTCACAAGAACATTTCCTTCTGTAATGGCTGCTGCCACCATGAAAGTACCTGCTTCAATTCTGTCAGGAATGATGTTGTGTTTTGCACCGTGAAGTGTTTCCACACCTTCAATTTTGATTGTACCAGTACCAGCTCCGCGAACCTTACCACCCATGGCATTGATGTAGTTTGCCAAATCAACAATTTCAGGTTCTTTTGCTACGTTTTCTAAAATTGTTGTGCCTTCAGCTAATGCTGCTGCCATAATGATGTTTTCAGTTGCGCCGACACTTGGGAAATCCAAATAGATTTTCGCACCTTGTAAACGGCCTTTGACTTCAGCCTCGATGAAACCATTTCCTACTTGAATTTTAGCTCCCATTGCTTCAAAGCCTTTTAAATGCTGGTCAATTGGTCTAGAACCAATCGCGCAGCCTCCAGGTAATGCAACTCTTGCATGACCTGTTCTTGCTAAAAGTGGTCCCATGACGAGCACTGACGCTCGCATTTTACGGACATACTCAAACGGAGCCTCAGTTTCTAGTGCATGAGATGCATCCACTGATACTTCGTTATTTTCAAAATGTACTTCTGCTCCTAAATGACGTAACACTTCATTGATTGTATATACATCGGAGAGCGTAGGTACATCACAAATTACGCTTTTTTCTGTACTTGCTAACAAAGATGCAGCGATAACTGGTAAAACGGCATTTTTTGCTCCTTCTACTTTAACTGTGCCGTTTAACTTTTGACCGCCGCGGACGATGATTTTTTCCAAGGTCTTCCCCTCCGCGTCCCAAATTCTCTATATTAATATTCAGTCGTTACGATTGGTGTGCCAACCGTAATCGTATGATTTTCGTTCATTTCCGAACTTCTGATGGCAATTTGAACATTCATTTTATCATTTGAAGTCATAATGAACTGTTCCCACTTATCTGTGTAAGCGGAAAGCGACACAAAATTAGACTCAACGAGATACTCAACTGGTTTTGCTTGAAATTCATTTGCTAACATTTCAGCTTTTTTTTGCAAAACAACATCCATCATACCATTTACATGACCATCGAGACAAGTAAAAATTACAAATTTCTCTTGTAATATGCTTTTTGCATGACGTACGAACTGATCATATGTATGCTCCCAGGTATTCAGTGGGCGAGCACCTTTTTGCTCATATAATAAATACGACTTTTGATTGGATTTTGTGTCGGTCTTCACGAGTAAAATTTTCGATAATGTATCATTTTTTTCATCTTTGTAAATTCCTGTGACTTTGGTGACATGTTCTTCTTCTTTTTCGGTCCACTCATACTGTCGTAGTTCGTCTTTGAAACGTTTCACTTTTTTTGAAAATTGTTCGGATGACATGTTTACATTTGTTTTAGCGTGAAGAGTCCATCCATCTACTTCAATTTGCTGGTTATTCAGACCTTCTGCTATTTGGGCGAGCGGAGAAGATTCTTCCGCACGAACACCTTGAATCATCAGAACAAAAAAAAGAATAAGTGCAAATAATGGCCAACCTTTTATATACTTTCTCACTTGTCATTCCCCCTTGCTACAAGTGTTGCCGCAAGGAGGTCTATGCATACGTGGAAAAGTCATCAAAGGCCATACTTTTGACACTTCTTTTTACGTTCCCGCATAAGGCAGTGACCAAACCTTTTATGTTAGAACATATAAGGTATTTGTCTGGAGAAATTTAAGTAATCAAGGAAGAAATTGCTGACTGCAGATGCAATAGCAATGGTAATGAGCATCATCAGCAATCTTGCCTGAACGATTTTCCCTTTTTTAATCAGTGGGTCAATATTTATAGCAAGCAATGCCCACCATGTAATTGCAATAAAAAACAGGTGGATCACAATACTCACGATTGCTTGTTGTCCTACGTCTTCCATACAGTTGAATCCTCCTTTTATTTATTTCTGTAAAGGAAAACTCCCTTTCATTATATCCTCGAAAATCGGAAAGATGAATCATTTGGAAAAAAGAGCTACATTTAGAGTGAATCCCCTCTTATCCTGGTGCCAAGGAGATGATATACTGCGTGTGGAAGGAGCTGAACACATTGAAAGATTCTTTTCCTGACTTTGTTGATTTGTACGGAGAACTGGTTCCCTCATTTGATCATGAATGGGAGGCCATTGCTTTCTACTTTGATTATAGACAGACACAGCTAGAAGAATTAGCGCAATTGTGTCATTTTCATAACATTTCTTTGGATTACTCTGAGGAGAGCCTGTATCAGTTAGAATCACTTTACTTTGATGCATTTACCAAGCAGCTGTTTGCCGAATGGAAAATGCCAATAGATGCATTAGAAGCGATGTTGAGTGTGTATATGGGAGAGGTTGTCCTTCGTCATCATTCAGATGCTGACTGGGTAGTACGGCCTTATATGGACTCTCCACATCAATATACGCTGGGGTTGCGCCGGCACAATAAAACGTGGCATAGTACGCAGTTTTGCGAGCACTTATATCTTGAAAAACAGGATTCTCATCCATATGTGTCGATGTACCAATCGCTCATGTCACTTTAAAAAAATCCTTCTTATCATTGTGATAAGAAGGATTTTCTGTTTTATTTCCCTGCTACATTTAAACGGTTTAACGCCCGTTTTAATGCGAGTTCCGCCCGGCGTACATCACTTTCATTCGGGTGGTTCAAATGCTCTTCAGCACGCTGTTTCGCTGATTTCGCACGATCGACATCAACTTTATCTGATGTTTCAGCGGCCTGAGCAAGAATGGTTACTTGTTCAGGGCGAACTTCAACAAATCCGCCACTTACTGCAACCAATTCAGTTGATCCACTATGTTTTAAGCGAACTGCACCGATTTTTAGCGGAGCAACCATTGGAACGTGGCCAGCTAAAATACCAAGCTCACCGCTTTCTGCTCTGACACTGACCATTTCCACATCCGCTTGATACACTGGGCCGTCGGGAGTAACGATATTGACTTGAACGGTCTTCATGCTTTTACCCTCCTAAGGACCAGATTAGGCCTCTACACCCATCTCTTTGGCTTTTTCAACCACTTCTTCAATGCGTCCAACTAAGCGGAATGCATCTTCTGGAAGGTGATCGTATTTACCAGATAAGATTTCCTTGAAGCCTTTAACAGTTTCTTTCAATGGCACGTAAGAACCTTTTTGGCCAGTGAACTGCTCTGCTACGTGGAAGTTTTGAGATAGGAAGAATTGAACACGACGCGCTCTGTGTACCACAAGCTTATCGTCCTCTGATAATTCATCCATACCTAAAATGGCAATGATATCTTGTAGTTCTTTATAACGCTGCAATGTTTGCTGCACTTCACGCGCAATGGCATAGTGCTCTTCGCCAACGATCTCAGGTGCAAGTGCACGAGATGTTGAAGCAAGAGGATCAACCGCTGGGTAGATACCCATTTCAGTCAGCTTACGCTCAAGGTTTGTCGTTGCATCAAGGTGAGCGAACGTTGTTGCTGGAGCTGGATCCGTGTAGTCATCCGCAGGTACATAGATCGCTTGAATCGATGTAACCGATCCTACGTTTGTAGACGTGATACGCTCTTGCAGCTGACCCATTTCTGTTGCAAGTGTCGGCTGATAACCTACCGCTGAAGGCATACGTCCAAGAAGGGCTGATACTTCAGAACCTGCTTGTGTAAAGCGATAGATGTTATCGATGAAGAACAATACGTCTTGACCTAGTTCATCACGGAAATGCTCTGCCATTGTCAAACCAGTTAGGGCAACACGCATACGTGCACCTGGTGGCTCGTTCATTTGTCCGAAGACCATGGCTGTTTTTTCGATAACGCCAGAATCTTTCATTTCGTAGTAAAGGTCGTTTCCTTCACGTGTACGCTCTCCAACACCAGCGAATACAGAAATACCGCCGTGTTCTTGTGCGATGTTGTTGATTAATTCTTGAATCAGAACGGTTTTACCTACACCAGCTCCACCGAATAGACCGATCTTTCCGCCCTTGATGTAAGGAGCAAGAAGGTCAACAACTTTAATACCCGTTTCAAGAATTTCAACTTCTGTAGAAAGTTGATCAAATGAAGGCGCTTGTCTGTGGATTGGATCTCTTTGAGCTTCCACACCAAGTGGCTCATCTAAATCAATGTTATCTCCCAGTACGTTGAATACACGTCCAAGTGTTACGTTACCAACTGGTACTGAAATTGGTTTTCCAAGGTCTACAGCTTCCATACCACGCTTCACACCATCTGTTGAAGCCATTGCGATGGTTCTCACTGTATCGTCACCTAAATGTAGTGCTACTTCTAAAGTTAAGTCGATATCAACTTCACTTTCACTTTCCGCTTTATGCGAAACTCTGATCGCATTATAAATCTCAGGCAAGTGACCATCTTCAAAACGAACGTCTACAACTGGTCCCATGATCTGACTGATGCGTCCTGTTTTCATTGCATTCCCTCCTGACAATTATTTCTATTCTAAGGCAGCTGCTCCGCCGACAATTTCTGTAATCTCTTGTGTAATCGCTGCTTGACGAGCACGGTTGTAAGAGAGTGTCAGGCTGTCGATCAATTCCTTTGCATTGTCTGTTGCACTCTTCATTGCTGTCATTCTTGCAGCATGTTCACTTGCTTTACTGTCAAGAAGCGCACCGAAAATCAAACTCTCTGCATATTGAGGAAGGAGAACTTCAAGAATTTCTTCTTCAGAAGGCTCAAACTCATAAGATGCGGAACGTTTATTAGGTGTCGCTGCGGCCGAAATGTCCGTTAGCGGCAATAATTTCTTCTCTGTTACTTCTTGTGAAATGGCACTGACAAAGTGGTTATAGAACATGTAAAGTTCGTCAAACGCTTCATCAGAGAACATTTGAACTGTACTGCTTGCTAATTCTTTAATATCAGCAAACGCTACTTCGTCTCCAAGCCCTGTTACTTCAGAAATAACTGGAATACCGCGCTTTTTGAAGAAGTCGCGTCCGATTTTACCAATCACAATCACCGCATATTCATCAGCTGACTGATGACGAGATTGAATGGTTTGGTAAGCGGCACGCAAAATCGAGCTGTTAAAAGGTCCTGCAAGTCCTCGATCAGATGTAATGACGAGATATCCTGTTTTCTTAACAGGTCTTGAAAGAAGCATTGGGTGCTTAGCACTTGTTCCAGTTGCGATTGCAGCAACCACTTCCTGGATTTTCTCCATGTAAGGAACAAAAGACTTCGCATTGTTTTCAGCACGATTCAATTTCGCAGCTGATACCATTTGCATCGCTTTTGTGATCTGACTCGATTTTTTCGTTGACGTGATCCTTGACTTTATATCGCGTAATGAGGCCAAAGATTTCACCACCTTTTTTCAGGAATCCGTGTTCATTTACGTGAAAAGAGAGAAAAAGAGAATCTTTTTCTCTCGGAAAGATTACTAATTAGTTGCTTGGTGCAAACGTACGTTTAAAGCCTTCGATTGCTGTATTCCACTCTTCATCAGCAGGCATGTTTCCTGTTTGAGAGATCGTGTCAAACAATCCTTTATGGTTTTCTTCAATGTACATGAATAACTCAGCTTCGAAACGTTTGACATCAGCAACCGCAACATCGTCTAAGTATCCTCTTGTGAGTGCATAAAGAATCGCTACTTGTTTTTCAACTTTAAGCGGTTTGTTCAAGTCTTGTTTTAAGACTTCAACTGTTCTAGCACCACGGTTTAATTTTGCTTGAGTCGCTTGGTCTAAATCAGATCCAAATTGAGCGAAGGCTTCAAGCTCACGATAAGAAGCAAGATCCAGACGAAGTGTACCTGCTACCTTTTTCATCGCTTTGATTTGTGCAGAACCACCTACACGGGATACAGACAATCCTGCGTTTACTGCTGGACGTACGCCTGAGAAGAAGAGGTCAGATTGTAAGAAGATCTGTCCATCTGTGATTGAAATAACGTTTGTTGGGATATATGCAGAGATATCGCCAGCTTGCGTTTCTACGAAAGGCAATGCTGTGATAGAACCGCCACCCTTTGCGTCACTAAGCTTCGCTGCACGCTCTAATAAACGAGAGTGAAGATAGAAAACATCACCAGGGAATGCCTCACGACCTGGAGGACGACGAAGCAATAATGAAAGCTCACGGTAAGCTGCCGCTTGTTTAGAAAGATCATCATATACAACAAGAACGTGCTTGCCGTTATACATGAATTCCTCACCCATCGTTACACCTGCATAAGGAGCAAGGTAAAGGAGTGGAGCTGGCTGTGATGCAGAAGCTGTGACTACAATTGTGTAATCAAGCGCACCATGCTTACGAAGTGTTTCAACAACACCACGAACTGTTGATTCTTTTTGTCCGATCGCTACATAAATACAGATCATGTCTTGATCTTTTTGGTTTAGGATCGTATCAATTGCAACAGATGTTTTACCTGTTTGACGGTCACCAATGATCAATTCACGCTGTCCGCGTCCGATTGGAATCAAGGCATCAATTGCTTTAATCCCTGTTTGAAGCGGCTCATGTACAGATTTACGATCCATAACGCCTGGTGCTTCACTTTCGATTGGACGAGTTTTGCTTGTTAAAATTGGACCTAGTCCATCAACAGGCTGACCAAGTGGGTTCACAATACGTCCGATTAACTCTTCACCAACTGGAACCTCCATGATACGACCTGTACGTTTTACGTCGTCACCTTCGCGGATATCTTTGTAAGGTCCTAAAATAACGATACCTACGTTAGACTCCTCAAGGTTTTGAGCCATACCCATTACACCGTTAGAGAACTCAACTAGCTCTCCTGCCATAATGTTGTCAAGGCCATGTACACGCGCGATACCGTCCCCTACTTGGATGACTGTACCGACATCTTTTACTTCAATTTCAGATTGATAGTTTTGGATTTGCTGCTTTATCAGCGCGCTAATCTCTTCAGCTTTGATACTCACTAAGGTTTCACCCCTTCTAACGATTTTCGCCTGCAAGCTGACGTTCAATGCGGGAAAGCTTTCCGCTGACACTGCCGTCATAAATGCGGTTTCCGATACGGATTTTCACTCCGCCTATTAGATCCTTGTCAATCACATTTTCAACACGCAGTGATGTGACTCCGGCTTTTTTGGCAAATACTTCAGATAAAGATTGAATTTCAGCACCACTCAGCGGTTTCACTGAGTACACGATCGCATCGTCTATTTGTTTCGTGCGGTTTGCCAGTTTCACAAACTCAGACGTCATTTCAGAGAAAATATTCGTGCGTCCGCGGTCAATCAATAAATACATTGTGTGCAATACATGTGTCGAAACACCTTTGAAAGCTTCTGCAATCAAATGTTTCTTTTTGTCTGCCGTAATCTTTGGATGAACAAGAAAGTCATTCAATTCTTGGTCAGCCTTTAGGACTTTTTTGATCTCATTCAGCTCTTTTTCAGTTTCGTCTACTGCCGAAGAAGCAAGAACGATGTCAAAAAGAGCAGAAGCGTAACGCTTAGAGACAATAGTCACGCTCATCGGCTTTCGCCTGCCTCTTTAAGATACTCTTGAATCAATTTCTCTTGTGCTTGCTCATCAAGTTCTCTTTCAATCACTTTAGATGCAATAAGTACAGATAGTGATGCAACCTGCTCGCGCAGTGCAGCCACAGCTTGTTCTTTTTCTTTCACGATTTCAGTTCTAGCAGAATCTTTCAAGCGCTCTGACTCTTGACGTGCTGCTTGAATGATCTCTTCTTTTTGTTTCTCACCAATCTTTTTCGCATTTTCGATGAGTGTATGTGATTCTTCGCGTGCTTCTTTCAATAAGACACGTTGTTCTTCAAGAAGCTTTTCAGCTTGAACGTGCTTTTGTTCAGCACTTGAAATTTCATTTCCTATATAATCTTCACGCTGTTTCATAATCCCTAATAAAGGCTTAAGCGCAAATTTCTTTAAAAGTGCAAGCAAGATGAGCATAGCGATTAGCTGGAATATCATATCTCCGGCGTTGAAACTTAAGCCACCTGCTCCTAAAACCACTGGTAACTGAGACATTTAGTACGGCAACTCCCTTCTTTAAATAATATGTTAAGAAACAAAACATAAAGGAATGGCGAAGTTTCGAACTAATCTGATCTTCGCCATTAAAATTCATATTAGAACGCTTCTCACATATTAACCAAAGAATGCCAAGAATGCGATAACGACAGCGATAATTGGAAGTGCCTCAACTAAAGCTACCCCGATGAACATTAGTGTTCTTAGTTCTCTACCAGCTTCTGGCTGACGAGCGATTCCTTCAACTGTTTTAGATACGATTAGACCGTTACCAATACCTGCTCCTAGTGCTCCCAAACCGATTGCAATTGCTGCTGCTATTAAATTCATTAAAAAGCTCCTCCTTTAAAATAACGTCCATTTTGGACTCTCAATTTTTTAGTGTTCGTCGCTGACTTTATGAGAAATGTACACCATTGTCAGCATGGTGAAGATAAATGCTTGGATTGTTCCGACAAACAAACTGAATGCCTGCCATACAATCATCGGCACGATGGCACCTAATGTACCAACGATACCAAGCGCAATATTTTGCGTGTAGAAATTGGTCGCAAGTCCTGCAAGCAAACCAAGAAGAATCTCTCCAGCAAAAATGTTTCCATAAAGACGCAAACCGAGTGTTAACGTGTTTGCAAATTCTTCAATTAGTTTCAATGGTACTAAAAGCGGAATTGGTCTAAAGTAGTCTTTCGTATATTCCTTGACTCCTTTTGCCTTGACACCATAGTAATGTGTCAATCCCATGACCATAATCGCTAGTGTCATTGTGATTGCAGGGTCTGCTGTTGGTGATTTCCACCACAAGTTGTGATCGACCGAAATCGAAAATGGCAGTCCAAGCATGTTTGAAACAAATATGTACATGAGTAATGTAACGCCTAGCGCTAGAAATGGGGCTCCTGTTTTCATGTCCATCGAACTACCTATGATATTTCGAACAAAATCAACAATCCATTCCATGAAGTTCTGCGCCTTTGTCGGACGAATAGACAGAACACGAGTAGTCAGCACCGCTATGAGAAGAACGATGATACTAGCAATCGTAATCATGAGAACATTGGATAAGTTGAACGTTAACCCTAAAAATTCTGTCGTTTTTGAACTGTGACCCAAAGAGTATTCACCTCTCTTCCATAGTAGAACGTTTAAGTTGAATGAAGGAATCTATCATAATGACAGGATATATTGTCATTAATCCTATAACAACACCTGCCAGATGAACTTCATTAGGGTAACGCCAAGCAATCGCTACTGCGAGAATTGCGTTGGCCCACCTGGCTGTACTTCCCATTGAACGAATGGATTTTCCTTTTTTAACCGCTCGATCAAAAGCGTGCATTCTCCGTATAAGAAGGAATAAATTAAAGAAAGCAAAAATTGTGCCGATAATCAAACCAAGAAACAGTGGTTTAAAACCAGGCATGGCATAGCCAAACACAAAAATTGCCAATAGATAGAACATGTATTTACTCTGTCTGCGGAAAATCGCGTTTGGATCGTTCATTCATCTGACTCCCGATGAAAAGTATTGTAAAAAAGGTGATAAATGGTGATGAAAACTGCGTAGAAGACGCTTATGATAAGCAGTCCTGTTCGAAAAAAATCAATCACCCATCGGTCTAATTGCACAATCAGACTTGAAATCTAATGATCTATGGGATGTTGCTTCATTCGCTGATACAAACCCTGATTATTAAAGGGTTCACAATGAGGATTAGTAGAGTGCTATAGGCTATGAAAACCTTACCATAATACCCTCGTTTAGCATACAATAGCGTCTATGATGTGTCAATCCGTTGAAAGTTAAAAAACTTTTCTATAATGATAGAGCACACAAAATGTTCACAATTTCATCAAACTTTAGGAGACCCGTGACATTCATTGAAAAAAACAGCTAATGTTCAGTATACATTGATTTTTCTAAGAACGATATCAACCGTTTGTCATATATTTCAAAAAGCCCACATGCACGTTTGCATGTGGGCTTTTATTAAAACATGTTATTTCGTTCCATACATACGGTCACCGGCATCACCAAGACCTGGGATAATGTAACCTTTTTCGTTTAATTTCTCATCTAATGCTGCAATGTAGATATCAACATCAGGATGGTGCTTTTGCATTTCTTCTACACCTTCAGGAGCAGCAATCAGACACATGAAGCGAATGTTTTTCGCCCCGCGTTTTTTCAAGCTGTTTAATGCTTCGACTGCTGAACCACCAGTTGCAAGCATTGGATCTACTACGATAAATTCACGCTCTTCCACATCAGATGGAAGCTTCACATAATATTCAACAGGTTTTAATGTTTTCGGATCACGGTATAAACCGACATGTCCCACTTTAGCAGCTGGAATGAGTTTCAAAATCCCGTCCACCATTCCAAGACCTGCTCTTAAAATTGGCACAACACCGAGTTTCTTCCCTGAGATCACGTTTGATTTTGCTACTTGTACAGGTGTTTCTACATCTACCTCTTCAAGCGGTAGATCTCTTGTGATTTCAAATGCCATTAATGTTGCGACTTCATCCACTAGCTCTCTAAATTCTTTTGTTCCTGTATGAACGTCACGAATATATGTAAGTTTGTGTTGAATAAGCGGGTGATCAAATACATAAACCTTTGCCATAGCTTGCTACAACTCCTTTTCTGTCATCTTCCGGTGAACTTTGCACACTTCCTACAATTCTACATAAAAAGACATCATCTTTCAATATGATTCGCAAATCCTACAAAAAAAACCCACATGCCAAAAATAGGCAAATGGGTCTGCTTTTTAATAATCTAATTCGTTATATAGAGGAAAGCGGGCAGTCAGATCAGATACACGCTTTTTCGCTTCTTCTAATTTCGCTTCATCTTCATGATGTTTGAGAGCAAGCGCAATAATAGAACCGACTTCTTTCATTGCCTCTTGGTCGAAACCGCGGCTTGTCACTGCTGCTGTACCAACACGTACACCACTTGTGACAAAAGGTTTTTCTGGATCATAAGGAATCGCATTTTTGTTCACTGTAATACCGATTTCATCTAGAACATTTTCTGCAATTTTTCCTGTGATGCCAAGAGAACGCAAATCGATAAGAACAAGGTGGTTATCCGTTCCACCAGACACAAGCTGAATATCTTCAGATAAAAGGGTTTCAGCTAGCTGCTTTGCATTGTCAATGACGTTTTGTGCATATGTTTTAAAATCTCCGTTCAATACTTCACCGAAAGAAACAGCTTTTGCAGAGATGACATGCATCAGTGGTCCACCTTGAATACCAGGGAAGATCGATTTGTCGATCTTTTTACCAAACTCTTCACGGCATAGAATCATTCCGCCGCGTGGTCCACGTAATGTTTTGTGAGTCGTCGTTGTCACAAAATCTGCATATGGAACTGGATTTGGATGAAGACCTACTGCAACAAGACCTGCAATGTGAGCCATGTCGACCATAAAGTAAGCACCGACTTCATCCGCAATCTCACGGAACTTTTTGAAATCAATTTGACGTGGGTATGCACTTGCACCCGCAACAATGAGCTTCGGCTTATGTTCACGTGCTTTTTCAAGTACATCTTGATAGTCGATATGCTGCGTTTCTTTATCAACACCATATTCTACAAAGTTGTACTGTACACCACTAAAGTTAACAGGGCTTCCGTGTGTTAAATGCCCACCATGTGACAAGTTCATACCTAGCACTGTATCGCCATGCTCAAGAATGGTAAAGTATACGGCCATGTTCGCTTGAGCACCTGAGTGAGGCTGTACGTTCACATACTCAGCGCCAAAAATTTCTTTTGCGCGGTCACGTGCGATATCTTCTACAACGTCTACATGTTCACAGCCGCCATAGTAGCGTTTACCAGGATAGCCCTCTGCATATTTGTTTGTTAATACAGAACCTTGTGCTTCCATGACTGCTTCGCTTACAAAGTTTTCTGATGCAATTAATTCAATTTTGTCCTGCTGGCGTTTCCGCTCTAGTTGAATTGCCTTGAATACTTGTGCGTCTTGCTCAGGTAAATGTTTCATCAGCGAAATCCTCTCCAATCTATTTCCATTCGATGTTTTCACCATCTCATTGTACACGGTTTTTGAGTGAAATGTAAAAGATTTTTTGGAAAATCGACTTCTTTTTTTGCGAAAAACCGAATATTCAAGTAGTGAAGCGCCTTCATCATTCAACATTATATTAGAAATATATCTAAGCTATGATCTTGTATAAACCGCTCGTTCTCCGCCAATCAGCTTCGGACGCGTTTTCGCAAATGTCACATGTGCATGCCCTAATTGATGGCGACTGAGGCGAACAGGTACAGCGACTCTCTTTAGATGCATCCCAATGAATGTATCACCAATATCAATTCCAGCATGCGCCTCGATGGATTCAACTAACACAGGATGTTCCATGTGCTGATACGCATGAGCCGCCATCGAACCACCCGCCTTTCGGACAGGTACTGCCTCCACAATCTCTAGGTTAAGCCGGAAAGCCACTTCTTCTTCCACAACAAGAGCACGATTCAGATGCTCACAGCACTGGAAAGCCAGCTCAATGCCAGTTTCTCGTCTTAACTGATCTAATTCTTGATAGATAGACACAGCGATTTGCTCACTTCCTGCTGTCCCAATATGCTCCCCAGCCACTTCTGATGTACTGCATCCGATCACTAAGATGTGCCCAGCACGCAGTTCGACCATTTGATGAAACTCTTTTAACATTCCAAGCCAATCTTGACCAATGTTCATGTTAAGCGCTCCTTATAGGTGCTTTTCTTCGTACTCAGCGATCTTACCAATCCGTACAGCATGACGTCCTGCAGTAAACTCTGTTGTCAGCCAAATATGCGCAATTTCACGTGCTAATCCAGGTCCAATGACTCGTTCTCCCATTGCAAGGACGTTTGTGTCATTATGTTCTCTAGTCGCTTTCGCACTAAATGTATCATGCGCCAGCGCACAGCGAATTCCTTTTACTTTGTTTGCTGAGATACTCATACCGATGCCTGTCCCGCAAATTAAAATGCCGCGGTCCACTTCTCCGTTTACCACCATGTTGGCTACAGGAAAAGCATAATCTGGGTAGTCTACAGAACCTGATCCACATTCACAACCCATATCAATGTATTCAATCTTCAATTCATCCATCAGTTGTTTGATTTCTTCACGAATATTCGTTCCGCCGTGATCGGATGCAATAGCTACTTTCATCGGGCAATTCCTCCTAAGGGTGAGTTGATCTGTTATGCCTTACATTTATTCTTTATTTACAGTTATATTTTAACCTCTGCTTGGCCATTTGCAAACAAAAGCAGAAAAACCGTTATTGCAACGGTTTTACAGGTTGTCCATTATGAGGATGTCAGATCCTTTTTCAATTTCTCAGCCAGCAGATGGAGCAATCCTTCAAGCTCATCACGTGTTTCCTGATAAACAGACAGGCTACCTCCGAATGGATCGGATACATCACCTTCTGCTCCTGTCGCGAATTCCTTTAGAGTGAAGGTCTTGTCTTTTGCATGTGCATATTGTTCCACAATCAACTGTTTATGTTGCATGGTCATGGTGAAAACGTAATCAGCTTCTCGCAAAAGATCCTCTGTCAGTTTTGCTGAAGAGTGATTCAGCGGAATGCTTTTCTCAAATAATGCTTCGACTGCTTGAGGCGAAGCCTTCCCAGCATCTGAGGCAAAAATGCCCGCTGATTTCACAGTGACCTCTAAACCTTTATCTTGTGCAATTGAAGCAAAAAGGGCTTGAGCCATCGGACTTCTGCATGTATTTCCCGTACAAACAAATAAGATTTTCATCTTTCGCCCTCCTTTTCTACTATTATATAGCATTTCATTCTACATGTTATGTAAGGAGGCTGACTAGAGCGGAAATAATAATTTGATACCAAAGGCTAGTAAAATGATTCCGCCAAGCGCCCCGCTATAGGATCCCACCCATGATCGAACCTGTTTACCGAGTAATAATCCAAGCCAAGTGAGGATCATACTAAAAAAACCAAACAATAAAATGGTCATCCATACATGAGAACCGTAAATTCCGAGGCTTAAACCAACGGAAAAACTATCTAAACTAACACTTGTTGCGAAAAGAACAAGACCAGCGCCAATAGGTGCAATAAATGGTTTATCTTCTTTCCGAACAGACGCAACGATCATTTGCAGCCCGAGCACCAAAAGCAGCGCCCCGCCGATATAGGTGGCAAGGAGACCGAGCCAGCCTGATAGGAGTTGACCTGTTAGCATACCAAAAAGCGGCATAAACATATGAAATATCCCAATGACAAGGCCAATATAAATGATCTGGCGGAACCTCAGCTGAATCATTCCCATGCCAAGTCCAACCGAAAAAGCATCCATCCCTAGTGCAAAAGCCATGATGCTGAGCGTCAGCAATTCGCCGGCTAGTTCGTACATGTAAATCCCCCTTGGACACGCATTCTCCTTTAACCTATGTTTGTCCAAGAAGGGTTAGAACTATTTGAATGAAGAGAGAGTGCGCCCTCCTGCCGCTTTTTGCAGACGGTTCATAATTGCTGAACCAACCCCCTGCTTTGAAAAGGTTTCTGAAATAATAACATCTACATCTGTCTCATCAAATTGTCTCAGCACGCGATATAAGTTTGCTGCTATCGTTTCAGGTTTTTCTCTCCATCCACAGCTGAAAACAACATCTGCCGCAAACAACGATTTCTTTTCTTCTGTTGTCAGCACACCCACTTTTAAACCTTCTGTCTGGTATGTTTGAATGTGACGCTGCAACTCTTCATCACTTCCATGAAAAAGGTACATTTTAGCTTCAGGGGCATAGTGTGTGTATTTCATCCCTGGCGATACAGGCGCTTCGTCCTTTTTTGTCAGCCCTGGGTCAATACTGACCGTTCCTACTACCTCTTCTAAAGCTTCTTTTGTAATTCCGCCCGGTCTTAGGATGACTGGAATCTCATCCACACAGGATACGACCGTTGACTCAACGCCAATACCAGTTGAACCACCATCGACAATCCCAGCGATTCTCCCATCGAGATCACTTGCTACATGGTCAGCTTGTGTCGGAGAAGGTTTACCTGAACGGTTGGCACTTGGAGCGGCAATCGGCAGACCAGCCGTTCGGATAAGCTCAAGCGCAATCGGATGGTCAGGCATTCTCACACCGACCGTGGATAAACCCGCTGTGACCTGCTTTGATAAAGTGCCCGGCTTACACGGAAGCACAATGGTTAAAGCACCAGGCCAAAAGGCTTTCATCAATGCCTTTGCTCTTTCACTTTCTATTTGTGCAAATTCATGAAGCTGCTCAACCTCGGCAATGTGGACAATCAATGGATTATCACTTGGACGCCCTTTCGCTTCATATATTTTCATGACAGCTTCTGTCTCTTTTGCATTAGCCCCTAGTCCATACACCGTTTCTGTCGGAAAAGCGACTACTTCGTTTTGCTTCAATAACAGCGCTGCCTGTTCAATTTGTGGATAGTATGTGGATAAATCCTTTTCTAAATCCACAGACCACCTTTTTGTATTTAACATCATACAAACTCCTTTTAAAAAAGATAAAACTGTTGATATATCTCAATTATCCTTTTGAAAGTATAAAAGATGATGATCAATAAAACAAGCGTTGTCCACAATTTGTGGATAACGCTTGTTTAACGGTGGATAAGTATGTGTATAAGTTCAATATATTGTGATTAACTGGCTTTTTTTTGAAGAACCACAGCCTGTTCTTTCGCTAAGATCTCTTTTGCATGTGCAGATACCCACATGCTTTCTGGAATATCCTCTAAAGCTGTGAAGCCCATCAATGCTAAAAAATCATGTGAGGAGGAGTGGTTGGCAACGACATAAAACGTATCCACACCTATTTTTCCTCCAAGCGTTTGAACACTTTGGAATAAAGACACGATATGTCCTTGACCTAGTTTATCTGATATGACAAGAGACCGTAGCAAGCCCTCTTGTTCACTCAGTTGCTCAAGACCTAAACACCCTGCCAGTTGACCGTCCGCATCTTCCATAACAACAAATGTCGTACGCTCTGCAAGTGTGACGCCGCCTTTCGCTTGTCCTTTTTCAAGAAAAGCATTAATGGCTGGGGCATCTTCTTCTGTGGCTATTCTTAACTGATAATACATGCTTTCACCTCTTTTTGATCTCTTACTTCAACTCTATGAGGTAAAAACAGATTTATACCTTTTTTAGGAGAAAAGACTAGAGACCCAATCAAATAAAAAGAATTTCACTTCACTCGTCTCTTCTTTCTTTTCTTTGACCGCTTCATTCACAGACTCATCTGTTTGCTGGGCTGTCACTTCGTTCTCTTCATCACCCTCTGGCGATGCGATGGCTTCTCCATTTGAAAAATCGATAAAGCAAAGCGGCGGGAATAATACACACCACCAATTGGCTCCATCCCCTTCTCCTAGCGTAATTAAAATGGCTTCATATTTCCCAGCAGGATAAACGAAATTTCCATAAAGCTTTGTTGGAAATGAGGCTTTTTGGAAGCTGACTGATACGGATTGATCAATGTGCTGCTCCTTCAATTTCGCTTTGGCAATACGATTGATTTCTGGCAGCTTGGACCGAATCACACGTCTTGCTTCTTCAATAGATGTAAGGTCTTTGACCCATTCCGTCATATTGGCATTGACTTCGTCACGTATGCTTCTTTTCACATCCTGATCTGCTGAACGATCACTATTTGCTAAAATGCGTAATCGAATGGCTTCATCTGGTATCACAACAGGCTGATTCGCAGAAGCAGCCGCTGTCTCTTCCTTGCCAAGGTTTGCAAAAGCACCACATAATAATAGAAACATATAAAGACATATCATCATTTTACTTTTAAACATGATGTGTTCCCCCCACTTTTTCTCTTCGCTACAAACATTGTGTCCAGGAAACCCATCTCATAAACAGAAAAGATGATTTTTTTAATAGATTGTAAGTCAAATGATAAAAAACCGTTCCATTAAGAACGGCTTTGGAGTGAGGATTGGTAATCGGAAGGGTACAGTCTTCCATCCCAATCTCGGCTAATTTTTAGCCCTGCATCTGTTTTGATGACAGTCATTGCTCCTTTTTTCTTGATTTCTTTTTTGACTTTTCCTTTTTGATTAATAAATTGAATCATCATTTCATAGTTAAATTCAATTCTGTCATCGCTTTCATCTGAAGGCGTAAACGTAATTTTCTTCAGCTTAATTTGACAATCTTGGTCCTTTGCTGCTTCTAATACACTCGGGAACATGCTGTCTTGTGTATATTCTTGATATTCATGCTCGGTTAAATAAGACTTCAACTTCTCCTTCATGTCAGTTAGGTCATCGGTTCGATTCACTGTGTATTGTGCTTTTTTATAGCTTTCTCCAAATGCTGCTGCTTCTTTTTTAAAGCTCGGTTTGCCACAAGCACTCACAATCAATAGTACACTGACGATGACCAACACCATCGCATACCTTCTGTTCACACCATTCGCTCCTTCAAAACAAATTTATGTAAAAAAATCATGATCAGAATGTTCATTCTTCTATATATACGTTTCTCTTTTACCATAAGTTTCATCTTTACATAATAAAATAGTCCGACTTTATTCAGCCGGACTTTCCGTTTTGATGTGTGCGCAAACAGCTCGGTCTTTCCCGTTAATATCCTTGACGATGAGGACATCTGCCGCGGGAAATGACTGCAAGAGAAGTGTTTTTACATCTTGCCCTTGCGTATGTCCGATTTCAAAGACAACGACCGCCTGCTCATGAAGTACATGGTGAAGATCACGAACGAGACGCTTGTAAAACCACAAACCATCACGTCCATCTGTCAGTGCATTTACTGGCTCATGCTTCGTGACCACCTCTGATAAACTGTCCATTTCTTCTGCCGCAATATAAGGTGGGTTGGAAATAAACAGATCCACTTTGATGCCTTGATCCTTGATCGGTTCGAGTAAGTCCCCTTGTAAAAAATGGACATCTGCACCAAGCGCTTGTTGATTCCGCTTTGCTACCGCAAGTGCTTCATGTGAAATATCCGTCGCTGTGACAGATAGTGTTTCTTTCTCAAGAGCGAGCGTAATCGCAATTGCCCCACTTCCTGTGCCAACGTCCACTGCTTTGAGCGGCTGATCGTGCGGGAAGATGTCACTCATCAAATTCAGCGCTGCCAAAACGACCTCTTCCGTTTCAGGGCGAGGGATGAGAACATGTTTGTTCACCTCGAAGGGACGGCCGTAAAAAAATTCAATACCTATTAGATGTTGAACTGGCACGCCTTTCTTGTGCTGCGTGACAAACTCGCGGAATAACCGATCTTGCTCATCTGGCAACTGATCATGAAAACGTGCAAGAAGTTCACTTCTGCTTAGGTCCAATACATGCATCAAAAGAAGCTCTGCTGCGTTTTGGTCTCTACCGGCTTCCGTTAACAAAGAAGAAGCCCATTTAAGGGCTTCAAAGATGGTTCGCTGATTATTTTGCATTTTGAAGCTTTCTTGCTTGGTCTTCCATAATTAATGCATCAATGACCTCGTCAAGTTTTCCTTCTAAAATTTGATCAAGCTTTTGAATCGTCAATCCGATGCGGTGGTCTGTTACACGGTTTTGCGGGAAGTTGTACGTACGGATACGCTCTGAACGATCCCCTGTTCCAACAGCAGATTTACGTGTTTGATCATATTCAGCCTGTGCTTCACGCTGGAATTTATCATAAATTCTCGCACGTAATACTTTCATGGCTTTCTCTTTGTTTTTGATTTGTGATTTCTCATCCTGACAGGATACAACCACTCCTGTTGGAAGGTGAGTTAATCGAACAGCAGACATGGTTGTGTTAACACTTTGTCCGCCAGGTCCACTTGATGTGAAAGTATCTACACGGATGTCCTTTTCATGGATATCAATTTCAACTTCTTCAGCCTCAGGCAAGACAGCCACTGTCGCTGTTGATGTATGAATCCGTCCACCTGATTCTGTTTCCGGAACACGCTGCACGCGGTGTGCGCCGTTTTCAAACTTTAGTTTGGAATATGCGCCTTTCCCGCTAATCATAAAGATAATCTCTTTATAACCGCCAGTTCCAGTCACACTCGCTTCCATGACTTCTGTTTTCCAGCCCTGCATTTCAGCATAACGGCTGTACATACGGTAAAGGTTTCCTGCAAAAAGCGCGGCCTCTTCTCCTCCTGCTGCACCACGAACCTCCACAATAACGTTTTTATTGTCATTTGGATCTTTCGGGATCAGCAAGATTTTCAGCTCGTCTTCTAAACGTTCTGTTTCCTCTGTGAGCTCTGAAATTTCTTCTTTGACCATGTCGCGCATCTCGGCATCCAGCTTATCTTCCAGCATTGCTTTCGCTTCGCTCAACTGGTCGTATGCCGCACGATATTGTCTATATACCTCAACAGTTTCTTGAATATCAGATTGTTCCTTCGAATATTCACGAAGTTTCGTAGGGTCGTTCACCACTTCAGGATCACTTAAATATTCATTTAACTTTTCATAGCGTTCTTCAATTGATTTTAAACGGTCTAACATGGTCTTCACCTCTGTTTTGTGCGTAACAGTCTAATTATAGTATAGCGGGGTATGACAGTCAAAAAAATTTCCAAAACAATTGATTCTCTGCAATTTTCCGCTAGAAAACACGATCTTTGCCGATTGGTTACTTGTTTTGTCTAACGTGAAGGAACAGTTCCTCCTTGAAGAGAATGGTACTTATAATTGAAAAAAGGGAGGGCATTTGGTTTGAATACAAATGAGGTTGCAAAAGAAATTGGCGTTTCTTCAAAAACGATTCAGCGTTGGGTCAAACAGCTCAACATCCCTGTCGCCCGGAATGAACTTGGACATTATGAATTCCATGAAGATATTGTACAACTGCTCAAAGAAGTCAAACACCAAATGAGTGAGGGTGTGATCCTTCAAGACATTCGACTGCCAATCCACACAGAAACCGTTCAACAGTTATCGCCTGCTGTAGAAACTGATGTCTCTACTAAGCGGATTGAAGCATTAGAAAAGCAAGTGAATCAGCTCATTCAGCAGCAATTGCACAGCACTGATGTAGAAAAACGACTGCAAGAACTTGAACGGAAACTGGCTAAAAAAGCGGACGAAGGTGTATCATACCAGCTGCTCCAGCACCGCAGAGAAATTGAAGATCTCACCACTAAACTTGAGCGTCTGACCGAAAAATTAAAACAACCCTCTCAAATAGAAGAAAAAAAGGAAATCACGCACCCTGACATCAAAAAAAAGCGTGTGCTCTTCCCTCTGTTTCATTCATTTCGCTAAGAAAGGCTGCCTCATGAGGCAGCCTTCTACTATATTATACGGTAAGCGCAATAATGATCGGTAATGTTATGAGTGACATGATGGCACTGATCACAAATGCGGATGCAGTTTCTGCCTCTTGTTTCTCAAATCGTGTGGCGATCATCGCTGCAACAGCTGAACCTGGGAAGGCAACAAGCAATACAGCTTTTGTAATTTCATCAGCCGAAAGACCCATAAGAATGGCGATAAGATACATAAGAAGCGGTTGAACAGCTACTTTTAATAGCGCAATACTGAAAGCTGGTAAGCTCAGTTTAATTTTTCGAATACCGACAGTGACACCGACTGCGAATAGCGCAACCCCTGACGTCACACTTCCAATTTCCTCTAGCATTTCATGTCCAATTTCAGGTAGTTTAAATCCTAAAAGTACAAGGATGATACTAGCTAGTGGTGCAAGTGCAAGCGGCTCTGATAAACCGTGCAAAATCGCTTTTGTCGTCATTTTTAGGAAACTTTCGCCATCTTTGGCTTTTCCTTTTGTTTTTTCACCGACAGTTGACACAATAATCGCAATTGGATCAAGCAATGCATTTACAACTATTCCGGTAATAGCAATCGGAATTGCAACTTCTTGAGCCCCAAATAAACTGCCCAAGACCGGAATCCCCATAAATGCAAAGGTCGGTTGTGCTGAGTTTAACGAGAAAACAGATGAATCTGTTAAATCATATTTAAACGCAAATTTCGTAACTAAAAGGATAATGATATAAAAACCAACGATTCCGAAAATCAATGCAACGAAAAATGGAATTTGACTATAGAATTTATCTTTTGGTGTTGACAGAATGCTGGCGATAAAGTGCGCTGGCAAAGCATACTTTGTAACAAGTGTACTTACACCTTTTGCAGATTTAGCGTCATAGCTGCCGAAGTTCCCTGCGAACCAACCCAGCGCGATAACGAAAAAAATCGGTGCTAGGAGGATCAAAATATTTAAAAAGTCCATCTTACTATTCCTCCTTGAATCCTTTACATGTTTCTTTATTTTGTTGCGGCATTGCTTAGATTACCCGAAACAATGCCGCGTTACACATTTTATTATGCTCTTACAATTTTTTTATATTCAGGAATCCACATTGCATCTTTCACAGCTTGTTCGATGTCGTCAGGTGTTTTTCTTGCGACACCATCTTTAATTGCTGCTTTTGCTACTTCAATAGCCACTTTAATAGAAACTTCTTGTAACTTATCAATGCTTGGAAGTAGACCAGCACCTGGTTTATCATGATCAACCATTTCAGCAATCGCATCCGCAGAAGCCACGAACATGCCTTTTGTGATGATTTTTGATTCCGTTACGATTGAGCCAAGACCAAGTCCAGGGAAAACGAACGCATTGTTTGATTGTCCAATTTCATGTTCAATTCCGTTATACTCAACGTTTTCGAACGGGCTTCCTGTTGCAACAAGTGCACGGCCGTCTGTCCATTTGAATAGATCTTCTGGAACTGCTTCCGCAAGTGGTGTTGGGTTAGACATTGGCATGATCACTGGGCGCTCTGTATGAGCTGCGATTTCTTTAATGATTTCTTCAGTGAATGCGCCGCCTTGACCTGATGTACCAATTAGAATCGTTGGCTTCACCTGGCGAACAGCTTCAGCAAATGAGATTTGGCCTTTTTCATCACGTGCCCAGCCTTCTACTTCATCAGAAGAACGAAGGTATGGTTTTTGGAAATCAAACACTTCATCTTCGAATTGATCTGTCAATAAACCTCTGTAGTCTAATGTCCAGAAAGCATTGTTTGCTTCTTCTTCAGTTAGACCTTCAAGAACCATTGTGTCACGCATTTGATCTGCGATTCCGATTCCAGCTGAACCAGCTCCGAAGATCATCACACGGTGATCTTTCAATTGAGTACCAGTTTTCTTGACAGCCGCAAGAACACCCGCTAAAGTAATGGCACCAGTACCTTGAATATCATCATTGAATGTTAAGATGTTATCATTGTATTTTTTCATGATGTTACGTGCGTTTTTGTTTCCAAGGTCTTCCCAGTGAAGTAATGCTTTCGGGAAGAATTTAAGCGCTGCTTTTACATAAGCATCAATGAATTCCTCGTATTTTTCACCTTGTACACGTTTGTGGTGGTTTCCGATGTATAATGGATCATTCAATAATTTTTCATTGTTTGTTCCAACATCTAATACGACTGGAATCACGCGGCTTGGATCAATACCTGCTGCAGCTGTGTAAACAGCTAATTTACCGATTGCGATGTTGATACCACCGACACCCCAGTCACCAATTCCAAGAATGCTCTCAGAGTCAGTTGCTACGATTAGGTCGATATCTCCTGCTGTTGCATGTAAGTTTTCAAATGCTTTCTCAATGCCGTCAATGTTGTCGATTGAAAGATAGACACCATGAGGTCTTCTGTATTCATGGCTGTATTCTTGAATCGCTTCACCAACAGTTGGTGTGTACACAACTGGAAGCATTTCACGAAGCTTGTCTGATATAAGCTTATAGAACAATACTTCGTTACGGTTTTGCAAATCACTTAAGTATACGTTTTGACGAAGACGATCTGGCTGTGCTAGGAATTGCTTGTACGCTCTCTCCGCTTGTTGTTCTAAAGTGAGAACAGTTGGAGGAAGTAAGCCTTCTAGTCCAAGCTCTTGTCTTTCTTCTTCAGAGAAAGCAACGCCTTTGTTCAACGTTGGAATCGATAATACATCTTTACCTGTCAAAGTGGTTTCGAGGTACCCTTCTTTTGTTTTCTTCACGTTGTTCATCAAAAACTACCCTCTTTCTAAAATATAAATAAAGTGAACTATTAATTTAAAGAACGATTAAGGAGGAAAATCCTTAATCAAAAAAATTATGACAAGAAATCGAACTTTTCGTTAAAATGCTTTACACTACAGTTAGTCATTTTATGCCTGCTTATGCTAAAACGCAAGCGTTGAAAATTAGATAATTTTTTCGTAGCGTTATTTAATTTATTTAAGTACAAATGATGGGTGTTCAGCCAAAATCTCGAAAAACGAAACACAGCGGCATTTGCTATTTTTTTAATTGTCAAGTGTTGTACCAACGTCAAGTCTTGGTACTTCATGGTGATGTCTGCATCGTGCTTCGTATGATTCCTGCGCACCTACTAAAATAATGGGATCATCATAGGATGCGGGTTTACCGTCGATTAAGCGTTGTGTTCTACTCGCTGGGGAGCCGCATACCGAACAAACTGCTTGAAGTTTTGTTACAAGCTCTGCACATGCCATTAAATGCGGAACAACACCAAATGGCTCTCCTCTAAAGTCTTGATCAAGGCCTGCAACAATGACTCGGTAACCTTTATCAGCCAATTGAGTGACAATGTCAATGATTGTCTCATCAAAAAATTGCACCTCATCTATGCCAATGACATCGGTTCTTTCTGATATGTGCGTTATTATGTCTTTTGGTGAGGCTACTGCAATCCCATCGACCGATGAACCGTTATGTGAAACAACTGAGCTAGTACTATATCGGTTATCAATCGCTGGTTTGAATATTTTTACTTCTTGTTTGGCAAAGGTGGCCCTTTTGGCTCTCCGAATCAATTCTTCCGACTTTCCAGAAAACATACTTCCGCAGATGACTTCAAGCCAACCGCTTTGTTTCATCACATACATAAGGTCTTCTCCCCCGTTTTAAAGTTCCATCAATCCACGTAAAAAAACAGGCAAGAACGGATTCCTGCCTGTTTATTGTATCTATTATTACTTAAGACCGTATTTTTTGTTAAAGCGGTCAACACGTCCATCAGCAGAAGCGAATTTTTGACGGCCTGTATAGAAAGGATGGCACTCAGAGCAAATCTCGATGCGTACCTCTTCTTTTACTGATCCAGTTTCAAACTCATTTCCACAAGCGCATTTGACTGTAGCTTTTTTGTAGTTAGGATGAATTCCTGTTTTCATCTACTGTCATCTCCTTCCGCCCTGAATCCAATTCGGAAACAGAGTTAATATCTCAGAATAAATTCTGAAACGCACATGATGAAATTATAACAGTGTGAGTCTATGATTGCAAATGTATTTTTTCAACAAGCTATCTTCTAGATGCAGACATGTTCGCTTGTTTCCATTCTTGCGTTAAAATATCGAAAAATTCTTGGTTTGTCTTTGTCTTTCTCATTTTGCGCATGAACTTCTCAGCAAAGTCAGGTGTATCTGACATCGATTTTCTCATCGCCCATAAACGATCAAGATGCTCTTTTGGTACAAGCAGTTCTTCTTTTCTCGTTCCAGAACGACGAATGTCGATTGCTGGGAAAATTCTTCTTTCTGCCAGAGAGCGGTCTAAATGTAGCTCCATGTTCCCCGTTCCCTTAAATTCCTCATAAATCACATCATCCATACGTGATCCTGTATCAACAAGCGCAGTGGCTAAAATGGTCAAGCTTCCGCCTTCTTCAATGTTACGCGCAGCACCAAAGAAGCGTTTTGGACGGTGGAAAGCCGCTGGATCAATACCGCCGGAAAGCGTTCGGCCGCTTGGCGGAATGACAAGGTTGTATGCACGAGCAAGCCTTGTGATGCTGTCCATTAAGATGATGACATCTTTCTTATGTTCAACAAGACGCATGGCACGCTCTAATACAAGCTCTGCTACTTTAATGTGGTTTTCCGGTACTTCGTCAAAGGTTGAACTAACAACATCCCCTGCAACAGAACGTTCGATATCTGTTACTTCCTCTGGGCGTTCGTCAATTAACAGGACAATTAGCTCTGACTCTGGGTGATTTTCAGAAATGCTGTTGGCAATTTCTTTGAGCAAAATGGTTTTCCCAGCCTTAGGCGGTGCAACAATTAAACCACGCTGCCCAAACCCAACTGGCGCCATCATATCCATAATTCTAGTAGACAGGTGATTAGGCTGTGTTTCAAGAATCATTTGACGATCAGGGAATAGCGGCGTGAGTGCAGGAAAGTGAACACGTTCCTTAGCTGATTCTGGGTCGTCCCCATTTACCGCTTCGACATGAAGGAGGCCATAGTAGCGTTCATTCTCTTTTGGAGGTCGTACCTTTCCAGACACCTTATCTCCGTTTCGTAAATCAAAGCGTCTGATTTGTGAAGCTGAAATATAAATGTCTTCAGAACTTGGAGAGTAGTTAATTGGTCTTAAGAAACCAAATCCCTCAGACTGAATAATTTCAAGAACCCCTTCCATAAATAAGAGATCCTCTTGCTCAGCATTCGCCTTTAAGATGGCAAAAATCAATTCTTTTTTTGTTAGTTTGCTGTAATAAGAGATTTTGTACTTTTTTGCTAACTCATACAGCTCTTTTAATTTCATATTTTCCAAAGATGAAATCGAAACATCTTTCAATATGGACACCACACTTTTCTAGTCAATGTATTTCATTACAAATGCACGACCATTGTATTTGATTAGCTTTTAATTCCGTTTTTGTTGGAATGACCTCGCTCTCATGGTAACGCTCCCACTCGTTTTATCGTAAAGATAGGAACAATGTGAAATTGAGCTTTGTCAACATAGAGAAGGATAATGAGTATATCGTCATGATGCGGCAGTATTTAAACTTGTTGAAGCTTAAAAGAAGTAAATTCGCAGAAAATTTCGCAGCACTCTTTAGTTTTACCTCATTTGCAGAGAATATTCAACTTTAAAAAGAAAATGATATACATTTGACACCTATATGAAAAGCGGGTAATGAATACCCGCTTTCAGATTACGGACGAATGACAAGATTCGGTTTTTTCTTTAAGCTGTGTCTGCCATCTACGAAACGAACTGTACCTGATTTCGCACGCATCACAACACTATGTGTTGTTCCAACAGAGCCTTTGAATTGAACACCTTTTAATAGCTCACCGTCTGTTACACCAGTCGCTGCAAAAATGGCGTCGTCGCCTTTCACGAGGTCTTCCATTCTTAAGACTTTGCCAACATCCAGCCCCATTTTCTCACAGCGTCTGAGTTCTTCTTCACTTTGAGGAAGAAGCTTTCCGTGGATTTCACCACCAAGTGCCTTTAACGCAACAGCAGAAAGGACACCTTCTGGCGCTCCGCCTGAACCAAATAGAATATCAACACCTGTATGATCAAATGCTGTATTAATGGCTCCTGCAACGTCACCATCATCGATCAGTTTGATTCTTGCTCCTGCTTCTCTCAGTTCAGCAATGATTTTCTCATGTCGATCTCTGTTTAAAATCGTTGCAACCACATCTTCAATATCTTTGTTTTTTGCTTTTGCTACAGCGCGAAGATTGTCAATGACAGGCGCTTCAATGTCGATGCAGCCTACCGCTTCTGGACCTACTGCGATCTTATCCATGTACATATCAGGTGCATTCAGCAAGTTGCCATGATCTGCAACCGCAATAACAGCTAAGGCATTCCAGCCCCCGCTTGCCACAATATTTGTTCCTTCTAAAGGATCAACAGCTACATCCACACGAGGTCCGTATCCGTTCCCAAGCTTTTCCCCAATATAAAGCATTGGTGCTTCGTCCATTTCCCCCTCGCCAATGACCACTGTTCCTTTCATCGGAATGGTATCAAATACATCACGCATTGCACTTGTTGCAGCATCATCTGCTTCGTCTTTTAATCCTCTTCCCATCCAACGAGCAGATTTTAATGCAGCTGCTTCTGTCACCCGTACTAGTTCCATCGATAAACTTCTTTCCATTTTTGTCCAAATCTCCTCTCACAGTCAAAGCCTTATGAATTTTGAAGTTCTTCTATTTCTTGGTCACTCAGCTTTTCACGCCAGATGGTTGCACCCAAGCCTTCAAGCTTCTTCTCAAGCAAACTATATCCTCTGTCTATATGTTCAAGCCCTGTGATTTCGGTCACACCGTCTGCCATTAACCCTGCAACCACGAGACAAGCACCTGCACGCAGGTCACTTGCCTTCACCTTTGCTCCTTGAAGCTGCGTTTGTCCAGTAATAATGGCAGATCTTCCTTCGACCTTCATGTTTGCACCCATTCGACGCAATTCGTCAATATGCTTAAAGCGGGCTGAGTAGATCGTATCTGTGACCACACTCGTGCCTTTCGCCTTTGTTAACAGCGCCGTCATCGGCTGCTGAAGGTCCGTTGGAAAGCCCGGATACACAAGGGTTTTAATATCGACAGGCTTGAGTCCTTCGTTTCTGCCAACGATCAGCATTTGATCGTTGCTTGTTTCAATGGTGAACCCCATCTCTCTAAGTTTCGCCGTAATTGATTCTAAATGAGTTGGGATCACATTATCAAGTACAACTTCATCTCCCATCGCAGCACCGGCAATTAAAAAAGTGCCTGCTTCTATACGATCAGGGATGATGGAATGCTTACAGCCATGAAGAGATTCTACACCTTCGATTCGAATCACATCAGTACCCGCACCTTTGATTTTGGCCCCCATGCTCGCAAGCAATGTGGCTACATCAATAATTTCGGGTTCTTTTGCGGCATTTTCAATTAACGTTTTTCCTTCAGCCAGTACAGCTGCCAGCATGATATTAATGGTCGCACCTACACTGACCACATCAAGGTAAATACGGGCTCCGACTAATTTTTCAGCGCGCAAATAAATGGCACCCTGCTCGTTTGTCACCTCGGCTCCGAGTGCTTCAAACCCTTTGATATGCTGATCAATCGGCCTAGGTCCTAAGTGGCATCCTCCTGGCAGCCCAATGACAGCCTGCTTGAATCTTCCCAGCATAGCGCCCATTAAATAATAAGACGCACGCAGTTTCTTCACTTTTCCATTAGGAAGCGGCATACTGATCATGGAAGCAGGATTGACGACCATTTCGCCTTTTTCAAATGTGACCTTTCCGCCAATCTCTTCTAACAGATCTCGTAATGTGTCAATATCTGAAATATGCGGAAGGCCCTCAATCGTTACTGGAGAATCAGCGAGAATCGTGGCAGGAATCAGTGCCACTGCACTATTTTTCGCACCACTAATATGTACGGTCCCGCGTAAGGGGTCACCGCCGGCAATGTTTAACTTTTCCATATTTGTCTCCCTTCTTAAAGAAGATCACTGTTGGAGTTATACTGTTTGTGGATGTCGCGCTTTAAAAGGTCTTGTCCAAAATTTAGCCAATATCAAGAGAAAGAATACAGGTTAAACGAAATTTGTCGGAAGAAAAATAATCGAAGCTTTGCGAGGCTGTGATGTTCTCTTCTTTGCACAAAACATTTCTTAGCGTTTTTAAGAAAAACTGCGGCAAACAGGAGACATTCCTGCCTGCCACAATCACTTATTTATTCCAGTCTGCTAAAAACTGCTCAATGCCCGCATCCGTTAATGGGTGTTTCGTCAGCTGCTTGATGACTTTCAGCGGCATTGTGCCGATATGAGCACCTCTAAGCGCAGCTTCTGTCACGTGCTGCGGATGACGAATAGATGCAGCAATGATTTGTGTATCTAAACCATGAACATCAAAAATGGTTTTCACTTCACTGATGAGATCGAGACCATTTTGGCCAATGTCATCTAAGCGGCCGAGGAATGGAGAGACATACGTCGCACCAGCTCTAGCTGCAAGCAATGCTTGGTTTGCACTAAAAATCAAAGTGACGTTTGTTTTAATTCCAAGGTCTGTTAACGCTTTGACAGCTTTAAGACCATCTGTGGTCATTGGGATTTTAACCGTGATATTTGGTGCAATGGCAGCAAGCTCTTTTCCTTCTTCAATCATTTCTTCTGCTTTGAGGGAAATGACTTCTGCACTGACAGAACCTGATACTACGTCAGTGATTTCGCGAAGACGGTCGTGGAATGATACGTCCTTTTCTTTCGCTACTAAACTAGGGTTTGTTGTGACGCCTGCTAAAATGCCAAGCTCGTGCGCCTCTTTGATGTCTGCGATATTCGCTGTATCTACGAAAAATAACATAACCGTGCCACTCTCCTATCAATAAATTGTCTGAAATGTAAATTTGATTGCGCTTTCTCAAGATATGGAGAAAACCGCCTGTGACTCAGGCGGCTTTCGGTTCTCATCAAATTATGCTTGGTTAGAAGAACCAAATTCACGCATTTTGCCGATAACAGTCGCTTTAATTGCGTCACGAGCTGGTCCAAGATATTTACGTGGATCATACTCTTCTGTTTTTGCAGCAAGTGTTTCGCGAACTGCTTTCGCAGAAGCAATTTGGTTTTCAGTGTTTACATTGATTTTTGCTGTACCAAGTGAAATTGAGCGCTTGATGTCAGCAGTTGGGATACCTGTTCCGCCATGAAGAACAAGTGGAAGACCTGTCATTTTACCAATTTCTTCCATTTCAGTGAAGCCAAGGTTTGGTTCACCTTTGTATGGACCATGAACTGAACCTAATGCAGGTGCAAGGCAGTCAATGCCAGTACGTTCTACAAGCTCTTGGCACTCTTTTGGATCAGCATAAATAACGCCCTCAGCGATGACGTCATCTTCTTGTCCGCCAACAGTTCCAAGCTCAGCTTCTACAGATACACCATGGAAATGTGCAAGCTCAACTACTTTCGCAGTTGTTGCTACGTTCTCATCGAATGGATGGTGAGAAGCATCGATCATGACAGAAGTAAATCCTGCATGGATTGCTTTTGCACAAGATTCAAAGCTTGAACCGTGATCTAAATGAATCGCAACAGGAACTGTTACATTATATTCTTCGATTAACGCTTTAACCATTGCGACAACTGTTTTGAAGCCGCCCATGTAGCGTCCTGCTCCTTCAGATACTCCTAAGATAACTGGAGATTTCTCTTCTTCAGCAGCTAGTAAAATCGCTTGCGTGAATTCTAAATTATTTAAGTTAAACTGTCCAACAGCGTAACCTTTTTCCTTTGCGTCTTTCAACATTTCTGTCATTGAAACTAAAGGCATGATGAAAAATCCTCCCTATGTAGCTAATTTGCTTACTAAAAAAAGCTCTCCACCCTAGCATGACCAGAATTTCTCGCCATATGTAAACTTTCAAAGTCAGATCGCTTTCTTCTTCTTATCTAGGATACCAATTATTCGACAAATCGGCAACAGAATGACTCGATTCAATCATTTCCATCTAACCGTTTGTTTCGAGCGGCAAGTATTCTTTGACAGCATCTCGGATCTCATCAATATCAAAAGGTTTCGCAAAGTGCGTCAAAGCACCGAGTTCTTTGGATTCTTGGATCATGTCTAATTCGCCATAGGCTGTCATAATGATGACACGGATGTCTTCATCAATTAATTTCATGCGTTTTAAAATTTCAATTCCATCCATTCCGGGAATCTTCATATCAAGCAACACAAGGTTTGGTCTATGATTTTTCACAATATCTAACGCCTGAAGCCCATTGGCTGCTTGGAAGGTTTGATAACCTTCTTTATGAAACACTTCATTCAACAATATTCTAATACCATATTGATCATCGACAATTAAAATTTTCTCATTCATCTGTTACACCCCATTGCTTTCATTTTTCGCCATAAAAAGAGCTGTTGTTAAATAATTCTGTTTGATTTTCACATTTCCTTTATTTATAATAGTTTACTTTACGACATTTTCTGAGCATTTTTCCTAATATTCTCTTTATATTCTATTATAAAATGATCTGACCGAAGGAGGAAATCCGTCTTGTTAAAAATTTTCACGACTCAGTTATCAGGTATTTTTTCACGTATTGGAGAAAAGCAGGCTGAAGCGATCGAGGATGGTGCACGCCTTCTTGCACAGGCCGTTGTCAGTGGACATGGTGTTTATTTTCACGGAAAGAATGAACTGGCTGCTGTAGCCCTAGAGGCAACTGAAAGCAAGGAGCCATTTCCAGGTGCGAAAGTACTGCCGCTTGATCAAACAGAGCGCAGCATGCTTCATCCAAGCGATAGAGTGCTACTATTTTATTCAGAACCAGAAGACGAGGAGATTCAATCTCTTGTAAAAGAGCTGCATGCGCAAGGGACGCCTGTTGTTGGTGTCGGGCCCGCACAAAAGGAGCCGTCCATGATTGAAGAGCATTGTGATGTCCATATTGATTTTCAGCTTAAGAAGCCGCTTGTGCCTGCTGATGACGGGACAAGGTTCGGTTACCCTGCTTTAATGACATGTTTATACGTCTACCACGCTCTATCGTTTACTGTGAAAGAAATCGTTGAGGAATATGAATAAAAAAACTGCCGAGAAGATCATTCTCTCGGCAGTTTTTTGTTTTATTTTGATTCAGATGCTTGCAGTGAAGCACCAACGAAATCTCTAAATAATGGCTGAGGTCTTGTCGGTCTTGAGACGAATTCTGGGTGGAATTGAGAAGCAAGGAACCAAGGGTGATCCTTCAGCTCGATAATTTCAACAAGACGTCCGTCTGGGCTTGTACCAGAGAAGACAAATCCTGCAGCTTCCATTTGCTGTCTGAATTCGTTATTGAACTCATAGCGATGGCGGTGGCGTTCGTAGACCACTTCATCGTTGTATGCTGCAAATGCTTTGGAGTCTTCATTTAATTTACATGGATATAGACCAAGACGAAGTGTTCCGCCTAGATCATCTACATCCTTCTGTTCTGGAAGAAGGTCAATGATTGGGAATGCTGTTTCAGGATCAATTTCCGCTGAATGAGCTCCTTCAAGGCCTAGTACGTTTCGTGCATATTCAATCGACGCAACTTGCATTCCTAAGCAAATTCCGAAGAAAGGCACTTTGTTTTCACGAGCATATTGTGTAGCAATGATTTTCCCTTCCACTCCGCGGTCTCCGAAGCCTCCAGGAACGATGATGCCGTCTACATCTTGTGCGAAATCAGCCATATTTTCTGCTGTCACTTCTTCAGCATTGATCCATTTGATTTGAACGTCTGCATCAAATGCATAACCAGCATGTCGAAGTGATTCAACAACAGAAATGTATGCATCTTGCAATTCAACATATTTCCCTACTAGACCAATTGTGACTTGTTTTGAGAGGTTTTGCACTTTATCGACTAGCGCTGTCCACTCCGTCATGTCTGCATCTTGGCAATCAAGTTTCATATGTTCGCATACAAGCTTGTCTAATCCTTGTTTTTGTAAATCAAGCGGAATAGAGTATAGCGTGTCTGCATCTTGGCATTCGATAACAGCTTTTGTATCAATATCACAGAATAACGCAATTTTGTCCTTCATGTCTTGGGTCATTGGCATTTCAGTTCTGACCACAATCACGTTTGGCTGAATCCCAAGGCTGCGAAGTTCTTTTACACTATGCTGTGTTGGTTTTGTTTTCAGCTCGCCTGCTGCTCGGATGTAAGGAACAAGGGTACAATGAATGTACATGACGTTTTCACGGCCAATGTCACTCTTCATTTGTCGAATCGCTTCTAGGAAAGGAAGGGATTCGATGTCTCCAACTGTTCCGCCGATTTCTGTGATGACCACATCTGCACCTGTTTCTTTTCCGGCACGGTACACGCGGTCTTTGATTTCATTTGTAATATGGGGAATAACCTGTACCGTTCCGCCTAAATAGTCGCCGCGGCGCTCTTTCTTCAGAACAGTAGAGTAGATTTTACCAGTTGTGACGTTGCTGTACTTATTTAAATTAATATCAATGAAGCGCTCATAGTGACCTAAGTCAAGGTCTGTTTCAGCACCGTCATCTGTGACGAAAACCTCACCGTGTTGATATGGACTCATCGTCCCTGGGTCTACGTTGATATATGGATCGAATTTTTGAATGGTGACATCCATCCCTCTATTTTTCAGAAGGCGGCCTAACGAGGCAGCCGTGATCCCTTTTCCAAGTGAGGAAACAACTCCTCCTGTTACAAAAATATACTTTGTCATTTCGTATGCTCCTCTCTTTTTTACCCTTGCATGACTAGGCATGCACAGCTTCATCCTTTTTAGAGTGTATCCCTAAATCTCTTGAAAAATAAGAAAGCTCCCTTTCAAATAAATGAAAGGGAGCGTAAATGAACGTATCTTTACGTACTCTTTTTAGAGAGCCCAAAATACATACTACATAGTTCGCTCTCGAAAGTCAAGACGGTTTTGTCCTGTTTTAAGGACCGGTTTATGAGGGTTATTTCTCTTCCTCATTATCGTCTAAATCGTCTTCGTCAATTTCTGTTAAGCCGTCATCATCTTCGTCATCATCTTCGTCATCATCTTCGTCGAAGTCTTCTATATCTTCCTCGATTTCCTCATCATCGTCTAGGTCGAGATCATCGTCGTCTTCAACAAGATCAAGGTCTTCTTCAAGCTCTTCGATTTCCTCTTCCTCTTCAATTTCATCGAAGTCTTCTTCAACGACAGCTGCTTTTGTTTTTTTCTTTTTCGCTTTTGTTTTCACAGCTGGCTGAACTTCTTCTTCGATTTGATCAACTGGATACCAGCTGCGAAGTCCCCATCTCTGATCACCTAACGAAATAAAGCGGCCATCTATATTTAAGTCTGTATAAAATTGAGCAAGGCGATCATCAAGATCAGATTTTTGAATTCCTTGTAAACGGACCATTTCATCTATTAACTCGGAAAACGTAATCGGTGTTTTGCTGTCTCTGAAAATTTCATAAGCAAGTTCAACTAAAGACATGTGCTTGAGCTGCTCCTGTGAGTATTCTTTCAAACTCAAGGTCAGACACTCCCTTTCTATTACATGTATGTATCCATTTATCAGTGAAATAATAAGTGTTTATCCCTTATTTTTACGACAAACCATACCTCTCATTATAAACAAATTAGGGGAGTTTATGCCACCTTTAATCATGTTAATTTTTGATTTTTTCTCAAGGGGCTCACCTAATGGTTCTTCATTTGGGTAAAATGGGTCTAACTTTTGTGTCCGGCATGCTTTTTATATGACGTTCTATTCATTCCAAACGAAAAAATGTGATTGTCCATTTATTATAAAGCGTATAAAAAGGTACACGTCAACGGGTTTAGTTGACGTGTACCTTTAATGAAAATAAAACCTTTTTCTCAAATTACCTTGAATTCACTTTTATGCAAATACCGTTACTCTTTTCGCAAGCTTTGTTTCACTTAAAAGTTCATGCTCTACTTATTATTCATTACATTACAGCGACTATTTCTTTTCCTAAGGAAATGAGAGCATCGATAATAAATGGTGCCGCAAAGAGAATCGATGCTTTCCAGTTCGCTTTTTTATATTGAAAAAAGAATAAGATGAACACTGCTCCTATAAGTGCCGTGAAGAGGTACAGCCATAAGCTTTGTATTTGCAAGATTCCCATACATATTACATTAATAAACATAATGATAATCTTAGGAATTAGAGCATAAAACAAATGACCCTTAACCTCTGGAGAAAAGAGCATTAATAAGAATTTAGCGATAAGATATTGTACTAAGAGACTGATACTGGTGAGAATTGTTGTAATGACAACAATTAGATTCAGCATCGTTTCATAAGGCATATCCTCTAACAAAGCTCTTAAATCATCTAGTTTCGAAATGTAGCCATTCAATTCAATAGCAAAAGTAACGAAATAATAATTCGCCATAATAAAAATGATTAATGATATCAGTGATGTTATTCTTGGACGTTGTTCCATAATAGCCTCCCATCCCCTATACTCATAATGCTTGAATGATCGTTTAAGCGTTTATTCACCATGCTATGGGAAACATATATGATGGTGGAAATTTTTTTAATAGAAAAATTCACTAGCCTCTCAGATAGCATATCTATACTCTCTGAATCTAGAGATGACATAGTTTCGTCAATTAGAATGGTTTTCCAATCTTTTACGAACAATAAAGATAATCCTACCTTCGCTTTCATACCCGTAGATGCTCTGCTATACGAACCATCTAGGTTACCATCAAAAAAATCATTCACAATACCCAATTGTTCTTCAGTCGGTACAATATGAAAGGTATTCCACAGAATCTCTAGGTTTTCTCTAATTGTAAATGGATGAATGCCAATTGGATCAACATTTAAATAAAGAGTCGATTCTTTGTTTGTCTCAATATCCCCAGAGTATCTCTTATCTAGACCAGCTAGCATTTTAAGGAGAGTGCTTTTACCTGCACCATTTCGTCCCACTAAATGAAAGAGGCCTGTTGGTATTGAAAAATTCACTTTATCTAGTATGGTATTGTTTTTGAACTTCTTCGTACATTCTACAAATTCTAATCCCACTTGAATCCCCTTCTCCGTCTTATAGAGTCTTCAATAAAACCATCTATGATTGATCATGATAGAAAATAATAAAGAATCATATCCTTCAATAAAAGCAGCGATTATTAGGATGACTAACGATAGTAGATAATAAGGAATCATTTTTTTCATGACACCTAAAGCGGCTTTCATTGATTTCGTATAAATGAGGGTGAAAAGCACATACTGGCTTATTCCTTGATAAAACAACATATTTGGAAATTCTAATAGCCCATGAGGAATTAGTTTACTTAAAGCTTCTTGTGCTCCTAGTGTTCTAAAACCCATCGTAATAACGAAGGAAGAACCTCCAAAATCCATTATTTGAAATAAAGGCGACAACAAGAAACCTAGTAAATACATTGCAAAGTTCGTTAAGTTATGTTGTAGGACTACAGACATAAATTCCTGGCCCGATGTTGGCGGTGCGGCTTCAAATAAATCTTTGTTGACTATATTCCCAAGATAAATCCCTGTACCTATCAGCAAAATACAGTAGATAGAGTAGTACCACAGAAAATATTTCAATCTTTTATGTATCATTTTCCTCCTCTTTTCATGAAGTAATTGTGAAAATTGTAATACATATGAGTAATAAAATCGGCAAGGATAGCTTCAGTAACTTATGTTCATAATCGTTGATTAATAGTTCTGTTTTTCTGAAATATACGACCCCGATAAAGATGATTAAAGGAAGCGATAACGTATTTTTAAGAATAATGGAGATATCGGACGTGTTTATCATTACTCCGACAATTCCACACACACTGACAAAAATCAGTACAAGACATAGTAAATAAATCGTACTGGATTTAAATCTCTCGTACGGACTCACAATCAATGAAGCTTGTAGCGTCTCGACTCTTGCTTTATCAAGCACAATCTCTTCCTTTTTCGAACCTATTAGGATTTCTAAGATCGTGATAAAGTTGATATAGACCAAAATGAGCGCAGGCAGATTTTCTATTTTCGTTAAGAAAGATTGGGCGAAATAAGTAAGCACAGCTACTAAAGCGCCTATTAAGATCATTAATATTTTATTACTAGTGATATAAGACAAAAATAAATACAGAATATTTCCAGACCTCTGTTGCTTATTCGCACTTTTTAGAAAGGAAAGCCCAGTTGTCAAAGGTATCCTATGAGAATTACTTATGTAAATATAAATAAGAAGAGACTGTACTATTTGCAGTATGATCACTGCTTCAAAAACGGACGTTATGATATACCAAAATTGTAACAAAAGGAGTATTCTATTGATGATATTGAATAGACCAGACAATAATTGAGATGCAAAAGAAAGCATTACGACCACAAGAGCTAGTATCATAATGACATATTGATTTTCAACTAGCAAAAAGGTTAAAGCGATGAAACAAGCCAAAAGTAATTGAACTGAATATCCTTTTTTTATCGTAAAGAATAAATGTTTCAACAACAATTGTTTAGAGACAAAGACCAAGCCAGGCTGCTGTCTTCTATACGGTAATACACAACGATTAATATTAGCTGTAGCTACAATGTATATTGAAATAAAAACAAAGCTGTTTAGGTAAGCGCTAGGAATCTCATTCCCATAGAAAATCAACGCTCCCACCACAATGAAAGAAAAAAGAATCATCCCAATATAATTGAGATACCCCATTATACTTTGATCATATATTTTAAATAGTTTATTAGTTTTATGCATAAGTCATCTTAAAAAGCAGCAGCTTTCGCTTTCCCTTGTTTTTTATGTACAACCATAATCGCAGCGGCAGCCACAGTAACACATAGACTGGCTGCTCTCAAAAAACCATTTCCAACGAATAAAGATGCTATTGTCACTGCAAATAACAATAGTGAGAATGAGCCAAGTTTATTTGCTTTTATCATGAAATTTCCTCCTAATTCATGTTTTATTACAAGCCGCATGGGCATAAAACGTTAAATTAGTTTTTAAATCATTATCTATTAAGCGCCATTTCACCTGACTTTTGGAAAAAAAATCATCTCAATTAAAGATTGAGATGATTTTTTTTTAGATTAAAAAGCAGCAGCTTTTGCTTTTCCTTGTTTCTTAAGGATAGCCAAAATAGTAGCAGCTACACCTGAACTAATTGTGCCTACGCCAGTGAAAACACCAACGATTGTAATGACTGTCGCTACTGAGGACCAAGTATCTAAGAAATTAACTACTGTTGCCGCAGTTGCAGTACTAACACCTAGATTTGCTGCAATCAAAGAACCATTACCAATCACTAAAGCTACTAATGTTACCGCAAGAAGTGATAGCGATAATAAAGCATAAAACTTAGAATCTGTTGCTTTCGTCATAATATGACCTCCTTCGATTATTTACTACTTCTTTAGTCTAGCAAGAAGTAAATTACATTTCAATATTTTTTGGAAAATTTGTAATATTTATTTAATTAACGGTATTTGTAATCAGTTTTTATCAGGATTTACGTTCATTTTCCATTTTTACTGGGCACTTATGTAATAGCATAAAATGCTCTGATTCATTCAAATCTAGTCAGAATTTCTGATAAACACTATCAAAATTCATTTCGAATTTTCAGTGCCTTCTTTTTAGAGGCAGGTAAACTTTCATGATGAATTTTTTTAAGAGATGCTCGTTGTAGTCCTTCAATTATTACTGAAATATTCTTCAACAATTGGAGCCCAAGTTCAAAAATTAACTGAATCATCATTATGGATGTGAAAAAAGAGTTGATTTTATTTTGAATTCAAGAGAAGTGATGAATGGAATGGGAAGTACAGTTATACACATTGACCCTGTGAAGAACCGTATCTGTATGAGAAAGTGATTTATTTTTGGAAATATATCAATAGCTTTATATAGCTCAGTTCCTATCATAGCTTTTGAAAAATTGTAACATTTAGAAAATGTGATAAACATACTATTTTCCAAAACACAACATAAGTCCCTACGAATCCAAGTCAAAAAAGAAGATAATGGATTAAATTGCCTAGTTAAATTGAATCAATTTCCTCAATTCCAAAAAAATCGAGACACTCATATTGAGTTGTCTCGACTTCCGTTCGATATCAAAATTGATACCCTTTATTCAAATCCTTGAACGTATGATGAAAAATAATGGCTGCTTTTTGCATGAATCCTCCGTATATTCATTTTTCTGGATTTTCTTTAGGAGATTCAGCTATTCGGACAAAAAAAGAATTGCTTATTTATGTAGGAAAAATCATAACCATCACGTTAGAAATGAGGCTGAACCGTGACATTTTTGCAAAGTTTAAACACATTAGTGAACGAGATGAACTTTTTTATACAATCACTTTTTTCGTTTATTTTAAAGCTACAATTTCTGAAGTAATGAGATGACTACTGCTATCGTCAATATAATGCCTGCAAACATTAAAACAATTAATTTTCTACGGCTATTTTCTTTTTCATTTTGATCTTTCTTTGAAGACTTTGATAGTTCTGCGGAAACCATGATCCATATCACCAAAGTTACAATCGCTAAGATAGTAGTAGTTGTGGTCATAATAACCTCCCATATTTTTATTTTCTCAATTTTAACATAATGCTCATATAATATGGCTCAATACTGGAAATCATCTTAAATTCAGGAAAACCTGACTATTACCTTGTATGTGGGTTATCGCTATATTATTCTTGAGGTCTAATTCTTTAGTAGGTATATTGCCAATTCACATGTACCAATACTCACTACTTCATCAGTTACAAATCACTCATACGTTAATGTGAATTTTGGATGGTGCTAGTGCAAAAACACTTCATGATCCACACCGAAAAAGACCACCTCACGTCAGGTGGTCTTTGCTTTGTTTCTACATATCTAGTAGTTTGCGCGAGATGACTAGGCGCTGGATTTCCTGTGTGCCTTCATAAATTTGGGTGATTTTCGCATCACGCATGTATCGTTCGACTGGGTAATCCTTTGTATACCCGTAGCCGCCGAAGATTTGGACGGCTTCTGTTGTTACCTTCATGGCTGTATCTCCAGCAAAGAGCTTGGACATAGCTGATTCTTTTCCGTACGGGAGCCCTTTCGTTTCGAGCCATGCTGCCTGATAAGTGAGTAGCCTGGAGGCTTCAATTGCGGTTGCCATATCTGCTAGCTTAAACGCGATTCCTTGCTGTTGAATGATTGGTTTGCCGAATTGCTTGCGCTCCTTCGCATAATGGACTGCCGCATCAAGAGCGCCTTGTGCAATCCCAACAGCCTGTGCAGCAATGCCGTTTCTGCCGCCATCGAGGGTCATCATTGCTATTTTAAAGCCTTCTCCTTCTTGTCCGAGCCGGTTCTTTTCATGAATCCGGCAATCTTCAAATCGAATTTCAGTCGTTGGCGATGAGCGAATGCCCAGTTTGCTTTCCTTTTTACCGACCGAGAAGCCCAGTGTCTCTTTTTCTACAATAAAGGCTGTCGTATTTCGAGATGCAGCTTCTTGGTCTGTCACAGCAAACACAATATAATAATCCGCAATGCCCCCATTTGTAATAAAGATTTTCGCACCGTTCAGGACGTATTCACTGCCTGCCTTTACTGCTGTCGTCCTCATTCCGCCGGCATCCGAACCCGACCCGCTCTCAGTGAGTGCATATGCCCCTACCTTCTGTCCTTCTGCAAGCGGCTTTAAATAGGTCTCTTTTTGTTCATCTGTTCCAAAAGTATAGATGGGCCACGAGGCGAGAGAAGTGTGGGCGGAGAGGGTAACGCCTGTAGAGGCGCACACTCTTGAAAGCTCCTCCACTGCGATGACGTAGGCTAAATAATCACTACCGATCCCGCCAACCTCTTCCGGCCAAGGAATCCCCGTTAAACCGAGCTCTGCCATTTGGCGAAAAATAGCTGGATCATACGTTTCTGTCTCATCTCGCTCTGCTGCTGTTGGCTCTACTTCATTTTTCGCAAAATCCCTCACCATTTTTTGAATCATTTCATGTTCATCACTTAATTGAAACTGCATCATGAGCCACCTCGTTTCATATTAGCTGTTTACAAATGACCAGCCTTTGAATTTCACTTGTTCCTTCATAGATTTCACAAACTTTTGCATCACGAAAGTAACGTTGTGCTTGATAGCGATTCGTATAACCGTCCATGCCGAGTAAATGGATCGCTTCTGTACTGATCTCAACCGCCGTTTTTGACGCAAATAGCTTTGCCATGGATGCTTCCTTTGTCACCGGACGATTTGCCTCTTTATAAGCAGCCGCTTGATAGACTAATAGCTTGGCAGCTTCAAGCTTCGCCGCCAAATCCCCTAGCCGAATGGTCGTTTCTAGACCTGCTGGATGCTGCTTTAAATACGTCACTGCTTCCGTTAAAGCAGCTTCAGCTATCCCAAGGCTTTGAGCCGCGATACCGATTCTTCCCGCATTTAAACTAGACATGGCGATGTGAAAGCCCTCTCCTTCTGCTCCGAGCAGCTGCTGTTTTGGAATCTGCACACCATCAAAATGAAGCGTGACCGTTTTTGATCCATGCAGTCCCATCTTTTTCTCATCTTTTCCGATCGTAAATCCTGGTGTACCTTTCTCAACAATGAATGCCGATATATTTTTTTTCGTAGAAGCAGGATCTGTCACGGCAAAGACAAGATACAGTTCTGCTTCCCCGCCGCTTGTGATAAACATTTTTGTACCATTTAACACATAATGGTCTTCTGTCCGCTCTGCCCTTAACTGAATACTAGAGGCATCTGAGCCTGCCTTCGGTTCAGTCAGGCAAAAAGCGCCCAGTTTCTGCCCAGATGCAAGCTGCGGAACATAGGATTCTTTTTGCTCATTCGTTCCAAAAGCCAAAATAGGCATCGTCACAACAGATGTATGGACGGACACAATGACGCCGATGGTCGCACTCACTTTGGATAATTCATGAATGGCGATGATATACGTTGTAAAATCTGCTCCCAAGCCTTGATAAGAAGATGGTATTGGAATCCCTAGAAAGCCTTGTCGTCCCATTTCAGCTAAAAGTGTCCTTGGGAATTGACCTTGTTCCATGGCTTCCACTTCCGGGATTACACGCTGTCTTGCAAATTCTGCTGCCTGTTCTCTCCAGAGTCGCTGTTGATCCGTAAGCAAAACATCCATTTTGACTCCCCCTATGAGTGGTCGTGGTATGTGTAAAAACCTTTCTTTGTCTTTTTGCCCAGCCAGCCTGCATTCACGTATTTTTTCAAAAGAGGACAAGGTCGATACTTGCTATCCCCAAGTCCTTCATGAAGGGTATTCATAATAAATAAACATGTATCTAGTCCGATGAAATCAGCGAGACGAAGCGGTCCCATTGGGTGATTCATCCCAAGCGTCATGACACTGTCAATGCTTTCTGCATCTGCCACGCCTTCATAAAGGGTGTAGATGGCTTCATTGATCATTGGCATCAATATACGATTTGATACAAACCCTGGGAAGTCTTCCACTTCAATTGGAGTTTTGTTTAATGCCTTTGCTGTTTCACAAACGAGTTGATACGTGTCGTCACTCGTTTGCAGCGCTCGAATGACCTCAACGAGTTTCATGACAGGGACAGGATTCATAAAGTGCATGCCAATCACTTGCTCCGGTCTCCCTGTAACAGCTGCTAATTCTGTGATCGACAAGGAAGATGTGTTTGTTGCAAATATCGTCTTCGCCTCTGCAAATTGATCAAGTGTTTCAAAGATTTGTTTTTTCACACTCATTTGTTCAGATGCAGCTTCAATCACTAAATAAGCTTGCTGCACGTCCTTTAAATCTGTTGATACGGCAAGCCGCTGTGTAATATCTCGGACTGCCTGATGGGCTAGTTTTCCTTTTTCTGCTCGTTTCGTCAGTTGTTTGGTCATGGAGGAAATGGCTCGATGAATCTGCTTTTCAGATGCATCATGCAGCAGGACTGTGTAGCCAGACTGTGCAAAGACTTGGGCAATGCCTGATCCCATTTGTCCAGCTCCAACGACCATGACGGTTTCTTCTGTACTCATGACGATGAACCCCTCCCTTTTAATCTACCTTTATCATGATGGCATCTCCTTGACCGCCTCCACTGCAAATCGCCGCAATGCCAATACCGCCACCTCTTTGTTTTAATGCATGAATTAAGGTCAATATGATCCGTGTTCCGCTTGCCCCAATAGGGTGACCAAGCGCAACTGCACCTCCGTTGATATTCATTTTCCGTCGGTCCAGCCCGGTTATTTTTTCACACGCCAGCACCACAGCTGAGAAGGCCTCATTGATTTCAAATAGATCGATATCCTCCAAACGCTTGCCTGTTTTCTGTAAAATCTTCTCGATAGCAAAGGCTGGTGTTTTTGGAAAATCCTTTGCCTCTACGGCTACCTGCGCATGACCAAGCACGACTGCCAATGGCTTGACATCATGCTGCTTTGCATATGTGTCTTTCATTAAAAGTAGTGCACTTGCGCCATCATTGATACCTGGTGCATTTCCAGCGGTAATGGTACCCGTTTGATCAAAAACAGGCATGAGCTTTGACAGTCGTTCATATGACGTATCACGCCGCGGGGATTCATCTTCTGTGATCAGCCGCTCTCCCGTTTTCGTCTTGACGGTGACGGGGGTGATTTCATGTTCAAAAAAGCCGTTTTTCTGCGCTTCGATCGCCCGTTCATGACTTCTTAACGCCCAAAGGTCTTGCTCTTCGCGCGTAATTCCAAGTTCCTTCGCAGCCATGCTCCCATACTCCCCCATATGGACGCCTGTAAATGAACAGGTTAATCCATCTAAAATCATCGCATCTTGTACCGCACCATCTCCCATTTTGTAGCCCCAGCGCGCTTTTTTTAGTAAATAAGGGGCGTGTGACATGGATTCCATACCGCCCGATAGGATGACCTCCGCATCTCCAGCTCGGATGATTTGGTCTGCTGTGCTCACACTGCGCATACCTGATGCACAGACTTTATTGATGGTTTGCGTCGGAACGGACCACGGAAGATCAGCATGTCTTGCTGCTTGCCTTGAAGGAATCTGTCCTTGTCCTCCCTGCAAAACACTTCCCATGATGACCTCATCCACATGATGTGAACCTGGCACTCTTTCCAGCGCAGCCTTGATTGCCACTCCGCCTAGTTCTGCGGCAGTCAACCCGATGAAAGCACCGCCTAGTTTTCCAAATGGTGTTCTTGCTCCAGATACAATGACCGTCTTGCTCATGTATGTCCCCTCCCATTTGTTACCGCTTACATATTATCTAATCAGCTGATGTACAGCGCCATGTATAAGCCGATGAACATTCTATTCATCGGCCTGTTTTGTTTACGAAACCTGCTTTTCAGCCTCGCCAAACACTGATTTTTCAAGAAGTTCAGCGACGTCAAATGTACCTACCTGCTCTTCTACTTCCTTCGCTTTCGTCCCATCTCCCAGCATCGTTAAGCAGTAAGGACATCCTGAACTGATGATGGACGGCTGCACCTGTAACGCCTGCTCCGTTCGGGCAGTGTTAATTCTGGTACCTGTCTCTTCTTCCATCCACATTAAGCCCCCGCCTGCACCGCAGCACATACCAGTTTCACGATGACGCTCCATTTCTCTCAGCGTCACTCCAGGGATGGCTTTTAAAATGTCTCTCGGCGGATCATACACTTCGTTATATCTGCCTAGGTAGCAAGAGTCGTGGAAGGTAATGACCTCGTTTACTTCATGTACAGGCGTTAGTTTCCCTTCTTTCACTAGCTCTGCCAGTAACTCTGTATGGTGGTACACTTCTGCCTCAAGTCCGAAGTCTGGATATTCATTTTTAAATAAATTGTAGGCGTGAGGATCAATCGTGACGATCTTTGTAACACCGTTTTTCTGGAATTCTTCAATGTTTTTCGCAGCAAGCTCTTGGAATAAAAATTCGTTTCCAAGCCTTCTTGGTGTATCGCCAGAGTTTTTCTCCTTATTGCCTAGGATGGCAAAGGAGACGCCTGCTTCGTTGAGAAGCTTTGCAAAGGCAAGCGCAATTTTTTGGCTTCGATTGTCATATGCCCCCATTGAACCAACCCAGAATAAATAATCAAAGGTTTGGTCTGCTTTTTTCAGCTCTTTTACTGTCGGCACGTGCACATCTTCTCTCAGTTCACGCCAATTTTCTCTTTCTTTCCGGTTCAATCCCCATGGGTTCCCTTGGCGCTCTATACTTGTCATCGCACGCTGTGCATCTGCATCCATTTTCCCTTCCGTCAGCACAAGATATCTGCGCATATCAATAATTTTGTCGACGTGCTCATTCATGACAGGGCATTGATCTTCACAGTTTCGGCACGTCGTACATGCCCAAATTTCTTCCTCTGTAATGACCTCACCAATAAGAGAAGGATGATACATCGAGCTGGCAGCCGATTCCTCTGCACCTGCTCCTCTCGCCTGAAGCGCCAGCTGATTCCCTGTTGTCTGCCTGAAGGCAAGTTGCGGTACCCAAGGCGTCTTCGAAGTAATAGCCGCACCTTTATTGGTTAAATGATCCCTTAACCTTAAAATCAAATCCATTGGAGACAGCATTTTCCCTGTTCCTGTTGCTGGGCACATATTTGTACAGCGCCCGCATTCCACACAAGCGTAAAGGTCGATCAGCTGTGACTGACGGAAGTCTTCAATTTTCCCCACACCGAAGGTCTCTTGTGTCTCATCTTCAAAATCAATTTTTTGCAGCTTACCTGGCGGGTCTAATCTGCTTGCAAATACGTTTACCGGTCCTGCAATGAGGTGAGCATGCTTTGACTGCGGGACATACACTAAGAATGTCAGCAAAATCAGAAGATGCACCCACCATGCAACATAAAAAACGACTGTTGCCGCAAGAGGTGAAATACCGCCCAGCAAGAACGCAATACTGGATGCGATTGGCTCAGTTGGTGATAGAGAGTGTCCATGCCAGATGATATTCATCCCGTTGCCAAGTAAAACGGTCAGCATCAAGCCGCCAATAAATAAAAGCACTAGACCTGATTTAAAGCCACGCTTTAAACGGACAAGCTTTTCCACATACCTTCTATGGAACGCCCAAACAACGGCTACTAAAATGAGAAGTGTGACCACCTCTTGGAAAAAAGTAAAGACACCGTAAAGCGGACCTAAAGGGAGTCCGCTATCTGGAACGAGTCCCTTCATAATAAAATCAAGGGCTCCGAACTGCACAAGGATAAATCCGTAGAAAAACAGCACATGAATGATGCCGCTCTTCTTGTCCTTTAACAGCTTCTTTTGTCCAAATACATTGACCCAAACACGCTCTAAGCGCTTTTTCATGTCTTGTTGAAACTCTTCTTTTTTGCCAAGACGAATGTACGCTGCTCGTGTTCGAATGAGATAAATAAACAAATACACAGCGTAAGCGGTCACCGCCGCAAATGCGATCATGTTCATGATTAAAAGGCTATTCATCTTGCTCCCCCTTTCATTCCCCAAAACCCACTTTGTTCCGTTTCCATGTTGTACTTCTATCATAAATAATGAATGAGTATTCAGTCAATATTTTTTACGCGTTTGGGTACACTATTGAAATATGCAAAAAAGGAGGAAGCTTCATGATCGCATTGATCATCCTACTCGTACTCATTGTCATCGTATGTCTCATATTGTTAGACCTTTATATGGGAAAGAAATATTTTTCTACCCGCGCTTTTGAACGATCTTTTGAACAAACAAGCGGTGATGCCGTCTTTTATCATGATGGTGAGCCACTTTTTGATCAGCTGCTCACCGATATACAGCACGCCACTTCTTCTATTCATATGATGTTCTTTATTGTAAAGAACGACAAGATTGGTCAAAGGGTGTTAGAAGCCTTGAAAACAAAAGCGAAACAAGGAGTTCCCGTCTTTTTACTGACCGATCGATTAGGGTCCTATCCGTTTGATCAAAAGTCCATTGACATGCTGGAGAAAAGTGGCATCCAATTTTACTTTTTAAATAAACCTCGTTTCCCTTTTTTGATTTATCGGTTAAACATGAGAAATCATCGTAAAATCACGGTGATTGATGGAAAGATTGGCTATATTGGCGGATTTAATATTGGTGATGAATATGTTGGGAAAAAGGGACGGTTTGGCATATGGAAGGATTATCATTTGCGCATGACGGGGCAAGTTGTTGCAGATCTCCAGCATGTGTTTTTGAATGATTTATACCGGACATCTGGCATTCACCAGCTGCAATATGAGGTTTTTCCTGCTTTGGAACCGGGAACACTACAATGCACTACACGCGCGACTGCTGGTTTCTCTTTAGAAGCTTTGTTCCTGAAAGATATTCAGCAGGCGAGAAAACAGATCATCATCTGTACGCCTTACTTTATTCCCTCTGCTCCTCTACTGAATGCACTGCTTGATGCACGAAAGCGAGGCATCACGGTTGAAATCATCATCCCAATGAAAGCAGATCATCCACTTGTTAAAGAGGCTGGATTTCATTATTTAAAGGATCTCATTGCCTCTGGCTGCCTTGTTTATCGTTTTTATAAAGGATTTTATCATGCGAAAGCCATTCTGATTGATCAGAGACGCAGTATCATCAGTACGGCAAATTTTGATAAACGCAGCTTGTTTTTAAACGAGGAAGTTGACGTCGCTATTGATGATGTCGACTTTACTTCACACGTAGAGGGGAAAATTCGCGAGCACATAGAAGTGTCTGAGCTTATGACAGAAGAGAAATTGGCACAGCGTCCGCTTTTGTCACGTATGCTTGAATGGGCTGCCGCCATGTTTTCTTATTTTTTATAAAGGAGATGACCTATGCGTTATCGATTTGGTTATGTATCCAATGCCGTCACCTTGTGGGAGGCTTCTCCTGCCAAGTCGCTGACCTTTGCAAGATACAGCAAGCTCTCAAAGGAAGAAGGAAAAGAGGCGTTATTACGTACAACAAAGGCCAATCTCGTGAATACATTAAGAACGCTGTATTTCGCCATTGCTCATGATATCCCGCTTTACCGTTTTTCGAGTTCGATCGTTCCGCTTGCGACCCATCCTGAGGTACGCTGGGACTTTGTGACACCTTTTCAAAAGGAGTTTCTTGAAATTGGTGATTTGGTGAAACGGCATGGGCTTCGGGTGAGCTTTCACCCCAATCAATTCACCTTGTTTACTAGCCCTAAACCTTCAATCACAGAAAATGCCGTGATCGACATGACGTACCATTATCAAATGCTTGAGGCGATGAAGCTCGAAAAGGAAGGCTATATGAACATTCATGTTGGCGGCGCGTACGGTGATAAAGACTCGGCGCTTCAACGATTTGATGAAAATATCAAACAGCTTCCAGCGCATATCAAGGCGAGGATGACGCTTGAGAATGATGACAAAACGTATACGTCGTTAGAAACGCTTGGTGTATGTGAAAAGCATGGTATTCCCTTTGTTTTTGATTACCATCATCACGTGGCCAATAAAGATGACAATGCCGCGCTTGAAGACATCCTGCCAAGAATGTTCGACACTTGGACGAGCACTGGCATTCCGCCTAAAATTCATTTATCCTCACCGAAATCAGAGAAAGCTATACGTAGTCATGCAGATGGTGTAGATATGTCCTTTGTCTTACCGCTTTTTCATGCATTAAAACCGTGTGGGCGTGATGTAGATTTTATGATTGAGGCGAAGTTAAAGGATCAAGCCCTGCTCCGACTGGTCGAAGAGCTGTCTGCAATAAGAGGCAACAAGCGAGTGGGCGGAGGAACCATTGAGTGGAAACCATAGAGAAAGGTTTATCTCTGTGCAAACAGGGGTAACAAAGCTATTGTGAGAAAGTAATCAACAGGAGGATATGAAGATGTCTCAGATCTATTCAATCCAAATCGCTGCGAAAGCATTGAATTTACATAAGCTTATTTCTCTTTATGAAAAATGCCACGAGGCTCAACATCGTCTATATGTATATTCTAAGAAAACAATGTGTAACATCAAAAATATCGTAGAGCTTGAAACATTCAGGCTCACTCATTTAGAATCTGACTACTTAATTGTCGTAGAGGGAAAAAAAGCACAAGACCTCTTGCAGCCATTTGAAAAAGAGAAGGTTTCATAAAAAAGAGCAGCTCCTGGCTGCTCTTTTTAGATCCACTCTTTCGTCAACCACACTTGTTTTGAAGCTGCATCCATTTTCACTTGTGCCCCAATTGGCATCGTGAGCATCGGGTGCGTATGGGCACAGTCAAAATCTGCGATGATCGGTTTTTTTGTCTCTCCTAGCACCTCAAGTAACATTTCGTAAGGTTCTTTGCCTGTCCCCTCATCATCAAACAGCTCATGTTTCCCCAAAAGAATCCCTGATACCCGCTCAAATACTCCATTTACCTTCAATAAAGAGAAGTTTTTTTCTAAAACTGAAGCGGTTTTCATGCAATCTTCAATGAGGAGAATGTCTCCTGTTTGGATTGCTGGCATGAACTCACTGCCCCATATGCCATACATTGCATTGAGGTTTCCGCCAATCAACCTACCTTCTGCCTGTCCTTCTATGACGCACAGCCAATCGTTCGGGCGCTGCTTTTTATCACGCGTTTTTTCTTCCCAATTGATTCGTTCATCCGTCCAAAAAGGTGGTTTTTTGATTTGATAAGGAATAGTTTGTGACTGCATGAGGATGTCTTCGAACGACTGATACGTATAAGCGACGAACGGTTCAAACTCTCCAAAAGATGGGACAAGCGCCGGTCCGTAGAATACAGGCAGTCCCGTTTTTTCGTAAGCGGCTAAAAGAATTGCTGTCGCATCTGAATAACCGATCATGATTTTCGGATGTTGATTCAGTAGATCAAAATCAAGATAAGGCAGCAAACTATTTGAATTTGTCCCGCCAATCATTGACATAACGCACGCCAAATCGTCTCTAGCCATCAGCTCATTCAGCTCATTGGCTCGTTCTTGAATTGTACCTGAACGGTAGTGATCTTCTTTCCCTGTTAATGATCCTGGTACCACAATGAATCCTTTTTGCTCAAGCCACTTCTTCGCCCGCTCATACCTAAGAGGCGAGGTCGCTGATGCAGGACTTGAAGGTGAAAAAATACCGATCTTGTCGCCTTTTTGTAATCGCCGAAGCCCCTTCATTCCATCAGATCCTTCCTTCACAAGTTTTTTCTATCCTAACAAAAAAAGCCCTTTATCAAAAGGACTTTCAGATTGTTGACAAAGTGCTAAAATGATCTTTATTTTAGCACTTTGTCTTCTTTTCAGCGTGATAGAAAACCTTTGAAGTCTAGGAAGGCCGAGCACTGGCGCGGAGCGAATTTGACATTCGTGAGCACCGGCGCGCAGACCTGACAACGAATGCGAAGGTTTGTCTACACGCTGAAAGCCCTTTATCAAAAGGACTTTTTCTTTAATGACCAAACTGCGCTTCGTGCAGTCTGCTGTATACGCCACCCATTTGAATTAAATCTTGGTGGCGGCCTTGCTCTTCAATGCCTTCCTCTGTCACGACGATGATACGGTCGGCGTGTTTAATTGTTGCTAGGCGGTGGGCGATGACGAGTGTTGTCCTGCCGACGGCTAGTTCACTCAGCGCGTCCTGGATGGCTTTTTCTGTTTCTGTATCCAGTGCTGATGTGGCTTCATCTAGGATGAGTATAGAAGGGTTTTTCAGAAACATCCGTGCAATGGACAAGCGCTGCTTTTGGCCGCCTGATAGCTTGACGCCGCGCTCACCTATCACCGTATTCAACCCCTCTGGGAAACGCTGGACAAGTTCCTCTAAATGCGCACGACGTACAGCCTCCCACACCTCTGCATCGCTGGCTTCTAGGTTGCCGTACGCAATGTTTTCACGAATGGTGCCTGAGAATAAAAAGACATCCTGCTGCACAATACCGATCTGCTGCCTTAACGAAGACAACGTCATCGATTTTGTGCTTACACCGTCTATTGTGATCTCTCCTTCATCCACATCATAAAAACGAGGCAGAAGACTGCAAATCGTTGATTTCCCCGCTCCTGAAGGCCCGACAAACGCAACCGTTTCTCCTTGTTTGATCTTCAAATCGATATTCTTTAACACATGACTGTGTTCATCGTAGCCAAATGTTACGTTTCGATATTCAATTTCACCTTTCAATCCGTATACATCACGTGCTCCCTCTGTATCCTTCACATCTGGTTCTGTTTCTAGCAAATCAACATAGCTTTTAAAGCCCGCAATGCCTTTTGGATACATTTCAATGACCGTGTTGATTTTATCAATCGGTCTAAATAAAACATTCGTAATCAGAACAAATGCGATAAAGCCACCTGCCGTTAATTGACCTTGCAGGACAAACCATGTACCTGCGAGAAGGACAAACAGTGTCACAAGACGTGTCAGAATATAGCTGATTGATCCGTTGACCGACATAATTTTATAGGAAAGAAGCTTCGCTTTCCGAAAACGGTTGTTGTTTTCAGCAAAACGCTTTTTCTCGAAATGTTCGTTAGCAAAGGCTTGAACAAGTCGAATGCCTCCGATATTGTTTTCAACCCTTGCATGAAAGTCTCCAATGTCATTGTTGAGCTGTGTAATCGCCTTTGTCATCTTTTTATTAAAATGAAGGGCGAGCCAAATGATGACAGGCATGATGAGGAACGTTAAAATGGCCAACTGCCAATTAATCATCAGCATGACTGCAAAGGCACCAAGAATCGTCATAATGGCTATAAACAAATCTTCAGGACCATGATGCGCCACCTCTCCAATGTACATGAGGTCGTTAGTCATCCGTGACATGAGCTTACCCGTTTTGTTGTTATCAAAGAACTTAAAAGATAGGCGCTGAAAGTGATCAAACAGCTTTTTCCTCATATCTGTTTCAATATTGATGCCAAGCATATGCCCCCAATACGACACAATAAATTGCATAACCGAGCTGAGGGCATAAATGACAAACAGGGCAAGTGCCGTCCAGACAATAATTGTCCAGTTCCCTGTTGGTAACAATGTATCAATGAAGTAGTTCACGATAAGCGGGAAACCTAGTTCCATCAATCCAACGGCAACAGCGCAAAAGAAATCTAAAAAGAACAGACCTCGATAGGGCCTGTAATAGGCGAAAAAGCGTTTTAGCATATGTAAAAGAACCTCATTTCCTCTATAATTGATAATCATTTTCAATTATAGAGGAAACCTCATCAAAATACTAGATGAGGAAATGATTTCTTCGACTGGAAAGCCTTATAAAACACCAGAAAACAACCGAGCAAATGATTCCTTTAATCGCTCTTTTAAGCCTCTTTTATAAAAATGAACAGGTCCCATTTGCTCACATTCTTTCATATCTTCTTCATAATGGGCCATCAGCTGCTCAATGGGCTTTTTCGCGGCCATAAAGACATTGACCTCAAAATTGAGCTGAAAGCTTCTCATATCCACATTTGCGGTGCCGACAGAGGCAAGTTCTCCATCTGCGATCATCACTTTTTGATGCATGAAGCCTTTTTGATAGTGATACACCTTGATACCCTCTTTTAGGAGCTCAGAAAAATAGGACCTTGTGGCGTATTGTGTGAGAAAGCCATCATTGATCTCCGGAACCATCACCCGAACATCAACCCCTCTTGTTGCAGCAATTTTCAATGCCGTACGTATGGATTCATTCGGGACAAAATAAGGTGTCGCAATCCAGACAAATTGTTTCGCATTTGAGATGAGTGCATCATATAAATCACTCATACTTTCTTTCATATCAGGTCCAGTTGGTACAACCTGAATGACATCCTCTCCCGTCACAGGATGAGGCGTATGATACTTCGGATCGTCAATTAATACTTCATCTGATACATACTCCCAGTCGAGCATAAAAACAGAGTGAAGGGTTTGGACAGCCTCTCCCTTTAACATCGTATGCGTATCACGCCAAAAACCGATGTTTTCATCACGTCCGACATATTCTTTTCCGACATTTAACCCGCCGACAAATCCAGTTTTCCCATCAATGATCACAATTTTTCGGTGATTACGGAAATTGAATTTTTGATTAAAGAAACCATATTTTAAAGGCAGAAAAGGAGCAACCTTGACTCCCGCCTGCTTCAAGCGTTTAATATCTTTTCGAGAGAAGCGAATGCTGCCAGCCGCATCATAGATGAAGCGAACCTCTACCCCTTCTTTCACTTTTTCTATCAGAATCTCCATCATCCGGTGTCCAAGGAAATCTGATTTGAACATGTAGTATTCTATATGGATGAACGATTTTGCCTTTTTTAACTCTTCAAAAATACGGGGAAACGTCTCCTCCCCATTTTTTAAAATGTCCATATCACTATTTGTGTTCACATGCATGCCTGTTGCCTTTTCTGTGTAATGAAAAAAAGTCCGCTGATTTTCGGTTAAACTTGATTCATCAGGCTTGCTCTCAAGCTCAGATATTCTGCGTAGTTTTTCACGGTTGTACATTCTTTTTGATTTGAATAAATGACCTTTCACATAGAGCTGTCCCGAGAACAAATAAAACATATAGCCAATGATCGGGAAAAAGATGAGCACATACATCCATAAGAGTGTGTGCTGTGAAGTTCGGTTCTCTAGCATGAGTGAGATGATACTAAATAAAATAATGGCGATATAAATCGCTGCGTACAGTTGAACACTCCACGCTGGAACCGGCCACCAATACACCACATATGCCCCAAATATCATAAAATATAAAAATAAAAATTCCAGTCTTCTTTTTTTCACATTCTCCGCCCTCATTCGTTTCTGTCTTTTCTCTTCCATACCCTTCGCACAGCTTGTATGAAACGCACGACCTATGCCTTTCTTCTAGCTTTTACAGACTTAGGTCATTTGATCCGATATAATGGATAAATATGTGATGGAAAGGAAGATTTGTTTATGTATACACCCTCTCCTTTAAGAAAAGGCAGTCATCTTCGTGTCATTGCCCCAAGCCGAAGTGCCAGCATTTTATCAGAAGAAGGAATCGCTCAAGCAAAAAAACGTTTAGAGGCTTTAGGTTTCACTGTCTCTTTTGGACAGCACGTGTTTGAATGTGATCTTCATTCCTCATCATCTATTGAACACCGCTTGTCTGATTTGCATAAGGCATTCACAGATGATGAGGTCGACGGTATTTTGACCGCCATTGGTGGCTTCAATTGCAATGAACTTTTGCCTTACATCGATTACGACTTGATCCGTCAGCATCCTAAAGTTCTTTGCGGATACAGTGATATTACCGCACTCGCAAGCGCTATTACAGCCAAATGTGAGATGGTGACATACTCTGGACCCCATTTCTCCAGCTTTCAAATGAAGCAGGGGCAAGAGGAGCAGACGGCTATGTTTCAAGCCTGTTTGATGAATGACGGTGAGTCTTTTGATGTGACCCCTTCGACCAAGTGGAGTGATGATGCGTGGTATCTTGATCAAGCGAACAGGCAGTTTCATCCGACGAGATGGGGAATCTATCAGGAAGGAACAGCCGAAGGCACCTTGTATGGAGGGAACCTTTGTACACTGAACTTACTGCAAGGGACATCGTTTATGCCTCAAATCAAGGACGCCATCTTATTTGTGGAGGATGATGAGTTGGTCTTCCCTGAAATGTTCGCCAGAGACCTCACTTCCCTCTTGCAGCATGCAGAGTCCATTAAAGGGTTGATCATCGGACGCTTTCAGAAGAAATCCAAGATGACAGAAGAACATTTGAAGTTCATTTTAGATAAACACCCGATGCTTAAACACATTCCCGTGATCTACGATGTCGATATCGGACATACGCAGCCGGTTTTCACCTTACCGATTGGCGGAAACGTTCAGCTAGCGTGTGAAAATGGAGACGTGAAGCTGCGCATTCATTCATAACTAATAAAAGAAAAAAGCACCCGAATTGTGGTGCTTTTTTCTAAGCCACCATCTTTTTTTAGAAAAAGTGATCCAACCCTTCATCCCCTTCGTTAAGTAAATGTAAAAAGAAAAGAGAGGAGGCAAAAACATGTTCTCTGATGTACTTAGCCAATTATTCGATTCTATCTCTAACATTATTAACACACTTGGTTAATCTCATTAACGCACACATACTACATGCTTGCCGAAGGGAGGATACAAACTATGTTTTCTGATGTACTTAGCCAATTATTTGATTCTATTTCTAATATTATTAATACGCTTGGGTAATGTTCAACATCCGCTGTCTCTAGTAGATAGCGGGTGTTTTTTATTTAACAGATTCTGAATCTCTTTGTATGATTGGATTAAGTTTCACTTCAAAAACTCTCACCCTTTCTGAAGAGGAATTAGATGATAAGATCATCCACGTATTGGACTCATTATGGGAAGAGTATAAATTGTTTAACTATCAGATTATCAAGACAGAGCCCACAATATCCATTGGCATCGATACTTCAAAAGATATGGCAGGTTTGCATTCTGCATTAGAAAAGCAACTTCCTAAACAAGCATTAGAGGATTACGAAATTGAGATTTTCCAGAGACATAAAAGTGATCTAACAGCTGAACGATGAAAAATACAAACGAAAAACCCACTCTTGTTTAGAGTGGGTTTTTCGTATAATTACATCTTTTCCGGAGCCGATACACCAATTAGTTTTAATGCATTCGCAAGCGTAATTTGTGTTGCTTTCATGAGTGAAAGACGTGCTGTTGTTTTTGTTTCATTTTCTACATCAATGACCTTTTCGGCATTGTAGAAGCTGTGAAGGGCTGATGCAAGGTCATAAATATAGTTCGTCACACGGTGCGGAATACGCTTTTCAGCTGCTTCTGCTACCACTTCTGGGAAGCTGCCAATGATTTTCAGAAGATCGTATTCTTTTTCTGATTGAATGTGAGAGAAATCTGCTTTTTCAAGATTTGGCTCGTAGCCTTTTTCTTCACCTTGACGCAGCATGCTGCAAATTCTCGCATGGGCATATTGTGCGTAGTACACAGGGTTTTCGTTAGACGTAGAAATCGCTAAGTCTAGGTCAAAGTCCATATGTGTCGCCGCACTTCTCATCGCGAAGAAATAACGAGTGGCATCTAGGCCTACTTCTTCAATCAGATCACGCATGGTGACGGCTTTTCCTGTACGCTTACTCATCTTCATCTTTTCACCGTTTTTGTATAGATGAACGAGCTGAATGATTTCTACTTCAAGCTTGCCAGCCGGATATCCAAGTGCTTGAATCGCCGCTTTCATTCGAGGGATATAGCCGTGATGGTCCGCGCCCCAAATGTTAATGAGCTGGTCAAAGCCTCTGTCCAATTTGTCTTTATGATATGCGATATCTGGAAGCAAGTAAGTGAAGCTGCCGTCTTTTTTAATGAGCACGCGATCCTTGTCATCGCCAAAATCAGTTGAACGCAGCCACGTTGCACCATCTTCTTCAAAGACATAGCCTTTTTCGCGAAGCGTTTCCAGCGCTGGTTCGATTTTTCCGTTTTCATATAAAGAGGTTTCTGAATACCATACATCAAATGGGACACGGAAATTCTCAAGATCTACACGTAATTTCTCCAATTCGTATTTCAAGCCGTATTCACGGAAGAACTTCATACGCTCTTCTTCTGACTCGTGCACGAAACGGTCACCAAATTCATCTGCCAGCTTTTGCCCGATGCCTTTGATGTCTTCTCCTCTGTACCCGTCTTCAGGCATCTCTTTTTCAAGACCGAGCGCCTCAAAGTAACGTACCTCTACAGATAAAGCGAGGTTATTGATCTGATTCCCTGCATCGTTGATATAGTATTCACGGCTCACGTCGAACCCTGCTTTATCAAGGATGTTGCAAAGAGAATCACCTACAGCTGCTCCGCGGGCATGTCCAAGGTGAAGGTCACCTGTTGGGTTGGCTGAGACGAATTCAACTTGCACTTTTTGACCGCCGCCTGTATTCGTTTCACCATATGCTTCCTTTGCTTCAAGGACAGCAGGGATGAGCTTTGTTAAATACTGATTGTTCATATAAAAGTTAATGAATCCTGGACCTGCGATATCCATTTTTTCAATAGAGGCTTTCCCTTTATCAAACGCTTTGACAATGTCCTCTGCGATTTGACGAGGTGCTTTTTTTGCAATGCGGGCAAGCTGCATCGCCATATTGGTGGAGTAATCACCGTGAGTTTTGTCTTTCGGCACTTCTAAAAGGACATCTGGTACCTGGCTTTCATCAGCAAGTCCTGCTTTGACGACTGCCGCGATAATTTCTTCTTTTAACGCATCTTTGACCTGTTCTGCGATATTCATGAACGTAAATCCTCCTTATATGAAATCGATAATGTATGTAAATGCTTTTGGTCTTCCCCTGTCAGCATATCGTACGTAATGTGCAGCAGTCCCTTGTCCACATCCAGATCAATGCCATGTGTGTGCACATCAAGCTGTAGTGTACCGAATGGCATCGTATAATGTGTGACGGTCGTTTCTCCGATGAGAAAACGCTGCTTCATTTGAATGGCCCCTGATCTCATGACAAAAATTTCTTTTTCACTCATTTTCACAACGGTTTTTACTTGACCCATTTCATGTTCTTCATGGTAAGTGAGATACGTTTTGTCATTCTTTTCTTGATACGTTCCAGTCGTGCGGAATTCGATCGTTTCAGCCGGCTCCGTCTCTGGTTTCATCACTGACTTTACATGAATTGAAATTTGGTTTTGTGTCATTTTGCACTTCCTTTGCTAAGACCCGTTTAACTAAAATAGTATACCATATTCATGATTGCCTATCATCCCATCATTTCTCTTATTCACTGCGATTAAACTTCGTTTTTGATCTTACACCATCACTTTAGAAAAAAAGGAACACGAAACTCACTAATACCACCAATCCAGCCTTTATGCCCAAGTCTTTTCTTTTGATGAAATAAAAAAGAGCTTGTACGCCTGAACTTGCCAAAAATGCCTGAAAAAAATCAAATGGCACGATCTGCGCCTGCTTAAATACCACCTGCATGCATAGCGCAATGGCCGTCAGATAGAAAAAGCCTCGATCCTGAAACAGCCCCAACATCTCTTCCTTCGCTTCCTTTTTCGAAGCAAAAACAGGCGGCTCAGCTGCGAGCTCTCGTTTCAGCGTGAGGAAACCCGCCGCTAACACACAAAAAGCGAGAAACACCATCAATATAGAAGAAAACATGAACTGCCTCCTTTATTTTTTGATCCATGTAAAAAAAGAGCTTGTCCACATGAGATGACAAGCTCCTCTATCAAGTTGTTATTTCACAAATCCAAGCAGCATTTCGCGTAAAAGCTTGCTCGCTGTATTCGCTGTTTGGTCAGAATGATCGTATACTGGTGCTACCTCAACAAGGTCTGCACCGACTACTTGCACATCAGATCCTGCAATCGCATGAATGGATGCAAGCAGCTCTTTTGATGTAATACCGCCAGCATCTACCGTGCCTGTACCAGGTGCATGAGCTGGGTCGAGTACATCAATGTCGATCGTCACATACACTGGGCGTCCCTTCAGCTTTGGCAATACTTGCTTCAATGGCTCCAGCACTTCAAATTTAGAAATGTGCATGCCCGCTCCTTTTGCCCATTCAAATTCTTCCTTCATCCCAGAACGAATTCCGAAAGAGAACACATTCTCAGGTCCAATGAGTCCTGCTACTTTACGAATCGGGGTTGAATGAGACAGCGGCTCACCCTCGTATTCCTCACGAAGATCCGTATGTGCGTCCATATGAATAATGGCCAAATCAGGATATTTCTTATGCATCGCGCGGAAAACCGGCCAAGATACAAGATGCTCGCCGCCCATTCCTAATGGAAACTTCCCTTTTTCTAAAATACTGTCGACATACTCTTCAATTAAGTCTAAGCTTTTCTGTGCATTTCCAAAAGGAAGCGGAATGTCACCGGCATCAAAGAATGGTACCTCGTGTAGCTCACGATCTAAATAAGGGCTATATTCCTCTAATCCAATCGAAACTTCACGAATTCGGTTCGGACCAAAACGTGAGCCTGGTCTATAACTAACCGTCCAATCCATCGGCATACCGTATAAAATGACTTTTGCATCTTCCCATGTCGGATGACTTCCAATAAACACTTTTCCTGAATAAGCCTCGTCGAATCTCATGCAAGATTCCTCCTTTTACGCTTCAAAAAATGCGCAAACGGTCATTTGCGCATTTCCACTTCGCTTGATTTATTTGATTAAGTCGCTTACAAATTTCGGCAGAACAAATGCCGCTTTGTGCAATTCTTTTGTGTAATATTTCGTCTCAATATCAAAGAAACGGCTGTCTTCTACAGCAAGTGGATCATATTTTTTTGAACCGATGGTAAATGTCCAAAGACCACTTGGATACGTTGGAATATTCGCTGTATAAAGCTTCGTTATTGGGAAAATCTCTTTCACATCACGCTGTACATTTGTAATCAGCTCAGGTGTAAACCAAGGGTTGTCCGTTTGTGCCACGAAAATACCGTCTTCTTTGAGTGCTTTTGAGATTCCTGCGTAAAATCCTTTAGAGAACAAGTTCACAGCTGGTCCAACTGGTTCAGTTGAGTCCACCATGATGACATCGTACTCATTGTCAGCTTCAGCAATGTGCATAAAGCCGTCTCCGACTTTGACATCTACACGAGGATCGTCTAGCTTCCCAGCAATTGAAGGAAGGAATTTCTTCGAGTATTCGATGACTTTTCCATCAATATCAACAAGTGTCGCTTTTTTCACACTTGGATGCTTGAGGATTTCACGAATGACACCGCCATCTCCTCCGCCTACGACAAGAACATTTTCCGGATTTGGATGAGTGAAAAGAGGTACATGTGCCACCATTTCGTGGTATACAAACTCATCTTTCTCAGATGTCATCACCATACCATCTAAAAACAGCATATTGCCAAACTCTTCTGTTTCCACCATTTCTAAATGCTGAAAATCTGTTTGCTCTGTGTGAAGGGTCTTGTTCACCTTCAATGTAATACCAAAATTCTTCGTTTGCTTCTCTGTATACCAAAGTTCGCTCATTGTCCATCTTCCTCTCATCCAATAATAAACAAACATCTATTGTTAGCGCCTTTTAACGGCTATGACTATATCGATTGTCCAAGAAAAAAGTATAGTGGATTCATATCAAATTGTAAAGAACCGCATGAGTTCTCTTCAATTTTCATGCACGCTCTTTCAATCATTTGTTTAAAACGGTTTTCTTTGTTCCATACTGATAAAAAACCGTCAAAATGGGGGCTTGGCATGGACACAATCATGAGTAATAAAAAAATCCGCATGACCGTGAAAACGATTCGAGCCTGTTTTTTTATTGGCTTACTCGCTTTTCTATTTGCAGGCACTGTCTTTTTGACGATTCTTTTAATAGCCAAATGGCAAGGCGCCCCTTCTGTTCAAGTTCCCCAATCTACGACGATTTATGCAGCCGATGGTTCAAAGCTTGGAGAAACTAGCTTTGGAGAAAAGAGATATTGGGTGCCGTTAAAGGACATGTCTCCTCATATCAGACAGGCAGCTGTAGCTGTTGAGGATAAAACTTTTTATGAGCATCACGGCTTTGATGTGAAACGAATGGCAGGGGCTGCAGTGGCTGATATTCGCGCCATGGCTAAAGTACAGGGAGCCAGCACGATCACCCAGCAATATGCACGAAATCTTTATTTAGATCATGATAAAACGTGGAAGCGGAAATGGAATGAAGCCTTTTACACGATTCGCTTAGAACAAAACTATACAAAAGATGAGATTTTAGAAGGATACTTGAACACCATTTATTATGGTCATGGAGCTTATGGCGTGGAAGCGGCATCCCGTCTGTATTTCGGAAAAAAAGCGAAGAATTTGACCCTCGCTGAATCTGCCTTACTTGCCGGTATCCCAAAGGGCCCTTCTCTCTACTCCCCTTATGTGAATGAAGAGAAAGCCGGTGCAAGAAAGAATATGATTTTGAGGCACATGCAAGAGGACGGCATGATTACGAAAAAGGCAGCCGCTGAAGCCGCGATAGAAAAACTGTCCTATCGTCCTTTGCAAAAGAAGCAGCTACAAGCAAAGCAAGCCCCGTATTTTTATGATGATGTGGTTCGTGAGTTGAAGCAAACCTTGGGGCTAACTAAGGAACAGATCGAAACCTATGGCCTTCATATCCAAACGACTTTACATCCAGAATTACAGAAAATTGCTGAGAAGACGTTAAAAAGCACAATCGATTTGAAATCAGACATCCAAATCGGCTTTACTGCTATCCATCCACAAACAGGTCATGTACTCGCCCTCATCGGAGGAAGAGATTACGAGAAAAGTCCATTCAACCGGGTGACACAAGCGAAAAGACAGCCCGGTTCAACAATGAAGCCACTTCTCTATTACATGGCCTTACAAAATGGGTTTACACCAGCAACCGTCATGCGTAGTGAAGAAACAGTTTTTGAGCTCGATGATCAAGGAAGCGGTGCTGCTTATTCGCCAAGCAATTATCATGGCTATTACGCCAATGACGGCATTACGATGCTTCAAGCCTTGGCGCTGTCTGATAATATTTATGCCGTGAAAACCCATCTATTTTTAGGAATGGAGCAGCTTGTACGTGCCGGGAAAACATTTGGCATCAACGAAAAACTAGATCAAGTGCCATCACTAGCCTTAGGTACGTCTCCTGTCAAACCTATTGAAATGACCAATGCTTATGCCATGCTTGTCAATGGCGGAAAACGAGTCAAACCCACCTTTATTACAAAAGTAACGGATGCAAAAGGCAACGTGCTTTTTGAAGAAAAGCAAAAACGAGAGCAAGTCTTAGATGAAAAGGCAGCCTTTGTCACCACCGACATGATGTCAGGAATGTTCAATGATCAGTTAAACGGCTATACGAGTGTCACTGGTCGCACCATTATGAAGGATCTCACGCGAACATACGGAGGAAAATCAGGGACGACAGGAGCCGACAGCTGGATGATCGGCTTCTCTCCCCAGCTCGTGACAGGTGTGTGGACAGGCTATGATAAAGGGCGAACCATTGACTCGGTCGAAGAAACAGCCTATGCAAAAAAGATATGGGCATCTTTTATGGAATCAGCCCTCTCTAAACAGCCAGCGTCCTCCTTCATGCCACCAGACGGCGTAAAAGGTGTGTATATCAATCCAAAAACCGGCGATCTGGCAGGCCCAGGATGTGAATCAAAGGTATTTACCTATTTTATAGAAGGAACGGAGCCGACAGGTGTGTGCTACGGCGCTGAGAATAAATCTTCTGAGGATCATCCAGTTCAAGATCAAAAGCCAAAGAAATGGTGGGAAAAGTGGCTGAAACGTTAAAAAAAGAAAAAAAGACATGAAAAACCCCGAGATTTGCATCTCGGGATTCTCCATGTCCTAGCTTTAACACCAGTTTACTCAAAAATCAGCTGGAATTGGTAGCAATTCGCCATTCTTCACAAAAATTTCACAATTATTCAGGGACAGCCAATCCTTCTTTTAATTCATCTGTGGATGCTTCCCATAGTGCTTCATTATGACTCTTCAAGAAATCAGCCAGTACCTTTTTCGATACATTATCCATATGACTGACAACGATTTTTCGCTTCATTGATTTATCCATTAAATTCACATGCTCTGGAAGCGACTTATACCCTCGGCGGATTGAACGATCAACGGTCATTTCGCAAGCCGTGACACCCGCATAGTAAGGACCTTCTTCTCTGCGGTCAATGGTCACCCATACGAGCCAATACGGTTTTCCGTTCGGCACTTCTTCTTTTGTTTTCAGAAATTTAATTCCTTTTTCAACGGCACTTCTCGCATGCATAGCACCAATATCAATGACAGCTTCCTTTTCCTCTACATCAATGATCACCGGCGAAATGTTATCCAGGCTGAGCGCACCCGCTCCAAAGCCTCCGTGTCCGTCTGTTGCATCTGTTTTTTTAATGATATTAAAACCAATTGGTTTCTTCTTTTTACCTTCCATTCATTAAACCTCCTAAAGCAGCGGCTTCAAAATAAGTCCAAACCATTGAATGATTTGATCCCGCATTCCGATCAATGGACCAAAAACAAACTGTCCTAGCGGCGTAATCACAAATATGAGAAAGATAATGATCCCATATTGTTCAAATTGCGTCATTTTCGCCCGGATACGGGGGCTGACGACGTCCTCAATAATACGATACCCATCCAGCGGTGGAATTGGCAATAAGTTAAACAGGAACAAAATGACGTTCAAGTTAATAAAGATTCGGAAGAAATAATCGATCCCCGGCTCAAAGCGCATGAGCGACTCCCCGCCAAATTTTTGAAGAAGGACATACACGAAAAAGCCTAGAAATGCCAACACCAAGTTACTTAAAGGGCCAGCAATCGAGACGCAGATTCCTGCTAAGCGCGGGTTTTTAAAATGGTAACGATTCACAGGCACAGGTCTCGCCCAGCCAAACCCAGCGACAAAGATCAAAATCGTCCCAAATACATCAAGATGCTTCAACGGATTTAATGTGAGTCTCCCTTGGTTCTTAGCTGTCGGGTCTCCGAAACGATACGCAACATATGCATGCGCCAACTCGTGCATCGTAAATGCAACAACAAGTGTAATGGCGACATATGGAATCAGTTCTAATGGATACACAAGAAATTGGTTCAAAGGCATGAATCCCTCTTTCTTTCTATACAATGATTTACTTCATTCAGTATACTATAAGAAGTCCCTTAAACTAAAGGGAAGCGTAGCATTAAAGGAAAAAGGAGGTTTTCGCATTGCCGATTGTCACCGTACAAATGCTTGAAGGAAGAACAGACGAGCAGAAAAGGGCGCTTGTGGAGAAAGTCACTGACGCTGTTGTTGAAACAACAGGCGCAGGTGCAGAAAAAGTCTCTGTTATTATTGAAGAAATGAAAAAAGAACACTATGCCGTAGCAGGAAAGCGAATGAGCGATCTTTAAGCATCTTAACAGACGACTTTTTTTAAAAGAGCCTGCCTTCAGCTAGCTTGTAGACATCCCCGCAGTCCTGAGCACTGTGATCATGAGTGTCACATACTGAAAAGAAGAGAAAGGGATAAAATAAAGTTCATTTTAGCCCTTTCTCTTATGATTTTTTTTATCAACTATTTTCATAATGCTTGTAGCAGCTAAAGTTGATGAAAAAACAATAATCAATTTACCTACAATAATTTTATAACCACCTGTAAATACAACAATTGCTATGACAGTGATTGAAATTATTAATAATAATATAAATAAGTTCCTCAATTTAATAACCCCTAACTAGAAAAAGTATTAATAAGTTTAGTGTCTTGAATTAGATAAGTCTTATCTGCTAGAGTCTCTCTTAAGTGCTCAGAATGAGTGATTATAATGATAGATTTTGCATATTCTTCTTTGTATTTTTTAATAAGATCAATTACCGTTTTCTGTGATTGGATGTCCCAAGACATGAATGGCTCGTCTAATAAAAGAAGATCTGGTTGTTTCGAAATACTTCCAATGAAGAAAAGTTTATCTTTCATTCCTTCAGAATAATGCTCAATCCTAGTTTCTAAATGCTGATTCATACCTAGTTTATCAGAATAGAAACTAACATTTCCCCAAAATAGTTTTTTAGGCACATCCCAAAGATTTCTGATTAACTCTAAATTCTCTTTGCCTGTAAGAATATCATATAGTAAATGATTGCTTGGAATGTAAGCAATATTTCTTTTATATTCATTTAAATTATCAACGGGGTTATTCTTAAAATGAAGTTCACCTTGAAATTCAGCAATACCTGCGATCACCTTTAATAAAGTAGACTTTCCAGCACCATTTGCGCCTAAAATACAAATAATTTCATGTGCATAGAGATCAAGATTTATGTCCTCTAATATTGGCTTACCTTTATTGTAATAAAAACTAACCTTTTTTAAACTTAGCAATTTAGACATTAATTAAGAATCCACCCCCAAAAGATATAAGGTTAAAGAGGAAGAGTACAATACAAAAATTCAAGCTTGCTTTCTTAGAATATCCAACAAAATTGAGTAATCCTAAAAACAAAACTCGAGAAGCCCATACTACTGTTATGAAAGTTAAAAGAACCACCATGAACATGATAAAAGAATTTTCAAACATAAATATTAAATTTATACCGACTGAATTCCCAAAAAATATTAATGAGTTGTAAGTCAAAATGACAACAAAGAAATGACTTATTTTTAATGTAGGGTGGAAAAAAATCATGACTATTAAATACACCAAAGAAATAATAAAATTAATGATTAAGTAAAAAGGTGTGAACACAAAAGCAATAAAGACATATAGAGCGAAGAAGTTGTAATTTTCACTACTAGGGAGAATTTGCACGATAATACAAGTTACAAAAAACATATTGAATAAAATAATGATTAAGTTTTGAAACAATATTGATCTACTAGTTACTTTTTCTATATTTAACGTTAAATAATTCTGGGGTTTAAAAACAAGTTGCATCTTTTCCTCCTAAAATGAAATTTTTAACCTAGTTATATTCAAACCCAACTCACAAAATCTTCAATTATCGCTCCAAGAAATAAAAATGATGTTGCGATGAAGAGCATTATGAAACCCTCTCTAATCATTTTTAAATAATTAACTTTACGAATTTCACCTTGCAAAAATCTCAAAAATATCACTCCTGTAAACATTCCAAGGACTGAGAAGGATAACAAACCAAACAACTCAATAAAAAAGTGTGGCAGTAATCCTGTAAACAAAGATTCTATATTTCCTTTAATTATCAAACTATTAATTGTATTACCGACAACATAACCATTCATACACATTACAAATATAGGAATAGCACCACACGTAAATAGTCCACCAATTAGACAAAGTAAACCAACATCTAGATTATTTAGAAATATGCTTCCATAATATACACTATCAGAATTAGATTGAACCGAACCTCCTTTTCGAAAAAATATACCACCCAAAACACCTGCAAAAAATATTATTATGAATAAAATATAGATATTCTTCCATCTTTTTAAGATGTTAATTAATTTAGTCAAAAAATACCTCTTTCTATCTTCTCAATTCCCTTTTCAATAATTTTTTTAGATATTATTTTAAACACAATCATTGATAACATGAAATAAATAAAATAGTACCAGTCAATATAATGAATCCATTTATAAATAGGTACAAATATGTTTATGAAGCTAAAAATTAAAAGTGGAACTAGTATAAAGTTTCTTGGTAGACTTTGAGACTTAATATGCAATATTTTTTCATCGTATGTACTTCCAACTTCCTGTATATCATCAAAAGAAAATTTAGAAAATAAAGGAGCCATATACAATTGAATGAGTGGTGATATTTTATACACAGCAAACAACAATATAAATATTTGCAAACAAGATATCAAATTCAATTCTTTCATTAAATTGATAACAATTAAAGATATGATGATATTAATAACAAGAGGTATAAATAAACATACTTCCAACAATTTTATTTTAGATTCAAATAATTTTTCTACACCATTTGGAGACGTTTTTAACAAATGGATACTTTTACCTTCAGAACCTAAAAAGAATACTTGAGGATACTCATAAGAAACTTCAAAGCAATGAATAATTATTGTTAAAACATTAAAGAGAAGTAGCATTGCCATAATGAATGAACTGTTATCAGAGTTTTCCACTATCCCTAATAAAACCCCACAATAAAAAAAGCCTTCTAACGAATATATAATAATAGAAAAGACTCCTGGTGATACGATCCAACGTTTTCTTTCTAAATTAATAAGCTCTTTTTTAAACAGAAAATTATTCTCTGCTCTGAAAATCTTATTTACTAGTTTTATATAAAGTGTTAACCAATCAAATAATTCCTGCTTAGATTTTATTTGTTCATTTTTATAATAATTTGGATAAAAATAACGTGTAATAAAGACAATACACATCGTTAAAGCAAAGAATACCAATATTAATATTGGTAGGTTAATAGAATATATAATACCGTCGTAAATACTCGCAATAATTTTTTTGAAATAAACAAAATTCCCCTTGAATTCTTGAACAAATATATTTTTCACACGAATCCAATAGGAATCATTTAATAGCTGTTCTACATTTTTAAATGGTTCTCTTAAAGCAAATATTAGTTTTGCGAATTGATGACTCATTATGTATCCAAGAGTCATTAAAACACAGGAAAAAAACATATATATAACAAATCTAAAGAAACCAATTTTATTTTTAATTTTATATGTTTGATACTTCCCCATTAAAAGATTCGAAATTATAAATGTGAAGAAAATAAACAAAATAAGATTGGAATTTAGCAATAAAAAAAAACTTAAAGGTATTTTCAAAATAAAATAGAGACATACAATTGCTGTTATTAAAATATTTCCATATTGCATCAAAAACCAAAGCAGTTCTTCAGTCAGTAGTAAAACATATATTTGTCGCTGACTTAGTGGAGTTGTACTCAATAGATCCTGATATATTGAAAAATGGGTCCTTCTATATGTTGAAATTCCACTAGTTAGAGCTAAGAGGAATAATAAAAGGAATATCCCAAATAAGAACATTTCATTCCATTTATCAACAAAAACACCGTACTTGTTATATAAAAAAAGGATTAGGATGATTGAAAAAATAGTGTGAATAATCATCTTAAATATAGCAATATTTTTTATCCTCTTAAAAAAAGGAATAAACTTTAGTAAAAAGGAATAGTCTTTTTCAGCACGCATAATCAAATGGATTTTTAAAATATTTATGTATCTTGTTATCACATGAATAACTCCTAAAATAATATTCCCTAATGATCTCATTTCATTCTAATAAGAGGACTTCTCCTCTTATTAGAATAATTTTACCTTACCAAGCAATAAAGGCCTTTTTGCCTCTTTCTCTAAGTTGTTCTTTAAGATAGACTGTAAGTGCTTGTCTGCCGGCATTTGCAATTAGTCCTAATCCCCCGGTTAAAAAACCTGATAATATACCGATTATGACTGAAGCTGTTGCCCCCATGTCTAGGTACCAAGTAATTGTACTACCTACTGCTGACGGAATACCAAACTCTTTAGTCAGATAAGCAATAGGTAAGTTCCCCATCGCAAAAAAGTAAGCAAATAATAATGCAATACTCGCTAAAAGTAAGCCTGAGATTTTGAAAGCATTCACTCTTGCTGTCATTTTATTTCACCCCCTCCATCTGATTATAGATTTGAAACATAATAGAATTTAATCATAGTTTACTTTAAATAACAAGTAAAATTTAACTTTTTTTCAAAATAAAACCTTATTTAAGATAAGGATCTTTCTCACCACATTATTATAAATAGTATTTAGACACTTTAGATGCGAGATCATTGTCAAATTATATATTCTGAACATCCAATCAAAATATATTTATTTTCTAATAAGTATTTTAAGAGAAATCAAAGGGTTAAAATAACTTCACTCTAACCCTTTGACAATAGTTTATGATTTGTTCTTGAATTACATCATACTAGCTCTTATCTGTACCACGCTTTGTTACGGTTCACTTGATTTTTATGAGCCGCATCAAAGAAATCGACTGTGTAGGAATAATCATAATTCATTAAGCAGACAATGCCGCTGCCTTGAGGATCATGTGGTAAGCCAAAGTTATGACCGTATTCATGCGTAGCCGCTTTTGCAGTATTCGCTGTTCCTTGATCAAGGTTAACGGCGAATGCACTTCCGCGTGGTGCACTATTGTATACATACGCGATTCCGCCCGCATCAAAGTTTGGATTAGCTGTAAAGCCAGTGACAAAATCGTATCCTCTGCCATCAAAGCTGCGTGACAGGTTAGATAAAATTTGCTCTGCATTTGATCCAGAAGATGTCCAAGATCCTACTGCTTGTACGACAAAGTCGACATCATGATCACGGTTAAAGGTGACGTCCGCTTGCTCGATGATGCTGACAATGCGCGTCTGCCAGTCACTATATTTCGCACGATACTGCGCATCTGCTACAGCATAAACCGTTACTTTTTGACTGCCTGTGCTTGCCTTTGTTGAAATAGAATCCCCTGTATTCGCCTTAAAGGTTCTAGAGCCTACTTGCTTACCAGACTCATCTAATACCTTTGTTGTCACATCTCGTTCAATTGGAGGTGCTTTTGTCAAATCTTTAAAATCGTTTGCCTTTGGCAACCCCTCACTAATATGTGTTTCGAATGGCGTATGACCATGATCATGCCCATGACCAGCACTCGCGACTGGTGCTGAAGCTGAACTTACTCCCGGTAACAAACTACCTACCAATAAAAATGACAAAAAGACTGAACGCTTTTTCATTCCTATCCCTCCTTTGATTTTCACAAAGTTATATATTCACTGAAAATTCACCATTTTCCTTCTATTCAGTCAAAAACAGGGAATTAGATACACAGGAAGAAAGTCGAAATACGTCATATTCACTAATTTTCTGAATCGTTCAGTACACATTTCATCGAAAATTAGCGCTTTTGGTCTAGGTCTTACAAAAACAAAAAAAAGCCCTAAATGCGGGGCTTTTGTGAAGCTAGTTCAATTCCTTCAATTGATCAATATAAGCAAGAGCATCCTCAAATTCTTCGTCCGTATAGCGCTGCTTGCTTTTAATAGTGAAGACCTTTTCCTTTACCTCATCTTCTGGCAGATCATCAAAGTATAAAATCGTAGAGACGAGCTCTAGGAAACGAGACGACTGCTCGTTCATCTGCTGCGTCAGTACTTTGAGGTCAGGCATGTCCACTTCACACTGGTCGAGAAATTCTTTCCCATTGTCCGTCAGCGAATAGCGATATTGATAGTACCCGCCTTTTTTTTCCTTCATTTCGTCCAAGAATCCAAGGTTGCACAACTCTTCAATTCTGAGCGTCAACTCCTCTGAATAGGGGCCATAAAAGTGAAAATCGTATTTCTCGTAAAAAGGCAAATCTAGCTTTTTTGCTATGTAAATCATCTTTTGCAGCTTCTTCCGTCCAACGATTTCCCCAGATTCAGAGAATACCTTCATCAACTTTGCATGCTCTTTCAACAAATTCCCGACATCTCCTTTTTCAGTACTTCCTTATCCCAATCCAAGCAGCTTCATGATCGCCTTCTTTTCTTCAGCTTTTTCCGACATATCTACAATTAAGTCCATCGGGAAATAAAGTTTATGATCGGTTCTTCGTTTACCGGAAATGGCATCAACAATATCTGACTGTCTCGACAGCTCTTTAATGTGACCACTTTGCGTCAAAAGGTGAATCGGCAGTCTCTCTTCTTCCTCACCTGGTCTGTAGAAGTCGTATGGCAAGTCAGAGGAAGAGTCGACGACTAAATAATAGTCAGGATCAATGCCTGCCTCCTTGAACAAGGCGGTCAGCTTGAAATATTTCGTCATTTCTTCATTCGGATTAAACTCTGTATATTGGAACAATCGGCGGTTCATAAAACGGCGGCACAAATCAGCCAGCACGTGATCTTCTTCATCTTCCCACGCCTGAAAATAAAATAAGACAATAGATTCATCCAGCTTAATGTAGTCCTCTGTGGTGACATTCCCCTCAAAGATCGAATAAAAATGAACTGGGGCATGTGTAAAAATATAACCCGTTTCATGCAGCTCTTTTGCCCGATGAAGGATTTTCGTTAAAATGACTTCCGCACTGCGTGTCACTGGGTGGAAATAGACTTGCCAATACATTTGATAGCGGCTCATAATATAATCTTCAACCGCATGCATCCCGCTCTGCTTCATCACAATCTGATCTTCTCTAGGACGCATTACGCGCAAAATACGCTCCATATCAAAATGGCCGTAGCTGACGCCTGTATAGTAGGCATCACGCTGCAAGTAGTCCATACGGTCGGCATCGATTTGACTTGAGATCAAACTGACCACCTGTTTGTTTTGATACGTTTTCGCAATAACTTCTGCCACATGCTTCGGGAAATCATCACTCACCCGGCGAAGCACTTCATTGACTTCGGTTTGCCCTAAAATAATATCTCTTGTAAACGATTCATGATCTAAGTGGAAGACCTTTTCAAAGGAATGAGAAAATGGTCCATGTCCGAGGTCATGAAGCAAGGCCGCACTCAGGACAAGCTCGCGTTCTCCCTCATCCCATTCCGGCCGTCCTTTGAATACATCATCCACAATCCGTCTCACAATCTCGTATACACCGAGCGAATGATTGAAACGGCTGTGTTCTGCACCATGAAACGTCAAATAAGTGGTTCCTAGCTGTTTAATTCGGCGCAGGCGCTGAAATTCTCTTGTTCCTATTAAATCCCATATTAATGCGTCCCGTACGTGAACATAACGGTGCACAGGATCTTTAAATACCTTTTCCTCAGATAATTTCCCTTTTGGATACGCCATCGTTTCGTCCCTCTTTTTTTAAGACGTGTTTCTATTATATCGGGTAACTTTTCCCGAAAACATCCTTGAATTTGCTCGTGAATGTGTTCTCAATGATTGCACGGACGTAAAAAGCCCGACCTGACAGGGACGGACCTCTTTTTAGGTCGACTGAACACATTCAGTGACATTTATTTGACTTTTTTTTGAACCTTTTCGAGTAACTCATCTTCTGTTGGTGCGGATAATGGGCGATTGTTTACAAACGCAAAAGCCTTTTTTCGTCCTGGACCACAATAGGATTGACAGCCAATTTCAATTTTTGCATCAGGGTCAACCGATTTGAGTCGAGGCAACAACGTCTTTAGGTTCGTCGCATCGCAATCGTCACATACGCGAAACTCATTAGCCATGGTCTTACGCTTCCTTTCAATGATGAACTTCATTTTATATGAAACAGTTGGACAACCAAGAGTCATAATATACCACCCAACATTGTACATCGAAGCGGCTGGACTTGCAAGACGCATGATAATTGCTGAGACGTGCTCATATAAAAGCTAGTATTTTCCACTATCCTTTTAGCAAACTTGTATAAACCGTCTTGAACTTGGCTAATCTAATACCATCAAATCATATGGGGGTTTAAACATGTCAAAACAAAGACAAGATGCTTGGTCAGAGGAAGATGATCTCCTTTTGGCGGAAACCGTCTTACGTCACGTGAGAGAGGGCAGCACACAGTTGAATGCATTTGAAGAAGTTGGAGATAAGCTAAATCGCACCTCAGCGGCTTGCGGTTTTAGATGGAATGCTGTTGTGAGGCATCAATATGAAAAAGCTCTAGCCCTTGCTAAAAAACAGCGGAAACAACGCATGCGTGCGCTCGGCAACGGCCAGCCTGCAAAGAAACGATTACTCTATCAGCCGCAAGTAGAAGAAACGGTCACGCAAGAGGAATTCTCGCAGGAGCTGGAACCAGCGAAGGAAGAAACGTTTGCACCAGCATCTGAAACAGCAGAGCAACTTCAGTTTGTAGACCAAAGCTACAATGAAGAGTTAGCTAGTTTATCACACTTATTGTCACAGGCTTCTCATGTCGTGGAGAAAAAGCCAGAAGCCAATCCTTTTAGGCAGCAACAGGAGTTAACCATCGAAGATGTCATTGATTTCTTGCGACGCTATGAAGGCGATGGACAGCAATCCTCTGCCTTACGCATGGAAAACAGCCGGTTAAAACGAGAAAATAACGAACTTTCACATAAAGTCACGCAGCTAGAAGCAGAAGTGAAAAAGCTTGAAAAGGATCAGCTCACCATTCAAGAAGATTATGAAACACTCGTCAAAATCATGAACCGTGCAAGAAAACTAGTTTTGTTTGAAGAGGACGACACTGCCGCTCCAACCTTTAAAATGGACCGAAACGGCAACCTCGAAAAAATGGCAGAATAACAAAAAGTGCTCCCCATCTGTGGGAAGCACTTTTTTAAATGCCTAAAAATAGCATCACACTAAATAGGACATTAATCAAAAAGACAAACATAAAAATATACCTGACTTGTCTCACCTGAAAATCACCAAATATAAAAATATACAGACCTGCGATGCCAAGTGTCAGTACAGGCTGAAGAAACGGCACCAAAAGCGAAATGCCGTAGCCGGCTCCTATGATAATAGGAAGCCATAGTAAATAGAGGTAACCGCCGTTTTTTGATTTCAAGAAACCACTCCCTCTCTTTCTTCTATTTGCTTGATGTCAGGTTGAACAAATTTGAGTCCGACCATTGTGCGGCCGCGTTTTTTTGAAGTCCAAACGGCAATCGCCGGCTGATCTGTCAAAGATTCTGTGTCAATGGTGATCCGTACTTTCTCATGTAATTCAATGACAGCTTCAGACTCGATTTTACACCCAGATACACTAATATCGTGTATGACAAGCGACACCTTCTCTTCTAATTTGTCCCCATATGATAACGTGCCTGTCACACCTTTTAAAGGTTTTCTCATCCATTTTCGCCGTATAGCCTTTGGCACTTTCTCTGTTTCTCTTATAAAACGGAGAAACGTCCGAACAGCATAGGATTTTTTCTCACGATCCGTAATGGCTACATGCTCTCGTGTGAATAGGAAGCGGATGAGTGATAGATACTCTGATTTTTGTGTGTCAGTAAAAGCAACACCTACCATCAGCTTGTCTTCCTCTGGATAGCTCCAGACGACGTCACACGTCACGCTTTCATCCTCTGTAAAGAATAGTTGCTGTTGTCCTTGATAAAGAGAAGAAGCTTGATCCAATGGAATGGAGAGTCGCGCTCCTGAATCACTCATATCTAGCAGGAAACATGCAATCGACTGATCTTGATGATCAGAACGAAGCTGTCCCTCTTTTTCAATGATAAACCGCTCTGATTTTCGATAACGCGGACGATCAAACGCCACAAGCAGTGCCATGAATAGACCTGCACCGTTATACATCACCCAAAATATATTAATCAACGTGAGATCAGCATTCATCGTTCCGTTTACCTTCACATCGTATCCTATTTTCACTAGGACAAGCAATGAGAGTAGCAAAAAGATTAAATGGGGAATCATCGTTTTCAAATGAAAATGTCTTTTGTCTGTTTGAATTCCCTTTGGTGTGACAAGAAATTCCACTCTCTTTTTGAAAAACAGCTCACTTAAAGCCACACCAGCTAGGTGGAATGCCATCGAGCTTTCATAAATATGACTCCAAAACATGCTTCTTTTTTGATTCGACACCAGTTTAAATGCTAAATAGGAACTAAAGAACGCCGGTAGCCAGAACATGAAAATGGACTGGAAATCTGCCCAGAAACTTTGAATACCAAACAATAAAAACAAAATCGGTGTGAGAATGTAAATCATTTTAAACAAACCGTTAAACCAATACACAATACCATCTAAATAAAGAACTCGCTGCATCAGCGTTAAGCCGCGAACCTTCAAAGGATTAAACTTACGGGCACACTGAATGTTCCCTCTCGACCACCGATCTCTCTGCTTTAACAGATCCAGCCAGCTTTCAGGTGCCAGACCGACGGCTAATACTTCTCCGACAGACACAGATTTGAACTTGCCTTGGAGCAGCATTCCTGTCGCCATGTCTTCTGTAATCACCCCAGTAGCAAATCCGCCAATTTCATCTAAGGCCATTCTTCTAAAGACAGTATTACTACCGACATACATCACAGCATTAAACCGATCCTTCCCAGCTTGAAGGGTTTGCATGAAGAAGTCCTGCTCATTCGGAATTCGATCCTTCGAGAACATATTATATTGGAAAGGATCTTCGTTATAAAACGCCTGTGGAACTTGAACAAACGCCGTCGCTCCATCATGAAAATAAGGCACTGTTTTTTCTAAAAAGGCAGGAAGGGGAACCATATCGGCATCAAGTGTGAGAATCAGCTCCCCATTCGTTTGAGACATCGCATGGTTTAAATTACCCGCCTTCGCAAACTTGTTATCGGTTCTCGTCAAATAATGAACACCAAACTCAGACGCAAGCTGCTCTACAGACGCCCGTTTTCCATCATCACATAAATAAATATGGACTTTGTCCTTTGGATAAGAGAGATTCACACAACCTGCAACAGTACGTTTCAGCACTTCAATTGGTTCATTATATGTAGCTATGAAAATATCAACTGTTTGCAGCCTATCAAGATCACTGATCATGACTTGCTTCCGATTAGAAGGTTTCCAAACAAGTGTATAAAACACAAGCAGCTGTAAAAATCCAATGCATTCACAAGCAACAAGCAAAATACCCATCACAATATTAAAAGTACCTTCATGAGGCAGTGTAAAGAAAAGACGCCAGCAAATATAAGCGGCATTAGTTAACACACAAAGCACAATGATGATTTTTTTAACCGTAGAGGCTATCGGTTGAATACGATACATTACATACAACAAAGACAAAACGCAAAGCATAAACAGCGGGTAATACGTGGTGAATAATGACAATACATTTTCCTTCTTTCTTATGTCATAAATGACTATCGCATAAAAAACAACATAACGAAGGAGGGGATTCTTCCATTAAAGTGCCCCTCCGTTTCTATTTGACTATTCTATTAAATGGTTTATTTCCACAATTTATCTAACTGATTCGAATAAAAATCAATTGCTTTTCGATAACTCAAAATAGTAGGATCTGTTGTCGTTTCAGTTAAACAGTTCAGTAACATTTCCATTGCTTTGCTATGTTCTTTCAAATTATACAAAGTCATGGCATAGAACGTTTGAATGGCTTTGTTGTCCGGATAAGTTTCTATCCCTCGTAGGAATATGTGCTTGGACTTTTCATATTCTCCTAAGGTTCTGTATGTACTTCCTAACCCTAGTAAAGCGTCTTCTAGTTCTTCTGAAGACAATCCTAACTCAATGGCTCTTTCATAAAAAAAGACAGCTTGCCTTTCCTCTCCTAGCAAGTCATAACTCCAGGCACATTGATAATGAATAGAGGCATCGTCTGGATACTTCTCTACAAGATGAGAGAGCATTTCATTTGATTCTTGAAGGTGTCCACTTTTTCGAAGTTCAATGGCTTTCTCGAGCTTGGTTTCCATCAGTTCACCTCTATGCTTTTCAAGATTTTTAAGAAAACACCTTTTCATTCCGCTCAATCATCCGCGTCATGTTTTTTTCAAATTCTAGCTGTTCATCTGCGCTCAGCCCTGAAGCTGTCAGCTGATCACTTAACGTTTGAAGCTCTTCTAGTAAAAGACGCATAAGGAGCGCACAATCAATTGGTTCTCCAGTTAATTCTGATAAAGACGCCATCGTATCAGGTTGTATATCAGGAAATACGGCCTTCACTTCTTCTCGTTTGTCCTTTAAGGCGGCGTCATAAAAACGGCGGATCAAGTCAGCACGTTCCCGCCCGCTTCCATCTGCACACAAATAAATTTGCACAGCAACTCCCCCGCGTAATCTACGCTGAGAAATGCCTGCAAATTTCTTTCCATTGATGCTTAGGTCATAGCTGCCCGGACAATAAGAGCCGACAATTTCATAAGCTTCAATGTCCACCTCATACTTAGACAGCATCCGGCAGACCAATTCCACCATCGCATCATACCCGCGGTCAATATCAATGCCTTTTTTTTGTTCCGCAAAGATTAACGACACATTCAAGACACCTTCATCCAGCACCACAGCAAGGCCGCCTGAGTTGCGTACAATGACGCGATAGCCCTCTTCTTCGAGGAGCTTTACACCATCTTGGAGAAAAGGAAGTCTTGTATCCTGAATTCCAAGCACAATTGTATTGTGATGCACCCAAGAACGCGCTGTCGCTGGTGAGAGTCCCTTCCCGACCGACGCACAAAGCGTATCATCCATCGCAAAGGATTGCTTCGGGTCCACATAAAGACCGAGGCTCGATTGATCTATGATTCGCCATTTCGGCTGTGTCAGTAACTCAATAGGTTCATTTTTCATGTCCTGCATATCCTCTCGTTCATAAACTGTGTTTATTATAACATGGGAAGAATGGAGGGAGAATCGAAGAGATCATTAAAAAAGCTCCATGACATTTAACGTCACAGAGCGTTCAGTTGGATGATTCAGTTTTACTTTTCAGTGATTCATACATTTGAAAGCTGTGTTCATTCAACGATACATCCTCCACTCACCCACTCCAGCAAGTTTTCAGTCACCAATTCTGCATGCTGAGGGTCCATCACACCAGCGTCCACAATCCATACGCGTTTTTCTTCTTCGGTCTGACGCATGAGAAATACTTGTCCGCCACCATCGTCGCCAATGGCTACATAGCCGTTGGCATAATGATGAACTTCCCACGTTGCATTGCGTTCCGCAAGGTCCTCAGTGCCATATAGTAGGACATCGCCTCCAACGGAACATCCATTTGTCTGTTTAAGTAAGGTCTTATGAGCATGAGGCAGCACCATGTTTAGTTGGGATTCTGCCTTTTTGATGTTTATATCTGTTTCTGGTTTGTTGATAATTAAACCTGTAAGTTGGGTTACATCGATCTTGTGAATCCTCCTCGAAGAGTGCCATGTTTATAAATTTTTGATTTATCTTTAAATTTTACTTAACAGGTCACTCAACCCATACTTATATTCCAAATGATGAATTTCCCCTTTTGCAATTCTCATCTATTAGTTGATCAATGCAAAGTAACTTTTGAAAAGCTTTTATTAATCTGCTAGTAAATCTAGATAATATTTATCATCCTCTTGTATTTTGGTTAAAAATTCTTCCAAAGAATTAGCGATTTGTATATCATAATAATATATTGCGCTTTTATCCTTTTCATTCAATTCAATTGACATTAAAGCTGTCTCATTTGCTTCAAAAAAGATTAATTTGTTATTCTCAAATTCATCATAGATTTCAATGTCAGGATAGAATTCAAAATCATTAACCCTTAATCGAAAGTCTCTTACAGAATAAGGGTCCATAATGCGATTAGTATTAAACTCAGACCCATTAATAAAACCGTAACCTACCTCTATATAAAAACGAATTAACTCCTTAGGAAACTTTAAGTCAAGTTCCTTTTCAACATCTAAGATTTCTTTTTCAGTTACTAAAAAAAAACTATTTTCTTCGTTTTTCTTAATAAATTCATATCTCATTATTTTTTAACTCCTTTAAATAATGTATTTGCAGGTGAACCTGCTCCATGTATACCTGCTTGATGCTCATTTGGAAATTTTGCAGGATGCATATTCCACCACTCATGCTCTCCTCCAAAAGTATTTTCAATTATATGGTGAGCATCATACTTATCTCCTTTTTTTCTAATTACTTTACCAGTTTTCCCTGAAATAATATTCTCATTATACACTGGCCACTTTTGTCCAGTATTTCTTTCCCACTCTTTGATTACTTTACTTTTCACACTATCAAATTTCGCCCGATGCTTAGCCGTTTCTATGGGTGACATTTTGCTATACTCTTTATTTCTTAATGCTGCTTTCAAATTATCTATTTGGTTTTTAGGTAACTCTCTTCCTGTTCGTCCTTCTATATCTCTAACATATCTTTTTATTGTATCAGAATCTATCTTACTCCCTGTACTAGTAGTAATCCTCTTTACCGCACTCTTCCCTTGATCTATCTTAAAAACATATTTCCCTACCTTCACTATTTTCGCGATTGGGATAATTGAAGCTGCGGATAGGGCTTGGTCTGTGCTACTGATGTTTTGGCTGGTTTCAGGGTCTTTGCCGGTGACGGCTCGATAACCGTCATAGATTCCGCTGTATTCTAGGATGATGTTTTCGGTTGTTGAGACAACTTCACCGTCTAATATGCGTTTCGCGTTGCCTCGACTCCGGCTTTCTGGAATTTTGTCTACTTCTTCTATTCTTACTTCACCGTTTGCGATATACGTTCGAATAATTTGTTTATTGGCGTAAACGGTGTATCGGCCGCCAATAAAATCAATATTGGATGAGTCGGTGACGACTTCATCTGCTATATCAAATTCTTTTAATTTTTTAATGCCTTTGACGTTGTATAGTTTACCATTTATGACCCTGATGTCTCTATGAATCTTGTTTTTCCCGTTTACAGCTTCCCTTTGCAACGTCGTAAGTGATGGATCGTTTGCTGTGACTTGTTGATTAGTGTTTTTATGAAATTCGTCCCGAACAACCGTCTCCACATTCGTCCGTTCTTTCTCTCTCAACTTCTTCAGCATGATCATCATCGGGTTGTCTTTCGTGTTTTCTATTTTGTCATTCAACCCACTGATGGTGCTGCTTATTTTTTCTTCTTTTCCATTTTTGAAAATAGACCCTTTTTGATAGCTCGTGATGTCGATTTTTGGGCCGGTGAACATGGCACTTAACGTATTGATGTATTGCTTCATTGTTTGAAGGGAACTTTTTGTTTCTTGCAAAGCGCTTGTCTGCTCTCTGTCAAATGCATGAAGCAGACCAATGGTTCTTGAGGTCTCGAGCCATGCTTTTTGATAGTTTTGCTGAAAAGTTGATTCGTCTACATTCGGCAAATGAACAATATAACCAATTCTGCCGATGGCGTGGTTCACCTCTGATACGATTTCAGAAATCGTTCGTTCAGCTTTTTTTAATCCTTGATCAAGTTCGTGTTCAATAAATGCTTGTGATATAAAGCCGTTTTGATTTGATTCAAGTGCATGAAGCGCCTGCTTTGTGTTTTTCAGCGCAGTGCTGTATTCCTCAATGACGACCTGAAAGAATTGTAGGAAGGGAATATGACATTCTGTATAAAAGGACCGGATGGCTTGTCCCGCCTCTCCCTTTAGTGCGCCATCAAGTGAAATGATCTGTTGGATTTGTTTTTCTATGGAGCTAATCTGTTGTGATTGCTGCTTTAATGTATTCAGCGTTTGGTCAATTCCGTTTATTAGCGCAAAGGCATCAAGGGTTTTCATTACGTTCTCCTTTATTTTCTTTTACTGCTGGAGGCAAGCGCCTTGTCCGTTTCGATCATGGTGTTCACCGCTCATATTAGATGTTTACTTAACGATACATTCAGGTGAGAATTTCACAAAAACAGAGTTTTTACCATCATCCATCATTCTTTTCAATTCCTTACCTAATGAATAATTAGAATCTGGTTCTGCTTGCAATACAGACACAATATTTCCACCCTCCCCTTGAGTAAGACAGGTTAATTGTAAATATTCATTGTTATCATAAATAAAAGAAACGATGTAATCATAGAAATTATCTTGTATGTTGTCCTTATTTATTTCCTCTTTAAAAACTCTGATTATAGTTCCAGCCCAAATTAAAGTTTCATCTTCAATCTTCTGAACAGATACCCAATTATTCTTAATGATCCTATTACTCCTTTCAACTTGATTTTTAAATGATGACCACTAGCTGCATCCGCAGGTTATAGTTTGATTAGAATCAAGTGCTACATGATGCTTTCTTTTTTTATTTGTTTTTGAAAACCACCATGCTGTGTAATTATCTACTTGCTGCTTTAATATATTCAGCGTTTGGTCAATTCCGTTTATTAGCGCAAAGGCATCAAGGGTTTTCATTGCGTTCTCCTTTATTTTCTTTTACTGCTGGAAGCAAGCGCCTTGTCCGTTTCGATCATGGTGTTCACCGCTTGTTCTGTTTGTACAAGCTGTTTCTGAAGAATGCCTATGTAGGATGTACTTAATTCGTTCAGCTGCTGATTGATTTTTTCTAATGTGTCTGCCGTCAGGAGCTGATTTCTCCCTTTGATGGTTGTTGGATGTGTTGCATTCATTTGAGCACCTGATTGTTTTGCATGCTGTAATACTCGTTTGACCTGACTGGCATCTATTTTAATTTCTCTGCTCATGTGACTACCCTCTTTTTTCTTCCAGTTGTTTCTGCTTTTCTTTCTCTATTTTTCTTTCAACCGAATGAATTTCATGTTCTAATGAATGGATCTCTGATTTTAAGTCGCTGATTCTTTCATCAATTCGGTTCACTAGATTGGTGATCTGTACACTTTTTATCTCTTGACTGGCGGATGCCATCTCGTCTCGAATGTCATCAAACGTATCTGCAAGATAACCAAACCATGTATGTGATGTCAGATCTGGATGAGTCATTTTCTTGTTAGCATCTGCCAGAGCAGACTTTGCTTCTTTTATTTCTTTTCGACACATGGTCAGTTCTATGATTTGTTCTTTTTTTATGGATATGTCTGCCTTTAACGAATACAAGGCTGTTGTATAACCGATGATAGCTCCAGACATCGTCAAACACCTCTATTCCTCAAATAGTCCTCCGTCATGTTACCATTTCCTAGCACAAGAGGCATATGATTGAAAACGAATTCAACGAAAAATGAATCGTCGGTATTGGGTTTTTATACCTATTACACACGCACAAAAAAGCTGAATTCACCAACTGAATCCAGCTTTTGACGCTTATTTGACCGAATCACCAGCTGATGCTGATGGTTGATCGCTAAATGATGTATCTTTCTTTTCAGGAATATAATGAAGAGAGAAACCGACAAGACTAAAAAAAGCGCTTAACACCAGTGTTGGATTTTTGAATAGGTTCGTACTTGCTATGATCAAATCTCCCTTTTGCAAGAGAATCCCAAGTATTTGCCCGAATACCAACATGGTACCTGACGTTAAGAAAAGGACAAGCAGCACTTTAAATAAACATTCCATCAATGCTCTCATATGTGACTCCTTTCTATACTGGAAGTATTTCCATTCCGATGAGCCAGCCAATTCCTACAATCGGCAGCATATAGTAAAGAATGAGCGGAATAAATGTTTTCTCAGGACGGGCTCCTGCAAGACCAGAAGCGATGAAAATGGATCCTGATGCAGGCGGGGAAGCGCCTTCTGTTGATGAAAAGGCTAGAATGGCGACAACCGCGACAACCGGATCTACTCCGACTGAGATTAAAGCTGAGAATGAGACAAGCCCAACAGCGGTTAATGTGGCAGTTGAAGATAATGGTCCAGCCACCAGCGTGACAAGAACACCAACAATAAGCACCATAAGCCACTTCGGAATGGCAAGTACTGATGTGATTTGCGTCAAATCTTCTGCGAGTCCTAATTCAGCAAGCACCTGACTAGCAGCAACAGCAAACAGCATCAAGGCCCCAATCGTTGTAAACTTAGGAATGGCCGACTTGAAAAACTGAGACCAATCTAGTGCAGACGCCTTTTTTCTTCCAATTGTTAAACTAATCAGCATCATGAGAATTGGAATCCACGTAATTAAAGAAATTTGATCCATGGCCTCTAGTCCAATATTTGGATTACTTTTTAAGTAGTTTGCCAGCGGACCAATTGTGATGATGATCGGGATCAAGGCACCGAAAAAAATAAAAATCGATTTCCATCCCTGTTTCACAGCTTCTCCAAAGGGAACAATATCATCTGGCGGCATCGCTTGGATTTTATTCTTTTTCACCAGAATATACACCAAAATAAATCGGTATATGACTTGATACAGTCCTCCTATTAAAAGAGCAATATATAAATCACCTTCAGAGACAAGGGCTGCAACTGGTGCAAAGCCGAGCATGATAAACATGGAAGAGTTCGGAGGCAACGCGGCTCCAAGTCCGCCATTCCCGGCTAGAATCGTGGCCGTATAGGTTCGGCTCCATCCTGATTTAATCATCCAAGAAGCCGTAATAGAGCCAGTGGCAGCTGTATTTGCAGAATTTGAACCTGAAAGAGCACCTAACACTGCTGAACCTAACGTACTCATATAAGCTGCGCCACCTGGAAGTCTACCGATGACCGAATTCAGGATGCGCAAGAGTGCGTGAATTAATTCCAGCTTCTCGATTAAATAAGCCATGAATACAAACGCAACGGCTGCATAAAGCACCTCATAAGTGGATGCAAATAGTAAACCATCCCAAAACAGTCTAAGCGCATCCATTCCACCAAACAAAGTGGTTGCAATAAAGCCTAACAGCATGGCTTCTCCCATATTTCGTTTCACGATGACATTCCATATAATGATGACGGCTATGAATACAATCAATGCAATAAAACCCATGTCGTTTCTTCGCCTCCCCTTCATATAATAAAACGCTTACATCACCCTTGCTGCATCACATCAATGACTTCTTCCCAGCTGGCGGGTTTTTCCCCATTAAACCGTTCAACGAATTGAAAGTCTGCTAATTTCTCTAGCTTCTGTTGTGCTGCCCGTGACATGCTCGCATCAATATGAGCTGAATCCAGCATTTCAATAGAGCCAAGTAATTCGATCGCTCGCCTTTTTGCATGTAAGGCACTTCCTGTTACAAGACGATTCATCGTCTCTTCAAAACTTTTGCTGTCCAGCGTTTCGCTAAGTGAAGAAATTGCTTGATCTTCGACATTATATTTTTTAGAAATTTCCAAAAATTCAATGAGTAAAGCGACAATCCCTTTCATATAAATGCTTCGTATTAGCTTTAAGGCTGAAGCATCTCCGGGCTGATCACTGATTTTTGTAATATTCATACCGTATTCTTTCGTTAATTCAATGAATCGATCTGTTCCACTACCGCTTGCCGTGATCGGAACCTTGTGTTTGTTAACTGGGAGAGGTCCTAGCATGGCGGCATCTACAAATAGAGCTTCTTGCTTTTTCATTTCGTCTGCCACTTGTTTTTTGATGTCTGGAGTTGATGCCGATACGTCCACATATACTTGATTTTTTTTCAAACTTCCTAATACCGATTGAGCCACTTCTAAGGTTTTATTCGCTGGCACAGCCGCAATGATAATGTCAGATTTCTCAATGACTTCATTCACATTATTTGTTAATTCGACGCCTGTACGAGCTGCTTTTTCTTGGATTGTTCCAGCTAGTTTCTCATTCTGTAATAGTACATCATACGCATAAAAATGATTTAATCCTTCTGTTTTCAATCCCGTTGACAGCTCATATGCCGCTTCTCCATAACCGATAAAGCCTATCTTCATCACAGATCCCCCCTATCCTTGGAATTTTTTCATTTTGCCCTCTAGCCATGCAGGTGCTAGGAGACTGATATCCTGCTTTTCTTCGCTTATATAATGTTGAATGGTTTTTAATCTTTGATGTTCATATGCTTGTTTCTCTTCAGCCAGAGACAGCATCACTTCTGCTTTCTCCTTCGGGACAATCACTACTCCATCATCATCTGCAACGACCAAGTCACCTGGTGATACTTTGACCCCTCCACACGAGATGATTTCATTCAATTCACCAGGTCCATCTTTAAAGGGTCCATTCGGCATGAATCCCTTACTATAGATTGGAAAAGCTAATTCCTCTAAAGCGACTTTATCGCGGACAAGACCGTCGATCACGATTCCTTCTATCCCTACAGCCTTTGCAGCACCTGCCATCAATTCCCCTAAATATGCATGACCCTTATGATCTTTCCCATCAACGATGAGTATATCGCCTACTTGCGCAGAATAAATCGCTTGGTGAAGAAACAAATTATCCCCTGGCCGTAAGCTCACGGTAAAAGCTGTGCCGACGATATTCATGCCTCTCGCAACTGGTTTGATTTGATGATCCATCGCGCCGGTGCATCCCATCACGTCTGACAGCAAGGTCGAGTTAAGCTTTCTTGCTCTAGCTATAAGATCATTTGACACGAAATGAACAGTACTCATTGTTTCCATCATCCCCTTTGAGTTATATTCATTACATTTAATTAATTTAAAGTAATATATATTACTTTTGTGATATGATCATACCACCTTGTTTTTAAATAGTAAAGCGCTTTCAAAAAAATAAAAAAATGAGTTATCACACGACTAATGTGTTGTGTGATAACTCATTTTCGTTAACATATGATTGATTTGATCTAAACGTGATTTGGTTCTTTCTGGATCATTCATCGCTAATGCACTTAAAATGAAATCGACGATAAAGATAGCAGATACGACAGAGTTATGAGAGCCTACACTTGCTGAGGAACATGGTAATACATATTGTGCATATTTAGTTAATGGGGAGCTGTAGCTGTCTGTGATTAAAAGGACTTCCACCCCATAAGACTTCGCTGCTTCCATCAAATCCTTCATACGCTTTGCATAGCGCGGATAGCTGACAGCTATAATGAAATCACCTGAGTTGAAATGAACCAAATCATCCACCCAGTCACTTTGATCTGCATCAATATACTGGCAATTGCCTAATAGCCGATTGATTCCGAACGACATGTATTCGCCAACAGGTCTTCCACTTCGGACACTTGTACACAAAACATGGCGCGCGCTAGCTATTTTCCCAACAATTTGCTGAAAGGTTTCTTCCGTGATATTGTCCAAGGCGTACTGGATATTTTGAAATTGCAGTTCTACATGGTTATGCAGGAGCTGACTCTTATTTGAATGCTTAAGGTTCGCTTCAAGTCTCGTTTGAGGGTCGGCTTTATGCTTCATAGCTGATTGGAGCTCTTTTTGAAACTCAGAAAAACCGGAATACCCCACAGCAGCAGAGAATCGCATAATGGTTGCTGTACTCGTCCCGACTTTTGACGCCAGTTTATCGACAGTTAAAAAAGCGACCTCCATTGGATGTTGTACGATATAATCTGCAATTCTCCTCTGTGCATCGGTTAATTCTGCGACCTTATGCTGAAGCTTATGTATTAAATCCTCCATTTTAGCACCTGCCCATCCTATCGACTTTATCTCTCTTTATTGTACACATTTGACCAATATAAAAAAACAGCCAACACGAATCTATCGCGCTGACTGCTTTAACGATGATGCTATTTTATAGTGCTTGAGCTGCTGTGATAAGCGCAAGGTTGTAAACGTCTTCTGCATTACAGCCTCTTGAAAGGTCGTTTACTGGCTGGTTTAAGCCTTGCAAGATTGGACCTACAGCTTCAAAGTTACCTAAGCGCTGTGCAATTTTGTAGCCAATGTTTCCAGCTTCTAGGCTAGGGAAAACAAATACGCTAGCATCGCCTTTAATAACGGAATCTGGTGCTTTTTTCGCTGCTACTGAAGGAACGAAAGCTGCATCGAATTGGAATTCTCCATCAAGTACAAGCTCAGGTGCTTTTTCTTTTGCAATCTGAACTGCTTCAGATACTTTTTCTGTCTCGTCTGATTTTGCTGAGCCTTTTGTAGAGAAGCTAAGCATTGCCACACGTGGTTCGATGTCGAACATTTTGGCTGTGTTTGCACTTTCGATGGCAATTTCAGCTAGATCTTGGCTGTCTGGTGCAATGTTGATTGCACAATCAGCAAACACATATTGCTCTTCGCCACGAGCCATGATGAAGACGCCAGAAGTTTTCTTTACTCCTTCTTTTGTTTTAATGATTTGAAGTGCTGGGCGTACTGTGTCAGCAGTTGAATGTGCTGCACCGCTCACAAGTCCGTCTGCAAGACCTTTGTACACAAGCATCGTACCAAAGTAGTTTTCATCTAGTAATGCTTTTCTTGCTTGCTCTTCTGTTGCTTTGCCTTTACGTCTTTCGACGAAAGCTTGTACAAGCTCTTCAAAACCTTCATATGTATGAGGATCATACACGTCAACACCATCAAGTGTAAGACCTAATTCTTTTGCTTTTGCTTCAACTTCTTGAGTTTTACCTACAACAATTGGCTGCAAGACTTTGCCATCTGCTAGTTTTTGAACGGCTGTTAGAATGCGTTCGTCCATTCCCTCAGGAAAAACGATCTTTACTCCTTTACCTGCAACCTTTTCCTGAACTGTTGAAAAAATATCTGCCACTTATATACCCTCCTTGATTTTACAAAAAAAGCGTTCTCTTTTAAGCATACTCTTCTTCTACATAAATTCAAACTACCAACTTACATTATAGCGCTTACAAATTAAATTCTTATTTTTCAAACTAATTAAATCAATTTCCATAATAACTCACTTCGCCGTTCAAGTTTTGATCACATCTTCATTTGGACAAACTATGTTATAGTTGGAACAGATGGAAAACTGTTAATAGGAGTGAAATAAATGAGCGAACAACATACAACCAATGAAGCAGCTCAAACACTAGACGGCTGGTATGCACTACATGATTTTAGAACCTTTGACTGGACAGCTTGGAAGCTGCTGACAAGTGATGAGCGTCAAGCGATTCTTCATGAGTTCACAGGTCTATTAGAAAAATGGAAAATAGCTGAGCACGATAAGACTGGAAGCCAAACAATCTATAGTATTGTCGGCCAAAAAGCAGATATTATGCTCATGATTTTGCGTCCAACCATGGAAGAACTGGGTGAAATTGAACTTGAATTCAACAAGACACGACTAGCAGAGTTTACGATCCCAGCTTATTCGTACGTTTCAGTTGTTGAACTTAGCAACTACTTAGCAGGAGGCGGAGATGGCGGAGATCCTTACGAGAACCCGCATGTACGTGCGCGTCTATACCCAGAGCTCCCTTCTTCTCAATACGTGTGCTTCTATCCAATGGATAAAAGACGTTCCGGCAATGACAACTGGTACATGCTCTCCATGGATGAGCGTAAATCACTTATGAGAAGCCACGGCTTAATTGGCCGAAGCTATGCTGGAAAAGTAAAGCAGATCATTACAGGCTCCGTCGGTTTTGATGATTATGAGTGGGGCGTCACTCTATTCTCTGACGATGTGCTTCAATTCAAAAAATTGGTTTATGAAATGCGCTTTGATGAAGTCAGTGCACGCTACGGCGAATTCGGTTCCTTCTTTGTCGGAAACCGATTAGCAAACGAGCAGCTGGCGTCTTATTTTCATGTATGATAAACTCTTAAGGCTTCGGATCTTTCCGAAGCCTTTTTATGTATTTTTTTAGAAGGGTGATCACATCATGAAAAACTTTCCCATCGCTATTTTTGCGTTAACGCTCGGTGCGTTTTCGATTGGCATGACTGAATTTGTTATTATGGGACTTTTACCAAACGTTGCTAACGACCTTCATGTATCTATCTCTGCTTCAGGGCAGCTGATTACTGGATATGCACTTGGTGTAGCAGTTGGCGGACCTATTTTAACGTTATCGACTGGGAAAATGTCGAGGAAACGTCTTCTCATTTTATTAATGATCCTGTTTGTGGCGGGAAATGCTGTCGCTGCTGTATCAACCTCTTATGGTCTATTAATGGCGGCACGTATTTTAACATCATTTGCTCACGGGACCTTCTTTGGTGTCGGAGCGATCATGGCAGCACGGCTTGTACCTAAGGAGAAAAGTGCAAGTGCGATCAGCTTCATGTTTACAGGACTGACGGTCGCCAATGTACTAGGTGTGCCGTTCGGTACCTTCATTGGAAATCAATTCGGCTGGCGTATGTCGTTTCTCGTCATTGCCGTCATTGGACTCATTTCCTTAATCGGTATCATCAGCTTAGTACCCAATCAATCGAAGGAAGAAGTACTGGATATTCGAAATGAAGTGTCTGTTTTGAAAAAGCCACAAGTGCTCGTCTCCTTTGCAATGACGATCTTTGGTTTTGCAGGTGTATTTACAGCTTTTACGTATATTAGCCCGATCCTGCTGCAAGTGACTGGTTTTCAGGAAAATGGGGTGACGCTCATCCTTGTTCTTTTCGGACTTGGGGTCACCATCGGGAATTTAGTTGGTGGAAAGCTTGCCGACTGGAAGCTGATGCCAAGTATTATCGTGTCACTGATTCTGCTGATAGCTGTCCTATTATTGTTTACAATCACTTCCGAATTCAAAGTGCCTGCTGTGCTGACCATTTTTGTGTGGGGAATCATTTCATTTATTCTTGTTCCTACATTGCAATATCGCACAATGAACATGGCACATGAAGCACCGACACTCGCATCAACGCTTAGTCATTCTGCCTTTAATATCGGGAATGCCGGCGGTGCAGCGCTTGGCGGTCTTGCTATCGAGCTTACACATTTACAGCTTGTACCGTTATTTGCTGCAGCTGTAACCTTCATTGGACTCATCATTACAATCATGAGCGATCAGTCAGACAGACGAACAAAAAGGACTTGAGTCAGGTCCTTTTTTATTTCATCATGGTCATTTCTGGCTCCTCTATTTGTTTCACACGTTCCTGAACTGGGTGGGAAAAGGAGTGCTCGGATAAGACAATATGAGATACGGTTTTTGTAAACCCAGACACTGCCTGAATAAAGGCTTCAATTTCTTCAAGGGACGCGACTGACAGCTTAATGAAAAAGCATGACTGCCCTGCCACTCGATACGCAAAAAAAGCGCGTGGGTGCTGATTCATAAAAGCCACAAAACGTTGATACTCCCCGTTTAGCACTGTGACTTCCAGCAGGCAGTCAATCATAAGCCCTAATTTTTTATAGTTCACCTGAACCGAATACCCTTCGATAATCCCTGCATCCTCTAATTTACGCACTCTTTCTGCTACCGCAGGGGCGGATAAATTGACTCGTTTGGACAATTCCCTCATAGATAAGCGGGCATCTTCTTTCAATTCATTTAAAATATGCACATCAACATCGGTGATTTTCATTCGTACCTCTCCTATCCAAAAATCGTTCCATTTGAAAAGTATTTTATGATAATACTTATGATGCGAAATGTAAAATAAAACTAAATAATGGTAGAATTTATTTTAACGGAATTGAATGAAAAAGCAAGTATGGAGGGATCACCTGATGAAAGAATCTTTAGACAGCCAGGCTTCTCAAACATTTCCCATCACACTTGCCATTGCGCTGACACTTGGCGTCTTTGCGGCGGGATCGGAAGAACTGGTGATTTCACCACTGCTACCTGATTTATCAAACTCCTTTCAGCACTCTCTTGATATTCTCGCTCTTTCCATCAGCATTTATGGGTTAGCTGTGCTGGTTGGAGCCCCGCTGCTTGTTCCTTTAGGGGACCGATATTCAAGGGAGCTTTGTCTGATCATCGGTCTTTCTTTCTTTTTGATTGGGACCGTGATGTGTGCGGCTGCCCCGAATTTGGCCGTGTTTTTTGCCGGCCGTGCTATTTCTGGGCTCGCGACCGGTGTATTTGTGCCAACAGCCTATGCGCTTGTGGGCGACCGGGTGCCTTATGAATATCGAGGCAAAGTGATGGGAATCATTGTGTCGAGTTGGTCTCTTTCTCTTGTCCTTGGTGTACCAATTGGCGCCTTCATCGGGCAGAGTTTAAACTGGCGATGGACCTTTTGGATTTTCGCTATCATGAGTCTCATTGTCCTGCTACTCGTCATCCTTGAATCTCGTAAACGAACCGCCACAGCGAATACAGGAACACCTCAAGCTAAGGAGAAAGCTGGCTCTTTATGGGGAGCTTTAAAAATTGATCGTGTCCCCGCCTATTTGACTGTGACATTTTGTAATATGCTTGGATTTTATGGCATGTACTCATTTTTAGGAGCGTATTTGCAAAGTTTGTTTTCTGGAGGTCAATCAACTGCTGGACTTCTGATCATGGCTTACGGGGTCGGCTTTTCTATGAGTGTATTTACAGGGAAATTAGCAGACTTGTTTGGCAAAACTCGTTCTCTATTTTTTGTGCTGGGCGGCATTACACTCGTTCTCGCCTTACTTCCTTATGCTCCTTTCTCATGGACATTGCTGATTTTTGCCCTATTTATTTGGGGTGCCATGCAAAGTTTATCTGTCACGCTTTTGAGCACTGTTTTAAGTGACTGCTCCCAAACCCACCGAGGTAAAGTGATGGCTTTTTACAGCCTTGCGTCCAATCTTGCCGTTATGCTTGGTTCCGCTCTGATGGGACCAGTCTATGTCCATTTCGGCTATCATACGGTCGGGCTTCTATGTGCCCTCATTACGCTCGTTGGTTTTCTTATTAGCTTCGTCAGCTATAAACGTGAACGAACCTTACAGCAGAAACATAAAAACACAATTGAAACGTAAGCTCCACCCACTGCACATCAAGGTATGTGCAGTTTTTTAGATCAATTTTTAATATCATCATAAAATACATTTTTTAAAAATTTTGTTGACAATTGCCAATTTTATTTTTTATAATCTAGTAAAAATTTGAAAAAGATTGGATGGTAAACATGATCTTAAAGAATGATGTTTTTCATTTCAAAGAAGAGCCCATCGTTTCACCTAAGATGTTTACAGTCAATACACTAGGCCCTAAGGGGACAAGCAGTGAATACGCAGCAAAACATTTCATCTCTCATTCCACCACTACACTCGGCACTCAAACGAAACTATCCCTTTACGACTCGTTCGAAACTTGCATTGAACATACTCTCTCTCACGCACTCCAATACACTCTCGTTCCACACGCATACGAAGGAATCAAACACTTCTACATGAGACCTGACCTGCAGCTTTTACAAATTTTCAGATGTGACACACCCATGTATGGTTTGGCTGTCAGACCAGATTTTCCATTTCATGAACAAATGCTCCACCATTTAAAAATTGTCTCTCACCCTGCCCCTGTCAATTTGATTCAATATTTCATTCACCAAAATGCTGAATTTGAGCTAGTCAATTCAACAAGTACTGCCGCACAAAAAGTAAGAGACGGCGAATTTGATTTCGCTTTAACCAATGAGGTAGCCAGAGCCACATATGGCCTCACCTTCGTTCGAACGTTTAAAAGCATCCCTATGAGCTGGTCCATATTCGGAAAAGGAGAGATATAATATGCAAACTGAACAAAAGACGCAAGAACGATATTTTCCACAAGCCAAGAAAATAGAATGGGAGAATGGTGTCACACAATATTCCACAGTCAGAGGTGATACGGAAGTGTTAATCTCATACGTCCCTCCTCACACGATCATTGAACCTCACGAGCATCCCGAAGCACAAATCGGTATCGTATTAAAAGGCGAGCTTCAAATGACGGTCGGCCCATCGATCCAATTACTCACCCCTTTAGAATCAGCCTATATCGCACCACCTTTTATCCCTCACGGCGCTTCTAACCTAACAGATGAAGAAGTGATTGCTATTGATATTAAAAGATTAAAAGATGGCGAGGAATACACAGCGCCTCCTACTTATTTCTTAGACATTTTCAAAACACGGGATTTACTCCCTGGCATGGAAGTGACCTTCTTTGTTGAGGATTGGATGGAGCTCATGATTGCCAACATTCCTGGAAATGGCGGAGAAATGCCTTTTCACAAACACCGCAATGAACAAATCGGCATTTGCATCAGCGGAGGCTATGATATGACCATTGAAGGCTTTACAGAAAAAATGGAATTTGGTACTACCTACTTCTGTGAACCTAAGGAAGATCACGGGGCAATAAATCCAAAGCCGGAAGCCTCAAAGTCTATTAATCTCTTCTTTCCTCCCCGCTATAATCGGTTGAAACCAAAAGAGTCGAAGGTGAAGAAATGAACCTTGCCCGAAAAGTCGTCTTGATTACAGGAGGTGCATCGGGGATTGGGCTTGCCGCAGTCAAGCTTTTCCTTGAGCACGGAGCAATAGTCGCAGTGGCCGACATCAATGAAAAAAGCGGCAAACAACTCGTTGAATCATTACCGCACGAGCATCTTGCGTTTTTCAAAACAGATATTACGAATGAATCTGACTGTCAAAAAACCGTTCAGTCTGTGCTGAACCAGTTTGGAACAATCGATGTACTGATTAACAATGCAGGCATTGAAATCGTCTCGCCTGTTCACGAGATGACGTTAGAGAATTGGAATCACATTGTCCAGGTCAACCTGACGGGTGTCTTTCTCATGAGTAAGCATACTTTGCCACATATGCTTGAAAAGAAAAGCGGAAGTATCATCAATACTGGATCTGTCGGAGGTCTTGTCGGCTGGCCTGACATCCCTGCATATAACGCAACAAAGGGCGGTGTCATCCAGTTGACCAAATCGATGGCGGTCGACTATGCCGCCCATCAAATCAGGGTAAACTGTATTGCCCCAGGCATTATTGATACACCATTAAATGAAAAATCCTTTTTAGACAATCATTCAGAAAGTCTTGAGGTTGTTAAAAAGGAAAAAGCAAAGGTGAATCCATTACGTCGTCTCGGAAAACCAGAAGAAATTGCGGGCGTCATGCTGTTTCTCGCCTCTGATTTATCCAGCTATATGACTGGAAGTGTTGTCACAGCAGATGGCGGTTACACCGCTAGATAAAAAGGAGTGCTTTCATTGAGTAAAAAAACCGTACTTGTCATTGCTGATCTGGGAGGATGCCCGCCCCATATGTTTTATGAAAGCGTGGCTGCATCGTATCATATCGTTTCTTATATCCCGAGACCCTTTGCTATTACAAAGGGACACGCTGAGCTAATCGAAAAATACTCTATTGCGGTCATCAAAGATCGGGATTATTTTGATACAAATCCTTCTTTTGAACACCCTGATTCGATTTATTGGGCACATGATGATTATCTGAAATCAGAGGAAGAGGTGGTCGATGACCTCGTTCGTGTCGCTTCCTTTTTCAAAGCAGATGCGGTCACCACCAATAATGAATTATTCATTGCACCAATGGCAAAAGCCGCTGAACGACTTGGGCTGCGCGGCGCCGGGGTAAAGGCAGCTGAATTAGCGCGTGATAAAAGCCAAATGAGGGCTGCATTCAACGAGGCTGGGGTCAAAGCAGTAAAAACTAAGCCTGTCACAACTTTAGCTGATTTTCAGCAAGCCATTGAGCATATCGGGACACCGCTCATTTTAAAGCCTACATATTTAGCAAGCTCCATTGGCGTGACCCTTTTTCATGATCGTGCCGGCAGTGATGATCTCTTTTTACGCGTACAATCCTATTTGCAAACCATCCCCGTTCCAAACGCTGTGACGTATGATGCACCGTTTGTCGCTGAAACGTACTTAGAGGGTTCTTACGAGGATTGGTATCAAGACGACGGCTATTCTGATTATGTCAGTGTAGAAGGATTAGTTGTTGAGGGAGAATATATCCCATTTGTCATTCATGATAAGACCCCTCAAATCGGATTTACAGAAACAGCTCATATCACTCCGTCGATCCTAGACAATGAAGCGCAGCACCTCATCATTGAGGCAGCAAAAAAAGCAAATGAGGGGTTAGGACTTGAAAACTGCGCCACTCATACAGAGATCAAGCTTATGAAACACCGGGAAACCGGATTAATTGAATCAGCAGCTAGATTTGCTGGCTGGAATATGATTCCGAATATCAAAAAAGTCTTTGGGGTCGATATGGCCAAGCTGCTCATTGATGTATTAGTCGATGGAAAAAAAGCTGATTTGCCAAAAGAACTACTTTCTGGTCATACGCATTATGTAGCAGATTGTCATTTATACCCTCAGCATTTCAAAGAGAGCGGACACATTCCGCCTGAGGTCACACACATCACCATTGATCATGTGTATATTCCGCAGGACACTTTAGTTGGAGATACTGTCATCATCAGTGAATCCGCTCCACCTAAAGGAACCTTTGTCGATTTGTCTTTATTTGAAGCCTTTAATGGCATCGTGTCTCTTGAATTAAAAGGGTCGTCTTCTCTGGATGTTGCTGCTTCTATCCGTAACATTCAAAAGCAGGCATCCATTCAGTTAATGGATGAATTAGTGAAGGGATAAGAAAGAGAGGATGTCGTGGTGAAGATCTTACCATCTAACATGATTGAACGGCTGCCAGAACAAAAATTTGGAACCGTGTTTGAGAAAATAGCGCATAAAACACAACAGGGAGCGAACATCATTAACCTTGGTCAGGGAAATCCCGATCTTCCGACCCCTGCACATATTGTGAGTGCCCTTGAAGAAGCAGCAGGCTCTTTGCCATTTCAGCAATATGCACCTTTTAGAGGCTTTGACTTTTTCAAGCAAGCCATTGCGGATTTCTACAGAAAGGAATTCGGTATCGAGGTTGACCCGAAGAAGGAAATTGCCCTTTTCACTGGAGGAAAAACAGGCCTTTATGTAATGAGTCAGTGTCTGCTTGATCCAGGTGACATTGCCCTTGTCCCCGATCCTGGATACCCAGAATATCATTCAGGTATCTTAATGGCAGATGCAAAGCCATACTGCATCCGGCTAGAAGAGGAAAATGGCTATTTGCCGAATTTCTCATCAATTGATCCAGGCGTGTTAAAAAAGGCAAAGGTCCTTTTCTTAAATTATCCGAATAACCCAACAGGTGCGGTGGCAAATGAGGCTTTTTTTGAAGAGGCTGCGGCATTTGCCTCTACTCACGGTCTTCATGTGATTCATGATTTTGCTTATGGCTCCTTTCATTACGAGCAAAAACCTATAAGCTTTCTAAAAGCTCCTCTTGGAAAAAACGTAGGCGTGGAACTATATTCTTTATCCAAAACATTCAATATGGCAGGATGGAGAGTCGCTTTTGCTGTAGGCAATGAGGACATCATTCATGCCATTAACGCTTTCCAAGATCATGTATTTGTCAGTATGTATGGTGGATTTCAGCATGCCGCCACCGTCGCTTTACAAAGTGATAACTCTCATATTCAATCTTTGAAAGAAGTCTACCTTGAGCGAATGGCTTTCTTCATCCGTCAAGCTGAGAAGCAGCTTGGCTGGACCATTGAACGTCCAGCCGGCGCCTTTTATTTGTGGGCACCGATTCCTGATGAATTCGAGGATTCCCATACCTTTGCCGACTATTTACTCGAGCATGCAGATGTCGTCGTGACGCCTGGGAGTGTGTTTGGCACACATGGAAGACGCCATGTCCGCATCTCAATGGTGGCGCCAATTGAGCAGCTTGCCCTTTTTATCGACCGGCTCCATATCCTGCCGATTTGCTTTCATCAAAAAACCCGCATATAGCGGGTTTTTCATATTTATATACTTTTCATCGAACCACCATCAACAGATATTTGCTGGCCAGTGACATAAGAGGCTTCCTCTGATGCGATAAATGCGGCCAATGAAGCCATTTCACTCGCTGAACCTACTCTTTGCATCGGGATTCCTGACGCAACAGCCTGTACAGCTTCTTCGCGTGATAATGACTGTTCACGTATCATGTTTTCGATAAATTGTTCATACCGATCTGTAGCAATAAATCCTGGATTTAAACAATTCACTGTGATCCCAGAATGCGCAAGCTGCGAGGCTGCATTTTTACTAGCATTGATAATCGCTGCATTCATCATACTGTTCGTAAACATTTGATGACCAGGTTCCTTCCAAAGGTTCCCGACAATTTGAATGATCCGTCCATATTCATGTCTTTTCATCATCACTGCCGCGCGTTTCATCATATCAATGTACGCAAGAGCTTTCTGAGAAAATGCTGCCAGCATCTGCTCGCTTTCACATGAATCAAAAGTATCTGGCTTCCCTCCTGGAATGTTGTTAATCAACACATCCAGTCTGCCAAACTCTTTATCTATTGCCGCAAAGGCCTCAGCTCGCACTCCTTCATGTGACATATCGCCACAGAAAAGAGACACCGGCTCCTTTGTTTCTGCCATACGTTCAATGTGCTGCCGCGTATCTTCTAGTGAGGATTGATTTCTAGAATTGATGATGACCTTTATATGGTCCTGGGCGGCAAGCTTTATGGCGATTGCCTTTCCAATCCCTGTACTTGCCCCTGTTACAAATGCAATTCTTTTAGACAAACTCATCCACATCCCTTTTCTGCTCAACTTATAAAAATACATAAAATGACACTTACAGAATGTATTTCAACAAAAAAAGACCTTTCTCCTGCGAAAGGCCTCTGTTCTTTATTTAAATGTCGTTTCCCAATCAAATCCGATTGTCTCGTCATTCCAAGCGATTCTCTTTTCATCTGGTTTTTTCGGGTCATAGGATTCTGTCGTGAAATAGACAATTTGCAGCGGTGTCTCCCCTAGTACCCGGTAGCCATGCGCGACACCCTTTGGAATGAGGAGCAGCATTGGATTATCTTCCCCCATATAATACACATCGGTTTGCCCCCTTGTAGGAGAGTCCTCACGCAAATCGTATAAAACGACCTGAGCATGACCTACTGGGAAAAACCAAACGTCATCTTGCTTTTCATGATAATGAAAGGCTTTGATCACTCCTGGAAAGCTTTTCGACCACGATGCCTGCCCAAAACGTTTCAGCAATGGCTCATCATCTCGAATGAGCTCTGCAAAAAAGCCGCGATCATCACAATGTTTCATGAGTTTTTTCGTTTGTACACCTTCAATCATGCTGATGCCATCTCCCTTCTTTCTGCAAATATTCATGAAGCGCATCCTTCCAATGTCTCGGCTGCCAACCTGTAGCTTCAATCGCTTGAAGGTCTAATACAGAATAGGCTGGGCGAGGCGTTTGGAATCCATACTCTTCCGTGGAAATGGGCTCAATGGTCGTAGACAGGCCGCTTTTTGCCACAATTTCTGACGCAAAGTCAAACCAGGAACAGCTCTCTCTGTTACTGACATGATAAATTCCTGCCTGTTGATCAAACAAATGAATGATGGCCTCTGCGACATCCTTTGTATAAGTAGGTGAGCCTATTTGGTCGTTCACGATGCGCAATTGATCCTTTGTTTCTGCGAGCCGAAGGATGGTATTCACAAAATTATGTCCCTCATGTCCGTATAGCCACGATGTACGGATGATTTTTACTTCGTCTGATACAAGATGAATCAATTCCTCACCAAGCTTTTTACTTTTTCCATAAATGGTTTGAGGATCTGCTTGTGCATCGACTTTGTAAGGCGTGTCTGCTTGCCCGTCAAACACATAATCTGTACTGACATGTAACACATCAGCCCCTATGTTCTTAGCCTCCAGCGCTGTGTAGTAGGCGCCAATGCCATTAACAAGATACGCCTTTTCCGTTTCTGTTTCACACTGATCTACAGAGGTATATGCTGCTGCACTGACAACAATATGAGGTCGAAAATGTCTCATTGCGTGTCTGACTGCTTGCTGGTCTGCGATATTGAGCATGCTCCTCGTTAAGGCAATGACGGTGATGTCTTTCTCCTTGAGCTGTCTGCTCAATTCTTTCCCTAGTTGCCCGCCTGCACCGGTGATTAAAACTTTCATCCGTCACCCTTCTTCGCTCTGATCATATTTGGTACGATACCAATTGATCGTTTTTTCAATACCTGCTTCAAATGACGTCAACTGCGTCCAGCCAAGCCCTCTTTTTAGTTTACTGGCGTCAATCGCATACCGTCTGTCATGTCCTTTTCGGTCTTCAACAAACGCAATACGGTCATGACTGATCCCGAGCTGCGTCAGAATGGTCTTGGTCAAATCAAGATTCGTTTTCTCGTTGCCACCGCCGATATTGTACACTTGCCCAGCTGTTCCGTTTTCAAGGACCTGCTTTACAGCTTTCGCATGATCCTCAACATACAGCCAATCGCGAATCTGCTGGCCGTCCCCATAAATCGGGATCTTTTCTCCATTGATTGCTTTTCTAATAATCGTCGGTATTAATTTTTCTTCATGCTGATATGGTCCGTAGTTGTTGCTGCATCTTGTGATCATTGCGGGTAATTGGTGAGTGTGGATATAAGATTTCACAAGCAGGTCTGAACTTGCCTTGCTTGCAGAATAAGGATTATTCGGTGAAAGTGGTGTTTGTTCTGTGAAAGCTGGGTCATCTAGCTCCAAATCTCCATATACTTCGTCTGTTGAAATATGAATAAGCTTTTTCGCCTTTCCTTTTAAGACTGCCTCCAGCATACGATAAGTGCCGAGCACATTTGTTTGAATAAACGGCTCTGCCGATTCAATACTGCGATCAACATGGGATTCCGCTGCAAAATGAATGATAGCATCATAGACTTCATCAAACGCTTGATCCAGCTCATGTTGAAGGGTGATATCTCCTTGAATAAAACGAAAATGAGACAGCTTTAATAATTCATCCATCTCTTCTGGATGACTGGCATATGTTAACTTGTCAAAAACAGTGAGCCGGACATCTGTTTCCTGAAGCAGCAGCTTCACAAAATTCAGTCCAATAAATCCCGCTCCGCCTGTAATTAAATAAGACTTCGTCATTCGTATCCCTCTTTTTTCTTCATCGTTTCAAACATTTTCGTTGATGCCTGGTGGAGAGATTCATGTGTTCCTGCATCAATCCACCACCCTTTTAACATATCATAGGTCAGCTGACTATTTGAGATATAGAGATTGTTTACATCTGTAATCTCTAATTCGCCTCGATCTGATGGCGAGATTTTCTCAATATATTGAAAGACTTCTTGATCATAAAAATAGATACCCGTGACGCAGTAGGATGAACGCGGATGCTCCGGTTTTTCCTCAATTGATACTATTCGTTGGTGAACGGCATCAATTTCTGCAATACCAAATCGCTTTGGATCTGTCACTTCTTTCAACAGAACTTTCGCACCGTTTTCTTGCCGCTGAAAGGCGTCAACGAAAGGGTTCAGCGAATCTTCAAATACATTATCACCAAGCATCAGTACAAACTTTTCACCTTCTACAAATGGCTTTGCATAGGATAAACCGTCTGAAATTCCAGAAGCTTCAGGCTGTACTTGATACACGATGTTCATCCCAAGTTCCTGATCGCCTTCAAGCAGTTTTTGAAACAACGGGATTTGTTCTGCTTGTGATATGACCATGACATCTAAAATTCCTGCTTCTTTCAATTTGAACAATGACCAATAAATCATCGGATATGGGCCAACCGGCAATAAATGTTTATTGAAAATCTTTGTTAAGGGTGCCAGTCGTGATCCCTTTCCTCCTGCTAAAATAACTCCCTTCACATCTACACATCCTTATGTTCTTTTTGGTGATGATTCATGAGGTATATAAGAATGTTTTTCACTCGTTCGGTTCCTTTTCCATCAATGAGTGACCGTCCATTGAGGTGAATACTCCTACGGAGAAAATAGCTACCGGACAGCCTTCGAACAGCACGCCATATATCCTTTTCATCCACAAGGCGGCCTAACCCAAGATGATAGCAGGCTCCCTTTTGTGCAAAACGAGTGGCTGTTACTGCTTGGTGGTCTACTTGTGAAAGGACAATGCTAGGCACCCCGATACAAACGGCCTCATATAACGTCATCCCACCAGCAACAATCGCTAGATCGGCTTCGGCAAGATGGGCAGATAATTGATCCGTATGGCGAATGAATTGAATATGTGTAGCCTTGATTTTTTCTTCGATGCGAGAGGCTTTTCCTGTAACCGCTAGAATGTGTAAATGGCCGGCTTCGCGAAGTGCTGATACAGCCTTTGTTAATAACCCTTCAGGATCACTGCCTCCAAGGCTGATCACTACTTTCTTACATTCTTTGCGAACCTCATATGTGTCTTTTAATTTGCTGATCTCGTGATCTAACAATAAATAAGGTGTTCCATAAAAGTAGTCCGTGCCATTTACTTGCAGGTGCTTTTCATCCAGTCCACCATAAATGCCGTTTACAACAGCATCAGCAAGCTGGCAAACTTCTGTTCTTTCCTCTTCAAATAAGACCAATTTTGCATTACTGGAGGATGCTTTGATCGATCGAAGGAACTGAAGCTCACAATCAAGGACATCGATCAACAGAAGATCAGGATTTATCTTTTTTATGTCCTGCTCTATCTGAAAAATTACATTTGATTCCTTCACCAAATGAACATGCCACGCTGAATGCGAGAGCATTTCTACACAAATCTGTTCATTTGTATAGAAATACAAGTCGTTTCCTTCTTGAATCAGTTCCTTTGCCAGCCGTTTCATTCTAACGACATGCCCCATTCCTCTTAAAAAACCACCGTACACAACAATCATGATTTTTTTGTTCATTCAGCATCCTTCTGCTTCACAAATTGATTCAACCGAACCATATCAGGATCCTGTTCACAAATGGTGATGAGTTCAGCTGTAGGCACCGCATTAGACCCACCGGCTTTTTCAAGTAAACGGGTGGCAAATACGTAATCTTCTTCTGTATCAATCGTGAATCGATAAGCAGGATATGCGAGTTCTTTGGGCGGTGTGAATAATTGCAGTTGAAATTGCTCAGGGTGCTTTCGGATATACAGCGTGACATGCTCACGCTCTGGTTGCGTAAGGGGAAAATTGTCGATTTCACGTAAAATAGTTGCGTTGATCATTTCCCCGGAAATACCGAGTGGTGTTCCGGTCGTATACGTGTAGTCCGCCTTCTTCTGTTTATGTTCTTCAAGCATTTTCGACAAAAGCGCTGGATCTATAAATGGATTATCTCCCGTTAAACGTACAATGATTTGTGGTTCAAAATGTTGAGCTATCTTTGCGAATCGCTGCAATACATCCATCTCACTGCCACGAAATACCTTATAGCCCTTTGATAAACAATAATGAGCCAATAGATCATCTTCTGCTTCGACTGTTGTGGCGATCATGAGGTTCTGCGTTTTGTGATTGTAATGATCTGATTGCTTTACCCGTTCAACGATAAAATCGATCAATGCCATACCACCGATCGGCTTCATCACCTTTTTTGGCAGTCTTGTTGAGCCCATTCTAGCCTGTATGACAAAGAGCACATCATTGATCATTTGCAGACTCCTGCATGAGCACATCTTTCCACGAAATCCCTGTATGGGCTGGAATGTCTCTGACAGCTTTTGCCCCCAGTAAAATCTCCATGTATCGCGGATGAAGACCTTGGATTTTTTGTCCTGGACGTAATACGGCTAGATTTTCTTCGGTCAACGTCTCGCCCCTTGCAATCCCTCTTGTCGTAAAAATCCCTCGATACGCAAATTCACGAATCTGCCCTTCAATGGCTGTTGTCGTTTTAAAAGAACTGCCAAGGAGATCCTCTGACACAGAATGAGCATCAGTTTCTGATTGGTTCCGCTTCTTTTCCGCCGTTCGAATATGCTGAACCATTTCCTTTAATTCTTCTGGATCGAGCGCAAAGGAGTGATCGGCGCCAGGAAGTGTCTTATCTATTGTAAAATGCTTTTCAATCATGGCTGCCCCAAGTTTCACAGCAGCAACAGGAGCTTCAGTAGGATGTTCACTATGATCAGAAAAGCCGATGACCGCCTCAGGAAAAGCGGAGGCTAAGGTTTGGAGCACACGAAGATTCGTGAAAGCTCTAGGTGCTGGATACTTTGCCACGCAATGCATGATGGCGACCTGATCGTTTTGCTCGCTTGTAATCGCCTCATATGCTTCATGAACATCTGCAATAGTGGCGCCGGCAGTTGAGAAAATGATGGGCTTTTGAAAAGAAGCTGTGTGACGTAAAAGAGGCAAATGATTGATCTCATAGGATGCCAGTTTAAAAGCTGGCGGATCGGTTTGATTTAATAAATCCGCAGATTCCTCGTCACACACTGTGCTTAAAAAGAGCAGCCCTTTTTCCGCGCAGCGTGACAATAACACCGGTAACCATTCTGGCGGCAGCTCCATTTGTTCGACTAAGGAAAAAATGGACACCTCTTCTCCCTTGGCTGTTTCGTATAAACCCGGTTCCTTTTGATACATCCGATCAGCTTGAAACATTTGAAACTTCACTGCATCGGCACCTGCTTCTTTTGCCACATCAATTAAAGCAAGCGCCTGATCCAGCTTCCCATCATGGTTAATGCCTGCCTCTGCAATGATAAAGACAGGCGCACCATCCCCCACTTTGCGATCTCCAATGTAGAAATGCGCCATCTTACCTCTCTCCTTTTTTCGGCCATACATGGTAATACAAAAAAGAATTTTTTGTTCTAAAGCCCAGCTTTTCGTACAGCTGAATGGCGGTTGTGTTATGCATCTGAGTTCCGGCCGACATAAACCGGTGCCCTCTCTCATAAGAGGCTTTCATCATTGCCATCACCAGCTTTTTCCCGAGTCCTTTCCCTTGTGCATTTGGTCTAATGGCAAGTAAATCAAGCACCAACTCATCGTCCTTTATCAACCCTTGGATCAAACCAACGATTTCATCATTCACCTTTGCTGCGAGATTGATATCTGCACGTCCGAGCAAATTATTTTTCATCCATTCTTGAAAGAAATGCTGGACGGCATTCTGGTCTAAAAAAGGATCAAGTGCATACCGGCTTTTCACAAAAGCCTGATAAGCGAGTGACACCGCCTCATCGTATTCCTTTTCATCCGGCAGACTGATGACCACATCTTCACTTGTTGATGGCATTTCCATGTGAATAGGCGGTGCTTCAAGACGAGTGAGACCGCCCACATAGTACACATGTGACAGCCTTTGGACGATGCGATTTTTTTCAACATCTGCCGCTTCAAGACGTAAAAAGAAAAAATCGCATTTTTCTGATCTCATCCAATTGATGAAGCGTTCCATCAATTCCTGAAAAGCAGGTGCTGACTCAGCTTCCGCAAACTTCACATGAAAAATATGCTGATCAAATATGCCGCTTTCCCATTTTGACCAGTCGTATAACAGCACCGCTTTGAGCTGGGCGCCACTGACAAGACCAAACTGTTTGAAGCCTTTCATTTGTTCAATTTGTTGACCGTATTTCTCAAGCCAAACGGATAACACCTGATCGTCTATTGCATGAACGACCTTCATGAAGATGCCTTCTGTTCTTTTAAAATAGACAGCACCGCAGCGATGACATCCTGCACATCTTCATCTGTCATACTTGGGTAAAGAGGCAGTGAGAGGGTCCGCTTGTAGTATGCGAGTGACTCAGGGAAATCCTCTGGTGAATAATGATAGGTTTGTTGATAGTATGGATGCAAATGAACAGGGATAAAGTGAACACTCGTGCCGATCTTATAGTCTTTCTGCAGCCGATCAATCAGCTCATCACGTGTGATGAATGCTTCTTTCGGGTCCACTTGCAGTACATATAAATGCCATGCATGTCTGCCCTCTTGATGGACAGGCGGTAGGATCAGCCCTGTTTCTTTTTGAAATGCCTGATTGTACGCTTTCGCAATTAGTTCTCTCCGTGCTTGCATATCATCTAGACGGTTTAGCTGGACAAGTCCTAACGATGCTTGCACATCAAACATATTCATCTTATAGCCAGGTTCCTCGACCTCGTAGTACCACGTTCCTTTTTCTCCATAACGATTCCATGCTCCCTTGCTCATCCCATGGAGTGCTAGTTTTCTAATTCGATCGGCTAGTGCATCATCATTTGTCGTCAGCATGCCGCCTTCCCCGGTCGCTATGTTTTTCGTCGCATAAAAACTAAAGGCAGTCGCATCTCCAATCGCTCCAATCGGCTGCCCGTGATACGTCGTATGCAGGGCGTGAGCGGCATCCTCGAGCACAAATAGATCGTACTTTTTAGCAATGGCTAGAATCCGGTCCATATCGCACGATTGGCCAGCAAAATGAACAGGGACAATGGCTTTTGTATATGGTGTAATCGCCTCTTCTAGTTTCTCTGCATCGAGGTTGAGTGTCGCTGGGTCAATATCGACAAAAACAGGAGCTGCCCCTGTATGAATGATCGTATTGGCTGTTGCACAAAATGTCAGAGGCGTTGTAATCACCTCATCCCCATTCCCAATCCCTCTAGCTTTTAAGGCTAAAAATAAAGCAGCTGTACATGAATTGACAGCAATCGCATGTTTTGCACCAGTCAGCTTCCGAAACTCTTCTTCAAACTGTCTGACTTTTGGTCCGGTTGACAGCCAGCCGGATTTTAATGTTCCAATGACTTCCTCAATTTCTTCCTGCTCAATCAACGGCAGGGCATAAGGAAGAAATTGTTCTCTCTTTTTTTCCATATCGCTTGAACACCCCTATCTTCATCTCTGAAAATCTACACCTGTTTTTGTTTTAAGCAGAGAAAGCAGCACATCGGTCGATCGCGCATGCGGATAATGTTGTTTAATGAACTTAGCTCCTTGCTGCTTTGCCAGCTTCATCTCTTGATCATCCGATAAAATACGAATGGCTTTCTCAGCCAGTTCAACAGGGTTTTCCATATGATAGCTGCCAAGCGACTCGTAATAAGGGTATCTTCTGCCTTCTGTCATTTTCCCGATCAGCACACTCTTTTCAAAAAGCATTGCTTCAAGACCGACGGTTGATGTAAGCGTAATGACCATATCCATATATGGCAGCAGGTCATACAAGTCGATTTCTTTTTTAATCAGTCTCACATGATTTCCTGCGCGTTCAATGGACACATACTCATTTAATCGGTTTCGGGCAATTTCCCACGGATGCGGCTTCATGATCAACTGAATGTCTTTCCGTTTTGCAATTGTTTTAAGCACATCACCATAGAAAGCTTCTGAAAACGGCTGCGTTGCCACAAGCACGGTCTTTTTAGCAGGATTGAAGTTTAATTTACGAAAGATGAGTTCCTGCTGAAGCGGCGTTCGATCCTTCACCAAATCAAACCTTGGATGACCTGTGACCTCCACCTGTTCCGGTTGACAGCCTTTGTCTACATACCAGTCTTTTTCATACTTTCCAAACACCCCGTGGCACGTCGTAAAAATCGGTAAAAAGGCTTCGTCTCCCATAAGCGCGCCGTGCTGAAGACAGATACTCGTGAGCTGGCGTTTCACAGTTTGCAATGCAAGTACGCGGCTGTATGCATCCTCCGTTGTCCCCACGATAATGGCTGCAATTGGCTCCATCTGAAATAGCACTTCTGTCTGGTCAATGACATCAATAAATTGCACAATGTCCTTCCGAAGCTTTTCTCTAAAAAAGACATCGCCAAAGACGGGGTGCTTTGCGTAAGGTTTAAGGAGAGCATTTGCTTTCTCAATATATTCAGCATGGGCTTCTTTATTAACCTCTCCCGCTAATTCCGGCTTGCTGATGACAGGTAAACCGAAATAGTCTGCCTTCTTCCAGCGAGCAAGCACCACGGTTTGACTTGGATGGAACCGCGTGTAATTTTGTTCAGTAAAACGCAGATGTTCAAAATGAAGCAAGACCTTTCCATTCGCCGGATGATACGCAATACGCTTGATCTGCTGCTTATGTTGATCATAAAATGGCTGAATTTCTTCCGGCAACGGACAATCGGTTGTCAATTCTTGACCGAATGCCTCATCCTCCATACGTTCCCTTACCTCAGGACTGATATATTGATAGAAATTGCTGATCAATCCAAGGGGAATTTGTCGATAGGACAAATCCTTCATGAGATTTACAAACTCAAAGTACACCTGCCAATAATGATGAATATAGTGCGACACTTAAGGTCACCTCCCATGTTTTTGTTTTAATATGTGGCGGAGCTCCCAGCAGGTAGACTGCTCAGGAAGTGCTTGAATAAAAGCACTTTTCTCTTCTTCCGCCAACTGATAGTGAATCGACTGCTCTGTGATGTAATTTGTATCTAACACTTCATCATAGGGATAGAACGGATAAAAATGATTTAATCGAAAAAAGAACCGAGCATCCCCTATTCGATAAAAATGCGGACTCTCGTCCCAGTAAGACCCAAATTCAGCATGGATTTTTGTTAAAATAGAAGCACGATGAACGACTGAGCAATGATCTATGGCACAAGGTGCATTCCATTGCACCGCTTGCGCAGGTCGAATCGTTTCCTTAACTGGCTCTTTTTTGCTATTTAAATAGATTACTTTTGAAGCAGAATAGACAATATCTTCACCTGGACGAGCATCTAGATAATGTGTGAGTTTCTCTAAACGGTCCGGGGTATAGACATTGTCATCTGTGGCATAGGAAATATACTCCCCCTTTGCTAGTTCTAAAGCTTGATTAATGAGGACGGCGTATCGGGTTTTCGCTGTTCTCTCCTCCAGCGATTTGACACCGCTTTGGATAAAATGAACACGGGGATCTTTGCGAAAGGGCTCAATTACAGCAAGGGTTTTTTCGTTTGAACCATCGTCCATGATAAATAGTTCAAAGTCTGACAGCGTCTGCTGCAAAATCGCTTCAATCGATCTGCCGACGTAAGCCGCCTTGTTGTAGCTCGTCATAATGACAGTTACTTTTGTCAAAGTTTTCACCTCGGTCTCTTTCAAACTATGGTTATCATATGTGTCTCCTCTTAAAGAGACTGTAGAGTGACCTATTTTTTATAAAATTGTATTTTTTTATTGATCTAACTTTGAAAAACGCGAACTTTTTGGTAATATAAGTAATCATTTGTGTGTATTAAAGGAGTAAAGAACATTGGAAGCTATGAAGAATGATCACTCCCAAGAAGAGGAAGCAAAAGGTTTTTTTCGATTTTTCAAAATTTTCGTCGCAACAAAAACGATTATTCGCTCATATCAACATTCCTCTATTCCCATTTGGCTGATGATGCTCCTTGCAAGTATCGCTGGTACAGGCTGGGTCTACGAAGGGTATTTTAGCGATTATATGGGCAATCATATTCCATTCCCTTTTATTCTGTTACAAGGTGCGGGATATGGTATTCTAGCAGGCAATCTCGGTCTTTTTTTCGGTGTACTCATCCTAAAGTGGTTAGGGCGTCTTTTTTTCGGCAGTCAAACGGCATATCTAGATGTACTCAAAGCCTGCACGCTGACAATCTTTTTCCCTTCCTCTTTATTTGCACTCAGTTGGATTTTTACGATCAGATTGCTCGGTCCGTATACGTTTGTCAAAATCTCACCCTATTTAGATCAGCACTTTGAGGTATGGTATTATCTCGATCTGTTGACATTGATTGAGGCTTATGCGAAGACGTGGATATTTGGAATGACCGTTTTAGGCATTGTCGCTGTGATGAAGCTCAGATTATGGCAAGCCTTTCTCATTGTGATCACACCGCTTGCGGTATTTTTTCTTATCATGACTCTTTTATTTGATGTCCAGCGCGCTGTAAATTGGATGATGTAAGGAAGATTTCATATCATATTCGTAAGCAACGAAGCACAGACTTGACAAAGAATGCGGGGGGTTTGCCCGCGCCTAAGGAACTGCACCGCAGTTCCTTTTTTTCGTTCAGTGTACATATTCTGCCCACCTGTCTCATAGTGTGAAAGAGAGAAAGAATGCTATGGAAACAACAGGTGCTTAAGCGCCTTCTGTTTAGAACACCATGAGGAAAGAGGAGGAACGTTATGAAATTGAAAAATCAATTTGGGCAAGGTTCGGGTTTCGAAGGTCAAGATTTTCGCCAGCAACAATATGGAGCAAATCCGTATCCTGCGCAGCAGATGGGTTATTCAGTCCCTCCCCAAACGCAGGGTCAAATGCAAGGACAAATGCAGCAGGGATTTTCACCAATGCCGTCTACTGGTTCTTCACAAGGGGGGCAGGGCATGCAGAGCAGCGGGCAGCCGTATCAAATTCCTTCTGGACCCATTTATCAGCAGAATGTCACTGGTCAGCTGCCAATCGAACAGTCCTATATTGAAAATATTTTACGATTGAACCGCGGCAAGGTAGCCACGATTTATATGACGTTTGAGGCAAGTAAGGAGTGGAACTCGAAGATTTTCAGAGGCGTCATTGAAGCTGCAGGACGTGACCACATTATTATTAGCGATAACAAGACGGGAACACGATACTTACTATTAACGATCTATCTTGATTACATTACGTTTGATGGGGAAATTCAATACGACTATCCATACTCTATGTCCACGTATTCTCCAAGGTAGATAACGCCACATAAAAAGCAAGGAGCAGGTGCCCTTGCTTTTTTCTTTTGAGTAGGTTTTTGTCACACCTCTAGAGCACTGCTCATAAGATGCCTAGTAGTTTTTATCAAACGCCTAGAGGTGACATTCATGACTGTTGAGCTAGATTATACATCGCCAAATGTGAAATATTCATACGATCTGAATCAAAGCCCACTTGTGAAATACGATCAGCATAACCTGATTAACGTTTTAGGGAAAAAACAATTAAATTCGTTGGATCAAGTATCGCTGCTGGATATATATTTGAGTAAAAGCAAAGTCGTAGAGCCTCATTATCATCAAAATGCCGCAGAGCTTGTTTATTGTATAGCCGGTTCTGCTGCCGTCTCGATGCTGAATCCATTTACAAAAAAACTGCACACCTATACCATCAACCCTGGACAGGTGGCAAACGTACCTCAAGGCTGGTGGCACTACGAAGTTGCCCTTCAAGACAGAACTCATTTGTTAGCCATTTTTAACGCATCTACGCCAGAAGTGATCCTAGGCTCAGACCTTCTCACCCTTACCCCTGCTCACATCATGGCACATACGTATTGCATGAACGAAACACAGTGGAAACAGGCGATTCAGCCTGTGAAGCCAAGTGCTTTTATCGGGCCATTTTGCCACAGAGAAGAGGAAGTACAAACGAACCCTGTCCCTCCATCTCACTACATCCCATATTATCAAGCACCACCGAATTACGCTCCTTACTGGAATTAAGAAAAAACCGATGCCCCTCTCAGAGCATCGGTTTTTTGGCTTATAAATTTTTTGCTGCTGCAATGACAAGCAAGATCCAAGAAGCGATAAATGCCAACCCACCAATTGGGGTAATGGCACCTAGAATCTTCACCTGAGTCAATGCTAGGACATAAAGGCTGCCTGAGAAGAAAAGGATGCCTGCAAGCATGACCCAGCCAGCGGTCGGAACTAGAGAAACACCTGACAGCTTATCTGCAAGAAAAGCGACAATAAATAGTCCTATCGCATGGAACATTTGATATTGAACCCCTTTGTTCCAAATCTCTATATACTTTTCAGGAATTTTCCCTTCAAGACCGTGCGCACCGAAGGCTCCGAGTCCAACAGCTAACATCGCATTCATCGCACCTAAAATGAAAAATAGTTTCATTCGTCATTCTCCTTATCTCGTCAATTATCTTTTATCATAGCGCGGGTGACAGAGGATATTCAACTTTCCCTTTACGTTGACACGAGATTGTCGGATTTCTTTTTCTTTCGTAACAGAACTTGATCGACCACGATCGCAATGAGTGTACCTAGTACAAGTCCATTGCTTAATAATGAAATAAGTACAGGATGCATGCCTTTCAAGGCTCCCTGTGGTACAAACATCGCCCCTACACCTGCTAAAACGGCAATTCCTAAGACAAAGCGAATCCGCGGAATTTCTTCTTTTTCATACTGATCGAACTCAGACATCGCAATTCCAATCATTGAGGAGAATACCACAAAGTTTACAGCAAGCCCCACAGGTGATGGCAATGCGGAGAAAAAGCTCATGAGCAGTGGGAATAAACTAATGAGTACAATGAGCAAACTTCCTATGAAAAAAGGCTTTCTCGATGGAATTTTCGTTGTCTGGATAAATCCTGCTGCCCCGGAAATAGGTACAGGCGCAATCGCTCCGATCAATCCACTCAGTAAGTGACCAAATGCTGCGACAAAACCAGCCGGACGAGCTCTCTTCCGCTCACGCAGTTCACCAAATGCCTTCACTGAACTTTCCACAATTCGAATACTTGCCAGCATGTTCACAATGAGTAATATCGTAATGAAAAAGGACGTGACAAGCAATCCGCTGTCAAAGACTGGCGTTCCGAATGGGAACAGCTTCGGAAACTCGATGATTTTTTCTGGAATTCGAACCGGCTTTGCCAGCCCGAGTAGAGCGAATAACAACCAGCCTCCTGCAAGGGCAAACAACACAGAAAACTGCCTTAAGTAATGCCATTTTGAGCGGCTGATCATGAAGGTCAGGACAATAATTAAGATCGACAAGCAAAAGACTAGTCCGTCCACCTGATTTCCCCGATAGCCGATGCCCATCAGCCCTTTCATAATCGGCTGACTTAACTGGACAACTAATAGCAGCAAATAAATACCTGTGACGACTGGCGTAAATAACGACGCGAGCCAATTAATGATTTTAAATAAACTAAAAATAAAAAAGAAAGCAGCACTAAAAATTAAAGCTCCTTGTAAGGCTTGCAGGGTTTCAGGATACGTCGCAAAGATGGTTCCTGTCATACCTGCATAAAGGGTATACACACCCCACCAAAGCCCCGCTGGACTTTCATTGATCGGTAGCATATGGCCACATAAACATTGCACCATCGCCACAAGACCAAGTGAAAAGAATGTACTTTGAATCAGCTCCGCTGACTGCACTTGGTTCAATTCAAATGCTTGTGCAATCGCAATTGGTACAGCAATAGAAGCTGCGATAAAAAATGCCATCCACTGAATGGCGCCCAAAAATAGTTTCAAACCGATCACCTTCCCTTTGTCGTGACAAGACCATTAAAAATCAAAGATAGAGTCGCCGTTCCCATCCTTCTCTTTTTGCCCCTCTTCTTGATGCTGAAATTTCTTCGCACCACTCGCACCCATCAGTTTCTCAAGCATCGCTTGATCTGAGGATACGGGCGGCGCGGACGGTGTCTGTATCGAAGAAGGTGGCGAGATCACCGGCGTTTGCGGCATTTGCATCTGTGATGGTGCATCGAGAATGACATCACATAGTGAAGAAATCGCCGCCACTTGACGTTTCACCTCTTCATCATTTCCACTTTGTTTCGCCTTTTGAACCGCTTCCTCCATTTTTTGGAGCAGGCTTGATATATGAATATTCAAGGGTAGACCCTCCAATCTAAAAAAGTCTCTTTTCAACATTATTTTACCAAATGAACAAACGAAATGGGTTCATTTTTTCAAACCCGCCTCTCTTATTTGACCCGACATAGCCCTTCACACATAATAAAAGAAACAGTATCGTTTATGAAAGGATTGAATAATGGATAAGCTCACTGCTCTTTTTCAGAAACAAAAAGTCTTTCAAAAGCCGTCGGTTGAAGAACGCATCCGTCTTCTTAAAGACTTAAAAGCAGCCATCAAACAGCATGAAGAGGATATTTTACAAGCCTTGGCCCATGATTTACATAAATCCGAACAGGAAGCCTACACAACTGAGATCGGGATGGTGTATGAAGAAATCAATCATACCATCAAGCACCTCCACAAATGGGCAAAGCCAACACGCGTGCGAACCCCCCTCACTCATATCGGGTCGAAAAGCATGATTATAAAGGAACCTTATGGCAGTGTGCTCATCATTGCTCCTTGGAACTATCCTTTCCAATTGGCTCTTTCTCCATTAGTTGGTGCCATTGCTGCAGGTAATGCCGTTATTTTAAAACCGTCTGAGCTGACGCCGCAAGTTTCAGAAGTAATCAGTGCAATAATCGAACCTGTATTTCAAGAAGACCATGCCACTGTCGTAGAAGGCGGTGTAGATGTGAGTACAGAGCTGTTGAAACTGCCCTTTGATTATATCTTTTTTACAGGAAGTGTGGCAGTCGGCAAAGTCGTCATGGAAGCCGCCGCAAAGCATTTGACTCCTGTCACACTCGAACTTGGCGGAAAAAGCCCTTGCATCGTCATGCCTGATGCAGATATCAAATTAGCGGCAAAACGAATCACGTTCGGCAAATTTGCCAATGCCGGTCAAACGTGTATTGCGCCAGACTATTTGCTTGTTCATGAATCCATAAAAGAGGAACTTTTACGGGAAATGACAGCCTGCATTCGTGACTTTTATGGCGAACAACCGGAAACACATCCGCACTTTGGGAAAAATGTCAGCCAACGTCATTTTGACAGGCTTTCCGAATTCCTCTCAAATGGAACGGTCGTTACGGGTGGACAGCGCAACGAAGACGAGCTCAAAATTGCACCGACCATTTTAGACCACATCACATGGGAAGATCCCGTCATGCAGGAGGAAATTTTCGGACCGATTCTGCCTGTCATGACCTTCGATTCTCTGCACGAGGCAACTCATATGATCAAAGCAAGACCGAAGCCGCTTGCGCTTTACTTATTTACAACAAGTAAAGAAACAGAATCCTATATTCTAGACCATCTCTCATTTGGCGGAGGATGTATCAATGACACGCTCATGCATGTCGCTACTCCTTACCTGCCATTCGGAGGCGTGGGTGAAAGCGGCATGGGACGATATCATGGGAAAGAAAGCTTTTTTACCTTTACGCATGAAAAAAGCGTTCTACGCCAAACCAATCGCTTCGATTTTTCCTTCCGTTATCCAAATGCGAAAAACGGACTCGACTTGGTTCGTAAATTTTTAAAATAAACAGGACGAAGGGTCTCTCCCCTCGTCCTCTTTTTATTCAATATCTTGGATACACCAATTAATTTCTTCTGTCCCCATTTGCTTTAAATACGCGTTTACCTTTGAAAACGGACGACTGCCAAAAAAGCCGTTTCTTGCTGAAAAAGGACTTGGATGAGGTGACTCAATGATGTAATGCTTGTTTTGGTCAATGCGTTCTTTCTTATTTTGAGCATGTCTTCCCCACAGCACAAAAACGACGGGCTGATCACGTTCATTCAGCGCATCAATCACACGGTCTGTCACACGTTCCCAGCCTTTGCCTTTATGCGAGTTCGCCTCGCCCTTTCTTACGGTCAACACAGTGTTTAAGAGCAGCACACCTTGCTCTGCCCAGCTCACAAGTGAGCCGTGATTTGGAACAGGACAGCCAAGATCATCCTTTAGCTCCTGAAAAATATTTCTCAACGATGGTGGATGCTTCACGCCAGGCTGGACAGAAAAGCTTAATCCATGTGCCTGTCCTGGGCCATGATAAGGGTCTTGTCCCAAAATCACCACTTTGACCTCTTCATATGATGTCAAATGAAGCGCGCGATAAACGTCATCCGGTTTCGGAAAAACGGTCTGCGTGCGATATTCTTCCTTCATCCATTCACGTAATTCCTGATAATATGGCTGTTCAAATTCACTTTTCATCACAGCCCACCAGCTATCATTTAAAAATGGCTTCATTGGGGTTCTCCTCCTTGTGTCTGCTGTGCCAGTCTTGAGATCATCGGTTTTCCATCCCACACAATCTCACTCTCTGATTCTCGCTTTTTCATCGCTGGTTCTTCTAATAAGACAGCAAAGTTCGCTGTCGGCAAATCGCCCAGCCCATGCTTTTCACTTAAATCATCTAAATAGTTCTTTCTTGTCTCACCAAGGTCACTAGACTGATTTCCACCGCCGTCAAAGAACGCATAGATCACACTGGCAGCAGGCACTCGTTTGACCCGGGCATGCTGCGTGACACGTAAGAAAAAGTCCCAATCCCAGTAATGATGCATCGCTGGATCAAAATAGCCAATCTCATCGTGTATACAGCGTTTGTACATACTACCGGAAGGAACATATGTAGAAAAGACACGCATATCCTCAATAGCAGCTGTATACGCAAACAGACGTCTTGACACCGGGAAGCGGGTCACGCCTTTTTCTTCAAATGACACAATTTCTGCATCAGAAAAGACAAAATCGGCATCCTCCAGCGCCTTACTCATCCGTTCAATATGACAAGGTGTAAAATAATCATCGTCATCACTAAGCATAATGACATCGCCTGTCAGCTCCCGCACCCCCACGTTTCTAGCATTCACATGCTGGACATTCTCTTCTAAATGGATCAAGCGGATCGGAAGTTCGGGATAGAGTTCCTGAATGACCTCGACACGCTCTCCTGCATCATTCACAACCACAATTTCAAAGGGCTGTACGGTTTGTCTCGTAATAGATTCAAGCAGCTCACACAGTGCGCTGAGCCGGTTATGTGTCACAATTAATAAGGAAATCTTCATATTCAGCTTACTCCTTTAATAGATTCGTCTTTTTCCATTAAAACATAAAATGACGTTCTTCTCATGATATAAAAGGCGGTTTGATGTGACGGAAAAATGGGAATTTTTGATGAAAAGGAGTGATGACGATGGAACATTTCACAGTAGAAAATAGCAAAGAAGCAAAACAGACCATTGAACAAATACGTTCAGCAAAGGATGATATTTTTGTTTTTGCGTACGATCCAGAACGCTCTGATACCGTCACAGAGCATACGAGTGCCAAAAGCATGACAGCGGTCGATCAAGGGATTTTAGATCAAATCGCCAATGTCATCCGCACTCGGGATGACGAGCTCATGGCCAAAATGATGTCAGTTGGCGCCGATCAGGAATTAGCCTTAACACTTTTAGACGAACTGAAAATAGGGAAATTGGTGATTTGTAAAAGATAAGGGGAAAGGCGTTCTTCCTAGGGTGGAACGCTTTTTTAGGTCGTTTCATTGTGATAAATGGAAAAGCTGATTATAATAAGGGATAGAACAGTAACTGTTACACATCACATTGGAGGTTCAGCAACTATGTCTATGAATAAAGCACTCACCATCGCAGGCTCGGATTCAAGCGGCGGTGCAGGTATCCAAGCAGATTTAAAAACGTTTCAAGAGAAAAACGTCTATGGGATGACAGCTTTAACCGTTGTCGTTGCAATGGACCCTCATAACCATTGGGATCATCAGGTGTTTCCAATTGATACGGCGACGATCCGTGCGCAGCTCTCTACCATTGTAGAAGGCATTGGGGTAGATGCGCTGAAAACAGGGATGCTCCCAACAGTCGACGTGATCGAACTTGCAGCGGACACCATCAAAACATACGACTTAAAAAATGTCGTCATTGATCCTGTTATGGTTTGTAAGGGTGCGAACGAAGTGCTATATCCAGAGCACGCTGAAGCACTGCGCGAAAAGCTTACGCCACTGGCAACCGTCATTACGCCTAACCTTTTCGAAGCAGGTCAATTAAGCGGAATCGGTGAGATCAAAACGATCGAACAAATGGAAGAAGCAGCAAAACGCATTCACGAACTTGGTGCCAAGTATGTGGTCATCACTGGAGGCGGTAAGCTAAGCCCAGATAAAGCGATCGATTTGCTTTATGATGGACAAACCTTCGAACGACTTGAAACAGATAAGATCGACACAGAATACACACACGGCGCGGGCTGCACATTCTCAGCAGCAGTCACAGCTGAACTGGCAAACGGCTCAGACGTGAAAGAAGCCATTTATGCAGCAAAAGAATTCATCACAGCTGCCATCAAAGGCTCTTTCCAGCTAAATGAATACATCGGACCAACAAAGCATTCTGCTCATCGTTTTGATAAGTAGAATAGAAAAAACCGATTCGTCTTTTGGATGAATCGGTTTTTTTGTTTATCGTAAGCTGAGTCTCTGTGCAAATAACCAATCGGTTAATCCTTTGGTCTCATAAGCAGGCGTCCATGATGCATGATCATACCCATACTTGCTTTCATACTCCGTATAAATTGGCCTTCCACCAGCATTTTGAATAGCCTGAATTGTATTTCTCGCATAGCTGATAGGGATAATGGAATCATCCTCTGCATGAAATGCCCATATTGGCTTGTGTGCTAAAATTCCCGCCTTGCTTGGATCAGCACCACCGGCAATAGAAATCATCGCTGCGAACAAACGAGGATATGTGATGTTCAACTGATACGAGCCAAATCCGCCTTGAGATAAACCAGTCGCATAAATCCTTTTCTGATCAATCTTATAAGAAGTTAACACATGCTGAAGCACTTCATAGGCTTTGTGTAAATCTGGTGAAAATTGAAATACATTTTTCAGATCGATTTCATTTTGCGCATTTCTTGTTAAAGCAAAGCCCCCATCCACAGTATTTCGCGCCTGAGGTGCTAGTACGTATGCAGGATGTTTCTTTTGAACTTCAGGAGAAGCCCATAAAACTGCACCATCGTTCGCAAGTAACTGCTTTTGATTATCGGTCCCTCTTTCCCCGCCTCCATGTAAGAATAGGACTAGAGGATAAGCTTTACCCCTCTTATGGTTTGTCGGAATGTACAACCGATAAGGCATTCCTTGATATTCAAAAGATAAAAAAGATGATGCAATATCCTCTCGTGTGACAAAACGATAATTGTACGTAGAAGTAGCTAGGTAGTGCTTATTTTTGTAAGCGCTTACTTTTAAAGTTGTATTGGTATCAATATGAATAGGCTTTTTATACCGCTGACTTTGAGATGTCGGCTGACTGCCGTCTGTTGTGTAATACAAAGTAGCTTTTGGCACCGGAGAATGGAGAGCCACCTCTTGTGCACGATAATATTGACCAGATGGTAAGGAAGCGGTAGGTGTAAAAAATGACGTGTGCGGGGTTCGAGCAGATGAAACGGAAGGACTAAGAAAACTCATAGAAAAAAGGACAATGATAGCGGTAATCAAATATTTCTTGGTTGCATGGTTCATATCGTTCCTCCTGTATAAGCTTAGATGAATTTTCATTTATTTTGTATCATGACAAAAGAAATGTCAACGCTTTCATTTTAATTTTTAATGATCTGACTAAAAAAAGCATACCCATACACAGGTATACTTTTTCACGATACATTCATACCTACTTTTGCTGATCAGATTCTTTCGCCATTTTTCGAATAAAGGCTTCAATAGATTCAACAAATAAGGCATATTCTTTCATTTGTTTATACGTATCTGACAGCTTCTCTTTTAATTCTTCCTGCTCTAGAGAAGGTTCACCGAGAATAGATTGGACTTGAATGAGCAATTCTTTATATTCTTCACGTTTATCTTCAACATGATCTGCCATTGTCTCCAAGCGTTTTCTAGTCGTCGGCTGCTGTTTTGAATTCAAGTAAACAACCCCTTTTTGTCCTATCGCATTTGGATAAACGTCAGCCTCAGCTGTATATATTTTAAAATGATACCATAATTCCACCTGTTATCATATATGTAAAACGTCATCAAACCGCTTCTGGCAACGCTTGTATATACATGATATAGCCCCTAAGATACAGGCTGAATTCACTAGAAAAAAAGCAGATCATTGATCTACTTTTCTTTGTAAATGCCATGTTTTTAGTTTAAGTTTTGTTTCATTTCTGCCACTGATTGAGATTGATTTATTCCCCGGGGAAGGAAAGTAACGAGCAGTCAATACTTCTCTGCCTCCGTTTACAAAAATCTCAATTGAAGATGCATCGATCAAGATGTGAAGGTCGTGTAATTCCTCTATTGCCACTTCTCGAACTTCTTTTGTTCGATCTTCAAATCGATCTCTCTCTAATGTCAGTTTGCCCTCATCTTTATCATAAATGATACGGGCTGCCGCACGAATACAGCATTCAAACCCTTTTTGTGTATCAATTTGATCAATGAATAACTCTGCACTCGTAATATCATCTACAGGAATCGATTGAACAGAGCGTTTGATATGGAAAACATGCTCTTGTTCGTTGGTTCTCATCGCCTGAAGCTCAGTGACGGGCTTTTGAATCAGATGTCCATCTTCATCTAAACGTAGCTCTCTTGGAATGGTGAGGCAGTGTATCCATTGATAAGAAATCGTTGGGTGATGCTCTTCTCCTTGATCAGGCACTCCCATCCATCCAATTAAAAGGCGTCTGCCTGATTCGTCTAGAAAGGTTTGCTGCGCATAGAAGTCAAAGCCTCGATCCAGCTCCTCAAACGCTCCGTGCGTATATTGATAGGTATGGTCATCCAATTTCCCAACAAAATAACCTGATTGATGTGTATTATGATATTTTAAGCCATTCGGCTCGAGCCCCTGCGGCGACACAATCAATACATCCCGGCCATCTAATTCAAATAGATCTGGACATTCCCACATATAGCCGAAATCCTCTAATCCATTTTTCCCACTGCCTGCAATGATGCCTTGAAACGTCCAATTGTCTAAAGTATCAGAGGTAAATAAGACGAGATTCCCTTTCAGGTCAAGGCTTTGTGCACCTAGAACCATGTACCACTGGCCATTTCGCTTCCATACTTTCGGATCACGAAAATGGGCAGTGAATCCCTCTGGAAGCGTCGCCACGACACCTTTTTTCTGAAAATGAATGCCATCCTCTGAAACCGCTAAACATTGATACGTCTCGCGGTTCCCTTGTTCATCGCGAACGTTGCCAGTGTACATCACATACATATGTCCATCGTCAATGACTGCACTGCCAGAATAACAGCCGTTTTGATCAAACCAATCACTTGGCGCAAGAGCGGCTTCCTCGTGCTGCCAATTCACTAAATCTGTCGATGTGTAATGGCCCCAAAATTTTGCGCCGTGACCCGTTTTGAATGGCTGCCACTGATAAAAAATGTGGTAAACCCCTTTCCACTGAATCAACCCATTCGGGTCATTTAAAAGACCAACCGGCGGCATTAAATGAAAATGCTGGCGATACACATCTTTTTTCACCAAATGCCCATAGTTTCGAATACGTTCTGCTACCTTTTGACGAAGTGCTGCGTCAGTTGTTGTCATGACTGTGACCACTCCTTGATTATTTTTCTACTTCTTTTACTTTAAACATGATAGTGAGAGTAAATGAGACCGCAACAGCGATTAACATACCAATCACATAATTCACCACATTTTGCATACCGAATGGCGCTGCAATCGCAATCATCGGAATACCAGTTAAACCATAGGCGTTGGCGGCTACCTTTGTGAAAACAACAAATGCCCCGCCTAATGCGCCTCCAATCATCGCGGCGATAAACGGCTTACGATAGCGGAGATTGACACCGAATATCACAGGCTCGGTAATCCCTAGGAAAGCAGAGAAAGCTGCAGGTAGTGCGATTTCCTTTGTTTTCGCTCGTTTCGCTAAGAAAAAGACCGCCAAGCCTGCCCCGCCCTGTGCTACGTTAGACATCGCCCAAATTGGCAGCAAATAGTTACGTCCAATATCATTCAACAGTCCAGCTTCAATCGCATGGAAGCTATGATGAACCCCTGTGAGCACAATAAGTGAGTAGGCTCCTCCGAAAATGAGTCCTGCTAAGAACCCTGCATGATCATAAATAAATGTCAGTGCATTCGAAATTCCTGTACCGAGCATTCTTCCAAGCGGCCCAACAGCAATAAACGTCACAAATCCAGTCACAATCACCGTCACAAATGGAGTCACAAGTAAATCAATACTGTTCGGAACCACTTTTCTTAAATTCTTTTCAACAAGGCACATGATGTACACAGTCAATAACACTGGAATGACTGTTCCTTGGTAACCAAGAAGAGCAATATCAAAATTGAATAAATGCATATACTCTGGTTTCGCATCTGTCAGTCCCCACGGGTTGAGCAGGTTCGGGTGAATCATAATCCCCCCAATAACGGCTCCTAAATACGGATTTCCACCAAACTCTTTCGCTGCACTGACCCCAATTAAAATCGGCAAAATGATAAAGGCTGCGCTTGAGAACATATCAAGCATTTGAAAAATCGCGGAGCTTGGGTCAGCCCATTTGAAGGCTTTCATCATACCTAATAAGCCCATTAATAAACCGCTTGCAACAATCGCTGGAATGATCGGCACAAATATATTTGATAACGTCTTTGCAAAACGAGCAAGTGGATTCATTTTTTGTTTCACTGCTTCATCATGGCTGACAGGTTTTTGTTTCTCGTCGTCTGTCTCAAGGCCAGTCTCACGAGCAAAAGGTTCATATACTTTGTTGACTGCTCCTGTTCCAAAAATGATTTGGAATTGCCCCGAGCTTGAGAAAGCCCCCTTTACCCCTTCAAGTTCCTCAATGGCCTCTTTGTCAATTAGCTCTTCATCTTTCATCACCAATCTGAGTCTTGTTGCACAATGCGTGGCACTGATGACATTTTCTTTGCCACCTAATAGTTCTGTTAATTCTTTGGCTGTTTTTTGATAATCCATGTTGTCTCCTCCTTTTTTAAAGCAAAAAAGACCTAAAATTCACCAACGATAAAAGGACATACACGTCCCCTCGTTACGCAAATTTTAGGTCTTGCCTGCCTGACAGTCACAATCCCACGATATCAAATTTTGATTACGCTTTCATCATAGTATAAGAGCGTGACCTGCGTCAACCTCTTTTTTCGAATCTATTGACCCATATACACTAATTAAAGTAGTGTGCATAAAAAAAAGCCTGCATGCAGGCACAACCACTAAACCAATTCGGCATCCTGCAGACGCTGGACATGCAGCGTGATGTAGCCGATCTCCGATTCAGGGAGATAAAGTTCATATTCATTTTTCAACAAATCAGCGAGTCCACGTGCACACTGGTAAGCCAAATCATACTTTGTTTGGATAAAACTCAGCATGTCATCGTCCATGATTTGAAATGCCTCATTTGATTCCAACCTGCCTAATGCATACCTCAAATGTGTCACAAGCCGCTGATAGGAAATACTATCCTCATCAATTGAATACTGAAAATAGCTTTCTATATGCTCGATCATTTCTTTGATCATCGTTGTATATTTCACGGTCTTTTTCATAGACTCCGTATTCATTTTGGCCGTATGAATATGGAGTGCTACATACCCTGCCTCATCGTCCGGCAGTTCAACCCCGAGCCGCTCCTTTACATAACGAATGGCATACTTTCCAATATCATATTCCTGCTTATATAAGACTTTGATCTCACCAAGCAATTTATTATATAGCACAATGCCCTTTTGAATGCGCTCAATGGCAAAGGATAAATGGTCAGTCAGTGATATGTGGATATGATCACTAAGCGGCATCATCAGTTCACCCTCTGCATAACTGATGATATGCTCTGCCACCTCAATATGCGCTTCGGGCAATGTTGCAAGGATTTGTTTGAATTTCTCATTTTCTTCACGCACAACAAAGATTTTCTCTATTTTTTGAACGGGAACGACGTCATTTTTCCCCTTCTGAAAAGCAATTCCGGGCCCCATCACAATTTTCTCCTGATCACCTTCCTTTACAACAACTGCATTGTTATTCAATATCTTATATATCTTCAAGGGGTATCCTCTCCCACCAGATAACGTTTCTTATGTGGGATTTTACCCTGTTTCATCTCCCATGTAAAGGTAAGAGCGGACCAGCACGCGCCTCTCTCGTCGTCTTCTTATCAAGCATTATCAGACTTTGCTTAAACGCTCTTTCTGACCTGCGCTTCTTGTTCTTTACTTCTGCCAGCTTCTCTAGCTCTCTCTCTTTCACGATTTGAAAGAAACGATCATCCACTGCAGCTGCCTGAAAACGTTGCTGCTTCATCATCACACCAGGATTCACAAGCACATTCATCATGAAACCAAACCATACACTCAACCAGTTTTTGAATTTCCTCACTGAACATCCCTCCGCTTTTCTTAGAATCTAGCAGTTCTAGCAAAACAACTGCTCCTATCATATCCCGAGAAAAAAGAAAGGTTTGTCACAATCTGGGTGAAAAAACAAACTAGTTTTCAGAAGTTTTGTTGAAAAGTGCAGAAGATCATCATGTACGAGGATGTTTCAATAAAAATTTTATACACACTATATCCAAAAGATAAGCACACCTTATCAACAGGGTTTATCCACATATCAACACCCCATTACTAGATTTTGTGTATGAGATTTTTTTGTTTTCCATATATATATCTAAATAATTGAGTTATCAACAGGAGTTTGTGCATAAGTGAGACTTTATAAACAAAATAGTTCTTTATAACTATGTAAAATAAGACCATTTTAGTAAAGGAATTGTTTTCATCGTATTGAATACTTAATAACGGGCAGTGAATCTTTCCTATTTATCTACAAAAAGAAAGGCTATCTCCCTAAAAACACATCTAGAAAGGGGAAAATTAATGAAAAAGGTTATCTCTCGTTCTTCCGTTCTATTGTTCTCCACTATTTTTGTTTTATCCACATTCTTTACAGGTCAACAGGCTGCTGCCGCTCCATCGAACAAACAGGTGGAACTGGAAAAAGCAGAAATCTTCGGTGAAATCAATGTCAAATCTAGAAAACATACCACTGTCATTGTTGAATTAAAGGAAAAATCTTTAGTTGAAGCAAAGCAAGAAGGCAAAGCTCAAACAAAAGCCTCCCTCAAAAAATCTCGAACAAAAGTAAAAAATGAAGCACTCAAAGAAATTGATAAAGCGAGTGTTCGTCAAGAATATGAAAAAGTCTTCTCTGGTTTCTCTATGAAACTTCCTGCAAACGAAATTCCGAAGCTGCTCGCAGTTGACGGAGTCAAAGCCGTTTATCCGGACGTTACATATCAAACAGATGAAGTGAAAAAGGAAAGCATTCAGCTTCCAAATGAAGATGTCTCCCCTCTTATGGATAAAAGCGCTCCGTTTATCGGTGCACCAAAAGCTTGGGATGCCGGCTACTCTGGAAAAGGGGTAAAAGTCGCTGTCATTGATACTGGAGTTGACTATACCCACCCTGATTTAAAAGGAAACTTTGGTTTATACAAAGGCTATGATTTTGTTGATAACGATTATTCTCCGCAAGAGACACCTAAAGGAGACCCTAGAGGTGAATCGACAGACCACGGCACACACGTTGCAGGGACAATTGCTGCCAATGGACAAATGAAAGGTGTCGCCAAGGATGCCACACTTCTTGCATACCGTGTACTTGGACCAGGCGGTTCTGGAACAACTGAAAACGTTCTTGCAGGCATCGACCGTGCTGTTACTGATGGAGCAGATGTTATGAACCTCTCTCTCGGAAACAGTGTGAATAACCCTGATTATGCTACAAGTATCGCACTTGATTGGGCCATGTCTGAAGGCGTTGTCGCTGTCACATCGAATGGAAACAGCGGTCCGAACAGCTGGACAGTCGGATCTCCCGGCACGTCAAGAGATGCCATATCTGTCGGAGCAACTCAGCTTCCTTACAGCCTTTACAATGTGACATTCCCGAACTATTCTACTGCAAAAGTGATGGGCTACTACCAAGAGAGTGATTTAAAAGCACTTGACCAAAAACAAGTCACACTCGTCCATGCAGGGATCGGTGACGAAAAAGCATTTGAAGACATTGATGTGAAAGGAAAGGTTGCCGTGATCGAGCGAGGAGCGATTGCCTTTGTTGATAAAGTCGACAATGCAAAAGCTGCTGGTGCAATCGGCGTTGTGATGTTTAACAACACCGATGGGGAAATTCCAGTCGATGTACCAGGTCTTGCTCTTCCAACGATTAAGCTATCAAAAGCTGAAGGAACGGCGCTTGTCAATGCCATTGAGGCTGGAAATAATACAACGACTTTCTCCATTCAATTTGTTAAAGAGCTTAGTGAGCAAGTCGCTGACTTCTCCTCTCGCGGACCAGTTGTGGATACGTGGATGATTAAGCCTGATTTATCAGCGCCAGGGGTCAGCATTGTGAGTACAATCCCAACGCACGATCCTTCTCAGCCTTACGGATATGGATCAAAGCAAGGAACAAGCATGGCTTCACCGCATGTGGCTGGGGTTGCAGCGATCATTAAGCAAGCAAAACCATCTTACTCAACAGCACAAATTAAAGCATTGCTGATGAATACAGCAGAAAAACTATTCGATGCAAACGGCAACCCATTCCCTCACAACACACAAGGGACAGGCAGTGTTCGAATTATCGAATCACTCCAAGCGTCATCTATCGTTTCTGATGCGAGTTATTCTTATGGCACTTTCTTGAAAGAAAAAGGCGTTCAAATCAAAACGAAGAAATTCAAGGTAGAGAACCTTTCAAAAGCACCGAAAACATACACCATTGATTACAAATTCGATGGCAGCGGCATCAGCACAAACGGAACGAAGAAAATCACTGTCAAAGGGAATTCCACAGGGTCCTTTACTTCCGCCGTACAAGTGAAATACGGTAAAACCAAAAAAGGAACGTACCAAGGTAGCATTACCCTTCGCGAAAATGGCAGAAAGGTCACAGAGATTCCGACTTTATTGATTGTAAAAGAACCTGATTATCCGCGCGTCACTTCGGTTTCTGTAGAGCCGGATAACCGTGCTGGAAGCTATGTCATTAGCAGCTATCTGCCTGGCGGAGCTGAAAACCTTGCATTCCTCGTCTACTCGACAGATGGAGAGTATTTAGGTGAAGCAGGTGTTTATCAACATGTTGATAAAGGAGAACACCGCGTAAAATGGAATGGCACAATCAATCAAGGTCAAAAGCTCGAATCTGGTGAGTATACAATGCTTGCGTATGCAAGTTTGAAAGGGAAATCTGACACTGTTCAAACGAAGGAACCTTTCGATATTTACCCTGAATAAATGTGAATCACAAGAAAAGCCTTGAATGAGCGGATCAGCTCATCAAGGCTTTTTGATCATATATGGAGGAAAGAGAGACTGATGTTGATATTGCTATGGATCGTTTCTTGTTTTACTGCTTTTTTTCTAACGATCACCCTGTTGTATTTTTTCACCCTTTTATATGCGAAACATCCTCGTCCTTTTCATCAAACATGCGAGCTGACAGTCTATGTGTCCTTTATTTACCCACTTAGTTTGCTTGTGACAGCCTCGTTTATTTTCATCATGATGCTTCTCTTCCCTCTCTACTGGCTGCGTGGACGCTAACTAGACATACATACGTTATGCATCAAAGGCTTCTTTTAATAAACGATAGGATGTGAGCCGGTCTTGCATGCGGTGAGTGATGGTCACGGCAATCACTTCATTTGTACGATAAGCCTTCGTTAGTGCCGTCAGCTGCTTTTTCACAGAAGATGGCGTCCCAACCACCATTCTTTGACGATTGGCAGCCACACGTTTTTGTTCATATGGACTATAGGAATATGCTTGTGCCTTTTCATATGAAGGAAATCCCCCGAGGTTTTGCCCCTGTTCATTGGCAAGTAAAGATAAATCTAAACTGACTGCCAGTTTTTCTGCCTGTTCCTCAGTTTCAGCACATAAAACGAAGACCGCCAGACTAACGCGCGGCTTCTCACCGAATGCTGATGGTTCGAACCGGTTGATATATTGTTCTACAGAATCTTCTCCACCTTCACCATTGATAAATAGAGCAAACGTATAGCCTGCACCTGCTTTCGCCGCAAGTCTTGCACTTCCTCCAGAGGAACCAAGCATCCATACCTCGGGTGCAGTCTCTACTTTCGGAGAAGCGGTTAAATGAGGCAATGGATAAAATTCATCTGCTAGGTCGTGTAAATAGACCTTCAACTCTTCTACTTGCTCAGGATATTGATCACCTAGACGTTTTCGTTCACCATGATGAAGAGCAATGGAGGAAATCGGCATACCACCAGGAGCACGTCCAATTCCAAGATCAATTCTGCCAGGAGCGAGAGCCTCGAGAACCCTGAAGTTCTCTGCTACTTTATACGCGCTGTAGTGCGGCAGCATCACACCTCCTGAGCCAATACGTATATGTGACGTAACGGCTGATAAATGACCGAGGAGCACCTCTGGACTCGATCCTGCAAGCCGGTTTGAAAAGTGATGCTCTGATACCCAAAATCGGTGATAGCCCCACTTTTCTGCCTGTTTTGCCAATTCAACCGTTTGCTTCAAGGCTTCAGCAGGAGTTGCATCTCCAATTAAAGGAGATTGATCCAGTATACTTAATTTCATCTTACTGCACCTCTTACAGAAATCCCCCTCTCTCCATCGAAAGGGGGATTTCTATTTATTTTCGATTAAAGCCCTTCTCTTTTACAAATTCCCCAAGGAAGGCACGCTTTGGCTGACTAAAGCCGCGAAGCATCTGCTTAGACCAAGTATCTGTTCTCTCTCCGTTTGTTCGTTCTTCATAATAGGATGAAATACGATCATCGTATTCTTTTAAATAACGATCCACACGCGCTTCATCTTGCTGATATGAATTTTCATGATAAATGAGTTCAACTGGCAACCGTTCCTTTTGTGACGATTGACTTGCTGGATGTCCAACAACCAGACCAAATAACGGCAACACATATGATGGTGTTTCAAGCAGATTAGAGACTTCTCTCAGTTGATTGCGCAGGCCGCCAATATAGCAGATCCCAAGTCCCATTGATTCTGCGGCTATACTCATATTTTGCGCAGCGAGCGCCGTATCAATGACGCTAATGAGAAAGGCTTCCGTATTCTCAAGCGCCTCCTGATGATTCTTCCCTGCTTTTTTTGCAATATCATCATGGCGTTTCAAGTCTGCACAGAAGACAAAGAAATGCCCATTCTTCTCAACGTATGGCTGATTCCCAGCCAGTTCAGCAAGCTTGGCCTTCTTCTCTTGATCTGTCACACCAATAATACTGTACGCCTGTACATAGCTTGATGTCGAAGCAGCCTGTGCACTTTTAATAAGTGTCAGCACCTCTTCTTCGGACAAACGCTCGTCTGTAAACGAACGGATGGACCGATGATTTAATATCGTTTCTATCGTTTTGTTCAATTCGAAGACCTCCTTCACTTCTCCTATCATAAGACAAAGATATATGGCTTTTCAAAAATTAAAACTCGAATGAAAAAAGACAGTCTATGCTTAGACTGCCCTTACCCGTTTTATTTAAATAAATAACTTTGGTATTTTGTTAATTGAACACTTGCGTTATAAGCAATTCCGAATCCAATGAGAACAGATAAAACAGAGCTTCCTCCGAAGCTGATAAATAGGAGCGGAATCCCTGTTACAGGCATTACGCCGATGTTCATCCCAATGTTCTGGAACGTATGGATTACAATAAGTGCTGTATATCCTACACAGAAGAATGACGCAAATCGGCTATAAGGATGGATACGATCAATCAGCACGACAAGCCGGTAGATCAAGAAGAAGAACATGATCACAACAAACGCACAGCCAATAAAACCAAAGGCTTCTCCTATAATGGAGAAAATCATGTCTGTTTGTGCCTCTGGGACATAGACTTTTAAGTTTTTAACCCCATTCCCAAAAATCTGTCCAGCCCCAATAGCCATAATGGCCCTATCAACCTGAAACTTATCACTACTTGTAGCATCTTGTATTTTAGTTTCCTCAGAGTTCGCAGAACTATCTGGAATCCAAGCAGTAATCCTATTGATTTGATATTGTTTAACACCAAGACTTTCTTTAGCGAAATCTGGAAATAATAAAACTACAGACAGAACCGTAATTATTAAGAGTACAACAACAGAACCAATCAATGAAATTATCTTCCAATTAACTCCAGATAAAAATACCATTACCATTACAATAAACATACAAACAGCAGCAGTACCTGCATCCTGCAAGAAAATCAGTCCAACTGGTACAGCTGCCACTCCCGCAATTTTTAATAATAGAATAATATCATCTTCTAATGTCCTTTTTCCCCTAGGTGTAGACTTTCCAATGACAGACGCGAGCATCATAATCAGACCAATTTTCATGAACTCTGAAGGCTGAAGTGTTCCAATCCCCGGAATTATAAACCAACTTTTGGCTCCGTTTTTTACAGGGGCAAAGTCTTTACCCCCAATCTGAGCGGGGCTCAATTTTAAAATAATTAGAAGAAGTATCCCACCTAGAAAGATGTATATACTCAACTTTTCAAGCTGTTCAAGGTCTAAATAATTAATAGCTACAATGCAAATTGCTCCAATGAGATAATAAATGATTTGCCTTGTCCATGCACCACTACCATATTGTTCAAACTGACCCGCAGCATATATAGAAATGACACTAATGGCAAAGAAGGCTAAAAATATAAAAATGAAATCCCCTTGATAGTATGGAGATGTATTCCTCTTATTCATGAACTAACCACCCTTATTACAAAACATAAAAGCCCTTATTTATATTAGATTGAAATTTTCACAAAAGCAACTCACCTTAAATATGACGGAAGATACATCCGAAAGGTTCCAATCATTTTTCAAAAAATGAAATACTTTTCATCCTAACAATAGGAAAAAATTCCTCTATACTCTTTTCATTCAACCGATCATGAGTCCTTTAAAAAGATTATTTTACAGATATTAAGGGGAAAATTCAATGACCTATGTGGCGATATGACAAGCAATTATTAAACCAACATAAGCTGTACGAAGAGAAAAAGAAAAATCCACCTTCTACGGAATAAGGCCCATTTTCCAATTATTGAGTTTACTTCAAAGTCAATTGTGGTATAATACTTGTAACAAAATGTTCATAATATCTCCTAAAAACAGACACAATTGCATCCTGACCTCTCATTTGAATTGAACATCAACTTACAAAGGAGTTGGATACGATGGATATGTTCTTTGCGTACCTATGTATTGCAACGGCTACACCCCTGTTTTTATGGTTGGAAAACAGAAAAATTGCACTTGCTTCTATTCCACCCATTATGATTATGTGGATTTTCTTCGGTCTTTACATGACAAGCAGTTTATCTCCAGCAGGACATACCTTCATGATTGCATTCTTTGCCATTAACGTCATTTTGGCACACATTGCAGCGTTCCTCATTTATGGACTTCCATTCATTCGTAAAAGATTCAGTAGCACCAGATAAATAACGCCCCACTTATTGAAGGGCGTTATCAACATCAAAGATAAAAACCACTCACCTTTGAAAGATGAGTGGTTTTTTATTATTTCTCTGAATGCTCAGATTGCTTTGGCGCAGAAGGTGAATAACCGTCTTTGCTGTTCTCTCCGTGGCTGTAGTGAGCCGCAAAGATCCAAACAGATCCGATAACGAAGATAATCGCACAAAACAGACCAAACAATGTATTTCCGACTTGAACAGTTCCGTTCTCGCTTTCTGTCATGTGCATAAACATGAATAGCTGCAAGAACGCTTGAATGAAAGCAAAACCAAAGATAATCCATAGTTTTGCAGAACTGCCAATTTCAGCTCCAATAGCAATCCAGAATGCTAAAACGGTTAGCACGATGGATAGAATGAAGCCAACTACGTGTTTCCAAGGGAAGTGTTCGTGCTCTGCTGAGGAATGTGTTTTTCCAGCCATATCACAAAAGCCCCCCTAATCCGATCAAGTAAACAGCTGTGAAGATGAAGATCCATACAACATCAAGGAAATGCCAGTATAGACTTGAGATAAAAATCTTCGATGCTGTTTGTGGAGTTAATCCACGTTTTTTAATTTGGAACAACACCCCGGTAATCCAGAAGATACCGATAGATACGTGTAATCCGTGAGTTCCTAAGAGTACAAAGAATGCAGACCAATACGCACTTGTATGGATGCTCGCACCCTCGTGTACATAATGGAAGAACTCAAAAAGCTCAAATCCAACAAATCCTGCACCTAGAAGCAGTGTAAGAATTGTCCAAATGACAACCCCTTTTGTACTTCCACGGCGCATTTCATGAACAGCAATCCCACATGTAAATGAACTAACCAATAGCAGGAATGTCATGATCAATACAAGCTTCATATCAAACAGCTCAGCTGGTAAAACGCCGCCAGCTGTTCTGCCATGAAGAACAAAGTAGGTCGCAAAAAGTGTTGAGAATAACACGATTTCCGCGCCAAGGAATATCCAGAAACCAAGAATGTTTAAACGTCCCGTTTCAGACTGATATTCAAGCGGTGCATTTGCATAGCTGCTATCATTATGTCCCATTACTTCTGCGCCTCCTTATTCTTTTTCTCTGTTTCAATCACTTCTTCAACAGGAATATAGTAGCCATCGTCATATTCAAATGAACGTAAAATCATTGTTGCGAATACACCGATTAAGCCAATAACGCCAATCCAGTACCATTCAAATACAAGACCGAATGCTCCAAGTCCGAAGAATGCAGACATGATAAGTGGTCTACCTGAATTGTGCGGCATGTGAATTTTCTTGAATTCTTTCTCAGGATGAACGTCTACATTGTTTTGCTTCCAATGATGGAATGCATCTGGTGTTGTCACTTCTGGAAGTGCTGCAAAGTTATAATGCGGCGGAATTGCAGAAGATGTCGCCCAGTCAAGAGTACGTCCTTCTCCCCAGCTGTCTCCAGACACTTCACGTTTCGCGTGTCTCCAGCTGTAGTAAATGTTGTAGCAAAGGATGATGAATCCGACACCCATCATAAATGCACCAATTGTTGAAATAAAGTTTAGTGCAGTCCAGCCATCTTCTGGTCCGTACGTATAAATACGTCTTGGCATTCCTTGCAGTCCTAAGAAGTACTGCGGGAAGAAACAGATGTTAAATCCGATCATGAATACCCAGAAGAACCATTTGCCGATTCTTTCGTTTAACTTGTAACCAAACATTTTTGGATACCAGAAAACAAGACCAGCAAAACATGCAAAGACAGTACCTGCGATTAATACATAGTGGAAGTGGGATACTAGGAAGTACGTGTTATGGTACTGGTAATCCGCAGCTGCCATCGCAAGCATAACCCCAGTCACACCACCGATAACAAAGTTCGGGATGAAACCAAGTGCCCAAAGCATTGGTGAAGTAAAACTGATACGGCCACGATACATCGTAAAGAGCCAGTTAAAGATTTTCACACCTGTTGGTACAGAAATCGCCATTGTTGTAATCGAGAAGAATGAGTTAACCGCTGCACTGTTCCCCATTGTAAAGAAGTGGTGAACCCACACAAGGAAACTAAGAACAGAGATTGCCACAATCGATACAACCATCGCTTTGTAACCAAACAGCTGTTTTCTTGAGAACGTTGCAAAAATTTCTGAGAAAATACCGAAAGCCGGCAGGATAACGATATATACCTCAGGATGTCCCCAAATCCAGAAAAGGTTCGCCCAAAGCATTGGCATACCGCCTGCTTCGAGTGTAAAGAATGCAGAACCGAATAAACGATCAAATGTCATAAGTGCTAAAGCAACTGTTAGTACAGGGAATGCGAATACGATGATGACAGACGTGATCAATGTTGTCCATGTAAACATTGGCATACGCATGAGCGTCATACCTTTTGTACGCATTTTTAAGATGGTCACCATGAAGTTAATACCCGTCATAAGTGTACCAATACCTGCAATTTGGAGCCCGAGCAAGTAATAGTTCTGTCCAGGTCCTGGTGAGAAGTCATTTCCGGCGAGCGGCATGTAACTCGTCCAGCCTGCACTTGGTGATCCTCCAATAACGAAGGAAATGTTGAACAGCATCGCTCCGACCATAAATGTCCAGAAACTCAGGTTGTTCAAGTAAGGGAATGCAACGTCACGCGCACCAATTTGAAGAGGTACAACGACGTTGATTAAACCAATTAAAAATGGCATCGCCATGAATAAAATCATGATCGTACCATGCGTTGTGAAAATTTCATTATAGTGGTTGGAATCTAAAAACGTATTATTAGGAAGCGCCAGCTGTGCGCGCATCATCAGTCCGTCTACCCCACCGCGGAAGAACATAATCACAGCAGCAAGGATATACATGATCCCAAGCTTTTTATGATCAACTGATGTTAGCCATTCTTTCCAGAGCCATTTCCACTTTTTAAAGTAGGTTAAAACAAACACGATAGCAATGGAAGTAAGAGCGATAGAAATTTGCGCACCAAGAATTAATGGGTCTCCAGTTACAAAAAACTCATCCCATTTCAAATGCATAACGGCCTCCTCCTTTCCTTAGTCAGTTTATTCATTATCTAGTTTTCTTTTATAGTTCTTCACATTCTCGAAAGGATCTGTTTTGGAATGCGGAGAAACTGATTGGTAACCTAAACGTTTGCGTGCTTGGAGTGCGTATTCAGAATCCTCTCCATGCTTCGCAAAGGATAAATGTGTTGATGAGAATGTCTGCACATCTGCAGCATCAGGAAGCATCAAGTAGTCATACGTTTTCTTCGTTAACTTCGGAGCTTCTTTTTTCGTTTTGCTTACCCATTTATCATAGTCAGACTGCTTCATCGCATTGACTTTGAATTTTTGCTGAGCAAAGCCCTCGCCTGTGAAGTTGGCGTTTCTTCCTTCATATGTGCCAACTTGATCAGCTTGAAGATATTGTTCCATCTCCATTCCAGCCATCGCATACTTCTCCCCGCCTAGCTGAGGAATCCATAGTGATGCCATTGTATCAGCAGAAGTGATTTTGAATAAAACCGGCTGATCTTTTGGAATGTTTAAGTAGTTCACTGTCTCAATATTTTCCTCTGGATAGCTGAAAATCCATTTCCAATCAACAGCTGTAGCATAAACGACAAGAGGATCTTTATGGCTTGTTGCTTGAGGTGCCTCTTCCAAAGAGTAAATGGTTTTTACAGTTGGAACTGAAAGGGCAGCAACGATTAATATTGGGATCACTGTCCAGACAACTTCTAGAAGCGTATTCCCGTGTAGTTCTGGGTTATAAGAGGCGTTTCCAACGTCCTTACGCTCACGGTATTTAACCAAAATGATGGTAAACAATACAAATACCGCACCAACGATAAAGAGCATGAATCCGATGGATAAAAGGATTAAGTCTTTTTGTTGTGCTGCGACAGGTCCTTTAGGATCTAAAACAGCGATATTGCTGCAACCTCCTAATAGAAAAACACTCACGAGCATCGCTAATAAAAGCATAGGTTTAATGGCTCTGAACAAGAAGATCACCATCCTTCCTTAGATAATGTATAAATTGCTGAATAATTGTGAAAAGCCATCTGCCTTCGAAAACTTTTCTTCCCTTTGTAATGCTATCAAAATCTGTTAGAGTTAGCTTCCCTTTTTTCAAAAGTTCATTTATTTTTCAACAGATTTCTATTAAAATGTCATAAATTCGACATAAATTTATATTATTGCACACACAATAAATTTCTAGGATTTTGAAAAGTTGAGAGTTGAAGGCAAAGGACAAACAATCAAGAACTTTGTCAAATTTAGGTTTACCACAATAAAAAAGTTTGGTCAAATTTCAATTTAACTTAATGAAATTTTATCTAGGTAAACAATTTCGAAATAGGTATCCCCACATTTAACAAAAACCTTACTCATTTTAACGCAAGTTCACAAGAAAAGAAAGTATCGATCCTCTGTGTATACGCTGTAAGAATTGGTAATGATGCTGAATTAGTGGAATCTCTCTAGAGACTTCCAGCAAAAAACCGGCTCAGCGCCGGCAATCTACATTTATTCATCTCTCACTAAGATGTCAGGTCGTCTATAGATGTTCCCTTCATGTTCAATGTCCATGTACGTCCACTTGCCTGTATACGTTAAAAAACGGTTGCCCTCTTTTTCTACCACAATCGTATCCTCTGATTTCAGTCCAGGCAATGAAGGGTTCCATGTAAACACTTGATGCATCTGAATTTCTTCCTTTGCTGAAGGAACGGCAATGATTTCCCTAGATACAAATCCCGTTTTTCCCCCTTGATGGAGCTTTTTCCAGCTATCAGGGAAGCCCTCTCTTTCATACTGAGCAATACCTGCTTTCAAAACATCACCTAATGTTTTCCCAGGACGTGTGGCGGCATTCATGACCGTGTCAATTCGTGCTAGCCGCTCTTTGTTCTCTGCAAGCTCCTTCGGAAGCTGACCAAAGTAAACAGACCTTGTGACATTTGCAACGAGCCCGTGACGCTCCGCGCAGAGAACAACAAGCGCGTGCTTTTGAAGGGCTTTATCTGTTGGAATCGGGTGACGGTATTGATGGATCCGATCATCTGTTGCCACAAGCAGGACTTCTATCGTCATCCCTTGAGCAATGGCTCTTTGAGCAACAAGCGAAGCAATTTCGTGCTCGGTCTGCCCTGGAACGATTTCTTGACAGACACTTTCTACAATGACTGCTGTTTCATGACAGAGTTTTTCATATTGTCTGAGCTGTGAAGCAGTTAGGATCGAGCGAACATGCGACAAATCCGGTTCGATCCATTCGAATCCTTCCATTTGAATATCCGTCCCAATTCGTTTACCTTTTGTGAGTTCTTGAATGTATGGGGTCTCATCCTCATACCAATCCATTGTGACCACTTGGAACGGATGATCGACGTACGCCATTTCTTCTTCAATGATCCGCTTTTCTTCCATTTGATTCACAATCAGAACGATGTCGTCTTTTAAGACGAGTAGCTGGCACACACCCTCTGGCGTATTTAACACAATATGATTCCTTCTTCCGCCTGTCAGCCATGAGAAGTTATTTCGTTTTTGAATCAAAACCCCATCAAGCTGCTTATCTTCCATTAGCTCTCTTACTTGTTCAATCATCTAATCACCTGCCTGTTTGAAGTGTTTGAATGAAACGGTTAAAAGCTGTTTTCCCTTGCTCAGTTCTTTTAAACACACCTGCCTGTGAGAGAATTCGAGAAAAAATAACACCAATTTCTTTTTGTAAAATGGTTTGAGTATTATCCTCTGTAAAGGTGTTCTCTTCAAGCATCCGCTTTACCCAAGCCTCGTGCTTCATGATTTCAGGACGGGCTTTGATTTCTTCAAGTGGACTTTCGGATAGTAAAGCCTCTTTTAATTGGCTTAATTCCTCTGCTAATCTACCAGGAAGCACAGCAAGGCCCATGACTTCAATTAATCCGATATTCTCTTTTTTAATATGGTGAACTTCTTCGTGCGGATGGAAAATGCCGTCCGGGTGCTGCTTGTTTGTCCGGTTATTACGCAGCACTAAATCTAATTCATAGTCATCCCCGTGACGCCGAGCAATAGGAGTAATGGTATTGTGAGGAGTCTCTCCTGTATGAGCGATCACCCCCACCTCTTCATCTGAATACAGTTTCCACTCATGTAAGATAAAATCTGCTGCGTCTGCGAGCGACTGCTGCTCACTGCATCGAAGGCGGATCACAGACATCGGCCATTTCACAATACCAGCTCGCACATTTGGAAAGGCTTTGAGAGAAAAGACTTCTTCCATCTCTGCTTTTGCCATCGGAAATTCATGTGCACCGCCCTGAAAATGGTCATGACTTAATATACTGCCTCCGACAATCGGAAGGTCGGCGTTTGACCCGATGAAATAGTGCGGGTATATAGATATGAAGGAAAGCAGTCGTTCAAAGGTCTTTTTGGTGATGCTCATTGGCTCATGTTTGCCTTTGAACACTATGCAATGCTCGTTGTAGTACACATAAGGTGAAAATTGCAGAAACCACGATTCGCCTGAGAGTGACACAGGAATGATCCGATGATTCTGTCTCGCTGGATGATTGACCCTGCCCTCGAACCCAACGTTTTCTTTACAAAGGAGACAAAGGGGATATTGCTTTTGACTGAGCTTCTTCGCTTGAGCGATGGCTTTAGGATCTTTTTCTGGCTTTGATAGATTAATGGTGATCTCCAGCACGCCATCGTCTGTTGGTGTAAACCACTGTACATTTTTGGCGATCCTGCCTGTATGAATGTAATGGGCATGCTTCTGCATCTCATAGAACCAGCTCGTAGCAGCCTTCGGTCCCTCCTGCTTGCGCTTCTCTTCAAACTTCGCATAGATAACACTTGGAGGAGCCACCAAACAGCCCATAATTTTCGCATCTAGTAAATCACGATACGTATCCGTCCCCTCAGGAATTAGCCCTGTTTCTACTGCCCAATCGAGCATTGGCATTAAGATGTCTTCAAGGTCTTCTTCTCCTGGGACTGTTCTTGTTTCCGCTTCATCAAGCCTGAGCACCTCAAGCAATCGATTTCTCGTATATTCGATATCTAGTGATGTTATGAGCTTTTTATTGATCCCATATTGAATCAGCTGTTCCAGCTTTTCAAAAATATCAATCGCCATTCCCTTTGCCCCCTCTCTTGCCTGTCTTTACGTTTTATTCACTTTGATAGCCATCTGGATGCTTTTGAAACCAATCCCACGCACTCTGAATGATCGTGTGAAGGTCAGCATATTGAGGTGTCCATCCTAATTCTTGCAGCGCTTTTTCAGAAGAAGCAATCAGCTTTGCTGGATCTCCCGCGCGCCTTTTTACCACTTGTGCCGGGATGGCATGCCCCGTGACTTTTCTGACGGCTTCTACGACCTGCTTCACTGAGAAACCTGTTCCATTCCCTAAGTTGTAGGTCGCACTGCCTTTTCCAGCACGCAAGCGGTCAACAGCTAGGATGTGTGCCTCTACTAAATCCATCACATGAATGTAATCTCTAATACACGTGCCATCCTCTGTCTCATAATCATCACCATAAATCATGATTTGATCTCGTTTTCCTAAAGCAACTTGCAAAATAATTGGAATGAGATGCGTCTCAGGCTGATGATCCTCTCCGACAAGCCCTTCTGTATGGGCACCAGCTACATTAAAGTAGCGAAGCACTACGTATTCTATTCCATACGCTTCTTCAGACCACTTCAGCATTTTTTCAATCGCTAGTTTCGTTTCTCCATAAGGATTTGTTGGGTTCGTTTCATCCGTTTCAACGATCGGTACCCGCTTCGGTTCACCGTATGCAGCAGCAGTGGAAGAGAAGACGATGTGCTTCACATCAAATTCATTCATGACTTGTAGTAAAGCAGTTGCTCCGCCAACGTTGTTGTCATAGTACTTAAGCGGGTCTGTCACACTCTCCCCAACAAGTGAATCTGCCGCAAAGTGCATGACCGCTTCTATTTGATGCGTTTTGAACACCTGTCTTAAAAAAGCGTGATCTCGTAAATCCCCCTTCTCTAAGACAGCTCCTTCCAAAACAGCTTCTTTGTGGCCTGTCTGCAAATTATCCACTACCACTACTCGTTCGCCTTTCGCTAGAAGAGCCGCCACCGCATGACTGCCGATGTACCCTGCTCCTCCACAAACTAAAATTGTCATTACACTTCCTCCTTCGTGAGTTCTCTTGCGCCGCCTCCAATTCCAGCTGTGTAAAAGGAGGCTTGAATGCCTGTTTTCTCTTGATACATCGCACCAGTTTCTTCTATAAATGACACCAGCTGCTCTTCTTTCACAATGCTGATCGTGCATCCGCCAAAGCCTGCACCTGTCATACGGGAGCCAATCGTTCCTGGGTGCCGCCAAGCGGCTTCAGCCAGTGCATCTAGTTCAAGTCCTGTTACTTCATAATCATTCTTTAATGAAAGATGAGAAGCCTTCATGAGTGCGCCTAACTTTTCAATTTTATCATTTTTCAAGAAATTTATCGCTCTTATGGTCCGCTCATTTTCCGTCACGACATGTCTTGCCCGTTTGCGGCATATGTCATCTTCAATCAAGTGGGCAACCCCTGCAAATTCATCCGCAGTGAGCTCACATAAGTGGGTAATGTCGATTTTTTTCTGTAGATCATTTAAAGCGGATTGACACTCTGCCCGGCGCTCATTATATTTGGAATCTGCCAGTGTCCGCTTTTTATTTGTATTGGCGATGACAAGCGCAAGTCCTTCTTGTCGAAACGGACTATATTCGAAGGCAAGGGTATCACAATTGAGCAAAATGGCGTGATCTTCTTTTCCAAGGGCAATCGAAAACTGATCCATGATCCCGCAATTGACACCAATAAATTCATTCTCTGCACGCTGAGAAAGAAGAGCGAGTTGGACATTTGAAACGCCGAATGAATGCCATTCATTGATGAGAACAGCGGTGACAAGCTCTATGGAGGCAGAGGAAGACAGACCTGCCCCATTTGGAATATTGCCGCTGTACACAATGTCAAAGCCTTCTTCTATCTTCATTCCTGCTTCTATAAAATGTTTGAACACACCCTTCGGATAATTTGCCCAGCCGTCCGATTCTACGTAAGCGATTTCAAAAAGATTGAATTCTTTCACACCATCGCCCTCAAAGTTCAAGGAATACATTCTTATGCGGCCATCTGAACGTTTTGCACAAGCAGCATACGTTCCGAGAGTAAGCGCACATGGAAACACATGTCCTCCATTATAATCTGTATGTTCACCAATCAAGTTCACTCTTCCTGGGGCAAAAAAATAGCGAAGTTCTTCTCTATCTCCAAATTGCTGGCAAAATGCCGCGCGTAACATATCGATCATATCCATTCCCCTTTTCTCTTCTGATACTATTTATTTTAGTTGTCACAGCAACATCCGTTCAATGGTAAAAAAATCGTTAAAAAATACCCTTTTTTTGCTGTGAATGGTACGATGTGATATGAGGTGTAACATGATTATAAATAGAAAAAGGTTGTTTTTTGCTGTGAAGGAGGGTTTCCAATTTGAAGAAAGAAGCATTTGCATTTCGTTTTCACCATTCTGATGTGACATTGCCGGCACAAATCTGGTCTGTTGGCTGGGAAGTTCAATCTTCTTCGTTATATAGCTGGAATGGCGTGGAGCGAAAGGATCAGGGCAAGTGCATTTTTCAGCTCACACTGTCTGGACATGGCATGATTGAAATCGGAGAGAAACGTTTCAAAGTATTGCCGGGTCAGGCCTTTCTCGTGAAAAGCCCTAGTGCCTACCAATATTATTTTCCAGAAGACAGTGAGCATTGGGAATTTCTCTATTTAACGCTTTACGGGGAAGCCTGCGATCTTTGCTTTGACCAATTTATTGACCAAGGAAAGCAGGTCATGCGTTTTCATCCGAATTCCAGACCGATCCGCCTGCTCAAGACCATTTATGATGAAGCCAGTGAAAGACGGATTACCAATCCATTTGAGGGGTCTAGCCTTGCTTATCAATTTGTCATGGAACTGTATTCATATTTGCCAAAGCTTGAGGGACAAATGGAGAAATGGCCCGAGCCCATCGTTCAAGCGGCCTTGTTTGCCAGCCATCATTTTCACGAAGAAATTGGCCCAGACGATATGGCAGCTGCGGCACGTTTATCCAAAAGTCATTTTACGAGGGAATTCAAAAAGGCCACTGGCTTCACACCTATTCACTACCTAACCAATATTCGGTTAGAAAAGGCGGAAACGTTATTGAAAACAACAAAATATTCGATTGAAGAAATCGCCATACAGTGCGGCTATAGAAATGCGAATTACTTGAATAAAGTCTTTCGAAAGAAAATCGGCATGTCTCCAAAGCAACTGCGGGAAACAAGCGATGCATAATAAAAAGCAGCCGCTTTCACAATTGGCTGCTTCTTTTACGCTTTCGTCAGGTCAACATGAATTCTCCCTTGTCTTAAAACAATGGACATTTGCGTGTCAGGTGTCATTAAGTTTTGCAAAATGTCCGTTGCTGTTTGAAGCGCAATGTCCATTCGGTTGATCTTTTCCTTTTCTTGTTCCGAAAACGCTTCTGGATGTGCGGTCATTTCTTTGACTAGCCTCAACACTTGTTCATGCTGCTTTTCTGTTTGCTGATATATGACGTCATATAATTCGTCTGGCCTGCTGCTCATTTCACATCACCTATCTTTTTTCATATGTTAAATCGCATCTTCTTTTGTTTTCTTGAAGACGAACCATTTACTGGCGACATAATTCACGACCACAATCACAAAGTTGACAAGAATTTTTGCGACCGTTTCATTGAGCGCCAATTGGCTCACAAATAAAATCATCAGCCCCAGATCGACACCTAGAGACATGAGACGAACACTAAAAAATGAAGAAAGCTCACGCATAAGGCTTTTCGTATCACGAGCCTTTTGCTTGAAGACATACTTCTTATTGGTGATATAAGCAAAGAGAACAGCAAATACCCATGAAACAACTGTAGCTGTTTTATAATCCATGGAAAACATCTCAACGAATAAGTAGAAGCTGACTATGTTGACGATGGTTGTACACACACCCATCACAAGATACATGACAACTTCTTGATACTTTTGAAAAAGGCTATACATGTCTTTCTTCATTCCTTCTTGGTGGTTTCTGTTTCTTTTAGAATACCATCTTGAGAAGAACTTCCCAAACGAACAATATGTACGTCCTGCACAGATGAAATTTGTTCTACTCGATGGCAAATGTCAACCTAATTGGTTTATATAAGCCAAATGATTTAGGTCTTTTTCATTATTTTAATTTATAATCTTTTAACTGACTGTACAATTGTTTATTATTAGAAGTAAGAAATCAATAATTATGGGTTTTTTAGTCATTTTTTTAGGAACGTGGTAGGTGATAGATTTTACAAAATAGGTTAAATGTCATCATTTTTCGACAAAATCTATTTTGCGCTGTTTTCATCCACACGTACAGTTACTAGACGGTTTGTTCAAGTCATTGGTTGCAGATGAATATGTCTTATTGAACTGGAGGATATTATGGATACGCAAGTGAAAAGAAGAGTTGACGAAGAGTGGGTTTATTTGATTCAGGAAGCGAAAAAAATTGGACTAGCCATCGAAGAAATACAAGCTTTTTTAACATCCAACGGTGATCAGAAGATGATAAACAAACCGTAAATCAACGCCGTTATCCTTTGTCTTTCAGACTGCTTTGGCTAAAAGTTCTGACTTGTCAATTGACCTTTTAAAAATCCTTTCATGACGATACGCTACAGTAGAACACCCCTTCATACCAATCCCTTCCACTCATGGGGTTCTGTCTTTCTATATTAGGAGGACAGTCCGTTTCCCGTTCTTTATATGATCCCTTTTTAGCCACCATTCATGAAAATTGTCCTTCTCTCGTTATAAAACCAAGCTCCCCACCCATATATTAAGCATGAAAACAATGAGAAAGCAGAAAGGTGGGTAGAGCGTGAGTTCAGAGTCCCTTTCCTATTATCACCAAAAAAAGGATCAGTATTATCATGGCGTGAACCCGGTCATTGTCAGCCGTATCCGCGCGGAATGGACGTCTTTATTGGATATCGGATGCGGCACAGGCAAGCTTGGAAAAGTCCTGAAACAAAAAGGCCGGACCATTTATGGAATCGAATCGTTTGAGGATGCAGCAAAAGAGGCTGAGCAAGAGCTAGATCATGTGCTATGCGGAAATATTGAACAGATGACGCTCCCTTACGAACAGGAACAATTTGACTGCATCATTTTCGGAGATGTCCTTGAACATTTATTGGACCCGTGGGCCGTTTTAAAGAAGGTCAAACCTTTCCTAAAAAAAGAAGGAGCCATTCTGTCATCCATTCCGAATATCGGTCACATATCAACCGTTTTAGAATTATTAGCCGGCAGATTCACTTATACAGATGCAGGATTAATGGATCAAACTCATTTGCGTTTCTTTACTCTTCATGAAATTCATGCACTCTTTCAATCAGCAGGCTTCCGTATTCGCGAACTCAAAACCATTCGCGTTCAGCATCCTTCCTATGAGAGCGTGATGAGTGATTTACATGAATTACTCATAAAGCATAGCATTCGTTCAGATTTTCATGAGGCCGCTACCGCCTATCAGTATGTAGTTGAGGCGGTTCAGCTTCATGAGTAATCCCACCATCCTGTTTGTTTTATGTGTAAATGATGAGTCGATGTTTCAGGCTTGCTTTCGGCAGCTCGCTACACTTCCCGCTCCCCATGGATATCATGTGGAGGTTTTGCCGATTAGACATGCATCCAGTATGACCTCTGCTTATAATGAAGCCATCACTCATCCAGCTCAGTTTAAAATTTATCTTCATCAAGATACATTGATTGTCAAACAGCATATGCTTCTTGAGTTGATCCCGCTTTTTTTACAGCATCCATCACTTGGGATGGTTGGGGTCATAGGTGCAGAAAGCGTGCCTGACAATGGAATCTGGTGGGAGAGTTCTGATTGCAGGGGGAAAGTCATTGAATATCGTCACGACACCTATCAACTGCTTTCATTTGAAAATGGTCGTCAACAGGCCGAAGCGCAAGATTATATGAACGCTTCGGCGATTGATGGTCTTTTTATGGCGACGCAGTATGATGTAAAGTGGCGTGAGGATCTCTTTGATGGCTTTCATTTTTATGATGTTTCGCAATCCTTTGAATTCATGCAACAAGGCTATGAGGTTGGCATTGCAAGGCAAGAAGAGCCTTGGTGCATCCACAAATGCGGAGATCATTTTGATGCGGAAGCATATGAAAAAGCGAGACAAACATTTCTTGCAAATTATCGATAGAAAGCACCCTTTTCGGGTGCACAGAATGTAGAGAAACTCATGTTTTTCTACATTCTTTTTATTTTCCATGTCATGATGTAAGGTGAGAATGAAAAAGGCTTCCCACACGTGTCTTGAAATGACCTTTTGGTGCTTTTGAAATCTTGTGCAGCTTTCAAGAAAAGGACACGGAGCACAAGCTTTCGGATCTGATTTATAGAATCGATAACCTTTCTGGGACAATAAAGCTGTCGAGATTTTCTCGACAGCCTGACAAATCCTAAAGGTCAGTTTAATTCATCAAGTAGATAACCTAGAATCACGTGTTCCAAAACGAACATCAGGATTTTCACTAGAACGGGTTCCATTCCTCACAGCAAAACCCTCAGTAGTAACGCTACTGCCTGTAGCATTTACAGTCAGATCAGTGGATTCTGGAGAAGTAGCATTTCTTGAATTCACATCAAAATCGACAGATGATAATGAGATCACACCTAGCAATGCTGAAGCACCCAAAAAACAAGTAAGAACCGTTTTAACATTCATATGAACAGTCGCCCCTTTGGATTTGTTTTCGGGCGTACATCACTTTTTCATACATTTTTACAGATTCATCCATACGCCCATTCTCATTATAGTACCGAGCCGCTTCGAGCGCTAGGTCTTCCATGTATGGATAACCCCTCTCATTCTCTAATTTTTCCAACGAGTTCAAGACTTCACTTAAGTTTGCTGTTTTTAAAAATAAAATTTCCAATAACATCAGCAACGATAAAAACAGATCATTTTTTCTATTCTTCGCTTCTTCCAAGCCTCTTTTGAAAAATCTTTCACCCTCAATAAATTCCTTTTGACTCAAATGAAATAACGATAATTCGTAATAAACCAATAGCAACTCTATAGCATTAATAGGCTCTCCTTCTAGAATAACCTGATTAAAATAAGCTAGCGCCCTATTAAAATCACCTAATCCTTTATAACAGCACCCAATATTAAATAATGACTTCACAATCATTGGCTTATTAGAAATTGCTTTAGATTTTTCTAAAGCTGACATTAAATGAGGAAGCGCTTTTTCTCTGCATTCAAAATCAATGAAATTACCTGCCATAACAGTTAGACAATTAATTTCTCGAATCATATAAAGGGAATTGCTCTTTTGCGCCTTATAAGTATCATAAGAAAGACCAACGTAATACATAGATACGTGTGTCTGTTTCATGTGATAAAACACTTCTGATAACTTGTAATAAAATTCTGCTCTTTCTAACTCCTCCCCTACTTGCTCAAGGCGCTTTTCCGCACGCTTATAGAATACAATAGCTCTAATAAACTCACCATTTTTGAATTCATACATTCCTTGAAAAAAATTAAAATAGTATTCAAGAATGGCTGACATCTTTTTTCCTTGTCCTTCTACAGCTTTCAAGTAATCCGATTTTTCAAGTGGTTCTTTAGAAGGCTGCACATAGTCTGTCATCAATTGATGACGGAACTCCATTAACTGAAAATAAAGAACCGCCTGTTCATCTTCTTCCATGACATCTATATCTTTTCTAACCTCTTCCCTTAGCATCTGAGCCTCTTTAACATTGAATCTTTTTATATGCTTATACCATTCATTTATCTTGATCGCTACAACTGGAGACGGTATAGACGCCATCTACAATCCCCCCTAGAAAACCAATTTTTAATAAATGTTAGCATATCAGTTCCTAATAAAAACCTATTTATCCATTAATATGTAAAATTTTCGGCATGACGCAAACGTTTTTTAAGCAAGTAGGACACTAGACATATCGGTTTTTAAATGCTATCGCTGTTAACCCATTTAAATCCCATATAAGCGCATTTGCAGTATCACATTATGGAAAATCCCCGAGCATAAATAAAGGTGCTTAGTATCGAATATAAACGCTCTTGGTGATGTTTTTGAAATAGACTCAATGTTTTTTAAGAAACAAAAGAACAGGCTCTGTAGCCTGTTCTTTATTATCAAGTGAAGACCATATTAAAGAACCTATATTGCGGTCACCGCAACCCAAAAAGAAATTTTCCATTGAATTCCCAAAGGTGAATCAATCAATGCTAGGATGAAAACATGTCAAGAAAAAGGAGGGAGTACTATGACTTATGCTGTTTTATTTTTTTCCGCCGCCACTTAATAAAAGTCACTGAAAACACAAGAAGTAAAATCGCAATAAGCTTGAACATAAAGCGAGTGAAGAAAGTAGCATCTTCGAACTCCGTTGCAAAGATACAAGCTCCTAGGATTATCCCGATCATGCCCACTACCCAATTCCAAAACACATCAATCACTCCTAAATTAACTTTTTTTAAAAGAAAAGCATTTTTTATCCATATGTACATTATTGCACAAAAAACAAGGGGGAAATATCCAAAATGAAAAAGTTCATAATCGTGCTTTTAGGCCTGACGTTATTTTTAACAGTTCCATTACAAACCGTAGCAGCAATAACCCACCAACCTCAAGAAATTAAAGAATCTTATCAAACTGAAATTGAAGGTAAGGTACATACTTTCAATTCCGTGACCAAAGGCAGCACTCAAACAATAACGATTGATAATGGCGAACGAGTTGATACCGTCTCTTTTGACCGAGCAAAAAAAGAACTTCGTATCAACAATGAATTAGTTGAGTTAGAGGAATTTAAAGAAGCTGGAAAAGAATTAATCAATGAAGACAGCGAGATTAGCACAACAAACAAAGATTACCAATGGAGACTTGTAAAAAACTATAAAAACAAATTCAACATCACTGTTGCTATTGTCGCTCTTGTCACAGGTGCTATTTTAGCATTACCAACGGGGACCGGTGCTATAGCTGGCGCAGTCTTGACACTGAAAGCAGTAGCCATAATAGCTACAGCAGTAACATCCGCTTCAGGATCAACAGGTCAAAAAGTCTTTCATTACACATTCAAAACGTACTACAGCCCGAAAAACGGCTACTGGAACAACAAATTTGTCTTATCTGTCTACAAAGATTCAAAGCGTAAAAAGCATGTTAAAACAGTTTCACATACGACACGTCTTGGGAAAAAATATTAAAAAAGAAGCAGGCTTCATTAGCCTGCTTTTTCTCATGTTTATGTAATTCTTAATGTCAACATGCCAACTCGGTTGTTTTTGGATCAAGTAGTGGAGCAGTTATAACACTCCTCCTGACATGGAGGAATATTACCTGTAAATTTTTGATAATCTTCTATTTTTCGTTCGTACTTTTTTGTGTTTCGATAAACTGTGCAGCCCTTGATTCAGATGAATGTCCTTATGACTTTTTATATTTCTTACCGCTACCACAGAAATCCGGGTCATTTCTTAAGGTTGCCTTTCCTCTAACAACTGAATAAACTCATAAATTTCCAAGTAATTTCATCATAGATTACTAAGCCAGTGCGAAGCAAAAAATACCTGAAGATAAAGTCATGTTTTAATTAGGCTCAAACACCCTTTCTGGGTGCCTTTTTTATGCTATACTGTCATAAACAACCAGATCGTCTCATATGCATTGGAGTACCTTGTCCCTAATTCGTACAAAGGAGGAAACAATGGCAGACAAAAAAGTTCACTATAAGAAGGTTGCCGCTGCAGAGGATTTTCGAAAACTTCTCGAGGAAAAACGCAGATTTATCGTACCGATGACGATTTTCTTTTTTCTCTTTTACTTTTCACTTCCGGTTGCTACATCCTACTTCACCTTTTTGAACACGCCAGCAATTGGCGCGATTTCATGGGCGTGGTTATTCGCCCTCACACAATTTGTGATGACCTGGGTATTATGTGGACTTTATGCGAAGAAAGCTGCTCAGTTCGACAAATATGTAAGCGCTTTAAAAATTGAATCAAGAGGTGATGACGAATGAGCATGACCGCTTTTATTTTATTCATAGCGATCGTAGGGCTCACATTGGTCATCACGTATTTTGCTGCGAAAAAAACGAGCAATGCGAGCGACTTTTACACAGCAGGTGGAGGTCTGACTGGGTTTCAGAACGGCCTTGCCATCGCCGGGGACTATATGTCTGCTGCATCATTTTTAGGAATCGCTGGAATGATCGCTTTGAATGGATTTGATGGCTTTTTCTATAGCATTGGCTTTCTCGTGGCGTATCTTGTCGTTCTTTACGTTGTGGCCGAACCGCTTCGAAATCTAGGTAAATATACGATGGCTGATATGATTGCTGCACGATTTAAACGCCCTGCCATTCGAGGAGTAGCCGCTTTTAACACAATCACAGTCTCTACTTTTTATATGATTGCACAGCTTGTGGGGGCAGGTGCATTAATCAAGCTGCTTCTTGGCATTGATTACTGGATTGCGGTGCTAATCGTTGGTGTCTTGATGACCATTTATGTCGTGTTTGGCGGCATGATCGCAACGAGCTGGGTACAGATCACAAAGGCTGTGCTTCTCATGTTAGGAACACTGATTATTTCACTGCTTGTATTTGCAAAGTTTGATTTTAGCCTGCTCAAAATGTTTGAGGAGATGAAAACAGCGACCCCGCTCGGTGGGTCATTTCTTCACCCGGGAAATAAATATGATGTGCCTTTAGAGACCTTGTCTTTGAACCTTGCTTTAGTGCTTGGAACAGCAGGTTTGCCGCACATTTTGATCCGATTTTATACGGTGAAGGATGCCATTTCTGCACGTAAATCTGTTCTATCCGCTACGTGGATCATCGGTATTTTCTATTTAATGACGGTTTTCCTTGGCTTCGGTGCAGCTGCCTTTGTTGGAACAGACGCGATTACAGCAGCAGATGCAGCAGGAAATATGGCTGCTCCACTGCTCGCCCAAGCCCTTGGTGGAGATCTGTTATTTGCCTTTGTCTCCGCTATTGCCTTTGCGACCATTTTGGCGGTCGTAACTGGTCTCGTCCTATCTGCTGCGTCTGCCTTTGCGCATGACTTTTATAGTCAGATCATACGCAAGGGGAAAGCGAGTGAACGGGAACAGGTGAAGGCCGCACGCTTTGCTTCTATCGGCGTGGCCATTCTTTCTATTATTCTTGCATTATTTGCCCAATCGTTAAACGTTGCTTTCCTTGTGTCACTTGCCTTCGCAGTGGCAGCAAGTGCAAATTTACCATTGATTATCTTCACTGTCTTCTGGAAACGATTTAATTCTACGGGTGCCATTGCAGGGAGCTTAGTAGGTCTGCTGAGCGCACTGATCATCGTCTCGCTCAGCCCAAGCGTCTGGGACCCATCGGGAGCAGCTATCTTTACAGGAGATCCGCTCATCCCGCTGTCGAACCCTGGCATTATCTCGATTCCGCTCGGATTCCTTGCCGCTTACTTAGGCACGATCTTCTCTTCTGAAAAAGCAGATGAAGACACCTTTACAGAAATTCAAGTAAAGGCACATACAGGGATGCATATGGATACTGATTCATAAGGAAGAGACTTCATATTGTTGACAAAGGGCTAAAATGATCTTGATTTTAGCCCTTTCTCTTATTTTCAGCGTGATAGAAAATCTTTGTAGCCCTTGAAAGGACGAGTACTGGCGCAGAGCGAATTTGACATTTGTGAGCACCAGCACGCAGGACTGCCTCCGAATGCAAGGGTTTGTCTACACGCTGGAAGCCGGCTTTTTTGTGTTCTTCTTTTCCTTAGTAAGGTATAAATTGACCCTTCAACTTATCTTTATACTTTTCTAATCTCGCAATTTTTCTACACGTGATAAGAGAGCATAAGGTGACGATGATCAACAAAATTTCATGTGTTTCTCCTCTGTTATCAATCACTTTCTTCATGACTATCCCCCCGTTATAGATCTATTTCTCCTACACTACGTCATTCATATGTTATCATTTTAGTCACATACTGGAAATCATTTCATGCGTGTACAATGAAAAGCTGCAAGAAAGAAGTGACATTACTTATGCGTCAGCTATATTCTGCCAAGTTATTATTTGAATCCATCTCATCACCAAGCAATATGCCCGCTAAAATATTTGAAGAACGAATCCTTTTGGTGCGAGCAAAAAACCATCGCAAAGTAAAAGATATCGTCAAAAAAAGCTTTCCAGAAGAAACCTTTGAGAATGCTGCAGGTGGACAAACGACCATAAAATTAGCAGCCATATTAGATGTCTTTGAGCTTATAGATCACTTAGATCAAGAATCGCTGCATTTAAGTGAAGTGTACAGCCGCCACCTTATGTTTGATAAAGAAACATCGGCGAAAGAAGCCATCGAGGCTTATTCTTTAGACAAATAAAAAAGCTGGCTGATGAGCCAGCTTTTTAATAGCGCTGAAATAACTCTGGATTTTTCGGAACGTTTTCTAAATAAACGATTTTTCCTTTGTCGTCTAGTTCTGCAATATCAATTCCTTCTGCTGTATAAACACGGCCATCCGAAAGTTTTCCACAAACGGCCCAGTTGGTTTCATACTTGCCATCTTCTCTTTTTTCCCATCCATCCCACATATGTTTGATGTCTTCATGCACATGGAAAAATGTGTTTAAAAACTGTGTAAATGCTTGGATACCAGGCTTCTCTGCACCATTTAAGACAATCATGACATCGTCAGAAAACAATGCGAGCAATTCATCCATTTGTTCTTGCCCTTTTCCAGCTTCATCGTAGCGGCGAAAATACGTATCGAGCACTTCCATTGTTCATTCTCCTTTATTTACCTGTCATTTCGATAAAAATCGAACAATTTGATTGTACACAATTGTTTCTCACCTGTCTATTTTCCCCGAAATCAAAAAAGACATGAATTGAGTCAATCCATGTCTCTTCCGTATTAAAGTAATGCTTTTTCTGATGTAACAAGTGCTCTTAATTCTTCTGCTGCTTTCTTAGGATCAGCGCTCTGGCTAATGGCGCTGATGATGCTGATACCATCTGCTCCTGCTTGTATGACTGGTGCTGCATTATCGTATGCGATACCCCCGATGCCAACAATCGGAATATGAAGTCCATGATGACGCACTTCAGTGATCAATGAGACTCCTTGGACACTGCGTGTATCCTTTTTCGTTTCTGTTGGATAGACTGGACCCATGCCGACATAATCTGCACCGTCTTTCATGGCTTGTTTCACTTCGTCTAGGTTATGCGTAGATACACCTAATATTTTATCCCCGATTTTTTGTCTGACGTCTTTTGCATTTGTATCTTCCTGTCCAACATGTACGCCATCTGCATCTAAATCTATCGCTAGCTGCACATCATCATTTACAATAAACGGAACATTCGCTTCTTTGCAAAGTACTTGGAGTTGACGAGCCAATTGTTTCTTCTCTTCTCCTTGCAAGGCTCCCTCGCCCTTTTCTCGAAATTGAAACATGGTGATTCCGCCTTGAATCGCCTCTTTCAACACATCAAGCGGTTGCTTGCTTGTATTCGCTGTTCCCATAATAAAATAAACCGATAATTGCTGTTTGATTTGCTGTTGATCAGTCTTTGTCATGTGACATTCCCCCTATTTTCCCTAGCGTCAACACATCATTGCCAGTTGTGTGTGAGAGTGCATTGAGCAATTCCATTTGAAACGTACCTGGCCCTTTATTCTGGGTGTACTGAGCTGCCTTTTCAGCTGCGACACCATAAAACAATAGAGCAGCTGCCGATGCGTGAAGCGGCCTTTCACCTGCTGCACAAAATGCCCCGATAACAGACGTCAGTAAACAGCCTGTTCCCGTCACCTTGGTGAGCCATTCATGTCCATTATGAATAGACAACAAGTCCTCTCCATCTGACACTACATCGACTTCCCCTGTAATCACCACAACCGTCTGAAGTGTCTTCGCTGCTTGTTTGACTAGTGCCGATACATCTCCGTTTGCTGCTTTCGCATCTACGCCTTTTGACTCCCAACCATCCACTTCAAGTAAATGAGCAATTTCTGCAGCGTTCCCTCTGACAACGGTTATGTTCACTTGCTCTAACAGCTGTTTTGCCGCTTTCAAACGAAACGTTGTCGCACCAACGCCGACAGGATCTAATAGAACAGGTATCCCCTTTTTATTAGCAGCTTGTCCAGCCAGAATCATGGACTCCACCGTCTCCTTGGTCAGTGTGCCAATATTTAGCACAAGCGCATCGGCTAATTGCGCCATTTCTGCCACTTCTTCTTTGGCGTTTGCCATGACCGGCGAAGCGCCTAAAGCAAGCAGACCATTCGCTGTAAAGTTCGTCACGACTTGATTGGTGATATTATGAACAAGTGGATTTTCCGCTCGAACCTTCTCCAATAAATGAGATGCGATGCTTGTTTTCATCCGTATCGTCCTCCCTTTTACTCTGCTCCCCATACATAGGATTTCGTATGTTTTAACCATTCTCTTGCCGCAAACGACAAATAGCGATCCTTTCGCCAAATGACTCCTAAATGCCACGGGATCGATGTATTTAAGGAAATGACTTTCACCTTTTCAGGATCAAGATCACGGCAGATCCGCTCAGGCAGAAGGCCAATCCCCAAGTTCTCGGCTACCATCTCACTAATGAAATCCCATTGAGACGTCTCATAAATGACATTGGGCCGGAAGCCCGCATTCATACATTCATTCAATATCCGGCTATGCAGAACAAAGTCTTCTCGAAAGAAAATAAAAGACTCTTCCTTTAAATCAGCTAAATCAACCTTATCTCGATCTGCCATCGGATGTGATGGATGCGTCACGAGCTTCATGTCCTCTTTAATAATGGTGTACGTATGAAAGATTTTATCATTTGCAGGCAGAACAATGACACCAATATCTAACGAACCATCTTCGACCCCTTCCTCTACTTTGATAGAGCCGTGTTCCACCAATTGAAATGTGACATCTGGATACTGCTGGCGAAATTCTCCCATGACATTCGGGAAAAAACTCGATCCAATCATCGGTGGCAGCCCGATGCGAATATGCCCTTTTTTAACATTCATTAAATCGTTTAGCTCGCTTGTTAAATTTTGAAATGATTGTGTGATTTCACTCGCCTGGGTATACATCGTTTGTCCAGCATCTGTCATTTCAACCTGTCTGCCATTCCGATAAAACAACTGCACCCCTAGCTCATCTTCAAGGTTTTTGACCATCTTGGATATGGTAGGCTGCGACACATAAAGAGATTGTGATGCTTTTGTGAAGCTTTTTAACCTTGCCACTTCTAAGAAATATGTTAAATGTCTAATGTCCACATGACTCATCCTTCCTATAGACAAAAGGAATACTAATTATTCGATATATGTATTTTACCTATAACTGAACGTGCTGTACACTTTAAAGTAAGCTAATCAATTGGAACGTTGTCATGTTTTTGTGAAACAGTGAACAATTTATATAGAAAAAGGAGTGAACAGAAAGTGAAATTGGTCAAAACGCCGCTGATTGCTGTCCTTCAGATTATGGCTTTGTTTGTTTTTGCGAAATTGATGAATGTGCTCGCGGCCTTTTTGCATTTAAGAATTCCGGGCACGATATTAGGCATTCTGGTCATTTTCTTATTACTTCATTTTAAAATTATTCAATTAAAATGGATTGAACTTGGTGCCGTCTGGCTGCTCGGAGAACTGCTACTATTCTTTATCCCGTCCGCCGTTGGTGTTATTGATTATGGAACATTGCTTTCTCAATCTGGTACAAGTATTGTCCTTGTCGTCTTACTGAGTACCTTTGTCGTCATGCTCTCGACTGGTATCATGACGCAAATGATTGCGAAAAGAAAGGAGCGAAAAAAGCTATGTTAGTTGGCGTACTATTTTTGATCTTAACAGTTCTTTTATATCTCGGATCAAAAGCGGTATATAAACGACACCCGAAGGTCTATGTCTCACCGTTACTTGTGACACCGCTTGTCCTTGTCGTCTTGCTTTTAATCGTCAACATTCCTTACGACGCATACAATCAAGGCGGGAAATGGCTCACGAATATGCTTCAGCCTGCGACTGTTGCTTTTGCCATTCCCCTCTATAAGTATTTTCACATTCTGAAGAAGCATGCAGTGGAAATTATTTTGAATGTGGCTTGCGGTTCTGTCATTGCCATCCTATCTACGGCATTTATCGCGAAGTTGTTCCACTTGGATACAGGCCTTATTGAAAGTCTTGTCCCAAGGTCGGTCACAACGCCAGTGGCGATGAGTGTGTCAGAAATGATTGGCGGAATGCCGTCCGTTACGGCAGTATTCGTCATTTTAACCGCACTGTTTGGGTCAATCATCGGTCCAATGATCATTCGTTATTTCCGTATCGATAATGACATTGCCATGGGCGTCTTGCTTGGTACAGGTGCACACGGGGCAGGAACATCAAAGGCATTTGAAATGAGCTCCGTCTCAGGGACGATCTCAAGCGTATCCATGATTATTTCAGCCATCATTACTTTATGTGCAGCGCCTATCCTCATGTCGTTTGCCTTATAAAAAAAGCCATTTCCTTTATCGGAAAATGGCTTTTTTCTTATGCTTGTATGAAGACAACCTTTAAATAATTTCCTTCAGGATAATTTTTCGTCGTACGGAAATCCTCAGGAAGTGTATATTCTTCAAGGATACGATAGGTTTGGCCTGATTCTTTAAAGGCCTGCGCAATAAATCCTTTGAATTTCTTCATACCAAATGCACTGCTATTCGTTGATGCCACAATGACGCCGTTCTCAGCGGTGATTTGGATGGCTTCTTTTAATAGCTTCTTATAGTCCTTCGCTGCACTGAATGTGTGTTTTTTCGTGCGTGCAAAGGAAGGCGGGTCTAATATGACAAGATCATAGGTCCATCCTTTTTTCGCAGCAAACGGAAAATACTTAAAGACGTCCATAACTTTAATATCTTGCCCATCCACATCTATATCATTGACTTCAAACTGTTCAGATGTTTTTTTCAAACTGCGGTTTGCGACATCTACACTTGTCGTCCGGCTCGCTCCGCCAAGTGCTGCTGCTACAGAGAAAGCACCTGTGTAAGAAAATGTATTGAGCACGGTCTTTCCGTTTGCATAACGATCTCGAATTGCTTTTCTCACATGACGTTGATCAAGAAAAATACCTGTCATCGCACCATCATTTAAGTAAACCGCTATGTTCATGCCATTTTCTTTGACGATAAGAGGAAATTCACCTTTTTCTCCCTTTACAAAATCATCATCTTCTATATACTGTCCCGACGTATCAAATCGTTTCTTTTCATAAATGCCTTTATAGTCTGGATATACATGCTCAAGTGCAGCCAATACTTCCGCCTTGAATGTATACACTCCTTCGCTATACCACTGGATGAGATAGAAACCGTCATAATGATCAATCGTGAATCCACCAATTCCATCTCCCTCTCCGTTGAACACACGGAAAGCAGTCGTCTGTGCATCACGAAATAAATGCGTTCTACTTTTCGATGCCTGCTCAAGCTTGGAGACAAAAAAGGCGTGGTCTATTTTTTCGTTGGCATCAAAAGTAAGTACCCAGCCGATCCCTTTATTTTGCACACCATAATATCCTTTTCCTAAAAAGGCGCCTCGCTCATCCACCCATTCAATCAGTTCGCCTTCTTTCACACTGCTTACATGCGATACAGCATCTTTAGAAATGAGCGGATATCCTTTTTTGAGTTGTTCTGCAAATGTTTGTTTTAATGAGATTTTTTTCATTTGTGTCATCCTTATCCTAAATTGACTCTCTCTATCCTATCATATGAATGTATACGTTACTTCTATTATGATAAGATGAGGAGAAAAATATCAACACACCATAGAGGAGGCTCTTTTTTGACGACATTACGATTAGATCATACAGGTATTATGGTTTCCAATATTGATACGTCCATTGATTTTTATGAAAAAGTCGTGGGCATGAAATTAAAGGATCGCATCACTCATACAAACGGAGTGATTGAGCTTGCATTTCTCGGCTTTAAAGATGAGGCAGAAACGGAAATTGAGCTCATCCAAGGGTACAGTAGCGATCTGCCATCTGAAGGAAAAGTACACCATCTTGCCTTTACAACAGACAATATTCATGCTGAATTCAATCGTATTCAAAAGCTGCAAATTGAATTGATTGATGAAGAAATTACGACGTTACCAAATGGATACTGCTACTTCTTTTTCAGAGGGCCAGATCAAGAATGGATCGAATTCTTCCAGCGCTAATATTTCCTAGGAAATGGGGCCGATTCCCTTTATGCCCCATAAAAAAGAGTAAGAGCATCCATATGCCCTTACTCTTTTTTTATAACACCTTACTAAGAAATGATTTTGTACGCTCATGCTGCGGGTTTCCAAAGAGAGCTTCCGGTTTGTCTTCTTCGACAATATATCCGCCATCCATAAAGATCACGCGGTCTCCAACCTCTCTCGCAAAGCCCATTTCGTGTGTGACCACAATCATCGTCATGCCTTCGACGGCTAATTGTTTCATCACTGCTAATACATCTCCGACCACTTCAGGGTCAAGAGCAGATGTCGGTTCATCGAATAATAACACTTTCGGGTCCATTGCCAAGGCTCTAGCAATGGCGACACGCTGTTTTTGTCCACCAGATAATTGGTTAGGATAGCTTTTGGCTTTGTCTTTTAAGCCTACCTTTTCAAGCAGGTCCATCGCTTTATCGAGTGCCGCCTTCTTGTCGGTGCCTTTTACCTTCACCGGTGCGATCGTGATGTTTTCTAAAACGGTTTTATGAGGAAATAAATTAAAGTGCTGAAACACCATCCCCACTTCTTGACGTACTTTATTGATATTCACCTTTGGATCTGTAATCGTATGTCCGTGGACAACGACTTCACCAGCCGTAATATCTTCTAATTTATTGAGACATCTTAGAAACGTGCTTTTGCCTGACCCAGAAGGGCCAATGACACACACTACTTCCTTTTCTTCGATGACTGCATTAATATCCTTTAACACTTCGTGATCTCCAAAGGATTTCTTCAAATTTTTCACTGTAATCATACTCATTTGATATCAAATCTCCTTTCTGCATAGCTAGCCAGTAGAGAAAGTAAATAAATGATCACGAAATAAATGATACCGACAATGAGCCAGACATTCAAAGGATCAAATGTTGCCGATGCTTGTACTTGACCCCGCTGCATAATATCGGCGATTCCGATAATTGATAAGAGAGACGTGTCCTTCAAACTGATAATGGCTTGGTTTGTAATTGCTGGAAGCATGCGGCGAAATGCTTGCGGAAGCACGATAAAACGCAAGTTTTGTCCCCCTGTAAAGCCTAAGGAACGTGCAGCTTCTGTTTGTCCTTTATCAATGGATTGAATCCCAGCACGAACAATTTCTGAGAAATAAGCCCCTGCATTAATCGCTACTGTAATAATCCCTGCCGGCACTCGATCAAGCGATATGAATTCAAGTGTATTCAAACCAAAGTAAATGAAGAATAGCTGTACGATAAATGGTGTGCCTCGAATGGCATTGACAAAGACAAGCGCGATGAAATTTAAGATTTTAAAAGGTGATAGACGGAATAATGCCACTATTAAACCGATGATAAATCCTAAAATGATGGCAACAACAAAGATATATAAAGTGGTTTGCAACCCATCCATTAAATACGGAAATGCATTAACAATCGTGTCCATGTTTCTCCCTCCCTAATTCACATACGGCGTATCATAAAGAAAGCGCGCTCGGAGCGCGCCTCGCCAGTGTTATGACTTCAAATATTTATCAATAATCTTGTCATATTCACCGTTTTTCTTTAGGTTCTCTAGACCTTTATTGATCTTTTTCAATAGATCTTGGTTTTTCCCCTTCATGACAGAGATACCATACTGGTCGCCATTCAATCGGTCTCCAACTGTTTTCAATTTTAAATCTTGTTGTGCGATTGCATACGTAATGACAGGATAATCCTCAATTAAAGCATCTGCATTTCCGTTTGAAACTTCTTGGAACATCGATGGGCTGTCGTTAAATTGAACCACTTCATACCCATATTTATCTGCGTTATCCGATGCAAATTTTGCACCCGTCGTCCCATTTTTAACAGCTAGCTTTTTCCCCTTTAAATCATCAATTGATTTAATGCTGCTGTCTTTTTTCACAACAACTGTCAGTCCAGCGTCGAAGTATGGGTCTGAGAAATCTACCTTCTTCTTACGCTCATCTGTAATACTCATTCCGCCCATCCCTACATCAAGCTGGCCTGCCTGCATTGCGGGGATAATGCCTGAGAAATCCATAGCTTCCAGCTTCACTTTGAAGTCTTGGTCTTTCGCGATGGCGTTAATTAGATCTACGTCTATCCCTTCAGTTTTACCGCCCTTTTCAAATTCAAACGGCGGATATGTTACATCTATCCCTATTTTATATGTGTCTTTGCCTTCTCCCGAACCGCTGTCCGATTTTGATCCACAGGCTGCCATGACGAACACAACTATGAGTCCCATGATCAGTAACATCGATTTTTTCATAAAACACGACCCCCTATTGTCAGTTTTGTCTAAATATTCGTAATACCATTAATAATATACCACGCTAAATCTATAGTGTGTGATATTTTTTATCAATACCAAAGATCCATACAATCCTAGATCAATAGTCTCTTTAAATTTTACTTTTTTGCGAATAACTCATTTATTCTAAAAGAAAAGCAATTCACAATCATGATGTGAGATAATCTCACAAAAAACGAGATATCACCTTGAAAACCGCCGTTTTTTCTAACATGCGAAGATAGACGTTTGAATGACTTTCTTCTCTCTATTGATATTGCAATATATTTTTTCTAATATCCTCTTTTTACCTAAAAATATGTAAGCGTATACAAAAAGACACCTAATCCCTATTTCTTTCACAACTGGTTGAATTTACATCAAAAAACATGTTTTACAAATTGCGAGAGAGCGCTTAAAATATAAGAAGATACTGAATATGGAAAGTGAATTCAGATGAACGGAAATCGAACTAGAGTGATAGATGAAGAAAGGAGGATATAAATTGTCAGAAACAGGTGTTTTGTCGTCCGTTGATGTAGCGAATATGTTAAATGACTGGTATGTCATGATGAAAAAAAGAGAAATACAAGGTGCGATCCAGCTAAAAGAAGAGATTCTTCAAGCGTTTGATCACATGGAAGAGAATCAAGACGTCTTACTTTACTATCAATTGCTAGAGTACCGTTTTAAAGATCTCATCGAAGATACAGCTTCGTTGGATCATAGTCTTTTTGTTGATGAAAATGCAATCCGTACAGATGACATGCTCAGCTACTATTTCTATTTCTTTAAAGGGATGTATGAAATGCGCAGAGGCAATCAGGATACGGCATTTCACCTTTTAAAATTGGCAGAGGATAAATTAGATCTCGTCCACGATGACATTGAGAAAGCAGAATTTCATTATAAAACAGGCTGTCTTTACTATAATATAAGATCCACGCTCCTCTCCATACACCACTTGAAAATGGCTTCATCTATTTATGACGCAGATCCATGTTATGTAAAAAAGTCAATCAGCTGTCAAATGATGCTCGCTTTGAATTATGCTGATCAATCAAAATATGATGAGGCAGAATCATTATTTGAAGAAGTGATTCATTCACTAGAACAAATGGAAGACCCAGATTTACTTGGTCATGCGTATTGCAATGCAGCTTTTATTAAAAGTCTTAGAAATGAATACAGTGAAGCTGTGTCGCTCCTAGAAAAGGCTTTATTGATCGAGACATTTGAAACGTCTTCTCCAGGCGGCTACTTACTTGCCATGTATGCCTACACAAAAGCACTATTCAAGCTGAAAAAACCTGGTTTGTTCCACTACTATGTACAGCTTTCACTTCAAAAAGCAGAAAATTTAAAACAACGAAACATTTCACTTAAATTATCTATTTTAGAAACACTGATGCTTCAGCAAGACAACATGATAGAGCAAATCAAGTCTTATTGTGATCAATTAGAATCTATGAATTTTCTTGTCGATCTTGAAGCCATCTGTCAGGATGCAGCTGCTTACTTAACAGATCTTGGACTTCATGAAGAATCTACTTATTTCTGGAACAAGGCGTTGTCCTTAAAAACTTGTTAAGAATATGGAGTGATATATGATGAAAAAATGGCTTATCACAACTGCGGTTTTGACACTCTTGATAACTGGTGCTTCCATTGGCGCTTCTATCCAAAAAGATAGCCAATCTGCACAATCTCAAGATATGATTCAAAAGAGAGACCGCGGTACCAATCCTTAAACATGTTAAAGAGCAGCTGTGAATATCGTAGCTGCTCTTTTTTATGCACTAATCAATTTCTCGTTTAATATTTTGCATTTTTTCATCTAAGTAATGGGCTATATCAGCCGCTTCCTTCAGTTCATCGGTTAGCTGATGAGGAACATCGTTTTGCAATTTATAATAGATTTTATGTTCAAGACTCGCCCAAAAATCCATCGCTATGGTCCGCACCTGAATCTCAACCTTCACATGCTCCACACGATTCGTTAAGTAGACAGGAATCTCCACAATTAAATGAAGACTTCTGTAGCCATTTGGTTTTGGATGTTGAATGTAATCTTTCACTTCAAGGATTTTTAGATCCTCTCTTTGCCTCAATACATCGATAATATTATAGATATCTTGAATAAAGGAGCAGATGATGCGGACACCTGCGATATCATGAATATACTCCTTGGCACATTGTGTTGTGATGTCGCATCCTTTTCTTGCTAATTTATTTACAATGCTTTCAAAGGATTTGATCCGTGATTTTGTATGCTCTATTGGATTGTGGCCATGGATTAAATTATATTCTTGGCTAATGATTGAAAACTTCGTATCCATTTCATCTAATGCAAATTTATATACTAATAATTCATTTTTCCAGTCTTCCATGACGTTTTTCAAATCTTCTACATGAGTTGCTGACATATTCATTTCTTTTGTCATCTCCTTTTGGGAAACGGCGGCTGCACCGCTTTCCGTTTACTAGACGGAGACGAGACTCGAAAGGTTTTAAAAAATACATCGTCAGCCTCGCTGTTTGTAATACGTCAACGCTAGCGCAAGCGCGAGTACAGAGCCTTTCACAATATCCATCGCGTAATAAGGGACAGACATCATCACAAGCCCATTTTGCAAAATACCGATGAGCACAGCCCCAATAAAAGTACCAAATGCATTTGGTTTTCCTGCTCCCATGACGGAAAAACCGATAAAAGCTGCCGCTACGCCATCCATTAAATAAGGTGTACCTGCATTTATTTCCGCTGTCATCACCCTTGATGCCAGCACAATACCACCGATTGCTGCAAATAAAGCTGAGAGCAGATATGCCGCGATTTTATATTTGTTTACATGTATCCCGGACAATCGAGCCGCTTCCTTATTCCCACCAATGATGTACATAAATCGTCCGTGCTTTGTGTAGGTCATGAAAATATGTGCAAATAGCACAATCACTGCCATTAAGAGAATAATATATGGCACCTGTCCGATTTTGCTAAAAAAGGCGGGAATTGTACCCGTTGAGAATGTACCGTCAGGCAGCACCATGTTTTCAGAAATGGTCGCCCCTTTCGTATACGTTTGAGCCAATCCTTGAATGATAAACATCATGGCTAATGTCATGAGCATATCTGGAATTTTCATTTTGACAATCATCAAGGCATTGAGTAAACCAACAATAAGGGCAGCCGCTAGCGCAGAAAGGATCGCAATCAGCGGGTTTTGCGAAAACCACACAAACATAGAAATCACGATTGCATTTGATAACGTTGCGACTGATCCGACTGATAGATCAAAGCCGTTGACTGCCAATGAGATGGTAAGGCCCACCGCAATAATGGTCACAATCGAGATAGACCGTAAGATATTGATGATATTCCCTGTTTGTAAAAACGCTGGATTCGCTGCCGCAAATACCACAATCAATACAACAATGGTTAAAATCGTGCCATATCGATAAAAGAAATCAAATAGATGAAAGGATGGCCGCTGTTTTTTCGTTTGCTGCACAGGGGCTAGAATTTGTCGTTCAGTCATGATTGTCCTCCTGTTGAATGATATAAAAGCTCTTCCTCAGTCGTTGGGGCCGTCATTTCCCGGGCAATGCTGCCATCATACAGCACATAGACGCGGTCTGCGATCCCTGCAATCTCCGACAGCTCACTTGACGCATAAATCACAGATTTCCCGCGGGCGGCAAGCTCTGCAATCAGTGTGAAAATATCTTTTTTCGCTCCAACGTCAACACCTTTAGTTGGTTCATCAAAGAGATAGACATCCGCCTCAGCCAGCAGCCATTTTCCGATGGCAATCTTCTGTTGATTTCCACCGGATAGATGCTTCACCTTTGCTTCAAGAGATGGGGTTTTCACACCAAGTCGCTTGACGATTTCGTCTGCTTTCCGCTTTTCCTTTGAACGATGTAAGAAGCTGAACACACGTGAGAATGAGCGAAGATTTGCTGCTGTTAAGTTCCACCCCACACTCTCTTCTGTCAGAACCCCTTCCTTTCTCCTTTCTTCTGGCACAAGGGCCATTCCAGCTCTCACAGCTTGATGAGGCGATGTGAAGCGTACGGTTTGACCATGAAGTTGTACAGTCCCCGTCGTTTTTTCTGAGGCGCTGAAAAGCGCTTTACACAATTCCGTTTTTCCTGCACCGACAAGGCCTGCAATTCCGAGAATTTCTCCCTTTTTTACATGAAGATGAATGTTGCGTAATTTATGCTGGTCGTTTAGCTGCTTCACTTCAAGGACAATAGGTGCGTCTTTCAAAGGTGTACGAAGCGGGAATTGCTCCTCTAATGGCGCTCCTAGCATTTCTTCAATGATCTGCTGGGGATTTGTATTTTGAACAAGATGAGCTGCGACATCGGTTCCATTTCGCATCACTGTCAGTTCATCACAAATGGTGAAAATTTCAGGCATGCGATGAGAGATAAACACAATACCCGTTCCATTCTGTTTCAGCCGATCAATCATTAAAAATAACTTGTTTGTTTCTGTATGACTAAGCGGGGCAGTTGGTTCATCTAAGATTAAAATGCTGCATTTGATTGAAACAGCCTTGGCGATGAGCACCATCTGTTTTTCCGCAAGGGACAGATCACTCACAAGGCGTTTTGTGGAAATGTCGATGTCCAATTCTTTTAATCGGTGAGCTGCCTTACGGTGTAGCTCTTTCCAGCCGACAAATGTTTTTTTCTCAAGCTGATGCATCATCATATTCTCTCCAACACTTAAATAAGGAACGAGAGCTGTATCCACTTCTTGATGAACCGTCTGCACACCATATGAGGCTGCATCCTTTGGGGTTTGAATTGATGCCGCCTGACCATTGATTTGAATGCTTCCTTCATAATGGGAATGAGCGCCAGAAAGAACTTTCATTAACGTGGACTTCCCAGCACCATTCGCTCCAATCAGTGCATGAACTGTCCCTTTTTCTAATGTGAAATTCACTTGATCTAACGCTTTTACTCCTGGGAATTCAATCGAAATATGCTTCATACAAACTAACGGCGCTGTCATAGGTGTCCTCCTTCTCATGATCATCATCTGAAAAACGAAACACCCTCTATAGAAGAGAGTGCACGACGTTTATTTTGTATAATGCTTCTTCAAGGTCTTCATCCAATCTTCTTCAAAGGCAGTTGATGAGCCGAATCCCTTCACTTCGTCTGCAAGATTGACCATATTGATGGCTTTTCCTGATTGTTGAAGCTGTTTTTGTGAGATGAGAGAGGCCTCAAGGTCATAGGAAGACGGGGTTTTCTCGCCCGCTATTTTCTTCGCAAGAATTCTCACGTCAACTGCGCCAATGAGCTTCGGATCAACTGCTGCTGTGTACTTCCACGGACTGTCTTTTGCTGTCATTTCTTGAAGATCAGCATTTGACACATCAATCCCATAAATCTTCACTTCTGTTCTTCCTGCTTCCTTTAGCGCTCTTGCTGCGCCAATGGCAAAGGCATCCCACGTGGCAAAAATAGCATCGAGTTTACCCTTTGGATATTTATTCAGCATCGCTGCCACAGCATTTTGTGTTTGAACAGACGTATCAGAGGAGGCAATACCAAAGCGGTCAAGTTCCTTGATTCCTGAATGTTGTTTGAGCGTTTCTTGATAAACCTTGTTCCGTCTCACCATTGGCGGGAATCCATCTACCCAGAGGTACGCAATATTGGCTTTTCCTTTAAAATCAGACACGAGTGCATCTAGTGATTTTTTCGCTAATTGTTCGTCATCTTGAGACGTCACTGTAACCCCTTTGATGCCTTTCAGTTTAGGATTTGAATCGAACGCTACGACCGGAATGCCCTTTGCCGTAATCTTTTTCACGTCAGCGACGGTCGCCTCGTCGTCCCCATGAGAGATGATAAAGCCATCATAATTTTCTTCCAGCGCCTGAGAGATGGCGTCATGGAACTTCGCTGTATCTCCATTTGCGGTGTAGACATCAACCGTAAAGCCAAGCGCTTCACCTTCTGCCTTTGTCCCAGCTAAAAACTGTGCTGTATGATCATCTCCGCCGATTTTACGGATGACTTTAATTTTTGCTCCCTGTCCCTTTGCGAATCGCTTCGGTACATTGTCAAAAGAGACTTTTTCATTCGCATTTGCCTTTGAGCCCGCACTCGATCCAGTGCCGCAGCCTGTTAATAGGACAGTCAATACCGTTAATAATATAAGACTAGATGTAAAATACTTACGCTTCATTGCTGTTCCTCCTCAAGTTGTTTTTATTTTTCACATCGGAAAACTAGGTAAAAATGTAGGAAAACGCCAGTAAACTGTTCTTCCTTTTGAAAAAGAGACGACAAAAAGCCTCTCTTAGAAAGAGAGGCTTGAACACCGTTGCATGAAACATGTATCGGGAATTCTTCCTCTCTTATCTGTCAAAGCTGTCACAGCTTTGCAGGAATTAGCACCAATTTCTATAGTAGAAACGGTTGCCGGGCGTCATAGGGCCAGTCCCTCTGCCTCTCTTGATAAGAGATCCGTTATGAAATTTTGTTTTCGTTGAAATGTCTTCTTTACTTTAATGTGATGTCACATCAATGTCAATGATTTTTTTGAAAATTTAAAACAATGCGTTTGCGTTCACACATGCTTAATTTCCGATGATTTTCTTAGCAGGTGATGACTTCTTCAGGCGAAAATCATATTTTTTCTCATTCACAAATTGCGGATTGAGATGTGCTGATCCTTTATCTTGACCGCTTTTAGAGAGATATGTTTTGTAGCCTTCCATCCATTTCCCGCGCCATACCCACTGTGAAGCCTTCGCACCTTTGCGGTCATCATAAACGTTCTTCTGGAAGGTATTCTTTTGATTCACTCCATAAAGATTCACGACTAAGTAATGCGAGGCACTCGCTGTCATGATATTGCTCGTGATTCGATTGTTCACGGCTTGATATTGCATCAACAATTGACCGCCTTCTAAGCCGGCTGTGTCATTTTTGTATAAAATATTATGTGAGATCGTCGTATTTGTTGTTCCGCCTCGCTTTTTATCATAACCGCCAATTGAAATGCCTGTATAACGGTTCAAATACACTTGGTTGTGTTCAATGCGAATACGATCTGCCATTTTTCCTTTATGTTCACTTGTGACTTCAATCCCAAGATCGTTGTGATGTGTAATGTTATGATCAATCACAATATCCTTCCCACCATCCACATAAATGCCACCAGCGGAGATGTCTTTGCCATAGGCTGGATTCCCTACACTCGTGATCTCGTACACTTTGTTTCTTGATACAACACCATTTCTGACTTGATCGTACTTTTTAGAAGGTGCTACGTTCTCAAAACCAATTAAATCAATACCTATATTATCCGTGTGGCGAACCGTGTTATGTGTCACACGAAACTTAGTGACGTTCCCATTGAGCACAAGCGCTTCACTGAAGCCAAGCTTTAATTTTTCAACAGTGTTTCCTTTGATTTCAATATCTTCAATGGCCGCTGGAGCTTTTGTTCCATAGACCGCAATACCGTGCGCATTCCCATTTTTGTGTGTCGTCTGAATGTCATACACTCGGTTGTTGAGAAGTTTGACGCCTTTCCCGCTTCCTTTGATGAAAATACCGACTGGGGTCAGGTCTTCTTTATTCGTCTTGAGATGTCCCACCGTCAGACCTTTGAGGGTAATGTAACTTTTTTGATCGATCGTGACAAGACCGCCATCTGCTTGATTTCCTTTAAGTGAAGCCCCGCTAATAACAGGTTTTTCTTTTCCATAAGCTTGAAAGATAACTGGTGCTTTCTTTGTACCTGAATGGCGGACAATCAATTTCTCTTTATATGTGCCGCCTCTCACGTAAATGGTTGTCCCGGCTTTCGCCATACTTGCCGCTTTTTTCAGCGTGCGAAAAGGTTTTTGCTTCGTTCCTGGGTTTTTATCGTTTCCGTTTGTCGCTACGTGATAGGCTATGCTTTGCTTAGCGCCAGCCTCCTCCGTCATCGCTTGACAGCCGAAGCTGATGACGGTCATGAATAAAATAAGTAAAATACCTGGTATCGCTCGTTTCATCCTGTTGTTTGCTCCTTTCACTTCTATTTTCTTTATCGGTTAAAAAAAAGAGGATTAAAATATGAGAATGCCCCTTGCAATGTACTGGTCAAAAGGTGTATGGTTGAAAGAATATCTTACAGGAAATTTATCCGCTTTTAAATTGTCAGATTAATCAGTTAATAATGCATTTGGATTTTATTTCTTTATTACAAAGGGGTGACATGAGGCAGACTGACGGCAGAGAGAAGGAAAGCGCTTTAACAGATTTTTCTTGTCTGAATTCCAGAAAACCTATTGCTAATATTTTGTGAAGGTATAGAATAGAATCATAATTATTTCATATTATTAGAATTTTCAAATAATCAAACAGCAAGGAGATTTACGATGCCAAAACAACCCATCCGCGTTGAACTTAGTTCAACAAAAAAACCAAAACCTCAATCTGATCAACTTGAATTCGGAAAAATCTTCACAGATCACATGTTTGTGATGGATTATTCCATTGATCAAGGCTGGTATGACCCAAGAATTATCCCTTATCAGGCTATTCCAATGGACCCAGCTTCGATGGTCTACCATTATGGGCAATCTGTTTTTGAAGGCTTGAAGGCTTATGTTTCCGAGGATCAGAAAATTCTCTTATTCCGTCCGGAAAAGAACATGGAGCGCTTAAACAGATCCAATGACCGCCTGTGTATCCCGCAAATTGATACAGAAACGGTTTTAGAGGGCTTAAATGAACTCATTCGCATTGATAAGGATTGGGTACCTGATGCAGAGGGCACTTCCTTGTATATCCGTCCATTCATTATTTCCACTGAGCCGTATTTAGGCGTTGCACCGTCAAGCACGTATAAGCTGCTGATTATCCTCTCTCCAGTGGGATCTTACTATAAAGAAGGCATCCATCCAGTCAAAATTGCCGTTGAAAACGAGTTTGTCCGTGCCGTTAAAGGCGGAACAGGAAATGCCAAAACAGCTGGAAACTACGCCTCAAGCCTTAAGGCACAGCAAGTGGCTGAAACGAAAGGTTTTTCACAAGTTCTTTGGCTTGATGGTGTTGAGAAGAAGTATATTGAAGAAGTCGGAAGTATGAATATCTTCTTTAAGATCAATGGGGAAATCGTGACGCCTGAACTGAACGGCAGCATTTTAGAAGGCATCACCCGTAACTCTGTACTTGAGCTATTAAAACATTGGGGAATTCCAGTGACAGAGCGTAAAATTTCGATTGATGAGTTAATTGAAGCACATCAATCAGGTGAGCTTGAAGAAATCTTTGGAACTGGAACGGCGGCCGTCATCTCTCCTGTCGGGGAATTAATTTATCACGATCAGCCATATGTGATTCAAGATGGTCAAACAGGTGAAGTATCAAAGAAATTGTATGAAGCCATTACGGGTATTCAAAAAGGCACACAACCAGATATCTTCGGCTGGACAGTAGAAGTCGACTCGGTCGTCAAACAAGCTTAAACATGTAAAAGAACCTTTCAATCATGAAGGGTTCTTTTTTTGTTTATTCACCTCTCCAATATACCTTATAATGGTAAATACATATGATTAAGGAGAGTGATGGTATGTTTTTTACTTATCTACTAGCGTTCATTGGGATCTGTATCGGTTCAATGATCGTCGCTACTGGTTTCGACGATTCACCGTTTCACACCCGTGTTCTATTTAAGTTTCTCGGAATTTCTATCCTTGTTCTTTCTATTACTTTTGTAAAGGTTAGACGAAAGAGGTTACGTGGCAAAAAGGCGAAATAGCCTTAGATATCCAGTCAGCCTTCTATCAAATCGTACACCAAAACAAGACAGATACACCTACAATCGCCCCTGCATATATCCACTGTTTCCATTTGATGCTCCTCTTTTTTTCGATCAGTAAAAAGATCTCTGGTAAAAAGACGATGATGATTTCTATGATAAAAACAAGATAATAAACAAACGGCATCGGCTGAAAATCAAAGTCTCTTTCATCTCCACCAATTGTGGCGAAATACATCAACAGGTTGGTTACTGGAATGGTAAAACAAACGAGCAGGCGAAGAACATAAATCCACACATACTGTCTATGACGAATAAGACCAATAAATGAAGCGATGATGCCATACAAAAACAAGACCACTGTGCCATAACTCAACAGAGGTTGAACGACAAAGCCGTAAAGCATTAAACCAATTGCAACCATACTCAAACCGTCCTTTCTTTGAAGCCATACATGTTGTTTTTTAACTATCATACACTTCTTTTTTGAATTTCTATATGGGGCAATGATAAAAAAACGACCCCATAAAGGGGCCATTTGTTTTAAGCTTTAACTGATTTGAAGAATTGCGGTAAATATTCACGATGGGCTTCGAGCATTTCATCTAAAATTTGCTTTGCAATTTCGTCAGATGGGACAAGCGGATTGATCGTCATTGCTACAAGAGCCGTCTCGTAATCTCCTGTGACTGCCGCTTCTGCTGCCACACGCTCAAATGATTTGATTTGTTGAACGAGCCCTCTCACAGCTACAGGTAGATCACCTGTCGCAATTGGTTTTGGTCCGTCCTTCGTGATAATACAGTTCACTTCAACCGCTGAATCAGCGGGAATGCTGGCTATTGCGCCTCTGTTCACTGTATTGACTGGTTGGATGTCATGCTTATCATTATAGATGGAGCTGATTAAGTTACATGCCGCGTCACTGTAGTACGCCCCGCCTCTTTTTTCGAGCTGCGGTGGTTTAATTGATAAATCCGGATCTTTATAGAGCTCAAATAATTCGTGTTCGACCTGCTGGACAACCTCTGCTCTTGTTCCTTTTTCTTGGGCTGCCTTTTGCTCTTCTTCCAGCATATCTTTTGTTTTATAGTAATAGCGGTGATACGGGCATGGGATGACTCCTAAGCCTTTCACAAAAGAAGGTTCCCAGTTTTTCGCTTCAATGTTCTTCATAGACCACTGACTATTCGGATTTCCTAATTCATCGAGCACTTGATCCATAATGCTGATCCCGTCTAAATACACGTCTAATCCATAAACCATGTGGTTGAGGCCCGCAAACTGTACCTCGATCCGTTCAACATCCACCTCAAGCGCCTTGGCAATCCCCATTTTTATCCCAATTGGAACATTGCATAGTCCGACTACTTTTTTTAGATTCGTATAGCGCAGCACAGCTTCTGTGACCATCCCTGCTGGATTTGTAAAATTCACAAGCCATGCATCTGGACAAAGCTCTTCCATATCCTTCACGATGTCGAGAATCACTGGAATGGTTCGAAGACCTTTAAATAAACCGCCTGGTCCGTTCGTTTCCTGACCGATGACGCCGTATTTCAGCGGGATTCTCTCATCCTTTGCACGTGCTTCAAGCAACCCTACACGAAATTGTGTTGTCACAAAATCTGCGTCCTTCAGGGCCTCCCTGCGGTCAAGCGTCAGGTGTACTTCAATCGGTAGCCCGGCTTTTTCGACCATGCGTTTCGCGAGAGCACCCACGATGTTTAACTTTTCTTGACCCGCTTCAATATCCACGAGCCATAATTCCTTTACTGGCAATTCATGATACCGTTTGATAAATCCTTCGACAAGCTCAGGCGTATAGCTCGATCCTCCGCCTATTGTGACAATTTTGATTCCTTCTTTCATGAATTGACACCTCCGAGTTGCTTCATTTTTTCATGGAGTTCGATGATTTCCGCCGCAAGCTCCTTGACAGTCATTGCGTTCATGAGATGATCCTGTGCATGGATCATTAAGAGACTGATGTCGGTCTTTTCTCCTCTAATTTCTCCTTGGATCAGCTCTGTCTGTGCGTGATGCGCCTCATTTAACGCGTCTTGTGCTTCCTGCAATTTTAGCTTCGCCTCATCAAAGTTTCCTTGCTTTGCACATGTAATGGCTTCCATCGCTGAGCTTCTGCCATTCCCGCCGTGTAAGATGAGTTGAAACACAATTTGTTCCATTTCCATCGGCCGCATCCCCCTTGTTTCCTCTATTACATGTTGACGACATTTTCATCAGTTGTGGCTTTTGTTTCTAGTTCACTTTCTTCTTTCAATTTCTGCTTATCCCACATTCTAAAGAATGGGTAGTATAAAGCGAATGACAACACCAGGTTAATCAGCTGCATGACCGCACCAGAGATTTTGCCTCCTGTGGCGAGATAGCCTGAAATAATAGGCGGCATCGTCCATGGGACCGCAATCCCCGCCGGTTTTGCGACAAGCCCTGTGCTCATTCCGATATATGTGGTAATGATCATCATGATTGGCGTAAGGATAAACGGAATCAAAAGCATTGGGTTCATGACAATCGGCATTCCGAAAATGATCGGTTCGTTGATGTTAAAGATAGCTGGCCCAATGGCAAGTCGGCCAAGCTGTTTCATTTGCTTACTTCTGGCACGTAAGATCATCGTCAGCACCAAGGCAAGCGTTGCACCGCTTCCGCCGACATTGATGAAGATTTCAAAGAACTGCGCTGTGAAGATATTTGGCAGCACTTCTCCTGCTTGGAATGCGAGACGGTTCTCATCCATCGCACCGAGCCAAATTGGTCCCATGACGCCGCCGACAATGGTTGCTCCATGAATACCGCAAGCCCAGAGAAGCATTTGCACGCCCATGGCGACAATACTTCCGCCTAAGCTTCCACCAAGAATGGAAAGCGGTGTGCCAATTAAGACCGTGATGATATTATGAATACTTTCAAATGGTGTCATCTCAATCAAAAGTCTAGCGACCCAGATTAGCGTGATGACCACAAAACCTGGAATAAGTGCGATAAACGATTTACTCACTGCTGGCGGTACACCATCAGGCATCTTAATGACGATATTCCGCTGGACGATGAATCGGTAAATTTCAGTTGAAAGCATGGCAATAATCATAGCAACGAATAACCCTTTACTGCCCATCAATGTGACTGGAATTCCCCCACCTACTAATATGGCTTCTGTTGAGCCTTCAGGTGTGAAAGGAACTTGATATGGTGTCGCCAAAAGGAAAGCTGCAACAGCGATCGCACCAGATGATAGGGCATCCACTGCATACTTTTCAGCTAGCCTGTAGGCAATCCCGAAGGTTGCAACAAGTGCCATAATGTCAAAGGTTGCATTCACAGGGTAGGATAGTTTCGTGGCCCATTCTGCTCCGAAGATACTTGCCATAAAATCGCTGTATCCTGGAATCGGAAGGTTGGCTAAAATGAGAAACAGTGAACCGACAATAATGAGAGGCATGGTTAAAACAATTCCGTCACGCAATGCTTGTAAATGTCTTTGAGCGGCAATCTTCCCTGCAAACGGCATGACCTTCTCTTCTAGAAATCGGTTGAATCCATTCATCCCATCCGCCCCCTTTATCCGTTCACTAACTGTTCAGCAGATTTTAAAACCTCAGCCCCATTACATACGCCGTAATGCACGGTATTAATGACGTCGACTGGAATACTTTTTTCTTCTCCTAGCTTTTTCATTTGTGGTAATAAATATCGAACCTGTGGTCCTAATAAAAGCACATCGGCTTGATCAATATGATTTTTTGCTGAATCTCCGGATACTGCCCAAATACGATAGTCTTTTCCTTGTTCTTGCGCGCTTTTCTCCATTTTTGTAACTAGTAAGCTTGTAGACATACCTGCTGCACATACCAATAAGATGTTCATGTGTAAACGCCCCCTTTTGAAAGTGTGTAGCTTTTCTTTACACACTCATCATATTATGAAACCGCTTTCATAAACACCTATACTTTTTCCTTTAGGAAGCGGAAAAAGTTAAGATCACACTATGAATTCTTGTACGAAGGAGCCTTCTTATACATGATATCGAGCATGTCTTCAAATGTATCACAGGCGATGAGGTGCTGAATGAATTTCACATTGTGCACAAGCTCACCCAGTAGACGGTACATCCCTTTTAAGTCTTTTGCATTCTCTTTTTCGACACAAAGCAAGCAGACAAATTGAACTTTTTTCTCTCCCCATATAATCGGTTTTTCTAGTGTACATATTGCCCAAAATGTCTCTTCTGTCAGCGGCGTCATTGGGTGCGGAATGGCTGTATAATGCCCGAAGGATGTAGGAGCAGCCTCTTCTCTTTCCATCACAGAAGGTGTAAGCTCTGCTGGTGCTAATCCCATATCGATGACTTTTTTTGTAAGAAAGGCGATGACCTCTTCCTTTGTTTGAAAGGCACGCTTTGTAAAGACCAATTCCTTTTTCATATATTGAGAGGCCAATGTCACCCTTGTTTCACTCGTCAGGGCTTCTTCAATTTTTAAAAAGTCGCCGCCTCCCAAAATAGTATTCACTTGTATGACGGGTATCGGGATATCCATCTGAATCGGGACCGTTGTAATAATCAAATCAAGGGCATGTAAAGAGACATGCGGAAGCGAATAAAGCTCTGCTGTGCCTAAGATTGTCAACTTTGACCCAAATTGTGACCGCAATCGATCCTGCAGCAGCCTCGCACTCCCTGCACCAGATGCACAAACAATGAGACATCGCTTCGGCGGAATCTCCATTTTTCTCCGCTCTAAAGCCGCACCAAAATGAAGTGCGATATAGCCGATTTCATTCTCATGAATACATAACCCCGTCTCTTCTTCAATTACCCGGCTAGCGACAATCCCTGCTTCAAAAGCAAGTGGATACCCCGCCTTTATTTCATCAAGCATCGGATTTCTTAAGTTCATCCCATATTTACACCGAGTCATGGCTGGCTTTAAGTGCAGGCTGAGCCCAATCAGCAATTCCGCATCTCCTGCTAAATCCAGCTGCAATTTTTGGTCAATCGCTTTCAACATAAGCTGAACAAGACGGCTCGTGTCATCATCCACAATTTGTTTTTGACCGCTCGACGAAAAGGACTGCACCATTTTAGCTGTTCCTAACAAATGAATGGCGATATAGACGATCTCCTCTTGTGGAAAAGAGACGTCCAGCAGTCCTTCAAGACGTTCCACCATTTTTTTCGCGACCTTGTATTCCTTTGCCCGTGGAATTTCATTGATTTCTTCTGGCAAAACAGATACATAGTTTCCGTGTCTAATCCGTTTGCAGGCAATCGCAACATGAACGATTAAATTATTCATGCAAATGTCTGATAGATTCATTCTTTCTTTATTGATATAATCAATGATTGTTTTCTGAATCAATTCCAATTCATGTTTTGGCAAAATGGTCACTGCTGTATTCAGCATCGTTTGGTAGGAACGGCGTTCATTGAATAAATATTCTGACATACAATAACGGATTTTCATCTCCGATCCTTTGATCCGGCAGCCTTTATTCGGCTTTGCTTCCAGCTTTAGATCAAAGGGTTCAAGCTTGCGTTTGACCCATTTCATATCGTTACTCATCGTCGATTTACTGATAAACAGCTGCTCCTGTAAATCTTCCAGTTTCACATAAGACTCTGCAAGAAGCAGTTTTTTTAAAATAAACCGAACGCGCTCCTCCGGCAGAACAGCCAGCGGTTCTTCCTGTTCGACCTCTTCTTTCATAAAACGGCGAAAGGCATTCTCATCGTTGATCAACAGCTCATAACCAGCTCCTCGAACAGCTGATACAGCCGCTTGGTAAGGAGCGAGACGGTCGTTCAGTTCCTTGATGTCTGTACGAACGGTGCGGCTTGTCACTTGTAAGCTGACAGAAAGCGCAGCGCTTGTGAGCGGGGTCTCCGCTGCCATTAACTGACTTAAAATGTGCGCCAGTCTTTTACTCAGCATCAGATCGGCCTCCTTATGTAAGGGTGGAGAATCTGCCTTGTCTGGACAGGTTGTATACGCTTGCAGTTCTCTTCATTACTCATATTCTACTGAAAAGAAATAAAAATTGCCAACTCATTTATATGACAAACGCCCCTACTTATACAACAAACCATATCTAATGACCTATGAATCTTTTTATAGGACCGTTTGGAAACCATGAAAAAAAGGCGCTGCACCTTCGAGCCATCGCCTTTTTTATGAAGAGATCAGCTGCGTAAAGACAACCAATCTTTTTTCATGAGTCCCAGCTGCATGATCAAATGTCCCTGTACATGTGATTAAGTTGAGATTTCGTGTAAAAGCATACCCGAAAAATGCATTAGGCTTTTCTTCACGAGGATAACTTTGCACTTTGATGACTTCAAAGGTTCGCTTTTTCCCTGACGAGGACGTCACGATTACCTTGTTTCCCTTTTTTAGCTCCTTTAGTCGATAAAAAACAGAAGGTCCCCATTTATTATCAACATGACCATTCATGACGGCGTTCCCTTTATCTCCTGGCTTTGGACCATCTTTAAACCAAGCTGTGTTGTCCGTCTTTTTAGGAACGCCCATACTGCCATCCTTAGATAAGGTGGTTTTCTCTACTTTTGCTTTGACACCAATCGCCGGAATTGCAATTTCAGCCGGTACAATACCGGACGGTTCGTCTTTTAATATAGCTTTTGAATGAGACTGTTTTGCGGCTTGGTTTGTTATGATTTTTTCAGGAGATGAGGTTGTTTTAGCGGATGACGAATCATCCATTGATTTTGATGCACAGCCCGTGATGATGAGAAGCATCAGAAGACCAAACATCCACCTTTTCAAGTCAGTCTGCCTCCTTTGAAAGAAAGGAACGGCACGATTGTGCACGTTCCCCCTTTGTTTTGATATGAGCTTAATTTGATGTCTTGCGGCGAATAAGGAAGAACGCACCCATTGCACCACCTGCTAGGATCAAGCTTGCGATTAATCCCGCAAAGGCTTCATATGACATACCTAAAGGACCGGCTGTACCTCCCATACCTGTTTTCGGCATTTCATTAGGCATCTTGGATTTGAACATTTTAGGATGCTGATCAACAATGGCTGCTGCGACATCTTGACCGACCATGAACATATGACCGTACGCTTCTCGCACTGTTGGATAAAGCTGATCGTAATCGCCATTATGGTATGACGTATATGTTTTGATCAATTCATCAATATGCATTTTTAAGCCCGCTTCTAAATCTGCTGCCTTCAAACGTCCATCTGTTGCTTGATCTAAAAATTTCGCTTGCTTCATTCGATACGCATCTAAGTTTTTCACCGCTTTTTCTTTCGCTTCTTTGTCTCCTGATGCATCCGCTTTGACATAATCAACTAAGTATCCGATATGGCTTGACCAAATATCTTTGAATTGTTTTCCGGCATCCTTGCCATAAACAGAGGCAATCGCATCTGATAAATCATTTGTGTTTTCGTTCAAAGCTGCCGCTGCTTGATCAAAGTCCTTGCTGCCATCATTTCCTTTTTGCATAGCAACGACTGCAAGCGCCAAATGCTCTGAGAACAAGTAGTTTAAATCTTCTCGAAGGTCTGCGGCCGGTGTGTCGACGGATTTGTGATCAAATTTCCCAGGAAATTGATCTGTGATCGCCCACGATACGCCCTTGCCTACTTCAAACATATGATGAATAGATTTTCTAACCGTTTCATAGGTCGTATCAAAATCCTTTTCAGTGTAGCTATCAAACGCTTTCAACAGTTCATTGACGTGCATTTTTAAGCCTTCTTCTAGTTCACTAGCTTTCAATCTACCGTCTGTTGCTTGATCGAGCATATCGGCTTGTTTCATGCGATATTGGTCAAGCTGCTTAACTGCTTTCTTTTTACCTGCTTCATCTTTCTTTGCCGTTGCTTGTACATAATCAACAAAGTAGCCAATATGACTTGACCAAATGTCTTTGAATTGTTTCCCTGCTTTTTTTCCGTACACAGAAGCGATGGCTTCCGATAAGTCATTTGTGTTGTCATTTAGCGCTGCCGCTGCTTGTTTAAAATCTTTGCTATCGTCAATTCCCTTTTGCATTGTGATGACTGCTAAATAAGCGTGCTCTGAAAACAGCTGATCTAGAGTTGCTCGAAGATCGGTTGCTTTATTTGACACCTCTTGTGACGAAGACATCTTCTTTGCCTCTCCATGCATATGTCCTTCGTGTGCACTTGCGCTATGAGCTGCCGGAAATAGTAATGCTGCACTAAGCGGGATGGTTAAAATCGCTTTTTTCATGTTCATCTGTTATTGCCTCCTCTTTCCGTTTGTTATGTACTTAACGGAGTGAGGCATGACTTGGATCATTCAAATCTAACTTTTTTTTCATTCATTGCACAACCGGTATGTGTGCATAAAAAAAAAGCCGGATTATCCGGCTGATACGTTACGACGTTTAGATGCTTTCCGCTCTTTATATATTTTTCTCACCACTGGATAAATCACAGGTGCCCATTTAAAAATTTGTTTCAGCCATTTTTTCATTTCTCCCGCGCCTCCTTATTGTCATTCTTACAAGGAAGATTCCCCATCTTGTCATGAAATAAACAGGTGCGGGAGAGCAGGAGTTAAATCACGCCTTGAGCGATCATCGCATCTGCCACTTTACGAAATCCTGCAATATTTGCGCCTACGATCAAGTTTCCAGAGTGTCCATATTCGTCTGCTGTCTCTGTACACTGACGATAAATCGTCTGCATCATTTGTTTCAGCTGATCATCTACTTCCTCAAATGTCCAAGACATTCTTGCACTATTTTGCGCCATTTCCAGCGCTGAGACACCTACTCCACCTGCATTTGCCGCTTTTGCCGGCGCAAATAGAATATCATTCTGTTCAAAAACTTTGACTGCCTTTAGAGTAGAGGGCATATTCGCTCCTTCTCCTACCGCAATGACACCATTTTCCACGAGCTGCTGTGCCTGCATCTCAGATATTTCATTTTGCGTTGCACATGGAAGCGCAATGTCACAAGGAACAGACCAAATTTGTTCGCAATCTTCAATCAATTCAGCATGCGGGTGAATGTCTATGTATGCCCCAATTCGTTGATTGCTTCCTTCTTTCAGTTGTTTCACTGTTTCTAATGAAATGCCTTGTGGATCATAAATCGCTCCGCTTGAATCACTGCATGCTACAACCTTACCACCTAGCTCTATGACCTTCTCCATCGCATAAATAGACACATTCCCTGAGCCAGATACGACAACTGAACGCCCTTCAAATTGAAGTCCATTCGCTTTTAACATTTCTTCCATAAAGTACACCAGTCCATAGCCTGTTGCTTCTTTTCTGGCTAAGCTGCCTCCAAATCCAGGGCTTTTCCCTGTAAGCACACCTGCTTCATAAGCACCACGCATTTTCTTGTACTGCCCGAACATATAACCAATTTCGCGTGCCCCTACGCCAATATCACCTGCTGGCACATCTTGATCAGGCCCAATATATCGGCTGAGTTCACTCATAAAGCTTTGAACGAAACGCATGATTTCTCCATCTGATTTCCCTTTAGGATCAAAATCTGATCCACCTTTTCCTCCACCGATCGGCATACCAGTCAGTGCATTTTTAAAGATTTGTTCAAATCCTAAAAACTTGATAATGCTTGCATTGACAGATGGGTGGAAACGAATGCCTCCTTTGTAAGGACCGATGGCACTATTGAATTGAACCCTGAAACCACGGTTGACTTGTACTTTCCCCTCATCGTCTACCCATGGTACGCGAAATACCACAAGCCGTTCAGGCTCGATGAGTCGTTCTAAAATGCCTTGTTTTTCATACTCTGGATGCTTTGCAAAAACGGGAACAAGTGATTCTAGAATTTCTCTTACGGCTTGCTGAAATTCCTCTTCACCAGGATTTCGTTTTTCCACCTCTTCTAACACACGGTCGATGTAGCTTTGTGCTGTTTGTGCTGCTCGATCTAAGGTCAACATGTCTCATCTGCCTCCTTTGTATATCTTCACACATTTATCCTGTTAGATTTTCTAACGCATATTGAGATTAATTTAACACCATTTGTAAAAACTGATCAATACTGATAACAGATGAAAATGATGCCGATTTGAGATGGATCAAACAGCCGCCGTCATCGTTTTTAGAAAGTATCTCTTACAGAATGACTATTGAGCTAGAAATCATCTTTTAGACACTATATATCCCGCACTCTTTGACAATTAGATGAACCATGAAAGATTTCTAGTTGATCTTCAACACGAAAAAAAGGCCTAAAGTTTTATAGGCCGGCAGCTCAATCTTTTCGGATCTTCTCTTCTTTTTTTCGATCAGGGTACACGACACAAAGCCAATATAAAATAGAAGACGATGGGAAGTTAATTAAACCGACAATGCCCCAAAACCACTTATAACGCCCTCTTTTCTTCGCATCCATAAATAAAAGCAGGCCCTGCGCAAATAGTAACGGCAATGCGCACAATAAGATGATCATCTCCGTCTGACTCATAAGGAAGACCCTCCTTTAATATGTTGATATTCCTTGATGCCGACAACGACGCAGAGCGGCACACTCACGACTTGAAGAAGAATGAAGATAAAAGGTAAATGGGTGATGGCAGCGACAAATAGTGTGAGAATGGTCAGACTGATGAGAACATACGCCAGCACTTCTTGTTTAAAACGCCTTTTCTCTTGTTCCTTCGCCTGCTTCAGCATCATCATGACAGCTTGTTCACTCGGCTCTTTCACTTCAATTTGTTCATCTAGTTGCTGTAACTCTTCCTTTAAACGTTCTTCTGTGAACTGATCTTCCTTCATTAAGACCACTCCTTTCGAATTTTCTTTAACCCATGATGAACCCTCGACTTCACAGTGCCTTCTCTCATACCGAGCATTGAAGCAATCTCTGGATAAGTAAAGCCATAATAATAGTGCAAAATAATCGGCGCTCTCTCCTGAGCCTTCAATTCGTTTAGAGCATCCCACATCTCGTGCCAAGTATGACCCTTTTGCTGAATCTCCCATTTAAAACGGCGCATCGTCTCTTGATTAGCCTTTCCTTCCCTCAATTGTTCACGTTTTCTTTTCTTCTGGTGATCCAAAAATTGTCTAGATGCAATGGATATGAGCCATGTTGAGAATAAGGAATCTCCTCTAAATGAAGAGAGTTTCATGTACGCTTTCAGCATCGTTTCTTGCATGATTTCTTCTGCAAGCTCTTGTTGAAGGGTAAGCTTCATTATATAACGGTAAAGAAAGGAATAATGATGACGATATAGAGCTGTAAATGCAGCATCTTCCCCCTGTTTTGCCCGCTGAATCAATAGTGTCTCTTCTGCCTGCTCCAAACACACCCCTCCTTCCCTTTTTCTTCTCTTATTCATGAGACGACACGTATGACGATATCGTTCAAAATGGAATGCATTTTTTTAGTTTGTCTGCTTTTTTCCCTGTTGGTCCAGTAATTGAAGCGTTAAATATCCAGTTTTTTCTTATGAAATGATTATGACATTCCTTCGTCTCTCACAAAATGATTCGTTCTGATTTTCTATCAAGCGGACAAGCTCTCTTTCATAATCACTAGGTCATCCCAATACCTATCGTCAATGATCCTTGTCTCATTTAGACGAAAATAAAATAATCATGACCTTAGTTTTCTAGAAAATCACGGAATACACAGCGCCAATTCTTAGCCGATGATACCTTTTTGCGTGCTATGCTCTTCCTACATTCCGAAAAAGGCGATACTGGCGAAGGAAGGAGGAGTAGTTGAATTGCAGCTTATTTTTGGAAACGTTTACATTAAAACAAAATGAATGGAGAGGTTGAATTTGAAGAAAAAAGTTCCAATGTTAGCTGGTGTGTTAGCGATTGGTCTCGTGACTTCATTATTTGCACCTAATGGAGAGGCAAAAGCGGCAGCAAAGTATCCCGAAAGCCCTTCTATTATGGCCAATTTTAATCAACAAGGGTTCTCCACATTAAATGGCGGTACAACAGGCGGTGAAGGTGGTAAAACCGTCACAGTTAAAACCGGAAATGAACTATTGGCTGCCCTCAAAAGTAAAGGAAAAAACGAAAAGTTAAAAATTGTTGTCGACGGGACGATTACCCCTTCTAATACATCTGCCAATAAAATCGATGTGAAAGATACAAACAATGTCTCGATCGTCGGCAAAGGCACGAAAGGTGAATTTAATGGCATTGGCATTAAAGTATGGCGTGCCAATAACATCATCATCCGCAACTTGAAAATCCATCACAGCAAAATCGGTGACAAGGATGCCATCGGAATCGAAGGCGCTTCTAAAAACGTATGGGTCGACCATAATGAACTGTACAATACATTAAACTCAGGTAAAGATGATTATGATGGATTATTTGATGTGAAAAATGACTCCGACTATATTACCTTCTCTTGGAACTATGTTCATGACAGCTGGAAAACGATGCTCATGGGCAGCTCTGATAACGACAACTACAACCGAAAAATTACATTCCACAACAACCGTTTTGAAAACCTGAATTCTCGTGTACCATCTATGCGCTTCGGGGAAGGTCATGTGTATAACAACTACTATAAAGGTATCCATACAACAGCGATTAACTCTCGTATGGGCGCAAAAATGAGAATTGAGCACAACGTATTTGAAAATACAAAAAATGCGATTGGCAGCTGGGACAGCCGTCAAGTCGGTACATGGCATGTCATCAACAACTCATATATTAACAGCTCAGGCAGTCTGCCAACGTCTTCTACAGGTACGTACAACCCTCCTTATAACTACTCTTTGCTTAACGTGAACAATGTCAAATCAGAAGTAGTATCAAATGCTGGTGTTGGAAAAGTAAACCCTTAAAACCACAAAACGTTCGGGCAGAAATCTCTGTCCGAACGTTCTTGTCATTTCATCTATTTATATTGTAGAAAACGGCCGATCCATCTCATACAATTTTTGATAGCGCGGGTTTTCTTTCAGTAGTTCCTGATGCTCCCCCTGCATCTCAATTTGACCATCTTCAATAAACATAATGCGGTCACATGCCTCACAGCCAGTGAGATGATGGGTAATCCAAATGACCGTTTTTCCTTTTAACACACGGAAAATGGTTTCAAGCAACTCACGCTCTGTACGTGGGTCAAGTCCAACGGTGGGCTCATCTAATACAACAATCGGGGTGTTTTGCAGCAAAATACGGGCTAATGCCATCCGTTGTCTTTCTCCCCCTGAGAAACGAATCCCTGTCTCCTGCACACTGGTGTGATAACCCTCTGGCAAAGATTCGATGGTATCGTGCAGCTGCACTTGTCTCGCTGCTTCTTTTACTTGTTCCTCTGTCGCATGAGGAGAGCCTAAGCGAATATTGTTTAAAACAGAGGTATCGAATAAATACGGCTGCTGATTGAGCACTGACACATAGGTAGACACATTCTCTCGAATGCTTTCGACCGGTTTCCCCTGAATGCTGACAGCTCCTTGATTTGGCACGACAGCTCCTTCTAACAATTTCAAAATAGTCGACTTTCCTGCACCGCTTTTCCCTAAGAGAGCAAGTGATTCCCCTTGCTTTAGTGAAAATGAGAGTTGCTTTAGCACGGGTTGGTGCAAATCATATCCAAAGGACACTTGTTCAAAAGAAACAGCTTTATCTTGAGAAACAGCCGACTGGTCAACTGTCTTGCGCTCAGATTCTCCTTCATACGAAAGTTTTTCATAATGATGTAATCTGCTGACAGCATGCTGATAGACCGGAATATCGCCTGCTGCATCTGAAAGTGGAAGAAAGGCCTCTGTTAACGGAAAAAGCACAAGCACGAAGGCTGCAATTAGGGTGTGTGACATCGAGCCTGACTGGACGACGGAACCGCTCCAATACACGACAAGCACAACAGCTCCTCCAATGATAAGCTGTGCCAAAAACTGGCGCAGACGGATAAATCGGTGCTTGGCTGCTTCAAGCGCTAACAGCTGCGCTTCTTTCTTTTCATATTCATCCACAAAATCTTTCTGCCTACCGCTAAACAGCCAATCACTCACGCCCATGACGGCATCTGTTAAATGGCTATACAGTTCATTTCTGCCTTTTTTCATTTGAATTTGTCTCGCCCGGTTCACTAGCACTGTGACGTATGGGAAAACAAATACAAGAAGTGCCATATAAATCAGCATCAAGCCAGCAAAAGGCCACGAGAATAGACCAAGTGCCCCAATGGATGCGGCGTATAAAAGCAGCGCACCGATGGATGGAAAGATGGTTTTTAAATAGGCGTCCTGTAGTCTCTCAACATCATCTGACAAGAGCCCTAGCATTTCACCTGTACCCAGCTTTGTCTGTTTCGCACTTCGTTCAGCCATGTCATATAGGCGGACACGCATTTTTTCAATCATGGTCAAAATGAGCTGGTGGCTCGCCAATCTTTCTGCATAACGGGCAGCTGAGCGTGAAATACCAAAGGTACGGACAGCTACAATTGGGACGTAGACCATAAGTATATTCTCAGGTCTTGTGGCTGCTTTAGAAATGAGAAATCCTGACGTATACATCAGCATAGAAGCAGAGAATACTGCAATTGCCCCTAGAAATAAAACCAGCGCAAACAGCTTTTGATTCTCCTTGATATAAGGTATAAACCAACCTTTACTTACCATGTGTGACCGCCCCCATTTGCTCCTGTACCAATTGATAATACACGCCTTTTCTTTGCATTAATGATTCATGTGTACCCATTTCCGCAATTGTTCCTTCATCCATGACAATGATCTCATCCATATCTGGCATCCAATGGAGCCTATGTGTCGCTAAGAACACAAGTTTATCTTCAAACAGCGGAAGCATTGTTTTCTTCAATTCATACTCTGTCTCAATATCGAGATGTGCCGTTGGTTCATCTAACAGCATAATGGACCGCTTGCCCAGCACCGTTCGCGCAAGCGCAATTCTTTGTGCCTGTCCGCCGCTTAGTCCTCTTCCTTGTTCTCCAATGACCTCATCAAAGCCATTTGGTAGCTGCGCCACGAGCTGAGATAAGCCCGCTTCACTGGCAGCTCTTTCCACTTCTTCATCTGTTGCATGCGGTTCATAAAAACGAATGTTTTCTCTTAATGTCATGTGAAATAAATAAGGGTGCTGCGGCATATAGACGACTTCCTTTTGCCATTCCTTCATCTGTAAATGCACAAGTGGATTGCCGTTTAGTGTGATTTGACCTGAGGTCGGTTCAACAAAGCCGCCGAGCACATCGGTTAACGTCGATTTCCCTGAACCACTGGCACCAATGATTCCGATTTTCTTCTTCCCTTTGACAGTAAGATCTACACCCTGAATTGAATAAGGGGCATGTTCGTCATGCTGGACACTCACATCATGCAGGGTGAGTGCAGACTGTTCATTCCACTCGTTCAATTGCACTGATTGTGTCTCCTGCGTGCGGAAGCCCTTTTCTTCTAAAATGACCTGCATCGCTTCATTCGCTTCTTTTCCATTTAGCGTGGCATGATAATCATTTCCCACTTCACGTACTGGCAGGAAATATTCTGGTGCCAGCATGAGCGCCGTCAAAGCCGGCAATAAGAGAAGCTCTCCTTCAATTAATCGCAAGCCAAGAAAGACAGCGACGGTTGCAATCGACAGCATGGAAAAGAAATCCAGCGCAAATGATGAAAGAAATGCGACCTTCAGCGTACTCATGGTCGCCTTTCGATATCGCTTTGACACTTCCCCGATATTGCGAGAATGTTTTTTGCTAATGCCTAAGTAACGAAGCGTTTCAAGGCCGCGGAGAGAATCAGTAAAATGATTGGATAATTTCTCATACGATCTCCATTGTTTGGCCGCTTTACGCTGAGCGACTAGACCTAGCAAAATCATAAAGATAATTAATATCGGTAGCGTCACGATTAAAATAACAGCAGATGTGTCGTCTAATGTCCAAACATAGATGAGGACCATTGCCGGTATCACTGCCATGTTGACCATTTTCGGTAAAAACAGCTGTAAATACTGACGATATTGAGCAATTCCCTCCATCGCTAATGTGACAAGTTTTCCTGTACCCTTTTTCTTTGTGAAAGCTGGGCCTAAACGAAAGAGTTGGTCTAACAGCTGTTTTCTGATGTCTGCTCCAATTCGGGAAGAGTAGGTAAACATGACCTTCTCCCGAATCAAGGTGAGACCGTGCCGCACAAGAAAGGCAGCAAGAAACAGCAGGACATAAGGCGTTGCCTGCGAAAGGCTTTTCCCGTCAAACAGCGTAGTAATGGCATGTGCCAGCCACTGTGCTTGGAAAATAATACTTGCTCCTTGGATGAGTGACACAATACCTAAGAGGGCAAGAAGCCCTCTTATTCCTTTTAATTGAAGCAAACGTTTATCCATTAGTAGGTCATTGGCTCCTTACCGCTTACACGTTTACGGAAGACGTAATAGCTCCAAATTTGATACCCAAGCACAAAGGGCAGCAAAGAAATGGCAACAATCGTCATGACCGTCAGTGAATAAGATCCAGATGCAGCGTTTTGAATGGTCAAATCAAATGTATGGTTGATTGAACTAATCATGACGCGCGGGAACAATGCAGTGAAAAGCATCGTCACTGTCACCATGATGCCAGCACCTGTGAATAGGAATGTCCAGCCATCACGTTCTTTTTTCATAAAGAATAGCGCCGCTACGTAACAAACCACGATGAGAACAGTTAACGGAATGGTGATGATCGGGCGTACCGTATAAATGTCTGTTTCCATGATAGATACACCAACAAATAGGACAAGTACTGGCAGCGCAATCAGCAGGACACGCTTGCCAAGCTTTCTCGCACGATCTCTTAAATCACCCTCTGTACGAAGTGTGACGAAAATCAATCCGTGCAGTAGGCAAAGAATCGTTACAGCTAATCCGCCTATCACTGAATAAAGGTTCACAAAATCCGTAAAACCAGCGTACATGTTCATGTCTTGATCAATTGGCATCCCGCGTAAAATACTTGTGAATAGCACACCGAGTAAAAACGGTGGCAACAGACTGCCAAAGAAGATGACCCAGTCCCATGCTTTGATCCAAGAGGCTTTCTCAACCTTCCCTCGGAATTCAAAGGCAACTCCGCGCCCGATGAGCGCTAAGAGGAGAACCGCAAACGGTATATAGTATCCACTGAACATCGTGGCATACCAGTGCGGGAAAGCAGCGAAAATTGCGCCCCCAGCTGTAATCAGCCAGACCTCATTCGCATCCCAGAAAGGTCCAATCGTGTTAATTAAAATGCGGCGTTCGTGCGCATCTTTACCAAGTAGCTGCATGGACATCCCAACACCAAAATCAAATCCTTCTAAGAAGAAAAATCCAACAAACAATACTGCGACAAGAATAAACCAAATCTCGTTAAGATATGCCATGATATGCGCCTCCATCAAATGGATCTGTAGACAGGTCCGTTTCATCCTTTTGATCTGTATCCTCTTCCGAATGTGCACCTTTTTTAATTTCTCGAATGAATAGGTAGGCAAGCAAGATGGCAAGAATCAGATAAATCGTCGTAAAGCTAATGACTGAGAATAACAGCATGCCGTACGATACGTTTGGTGAAATCGATTGAGCCGTCGTCATCATTCCAAAGACCGTCCACGGCTGACGCCCAATTTCGGTCATAATCCAGCCAGCTGAGTTCGCAATAAATGGGAATGAAATCATCCCTACCATGAAGCGTAAAAACCATTTGTTCGTTTCGAGTTTTTTTCTAAAGCTTAAGTACAAGCCAATCATACTGGCAAAAATCATCAGCATGCCGGCACCGACCATGATTCTAAAGCTCCAGAACGTTGTTTTTACTGGCGGAATATAGTCTCCAGGACCAAACTTTGCTTCATATTCTTTTTGAAGGGTCAGCATACCTGGCACATCTCCACTAAATTTCGAATAAGCCAAGTAACTTAAAGCAAACGGAATATTGATCTCCGCAGAGTTTTCTTTTTTATCTGTATCAATATTGGCAAATAGTGTCCAAGCCGCTGGATCTCCACTATCCTTCCAAAGGGCTTCACTTGCTGCCATCTTCATCGGCTGTGATTCCATTAAGTGCTTCGCTTGATCATGTCCAGAGAACGCCACACCTAAGCCAGAAATTAAAGCGAGAACCATCGCAATCTGGAATGATTTTTTGAAAAAGGCGATTTCTTGTTTTTTGATCATTTTATAGGCACTAACTCCTGCGATAAAGAATGCACCTGTAGCCAGCGCCCCAAACAGAACGTGCGGGAATTCAACCCAAAGCTGCGGGTTTGTTACAAGAGCGCCAAAATCATTCATTTCTGCACGGCCATTTTTAATCACAAATCCAACTGGTTCTTGCATAAATGAGTTGGCGAGTAAAATCCAAAACGCCGAAAAGATCGTACCAAGGGAAACAAGCCAAATACACAATAAATGAATCTTCTTCGGCAAGCGATCCCAGCCGAATATCCAAAGTCCAATAAATGTAGATTCAAGGAAAAAGGCGAGCAGTGCTTCAATGGCAAGCGGTGCACCAAATACATCACCGACAAACCTTGAATAATCTGACCAGTTCATCCCAAACTGGAATTCCTGGAGAATCCCTGTCACCACACCTACTGCAAAATTGAGTAAGAATAGATGACCCCAAAACTTCGCCATTTTTTTATAAATCTCTTTTTTCTTGACGACATAAAGGGTCTGCATCAATGCAACGATAAACACCAAACCTATTGACATAGGAACAAAAATAAAATGAAATAATGTCGTTGAAGCAAATTGAAATCTTGCTAAAAACAGCTCACTCACAGTCTTACATCCTCCCTTACTTTCACATGCCGAATGATTTGAAATATTTATGCTCACCATTTCACAAAATGTTCACTATTTGTTCAACGATTCACAAATAATAGCCTGTTTGAAATGGTTTACTCGGTGAAATTTTACTCTTGCTTTTCATTCGGTTAGTTATTTATACCTGTACTTTACACCCATACGCTTCAAAAATAAAGTAAATTTTACCTAAAAATTGGATGGTATTGTGTCAGTTGTTTGAATACTTTGTCAAAGAAATGTGACAGAAAGTAAAAAAACGCAAAAAAATAGCGCTGCACGTGAGCTGCAGCGCTTTGTTTCTTTTTTAGGCTTTTTTCTGTAAAGCCGGTCTAGTCACTTGTACTTCATAGTACGTAATTTTGTTTTTCAATAGGCCTTCAGGTTTCGCTTTTCCATGAGCGTGCGCATCACCAAATGCCTGAGATTTTGTCCAGTTCACGAAGTCTTCTTTTCGATTCCAGCGTGTATGAATGGTCACTTCATCGTAATCGGTTGTCTGCTGTGTGACCCAGACTTCCATGCCTAAAAATCCTTCCATGAATTCTACCTGTCCTTGCTTGTTAAAACGTTTGACGAGGTGGTCGGCACTGCCTTTTTCTACTCTTACCTGGTTATTAACAATGATCATGTTTTGTTCATCTCCCTTTTGTTGTTGGATCGAAGCGATTGGAATAATCAGCGGATGCTCACCATCTAAGTGAACCTCAGCCTGAATCCCAAAGACCTCTTTGAAAAAGCTTTCTGTTAATACGTCTTTTGGTGTCCCTATTTGATAAATCTGACCACGCTTCATCACGATAAGGCGGTCACAATATTTTGCTGCCTGCTGCAGGTCGTGAAGAACCATTAAAATGGTGATTCCATGCGTCTTATTCAGCTGTTTGAGTAGCTCTAGTAAATCAAGCTGATGCGCAATATCTAAGTAAGTTGTCGGCTCATCCAGAATAATCGTCTCTGTCTTCTGAGCAAGCGCCATCGCAATATACGCTTTTTGCCTTTCTCCGCCAGACAATGTATGCAGCATTCTATTTTCATTGATACGGCTATTGGTCACATCAAGCGCCCACTCAATCGCTTCTTGATCTGTCTTCGAGCTTTTTTTCCAGATCGAACGATGCGGACTGCGTCCAAGTGCGACCAGCTCCCGTACGGTCATAGATGGAATAGCTGTCCTCGTCTGCATGAGAACGGCGATCTCCTTTGCAATCTCCTGAGCCGTCATCTCTTTTTGCGGTATATCATGAATATATATCATGCCGCTTTCGATTGATGTAAGGCGTGCGGCTGCTTTAATAAAAGTCGACTTCCCTGATCCATTCGGTCCAATAATGCCTGTCACGCTTCCTTTAGGAACAGCTGCTGATATAGATGAGAGCTGAAAGCCTCCTTGACTGAGACTCACGTCATCCATAGCGATCACATCCAACTTAACCCCTCCCTTTCTTTTTTAATAAATAGAGGAAGAAAGGTGCACCGATGCAGGCAAGCAAGATACCGACAGGCAGTTCAACTGGCGTAAACCATACCCTTGCCGCTGTATCTGCAAAAACCACAAGCACGCCTCCGCCCAGCATTGAAATTGGCAGCAGGTACCGGTAGTCATCTCCAATTAAAAGACGGATAAAATGAGGAACGACCAGTCCGACAAAGCCTATTAAGCCGCTCACACTTACTGCTGCACCAGCTAAAAGTGCCGCTAGTGCAATTAAGAAAAACCGTGTGCGCTCTACTCTGAGACCGAGTAGCTGAGCTGATTCATCGCCAAGCAAAAGAAGATTTGCCGGCTTGATGGCAAAAAAACAAAGGCACAACCCAGCGAGCGCATAGGGCGACACGAAGCTTAGATGATGCCAGCTCCGTCCATTTAACCCTCCTGATAAAAAGGGCAGGACAGCCTGCACACGCTCACTATAAAGCACCATAAACCCATTCATCACCGCCCCAAGCAGGGCATTGACTGCAACTCCCGCCAAAATCAGCTTCAATGGGGAAACCCCTTGATCAAATGAAAGCATATACACCACAAGTGCCGCTAATAAAGCGCCAAGGAAAGCAGCGGCTGGAAGCAGATACGTGAATTGTGGAAACACGATCATGCTGAGCACAGCAGCCAATCCGCCGCCAGCTGTCACACCGATGATGCCAGGGTCAGCGAGTGGATTTCGGACGACTCCTTGTAAAATCGCCCCTGATGCTGCGAGACAGGCCCCAACGATGAAACCGATGAAAACGCGCGGCAGACGTAAATCCATCACTATTTTCTCATGGACAGGCTGACCTGACCCCGTCAAAGCAGCGAGTAAGTCTTGCAGTGTTAATTGAACAGAACCTAATGCAAGTCCTAGACATGTGCCTACAACTAACGAGATGAACAGCCCGGGTATCAGCCATCTTCGCCTCGACTGTCTTTTTTGAAAATCTAATTCTGCATTCATTTTCATGATGACAATCGCTTCAATCTTTTCTCTAGTTCATCAATCGCTTTCATCACGTCTGCACCTGGATTCGTCCCAAATAGATCACTAGGCAAAATCTCGACATGTCCATGTTTGACGGCTGACACATCGTGCCATGCGGCATTCTGCTTCATTTCACTCATAAAGCCCGCTTTCACATCTTCAGGATTGCTGTGGGTCATAAGCAGGATAAGATCAGGATCAGCTTCGATGACCTTCTCTGCATTGATTTGAGCGTATTGAGGGAATTTCTCGAGTGCCGGTTCATTCTCCGCAATGTTCGTCCCTCCAGCGATGTGCAGTAAATCTCCGCTTAAGGATTGAGGTAGTGCCGCCATATATGTGCCAGGTGCCCCGTATACAACGAGTGTCTTCACTTTTTTCTGAGGCTGTTTGACCTGCTTTTTCCGCTGATCGATTTGCTTGTTAAGCGCTTTTGCCTTTTGCTGCTTTCCTAGCAAATCTCCGAATAACGTAATTTGTCGCTGGATGTCCTTTACTGAATTGGCACTTGTCAAAAGAAGCTGTGAACCAATTCCTTCTATTGTAGAGATGTCCTTGCTGTTTAATTGTTCATTCCCAAGTACAACATCGGGCTTTAAGCTTGTGATAAGCTCTACATCAAATTGATGTGTTGTACCAATTGTTTGAACAGATGTAGCCTGTTGTAAGCTTTCTGGTAATTCGGCGGCCGGACGACCGACCACCTCGCCGCCTAAGGCATATAGGATGCTCATGTCTCCAGTCGATAATGAGACAATACGCTGAGGGGAGTCTTCAAACGACAGTGTTCTGCCGGCAAAGTCCTTTATCTTCAGCGCACCTTGTCCACTCCCTTTCTCTACAGGTGCTGCCTGACTGCATCCGACGAGGAGTAACATTAAGACAAGTCCCATGAAAATCACATGTGAAAATTTCAACCGCCTGTCTCTCCTTTTCTAGTAAACTTTCTTTAGCTTTGCCTGTACCACGAGACGCCCGATTTTCGGTGCAAGCACATGATCACAGGTCGATAGAGTGAGGATGAGGTCATCTGTGGACACGTCTGTCTTCGTTTGATAGATTGATTTTTTCCGCACAGCTTGCAAGTAGTGCGCATATTCGCCAAGATCTTGAAAATCGGTTTGAATATAATCGAAGTCCACCGTTGTTTCATACACGGCAAAAATCTCCGCCTCATAGCTTTGATACAGCGTATCGTATTGAAATGTCCGATGTTCATCGAAGAAATCCTTTTTCAAATAGTTTGTGAGTCCAGCGAACATGGACCCATCCCTCATTCGATGCCCGTACACCACAGTATTCGGGCTTTCATGCAAGACGTCATTGCGATAATCCATAAAAATACTGCCTGCCCTGGTGTCATTTTTTAAGTAATTACGGGTTAAGTAGAACGCATTATCTCGAGATTGGACGATTGGGTACTGGATCATTGTGTCCTTCATGTTGATCCAGCCGACAATATCGTCGTTCACCTTCCGCAGTTCATCAAATGATGTACGAATGGTTCCTGGCTCCCGGTTTTCATTCATTCCTGGCTCATGTCCGTACATCGTCTGAGCCTTTGCAAGCACCTGCCGATTTTGATAATAGCCGAACAGTTCTAAGCCAATCGCCGAACCGCTATAAATGAATACACCTAAACAGACGATTGTCAGCATACGCTGCCAGACCCGTTTTCGTCTTTTCACACTGTCTCACCTGCTTTTTGCACAGCTTATATACCAACAGGCACGATGTACATCCCTGTTTCTGCATCCTGTTTAATCGTGACGGACACATCATAAATGTGCCGCACATTTTCTTCTGTTAACACATCATTTGGTTGTCCTTCACTCATAATCCGCCCATTCTTCATCGCAATGATGACATCGCTGTAGCGGACAGCCTGGTTCATGTCGTGCAGCACCATAACGATTGTTAGTCCATGTAAGACATTGAGCTCACGGATCAGCTCAAGAATGTCAAATTGATAGTAAATATCCAAATAAGTTGTCGGTTCATCTAAAAAGAGGATCGGCGTTTTTTGCGCAAGCGCCATCGCAATCCATACTCGCTGCCGCTCACCACCTGACAGTGAGGCGAGCGGCACCTTTCGTTTTTCCGTTAGCTTTGTACTGGAAAGCGCCCACTCTATCGCTCTCTCATCCTCTTCCTTGTCTCCTCCGCGCATCGTCTGGTACGGCGTTCTGCCAAATGCCACGATCCTCTCGATCGTTAAATCAAGCGGCGCTTCATTTTGCTGATGAACGACAGCGAGCTTTTTTGCCAGTTCCTTTGGCTTAAACGCATTCAGCGCCTGGCCGTCTAAGTGAATCTGCCCTTTATTTGGCGTATGGTTATGCGCCATCAATGAAAGCAGTGTGGATTTCCCCGAGCCATTCGGACCGATAATGGTTGTGATTTTCCCTTTTTCAATGTGTGTGGTGACCGATTGAACGATGTCCTTCTGCTGGTCATATGAGAATGACACCTCACGAATGTCCATGAAGACGATCCCCCCTTCTTAGTAAAAAGATCAGAAATGGTCCGCCAATCACGGCCATGATCGTAGAAGCAGGAATTTCATTTGGCGCGACAAGCGTCCTGCCGAGTGTATCAGCCGTTAGAATCAGCAAAGCCCCGCCTAACGCAGAAAATGGAATGAGTACCCGGTGATCCGAGCCGACAAGTCTTCTTGAAATGTGCGGGATAAGCAAACCGACAAACGCAATCACGCCCGCTACCGCTGCCGTCACCGCCGCAAGCAATACAGCTGTAATGGAAATCAAAAGGCGCATTCTGGTCACACGCAATCCTAAATTTTTCGCTGTCTTGTCCTGAAGAGCCAAGAGGTTACACCACCTACTAAAGAATAGGGCTACGACAAGACCGACGACACCATAGACTCCGATTAAACGGACATCTCCCCACGTTTTCATCGTGAGATTCGACTGTCCTGACTGATTGATCGTGATATTGAAATAACTGCAAATGGTCACAAATGCTTCAGCCATTCCAGTAAACATGGCATTGATGGCGATCCCAACCAAAATCATACGGATGGGGCTTAATCCACCCTTCCAAGACAGAACATACACGAGGAAACACGCAATGGCTCCGCCTAACACCGAAAATAAAGGAGAGTAGAAATAAAATTGAGGAAGTGCTGTTATGGCCATTAAAGAAAAGAAGCTGGCTCCTGATGAAATCCCAATGACGCCGGCATCAGCTAATGGATTCCTCATGACCGACTGTAGCAGTACACCGGAGACTGATAAGGCGGCCCCTGTAAACATGGCAATGAGCATGCGAGGAATTCTGAGATCTTTAATGATTTCTACCTGTGCATGTTGACCGGTGATGAGCCCTTCCAATAATTCAATCGGGGTGACATGAATGCTCCCAGTAATGGCGGAATAAATAAACACGCACACTAGTAAGACACTGACTGTCATAAATAAAATCCCTGTTTTTTTCATCTTAAACGTCCTTTTATCATTCAGATTCGCCGCTTATGACGGATACAACATACGCATTAGTTCATCTAGTGCTTCTGCTGCCTTTAAATTGCCTGTTGTCCCGAATAAGCTTTCTTCGAGGTCATACACCCGGTTTTGCTTGACTGCATGAAAATGCTTCCAAATGTCATTTGATTTAAATTCTTGATCAAACATGCGGACGACTTCATCTGGCATCCCATGTGCGGCCCGGAGGATGATATCTGGATTGGCTTTTTGTAAATACTCCGTATTGGAAGCCAAATACTCCATTTTCTCACCTTTGACAATGTTCTCTCCGCCTGCGATACGTACAAGATCACCAATATATGAATGCTCTGTCGCCACCAAATAACTGCCTGGTACACCAAGTAAAATCAGAACGGATGGCTTTCGTTTTCCCTTTGTCTTCTCTTGTATGTCTTTCTTTTTTTGTTCAAAATCAGTCACGATGCGCTTGGCTTGTTTCTTTCTGTCATACTGACCTCCGAGCTTCGTGATCGCCTTTTCCATGTTAGCCATGCTCTCGAGATTTAAGTATGTAGCAGGGACACCAGCTTGCTGAAAGGGTGTCTCTAAATCATATTGAAGGGTTGTCACAGACAGGACATCTGTCGGTTGAAGTGATTGGATGATTTCCATGTCTGGGCTCATTGGATTACCGACTTCCGGCAGTCCTTTATAACGAGCTGGCAAGGATTTTTGACTTGTTGGCACCCCGACAAGATCGATCTCTAAGGCATCCATGATCTCCACAGCGGCTACAGTCGTTGCCACAATGCGCGCATTTGACTCTACGCTTTTTTTGCTTTTTGCTGAGCTTTCAGCTGACTGTGAGCAGCCCGATAAGATCACGCACACACCGAAGGCAGCGATCAAGGTACATAACATTCGATGCTTCAAAAACAGAAGCCCCCTTTCGAAAAAAGAGAGTGGATGCGTCGATGGTCTCGGCGCATCTCACTTCAACTAAACCATTTATCTTGTTCTTGTTTGATACTTTCTAACGAGTACGAATAATGACCCGCCGAATAAAAGAATATACACCCAAAGAAGAGAGGTATCTCCTGTTTTTGGATTCAGCTGTCCAGTCTCAGACTTGGTTTGGTCATCTGATGGAGTAAAAGTTAACTGCTCTGCACCTGTTTCCTCTGGCACTAAATTCTCAAGTTGAATCGGTTGATTTGGTTGAGAATCGCGATCATTTGGATTTTTGACAAAGCCGACACTCTCATCGTCTCCAATGACCGTTCGAATCCCGCTTCCTTCACCAAGAGCAATTCCTTTCGTGTCATAGACAAGTTGGACATCGTACTGCTCATGATAATTCGCAGCCGGAATATCAATTTTCACGCGTGCTGCCTGAGCCGTGCTTAAGCTTTTGACTTCATATTGAATCACTCGTGTATCTGATTTTTGATCGGTTTTTGCAACAAGCGTCTCCTCAAACTTGCCGCCTGTTCCTACTTGGAAGGACGTGATGGCTGAGCTATTCTTCACTGTATATGAAACGAAATGGCGGCCATTTTTCACAACCAGTGTCGCAGGGCTCACGACGTAATCGTTCATACGAGAAAGCTCATCCTTGTCTGGTTTCTTCATAGAAAAAGGAAGCTTGTATACACCGTCTTTAAGCTGAGCCGTCTCTTGAGCAGCTCCGCCATTATTTGTTTCTGGTGATGGTGTGTTTGGTTTTGGTGTTTCTGTTGTAGCAGGCGTTTCTGGCGTTTCTGGCGTAGCAGGCGTTTCTTCCTCTACCTGTCCGCCTTTAAGTGGCGCGATACTCTTTGCATCGAATTGAAAACGAATATCGTAGGTTTGCTCATAGTGAGCGGCTGCTACGACAACGTGTACTTTTCCTTTGACCGCTTTTTTCAAATCTGCGACATCAAATGATACCACTCTTGTGTTCTTTGCTTTATCTGTACTGACAGTCTTCACTTCTTGATAAGAACCGTTTTTCTCTGTTTTCAAGGAAGCAACAGACGTATCGTCCTTCACCGTAAAGGAAATGGTTCGTTTTCCATTTTTGATGGTTAAGGATGCAGGATGTGAGAAGTATTGATTCATCCGAGATGACTCATCTTCATCCCCTTTGAGCACACTGTAATTGATGCGGTACTCGCCATCTTTCAGTTGATTTTGTGTAGAATCCACTGGCTTTGTGCCATTGTTATTACCTGGTGTCGTCTGCTGATCGTCTGGCTTTGTGCCAGTTTGATCATCCGGCTTTGTTTCGTTATCGTCTGGCTTTGTGCCAGTTTGGTCATCTGGTTTTGTTTCGCTATCGTCTGGCTTTGTGCCAGTTTGGTCATCTGGTTTTGTTTCGCTATCGTCTGGCTTTGCAGGTGTAACGAGCGTTAGGCTGCTTTGATCGAATGCAAGCTGCACATCATATGCTTCGTCATAAATAAAGCCGCCTAAATCCCAGTAAATTTTCACCCAACCGTTTAATTTGGCTGATAAGTCGGCAACATCAAATTTGATCACACGTGTATTGGCAGTTTCATCCTCACTAACGGTTTCAGTGGTGACAAGATTGCCATTTTGTTCGACCTTGAAATCTGTAATCTCTTTGCTTTGCTTCAGTGTGACATAGGCAGTCGTTTTGCCATTTTCCACAATCAGCTTAGCTGGCTTTTCTGTATACGTATCCATCATGGACGCTTCTGTGCTGCCATTTTTTAAAACAGTGAACCCGACTGTGTATTCACCATCAACAAATGATGCAGCTTGTGCCGTTCCTTGAGGAATCTGAAATGCAGTAAACAAACTGAATAAAATGAGCAGAATGGCTGCCTTTAGATGTAAAAGACGTTTCAAATGGTGACACTTCCTTCCTTAATGCTTGATGATCCACTTTCTTGCTAAAAATCCACCTGAGCATAGAGCAAGTACAAGGAGCCACCCTGTCTGGTTTGTATCACCAGTTTGAGGATTCTCTTCTTGTTTTGTCGTGGATGAATCAGATGTTTTCGTTGATTCTTTTGATGGCTGCTGCTTTTCTGCCTCACCCGCTGATTTGTTTGTGCTGTTAGACGAAAGTGATTTCATGCTGCTCTCATCAAATTTCAGCTGAATGGTATAATCATGATCATAATCAGCAGATTTTACAGTGACATGTATTTTTGACTTGATTGGTTTAGACAAGCTCTGTGCTTGGAACTGAACAATCCTTGTGTTGGCTTTTTTATTGGTTGAGAGAACCGTTGTATCGACATAGCCGCCATTTCCGGGCACTTTAAATTCCGTCACCCAGCTGCTATTTTTAATGGTCATTTGTACTGTCAGCTTCCCGTTTTTTGCAATCACTTTTGCTGGCTTCAGCCAGTAATCATTTGCCATGGAGACCGCATTTCCTTCAGCCTTGAGCACATTATAGTTGACGGAGTATGTACCATCCTTTAACGTGGCAGCCTGTGCGTTTGAAAAAGGCAACATAAATGCCAATAATAAAGCGGTCATGAAGACTGATAGCCTCATCATTTTTTTCATCAAGCGAATTTCCTCCCTTTTTATTGAACAGATGCTGCATCAAACTTGAGTCGGATGTCGTAATTACCTGTATATCCGATGGCAGGTACAGTGACGCTCACTTTTGCTGGTACGACTTCTGTCAGGCTGTTCACGTTGAATTCTACTGTTCTCTTATTCGCAGCTGTGTTTGTACTGATCACCTTCGCATCTTTGTAGACACCTTGCTCAAGTGTTTTAAAGCTAGTGATCCAAGAACTATTTGTTAACGTCACTTGTGCTTTGATTTTTCCATCCTTCACGACAAGCTTTGCTGGTTTTTCAAAATACGTATTCGCTGTTGAAGTCGAATCGCTATCTGCCTTCCAAACCACATATTGTGCTGAATGTTGACCATCTGCTAAACCAGCTGCTGATGCTGAGCTAATCGGGGCTAGAGCAAATAATAGAACAAAACTAAAAAGCAATAATGCGTGTGATGTTGAACGAATGACTTTCATATGAACCCTCCTAAATGATATTGATAATTATTCTCAATGGACAATAAAAAAATAATCTTCATAAGCGCTGGATTACACTTAAAGATGATTATGATAATCATTATCAATTGAGTTGAAAAAATAAATCTTTGCTTCTTAAAAGCCAAAGATGTCTGTTTCTAAATGATGTATTGACACGTGTTTTAGGCAATCTGTCCCATTCATGATTCCATGGCATGACCTCCATTCCATTACAGGGAAAAGAACCCTCTTCTTCTTGATCTTATATGATGGGTGAATTTATTGTCAACATCATTTTTCATACTATTGACTTAGATTTCTGGAAAATCACACAAAAAAATTTCGATCAGACAGTCTGATCGAAATCGATTAGGAAGGGACATGTTCCCCTTTTTTGCTGTTTTTACGTTCTAAAGACCAAGCATACATTTCACGAATAATCGGCTCTATTTTCTTCCCTTGCGCTGTTAATTCGTATTCAATCCGTACTGGAATGTCAGGGTATACGTTTTTCTCAACGAGTTCTTCAGCCTCTAAATCCTTCAGCCTTTCAGATAATAATCTGCCACTGATGTTCATTTCATTTTCAAGCTGACAGAAACGCTTAGGGCCTGTCAGAAGCTGATTGATGATGAGAATGACCCACTTCTTGCCTAGAATCTCCATGGCATCTGTGATTGGACAGCCATCTTCTTGAGCCATACCTTACTCCCTCCCACTTTTTTCTCTTTTTTTCATTATAACATAATTAATTACTTGAAATAAGTCACTAACTATTATATAGTTTAGTTACTAAAAGTAACAAGGTATTCATTTTATAGATTTTCAAAAACATTTGAACATGCCGATGCATATATCATGAAGGAGATGACCGAGCTTGAAGACAATTGAGGAGCTAAGATTGGGTGTAACAGAATTACATGTATCCAGCTTTGAGCGTTCTATACCTTTTTATACAGATATTTTAGGATTTTCTATATTAGAAAAGACAGATTCCACAGTGACACTTGGCAGCAATGCAAAGGAACCCATTCTTTTGTTAAAAGAAGATGCACAGCTCAAGGAGAAGCCTGATCACGAGCCAGGACTTTATCATTTTGCTGTTTTATTACCTACCAGAAAAAACCTGGGCACATGGCTGGCACATGTGATCAAAAAAGGCTATCCTTTAATTGGAGCAAGCGACCACTTTTTTAGTGAAGCCATTTATTTAAGTGATCCTGACGGCATTGGCGTAGAAATATATGCTGATCGTCCTGAGGACGTTTGGGTAGGTGAGCATGGAGAACTGAAAGGTGGCGGAAATGCACCTCTTGATGGAGATGGTCTCCTACAAGAAGCCGCTGATACGACGTGGGAAGGACTTCCGGCTGGTACCGTGATGGGACACTTACATTTCCATCTGAACCCAGAAGAAGCTGATTCCTTTTATGTCAATACGCTCGGTTTTCATATTCGAATGGCTCCACCAGCAAGTGTATTTATCGCAGCTGGTGTGTACCACCATCACCTTGCCTTTAATGCATGGGGACGTGGGCGAAAGGGAGCCATTGATCCACGTTTTTCAGGAATTAGAAGCTATACACTCGTATTCCCACAAGAGGCAGACAGACAGTCCGTCGTTGAGCGCCTAACAAAAGCAGGCACTCCAGTGAAAACAGTTGGGAAAAGTAACGAATTCGTTGATCCATTTGGCGTTCTCGTTCGTTTACAGATTGAAGAAACAGACAAAAAAGAAGGTGCAGAATATGGACAAACACACAGATCTTAAAACAGCCATTTTAAAAGATAAAATCAAACGAGTACAGCAAGAAGACGGGTATATATATATCACTGGACCCATTAAATTGCCAGTGAATTTAGACGGCAGAACAGTGATGTTCAACTGGTATTCATGGTTAAAAGACGATGGGTTAGAACCATTGTCAGATGAAGCTTTAATTGAAAGCCTCTCGTCCCGCCAGCTTGCCGATCATCAGCAGTCAAGCGTGCTAGTGTATGGAGATTTCGAGCACGCTGACGAAGCCCTTATCCGCATGCATTCCATTTGCCACACTGGTGATATTTTCGGAAGCAAGCGCTGCGATTGCGGCTTCCAATTGAAGCAGTCCATGCGAATGATTGAGGACAATGGTGCAGGTGCCCTGTTTTATTTAGCCAACCATGAAGGCCGCGGTATTGGACTTTTCACGAAAGCCATGGCTTATATCCTTCAAGAAAACGGCTACGATACAGTAGAAGCGAACGAAGCACTTGGCTTTGAAGATGACACGCGTCAATATGAAGAGGCCATCGCGGTTCTTCAAACACTTCGAACAAAGCCAGTTAGACTCATTACCAATAATCCGAAAAAGACAGATGCCATCAGCCATGCAGGTCTTTCTCTTTCTGGACGGATTCCACTTTGGGGTGATGTCTCTGAGTTCAATGAAAAATACTTACAGACAAAAATTAACCGCTCAGGTCATATGAAGGCGGATCAAGAGGTGCGTACGATTGCCACATCATGAGCGTTATATGAATCTAGCACTTGAAAATGCACGGGCAATGAAAGGTCAGACATCTCCAAACCCGCTCGTCGGGGCTGTGATTGTGCGAGAGAATGAAATTGTTGGTGTAGGTGCTCACATGAAAGCCGGTGAAGCACATGCTGAAATTCATGCACTTAAAATGGCCGGAGACAAGGCAAAAGGAGCCACCATTTATGTGACCCTTGAGCCTTGTTCTCACCATGGTCGTACAGGTCCTTGTGCGGAGGCACTTGTGAAAGCAGGCGTCGAAACCGTTGTCGTGGCGGCTCTTGACCCGAATCCGCTTGTCGCTGGCCGCGGAATTGCCATTTTACAAGATGCTGGCATCCAAGTGATTACAGGCGTACTTGAACAGGAATCCATTCTCATGAATGAAGTGTTTAATCATTTTATTACGAAAAAAACACCTTTCGTGACACTCAAGGCAGGTATTACATTAGACGGAAAAATTGCGTCTGCTACGTCTGACAGCAAATGGATTACATCTGAGACATCCCGTTATGATGCTCATCATATCCGCAATATCAACGATGCGATTTTGGTCGGTGCTCAAACGGTTATTCATGACGACCCTTCACTCACTGCACGGATTCCAAATGGAAATCATCCGATTCGCATTGTTTTAGACTCTAAGCTATCAACTCCGCTGACAGCAAAGATCGTCACGGATCAGATGGCACCAACATGGATCTTTACAACAAAACAAGCAGATGAGGAAAAACGGGCCGCTTTAGAAGCAGCCGGCGTCAGCGTCTTTGTAACAGATAGCGAGACGCGGGTGCCCCTTCAAGAAGTACTTCAAATGCTGGGAGAAAAAAATGTCTCCTCCCTCATGATTGAAGGCGGCGGCCAGATCAATGCTTCATTTTTAGAACAGCAGCTTGTAGATAAATTAGTCATTTATATGGCACCTAAACTGATTGGCGGAAGGCTTTCTCCTTCCTTTTTTGGAGGCGAAGGCATACGTCTTATGAGTGACGCCATTGAACTCGATCAGCTCTCAGTAGAAACACTAGGGAAAGATATTAAAATAACGGGCTATCCCGTTTATCAATAAACAAAAAAAGCTTGTAGACCCCGTCTACAGGCTTTTTCAATTGGCATTTTTCTGTTTCTGATTTAGAAACCTCAATTGATTTTTACACCAAAGTATTTGACGCCACTTTATTAGTAAAAAGAAAAAAAGACGGCTTGCTCTGAATGTGGAAAAGGATATAGATTTATATGTGCCAGGTCGCCCAAGAGATGAAAATGATCATCAGTTGATCTACTTTACAGACCCTGTCGGACATAAATTTGAGGTTCATACAGGTACTATGCAGGATCGAATTGATTATTACAAGCAAGAAAGAGCGCATTGCAATTTTTTGATGAATGATAAAAAACAAGAGGAAAACAACATGGTGCTATTCGTAATTTTATGGACATAATGGTAAAATATACATAGAAACGTAAAGTAATTGATAGTCCTCCCCCCTTCTATAATAAAGGTGTTTTTATGCCAAGAAAGGAGGGGTCAGTTTGAGAACAAAACTTGTGCATTCACGCGTTGAGAGACGCAAGAACAAAAAGAAAAAAGCTTGCACCTGCAAGTACAAGCTTTGGTTTCTTATCTTAAATTCGATACGAACTCTAGTCCAGTTCATAACATGGATGATAGATAAGAGACCGTTCTGAATTAACCCTTAAGATGATAATAAAAAATAAAGTAGCACCTTCATTACCCCTAGTCAAGGTAATGCTGGTTCTATCTCGTTTCTGCTTTTTGGAGGGCTACTTTATTTATTCAGTGTATTCCTCAAATTAAAAATGTATACATAGAAAAAGCACACGGTAGTCAGCCGAGTGCTCAAATTAAATTTCTTTTCAGTTATATGGTGACATTAAAGAAATTCACCTTGAAGCTCTCGTGCTTCAGTTTGAAAACTAGTTCAACTTAGTCCGAGTTGAACAAAAAACTTGTGCAATTACATGTTATCATAAGTATCAATTTGTTACCATAGATAAGCACACTTTTTAACCCTTTAAGTGTAAAAAATTCTAAGAACTGTACTGTTTGAAATGAATTTTTTATCAAGTACACTGAGCAACAATCTATATAACTTAAAATTCTTATGTAACGCCCCCTTACTTTCTATTGGCAACTGTATGACCTTGTTTAGTTAAATAAAAAGGATCAGTGGATGACAAAACTGATTCCTTACCCTGCTTGAATCTATAAGTCCAAAACAAGTTTTATTCAAACCATGAAACTTGTCGTAAAATGTTTCATGTGAAACATTTATCGTTCATTCCCTTTTACCAGCCTGCCAAAGCTTTCGGGTGAAAGTCCCGGTGACACGCGCACACGGTGCAAGGACATCATGCCCTGTTCCTTCTTCGCATGTCCAGGTTCAGTGGTGACAGCCATTTGATAACCTGCTTCTTTCGCCAGCTTCAGCGTGTCTTCGTTATAGCGCCCGACAGGATAGCTCACCATTCTCGTACGCTGAGAAAAACGTTGATCAAAGAATGCCTTTGATCCTTTTAATTCCTCTTTCTGTTGCTCCTTTGATAAACGATTGAGCTCTAAATGATGAATGGTATGACTCTCAATTGATAGCCCATTTGTTATCATTTCATCCATTTGTTCATCTGTTAAGTGATTCGGACGGCCGATGGATTGCTCAATCATAAAAATCGTTGCCTTCATCCCATACTGCTTTAAAATCGGAAATGCCTTTGTATAGTTATCGGTATATCCATCATCGAATGTAATGAGGACACACTTCTCACTTGGCTTCGTATTTGTTGTGAAGACGCGGTACGCTTCTTCTGGCGACAGCGTGACATAGTCGTTGTCCTTCAGCCATTTCATATGAGCCGCAAACTCGCTCTTTGGTACACGCAGCGAGTTACCACTGGAGATGCTGTGATACATCAAAATCGGAAGCTCTACCGGCTCCTTTTGCTCAATCCAGTTTTGTGTATCAACCTCTATCGCTTCTGCCTGCTGAATCTCTTCTGTTTCTTTTAATTGTAATGGACCTTTTTCCTCTTTGACCACTTGCTGGTTTCCTTCCGTTTGCTCCTTCGTTCCCATACAGCCTGAAATGAGCAGCGCCAAAAGACCAACCGTCATCAACATACATGTTTTTTTCATTCACCAATCCTGCTTTCTCTCTATCTATCGAATGATTATAACAGAAATTGGTTACTAGCTGATATCTATTTTGACAAGGTGTTTATTTTTTTACACATTTCAATCATTTCGATGGCAAGCAGATGAATGGTCTCTGTTGTGAGCATTTGATCTTCTGCATGTATTAGCAGTAAAGAAAAGGGAAGCTGCTCACCTGCCGCCTCTTTTTGGATTAGCGACAAGTGAAGGTTGTGGATGCTTCGAAACGCTTCCTCCCCTTTTTCAATCAACTGCTGTGCTTTTTCAAAATCATCAGTTCTTGCTAGACGAATGGCTTCGACATAATGACTTCTTGCCTCGCCCGCATGAGCAATGATTTGAAAGGCTGCTCCCTGCATTTCCTCTAATACCGTCATCTGCTTCTCCTCCAATTACTTAAGATTCATTTGCTAGTTTCAGAGCATGTTCTAGTATTTTTTCTCCGTTCGCTGTTCCGTATAAATTCACATTGATGACATCGACAGGTATTTGGTAAGGTGCCGCTGTTTTTTCTGCTGTCTTTTTCATAAAGCTTACTTGTGGTCCAAGTAAAATCACCTGCACATCTTCTCCATGCTCTTCTAATTCATCCGCAATAGCCCCTTCAGGTATGGCGTATATATCATATTCCAGCCCCTTAGCTTCTGCGGCTGCCTTCATTTTGGACACTACAATGGACGTCGACATTCCTGCGGCACAAGCGAGAATGATTCGTTTCATATCCCAACACTCCTATCGATAGTTGACTTCTGTTTCGACCTTCAGTTCCCTTGTTTTAATTAATGTCTGGTACCAATACGCTGATGCTTTCAACTGACGATTCCGTTCATTCTCCAGCTGGATTTCGACTAATCCGTAGCGATTTTTAAAGGCATTCATCGGCGATACATTATCCGTAAAAGCCCACAGCATATAGCCCGTGCAATTTGAACCTTCTGCTTTCGCTTGAATTGCCCGTTTCAAATGCTGGCTGATAAAGGAAATGCGATACTGATCATCGATAATACCGTCTTCTTTTTTAAACCGTTCTTCCTTTTCTACACCCATGCCGTTTTCGGCCACAAACCACTCAATATTTCCGTATTCTTCTTTTATTCTCATGCCCATATCATAGACAATGTCCGGGTAGATTTCCCAACCTCTGAATGGATTCATTTTTCTTCCTGGAAGCTCAAACATATCGTAATAATAAGACGGATGAAATGGTGTGTGCTCATTCCACGCCTTACTCGGCGCCTTGACACGATGAGGATAGTATAAGTTGAGCCCGACGACATCGACCGTATAATTCTTGATCATCTGAAGCTCTTCCTCTGTCGCATCGAAAAGAATCTCATGCTTTTTCAACAGATCGAGCAATTCCTCTGGATACTCCCCTTTGATGGAGGGATCTAAGAACACTCGATTGAAAAACAAATCATATATCCGTGCCGCTTCTTGATCATGCGGAGCAGAAGATCTTGCATATGTCACTTCTGGATTGAGAATTACCCCAATTTTTGCACCTGTTGATTCCTTCAATCCCATCTCTCGAAACAGCTTCACCACTTTTGCTGTTGCCAACGCTTTATGATAATTCCACTGCATCCATTTCTTCGTATTTTGCTCAAAGGGATAGCGAATAGCATCTAGGTACAAGCGTGTTTGGACAACAATCGGTTCATTAAAGCTAAACCAATGCTTGACCCTGTCTCCATATCGCTCAAACACCTTTTCCGCATAGAGAACAAAAAGCTCGACGACATGCTTTGATGACCATCCGTCGTACTTTTCAAGCAGCACGGCTGGAAGCTCATAATGCTCTAAACAAAACATCGGCTCTACACCTGACGCAATTAATTCATTGATCAAATCATCAACGTAACGGGCGTAATCCTCATCCACAATCCCCTTCTCGTAATCGATAAAAAATCTCGACCAATTGATCGATGTCCTATAATGAGTCAGGCCAATTTCTTTCATGAGGGCTACATCTTCTGGATAGCGCTCGTAAAAGTTCGTCGCACCAGCCGGCCCATATCCTTCGTGCCATACGTGATATCCGTTCTTATACCATAAATCGATGTACGAGTCCTGATGCGCTTGCTTTCCCTTCCATCCCTCCGTTTGCCAAGCAGAGGCCGCAGCACCTAGGATAAAATCTCTTGGAATCTCGATTCTGTTCATGTTGCCACCTTCCCTTTCTTCGTTTGAACGTGAAGTCCTTCCCAAATCCCTTGCAAATATATAGCCCCAAGCTCCCTGTAATCAGCCATCAATTGTTTCATTTCCTCCTGTGTATAAGAGGTATCCCATCTTGGCAGCGAAAATGGGTCTTTCTCTATGTCCATTTGTTCTAGTTGATGCTGAAAATAGGCAAGGGTCGTTGATCGATCAGCCAATGAAAAGTCGAGTTGCGTTCGTGTCCAATCGAGGACAGGCATGAAGTTATAACAAATGACTTTCACACCGTGCTTCGCTACTCGTCGAATGTTTTCTTGATAATGCTTGATATAAACGTCCCTCTTTGGTCTACCGAGTTTGATGTCTTCATGGACAGGAAGACTTTCTACCACCTCAAATACGAGTTCATGTCTCTCAAGCAATCCTTTCCTCAGGCCACAGGTCACCAGCTGGTACATCATAGACGGCACTCACAATACCTTTCATGCCTGGAATTTAGCGTATATGGGCGAGTGATACGGGATCACCCTCTCCGTACCACCTGAATTGCATGTTCATTCATGTCACTCCTTTTACTCTGAATCTGGTGCCGTTTCTGGTTTGCGGTTAGACAAGAGAACAAATGGCAAATAGATGAAGACTGCGACCACAATACAGATAAGCTGTGTGATGACAGCCCCCATGCTGCCAGCGGTGGACAGCCATGCATTCACGATTGGTGGTGTCGTCCACGGCACCATCACGACGGCTTTACCAGCAAACCCTGTAGCTGTCGCAATGTAACCAATCGTTCCTGTCACAAGGGGTGTGACGATAAATGGAATTGCCATCACAGGGTTTAACATGACAGGTAAGCCAAAAATAACGGGTTCATTGATATTGAAGAGACCTGGACCAGATGAGAGCTTGGCAATACTTCGCATCTCTTCCCTTCTTCCAGCAATAAAAATCGCAATCAAAAGCCCAATGGTCACACCTGAACCACCGATGCTCATATACACATCCCAAAATGGCATCGTGATGATATTCGGAATCTCTTTTCCTTCTTGAAATGCTGTCATATTTACTGCAATCGATCCTAATAAGAGTGGCTCCCTGATCGGTTTGATCATCTGATTGCCATGGATGCCGATCACCCAGAAAAATTGCGCCACAAACATCAAGGTTAAAATTCCCGGTAGACCCTGTACAACACTTTCTAGCGGACGTTGCACCACGTTATACACTGCTTCATGCAAATAAATGCCTGTCAAACGATGAAATGCAAAGCCGAAGGAACTAATGATCGTAATCGTAATGATCGAAGGAAAAAGTGACGAAAAAGATGTTGCCACATTCGATGGAACAGAATCTGGCATCTTGATTTGCAGCCATTTCACCTTAGTCAGCTTACAAAAAATTTCTACAGATACGATCGCTATGATCATCCCTAAAAATAAACTTTTTGGATCGGAAAATTGCCTTGCCAGTACATCTACAACTTCACGCATCGATCCATCCACTTCAAGAAGAAGTGTCGTTGGAATAACAGAAATAAATGAAATCAATGCCATCAGCCCTGGGAACAGAGACTTGTGCCCGTTGATTTTCCCAAGCTCTATTCCGATGAGGAACACAGCCCCAATCGTTAAAAAGTTCAGCGTGGCATAATTGATTGCCTTCATAATTGGCTGAAGCTCCGCTAAAAATCTGAACATCTCAAAATGAGCAAGCCCTGTTTCTGGGCTCATAATCATATTTGCCACCAATACAGCAAAAGCCCCTGTAATGATGATTGGCATCAGTGTGACAAATGCCTGTTTAATCGCCATAATATATTTCTGATTCGTGATACGATAAGCCACATTCCCCATGACGTCTGCCGCTTTCTCCTTGAAGCTCATGATCTGTCTCCCCCTTTGCAAAAACTCGTGATCATCCTCCTTTTTGATGTTATTTTAAAAGCGCTTTCATTAACATCTAATCTTTTTCCTCACAGATGCGGAAATGAGTGTCCCTTTTTTTCATTCGGATGCTCCAATACTTGTAGCGCCGCCGTCAGTTCTTCAAATGAAGCGGCCTTGATGAGTTGATCTACCACTTCCTTGCGCTCTGTCAGCCGTACAAGAAATTGATAAAGTGACTGTAATTCTTTTTGATACGTCTTCTGGATGCTTAACAAACAAACGACTTGTACCCGATTTTCACCCCACAGCACCGGTTTTTTCAACGTACAGATCGCACAAAACGTGTCATCTGTTGCTGGCTTAATCGGATGAGGAATCGCAACCAAATGACCAAACGATGTCGGTGACACTTGCTCTCTTTCCAGCAATAATTGTTCAAACTCTTCTGGGATGCGATCCTGTTCCTTGAGCACGTTCACGAAAAATTGCAGAACCTCTTCTCTTGATTGAAGGTCTTGCTGAAAAAATGTCAGCGGCGGACTCACATAACGCAAAACCCCTGTATCCTGCGCGCCCTGCACAAACCGTTTCAGCCGAACAATATCATCGTCACTTAGAATCGTATGTACATCAACTACTGGCACCGGCAACGTGTTCTGAAGCGGAATGGTACTAATAATAAAATCAATGCTTCTCAAATCGTACGAAGACATTTCCCCAACACTGGCGGTACCAACGATTTCCATCCTTTCGCTAAAAGCTGCTTTCAGCTTATGAAGAAGGAGCTGACTGCTGGCGACACCCGTCGCACATACAATTAGGCATCTCTTTTTCACGTGCTGTGATTTTGTTCGCTCGATTGCAGCCCCGATATGAAGCGCCAAATACCCAATCTCATCCTCATGAATCTCAATTCCCTCTTTTTCTTTCAGCCATCTCCCCATATAAACACCAGCTTCAAATGCAATGGGATAATGCCTTTTAATGTCCGTTAAATAAGGATTACGAATGTTCATACCGTACCTAAAACGATGAATAGCAGAACGTAAATGAAGACTTAATCCAACGATTAATTCTTTATCAAATTGAATATTAAGTGACATGTGCTCCTCTACATAAGCAAGCAATTGGTGAACGAAGCGAAAGTGATCTTCTTCTAGAAGATGAAATAGCGTATGACCCGCATCTCCGTAAGCCATCATCTTCGCTCCCATCAAGTGAATTGCAATATACGCCATTTCAGATAATGGAAACTCAATTCCTAGCACATGCCGAATATCTTCTGCCATTTGTTGAGCTACTTGGAAAACAGGCTGGACTTGAATCTCTTTCAATTCCGTTTCTGGCATCATGACTATTTTTTTCTCTTCAATTCGCTTGCATGCAATGGCGATGTGGGTGACCAAATTACTTAAACCAATCTCTGACAGATAAAGTCCGCTAGCTTTTGTACGTGAACGCACGATACCCTGAATGAATTGATACGTTTCTTCAGGTAACAGCGTAGAGTTCGCATGCGCTTTTTGAAACACATGCTCAGCCATACAATATCTTAATTTCATTTCCTCCCCTGTCAGCCTTAGGCCATATTTAGGACGATGTGACACAGAAAGTCCATGTAATGAAAATAAATGTCTGACCGCTTTCAAATCATTTTTCACTGTCGATTCACTCACAAACAATTCCTCTGCCAACGCATCTAACTTTATATAGTCTTCAGATAGAAGCAGCCTTTTCAATAGATAGGCTACACGGTCTTCAGGCTGATTGGGGATAATCTGTTCTTTTTTTTCATTTCTTTCTCCCAATGATTTTTTCAAAAATGTACGAAAAGACCCATAATCCTCGACGGTCAATGTATACCCTGCCCCGCGTTTGATATGGAGTACGGCTCCATATTCAGCTAAAGTAGATTTAAGCGCTTTCATATCTGTTCGGATGGTTCTTGATGTGACACCAATCATGCGGGCAATTTCTTCACTAGTCAGTTCCTGTTCCGCTTGCATCAGTCGTTTCAGAAGCTCCTCCTGACGTAGAGATAGCATGATCTCTCCTCCCTTGGCATTTACTTTTGCCTATCATCATAAACGAAAGTAGAACTCTTTGCCCAGTTTTTCTTTCAATTCGGGAACCACGATATGGCTCATTCGTATGAATAGAAAACAAGAGGAGGGATACATCATGGGTTCTTTTATGTTTGTGGTTATCATCATATTGGCTTCTTTAGGCGCAATCGTTGCTCATCTGTTCACACCAAAGGATCAACGTACATCTGCTAAACGTTCCTCTCATCACAGTTCAACAACAAGTACCTATACTGATTCTTATAGTCATCACGCTTCTGATGTCTCCTGCGGGGGAGGAGATTCTGGTGATAGTGGTGGTGGATGTGACTAAACAAAAAAACAGCCGCTCGCTGATGAGATGGCTGTTTTATTATTTTAAAGAGCCTTCCAGCCCCGTTCAATCAGATGTTTAACATCGAGCGCAAAATCCTCGCCCTTTTCCATCACGTCCTGGGCTCTTCCGGCAAAATTACTGGCGACAGCCAGCTCCATTTTTTTCAATTCAAAATGCAAGATTTTTTGATCAATTTCGGAGATATATTTTTCATACTCATTGTTTACGATGTCGTGCATGACTTGGTAGGCGTCTTTTCGGTGGTGATGAAAGTCAGTTCCTCTCTCACCTTTCCATGACGAATCTAGAGCAGGCTTCTTGATTTCCTTTATGTCTGACTGCGCAAGATCTTGTTCTGTTCGAATATTGCTTTTGGCTGTCTTTAACCGAGAGATCATTTCATCAAATTCTGCACGTCTGTTTTCAATTCCCATATGCAGATGGTGTAGCATCTCGGATAAACTCATGTCATCCACCTCTATCGGACCTCATACGAAAGCACAGCGTCAGAGCATTAGAAATGATCGACTCACTTGATTTTTCCAAACCTGACATTTCTATCGTTTTGCTTTCATTAAATATAGTATAAGGTGAAAAGCCTCAGTCTTAAATAGGGAAAAGGTGTCCTTTTAGTGACGCGCTTGGAAGAAAAACGGAATAATACAAGGTCGTATATCCCGAATGATATATGTGTCTTTAGATCTATATTTTGCTTCATCCCATGAAACCCATTAGAAAAACGATTGCATTTATTTTGCCGCAATCGCTTCATCCTGTTCTTTTAAGGTTTTCACATTCGAGCGTGTATCCTGGACATTTTTGGTTAAAGCTTCTTTAAAACTTGAGACCATTTCGTTCACCTCTGCCTCACGTGCCGTCCACTTGGTCACAAATTCAAGGCTGTTTTCACCTGCTTTATCTGCTGCTTTTTTCATTGTTAAAGCTTCGACTGCTTGGGAGACTTCGTCTAGTTGATTCATAACTGTTTGGTAGTTTAACTTAATTTGTCCCATCGTGATATCCTCCAAGTTTGTTCAGCATGAAGTTGGCTTATAAGCTGCTCCATGCTTTTGAGATCAAGCGTTTGGCGTCCTCCACTGCGTCTTCTCCTTTTTCAGCAAGACGTGCGGCGTCTCCAGCTAGGGAACTGGCAAAGGATAACGCTGCTTGTTCAGCTTCTAACGTACTAATTTTGAATTCGATGCGGCTCACATAGCGTGGGTACTTATCGTTCACAATCGTTTGCAACGCATCATGGGCTTCATTTCGTTCTGATTTGAAATCTTGGCTTCGCTCACCTTTCCAAGAGGTCCCAAGCTTTGGCTGCTTGATTTGCTTCAGGTCTGTTTCTGCCGCATCTTGTTCACGTTCGACCTTACTTTTCGCCTTTTTCAGTCGAGCGATTTTCTCTTCGATTTCTGCCTTTTTACTTGTAATGCCACCGTTTAGGGCAGACAGCATATCCGATAAGCTCATTATGGGTTCCTCCTCCTGACAAAAAAATAAAAACGCTGCTTAGAGTTCTTCTAAACGAGCGTAAGGTGAATAGCACTTTTTCCAATATTGTTATTATAAGGTTCAAAGACTCACGTTTGAATAGGGATTTGTGCCCTTTTTATGGGATAAATATGCTTTCATTCTGCTTCTCATTACCTCTTAAGCCCCCTTTTATAGGGGGTCTTACATCCTGATTATTTGTGAGATGTCACATATAGTCATACAGACCTAGGACAAACAAAAGCCGCCCGTTAGAGGAGCGGCTTTTGTAAACGGCTTATGAAGCCGATTCTTCTGATTCTTGTGGTGGATTCTTAACGTACCAGATAAATTTCCCTGTATATCCGTAAATAATAGCAAGACCGATGGCCACAAAGCTCAACCACATAAATGGTAAATAAGAGAATGTGGATACGCCTAGAATTCCCGCCATATAAATCCCGTTATCTGACCAAGGAACCATACCAGACGTCATCGTTCCACCGACTTCAGCGTTTCTAGATAGAACACGTCTGTCTATTTTCAATTTATCGTAGCTTTTTTCCATAATCTTCGGTGTAAGAATTAATGAAACGTACATTGCACATCCGAAAATATTTGCAAAGAATGCTACAACAAGTGTAGATAGAGTTACATTTCCTGCATTATATAATTTCTTCTCAAAAGTAGAAACAATTACTTTTAGAACGCCTAGATATTCAAGTACGCCACCAAACCCAAGCCCGAGAATAATGACCACTAAAGATCCAAGCATATTCACAATACCACCACGATTTAACAGCGTATTTAAGAAATCTACATCTGAATTAATAGAGAAGCCATTGTATGCTGAACCAATCGCATCTGCTGGATTCATTCCTTGGAAAGCCATCGCCCAAATAGATCCTAAAAGAGCACCAATAGCTATAACAGGCATTGAAGGTTTCTTAAATACGAGCAGTAATACAACCACTACTGCTGGGATGACCATCCAAATGTTGATGGTGAATGTATCATGAAGAGCATTTTTCAAAAACTCTACTTTATCTTGATCAATGTTGCGTCCTCCATACATAAAGCCTGTAACCGTAAACATAATGGCCGTTATAACAAAGGCTGGTATGGATAAAACCATCATCGCTCGAACATGCGCCAGCACGTCCACTTTTGAAAGTGAGGAAGCGAGCACTGTACTATCTGATAATGGGGATAATTTATCTCCAAAATAAGCACCAGATAAGACGGCACCTGCCACAATCGGAAGTGGAATACCAAGCCCTTCACCAATTGCGATCATCGCAATCCCTGCTGTTCCGACCGTCCCCCAAGAGGTTCCTGTTGCAATGGACATGAGTGCACAGATGACAAGCGTAGCTAATAAGAAGATATTAGGATGAATAAACTCTAAACCATAATAGATTAACGTAGGTACAACCCCACCTGCAATCCATGTACCAACAAGTGCACCTACTGCAATTAAGATTAAAATGGCTTCTAAACCATTTGATATCCCTTTTGTGATCGCATTTTGAAGATCCTTATAGGAATGCCCCAATCGAATACCTAATGCGATAACCATAAACCATGAGATAAACAATGCTAGTTGAATATCCAATTTGAAATAAAGAGTAAAAGATAAAACAATTGCTAAAAACAAGCCAAGTACAGACACGACTTCTAACATAGACGGCAGACGTGGTGATTTCATTGTGTTTCCTCCCTTTGTATACGCGTTAAGCGTTTTCAAAATATTGTGAAAAAAGTGTGTCAATTCGAAAGAAAGTGAATTGCCTGTTTTTCTCTATTTCACAGGCAATTCTACATATTAATAAAATAAAATTTTTGATATTATTATCGCTCTAGGAGCTCTGCACCCGCAATTCCAGGCTTTGTCATCTCGAATGGATTCAAAATAATATCAAGTTCTTCTTCTGTTAATACATCATTTTGCAAGCAAAGATCTCTGATCGATTGTCCTGTTAAAATGGCTTCCCTAGCGATTCTAGCCGCTGCTTCATAGCCTAAATGAGGATTCACTGCAGTGATCACGCCTGCGCTTTTTTCTACATATTCTTTCAAACGTTTTTCATTTGCTTCAATGTCCACTAAGCAATGATCTGTGAATGAACGGAAGCCGTTATTCATTATACTAATAGATTGAAGTAAGTTAAAGACCAAAACAGGCTCCATCACATTTAACTCAAGCTGACCTGCTTCAGAGGCAAGACAGATGGTGTGGTCATTCCCAATGACCTGGAATGCGATTTGGTTAATGAGCTCTGCCATAACTGGATTGACTTTCCCAGGCATAATGGATGATCCTGGCTGACGAGCTGGCAATGCAATTTCAGCAAGACCTGCACGTGGACCAGAAGCCATTAGACGAAGGTCATTGGCAATCTTAGACATGTTCATCATGCATACTTTTAATGCAGCAGACACCTCTGTGTAAGCATCTGTATTTTGCGTTGCATCTACAAGATGCTCTGCGCCTACAAGCGGAAGACCAGAAATATCGGCTAGCTTCTTCACGACGATCTCAATATAACGAGGATCTGCGTTTAGGCCTGTCCCAACTGCTGTTGCACCCATGTTGACTTCATATAAATGCTGCTTTGATTGGTTGATCCGCTTAATATCGCGGCTGAGCACGCGGCTGTAAGCTTCAAATTCCTGTCCTAAACGAATTGGAACAGCATCCTGCAGGTGCGTACGTCCCATTTTGATCACATGATCAAATTCTTTCGCTTTCTTTTGGAATACGTCCTGCATCGTTTGCATTGTCTCAAGCAGAATGTCTAATTGCTTCAATACAGCAATGTGGATAGCTGTTGGAAACGAGTCATTCGTGGATTGTGACATGTTTACATGTGTGTTTGGGCTTAAATGGATGTATTCACCCTTTTGATGTCCCATGATTTCTAGCGCTCTGTTTCCAATGACTTCATTGGCATTCATATTCATCGACGTTCCTGCGCCGCCTTGAATTGGGTCTACAATAAAGTACTCATGCAGCTTACCTTCAATGACCTCATCAGAAGCTTGTACGATGGCATTTCCAATTCCTTCATATAAACGTCCAACTTCCATATTGGCTTGAGCTGCTGCTTTTTTCACGATGGCAAAGGCTCTAATCAGTTCCTCATGCATGCGGTATCCCGTAATCGGGAAATTTTCCTTTGCACGAAGGGTTTGAACTCCATAATACACGTCTGCTAGAATTTCTTTTTCTCCAAGAAAATCCTTCTCATAGCGATAAGTTGCTTGAACCATCTGATATGACCTGCTTTCTATAGAATAGTTAAATCACTAAATCTTCTGCGATCGGCGTTTCCATAATCTTTTTCACTTCTCTTGGGTCTGTTGTTTTACCTAATGCCCACATGAGTTTCGGCACGATGGCTTCTGTGTTCATGTTTCGTGAACGTGCCACCAGTTCTTGATTGATTTTGCGTCCTACTTCATACACGCTCATGTCTTCTCCTTCTTCAAGACACTGAGTTGTGATGACAACAGAAATGCCTTCTTCGAGCAATTCGTTGATTTTCTCTAAAAGGTTTCTTCCTTCGAAAGGAATTCCGCCGCTGCCGTAGCTTTCGATAACGACTCCTTTGTATACACCTTTGATTGCATCTAAGAATTCAGGCTTTAGACCTGGGTGCAATTTCAAGAGACAAACGTCGGTGTTTAAGGATGCGTCTAATTTAAGCGGTTTCATTGACGATCTTTTTACTTTGCTATTGTATTCAATTTGATGGTTTTCAATCGATGCAATATATGGATAGTTAATACTTTCAAATGCATCGTAGCTTTTCGTTCTTAATTTGATTGCGCGTGTCCCTTGAATCACTCTGCCATCAAAGACAACATACACGCCGCCTACGCCGTCACATGCAAAGCGAATCGCATCAGTGATGTTTTTCTTCGCATCTGTTTTCTTGAACGTAATCGGGATTTGTGAGCCTGTAATGACAATTGGCTTATCCGGATTTTGCAGCATATAAGATAGTGCTGCTGATGTATAGGCCATTGTATCGGTTCCATGCGTGACGACAAAGCCGTCATATTGATCATAATTTTCATAAATGGCTGTTGCGATATCTACCCAGTATTCAGGCTGCATATTTGTACTATCTATACTCATTAGGGACTTTGTGTCCATTGTGTACTCTGCATTAATTTCGTTTAAATAGCTTAAAAGGTCCTCAGCTTTAACACCTGGAGCCAAACCATTTTCACTCTCTACAGATGCAATCGTCCCACCAGTGGTTAAAAGCAATAATTTCTTCAACAGGTCCACCTCTTTCAGTAAAATTACTACGTTTGTCACACATATTATAAGCCAGCTTGTGCTATTCTATAATATACGCTTTACGCGTACCTTCATTGCCATTATAGTCACATAACGCGAATTAATCAAGAAATTATTACGCATAACGCGTACATTCTATCACAAAATATGATATACTGTTGTTGTATATAAAGGAGCGTTCATGTAATGATACTCGATCGTTTAACCACTCTTAGAAAAAAGAAAAAATGGTCTCTCCAGCATACGGCAGATCGCCTAGGTATCGCCAAAAGCACCTATGCCGGTTACGAATCTGGGTACCGACGACCTTCGCTTGAAGCAGTGAAGCGCCTGGCTGATTTGTATGATACGTCCATTGATTTTTTACTTGGTAGAACGGACGAGCCAGAGATACAACGTAAAATCTCTGATATCAAAATTGAACTGACCGAAGCAAAAGAAGGAACCATTCTTGTAGACGGGGTTCCCCTAAATGATGAAGAAATCAAACAGCTTGTTGCCTTTATTCGGGCGAAAAACACCCTAAAAGTATAAAACACAAAAAAGAGAGGCCCCTACCAATCGGGTGCCTCTCTTTTTTTTAACTGCTTATGAATAAGGAGAAGACAACTGACTTAGTTCCTCTAAGCGCCGCTTCGCTTCTTCTTTATTAAACGAACTATAATAGCGATAATTCTCATCATCTAAAATGCGGTAATGCTGACTCAGCACATTTTGCTGAAGACGAAATGTGCCTTTTTTGATAGATGTCCGCCACCAAACCTTTCCGCCGATCGTACGTTCCACCGATAAATGCAATTCATCATGTGCAACGACTTCCAGAATCTCAAGCGGATCATCTCCAAGTGTCCCTTTTAAAATGTCACTATCCCTGAATAATGCACATACGGCCGCAGTTTGCGTCCAGTTGAGGCGAAGCCTATTTTTTTCAACCTGCTGCAAATGACGCTTCGATAAACCAAGTACCTCAGCCATGCGGTCCTGCGTATAATTCTTTTCTTTTCGAATCCGTGCCATTTGTTCTGTGACGAGGTCGATTACCATTTCTTTATCCATCTCTCATCACCTCTCCGAGTCTTCAGTCTTTACTGACATCATACACGATTTTTTCGAAAAAGTGGCGCCTCATCCTTTAGGATATTGGCAAATAATACTTAATTGATCTGTTCTTCAACCTGACCATGCTGCTGTCTCCATTTCTCTTGGGCTGTCTGATTTAAATATGGATAGATCTCTTGTTTGACGGTTTGCTCGAATACTTCTTCATCTAAAATACTGTACGCTGGAATTTTGATCAATTTCCCATCTATTTTCCGAATGAGCACATCCATGAAGAGAAATCCTCTTACACTGTACCGATGCCTGCGCATATCAATGGATTGAATGTCTTGAAAAGGGATCGTCCGCTCACGATGCAGCACAGCACCATTTTTTCCGCGCTGAATGCGAAAAATCACATTTCCCCTCCTCGTAAAAGCTGGCAGAATCATCAAAAAAGAGATCGAGCCATAGACCATGCCTAATAGTCCGCCTAAAAATAAAAACAATGTATAATTCGATTCAAATGTTAGAGCTTCTGAAAACAACCAAATACCGATGATACCGAAGCCGCCTGTTGCTAAAAAAGCCCATACCCTTAAAAAGGTCCTGCTTCTCACTTCTATTCCTTCACTTGGATTCAAGCGTCATTCTCCTTTTCTCCATTAGAATATAGAACGTAATCCGTCTCTATGAGCCGTCTCCACGCGAAATTCACTTTCTTTTATTCCCGACACAAGCCACGACTGTTTCTCACCTGGAATAACAAATAACATAGATTCCACATCAGGCGTATTATTTTTGTCATAGACGACCTTCATTAGGGAGTCCATCTTTCCTTTTCTCGTCTGTACATCCGAAACAAATGACTGCACGAGTTCTTCGTTCTCAGCTCGAGGAAGGAAGGAAGGCCACTCATTTTTCGCCTCACTTGCTTGCTCTAATAGTTTTTCAAATTCCTCTGCTTGCAGGGTCATGACAGATTCAGGGTGATCACTCATCTGTAGGTTGAAAAAGGCAGTCAATTGTTCCTCTGCCTGCTGGTCGTCCTTCAGTTTTTGAATCTGATGGACTTGTTGATCATACAGCGTATGATGCGCATATACGCCCATCTGTGTCGTGTGAAAGGAGGTACTAATTTCTTCATCTTTATCACCAAATCGAGACGCCTTGATGGTGTGAGATGCATCATTCATCGCCTGAATGAAATGACGGTATTCCGCTTTATAACGATATTGTCTGTTTTGAAATTCCAGTACACCTTTTGCGAGCAAAGAGCGGCACGCAATTTCAAATAAAAAACCTAATCGCTCGTCCTCTACATCAGGGTAATAGGCTTCCTTTAAGGACATGCCCTGTTCAAAATAGCCTTCACTGTAAAAACTAAAGATGAGTTCCTCAATAGCTAGACTTAGCTGATCCAACTTGATCTCTCCTTATCCAAAAGAAAATGCACCCTTAAAGAAATCGCCTGCACCTTTTATGAGCGAATCTGCGGTTTCTTTTGTTTTTTCTATCCCTTTATGTATCACCTGATTTGCCTGATCAATGGTGTCATTGACTGCTTTCACACCTTGACCCGCCAGCTCGAATGCTTGTCTCCCTTTATCCACGACTGCATGAATTGGGTCCTTTAATTTCACTGCAACCTGCTCAGCAAATCCTGATGTCAGCTTGGCAACTTTTTCTCCTATAAAACCACCGACTGCGGAACCAATGGCTCCTCCAACGACAGTTCCAATCGGTCCTGCAAAGCTTCCAAGAGCTCCTCCGACAACGGCACCTGCGACAGACCCGCCAGCGATAAAGACCGTATTGTTCACTGCATTTCCAACAGCCTTCGCATTTTCACGCTTCAGGACTTCTGGCTGATCACCGAATTCTGCATAATTCTCTGCAATTTTCAAACCACAGCCGACCGTTTCCGTTGCACCAGTGACTACCGTTGCAATGATGGCATTTCCTTTGGCAAATCTTGATCCATTCTTCAAAACAGACTTGATCGCAGCCGTGTCCTTCCAATTGATACTTCCTTTTGTAAAATCACGGACACTATTCGTAAATGCAACTGTATCGTCAGGATAAAATTTTGTGAATTTCTTATGGACCAAATCAGCCATCGACCAATTTGATCGTTTTAATAATTCTTTATTGCTTAGCCAAATCCTTGCTAGTCGGTCAAATCTCGTTCCTTCTACCCGGCTCGTCAAATCAAGCAGTAGCTTTGAATGCTGCGCTGCATAACGACCATTTTCTTTAATGAAGGTCGTCATCCCAAGCCCGTAGTATTTCGCCTGCATCATCACAATACCAGCTAAGCTCGTGAGTGTTCCATATTGATCATAGATACTGTACAATTTCCGTAAAATATCATCTGCTTCGACCATTTTATCTTTTGCATGACGAATCGCAATATCATCACTACTCAATTTACTGATCAAAGCTTGTCCTGCTCCCCATGCATCCCCGACGCCTGAAAAACAGCTTCTATACCGCGGATCACAGCCTAAAATAAGACCATCCAGTTCACTATGTAAATCGCGGTGCTTCGTTTCTATGGCAGACAGTTCGCCTACAACATCATTCGCCAGCCCTGTCAGCTGATCTGGATCAACCACTATGTCACGTGCCATCACATCATCTCCCTTCTCGGTTTCTTTCTCTCCGTTCTTCTCGTCTCTTTCGCTCAAGCTCTTCCATTCTGGCTATTTCAGCTTTCCGTTCCTCGATTTTGACCGCTGCATCGCGCAGTTCCTGACTTGTTTCAAGCAAGTCCTTTTCAAATTGATCATAGCGTGCTGTTGTTTCTTCAAAGCTTTGATCAAATTTATTCCTTGCTTCTCCTTGCCAGCCTGATCCTACTGCCTTGAGCCGATTCTCCAGCAACTGCTTTGACTGCCGAATCTCTTCAGCTGCTTCCTGAAACTTTTGAGCGAGTGCCAGCGTTTGACTAGAATCCAACTTTCGCACCCCTTTCTCCCAATTTAACGTACAAATGGATGATTTTATATGTCCTCATTATAAATAAAAAGACACCCAAAAAAATCACCCTAAAGAACCATTCAACACATCACAAAATGAAAGTAGGTCTTTTTCCTCTCTAATTGCCAGAGAAAGCCTTTCTTGTTATGAAGCGCATTCAAGACGTGATAAAATGAACGTATTCTACAAAAGGAGTGACGTATACATGAAAGAAGAAATGATTCAGCGATTCACGAGTTATGTGAGGGTAGATACACAGTCGGATGCAGATAAGGAAAGTTGCCCATCAACTGAAGGACAGTTGAACTTAGCGAGACAACTAGTTGAAGAAATGAAATCCATCGGGATTCAAGAAGTAACAATGGATGAAAACGGATATGTCATGGGGACGATCCCGTCTAACACAGACAAAGACGTGCCGACTATTGGCTTCCTGGCTCACATCGACACAGCGACTGACTTCACCGGAAAAAATGTAAAACCGCAGCTTCATGAAAACTATCAAGGCGGCGACATCACCTTAAATGAAGATTTACATATCGTTTTATCTCCAACACAGTTTCCAAATTTACAAAAGTATCAAGGACATACGCTAATCACAACAGATGGCACAACCTTACTTGGTGCGGATAACAAAGCAGGTATCGCAGAAATTATGACCGCTATGCATTACTTAATTGAGCATCCAGAAATCAAGCATGGCAAAATTCGCGTCGCCTTTACACCAGATGAAGAGATTGGCAGAGGGCCGCACAAATTTGATGTGGAAGCCTTTGGCGCTTCCTATGCGTATACAATTGACGGAGGACCACTCGGGGAGCTGCAATATGAAAGCTTTAACGCAGCAGGTGCGAAAGTATCAATTAAAGGAAACAATGTCCACCCTGGGACAGCAAAAGACAAAATGGTCAGCGCTGCGAAGATTGGGATGCTCTTCCACAACAAGCTACCATCTGATGAATCACCGGAATACACAGAAGGCTACGAAGGGTTTTTCCATCTCACGAAGTTTGTAGGAGAAGTCGAAGAAGCAGAGCTTCAATATATTATTCGTGATTTTGATAAAGACAAATTTAACGATCGCAAAGCACTATTTGAAAAAATAGCAAGTGACTTAAAAGCCATTTACGGAGAAAACAGCATCAATCTCAAAATTCAAGATCAATATTATAATATGAGAGAAAAAATTGAGCCGGTGAAACACATTGTGGATATTGCCCATGAAGCAATGGAAAACCGCTCAGTGACACCTGTGATCGAACCAATCCGCGGCGGTACAGATGGCTCCCAGCTTTCATATAAAGGTCTTCCAACACCAAACATCTTTACTGGCGGGGAAAACTTCCACGGTAAATATGAATTTATTTCTGTCGAGAACATGGTGAAAGCAACAGAAGTCATCGTTGAAATCGCCCGTTTATTTGAAGAAAAAGCATAGATATGTTTACAACCGTTCCTGTTCGGGAACGGTTTTTTAATAAAAGTTTACAATTTTCTGAAACTTTTATGACACTTATTCGTACTAATAGAGACAACCCCAGAAAAATTCTTCTTGACGAGTGCAATAACTGGAAATATAATAGTTAAAAACAACCAGTATTTTAGACCTAAATTAGCAGATCACCTAAATCTTAAGAACTAAACCGATTCTGCTGCTTATTTTCAGTTATAAACATCACTCACCCTGTCTACACTTAAAGAATAGGATGAATTGGAGGAATGTCATATGATGATTTTATTGATTATCGCTTCACTTTGCTGCTACTTACTATTCTCTTTCAAAAAAGATAACCGCACACCAAAACGAAAAAGCGCAGAGCTTTCGGAGTTTGAAATCTTTCGTATGCGCCGCCACTACAACGGAAAACGCCGTCACCCACTAAACGAGGCACCTAAACAAGTATAAATCTAAAAAAAGAGCCTCATCAGGGGCTCTTTTTCATTGAATAAATAGCAAAAAAACGACCAAATACAGTGGTCGTTTTTCTTTTTATTTATATACTTTCGCAGGAACTTGAATCACCGGTATCCCTACATAGTAAGGTGAAATCTCATATGGCTGGAAGACAACAGCAATTCCCTTTTTCGTGAAGTAATACTGCGTGTTGTAGTTGATTTCAATGTCTCTTTTTTTCAGGTTCGCATAGAATTTGCTCTTATGTTTCTTTGTGTAGTTATAAATATAATCTCTTACTTTCGTACGCTTTTTCTTTGTTTTCACAACGTCTGTCAAGAACACTTGCTTTGTCTTTTTCTTCGTTAGCACATAGTTCATGCTGGAAACCATCGTATCGCCGTGCATTCCACCATCATTCATGTAATCATAGTTTAAGATACTGAGTTTCTTCCCATTGTTAAATTTCGTTTTAAACGATCTTTCGTACGTGATCTTCCCAAAACCATCCTTTTTCGCTTCGTCCTTTAAGTATAAATAAGTAGAATAAGAGAATGCGATGTCTTCTTTTAAATCACGATTGATGGTTTTCATATGCGCCTTACTTAGGTTTTTCACTTGTGCATATTTAAACGTTTTTTTCTTTTTATAATAGTGTGTGCTTACTTTCGCTTTTTTTGCTTGTTTGGCATCCGCAGATCCAACTGGCGCAAACAACGAAACAATCAGTGAAAAAATGAGCAGACTGATTGTTAGGCCTTTTTTCATTGTCATAGTAAAAACCCCCATTTTTGTCTATTACCAATTGAGTATACCATGACAAAAGAACCAAAAGAAGCAGTATTTCCATATTATTCTTCATTTTCCCACTTCGGGTTTGTTTACCGTTTTCATAAGTTCCTGTATGCTTAATGTAGAATGCTAGATGAAGTGTGGTGTTTATCATAGAAGAGAATATTTTTAGTCACATTCGGACGACGTTTCATAGTTTGTCTCCGACCCAGAAAAAGATTGCCAATTATATTTTAGAAAACCCTCAGAAGGTTGTGCTTCATTCCATTAGTGCACTCGCTTCTGAATGCAATACAAGTGAAACGACGATCTTTCGGTTTCTACGGAAAATTGGTTATGAATCATACCAAGTGTTTCGTGTCCATGTCGCACAGGATATAGCAACCAATACACCCCAATCCATATACGGTGAAATCGAGGCATCCGATAGTGTAGCTGACATTAAACATAAAGTCATAGAGTTAACAACAAACTCTATTCAAGATATGAAACATATAGTAGAAGACCATGCCGTCACGCAATTTATTGAACAAATGAAACAGGCACATAAAACCGTCTTTTTTGGAGCCGGTGCGTCCAGCTTTATTGCCGGGGATGCTTATCATAAGTTCCTCCAGCTTGGTTTTGAAGTAAGTCTATGCAGTGATCCGCATATGATGAACATGATTGCAACTCACGCCACGGAACACGATTTTATCGTTGCGATCTCCCATTCAGGAGAGAGTAGAGAAATTCTCGATGCCGTGCAATTTGCTAAAGAAAAGGGAGCAAAAATCGCCTCTATCACCAGCTATCCGAAATCAGAACTCGCAAAGCGATCTGACTTTCATCTGCTCAGTTCTTCTAGGGAGACAACCTATCGATCTGACTCCATGATCTCCCGTATTAACCAGCTTGTGATCATCGATGTACTATACGTTGCCGCTGTTTTAGAACTAGGATCAAATGCCATTGAAAATGTGAAAAGATCTCGATTAGCCGTAGCTAAAAATAAAACATGAACGCAAAAGGCCGGAGCTGATTCCGGTCTTTTTTTGTGACTTTTCTCATATTTTCCGTTGACACGTTCCTATCACGTCATGTACATTAAATGAACAATAGTTTATTTCCTACTATCAATTATAAAAGATAGTATATATACTAACAAACAGAAAAGAAAGCGCTCTTTGTAAGGGTTTTCTATATAGGAGGCGTTCAATGTGACAAAGAAACTTGGATTCATTGGATTAGGTATTATGGGAAAGCCTATGGCACTTAATCTATTAAAAGCCGGTCATACTGTGACTGTTTTCGATCTAAATGAGGAAGCGATTCAAGCGTTACAAAAAGCCGGAGCAAAAGGTGCTTTTTCAGCAGCTGATGCCGCTTTTGAAAGCGATATCATTATCACAATGCTTCCTAAAGGAGAGCACGTAGAGGCTGTTGTTTCAGGTGATCATGGCATTTTAACTACAGCTAAACCTGGAACGATTGTCGTAGATATGAGCTCAATTTCTCCTGTTACTTCTAGAGCTTTAGCTGCTCTTACAAAACAGCATCAGGTAGAATTTATCGACGCACCTGTCAGCGGCGGAGAACCGAAGGCAATAGACGGAACACTTGCCATCATGGCTGGCGGCGAAGAAGCCATCTTTGAGCAAGTGAAGGATGTCCTGCTTGCGATGGGCACAGAGGTTGTATTAGTTGGCACAAATGGGAGCGGAACAACAGCGAAGCTCGCCAATCAAATCATCGTCAACTTAAATATTGCCGCTATGTCCGAGGCGCTCGTTCTTGCTGCTAAATCGGGCATTGCCATTGACAAAATGTATGAAGCTATTCGCGGTGGGCTGGCAGGAAGTGCCGTTCTTGATGCAAAAGTCCCTCTCATCTTAGAACGTAACTTTGAACCAGGCGGACGTATCGACATTAACTTAAAGGATTTAACCAATGTGATGGAAACGGCTCACGATATCGGCGTTCCTCTCCCTCTTTCTAGCCAGCTGCTCGAAATCTTCCACGCGCTCAAAGCCGACGGAAAATCTGGGCTTGACCATGGCGGCATCGTTCAATATTACGAAAAAATGGCTCATGTCGAAGTGAAGAAAGGATGAGATGGTCATGAAGAAAAGCACTGACATACTGAATGCTCTTCCGAAAGCGGATTCAAAAATCATTCAAGCAGCATACGAACAAGCACTGAACAGCTTTCATCATAAAGTCATTGTATTAGATGATGATCCAACAGGGATTCAAACCGTACATGGCGTCTCTGTTTTCACCGATTGGTCAGAAGAAAGCATCGAAGCTGGTTTTCTTGAAGACAGCCGCATGTTTTTTATTTTGACCAATTCTCGCAGTATGACTGAGAAGGAAACGATCGCTGTACACGAAACAATCGCTTCAACAATTGTAAAGGTAGCGGAACGGCTTGATCAGGATTTCATCATTGTCAGCCGAGGAGATTCCACTCTTCGTGGACACTTCCCGCTGGAAACAGAAGTACTCAGAACCACGATTGAACAGCAAAGCTCCCGCCAATTCGATGGAGAAATCCTTCTTCCTTTTTTCCAAGAAGGTGGACGCTTGACGATCAACAATATTCATTACGTCCAAGAAGGACAAGAATTAATTCCTGCTGGTAACACAGAATTTGCACAAGATCGCACATTCGGCTTTCAGTCATCTCATCTCGGAGAATGGATTGAAGAAAAGTCAGACGGATCTTTCACGAAAGAGAACACCACTTACATTTCGTTAGATGATCTACGGGCTTTACGAATGAATCAAATAAAAAATCAGCTCTTGAGTGTGACTGATTTTAAAAAAGTGGTTGTAAACGCTGTGGACTATGACGATGTCAAAGTCTTTGTCACTGCTCTCATAGAAGCCATTCAAGCAGGAAAGCAACTTATGTTCAGAAGTGCAGCGGCACTTACAAAAGTTCTTGGCGGTATAGGGGATCGTGCCTTATTAACAAGACATGACTTGATACAAGAACAAAGCCCACACGGTGGTCTCATTATGATTGGTTCTCATGTGAAGAAGACAACAGATCAATTAAAAGCGCTTCAACAAAATAAAGAGGTAGCTTTGATCGAATTCAATACACACCTCGTGCTGGAGCCTGAAGCATTTCAACAAGAAATTGACCGTGTGATTCAGCAAACTGAAGAATTATTAGTATCTGGTCAATCTGTGGCTGTTTATACAAGAAGAGAACGGCTTGACCTTGGGGATGATCGACAGGAGGAAGAATTAAAGCTTTCTGTAAAAATTAGTGATGCTGTGACAAGCATTGTCCAGCGTCTCACAATTCGCCCTAAGTATCTCATTGCCAAAGGTGGCATTACCTCCAGTGATATTGGAACTAGAGGACTTCACGTGAAACGCGCAACCGTAGCAGGGCAGATCAAACCAGGCATTCCCGTTTGGCAAACAGGTGAAGATAGTAAATTCCCTTTCATGTCTTATGTGATTTTCCCGGGAAATGTTGGTTCAAGGGATACGTTAAAAGAAGCTGTAGACATACTTGAAGGATAAAGCATAGGGGGTGTTTATACACTCCTTTATGCACCACAAAGGAGGAAAAACCATGTCGTTAGTGTTTATCGGACTTGGCGTTTTATTATTGCTTTTACTTATGGTTGTCTTTAAGTTAAACGCTTTCATATCTTTGATTATTGTTTCTTTAATTGTCGCTGTCTTAGAAGGAATGTCACCACTTGAAGCGATTGCTTCCGTCGAAAAAGGACTCGGCAGTACGCTCGGGCATCTCGCACTCGTTCTCGGTTTTGGTGCGATGCTTGGTAAATTGATGGCTGATTCTGGCGGAGCTCAGCGTATTGCGATGACACTCATTGATCGATTCGGTATTGGAAAGATTCAATGGGCAACGATGCTGACTGGGTTTGTGATCGGAATTGCTCTATTTTATGAAACCGGATTCATTATCTTAATTCCACTAGTCTTTACGATCGCTCAAGCTGCAAGACTTCCTGTGCTTTATGTGGGTATGCCGCTCGTCGCTGCACTCATCACCACACATGGCTTCCTCCCTCCTCACCCAGGGCCGACTGCCATTGCAAATGTCTTTCAAGCAAACATGGGACAAACCTTATTAGTTGGGATTATTTTAGCGATTCCTGCTGTTTTAGTAGGCGGACTTCTCTTTACAAAATTATTTAAAAAAGATCAGTTACACGCACATATTCCAATGAACTTATTTAATCCAAAGGAATTTACAGAAGAAGAGATGCCAAGCTTCGGCATCAGCATTTTCACCGCTATTTTGCCTGTATTGCTCATGACTTTCAGAGCAGTTTTAGAAATTTTCTTTCCGTCTTCCTCATTACTGCCAACCGCTGAGTTTTTAGGCGAGCCTGCGATTGCACTGTTAATCTCCGTTCTTCTTGCTATCTACACGTTTGGACTTGGCAGAGGAAAGAGCATGCAGGATGTGATGAAATCAATCACAGATTCTATCGGTTCTATTGCGATGATTTTATTAATTATTGCAGGTGGTGGCGCTTTTAAACAGGTGCTCATTGATAGCGGTGTTGATCAATACATTGCAGGAATCATGCAAGGAAGCACACTTTCGCCACTGCTTCTCACCTGGTTGATTGCTGCGGTCCTTCGTGTATCTTTAGGGTCAGCCACTGTCGCCGGACTCACAGCGGCTGGCATTTCTGCTCCTTTGATTGGACTCACAGGTGTGAGCCCAGAGTTAATGGTGATCGCAACAGGTGCCGGCAGCATTACGTTCTCTCACGTGAATGATGCGGGTTTCTGGATTTATAAAGAATACTTTAACCTGTCCATGGCCCAAACCTTTAAAACGTGGACATTGATGGTGACCGTTCTTTCACTTGTCGGACTAGCGGGGGTTCTCGTCGCTGATTTGTTCATATAGAAAATTAACTGTAAAAACCATTGACTTTCTCTCGTAAAAGTTGAATAATTATGTTTATTAAGAAAATTGAATCAAAGGTAACCTTATTAAGAGTGGTGGAGGGACTGGCCCTGTGAAACCCGGCAACCGCTGTTCCTCGGAACAGAATGGTGCTAATTCCTTAAGCAAGCAGATGCTTGTTTGAAGATAAGGCAGAGTTCTCTCAGTATATGATGCTCTTCCTTATCCAAGGAAGAGCTTTTTTATTTGATTTTTAACCTGTAGAAAGAAGGGATTCAACATGACACAAGTACAAACCATTGGAAAGAAAACAACGAAACCGCCATTCCGCGCAGATCAAGTAGGCAGCTTACTTCGTTCAGAACGTATCAAGGAAGCACGCAAGCAAAAAGCAGACGGTACACTGACAGCAGAGCAACTCCGACAAATTGAAAATGAAGAAATCACTCGTATTGTGGAGAAACAAAAGGAAATTGGATTAGAGGTTGTCACAGATGGAGAGTTCAGACGTGCTTGGTGGCATTTTGACTTTCTTGAGGGACTCGATGGAGTTGAAGGATTTGAAGCAGATCAAGGTATTCAATTCCACAATACGACGACAAAGGCGCGAGGAATCAAAGTAACGGGCAAGATCGATTTTACAGATCATCCAATGCTGGAAGATTATCGATTCCTTCACAGCATCGCTGGTGATCATACCGCTAAAATGACGATTCCAAGTCCGAATATGCTCTTTTTCCGTGGAAAGCTTGAAGAAGGAGTATACGACAGCCTAGAGGCATTCCACCATGATGTGGCACAGGCATATAAAAAAGCCATCCGTGCCTTTTATGATGCAGGCTGTCGCTATCTACAGCTGGATGATACAGCATGGGCCGTGTTCTTTTCTGAAAAAGGGCATGAACAAATCAAAGCCTTTGGCCGAGAAGAAGATGAACTGCGTGAGTCATTTGCGAAAACAATCAATGAAGCAGTTGCCGATCGTCCAGAGGACTTGGTGATCACTATGCACATTTGCCGTGGGAACTTTAAATCGACATGGGCAGCTGAAGGCGGTTATGAAGCAGCGGCAGAGACGATTTTTGCCGGCTTAGATGTAGATGGTCTCTTTTTAGAATTCGACGACGATCGTTCTGGCGGTTTTGAACCCCTTCGCTATGTGAAGAACCCAAACCTCCAAATCGTACTAGGCCTTGTCACTTCAAAATACGGTGAGCTTGAGCCGGCTGAACAGATTCAAAAAAGAATCGAGGAAGCAGCTCAATACGTCGACATTAACCAGATTTGCTTGAGTCCACAGTGCGGTTTCGCCTCAACGGAGGAAGGCAATCTGTTAACAGAAGAGCAACAATGGGAAAAGCTTCGTCATGTGATTGAGATTGCGGATCAAGTGTGGACTTCATAGTCCAAATGACGAAAAAAAGACAAACCGCAGTATGAACGGTTTGTCTTTTTTCTTTTATGCATCTAAATGATCGCCATTTGTCGCAATCACCTGTTTATACCAATCGAAACTTTTCTTTTTCTTTCTATCTAATGTACCTTTTCCTTCGTTATCACGGTCGACATAAATGAAGCCGTAGCGCTTTTTCATTTCAGCTGTTGATGCGCTAACAAGGTCAATTGGGCCCCAGCTTGTATAACCCATCAAGTCTACTCCGTCTGCAATGGCTTCTCTCGCCTCTAGCAAATGGCTTCTGAGGTAATCAATTCGGTAATCGTCTTGAATGGATCCGTCTTCTTCTACTTGATCGACAGCTCCCAGTCCATTTTCTACGATAAATAATGGTTTTTGGTAGCGGTCATATAGTTGGTTTAGTGTTGTACGAAGTCCTTTTGGATCAATTTGCCATCCCCAATCACTTGCTTCTAGATAAGGGTTTTTAACGCCTTCAAATAGGTTACCACCAGTGACTTTTCCAAGAACCTCTGGATCTGTACTTGTCACAAAGCTCATGTAATAGCTGAAGCCAATATAGTCTACTGTATGGTTTCTTAGGATGTCTTCATCACCATCTTGGATCTCAATATGAATTCCATTTTCTTGGAAGTATCGTTTCATGTAACCTGGATAGTAGCCTCTTGCCTGTACATCTGAGAAGAACAAGGTTTTACGGTCCTGATCCATTGCAGCAAACATATCTTCTGGTCTTGAGCTGTATGGATAAGTTGTCATCGCTGCAATCATACAGCCGATTTTCGCATCAGGAATGATTTCGTGGCCTGCTTTGACAGCTAAAGCACTTGCAACAAATTGGTGATGCGCTGCTTGATATTGAATGCTTTTCTCGTCATCCCCCTCTTCAAATACAAGACCACCGCCAGTGAAAGGCGCATGTAACACGACGTTGATTTCATTAAAGGTCATCCAATATTTCACTTTGTCTTTATAGCGAGTAAACAACGTTTTCGCGTATGTTTCATAAAGGTCGACAAGCTTACGGTTTCTCCAACCGCCGTAGTTTTTCACAAGTGCAAGCGGCATTTCATAATGGGAAATCGTGACAACTGGTTCAATTCCATGCTTATGCAGTTCATCGAATACTCTGTCATAAAAAGCAAGGCCTGCTTCATTTGGTTCCGCATCGTCGCCATTTGGGAAAATACGCGGCCAAGAAATAGAGAGTCTGAAGCATTTGAATCCCATTTCTGCAAAGAGTGCAATATCTTCTTTATAGCGATGGTAGAAGTCAATCGCATCATGATATAAGTTTAAGTCTTTCATTGATTCATCGAATGGATGCATAATTCCATGCGGTGATACATCTGCTGTCGATAAGCCTTTTCCATCTTTATTATAAGCACCTTCAATTTGGTTGCCTGCAACAGCGCCGCCCCATAAGAAATCTTTAGGAAATGTTTTTTCTAACTTGTTCATGTTGAACGCCCTCCTCATTTTCTTCTACACTGACTGTAAGCAGTGTCTCTTGTACTGAAATCGTGCCTTCTGTTTTCGCATCAACTTGTGCAAAATCGTTTGTGTTGGTCACAATAATTGGTGTGGTGACATCATAGCCTTCTTGCTGAATGCCCTCGATATCAAATTCAACGAGCACATCTCCTGCTTGTACAAAATCACCTGACTCTACATGACTTGTGAAATGTTTTCCGCCAAGCTTCACCGTATCAATTCCAACATGAATGAGAAGCTCAGTGCCTTGGTCACTCTTTAAGCCAATGGCATGTTTCGTTTGAAAAATGGTTTCAACCTTGCCATTGAATGGTGCTACTACACGTCCAACTGTTGGGACAATGGCTGTACCTTTCCCCATGATTTCATTAGAGAATGTTGCATCATTTACTTGATTTAGCGGCTTTAATTGACCTTCAAGCGGGCTTTGTACTACTTCATTTTGAAGTGTTACTGTGTCTTTCTTTTCTTCTGGTTTGTCTGCTTTTGTATCATCTTTTACTGGTACATCTTTGAATCCTAGAACAAGTGTCATGATCGTTGCTACGACAAAGGCGATTACTAAGCCAATGATAGAGTAGACAAATGTTGGGCCAATGAATGTTGGGAGACCTGGGAGACCTGCTGATCCAGATATCACATATGATTTTACTTTAAAGATCGACATGAACACGCCGCCTACTGCTGCACCAATGAGGGCTGCAAGGAACGGTTTTTTCAATCGCATGTTCACACCATACATAGCAGGTTCAGTAATACCCATTAATGCAGTAATACTTGTAGACATCGCCAATGATTTGAATGTTTTGTTTTTTGATCTTAAGAACACACCGAATGCTGCGCCTGCTTGTGCCATATTCGCTACAAACATCATTGGAAGAATGAAGTCAAAACCGTTTAACGTAATGTTGTTGATCATGATTGGAAGCAGTGCATAGTGCATACCCGTAATGATCAATGGTGACATGAAGCCGCCGATCAAGAGTCCGGCCAAAATGCCTGCATGTTTGAACAATAAATCAATTCCACCTGAAAGACCATTTCCGATAATTCCACCAAGCGGTCCTACCGCGATCAGCATAATTGGTACTACGACAAGAAGTGTGACTGTTGGAACAAGGATGATCTTTAATGATTTCGGACTATACTTTTCTGCGAATTTTTCAACATATGAGCCGAGCCAGATGGTGAGTAGAATCGGAATGACCGATGAAGAGTACACAACGGCAACCACTGGTAAGCCTAGAAATTCTGTATTTCCTGCGCCTAGTAAAGCCGTTAACTGCGGATGCAGTGCGGCGGCTGCAATGGCAGCGGCGATATACTGATTTGTGCCAATTTTTTTGGCTACGCTTACAGCAAGCAGAATCGGTAAGAAGTAAAAGGCTCCGTCTCCGATAGCTGTTAAAATGGCATATGTGCTGCTTTTATCTGAAATCCACTGGAACGTAAGCATGAGTGCCAAGATCCCTTTGATCATCCCGGCTCCCGCAATGGCTGGAAGAATCGGTGTGAAGACACCAGAGATAAAATCGAAAAGCTTAGATATCACATTTTGTTTTGTTGCTTCTTCTGTACCGCCTGACTTTACATCTGTTGACAGGCCTGAGTCAGCAATCATGGCTTGATAGACATTCGAAACATCATTGCCGATAATGACATGATATTGACCTCCGCTTTGATTCACACCCATGACACCATCTGTTGATTGCAGCTTCTCTTTATCCGCTTTGCTTTCATCGTATAAGTTGAAGCGAAGTCTTGTCATACAATGCGTGACCTGCTTAACATTCTTTTCACCGCCGACAAGCTCTAGAACTTCTTTTGCTGTTTGTTTGTGGTTCATTGTATTACCCTCCAATCGTTGATTAAATCATGATATAGAAAAAACCTAAACATCCATTAATGTCCGAAAAATAGCGATTCAGACATTAATCGATATTTAGGTTTTGCCTGCTTAACCAGTAACAATCCTTCATAGCGATTGATCGTTATTTAATTTTTATAAGTCTTTGGATACAAAAAACCTAAATCACGCCTTATCAAAGATAGGGACAATGATTTAGGTTTTGCCTGCTTGACCAGTAACAATCCTAAAAGATTGTGAGTTATGTTGTTTATAGTTATAAAGTATCATGTTAATTTTATGATGTCAACGCTTTCTTTTTAAATTTATTTTCTTTTTATCACTCTGTCGATATGCAAAGTTAAATACAGCATCTCATCTTCTATGAGGCTTCGGTTGTATTCTTTTTGTACATAATCGTTAATTTTCTCAGCACATTGGAAAGCTGCAGTGTTTTTCTCTTTTACGACTTCATACAGAAATTCATTTTGATTTTCCATTTGTGTTTCGTTAAACAGACGCTGTCCAAAAAACTTTAAATGCGTGACAAATCGGAAATAGTTTAATGATTCCTCGTCTAAATCAATTTGAAAGTGATACTTAACGATATTTAAAATATCTTGAATGAGTTTGGTAATTTGAATCACGTTCGGCATTTCTTCATTGAGTTCTGCATTGACAATGTGCATCGCAATAAAACCGGCTTCATCCTCAGGAAGATGAATATTGAGCTTGTCCTGAATAATCCGAAGCGCTTCTACACCACACATAAACTCATCTTTGTACAACCGCTTAATTTCCCAGAGCAGAGCATTTTTGATGTCCATACCTTTTTGATGACGTTCAATAGCAAAGGTGATATGATCCGTCAGTGTCACATAGATACTGTCATTCAAATTTTTATTAAGGGTTGTTCTCGCATGATCAATAATCGCCTCACACACTTGCATATACTCGATTGGAATATCATAAAGCAGGGTTTTGAATTTTTCTGATATATCTTTATTTTGAATGGAAAATACTTTTTCAATACGTTCTTCGTCAATCGGATCTCCACTTTTCTTTTGAAAAGCGATTCCTCTGCCCATAATGACTAGCTCATGCTGCTCGTCATCATACGCACTGACCACATTATTATTGATTACTTTCGAAATGATCAATTGATACCCCCCAATACATTCCGCTTTTTCGAGCATCTCATTGTAGACTAATATGTCATGTTATTATTATTTTCAAAAAAGAGGACTTTAAGATGATTTTACATTTTTTTTTGATACGGTCAACTAGAAAGAATGACAAATTACCTCTCAAAAATGACGAAATAGGGGCAAAAAAGTCTAAAAACATACACAAAAACACTCTATAAAGAGTGTTTTTTACAAAATCAGGAGCAATCCCAATTATAGACGACATTCTCGAAATTTTTTCGTTTGAGGTCTTCTGGTTTGATGAAAAAGTTGGCGATTCCGCAATCTCCCCACATTAGATCTACTTCATCATCTGAGTCAATTTGTAATAACAGAACGGTATGTTCTTGATCTACATAGGTACGCGGATCTTCTTGTGTAAACCCTGGATACCCGCCCAATTTGTGACCAAAGCCACTCTCTGTTTCATAAAATTCATCTAGCAAGGCATCCGCTTCATCTCCATCAATGCCTTCTACACCTTCAAATAGGTCCCAGGCGTGCTTACCTGTGATTTTCTCAAAGCGGAAATCTCCAACACTAATCGTTTCACTGGACCGTTCACCTGTAATGGCGCCTTCTTTCGTCACAGGAAAATAAAAATCATCAGGAATTTTCACAAAAGAAAAATCAGTCAACAACTCTTCTTCTGCCAAGAAAGGTTCCTCAATAAATTTGATCCGAAAATCTTTTTGCTCTGTTTTATGGTCAATATTCATCCCATAAAGATCATCATGCACAGAAATAAAAATTTGCAAAAGTCCTGTTTCTGGATAATCCTTCAGCTTCGGCAGCTGACCAAAATTAATTTGTGCCAAAAGCTTCATAGGGTGACCTTCACCATCAACTGGATATTCATCGTTTTTAGGGAAGTAAGGATCACCTGCAATTTTGCTGTCGTAAGGTCCTGTTTTTCCTTGTTTCATCTGTAGTTGAATCATGGGCTGTTCCGTTCGATCTAACATTTTACGGTAAGGTGCTATGATTTCTTGCAACTTCGCTGATTGTGTCACGATGGTCTCCCTCCTTATGATTAGGTCTACTGACTAGACTAGTATCTCTTTTTCTATCATACAGAAGTGTACTCTACCTGTCAGCGATAAATCGGTCAATATCCTAACAACTTTCTCACCTTCAAATGAAAAAAACCTCCGATTGATTTGGAGGTTTTGGTCGATCTATTTTTTATTTCACTTGATAATTCACTAAGTCTTCTGCGAGTGATTTCATCGTTTCATTTGTTTCATGGAGGCCTTCAATAATTTTTGTAAATGTGCCTACAAGCTCTGCTTGATGCTCAGAAGAAGCGACAATTTGTGCTATTTCTTCTTCCATTCCTTTAATCGATCCCTGCACATCTTTTAGCGCTGTTTCAATATCAGTCGTCGCTTGTTTCGCATGAGTTGACAGCTTTCTCACTTCCGTTGCAACCACTCCGAATCCTGCTCCTGCTTCACCTACTCTTGCAGCCTCAATTGATGCGTTGAGTCCAAGTAAGTTCGTTTGATCAGAAATACCTTTGATAAGATTGGACACTTGATTGATTTTAGAGGAATTTTCTACAGTGGTTTTCGTGTTTTGTAGAATTTGTTCACTTGTCGCTTGTAGTTCCTCTGAATGTGCAGCCACTTGCTGTACCATTGCGACGAGTTTTTCGGAAGCTTGGTTGCTCTCTGTCATGATGTCATCTAATCGTTGTTGATTGGTCTGGTCATAGGCCACGCAGAAAGCAGCGACTACTTGACCCGTTTCATCTTTAATTGGAACGGCTACAATATCCATTGGAATCCCGTATACTTCTTTCGGAATTTGGATAAACGATGGCTCTCTCCCATTTTTCAACATAGAGAAGTTTTCGAACCCTGGAGCTACGATATCTCCAGCTTTAAACCCTAGGTCAATGTTTCCGTGTTGCTGATAATAAAGAACCTTCTCTTTCCCTAAAATAGAAAAGGTTAGTTGCTCTCTCATAGCTAGTCCAATGATTGGTAAAGCGTCTATTATGTTATCAATTCTCTGTGACATTCGCTCACGTTCATCCTCTCTTTTTCTCAGTACATCTTCTTTATCGGTTCGTTATAAGATCTATTACAGCCTGTAATGTGTACTAATATCAATCAAATGACCTAAGGCATATAAAAAAACCACATTCTATCAAGAGAATGTGGGGAGGTTTTTAAAAAAAGGACATGCATATCAAGACACTGATAACGATGAGCAAAAGATACATATAGTCGATCCATGAAGTGCTGATGACATGATAATACGTCCGCTCCCTCTCACCCGTGAAGCCTCTTGCTTCCATCGCAATGGCCAAACGTTCTGATTTTCGTACGCCCTGTGTAAAAAGAGGAAGTGCATAACGTATAAAGGCTTTCCAACTGTTTTTTTGCTTATAGCCTCTAATTTTATGTGCTGCCTTCATTTGCTTTAATTCACTTTGAAATAACGGAATAAACCGGAAGCCTGCAAGCATCCCATACGCCCATTTTGGCGACATTTTGCACTGATGAATGAGGCTCATCATAAATGCTGTCAAATCTGTTGTGGACGTAAACAAAAGACCAAATGTCACAAAGCCAAGCATTCTGAGAGCGATGGTGAGTCCATTTCGTAAACTCTCCTCTGTCATATGAAACCATGCCCATTTCCAAACAGTATGATCCCCCTTGCCAAAGGCCGCCATCATCCAAAACACGAGAATGAAAAAGAGCAGATAAGGGACAAGTCTTGTGAAAAGATACTTCAAATTCCATCCGCCTAAGACAAGTCCAATACCAAGTGCAAACAGCCAGATGATGAAGGTTGTTTTAGGATCCGATATCGCCATGAGACAACACATCGCAAGCAGATGGGCGAGTAATTTGATAGCTGGATTCACAGTGGAAAGAAAGGAATGATTACTTTGCAATCGTCAGCACGTCCTTTCTTTCAGCCATATATTGATAATGCAACGGGGCTCTCAGCTGATAAGCATCGACAAGTTCCTGATTTGAAAATAGATCATAAGGCGTACCTTCATACACATGCTTTCCTTGATGAAAAAGAAGCACTTGATTGGCACACTCATCGACAAGGTCCATATCATGTGTGACCATTAAAATAGTGGTGCCTTGGCGTTGACGTTCTTTTAAGCGCCTGATTAATTCCTTCGCTGTTCTTTCATCCTGTCCGAAAGTCGGTTCGTCTAACAATAAGACATCCTGATCAAAAAGGAGCATTGTAGCCACACTCAATCTTCTTTTTTGACCTAAGCTTAAAGTGAAAGGATGAGCTTTTGCATGCTTTTCTAAACCGAACTCTTTCAATAGCTGAATGGTTTTTTCTTGTACAACGTTCTCTGGCCAATTCCGCTGCCTTCCACCAAATGCAATTTCATCGAACACTGTATCTTGTATGAATTGAAGCTCCGGATTTTGAAACACAAAGCCTGCTTTTTCATATAGTTCTCGGTCTGACCACTTTTTAAGGAGTGTGTCTTTTAAGAAAATGTGGCCTTTTTTCGTTGACTCTAAACGAACCAAATGTTTAAGACATGTGCTTTTCCCACTTCCATTTTCCCCAATGATCGCCACCCAATCCCCTGTTTTAATATCAAGCTGGAGATCACTCATAATTCTTTTTTTCCCGTAGCTTAATTGAAGATCTTCTGAACGCATGATGGTCTCCCGCTCAGTCGCCGGCACTTGTTTATGCTGTTCTTTTCTTGCTTCAAAGGTTTGCATAAACGTATGACTCATTGGATGAAATGGATCTTGAAGGATTGTGGACCATTTCTCGGGAAATAATTTCGGCCGCCATATCCCTGCCTCTTTCATTTCTTTTTCATATGTCGTCAATACATCTTTTGGAGATCCATCAGCTAAGATGCTGCCTTGATCGTCTAATAAAATCACCCGGTCCATCCATTCGATGACACCATCTAGCACATGCTCTACAAAAATCATGGTTTGTCGCTGATCAGCTGCAAGCTGCTGTAGAAGCCGAAAGATCTCCATTCTGCCTGCTGGATCAAGCTGTGCGGTCGGTTCATCAAAGAACAGCACATCTGGCTCTAAAGCTAATAAACAAGCAAGCGCCAATCGCTGCTTCATACCGCCAGATAATGTGTGAATGTCTGTATTCGGATCGACTTCGAGTTGGACTTTTTGCATGAGCTGTTGAATGATATCATCCATCTCGTCGCGAGGGACGGAGCGGTTCTCTAAGCTAAAGGCAATTTCTTCATTGACACGATGCATACAAAACTGGGAATCAGGGTCCTGAAACATGACGCCTGTATGTCTTTGCAATATCACTTCGCCCTGCATATCCGCTTCTAAATGTTCTGGAATGATGCCAGCCAGAACCGAGATGAGCGTTGATTTACCGCTTCCGCTTGGTCCTAAAATAAGCACCTTTTCTCCTTTTTGAATGGACAGAGAGACTTGATGCAAAACGGGCTGAGGCTGTTCATAAAAACGGACAGTGAGATTATTGCACGCGAGAAATGAATTCATGCTGTTCACCTTTGTTTCTTTTTTCTTTCATGATGGCATATTGATTCAGTACACCGGTTTTAGATAATGTGTCTACCACAACTTTGGCTAAACATCCGCCCAGTATCATTCCACTAATAATTTGAGTTATGAGTGTGATGAGTAGAACTTGAGGTGTGTAATAACCAAAGCCATTTGCAACGAGGCTGTAAGCCATTGCTCCAACAGCCGCAAAGGCACCTGACAACATCAGTGTCCACATACGATATCGTTTATATCCAAAAAGAGCAAAGGCGATTTCTGCCCCAAGTCCTTGGCATACACCAATCAGCAAGGCTGAAAGACCGAAGTGGCTGCCTGTTAGTAATTCCACAGCGGCAGCGGCTGTTTCTGCGATCAGGGCAGCTCCCGGCTTTTGGATGATATACGCGACGATTGGACTAGCAATCACCCAAATGCCAAACATGATGTTCCCTCCTGCGGGGCCAACAAGTGCTGTAATGGGCAAGTAAAGTGTGGACCACCCTAAATAGATGACACCGCATGCAACGGATAAAATGACAGCAAGGACAACTTCTTTCATCTTCCATGTCATGATGAATGCACCTCCAATGGAACTGGCCACTCTTCCACCGTAAACGCCATGTCCCAAAACTTGTACTCTAGTTGACAGCTTAAGATAAAGTGCTGTTTCATTTTTTCCTTTTCCTTCTCACTTGCTGCTTCCGCCAGCTGATCGAGCCGTTTGCAAAGCTCCACCGTAATAGAGTCGGTTAACCCTCCATAAAATGTGATCCACTCATAAAACGGATGTGACGGGTCGGGCTGCACATCTGTGAGCATTCGTTTCCCAATTTCCCAATATGTCCAAGGGCATGGAAGCAGAACAGCGATCATTTCTCCAAGCGTGCCTTCCTTGGCGACTTGTAGCATGTGATGAATATAGTGATGAGCACTCGGAGCAAGCGGGGCACCTTGGAGCCCATCATATGATACACCTGCCACTCGGCAAAGGTTTTGGTGAGGGTGTGTCTCACTATCTAGTACAAATGCAATCTGCTGATGGAAAAAAGCAATATCTTCTTTGTCTGTACATCTGCTAAGAGCCGCTGCATAAATTTTAATAAAAGCCTGTAAATATTCTGCATCTTGTTTGACGTAATGAATGATCTGCTTCTTTTCCAGCTTTCCTTCTGCCAGTCCCCTGACAAACGGATGCTGATAAATGGCTTCAAATAATGGTTCTGTTTCTTCTCTTAATTGCGCTGAAAATGTCATAAAAAAAGCCTCCTCTTCTTCAGTAGAATAAATGAAAAAGCCACCCCAAATGGAGCGGCCTTCTTATCGATTCAATCATGAATAAGACGAGGTCCAGCTCCACTTCCCTCCGCTAGTACAAACTAGATCAGGTTCAAAGGGTCCAAGATTTCCTCTTGTCTCAGTCATACATGACTCCCCTAGTGGACTTTTGTCATTTAATTATCTTTACTCTACACATGTGGAGATTTGCTGTCAACCGCCTTTCTTAATTCAACGTTCTGATCGTAGGCAGCTTCTCGATCCCCGCAGCATAGTAAAAATTAAGGACACTGAAGAAATCAATTGGTTTTCCTGTTTTCAAATCAACAGCTAAAATATGATCGCCGTAATTTGTCATGTCATCTATATCTAAACGTCTTGGCGTTGTCTTTCCAAGTGTATCAACAAAGCTACTATGGTAGAATTGTCCGCTAGCAAACGATGATTCATGATACATAAATAATGTCTCTACATCTAAGTAGACGAGAATGGCCTCAGATGAACTCGCATAAGGAGCAGAGTACGATACTGGTGCCGAGATACTTTTCACTTTTACACTTTCAACAGAATGGGTTCTCTGATCATATTTTCCGTCATATGAGAAATAAAATACACGCTCCCATTTATAATCGGCGGTCTTCGATTGTTTGTTATACACTTTTGTACCATTAGCGAAAACATCCCCATTGGCATACTCAGCTACAAAGTATTGCAAGGTGGAAGAGAGGGAAACAGCCCCTGTGAAATTGGGTGGGTTTTTTGCATTCACTAGTAGTGTGTAAGAGTCTCCAAAATCTCCATCGCTTGTGATACCGAATGCGTAGTCACCTGCTGGTAAATTGGTCAAACCAAGGAGACTGCCTGCTGGCTGAATCAAGTCCGTCGGATAAGCTTGTCCAGTTTCATAATCAACAACAAATAATTGTACGAAATAATCGGGATTTGATGAGGTAATTCGGCTGATGAGTGCCTGAGGTGAAGTCGTACTTAACAACCATAAATCGACTGGGTCGTCCTCTGATAAGACAACTGATTGGTTGATGGCTAATCCATCAATGGAGCGAACGGAAGATGTACGCATCTTGCCATCTTTAGCGGCTTTTCGTTTGATACTGATTCCATTTTTCTTATCTACTTTAAAAGATTTTTTTAACTGTTTCTGTTTGATAGCGGTTCCTTCATCCTGCTTCAAAAACGAGTCTTGCACTTGCTGAATGGCTTTTTCCGTCAGTGGTGATAATTTACCATCTGTTTTCGGTGCTTCTTCTGCTTTTAATGCTGGTGAAAATAAACCTGTTGTGACGAGTAGAATGGATAATAAAGCGGCAGTCATTTTTCCATAAAAAGCTCTCACAGGAACATCCCCTTTTTCCTAATTTGGGTTTTATACCCTGTGAATATTTTACCATTATTTCGTTCGTTGTTATGGTCTTTTTTAGGAAATCTTTATGACAAAAAAACCAGCCGTATGTTCTACGACTGGTTTTTTGATGACTTTATGAAATGGTTTTAACAAACAGGCGTGCTGTTTCTGCACTGGAACCTGGATTTTGTCCAGTAATGATTTTTCCGTCAACTACTGCGTATGGTGCAAAGGCATCTCCTTTTTCAAACGCTGCCCCTTGCTCACGAAGTTTTGTTTCCAATAAAAATGGCACCTTTGATGTCAGCTGAACAGCTTCCTCTTCTTCGTTTGTAAAGCCTGTGATTTTTTTGCCTTCGATGAATGATTTGCCATCTTGATCCTTCACATCAACGAATGCTGAAACGCCGTGACAAACAGCACCGACTGCACCATTTTTGTTTGAAATTGCTAAGATTGCATCGGCTACCAGTTGATTAGACGCAAAGTCGATCATTGGGCCGTGTCCTCCTGCAAAGAAGATGCCATCATAATCAGCTGGGTTCACATCTGTAAGCGCCTTTGTGTCTTGAAGTAATTCATATACATCTTGATATTGCGCTGGAACACCTTCTGGAATGGAATTTTTATCAATAGGAACAGTTCCACCTTGAATCGAGACAATTTGAACGTCTAATTCATTTTCTTTAAAAATATGAAATGGCTCTGCCAATTCTTCTAGCCATAAGCCTGTTGGATGTCCGTTCATTTCTGAACTGCTTGTGGATACTAATAACACTTTCTTACTCATCTTGATCATCCTTTCGATTTATCATGTGGTTATTTTACATTTTGCACAATTAAATATCAAGCAATTTAACTTTAGTACAGCTCTTTATGGTATACCCGATTCTCTAAAAAATATGGCATGACATCAAATCTAATCTATATGTCACATTCTATTGATAGGGAATTTCATGTAAAATTGTCATTGAGTAATATCATATGAGGTAAAATGGATAGATCTCACGGATGTGAGGGGACTTTTAAAGGAGTGGAAAGTAGATGAAAACCTATTCGATTGTGATGATCATCATCACGCTCTGTATCATATTAGCCGTCTTTTTGATGAATTTAACAGGGGTCATGTACGGAAAAATTATTTTGGCTGTAGCCGTTGCGCTATGTCTGACCTCCATTATTCGTTTAATGGGTCTTCGAAAAAGTTAAAAGCCGCCCTTTACTAGGGCGGCTTTATTCATGGCTAAATTGCCAGGATAAGCGCAATTAATGCAAGCAGCGCTGGTACGCCTTGCTTGACGATGATTGATTTATTAGATGTCACACCGCCGAATACCGCAGCGATGATCACGCAAAGAATGAAAAATAGCTGAATCATATATCCAACAGTATTCGATCCGAGAATGAGCCCCCAAATGAGTCCAGCAGCCAAAAACCCGTTATAAAGCCCCTGATTGGCAAACATCACTTTTACATTTGGATCCTTTTGCAAGTGTTCTGGCAACTTAAAGGATCTTTTTGCCATCTTTGATTCCATAAAAAACATTTCTAATAACATAATGACAAGGTGTTCTAATGCGACAATTCCTACTAGTATTATTGCTAAAATATTCAATTTAGTTAATTCCTTTCTGATAGACGATCACGAATTTCTATTTTATCCGTGTATAAATCAAAGTCTTGTATTAATTCAAGTGCTTCAGTAAAGCGGCTTTGTGGAATGTCTTTCATTTTCCTCACACCAAATTCCTTTTTAATAAAAGCCATGATGGTATTGATATGAAGCTTACCATGACCATCATACTCCAAATGGCTGCAAAAAGTCTGCATCGTCCCTCTTATCACCTTTAATTGCTTAGCAGTGACACAACTCATTGGTAACGCTCATCCTTTCCTTTGTTTTAACAGCTAAAAAGAACCATGTATGAAAGAAAAACCTTCCAGTCCCTATTATATAATGATTTCATTCGGATATCAAAATAAAAAAGAACAGACATTCGATCGAAAAGCCGTTCTCTTCATCAAAATCAGTTTATGACCATATCAAAAAGCCGGATTCAATGGTAGAATCCGGCTTTCTGTTTAGTTACTTTTAGAAATTAATACCTTTCCAACAGAACGATCCTTACTTTGTCCAACAACTTTAAAGGATAGACCGTATGTTGGCACATCACGTCCTGCATCTGGATTTTTTGGATTCACATAATTCTTTTTATCACTAAATGTACGAGTCGGGCGAATATAGCGATCTACCAAAGTTAAGCCAGTTGTCGCTGTATAATCAATATTGAGCTTCGTACTTGGGTTCAAAGAAAATGCAGCATCATGTACTTGGAAACCTGTAGCAGCAATAGAGCCGTCACTCCACTTCAATACTTGCTGATCTGCATCTACTACACCAAGGAAACCGTTCCCTGGGTGTTTTCCTACCCAGTTATCACTGTAGGATTGATCGACATACCACACGACCAAACCATTATTATAGCTCATGAGACTTGCCCCGCGTTTGATATGCTTTAACCCTTTATCAACGTCAGCATAAGAGCGCCACTCTAATAAATAATATTGTGCTGCATATTGTTTTCCGTTTGATTTCGAGAATCCGTTAAACGTGAAAGTAGACGTATCCTCGGCATCATCTGCCCATACGTTCGTCCCATCTGCAGTGATGTTTAAATCATCTACAAATAAGCCTGGCAGTGAATAGCCTGCATCGGTTGTATAGCGGAATTGCAGGTCAATTTTCTTCCCTGCATAAGCAGAAAGATCAAAGGTTGCATCTACCCATCCATCTGATTTTCCGTCAATTCCATTGCCTTCGTTCGCTCCAGCTTCATTTCGATCGTTTGTGATGTTACCAGCAATCGTCTTCCACTGATCGGTTCCTGTTTCACGAACTTCTACATATGCATAGTCATAATCTTCTTCGATATCGTACCATGCTTTAAATGTCAGCTCTGCTTTGCTCCCTTTCGACAAATCGATACCTGTTGTCGTCATGGTCGCATTTAAATTGTCACCCGTTCCGCTAAAGTACGCATGTTGTCCTTGAGCAGGTTTTGTGACCTCAATCTCTTTATCTGGTAAATCTACCCGAACCGCATCATGGTTCGTTCCTTTTGTTGCTGCTTCATCAATCAGCACTGTTTTGCTTTTCTTTAATGTTTTACCATCGATGGTTTGTCCAGTAAGCCAGTTACCGCCATGCAAGTTTTGAAGCATTTCTTTCGCATATGGACTAAAGCCTGTTGGTTCCGTTCCAGGGACTTTACCTGCCCAGCTTCCGCTTGACATGATCGACCAGTAGGAAACGGGCTCGCCTCCGCCTGTGTACTGTGTATCGTACTCATCAGGAAGACCAAGGTCATGTCCGAATTCATGTGTGAATACGCCTGCCGCACCATCTTCAGGCTCAATGGTGTAATCTAACGCGCCTAACTTTCCGCCTTGTCCAACTTCAGATTCTGTGTTTGGAATTTCAAATACATCACCAAGTGACCAGCGGTGCGACCAAATCGCATCAGAGCCAAGCTGTCCGCCGCCAGCTTCTTCACCTACACCAGCATGAACGACCATCAAATGGTCAATGATGCCGTCTGGTTCGTTATAAACGCCGTCTCCATCCATATCATATCGATCCCATTGATCATATTCACTAAGATCAATATTAGGGTCCTTTGCTGCAGCTTCTAGTGCTTCTTTCACCAATTCACGCGGTCTACCGTCACTGCCTGATTCATCAGGTACGTTCCCGCCATAATAGGCTGCTTCATGCTTCGCTGTATACCAGCCAGCAACCGTTCCACTGATCGTGTAACTACCGCCAGACTGCTTCTCATAATATTGCTTCATGGATACTTTTCGTTTCCCATCTGGACCGATGTAGCCATTTTTTCCAAAAAGCATGTCTTGATAGTGCTGTTGATCGTACTTGTCATAGTACATATCAGTCTCTTCTTTTTTAATACTATTATGCTTATAATCTTTAAAATCTACTAATAAAACCAATACCTTATCATTGCGAACATCGCCTTTATACTTTTCTTTTTTGACCGGTTTTACATGATTGCTTTCTTTTCCATTATGCTTCTTTAACTTTTTCTTTTTGGCTAATTTGTTATGTACCTTTTGTTTGTATTCTTTCAGAAATTCAGGCTCTTCTGTTAAGGTGCTTGCACTTTGTTTCATAGCGGATTCTTCTTTTTTCTTTAGATAGTTCTTTAGTGCTTTTTGGGTTTCTGCTTCATTGGCGTTCTTTTTGATCTTTCCTTGTTTTTTCAAGGCTTTGATGAGACGGTCTTCATTCACGACACTTGCGTCAAATGGAACACCTGAATAATGACCGCCATCTGAGGATGTTGATTTCTCTGTGGTGTGGGCAGATAGAGGGGTGCTGAAAGCTGCCAATGTGCCTAAACTGAGGACAGCCGTTAGTGCAATACTCGTCCATTTCCCTTTTTTCATTTTGGTTCCTCCCTAATTTGGTAATAAATAATATCTAATTCTAGCATATTCCAATATACTTAAGTCGAAAAACATTTTATTTTCAGAAACTTTGTGGAAAATGCACAATACGGGAATGAAATGGGTGGAACAATGTGTCGAAAATAAAAGAACCCTAGACGATAAACGCCTAGGGTGTTTGTTGTTTTACTATGAAAGTTGCTGACCTTGAAAGGCAACAACGTCAAGTGGAGCGGCTAAGAATTCTTTTGCCTTCGCGACGAAAGCTTGGAAATGTGCACTCGCATTATGGCTCTGAACCGCAGCGTCATCTTTCCACACTTCTACCATTAAGAAGGTATTTTCCTTATCTGTATCCTTGAACAGCTTGTAGGATACATTGCCTTCTTCCGCTTGTGAAGCTGTCATTAATGAATTGATTTCTTCTAGAAATACGGTTTCTTTTTCTGGATAAATGGTCATTCCTGCATGAATAATAATCATATGATAGTCCCCTTTTTAATAGATATTATTTCCACTCTGTAATGCGTTCAATCGGTAAGCGGTAAGAAGCATAACCTTCGTCAGCAGCTTTCCCAATTGATAACAGCATTACTGGTACATAACGTTCTTTATCCCAGCCAAATGTTTCAGCGATGACTTCTTTATCAAAACCACCAATTGGATTTGTATCATAGCCGTGTGCACGTGCTGCAAGCATAAGCTGCATAGACACAATTCCACCGTCAATTAAGATTGTTTCGCGGTTGACTTGCTCTGGAAGTACCTCAAAGTGTGCAGTTAGTGCAGCAATTTGTCTTTCTTTCACTTCTTGAGGCATGTAGCCATGCTCTACTGCTTTTGAATAAATTTCATCTAAGTATTCATTGCTTTTCATATCTGCAAATACGGCAATGACAGCTGCTGATGTTGACACTTGAGTTTGGTTGAATTTTGCAAGTGGTGCAAGCTTTTCTTTTCCTTCTGGGCTGTCAATGACCATGAAGCGCCAAGGCTGTGCATTCACTGATGATGGTGCAGTCGTTGCTTCTTCTAGAATCTCTGCCATTTCTTCTTTGCTGATTTTCACAGCTGGGTCATAATTACGAATAGAACGGCGTCCTTTCATAATTTCCATAAAATCGTTTGTTTTTAATGTTGTAGCCATGTTGAAACACTCCTTTAAGTTGTTTGAATCTTTTCGATGTTTTGTTGTATTCGGCTGAGCACATCAGTGAGAAGCTTTCGTTCTTCGTCACTTACGTTCTCAAGCATTTCTGAGATAAATCGTTCTTTTTCTTTTTTAGAAGCTTCGATTCTTGTTCTGCCTTCTTCTGTCAGACGAACAAGTGTGACTCGATTATCTTCTGGCTTTCTTCTGCGCGTGACCATTCCTTTTGTTTCTAACTGTTTTAAGTGACGCGTCACAGCCGCACTATCAATATTTACTTTTTTCTGCAAATCTGACTGGCTGATTTCGTCTGCTTGAAATAACAGTGAGAGCAACTCTAATCTTGATTGGCTGATGCCCGTGCATGCTTCGAACTTCACGCCCATCATACGGTTCACGCACTGCAAACGGTATAATACCTCTGCTTCTTCAGAGCAAAATGCAGTCAATGCCATCCCCTCTTTTCTATTCAGATCAATTAGTTGATATATCAATCATTGACTCGTCAACTAATATACACCCATTATTTCATGATTGCAAGAAGTTTGTTTCATAAGGTAAATCTACTCTATCAAAATAAATAAAAAGTATAGTATTTAATATTTAATTCCAACCGAAAAATATTGACTTTATTATCATAAAATGTAATTATTATAAAAGTAAGCTAAAATATAATAAAGGATGATTATTTTGAAAAAGAATTTTCTTAAGTTTTTAACTGTTTTTATGATTTGTTTAATTATGATTACGCCAATAGTAGCTCAAGCAGCAACTAAAGATTTCAAATTTGATATGACCCACCAATTATATATTGGTAAATACAAGTCAACTAAAAATTCTGTAACTGGAAAGATAAACATGACAAGTTGGGGTGGAGATACCTATTTTACCATTCATGTATATGAACAAAAGAACTGGTGGAGTAATGCTCAGTTAGTTACTCGTCTAGGATTTGAAAAATCCAGTAAAGGTTCACCGTATACAGATACTGACTATTCTGTAAAAAAAGGGCATACATATAGCTACGAAATATGGAAAAATTATAATTATAAGAGGATCATTGGTAAAGGTTCTCTTAGTTACTGATAATCTTAGATTCAAGGAGAGTCTCATATGTTAAATCCTCTTCTACCCTACTTCATTATATGTGGGATTAGTTTAGTGATCTTCGTATATAAATTTATGCGCGGTACTACAAGTAAAATCTTATTTCTATACTATATATTGTTTTCTTTATATATTGCTAGTCTTGTTTCTCTAACTTTTTTCCCATTTCCTTATCAAAAGAAGTTAATAGAAATTATGATAGAAGACAATTTAGGTTCTATTCATAATTTTATACCTTTTAAAACAATAATTGTCACACTTGAATTTGGACTGACAACATTTATAAAACAAATCATTGGAAACGTTATTCTATTCGTGCCACTTGGATTTATTCTGCCTATTCTTTTTTCATTTAACCAATTACGAAAGGTTATTTATATAGGTTTCCTAGTGAGCCTGAGTATTGAATTGATACAATTTGTTTTAGATTTGATTGTAGGCTACAATTATAGAAGTTTTGATGTTGATGACATCATAACAAATACTTTAGGTACTTTAATTGGAGTAATAATTTATAAGTATTCAAAGAATTCATTAGATAAGTACAACTTAACACTACGTTAATATTTTTAGCAAAAAAGGACAAAAGCGACGAAGCACTTTTGTCCTTTTTTCTTTATTCTGTGATCACCGTGTGAATGAGAGTTGGTGCATCCGCATGATCTGCGATGCGAATGTTGTCATAAATTTTCTCCATGACATTCGCAACATCTTCTCGATTTGCATGAAGTGTTACGAGTGAATCTCCTTTTTCAACACGATCGCCAACTTTTTTGTTCAGCATGATACCAACTGATAGGTCGATATCGTCCTCTTTTGTTGCACGTCCTGCTCCAAGAATCATGGCTGCAACACCGATTTCGTCTGCGACGATCTCAGCAACCACACCTGCTTCTTTTGCAGGAACTTCGATTTGGTAAGGGGCTTGCGGCAGTTTTTCTGGTTGATCTACAATCGAGCCGTCTCCGCCTTGGTTTTCTAAGAATTCCTTGAATTTCTCAAGTGCTTTGCCGTTTTTCATGACTTCAATCAGCTTTTCTCTTGCTTCATCAAGCGTTTCTGCTTTTTTCGCAAGAACGACCATTTGACTTCCTAATGTGAGCACAAGCTCGTTTAAGTCTTCAGGGCCTTCGCCTTTAAGTGTGTCAATGGCTTCTTTCACTTCAAGGGAATTTCCAATCGCTAATCCTAACGGCTGAGACATATCAGAGATGACAGCCATCGTTTGTCTGCCAACGTTGTTTCCAATACGAACCATGGCTTTTGCAAGTTTCTCAGAGTCTTCAGGTGTTTTCATGAAAGCACCTGCACCTGTTTTTACATCTAATACGATCGCATCTGCGCCAGCAGCAATTTTCTTACTCATAATTGAGCTAGCAATGAGCGGGATTGAGTTCACAGTACCTGTCACATCACGAAGGGCATAAAGCTTTTTATCTGCTGGTGTCAGGTTGCCTGATTGACCAATGACCGCTACTTTATGACGGTTCACAAGCTCGATGAATTCATCTTTTGTGATTTCTACGTGGAAGCCTTTTACCGCTTCAAGCTTATCCACTGTACCACCTGTATGTCCAAGACCGCGGCCAGACATTTTCGCTACAGGTACATCAAGTGCAGCCACAAGAGGTGCAAGTACAAGCGTTGTTGTATCACCTACACCGCCTGTTGAATGCTTGTCTACTTTAATGCCTTCAATGGCAGACAGGTCAATCGTGTCTCCTGAGTTCGCCATAGCGAGCGTTAAGTCTGCACGTTCTTGATCCGTCATATCTTGGAAGAAAATCGCCATAGCCAAGGCACTTGCTTGGTAGTCAGGAATTGTTCCGTCCGTATATCCTTTGACAAAGAAAGAAATTTCCTCTGAAGATAATTCTTTTCCGTCACGTTTTTTCGCAATGATATCTACCATTCTCATTGTTTTCACCATTCCTTTTTTTAAATTAGTAAATCAAACCGACAACGCCTGCTGTTAAGAAGCTGACAAGTGTTGCACCAAATAGAAGCTTTAATCCAAAGCGTGCGACAACGTTTCCTTGTTTTTCGTTTAAGCCTTTGACTGCTCCAGCAATGATACCGATAGAAGAGAAGTTCGCAAATGATACAAGGAATACAGAGATAATCGCTTCTGTACGAGCAGTGAAATGGAAAGCATCGCCAGACAGGATTTGCATTGCCACAAATTCGTTGGAAACCATTTTCGTTGCCATGATGCTTCCTGCTTGTACTGCTTCGCTCCAAGGTACACCAACAATGAAAGCAAATGGGGCAAATACATAACCAAGTACATCTTGGAAAGACACACCGATAACAGCTGTAAAGATTCCATTAATCATCGCAATTAATGCAACGAATCCAATCAACATCGCAGCGACAACAATCGCTACTTTGAAACCGTCCATAATATATTCGCCAAGCATTTCAAAGAAGGATTGCTTTTCTTCTTCAACGACTTCAAGCATGTCTTCGTCCTTAGCTACTTCATATGGATTGATAATAGACGCGATAATAAATCCACCAAATAGGTTCAGCACAAGTGCTGTGACCACGTACTCTGGTTTAATCATTTGCATGTACGCACCGACAATCGACATCGATACGGTCGACATGGCAGATGCACATAATGTATAAAGACGCTGCTGAGGTAATAATCCGAGCTGTTTCTTAATGGAAATAAAGACTTCTGATTGGCCTAAAATCGCAGACGCTACTGCGTTGTAAGATTCTAGTTTCCCCATACCGTTTACTTTGCTGAGCAGATAACCGATTCCGCGTACGATAAGCGGAAGGATACGCCAATGCTGCAAGATACCAATCAATGCCGAAATAAAGACGATCGGCAGTAAAACGTTGATGAAGAAAGTTGATGCCTTATCATTCATTAATCCGCCAAATACGAAGTTGATTCCTTCACCGGCATAGCCTAGTAGCATTTGGAATCCTTTTGCAAAGCCTCCGACTAGGAAGTTTCCAACACCTGTATTGAGCAGAATATAACCTAAAATAAATTGCAGTACAATCATGACAATTACTGGACGGAATTTTACCCGTTTTTTGCCGTTACTAGCTAGCCATGCAATGGCGAGAATCACCAGCAAACCGATGATACCAATCACGTATTTCATGTTTTTCCTCCTCGAATGAATTCGTTTACATTAATGCGCTTGTATGGGACAAACCCTATTTTGCAAACAAAGTGCGGAAGAAATTCCCAGAAGTGAGATCCTTCCGCATATGACTTTTTCATCATTTATGAGTCACGAATGTTATCCTACCATAGGATCGTATGAATTAATAGTCTTTCGAAGGAGCTGATTGATCCCCTTTGATAATAGAAACGCCTGCACTCGCACCAATTCGGGTAGCGCCTGCAGCTAGCATTGCCTCAACATCTTCTTTTGTTCTCACACCGCCGGATGCTTTCACACCGATGTCAGGCCCTACTGTTTTACGCATTAATGCGATGTCCTCAGCAGTCGCACCGCCTGTACTAAATCCAGTCGATGTTTTCACAAAATCAGCGCCAGCTTTCACTGAAAGCTCACAAGCTTTGACTTTCTCTTCATCTGTGAGTAAGCACGCTTCAATAATAACTTTCACAAGTGCTTTCCCTTTTGCCGCGTCTACAACTGCACGAATATCTTGCTCAACTGCATCATATTCGCCGTCTTTCAATGCCGCAATATTGATAACCATGTCCACTTCAGTTGCACCATTCTCGATGGCATCCTTTGTTTCGAATGCTTTCACTGCTGTTGTGTTTGCACCTAGCGGGAAACCGATGACTGTACAAACGTCAACGCCTGTTCCTGCTAGTTCTTTCGCCGCAAGAGATACCCATGTTGGATTCACACATACGGATGCAAACTGATGAGTCTTTGCTTCTTCAAGTAACTGCATAATTGCAGCTTTCGATGTATCTGGTTTTAGTGCTGTATGATCAATGAGCTTTGCTATCGTCATGCTTACACTTCCTTTTAATTATGATACTTTCATCATATATGACCGATGAACAATTGTAAACATAGTTATGAAATTTTGTTCAACTATTTTGTGACATTTATAAGAGCCTTTGCTGTATGCTGATCAATAATCAAGACGTTCGCATATTTTCCTCTTAGTGCCCCGTGGATAGAAGCTACCTTGCGATGTCCGCCAGCAACAAGAATAGAACGTTCTTTTGTCCTTAAATCATCAAGCTCCACGCCAATCGTACGGTTGTTAATCGCTTCACTGCAAATTTTTCCTTCTTGATCATAAAAGCGCGAGCAGATGTCTCCGACGCTGGATGCTTTGAGCAATGCTTTTTCTTCTTCGCGGAAGTAACCAAGTCTAAACAAAAGGGCTTCATCTCTTACCGTTCCAACAGTGAACACAGCAATATTCGCCTGTTTGCCCATTTCAATGATGCGCTGAATATGTCTGTCCTGTTCAACCATCTCTTTGACGGCAGCACTATCAAATACAACAGGAAGCGGCAAATAGCGCGGTGCTGTTTGAAAGGCCTCTGCAAACAGCTGGATGGTTTCCGCAGAATATGTATTCACATGGGAGTGGCTAATCCCACCCTTCAGCTGGACAACCTCTACACCTTTGACCTGTTTAGGTTGCATCTTTTGAGCAATTTGATACATAGTGGTTCCCCAGCTCACACCAACGATATCACCGTCTTTTACTGTGCTTTGCAAGTACTCAGCACCAAATTGGCTCAAGTATTCGGTGATCGTTGGATAATCATCTTTGGGCGAAAACACCACATGAGCTTCGAGCAGGTCATATTTTTCCTTGAGCAATGAGGACAACTCATTCAAATCTTCAAACGGGTCCATTACCGTTATCTGGACGTACCCCTTCTCCTTCGCATATTGAAGCAGCCGAGATACAGTTGGTCTCGACAGGTCGAGCTGTTTGGCAATTTCCTGCTGGCTGTAATCCGATAAATAATATAGCCTTGCCGCTTCAATACTCAGTTGTTGTTTCTCCCGATCCATTCGTACGCCTCCTTTTTTCTTCTATCATAACAAATTGTTCAACTCATCATGCACAAATGTTCATTTGAAGAAAATCGTATAGGCGGCTTGGAACGTCTCATTCTTCCCTAAAGTTTGAATACCGAACTTTTCCTTGTATTGTCCATTCGTCCCTTCAACATCGGCAATACCGTACCAAGGCTCAATACAAACAAAAGGAGCCATTGTGCCTTTTTCTTGATCATAAGGTGACCAAATGCCAACGAACGGAAAACCAGTGAGATCAACCTCAACCCCGTGACCTGCCTGAGACGTCAATGACACTCGATTGATATGACGAAAGACCATCGCATCATGCTGAAAAAGCTCTGGTCGAAGCTGAATCGGTTCAAGCTGAATCCCTTTTTCTTTCTCCCTGATAAGTGAATTTTTCAGTTCATATTGGACAGGAAGATGCTCAGTAGAAGGCGTCAATGTCAGGGTATAATCCGCTGTACGTTCTCCTTCAACAAGCGGGACTCGAAAAGCGGGGTGACCTCCAATAGAGAAATACATCTTGTCATCTCCGGCATAATCAATTTCCCAGGAAATCGTCAGACCATTTTCTAATAGCTCGTACCGGATACGGGCAGTAAATTCATAAGGATACTGCTTGATATGACGACCTTTTGATTCATATTGAAAAGTCACTGTATGTTTCGTTTCTTCATGTACATCAAAATCAACATCACGCAAGAATCCATGTTGCGTGAGCTCATAGGTTTGACCATCTATCTTGTATTGGTCATTCTTTAATCGCCCAACAATCGGGAATAAGACAGGCGACACCCTGCCCCAGTATGCAGGATCGCCAGACCACATATATTGACGTCCACTTTCCTTGTGAAGCACCTCTCTGACCTCGGCACCTCTCTCATTGATCTGAATCAATAACTGATTATTTTCAAGTCTTCTCATTTCACACATCCCCTTTCCATCTTCTTTTATTATGACAGGGATTTTGGTTTTGAGTATAAAAGAGTTATTTATAATAAAAAAGACTTCTCCCTTCTAGGGGAAAGCCTTTAAAATAACTTATTCATCATCTTCTTGTATAGTCCATTTAAGACCTTTGATTTGTTTTAAACTCTCAATTTCTTCTTCGTTTTCAGGAAAAATATAGCTCTCCTCTTCATGTGAGCTTGAAACCATCCACTCTTTTCCATTTTTGAAGAATGATAAATCCTCCAGTAAATTAGGGTGAACCCACCCGTATAGAGAGTTCGAAAGTTCTTTTAACAAATTTTTTGTGTGTTCATTGGCATAATAATAATAAACATAAGCTGTTTGACCATCTCCTAGAATCGTAGTAGCCCACTCAGACTCTTCCTTCATTTCTTTAAGAGATGGTGAAAGTTTATTTAGAATTTCACGATAATCATCAAAATCAGCTAAATCTTTTCTAAAAACTAATTGGAATTCATCACATACTTCACAACATAAATCGATGAGCGCATTGTATTCCTTGTTTTTTGGTTGACGATTTAAAACAAACATCAAAACCCTCCTGTATCTGAACGCCTACTAAGTTTTACGTAACTTATGTGCCCCAGTATCTCTCAATTGATGAATTCAATAACTTCCATTTTATATTGATGTAATAATATAATAAAGTGATATATTTTTCCGTTTATCTTAAAATTTTATAAAAAAACTCAAACTAAATGCTATGGATACACGTCTATTATATATACTATCTATTAATTTTCTTAATTTAAGTAAAGATGCTTTTCATTAATGGGGGATTCATTTTCATGAACAGCAAGGAGAATCGTTTACGTTATATATTAGGATTAGATGGGCTAAGAGCCATTGCTGTATTGGCGGTCATTGCTTATCACTTACATATTGGACCTGCGAGCGGCGGGTTTCTTGGCGTTGATTTGTTTTTTGTGATTTCTGGTTACTTGATTACGACGATCTTGTTACATAAACAGGATTTAGGCTATCAAGAGCTTTTGCCATTTTGGATGGGCCGAATCAGAAGGCTTCTTCCAGCTGCTTACGTGATGATTTTCTTAACCGTCAGCTGGTGTGCGATTGCGGGTTCGAATGCACTTTTGTCCATTCGTGGCGATGCCTTATCGTCCTTTTTTTATGTCAGTAACTGGTGGTACATTTTCCATCAGCTGTCTTATTTTGATAGCTTCAATGCTGTATCTCCACTGAAAAATTTATGGTCTTTGGCGATTGAAGAGCAATTTTATATCATTTGGCCAGTACTATTGATTGCAGGGCTAAAATGGGTAAAAAATAGATCCCATCTGCCAATGATCACCTTTGGCCTTGCACTTGTCTCCGCCTTATGGATGGCGATTCTTTATTCACCAGATACGGACCCAAGCAGGGTTTATTATGGAACAGATACTCGTGCATTTGCGCTTCTGATTGGGTGCAGCCTAGCATTTGTATGGCCCATGCAAAGACTGTCCAGCAAAAAGCTACTTCCTGTTGGCAGGCGTATTTTACATATCGCTGGTTTTGGATCGTTTGCAGTTTTTCTTCTATGTGTTTATGCAGTGGACGAATTTGACGGCTTTCTCTATCAAGGCGGCATGCTTTTATTCTGTCTGAATGCAGCCATTTTAATTGCATGCATCTGCCACCCTGCAAGCCTACTAGGAAAATGGCTCTCCTATCAGCCACTCGTCTGGCTTGGAAAGCGTTCTTATGGTATTTACCTGTGGCATTATCCCATCATCGTGCTGACCACCCCTATCATTGAAATTGGACAGCCTTCTATAGGACGTGTTGCATTGCAGATCATTGCCATTTTACTCATTGCAGAGGCTTCTTACCGCTTCATCGAGCAACCGATTCGCCGGCTTGGCTTCAAACAATATTTTGCCTCTTGGTCTATTTGGAAAAAGGGATACAAACAATGGTCTACGTCTCATAAAGTGTTCATTGGAATCACTGCGGCTCTTATCATTTTATTTACCATTGGCATGTCCAGCTCATCTCATACGTCTCCACATGCCAAGGAAGTGACACAAATTAAGACGGCACCGAAAAAAACAGGCGACTCTACGGAAGCGAAAACGAAGAAAAAGAAAGAAAAACACGAGAAGAAAGCAGCAGATCAGAAGCAGTTTCACCAAATTCTTGCTATTGGTGATTCCGTCATGCTAGACATAGCGCCAAATCTTGAAAAGACATATGCACAAATCACTATCGATGCAAAGGTTGGCAGACAAATGAACGAAGCCGTCAGCCTCGCTCCTCAGTATGCTTCATTTAATCAATCTGATGCCGCTGTTATTATTGAGCTTGGCACGAATGGCTATTTTACTGAGGGCACATTGACAGCATTCATTCAGCAATTTTCAAAGGCGCATATTTTCCTTGTGAACACAAGAGTCCCAAGGTCTTGGGAAAATGATGTGAATGCAGTCATTCAGCGAGTGGCCGATCAACATGCCAATGTGACCCTGGTCGATTGGCATTCAGCCGCTACCGGACAGCCATCTTATTTTCAGCCTGATGGTGTTCACCTTTCAACTAAAGGCTCTGACACATTGACACAGCTCATTACAGCGAGTATCAAGAAAAAAGGAGATGTGTCATCTTCATCATAAGAGGACTAGCATCCTGTGAAGCAATTTGTGCAATTGCTCTACTAATAATAGAAAATTAAAAAAGACATGCTTTCCCATGATTAGGGGCATGTCTTTTTTTGTGATGGATTGCAGGAGCATCTGCAGCTCGGAGCTTCATTATGTTTTACTTTTAAAAGACCAAACTATGACAGGTATGAGAATTAACGATAAAATTCCTCCGCTTAAAGATAATGCAGCATAACTCGTATTCGCAACGATCATTCCTGAAAGAGCGCCGCCAGAAGCACCTGCTAACGCAACAAAAACATCGAGTGTTCCTTGGGTTTTTGCCCGGGTTGATGGTTCTGTAGAATCAACTATTTGAGCAGTACCACTAATTAAACCAAAGTTCCATCCCAATCCAAGTAAAGAAAGAGCAATGATTAATAGAATCATTGAATCACTTGGTGCGAATGCTGCTAATAAACCAGCAAGTAACAATGTGATGCCCGACGCTATGCTCATAGCTGTTCGTCCTAGTTTATCTACAAGTACACCCGTGATAGGTGAAGGAAGATACATCGCACCTATATGAAAACCAATCACAATGCCCACTTCGGCTAATCCATGACCATGATGCTGCATATGCACCGGTGTCATAGTCATGAGTGCAACCATGACGATTTGAGTTAAGATCATAACCGTGGCACCTACTGTAAGCCCTTTTCTATCTATTTTTTGATCAGCAGAATCTCGTTGATTTCCATGCCCATGCTCTGCTTTGTAAATTGCTATTTTTTGAGCAATGACTAGCGGATCAGGACGCAGCAGAATAAAAAGGACAAGACCTGCTACAATAAATGCTGCTGCTGATAAAATAAAGGGACCCGCAAGTGCTGGAACACCAATTGATACTGCTAATTCCCCCATCATTTCAACTAAATTCGGACCTGCTACTGCTCCAAATGTTGTCATGACCATTGTCATACTAATTGCAGTTGCACGTTGTTTAGAATTCGCTAAGTCAGTCCCAGCATAACGAGCTTGTAAATTTGTAGCTGTTCCTGCGCCGTAAATGAAGAGCGATGCAAATAGTAAAATGACACTATTCATCATAGCTGCAATCACTACACCAATTGCTCCTAGCCCTCCAGCAACAAAACCTGCAGATAAACCGATACGCCGTCCATAACGTTGCGAAAGCTTTCCTACAATAAAAGCTGACCCAGCTGACCCCAAAGTAAATAAAGCGATTGGGACTCCTGCATAGGCTTCAGTTCCAAGCATTTGTTGAGCTAAAAGTGCACCTACCGTAATTCCTGCGGCTATACCAGCCCCTCCAAATATTTGCGATAGACTGACAACGAACAATACTCGTTTAAATAATTTTTTCAATTTTTGGGGTGAATCTATATAATTCTTCATTACACCTTGTTCTGTATCTAACACTTGTAAACACCCACTTGAGATTTATTTGCAAAATGTAACCATTATATCAGTTCAGCCTTTCAGCCTACAATCCTCGATTCGAATCTTTTTCACTCTCGGCCATTTACATTGAGGACAACTTGTTTTTCAAGGAGAACATGAATAAAGCTGCCACATGACTGATCTATTCTTTTGAACTGACGCATATCTTAGAGTGAAGATGTTTTCATCTCGTTACCCAGACTAGCAACCTGCTAGTCTTCTTTTATGCCGTTAAAAGGCTGGCTTTCAGCGCTAACACACGCTTTTCCTTCGTTTTTTGATCCACCAACGCAAAATTACCATTTTCATACGCTAATGAAAATAATTGTTCGATATGAAACACACCTGTCTCAAACCTCCTGCTCAATAAATGCAGTGCTGCAGCAGAGGCGACTTGAGCTGTGGCTTGAGACTCATCATGCCCTTTTATTCCAAGCGCTGCTTGATGAATCTTGTTCCTTTCCATTCCTGTCGCCTCCACTTTCACTGCATATTGATCTGTTCCCATTTGAGCCGATTGAATCATGGAAATGGCTCTTTCCTTAATTTTCGGAACAGTGAGAAGTGACGTCATTCCAAGGCTCCTTGTGAAGGCAAATGCCCGAGTTGCCACGCGAGAATCAAAACAAAGCCTTGTCGTCACAGAAGGCACGCTGAGCGTCGAAGGCAATGTCTGCTGATCCGAGAAAGGGAATTGATAGGCTTGCCTCTTTCCAAGTTTCACCCCAAAATCTATACGCTTGCCTCCAGTAAAGCTTTTGACTCTTTTACGTTGATGATGCTCAGTATGCACATAGTCAGTATGGACATTCTCAAGCGTCCATTCAATGGCGGCTTTCCCATGCTGATCACCCAATCCAAGCATAATCCCTATATCTATTTGATCCACTGTTGAGAGCATAGATGATGCTTTCGCTGCCAATAAATTCGTAAGGCCAGGCGCAAGCCCGACACTGAGTAAAGCCGTTGCACCGATGTGCTGCTGATCCAGCTTTGCCACCTGTTCCATGTACGCTCCTTTTGCAGAGATATCTATATAATCAATACCTGACCGGAGAACTGTTTCAGCAAATGACGGGTCTTCTTGATCAAGGCACATAATTACCAGCCTTGTTTGATCCATCCAGTCCGAAAATAACGGCTCACTCACATCTAATTGATAGGGAAGAACCTTCCCTTTTGTCTGGCGTGAAAACTTCACTGCCTTCTCATAGCTTCTGCCTGCCGCAACAATTTGCCCGGGGTACACTTCGCTTAGCTGAAGACATATTTGTTGTCCAACATGTCCATAGCCGCCTATCACCATCACCTGTGTTCTCATTTCTCATCCGCCTCTCTACGACCTCGCTTGCAAACAAGACCTTTGATCATTCCTGCCTGAAAGTAAGGTCTGATGTCTTTAAATCCTGCTTTGATTAAATGTTCTTTTATTTCTTCCTCGGGAACAGGGTGTGTCGTGTGTCCCAGCCTGTTTTTAAAGGACGTAAACACATCTTTTTCTAAGCCTTGCCGCTGCATGAACAGAGAAAGCATGTGAAGCTCCTGTTGAAATGCATGGGACTTCATCTCGCCCTGTATAAATGCCAACATAAACGGCGCATCTGGTTGAAGTCTACGGGCAACCTCCTCTAAAAAGAGCTGACGCTTTTCTATAAAATGAATAACAAGCAAGCTCACCGCTGCATCGTAAACAGGATCAGCTGAAACCGTATCTAATGAGGCCTCATGCCATGTGACACGCGCCTCCTTTTCTAGCTGTGCCACCCGCTGTTTCGCCATGTCCAGCATAGAAGGAGACGGATCGACCCCTGTGATGTGCCAATCTCCTTTTCTTTGTAACATGTTGATGATCTCTTCGCCCCCACCCGCTCCAACAGTCAAGATGCGGGAAGCCGCTCCCTTTAATTCAGTTTCTAATACGTCTATTGTCAACTCATGCAATAGCTGATAACCGGGTACTTTATAGGCAATCGTCGCTGCATATGACTCAGCCACGGGATCGTGCCAATGCTGGTTTTCTTTCATGTCCTTCTCCTCCAATTCCTTTCCGCTTTACATCGTTTCCTGTACACTAACGATATGACATCTTTATTGTAAAAAGAGACAACAGAAAACACGATCCCTAAAAGTGGGGATTTTTGAGGAGGAGATCCTGTGACCAATCCAGCCACTCATTTTCAGCAGCTGAGACAACACATTCGGGACGAACTTGCTGCCGTCCTTGATTTTGATGCAGCCTGTATCACGACCATTGATCCAGCCACTCTCCTCTCGACAGGTTCCTTCACAGATGAACCGATTGAAGACATTCATAACCAGCTGTTTCAAAATGAGTTTTTAAAAAGGGACGTACATCAGCATGAAACGCTAGCCAAAGGCCCCGTTCATGCTGCGAGCCTAGTCCAAAGCGGAGAATACCTTAGTAGTGAGCGCTACCAAGACATTTTGTTACCTAATGGATGGTCTGATGAATTGCGGGCAGCTCTTGTGATCCAAGGGGAATGCTGGGGCATTGCCAGCCTCTATCGTCTAAAGGACAAGGAACCTTTTCAAGAAAAAGAGATCCAAGCGGTCATCGAACAAACGCCAAGACTTGCAGCCAAGCTAAGAGATGAACTTTTCAAGAAAAGAGATACGGAAGAAGACGCGGCGGCGGAGCAACAAGGCTTCCTCATTCTTTCGCACGATTACAACCTTCTTTATGGAAATGAGACAGGTCTTCATTGGCTTCAGACGTTTCAAGCCTTTGAACAAATCCATGACAAAACGATCATGCCACGCCCGTTTAGAGCATTAGGGGCAAAACTTTTATACGGAGGTATTGAGCAAACCGCAGCAAGCATGACGAGATTGCCTACGGGGTTGTTCCTCTCTCTTCAAGCATTTCGGTTAGCACAGGCAGCAGGTCAGGAAGAGGCTGTCATGATTCACATCAAGAGAGCTCAAACCCATGATATTCTTCCTTATGCGGCAAAAACGTACAAGCTGACAGAAAGAGAGATGAACGTCCTCGACTGCTTATTAAAAGGACAGTCTACAAAGGAAATTGCCAGTACTTTATTTATTTCAACCCATACCGTCCATGATCATGTGAAGGCGATGCTGCAAAAGACAAATTTGAGCAGCAGACGGATGCTTGTTTACTTTTTCTCTCACATATAAAAAAGCGGCTACCTTAGTGGTAGACCGCTCTTTTGGTTTATTTTCCTAAAACTAATTCATGCAGGATATGGGCAACTCCGGCTTCATTATTGGATTTTGTCACAACATCTGCTACTGCTTTGACATCATCAATGGCATTTCCCATGGCAACGCCGCAGCCTGCAAATTCAAGCATCGATACGTCGTTTCCATTGTCACCAATGGCCATGACCTCTTCACGAGCAATCCCCAGCTCTTTCGCTAGAAGCTTCACGGCATTCCCTTTGCTGACTTCAGGATGCAGGATTTCAAGGAAGAAATCTGTGCTTTTCACCATCATGTACTTTTCTTTCACTTCAGATGGAATGGCTTGTATCGTCTTTTCCAACCGTTCTGGCTGATCAATATACATCATCTTCGGTAATCTCATTGAAGGATCTGCCTCTTCAACAGGTAAATATTTAAGCGGCAGCTTTGTTAAATAGGATTCAAGTACTGTGTACTCACTGATATCTCGGTTCGGTGTGTACAAATGAGCCGAATCGAAATAATGCATCGGTGTATCGAGCTCACGGCTCAGCTTATATAAAGAAGTTAAATCCTCATAGGATAACGTCAGTTCTGACACCACTTCATTTGTGTGACTGTTTTGGACAAGCGCCCCATTGTAGGCAATCACATAATCTCCCTCTTGATTGAGCTGAAGATCATCTAAATAGCGATGCACTCCGCCAATCGGCCGTCCTGTACATAATACGATTTTAACTCCCTCTGCTTTCGCCTGTTGAATGGCTTCAAACACCTCATCCGGCACCATATGTTGATCATTTAATAACGTACCATCCATATCAATTGCAACTAATTTATACATTTACTGGTCCCCTTTTCTCAGCAAAACTTGTGCTGCACTATTTTGAGCCATCATCTAGATGATGACAGATTATATCATTACTATTTACCTATTTTAGCCTATCGTTTTTTCATCACGCTGTCTACTTGTTCTCACCTGTAACAAAATTGTCAAATGCCTTCTCTATTATATCGTATTCTATTCATCCTGCTGTAAATAGGGTTTCTGCCCTATTCCAACGGGAAAATGAAAACAAAAGTTCACCACTGAATATTTTGAAACTAGCAATTCTAATTGTATGATGGATAGCAAAGAAAGGAGGTGCAGGGAATGATTACGTTTACTAGAGGTAAATTGTCAAAAATGTCTGGTGTGCATATTGAAACCATTCGTTTTTATGAAAATGAGGGTGTGCTCCCCGAACCAAAGAGAGCACATAACGGCTATCGTTTATATGATAAAAAATATGTACTCATGCTATCCTTTATCACAGAAGCAAGAAAACTAGATTTCTCACTCAAAGAAATTCGCGAAATTATCAAATCGTTATTTGAAAAACAATCAAAGACAGAAGCTGAACAGCTGCTCGAACAAAAAGTGGAGGATATTCAACACTCCATTCATGAGTTAAAGAAGAGGAAAGCTGCCATTCAATTGTTAACAAAACAAACATTAGCGAACATCAGCTAATTGTAAGGGCTGCCAAAGATGTGCCAGTGTTTGCCACTGGCCCCCCTCTCCGCCCAGGTGCCAAGTGCGCGTGCGATTCAAACATCAGTTATACTAGAGACAGCTTTACTTGATATCAAACGAGTGGAAGGGGTTTTGTAGAATGAACATTGCAACCATTGGAACAGGTGTGATTGTGGAAAGCTTCTTGCAAGCGATTGAACAGCTTGACGGCGCTTCTTGTCATGCCGTCTATTCAAGAAAGGAAGCAACGGCAAAGAAGCTCGCAGACAAATTTGGTGTAAAAACGACTTATACAAATTTAACGGCTATGCTAGAAGATCCAAACATTGAAGCCGTTTATATTGCATCACCGAATCGATTACATAGCGAGCATGCCACGGCTGCATTAAGAAAAGGAAAACATGTGATTTGCGAAAAGCCTTTCACCTCTAATGTCAAAGAGCTGGAAGCCTTAATCGCTCTCGCAAAGGAAAAGCAGCTTCTTCTATTTGAAGCCATTACGACCGTTCATATGCCAAACTATCATTTCATCAAAAAACACCTTCATCAGCTAGGTAAAATCAAACTGGTTCAATGCAACTATAGTCAATATTCAAGCAAATATAATCAGCTGCTAGCCGGCGAAACGCCAAATGTCTTTAACCCTGAATTCTCAGGAGGAGCATTGATGGATATTAATATCTATAATGTCCATTTCATCATGAATCTCTTCGGATCACCGGAGCAGGTTCGCTACCAAGCAAACCGTCACCCAAATGGCATAGATACGTCTGGTGTTTTGACTTTCACCTACAATGATTTCATTGCAACAAGTGTCGGAAGTAAGGATACAAACAGCATGAATTTTGCATTGATTCAAGGGGAAAAAGGCTTCATTCATGTGAAAAACGGTGCGAATGGCTGCGAGGAAGTGCTGCTCCATGTGAATGATCAGGTGATCTCACTCAATGCACAAACAAATTCAAACCGCCTATTTTATGAAGCAGAGGCTTTTCAGCACATCATTGAAACAAAAAATCATGAACAGTGCTATGCATGGCTTGATGAAAGTCTCTCCGTCATGAAAGTCCTTGATGCTGCAAGAAAAGATGCAGGTATTGTTTTTCCAGCAGATCAATTGTAATAAAAAAACCGCCTTCTGATATGAGGGCGGTTCTTAATGATTAAATACTCTTCGAATAGGCAACAAGGCGCTGAGACATGTGGTTCACTTCATCGACTGCAGCATTCACTTGCTCTGTTAAAGCAGCCTGTGTTTGTGTAAGAGCTGTCATATTCGAGATATTATCAAGAATTTCATCAATTTGTGTTTTCATATCCGTTAAACTAGATTCGATATTTTCCGTTGCATTGGCACTATGAAGCGCCAGTTTACGTACTTCATCTGCAACGACTGAGAATCCTCTTCCTTGTTCACCAGCTCTTGCTGCCTCAATCGCAGCATTTAGACCAAGCAGGTTCGTTTGGTTCGCTACTTCTTTGATCAAGTCAGAAATATTTTTCGTCTCATCTGCACTATTTTTTGCTAGATTGGCAGCAGATGTTGACTGCTCTTGTGCAACAGCAAGCTCTTGCGCTTGATTTGTTACAGAGCTGATTCCTGATACCATCTCACTGATTGAACTTGAAAGCTGTTCTACTTGTGACGCCATTTCATTCGCTGTTTTCTCTTTGTTTTTTTCTAACGTGATGTCACGAATGGTACCAGCGACACGAAGAGGAACACCTTTTTCATCACGAATGGTTTCACCACCAGCATGATACCAGCGATACTCGCCATTTTTGCTCTGCAATCTGTAATCAATATCAAATGGCGTGCGTCCAGAGTGATCATTCAAATGATCTGCAAAAGCTTGAAGAGCCTTTTCTTGATCCTCAGGATGCAGGCGGTCGCTCCAGCTGCTTAATACGTTCGGGAAATCCTTTTCGTCCGTAAAACCAAGCGTTTTTCTGAACTGCGGAGACCACCAGAACTCGTTATTCGGATTGACTGGATCGCCAGCCTCTACGACCATGTCCCAAGGAGCTTCCACAAGCGCACGGTTGATCAAGTCATATCTCGTCACGAATGCTTGTAGTTCTTCTTCTTTCAATTTCTGATCATGAATATCAAAAAGAGCTCCCGCCACACGAAGAGGGACACCATTTCGATCACGAATGGTTGTGCCAGTTGCTTTGAACCAGCGATAATTTCCATTTTTCAACTTCAAGCGATATTCGATATCATATGGTGTACGTCCCGAATGATCCAATAAATGCGTAGAAAATGCATTTAAGGTATATTCTTGTTCATCCGGATGAATTCGAGATGCCCAGCTGTCTAAAACATTTGGAAAATCGTGCTCGTTTTGAAAGCCTAGCATCTTACGGAAATCATCCGTCCATGTGAATTCATTTTTTGGATTGACCGGATCTCCAGCGATCACGACCATATCCCATAAACCAACTTGAATAGCTTTTGTCACCAAATTCATCCGCATTTGAATATTTTCATTTGCTTCCTGCATCTTTTCCAAAGCTTCATTTATTTGGGCTACTGCTTCAATCGTTTGACTTGAAGAGAATGCAGCAGTATCTATTCTTGCTGAAAGGTCTCCCTTCTCAATTCGTTCTACTAATCGACTACTCTCATTTAAAAGGGTTCCCGACGATGAATCATTTCCTTTTCTCATAAACATCTTTCATAACTCCTTTCATTCTTTCATGCTTTTTGAAATATTTTACAGTTATAAACAATTCTTTATTAGGACTTTAGTAATACAGAAGATATATCGACAAAAACTGAAAATTGTTTATGTCAGAATGAAGGCAAATGTTCATTTTTTCACGAAGTATCAGATTTTGGGGATAGGTCACGGAAAGGATTTATGGAAGAAAACGGTTCATTTGATAGAATCAACCGCCTCTTTTGTCTGAAAAATCTCTTTTTTTATATTGACAGTGACGTCCCGAAAAAAGAAAATGGAACATAAGCATTTTTTTAAAAAGGAGAACGTCATGAGCGCGAATCAGGAACAACAAGAATTAAAAAAGCTTTTATCACCGCGTCACATTCGCATGATTGCATTGGGCGGGGTCATTGGTACAGGAATCTTTAAAGGAAGTGCCGATACAATCGGTTTAGCAGGTCCTGGGGTCATCTTTTCCTATGTATTTGCCGGATTATTATTGCTCATCGTAATGGCAGCCTTAGCTGAAATGGCGATTGTCTATCCGGGAAATAACCTTCGCGACCTGATACAGATTGCGCTTGGTCAACGTTTTTCATTTGTTGTCGGCTGGGTTTACTGTTTCATGTGGCTCACTGTGTGTGTCATCGAGATTATTGCGGCAGGTAGCCTGCTTCAATACTGGTTACCGAACGTACCGCTATGGTCACTATGTTTACTCTGCTCACTATTAGTCATCGGAATTAACTTAAATAATGTAAAATACTTTGGTGAAATTGAGTTTTGGTTCGCTGGAATGAAGATTTTCGTTATTATTGTGTTTATTATTCTTGGTGCAGCTCTATTATTTGGGATCATTCCGAACGAACAAAGCACATCTGCACTCACCAACTATCAAAACTTCGTCCCGAACGGATGGGGTGCGATCTTCGCCTCTTTATTAGTCGTTATTTTCTCTTATGGAGGCTCTGAATTGATCGGGCTGACCATTACAGAAACAAAGGATGCCGAAAAGGTCTTGCCTGGTGTTGTTAAAAGTATGATGTGGCGTATTATCTTATTTTACACTTTGCCGATTTTGATCATCTGTGGACTCATTCCTTGGAATCAAATTGATCCAAATAACAGCCCATTTGTTCAAGTCTTTTCAGCAGCCGGTATGCAAGGCGCCTCTCACTTCATAAATTTTGTATTGATTACAGCCGTTCTATCGGCGGCGAATTCTGGCATTTATGGAACAACGAGAATGATGCATTCTCTCTCTAAATCAGATGGCGGTCCGAAAAAGCTGGCACAGGTTAACAAAAGAGGCGTGCCCATTTTGAGTTTATGGGTAACCGTTCTGTTTCTTCTCATCGGAACATTCTTTGCTTACTTATATCCAGAGCAAATTTTCAGTTATATGCTAGCTATTCCTGGTTTTGCTGTTTCACTCATTTGGATTAGCATTTGCATGGCACATCTGAAACTTCGTCCGAAATATCCACAGGAGCCGTATTTCAAGGTGTGGCTATTTCCGTATCTAACTTTATTTGCAGGTCTTGTATTAAGTGTGAGTTTTGTGATGTTTTTATTCAGACAAGAAAACTTGCCTAGCTCGATTATCAGCATCGGTTTCTTAATCGCAGCCATCATTGCTTCATTCTTAATGAAAAAGAAGGCTTAAACGCTAAAACCCGCCATTGAGGCGGGTTTTTTCATGAGTTGCTGTCTTCTGTTACTTCAAAATCAATCGATGCTTTTGGAATACCGTTGATGATGATTGTTAGTGTATGGGTTCCTTCATAATGTTTTCTCGTCGTCATATTTTGAAAAGATTGTGATCTGACGAATTCTCTATGTAACGTTGTGTCTGTTTCAAACTCTGTGATTTTAAATACTTTTTGATTGCGGGTCCCCCGAGCTTTGACATAGTCAATGGCATACTCTACACGCAGCTTTAACGGCTTATCGGCTTGTAGGGTAAAATGAAAAGTCATTTTCTCACCGATCTGAATAGGATCTTGTACGATCTTCAAATCCGTTACGTGAACGGATGGATCGTCCCCATAGCCAAACAACGCCATAATAGCTGGATCTCCTTTTTTGAGTAAAGTACGGGATGCATGTTTGACAATCCAGTTGGTATGTTCGTTGGTTCCATACCAGTTTTGAACCGTCTGCTTCATTAGATCTGGCTGAATTGCAGAAATATCATTTAAATGATTCGCTACACTTTTCTGCACATAACGAGACGGGTCTGCCTTCAAGTTTTCCAAAATGGGCAGCGTGACCGAGGGGTTCTTTTTAAGTGAAGGGACAGATAAGCCCCATGGCAGACGTGGTCTACACCCTTCACTAGCCAGCCTCCGTATATGCTCATTTTGATCCTGAGACCATACAAGCATTTGCGCCAGCATTTTGCCTTGATCTTGAATCAGAAATGGCCGAACAGCAAATTCAGAAGTGGAAAAGGGTGTGAAAAATTCGAGCGCTTTGATCGAGAGGTCCCAATGTGCAAGGCCGTACGTCTCGACGTAGTCTGGAAAGACGAGCGCACTAAGCCCTGAAAAATGCGGGGCTATCTGACGCAGTATCTCAATTGCCTTCTCATAATCTGCCGGCAGACAGGCATGCATCGATTCAGTGACTCGTCTCATCCGCCCTTTTAACTCAAGCTGCTCCCAATCCTCTTGAAGTACGAGCCGCTTGAATGGCTCAGCATCAAATTCAGACGAAACCTGCGCAAGTTTCTCAGCTAATTCTTGGATAAACAATTCATTGTACACATGTTTTAATGGTTCGATCATGTCCGCCTCCCACATTCTCAATATCATTATTTTACCCCAATCTGAAGAAAGTGGTATCACAACACGCAAAAACAGCCCAATTCCAAAGAACCAGGCTGTTGTTCGCTATATAAACATATTAATGATCATAATAAATGCAATAGCACTAACAGAAATGATCGTCTCCATAGCCGTCCATGTCAAAAACGTCTCTTTAATGGTCATACCAAAATACTCCTTGATCAGCCAAAAACCAGAGTCATTGACGTGAGATAAAATTAACGAACCTGCTCCTGTTGCTAACACAAGCAGTTCCCTGCTCACGTCCGGCATCGTTGCAGCAATTGGCGCTACAATACCTGCTGCTGTCATCATAGATACCGTCGCAGATCCTGTTGCCACCCGAATCACCGCAGCAATCAGCCAACTAAGCAAAATCGGTGAAATCGGCGAGTGTTTGGCTAAATCTGCAATATAATCACCGACACCTGAATCAATGAGCACATTATTGAAAGCTCCGCCTGCTCCAATGACAAGCAAGATGGAAGCGATTGGACCTAAGCACTCATTACTAAAGGAAAGCACCCTGTCACGGCTCATCCCTTGCACAAAGCCAAGACTGAAGAAAGAATAAACTGTTGCAATCAGCAGTGCTGTTATTGGATCTCCGATGTACTTGAATACTTGGAACCACATATTGCCCTCTGGTAAGATAATGTCCGCCAATGTGGCAAGAAGCATCAAAATCACCGGCACCAATATGGTAAACATCGTATTCGCAAAGCCTGGGAGTTTTCGATCCTCATTTCGTTCAGTGAATTGCTTTCTCAGCATCTCCGGAACGGGTTTATGTATCCGTTTTCCAATCCATTTACCATACAGCGGTCCAGCAATAATCGCTGTCGGCAATCCCACAATAATAGAGAAGAAAATGGTTTTCCCCACGTTGGCATGATAGATGCCAACGGCTGCCATTGCCGCTGGATGAGGCGGGACTAGCCCATGCACGACAGACAGGCCAGCGATTAACGAGATGCCAATGGTCACGAGCGAAATGCCTGTTTCAATGGCAATTGTAAAAAGTAAAGGAATGAGAAGAACGAAACCGACCTGAAAAAAGACAGGTATCCCCACGATAAAAGCAACAAACATCATTGCCCAATGTACATTTTTCGTTCCAAACCGGCCGATTAAAGTTTGAGCTATTCGTTCTGCTCCCCCTGATTCAGCCATCATTTTTCCAAGCATGGTACCAAGCGCTAGAACAATAGCCAGCAATGATAACGTATTGCCTAATCCCGTTTTAATTGATTGAATGATTTCCTGCAAATCCATCCCCGTCGCAAAGCCCACGAGCATCGAAGTAATAATTAAGCTCACAAACGGATTCAACTTAGCGACTGTAATGAGAATGAGTAAAAGGACAATCGCCGCAATCACGATGAATAAAAGCATGTTCTCCCACCTTTTCCCTGATGTTTAACGATTTTGTTTTAATTGCAGCGCGCTAATGACATCAAATTCATCCTTCAGTTTGTCGTAGAGGCGCTCATATAAATAAAACAGCTCTATGTAAGTTTCATTGTTTTTCATATTAGGTTCATGACGAGCAGAGATTCGAATCCACTCTTGAACCTCTTCTATCTCTTCCATATGACCTAAACTATAAAGTGCAAGGACAGCCGCCCCAAGTGCTGACGCTTCGTAACTTTCTGGAACTAGCACTTCTCTACCCATCGTATCCGCTAAAATTTGCCGCCATAGCGGAGATCGTGCAAACCCGCCCGAAGCTCTGACATCCTTTGCTGAACCGGTTAAATCTCTTAAGGCAACACCGATCGAGAAAACGCTCATAATGACGCCTTCTAACACAGCTCTAATAAAATGCTCCCGCTTATGCTGAAGGCCAATTCCAAAAAAGGTGCCTCTCGCATTTGGATTCCAATAAGGTGCACGCTCACCTGATAAAAATGGTAGAAACAGCAAACCCTCAGAACCAGCTGGAACCTTTTCCGCGATGTCCATCATCAGATCGTAAGGGTCCACCCCTAGACGCTTTGCTACCTCCACCTCTGACGACCCGAATTCATCCTTCAACCACCTTAGCATGATCCCGCCATTATTGGTCGGTCCTCCTACAACCCAATGCTTATCTGTCAGGGCATAGCAGAACGTTCTTGATTGCTCATCTGTGATTGGTTTGTCTACAACCGTACGGACCGCACCGCTTGTCCCAATCGTAACAGCCACCTCTCCTTGACCAATCGCACCCACACCTAAATTCGCTAGAACACCATCATTCGCACCAATGACAAATGGTGTATCTTCTCTAATGCCCATGCGCAGTGCAATCTCTGGCTGAAGTCCTCTCAGTTGATACTTTGTTGGAACAAGCTCAGATAGTTGACTCGCTTCAATTCCAGCAATACGAAGCGCCTTCTCATCCCATTGAAGCGTTTCCAATTGGAACAGTCCCGTTGCTGAAGCGATTGAATAATCGACGACATACTGACCGAAGAAATGATAAAGAATATATTCTTTGATCGAAATAAATTTTGCTGCCTTCTTGAAGACATCCGGTGCCATTTCTTTCATCCAACGTATTTTTGAAAGCGGTGACATTGGATGGATCGGTGTACCTGTCCTTTTATAAATGTGGAAGCCATCCATATCTGATTTGATTCGTTTCGCTTGTTCTGCACTTCTGTTATCAGCCCAAATGATACTGTTCGTTAACGTCTTCCCATCCTGATCCATCACAATTAAGGAATGCATCGCTGAACTTATCCCGATGCCTATCAGATTTTCTTTATCAAATGTTGCTTTCGTCAATGCACCTCTTACACTCGCAATGACGGCTTCTAATATCTTCTCAGGGTCCTGCTCAACCCATGCTGGCTGGGGCTGAATGAGCTCATAAGGAACTGAATGCTTCGCTAATACTTTCCCCTGAGGTCCAAACAGAACCGCCTTTGTACTTGTTGTTCCAATATCCAAACCAATTACCGCCTGGTTCCCCTTCATCTGTATCACGCCCAATCATTGATTTGAAGTCACATATGTAGTTTTAAATTGTCTGTTAAACCCCATTATAAAAATAATTTTTTCGACATTCAACGACTGAAAAGAAAATTATTTTCAGTAAAAAGCTCATAATCGTTACCACAACAGCATTTTTCATTATCAGAAAAATTTATTTTTGGAACCATTACACCCTTTTTTGTGAAATGGTTTCTCGCATTTGCTTTAAATTTGTTATGGTCTCCTGCTGCCTTAAGTGAGCAAGTGCAAAATATAGAACGTCAATGACCGTCAGCTGAGCAAGTCTTGCGGACATCGCTTCTGTTCGAAAAGCCGTTTCTTGCGTTGCTGTATACAACGTGACATCTGCAAGCTGGCTCAATGGAGAGCGTTGATAGCTTGTAATACCAATGGTTTTAGCTCCTTTGCCCTTTGCAGTTTTCATCGCATCGAGCAAATCTTTATTACGTCCAGAATGAGAAATACCGATCACTGTACTATGCTGATCAAGAAGACCAGCAGACATTGCTTGAAAGTGGGAATCTGTGTGGACAATACAGTTGATGCCAGTCCTCATAAATTTATGAAAAGCGTCAGTCGCAATGAGGCCAGACCCACCACTCCCATAAAACTCTAAGCGTTTTGCTTCATGAATGATTTGTATGGCCTTTTCTACATCCTCTGGATTCAACAATTGAAAGCTATCCTTTAATGCAGATATATTCGTCTGAAAAACCTTTTGCATAAAAACAGCCATATCATCATCAAGACTCATTTCTTCATCTACATAATTAGGCTTTGTTTGGTCTATTTCCTGGGCAATAGCAATCTTCAAATCTTGAAAGCCCTCAAATCCAAGCCTTTTACAAAGACGAAAAATCGTTGCCTCTGAGCTTGCAGTTTTTTTCGCAAGCTCGACAATAGACAAATGGATGATGTCGCGGGGCTCACTCGTAATATGCTCTGCAATTGCTTTGAGCTTTGGCGGCAATCCTCTGCTTGCTGCTCGTATTTTTTCAATACTACTTAAACTAACAGAAGCCAATTGACTTCACTCCTCCCTATTGATGTGAACGCATACATTTCCTCATGTTCCCATCTTATAAAAAAGAAGCCTGTTTGCACAGACTTCTTTTTTAAGCGTTCATTGTGTTGATCAATAAATCAAAGAAAGCGTCAGCATCTACATCCGTACATACTTGAACGTTGCGCTCTTTCTTCCATTGATGCTGAAAATCACAGATCATCTGTCCATCACAAAACTCACTCTTCGTCTCGACGTCCACATGAAAAGCCTGAGTGCTCACGAGTTGCTTGTCAATGGCGAGACTGACAGCAAGCGGATCATGCATGGCACACGCCCACACACCATTCCGCTCAAAGTAGCGCTGACGGTAAATGCTTGTGCTCTCTCTAATATAATGGGCTAACGTTTCATTCTGAATCGCATCGATTCTTTCATCCGTAAGCAAGACCTTTCTCGTGACATCTAATCCCACTTGAGTTAATGTAGGGAACCCTGCATCCAGCACTAGCTTTGCCGCTTCTGGGTCTGCATATGTATTAAATTCCGCTACCGGCGTGACATTCCCCTGACCCTGCACGACACCACCCATAAAAATGACTTCTTTCACATGATGAATCAGCTCAGGACACTTTTTCACTGCAAGGGCTAAATTCGTTAAAGGGCCTGTCAACACAAGCGTAACCTGCTTCGAATACTGCATCACTTGGTCGATGATAAAATCAGGCGCAAAACCAGCATCTGCGGTCTTCTTAGGCTCGACATCCTTTAAAGCACCGCCAATCCCATCCTCTCCGTGTACCCGATGTTCATAATGAGGCGCTCTTAAAAGAGGCGTTGCTGAACCTTTTATGACAGGAATATCATCTGCCTCAACCAGCTCAAGCACTTTACACGTATTCAATGTAGCCGCATTGACAGACACATTCCCACACACCGTTGTAATCCCCAACATATCAAACTGCTCACTTTTCACCGCCAGCAAAATCCCAATCGCATCATCGATTCCAGTATCTACATCTAAGATCAATTTCTTTTTATTTGCCATGATTGAAATCTCTCCCTTATTTGAAAGTGTTGTTAGGGGAATGATAGCATATGCTTGTTTCAACTATTTAGGGAACATTACCAGGTTGATCTTATTACTCTTTTTCTCCAATGTCTTTCAGATATTGTTCGCGTTCTTTTTCGGTGAAGCTTTTAAGATAATCCTCTTTAACTTTAGGTTCATCTTTATATTCATCCCAGTCTATAAAGCGATCTGATAAGTCAGGAGAATGACTCATCGAACCTATTTCATTAGATTTGTATATTAATGATGCAGAAAAATGATATTTATCAGGCTCATTATTTATATATCCATCAACTGTGACATAACCCATAGGGCTTATAGATACATTTTTTTTAAATGTGATGGTTTTGATAAAATTGTGAATATCTTCTTCATGTAAACGTTCTTCAATTTTTGGTTTCATCTTTTCTGCGAATTCTTCGGCCTTTTCTAGATCACTTTTCTCTTTCACTACTTCATCTGAAAAACCCTGATGAATGAACTCTACAACGAACATAGTTATTGAGATGACAGTGGCCACAATTATAATAGAAAATTTCAATGTATTTCTCATGAAAAGAAAAACTCCTTAATATACTTTTAATCTGTCTACCAATGAAATTGACAAAATAAAAACAGGGAGACAAGTCCCTGTTTTACTCTTTTTCGCCAATATCTTTCAGATATTGTTCGCGTTCCTTTTTGGGAAGACTTTTCAAGAAATTTTCTTTTAATTCCGGTTCACCTTTATATTTTTCCCAGTCCCTGAATCGAATTGATAACTCGTATGAATAACTCATTGAACCTATCTTTCTAGACCTATATTGTAGGGATGCTGAAAAATTGTACTTTACCGGCTCATCATTCACATACCCGTTAATAACAATATCCCCCATAGGATTAATAGTCACATCTTTTTTGAACGTAATAGATTTTATAAAGTTATGAATATCCATTTTATGTAAATATTCTTCGATTTTTGGTTTCATCTTCTCTGCAAGCTCTTCTTCTTTTTCTTGATCGCTTTTTTCTTGCACTACATCATCTGACAGACTCTGATTAATGTACTGTACAATAAACGCAGTTACTGAGATGATACCGACCACAATTATGATAGAAAACTTCATTGTATTTCTCATAAAAAGCAAAAACTCCTTAATAAACCTTTAATCAATCTATCTATGAAATTGGCAAAAATAAAAGCAGGTTGATGAGTACCTGCTTACTCTTTTTCTCCAATATCCTTAAGATACTGTTCACGTTCTTTTTCGGAAAGGCTATTTAGAAAATCTTCTTTCACTTGCGGATCAAAATCATCCCAATTCTCGAAACGGTCTGATAAGTCAGGATCATAGCTCATCGAATCTACTTTGTCAGATTCGTATCTTAGTAATGCTTCAAAACCAAATCTCTCAGGGTCATCATTGATATATCCTCTAATCATGATATGTCCCATCGGATTGATCGTGACTTGATTTTTAAACGTAATCTTTTTTATGAATCCATGAATATCTGACTCACGTAAATCCTCTTCAATTTTTGGCTTCATTTTCTTTGCATACTCTTCTGCCTTTTCTTGGTCGCTTTTCTCTTTTTGTTGCATACTGTTATTCCCTCCAGCATCATGGGATTGGTCTCGCTTATGTTGGATAATTAAAACGGCTGACATAATAATGATAATAAGGATAAAAACAAACAAACAAATTTTGAGGTATTTCATATTATAATATCCACCTTTTCAACTTCAAAATGTACCTCTAATCATAGTTAAATATTTTTAATTAAAATAGATATTTATCCCATAGTATATTATAATTTACATCATTGTTAATATTATTATAGGAGTGACTACTTTGTCTAAGTTAAGATCATATGCACTAACAGATGAGGATTATAATTTGATCTCTTCTAGATCTTATAGTATAGAAAGCTATAAAAAATCTAAAGCAATAAAAATTAGCAACGGTAGAAAAATGTATGTCGTTGATTATAAAGAAACAAAAAAAGGTCTAAATGCACTAACCCTTGTCTCAAGAGAAGATTATCGTATTTCTAACAAAGGCAAAGACCTCACCAAAATCAAAAACGCAGTCATCGCCTACCGCGGGTCAGAACCGATTGGCGCTGGCCAATATAAAGATACCATTAAAAAACATGGAAAAAAAGAGTCAGATGATCTTCTTTCTACCATTTTGACGAAGCTGCCTCCGTTTCGTCAGTCACAGACGTCAAAGGAAATCACGACGAAGGTGGCGACAGGGACAACGACCTATACAAATGAGGTTGTGCAAGATTGGCTGATATCAGATACAAAGTATTTGATTAAGAATATTCCCTTTGAACATGGTGCAGAGAATCAAATGGTTCAAGCGGATCGGTATGCGAAAGAAATACATAAGAAAATGCCAAATGCCAAAATGTATGTGACAGGGCATTCACTTGGCGGATCGAATGCGTCCTACGTTCTTGTTAAAAATGATTTTATTAAAGGCGGGGTCACCTTTGAGAATCCGAATATTTACCCCAATCTATCGGACGGCCTCCAAGCCAAAGCATTAAAAGGTGATTACCGTAGTAGATTAACAGAATATATCAATCTCAATGACGGGCTTTCTCTTTTAAATCGACATACGACAGAAATTGGTCGTGTGAAAGTGATGTATGATGCCGCTTTACCTGAAGGCGTCGATTACTCCGAGGACCCCTCCAAAGCCGTCCAATTTATGAAAAATCTCCTCAATCGGGCAATGAGCGTAAATCCTTCATTGGATGCAAATTTGTTTCTTGAAGCCATTGCTGGCAGCCATGGCTTAGATCGGTATGCCTTTTCATCAGATGGCTCCGTTGAAACCATTGATGATATGTTGAGAAAAAATCCTTCTCTCACTGCCGCCATGTTACATCAATTAAGTCAGTCGAATGTTCATTTGCAAAGTGTGGTGGCAATTTTAATCAAGTCCCATGTTCTCATGAACACAGGTCGTAAATTCTCGACATATGCCGAGCACCATATGCAGAAAATTATTCGCAAAATCGAGAAGCTCGATGACAAAGTGGATCAGTCTGTGGAACGGGTACGCTCGAGATACAAACAGATCGTTGGCTTTGGTTCCTATGATCAGCTGACGGCTTCTGATGTGGATGCCGTGATTCGTCATTTAAAAACGGAGGGACTTGAGAATGAGTTCTATTCCATCAAAGAGTATGATACAGCGATTGATAGTGCGATGAATATCAAAAGGTGGCTGGATTCAATATCAGATGATATGAGCCAGCTAGGGAAAGAATACCATGATGCAGATACAGCCCTAGCCAAGAATATGGGCATTTCATAAGGAGAACGAGGAATGGAATTTTCAAAGAAACAACCAACAGATGCAGACCGTTTTTTGCAACGAATGACAGATACGCATACATCAAGCTCCGTTTTTTCTCAAGCAAACTTTCACACTGAGGACATGACACCTGCAGAGCTGGCTGCTTTGAAAGCAAAGATCAAAGAAGAGCAGAAAACAGCGCTAATTAGAGCCATCCGGCATCAGCTTCAACTTGAATTTGCAGAAGACCGACAAGAAGCGGGAAAAATTTTAGATCTCATTGATGAACTTCAGAACAAAGTGTATAAACATCAGAAGCGTATTCATTCACATATGTCAGGACATGCCATTGACGCCTTAACAGAGAAAATCGAACAAAGACTTAAGTTTTACGAACTGAAAGAAGATGTTCAATCCGCCATCGACTCGATTGGCATTTAGCTGAACCTTCTGTTCGATGAATCTTTTCCCCGTCTCACTCGTATATACTAAAAGAGTGATTGATTTGAAAGGAGATCTGTTTGTGGGATATATTTTGTTATTTTCGGTTGTGATCGGTCTTATCTTGACCCTCTTGCTCACGCCGCTCAAGTTGATCGTTAGAAAAAAAGGGGCAGAACAGCAGGTTCCACTGATGTGGATTGCAGGCATTGCTTTACTGTTTATGGTCGGAATTTTTGTATTCTATTACATCACCAATTTGGATCGCAATCCTTCATCCCTCTGGTTGATTGGACTTGTTGTGACAGCAGCAGGCGCCTTTTTATCAGTTGGATTGGAGCGTAAGATTAAAGGCGTGCTGTTTCTTATTCTATTACTGCTCGGCATTTATATGGCGACAGCTTTTCTATTTAATGCGAATGAGAAATTTGATGTCTCCAAAATGGATCAAAAGGTCGAAATCAAAGCGTTTGATGAGACGGAAACACCTGCGAGTGTCCCGCCTCAATTTGCGCGAAACAAAATGAAGAAATCGTTCGGACAGGTTCCGAATACAAGCTACTATGAGCTTGGCAGTCTGCAAATCCAGAAGGTCAACGGTGAGTATGTATACATCGCCCCAGTGGAATTCTCGGATTTCTTTAAATGGATTCGTTCAGGGAGTACGCCTGGTTACTTTACATTAAGTGCGACCGACTCATCTGCCAATCCAAAGTTTGTGAAAACAGAGATGGTTTACACACCTTCCTCTTATTTCAACAAAGAAATTGAGCGGCATATTCGCCTTCAATACCCTGATTTGATTTTCTACGGCGATACACAGCTAGAGATCAATGATGATGGAAAGCCTTATTACATTCGCACGTATGGCGATTTCATCTCTGCTCGAAACGGCTTTAAAGCTTCCGGTGTAGTCGTTGTTGATGCCAAAACAGGAGCAACGAAGAAATATTCGCTAGATCAAGTACCTGCTTTTATTGATGGCGCGGTTTCACCAGAGGCCGTTAGTCTGCAAAATAGCTATTTCGGAAACTATATTCACGGGTTCTGGAACAGTATGTTTGGAAAGTCAGATGTGAAGCTGCCTTCAGATGAAGGAACAGAAGCCAATGTGAGTCCAGTATTTGATTCAAAAGGAGATATGTACTACTTCACAGATTTCACAAGTCCGAAAGAGGGCGTTGATTCGATGCTTGGATATGCCCTGACAAATGCCCGAACAGGAAAAGCGACTTATTATACCGGAAATCTTGAAGCGTCCTACATGGATTCTCAAGGCGCTCTGCAAATTATTGAGAAACGTTTCATCGAAAAGAAATGGAAAGGCCGCATGCCGATTCTGTATAATTTCTATGGAGAAGCCAGCTGGCTCACGCCGGTTCTCGATTCAAATGGCTTCCTGCAAAACTACTTTATCGTGTCTGCAGCCAATCCTGAAATCGCTGCATACGCTTCTACACCAAACGAAGCATTGAGAGCCTATAAGACAGCTCTGCAAAAAGGCGGCGGTACCGTTAACAGTTCCTCTAAGCAGGAAAAGAAAGAAACGACAGGGAAAGTCAAACGAGTGTATAAAGAAAAGACCGGCGATTATACAACCGTCACCTTCCTACTAGACGATGGAAAAAGCTACACCATGTCATCCGAAAAAGAACCTCTCGTCATTTATTTAAAAGAAGGCGACCAGGTTACCATGAAATACACAGATACAGGTGAAATCTTCCTTCCAGTTGATGAAATCAACATCAAAGGATTATAAAAAAAGACGTTTCTCCTACTGAGGAGAAGCGTCTTTTCTCTCTTTCCTTAACAATTCTACAAGCAATTCTTTATTTTTATTTCCCCCTGTCATGGGCGACTCGACATAAGAGAATTTTCGTTTAAAATCCATTCCTCTCACAGAAATAACAGCCAGTTCACCGCCAATGCTGCCTCGCTGGAGCACATATTTCGATAAAACAGAAAGCCCCATTCCATGAATCACAGCTTCTTTAATCGCTTGATTGCTGCTAAACGTCACAAACGTCCGTGCTTTCAGTCCATTTGATTTCAGAACGTGCTGTAAGTATTCTCCGGTGCCTGATCCTTCTTCTCTCGTGATCCATGTTTCGTTTTGCAATTGATCAATCGTGACATCCTTTTTCTTAGCAAAGGGATGATCTAATGGTGCAACGATATAAAGCTCGTCTTCTAGAAAAGTTTCTACTGTCAATTCTTTGTCATTCGTCTGTCCTTCGATTAAACCGATGTCGACATGGAATAAGCGGACGTGACTGGCGATCGCCTCTGTGTTATCAATGACCACCTCAATGTCCACATGCGGATAGAGCTGATGAAACTCTGCCAATATTTGCGGCAGCACGTACTCTCCAATCGTAAAACTCGCCCCGATTGTCAGCTTCCCTCTTGCTAGATGATGATGCTCATAAATATCCTGCTTCGCCTGTTCATATAAACGAATGATTTGTTTTGATCGATGGTACAGCATATCCCCAGTTGGTGTAACAGTTAATTGCTTTGGCGAACGATTCAGCAGAACGGTCTGGAATTCCTGCTCCAAGTTCTTAATATGAAGACTGACACTCGGCTGAGAAATTCGCAGCTTTTGGGCTGCCTTTGTAAAGTTTTTCTCTTCCACAACTGTCACAAATGTCTTCAGTGCATCGTAATACATCGGTCCCTCTCCTATCAGAAATCTTAATCCAAAACCTTTCATATATATATCTTACTAATTCCTCTCCAATGCGTAAAGAAGCGCTTAACTGAAAACAATTTAATAAAAATATTTACTAATTTTTTTAAAGACTCTATACTAGAAGGAGATATTTTCTATAGGAGGTGCTGATTTGGCAGCTAAAATAAAAGACATTGCTGAAAAAGCTGGATTATCCATTGCGACTGTATCTCGCGTACTGAACCAAGATCCTAACCTATCTGTCACGGATCAAACACGTGAGAAAGTATACGCCGCCGCTGAAGCTTTGTCCTATCAAAAGAAAACATTCAAACATTCATTAAAAAAAATCGCCTTTCTCTATTGGATGACCGAAAAGGAAGAGCTTGAAGATATTTATTTTAAATCCATTCGTCTAGGCATCGAGGATCTTACGAATACTCGGAGTTTAAATGTCACCGCTTACAATCCTTCTGATGGGCTTCACTCCATTGATCCTTCTACAGAAGGGATCATCGCCATCGGCCGATTTAAAAAGTCAGAGCTTGATCAATTATATGCGATCACCCAACATATCGTTTTTATTGATACGTCACCAGATGAAGATCGTTTTGATTCAGTAAAGCCAAACCTGAAAAGAATTGTTGAAAAGATCATCGATTCTTTTATTGAAAAGGAACACACATCCATTGGATTCATTGGCGGCACAGACTTAGACCTGAATACGAATATGCATATTCCTGATATTCGCGAAACAACCTTCCGTGATTATATGAAGGCTCACAATGTTCTTGATGAGCGATTGGTCTATGTCGGTCACCATTTCTCAGTGGATGAAGGTTATGCGCTGATGATGAAGGCGATTGATGAGCTTGGCGATGACTTGCCATCCGCATTCTGTGTCGCTAGTGACCCTCTTGCCATCGGCTGTTTACAAGCATTAAACGAACGGGGATTTCCTCTTCCGAACCGCGTGAGCGTCTTTAGTATCAACGATATTCATGTGTCTCAATATGTGTCACCACCGCTCACCACGTATCATATCCACACGTCTTTGCTTTGTGAAACAGCAATCGATTTACTGTTAGAAAGACTTGTAGACGGCAGAACATTACCGAAAACTGTACTGATTGCCTCAGAACCAGTCTTTCGAAAAAGTACGATATAAACAACTGGAAGCCCCGTCCAATGTCGAGGGCTTCTTTTCTTTATATGAGTAAAAAATTTTACTTAATAAATTTAATAAAATATGTTTACTTTTTTTACTTAAGTTGATATTCTCACATTAAGAAAGCGTTTTCTTATCATCTGTGAAAAAAGAACGAGAGGGGATTATTCATGAAAAAGGGAAAATGGGCGACATTATCAGCAGTCGTTGGGACTGCTGTACTTCTGCTTTCGGCTTGCGGACCAGGAGATGACAATTCAAGCGGATCACAGCCAGCATCTACAGGTACAAAGACCTTGCTAGTGTGGGAAGACGTCAAAAAATCTGATGGGATTCAAGACGCTGTAAAAGAATTCGAAAAACAACATAATGTGAAAATCAAAGTGGTCGAAAAAGCTTATGCCGATCAAATTGAAGCTCTGCGTCTAGATGGAGCAGCTGGGACAGGTCCAGACGTCATCACGATACCTCACGATCAAATTGGATCAGCTGTCACTGAGGGGCTATTACAGGAAATGAAGCCAGATCAAAAAGTGATCGACTCCTTCACAGACGAATCGATTCAATCACAAACGGTAGACGGCAAGCTGTACGGTCTTCCTAAATCAGTTGAAACGACAGTGCTTTTTTATAATAAAGATATTGTCAAAAAGGCACCAACGACACTTGATGGCTGGTATGATCTTTCGAAAAAGATGACAAAAGACGGAAAGTACGGCTTTGTTGCGAAATGGGATGAGATTTACTACGCACAAAGTGTTTTAGGCGGATCTGGGGGCTATATTTTCAAGCAGAAAAGCGACGGCTCTTATGATGTGAATGATATTGGTTTGAACAACGATGGTGCTATCCAAGGTGGAGAATATGTTCAAAAATTCTTTAGCGAAGGACTTTTCCCGAAAGGCATCATTGGGGAACAAGGAATCAATGTCCTCAACTCCTTATTCACAGAAAAAAAGGCCGCTGCTGTCATTTCTGGTCCATGGTCATTCGGTCCATATAAGGAAGCTGGGATTGATTATGGTGTGACCGAACTGCCAACACTCCCTAACGGAAAACATATGAGCTCATTCTTAGGTGTCAAGAGCTACAACGTCTCCTCTTATTCTAAAAATAAAGAACTTGCTGAGAAATTTGTTGAATTTATCACGAACGAAAAAAATGCGAAGAAGCGCTTTGAAGTGACAGAGGAAATTCCACCAGTGAAAAAGCTGATGAAAGATCCAGTCATCACAGAAAATGCCAACGCAGATGCAATTTCAAAACAAACGAAATATGCCACACTGACACCGAACAATCCTGAAATGGCAGAGGTGTGGAAGCCGATTGATAGTGCTTTAGGACTCATTGCAACTGGTCGTACAGATGTGAAAAAGGCATTTGATGATGCGGTCAATCAAATCGACTCTCAAATTAAAGCAAATCACTCCAAATAACCATCAAATGCGGGTAGTCTATCAAACTGCCCGTAGTTGATCTAATTTCATATGAAGTAGGTGTTAGACGTGACGGGTAACCTTGAACTAGACCGCACACACATAGTGGAATCAAAGACACACCGGAGACGGGCGCTAATGTTCTCCTTTATACCCGGAATGGGGCAGATATACAACAAACAGTACGGCAAAGGGGCACTCTTTTTCCTGTTCGGCGTCTCTTTTTTGATTGTATTTTATGATTTATTCAATATTGGCTTCTGGGGACTGTTCACACTGGGGACGATGCTGCCTCGTGACAACTCTGTTTTTCTTTTAGCGAAGGGGATCATTGCGCTGTTAACAGCTGGTTTTGGTATCGGCTTTTACGTCCTCATGATGCGTGATGCTTTTATGAATGGAAAGAAACGGGATCAAGGGGTACCACTTCATTCCATCCGTGCTCAATATCATCAGCTCATCGATCAAGGCTTCCCTTACTTAATGAGCACTCCTGCTTTCTTTTTACTTCTATTTTCTGTTGTCTTTCCTATTATGTTCAGCTTTGCGCTTGCCTTTACAAACTATGATTTATACCACTCGCCTCCTGCCAATCTGATTGACTGGGTAGGGATTAAGAACTTTCAAAATATCTTTTCCATTGATATTTGGAGAGACACCTTCATTGATGTACTTGGCTGGACCGTCGTATGGACCTTGGCTGCGTCAACCCTTCAATGTGCCCTCGGCATCTTTTTAGCGGTTCTGCTCAATCAGAAGGATTTAAAGGGAAAACGGTTTTTTAGAACCATTTTGATTCTTCCTTGGGCTGTTCCAGGTTTTGTGACGATTTTGGTGTTTGCTGGATTGTTCAATGATACATTTGGGGCCATTAACAATACACTTTTTGCATCGATAGGGATTGATCCAAAACCATGGCTGACAGATCCATTTTGGAGCAAAATTGCCCTCATTGCGATGCAGACTTGGCTTGGATTTCCTTTCGTTTTCATTATGACAACAGGCGTGTTGCAGGCGATTCCCGAGGACTTATATGAGGCAGCGACCATTGATGGAGCCAATTTCTTTCAGAAATTCCGGTCCATCACATTACCGCTTGTTCTCTATTCGATTGCTCCCATCCTCATCACACAATATACGTTTAACTTTAACAACTTTAATATCATCTATTTATTTAATGGCGGGGGACCGCCTGTTGCAGGATCAACCGCTGGGGGAACGGACATCTTGGTGTCTTGGATTTATAAACTCACGATGCAGTCCTCTCAATATGCACTCGCTGCGGCTGTCACGATTTTACTTTCAATCTTTGTCATCGCCATTGCACTCTGGCAGTTTAAGAGAACGAATTCATTCAAAGAGGAGGACATGATGTGATATGGGATCAAAACAAAACAAGCTCATTCGTCTGAGTATTACTTATTTTATCCTTTTCATTGCCTCCATTTGTATTCTTTATCCACTGCTTTGGACAATTGGTGCTTCCTTTAATCCTGGAAACAGCCTAATGAGTACAAGTATGTTTCCGAAGAATCCAACGTTCAGTCACTTTACCGAGCTCTTTTTCGGTCAAGGTGCACTTTATGCAAAATGGTATTGGAACTCCATGAAGATCAGTATTGCCACAATGTTGTTAACGCTGATTCTTGTTAGTTTTACAGGCTATGCCTTTTCTAGATTCCGTTTCAAAGGACGGAAAAATGGGCTGATGCTCTTTTTGCTGCTTCAAATGATTCCTCAATTTTCAGCGCTGATTGCGATTTTCGTTTTGGCTCAAATGCTTGGACTGATTAACAGCCATCTTGCACTGATTTTGATTTATGCAGGCGGACAAATTCCGATGAATACGTATTTAATGAAAGGCTATCTTGATGCCATTCCGAAGGATCTCGATGAATCAGCCAGAATGGACGGCGCAGGGCATTTTCGAATTTTCATCCAAATTATTATGCCGCTTGCTAAGCCCATTTTGGCGGTTGTCGCCATCAACTCATTTACAGGACCACTGGGTGATTTCATTATCTCCAGTGTCATTGTTCGCTCACCCGAAATGTATACGCTCCCGATCGGTCTGTACAATCTAGTATCAGACAAAATGGGGGCCAGCTACACGACCTTTGCAGCCGGGGCTTTACTCATTGCGATTCCAGTCGCTTTATTGTTTCTTGTGTTACAAAAACAATTTGTGTCCGGCCTCACACAAGGTGGGACAAAAGGATAAGGGGAGATTAGATGAAGAAATGGATGCTTGTGACGATTGTCGTTTTCTTTTTAATGGGGTTAGGAATTTTACCTGAAGCAAAAGCGGATGCCATTTCAGTTCAGCCAATCAATGGACTGCAAGGTGATTTCACTAAAGGAGCAGATATCTCCATGCTTGCGGAAGTGGAGAGAAGCGGCGGCAGATACTTCGACCAGAATGGAAAACAGGTGGACCCGCTCAAGCTATTAAAGGAAAAAGGCGTCAACTATGTGCGCATTAGACTGTGGAACCATCCATACGACAACCAAGGTCGTGCCTATAATGGCGGGACAAATGATCTTAATACAGCCATCGCTTTATCAAAACGCGCAAAAGCACAAAATATGAAAGTACTGCTTGATTTTCATTACAGTGATTTCTGGACCGATCCTGGTAAACAGTTCAAACCAAAAGCTTGGGTATCTCTTTCACAAAATGATTTAGTAAAAGCGGTTGGCACTTACACAGGGGATGTACTCAAAACGATGAAAGCCCAAAATGCGCTCCCGAACATGGTACAGGTCGGGAATGAATTGAACTCAGGCATGTTGTGGCCGAACGGCAAAAGCTGGGGTGAAGGCGGCGGTGAATTTGACCGGCTCGCCGCTTTGCTAAAGGCTGGTACAAATGCTGTCCGTTCTGTCGATTCAAATATCAACATCATGCTTCACCTTGCTCATGGTGGGGACAACGGAGCCTCCCGCTGGTGGTTTGATGAAATCACCAAAAGAGGTGTCTCATTCGATACGATCGGTTTATCTTACTACCCGTATTGGGACGGGGGATTTAGCGGTCTTACTAACAATATGAATGACATTAGCGCCCGCTATCAAAAAGACGTCATCGTGGTAGAAACCGCCTACGGTTTTACAACAGCAAATGGTGACAACCTAGAAAACTCATTTAATCAAGATTCAGTCAATACTGCTGGCTACCCAGCTTCACCACAAGGCCAGGCATCTTTTATACGAGATCTATCAGAAAAAATTTCACAAGTGAAAAACAATCGCGGGAAAGGATTCTTTTATTGGGAACCGCTTTGGATTCCAGCGAAAGGCGCCCCGTGGTCAAGTCAATTTGGGCTAGCTTATATTCAAACGACCGGTACAGTCGGAAATGCTTGGGAAAATCAGGCTATGTTTGATTTCAACGGAAAAGCACTGCCTTCACTAGATGTATTTAAACAAATGACACCGTAATTATAAGGATAGGACGTGACAAAATGGGAAAGCGTTACCCACTCGTTCACCCAAATGTGAAAGGCTTTTTGCATGGTGGCGATTATAATCCAGATCAATGGCTTCATATGCCCGAGATCATTGACGAAGATTTTCGATTAATGAAGCTTGCACACTGTCAAACATTCTCCATCAACATTTTCGGATGGAGTAAGCTAGAGCCAGAAGAAGGTCAGTATGATTTTGCATGGCTGGATGACATCATGGACCGCTTGGCAGCACAGGGGGCACATGCCATTCTTGCAACGCCAAGCGGGGCGAGACCTGCTTGGCTGTCACAAACATATCCTGAGGTATTGCGCGTCGAAGCGAACCGTCAGCGTAATTTACATGGACTTCGCCATAATCATTGCTTTACTTCACCGATTTATCGAGAAAAAACGAATACACTCAATCGTTTGCTCGCTGAACGCTACAAGGATCACCCAGCACTGATCATGTGGCACATTTCGAATGAATACGGCGGCGAATGTCATTGCGATCTCTGCCAAGAAGCATTTCGAGGGTATTTGAAAGACAAGTACAATCATGACCTTGAAGCTTTAAACCAGGCATGGTGGACGGGATTTTGGAGCCACACGTATAGTGATTGGTCACAAGTTGAGTCACCTGCACCGCACGGAGAGCACATGATACATGGGATGAATCTAGACTGGAAACGCTTTGTCACGGCGCAAACGATCAATTTTTATCAAAATGAAATTGAACCGCTGCGGGAATTGACGCCTCACATCCCAGTGACCACCAACTTTATGGGCGACTACCCGCATATGCGACCATTTCTTGGACTGGATTATCATCAATTTGCCAAAGAAGTCGACGTGATTTCATGGGATAGCTACCCAGCATGGCATAGCGGCAGGGAAACAACGGCTGAATTGGCGTCAAACGTTGCCTTCGTTCACGACTTATATCGTTCATTAAAGGACGGTCAGCCATTTCTCGTGATGGAGAGTACACCGAGCCTTGTGAACTGGCATGAAGTGAATAAGGTCAAACACAAAGGCATGGCACATCTTTCTGCTATACAGGCGATTGCCCACGGATCAGACTCCGTGCTTTACTTCCAGTGGCGCCAAGGGCGCGGTGCATCTGAGAAATTCCATGGTGCGGTAGTTGATCATTCTGGACATGAACATACGCGCGTGTTTCAAGAGGTCGCTGATCTAGGGAAACAACTGGAGCATCTGCAGCCCATCGCAGGGACTTCCGTTCAACCAGAAGTCGCCATCATATACGATTGGGAAAACCACTGGGCCATTGATGATGCACAAGGCTTAAATAATACAAACAAACGCTACGTAGAGGCTTGTCAAACTCACTATCGAAGCTTTTGGAAAAAAGGCATCCCTGTTGACATTGTCGGCATGGAAAAGGATTTCTCGTCCTATCGTGTGCTCATTGGTCCAATGCTTTACATGATCAAACCAGGCGTTGCAGAAAAAATCGAAGCCTTTGTTAAAACGGGCGGTATTTTTATCGCAACCTATTGGAGCGGTATGGTCGACGAAAATGACCTCTGTTTCCTCGGCGGTTTCCCCGGTCCTCTCCGCCATGTACTTGGCATTTGGACGGAAGAAATCAACACATTGATGCCAGATGAACATGTATTAATGACCACAGGGAATGGACGCACTTACCATGTCGGGCAATATTGCGAATCCATACATCCTGAAACGGCCTCTGTGTTAGGGCATTTTGAGAATGGATGCTACGAAGGACAGCCAGCCCTGACTGTCCACCCTTTTGGAGATGGAAAGGCATACTATATGGCTTCCGAAAATGAGCAAATTTTTTATGATGAGTTTTACGAGGATCTCATCGTAGGAATGGATATACAGCCCGTCCTATCAACGGAAATTCCAGAGGGAGTCAGTGTCCAAAAACGAACAGATGGGTCACAGGACTATGTGTTTATGATGAATTTTACGGAAAAACAGCAGCTCCTTTCACTAGATTCAAAAGAGAGCTATCAAAATATGCTGACAGGGCAACATGTGCCTCAAGAGCTCCAGCTTGATCCTTACGAGTACATGATTATGAAAAAATAGATTGAACGAGGCGTCTACTCATTGGACGCTTCTTTCATTTTAGTAAGTCTAAATACCCGTATATAGTCATGTATTTTATATTTAAATTTGAATCTTTATATTTTATCTAAATTTTTCGACATGTTTCATCCTGCGCCAATACTGGTTTCATCATCCTTTTTCACCATTTTATAGGTATGAAAGCGGTTGCCTAATACTCATATTTTTGATACCCTTTTTTTCAATGCAGATATGGGACTGCATTGTGATAAAAAGAGCAAGAAAATGTAAACGGTTTATTGTAGGGGGAGGGACTTATGTTAACGTTTGTTGGATTGTTGATTATTTTAACGATTGTTGTATTGCTGATTTGGGGGAAAGCAAGTCCAATTGTTGCCATGGTCATGGTGCCTTTAATCGGGGCATTCATCGCAGGATTTGGGATTCATGACATTCAATCATTCTTTGAAGAAGGGATTATCAAAGTACTGCCAGTGGCGACCATGTTCATCTTCGCCATTTTATTTTTTGGCATTTTACAAGATACAGGGTTCTTTGAACCTGTAATAAAAACGCTGATTAAACTGACTAAGGGAAATGTTGTCACAGTTGCGATGGGGACAGCTCTAATAGGAGTCATCGCTCATTTAGACGGAGCAGGAGCGACTACATTTTTATTAACTGTACCTGCACTACTTCCACTTTATAAAAAATTACATATGAGTCCGTACTTATTGCTGTTATTGATCGGGACAAGTGCTGGCTTAACGAATATGGTGCCGTGGGCTGGCCCCACAGGACGGGCAGCGAGTGTCCTTAAGATGGACCCATCTGAACTTTGGGTGCCGCTCATTCCCATTCAGCTCATTGGGGTCGTTCTCGTATTAGGAATGGCATTTATTTTAGGAAAAAGAGAAGAAAAACGCATTCGGGTCAAAATCGCCGCAAATGAAATTGCTGCTGTTCAATTAGAAGGCGCAGATTGGGACCGGGCTATTCAATCCATTAGCGAGACAGGTGATGCCGCTTTAAAACGCTATCACTTGATTTGGGTGAATTTCATTCTGTTTATAGCCGTTGTTGTCCTTCTTGTGCTCAACGTGATTCCGGCTAGTTATATGTTTATGATTGGTCTTTCTCTCGCACTATTAATTAACTATCCGAAAGTGGATGTACAAATGGAGAGAATCAAGGCACATGCACCTAGTGCACTCATGATGGCCGCTGTTATTTTCTCCGCAGGTTCTTTTCTAGGGATTCTCGAAGGAACGGGAATGCTAAAAGCTATTGCTGTGGACAGCATTCAGATTCTACCTGCTTTCCTGCTTCCATTTTTACATATCATTGTCGGGATGTTTGGGGTACCACTGGATATGCTGACAAGTACAGACGCTTATTATTATGCACTTCTGCCAATTGTCGAATCCATCACATCTGAGGTTGGCGTGACGGGCACTTCCGCAGCGTATGCCATGATGATCGGCAACATCATAGGAACCTTTGTCAGCCCTCTCGCTCCAGCCGTTTGGCTTGCAATAGGTCTTGCAGGAGTCGATATGGGGAAACATATTCGCTACTCTTTCTTCTGGATGTGGGGATTCAGTATTGTTCTACTGATCGTTGCCAAACTGATAGGCATTATATAAATATAAAAAGACATGCGCACAGCGGCGCATGTCTTTTTTATTTATGAAGGATATTCATTTGTGTGAATGTCTGTATTCGGCTTTCTAATAAGAGACATCAAACCAATGATAAACAATAGAACCATTGGAACGAATGCAAGGCCAACTGTTCCAATCAAAAGAGTCACAGCAGACACCAAGAAAAGAACACCTGAAATCACGGCACGGCGGTCTGTTTTCAAGAGAATCACACCAACAATTGATAGTACAGCCGCAATGATGGAAACAACCATGTACTGAGTACCAAATGAATTAACCGAAGCCTCAAGGGTTTCAATTGGCAATGTTTCTCCTTCCTCTTGTAACACTTCATTGATTTGATCATAAAATGATGGACCTAAGGAGAGAATTAATGCTCCAAATCCAACACCAATGACATTGAGGACAATACTGATAATCCCCATAATCTTTTCACCTTTACGTCTAATCATGTGTAAACCTCCTAAAAATTTTAAAATTTAACTGCCTGTTTTCACTTCTCGTTTTTGGAAGACAATTAAGGCAATGGCTAAGAAAATAGCCCAATAGATCACTAGGACGATTAGTGAGAATCCTAGAGACATGTCTTCGATAAAAGTAGGTGTGTCTGCAAAATATTGTGCAGGATCATTGGCAAACAATAAGTATTTCGCCCAATCAAAGAAGAACATCAAAATGCTTGTGATGGATGCTCCAACAACATACGCTAACACACTGATTGCGATAGAAATGGCCTCACTTCTAAATACTGTTGAGATGGCAAAAGAAAGTGTCCCTAATACAACAAACATAGCACAATGTGCCAAATAATAAGAGACCATATTTGCAAACTGAGACCGCTCAATGACTTCACCATTTTGATAAGCCAAATGCACATAGTCATGATTTAGTCCAAAGAATATCGCACCTAAGATAAATGATAGGATAAATAAAACCGCGATAAGAAATAGAGAATAAAGTTGAACAGTAAAGTATTTAGATAAGAGAATCTTCATTCTTGATGGTGGACGAATTAACAATAATTTAATTGTACCATGCTTATATTCAGCCGAGACAATTGTGGCTGCAATGATAATCACAAACACACCGACCAGCTGAAGCAAATCAGCATTGATCTTCACATAAGCCCATGCGTTTTTACCGAATTGATCCGCAGGAGGCAAATCATGCTTGATTCGATACTCATTGATCGCTATATCCTTTTCAAGAGATCTCTTATAAAATCCTATATTATCCTCTTTCAATTCTTGTTTCTTTGCTTTATTGATCGATTGCAGCTCAGTCTTCCAATCGCCTGATGCCTGATCACCGTCATTTGTCTTAACCGCAAAGATCAACGTGGCAATCATACCTAAAACAAGAAGTCCAACCATAATCCAAGTTCCAATACGATAACTGATCTTCATCCACTCGTTTTGAATGAGGCGAATCATACGTCTGCCTCCTTTTTACCTGTTAAGCTTAAGAACTTATCTTCTAAGGTTTGTTTTTCTATTTTGATTTCGTACAAATGAATGGACGCGCCGCTCAAATGACGAATCAATTCCGGCATTTTCTCTTCTGACAAGGAGAAGAATAAATACTGCTCCTCTTCTCTTACAGTCGTGCCTTCCTCAAATATACCAATGAGTTTCTTCGTTTCTTCCAGTTCATCAGAAGCGACCTTCATTCGATAATTGACTAATTCGTCCTGGTTCGTCTCTGCACGCTGATCCTCAATCGCAATCAGCTTGCCTTTTTGGATAATCGCAAAACGGTCACACATCAATTCCATTTCTGACATGAGATGACTTGAAACAATAACAGCTAGCCCTTCTTCCTTTGCAAGCCTTCTCAAGTAATCTCGTATCATGCGAATTCCCTCTGGATCAAGTCCATTGGTCGGCTCATCTAATATCAGCAGTTTCGGTCTATGTATCAGTGCTTGCGCAATACCTAAACGCTGCTTCATTCCTAATGAAAACGTTCGGACACGCTTATGTTTCACGTGCTGTAAGCTGACTAGTTCTAGCAGCTCATCAATTCGCCCTTCATCCACTTTCCCATTCATTCTGGCAAAGTGAACAAGATTTTGTCTAGCTGTTAAATGATTATACATTTCTGGGTTTTCAATAATAGCACCAACATCTTGAATGGCATGCTGATATGAAGATTGAATACTATGACCATTAATCAGAATGTCACCAGATGTAATTGGAGAAAGACCGACCATCATACGAATGGTTGTCGTTTTCCCTGCGCCGTTTGGTCCTAAGAAGCCAAAGACTTCGCCCGCTTGGACAGAAAAGCTCAAGTCTTGAACGATCTTTTTCCCGTGAATATGCCTAGATACATTATGCAGTTCTAAAACGTTCGTCACGTTACCTCTCCTTCTTTGTCTAAGTATCATCTATCATCTATTTCCTGATAACACCATGATTCGTTAAAAATAGAAGAACACTTCCATATGGTACAGCAATGCCCAAAAGTTGTGAAGGGGATGAACCAAAATTTAGCGAATCATCTGCCTTTTTTAAGGTAGGGTTAAGAAAACAGCCATTTTTTATGTGAAAAGAGGCTTGATTTTTTAAAAAATGAACCTTTTTCAACAGGTATATATGTATGGAATTCTGTTTAAGATTATTCCTTTCACCTATAAATAAAGAAATGAAAAAGAGGCCTCTTACTGACAGCCTCCTTTCGTTACTATACCTTTTTCACAAACTCTGATTTTAACTTCATTGCACCAAAGCTAGGAATTTTACAATCAATGTTATGATCGCCTTCAACTAACCGAATGCCTTTGACCTTCGTCCCTATTTTTAAAACGGAAGAAGAACCTTTTACTTTTAAATCTTTAATGACAGAGACTGTATCCCCATCACTTAACAGATTTCCATTCGCATCTTTGACCACAAGCTGCTCCTCTGCCGCTTGTTCTTGTTCAAGTGACCATTCATGCGCACATTCAGGACAAACTAGCAGACTGCCATCCTCATAAGTATACGTTGAGCTGCATGAAGGACAATTTGGTAGATTAGACATTTGTGTTTCCTCCAACTTTCTATTTCATTTCATACAATTTTACCACATTTCGATAGAAAGAATGTAATAGAAAAGGAAACATTTTTCACCGCTTACTTATTTCTTCCAATTGATATAGTAGCCGCAATATTTCGAGCGGTTCTCTCTACATGAATAGCCCCATCTCTCATCGCCTCAGAAAGAGAAGTTACACCAGGAACAATACTAAAAAGGGCATCAATGCCATGCTCATGTACGACTGCACTATCTTTTGAGAGAGAGCCCGCGATGCCGATCACAGGCAGGTGATACTGCTTTGCTGCTTTGGCTACACCAATTGGGGTTTTTCCATAAATGGTTTGCTGGTCAATTCGGCCTTCCCCAGTAATCACTAGGTCTGCCCCCTTGATGACATCATCAAACTGAACTGCCTTGAGCACAATATCAATTCCTCGCTGCAAATCAGCGTGTAAAAAGCCTAATAAACTCGCACCAAGTCCTCCTGCCGCTCCTGCCCCTTCTGCATATTCAAAAGATACATTAAACTGCTTTTCTGCTATTTGGGCAAAATGAGTTAAATTCATGTCTAGCACTTGAACCATTTCTTCATCAGCACCTTTTTGAGGACCAAATACAGCAGACGCTCCTCTCTTACCTGTTAAAGGATTATCCACGTCACAGGCTGCCTCCAGCCGAACGGACTGCAGTCTAGGGTCAAGTCCAGTTAGATCAATAGAAGCTAATTGATGAAGGGCTCCACCACCTGGCGACAACTCCTGTCCTGCTTGATCAAGAAAAGCTGCACCTAATCCTTGCATCATCCCAACGCCGCCATCATTTGTTGCACTTCCGCCAAGCCCAATGATGACATGCTTTGCTCCTTGATCTAGCGCAGCAAGCATTAATTCCCCAGTTCCCCTCGATGTCGTGAGTAATGGATTGCGTTTTTCTTGTGGAACAAGGTGTAACCCAGAGGCTGCGGCCATCTCTATAACAGCCGTCTCATCGTCTCCTAACATGCCAAAAAAGGCATCGACGGGGTCACCAAGCGGGCCTGTGACCACATGATTGATTATGTGCCCACCCGTCGCATCAACTAGCGATTGAACAGTTCCCTCTCCTCCATCTGCCATGGGAAGTTTGATATATTCAGCGTCTGGCAAAATCGCTTGAAATCCTCGCTCAATGGCACATGCTGTCTCATATGCAGATAAACTTTCTTTAAATGAATCTGGTGCAATCACAATTTTCATCCTAATGCCCCTCGTTTCTTATCAAATGTCATCAGCCAAACAACTTGAAAACGCCGAATATAATGGTTGATACGACGGTTAATGTCAAACCAATTAACGATTCAAATGGCATGAGCTTCAGGCGCTCTTTGATATCCATTTGAACACTTCCTGCTGTTGCGTGGAAAAAGCTTCCGTGCGGCATATGATCAAGCACAGTTGAACCAGCATGAATCATCGCTGCCCCTGAAAGAGCCGATACGCCGAGACCAAGTAATGTACCGCTGAATACGCCACTCGCTACTGCTGTTCCTGCTGTTGTCGAAGCAGTGGCGGCTGACATAAAGATCCCTGAAGCTGGTGCAAGCAAATACGGAGGTAATCCCGATGCATCAAGTGCTTGAATAAACACATCTTTTAAGGAAGAATTCGATACAATGCCTGCTAATGTGCCTGTCCCTAATAACATAATCGCTACACCCGACATTTTGTTCAGCCCGGACATCGCATAATCATTAATAAATTTCCCTTTTTTCATGAAAAGAGCGCCTACAATGCCTCCGATCGGTAAGGCGATCATTGGGTCTATATTCATTTGAAAAAGCGGTCTTAAAGCCAACAATAAAATGGTGACAAGTGGACCGACCACCGCTGGTAAAAAGGCAGGTACTTGAAACTGGCTTTGATTAACTTCTTCTTCAAGTACAGGCGATCCTTTCTTAGCAAGCTTTTTGGCCAACACGTATGTGACAGCTAAGCCAAATATAGCCGGAATGATACCTGCTGCCATCATTGAAGTAAGCGGTACACCAAACGCATCAGAAGCGGCAATGGCGTTTGGATTGGGGGACATGATATTCCCTGCTTTCCCACCTCCAATCATAGCAAGTAGAATTCCCGTTTTTGAGAGCTTTGCCCGTTTGGCAATCGCAAGTGCAATAGGTGCTACCGTGATAACGGCTACATCTACAAAAACGCCCACTGTCGTTAAAATCATGGTTGCCAGCGCCAGTGCTAATAACGCCCTCGCCTCTCCAAGCTTTTTCACGATCGCCTCAGCGATAGATAAAGCTGCACCCGACTCAATTAAAACGCCAGCCAGCACCCCTGCCGCCATAATTCTAAGAACAGCTGGAATCATGCCCTTAGCACCTTCCATCATGACATTCACGGTCTGAGCAATATCTACGCCGCCAATTAAACCGCCTATAAATGCACCTGCCAGCATGCCATACGCAGGTGATACTTTTCTTAAAATAAGAACAATCGCAATAACCAGTGCCATAATGGCTCCCAGTGTACTTACAGTCACATCTCCATTCATCCTCGATCCCCCCCAAAATGTCTTTCTTTTATTGTAAGCGTTTACTATATGGAATCGGGTTGTGAATCTAGATGAACTTTTTTCATTTATCACTTCATCTCATTGTGCAAATGCACAATCAAGATAATTGATTCATCAACTGCGCCATATAAAGCTCCATCAACTGTTTTACATGACGGGGATCTTTTCCAGTCAAAGCTTGTATCTTATCTAAACGATATCTCAATGTATTCCGGTGAATATATAGACGATCAACACTTCTTTGTAAATCACCGCCCTCTTCAATGTAAATGCTTAATGTGTGGGCAAGCTCCACTTCTTGCGTTAATGGCTTGTAAAAGTCAGTCCAACTAACGTTTTCTTCAACAACTCCTGCAGTGATGAATAGTCTTTCCAACTGATAAGATTCAAAAAAATAAATACTTTCCTCCGGATCAAGGGCCTTTCCCAGTCGCAAGGAATCTCTTGCGTGCTCAAAGGACAATGACAGCCGGCTTATGTCAGCGGCGACAGTCCCTATCCCCACAAGCACCTGGCCCCCTACTGCATTTTCCATTGTTCTTTGCAACTGCACAACCACATGCTTTAAACGATGATCAGAGATCGGCTCCCTTAAAAGAACCAATTCATGACGAAAAGTCATACCAAGCAAATCATCTGCATTCTTATCGTATTGAATCGCATGCATCATTTTATGCACAGCGTCTTCTGAGGAGGGAACTGGCTGAAAAATGATGGCCATTCGACGCTTTTCTAAATCCATTCCTAGCCATGCAGCTCGGTTCTTTAGCTGATGATCACCAACGTCCGAATCAGAAATTAACTGATTGACAATTTCACTCTCTATTCGCTGCCGCCACTGCACTCGTTCGAGCAGAAAAGACTGCTCTAACACTAGCTCAGCTGCCATTTTCACCAGCTCAGCATGATGCCGAATATTCTCCGGCTCACCTGTAATGCCGATCACACCAACTACTTGTTCACGAAAGCAAATGGGCAAATTGATTCCTGGTCTGACTCCTTCTAATTGTAAGGACGCCTTGTAGTCAATTTCCATACTGTTCCCGCTTGTTAGCACAAGTCGTGTACCATCATGTTTCTGACCAATCCTGTTTCGTTCACCAGAACCAATGATGACACCATCCGCATTCATTACATTGATATTTTTATCTAAAATACGCATCGTACGTTCAACCATTTCTTGTGCCAATTCAGTGGTTAAAAATTGCATGAGGCATCTCTCCTGAAGGTGTTTTCATTCAATGTATCATAGTGTCATTGCACAATAAATGCAAAGTGTTTAAAAATAAGTCATTGACAAAGGTACTTTGAAAAGTGTTTAATCAAATCAAAGGACCGACCGACAGTCTAGTCAAAAGAAAGGATGGCTTTATGAGAACCGTTAAACATCCTGAAGAACGTAAAAATGACATCTTAAACGCAGCCGAAGAGCTTTTTTCTACGAAAGGCTATCAGCAAACAACGATTATCGATATTCTGAAAGCTGTTGGCATTGCAAAAGGCACTTTTTATTATTACTTTTCATCCAAAGAAGAAGTGATGGATGCCATTATTGACAGGATCATCAAAGCAGATATCATCGTGGCAAAACGTATTGCAGCTGATCCAGACCTTCCAGTGGTCGACAAACTATTTCGCATTATCATGTCGCAATCGCCAAAGCAAGGAAGCAATAAACAGGGCATGATTGAACAATTTCACCAGCCTTCTAATGCAGAGATGCACCAAAAAAGCTTAATTAAAGCGATTAAAGAACTCTCACCCGTTTTAGCTGATGTCATTCAGCAAGGTGTGAAAGATGGAACATTTAATACAAAGTACCCTCAAGAAACGGTGGAATTCCTTCTTGCTTCTGCACAAGTCATATTTGATGAGGGCCTTTTTCAATGGACAGCCGAAGAGAGTATGCAGCGCGCACTAGCTTTTATCGACATCCTCGAATCCTCATTACATGCAGAAAAAGGGAGTTTCTCCTTTCTTCTGAAACGTTTAACTGGAGAACTTGATGAACATAATCAGTGATTGGTCACTTCAATACCAATCCTGCATACATTATAGACTGACGGTCGGTCTAAAAGGAGAGTGATACCTATGTCTTTATTATCTAAAAGAGGCTCATCCCACTTTATTTACCTCGTGCTCGGACAGATTATTTCCGTTTTTGGATCTTCCTTAATTCGGTTTGTTCTATCTTTATACGTGCTAGATATGACTCAGCGTGTTGACTTATATGCCTTACTATTCGCTTTATCCAATGTACCACTCCTTCTTTCGCCCTTAGCAGGCGCAATTGCTGACCGGTTTAACAGAAGGAACTTGATGATTTTATTTGATGTTCTCACTGGCATCATGATTGTGGCTTTTTATTTTTGGTTATTCTCAGGCAATGATTCACTCATTATGATCGGAGCGGTCATGGTGCTTCTTGGTGTGATGAGTACGTTCTATGCTCCCGCTGTGATGTCCAGCATTCCACAGTTAGTAAAACAGGAACAATTAGAACAAGCAAACGGGATTGTCAATGGCGTGCAGGCACTTTCAGGTGTCCTCGCTCCTATTATCGGTGGGGTACTGTACGGACTGGTTGGAAGTCAATCCATCATAGGTGCCAGTGCCATCGTGTTCTTTCTATCAGCATGCATGCTTTTACGGTTAAACATATCCTTCTCACCTAGCCCCTTAACGGAACCTATGGGCAAAGTGCTCGTAAAAGATATGAAACAAGGATTTTCCTATATTGGCAGTCAGTCATTTTTAAAAAGAGCCATGTTGCTTGCTGCAATGTTAAATTTCATCCTCACACCATTTTTTATCGTAGGTGGTCCGATCATTTTAAGGGTCACAATGAAAAGCAGTGACATCATGTATGGAGTAGGCATGGGCTTAATTGAGTTTGCGGTCATCGCAGGGGCTCTGCTAGTTGGACTTGTAACAAAGCATTGGCGTATCCCTACTTTATATCGCTGGCTGATCGTCATCGCGATCATCTTGCTACCTGTCGCATTCTCAACATCAAACACAGCTCTTCAATTTGGCACTTATCCAGCTTATTTTCTCTTTCTAGCAGGATGTCTTCCGATTGCTATGCTGCTTACAATGATCTCAATCGTTGTGATTTCACACGTTCAAAAGAAAACGCCAAATAATCAATTAGGAAAAGTGATGGCCAATCTGACAATGGTTTCTCAATGTGCTGCCCCACTTGGTCAAATGATGTATGGGTTCTTGTTCAATACGTTTTCAGCAAACATGTATGTGACAGTTCTAATAGTCAGTACTTTCATGTTTGTCCTTGCCTATTTAACAAAAAATATGTTGCAACATGAAGGGGAATCAGCCTCATGAGACTGACGTTTATAAAGAAGGACTTAACCCGCCACCGTCTCATTTCCATCGGTTTAACAATATGCATTATGATGACATCATTTCTAGCAACAAGTGCCGCTCAAATGACAGTACAGCTGAATGGTTCCATTTCTAATCTGCTCCATTCAGCCAAGGCACCAGACTTTGTCCAAATGCATGAAGGCAGCCTAAAGGAAAAAGATATTGAGACTTTTTCAAGCAAGCAGAATATGGTTAAGGCACATCAAATCGTCCCAATGATTCCAATTGAACATGCAAATATCAAGTTCGGAAACGAACCCGCCAAAGCAGGTGTGATGGATCATCTATTTGTGAAACAGAATCGTTATTTTGATTTTCTTTTAAATGAACAAAATGAAAAGCTCACTATCAGTAAAGGTGAAGTCGCAGTGCCTATTTACTTTCAGCAAAGGTATCATCTGAAAATAGGAGAAACGTTACTGATCGGGAAAGGGGCTAATCAATTCTCTTTCCGCATCAAAGCATTCTTGCGAGATGCACAAATGAACCCGAGTCTTGTTAGTTCGAAAAGATTCCTTCTTCATCACAAGGATTGGGACGCAACGAATCAAGTGTTCCATAAAAAGGAATATTTGATTGAATTTTTACTGCATGATGCCGCCCAGGCAGATGCTTTTCAAGCAATCTACCAGTCATCCCAGCTTCCACAACAAGGTCCAGCTGTCACTTTACCTTTGCTACGTATGCTAAACGCATTAACAGATGGAATGGTGATCGCCATTCTCCTACTTGTTTGCATGCTGCTCATCGGAATAGCTCTTCTCTCTCTCCACCTTGCTATGACGGCTTCTATAGAAGAAGACGAACGTGAAATTGGAATATTGAAGGTGCTTGGGATTCCTTTAAGAAGAATCAAGCAATTATACGTTGGAAAGTATGCCTTGCTTGCTTGTGTAGGGTGTATAGCAGGATATGGATTAACGTTTATATTTGGTGATATATTTACAGCCAATATTCAGCGTTACATGGGAAATCAGCCTTCTTTTACTACTTGGTTCATTCCGCTTTGTGTTTCTATTGTGATAGCAACGATTATCATTTCTGGCAGCTATACTGTCCTAAGAAAGTTTGGTCGAGTATCAGCCGCTCAAGCACTTCAAGGCAACGTTATTTCAACGAATGATAAAAAACAAATACCCTTGCATCTCAAGAAAAACAGATTCATACCAGTCAATATGTGGCTTGGTTTAAAAGATCTATTATCACGAAAGAAGTTGTATACAACGATTACTTGTATTATCGCCCTTTGTACATTTTTGATGCTACTACCTATTCAGCTATGGTATACATTACAATCGCCGGATTTCATCACATATCTTGGCTCTGGTCAAAGTGACCTCCGAATCGATATACGACAAGGAAGTCATTTAGAGGAAAAAACAAATGAAATAGAATCAATGATTCTTGAAGATCGAGATATTCATGCATCAGCCATATATGAAACAACTTCTCTTCAGGCAAAATCAAAGGAGAATTCATTAGAAACACTCTATTTAGAAACAGGCAATCTCTCAGCATTTCCTCTTACCTATTTACAAGGGCGACAGCCTTTAAAGAAGAAAGACATTGCCTTATCAGTGCTCAGTTCAGATTCACTTCAGAAAAAGGTAGGAGAAAAAATTACTCTTGTAACAAACGGGCATGAAATTGAAAAAACTGTGACTGGCATTTATCAGGATGTCACGAACGGTGGGAAAACAGCAAAAGCAATATCACAGCCATTTCCGCAATCAGCCCTTTGGAAAACCATTCAAATCCAACTAAACCCAGGAGTAGAAATTGAAGAGAAAAAAACAGTACTTGAAAAAGAGATATCCCCTGCAAAAGTGACAGATATGAAAGAATACGTTCATCAAACAATCGGCAGTACAGCATCTTTAGTAAAAGTCATTGCATTTTTATCTACATTAGCTGCTTTTGGCACCGCAAGTTTGATGTTAATCATGTTCCTACACATGTTAAAAGCAAAAGATTCCAGTCGAAACCATTTGTTAAGAACGATTGGATTTTCTAAAAAAGATGTAACAGGACAATATATGACAAGTTTTATTTCCGTTATCTTTTTGGGCGCATTGATTGGCACTATCGCTGTCCACACGATTGGACCAGCTTTAATGAGTATAGGTGGAGCATCCTTAGGGGCATCAAGCCTTCAATGGCTGGCACCACAATGGGTCTCAGTTGTATACCCCATCACACTGTTGATTGTCAGCTTAGCTTTAAGCGCTTCGTTATTGAAGACATTTTTTACTAGTCAAACTTCACGTCATACACTTTCATAAGGAGATGTTTCACATGGAACATTTGATTGAAACAAAGCGATTGTCTTTGCAAATTGATTCTTTAAAAGGACAGAAACAAATCATCCTTAAAGATATTCATTTATCGATAAATCCTGGGGAATTTGTGACGATTATGGGACCTTCTGGATGCGGGAAAACCTCCTTGCTTTATCAGCTTAGCGGGATAGAAACAGCCTCAACGGGAGAGATCAAATATAAAGGCCATTTACTATCAGAAATGACAGATAAACAGTTATCTGCTTTTCGTTTAACAGAAATGGGATTTGTCTTTCAACACAGCCACTTACTAAAAAATCTTAATCTATTTGATAACATCATTACTGCAGCTTACTTAACAAAGAAAAAGCCAAGAAAAGAAGTAAATGAACGAGCTAGATATTTAATGGAGAAACTTGATATTGATCATTTAGCAGATAGATATTTGTCAGAAGTTTCAGGAGGTCAGCTTCAAAGAGCCTCTATCTGCCGAGCGCTGATGAATGAACCAGACATTCTTTTCGCTGATGAACCAACAGGTGCTCTTAACTCCCATGCAACTAAGGAAGTGATGAATATCTTTTCGAAAATCCATTCTGAAGGGGCGACATTACTGCTTGTCACACATGACCCAAAGGTTGCTCTTCGTTCTGAAAGAATCATGTTTATGAATGACGGAGAAATAACAGCCAGCTTACATTTAGGGAAATTTGATGCGGCAAGTGCCGAGAAACGGGAGACCCGATTAAATCAATGGCTCCAAGGTTTGGGGTTTTAAGTTGTAGTAAAACAGGCATTTTTCGCCTGTTTTACTTTTCCTGGCACTCAAATGAATAATCCATAGATAAACTATTAGTTTCTAGTATGATTTTACCGCCTACTTGTTGACAAGATTCTGTCAGTAATTCTATTTCTTTGCTATAAAAGTATCTCTTTGACACATACAGAGTCACTAAAACGAGTAACAACGTCGCAATGACCAATGTGATTTGCCAGTTTAGGATTTTAAATCTTTTTTTCATATCAACATCCTTTCAAGCAGACGAATTTTTGTGATTAATAGCTACTTTTGTCTGCTTCTATCAGTTTCTATTCCAAATTTGATCTAGCATCATCATAACTGATTTTCTTTGATAGATCGACCTCCCAACTTACCCACCGATCACCTAAAATCCCTTTATTTTCAATATACCAATGATATTTTCGATCATAATCATAAAACCTATTGTATATACTCCTCTTTTAGACAATTAAAAAAAGATTTTAATCATTTGTAAAAACATTCAATCACCATTACAATTTCGTTCATCACATGACCATTGGTCCTTTTTATTACCTCTTGGCAATCACCTCACAGAAACGATTATATTCTTCCAAAAATTGTGATATCGTTTTTTAGTGAAACAGGTGAAAGGATCTTAAAGAGGTGAAATTTCATGGCTATCATTTCTGCTGAACAGGTGGGGAACCGTTTAAATGATTGGCGAATTGCGATTCGCAAACATGATGTACAAAGTGCTAACGCAATGTACACAGAATTAAAGCAATTGCTTCAAGAAATGGAAGAAAATCAGGAGGTATTGACTTATTATTCATTGCTAGAAGGCAAGTATAAACTCATGATATATGAACGAAGAGGTAAAACACTGAAAGAACAGACAGAGCTAGATTGCCCATCTAAAACAAACGACTTAATTGAATACTATTTTTACCTATACAAAGCCCTTTACGCTTCATATAACAGAGACTATGCATCAGCCATTGGACTGTTTAAAATTGCTGAGAAAAAACTACAAAACATTCCGGATGAAATAGAAGTAGCTGAATTCCATACGAAAATCGCAAACTTATATATGCTACTTCGTCAAAGCCTAATTTCTCTTCACTATATTCAGAATGCTGTAGATATTTTCAAAAGTCATGAGGGATATGAAAGAAGACTAGCGTCAGCCTTTGTCATCTCCGCTGCTAATTATATGGATATTGGCGACTTCACAAGAGCAGAAAACTACTATAAAAAAGCATTACACATCGCTGACAGTCTAAATGATCGTTTTCTAGCTTCACAGCTTTTTCATAATATCAGTATTCTGTATGCTGAAGCTGGAGAATCGAAAAAATGTATCGATGCCCTAGAACAGGCTCTAAGTGATGAAAACTACCTCTCATCATGCTATTTCCATCACACCATGTTTATGTTAGTCAAAGAACTTTTATCTATTGATGAAAGAACACAAGCTCTCTATTACTTCGAATTAGTCAACCAAAAACACGAATCAGAGAAATGCCCCATCTATACAGCAAAAATGAATTTGCTTTACCATCTATATTTTACTGAGGATATGTCTCAAAAAGCTCAAGCCTGTTTCGAGGAAATCAGCATTCTAAAAGAATTAAAGGATGCTGAAGGTGCATGTGAATTAAGTGCACTGGCTGCAAAACACTTTGAAGATTTAGGTGCCACTCATCAAGCCTATCTCTTTTTGAAGGAAGCCTATCACATGAACCATCCTATATTTGAATGGAGGAATTCTAATGAAAAAAATGAGTTTATTGTTCATCGCTTTAACCATTGTCGTTTTCGGACAAACAGTGTCTTTCAATTCGTTAAATGACACGAATCCTGGCACAACAGAACGACCTATCGGAACTTAATATAAAACTGATCACAGCAAAGAACCACTTGCCTGGTCAAAAGGCAAGTGGTTCCACCATTATTTCAATTGCTGATAAGACATGAGGCGGTGTATATGTACCGCAAGATACGTAAGCTCATCATTCGGAATCACGATACTATGCACCTGTTTAATATAATCCTTGATTTTAAAAGCAACATCCATCGCTTGAGGATACAAGTGTGCAATTTGTTCAAACAACTCATTTTCTTGATCCGAGAGTAATTTATTTGCATAAAATCTCTCTACAAAGAACTTCACATGTGTAATGAATCGACTGTAATGAATATTCTCCTGATCCATTTTCATATTCAATGTATAGCGCACAAGATTGACAATGCTTCCGATCATTTTGGCATATTTCATGCTATCTTTTGAATCGGATTCTTCACCTAATGCATTGATTAAGTGAAAGGCAATATTTGCTGCTTCTTCTTTTGGTAATTGTATGCTCAATGTATCATTAACTAATTCAAGAGCGTACTTCCCTACTTCAAATTCTTCAGTATAGTAATTTTTGATTTCCCAGTACACACGGTTCGTAATATTAATATTCTTTTTATGTCGTTCAACAGCAAAATTCAAATGATCCATTAAGGTAAAATAAACACCTGAATTTAGACTTGAATTTAACCGTTTTTCTGCATATTGGACGATGCGCTGAGTTAAATCGATAAACTCTTGAGGCATTGAATCTAACAATTGAAGAAATTCCTTTGCTCTCATGTTATCGACTGACATAAAGACTTGGTCCGCTTTTTTCTCTTCTATCATTTGACCCGGTTTCTGTCCATAGCCAATCCCACGGCCAAACAAAACCATCTCCTGTTGGTTCTGATCTTCAGCCAGGACCACACTCGAGTTTAAAACTTTTTTGATTTTAAACATCGTCATCACCTGTTTTCATGATTGTGGTGTTCAATCAAGCGATTCACCATTTGTCTCAATGACTTTTTGGTACCAATAAAATGAGTCTTTTCGAGATCGTTTTAATGTGCCGTTTCCATCATCATCTTGATCTACGTGAATAAAGCCATAGCGTTTTGACATTTGTGATGTACCTGCACTAATAATATCAATTGAGCCCCAGCTCGTATATCCAAAAAGATCGACGCCTTCTTCAATCGCTTCTCTCATCTGACGGAAATGCTCTTTAAAATAGTTAATCCGATAGTCGTCATGGATAGAGCCATCACTTTCAACTACATCCTTAGCTCCCATTCCATTCTCGACAATGATAAGAGGTTTTTGATAGCGATCGTACAGTTCGATTAAAGAAATTTTCAGACCAACCGGATCAATTTGCCAGCCCCAGTCAGTTGAAGGCAGATAAGGGTTTTTGACGCCACGAATCGTATTCCCTTCTGTCTGCTCTAACCCTTCTTGAGCTGATTCAGTTAAAGACATATAGTAGCTAAATGAGATGAAATCGACTGTATTTTCTTTTAAAATGTTGAGATCATCTGCTTCCATTTGAATATGAATATTTTTTCTCTCAAGCATCCGTGTAATCAGTGGTGGATATTCGCCAAACACCTGAACATCTGCATAGAAATAGTTTTCTAAGTTTTGTTTTAAAGCTTGTTCCACATCATTCGGATGACACGTATGCGGATACGTTGTCAATTTTGTCAGCATACACCCAACCTGGCTACCTGGAATAATACGATGGCAATCAGCTGTTACAAGAGCAGACGCAACAAATTGATGATGGAGTGCTTGATACACGGTCTCTTCTACTTTACCTTCTGGGCAACGATCAGGAATAATTCCTGCTGTAATGAATGAGTGGCGGTGAATACTATCAATTTCATTAAAGGTGAGCCAATATTTCACATCATGTTGATAGCGTTCGAAACAAACATTGGCGAACTTCACAAAGAGATCGACCACTTTTCTTTCCACCCAGCCGTTATATTTCACACTAAGGGCTAAAGGCATTTCATAATGAGAGAGTGTCACAATCGGTTCTATATTGAGTTTTTTCATTTCAGCAAATACACGATCATAGAATTGCAGACCTTTTTCATTTGGTTCAGCTTCTTCTCCAGTAGGGAAGATACGACTCCACGCAATAGAAATGCGAAGTGTTTTAAAGCCCATTTCAGCAAATAGAGCCAAATCCTCTTTATAGTGGTGATAGAAATCAACACCTCTGCGTTTAGGATACTTTTTATCATCTGGGTCATTTATTGCACGTTCTATATTTTCAGAAGTCACAGCAAGATGTCCTTCATAATCTTCTACACTTAAGTTGGAACGATACATTGCAATATCTGCAACTGATGGTCCTTTTCCATCTATATTCCAGGCTCCTTCTGCCTGGTTGGCGGCAATGGCGCCGCCCCATAAAAACCCTTTTGGAAAACCTTTAATTGTTGTCATATATTTAGCCTCCTAATTGTGTAACAACCATCAATGTATCTTGACGATTGACCTCTTGTAATGGCTGTACCTTTATTTCATATTGATCTGTATTTGTGATGACAGCAAGTGTAACTGGATCATAACCTGCTGCTATGATTTTTTCTACATCAAATTCAATCAGTAAATCTCCTGCTTGAACACGTTCTCCTGCCTGAACTTTTGGCTGAAAATACTGTCCTTCCAATTGCACGGTATCAATGCCGATATGGAATAATACTTCAACGCCTTGGTCCGTTTTCATACCAAGTGCATGATTTGTTTCGAACAGCATGGTCACCTCACCATCTACTGGTGCGTAAAGCGCTCCTTCTGAAGGGACAATGGCAATTCCGTCTCCCATGACCTTTGAAGAAAAAATATCATCTTTTACTTCAGATAGAGAGATCATTTGACCAATCACAGGACTTTTGAATGTCTCACCTGCTCCAATTTGTTCAGCAAATGCAGCTTGATCATTTGTCTTTTCTTCTACCGTTTTATCCTTACCTAATACAAAAGCAGCGATAAAAGCGACAATAAAGGAAATGACTGCTCCAATGACAGCAAACATTAGATTTCGTGGGAGCTCATCTGATATAAACATCGACATACTTGCTAATCCAGGACCAACAAGTACAAAGGCTTGTATCCCAATTAATCCAATGAAGGTCCCACCAACAAACGAACCAATCATGACACTTCCAAGGACTCGCTTATTTTGAAGTGTGACACCATACAAAGCAGGCTCTGTGATACCAAAAAATGCTGAAATCCCTGCCGAAATAGCTGTTGATCTGAGTACCTTGTCTTTTGTGCGTAGTGCTACAGCAAAACACGCTCCACTTTCCGCAATATTATGAGCAAGTGATGCTGGCAGATAAAGTGCTTCTTTCCCTAGGGTACCCATCGTAGTGACTGCATAAGGGACCATTGCTTTGTGCATTCCTGATGCGACCATGAATGGAAGGACTGCTGCTAAAATCGCGACAGCTACCCAGCCTACTGTATTAAACATCGCAAGAATAACAGATGAAAACCCTTGTCCTGCTGTAAAACCAAGTGGTCCTAATAACAGTAACGTAACTGGTACAGTAATGACTAATGACATCATTGGGACAAAGAAAATCCGAATTGGTTTTGGTGAAAATCGTGTAAAGAATTTTTCCATTTGAGCGTAAAGCAATACAGAAAGGATTGCTGGGAATACTTGATACGCATAAGCTATATTTTTCACGTCGAACGACAGCAATTGCGCACCTTCAGTAAGCATAGCCGTCATGTTCGGAAGAAGAAGCGCACCGACTGCTGATAATGCGACCAGTGGGTTTACTTTTAATTTATTTGCCGTTGTTACAGCGACTAGTAATGGCAGGAAGTAAAGCGGCGCGTCCCCTACCATGTTCAATATTTGATAGGTTTGACCCTTTGCATCCATCCAGCCTAATAGAGAGAAAAGGAGAAGAAATGATTTTAAAATCCCTCCGCCTGCGATAGCTGGAACAAGCGGCTGGAAGACACCGACAATGAAATCTAATAGAACTGTGCCTACTTTTCTTTTTTCTTTTGGCTGATTGGATGGCACGACTTGCCCCGATGAGCTGCTGCCCATTATTCTTGTTACCTCTTGATACACTTCAATCACGTCATTCCCAATGACCACTTGGCATTGTCCTGACATTCTGACAGCTATGACACCTGGTGTTTTTTCTAATGCTGGTACATCTGCTTTTTTCTGATCAATTAGTGTGAAGCGAAGTCTTGTTGAGCAGTGCTCAAGGTGCGCAATGTTTTCTTTACCACCTACATGCTGTAAAACGTCTTTGGCGACTTGTGTGTAATCCATTTTTTCTCCTCCTTTTCTCATACATGAGACCTATATTTTGGCAATAAAAAAAGGATCTAAAACGACAAATTAAAGAAATTCATCGTTTTTAGATCCTGCCTGCATGACCAGTCACATGTCTAATTTATTTATATTGGATTTGTTTTTAGTATATATCGATTATATGAAAGCGTCAACATTTATTTTTCTGAAATTTATTAAGGTCTATCTACCTAAATTAATTTTCTTTAATTTAATGAAAACAACCTTTCTCGCCTTTTTATACATCGATATCCTTTTATCATCGATAAGAACTATCTCCATGTTAAAAAACCAGATAAGTTTTCATCTGGTTTTCACCATTTATTATTTTTTCTGTTCTTCCGCCTGCTTTTTGAATGCTTTCGCTTGTTTTTGATATTCCTTCTTCGTGACCGCTTTTAACTCTACGGTACCGCCTGTCATTTTAAATGGAAGTTTGATTGATTTTACATCTCGATCAGTGGAACCTTTAATGATCCCATCTTCAATTGATGGCTCATGGCCCATTACAAAACTTCTTCCATCCGTTTCACCCGAGACTTCTAATCTCATTTCTTTATAAGGCTTACAATCTTCTTCAGGAACAGTTGTGATTAGAAGGGAGCCGGTCCATCCAATCTCAATATGCATGGTTTTCACCTGTAAAAATAATTGTTTGTCCTTTGCCGTATAGAGAAAGCCATATACCTTTGCCACTTTCTCCTTGAAGTTTCTCATACTATCATAAAACCTATCCTCCGCGGTATCGAATAGATAATCATACCGTTTTTGAATATCTTTCTGATATTTATCTAGCTTTTTTTGATTGATCGCCTGATAAATCGTGCTTTTCTTTTCGCCTTGTTTTTTCACTGAAAGGTCTTTTCCTGAAAAATGAACTTCGTATACGATCGTTTCTTTACCTTGTGTGACTTTGAATTCATATCCATTTTCTTTTGAGCTGCCGGCTACGACAAATTGTTTTTTATAGATATGCGGATCCCATCTCACTTCTTCTACATACTTTTCATTTAAATGCCCTGTTACTTTCCCTTTGCTCAAAGATACCTTAAACCAGCTCATTCTATCCTTCGTTTTATACGCAAATGCATAGGAATGGTTCAATGAATTTTTTTGTGCGATTGCTTGATATGCTGTCCAGCCGCCTCCACCAATGACTAGCACTGTTAGGATAGACACGATCCACATTTTCAATTTACTCATACGTACCTCCACTAATATATGATTTAAAAAATATTCATTGTCCCTATTTATATATTCAACTAAATTCTTATCGCCCTGAAATGCCATTCACAACATTCATCTGTTCCAACACGATCTACTTTTGCCATTCTTTCGCCTTCTTTTTGAATGCTTCCGTTTGTTCTTGATATTCCTCTTTCGTAACCGCTTTAAATTCTATTGTCCCGCCTGCCATTTTAAAAGGAAATTTAATTGATGTTGCATCTCGGTCAGTTTCCCCTAAAATAAAACCCTTTTCAATTGCAGGATAAGTACTCAAATCAAACATGATCCCATCTGAAACTCCACCGGCTGTATGTTTCGTTTCTTTATAAGGTTCACCACCATCTCCTGGAACCTTTCTCATCAGAAAAGAACCTGCCCATTCAGACTGCATATACATTCGTTTTACCTTTAGAAATAGTTGGTATGAACCATCCTCCGCCGTATACAGATAACCATAAGCGCCTGTTACTTTCTTAATGAAGTTTCTTACATAATCATGAAATCTATTTTCCGTGTCATCCATCAGTTTCTCATATCGATCATGAATGTCCTGTTGAACAGCACGTAGTTTTTTTTGATCAACTGCTTTGTATGTGATGCTTTGCTTTTCACCTTGTTTTTTCACAGAAAGATCCTTTTCGACAAGGTGAACTTCATATGTGACCATTTCTTCCCCTTGCTTTACATGAAATTCGTAACCGTTTTCAATTGATTTTCCGGTTAATTGATATTTGTTGATAAATATATTGGGATCATAATGCCTTTTCGGATTTTCCTCTAAAATGGTTTCATTCAGATGACCTGTTACTTTTCCGTTTCTCTCTGTTACCTTGAACCAGTTCACACGATCATTTGTCTTATATGCAAAGGCGTAGGGGTGATTCAAACCACTCTTTTTTGCGATTGCTTGATATGCTATAAAGCCGCCTCCACCAATCATAAGTACCACCAGAATAGCCATGAGCCAAATTTTCGATTTACTCATATATCCCCCTCCAAACTATCATCGTTCAATCAATATGAATGATTCATTTCATGGATTAACAAATCAGTGATCTTTTCACCTCCTTTCTAGCATTTTTTTCTCTTATACATCTTGTGTCTGCAGCTATACATCGTTTATTATATATCTAAATGATATATCTTTTAGATAGGTGTGCTGATATGAAAAAATACAATGATACGACGTATGCGATTTTAGGTATTTTAACGACAGATTGTAAGTCAGGGTACGAAGTGAAGCAATTAATTGATAGAAGCTTGCATCATTTTTGGAAAATTAGTTATGGACAAATTTATCCAGCTTTAAAGTTAATAGTCGAGGAAGGGCTTGCTGAGGTTTCACCTGCTTCTTCGTCAGGTCGCTCTGACAAGCGGGAATATCATCTGACTGAAAAAGGGCTGGAGACGTTAAGGCAATGGCTGGCAAAGCCTCTTGATCATTTACCATCAGAACGAAATGAAGTGTTATTAAAGTTATTCTTCGGTCAATATCTTTCGATTGAGAAAAAACTGGTGCTTCTACAGGATTATGAAAGACAGCTTCGTATCCGTTATGAGACCTATGTTTCGATTGAACAAAACATTCAAGAACTTTATCCCGATGAAGCAGATGCGAAGTATTGGCTGTTTACATTAGATTACGGAAAAAGAGTGGCTCAAGCAGGAATTGATTGGTGCGTGGAAACATCCCATTTGATGAAGAAGGAAGGGTAAATGTATGAAAAAAGACATACGTGCTGGCAGGTTTACAACGGAGAATTCTGACTCGATTGTTGTGTTTATTATTGGCATGCGAATCAACAAACGCTGGGCGGTTCATCAATGGATGCCTGTGTTCATGGCAATGCCTGGTATGATCAAAGAATTGTATACCCATCAAGAAGAGCTTGGTTTCCTCGGGACAGAGAATTACTTTGGCTTACGGACGACAGCGATGATCCAATATTGGAAATCAACAGATGACCTTCTGGCTTATGCGAAGATGGAAAAACATTTGGCGGCTTGGAAGAACTTCCATCAGAGGGCTCAGAACAATGACGCAGTGGGTATTTATCATGAAACCTATCAAATTCAAGCCGGCTCGTATGAATCTGTCTATGTGAACATGCCTTCTTATGGACTTAGCCAAGCGAGAGCGCCTATTCCAATTGGTAAAGGAAAACAAACAGCAAAAGAACGGCTGAAAACAACAAATTCCTAGAGAGCGAATCTCTAGGAATTTCTTTTTGCAACGGTCACAAAATGTTTTAATATGCGGGCTGTTAATCCCCAAATGGTGTAATTTTCATAATCATAAAACCATTCCTCTATCGAACGACTCCCCCAGCGGTACTTCTCACCATTCATGATTTTTTCATAAGGGAAATCCTCAGCTGGTGTTGGCTGAACGGATACATGATGTAAATACGGCTCATATTGACTTAACCAACATAAAGGCACGGTAAAGGTCTCTTCTACTTCTTCTTGATTGAAGGAGTGTTTTACTTTTTGTTCATCAATGATCCCGACATATGGGTAAACCACAAAGGATGGAGATGCAATGTAAGGGCTGAGCTGTCCAAGAATCTCCACCGATTCTGGCGGAATGCCAAGCTCTTCATGTGTTTCTCGCAATGCAGCTTCCTGTGCTGTTTCGCTGCCATCGAGCTTACCACCAGGGAAGCTAATATCACCCGGCTGTTTTCTCATGATGAGCGATCGCACCTCAAATAAAATATGCCATTCTCCGTTTACTTGCACCAAAGGGACAAGGACTGCAGCTTTGAATGCTGTTTCTTCTCCAATAAATAAAGGTTGAGATTGATGTAAGTCATTTTTTAATTGGTCAATGAACACGGGCATCACCTATTTTCTGTTTCTCTTTCTTTTAGCGTATCATGGTTCATCTTTTGAAGAAAGATGATCTTTCTGACAATTATTTTTATCAACTTGACAACTTTACTTGTCAAATTGAATAAGATGCTTTACAATCAAAGAAAGATTCAGATCAAAATTGAGGTGACAGAATGAAAAATCGATTAAAAGAGCTTCGTGCGCGTGATGGTTTGAACCAAACTGAACTTGCCAGTCGTGCAAAGGTTTCTCGTCAGACCATCAGCTTAATGGAACGAGATGAATTAATGCCGTCTCTCTTGCTCGCTGTTAAGCTTTCACGAATTTTTCAGGAACCCATTGAACGTATTTTTCTATTCGAGGAGGATGAACTATCATGAAAACTGTATACAAAATGCTATTAGGTGCTCTCCTTGGCTTTCTCGGCGCTTACTGTCTGCTGGCAGCTGAATTTGAGATGACCCTTCTTGATGTCGCATTTGAAGCGACTCTTGTCATCAGCGGCTTGACGATTGTATTGATTGTTTATTGTTTTTCAGGGATTTCACGTATGAAGAAAAGAGTATCATTTTCGGTCTCTGGAGATGAAGAGGATGAACTCGAAGCAAAACAGTATCGTACCTTTACTGATTCGACTTTAGCCAATACAGTGAGTACCATTTTATCCATTATTGCCATCGGTATGGCTATCGTTACCGAACTTCCTATTTGGCTGATTCTCGTCAATGTTGCTTTATTTATCATTACCATTATCAGTTCTTATGTAGCGTTATCCGTTCTAAAACTTGTCTACCCTAATCGCAATCTCCCAAGCCCGACTGACAAAGATTATAATAAAAAACTGCTTGCTATTTCTGACGAAGGTGAAAAGCATGTGATGCTTGGCGGACTGTTTCACACGTATCAAATGATGAACATCTTATTGACCGGTGCCATGTTTATTTTGATTGTGTATTCCCTTGGAGCCAATCACTCTCAGCTCTTCTCAATCATCGTGATTGGAATTGTTTTAATCCTTTTGAATGCCAATTATATGTTCAAGATTAGAAATCGTTGAATGAACAAAAGCACAGCCTACTGCAAAGGCTGTGCTTTTTTCTATCTATTATGACGCACGGCGTTTCTTTCTTGCATAAATCAATAATAAGAAACCAAACCAAACTGGTGTTAACAAGAGCGCCGGACGTGTTGCATCCGCAAACAGCATGATCACTAAAATGGCAGCAAAAAGGACAAGAACACAAATGTTCACAAAAGGTGTGAACGGTGCTTTAAAAGTAGATGCTGCATGCAGTTCAGGCTTTGTCTTCTTATATTTTAAATGGCAAATTAAAATAATACTCCATACCCAAATGAAACAAATGGCACTGATGGTTGTGACAATACCAAAGGCTTGTTCCGGAATCAGCTTGCTTAAAAGAGCACCGACCGATACCACAATTGTTGAAACGAATAGTGCATTACTTGGTACAGCGTGCTTGTTCAGGCGGCCAAAGGAAGATGGGCCCTGTTTTTGATGACTGAGATTATACAAAATCCGGCTCGTCGAGAACATACCGCTATTACAAGCAGAAGCCGCAGACGTCAAGACAACAAAGTTAATGAGTCCCGCTGCTACTGGAATTCCAATCAGCCCAAAGGTTTTCACAAAAGGGCTTTCTGATGCACTAAGCTCAGTCCATGGATTGATACATAATAAGACAAAAATGGCGCCCACATAGAAAAATAGAATTCTTAATGGAATTTTATTAATCGCAGACGGGATGTTTTTTTGAGGATTGGCTGTTTCTGCTGCGGACACACCGACCAACTCCACTCCCACATACGCAAAGATAACCATTTGGAATGACAGTAAGAAACCTGTAACACCATGCGGGAATAGTCCGCCGTGTGACCAAAGGTTCGTTACCGTCACCGGCCCTGCATCTGTTTGAAACCCAATGATTAAAAGAACAATTCCAACGCCGATCAGCAAGAGAATCGTAATCACTTTAATGAGTGCAAACCAAAATTCCATTTCTCCGAAAAGCTTCACCGTTAATAAATTAAACCCTAGTAAAATTAACAAACAAATGATAGCAGGAATCCATTGCGGAATGTCAAACCAATACTGCACATACACTCCGACCGCAATCACATCCGCCATCGCGGTCATAATCCAGCAAAACCAATACGTCCACCCTGTCACGAAAGAAGCCCACGGACCAAGGTAGTCTTCTGCAATATCGGTTAATGACTGATAGCCTGTCTTCGATAAGAGTAGTTCACCAAGTGCCCTCATGACGAAAAAGATCGCCATTCCGACAATGAAATAAGCAAAAATGATCGATGGACCTGCCAATTGAATGGCCTTTCCAGAGCCTAAAAACAGCCCAGTTCCAATAGTTCCGCCAATTGCAATCAACTGAACATGGCGGTTTGATAAATCTCGTTTTAATTCTTGTTGTTCCAATGCTAACGCCCTCCTACGACACGATCTTATACTGAAATAATGAACTCTCAAAAAGTCCATAAAAAAAGAGATTGGATGCGCTCCAATCTCACGGTCATAAAAGAATAGCAAAATAGAGAAAAGCAATACACGGCATCATCCATGCATTACAAATACAATATTTCGTACTCTTCTGTCCTTTTGCCTGAGATTGTGAACCCTTCGGCGCCGCACATACATGCGGTCTCTCCAGAAGCTGCTCCTGCTATAGTGTGACCCACAGCAATCATAGCCTTCGTTATTTTATTAAAATGTTGCTATTTCTGAATAATTTCATATTTTACGCCTCTAAAAGAAAGCTGTCAATGGAAATCTTTTATGAGTGACGGTGGCAGCCATATAACTTCACTTCATCAATCCCCTTTGATTCATGTATAATAAATCAAAAGATGTTCGGTCCGTTTGATGGAGAAATCCCTCTTGATCATGAACAAAGTGAAGAAATCCATGGAAGTTGGTGATAACAAATGAAAAAAATGAACAAACAGCGTGTCACATTACAGGAAGTTGCCAAGCATGCCGGTGTTTCGACTTCAACGGCATCACTTGTTGTTCGAAATAATCCTAGAATCTCTGAAGCCACTCGAAAAAAAGTACTGCAATCCATGGAGGACTTAGGATACGTTTACGACCGCGTTGCTGCCAACATGCGATCAAAAAGCTCAAATATCGTGGGTGTGATTGTCACGGATATTTCTAATACCTTTATGTCTGAGTTTTTAATTGGCGTGCAAACCACGCTTGAATCACTTGGCTATACTGTTCTACTTGGTACGACCTTTGACAGTGTCGATAAACAGGAGCGGCTCATTTCCACAATGGTAGAGCACCGAGTGGGTGGAATTATTTTAAACCCAGCTTCAAAAAGCTCTACACGAACGGTCAAACAATTAAATCAAATTCGCACCCCAAAAGTACTGGCAAATCGAGAATTATCAGATGTGCAATGTGACTACGTCGGCGTTGATTATGAACAAGGTGCTTGGATGGCGATTCGTCATCTTCTTCAAAAGGGGCATCGGCGTATCGCCTTCTTAGGCGGCATCAAGACCTCATCTACTTGGATTGAGCGGATGAAAGGTTTCAAAAAAGCCCATGACGAAGAAAATCTGACGATTGATGATTCTCTTATTATAGACATAGAACCTACTCGTGAAGGTGGGAAAGAAGCACTTGCCCAAGTGATGGATCAGCCTGAGCCTCCTACTGCTATTTTTTGTTTTAGTGATCTAGTCGCATTTGGAGTCATTCAAGAACTATCAGCACGGGACATTAAGCCTGGTGAAGATATCGATGTGGTTGGATTCGATAATGTTCCTGAAGCGGAAATGTACCATCCGCCGCTCACCACTGTTTCCTCCTTCCCCCGATCCATCGGGGTAAAAGCAGCAAACCTTTTATATCATAAAATGAACGAACAGGATGAAGAGCTGCAGAGATTGATCTTAAAGCCTCAACTTCATATTAGAGAAACCGCTCCCTCATCATGAAAAAGAGAATTGCGTACAGCAATTCTCTTTTTTTATTGATCAAGTCAACGATTTCTTTGTTTCATTTTTCTTTTTTTAAATCACAAAGTCATAAACTTGACACATTTATAACACAGGAGTATATTTATCTCGTTGCTTCTTTTAGTATATCGTTATACCAAATTCATTCTATCGTTATTTCTATCAAAAAACAGTTGAGAACGATAATTCATGATTCTGATCAAATCATGAAGTTTCACTTTCTAACCAAGACTGTTATTATTTTTTACAATTTGGTAGAACGATGTACTTAATGAAAGAAGAGATGAATATTCATTAATTTACTCTCATCAATCACACAAGGGGTGTTGTGATGGACTTATGTACATGTAAGAAAATAACAAAGGGTAGACAAAGAATTTGACCTTAAAGGGGTTTCAAATATAGGAGTGGGAACATGAAAAATCCTTATATTAAATCATCAATTGGTATGTATTTAAACTACTTCATGCTTGGCATGATCAATATTATTATAGCTTCCAACATGGACAGCTTATCTGGACGCTACCATGTAGATATTCCGAAAATTAGCTTGCTTGTCTCGGCGATCGGAATTGGTAAACTCATTGCACTCTTTTTCTCAGGCCGGTTAGCCGACAGCTGGGGACGTAAGCCTGTCATTATTACAGGGAATTTTCTTTACTTATTATTCTTAATCGGTATTCCAACAACAACGAGTTATACACTGGCATTTATCCTTGCGATTTCAGCAGGTATTGCAAATTCACTGCTTGATTCAGGAACCTATCCTGCTTTGACTGAGTCATTTCCGAAAAAAGCAAGTTCTGCGTCTGTTTTAGTGAAAGCGTCTGTATCTATTGGGGCGACTGTTCTTCCATTTATCTTGGCATTCCTAGTGGCACATGACATCTTCTGGGGCTGGGCGTTCTTTGGACTAGGGCTTCTTTATTTACTTGTTGGGATTTACTTAATCTTTATGCCCTTCCCGAACCATAAGCAAGTTTCTTCACAAGACGCTCTTCCAGTACAGGAGCAGCTGAAGGAAGAACCAAAAATGCTTGGCGAAGGCTTAGCTGTTGTACTCATGGGATTCACGTCGACTGCATTGTTTGTCGTATGGCAGACATGGCTTCCGCAGCTCGGATTAAAATTAATCGGACTTGGCACAGAACAAGCCACACAGCTTCTATCTTATTTTAGTATCGGTGCATTGGTATCTGTTCTCTTGCTGTCGATCGTTTTAGATAAATTCATTTCACCAATTATGGTAGCGATCATTTATCCAATTGGGGCGTTCCTTGCAATGCTTTCACTTTTCCAAATCGAAACATACAGCATTGTCATTGTCAGCACCTTTTTCTTAGGGCTATTTACAGCGGGAATCTTCCAGCTAGCGATGAGTATTATGATGAAACTATTTCCGACAAACAAAGCAACGGCTTCATCCTACGTCAACATTGCAGCAAGCTCCGCGTTTATCCTCGTGCCGCTCATTACAAGTGGATTGGTCAGCACGTACGATATTAAAATGACGTTATTTTTCGATATGACCATTGCGGTTATGAGCGTATTGCTAGCGGTCTTTGTTCTTGGACGCATGAAAAAATTATTTAAATAATTGAAGGAGATGTCAATCATGACAAACATACATGAACGAAATATTGATGGGAAAACAAAATTAGTCGGTCTTCTTGCTACACCAATCGGGCACAGCCTTTCACCACGTATGCATAACCTTGGCTATACACTAACAGGTATCAACTATGCTTATCTCGCATTTGAAGTAGGGAATGATGAACTAGAAGTTGCCGTATACGGTATGAAAGCAATGGGTGCAGCTGGATTTAACGTCTCTATGCCGAACAAAATGAAAGTACTAGATTACTTAGACGAACTAGATGATTCTGCAAAATACACACGTGCAAGTAACACCGTTGTCAACAAGGATGGCAAGCTCATCGGTTACAACACAGACGGTCTTGGATATGTGAGAAACTTGATTGAACATGGCGTTGAATTAGCCGGTAAAAAGGTCACCCTCGTTGGCTCTGGCGGTGCGGCGACTCCGATCGCCATTCAGCTTGCACAATCTGGTATTCGTGAAATTAGTATTTTTGCTCGCCAAGATCAATACTTTGTTCAAGCCGAAGAAAATGTAAATTACATCAACAACGAAATGAAATCCTTCGGTGTCAAAGCTAATATTTTCCCACTTGAAGACAAAGACGCGTTCCGCCGTGAAGTAGCAGAAAGTGCAATCCTAGCAAATGGGACAAGCCTTGGCATGAAACCACTAGATCAACTTAGCATTATCGATGATACACTTGATGTACTTCGTGAAGATTTGATCGTGACAGATGTCGTATACAACCCGCAAAAAACAAAACTTCTTGCGCAAGCACAGGAAGCTGGCGCCAAAACCATTAACGGTCTTGGAATGATGCTATGGCAAGGTGCACTTGCTTACAAACTCTTTACTGGTGAAGATATGCCAGTTGATCAAGTAAAACAAATTCTTTTTGAAAATGACCGATTCTAAAACAAAAAAAAGACGACTTCCTATGCGGAGGTCGTCTTACATTATTGACAAAGGGCTAAAATGATCTTCATTTTAGCCCTTTGTCTTCTTTTCAGCGTGATAGAAAATCTTTGCAGTCTAGGAAGGGCGAGCACAGGAGCGGAGCGAATTTGACATTCGTGAGCACAGGAGCACAGCCCTGACAACGAATGCGAGGGTTTGTCTTCACGCTGAGACGATTTCCAGCGGAGGTCGTCTTTTTTTAATCATGAACCATGATTTGGCGGTATCGATACAGAATATACAATGCGCCGATAATGGCCGCAACAGCCACCACTGCATCGAACATAAAGATTTGTAAAATGGACGAGTGACTCTGAATTAAGCCTGTTACGACTGGGATGACGATAGCCGACACGCCGCCCGCTGTGGAAATAATTCCTGTCATCGTCCCTTTGTTTTTCCAGAAGAATTCAGCCATCACAGTTAATGTTAGTTGAAAAACTCCTGCTGTTGAAAATCCCAATACAAAAGCATTAACGGTTCCGATGACTGGCGATTTCACGACCAAGAGTACACAAATAGAAACTAGTGTAATGATTGGATAGATCAGCAGCACAGTGACCGGACGCACAAAACGGCGCAACAGAAATGCAAGCATCACGACAGATAGCAGCCCGCCCATGCTATAGTAACTGAGCAGTTTCACAGCACTGCCCGATGTCATTCCCAATATGGCCTCACCGTACGTAGGAAGCCAAATTTGTGGCAACGCATATAGCCCATTTGACGTAAAGCTGATCACAATGAGTGCGATCCCTTCTCTCCAAAATGTAGGCTCTGTCGAGAAGCGCGGAAGTCCATCCTGCTCCGTTACCTGGACTTGTTCCACCTTGCGATGATTTGGAAATGGCAAGGTCCACAACATCAAGACATTCACAAGATAGATCAGAGCAGGAACAAAAAATGCCATTCCATAAAACAAATCATGCTCTGCCAAAAAGAAAATCGCAAGTGGCAAAATGGTTGCCCCAATGGATATAAAGGCCTTCACCATCACATTCGCAGATCCCGAGTTTTGCGGAAAAGCCTCCATTAATGCAGGATACGTTCCTGCGTCCATTGCCGAATTCGCGACCCCTGCCAAAATGGCAAATGCAAACGCGATTTGATAATTTGGAGACAACGGAATTCCGATGAGGAACACAGCCATCAGCACACCCGAAACCAAAATGACAGGCTTTCGCCCAAAACGATCTGATAGAACACCCGATAAACCATACGTGAGTACCCTACCAATGCCAAGCGCCGAAATCATATAACTAATTCCTGCACTATTTGTATCTAACTGTTTGATTAAAAATGGCATATTGGAAGCCAAAATGATATTGACCATACCTAATAAAAAGTAATTAATATATAGACTAGAAGCCGTTCTCACATACGGATTCCTCATCCTGACACACCCCTCAACACCATCGCAATGAAGTGACCATTTATAAGATCTCATATGTGAGGAAGAACAGCTTTACAGCCTTCACGTTCATACATCTCATCATGTCATGCAGCTCACCGCTTACATGCCCTTCATGTATCAAGCATTTCTTCAATTTTTCACTGATCTTATTTTATATGAATGTGAAAGGTAATGATAGTGAATTGCTTAAATTTGAGAGGAATTGATACAAAAAAAGGAGTGGCAGGTGTCCACTCCTTTTTGATCGTCTACCAACTTTGACGGTTGACTCTTAATCCAAGTAAAAACTTTTTAAGTGTTCGATAGAAAACCTCAATTCTCGATTTTCTCAATATTTACGCTTGGAATTGTAATATTACCATCTGTCGTGGATTCATATGTAATGACACCCTCAGAAGTACCCATAAGAGTAATTACGTCTCCTTCTAAGACTCGCGATTTAACGAGATCAGCTTGATAAGCGCCATAAACAATATCATTGTAATATTCATCTACAGCTACTCTTATTTCTGTCGTACCGTCACCTTCCATGACTTGGACAACTTCACCTTTAAATTTCACTTTTTTTCCTTTATATTTTTCAGGTGTTCTAGCCAATTGATCGTAAGTGATACCAGTATCGTAACCCTTTTTCTCTTGTTCCTCAGCTTTTTTCTTTGCTAATTCTTCTTTCTTTTTCTCTTCTTCTTTTTTAGCTTTTGCTTCTTCTTCTTTTTTCTTTTCTATTTTCTCCATTTTTTCTTTTGCATCAGCTTCGGCTAACTTTGCATATGGAGCTAACTCATCTACTTTTTTCTGCAGAGTTTCGTTTTCTTTCTTTAGTTTTTCACTTGCTTTTGATGGTGAGGAACCAGACATTGCCGATCCGATAAACATAGCAACAATGGCTACTACAATATACTTCCAACTTTTCTTTAAAAACTTCATTTTAAACTTCCTTCCCTCATAACGATATAGTGTTTCATCACAAATTCAATTTCCTAAAACGAACATTTTTGGATGATAATATCTATATCGGTTGGCAGAAGAAATTTTTAACAAAAAATTAGATATTTGTACTCAATTAATTGTTTAATCGAACCAAAAAATATAACTTTGGGACTATTCAAGCAAAAGTTAAATAAAAAAGCTATGGTTTATGCAAACTGTGCACCAAATTTGTTATTTCTTACACACCCCAAATACTTAGCTCATGATAATATTCCGTTCGTTCTATGCATAATCCAATAAAAATGCGTTTTCTGGAAGTGTCATATAGCTTCATTCATGAAGTACTTTCTTCTGCTTTTTCTTTTTAGAGTTTCAATTTTTTTAGGCTTATTATTCATAAAAGTCACCTTTTTGGAGCTAGCCATACATCCGTTTTATTTGTAATCATTGACAGGTCCTTTATCCATCAATACCTCAATTTCATTAGAAGACTTCATTTTTAATTTCGGTCTGCGCTCAGAGTTTGGTTTGCTGTAAAGCTCAAGTGGGCGGATGATTACACCATCATTTGTATTTTGAAGCATACCTGGCACACAAGAATAAATACGATCATTGTCATTGGCATGTTTGGAATGAATCGTCACAGACGTTCCTTGATGATTATCGATACTCATAGATACTCTATATCTATAAAAAGAACCTGTCCCGTTTGATTGAGCAGAATAAACAACCGGAACGACAGCAAGGATATCATCATTTAACCGAAGTTTAATCACTTCTGTTTTCATTGATTCATAGTCTCTACCGACATCTCCCATATGCTCAACAGCTCCGTTGCCGTAACTTTTGAGAGCAGGAATTCCTTTCGCACCAAACATAGCCACATCTACTTGCTTTCCTGACTTTGTGTAGACCAATGCATAAATATCATAATCGGTGCCAGACTCCCAAGATACTGTCGCTGTGATCTCAGGCGTTTTCTCAATGATGATCGGTTTATGACCTTTGTCTAGACTAATTTTACCTTGAACTTTTTTTAAACTGATAGGTGCAGCGACTTGCTCTTTAGCTGTTGCCTTCGTTTGAGCAGGATCATCAATTGGTTGTTTTTCAGGAGCCATTAGTGTTGTAGACATCTCCTGTTCATCTGGCTCAACCTCCACACCATAAAGCTTGCATAGCCCTTCCAGCCCAGAATCGAAACCACGCCAGATTGATCGTGCTTTCGTATCACCGTTTCTCATATACAGCTCTACTACGACAATGCCCTTTTCATTTGTAAAGTTTACTGGTGTTAGATAAAACACCTCATCGCCTGTTCGAATTTCTGCTTGCAAATGCTTCACTTGAGAAAACCCTGTTCCTTGATCTTCTGTTAATGTAATAGCCATCTTTGTGATTCCAGCAGGCACTCTGCTCATATCAAAATTCAATTGATGCCTTTTCAACTGACCTGATACATCTGCTGGTAGAAGTGCCGCTGCACCAGAAGCACTCTCTGGTTGATTGTAGAAAATAATGCCATGATCTCCTTCAACCTGATCCGAATCTGTTAAAAGAAATGCCGTTAAAGAAATATCAATGTCAGATGACACTTCATAGCTGATGGATACCTGCCCCTTTGGAGAGTTTAGTACGGTATTGGCTCCCATTTGCAGAGTGTGATTCATTACAACAACTCCTATTCTTTATCTACCATTTAACGTTTTTATAGATCAATTATACCAAATCATGTAATGAAACTATTCATTTCTTTATCTCTTTTCAACCTCTGCAACAATATGAGACAATGCTAACTAAAAACAAACCACTCTCAAAAGGAGAATCAATATGTATAAAAAAATCATTCCTGTTGTTATGGTCATATTCTTCCTTTGGATTCTTCTTCAAATATCCTTGAACATGGAGATCTTTCACAATCCAATGAACTATTTTGTCGCCATTACTCTCTTTTTTCTTTGTATTCAGAGTCTATCAAAACATAAACGATGAAAAACCCGAACAAGCATATACCACGCTCATTCGGGTTTCTATTTTTTCCTTTATTACACTTCTTCACCATTCGTGGCAATGACGTTTTGGTACCAAGTAAACGAATCTTTTTTGAGTCTCTTCATTGAGCCGTTGCCTTCGTTGTCGCGGTCAACGTAGATCATGCCGTAGCGTTTTTTCATTTCACCTGTTGTGAATGACACGATGTCAATGATACCCCAAGGTGTGTAGCCAATCAGGTCAACACCATCGTATTCGATGGCTTTTTTCAGTGCTTCGATATGAGAAGCGAGATATTGAATTCGTTCTGGGTCATGAATGGAACCGTCTTCCTCCACTTGATCAATGGCACCAAATCCATTTTCAACAATAAAGAGCGGGATTTGATAGCGATCGTAAAAACGATTCAGCGTATATCTTAAGCCTGTCGGGTCAATGGACCAGCCCCAGTCACTTGATTTGATATAAGGATTGTCTACTCCATGCGGAAGGGCTCCGTTGACAATGTCTCCGTCGTTATCAGACACTTCATCACTTTTAACCGTTGTTGACATGTAGTAGCTAAAGCCAAGATAATCTACTTTCCCTTTTCTCAAGCTTTCTTCATCGCCTTCTTCAAACGGAATTTGATAGCCTTCGCGTTCGAATTCTTTGAGTGCATAGCTTGGATAGTAGCCCCGAACTTGTACGTCTGGGAAGAAATAGCGTTGTCTCATATATTCTTCAGCAAGCATGACATCCTCTGGATTTGAGGAATATGGATAGATTGGTACGTGAGATACCATTGCACCAATTTGAAAATCAGGATTGATTTCTTTGCCTTTTGCTACTGCCCATGCACTTGCTAGTAATTCATGATGTCCTGCTTGATACATAATTTCTTTGGCATTTTCGCCTTCTTTGATAGATACTCCTGAGTTTGTCCATAGGAACAGCGGGTTGTTGACATCCATTTTGTTATTGATTTCATTAAATGTCATCCAGTACGTGACCTTTTCCTTGTAACGATTGAAGCACACTTCAGCGAATTTCGCGAAGTATTCCGCCACTTTTCGGCTTCTGAACCCGCCGTATTCTCTTGCCAAATGAAGCGGCATCTCAAAGTGGGACAGTGTAATTACAGGCTCGATGCCATGCTTGAGCAGTTCATCGAATACATCATCATAGAATTGCAAACCTGCTTCATTCGGTTCCGCTTCATCTCCCTTTGGGAAAATTCGGCTCCAGCCAATGGATGTACGAAGGCATTTTAAGCCCATTTCGGCAAACATCGCGATATCTTCCTTGTAACGATGGTAGAAATCGATTGCTTCATGGTTCGGATAAAATTTGCTTTCTTCTATCGTCTCCGTAATTTGTCTCGGCACTCCATGGGCTCCGGCTGTCATTACATCCACAACACTTGGACCTTTTCCTGCTTCATTCCATCCACCTTCAAATTGATGTGCAGCTAATGCGCCGCCCCATAGGAAATCTTTTGGTAATGTCATTATCTATTCCTCCTATTTCACAATTGTTATCATGACGTCCGTTGGCTGTATCACTACTAGTATATGTACATTATAATTATACCGGTACAATTTATCAATACATATATAATTTTATTTAACATATCAAAGAAAAATCGGTATGTGCTATAATCAAAGACAATAAATCGTGAAAACAAAGAGGAATAGCTATGTTAAAGTATCAACAAATTGCGAGCGATATTGAAAAATATATTGTCACCCATGAGCTACAGCAAGGAGACAAGCTTCCTGTACTCGAAACCCTCATGAGCCAATTTGCTGTGAGCAAAAGCACCATTATCAAATCATTAGACTTACTCGAAAGAAAAGGAATTATCTATCAAGTGAGGGGCAGCGGCATCTTTGTTCGAAGACACAGACGCAAGGGCTACATCAGCCTTTTATCCAACCAAGGGTTTAAAAAAGATTTAGAGGAGTTTCAACTGACATCAGAGGTTTTAATGCTGGACACCATCAAACCGCCCGAAGAAGCAGCGCTTAATTTGAATATTGAAGAAGAAGAGGATGTTTTTTACCTCAAACGCATCCGTTATATCAATGGTCAAACCTTATGTCTAGAAGAATCCTATTACCGAAAAACCATCATTCCCTATCTCAACACAGAAATTGCCGCCGATTCTGTTTTTAAATTTATAAGCGAAGGCCTTGGGCTCAAAGTCGGCTTTTCCGATATGTACTTGCAAGTAGGAAAACTGAATGAAACCGAAGCAAAACACCTCGGCCTTAAACAAGACGATCCCGCTCTCCGCGTCGAAACCGTCTTTCATCTCACAAACGGCCAACCTTTCGACTTCTCGAAAATCACATATAACTACATGCAATCCCAATTTTTTATTCAGGCGAATAATTATTATGGGTGATGGATGGAAAAGACCCCTCATGGCTAAGGGGTCTTTTAAAGTGGACAATTTATTTGTAATAGTTATAGTCATTAAACGTTGCTATCATATCTTCTTGTGTTCCTTTTTTACCACGATTCGTATTAAAATATAATGTTCCGTCATCAAAATCGACAGCTTCTATTTCAAAAAGAGTAAATGCACTGCTCGTAATTCGGAATGAAAGATCTTTTCTCGTAAACAATTCTTTTGAAAAATCCTTTGTAGCTGTCTCCTTTTGCTCTTTGATCATTTGATTAATATTTAGCGGATATGTGAGAATAACACTCACATTAGAAGCTCCTCCGTTAGTATCCGGTTTAGATAAAGGCACATATAATGTTCCTTGGTAGAATGAGATTCCTTGAAGAATGTATTTGGACACATCGACCACTGATCGGTTTACGACAGCTTTTGTATAATTTAATGCAAATGTTGCCTCATATTCAAACTGCCCTTTTTTGTCATTAAAATTCCCAATAAAAAAGCGATTGCCAGACCTTACAATAAACTTATCGGTTCCTACAGAATATGTGATGCCACTAATTGATAAATTCGCCCCTTGGTACTGCAGGACATAGGATTTAGCCACTTTGTACGTATTTTTCTTCGTGTTCACACTTAACTTCACTATTTTTTTTACATACTTTACACCATCGGTCATCGGCGCTACATACAAGCTAACTTGTTCATCACCTTTTTGAGCTTTCACAGCTAGGTCATTCGCATGTCCTAAATCATTGATAGTACTGTTGGTGTCAGAGTTTTTAAGAAGCTTAACTATTCTTTTGCTGGACGAGTTGTTCATTTTTGTCGAATACAATTGCGTCAGATGATTTGACGTATTTATTTTTGCAGAATAAATCGTATTATTATTACGATCTACAGCCATCCCTTGCATAGAAGTGTAAAACCCAGAACCAGACATTGCAGAATACGTTGTATACGTATTGAAATATCCTGATTGAGCCTGTACAGTAGTAGACCATATACTGCAGAAAAAGATGACAGCCATTGAAATGATAATCTTTATTTTTTTCAAAAAAACACGCTCCTATCAATGAAATTTGTATCATTTAGCTATTTAAAAATCGCCACCCTAAATGAATGGCGATTGAGCACACTACTTTTCAGCCTGAAACTTCTTTACTGTCTTATTACTTTCTGACATGCCTTTCCCAGTGACGGTGAAGTAAAGCTTTCCACCCTTGGCACCAAGTTGTTTAAAAGTGACTTTCACAGCCTTGCCTTTAGAAACCGTTGATTTTCCAATCAGCTTCCCTGATGAATGATAGATTTTGACCACATCTTGTTTCGCTAATTGACTGATCGTGACAACGTCTTTTTTCTTCTTGTTGTTCACGATTTTGATTTGATTGCTATTTAGCGCAGCAGATGGTTCACCCTTAAAAGAAATGGCTTGCTTTCCGCTTTCCAGCATCTTATCTCCGCTACGAGTCACATACACTTTACCGCTCTTAGCCCCTACTTGTTTAACGTACAGCTTGATAGATGAACTGTTCGCTGGTTTTGATGTGGCAAGTAGTTTTCCATTTGTTGAATAAACTTTGATGACATCTTTTTTCTTGATCTTACTCACTGTAATGACGTCTTTTTTATTTTTAAGATTATTGATTTTGACTTGGTTGGCTTTTAAAACATCTGATTTTTCACCCTGATAACGAATCGATACTCGATTGCTCTCTTTTAAACTAGGCTCTTTCATACTGATATAAAGTGTTCCATTTGTTTGGCCTAATTGCTTCAAGGAAATCGTCACGTTCGAGTAAGATGCAGTCTGTTGAGCAATTGCTTTTCCACCAGAAGCTTGTTTAAAGATTTTAATGACGGATTGTTTTTTGATTCCTTTTATCGTCACTGTATCGTTTTTGCCTTTGTTGTTTGTCACCTTCACTTGAGATGATAGAAGTGGAGATGTGACGACTTTTTTAACGGTAACAGCTGGCAGGGCAACCTTTCTCTTTCCACTTTGCAACGTGATGGTTACTTTAGATCCTTTCATTAATTTCCCTGTTTTTAATTTGAAGTTTTTCCCCGGAGTAATGGCAAACGGTCCATATTTCTTTTTCGTTATACTTGAACTGAGTTTCGACATTGCTCTTATTGTGTTATTCGCTGAATCAGTTTGCACCTCTACAACAGCTTGATCACCAAACGTACTGATGCCGTTAATGGTATCACTTGAGTCATCGATTTCCTCCACAAAAACTTTCTGTACATCTTCCTGAGATTGATCCGTTTCATTCGGGTTATCTGCCATGAACGACTTGACTGTAATTAAGTCACCACCGATTAACTTTGAAACAGGAACATCATAGTCGCCATTAGCGTCTGTCTGACCTTCCCCAATGACTCTTCCCTCTCCATCTAAAATATTGATCATACTTTTAGGAGTTGCAGTCCCAGCTACTGAAGTGGAAAGCTGAGTAAATGGATCAATCGTCGGAGCGGTTGATCTAAGTCGGAAAGTGGTCTCATACAAAGCATTATCATAAGAGGGTTCCATCACTTGAAATTCACTTTGATCCAATGCTTTTATTGTGTTATTGTCCACACTCAATTCAAAATTGCCATCACCATCTGCAGTCATCGATTGAATGATGTCACCTGATTTTTGATTTTTAAAGACGATCTTTGCATAAGGAATTCCCGTTTGGCCTTTCACTGATTTCGACCATTTCGTCGTAGGAATAAGTGAGATTTTCTTAGGATTCACAATTTTTTTGTAAACGTCGATATTGCTGCCAGTCGTCATTTTCACTGTTAGGAATGTGCCTGCATTTAGGGCAGGCAGCTTTAATTGAATGGCATCATTGAATGTGCCTGATGCAATCACTTTGCCATCTTTCATGACCTCTACTTTTGTGTTCTTCACAGTTTTCCCAGTTAGCTCCTGAGAAGTATCATATATCGGATCTAATGAGGTGAACGATTCCTTGAATACATACACTTTGTTTGAAGAAAGCTTTGTCCCATTTTGGTCGTACGTATCTAACCCCACCGTTTGGCCTGAACTAATGTTCCAAGAAAACAACTTAAAGTTTCCGTTACTATCTGCTTTTGCATAGTGCATATATTTAGATTTCCAGTTACTCGGAACACCCCAATCTACGAATGCAACGATTGCGTTTGGCGCTGTTTTACCTGTCAGATAATTATCACCATATTGATAACGATCAACTGTTGTTTTCGTTCCACCCTCTGCGGCACTCACATTTTCTTGTATATTGAAAGTTAACATCATCATACAGAGAATAGAAACTACTATTTTCAGGACTATTTTCATAAAGATATCCTCTTTTCCTATTAATGTTTTAATATACAAATATTATACATTTCATCCAATGTAGGCACAAGAGTTAATAATGTGACTAAAGGCTTATCTAATTACTATTTTAATAGATACTGTGAATTTCGCTCCCTTACATGAACACTTCCGATTTAAAGTATCAAAAAGATTCATTTTACGAATGGAATGATCAAACTTATGATAAACGTAACAAGATTCTATAGGAGGATTTATTATATGAGAGACATTAGGGTGTATCATGTCGATGCGTTTACAACTGAGAAATTTGGAGGAAATGCTGCTGGGGTCGTGTTGGATGGTGATCATTTAACGGAGGATGAGATGCAGAATATCGCCAAAGAGTTGAATTTACCTGAATCTGTCTTCTTGCTCCCTGCACATGATAAAGAAGCTGATTATCGAGTCAAATACTTCACTCCGACAGATGAAGTTAATTTCTGCGGGCATGCGACTGTTGGATTGACTTGGCTTTTAGCGACGGAGCTTGGGCTGGCAAAAGAGAAAACAGGGGTCGTGTTAGAAACGAAGATTGGCCATGTTCCTGTTGTATGGCACGAAGAAAATGGCAAAGTCATCGATGTGGAAATGACGCAGGTGACACCGAAAACGCGAGATTTTATGATCGATTTAGAAGAGCTTAGTGACATGATTGGTGTCAGCAGTGATCGCATTGATCCATCTTACCCTATCAAATTAGCAAACACCGGAAACTGGCATCTTCTCGTTCCGATGAAGCACCAACAGGACATTGACCAAGCGGCACCGAACTTAGCGGCTTTAGGGAAAATGAATAAAGAGCAGAATATCACAACGACTCACCTTTATACATTTCATACCGCAAAAGAAGTTGATCTTTACACGAGGGATTTTGCACCTGGGATTGGGATACCCGAAGATCCGGTGACGGGGGCAGCAAACGGGGCATTGGCTGGTTATCTTTATGTAGAGGGTATCATTTCTCAGCAAGAAACCACTCGTCTAAACATTGCTCAAGGGGATGCCATTGGCAGACCCGGCATCCTTCGCATTACGGTTATTCCGAACGAATCAAAACCTGTGATCAAAGTGGCAGGCGCAGCGGTTATCACTATTCGCGGCGTGTTGACCATATAATAAATCATCAGCTTGAATGGGAGACATCTCGTTCAAGCTGAATTTACTTAAAATGATCTTTGACGACTTCGATCCATCTTTTGGCCGATGGCGATGCTACTTTAAATGACTTGAACGCCAAGTTGATTTCACGATATACGCTTGTCTCAAGTGGAATCACTTTCGTATGAGACATCTGCGGCGGCAAAATTAATGTCGGAATGATGGTCACTCCGAGCCCTTCTTGAACCATCGAAATGAGCGTATTGTTGTCTCCAATTTCAAATAAAACATGAGGCTTCACGCCTCTATCTTTTAATAGTTTCTTAATGAGCAGGTCACAACCTGCCTTGGGCATAATGAATGATTCATCATGTAACGAGTCAACTTCTATCACTTTCTTCGTATTGAAGCGATGATCCTCTTGCATGAGCACCACCAATTCATCTTGGAAAAGTGGAATGGTTTCGAATTCTCTCGATGGCTGTGTTAAAAAACCAACATCAATCGTGCCAGATACAATCCATTCCTCAATCTCCTCATAACCACCTTCATATAACTCTACTTGGATATTGGGATACCTTTTGGTAAAAAGGTGGATCAGCTGCGGAAGCATTTTTGAAGAAAAACTAGAGAACGTTCCGATCTTGATACTCCCCACTTCCATCCCTTGAATTAGCGCCGCCTCCTGCTCAAGCAATGACGCATGATGAATGATTTGCCGAATATGTTGCATCACCCGCTCACCTGCATCCGTTAACGACAACCCGTTTCGATTCCGCCGAAGCAGCACAACCCCTAATTCCGACTCAAGCTTCGCAATATTATGACTGACTCCAGACTGCGTCAAACCAAGCTTCTCCCCGGCTTTTGTAAAACTGCCGCACTCGACGACTGTTAGAAATACTTTGTATTGGAATGTGATCATTGTGCTCACCTCTTTTGTATTTATTTAGGCTTAATTAATTTTTGTAAGAACAATTATGATTTTTTCTAAAAGAACGGAAGAAGAGTGCTTTGAGGCACTCTTCTTCCGTTAAATAACCACAGAATGACTCTCTGTATATATTACAACTATCCAAACTAAAAAGTTGTTTTTTCTACTTCTTTGCTAGTCATATATTCATCATTAGTCGAATAATCATCTTCAACACTACTAATTAACCATGTTTTTTTATCTTCCATATATTCTAAAGTAAGCTCAACTTCCGAAAATCCCTCTTCACTTTCACTGTCAACGTATTCAAAAACTTCTCTTTCTTTAACATGAAACTCAACTGGAATATGTACCAAATGGGAACCGCCACTTCCTAATTCATAGGTGGCATTTGAAAAATCAATTCTCGTACCCAGTGCCTTTCCTTCATAATAATTATTTGCATCATAATCAGCAATTACTTTTATATATTCTTTTTTAAGATTATCAGACACGTTTTTCAACTTATTTGCATCCTTTGAATTTTTAGCCTCAACCATCTGTTTTGCGAAATCATTTATCTCTTGTTTTATATTGTCTTTAAACGCTTTATCAATAATTGGATTGGGTGTTAAGTCATACTGCTCCTTTGATCCACCAAAAAAAGAAGATGAGTCAGTATCTTCCTCAACTTTTACTTCGTATTCTTTACTCTTGCCCTCTCCCCAAGGAAATTCAGCCCTACCTTGTAAGGTAATTCCTTCTTTCACAGGACCAAACGTAGTACCTTTCTCTATTTTCTCTCCAGTTCCTTTTCCGTTCACCAATATCTCAGTATTAGGCATTGATGATGATACATCTACATTATCACCTGTAAAGTTAAGACTAATTGTTTTTTCATAAGAGTCAGCATCAAAAAGTGTGAATTTCTTCTCATCATTTACTGTTGTATAGTTAAACTTCTTTTCTCCTTTTATTTCATACACACCTGGTCCAAAGTAGCCCAGAAGTTTAGAATGACCGCTATCAAAATTGATTTTCTCACCGTTAAAAGAGAGCTCTGCCCCTTTCACAGCTTCAACTTCTACCTTGTAGGCTCTTGCTTTAAGCGTATATTTATCTCGCCCAAATAAACCTTTCTCTTTATCTATAAAAAATGGTCCCATAGACAAGAAAGCTTTTCCAAATAGACTCTCAGTAAATGTACTATCTTCACCGTCTGAATGATAATACTTTGCTTGATACTCTAGTAATTCTACTTGATTTTCAAATTCTTTATTTTCATCTTTTAGATAATTAATAATGCTCTCGGCATCCTTTTTATCCCATGACATCTCTTTTTTCTGAAGCTTTACTAATTTAACTAAGCCATTTGCATCTCCATTTTCCACTTTTTCCTTAAATTCTTTTGCCAAATCTGCTGGATTTGTTGAACGTCCAGCCACCAAGAAGATAATAATAAGTAACAGAACTACACTACTACCGATAATAAATAACGTCTTTTTCTTCATTTTTCAAACTCCTTAATCAATTTATTTGATTATTATAACACTAAAGTTAAATAATAGAGAATGACCTAAAAAATTCATTATCTATGAATCATAAGGTTTATTAATTTTCACTCATAAAAAAAAATCCTCGACAAGCTTAAAGCCAATTGAGGATTTTATTTTTCCATATTCTCTTCTAATTCGTCGTTGCCGACGACGAAGACCTAGACGCCGCTTCATCCGCCTTCACACAATCAATTGCAACAACAAATGCAATCATCACAGGCTCCATCTCTTCTTTCAAAATATCAACCTTATAGCTGTCACCCCAAGTAAACCATTCCTTCTTCACCTGACCGATCACTTCGCCGTTCTGGAGCACCTGGAAATTCATATCCCACCAGTTACCTTGCACTTCGATCCCAGCAGCATCAATTGAATATTTTGCTTTAAAGAACGTAAACTCTTTTTTGATCGTCAATACCTCTTGACCACCAACTTCTACTAAAAACTTCGGTAAAAAGGTAAACATTTTCTTGGTAATCACAGCGATTTCATGTCGTTCTGTATTCAGAATGGTAAACGTCTTCGGCATCTTCATAAAGCTGCCTTCGACCACATACACATCGTTCTCCTGTTGATCCTTTACCGTAAACCTGCCGCTCAGGCTAAATACTTTCTGCTTCATATAAAGCTGTTTCATAAGTACCTCCGATTCAGTTCAAAAATTTATCCGTTCTTACCCTACCTCTGATTATACCAAACAATAGAATGTACAAAAAACCACCTGATAGCAGGTGGTTTTCGATTACTGATCCATGTTCAGAGATTCTTGTTCATATGTTTGAAAAGCATCTTCCATTCCCATGATGACTTCTTTCATTTTGACATAACCACTTGTGTAGGGAATAGAATCTCTAATCTCTTCCCACATAAAATGATAGAATTTCAGGTCTTCCGTTTCACATATAACAAAATCTGTGTAATCCTTACCTGGAAAAGCTTCAGCATCAAAAAAGCGCACCGTCACATGTTCCTCATATCTCTGCATCAACTCTTGTAGCGAAGCCGCATGGGTTTTGCGCTCCTCTCGTGGTAAAGCAAGCCAAGATGGATAGAACTCTAATAAAACAACCATCGTATATTTCATCATCAAGCCCCTCGATTCTTCTATGATGTGATGATTGTACGCCAGATCTAGAGAATGCGCATTAACATAGGTTAATGTTCAGCAGGATGCAGCAACCTGCTCAGCGAAACCGGAGAAATACCGATATATGAGGCAATTTGATATTGAGCGATACGCTGATGTAACCCGGGATATTTCAATAAAAACGCCTGATATCGCTCAATGGCTGGCAAATATAGCAGTTCCCTCTCACGCTCTTCCTTTCTCGTATACAGCCTTTCTACACTCACCCGAACAAACCGCTCCCACATATGACTTCTGTCCATCAACATTTGAAGCAGATCATACGGAATTTCAATCACAATAGAATCCTCCATCGCTTCAATCGAATAAGGAGAAGGCTGCCCGTTGATCATACTTGCATAAGACGTAGAAAAATCATCTTCCAACGTAAAAGCCACATTATACTCCCTTCCATCCGGTAACAAATAGAAGAGACGGAAGAGACCTGTTATGCAGAAGTAGGCATGCTTCACTGGATCGCCAGCCTTGATCAGGCATGTACCCGCTTTTAATGGTTTAATCGTTGTTCCATCTTTGAAGGCTTGCCAATGATTTTGTTCAATTGGATATTTCGATATTTTGGTTTTGAAAGTAGCGTATGGGTCAGGTATTTTGTCCATCTGTAAGTTACCTCTCTAGTATTAGAAGACTTGATAAAAAATTGTTTCAGAAAACACTCAAGTTATAATGGAAATATAAGCGATGATGAGAGGAGAAACAATGAAAAAGATCACTTTTTTTGATTGGACCATTCAATTACAAGCAGACTTAACGGCAATAACAGATCATCATGAAAAAAAGATGGTCATTTTAGAGCCATCCATTGAACTAAATAGCATCATTTGGATGGATGACAACAACGAGCTACAAATCAAACCTACTTGGGATTGTGTCATTTCAATTGATCCGACCAACAAATCTCTGACCATCCGGCAAACAGAAGAAGTATTCGGAGATGTGTACGAATGAAAACAGGAGGAACTATGGAGAAAACCACTTTTTATGATTGGACAGTTCACTATCCTGAACATTTAACTGCAGTCAAAGACGATACAGAAAAGAAAATGGTCTTTCTAGAACAGACTGTTGAATTTAAAGGAATTATCCGTATTGATGAGAATGATGAACTGCAAATTAAGCCGACTTGGGATTGTGTCATTATTATTAATGCTAAAAATATGTCTGTCACAGTTCGTGATGCAGAAGACTTTGTAGGGTTACCATAGAAATAAAAAAGTCTCGTTTGAGGAAAATCACTCAAATGAGACTTTTTTATTTATTATTTAATACCCATCTACAAAGTACTCTATAGTTTCTAATTCATCCTCTTTCAGTTCTCTGTTCACGTACTTTTTATATTCATTCGTTATTTTCTGCTTATCTCCACCACATAGATCAGTGAATTTCGCCATCATCCTAAGCTTATCTGTTTCCTGACGAAACTCCTCTTTTGACCACGGTCTTTGGTGTGAAGGAATATACGTTTCGGCATCAAAAGCATCTAACTCATCTAAAAGACGCAAGATTTCTTTCACCGTATAATGTACTTTTTCGGCATACATTTTCGGATAAATGCAATCACCAAGAAACAGGATTTTTTCCTCTTTCACATACACGATCACTGAATCTGCAGCATGATCGCCCCCAACATGCTGCACAACACAAGTCACCCCGCCAAGATCAATCTCCATCCGACGATCAAACGTCACATCCGGTAAAACGACCTGAATCTCTCGATGATCCTGATATTCTTCTTTTATCGCCTTCGCGCAAAACTCAATCTCCGTTCCTTCCCTCACCCGCTCATCAATCGCCTCATCTGACCAAGAAAACGGAAGAAGCTTCTCCATTTCCTTTCTGGTTTTTGTAGAAGCAATTGAAACCGCATGAGGCAACGCCGGTAGACCAAAAATATGATCCCAATGCCAATGAGTGAGGACAACCAGATCGGGAGAGGCGAGCTCATGCTTTAAAGTTGTTTGAATGAAATAGTTCGCATGATCTTCTGAATTGCCTGCATCGATCATTAATGTTTTGTGATTGCCTTCGACCATGCCTAGGATGGGGCGGTCGGTGAGTGATACTGGTGTGATGTAGGAGAAGGTTTTGCCTATTTTTTTGATTGTGTGCATGGTGTGCCTGCTTTCTAATATTTTTAAGTTTTATCCCCGCTAAATTGTTATGCGGTACTTAATCAAATATTATTTCTTTAACAAATGTTTGGCTAATTTTCGATCTTCTTTATCCTTCGTCTTCACAGAAATATGTTCAATCAATTCCCTTGTGGCCGCTTGCTGTGAATACGAAGGAGACCATTCTTTTAATACACTTAAAGCATGATACTGTAAATTTCCATCATCTGATCTAAGTGCAGCTTGAATCAATGGCAATCCTACACCGTCGTGTTCATATAAATCTTGCACAATATATTGTAGACAAGCCACTTCATCATCTGAGAGGTTTGATAACGATAAATGTGTTTCTGCAAATGTACAAAGCTCTCTAATATGCTGGTGATGATTTGTGTCCATAACAGCAAAGTATATTTCACTATTTGCCGGATCTTTCTCAAGTAAAGCAAATAGACGTTCAATCACATCTAAACGATAAAAGAGAGCAATTTTAAGTGCTTGGGAGCTAAAACCCTGTTGTAACGAATCGATTGCAAGCTTTGGCCATCTACTGTCATTGATAAACGGTTGAACCGCTTCCTTGACAGCCTTATAATCACCCTGTGTCCCTGAATCATTCAATCGTTCTTCCCAAACCTCTTGTTCATCATTTAAAAACTCATTTATTTTCAAAATTGGATAAAAGTCCTCAATTGTTTGGCAGTGCTTACGAGCATGATGAATAAAACGGCAGAGAACCGAGCTTGCATTTGGATACTCTTCGATACCGTAGATAGAAACCTCATCTTCTAATAATGCTTGAATGATGAGGCTCGCTCCATCATATAATTCTTTGGAAATTTCATCTTCTGATAAAGCTGATTCCAGATCACCATGAAGAGCACAAGTATAGCCTAAGTATTCATTCATGATTGTATTTTCGCAGCCCTTTGTTAGTAGCCATCGTTTTATTTCTGGCGTCGATGCTTCCAATTGCTCAACAGCCGAAATCTTCCCCCATCCATCAACGGACTTTGCAAGACCCCAAACATGTTCGTTTCCTTGAATTGTGCCATTCTTCAATGCAATCACGACATAAGAAGTAAATTCTTCATGCATACCTATTGTGAATAAAAGCTCTTTGTATTTTTCACAGTTCGTACATCCCAGTATCATAACTGCAAATTTGACGACCTCCCGATGGGCCGCATGCTCAAGAAGCCATAACGCTTCTTGCTGTACACGGGATTCATCACATTGTGTTTGTTGAAATCGTTCAATTAACTCACTGCTGCGGCTCGCCATAATGTTAGAAATGACTTTTTCATATGTTTTCTTTCTTGTTTCATTTGTAGGATGATTTAGTTGTTTTGCAAAAAGCTTCAATAATTTCTTCACATAAAAAGGGGCAGGTCGTTCATCTACATAATAATCAGATAAACCGGGAGCCAATCGTGGTTCATTTTCGTCAAATAAATAATCTTCATCGGGTAAACGATCATCTACTATTTTATGATGTGTTTGAATTTGTTGTTGAATAAAGGGAACGATTTTCTCTTTATGATCCCATGGTAGAAATTCTATCTTCATTGAATCATCTAAAACCGTTTCATGATCTACCTTCACAATACAACGAAATCGTACATACCCACCAAGTTTAACGGACACTTTGTGTTTTGTACCATCTTTAATTTCCAATATTCCTGATAATTTTGAATATGGAATTATATGAGACATTACACTTTTTCGTTGCTTTTTATCAACTGTCACACCATCAATGATTAGTTGCTCTTCTTTTATTTGGTTTGTAATTTCTATAGAATGTCCTTTATATTCAATTTTCCATGTTTTATTTATTTCTTTTTCTACGTCTTTTATTACGTTACTCATTTCACGTTTAAAGTCAGCTTTAAAACTCATGGAAGTCTCCTTTAAGTAATTGTAGATTGAATATGTGATCGTTCCCAATACCTGCTGTAATCGTTTTTTTAACTAAGTTTTCATTATATATAATACGATATTTATTAAAAAGAGTCTTCTTTTCTTCTTACATGAAAAAAGGTATGGGAAATGAATGAATTCCCATACCTTTTACTATTTAAAATTATTGATTAAATGTCGGCTCTTTTTGCTTTGCATCCTCAAAATACTGAGTAAACGAAGAGACGCCTGAATAGGATATTGATAGGTACTCTTTAGCACGAGTCATCCCTATATACATTAAAGACACTTCTTTTTCTTGATCCTCTTCATACTTTAATGGCATCAGATCAGCTTTCACAATAAAAACGGATTGGAAGTCAAGACCTTTACTACTATCGAGAGAACAAATTTTGACTGTCTCTTCCTCTGGATTGAACATATGTTTAGTTGCACCATTTTCAGTTATCCAATTGTAAGGAATATTCTTTGTTTGAAATTCCGATTGAATCGCTGATATATAATGGTTATTATATCCCTTTATTCGATATAAAATGGCAATTTCAGAGTAAGGTATGTTCTTTTCATTATGTTGACCCACTATTTGTTTAGTAATCTCCTCTATTTCTTCTTTAAAGGTATTACATCTTAAAAGCTCTACCTCTGGCCCTTTACGTTTCGTCTTTTTTGGAGGGATGATTTCTATTGTCTCTGTCTGTTCTTGTTTTAATTTAAGATCTAAAGCTCTATGGCTATCGTAAAATTTCCATCCGAAATCCACAATTTGTGACGTATTACGATAATTTATATTTAAGATTCTAGATCTACCTCTAAAATCAAGCCCCGTATCTTTCACATAACTTCTACTTTTCCGATAGATATCTTGCGCTCTATCTTCTACTAAAAGTAAAGATTGCGTCTCTGGATCTAAGCATAAGCTGATGAGATGCAGCCAGCTCCCTTCAAAGTCCTGTCCTTCGTCAATTAAAATGGCATCATACTTTACAGGAGTTAAAGCATCATTTTCTATTTTTTCAATGTAGTCATCTATTTCAAGTTCTGAAATGCCATGCTCTTTTTTAATCCATTGATGAAAATTTAATATTTGTATATTATTTAAGTTTGGTGTTTTTCTATGATCGGATGTCAGAAAATCATCTGGTTCTGTAAATTTAGAATGAATCATTTGTTTAATATTTTGTTTCAAAGCTACATTGTAACAGAGTATTAATATCTTCCAATTCGGATGTTGTTCAGCTAACATTTTTGCTCGAGTCGCTAAGATTAAGGTTTTACCGCTTCCTGCTACTCCTCTAATTAGCCGATGTTTATCACCAATCTGTTTAGCCAAGTTTTCTTGATGTAGATCCATCGTTTTGATGTTCCGAAAAGATAATAACAGTTTGTCTTGGTAAGGGACTGGTTCAACATCTGCTCCAACGCGTATTTCTTTGTATAGATGATAACGAATCCTTTCTAATTCGTCAGATGATAGTGGAGTATTTAACTTGAAAGGCACATGAAACATATCAAACAATTTTTCTATTAAGATCTCAGGATCAAAATGGTCATTATCTGGATCAATCTGGTCACGCGATAAAATAAAATGTGGATCAATAACCTCATATACTTTATTTTTTAAAAGTTGTTCTTCATGAAGCCGAGTGAAGACGACACCATAACCATAAGGAAACTTTAATTTAAACTGATATTTCCCTTCTGTATTGATTAAATCAATGTCTTTCTCAAGCATATCTTTTATTTTAAAAGCATACTCTCTTGATTGAACTAGGGGACTCTTCACTCTATGTAAATCACCAGAAGAATTTAAAATGCCCCAGGTATTATCGTTTAGCTCTCTTATTGTATTTTTGGTGTAATCTTTTACTTCCAAAACTAAAACTCCTAAATCAGGACCAATTATCACAAAGTCTGGTCTAAATCCATCGATATTAGGCTCATAATGTACAATATACTCTTCGGGTAGATATTCCTTTAATGTTCGAAATAAAATTCGCTCTCCTGCAGTAGCAGTACTTTTAATATTTTCTGGTAATGTAATTGCCATTTATACTAACACCCCTCTATTATCCTTATACACCATATATCGGAATAATATGGTTTTTTTTAAACAATATATATTGTAATAAATGGTTTTGTTTTAACAAAATAGTTAGGGCGGCTGTTTATATAAAAAATAAAATTATCTCAAAAAGCTCTTAGATTACTAATCTAAGAGCTTTTAGTTACGTTTTATTCCCCTCCAAGAACTATTTTAAAAATTCTATCAGTTAATTCTAAACTTTTCTCTGGAGAGATATTTCGTTTACAGTAAAGGATGCCTCTCTTACTTAAAGAGATAGCAATACTATTGTTAGGAAAAGCATCATCTTCTACTAATAATTCAATATTAGATAATGATGCTCCTGCTGTCCTTTTAAATCTTTTCCAGTCTGCGGCTTGGTCAACATCTTCTCCACGTAATAGGACACTATCCAAATTAGCTAGTCCTAAATTGGCAAACCAACCTGCTTTAATAGTTATCCCACTATCACTAGTAATAATGTTTTCTAAAGCATCTAATAAGTTTAATTCATATGGATCACTCTTAAAATCAGTAGTATCCGATAAACGTTTGAATGCTGATTGAGCAAATTTTCCTTTGTGTTTCGAATAGCTGATAGCATAGGAATTATTTATATAAACATCGAAGCTAAAAATTCTCAGTATTTCTTTGAATTCTCTTTGATTTAATACACCAACTATCGGGTACTTTTGAGAATGCTTCAATATATACTTTTCATAGTCTGTTATATCCCCTCCCGGAATTAAAGTCACCTGTTCCACTTCCTCATCTGGAAAAACCTCAATAAAATCTTCATCGATTTCATCTTCTATTTCTTCATGTTCTGCGTTCATTCCCTGCAACTCCGAGCTAAGTTGCGGTTTATATATCTTAGTTTCCGCAACTGCTGAACTTCCCTCTAACTGTATCGTTTCTTGCCCTATTACAACTTCTTCAAAATCACTTGGTTTTCTTTTTATTTTATTTACCGTAATTACAAATCCCATTTAAATCTCCCCTTTTATTAACTTACTAATATATCTTTTAGCAAATCTATTGCTATTACAAATTCCCCTCTGCTTCTTGCGGATATGGTTATCCCTTCATGAGCATTAATAGCAATATTTGAATTAGATTTTTGAATTTGAGTTTCAGAATAAATAATGTCAAATGATTTATCTAAAAGAAGATTATTTATATTCAAAAAATTATATTCTGTACTGTTTTTTTTAACCTTTAAATAAAATTTATTAAAATTTAAATCTTCTTGTTGTAATTTATCTGTCATTATATTGAGTGTGAAATTAATAACTTTATTCATACTTTTAAAATTTTCAACACTTTTTATCTCTATTTTATGTCTACTAGAATATTTTGTATTATCTGTCTGATATTCAGATGTAACTTCTTGTTCCTTTATAGAAATCGTTGAATTCATTGCAACTACTGAAAATCTAATTAACATACTTTTCTTATTATAAACTTCAAATTCATTATTTCTATAAACATCAGATTCATTTATACTTTTTAAGATAACATCATAAATTTCTTTTGTAGATGAATTACTATCAACAACCATAGATAATTCATAGTTGATTTTAGTCAAACTTAGATTTAAAAGGATCCATCTAAATGTCTTTCGAATAAAATTTATTTTCATTGCTAACATACTTAAAAAAGTAGCTACTAATCCGTAAAGAGTAAGTGCATCTGTTCCGAAAAATGTCGTCCATCCCAATGTTTCTTCTTTTAGGAGATACATTATAATCGACCCTACCAGAAAAACTAAAGATAATATATACAAAATGTTATTTAGCGTTTTACTAACAGTCAATTATGTCACTCCTTTTTGACTACTGGATTATTTAAGTATACATTTTATATGGAAAAATTATCTTCATTTAAAAGAATTCACTTATGATAAGGCTCCCCCCGCACAATCCGAAACGTCCGATAAATCTGTTCCACCAACACCAGCCTCATCAACTGATGCGGGAACGTCATCCTCGAAAACGACAGCTTCTCATTCGCACGCTGCATGACGGCGTCGCTTAAACCAAGGGATCCCCCTATGACAAAACACACCTTGCTTTTTCCGTATGTTGCCAGCTTATCTATTGTATCGGCTAATTCTTCGGAAGTTTTCATTTTTCCTTCGATGGCGAGGGCGATGACGTGGGCGTCTGGGTTGATTTTGCTTAGGATGCGTTCGCCTTCTTTGTCTTTGATGATTTTCATGTCTTGCTCGCTGAGGTGTTCTGGTGCTTTTTCGTCTGCGAGTTCAATGATGTCGATTTTCGCATAAGCCTGTAATCGTTTTGTGTATTCGGCTATGCCTTGCTTTAAATATTTCTCTTTTAATTTTCCTACTGTGATAATTGATATATTCACAGGTCATCCCCACCTTAAGAACAAGTTATTCATATAAGTTATCAACAATTGTGGATAAAATTTGTGTATTTTGTGTCCGATCATTCGTTCCCCACTATATATATTGCAGGTTCATCGCACAATTCACAGGTTGTGGATAAGCTGTGTGTATGTTCGATTTTTCTGAATTCTGGCGGCGTTTCGTGATCATCTATGTACATGTCTAGTACGGTTTCTATATGTTCTGCGCAAGCATAAAGTGATTTGTTCATAAGTTTCTAATTCCTCCAATATGTTGTCTCGTTATTCACAAGTGTTTCGTTCATTGTTCAATATAACCGATTTATTCACATGTTAATAGTCTTTTACCATTTTCCACACCTTTTATCCACAAACCAAATAAAAAAGCCTCCACTCCTGTGAAGGCTTCCTTCTATAGAAACGGGTTATAAAATCTCGTTCCTCTCACAAATGTAATCACTAGCGACACGATCAGTACCACACCAACAAATATGAACGCCACATAATCTGCTTTTTGAAAGTCTTTCGCCGTAAACCATGTGCGCTTTTTATGCTTTCCAAATCCGCGCAGCTCCATCGCATTGCTGATCGTTTCAATCCGCTCTAGGCTAGAAAATATCAACGGCATCACAATCGACAACGCATTTTTGATCCGTTTTCCCAGTTTTTCATTCTTCGACAAATCAATGCCTCTTGCTTGTTGAGAAATCGCGATCGTTCGAAAATCACGCTGAATATCTGGAATATAGCGCAGAGCAATCGCTACCGCATACGAAATCCGGTAGCTGACCCCAATTCTGCTGAGCGATGAGGCGAATTCACTTGGATTTGTTGTCACAATAAATAAAAGAGCTGCTGGCATGACTGTCACGTATTTCAGTGTAATGTTCAACTGATAGAAAAGCTGTTCAAGTGTGACGTTGTACCAGCCGGCAATATGAAACAGCTCATGCTTTGCTCCGTAGATCGCGACGCCTTGCTGGGGCGCAAAGATGTAAATGGCGATGTTATTGATCACTAGGAAAACCGCCAGGACAATCACTACGAAAGAGATATCACGAAATTGCACGTTCGACAATTGAAAGAACACGATACTGGCAACTAGCATAAACACTAGTACGCCTGTATCATACGTGAGCATCGCTGCGGACGACCAGAGGATAAAGCAAATGAGTTTGGTTGCCCCTGTCAGCCGGTGAATCGGCGACGGGCGATCAATATAAGACAGCATGTCTACAGCCATGTCATTCGTTCCTTTCTGTCCACCTCAATGAAGCGTTCCACGAGTTCATTTGGATTTGGCCAGTCTGCTTTCAGCGCCAGTTCATATAGCGACGTTTCCTTTAAGCTCGCCTTTTGAACAAGTAGCTGATCTGTCAGTACTTTGGCAGGTGTATCATCTGCGATTTTTTCTCCATCTGATATGACAATGGTTCTTGTTGTGTATTCGAGCATCAAATGCATGTCATGGGTGATCATCAAGATCGTGACGCCCTGCTGATTTAATTGCTCTAAAAACGTCATCATCTCTGTGTAATGTCTAAAATCCTGTCCGGCGGTTGGCTCATCTAAAATGATAATTTCTGGATCTAATACAAGAATTGATGCGATGGTAACGCGCTTTTTCTGTCCAAAGCTGAGGGCTGAAATCGGCCAGTTCCGAAATGGGTATAAGCCGCATACTTTTAGGACTCGCTCCACCCGTTCCTTGATATCGTCTTCCTTTACGCCTCTTAAAACGAGACCAAATGCAACTTCATCAAAAATCATCTGTTTAGAAATCATTTGATTCGGGTTTTGCATGACGACGCCGATTCGTTCGGAGCGCTGTTTGATCGTATCTCCTGTGATGTCATCACCATTTAGATGAATGGTCCCTTTTGTTGGCTTTTCAAACGCGCAGAGCACTTTGGATAGTGTCGTCTTGCCTGCGCCATTGGCTCCAGCGATGCTGATCATTTCTCCTTTTTTGACGGTAAAAGAGATGTTGTTCAGTGTGTTGGGTCTTGTCGGATAGTCAAAACTAAGCTCACGCACTTCTAGTAAATCCTGCGCTTCATTCTGCTCAGCTAATGGCTCAGACTCTTCCATCCACTGCTCGATTTTCATTTTTTCCTCATCATTTAAGGTAAGATGCTGTAAATTCGCAATTTGATCTCCTGCTTCAATCGGAATACCTGCATATTTCATGGCTTTTACATATAAAGGCTCACGTAAATACGCCGCTTCTAATACATTTGAGGCGAGCAATTCATCTGGTGTCATGTCTGCTGCAATCGTGCCGTCATTGACAACGATGATGCGGTCGACTTGGCGGAAAAGAACATCCTCTAATCGGTGCTCGACCATCACGACCGTTTTTTTCGTTTGTTTTTGTAGTCGATCAATGAGATCGATCACTTCTTTACCTGTTGCGGGATCAAGACTTGCAAGTGGTTCGTCGAACAGCAAAATGTCGACTTCGTTCACAAGTACGCCTGCAATGGCGACACGTTGTTTTTGACCGCCTGACAGCTCATGGACAGACGATGCCAGCTTCCCATCTACCTCTGTTAATCTTGCTGCTTCTTCGACACGTGCTTTCATTTCTTCGCGTGTGACTTGATCATTTTCAAGTGTAAATGCGATATCTTCTCCAACGGTCAGCCCGATAAATTGTCCATCAGGATCTTGCAGCACCGTTCCGACGAGCTGTGAGAGGGAGAAAATGTTCTCTTTCTCTGCATTTTTCCCGCCAATGTGAAGACTTCCTTCCATAGAACCTTTATAAGACGCAGGAACTAGCCCATTGATGCAATGGGCTAGTGTGCTTTTTCCCGATCCAGACGGGCCTGCGATGAGGACTTTTTCACCTTCATAGATGGTCAGGTTGATATCTTTCAATGTCGGTTCTGCCTGACTGCGATATTGGAATCCGAAATGTTCGAATTGAATCATCGGTTTCTTCATTTATGTGTTCCACCTTGCTTCATGATGTTTCTTTCGATAGACTGCCGCTTTTGCTTCTTGTTTTCGCATAAGCCGCAATGATGATGGTTCCTAGTACACCAACTGTGATGATGTTTGAGATTCCTGCGGTAAAGCCCTGAAAAAATACCTTTTTTGCTGGCTCAGCATAAATTGCTATATCGAGTAATGGTGCAATAACAAACCAGCCAATTGCCTGCACACTGATTTGCACTACATTGAAGAGCGTGATCTTTTTCCAACCAAAGTCGCCCTCTTCTACTTTTAAACGGTTCGAAATGAAGCCGATCAATAACCCAACAACACCTGAAACGATAATCCAGCTCCACCAAGGGCCGAATGTGGTCGCATCTTTAATGAGATGACCAATAAATCCAATCAGTGCGCCTGCAACAGGACCAAATAGCACGGCCATTAATGCAAGGAATGCATACGATGTTTCAATTTGTGTATTCGGAATCCCAGTTGGAATGGAGACGAAGCGTCCTAAAATGACAAAGACGGCTGCGCCAATTCCGATGGCAACGACAGTTTTCGTTGAAAGTTGTTTACCTGCCATGATGTATCCTCCTCTTATTCGTATATAATGCGCGGAGCTTTGCGAATCGAAAGGCGCCAGCCTGTGCCTGTACCGATGTTATAAGCCTTTGCAAATGACCCTTGATTGATCGCCACGCCTAAATGATCGAGTGAATTGACATATACGAGTGGTTCGCCTACCTTTAAATCGGCAAAAGATCGTCCATAGGTCATGATATTTTTATACACATTTTTTGGCCCGTTGGCAATGGTAACTTCTATTGCATCCCCATAATTGATTGAAAGCTGTTCAAATAGCGTGTGATGAATGTTTGTCCATAGGTTTCCGAACCGCACGTCTAAAATATCAATTGTCCCTGTGATCACTTCTTCTTTCGCATAAGCCTGTACGACTGGAAGGTGAATAATATCATCAATATTCGCCTTTGGCCCAACCTCTTCAAAAGAAATCACTCCTGAAGCAATTCTCGCACCTGTATATGCGTAAATGTCTCTCCCATGGAATGTATGTGATTTTCCCGACTTTGGCAGCCGGTTAATGGTTTCATCTAAATAACGGGCTTCTACAATGCCTATATCCTGCGCTACGTGAGTGAGTGTCCCGTTATCTGGGGTAATGATGTAGTGCGAGCTTGTGGTTTTGACGACAAGACTCTTTCTTTCTGACCCAACGCCTGGATCAACGACAGATACAAATACCGTCTCTTCCGGCCAGTACGTGACGGTTTGGAGCAAGCGGTAAGATGCCTCCCAAATGTCATATTGCGGAATATTGTGTGTTAAATCAAAAAGGCGAATGCTGCTGCTGACCGTATTTGCCACTCCGTACATAGCGCTGACCGCTCCATCATCAATGCCAAAATCTGATTGTAAAACCAATGCATGTTCACTCATGTCAATCTCCCTTTCATTTGAAAAAATGGATGTGGCGTTTCACGTGGAACATTTGAACATTTGTATGAAAAAAGTGGACAATAAAAAATACCCCATCCTTATCTTTGAATCATAAGGACGAGGTATTTGTCTCGTGGTACCACCTTTATTTACTGTTTGCTCGCGCTAAACAGCCTCTACAAGTACAAAGCTCCAATCTGGCTCATATACTGTGGTTTTGATAACGAGTACCAACTCTCGTCGTGTCCTACTAATATCATAGATATGTTCAGCACGAGGCTCGGAGACCATTTTTCGAATCATTATTTTTGCTTCTTTTCAGCTACCGAAGCTCTCTGTGGAAAAATTGATGATTGTACTTTCTCTCGTCATTGCCTGTTTAACTATCTTGAATTAAAGCTATCATACATGATGTTTTTTGATAAATCAAGATATTTTTCTGAACATTTTCAAAAGTTAGTCAACTGGTGCTGGAAGAGTCTGCTTTTTATAAAATTTAAACAAATGTTAAAGAGCAAGATATGGTGTCTTTCTTTTCTAGCGGTATAATAAAGATGAAGGGAGGTACAGCGTGTGTGGACCATCTGTATGAATGAGTTTAAGCAGCTCTTCAAAAGCACAAAATCTATTTTAACAATTGTTATTATTTTCATTTTATCTACTTTTGTTTCAACTCTACCGTTTATTGCTGCTCATCAGGACAAATGGGAGCAGGCAAAGGATCCTTATTCCATTGGGAATGAACTGGTGATGTCTCTATTTGGTTTCTTCCTTATTTTCTTATTGTCTCATGATATTTTGAGTCGAGAAATCCATTTGAAAACCATTCGTTTTCTCGTCAGTAAAACCACCCGTTTAAACATTATTATCGGTAAATATCTTGGACTAATGCTATTTTGGCTCAGCTGTATTATGACAACATATGTACTGAATATGATGATTTCACATCGTTTTTTGTTCTCTGATGCGTTAAAAATCTTAACCTTTATCAGTGTCGGTATCTCATGTGCTTTATTTTTGTCCATGCTCTTTCCAACCCCGCAGAAATCAATGTTTGTTGGGATGTTGTTTTCCTTTCTTTTCCCGATCGTCAGTATGATATCGGTTCTTTCTTCAGAACGATTGATTCATTGGTTCCAATATATGACGCCTTATTATTATGCGCGCTTGAGTGAACCGCTGACTTATGTACTCATGAATACAGCATTAACCGTTGTATTACTTATTGGAACAGCACTCCTATTTCAAAGGAGGGATGTCTAAATGCTACATACAAAAGAACTCACAAAAAAATATCGGACAAAAGTCGCGATAGATCACATTACCCTTGATGTCAATCGTGGCGATATCTTCGGACTCATTGGACCGAAGGGTTCTGGAAAGACGACGTTTTTCAATATCATTACGGGAATTTCCCGACCCACCTCTGGGACATTTACGATGATGGATATGCCTTCATTAAAAAAGGTGAGGCAGCATATCGGTGTTCTGCCTGAATATACGGATTTATATGAAGGGCTGACGGCACTTGAACATCTTGCCTACTTATCAAAAATCACCGGGACGCGTCAGAAAACGAGTGATTATGAAGAACTGCTCGAATTTGTCGGCTTAGATCACTATCATCAGGAAAAGGTCGGTTCCTTCACACCTGGTATGAAGAAACGACTCGGCATGGCGCAGGCTATCGCCCATCGACCTGAATTTGTTTTACTCGACGAGCCTTTTGCCGATATTGATGCAGATTCGATCTTGCACATCCAGCAGGTCATTGACACGTTAAAACATGAAGGGAAAACCGTCTTTTTAACGGCTGATCGCCCAATGTTCACAAATAGTATTTGTACCAAAACGGCTTTTATTTCTGAAGGAAAATTAGTGTCCCCCCATACACATCCTCAAGAGAAAACCATCACATCCTCAAACATACGTGCAACCTTCAAGCATGCGTGGATTGATGATGAGGTGAAGCCTGTTCTCACGCAGTACTTACAAACTGTCGGAACAGATCTTGTGATCAGTGATGACGAGACCTCATTGTTAATTCGTTCAGAAGCTCAAGTTCCAGCGATCATTCGCGCTTTCGTGAAATGCAAAGTCGATATATACAGAGTCACGGCTGAAGATGCCATGAGCTCCTCATAAAAAAGCACCGCATGCAATCCGCACGGTGCTTCTTCTTTATGATAAAGGTTTACTCATATAGATTCCGGTTTCTTCAAATCCCGTCTTCTCATACAGTGAACGGGCAATTTGATTATGTGCAAAGACATGAAGCGAAAGTTTTTGCACTCCTAATGACTTTGCCTCTTCCTCTAATGCAGCAATGGCCTGCTTTGCAAAGCCTTTCCCTCGATAAGTTTCGAATAAGAAAAAGTTATAAATGAATCCTTCCTTCTGTGGATGATTCGGGTCATAACAAAGCCAAACCCAGCCAATCGCCTCTTCTCCATTCAAGAGATTCCATAGCTCATGATGCTCTGTCTGTAGACCTTCAGGAAGGAGCCGATCAAATTGTTCTTCGGCGTTTGCAAGTGATTCTTCCTCTTCCCAAGTCCCTGCGCGTACCTTTTCTTCTGCGTACCGCTGAATGGCCTTCTCCATCAATACATCGTAATCCGTCTGTGACATTGGCTGTAGTGTAACCAACTGTATCGCCCCCTTTCCTTCATCATATGATGAGCATGCAAAAAAAACCAGTCCTCTCAAGGAACTGGTCACCCGCCGAATCGGTCGGTTTGAGAAAGTTTGATTTCTACTGATTTTTTCTTTCCGCTTCGGTAAAACTGTACCTTTACCTTGTCGCCGACTTTCTTTTGATATAAATACTTACGAAGGTCTACGATATTCTGTACACTCTTGCCATCAAAGGAAGTGACGACATCCAGCTCTTTTAGCCCCGCTTTTCCTGCCGGAGACAAAGGCTCGACACTCATCACGACAACGCCTGATGTGACGTTAGATGGCAGCTTCAATGTTTCCTCCCAGTGGTAGCTCGCAATATCTGCTAATGATTTCATGCCAACACCTAGGTACGGACGTTTCACCTCTCCGTAGCGCTCTAAATCCTCTATGACAGGGATGACGAGGTTCGCTGGGATAGACAGTCCGATGCCTTCTACTTCTGATTCGGCAATCTTCATTGAGTTGATACCGATCACTTTTCCGTCCATATTGATCAGGGCACCACCGCTGTTCCCTGGATTGATGGCGGCATCTGTTTGCAGTACCTCCGCATTCCAATCCGCCTGTCCGTCTCCATTCGAGTCTACAGGAATCGCACGTTCCGTTCCTGAAATGACACCTTGTGTGACAGAGCCTGCGAATTCAAGCCCTAATGGATTTCCAATGGCGATCACTGGCTCACCGGGCTTCACATGGTCTGAATTACCGAAGGCTGCGGTTTGTTTGATCTTATCACTTTTGACGGTGAGAACCGCTAAATCCATGAGCTGATCGCTTCCGACAAGATTGGCGCCAATTCTTGTCCCATCCTGAAGACTCACTTCAAGCTGGTTGGCACCTTTGATGACATGATGGTTGGTCACGATATAAAAGGTGTCACCCTTTTTCTTATAAATCACACCTGACCCGCTGCCTGCCTCTCCGCCTTCTTCCCAAAAGCTCGACTTTTGTATATTAATAACGCCGACAACCGTATCTGACATATTCGATACGACTTTTGTGACCGCATCATTGACATTCACATTGACGGTCTTTAAAGGGCCCTGTGCTGCTTGCCCATCTCCGTTCTGCTGCCATCCAAAGGGACTGCCGCTCTGTCCTGATACATAGGGGAAAAAGAATCCCATTAAAAAAGCTCCTACCAATACACCGATTAGACCAGATAGGAAATATCCTTTTCTGCTTCGTCTCGGCTTCCACTCTACATCGCGATAATCCACTATGTTTCCTTCCTTTCAGTGAATAGATGATGTATATAGTGTTGGTAAGAAGCTCTTATCTTAATCATACGATTGTAAAAATCATACGGCGCAAAGCGGGGTTGCTTTTTTCGGATCCGTATCATATAAATCAAAGCCATCCCCGACAACAAAGCCTTTCATCTCAAGCGTTTGCTGGACCGCCATACGGGCTAAATCCTTCATGTTGTTGTCTTGACTCAAGTGAGCCAAGTAAATGCGTGAGGTGGCATCTCCAATGACATCTGTCATCGCAAGAGCGGCATCTTCATTTGAAACATGTCCGACATCGCTCAGAATTCTACGCTTAATGCTCCACGGGTATCTACCCATTTGCAGCATACCGACATCATGATTGCTCTCAAATACAAATGTATTGGCTGACTGTATGATGCCTTTCATACGATCACTCACATAGCCTGTATCCGTCATTAGGGCAAGTTTGCGCCCTCCATAATGGAACACGTAAAACATGGGCTCAGCCGCATCATGTGAGACGCCAAAGGACTCAACATCGAGGCCGCCAAAGGATTGGACAGTTTCCATATCAAAATGGAATTTTTGCTCTGTATCAATCTTCCCGATATGAGACTCCATCGCCTTCCATGTTTTCGCATTTGCATAGACAGGAAGCTTGTACTTTCTTGCCATGACACCAAGTCCTTTAATATGATCTGAGTGCTCATGTGTCACAAAAATACCGTCCAAGTCTTCGGGCTTGCGGTCGATTTGACTCAGCAATTCGACCATTTGTTTGCCGCTTAAACCAGCATCCACTAAAAAGGCATGCTCGCCTGTTTCTAAATAAAAAGCGTTCCCCGTACTTCCGCTCGCTAGTACACTGAACTGCAAGCTCATGTTCTCTCACTCCATTGAAGATTTGTCATCTTTCTCTATATGATCAAGTGTTGAGCCATCAATGGCATTGATCAAATATTCTTCTTCTGTCTTTTTCTTTGAACCAGTTGATACGCCCTCAAGCTCGACTCGCCATACAGGCACCATAACCTGCGTGCTTGCACCTGGATATTGCGTATAGTAGCCTAGCTCTACCTTTTTCACGGTCGTGTTTTGGCTCAGCATGTTTTGCGTATATAAGTCCTTCACAGTTTCAAGCGCTGGCACAAGGGTTTCTTTTCTCACTTCATTAATCGATATCACCATCGACTGCTGATATGATACGACCTCATTTTTATCATTTAGATCTAGGGTGATTTTTCCGATGGTTTCGGAGTCATCAAGCCCCTCTTGGAAAATGTATTTCCCTTTATACGTTTGGAAAAAGACGATTTTCCCTGTCTCTTCATCAATACTCCACAGCTTATAATTCTTCCCATCTAGCAAACGCTGGTTCACCAGGTTTGCCGCCGCTGTTTTCATATCTTTTTTCGGTAAAGCCACTGGTTTATTGAAGGTCATTTCAAGCAGCGTGACAGGATCATCTTTGTCTGTTTTCGGGAATGTGCTTTTCGCCTTTTGATCAGCTAATTCGTCGACATCCTTTTTCGTATATTGCTTCTTTTCAGCTGTAATGCGGTAGCCAATCTTCGCTTCATCTGATAGATTGCCATATTTGATCCCGTCTGCCTTCATTTCTTCCAGCGTATCCGTTTTTTCGATAATCGCAAAATGATCAGTCGATCGTTTTTCAAAGTATTGAAAACCTAGAAAGATATCGAGAACGAGAAAGGCTAGGATAAAGATCGTTTTGGTCTTATTCCACTCCATGATTCTCGCTCCCCTCTGTCAACAAATCATGCGATAGAATCACGGTTTTGCCGTTGTATTTCATGCACCATACTGGCTCCAGCCAGACAAACATCGCTTGATCTTGATCTGATGCGGTGGAAACAGCTTGATAGGCCGGGAAAATTTGTTCAATTTTCTCAAGGTCATCATATTTCGTCTGCTTGACGATTAAGTCTTTCAACTCTGTCCCGTTCATCAGCTTGACCTGTTCACTTTGACTCGCCTTGTTGCCTAGAATATAGTTTGGACGCTTGTAATTTAAGATGTCATCATTCGCCCACTGTACTTCAAGCGAGGTCATCCCAAATGGGTGCTTTGTACTGTTGACGATCGGCAGGCCATCCATAAACATATTAAAGGAAAGCTGCTGGTTGCTATTGATGCCAAAGTATTGATAGTCATCGGTAAAGCTCCCCGTATCATTGAAATACTTCACACTTCGCTTAATCAAATCGCCCGTTTGGAAAACGGTGCTGCTGTTGATGTTGCGGTGCTGATATTGGATGCGGTGGTCTTTTTGATTCGCTTCAAGACGGCTTGTGCCATCTGTGTACACCGTTCGGTTTAAATTAGACTCCTCACCGACAAGACTCGGGTCCGTAAACAGAGCGTCCTTGAATTTGCTTGTTTTAATCGTTTCGATAAAGAACATTTTCGATTCAAGCTGCTCTTGCTTTCTCGGAAGGAGGAAATCTCGTTTCGAATTCGCAGAGAACGTATAAAGATCGTAGCGCGGCATCTCGTTTTGAGCGGCTGCGATACTGTCCATGAGATTTCGATAGTTAGCAGACTCTATTGTCAGCTCAAGCACCGTTTCCTTGCTGTATGAAACCAAATAAACTTTCTTATTGGCCTTATCTTGCTGGGAGAACGGCACAATCATCCGATCAAACGAGTTGTATTCAATGGACTTGTTCGGCCATTTAAACAGCGCTTGGAATATATCAATCGGAATCGGGTCATTGAACACAAGATCCAATGTCTTCCCCTGTCCTCCGTTTCCATAGAAGAAATTCTTAAATTTCTGCTCAGAATATTGATCTGACACATCCGAAATCTCTTTCACATCCCAAAGGCTCACATCATTCCAGAAGTTTTGAAAGAGTTCCTTTTGATCCACTTTAAAATGCTCTCCATTCGAATGGATGAACATCTCCCGCGGCTTCACGACATCAATGAGGCTTCTAGGTTCATCGCTTGATATCTTCTTCGTTTCCACGACCTTAGTGCCGGCATCTGCCTGGTCCTGCATGACGGGCTGGAACATCCAAATATTCCACGTAAACACAAGACTGATCGCAATTAGGATTGTCAATATTATGGTTTTAAAGGTCTCACGCTTCATCCCAATCATCCTCTTGTTCTTCATTGTACGGAAGGGTAAAGGTCACTGTGGTTCCTTTTCCTTCAATGCTGTCAGCCCAAATGTCTCCGCCATGAGCCTGAACCATTTCTTTTGCAATCGCAAGGCCAAGGCCGGTTCCGCCAAGCTTTCTTGTTCTCGCCTTATCCACTCGATAAAAACGTTCAAAGATTTTATCCATATCCTTCTTCGGAATACCGATTCCTTCATCTTTGACGCTGAATAATACAAGACTCTTCTCCTCATCCAAATCAACGGTAAACGTGATATGTCCACCCTCTGGAGAGTATTTCATCGCATTAGAAATGATATTATCGAGCACTTGTGTGATTTTATCTTGATCGATTTCCACATATATTTCACGCTGCGGAAGATTGCGGATAAACTCAACATGCTGCTCTTTTGTCATTTCAAAACGATCGATGACCAATGAGATAAATCTGATAAAATTCGTCCACTCACGGTTGAATTGATAATCCTTGCTGTCGAACTTAGATAGCTGTAGCAAGTCATTGACAAGCCGGATCATGCGTTCTGTTTCATTTTGCGTCACACTAAGGAACCTTGGTGCAAGCTCTTTATCTCCAATTGCGCCTTCAGCCAGCGCCTCAAGATAGCTTCGCATCGTCGTTAGCGGTGTGCGTAGCTCATGCGATACGTTCGCAACGAATTCGCGGCGTTCTGCATCAATTTTCTCCTGCTCTGTGACGTCGTAAATGACCGCAATTAATCCATCAATTTTCCCGTGCTCTTTCTGAATCACTGAGAAATTTACACGCAAAACTGACAGCTGATCTTCACGTTCGATTTCTAGCAGCATGGAATCTTGATTTTCAACTAAATCTTCAAAGGTATGCGTGTCCTCGAGGCCCAGTAAGGACGTAATCGGCATCTCTAGTGCTGTTTCACGTGAAACATTTAACAGCTCTAATGCTGGGCTGTTTAATAGAATAATCGCACCGTTTTGATTCGTGGCGATGACGCCATCTGTCATATAGGCAATGACAGAAGATAGCTTCTTCCGCTCTCCCTCTGTCATGAGCTGCGCTTCCTCCAGCTCTCTCGTCAGATGGTTAAAGGTTGTCGCAAGCTGGCCAATCTCGTCATGTCCATACTTTCGAACCTTCCTGGAAAAGTTCCCTTTGGCGAGCTCAATTGCTTGCTTCCTCATATCCGAAATAGGATGAGTGATGGTTCTAAAGATGAAAATCCCAAGTAGTGCGGTCGTCCCAAGGGCGATCAGTGTCCCCGTCGCCAAAATGGTGTTAATGGTTCGCATTTGGTTAAACACGCTCTCCATCGAAGACACAACATAAATCACACCGACAGTTTCTTGGTTTTCATTTTTCACGGCTGTCGCAGAAATACGCACCCGTTTATTGGATTCTGGGTCATAGAATTTCTTTTCGTAGTCTTTGCCTACTGCGAAAATCCGGCTAATGATTTGATCTGTGATTTTCTTGCCGGCAATCTCCTGACTGCCATTATTCACAGAGGCAATCACCTCTCTGCTTTCGTCAATATAGCTGACTTCAGAAATTTCATTAGACTCATCTTTGTTGTTAAAGTCGTTTAATATCTTTTGAGCATCCTCTTTTAATTCTGCCTTACTTTTCGATGAATCTTGTTCTAGGTAATACGATAACGAGTAGATTCGCTGATTCAAGGAATTATCATATGAATTAATTAAGGACTGCTCTAGCTGCTTCACAAAGTACACGCCAATGATCTGCATCGCGACGATGATCAGCAGCACGTAAATTAAGGTCAATTTAAAGTGAATCGAGCGAAAAAAACCTACTTTACTCATAAGAATCTTAGTCCTGCTCTGGGTTTCTTAAATAGTAGCCGACGCCTCGTCTTGTCACGATCCAGCTTGGATGACTAGGATTGTCTTCAATTTTCTCACGAAGACGGCGGACGGTGACGTCTACTGTACGGACATCTCCGAAGTAATCGTAGCCCCATACGGTTTGCAGCAAGTGCTCACGTGTCATCACTTGTCCGATATGTTTCGCTAAGTAATGAAGCAATTCGAACTCACGGTGCGTCAATTCAATCGTTTCCTCGCGCTTAGACACCACATACGCATCTGGATATATGACAAGTGATCCAATTTCAATATCATTTGATTCAGATTCTTCCTCTGTCTGCGGCGTAGCAATTTGTCTTCTTAAATTCGCCTTCACACGGGCAAGCAGCTCGCGCGTGCTAAATGGCTTCGTCACATAATCATCTGCGCCAAGCTCAAGACCGATGACTTTATCAATTTCAGAGTCTTTTGCTGTCAGCATGATAATCGGCATGTCATATTTCTTTCTCACTTCACGGCATACTTCAACGCCATCTTTATTCGGTAGCATGATGTCTAGCAAAATAATGTCTGGTTTGATTTCTTCTACCATTTCAAGGGCTTCATTGCCGTCATATGCACAATGAACCTCATAGCCCTCTTTTCTTAAGTTAAACTCCAATATATCAGCAATCGGCTTTTCATCATCTACGACAAGAATCTTTTTTTCCATTGTGATTTCCTCCTGCATTTTTAGCATCTATGTCATTCCATTTTTGCATGTTTCATCAGACCTTTTTCATTTGAGCAAAAAAGGCTCACTGTCTATTATAACGTTTTACGTGGCAAAGATAAAAATAATAACGGCTTTCTTTTCTAGCAATCGTTGGATAGAAAGACGATGCTCAAAAAAATGATGGTTTTTTTCCTTTTTTATTGAAACTTTTCCAGTCACCGATCGTCTATATAAATGTAACGTCTTCTTCTTATGGAGCCGGGCCCTACCTAGGTCCGGCTTCTCCCTTTTTATGCCTTCTTTTCATAAGAAAAACGCACCTGCGATTGCAGATGCGTTTGGAAGTGGCTCGGGACGGAATCGAACCGCCGACACACGGATTTTCAGTCCGTTGCTCTACCAACTGAGCTACCGAGCCATCATCAAAAAGATGAATAAATATAAATGGCGGTCCGGACGGGACTCGAACCCGCGACCTCCTGCGTGACAGGCAGGCATTCTAACCAACTGAACTACCGGACCTCAGTAACTTGCCCGAAAAAGCAATCGTGGTGCTCTTCCAAGCAAGTGAGGAAAAATTAGCTTAACGCTAAAGTAAATCAATGACCCGTACGGGATTCGAACCCGTGTTACCGCCGTGAAAGGGCGGTGTCTTAACCGCTTGACCAACGGGCCAATACATGGTGAGCCATGAAGGACTCGAACCTTCGACCCTCTGATTAAAAGTCAGATGCTCTACCAACTGAGCTAATGGCTCTCGGTTTGTGAAAAGTAATTCTGAAGAAGTTGTATTGCGTCAAACCAATCGCTTTAAAAAAGCTGGAACATCGCATCCTAACAAGTTTCAGAGACCTTTGCAACAACGAGATTTATAATATCATAGAGTAATTACATATGGCAATACGTTTTTCGACATTTTTTTAAAAAAAGTGTCGGATTTGAAATCTCCTGCCAAATTCCTTCTACTTGCAACCGCCTTCATTTTCATGACCTCTGACTATTCAAACACATAGAAACGTTTTAGACCGAACGAAATTGGTTATACATGAAACAAGTGACATTGTGATTTAAAAAGGAGGAAGCAGTATGAGTTCATTCAAATTAGGAGATAAAATGCCCAATTTTTCACTTCCAACCATTCAGGGCGAACATATTGATTTTCACAAACATCTAGAGGAGCATCAAAGCTGGCACCTCATTGTCTTCTTTAGAGGCTCATGGTGCCCAGTATGTGTAGAAGAATTAAAAGAGCTCGAACAGCAGCAATCATACTTTCAAGACAAGGATATCCACTTAATGGCGATTTCAACAGATCATTCTGATGACTTGAAGGAATTTGCCGATAAAGAAGGACTATCCTTCCCCATCATGTCTGACAAGGATCTCACTTCATTAAAAGCATACGAAGTCCACTATCATGGGGAAGATGCTCCTTATGAAGATCACGGGGTGCACGGAGAACCTGCCTATTTCTTACTAAACGAAAAGGGCCAAGTCCTCTATCAGCAAAGGCAAACAAGTCCGTTTGGCAGACCGCATGCCAACGAATTGCGCAAAATCATTCAGTACATCCGTAAAAACTTAAAAGGTCAATATAAAAGCGTGAAATAAGAAAGAAGCCCTCGTCATGAGGGCTTCTCAGATTGTTGACAAAGGGCTAAAATGATCTTTATTTTAGCCCTTTGTCTTCTTTTCAGCGTGGTCTGAAAACCTTTGCAGTCTAGGAAGGACGAGCAGTGGCGCGGAGCGAATTTGACATTCGTGAGCACCAACGCACAGGACTGACAAAGAATGCGAGGGTTTGTCTACACGCTGTGAAGCCCTCGTCATGAGGGCTTCTTTTATGAACGTCTCTTATTGTATAGCCAATCTGAGGTGAAAAATACAAGGAGACCCGCCATGAGAATCACAAAGGTGACTGGCGGTTTATCATCCTGGAAATAAGAGTACAGCGCATGTCCTCCTAATGCGAGAAGATAAAAGATAAATGCTGACACAGCTGCTTTACGCGCATTCGCTTGTTCTCTTTTCGTACTTTTTTTGAAAAACATTGTCACGATTCCTCTTTATCCTGCTTTCTTCATCGTCACCCGGCAAAGTGCCCGCGAACGAATATATTCCATCGGACCGATTCTCCAAACCTTTAGACAAAACGCTGATATGGCAATTTGCAGAAGTGAAATCAACAGCCATGCCAATACAATAAGAGGAGCGTTGATTTGTCCGCCAAGACCCAATCCCCAGCTATAAAAAAGAATGGAGCAGATGACATTTTGCAGGATGTAACAACTAAGCGCCATTTTCCCTACATATTCAAACCAATTCCACATGAACCATGACTCCGTGTGAGCCAGGAGCTTCGCAATAACAGCGATATAGAAAAGAGAAAGGAATGGCGAAAACGCATAGCGCACCACGAATTCCACTAGTTCGTTCGGAACGAAGACAAGTGCATTCAGAGGCAACCCTACCCACAGACCGACTCGGAATAATCTTTTCCGTAGAGACTGCCCGCGTTCATTTGCATAAAATACACCGGCTCTCATCATCCGCACACCTAATAAAAACAAAAATGTGTTCATTGGAATGATAAAGATCGCTTCCCCCCGGTACATGAAAAAGTGTTGCAATCGTTCTTGAATCTGCGAGATCCATGTCTCTGGCATCTGCTCTTCCAGCGCGGGTTCACTACCTTGATCATACGATGCTGTTTCCATTTCAGAGAGGGCGAACACCATCAAGCTGGACAGAACAAGCAGATGAATGACTCCAGAGAAGATCATGCCTCTTTTAATACGCTTGCTCCCTCCTCGTACAATAAATGCCACAAGCAAACCGGTGACAGCATAACTCATGAGCACATCATATTCCATCACAAGTGCAAAATGGACAAAGCCTTCGATAAATAAAAATAAAAGAATCCATAAGTATGTACCCGGCCAAGGCGAGTTTTTCCTTTTGGCCTGCTGGTATTTCAACTCTAGTCCTACACCAAACATGATGGTGAGCAGCGAGAGCATTTTCCCATAGACGAACATGGAAACAAGGCTTTCTAAAAAACTGCCATTCTCATATTCATCTGCAATCTGATCTGTCGCAAAGGTATCCCCTGCATACGCAAAAAACCAGACGTTCGTTCCCAATGTGCCTAATATGGCGAAACCTCTTAAAATATCTAATAATCTTATTCTTTCTTTCACTAGAACGCCCCTTCCCCCTATACAGTTATCATATTTTGGTAATGATCGGAAGCCTGTTCTACTGAAATTAAGAAATATTTAAACAAAAAAACACCAGCAAAATGTGTAATTTTACTGGTGTCTGATCAGTCTATGATTATGGACGGTACACGCTACGGACAACGTTCGTTTGAGAACGATCTGGTCCGACTGAGAAAATGGAAAGTGGAATACCTGTTAGTTGTGAAATGCGCTCTAGATAATGACGGGCATTTTCAGGCAGTTCGCTTAAATTCTTCACGCCTGTAATATCCTCTGTCCATCCTGGCATTTCTTCGTAGACAGGCTCACATTTCGCTAGTTCATTTAGACTTGCTGGGAATTCTTCTGTGATTTCTCCATTCAATTTATAAGCGACACAGATTTTCAATGTTTCAATCCCTGTCAGTACATCAATTGAGTTAAGAGATAGATCTGTAATCCCGCTCACACGGCGAGCATGGCGGACAACAACACTGTCAAACCAGCCAACACGGCGCGGGCGTCCAGTTGTTGTACCGTATTCACGGCCAACCTCACGGATTTGATCACCAATTTCATCATGGAGTTCTGTCGGGAATGGGCCATCTCCAACACGTGTTGTGTACGCTTTTGACACGCCGACCACATGTTGAATCTTCGTTGGTCCTACACCAGAACCAATCGTCACTCCCCCAGCCACTGGGTTAGATGACGTAACAAATGGATATGTCCCTTGATCGATATCAAGCATAACACCTTGTGCACCTTCAAATAGCACGCGGCGGCCTTCATCTAGTGCGTCATTCAAGACAACAGATGTGTCCACGACATATTTTTTCACTTGCTGGCCATATTCATAATACTCGTCTAAAATATCTTCAATCTTGAAGCCTTCTGCGTCGTACATTTTCTCTAAAAGACGATTTTTCTCTTCTAGATTACGCGCAAGCTTCTCTTCAAATACTTCACGATCTAATAGATCTGCGACACGGATACCGATACGAGCTGCTTTGTCCATATAAGCTGGTCCGATTCCTTTTTTCGTCGTACCGATCTTGTTAGCCCCTTTCCGCTCTTCTTCTACCTCGTCCAATTTTAAATGGTAAGGTAAAATCACATGGGCTCTATTGCTGATTCTGAGGTTATCTGTACTCACATTCCGTTCGTGAAGATACGCAAGCTCAGTGACCAACGCTTTAGGATCAACCACCATTCCATTACCGATGACACAAGTTTTCTCTTGATAAAAAATACCGGACGGAATGAGGTGTAGCTTGTAAGTCACTCCATCAAATTTGATCGTGTGACCTGCATTGTTTCCCCCTTGATAACGGGCAATCACCTCTGCATTTTCTGAAAGGAAATCGGTAATTTTCCCTTTCCCTTCGTCACCCCACTGCGTACCTACTACGACTACTGAAGACATATCGTGCACCTCCGTTAACCTTTCAAAACGTTATCTCTTTCAAACACATTTATTTTATCAATGCAAACCGAAAAAGTCAACGTGAAATCCGAACATTAATATCTCGAAATCAAATTTTGTTCGTTTTAAATATGAGAAAAAGCGCTTTACTCACTTCTTCAGCGCTTAAAAAGGGAGATTTTGAGTAAAACCAATGTTTTTTACTTTCTATTGATTTTCAATTAAATGAATCATCGAATTTGCCATAAAGTCTGGTGAATACGGTCTACCTGTCCTCAGCCACCATTCAGCCGTTCCAATGTAAGCAGAGATGGCGAATTACGGTGCAAACTCTGATTGTTCTTACTAATTTTCACACAAGGCATGATCATTCGGTGTTCAGAACTCTAAAAATGAAAACCCGTAAGCTGACTATATAGTTGGCTTACGGGTCTATACCGAGCTTATTTTTTATAGTCCAATTGCTCTTTTAACAGTTCTATGATGGTGTTATTTTGCTGCTCAATATTTTTTATTCTCTTCTCGATCGTGGAGCCTGAAATACAGATCACCAACAAAATCGCAATGCCCACAAATAACAAATAAAACCCCTCCTAAAGCGCAGTTATATTAGAAGCCTACGCATTAATAATTTGAATATTTATCTATATTTTCAATATAACACTATTTATGAAGTTCTCTTACTACATCTTAATTTTTTAAGGTAAAACTTCTAATATCCTTAGATTAAAATGACTGGGAGTATATATATAATGAACAACCTACAACATCAGCCCGGATATAAAAAATCCCATTCTCTTCGGCTGCTTGAAGGACCTTCCCCAGTTTTTAATAGAGTGACTAGCTTGTTAAAATAGGCTTTTGGAAGATGTGATCAACTGCGTGTCACACCTCGTTCATAACAGAAAAAACTCCCGGGCATGGGAGTCTTTTTTAAACAGGGGTGATGCCATCTGTGTTCATGAGCACAATGCGATACCCATCTGGATCTTCAATGGTTGCTCCACCCCGTTCCCAATATGGATTTGTAGAGGTGACTTGCCGTCCGCCAAATGAGAGCAACCTCTCTTTCATTTGCTGAAATTCCTCAGCATCCGGAATATAGAACACAAGAAGCTGTTCTGGATGCGGGGCGGGCAAACTTTCTTCTTCTTCATGCTTTGTGATTTCTAAATGAACATGCTGATGAGGGAGCCCCAGCATGACACCATCATATCCTTCATGCTGATCAAACGAGCCTATTCGTTTGAGCCCTAAGCCTTCTTCATAAAAGGACACAACCTCTTCCATGTTGACGGTTGGGCGTGCGATGCGTAATTGAGCGGCTTCGAACTGTTGAAATTTCATCAGTCATCACTCCTTTTCTTCTTTTAGTATACGATTTCTCAGTCTTTCTCTCCTCCTCATTTCGATCGTTTTTCAATCATTCTTTCGATGTAGATCCATTAAAAAAAGCCCAGCTTCTTGAGCTGGGCTTTAAGCACCGGGCGGAACACCCGCATCGTCAAACCTTCTTTCCAGGTTGACGAATTTGTTATATTCTTTGACGAACGCCAGTGATACTGTACCCACTGGGCCGTTACGCTGTTTGGCAATGATGATTTCAATAATGTTCTTATTCTCTGATTCTTTGTCGTAGTAATCATCACGATAAAGGAATGCCACGATATCGGCATCCTGCTCGATACTTCCTGATTCACGAATATCAGACATCATCGGACGTTTGTCCTGACGCTGCTCTACTCCACGTGAAAGCTGAGACAAAGCAATAACTGGAACTTCAAGCTCCCTTGCCAGCGATTTTAATGCCCGAGAGATTTCAGAAACCTCTTGCTGACGGTTATCGCTTGATCGTCCGCTCCCTTGAATGAGCTGTAAGTAGTCAATCAGGATCATACCAAGACCGTTTTCTTGCTTCAAGCGGCGGCATTTTGAGCGAATTTCACTTACCCTGATTCCTGGTGTATCATCAATGAAAATCCCACTATTCGATAGCGAGCCCATCGCCATTGTCAGCTTGCCCCAGTCCTCTTCTGTCAGATTACCGGTTCTTAGGTTTTGTGCATTGATATTCCCCTCTGCACAAAGCATACGCATAACTAGCTGCTCAGATCCCATCTCTAAACTAAAGATGGCGACACTTTCGTCCGTTTTGGTCGCAACATTCTGTGCGATGTTCAATGCGAAAGCCGTTTTCCCTACTGATGGACGAGCTGCTACAATAATTAAGTCATTTCGCTGGAATCCAGCTGTCATCCGATCAAGCTCGGAGAAACCTGTTGGAATCCCTGTGATATCGCCTTTTCGGTTATGAAGCTGTTCAATATTATCATATGTCTGAACAAGCACGTCCTTAATGTTTTGGAAAGCTCCTGAGTTTTTACGCTGCGCCACTTCCATAATGGTCTTTTCAGCATCACTCAACAGATCCTCTACTTCATCCTCACGCGTGTATCCATCCTGTGCAATGGTTGTCGCCGTGCGGATCAGACGTCTTAAAATGGATTTCTCTTCTACAATTTTTGCATAGTATTCTATGTTTGCGGCAGTTGGGACAGAGTTCGCAATATCGGTTAAATACGAAATCCCGCCTACCTCTTCTAGTAAATCTGTATTGGCCAGTTCAGATGTCACCGTAACAAGATCGACCGGTTCCCCTCTATCACCAAGTACAAGCATCGCATTATAAATCTTTTGATGCGACATTCTATAGAAATCCTCTGGAATTAATACCTCAGAAGCGAGCGTGAGCGCAGATGGTTCTAAAAAAACAGCACCTAATACGGCCTGCTCGGCTTCTATATTTTGCGGCGGCAGCCGGTCATCGAGAAGTTCCGTCATGCCAAGCACCGTCCTTTCATAAAAAAATACGCTACTCATCATTTTAACATTTTCACCAATAAAAAAGTGAAAAACATCGTCTATAGTCAAAATTACCATGAGGAGGTTTCGTTGAACAGCCAACCAACGCATCTCAATAGAAAAGACTCTGTAACATCAATTGTTATAGAGTCTTTTATTAACGGTATCTGGTTTTGTACCTGTTGTCGTCCACGTTTTGTTAATCTATTGTTCTCTTAATCCCATAATTCTCTTTTTGTCCAATGTCTTGTAAAGAGCCGTTTTGATAACCAATAGATAACACCAAATCTGGAATAGAATCAAACCCGTTTTTCGCTAGGTCAAATAGTTGTGCACCATAATGTGAAGCGGCAATACGTGCATTTTCAGCTGTATATGGATTTTTCAGGAGTTCTTCTTTGTATAGATCAAAAATATTCGCTCCGTTATCCGTTATAAATTGACCGTTTACAATACTTAAATCTTTTAAATTGTAGCCTGTCACCGTTTTGATTTGGTTGACAAGATGGAACTTTGCCAGAGAATCAGGTGTGAATTGAGTAGAATCATCATTTCTACTTTTCATAATATGAAAAAATAGTTCTCTTGTATTGTTGGTTGTATTTAATAAGTCTTCTATTTGTTTCATGAGCGATTCGTCTTTTGAACCACTCACTACTAATTTGAAATTATTTGGATCAATAGTAAAAGTGATATTTGTGTTTTTAGGAATGGATATTCCGTTTTTAGAGAATAAATCTTGTAATTGTTCGTTGACCTTTTGACGATTGAGTATTTTCTTTTCTACACTTTCTTGTGTAGGATCGTACCGTTTTTCATTACGGAAGATGGCGTCATTAAAGTCATATTGACCACCCTTATTATTCCTTGCCCAACTCATTTCCATAGTGTATGCAGCTTCTCTTTCCGGTTTTGTTAGATCACTTCTGAAATAAGAAGAGTAAGGGTTTCTATACTTATTATATATATGGTCTTGAGGATCATTGAATCGTTTATTTTGTTCATTAATTTTTTCGTATTTTTCATCTAATATTTTCATCCGTCTATCAGATTCGGTCATCACCTCATTTGTACTTTTAATAGCTGGATGGCTATTGAAATCGGTAACGTTCTGATTGTTTAGAACCGCTGTAGCATTTGATGTATTTATCTTCATTTTGTTACTCCGTAATTCACCTTTTGTCCAATGTCATGTAACGACCCATTTTGATAACCAATTGATAACACCAAGTCGGGAATAGAATCAAACCCGTTTTTGGCTAGATCAAATAGCTGTGCTCCGTAATGTGAAGCGGCAATTCGTGCATGTTCTGCTGTGTATGGGTTTTTCAGGAGATCTTCTTTGTATATATCAAAAATATTGACCCCTTTATCCGTTACAAATTGACCGTTTACAATATTTAAGTCTTTTAAATTGTAGCCTGTCACCGTTTTGATTTGATTCACAAGGTGGAATTTAGCAAGAGAATCAGGCGTGAATTGAGTCGAATCATCATTTCTACTTTTCATAATATGGAAAAATAATTCTCTTGTATTGTTGCTTGTATTTAATAGTTCTTCTATTTGTTTAGTCAGCGATTCGTCTTTTGAACCACTTACCACTAATTTAAAATTGTTCGGGTCAATGGTAAAAGTTAAATTTGTGTTTTTAGGAATGGTTATACCGTTTTTAGAGAATAAACTTTGTAATTGTTCGTTGACCTTTTGACGATTGAGTATTTTCTTTTCTACACTTTCTTGGGTTGGATCATACCGTTTTTCATTACGGAAGGCGGCATCATTAGAATTATAATGCCCTCCTGTTCCACTATTAGCCCATCCAATTTCAATAGAGTAAGCCGCCTCTCTTTCCGGTTTGGTTAAATCATTTCTGAAATAAGGGGAGTTTGGATTTCGATACTTATCAAATATATGGCCATGAGGATCTTTGAAACGTTTATTTTGTTCATTTATTTTTTGATATTTTTCATCTAATACTTTCATTCGTTTATCAGCTTCGGTCATCAACTCATTTGTACTTTTAATAGCTGATTGACCTTTATAGTCGATTCGGTTCTGATTGTTAGGCGCACTTGTCGGGTATGACGTATTAATATTCATTTTGATTCTCCTTTTTTCAAAAAATAGTGATTATTAAATATATCGGCAATTAAGTTAAAAATTGTTAGTTTAATGCCGATATAGTAATTATTACAAGGAGGGTTAAAATATGACAAATACTATCTTCAAACGTTTTTTATTACCTGCATTATTATTAGTGCTTGTTACTAGTTTTTTTGCACCTAATTCAGCAGAAGCAGCGATTACGGGGAATAACAGTCCTAACACAGCAAGCTCAATGGGATATTGGAAATATAGTCGTCCAGATACGACAATCTTACCTGAAGGTGAAAACGAAGCGTATTATCAGTTCACAATTAATAAGGGTGAAAAAGTTTATGTTAGAAGTTCATATGATAAGCAGTACACTGGGATGAAAATAGAGGTTTACAATTCGAAATATTCTGATGGTAGATCTAGAGTCATTAACCCTGATTCAGTTACACCATTTATTTTTGCTAATACTGATGACGTTACTTCAAATTCAGAAACTTATTTTGTGAAAGTGACCCGTGGTACATATACAGAAAATATGTATTTTACTGTCTCCATTCAAGATCGCATCAAATCTGGAAATGGAACATTCAATTTTACGGGAGCCGCCACCAACATGGGGAATACTTCTTTGAATTTTTTAGGAGTTGATTCTTCTGTCATTTCAATGGATTTAACGAAGAACTCTTCTATCCCTAAAAATGCAATCGTTAAATCCATTTCAACAACTAGTACCCAATCGCCTAACCAAGGAAATGTCACTCACAAGCTGATGGCTGATGCAAACAAGATTTGGAACGAATCCATTGTTTCATCTGCAACAAGTGGTTCTTACCGTATTTCTCTGGAAAATCAATTAAAAGTCGCTCAAAAATGGAGCTTTAAGTACAATGCAAAGGCTACAGCAAGATCTACTATGAGCAATGTCAAAGCCGATATCCGTTACGAATATGATGTCACAGATGGATTCTAATTTAATGGTGTTTACAGACATGTGCACCATTTGACCAAAAAGTAAGGGCACAACCCTTACTTTTTTTAATTGTGACATTTTGAATGCTATACTTTACCACTTTTAAAACAGCCGCCTCATTTGACTAATCTATAAAATAAAGATAACATTTTTGATAATGATAATCATTTTCACTTGTAGTTGCATGTATTCACTACTTTCCAAGCAAACTTCCAAAATCTCGGTTACGATGATGTCACCGCAGACACACAGCCTAACTCATATACAATCATTGTCACCCTGTGAAGAAGACAGGGTGTTTTTCAATTCACTATATAAAGTAGAGGTGACTGTACATGAACAATAATCCAAGACCTGAGCTGACGGATGCCGGTCATTTTATATATCGCCTGATCAGTGTTGAAAAAATCCATCACACAGCATTACCGCATGTAGAACAACAGCTTTCCGATGCATACTGCCTTCTTTTCAGTCTCAAAAGCAGCGGATTTCTCTTCATCAATGATAAAAAAGGGCGCCTAACAGATGAAACACTGTATACCATTATGCCAAACGATACATTTATGCTAGATACCGTGCCCAATCAAAAACATGAGCTTTATTTAGTCCGTTTTCACATATATGCCATGCTTCATGATGAGATAACACCCATTTCACAAGAGAAGGCAAAGTCTCTTCTCAATGCATGGCAATTCGTCCATACAGATGCCTTCGACCAAATCCATTACTCGTTATCACAGATGATTGACCTTTGGAAGAAGAATGATTCCGTTCATTCCTTTCAATGCCAGTTACTGTTTCAATCGTTGATTCTCAAACTGCTGACACTTCACCAGCACAAGGTGAGGGACACGGCACAAGCACTCTTAAAAACGAAGCAATACATCAACGATCATTCAGATGAACCCATTCGCCTAGCCACACTTGCTAAGATGGCTGGAATTAGCCCCAATCATTATAGCGAACAATTTAAGAAGCAATTTGGTCAAAGCGTTACAGACTATGTAACGAGAAAAAGGCTGACCCGTGCTAAGCAACTGATAGCGCAAGGACATAACAAGCTTAAAAATATTGCCCAGGAAATCGGTTATCAAGACCCTTACTACTTTAGTCGATTGTTTAAGAAAAAGACCGGTATAACTCCTTCTCAGTATATGAAAAGCAGACAGCGTAAAATCATTGCATACGGTCCATCTATCCTTGGACAATTCACACCGCTTCACTTGCTTCCTTATGCTGCACCTCTTCATCCGAAGTGGACTGCCTATGATTTTGAACACTATGGAGACGATATTCCCATTCATTTAAACGCACACCGAGTTAATCAACATAGCGAAATAGACATCCAGCAAGTACAAAAAGCACAACCAGAACTTATCATTGCAAACGATCAAATCACAAAGGAAGAGAAAGAGGCACTTCAATCAATTTGTCCTGTACATTTTGTCTCTTTTAAATTATTAAACTGGCGGGCTCAGTTCCAAGAGACAGCCGCCCTATTAGGGGAAGAAAAAGAAGCAGAGGAATGGCTGATACATTACGATGAACTAGTAGAGTATACGAAGAGAGTTTGCTCACACAGGAAAAAAACAATGCTCCCAATCAGAGTGTATCAAGATCAACTCTACTTGTACGTCAACCGCACAATGTCAGAGGTCATATTAGAAGAGATCGGTGTGCCTCCCGCCTTTCATCAAACTAGCAGCTTGATAGAGCAGAAAATAGATATCGCCTTTATCCAGCAGTGTGATCCAGACTGCATATTTTTACTCTTGCATAAAGAACCAGACACCATCGCTTTTTACCATCAATTAAAACAGCAGGAAGCTTGGCAAAACATTAGAGCAGTTGCGAGGCAAGCTGTCTATTCGCTTTCTTCAGATCCATGGAGAGAATATTCAGCTGCTAGCCACTTACGGGTCATTCAACATCTATTATCTTTTTATCCGTAAAAAGTCCAGCAAAGTCCTGTGAAAAATCTATGGAACCGTGATGCAAAGAGGCATACAATCTTTAATTGAGAACAATTATCAGTTAAAGGAGAAAACGTATGAAAAAATGGGCAGCTTTTCTTTTCATTTGTATGGTCATGATTATCACTTCAGCTTGTGGCAATGGAGATCAAACAACGGCTACAACAAAGAAAACAACCTCCACGGAAACACCAGCTAAGGCTGAAATAGAGTATTTAGGAAAGACATATGAAGTCAACACACCAGCAAAACGACTTGTCATTGCTGGAAGCTTAGAATCAATGGAAGATGCCAAACTGCTTGGTATTCATCCAATTGGTGCTTCAACAGTAGGCGGCACATTCCCATCATTATTTGAAGACATCACGTCTAAAACAGAAGGCATTGGTGAGAAAACAGAACCAAACGCAGAAAAAATTCTGAAGCTCAAACCTGATGTCATTTTAGGGTCAACAAAGTTCCCGCCAGCGACCATTCAAAAACTAGCTAAGATTCAAACAACCATTCCAGTGTCTCATATTTCTTCCGATTGGAAAGCCAATCTCATATTGCTTGGACAATTGACTGGGAAAGAAACAGAAGTAAAAACGATCATTGCAAACTATCAAAAAGACTTAGAAAAAGCGAAAAAAACATTAAAAGAAACAAGTAAAAACAAAACAGCCATCATCCTCCGCATTCGACAAGGAGATCTTTACGTCTATCCTGAAGATGTATATTTCAACTCTACCTTGTATGGAGATCTTGGATTTACTGCACCAAACGAAGTAAAAAAGGCCAAAGCACAATCCTTACTTTCATTGGAACGGCTCGGCGAATTGGATCCTGATTATATTTTTATTCAATTCTCTGAGGAAGAAAACGCATCAAATCCGAAAGCCCTCAAGGATTTAGAGTCCAATCAGATTTGGGCAAGCCTTCAAGCAGTGAAACAAGGGCATGTGAGTGAAAATATCGTCGATCCCCTGCTTCAAGGTGGGACAGCTTTAAGTAAAACCACATTTCTCGAACAAGCAGTCAATTGGTTATCATCAAAAAAAACTGAATGAGCGCCGTCATGGCGCTCTTCATCATCATCGAAGGAGGACCTCCTAAATGAAAGGTACTTTTTTATATGAAGAACTGAACGGACGGCAACTCGATATTTATCTCCCGCCTCATTCAAACACCCTCATGCCGGCTGTGATTGTCCAGGATGGATCTTCCCTGTTTCATCAGCACATCCTTTCTTTAGAAGAGATGATCGAAGGCCGTTCCATCATGCCTGTAGTACTGATTGGCATTCACCCAATCAACCGGCTCGATGAATATACACCTTGGGAGGCACCCTCCCTTCATTCATCCTTCCCAGCTTTCAAAGGTGAAGCAGACACGTATCTCGCTTTTTTAACTGACCAGTTGATGCCTTATCTTGTTCAATACTATCCGATTGAGCCTGATGATCGTCAGCACGCACTTATTGGTGCCTCCTTAGGTGGCCTTGTGTCCATGTATGCACTTTGGAAGAAGCAATTCTTTTTTCAACATATCGGCTCTCTTTCCGGTTCCTTTTGGTATCCTCACTTCATGCCTTATGTACGTCAACATCACCCTAAGGCTTTACCCCAGCGCATTTATTTATCCGTTGGCAGTGAGGAAGGAAAGGAGAAATCTTCTGCTCAGCAACATATGGTGCCATTTACGGAAGAGCTGCATCACATTCTGCACGGTTATGGTATGCCAAAACACCAACTCCGCCTTCATATTGAGTACAGGGAGGGACATCATATCAGTCAATTTCAGCGAAACTTTGTCTCTGCCCTCAAGTGGTTTTATGGCGCTAAATAGAGCCTGCCGCAGTGAAAATTTTTTCAGCCGCACGATGAGCGGTTATGATATATTGGAACTTATAGATTGAAAGAGGAGGGAGATTTGCGTATGAGACCTTTACAAATCTCAGCCGACACGGCACAAAAACTTGCGGCATCACTCAATGTACCCATTGAACAAATCATGCATATGCCGCAACATATCTTAATCGCTAAACTAGCAGAACTTGAACAGAAGAAAGATCGTTCTTCTTAAAGAATAAAGGAGTATACATTCATGGAACAACAACTAGAACAATCAACCTTACATCCCCGCAGTAAAGGACAAACCATCCTGCTGATTGCTGGGATTTTACTTATTGCATTTAACCTACGACCTGCCATTACGTCTGTTGGCCCTCTCATCGGTGCCATTCGTTCCGATTTGCAGTTGTCTAACGGACTTGCAGGTTTTCTTACGACGTTACCACTGCTCTCATTCGCATTGCTTTCTCCCATTACACCTAAAATCGGAAAGCGTCTGGGCAACGAACGAACCCTTTGGCTAGGGCTCGCTGTCCTTCTGTTTGGGATTGTGATTCGCTCGTTTGGTTCCATCACCTTCTTAATGATCGGAACCGCACTTATCGGTGTCGGGATTGCGATATGTAATGTGCTCTTACCGGGGCTCGTGAAGCATAAATTTCCTGCACATGCTGGTTTAATGACAAGTGTCTATACGACCTCGATGTCCGTCTTTGCGGCACTTGCATCAGGTGTCAGTGTTCCGCTTAGCCATGCAATGCCTGGCGGCTGGAATACATCATTCCTCGTATGGGCTGGCCTTGCACTTCTTGCGATGATGGTCTGGGCTCCACAGCTTCTTCATCAGAACACAGCGTCTGTCAAAAGCATTTCGCTCACAGAGCAGCCAATATGGCGTTCACGTGTCGCATGGCAGGTAACTTTATTTATGGGGCTGCAGTCATTCCTTTTCTATAGCAGCATCGCTTGGTTTCCTGATATCTTAACATCACATGGAATGAATCTATCAACAGCCGGTTGGATGCTGTCCATTATGCAGTTTGTTGGGCTGCCATCCACCTTTCTAGCACCTGTTTTTGCAGAAAAATTAAAAACACAAAGACCGCTTGTCTTCGGGCTTGTCCTTGTGTATTTACTTGGGATGATCGGACTTCTCCTCGGAGGATCGACGCCTATTCTGGTGATCTCTGTTTTATTGATCGGTATTGGACAAGGTGCAAGCATCAGTCTTGCCCTCACATTTATCGGATTACGGACAACCAATATGGAGCAAGCCGCTGCGCTTTCTGGAATGGCGCAGTCTATCGGTTATTTATTAGCCGCCGTTGGTCCACTCATGATCGGTATCCTTTTTGATGTCACACATACATGGACGCCGTCCATTATCATCTTTATCATCGTTCTATTTTTCATGTTTTTATCCGGTATGCGTGCTGGACGAAGCGTCTATATTTCAGATTGATCATAAAAAAGAACCCGCCTCCTCGTGAGACGGGTTCTTTTCTGTTTATGCTTGTTCTGTCACGTGTACCTTTAACGTTGCTTGTACCTCTGGATGAAGCTTCACCGGTACATTTGTGTAACCTAATGCACGGATGGCGTCATTCAGCTCGATTTTGCGCTTATCGACTTTGATTTGATGATCTTTTTGCAATTTATCAGCGATTTGTTTGCTTGTAATTGATCCAAACAGACGACCGCCTTCACCTGATTTTGCTGTTAGTTCCACTGTTAGCGCCTCAAGTGTTTCCTTTAGTTGTTTCGCTTGTTCAAGCTCTTGGACGGCATTCTTTTTCTCTTTGTTCTTCTGCCCTTCCAATGCACTTAGGTTCGTTGGGTTTGCTTCAACCGCTAACCCTTGTTTGATGAGAAAGTTGTGAGCGTATCCGTCAGCGACATTCTTGACTTCGCCTTTTTTCCCTTTGCCTTTTACGTCTTTTAGAAAGATGACTTTCATCTTTGAACCCCTCCTTCGAAATATTCATCAATGGCAGCTTTTAACTGCTCTACCGCTTCTTCAATGGTTATACCATACATTTGGGTTGCAGCGTTAGTCAAATGACCGCCGCCATCTAACGCTTCCATGATAATTTGAACGTTGATATCCCCTAATGATCTCGCACTAATGCACACCGTATTGTCATCTCGCCTAGCGACAGCAAATGACGCTTCTACCTCACTCATTGACAACAGGGAATCAGCCGTCTGGGCAATCGTAATTTGATCATAATACTCCGAGCTGTCGGACGGTAATGAAGCAATCGCCACCTGATTTTGATACAAATCTGTATGCTGAATGAGCTTTGCCCGTTTGATGTAATGATCCACGGTCTCTTTTAGGAACTTTTGCACAAGGACAGGATCTGCCCCCTTCGCACGAAGGTAAGAGGCTGCATCAAACGTTCTTGATCCCGTTCTCAGCGAGAAACTCTTCGTATCAACGATGATCCCTGCGAGAAGCGCAGTCGCTTCGATCATGTTAATGCGCAATTTCTTCGGCTGATACTCTAAAAGCTCTGTCACAAGCTCTGCTGTGGATGAAGCATACGGCTCCATATAGACAAGTAATGGATCACGGATAAACTCCTCGCCGCGTCTATGATGGTCAATGACCACGACATGTTCAATTTTATTGAGTAGTCGTTCTTCCATGACGAGAGACGGTTTATGTGTATCCACGACCACAAGCAGCGTGTCATCCTTTGCAAGCTCCATGGCTTCCTCTGGGGTGATAAAACGTGACCAAAGATCTTCATAATTCTTAATTTCACTAATCAAGCGTTGAACACTGTCACCAATTTGGTTGGCATCAATGACAATATAGCCTTCTTTCCCGTTGGCCTGGGCGACCTTTAAAATCCCAATGGATGCACCGATCGAGTCCATGTCTGGGAACTTATGCCCCATGATCATGACATTGCCGCTTTCAGATACAATTTCTTTTAAAGCATGAGAAATAACTCGTGCGCGTACACGTGTCCGTTTCTCCATTGGGTTCGTTTTCCCGCCGTAGAATTTCACTTTTCCATTCGGCTGCTTAATGGCGACCTGATCCCCGCCTCGTCCGAGGGCAAGATCAAGACTCGACTGCGCAAGTGCCCCAAGTTCTTTTAAAGAAGGTACGGATGCACCGATCCCGATACTCAAGGTCAGCGTCGCACTATGCGCTCCTGTTTTCTCACGGACCTCATCTAAAATAGAGAATTTCGACGCTTCCAGTTCTGCTAAAATGCTTTCATTTAGAACCGCCATAAATCGTTCGGACGAAATTCGCTTCAGGAAAATACCATATTCCTGTGCCCAGTTGTTTAAAAGTGACGTCACTTCACTATTAATGGCGCTGCGCACCTGATCATCAAGACCCTGCGTGACATCATCGTAATTGTCTAAAAAGATATAAGATAACACCGTTCGTTCATTTTCGTACTGTCTTTCAATCTGTACCTGTTCTGTGACATCAAAGAAATATAAAAGGCGTTCTGACCGTTTAATAATGACTTTGAATTTCCGATCATTCAGCGTCACATTTTCTGTCTCGACCTCTTGTTTAATAAGAGGCACAATGGACTCGAATGTATCATACAAGGATCTGCCGACAAGCGTGCTTTCATGAAAACACGAAGCGAGAAATGGATTTGTCCATTCGATATAATACTGGTCATTAAACAGCATAATACCAATTGGCATTTCCATTAATGCTTCTTCTCCAACCTTTTTGACTCGATAGGATAATGTTGAAATATATGAATCAATCTCTTTCTGAACTTGCGTATCTGCCCACTTTAAGAAGTAGAGCACACCTGCAAGGACTAAAAGACCAACAGCTCCTATGATCCAATTATAATAAAGGTTGAGGAGGACTGTGAATACCGCAAGGACAATTAAAGCGATGATCGGATACTTGATGACAGGTTTTCTATAGAAGCTTGGCACTGATATCAACTCCTCAACATTCAGAGTGAATTATTTGTTTTTCACTTTTTCTCTTAAATCAAAGCCTATGTCAGCAATCCCTATGATACGCACAACCACACCGACTGGCGGATAGAGAACCCCTAACACGATAGCGGAAATGGGGACTGCTTTTGAGATGCCTTTTTCGTGGCAATAATAGAAGATAAAAGAAAATCCCTGAATAAGCACCAGTATAAATAAAATTTTAAACGCACTCGACTGAACGAGCCATAAAAAGCTGCCTTTTTCTGTCTGAATCAGCATCAAAAGCAGTGTGAGTAAATAATACCATACCATGCTTTTTGGCAGCCGCATATCCTTAAATTTCTTAAGGACTGGCATGTCTGATACAAACCGTTTGATCAAGGGCCGCACGAACCAATGATTCACAAAAGCCATCAAAGTAGCAGTGATCAAAAGCGCTACAGGTAGAGCGTTTAATGCTGTATCCTGCAACTCTTTAAACTGTTTGAGCTGTTTGGCAATCTCCTTTTCAGACGCGCCGGATTGCTTTAAAGTACTCTCTAACATCGGCATCATTTGCTCAATCGACTCTTTCGCAATATTCATGATATCGATTTGAAAAAGCTGAACACTGACAATAAAGGAGATAAGAAAACTGAATAAATAAATCAGCCCACCTGCAATGATGGCATTTCCGGGCTGCCGTCTGCTGTAGAAAACACCCATGCCTAATCCCACAGCAATCAGAATGGGCGCAGTCATGAGTCCATTAATAGACCCAATTAAAAAGCTGATCACTATCCCGATAGCGCCAGCAGCAATTCCTTTTTTCAAGCCGTGCCTGATTGTATAGAGGATGATCGGAATCGGAGCAGCTAGAAAGAAAATAATGGATAATAGCGGCACATACAAATAAAACAGCGTCATGACAGAGAAAATACTGATCATGATAGCGCCCTCTACTAACGCTTTTGTTTGTTTCACACCTTCACCTCTATCCAATCCTTTTACTATATCTTGCTCAATGTGTCCTTCTATGTATACGTACGATGTAAGCTACTCCATGTCTTACCCCAACCTTTATTTTACCATAGCGGTAAATCGCAAGTAAAATGCAGGCTATCTTAAGAGCGTTTCACGTGGAACACTGATACAGATTCGTACATGCAACTTTTCAAACAGCATGTTACAATTTTTTAAATTATTCTTAGCTATAAACCCTGAATTCAAGGACAAAAGCTGTTAGAATAGAAACATCATCAATAAATGTAAGAAGGAGAATTCACATGGGAAAAACACTCGTATTCGGACACAAAAATCCTGACACAGACACGATTTGCTCTGCTATCGCTTACGCTGATCTAAAAAATAAAATCGGCATCGAAGCAGAAGCGGTCAGACTTGGAGAAATCAACGGAGAAACACAATTCGCATTAGACTTCTTTAAACAAGAAGCACCTCGTTTCATTGAAACGGCTGCAAATGAAACAAAGCAAGTCATTCTTGTCGATCATAACGAATTCCAACAAAGTGTAAGCGATATTGATCAAGTACAAGTGACTGAAGTCATTGACCATCACCGTATTGCCAACTTTGAAACAAGTGAACCTCTATACTATCGCGCTGAGCCTGTTGGCTGTACAGCAACAATTTTAAACAAAATGTACAAAGAGAACCAAGTGAAGATTGAAAAAGAAATCGCTGGTTTGCTTTTATCTGCAATCATTTCTGATTCCTTGCTATTCAAATCCCCAACATGCACACAGCAGGATATTGATGCTGCGCATGAACTCGCAAAAATCGCAGGGGTAGATCCAGAAGTTTACGGCCTAGATATGCTAAAAGCTGGTGCTGACCTTAGCCAAAAAACGGTTCAAGAATTAATTACAATTGATGCAAAAGAATTCGCATTAGGCAATAGCAAAGTGGAAATTGCGCAAGTCAATACAGTAGATATCGCTGAAGTGACAGCTAGACAGGCTGAAATTGAAGCGAAAATCAATGAAGTCATCGCAGCGAAAGGCCTTGATCTATTCGTTCTAGTGATCACAGACATCCTAGAAAATGACTCTCTTGCACTTGCTCTCGGTGCAGAAGCGGCAAAAGTAGAAAAAGCATTTCATGTCACACTTGAAAACAACACCGCTTTACTAAAAGGTGTCGTATCAAGAAAGAAACAAGTTGTACCTGCACTGACAGACGCACTTTCATAATAAACATTAAAAGACTGCTGACATGTTCAGCAGTCTTTTTTCTTCTTTTAATGAATGTACATATCGCTGACAAGAATATCCTTTAGCACACTTGTTGGAATCGTAAATTCAACTACGCCCATGTAACCAGGCGCCACATCATATTCATTAAAGGAAATCACCAGTTTGCCTTTTGAATTGATATAGAAGCTTTGGTCTGGCTGAATCTTCTTAAACGGATCAACCATATCTTGCTTGGTCATCCAGTAAATCTTATTTGAATCTTCTTTCATCTGCTTCTTCATTTGTTCTTTAATATTTTCACTAATCACATCAATATACCGATCATCTTTAAACAGACTTGGCAATGTAATGAGTACATGGTTTTTCTTATCGATCGTATCATATGTCATTTCCTCTGCCGCAGAAGCCTGAGTCGTTACCTTGTATCGACCTAGTGAAAGGATTTGGTCATTGTTTGTTTTCACTTCATATCCGCTCTCTACACTCAAATGACCATTTTTATAACCCTTTGTTTCCTTTTCGAAATCTTGATACAGCTTTTTGTTTTCAGCTAAATATTTTTGATTCAGGCTGTCTTGTAATTTTCCGTCCCCAAGCCCTGAAACGTGTGGTGTTTTAAGGTCAATATTCGTTCCTTGGTCGCTCTTTTTAAATTCAGTGAATGTCACAACTTTCACTAGCTCGCCAATGATCGGTACCTCTGAAATCGCTCTTGCCGCCTGTGGACTGACATTTACAGTCGTAACAAATAAAGCAGCCGCAGCAACAAGTCCGATCGTCCATTGCTGAAAATGAGGTTTTTTGATTTTTCGTTTTAATGTTCGTTCAACCATAGCATCGAATTCCGGCGGAATAGGGATTTCTAAATATTCCTCTTTTAACTGTTCCAAATGCTTATCCATTTATATTTCCTCCTGCGATAATTCTACTTTTAAAAGCCGCAACGCCTTATATAATCTTGTTTTGATGGTGTTTTCGTTTTCTTCGAGAATGTGGGCGATGTCCTCTAGTTTTAAATCTTCAAAGAATCTCAAGATAATGATGACCCGGTACATATCGGGCAAATCCTCTATGGCTCGTCTGACATCTTGATCTTCATAAACATCTGATTCACCCTGTGATAAGAACTCAAGCGTGTCATCATCTGTCACTTGCACACGCTTCTTCTTTCGTAAAAAGTCTAGGGCAGCGTTCACCACAATTTTATAAAACCAGCTATGCATCTTGGTCGCATCCTCTAACCTGTGAACAGATTTGAGTGCTTTATGAATCGCCTCTTGAACGACATCCATCGCATCTTCTGGATTTTTGACATAACTATAGGACAATCGATAAAAACTGTGTTTATGCTCCATTACGTAATCAGCAAATTGATCCTCAATTTTTCGTTTCTTCATTTTACAAAGAGCTCCTTTATCTTAAATGCGCATCGGTTATTTCTTACATTGGATAGACGCGCACCTTTTGAAAATAGTTTGCGCTCGATTATTTTTTAACATGTCATCCCATTTCCGTTTCTATACAAAAAGAGCGAACCAGGCAGGTTCACTCTTTCAAAGCAGATATTGTTTGATGGACATACTGTTTAAGTGGAGAAAGCGGATGAATGATCGGAACACCTGTCTCTTCTACCATCTGCTGTGCCGCATGAACCATCGATAACTGCATCACGCAAATGTCCCCATCTTCTTTCATACATCTTCTGAGCTGCTTTTTAATTTCCTCCTCATAAGCGTGCAATTCACCGTTTAGGCAAAGGTGAAAGACACCCTCCATCACCATAACTTCTGCATCAATCTGTTTGCCGTGCTTTTTTGCATATGATCCAAGCCGCTCCATTGTCCCCTCCACTGTATCCGGGTTTGAAAACACAAGTTGAAGCGGCCCTTTTCTCTGACAAATCAGCTCAAATAACGGTTCATCGATCGGAACAATTGGTTGTTTAAAGAGATGCTCTTGATCACCTAATGCGGCAATGTATTGTGTACACGTGAGCAGAATGATGTCAGCTTCATCTTCTTTCATCAGTTTGTTGATGGCATAGGCTTGTTGCTTGTGAGGATGAAAATCTGGATCTTGTGTGGCACGTTCTATAAATGATGAATCGACCGTGTGATGCAACTCAATATCTGGATCTCCAAACACGTCTTCTATATAGGACTGATTAGACGGATGGGCATGAAGGCAGTGTAATCGAATCATCAGGTTCGCTCCTCGTGAAAGTTTTCAATCATTATATCAATCCTTGTATGAAATAGGGAGAAAGATGACCATATTGTTAGGGAGATATTGAAGGAGGGATTCGAATTGAAAGAAGATCAACACCCTAAATCATCTTCAGAGTCAGAAGACACTTTAACAAATCGGCAAGGTCACCCCGTAACAGACAATCAAAATATGAGAACTGTCGGAAATAGAGGCCCGACTACGCTTGAAAACTACGATTTCCTAGAAAAAATCAGTCATTTTGACCGCGAACGTATTCCTGAACGTGTCGTCCATGCACGCGGGGCGGGAGCTCACGGTTACTTTGAAGCCTATGGCACATTCGGTGATGAACCTATTTCTACTTATACAAGAGCAAAATTATTTCAGGAAAAAGGAAAAAAGACACCTGTTTTCGTCCGTTTTTCTTCTGTCATTCACGGCGGTCATTCTCCAGAAACATTGCGCGATCCGAGAGGGTTTGCGATTAAATTTTATACAGAAGAAGGTAACTGGGATCTCGTTGGAAACAACCTGAAAATTTTCTTTATCCGAGATGCTTTGAAATTTCCCGATTTGGTTCATGCGTTTAAGCCAGACCCTGTCACCAACCGTCAGGACGGCGAGCGTATTTTTGACTTCGTCTCGCAATCTCCTGAAGCGACACATATGGTGACATTTCTCTTTTCACCATGGGGCATCCCAGCAACCTATCGGCACATGCAAGGCTCAGGTGTCCATGCCTACAAATGGGTGAACCATGAAGGAAAAGCGGTGCTGGTCAAATATCACTTTGAACCGAAGCAAGGCATTCGCAATCTGACACAAGAACAGGCTCAAGCGATACAAGGTGAAAACTTTAATCATGCCACACAGGATTTATATGAAGCCATTGAGCAAGGAGATCATCCTGAATGGGAGGTCTATGCGCAGATCATGGAAGATGATGCCCACCCTCACCTTGACTTTGACCCGCTTGATCCAACCAAGCTATGGTACAAGGATGACTATCCATGGAAGCCTATTGGACGAATGGTATTAAACAAAAATCCAGAAAATTATTTCGCAGAAGTTGAGCAAGTTGCCTTTGGGACTGGCGTTCTTGTAGACGGCTTGGATTTCTCAGATGATAAATTACTCCAAGGACGCACCTTCTCTTACTCTGACACGCAGCGATATCGAGTGGGACCGAACTATTTACAGCTGCCGATCAATGCCCCGAAAAAGCATGTCGCCACGAATCAAAGAGATGGGCAAATGGAATACCAGGTCGATCAAGGCAAAGGCCAAAACCCCCATGTAAATTATGAACCATCGATCCTCGGCGGACTAAAAGAAGCTAAGCAGGACGGGAAGGATCATACGCCTTTTGTTGAGGGTGACGTCAAACGGGAAGCTATTGACCGCCCAAACAACTTCGGACAAGCCGGAGAAACGTATCGCCGCTTCAATGATTGGGAACGTGAGGAATTGATTAAGAACTTAGTCAACACTCTTGCGACTTGTCAAAAGGACATTCAAGCGCAAATGATCGAAAACTTTACAAAGGCAGACCCTGACTACGGAAAGCGTGTCGCTGACGGCTTAAAGGCCTTCAAACAAGAACAGCCAAGCGGACCTATAGGCTCAACTGGCGCCGCACAAGCCGTGGATGATGCGATTAACAACAGCACACCATCAGATCCTTATTAAATAAAAAAGAATGCAGCGCCTAGGCTGCATTCTTTTTGTATTCATTCATTAAGCGTTTTGACCCTTTTTGATCCATTCTGCTACATTGACCGTACGTTTTGCTTGATGTTTTGCAGCAGCTTCTGCATCCTCTTGGATTTTTCCATTTTGGTCAACAGTCACACTCACACCGTATGGGTTGCCCCCTGCGCCGTACAATGAGTCATCTGTGTAACCAGGAGCGGCAATAATCGCTCCCCAGTGGAACATTGTTGTGTAAAGGCTAAGAATGGTCTGCTCCTGCCCACCATTTGGGTTTTGTGCAGATGTCATTGCACTTACCGCTTTGTTTGCCAATTTCCCTTGGAACCATAGGCCACCAGTTGTGTCTAAAAATTGCTTCATTTGAGCCGGTAAGTTACCAAAACGTGTTGGCATGCTAAAGATGATCGCATCTGCCCACTCTAAATCACTTAATTGAACCTCTGGAACATCCTTTGTTTCGTCTAAATGTGCTTTCCATGCTGGATTTGATGCTACAACTGCTTCTGGTGCCAATTCTGCAACCTTTAATACTTTCACTTCGGCGCCAGCTTCTTTCGCTCCAGCCTCTGCCCATTTTGCCATCTGATAGTTTGTACCTGTTGAACTATAATAAATAACTGCTAATTTTACGTTTTCCATTTGTTCCATCTCCTTTTGTTTGGTTTGCCCAAAAAGCTTCTGTAAAAATCCCACCTATTTTCCCTACCTTCATTAAAATTGACGACGATACCATAATGCCGCAGCATCGACTTCTTCTCTCGTTAACTGATGTCCGCGATTTTCCCAATGTAGTGTGACCGAAGCGCCTGCGCCTTGCAGCAATTGCTCGAGTTCTTGTGATTCCTCTGGTCGGCACATTGGGTCATTTTCACCAGCTGCGATAAAGACTTGTTTCCCCGCCAATGAAGGCAATGAAACACCGCGTCTTGGAACCATTGGATGATGCAGGATCGCTCCTTTTAACGCATCCTCGTAATGGAATAAAAGACTTCCTGCAATGTTCGCCCCATTGGAATATCCGAGAGCGACGACATTATGACGATCGAATCCATATTTATCTGCTGCGTCTCCGATAAATGTATACAGTTCCTCTGTCCGCTCAATTAAATCCTGTTCATCGAAAATACCCTCTGCTAAACGTCTGAAAAAGCGCGGCATACCGTTTTCCAACACATTTCCTCTCACACTAAGAACAGAAGCGTCAGCATCGACTAAATCGGCAAGCGGCAATAAATCTTCTTCTGTCCCGCCAGTACCATGCAGTAATAACAAAACAGGTCTTTGATCATTCTTTCCTTTACGAAAAAGATGTTTCATCATGCGTCTCCTTTCCCTTTCAACTCTCTCACTTCTATCGGTAGCACAATTTGTTCAATCTGACTGCGCTGCGCTTCATATTGTGGTGGAAGTTTCAATGCTTCACCCATAGTTTCCACTGATTCATCGTGGGCAAACCCTGGAGGATCAGTTGCAATTTCAAATAATATGCCGCCAAGCTCTCTAAAATAAATCGCATTGAAGTAATTTCGATCTTGCACAGGTGTCACTTGATACCCGCTTTGTGCAATATGTCTTTGCCAATCTAACTGATCATGATCATCGGTCGCTCTCCATGCAATATGATGCACCACCCCAACACCCATACGTCCGCGTGCAACAGGTGTCTTGTTCACATCAATGACATTGCCTATCTCACCAAATGAACGGAATCTTACATAATCCTCTTCTGCTCCAACTCGTTCGAATCCCATTGTTTGTTCTAGCAGCTGCATCGTTTGCTCTGGCTGTGATGTTAATAAAACAGCTCCCCCAAACCCTTTTATCGCTACATCTGGCGTAACTCCGTTAAATGTCCAATCATTTTGTTTTCCCTCCGCACGTTCTACTAGCTCTATCAACAAGCCGTGTGGATCTTCAAATGAGAGAAAGGCTTCATCAAAGCGTTCAACCATTTCATAAGAAATATCAAACTGCTCAAGACGTTCCTTCCAGAAAGAGAAAGCGCCTGATGGTACAACATATGTCGTCACCCCCACTTGACCCGCGCCAATTTGTCCCTTTTGAGCACCTGGCCAAGGGAAAAACGTAATAATCGTTCCCGGAGATCCTCCTTCATTTCCAAAATATAAATGGTAAGTACCTGGATCATCAAAATTCACGGTCTTCTTCACGAGACGAAGTCCTAAAACACCTGCATAAAAATCAACGTTCTCCTGAGGATGCCCTACAATTGCTGTGATATGGTGAATTCCTTCTGTTTTCTTCACTTCTAATGACCTCCTATCATGAAGTAACAAGCCTCTATTCATTATGTCTTGACTGCTGTCTTTATATTATCTCGAATTCGAGATATTAAATTAAAAAAATATATTTATCTCGAATTAAGGATATGATGTTTTTAAATAAAAGTCAACGATTTTTGTTTTTCCTTTTAAAAAAGCAGATCTGCTTTTACATAACAGACCTGCTCTTCCTTGATTAATGCAGTAATTTTTTCTTTTTTAAATAGGCTTTCGCTACCTGAAATGCATCCTTACCTTGCACATTCACTTCATAATTCATTTCTCTCATCTCATCGTCTGTAATTTGACCCCCGAGCTTATTGAGAGAGGTCTCAATCTCAGGGTACTCCGTTAATGTCTCTTGCCTTAACAGCGGTGCTCCTTGATATGGCGGGAAAACATGCTGATCATCATTAAGCACCTTTAACTTGTATTGCCTCAATTCACTGTCTGTCGAATAGGCATCGACTAAATTGATATCCCCTTTTTGAATCGCTCGATACCGAAGCTTCGGTTCCATCGTCACTACATCATCAAAGGAAAACTGATAGGTCTTTTGAATACCTCGATACCCATCCTGTCGATCAGAAAATTCTAAGGTAAATCCAGCCTTTATGCGATTCTTGATCTTGCCTAGATCTGAAATATTAGATACATCATATTGATCAGCCAACGACTGAGGCACGGCTAAAGCATACGTATTGTTGTAAGCCATCGGCTCAAGAAGGCGGAGCTGAAAGGATGATTCCAAACCGCGCCGCGCTTGCTCATACACTTTTTCTTTATCTGTGCTTTTCGCTGTTTGTTTGAGGAACTCAGAAATTGCAGTACCCGTAAACTCAGGATAAATGTCAATATCACCAGACTGTAAAGCTTGAAAAACAAAAGACGTCTTGCCAAGACCAGGCTTAAGATTGACTTGAATATCCGTATCCTGTTCAATTAAAAGTTTATACATCGAGATTAGAATTTCAGGCTCTGATCCTAACTTTCCACCGATGGTGATTTCTTTTTTTTCTTGTTGAAACAATAATGGGCCCGCGACAATAGCTCCTGCAATCACAGCAAAAACCGTCACAGAGATCACAGTCTTTTTAAAAGAGATTCTCTCAAACGTGCGCAGTACCACATCAAATAAGAGTGCGAGTAAGGCAGCTGGTATAGCACCAATGACAATGAGTGCCATATCATTTCGGTCAATTCCTAATAAAATGAGGCTTCCTAATCCCCCAGCTCCGATCAGTGCGGCAAGAGTGGCAGTTCCCACGATGAGAACCATCCCGGTTCGGATACCTGCCATGATAACTGGCATGGCTAGAGGCAGCTCTACCTTTAATAATCGTTTGCTGTGATTCATTCCCATAGCAAGTGCCGCTTCTCTCAGGGAAGGATCGACCTCCTGAATGCCTGTATATGTATTTCTTAAAATCGGGAGGAGGGCATAAACGACAAGCGCAATAATCGCAGGCACTTGCCCAATCCCAACAAGAGGAATCAGCAAGCCAAGCAGCGCAAGAGACGGGATTGTTTGCAAGACCGCCGTCACCCCAATCACCCATTCTGCAAGCTTTGGCACCCTCGTTAAATAGATACCTAATGGAATGGCAATCAAAATGGCTAAAAATAAAGCAATAAACGAAATTTGAATATGCTCAAGTAATGCATGACCCAATTGTTCTTTTCGATCTAAAAACAGATTGATCCAATCATTCATGTGACTCGCCCCTCTCTCTAGGAGAATCAACTAAAAACTGAATCACCGCTTGACGATTCACTAGTCCAATTCGCTCCCCGTCCTTTTCCACAGCCAATTCCTCATGCTTTGCCAATTCGGATAAGACCTCATTCAGCGTGGCATGTGTTGTGATTGCTTCATAGCCTAAAAGAGACTCATCAGGCATTGGTCTAGCCATGGCCTCTAGCTCAAACGCTTGTTGTCCTACATGGCGAGCAGCACCTGAGACAAACTCTCGAACAAAAGCATTGACTGGGTGTTGAACCAATTCCTCTGGACGACCAATCTGCACCACTTTCCCTTCTTTCATGATACAAATCCGATCACCGAGTCTCATCGCCTCCTGCATATCATGCGTCACGAAGACAATGGTCTTTTGAATACGGCGCTGCAAATCAAGCAGATCATCCTGCAATTTCTCCCTCGTTAGTGGATCTAACGCACTAAAGGGTTCATCCATCAAGATAATCTCAGGATCAGCTGCAAGTGCACGTGCCACACCAACACGCTGCTGCTGTCCACCAGATAGCTCTGACGGCTTCCGATGTCGATACATAGCAGGGTCAAGCCCAACCATCTGCATCAATTCCTCCACTCGCTTATTGATCTCGTGACGGCTCCATCGTTTGAGCTCTGGAACCACAGCAATATTTTCTTCAATGGTCATATGAGGAAAAAGAGCAATTTGCTGCAGAACATACCCAATATCCCAGCGCAACTCGTACATATCATAATCATTTATTTTTTGACCCTTTATGTAAATCTCACCTTCTGTAGAAGAAATGAGACGATTGATCATTTTCAATGTCGTCGTTTTCCCGCTTCCACTAGGTCCAATGAAAACAAAGAACTCGCCCTTCTGAATCTCTAAATCAACCGATTCAACAGCATAACGTTCATCTGAAAATTGCATTGATACCTTCCTAAATTCAATCATCTTTCCACGCCCTGACTGCAATTATTTTCTTGACTACCAATATGACAGATCGACCCCATATTTGTATAGAACAAACTGTCTCTTTTACATACTTCCCCTAGAATGTCCGCCAAAATCAGCTCTAGCCAGTTCAGGTGAGATCTTCTTGAGACAATAAAAAAAAGCGGAGAGCTCGAGGCTCTCCGCTTTTAAGTCAACGACTTACTCACCAGTAACGTATGGAAGTAATGCCATTTGACGTGATTTTTTAATCGCTAATGTCAATTTACGTTGATACTTAGCGCTAGTTCCTGTTACACGACGAGGTAAAATTTTACCACGCTCAGAAACAAACTTTCTAAGAAGATCAACATCTTTGTAATCGATGTGCGTGATACCGTTAGAAGTAAAGAAACATACTTTACGACGTTTCGCACGACCGCCTCTGCGTCCACCTGCCATTTGTTTTCACACCTTTCCTTTAGTCATTGTTTTTTCAGATCAATTAGAATGGCAAATCATCATCGGAGATGTCAATCGGTTTACCGTCATTCGCAAATGGGTCATCATTGAAGCTATTTCCCTGATTACGATTTTGTTGGTTGCTTTGATTGCCATATGGATTTTGACTTGGTTCATTTCCAAATGGATTCTGATCGTTTTGGCTACCGCCATAATACTGGCCTCCGCTATTGCCACCGCCGCTGTATCCACCTGAACCAGCACCGCCGCTCTTAGGCTCAAGAAATTGAACACTCTCAGCTTGAACCTCTGTCACGAAGACACGCTGTCCTTGCTGATTTTCATAGTTTCTTGTCTGCAAACGACCGTCTACACCGGCAAGACTTCCTTTTTTCAAGAAATTAGCCACATTCTCGGCTTGTCTTCTCCAAGTAACACAGTTAATGAAATCGGCTTCACGCTCTCCAGATTGATTCGTAAACGTACGATTCACAGCTAGAGTAAACGTGGCTACAGCCGCACCATTAGGCGTGTAGCGAAGCTCAGGGTCTTTTGTTAGTCTTCCGACCAATACAACACGGTTTAGCATATTGAAAGACCACCTTTAAATATATATTTCAATGATTTATACTTCTTCTTTAACAACAATGTGGCGAATGATATCGTCACTGATCTTAGCTAAGCGGTCAAATTCTTGAACTGCTGCAGCGTCAGATTGAACATTTACGATTTGGTAGAAGCCTTCACGGAAATCGTTGATTTCGTATGCAAGACGACGTTTACCCCAATCCTTTGTTCCAGTGATCTCCGCACCGTTAGAAGTTAACACGTTATTGAAACGCTCGATAACTGCTTTTTTAGCCTCATCGTCAACTGTTGGGCGGATGATGTACATAACTTCGTACTTTCTCATCTGATTGCACCTCCTTTTGGTCTAAGCGGCCCTAAACGGGCAAGGAGCAATAAATTATATTACTCACAATTGTATATTATAACAAATTACTTGGCCTATGACAAGAACCTATACATTAAAACGGAAATGAATAACGTCTCCATCTTTCACTACATATTCTTTACCTTCTAGACGGACTTTTCCAGCCTCTTTTGCAGCAGACATGCTCCCGCCAGCAAGTAAATCTTCATATGCAACCGTTTCCGCACGAATGAACCCACGCTCAAAGTCTGTATGAATGATTCCAGCACATTCCGGCGCCTTCATTCCCTTTTTAAACGTCCAAGCGCGTACTTCCTGCTCACCTGCTGTGAAATAAGTAGCTAAACCAAGAAGTGAATAAGATGCTTGAATCAGCTGATCTAGACCTGACTCTTTAATGCCAAGCTCTTCAAGGAACATCTGTTTCTCTTCCCCTTCAAGCTCTGCAATTTCAGACTCGATCTTCGCACATACGACGATGACTTCAGCATTTTCACCGGAAGCAAACTCACGGATTTGCTGCACATACTCGTTGCCGTCATGATCTGCTACTTCATCCTCACTCACATTTGCTACATAAAGAACTGGTTTAGATGTGAGTAAATGAAGCTGTTTCACAAGTTTCTGTTGCTCCTCTGTAAATTCTACAGATCTTGCCGATTTCCCAGCTTCAAATGCATGCATTAGCTTCGACAAAATATCAAATTCAGCTACCGCTTCCTTATCCTTTTGTTTTGCAAGCTTACTCACACGAGCCAAACGTTTTTCAACTGTTTCTAAATCAGCCAAAATCAACTCTAAATTAATGGTTTCGATATCTGACACAGGGTCAACCTTACCTGATACGTGTGTGATGTTATCATCTGCAAAAGCTCTCACCACGTGACAGATCGCATCTACTTGACGAATGTGAGAAAGGAATTTATTCCCTAAACCTTCACCTTTTGAAGCTCCTTTGACAATACCGGCAATATCAGTGAATTCAAAAGCAGTCGGAACTGTCTTTTTCGGCTGCACCAATTCTGTTAGTTTTTGCAAACGCTCGTCTGGAACTTCTACAATTCCGACGTTTGGATCAATGGTACAAAACGGATAGTTAGCAGACTCCGCTCCAGCCTGTGTAATTGCATTAAATAGCGTTGACTTCCCGACGTTAGGTAAGCCAACAATACCAGCTGTTAAAGCCATTCTTTCATCTCCTCTATATCAAACGTGCTCGTTATACTGCGTAATATGAACCTAGAGCAATTATAAGTAGGTTTACATGAAAAGACAAGCTAACCGTTATGCATTATCAATAGAAGAAACATTGCCAAAAAGAATAAATCAATCCTTTAAAACGGGAATTTGCATCTAATTTTTCTATACAAAAGACAAATTTCATCAAAAAAGCATGAGGCCTACTTAAGCAGTTGGCTCCTCATGCTTGACGAGAATTTTCTTCATTTTTCGTTCAAAGTCTCTCCTTGGGATCATGACGCTATGTCCGCAGCCTTCACATTTAATACGAATATCCATGCCCAATCGAATCACTTTCCACCGATTGACACCACATGGATGGGGTTTCTTCATTTCAACGACGTCATGTAACCCAAACGCTTTGTCTGCCATCAGCTTTCACCTCTCTTGCTCACTTCATTGAATCTATTGTACAAAAAAACGACGATGTAGAGCAATGCACAAAGCAAAGACCCTTTTTCTCCTATTCTTGTTTATAAAAAAAACCCTTCTTTTAGATCATTTTATTTGTGACCAATAGTTACTTAAACTCCGCTTTTTTTCAATATTGTCACAAACACTGTAGGCCAAAAGGTTTTTATTGGTAGAACGCTGTGGTTTTTCCATATTTTTTGATTTATGATATCTGCATAAATGTTATGTGAGGGAGCAGGTACGATGGTCAATCGAAAGGATAGATTAACTGATAAAGAATATAAAATCATATCCGATCATGCTGGAAACATAGATAATTACCAGCAGCACCATACGATAGAAATAGGTCAACAAACGCTCACTGTCCACGATTTTCTCAAGGTCGATCATCAATTATATGGTTTAACGATGCAACCGGAGAAAACAGATGAGTTCATCGTCGCTTTTCACTGTCCGATGCCGAATCAAATGCCGGTGACCTCGCCACAAGATGTACACATCGCGGCACAGTCATTGCTTAAAACAGATTATGCCTATCCCATTCAAAGGAAGTCCTTTGAAAGCAATCAAGATCATGTCTTTTATAAAGGGAAGAAATACATAGAGCAAATCAGTCAGAAGCACCCCAATGCAGGTATTTATCTCACTGGACAAGCCCTTGCCGGTGCTGTTTGTGCTTATGTTGCAACAGAACAACCAGCTGTCAAAAAAGCCATCACCTTTGATAGCCCCAATATTTGGAGCAGTCTGGCACCTTCGATTCAGCAGAAAGCGCAGCAAGGTCAATATACACGGGTCTTGACTGAATATATTCAACCTAGTCATTATGTAGGTTTACTCAATCGTCATGATCATGGAGTTGGTCAAGTTAAGTACACCGTGCCGCCACAGCGACAAAGCGCCGTCCAAGAATCGGTTAAATATAAACAAAGAGAAATTGATACCTTTTTAAAATCAGCTTTTGCGTCTATGAATATAGAATGGAACGAATCCTTTGATACAAATGCTTTTTTAGCTCTAATTTCTGGAAACTTAAAAGAAAATGGGTATTCATTCCACAAAGATGGATCTGCCCGGATTTTAGATGAACAACTTGATCATAATACAAGTTTTACAGCCATGCTGTTGCAAGAAATCCATTCTGGACGTGCATATGCACAAAGCGGTCTAGAAATTATCATAAAATCCCATTTACTGAAAAATTCATCCTACGATCTCCAAAGTGTGATTGATCATGAAGTACACACTATATTTGATAAAATTGATGGGATCGATGAAAGTGTAAAAGACGCCGTCCAGCATGTAAAACAAGAGCTCAAAGGACTCGTCGGCTTTGGTCACTATGATTTATTAAGTCCAAGTGATGTGGAAGCACTAGTAGAAGAAGTGAGGATGGAACAACCTCATTCCTCCTTTTATTCACATGAAAAACAACTGAATGCCCTGTACACCTTGAGAGATTACGAACAAGAACTTTCTACCCTTTCAAGACATATGTACACAATGGGTGATGATTACGCCAAGGCAGATAGGCGCCTTGCGATGCAAATGGGTATTCATTAAGAAAGGAGTCGCCGCATGATCAATCAAAATAAACCTCCTAGTGACGCCCAGCGTTTCTTGCAAAATGTGAGTGCCCGCCGCTCCATGTCTGTATTTGAAAATCAATCAGCACCACAAACACAAACGCAGTCCCCAGAAGAGATAGCCGCCATTCAGGCCATACGAAGAGAAGGACAGCGAAAGGATCTAAAACGGCTGCTCAAAATGCGACTGCATGACGAATTAGCAAACACTCGCGTGCACTTGGAGTATCAATTGTCTAAAACAGAAGACATGATCAACCAGACGACCATTGTCAAACAACACATCTCTCAGCACTTAAAAGGACAAGCCATTTCAGAACTAGAGGAACGCCTTCAGCGTCTTAAGCAAATGCCAGTCTATGATGATATCAAAGAAGCCATTGATTCTATTCGTATAAAATAAGCACAGCTCTGCCAAAGAGAGGTGCTTATTTTATTTTATCAATATAATTTTTAGGGTGAGAAAATATCTTTTTACTTAAAATCGGATATAGCATTAAACAGACAAGCAAATAAAGATTCAGCAAGCTATATATTGGATACAAGAAAGCAATCAAATCGGCAAACCCAAGAGATGTCAAAGGCGCCATTAAAAGAAGCATTATGAGCACCACCAACCATCGAGGCAATGGTACAAAAGAGAGCATTCGGCTGGATAAACCAAATAAACCTGCCGCTGTCGTCGTATAAATGGCTAGACAAAGGACAACGGTCATAAAAACAAACAATGATGTTGGCGCTCCTTCTAATACTGTAAACAAGGGAATGCCTTCTGCTGATAGGCTCCCAGAAATATCAACCAGTATTTCGTTATACACGTACGAGATAACCCCAAAAATCAGACCACTTAATATACTCGCCACTTTTGCCTCTCCAAGCCCCTTCATTTCTTTCCCAACCGAAGACAGCACTGCGACCACAGATAATATATTCAAAGAAGCAAAGACAATACTGGCAGGCCAATTGTACTGCTGTCCAAAATCAATCCGCCACATATGATCATGGTTCATATAATAAAAAACAAACGCATAGATGAGCCCCGCCACCAAAATTGGTATAATGAAAGCATTCACAGATAAGAGCCCTTTCACATCCCAGAAAAAAATCATAAATGAAAATAGACAAAAGGCACCGATCCCCACCCAAAATGGCACATGATACATCTCTAGCGTCACCCCACCACCGGCAATCATGACTGTCGTTGTCGTGAATAAATAAAGGACAATTAAAACGTCATACACTTTAGCCAGCCATGGACCGACAAGCCGCTCTAGCACTGGCACAAAGTGATCGGCACGTACCTCATAACTAATTTTTAACACCACATAGGTAGACAGCATGAACATCAATGTAAACAGTAGAATGGCTAGTCCACTATCAATGCCAAAAAACTGCCAAATTTCTTGGCCGGAAGCATACCCCGCTCCTATTAAGCTTCCTAAAATTAAAAGCGTCCACCTTGAACCAGCCTTCCACACAATCATCACCTCATAGGTATAGAATTAAGCTTGTTTCCGTATACTGTTACTAACTACTATGACAAGGAAGTGAGACCTATGAATAGCAAGAACGGTCTTTTTTTTAGAAATAGGGTGAAAGAATACGTGTCCCATACGGATACAAACGCCATTCAACAGCTTAAAAGTATTTTATTCTCGCATCTTCAGAAAGCAGGAAAAAGACCCGTTGCCATCGTTTGTATTGGAACAGACCGCTCAACTGGCGACTCTCTAGGTCCACTTGTTGGTACAAAGCTTTCAGGTCTTGATTTGAAAAAGCTTCATGTATATGGAACGCTCTCTGACCCAGTTCATGCGGTTAATTTAAAAGAAAAGCTTGCTGAAATTGAACAAGCTCATAAACATCCATTTATTGTAGCAATTGATGCCTGTTTAGGAAGAGTGAAAAGTGTAGGCTCCTTCCAAATTGGAGATGGACCGTTAAAGCCTGGAGCGGGTGTACAAAAAGAGCTGCCAGAGGTAGGAGATATTCATATTAATGGGATCGTCAATGTGAGCGGCTTTATGGAATACTTCGTTCTCCAAAACACACGCCTTCATCTTGTCATGTCTATGGCCAATACACTTTCTGAAAGTCTATCTCATATTGATCAAATGGATTGGACAAGAGAAAAAAGTCGTTCTCTCTTTGCTCCTATTCAAAATATCACTGGGAGAATATAAAAAAGACCATCTCGTATCAAGATGGTCACTCTGATGATTCTCTCGTAGAAAGCAATTCGAGGATTCTTTCTAAATCTTCGTTGGAGAGAAATTCAATCTCTATTTTTCCTTTTTTCTTCTGTTTCTTGATCGACACTGAAGTGCCAAAGTAGTTTTGTAAGAAAGACTCTCTTTCTTTCAACACTCGATCCTTTGGTGCTTCTTTTTTCTTTGTTTCACGTGGAACATTTTCGTTTAACTGCTGAACAAGTTTCTCAACCTGACGTACGTTTAAACCCTCGTCCACGATTTTCTTTACCAATGGCGCCAGCTTATTTTTGTTTTTCAAGCTAAGCAAGGTTCTTCCATGTCCCATCGATAACGTACCATCTGCAATCAGCTTTTGTACTTCATCCGGTAAAGTCAAAAGGCGGAGATGATTCGCAATATGCGGTCTGCTCTTCCCTAATCGCTTCGCTAATTCCTCTTGCGTCACACTTAGGTGATCTAGCAAGGAAGCATAGGCTTCCGCTTCTTCTAATGGAGATAAATCCTCGCGTTGCAAGTTTTCTAAAAGGGCAATCTCTCTCATCAGCGTTTCTGAAAATTCTCTGACGATCGCAGGAATCGTTGTCAAACCAGCTTGTTGAGCTGCACGGAAACGACGTTCACCTGCTACAATGTCATATCCTTTAATCGATTTGCGGACAATGATCGGCTGTAACACACCATGCTGCTGAATAGATTCTTTCAGATCAGACAATGCATCTTCATCAAACGTTTTCCTTGGCTGATACGGGTTCGGACGCAAATCCTTTATTTTGATTTCTTCAACCGTTTCTTCATTTGAATCTACAGTGTTAAATAGTGCATTAATACCCTTTCCAAGACCTTTAGCCATTCGCATCCACTTCCTTTGCTAAGTCTAAATAGACATCTGCACCTCTTGAACGTGGATCATACAAGATAATCGGTTTCCCATGACTAGGCGCTTCACTCAGTCTTACATTTCGCGGAATCACGGTCTGATAGACCTTATCTCTGAAGTATTTCTTCACCTCTTCGATGACTTGAATCCCAAGATTTGTTCGTGCATCAAGCATTGTCAGCAATACACCTTCAATGGCAAGATCCGTATTTAAATGTTTCTGCACGAGACGAACAGTGTTTAATAATTGGCTCAATCCTTCAAGCGCATAATATTCACACTGTACCGGAATTAAAACGGAATCGGATGCGGTTAACGCATTAATCGTCAGTAATCCGAGTGATGGCGGGCAGTCAATAATCATATAATCATAATTTTGCTTAACAGACTCAAGTGCTCTCTTCAATCTCACTTCTCGTGAAATCGTAGGCACAAGCTCTATTTCAGCCCCTGCAAGTTGTATCGTCGCAGGAATGACATCGAGATTTTCGACCTCTGTCGTCTTAATCACATCAAGAACATCTGCATCATCAACTAAAATATCGTACACGCACTTTTCTACGTCGGCCTTCTCAATCCCAATACCACTCGTGGCATTACCCTGCGGATCAATATCAACTAACAACACTCGTTTACCTATGTATGCTAAACACGCACTCAAATTAACAGAAGTTGTCGTCTTCCCGACGCCGCCCTTCTGGTTGGTAATCGCTATGATTTTTCCCACGATGACACCCACTTTCAACTTAACAAGTTTCTCATTCATTCATACTTCCTATTCTATCAAAAAAAGTATGAAACGTTTGCTTTTTTTGTTTCTCCATTATATATTCGTCGGCAAATGTCTATTTTCGCACATGAAAAAACGAATTTAAACACAGTAAAAAATATATCAATATAACTATTGAAGAAAAAAATCAGCATAAAAAACCCTCACTTGCATCAAAAGTGAGGGCATCTATCAAAATTGTAATCCACCAATTGTTCGGCCTTCGTTCACAATGATCTTAGGGGTCACCGTTTTGTAGCTTCTCTTTTTTAAGAATCCATAGGGTGTCTTAATGGTAAATGTCGCATGACCTACAGCATCGCCTGTTTTGGCATAGGCCTGCCACACAATCTTTGAACAATAGGTCGGATCCAGTGATTGAATGGACATAGTGATGGAGTATCGAGCAGTTGGATGAGCTTTCACATAATCGCGCGCCCATTCCCCTGCCAGGTCTGCTGTTTCCTTTTGATTAATCCGAATGACCTTTGTGTTGGCATTATAGCGAAACCAGTTAAGAATGGAATCAAGCTGAGGATGCTGTCGAAACCCGGGAATAGAAGCAAAACTTTCCTCATTAATGACGATACCTGCATGTCCAACGATACCCTTCACAGCATCAGTGTTTGTCACCAAGATATCCCCTTTTTTAGGTATAATATTGGTACCAGGATACGGCCTTCCTAAAAGGTGCTTGATGGTGTGAGGCTTTTCATCCGTCACAAACTCATTCTGCTTGTTTTGTTGTAAGCCATAATCTTTCAAATGATCGCCAGCTGAAATCAAGTCAATAGTGTCGTCCTGAGACTCATGTTCATGATTTAATTGATCTAAAGTGATCTCTTTTGAAACAACATCTTGTTTCTTCAGGACGTTCAGTTCTTTTTTGGTCAGCGGGCTTTCATCTGGAGCAGCCGTTGGCGAGTTCACAGCAAATATGGTTGTTTCATTTGTAAAAAGAGAAAAAGAAAACAGTAAATAACAAATAATAACAAGATTCATCTTTTTCATTTTCATCGAGTCATGTCACCTCCTTCCCTCTATGAAAATCACATTCTACCAATTTATGAATAATAAGTAAATATAATGTAGAATCAATAAAAAAAGCTGACGAGTGGCTCTCATCAGCTTTTTTCTATTTAGGAATCCGAATTGTTAATTGGATATATTCCTCAAATTCTTCTTCCTCGGTATTTATTTTAAGCCCGCTGTCTTCTACCATATGGAGAGACTGACGAATGGTATTCATCGCAATTCGTGTATCACGACTAAACGCCTTACGTTTTGGCTTCGGTTTGCGATCTGTTTTTTGTTCAAGCATTTTCACTACACGCTCTTCAGCCTGTTTTACATTCAGCTGCTTTTCGATGATTTCCTGCAAGAGTGCGATTTGTAATTCTGGAAGCTTTAGGGGTACAAGTGAACGTGCATGCCTTTCAGAGATTTTTTTCTCTAAAATGGCTTGTTGTACCTCTTCAGGCAACTTTAAAAGTCTTAGTTTGTTTGCAACAGTAGATTGTCCCTTACCTAAACGCTGAGCAAGCGCTTCCTGTGTTAAATCATGAAGCTCTAAAAGACGTGCATAGGCATGAGCCTCTTCAATAGCAGACAGCTCTTCTCTTTGCAAATTTTCAATCAATGCGACAGATGCCGTTTCCGTATCAGTAAAATCTTTTATAATAGCGGGGATTTTCTCCCATTGAAGAGTCTGTACCGCTCTCCATCGTCTTTCACCGGCGATCAGTTCATATTTTCCTTCTTCTTCTGTCGGTCTGACGACAATAGGTTGAATAATGCCATGGGTATGAATCGTCGTGGCCAGCTCATGTATCTTTTCTTCTGAAAAAATGGTGCGTGGCTGAAAACGGTTTGGCATAATTGTGTCAACCGGGAGCTCCTGTATCTCTTCCTTTAATGTATCATGCTCAGCAATCTCTGCCTCTATTTCGGTTTCACGCTCAGGATGTTCTTTGTCACCAAGCCCGAAGAAGCGTGAGAGTGAATGCTTCATGAACCTACACCACCTTTAAAAACTACCTTTTTATAATTCTATTTTCTCATGTTTTTTCCTTCTGTAAAATCTTAAATATTGAAGAAAAACCGACCTTTTACATGATCAACCTTCTATTGGTGATTTATTAGGTGTTCCTGGTTTTCTAGGATATTTTTTTGGTGTTTGCTTTTTCTTTTTAATGACAATAATGTTCCGTTCGCTTTCTTCTAAAGGAAGAACAAAGGAATGCTTTTCAACAACCTCTCCTCCGAGGACAGTAACGGCTTTCTTCCCTGCTTGCATTTCTTCATCAGCAGCAGATGCTTTTAATGCCACAAACAGCCCTTCCTTTTTTACAAGGGGGAGACATAGTTCGCTCAAGACAGATAAACGCGCAACTGCTCTAGCAGTGACAAGATCATAGCTTTCACGCTTTTCCTTACGTTGTCCAAACGTCTCCGCACGATCATGATAAAAAGTAGTATCTTGTAAGTTTAACCCTTTTGCTAACTCATTAAGAAACGTAATTCGTTTCTGAAGAGAATCAACAATGGTCACATGTAGATGAGGGAAGCAAATTTTAAGAGGAATGCTCGGGAAACCAGCACCAGCTCCAATATCGCAAATCGTCGTCACTTTGTGAAAATCAATGAAAAATGATGCGGAAATGGAATCATAAAAATGCTTTAAATACACTTCTTCCTTTTCAGTAATGGACGTCAAATTCATTTTCTCGTTCCATTCTACAAGCATGCGGAAGTAAGTTTCAAATTGTTCAAGCTGCACAGGAGAAAGAGTGATCCCTTTCTCCTCTAGTGCTGCTGTAAATTGTTCAATGTTCATACCGACATCCTTTCTATTCTGCTATCTTCGCAATACGTCCCTGCTCTAAATATACTAAAAGGATAGAAATATCAGCAGGATTAACGCCTGAAATACGAGAAGCCTGTGCAACAGAAAGCGGTCGGACTTCTTTCAACTTTTGTTTCGCTTCAGTTGCAATTCCTTTGATGGCGTCATAATCAATACGATCAGGAATCTTTTTGTTCTCCATCTTTTTCAGCTTTTCAACTTGTTGGAGTGACTTTTCGATATAACCTTCGTATTTAATTTGAATCTCTACCTGCTCACACACATCAGAAGGAAGCGGTGTTTCAGCAGGAGCTAACCTCACAACTGATTCATAGTTCATTTCTGGACGCTTCATCAAATCACTAGCACGAATACCGTCCTTCAGCTCACTTCCACCAAGTGAACGAATAAACTCTTGTGTCTCAGCTGTAGGTTTGATGATGACTGAATATAAACGTTTTTTCTCTGCTTCAATGGCTTCTTTTTTCTGCTGGAATGCTTGGAATCTTTCTTGAGATATTAATCCAATATGATAGCCAAGTTCAGTTAATCTTAAATCCGCATTGTCATGACGAAGAAGCAAACGATACTCTGCACGGGATGTTAAAAGACGGTAAGGTTCATTTGTTCCCTTTGTGACAAGATCATCTATGAGAACACCGATATATGCATCAGATCGGCTTAAAATGACTTCTTCTTTACCCAATGCTTTTCTTCCTGCATTAATACCTGCCATAATTCCTTGACCTGCTGCTTCTTCATAGCCAGACGTACCATTAATTTGGCCAGCTGTATATAATCCAGAAATTTTCTTCGTCTCGAGTGTAGGCCACAACTGAGTAGGCACAATTGCATCATACTCAATGGCATAACCCGCTCTCATCATTTGGACATTTTCGAGCCCAGGGATGGTAGAAAGCATGCGCTGCTGTACATCCTCTGGAAGACTTGTAGATAATCCTTGAACATACACTTCCTGCGTATTACGACCTTCTGGCTCTAAGAAAATTTGATGTCTCGGTTTGTCATTGAAACGAACCACTTTGTCTTCAATGGAAGGGCAGTATCTAGGACCAGTTCCTTTAATCATACCTGAATACATTGGAGAACGGTGAAGATTCTCATCAATAATTTGATGTGTTTCTAAACTTGTATATGTTAACCAGCATGGCAGTTGGTCTGTAATATATTCAACTGTTTCATAGGAGAACGCCCGCGGAACGTCATCACCTGGTTGAATTTCTGTTTTACTATAGTCAATCGAGTGACTATTCACTCGAGGAGGTGTTCCTGTTTTAAAGCGAACCAAATCGAATCCTAACTCTGCTAAATGATCCGATAATTTGATGGATGGCTGCTGGTTATTAGGACCACTTGAATACGATAGATCCCCTAAAATAATGCGACCTTTTAAGAAAGTTCCCGTCGTTAATACAACAGACTTCGCACGATAGTTTGCCCCTGTTTGTGTAACAACACCTTTACATTCCTCATCTTCTACAATTAAATGATCCACCATACCTTGCAGCATTGTCAGGTTCGGTTCATTTTCCATTGTTTTTTTCATTTCATGCTGATATTGGAACTTGTCTGCTTGCGCTCTTAAAGCACGAACAGCAGGTCCTTTCCCCGTATTCAGCATGCGCATTTGAATATGCGTCTTATCTATATTTCGTGCCATTTCTCCGCCCAGTGCATCAATTTCTCTAACGACAATCCCTTTTGCAGGACCGCCTACGGACGGATTACATGGCATAAAAGCAACCATATCGAGGTTGATAGTCAATACAAGTGTTTTAGCGCCCTGTCTTGCAGAAGCAAGAGCAGCCTCAACCCCAGCATGACCGGCACCCACGACGATGACGTCATAATTGCCAGCTTCATAACCCATTTCTTATGTTCCTCCCTTTACTTTCCTAAACAGAATTGAGAGAATAACTGATCAATCAAGCTTTCATGAACAGCATCTCCTATAATTTCACCGAGCTGTTCCCAGCAGCGTGTTAAATCTATTTGAACAATGTCGATTGGTACATCCATTTCAATTCCTTCAAGAGCATCTTCAATTGATTGTTTTGCTGCCTGAAGAAGAGCAATATGCCTTGTATTACTTACATACGTTAAATCTCCACTTTCAATTGATCCAGTGAAGAACAGTGATTGAATTGCCATTTCAAGCTCATCAATGCCCTTTTCTTGTAATAATGATGTAGTGACCACCGGACGATCCTTTGCTAACTGCTTGACCTTTTCTACATCAAGCTTAGGCTCAAGGTCTGTCTTATTCACAATCACGATGATATCCATACCTGAGACAGCCTCAAAAAGTTTAATATCTTCTTCCGATAATTCTTCGCTATAATTGAGCACAAGTAAAATCAGGTCAGCTTCTTTTAAGACCTGTCTAGATCGTTCAACCCCTATACGCTCAACAATGTCCTCTGTCTCACGTATACCCGCAGTATCGACTAGACGGAGAGGTACGCCTCGTACATTCACATATTCCTCAATAACGTCTCTCGTAGTTCCAGGAATATCTGTGACAATGGCCTTTGTTTCCTGTACAAGGCTATTCAACAAGGAAGACTTTCCAACATTTGGCCTTCCTATAATGACAGTGGATAAGCCCTCTCGAAGAATTTTCCCTTGGTGAGAAGTCGAGAGTAGCGACTCAATTTCTTTTTTGACCGATGTCGCTTTTTCCACTAAGACGCGATGTGTCATTTCTTCAACATCGTCATACTCAGGGTAGTCAATATTGACTTCAATATGCGCCAGTGTTTCTAGGATCTCGCCGCGCAGTCGCTGAACCAAACCGGAGAGACGTCCCTCCATTTGAGTGATCGCTACATTCATCGCCCGATCCGTCTTTGCCCGAATCAAGTCCATGACAGCCTCTGCTTGCGATAGATCTATTCTTCCATTTAAGAAAGCACGCTTTGTGAACTCACCTGGCTCCGCTAATCTTGCTCCTTCTCTTAAAGCAAGCTGCAATACTTTATTGACCGTTACAATTCCGCCATGGCAGTTAATCTCAATAACGTCTTCTCTCGTAAATGTTTTTGGCGCTCGAAGTACTGACACCATGACCTCTTCTATTACTTGATCAGTTCTTGCATCCACAATATGACCATAATGGATGGTATGAGAATCCACTGATACAAGTTTTTTCTCCTTAGGTCCTTTATACATCCTATCAGCGATCTGCACCGCTTCAGGCCCACTTAAACGAATAATCGCAATTGCTCCTTCACCCATCGGTGTCGAAATGGCTGCAATTGTATCCATCGCTCAATCACCTCTTTCTCTATTTTAATAGACAGTCTTTTATCTATTAAATGGACGTTGTCCATCTCTATATCAAAAACGCTTAATCCAAAATTTAAAGATACCATAAATGAAAGCGAAGTGAAAGTATCCTCTATCCAATTATCCACAGCTTTGCATCCTATCTATTTTAACACTTAACTTATCCACATGTGAATAACGACGTTCTAAACTTATCTTCACATCTTACACCGAAACCCGATAAATTTAAACGCCCCGATGCCTTCGTTTACTTGTAAAAATGGCATTTTCGACTCAACTTACACCCTAACTTTTTAGAAATAAAGGATGAATCTTCTATAGAAACACAATTTTTCAATAAAAAAAGACTAAAATCCAGCTTTGCTGAATTCTAGTCTTTCTGTTATTTTTTATACAGCACCACTACATGACGCTTACTACCTGTATCTTCCGATGCCGTTGCTAGTTCTTTAGAAAAAGTAGCGATCGTATCATGAATTACTTTTCGTTCGTTCGAAGGCATTGGTTCTAAGTGAACTTTTCTCTTCGTTTTTAAAACTTTGTTTGCCGTCTTGACGGCATATTGTTCAAGTGCTTCTTGTCGCTTCTTCCTATAATCTCCAATATCAATGGTAATATGATGATACTGATCAGAATAGCGATTAAACACTAACTGTACCAAAGTTTCTAAAGAGTACAAAGTTTGTCCTCTTTTTCCAATCATTAATGACGTTTTATCTCCATCAATGTGGAAAGAAATCTTTTTCGGCTCCTGTTTGGAAACAATCTTCGCTTTAGGATCAATAGATTTAACAATATTATCTAAATATTGTGTAGCTAATTTAAGAGCATTTCTCTTTTCTACCAATTTGACTACAGCTTGTCTTTTACCAAATAATCCTAAAAACCCTTTATTTCCTTCATCCACAATTGTGATGTCTACTTCTTGTTTTAGAAGCTGAATTTGTTTAAGTCCGGAATCTACTGCTTCTTCGATTGTGCGACCGACAGCAGTTATTTCCTTCATTTTTTATTCCCGCCAGCTTTTTCTTTTGTATCTAATTTTACTTGAGGAGTTTTAATCACTAATGTTTGGATGATCATGAAAATGTTACCTACAACCCAGTACAATGAAAGTGCTGCTGGGAAACTAATAGCAAATACAATGATCATAATCGGCATAACCCATAACATGATCGCCATTTGAGGGTTGTCCGAAGGATTTCCAGCCATCATCAGTTTTTGCTGAATGAAAGTAGCTACCCCCGCAATGATCGGTAATAGGAATAATGGATCTGGACTACCTAAGTCAAACCATAAGAAAGTATGCTTTTTAATTTCAGCTGTTCTCATAATCGCATGATAGAATCCGATTAGGATTGGCATCTGAATTAAAATCGGGAAACATCCGGCTAATGGATTGACGCCATTTTTTTGGAAAAGAGCCATTGTTTCCTGCTGAAGCTGCTGCTGAGTTTTTTGATCTTTAGAGCTATATTTTTCACGAAGCTTTTTCAGTTCAGGCTGTAATGCTTGCATTGCTTTTGTACTTCTTAACTGCTTAATCATTAATGGTAAAATGAGCAAGCGGATTAACAGTGTCACAATAATGATCGCAACTCCGTAGTTTTCACCAGTCAAATTTGCCATGTACGTGATTAATTGAGATAGCGGGTAAACAATATAAGAGTTCCAGAATCCCTTACTATCTGATGTGATTGGTTCATTAATTTGTGTACATCCTGCCAATAGAACCAATGCGCCAATCAAGCTAAATATTAGTAATAATCGCCTTTTCAACAAGATTCCTCCCATTACTTCAAACTTTATTTAAGTTGGAATTGATTACGAAAGTGACTCACCTAATCAGTATGGTAACATTTTTTCATTACAAAGTGGTGGTTTCATTTTAATTCACTAGATGAAGGAAGCGCTTTTAAAAATTGATTCAACGAAAGTTTCTATTACGAAGACTTTTTCGGTTGTTGTTGATAAACAGCGGATTTTCTAAATAAATGTTGGAGAGACTTCTTTGTTTCTTCAAAGGTCAATTCACTTGCTGGTTTTCTCGCAATGACAATGTAGTCTTTTTCTTGCTTTAACTTATGACCTTCCTCTAAAAACACCTGACGGATCAGTCGTTTAATTCGATTTCTCATCACTGCATTACCAATCTTCTTACTCACAGACAATCCTAAACGCAGTTCATCTTGATTTGGTTGATCCAGCTGGTAAATAACGAATTGACGATTCGCCATTGATTGACCTTTTTTAAACACTTTTTGAAACTCTTCATTTTTTTTTAGCCTGTTTCGCTTCTTCATGTTTTCTTCCACTCCGATAAAAACTGACAGTTCATTTACGATTTTATGTAAAAAAGACCACTGACATTATTCAGTGGCCTAAGCTGATAATTTTTTTCTACCTTTGCTGCGGCGTCGCTTTAAAACTAGACGTCCGTTCTTAGAACTCATACGGCTGCGGAAGCCATGAACTTTACTACGCTTACGGTTATTTGGTTGAAACGTTCTTTTCATGTATGACACCTCCCTGAGGAATAGCTGTTTAAGACAGTCTAACTCATTATATTTGTGTAACCCATCGATTGTCAATATCAATGATAAAACTCTTATTATCAACCTTATAAGCATAACATAATTTATCAAACGAAGAAACCTTCTTTTTTAGTTTCTAACATTTTCTTCTCTTTTTCCTCCTAAAAGGTCTTCATAACAAGGGTGTGGATATGTTTTCGGCATATTTAGACTATCCACATTCATTATCGACATTTTTTTCACACAAATAACTGATGTGGATAATTATTTTTCAACAGGATGTAAAGTGTGTGGATAAGTTTGTGACACCCATTGCGCCATCTTGTTTATTTTGATATTATATTTGTGTTTTAACTCTTAATTACTTATCTGACCTATTTATGTTATCCACAAATTGTGGACAACCTGTGGAAAGATATTACACAGCTTGTTGAATTGTTTATCCACAGACTGTGTGATTTGTCGAAAAGACGTTTTTCTACTATATTATTTGTTTTCAACAATGTATGTGCACGAATGGTGATGACCATTTGCTCTTTTTCGTGTTCTATAACAGTTTGATACTGGTCATTTTAAAAAGAAAAGGAGGGGGGAGAAGTCTT